>NZ_ML660048.1 GCF_007004645.1 Aliiroseovarius halocynthiae | reverse complement strand
TTGGACCAGTCAGATGAGGCTGCTCAGTATGTCCCCTTAACCCGATAACTTCTCGTGACATACGAAGTATGCGCAGCACCCGAATTGAACCACAATAGCCCCTTGAACGCGAAGCGAGAAATCATGATCGCCGCAGACCGAACGAAACAAAAGAAAACTTGTCGGAGAAGGAAGCTAGACCTGCACTGATGTTTGGAACCACCCATCCAATTCCAAATAGAAAGGCTTCGTGGTAAGAGCCAATCAAACCAGAATCTAAAGAAACCAATAGATGAGCAGAGAAAGCAAGTTTTTAAGCTTGGTGCTTCGGCACAAACCTGAAGAGA
>NZ_ML660047.1 GCF_007004645.1 Aliiroseovarius halocynthiae | reverse complement strand
TAATCGACGTCCTGACAGACCTGTTCATACTTCGCGGCGCGCCGAGTTTCATACGTTCTGACAACGGGCCGGAATTTGTCGCCCAGGCTGTCCGAGACTGGATCGCCGCCGTTGGCGCCAAGACAGCTTACATCGAACCTGGGAGCCCGTGGGAGAACGGATACTGTGAAAGCTTAAATGGCCGGTTCAGGGATGAGCTGCTCAACGGTGAGATCTTCTACAACCTGCGCGAAGCTCAAATTCTGATCGAGCAATGGAGGAGACACTACAACAAAAAACGCCCCCACAGTGCACTGGGCTATCGCCCGCCAGCACCTGAAACCATCATCCCGATGG
>NZ_ML660046.1 GCF_007004645.1 Aliiroseovarius halocynthiae | reverse complement strand
TCGGATTTGCCCGTCGCCAGTTTTTTGGGAGCAAGATCGGCCTAACCTAAGAGAGAGTTTAGCTCATCTGGTTGGTTTGATTATGCGGCGTGCTGGCGGTGATGCAAACGACGCGTTTCGCGCGTCTTTCGTTTGATCCTTTCCCGTTGCTTTAGAATGGCTGTGTCACGCCCGAAGTAGACGTCGGCGGGCGTCATTTTCGGGCTCTCGTGGTAGCGTTGGTGATTGTAGTGATCGACGAAGGCTTCGATCTGGGCCTCAAGATCACCCGGCATGAAGTAGTTTTCCAACAGGATGCGGTTCTTCAAAGTTTGATGCCAACGCTCGATCTTGCCTTGGGTTTGCGGATGATACGGCGCACCGCGCGAGTGCTTCATTCCCTTGTCCTGCAACCACTCAGCCAAATCCCCTGAGACGTAGCTGGATCCATTTCCGCAGAGCAGATGCGGCTTATGAACGACATGAACCTGATCGCAGCC
>NZ_ML660045.1 GCF_007004645.1 Aliiroseovarius halocynthiae | reverse complement strand
GCTGCGCATTGGCGTTACGGGCTTTCAGAAAGCTGATCTAGGTTTTCTTGCGGCGCTGTGATCCCGTTAAGTGCACAGTCCGTATGACGACGAGCAGTGTGTCGTGATCCGTGGGGAAATCGCACAGGCTGGTGACGATACGGGCCATGGGGCAGTCCACTTCGTCGTCGGAGGTATAGCAGAGGGGCGAAGTGGCGGCTGGGGAAGTTGTGCGAAAGCACATCTGAGTTTACGCTGCATTTGCGAAGGCGCTAATGAGCCAGAGTTGCGGATAGGAATATGCCTTATGGCGTTTAGGTTACTTACACTGTCGAACGGCCATCTAAGCTTGGAGTTCGAGGATGCCGACGTCGCTACAGTCTCAAAAGGCATCAAAGATTACTTCGGGCGTCCGAAGGTGCAAAAGTCTATTCTGTATGACCTCCTGGAATTTGGAGGCGGAGAGTTCATCTATTATCACGAATGGGATCCGTGCTTGATCGCGCAATCTGAAACAGGCAATGAAGTTCTGCGGGCCCTATACTATAATTTCACTGGGGACTGTTAACTCGACTTTAGATCTGGGTGCCGCTTAAAAAAGAAGCGCTGGTTACTATGTTCCTGAGCCTGCTGATTGGGGATCTGCAGATAAAGC
>NZ_ML660044.1 GCF_007004645.1 Aliiroseovarius halocynthiae | reverse complement strand
TGAACAGGTCTGTCAGGACGTCGATTACATCGGTCGAGTTCAGCTTCCGCTCGACCCTGATAGCCAAACATTCCCGACTGTACTCATCAAGGATGTTCAGCGTCCGGAAGGCTTTGCCGTCGTCGGTTCGACAATGAACGAAGTCATACGACCAAACATGGTTGCGATATTCTGGCCGTAGCCGAACGCATGAGCCGTCATTTAGCCAAAACCTCCCTTTCTTTGGTTGTTTCACTGGCACTTTCAGCCCCTCTCGCCGCCAGAGCCGTTCAACCCGCCCATCACTGACGGACCATCCAGCCCCTCTCAGCAGCGCAGCGATCCTGCGATACCCATATCGGCCATATTGACGGGTCAGCTCGATCATGTCGGCGACCAGCCTGTCCTCGTCCGCGCGGCCTCTTGGGATGCGTCGTTGCGTGGACCGGTGTTGTCCAAGCACGCGACAGGCGCGTCTCTCGGAAACGTTCAGCTGGTTGCCTACATGGTTAATACAAGCACGACGACGAGCGGGGCTCAGTAGTTTCCCTTTGTGGCTTCCGTCAGGATCAGTTTGTCCAACGTCAGATCAGAAACCGCACGTCGCAATCGTTCGTTCTCTTTCTGAAGCCGTTTCAGTTCCTTCAACTGATCTATGCCCATTCCGCCGTACTTCTTTCTCCAACGGTAATAGGTTTGTTCAACAACGCCAATCTGTCTGATCGCATCAAGGCGGGACATGCCTTGCCCCATCAGAACTTCAACCTGCCGTAACTTTGAGACAATCTCTTCGGGCTTCGGTCTCTTGTTTGCCATTCGTGGTCCTCCGTTTCCTAAACATAACGATGGACCAGTTCAGTTGGGGAGGCTCA
>NZ_ML660043.1 GCF_007004645.1 Aliiroseovarius halocynthiae | reverse complement strand
GCTTCGAACTTGGTGTGCGGGTTAACCGAACCTGGCTTACACAGAACCTGGCCACGCTCAACAGCTTCACGGTCGATACCGCGCAGCAGAACACCAACGTTGTCGCCAGCTTCACCGCGATCCAGCAGCTTGCGGAACATTTCAACACCGGTACAGGTGGTTTTCTGAGTGTCCTTGATGCCAACGATTTCGATCTCGTCGCCAACATTCACAACGCCACGCTCAACACGACCCGTCACAACAGTACCGCGGCCCGAGATCGAGAACACGTCTTCGATCGGCAAGAGGAAGTCACCGTCAACCGGACGATCCGGGGTCGGGATGTACTCATCCACAGCAGCCATCAGCTCGCGGATTTTGTCTTCACCGATTGCGTTGTCACGGCCTTCCATGGCGGCCAGCGCGGAACCCGCGATGATCGGCATGTCGTCGCCCGGGAAGTCGTATTCGTTCATCAGTTCACGAACTTCCATCTCGACCAGCTCGAGCAGCTCTTCGTCGTCTACCTGGTCAACTTTGTTCATGAAAACAACCAGCGCAGGCACACCAACCTGACGCGCCAGCAGGATGTGCTCGCGGGTCTGAGGCATCGGGCCATCAGCTGCGTTCACAACCAGAATGCCGCCGTCCATCTGGGCCGCACCGGTGATCATGTTCTTGACGTAGTCGGCGTGGCCGGGGCAGTCAACGTGCGCATAGTGACGGTTCTCGGTCTCGTACTCAACGTGAGCCGTCGAGATCGTGATGCCGCGGGCTTTCTCTTCCGGCGCGCCGTCAATCTGATCGTATGCCTGGAAGTCACCAAAATACTTGGTGATCGCTGCCGTCAGCGTCGTCTTGCCGTGGTCAACGTGACCAATCGTGCCGATGTTAACGTGCGGTTTACCGCGTTCAAACTTTTCCTTAGCCATGA
>NZ_ML660042.1 GCF_007004645.1 Aliiroseovarius halocynthiae | reverse complement strand
TGGTGATGACTTTGTGGCAACTGTGGCAGGCGTTGGAGCTGTCGCGAAGTTGGGTTACGTCGGTGCAAATGCTGCATACGGTGTTGTCGCCCGAAAATACGCAGCTAATAGAGTTGCTAGCTTTGCAAACACACGCGGGGCTGCAAGCCTATGGGGTAAGTCGCCAGAAGAGATCGGAGCAATATTCCGAAAGGCAGGATATGACGTCAGTATTAGGCCTGGAAAGGGGAGTTCAAACGCGACTGTGGTAGACATATCTCGTGGGCGCATACAGTCTATTCGTGTTAATCCCGGCGGTGGATCTCAGCATGCAGGTGCACCGAGAATCGTAGTTAGTACTTCACGCGGTAAAATAGTTGCACACGGCAACGGCTATAAGCGGTATCGAGAGCAGTTCAAAAATACCCGATTCGTCAATGTGGAAAAACTTCCATTGTGGTGGTGACAGAAATGATCGACAATAACCTCAAACCGCATCAGATCTATATGCTGCAACTGTTTTCCCTTCCAGCACTCGAGCAAATTAGGGACTATAGATACGATTGCGATGATGTTGCTTCAGGGCTGGCCTACTATTGGGATGTAGTTTTCAAAAGTTGGGGTCGAGGCAGCGATGGTGGGGCGCTCGATGATTTAGACGCGGATATACTGGAGATAGATCGGGCACTAGAAGACGCTCCTGATACTGTTTGGTCGCATGAGGCGCTGATTTCTTCGGAGTTTTGGCGCGTGATCCGAAACTCTGCAGCAAACGCGTTGGTCCGTAGGGGCATACCGCTAGAAAAACCGAATGCGGACGATTGGTATATAGTACTGCCGGAAAGCCTACATTACCTCTCATACTAGTGCCGTTTCGAAAGGTGGGGCGCACGACGGCAAACAATAACTTGCAGTGATCCTGCACAGCTCTAGCGCTATTTGGCAAATTGCAACAACTTGGGGGCTCTCACGGCACTCGCAAAACCCGAACCTCTCCATTCATCGCGCTA
>NZ_ML660041.1 GCF_007004645.1 Aliiroseovarius halocynthiae | reverse complement strand
GGACAGAGCATGGGACAAAGTCTTTGGGGACGGGAGTTTCGATAGATTTTTCGGTAAAGGTAGCGCACAAGCGCTGGATAACACTGCGGATGCGATTGGACGTGCAAATGGAGCTGCAATTGATACCCTAGACTATTACAGTCACAGTATGGACGCTGCAACAATGGGCGTCGCAGGAAAACCTGTTAAGGCCGCTACAGGCGCTGCAAAACTGGGTGCTTGGCTTGGACGAATAATTCGTGGAAAACGCGCTGTAAAGCCCTCCGGAAATTTGACACCAATACATGGTGTAGGCGCAAACATCTCAGCTCCTAAGGGCTTTACGGCCATGAGGGATGCGAAAGGTAAAATCTTCTATCAATCCCCTGAAGGAGTTATATATGGCCCGGACAGAAAATTTGGCAACCGGATTGCCCACGTCATGGCGCACACCGCCCCCGATCCATCCAAACCAAAGCACTCAGTATTCAGCACAAAAACGCTGGATGGTGTAATGGGCCTCGTTGATGAGGCCTGGGCTGCTAGAGGAAATCATGTTCCTGGCGATCCGGGAGCATTTATCGTCTCGATGGGGCGACAGGTGGGAACTATGGGCGAAACATCTCTTAAGGTTGTTGTAGAGGCCAATACAAGTAGGCTGATAACAGCCCATCCATTTTAGAGGTAATTGCTATGAAAGTTCCTTGTCCAAGATGTGAGCAAGATTGGGTGCGACGGGCTTCGGTAAAGAAGACCGGGAAGCTTATTTTTGTATGCCCGGAGTGTGAGGCTACTTGGTTTTCAGAAGATGAAATCGAGTACGCAACGTTCAATTATTTCAACTTGTTTATGGAGAGACAAGGAATTGATCCTGATTGGAGCGAATTGGAGATACTAGGGGTTGTCACAAACAAATCCTATAGCTGAAGTTATTGTGGTCCAAGAGCTTGGATAGAAATTTGTAGAGATAGTAGGTTACCCCCGCCACCCCACCCTTAACACCCGAACCTCTCCATTCTGCGCGCTATGCACGATCCCGGCGATCTGCGCCCGCCCGTCGCAAACGCCTTCGCCCAGAATAGACCTGCACCGTGACCAGCTGCAAAGCGTGAA
>NZ_ML660040.1 GCF_007004645.1 Aliiroseovarius halocynthiae | reverse complement strand
TAGCGCGATGAATGGAGAGGTTCGGGTACTAAGGGTAAGGTGAGCGAGTGTGAAAGGGCGGGGGGTGATTTCTGAGGTGTTGGCGGTCACGCCGAGGTTGGCGCAGATGATTTCAGACAATTGCCCCGGCACCGAGCTTGCCCGTGCCGCCGCCGAGGGTGGGTTTGTGGATATGCAGGTGGATGCGCGGGTTGGGGTGCAGGAGGGGCGATATGCGGAGGGGGAGGTGTTGCGGGTGTTGGGTGAACAATGACAAACGCACAACGCCTACCCGCTACAGACTCGGGCGAGGTTATAACTCCCGCCCTAGATGGAAAAAGTAATCCTTAGCTCTAGAACTCTTCATACGTACCGAATACGTCATCGGGAGTGCTGTTTTATCCGGCTGCGGATAGCTCCTTGTATATGCGAACCCATTTTTCGGAGCTAGCTACTCTTAAAAGTCGTTCCTCCAGAAATTGCTCTAACGTGGGGTTAATTATCTCTGCTTTGAGTGTGCTTTTTTCGACTTTTACAACAGAACCGCACTTCCTTTGCAGTATATGAAACTCCTTATTCTCAATATTGTAGCCCCCAACAAGCAGGGCTTCATGGCGAATGCACAACGACCGATAGTCTATGTTGTGGTCAACGAGAGAGAACGGCATAAAAATCTTTGTGACTGGCTCTGAAGACAGATGAAGGCCGTAAAGGACGAAATCCCCGTGGAAGAGATTAACTCCATTCATACTGTCCAATATATGTGCATATGGATGGTCGTCGATTTTGTCACCGTGGATAACAACGGGTGGAAAGGAGCCTCGATCAATTGGGCTGAATACCGAATGCGTGTATCGTAGCTTCGGGTCCTTGATGTTGGTTCCCCAAAACCGATCCCCCACCGCATCAGTCAGAAATCCAAATTTTTCCCAACTATCCATCGTGTTCTGTATCCAGTCCACCATCTAGCCCTCCTTCACATACACTTTGGATTTGCGGCACATCTGGTAGATGGGTCGAACATATCAAAGGCTGAATAACCATTTTCCTGTTTCCAGATCATATCTGCAATTGTCGTTGGATCCGTTAAGTCGATGATCATCATCGTTCTGCTGTTTAACACTTTATCTGCCACTGTTCGCGCACCATCAACGGCTTTTTCATAGGTATATCTTGGTTGCGCAGAAGCTGGCATTTCTTTGCCTGAAAGAACCTTCAGCATTTCTCCCCGATCAATCATGGGTCCGGTTGTGGGCTGACTGTAGCCCCCGTTTTTGGAGTGGAGCGCTTTATGATCTTCTGTCCTAAGGAATTTGATGTTGTTTGGATCTCCAGCTAGCTCTGGGTGATGAGCAACATTATTTATATGGTGACCATGATAACCGGGCACGTCCTTTCCCGCAGCAAGAAGCTCCAGTTCCTTTTTTGTCCAAGCGCGACTGCCCTTGCCAGTTTCTTGAACTAAGGTTTTTTCTTGTCTCCATGCAGCCTTGACACCCTCTGTTCGAAGACGGGCCATGTTGCGCGCGAGGGTCTTTTCTACTTGTTGATTCCCCCCTCCAAAGAGTCGTTCTGCCAGCTTTCGAATCCAGCCATTTCCCCCCGGATCCATCTTATTCACGGGATCATTTCCCGAGTACGCATACCTATTTGTCCCAACACCCGGCTTGGTGACCTCGAACCAATCCGGCTGGATGAAGATTGCGAGTTCTGGGTCGTAGTATCTTGCGTTG
>NZ_ML660039.1 GCF_007004645.1 Aliiroseovarius halocynthiae | reverse complement strand
TGCCGCGAGGTACGGCGGGATCTGCCTAACGGGTCTTATGTGGTCACCAGCTATCATAATCTGGGCAACCCCAAGTCACAACATGTGCGCAAGGTCTCGCCATCGGGATCAACGATTGCTGGATCGGATATCACCGAGACGCGCGAATACTTCAACGCGTTTGGAGAGATCCACAAAGTGATGCAAAGCGGTGCTACATCGGCCCCCAAGGATCAGATTGTTGTCCAGCGCGGCCATAATATGCGCGGCCAGCTGAACCATGAGACCGCGCCCTATATTATGGGAACGCCTGTAGCGCAGCACCTCAGAACCCTTTATGGTTACGACCCGTTGGGCCGCCTGATCCGCAAGACCAACCCGGATGGCACATATTCGACCGTGGCTTATGCTAATGAGCGGTTTACGGACAATCGCGGCATGACAGCCGGCTGGCCGACGACGGTGACGCGAAACGAGCATTGCTTTGATGATGATGACGCGACCCTGTGCGGCTTGGTGCGCAACTCGGTGGATGCGGCGGGGAACGTGATCCGCATGGCGCAGAATGATCTGCAAGGCACTGATGTTGCGGCGGGGACCGGCACGGGCCGTCTTACATATTATACCTATGACAATGCTGGTCGCCTGACAGGTGTTGTGGATCCGATTGGCGCGACATGGGCCTATAGCTATGACAGCTTTGGCAACCGCATTCAGGCCAATGATCCGGGGCTGGGCCTGTGGACCATGGAATATGACGCGAATGGCAATTTGACCCGTCAGGTGGACGCCAAGTCGCAAGAAATCAGCTTTGCCTATGATGCGCTGAACCGTGTGAGCCGCAAAACCGTGGGCACAGGTGCAGACCGCGTCGAGACGCACTTCACCTATGACGAACCCCGGACCGGCGCGTTCAATGTCGGGCAATTGACCACACAGCGGGTCTGGAACCCGACCGATGGCGATGTGCATACAATCACCCGTGATTATGCCAAGAACGGGCAGCTTGGCTATCAGACCGACACGGTTGATGGCCGTACGTTCGAGCAATCCTTCACCTATCGCGTAACCGGAGCACTACGCACGCAGACGCTGCCCTATCTTCCGGGATCTGAGACCACCAAAACCCTACCCGACTATGAATATGATGCTGCTGGACGGATGACATCCTTTGGGCCTTACATCACCAATGTCAGCTATGATCTGCGCAGTAACCCGACCAATGTCACCTATGGCAATGGCGTGCAGACCACCTCTCAGTACAACGCAGACCGCGGCTGGTTGAACCGGGTCGACGTGGCGCATCCGACCCACGGCATCATCGACTTCACGGCTTATACGCGCAGCGCAACGGGTCGCGTGACCGCACAGGATGCCAAGCGCGACGAAGGCGACATGGCTTACACCTATGACTATGCGGGGCGTCTTCTGGCGGCGGTAAACCAGTCAGGCGTGGCCGATTACGACCAAAGCTTTGCCTATGACATGGCGGGTAGCATGCGCACCAACAGCCGCGTGGGGGATTACAGCTATGCCCCGGGCAAACACGCCCCGGATCTGATCGTGACCCCGACCGGATCGACATCGCTGACCTATGACGCAAACGGCAACATGACACAGGGCCTGGGCGGCAAGTCCATGACCTATGACAATGAAAACCGCCCGCTCTCGGTCGTGCATAACGGCACCGATACGCGCTATGTCTATGGCGCGGATGGCACCCGCCTGAAGAAGATCGAGGGCGTTGTTGGCAGCGAAAACACCACGCTTTATCTGGGCGCGGTCGAGATCCGCAACTTCGGCCAGGGCACCGCGGAAGAGGTCCTGCTCTACCCGCATGCCGATGTGCGCCTGAGCCATAAGATCGACAATGGCGTGCTGGAAGAAAAGGCCAGCTACCTGCACCGCGATCAGCTGCAAAGCGTGAAGGCGATCACG
>NZ_ML660037.1 GCF_007004645.1 Aliiroseovarius halocynthiae | reverse complement strand
TTCCTACAGTCCGATCCGATTGGGTTTGTCGATGGCCTAAACACTTATCACTATGTCTCCTCAAATACATTCAACAATATTGATCCGTTAGGTCTTATGGCGGTATCTCATACATCGCAAGCTAAGGGTGAAGACAAGAATAGAAAGTCGGCACTACCACCTATTGCTTACGGTATTGGTGCGCTTGCGGCGTCGATTTCAGATACGTATGGTAGCATTAAGCTTGTTGATCTACCTGAGCATGTGCGGAACAATTATCCGGGTGCTGGCGCCAAAGCGGGCCCCGCCGGAGACAATGATCCTATATGTCTTGCTGCCAAAGAGCGAGTACGTCAAGCGAAGGCATTTAGAGGATCAGTTGGTGGTTCATGCACTGAAAAGGCAGATGCTCTGAATGCTTTGCGGTATAAGGCCGCGAGACAAGAAGCATTCGCGCGACAGTATCGCGATACAGTGTGCCCTATGGATCCGAAAGTGCTCCTGACAAAAGGAGTTACTCCGCTAGGTGAAAAGATGGCAAAGGTAAATGCCTTCGGCCACATGGCTAGATGCCGAGCTATATTGTCGCTATATGGAGTGAAATGATGAGATGTGAGCAGCTTTACGGTACGTTTCACTGGCGAAAACCTGATCTTATGTATCTTCATCCAATGTACGAAGACGACTGTGATGCACTTAAAATTTTGGATAGCTGCGAGCGCAAAGCTATTGCTGAGTGGTCTGTCAAAGACTTTGATGATCATCCTCTGATTTTCGACGTTTTTCCTGCAGAACTTTCCATATATAACTGGGGGTGCTTGCTGACAGCGATGTGTCGTGAGGGTTCGAAAGATTCAATTTCTTTGAGGTACTCTCTCATGAATATTTCCTCTATTAAGTCCCCTGTCCCAGTTCATATTTGGTCTAGATCTAGCTTTCGCCTAACAGGTGAGGAGAAAGTGTGCTCACTTTTGTTTCTCGACACTTTGGACAGCGGTAGTGAATTCGCTGCCGAGCTTTCTGAGGTGCGCGATATTATCGAATATTGTGAGAGCGTTTTCGAAGAATAAATTGATAGGGACCCGCACCCGCTCCCGGACCTGATGCTGAGATCACCGCGTTTGTGTTGGACCAAGAGCATCCCGCGCCGATGGATCCCAGTAATATCGTTTTGGAGTTTACAGGAGGGGATCAAGGCACACTGGCATCGCGCTGGCTATTCTCAGAACAGGTGGATGAACCCCTAGAGGTCGAGAAATACGCGGATGCGTCGCAACCCGGAAGTGGGACCACATATACACTTGTGGGGGATCATCAGGGTTCGATCATCCAAATTGTTAATACTGCAACCGGCAGCCGCGTTGCACAGTACAGTTATGGCGCTTACGGTGCTCGGAGTTTTGACGCCGCCGATCTGGTGCAACCCTACGGCTATACGGGCCGCGAGTATGACGCGGAAAGTGGGCTCTATCACCTACGGTGGCGCGCCTATGATCCGGCAACGGGTACATTTATGCAATTGGACCCTCTGGGTTTCGGTGGCGGTCAGGAAAACCTGTATGCCTATGTTGATAACAACCCGTTCAACGCGACTGACCCAATGGGCTTGTCTGCCTATTTCGACTACAAGGCGACGATAGACGGCCGAAAACAAATGCTTGGTCATGCTACGCGCAATGTATCATCGGGCATGTTCTCGGCTGTTGCCAATATGGTCAGGGCGATGGATCAAGATTGGAATAAGTATGCTGGTAGCCCAAAGAGTGCAGGTTCACTTGGGCCGAGAAAAGGCGGAGGCTGTCATGGAAACAGTGGTCATAATGAAGGTGGTCAGCATATATACGTAATTTACCATCGCTCAACCGGACAAACTGCAAAAGTAGGGATCGGCAAACGGAAAGATTTGATATTGGATGGTGCTCTATCCAAACGCGCAATGCGGCAAATCGGAAAAATGGGCGGCCCTACAAAGTTCGGGCATGTGGTGCTCATGACGATCCCTAGTGGTTTTATGTCAAGAGGTCAGGCACTTATCATGGAAAAGATGATGGTCACTATGCTAGACGGTTTGGGGATGGAAGTGGATGACCGTATTCACAAATCGCCAGTAGCAGATCCTAAATTTTGTCCTTTCCGGAAGGGTTAAGAATGAGTCGAAACCACTTACAGCATTTCATTTTCGAATGGGAGGATTTGGAAATCGCCTCTGTCGATCGACGGCGATCTTCCGAGGAGCAAGCGGTTGTAACGGCGATAGATACCGCCTGTCGTAACACTGTAGTCCTCTCGGCTTATTTTCAGGATGCTTTGCGCAAAGCAAAGATCGAGGTTGGCAGCCCTCCTATTACCTATTGCCGGATGGTCCTGAAAAAAGACCCGAACCCTGAACCATATTATGACCCAGAACCCTTCTTGTATGTGGATATTCCATTTGACCCCCGGGACTTATTGACGCTTCCAGATGATCACGAAAAGATCGGGAAACTATATGTTGAGTGGACAGAACATGCTTTGCATCTGCTAGAGAAAGTTGACAACTTCCCGACCGAGCTCATTCGAGAGGCCCGCGCGAAGTTCCAGGAAAACAACTATTCGTTTCCATTTGTAGCGGGGCAGAAAATGATCCCGGGGACGCGTTTAAAAGGAGGGGTCGGTGTCGTCGTGTCCGCTACGGGAACCGCACGTTATTTGACCGTTCTCCACCGAAATGAGCAGCTATTTCAGCAAAAGATCTCTGAAGTCGATAAGGTCGATTTCCACTTCTCAAACCATTTCTCCGGCTTCGAGCGGAATGGGACCATAGTCACGATCTTGGGGGGCGTCATGGATCCGCTGACTGGCAAAAATGTGGTCCCGTCGATTGATGTCAACCTTGCCGAAAGTCCCGAATTACTAGCGCTGATGACCGAAAAAGGATGGCTTGAAACATCGTGATCGTTTGATCCCGTCGCAGGTAGTATACCAATGCCGTGGACGAATCGGTTGCGTTCGGGGAGTACACGGTCAGCTCGGGCGTCGG
>NZ_ML660036.1 GCF_007004645.1 Aliiroseovarius halocynthiae | reverse complement strand
GCTTTATCTGCAGATCCCCAATCAGCAAGCTCAGGAACATAGTAACCAGCGCCTCTTCTTTTAGCGGCCCTGCCACGTCTAGTTCGCTGATGATGTCCGCAAGCAAGGGGATGACGACTTCACGCCCGCCCTTTGAAATTGCTGCGCCCAGCTCGCCGGATATGTCAGCCGCCGCCGCACGGTTTAGCTTTACCGCCCGCTCACCCAGCAGCATCTTCAAAAGCACCGGCGCAACAGCTTCTAGAATGGCAATCGGCTTATCGCGTTGATCGACAGCTTGGGTCAGCATCTCTTTGACTTGGGCAGTATTGTCCCGAACCATCGCCTCGAATAATCCATTTTTATCGCCATACCAGCGATATAGCGTCTCGTTCGAGGCCTTCGCCGCCTTTGCAATGTTCAGCATTGAGGCGCCTTCATACCCGCGTTCGCCCATAACGTCATAGGCTGCCGCTGTGATCTCTTCGTGCCTTTTTTGCCGTTTCGCGTCGCGCATTGGGTCCTCGGAAAACTGTTGACCGAAACCGTACACATGATTACGGATTAACACAAGTGTACATATCTATACGGCTACGGAGGCCAAAATGATTCGATCAACAACCTATTCACTTGTTGCCCTGTCCCTGCTGCTTCACGCGGCGATATTCGGGTTTTTCTATGCGTGGGTGTGTTCCACCATGTGGGGCCTCGATGCGGCCGACCCGCGCATTGCCATTCAAGCGATGCAAGCCATGAACGCCTCGGTCCGCAACGCTGTTTTCGCTCCGGCGTTCTTCGGCACCCCCATCATTTCGTTTCTGGTGGCAGGCCTTCTTTATGGACAGGGCGTAAAACGCAGTGCGGCTTTGTTCGGTGCCGCCGGTGTGACGTATCTGCTGCTTGGTGCGGTCCTAACCATGACGATCAATGTTCCGATGAACGAAGCACTTGCGCAGGTGCGAGTGCCAGATGACCTTGAAACGGCCAGAACCATTTGGGAGGAATACTCCAAACCTTGGCAATTCTGGAATATTACCCGCACGATCACCTCAGCTGCGGCCTTCTTACTTGCGTTCCTGGGGTGCTTTACCCTGCAATCGGCAAAACGGGCCTAGCGCCTCGCCCGTTACCGTCCAAGACAGCCAAGACTAGGGGGCCGTTCGCTTGGGTTCCCCCTAGCCACCCCGCGTTCTCTCTGCCATATCTCCGATCAACGAAGGAGACCGCGCCATGACCCGTATAATCAACAGCCTGTCTGAAATTTCCGCAAATTACGACGCTCTGTTTGTCGATCTTTGGGGGTGTGTGCACAACGGGATCACCGCGTTTGACGCGGCTGTGGCCGCTCTGCAAGCTTACCGCGCAAATGGGGGCTTTGTGGTTTTGGTCACGAACTCTCCCAAACCACGCGCCGGCGTGATGGAGCAGTTACCGGATTTCGGCGTACCCTCGGATTGCTATGACACCATCGCTACGTCGGGCGACAGCGCGCGTGCGGCCATGTTCACGGGCGCTGTTGGAAACAAGGTCTATTTCATGGGCGAATGGGAACGCGACGAAGGGTTCTTCGAACCGATGGAGGTGATCGATACACCGGTCGACATCACCCGCGTCCCCGTCGATCAGGCCGAGGGTATTGTCTGCTGCGGCCCCTTCGACCCGATGGCCGATCCTGACACATGGCGCGCGGATCTGCTGATGGCGAAGCAGCGCGGGGCAAAGCTGCTTTGCGCAAACCCAGATATCATTGTGGACCGTGGCGAGGCGCGCGAATGGTGTGCGGGCGCGATCGCGCAGATGTACACGGAAATGGGCGGCGAAAGCCTGTACTTCGGCAAGCCCCACCCGCCGATCTACGACCTTGCCCGCCGCCGCATGTTGGCCGAAGGACGATCAGTGCAAGACAACCGTATCCTTGCCATTGGCGACGGCATTGCGACCGACATCAAGGGTGCATTGGGCGAAGATATTGATTCCCTGTTCATCACCGGCGGCCTTGCCCGGGACGAGACGAAAACCAGCACGCAACCCGATCCAGACGCACTGGACCAGTATATCCAGTCGCAGATGATCACGCCCAGTTTTGCGATCGGTTACCTGGGGTAATTAAGATACTGATTTATAATACACTTCTGATCCGCACCCTTTGCGCCTCGAAAGGATGAGGGTGCAGTTCTGCGCCAATTTCGCCTTGCGCTTACCCCAACTTCCCTCTTGATTTTCTGCAGTTGCAAAGTAATGTTATTGCCGATACGGACAGGTATTCGTCCATTTGTTACCCGGAGGGCAAAATGTTGGACAACTTCCCACGCGGAACGATCTGCATTGAAGAGCTGGAAATCGGCATGTCGCGTCACATCGTAAAAGAAGTGACAGACCGCGACATCGAACTGTTCGCCGAGGTCTCGACCGACCGCAATCCGGTGCATCTGGATGACGAGTTTGCAAAAGATACCATCTTTCAGGGACGCATCGCCCACGGGATGCTGAGTGCCGGGTTGATCTCGGCCGTGATTGGCGAACAGCTGCCCGGACATGGCACCATTTATATGGGCCAGCAACTGACCTTTTTGGCCCCCGTGCGCCCCGGTGACGTTGTTCGCGCCGAGGTAACAGTATTGGACATCGACCACGCCAAACGTCGCGTCACATTGAAGACCGAATGCCTGGTCGACGGAAAGCCCGTCCTGAAGGGCGAGGCGAAGGTTTTGGCCCCGTCAGCCAAGCTGGACTAGTCAATTTATGACGAGTGCTCTAACTCTGAACATCGTGACCATTCCGTGTGAGCGGTATTGCCAGCTACTGTTCAAGCTGTGCTGAGCCACACTATCGCGTCAAGCTTTCAAACCTGTGATCCACATCTCGTTGAATGGCGCCGTTAGCCCTTTCCCGTGTCACTTGGGCGCAGAACACGTTCCCGAGCACCGGGTGCGAGGCTTACGCCTTCAAAACGTACTCGAGTGGGAAAGCTATCCCTGCACAGACTCCAAATACTCCGCCAGCCTGATCAGAGCAGCCGGGGTTGGCGTTTGCACGCCTTTTTCGTCCACCCAG
>NZ_ML660035.1 GCF_007004645.1 Aliiroseovarius halocynthiae | reverse complement strand
GGGGCCTTAGCTCAGTTGGTAGAGCGCCTGCTTTGCAAGCAGGATGTCAGGAGTTCGAATCTCCTAGGCTCCACCAAAATCCAATTCGAAGGATTGGATTGGCGGCAGGGTATTTGACGCAGTCAAATGTCCCGAGAGCCAGTCACCTCGATTTGATCGCTAAGAACCAGTTTGGTTTTTAGCCGTCCAATCGGACGTACGTCCAAGTTACCCGCAAGGATGACGGACACCCTAATTTACATCGTTTAGAGAGAATACAATAAACAACACTGTTGGTGCCACAAGTGGGTGGTTGCCTCAGCGGTTCTTCCTTCGGGAAGCGGTTGATTTAGGTCCCTTTCCTCGGACCTTCTTCGATATCGCTGCTGAAACGACGGTGTTGTCCAAGTCAAGTACACTAACCAGATCTGAGAGATCAGATCTAATGTGCTTCAGATCGAAGAATGACCGACATCATTCTTCATATGATTTGAAGCGCGGGAAAGTATGCTTTTGGTCCAGTTTGCCCCTTCTGGGGTAAGACGGCAGATGAACAAAAGGTCTGTCTTCTTCTGGATCAAATCAAGCGCGAGAAGGGCGTTTGGTGAATGCCTTGGCAGTAAGAGGCGATGAAGGACGTGATACTCTGCGATAAGCTTTGGGAAGGTGAGAATAGCCGTTATACCCAGAGATCTCCGAATGGGGGAACCCACCTGACAGTTCATTATAATTACTCACTGGCGAACTCTTCGAGTTCGTTTAGGTAATTTATAGTGTTCTGAAACAGGTACTTTTAACCTGAATACATAGGGTTTTAAGAGCAAACCCGGGGAACTGAAACATCTAAGTACCCGGAGGAAAGGAAATCAATTGATACTCCCCTAGTAGCGGCGAGCGAACGGGGACCAGCCGAGCCATGAGTGTGGATAGAATGCGTTGGGAAGCGCAACCATAGTGGGTGACAGTCCCGTATATGAAGCACGATTGGACGTATTAAGTAGGGCGGAACACGTGAAATTCTGTCTGAAGATCGGAGGACCACCTTCGAAGGCTAAGTACTCCTTACTGACCGATAGCGAACCAGTACCGTGAGGGAAAGGTGAAAAGCACCCCGACGAGGGGAGTGAAACAGTACCTGAAACCGAACGCCTACAATCAGTCGGAGGCCCCTTGAGGGCTGACGGCGTACCTTTTGTATAATGGGTCATCGACTTGGTCTATCTAGCAAGCTTAAGCCGTTAGGTGTAGGCGCAGCGAAAGCGAGTCTTAATAGGGCGAATGAGTTAGGTGGATCAGACCCGAAACCGAGTGATCTAGGCATGGCCAGGTTGAAGGTGCAGTAACATGCACTGGAGGACCGAACCCACATCTGTTGAAAAAGATCGGGATGAGCTGTGCCTAGGGGTGAAAGGCCAATCAAACTCGGAGATAGCTGGTTCTCTGCGAAATCTATTTAGGTAGAGCGTCGGACGAATACTCTCGGGGGTAGAGCACTGAATGGGTAATGGGGGCCTACAGCCTTACTGATCCTAATCAAACTCCGAATACCGAGAAGTACTATCCGGCAGACACACAGCGGATGCTAACGTCCGTTGTGGAGAGGGAAACAACCCTGACCTACAGCTAAGGCCCCTAATTCATGGCTAAGTGGGAAAGCAGGTGAGACGACCAAAACAACCAGGAGGTTGGCTTAGAAGCAGCCATCCTTTAAAGATAGCGTAACAGCTCACTGGTCTAAATAAGTTGTCTTGCGGCGAAGATGTACCGGGGCTCAAGCCATGAGCCGAAGCTTAGGGTGTGCATTTATGCACGCGGTAGCAGAGCGTAGTGTGACATAGTTCCATTCCTCATTAGCATCTTCGGATGCATTTGAGGATCGGAGCTTTCGATGAAGCGGGCGTGTGAGCGATCCCGTGGAGAGATCACTAGTGAGAATGATGACATGAGTAGCGACAAAGGGGGTGAGAGACCCCCTCGCCGAAAATCCAAGGGTTCCTGCTTAAAGCTAATCTGAGCAGGGTAAGCCGGCCCCTAAGCCGAGGCCGAAAGGCGTAGGCGATGGGAACCAGGTTAATATTCCTGGGCCGTGGAGTGGTGACGGATCTCGAAGGTAGTTCATCCTTATCGGATTGAATGGGCTGCTTAGAGGTTCCTGGAAATAGCCCTCCTATAAGACCGTACCCTAAACCGACACAGGTGGATAGGTAGAGTATACCAAGGCGCTTGAGAGAACGATGTTGAAGGAACTCGGCAAAATACCTCCGTAAGTTCGCGAGAAGGAGGCCCAGTTTCTACGCAAGTATTGACTGGGGGCACAAACTAGGGGGTGGCGACTGTTTACTAAAAACACAGGGCTCTGCGAAGTCGCAAGACGACGTATAGGGTCTGACGCCTGCCCGGTGCCTGAAGGTTAAAAGGAGGAGTGCAAGCTCCGAATTGAAGCCCAGGTAAACGGCGGCCGTAACTATAACGGTCCTAAGGTAGCGAAATTCCTTGTCGGGTAAGTTCCGACCTGCACGAATGGCGTAACGACTTCCCCGCTGTCTCCAACATCGACTCAGCGAAATTGAATTGCCTGTCAAGATGCAGGCTTCCCGCGGTTAGACGGAAAGACCCCGTGCACCTTTACTACAGCTTCACACTGGCATCAGACACAACATGTGCAGAATAGGTGGTAGGCTTTGAACTCAGGACGCCAGTTCTGAGGGAGCCTCCTTTGAGATACCACCCTTGTTCTGTTTGATGTCTAACCGCGGTCCGTTATCCGGATCCGGGACCCTGTGTGGCGGGTAGTTTGACTGGGGCGGTCGCCTCCTAAAGAGTAACGGAGGCGCGCGAAGGTTGGCTCAGAGCGGTCGGAAATCGCTCGTTGAGTGCAATGGCAGAAGCCAGCCTGACTGCGAGACTGACAAGTCGAGCAGAGTCGAAAGACGGCCATAGTGATCCGGTGGTCCCGAGTGGAAGGGCCATCGCTCAACGGATAAAAGGTACGCCGGGGATAACAGGCTGATACTGCCCAAGAGTCCATATCGACGGCAGTGTTTGGCACCTCGATGTCGGCTCATCTCATCCTGGGGCTGGAGCAGGTCCCAAGGGTACGGCTGTTCGCCGTTTAAAGAGGTACGTGAGCTGGGTTTAGAACGTCGTGAGACAGTTCGGTCCCTATCTGCCGTGGGTGTAGGATACTTGAGAGGAGTTGCCCCTAGTACGAGAGGACCGGGGTGAACGTTCCACTGGTGGACCAGTTATCGTGCCAACGGTAGTGCTGGGTAGCTATGAACGGACAGGATAACCGCTGAAGGCATCTAAGCGGGAAGCCCCCCTCAAAACAAGGTATCCCTGAGGACCGAGGAAGACTACCTCGTCGATAGGCCAGAGGTGTAAGCGTGGTAACACGTTCAGCTGACTGGTACTAATGGTCCGATAGGCTTGATTTGATCCAGTAGAAGTCAAACCTCTACTGCATAATCAAAAGCATACATCACAGTATAACTTGACTTGGAATTGCTCTTTATTCGGTTTGGTGGTCACAGCACCAGTGAAACACCCGATCCCTTCCCGAACTCGGCCGTTAAGCACGGTTGCGCCAATGGTACTGCATCTTAAGGTGTGGGAGAGTAGGTCACCGCCAAACCTAATAAAGAGCAAGAAACATTCTCTCAAACGATGAAACAAATACACAATACGCCGCCGTGCAGAAATGCAGGCGGCGTATTGCGTTAAAATACATTGAAATA
>NZ_ML660034.1 GCF_007004645.1 Aliiroseovarius halocynthiae | reverse complement strand
TGGACCAGTCAGATGAGGCTGCTCAGGGCGGGTTCATCGGACGCTCACTTTCAGCCCTTCGGGTCGCCAGATTCGCTCGACCCGTTTGTGGTTAACACACCAGCCCGCGTTGTTGAGCAGACCCGTCACCATGCGATATCCATAGCGCCCGTACTGGCCGGCCAACTCGATGATGTCGTCCGTCAGGCGATCTTCGTCGGCCCGGCCCTACGGCACCTTGGGCTGCGTGGATCGGTGCTGACCCAAAGTCCGGCAGGCGCGGCGCTCGGATACGCCAAGCTCCCGCCGCAAATGGTCGATGCATTTGCGACGCCGCGAAGGGCTTAGAAGTTTTCCTTCGCAGCTTCGGACAGAATGAGCTTGTCCAGTGTCAGATCAGAAACGGCCCGCCGGAGCCGCTGGTTCTCTTTCTCAAGCTCTTTCAGCCGAGCGAGTTGCGACCACTGCATCCCGCCATAAAGCTTACGCCATCGATAAAACGTCTGCAGCGTCACGCCGATCTGACGCACCGCCTCCGCGATCGTAGCCCCTTGGCCCTGCAGAACTTCAACTTGCCGAAGCTTCGATACGATATCTTCGGGCTTCTCTCGCTTTCCAGCCATCGCTGATCCTCCAATTTACGGGATAATCTATCCCAGTTGGTGGACCACTTTCAGGGGCTACTTCACCTTCACAAATCCTCGTCTCGAAATTACTGCAACCGTTTCAAAGGAGATACTGGCATCCCGCGGCGCTACACGCCACAGCCTATGCTGTCTGAAAAAACTCTGTGTCGTCATCCGGCATAGAATTCTCTTTGCTATTATTTACTCAATTTTCCTAATGGCCCGCAGGCCAACAGCTACCATTCGCCGGTATGAAGGCTCCAACTTGGGGCCCTAATCTTGTTTTTACCAATGAACTCTAAGACCAACGGTTCCTGAGAGGCCTTTGTTATTGCCGGACGCGCCGTCGAAGCTGGTGCGGTATGCAGCCTCACCAAACAGCTCAGATTTTCCTATCCCATAGGAGCCGCCAACGCCGATTTCAGCCCATGTGCTGGCCGCTGTTTCAGCCGAGAAGCTTTCGGATCCAACGCTGACTGTGCTGCTGCCAGAGAAATCATGCAGGATGTTGCCAACAACATACAAGTTTTTGCCTTCAGCTGTGTCTACCAGTTCATAGCTGGCACCAATGCGCCCCGTGAGACGGCTATCCGTCCCCAAGTTCACAACGTCACTATTGCTGTCAGTAAAGCTTCCGCCGTTCACTTGACCCCAGATAAGTTGCGCCTGTGGAACAATGGAAATCGTATCAGACAGCACGATTGTTTTACCAGCTTCGACACTTAAGGCGTAGGCGGTTGATGATTGTCCCGTTGCAAGGTTGCTTCCGCCGCTGGCGAAATCACTATCAAGCCAGTTTACTTGCCCTTGGATGTCAAGATACGTACCTGCGCCATCAAGCCATGTTGCCGTCGCGCCAATGCCATATCCGGTGGAGTTGATTTTACCATTGCCAAATTCACTGGTGACGCCTGACGAGAGATCACCATATTGAACGGTCACGCCAAATACCCAGGGCGTATTGTCTGAGGAGAAGTCTGCGCCGGCTTGAACGCCCCAGATTGAGGTATCCATTGCGCCGCCGGATTCGGTTTGCGCATCTAGGTTGCGGCCATGAACGCGTAACCAACCCACCTTGTTTTCGGTCGTCGTGCGGCCTAGTGTCCGTTGGGAAAATGTGGAGAGCTGATTGAAGCTGTTCAGAACAATGAGTGCGGTTTCATAAACGCTCGCATCTTCTGACAAACCAACGCCTCTTAGGAGGTATTGCGCACCATCAAGAACGAGATCGTAACTAAAGGCGCCACTGGCAAAGGCCCCTCCAGCAAGCTGGAAGTCTCCCTCGGCGGTCGTGCCCTGAACTTCAACCACGAGAACGTCGTTGCCGGAGCTTACGCCTGAAGAAACATCTGCAATCTGGATCGATGTTGACCCGCCGGATACATCACCGCCAATCACAAGCGTGTCACTTGTGTCAGTTGCAAAATCGACGTCGATCATGACAGATCCTGACCCCACAAAATTACCAGAAACAGAAATACTGTCTCCGGTAGCGCCGTCTTGTGCGTTGATCGTGCCGCCGTTCGACAGGTTACCGGTTAGATTAAGACCGCCCATTGCATTGAGGGTGCCACCGCCCGAAACTGAAAGGCGAGTAGCGCTAAGCATGTTGTCGCTAAATGAAATCGTCGCGCCATTCCCAACAACGACATCCTCCCAACCAGTCACCCCCGCACCGGCCAGTGCGCCGCTGGAGCCAGAAAAGGTTAGAGTGTCGGTATCAGCACCACCATCTAACGTGGTTACAGCAGAAAAATCTCCACCTGAGAACGTTAGATTGTCAGCTCCTCCGCCCAACACGATGCTGCCCGCAACCACAGCGCCAGAATTGACTGTCGTGGTGGAATCCCCATCATCATTTGTGATGGCTTGACCAGAAGAGCTACTTACGTTCGCACCAGCGTTAAGTACGATGGTCGCTGCACCAACAACGTGGCTATCTGCTGGGGCACTGTCCACATTTCTCACTCGAATCCCACTACCCGATCCGCCGGTCACTGTTCCCGTAACGGTGATTTGCGCGTCGCCAGAGCCATCATGAAGTGCAGTAATTCCATCAGTACCACCCGAAACATTAACGGCGGTAATGGTCATATCCGTACCCGTAGTTTCGCCCGTGGCGTTGTAGTAACCCGATGCAGATATTCCTGCCCCGGTCCCGCCAGATACAGTCCCCGTACTTGTCACCGTTATCGCACCACTACCGGGGGCGCCCACGTAAATACCATATGTACTGCCCGAAACATCGTTGGCAGTTACTGTCATATTTTCGCCGTACCCCAAATAGTCGGTTGCACGTATGCCCATGCCATACGCACCAGAGACAGCCCCTGTTGTTGTAACATTTACCGATCCTGTTCCGTAGTTTTCTGCAATTATGCCAAATGCACCTGCAGTCACATCAACCGCTGATACAGTGACATCCTGGCCGTTGTAATTGTTTAGGCTCGCCCGTATTCCGGTGTCAGAATCTGCAGTTACAGTACCTGTCGTCGTAATAGTGATTGACCCTGACCCTGCCCCATTTGAGCCCGCACTAATCCCGCCGCCATCACTATCCACATTATGGGCCGAGATGGTCATGTCTGTGCCATTGGACAGCACAACCGCATCGATTCCATTGTAGCCGGCGCCTGTTGTCCCAACTGTTCCTGTCGTCGTTATCGTCAGCGCCCCATTACCCTCTTGAGCCGCGCGTATCCCATGACCTAAACCCCCACCCATTATGGTCGCCATATTGGAATCCGTAAACGTGATACTGGTATCGCCAATTCCGTTTTCCAGCCTAATTGCGTCGTCCAAACTTGGCGTCAACGCAAAACCGGCACCAGTTGTGACTGTAAGCGCACCTCCTGATGCGGAAGTTGGTACCTCCGTTATATCTGTGATCGCCGCAGGGCCAGTACAGGCCCACACACCGCTACCCATGGTGGTTTCGGCACAACTTCCCGCATACGCATTTCCGCCGGCCAAGCTCCCACCTAGAATGAGTGCCGTCTTCAACGCCACGATCGATGCCGACGTTCCAAGCAAGTTTGCAACCTGAGATGCTGCAGGCGCGCAACTAGCAACCTGGCCAGCAACTTTGGTTAACCGGCCTCCGCACCTTGAAAAACCGTAATATTTTAAGGGTTTTTTGTTGCCTACCTGTGCGAAAGACCCCTTGGGTTTGATCACATACTTCCGTTTCATGTCAACTTCCCCTTACTAACCACTAATCTTTAAGTTGTATTTACCAACGAAGCATTAACACGCTCTCACTTCAGCAAGCAAGCGTTATGAGATTGGCGGCCTCCGGTGTGTCCGGTGACAGGGCCATAGGACAACGGATTCCTTCGATAATTTCCAAATCGTAGAGTTCTGAGACGGCGCCATCGATGCGCAGCCAATCCACACAGTTGCCGGTGTTTAGGTCGATAATCTGCACACCACACCAGGCATCGCTATCTGCAGCCTTCAGGCGGTCTTCCAATACGAGCCCCTCAAATCGTTCGTAACGCGGCTTGGAGAGGCCGACAAAAGCAAACCCATCGTGAAACGCAATGCCGCGCAAGAAGCCCGGACAAAACGCGCGCGGAACAAAGCGACCCAAACCGCCTTCGTCAAAGACGACTTCGCCCAATTCGCCCGTTCCACTATTGGCCACCCAAAGTTTGCCGTTATGCATTCGGGGCGAATGGGGCATCGAAAGGCCCTCACAAACCACTTTATTTTGCGCAACATCAATCACAACGCCCCCATCGGCGCGCCGATCGCGCCAACCGTCGATGGTGTCTGAGCGGCTTATGGCCGTAACGTATCGGGGTTTCCCATTCTCCATAGCAAGGCCGTTAAGGTGGCAGCGATCTTCATCAACCAAGCTGGAAATAAAATTTGGCCGCCAGACTTCTTCAAAGCTATGACGCGGCGAAGTTCGCGCAAGACAGTTATAGCGGGTGTTCACGAAAATGGTGCCACCATCCGCCTCATGCCCGACATCATGCGCATCAAGCCGCCCCGTAATTTTGATTTCGCGCGGAACAAAACAAGCATCGAATTCACCGTTCATACGCTCGTTAGGGGCCAAGGCATTCTCGAACCGCATAAGTTGGAAAGCACAACTCAAAGCAAGGCTGCCATCACGGCTCAAACTGATGCCCATGGGCTTAGGTAAGGCGGTTTGGTGGATGTTTATTCCGTCGTCCTGCTTGGAGCCCACAAAGTACAAAAGCCCAGACTGATAGGACGAGAAGGCAAAAGACAACCCCAGTTTTTGCAGCCGCATCGAGAGCCCCGCAGAGACTGAGTAGGTCACTTCGGGCTTTGCGGGCTCATTTGACGGTAGGGTGTTCGGTTGCGCCGTGGCTTGCGTATTGGTCAATTTGGATCCCCATCACTAACAGTCAGAAATTAGTCTCTTACATGTATTTTCAACCCATATATACTTATAAACTAGGGCTGATCTACTCACACGAGATTTGTACACAGACGTCAGCCGCGATTTTCTGTCTGTGGGCCTGCGACGAGAAGGAGATCAGATATGTCGAAACGGACACCACATCATCCAGAGCTCAAAGCCAAGGTGGCGTTGGAAGCGCTGAAAGGCTGAAGATACGTTCAGCGAGCTGGCCAGCCGGTTCCGCGTGCATGGACGATGATCCACGAATGGAAGCGTGCCCTGCTTGAAGGCGCGTCTGGTGTATTTGAGCGCGGCGGCCGGAAGGCTCCGGAAGTCAATGAAGAGCAGGTGAAGACCTGCACGCCAAGATCGGGGCGCTGGCCATCGCCAGTGGTTTTTGGGCAAGAACGCTCAAGCCTTAGGCCAGCAAGTGAGGCGGAAGCTGATTGAACCAAACCTGCACCGCCTGTCCGTTGGCAAGCAATGTGCAGTGCTGTCGATCTCGTGGTCGTCGTTTTACTATGCCCCCAAGGGCGAGAGCGAGATGAACCCTGACCTGATGAAGCTGACCGACAAGCAGTTCTTGGAGACGCCGTTTACAGGGTGCAGCAGATGACATGACACCTGCGCAATGATGATCACGTGCTCAACGAGACGCGAATTAATGTCGCGCGCAGCGAATTGACATGGAGAGCGTTGCCGTTTCAGTCAAAACCCTACGTTTGTGTCACGGTGCAAAGGATTGTTTTTGGAAGGGGAATTCTGTTATGGGTTTTTGTCCAAAAGCAGTCGTTCGGAAACTGCACCGAGCGGTGAGTGTGAGCCCACTTTTCACAAAATCCGTAAGCTTTGAACAACAGGTTCTGACAACGCAGAACGCTGGTCGTCAAATAACCCCTGTCCCAGAAACATATCAAAGCTCAAACTGTCCAAACGCTGCTTATCTTTCGCTTCCTCTGCCTTCAGCCGAGCCTCTCTGAGCAGCCTCATCTGACTGGTCCAA
>NZ_ML660033.1 GCF_007004645.1 Aliiroseovarius halocynthiae | reverse complement strand
GCTGCAAAGCGTGAAGGCGATCACGGGCGAAGACGGAGCATCAGACGTCGACACCGCCTATCGCCCCTTCGGCGAACAACAGGAATGGGTGCTGGACACCACCGCGCGCCCGGGTTGGTTTGGCGGAAACCAAAGGCTTCATCCCCTCTCGGGACATTGCGGCGCAATGCCCTGCCGGGCAGCGGAAGAACGCTTCGACGACGACAGCNGCACCGTGACCAGCTGCAAAGCGTGAAGGCGATCACGGGCGAAGACGGAGCATCAGACGTCGACACCGCCTATCGCCCCTTCGGCGAACAACAGGAATGGGTGCTGGACACCACCGCGCGCCCGGGTTGGTTTGGCGGAAACCAAAGGCTTCATCCCCTCTCGGGACATTGCGGCGCAATGCCCTGCCGGGCAGCGGAAGAACGCTTCGACGACGACAGCGGCCTGTTCGGAGGGAAATTGGTCCCCCGGATCAATTTCCCTCCTCAACCTCAAGGCCCGGTTGATAGCCTCGCTTTCGATGTGCCAACGAGGCAGGCGTGACAGTTGGAGGTAATCATGGGTGTTGCTGGCTTCGGCCATCTTGCTCAGGCCAAGATTCAGCCCTTCCGCAAGTAGAACATTCAGCAGCCCAACCCTATCTTTACAGGGCGCACCTGTTCGCAGATGGGTGAAGGCGTCTGTGAATCCAGTGGCCTCATCCACTTCTAAAAGCAGGTCGGTGATGCGGGTGTCTGGAAGTTGCCGATAGAGATCGAGGACAAGCTTCTCCGCTTCGTCAGGTACGGCGGTCGTCAGTCGTTCGATTTTCAGTGTGTCATTCTCGATAGATCCGCCGGGGATACACTCTGAGAGTCTGAACCGTGATCAACCGAGCCACATATTGGCCTATGGCGTTGAATCTCACGGGCACGCGGAGAACGGAAAAGTATAATGTTGATTTGAGTATTCAACCCTGTATAGAAATTACACCAAAGGATGTGTTTTCTATTTTAGGAGTGGCACTTTGATCCGCCTAGTCTTCGCCGTCGCATGTTTTTTCTACACTTTTAATGCCTCTACAGCTTTTGCTCAGTCAGCCTTGCAACCTATAAGCGCGGACGTCGGTGATGCGGTTCAGTTGGACCCGACGGATGGTTTGAATATTCCGTTTGGAAATGCCGCCACCTTCGAATGGTCATGGTCCGAACGTCCAACAACGTCAGTTTCGGGGTTTAGCGATTCGTCAGCGATTCGTCCGAGCATCGTGATTGATGTGCCCGGGCGGTACGTTGCACATGTGGCGGTACGGGATGTCGATGATCCTGCGAACATTCTGGCGTCCGGAACACTTGAGGTCACTACGGACAACACAGCGCCAACTGCCCGGATCATCGCACGTGGAATGCCCGAGGGCGGCTCCACACTTGTGTTGGATGGGACACCGAGCACTGATGTTGATGGCGCGCGCCTGACCTATGCTTGGACGCTTGAATCGGCGCCGGTAGGAAGCGGTGCGCAATTCGCAACCGCGGATACACCCCTTGCGAAGCTTCAGATGGATGTCGAAGGAACGTATACAGCGGGGCTGGTCGTAACGGACGCGATCGGTCAGGCATCCACTCAGGCAACATATAATATTGATTTCTTTGAAGATGACCGCGGTCGGCAGGTTGCCCCCACGGCCTCTGCCCGATTTGATCAGATACGCGTTCAGGTCGGCGAGACAACTTATCTGGAGCCTTACGCATCAACTGATATCGATGGCTCACTTCTGGCTGCAGATATCGATGTTCTGGTAGCGCCCTCAGGTGCGGTCCCTCAGGTCTCGACAGACGAGGAGGGCATGACGTCCCTGACATTCGATGTTGCTGGGGAATATCTGGTTGCCTATGAGGTCCGCGATGACGCGCGCGCCGCGCAGGACCAGGTCCTGATTATTGTGGGGCAGGGCGGCAATCTGCGGCCTGTAGCCAACATCCAACCTATTACGAGCGCAGTCATGGGTGCGCCGGTCACATTGGACGGTACGCAAAGTTATGACCTGGATGGCGATGCGATCCAGTATCGCTGGTCCTTGCTACATGCCCCCGCGAACAGCGTAGCGGGTATTGTTGATGCGAGCTCTTCCAATGGATTGATCACGCCCGATGTCGAGGGTGACTATGTGGTGCAATTGGTTGTCACGGATGGGGCATCCAACAGCGTACCGCAGACCTACCTAATGCAAGTTGAGGATAGCCTGCCTGTCGCACATGCCGGCCCAGATCTGCCATTCGTCGGGGCAGGGGCCTATCAACTGGATGCGGGTTTGTCCTCGGCCGATCCCACGGTGCCGCTTTATGCCTGGCGTCTGATTGGCGGAACAGGTCTTGATCGCGCCACGCTGACGGGAACGGACACTGAAGTCATTGGTGTGTTGGATGTGGCTTCTCAGTCCGACGGACAGATTGATAGCGCCCAGTTTCGGGACGTTCTGAAGGCGCAGAATGTCTATCACGATTGGGACTATAACGATATGTGGGCCAATACCCCGCGGCCAGCCGATGGGAATCTTTGCCGCTTCAGCTTGTGGCAAAGGTTTGACACCGCAGTCGAAGATGTAACCGTATCCAATGATGCGGTTGACCAGTCACAAGGGGATATCCTGCCCGGCTTTAGTTCGGAGGGATATGTCACCGACGATGCCGGAACTAAATTTGCGATCTGGCGCGTGCAGTATCAGCGCCGAGTGGCAAGAGTATTCCGAATCGAGCTGGAGGATGGAAGCTGGTCGGAAGAGTTTGTTCTGCTGCCGGGGACGGATGCCTACATCCGGGCGCCCTATTCGACTTCGACAGCCAAGCTTTATGTTTCTGGCGATCTGTGGCGCCAGGCTTCACCCAATCCCAACCCATTTCAGCGCATAGAGCCCGTTTGCTTGAACGATGGTCGGGAGCTGCCCTTCTCGGCAGTTGCGCAAGTGATCGTGGGTGATGAAGGCGGGGTTTCCGCCCCCAAGACAATGTTTATCGGATCAGGCAATCTGCGCCCAGCACTGGCCCGCGGGCAAAGCCTGACTGCCAATATTGGCGAGGCGGTTGATCTGAATGGTGCGCACTATGGCATCGACCCGAACGGCGATACCCTGACCTTCAACTGGTCGCTAATTGCGCGTCCTGACGGGTCTGTGGTGACGATTGGATCCGATCCCGCTGACGTAAAGGTCACGGGCAATCAGATCACGTTCACCCCTGATCGCAGTGGTCAGTATCTGGTGCAGCTTGAAGCATATGATGGCGCCTTGATGGCGCGCCCGGCTGTGATCGCAATTGAGGTGCTTAACACCGCCCCTGTGGCCGTGGTGGCCGCGCCGGCTGAAGTGTTTGTCGGAGATACCGCGAGTATTGATGGCACGGGTTCATATGATCCCGAGAACAATGCGCTGAACTATAAGTGGACGTTGGTCTCGCAGCCAGCCGGCTCAAGCGCCGCAATCGCAGATCGCTTTGCTCCGGCTTTTTCGTTCACTCCGGATCGTCGCGGCGACTATGTGTTCGAACTGGTCGTGTCCGATTATGAATTGGAGTCCATTCCGGCCATCGTCACAGTCACTGCTCCAAACAGACTGCCAGTAGCGGTGCTGGATGGTCCAGTTAACTTGAACGTTGGGGAAGAGGCGGCCTTTGACGCGACTGGATCGTCTGATTTGGACAACGATACGCTGACCTATGTGTTCGAAGTGGTGCAACAACCAACAGGATCAAACCCCGTTGTGGCGGACCTTGGCAACGGAAATCTCGGATTCGCGGGTGACCGCCCCGGCCAATATACACTGCAGGTAACGGTTTCAGACGGCTTGGCCGAGGCAACGTCGACGCTTGATGTATCGGTATTGACGCTTAACCGACCGCCGGTTTTGTCCGAACTGCGAGATGTGTACACAGTTGAACTGGGTCTAGAATTTGCCCTGGACCTTGAGGGATCGGATCCGGACGCGGACCCGATTTCATTTTTTGCAACGCCGCTTCCACTGACACAGGGCATAGCGCTTGATGCAGCTTCGGGGCAAATTCGTTTCCGACCAGAAGAAGGCCAACTTGGAACCTACAGCTTCACGGTTGGCGTCTCGGACGGAGCTTTGACCGATAATGCCGTGCTGACGATCGAAGTGGTCGAGGCATCGGCCGGGGAAACCACGGTACATGGCCGTGTTCTGGACGCAGTCGAATTCGCTGTCGGTGTAGAGCTTCCCTTGGCGGGCATGCCTGTACGGTTGCAAGACGCAGCTTTGATGACCACAACGGATGCGGACGGAAACTTCTCGTTCGGAAGCCTTGTTGGTGGCGGAGATCAAATCATCGTCGAGCCCACAGCAAATGGCGGACCGGGCGGCTATCTGGGCGCCGCGCGGGCCATTCAAATTACCGAGAACCAAATTCGTGATCTGGATCCAGAATTCTTGCTGACCCCGCTTTCCGATGGGTGTGCACCTGTGGTTGCTGGCGTTGACACGACCTTGACCGGATCTGCAAGCAATCTGTTCGTATCAATATCGGCAGACAGCATTCAGACGAGCTCTGGCGACCCGTATACAGGGGAAGTGTGCCTTGGTTCGTTGCCGCAGCTTTTTGATGATCCTGGCCTGCCAAGTGATACGCAGGCATGTAATATCTATGCTCTTGATGCACCCGGAGCCGTGTTTACACAGGGTGTCACTGTGCGAGCTCCAAACGCGGACTTGTTGCCTGAAGGCACCGAGTTGGCGCTTTGGCGTAAAGGCGTACTGTCAGGTAGATATAGCCGCCTGACGAACGCGAGTGTCGATGGTGGCGGGGCGACTGTCAGCGCAACAGCGCCGTCATTCTCGGATGGCACATTGTTCAGCTTCCTGCCGCAGGCACCGCGCACGCGTGCGTCCGCTGATCAGCCCACAGGCAACAGCATGCTGTCGCCGTTCTCGGGAGACGTGAACCAAAACTATATGCTGCCGGGGTATACCGCCTTTGGCCAGACGCAAAATGTTGGTTTGAGCTATCATAGCCAAGCAGCAAACCCGACCGTGATCGTAGCCGGGGACGTGACCATTGCAGATGACGCGTCGCTGCCGGTCACGTTGTCGACACGACTGGATATCGGTGGATTGTCCGTCAGTGACAGCGCGCAATGGACCCCACGGTCTGGCCAGAACGGACAGACGCCCGCGCTGGTTGGCGAAGAGCTGACATTGCGGCAATCAATGCCGCTTGATGGATCTGGTATTGATAGCGGCCGCTATGGTTATCGTTTCGTCGCCAAGGCCCACTATGCCTGCTCGACAGTCGCCGCGCGCCATGATGCTGAGCTACATGTTCTAAATGAAACTGACAGCCCATACGGCAATGGGTGGTCCATCGACGGGCTGCAAAAGCTTGTTGTCGGTGGAAACGGAAAAGTGTCGATCGTCGATGATGATGGTGTCGCCACATTTAATCCGCAACCGACACTGACCAGCTTCGAAGACGAACCGTTTGTTTTCCCGACAGTTGGGACGCAGGGCGTTCGCGCAGCGGATTTTGACGGGGATGGCGATATTGATGTGGTCTATGGTGAAAGCGGTACAGGCAGCATCGGCACGATCATTAATGTCACCTCGGACGAATGGCAGCAGGCCGGTAAGCTTAAGGTTGCTAATCCGAACGATGTTCCGCAAACTGGTCATTACCCGCCAAATTTGACCAATATCGCAATTGGTGAACTTAACAACGACGAGTCGACGGACGTTGCCTATTCCCTGCAGTTGCAAGAAGGGTATGGCTATGCGGCGAACAACGGCAATGCCGTACTAACCAAAGAATTTGAGGCATTGGGCGTCGGGCGCCGGCCACTTGATATTGCCGTCGCTGATATCGACCAAGATGGCTATGACGATATCATCTATGTTGCCGTAACAAGCCTGTTGTTCTGGGTCAGCGATGAAGTTTGGGTCAGCTATGGTGGCCCTGGCGCGCGCGAAGTTGTGCGCGTATCTCATAGATATTTTAGCGGTGCGGGAACGCTTCAGCTTGAGATCGCAGACATTGACGGCGATGGTCGCGATGACATCGCGTATCGTACCCGCGGCGGAGTCGATTTTGTCTTCAACAATGGCAACCGAAGCTATTCAACATATGCGCTGCGCGCCGGTGGCGGCGGAGTAAACCTTCTTGGTGAGTACTTCAAACCGCATGATTTCAACCAAGATGGCTTTATGGATTTTGTCTATTCGAAACCTGATAGCTTGCAGGTTGTTCTGAATACAACAGGGCGTAGTTTCGCAACCCCGGTTGAGCTGGCGCGCCCAGCAGGTGCAAGCGGCGCAATGCCAGTGCACCTTGCCGATGCTAACGGTGATGGATTTACCGATATCGTCGCCACCGTGGGCAGCCAAATCTACGTCTATAACTCTAATGGTGATGGAACATTCCAACCACATGAAGCGGGTTTGGTCGAGTATGGCATCGGCGATGTCGCTATTGCAGATCTGAACAACGATGGCAGTCTTGACCTGGTCTCTGAGCAACGGTTCAGTGTCACGGTTCATTACTCGAAGCCGTCCGCAACCGGAAACTTTGTTGCAGGTGATGGTGAATTCTCGGAGTTGACACGCAATCCCGATGGAAGCTGGCAGCGTCGCTATAAGGATGGCGTTGTTGTTGAATTCGATATCGACGGCCGGCAAACAGCGACGGTCGATCCGCAGGGAAATCGCAAAACATACACCTATGGCGCTGAAGGGCGAGTTGCGGAGATTACGGATCAGGTCGGCGGTATTACCGCGTTTACCTATCAGGCAGATGGGCGCCTGCAGTCAATCAGCTATCCCGACGGACGTATCACCGAGTTTAGCTATGATGATGTCGGGAATCTGAATGAGGTGACTGAACCAACAGGTTCTAAAGTGTCATTCAGCTATGACGAAAATGGTCGTCTGGTGTCGTCGACTAACCAGAACGGAAATACGACCGGCTACAGCTATGACGCGGTGGGCAACCTACGAGGTGCCAAGATGCCGGACAGTTCAAGTGTGGCTACCCAGATTGCAAGTTCTCTTGGGTTGATTGACGGTTTGGGGGGGCCTGCCACACAGCCGCTGGTTTTCGTCGAGCCGGAAGATCGGGTGACGACGGTTACAGATCGCAAGGGACAAGTTACAACAGTTGAGGTGAACCAGTTTGGTTCGGTTGTTCGCACCGTTGATCCGCTTGGGCGCGAGGCACGGATCATGCGCGATGATCAAAACTTGGCTACCCAGATTGAGCGGCCCAGTGATGCAACGGCAAGCGGAGTGCGAATTGACACTATTGCTTATGATAATGTGGCGAATGTTAAGGCATTCACCGAAGCAGTGGGCACACCGGCCGAGCGGGTGACGCAATATGAGTACGAGCCCATATTCAACAAAGTGACGCAGCAAACGGATGCTGATGGTTTTGTAACTTCCTACGAATATGACAATACGGGTCAAACGACGAAGATTGTGAACCCCGAAGGCGGTGAGCGGCTGTTCAGCTATGAGACTGACGGCAAGCTGGCAAGTCGCACAGACGAAAACGGCAATGTTACCAGCTTCGTGTATAATGCCGCGCGAAATATTGAAACGACCACCTATGCTGATGGATCGATCACTGCCCTGACCTATGACAGTGCGGGCAATACAACATCAATTGCCGAGGCGCAGGGCACAGCGGTCGAACGGCAGGTCCACCGGACTTACGATGCGTATAATCGTGTGCTGACTGTCGAGGTGACTGGGGCGGATGGCGCTCAGATTGACGGGCTGACCAGCTATAGCTATCTGCCCGCAGGCAATCTGGCGACCACCACAGATGCAACTGGTCTGGTCACCAGCATGTCTTATGATGCCATGGAGCGTCTGGTATCCGTTGATGATCCTGTCGAGGGTCTGATCCAGCGGGCCTATAATGTCGCTGGCGAGGTTGTCAGCCACACCAATGGTGACGGCGAAACACATACATATGCCTATGACGCCACCAGTCGTTTGACCAAGACCACGGATCCAGAAGGGTTTGAGAAAGACTTTACCTATGACACCAGCGACAACGTCGCGACCGTAACCGATGGACGCGGGGGTCAAACCAGTTTTGGCTATGATCCGTTGAACCGTATGACCAAGCGGACCAATCCGATTGGCGAGACGATGACCCGTGCCTATGACGCGCGTGGCAACCTGTCGACCCTGACCCGCGAGGATGGATTGGTTGAAGCCGCGCTGTATGATGGGCTGGGGCGCCGCACACGTGTTGAAACACCCGACAACGTGCTGACCTATGCCTATGATGCGCGCAGTAACCTGACCGAGGCCACGGATACAGATAGCAGCGTCACGTTCACCTACGACACCCGCAACCGCCTGTCGTCGACCAGGACCGATGGCACAGCAGGTCTGCAGCCTCAGGTGACGCTCAGCTATACCTATGATGCGCTGGACCGCCGGACCACCATGTCTGATAGCTTGGGTGGTGCAACCACCTATGCCTATGACCCAGAAGATCGCCTGACGGACCTGACCGCCCCGTGGGGCACCGTCTACAGCTTCGGCTATGACGGAGAGGGGCGCAGGACTTCGCTGACCTCGACATCAGGCCGGGCCTCGACCTATGGCTATACCAACGGGCTGTTGACGGCACTCAGCCACGTACAGACAGGCGTAGCGCTGACGGAACTGACCTATCAATACGGGCCCGACGGGCAATTGACCGCGATTGTGGATCAGCTTGACCCAACCAAGTCGAAATTCATCTCGTATGACACGCTGAACCGGCTGGTGCAGGTGGATCAGGGCATCCCGCCCACCGATGGCGGCGCACCCATCCCGGTCGAGGACTACGCCTATGACGCCGAAGGGAACCGCACCGCGTCCCACCTGTCAGCGCTCTATGCTGCAAATGACCACAACCAACTGCTCGAGGATGACAGCTATACCTACGCCTACGATACACGTGGCAACCGCACCTCGCGCACCGCAAAGGCAGATGGTGCCGTAGAACGTTACGCTTATGACAGCCAGAACCGGCTGATAGGCTATGGCAATGACACGCTGACGGTCCGCTATGCCTATGACGCGCTGGATCGCCGGATTGGCAAAATCATTGATGGCCCGGATGCGGATATCAGCCCGGCTGGCGAAGCCGAAAACTATGCGCTTAACCTGACCGGGCAAGAGGGCATCGATATCCCGGATCTTGTTCTGGACGGCCCCTTCACCATCGAAAGCTGGATCCGTCTGGAGGCCGGAATTAACAGCAGCGACGGGCCTGTAAGCTCGGGCGACGGTCAGCCGACCCAAGACCTGAACTTCGCCTATCAGAGGCTCCGGCTCTATTCGCCGGGCTCGGGGGCTGTCGACAAGGTGGCAGCCAGCACCGCAGCGCCGACCGGCGTGTGGACTCACTATGCCGTCACACGTGACGCGGCCGGGACGCTGAAAGTCTATATGAACGGAGCACTCGACGCGACCGGCACCGCGCCGTTCACGCTGCCTTTCCATGTTGGACGGCTGGGTCAGACCAGCGCCGGCACGTCGCATGCGCAGTTTGACGATCTTCGCATCTGGTCTGTCGCCCGAACTGAGGCGCAGATCGCTGCGACACGCGCGACCTATCTATCGCCCGGCACGACAGGGCTCGAGCGGCTGTATCGCTTCGACAGCGACCAGGCGCAGGTCGTGGACGCGACCGGCAACACATCCCCGTCGGCGCTTGGGGCAGGGGCCACGTTCCTGACCTCCACCGCCCCCACCAAAACGCTCCCAGCGGCCCCACCCGCGCCCGGTCCAGATGCCGAGGTCACTGCGTTTGTTTATGACATGTCAGCCGCCAATCCCTTGGCCCATGATGATATTGTCCTGGAATATTCGGATGACATCTTGACCCGTCGTTGGCTGCATTCCGATGCGGTGGATGAACCGGTTGGGTTCGAGGAGTACACGGTCAGCTCGGGCGTCGG
>NZ_ML660032.1 GCF_007004645.1 Aliiroseovarius halocynthiae | reverse complement strand
AGGCAGATCCCGCCGTACCTCGCGGCAGAACTGATCATACGAGATAGTGGTCACAAGGCCATTCGCGTCGGTAAGCTTTACCGGAGCCTGGCACCGATAGTGCCACGACGTCACAGCCTTCTGACCCAGCGCATTTGTGGATGAAATACGGAACAGGTTCTTGGCAACATCATAGGTATGCGTCGTCTGGTTCCCCAACGGGTCCGTTTCCGTCAGAACATTGCCATAGGCGTCATAAGTGAACTCAGCCCGCGTTGAACGGTGCCCATGCGTAGCGCCACCTGCCCAGGCTTTGACACGCGACAGATTACCCCGGACCGGAGCCTCAGCATCGGTTGCATTCCCATCATAGGTATAGAATTCGGCCTGCAACCAGTTCGATGTATCGCCCCAGGTCACATCCTGACCATTCCCAACGATCTTCCAGTTCGGCTTATTCACAATGTATTTTGCGGTGTTCGGCTTGTAGCCAAACTTAGTAACAACGTCGTCAGCGTTCGGCATCTTTCCACCAAAACCATACTGACGGATAACGGTCGGAGCGCCCCAAAAACTATACTCATACTCGATCCGCTGAGAAATCAGCTTGTTCCACCAACGCGTGCTTTCAACCGTGCTGGTCTTGAAAGATCGGAACGGACGATGACCCTCGACATCCGACCATGTGTTCACAGTATCGCGCCACACCTCATCGCCATAGTACAAGCGCTGGCGCGTGACGTTGCCCTTCATACCCCAATTGTCTTGCGCATATTCAGTGACCAGACGTGGGTTGAGATTTTGCTCCGGAGTTTTGGGCAGAATGGCCGTGACTTTCCCATAGCCCAGCGACTTGCGCAGACCATAATCATACTTGCCACCCGCATATTCATAGCGCATCGTTCTGACCTGGCCAGTCTCACCATTCTTGCGCGCGATCTTGGTGACCAACTGCCGCACGCCCGGGATCTCGCTCACCCCAAAATGCGATGACGGAGAATAGTCTACCTCAATAATCTCACCATCCGGCTCGCGAACCGTCTGCAAGGTTGATAGTAGGCCAGAGCGATTAAAGGCGATCGTTGGCCCCATATGCGGCCCAGAAGAGTAATGGGAAACGACATCCAGCAACCCATTCCCATCAAAGTCGCCTAGACCATAATAGCGATCGAACCAAGACCAATGAGGCGTTTTGACAAAGCCCGCGCCATTCGACAGGAAAACTTGTGCGTGGAGTGGTACACGGACACCATCATCGCCGATTGTTCCATGCCCTTCGTGAAGAACAAGATCGGCTAGTCCGTCACCGTTGATATCAGCAACAGTACTGCGTGATCCGCCATATCCTTTCGAATTAGAATAGACGCCTAGACCGGCCCCCCAACTCCAATCAACAGACGGAGTAAACCTGCGTCCGGTTGATAGCGATACACCAATAATATCAGTGCCGCGTCGATCGTGAATAATCGCGTCAGCTCTCCCATCCCCATTGACATCGCCAAACATCACATCACCGCGGCCATGGTGATGGCTGGCAAATGGTGTGCCGTGCACCAGGTACGAAACAAACTTGTCGCCTTGAAAATCCCAGATGCGGCCTTTCTTTACAACTTCGTCATACCCATCACCGTCAATATCCACAGCCCATGTCTCCCACCAAAAATCAAGTGGAGTCGCTGTATTTCTGTATAAGCCGTCCGAGCGTGACACTTCTTTTGTCACTTTCCCGTCAGCAATACTGTAGAGCCCGGTCGCGGTGATAACTTCGGTGCCTGCGTCGCCAAAAAAATTACCAATCAGAGGTTGGGATGCACGATAATACGCACCATGGTTCCACGCGATCTCGACCAGTTTGGTGTGCGAATCGACATCGCGAGTACTTACGCTTTCTTGACCGTGCGGTTTCAACGTAAACATAAGACGCTTATCGCTGCTTCCGTCAGGACGGGACCAACCTGCAAATGATCTGTTAAGAAAAGCAGCAATGGTCCTAAATACTAGCGCCGGGAGGTTATGGGCGGCATCACTTATGACTTCTCTGTTCGCATTGAAGCTCAGGAGCCGGCTAGGAAGTGTATAGCTGCCCTTCTCTCCGGGATAACCGTGCTTATACTCGAGAAAGATAAGCTCATCACGTCCATCCTGATTCCGATCAACTACCGACATTGACGTATGGAAATCAGTTTCCAAATTCAGCAAGGCAAATTTAAACGGGTCGCCTTCATACTCAAATCTCCATGGGGGCAGATGATCGCCGCCTACGATATGGGGAGTAGAAAGCTCAAGGTCCGTTCCATACTCGGTGACCGATGTCAGCCGACGCGTTTTGGTCCATTTGGTGCGGAAGTGGTTTAACTTATACCCCCGGATCTTCTGGCCACTAGATGCTACAATAATGGATTTCAGGGCAAAGATCTGTTTGCCCATATGTTGCGTGCCGTTCGCGTGGTGAAGCACGTGATCAGAATCCATCTCGTAGTGAAACGAAACGGTATAGTTACCATATTTGATACGGCTCACACGTGGTGTAAAACCAGTGGACAGGTTACCGCCAAAATATTCAATGCTGACAATGTTGGGCGCCGCCTGCGTATCGCGGATCTCCGTTAGAAGCCATTTACGGCGAAACGCGACCTGATGGTAGTCTCCGGTTTTGCCTTTATCCGCCCCTGCAATGTTCCCAACACTTTCATATTTCAAACGGGTCCCGTCGGGACGAAACACGAAGAACACTGTATCTCGATTAAGATCAGTTCCCGTACGCAAAATCTTCAGTCCGCTATCGCGCATGGCAACCATATTGCCACCGGCGCGGCAGCTTGCGTTTGGCGTTTTGGTCTTGAAGGCATCCGGATAGTCCATATTCAAGGGGTTAACAGTGTCCTTGCACCCAAGAAGCTCCATCCCATCCAGCAGGAAGATATCCTGACCATTCACATATGTTGGCGCGCCGTTCCCAACGGACACACGCTCGATCGAGGACAACCCGCCAAGGGACCAACCACGCCCAATGATATCATCAGCACCACCGCGCGACTTGTTTTGCGAATTATAGTTAAGCGACAGGTTCGGCTCTAACCCACGGAACGCCGGGATCTTGATCGGAACCGAATAGCTGAACGCCCCATCCGTCCCAACATTGTTGGGCACGCTAATCGGCGCAAGGCGGGAATTCGTGATGACAGACGCATCCGGCCCATCACCTCCATCCGCGGCGGCCGCATTTGCAACACCCGGGGCGTCAAATTGGTCACTTTCATCTATAAGTGCAGAAGCTGACTCTGTGTTGACTGACACATCTGTTCCGTCACCGCCGTCAGCATCGGTCGCAACAGGGATCGTAATAACCGGAACATCAGACTGACCACCTTCATCTGCAAAGGCCGAAACGGTGAAGGTGAGCAATGCCGCAGTAAAGGTAAGAAATCCACGCATATTGAGGTAACCTTTAGTATATCAACTTTGAGCAGAACAATAGGGCATCAATACACGCCGTCAACCCAAACCAATGCTTGGCTTCGAAATTCCCAGGAGTAGGGCAAGCGCGGAACGCAACCAATCTTAAAGCTCAACACGATGACGTTCCCGGGGTCTCGAAAGGGCCAAATGTCTGGCAACCTCCAGAAGAACTGATTGAGGCAGTGATGAAAGAAATTCCAGATCAAGAAAGAACAAACTCCAGTCCCGTGCTGCAATACCGCCCATCTGCTCACCTCCAAAATATCGTTCAAAAGCAAATGGCTACGACACTTTAAAGTCATTTCACGATTATTCGTTCACAAATGTTCCGAGTTTTGGCCACTTTTGCACGCCCAGACCAGTTCGGGTCGATTTGGGTAGCAGGACGCCATTATTTTTATGTTTGCCCCAAGTCGATCCTGAGATCGCGGGGAAAGCCCCTCGTTCAGATCATCCAAAAATTTGAGGTGCTCCCCCCAAAACGCATCGCCCGTGACATGGGCGCCCTGAAACCCGGATTCCCCGTTCCCGCGTGCCCCAAACAGGTCAAGAAATCCCTTAAAACGTTTGATAGATGCAAAATTTGTCATAACAATATCCAAAATCGCTGATTACGGGTTATGTGAATGTTTTGTAGCTCTGGATCACCAAGCGAAAGTCTCTCAGACTTGCTCGTAATATTTGCCGCCAAGGCCAGATAGATCCGCCTCCGTCAGCGCCTCATGCAGTGCATCACTGACAAATGTGCCGATCGTGTACTTATCATGCCAGACGTGATGAGAGCCAATCTTCTGAGTGTCAAAGATCTTCTTGTATTCCTGCCCGCGGATACGCTTCCACTGCTCATCCTCACCAACTGGCGGCACACATTCATCCTTGGCCAGCGTATCCAGCCGGTTGCAGATGTAAAAACCAAAGCGCTCAAACTGGGCCTTACCGCCCTGTTCAATGGTGATCGGGAAAAACTGATGTACACCGGGTTCAAATCGCTCAACCACATCTTTGAATGCCGCGCTGACGAGCAGCCCACCACCCCAAATGTTGCGTACATCATCGATCGGAAACCCTTTGTTATCCGACACGCGCTTGCGGCGTAAACGGGTCGGCATATGCGTGCCATTCACCGGCCGGCCGCTACCGCCCAAATCAAAGGACACCCGCCAACGCCCATCCGGGCTAGGATCCAACAATTGGATCTTGTCGAGGTCGCCATCGATTGGGGTTAGAGTCTCAACCAGCGGTCCCTGAACGCTCGTTTCGCTATTACCACCTGAAATGTGATAAGCTATTTGTGCTCTCCATTTTAATCGCAATTACGCGACAGGGCCGGCGCCCATTTTTGTTAGTGTTTCTTTATCCACCAGATGCGTGATCACCGGATGCATCCGCAGATCACCATCCTTCACCACATGTTTGAAATTGGCAATTACGCTGGTGGTGGTTTTTGTATCTGGCGCGATGACGTCCAGCAGCCAGTTGATATCGCCGCTGTTCCAGTCCTCCGCCTTCAGGCGGATCGGAAAGTTTCCGCCTTTGATCTGATCGCGGATTTTGGCATCAACCTCGTCCGAGACAGACGCCCAGATCGCCACCCCGGCGATATCCGAAAGGGGGTCTTTTTCCTTGCCGTCTGGATATGCAATCGCCACCCGGTCCCGGATCAAAGGTTCTAATACGAGGTGCTGCAAATCGCCGATGGTTTGATTGCGATAGCGCGGCAGCCCCATCATCGCCATCGTGATTTTCCCAAATGATTCGCGAACATGCGCGCGTACTTCGGCCACCTTCTGCGCGATCGTTGGATCAATTTCCGTTGATTTCTTGGTGTCCACACTGGCCGGTTTTTTGGAACCGTTTGCCTCTGACGCCTTGCTCATTCAATCTTTCCGCGCTCAAACCAGATATTCTTGGTATTTTACTTAACAAAATCCGAACCCCGAACAATCATGGATCGCCAGACGCATACAACCCTTCGGCTTAAGACAGCGTCTTAGGTCTGCCTAGCGGTCGGAACTATTGGTCATTCAGTTCAACAAAGACAGCCTTGCGCGACGGCGGAATTGTCAGGTTGTTTTGATGGCAGGCAGCAGTAGAGCTGATTTTTGAACCTGCTTTAACTCGGGAATGGTGTTGCCGTTTCACTCAGCCAATCTCGAAACGCAGTTTCTGACATTGTATCGGCCGCCAGGTTTTCCATAACCCGAACACCCACAAGCGGGTCGGGACGTAAGTGAAAGCCGTTCAGCCGCATAAATGTTGCTGCAACAACAAATGCAGTGCGCTTGTTGCCATCAGTAAACGCGTGCGCTTTGGCGATCCCGAACGCATATGCTGCGGCGCATGTCATCACATCGGCCTGTTCATACACATATTTGTTCTGCGGGCGCGCATGAGCTGTTTCCAGCAAGCCGGCATCCCGCAGCCCACCCGCTCCGCCATGTCGGGCGATCTGTCTGTCGTGGATTAGATAGACCGCCTGGAGCGGAACCCAGATTGGGTCGTTCATGCAAGCGCCTGCAACAAGTCGCGATTCTCATCCATTACATCCTCAGCCGCTTGCATCGCAGCTGCCAATTCGGGATTGTGAGCCATCAGCCTCATTCCGCCATCATCTGAACGGGCGAGGAAGACACTGTCGCCTTCTTTCACGTCCATAGCGGCCAGAACTTCGCTGGACAGGGTAACAACGGCGGAATTACCGACCTTGCGTATTTTGGTTTCGAACATCATCACGCACCTTATGTATCTACTTTTGTATATACACATCGCGCGCCCAATGTCAATCTCAACCCCGCAGCGGATGCCGCCCACTATTCTTAACATCGACCAAATGCGTGCTATTTGCTCGGCAAGAACTGAACGGCTGTTTGGCTTTACGAACGATCCAAAAAAGTTTGTGTCGGGGTGTCCCAAACGTTGCATCAATGGCCACCCCGATTTCTACTTAACTTGTAGTTAATCGCGACGTTGCCATTACGGCCTTAAAAAAGTTTGTATTTGGGGTGCGCAGATTGCTGAGTTTCTCGCTTTTCTGAACCCACAACATATAAGTTTCCCCCAGACGTTAAGTGTCGACCTCGCTCATCCGAACCCGCCGGACACGCGCAACCAGAGCTTCAAATCCACAATATTAGGGGAAGCCCCCTATCCCATCCCAGCGTCTTGCATCTGTTCTTGATCCGGTAAGTCATGAAGCGTTTCCAAATCGAATGCTGCCAGGAAGTGATCGGTGGTGACATAGGTGTACGGCGCGCCACGGCGGGGCGCGCGGGGGCCGGTGGCGATCAGATTGCGTTCATACAGCCGACCGATCAGGTCGCGGCTAATCTCTTTCCCAAAAATATCTTTCAATCCGTCCCGTGTGATTGGCTGATGATAGGCAATAGCCGCCAGCACCGCGATATCGAACTCGCCAAGGTTAGACACCTGATCCCCCACATCCGCTGCGACGTGAATTACCGAGGCAAGGACCGGACGGGTGCGCAACATCCAACTGTCGGCCACCTTTACCACCTCGAAGGCGTGACCCTCTAGACTGGCAGACAGATCATCAACGAGAAGCTCGACCGATATGTCGCCCACCACACGCGCCAGATCCGCGCGCGGGACGGGGCGGGCGCTGGCGAACAGAACCGCCTCGATCCGGCGCATCCATTCGCGCCAGCGCAATTCTGGCGGCAGATCCGCCAGAAGCCGATCGAAAATAGGTGCGTCTTGGGACGTCATGGTGCGATCCCATACAGGCGGAAAGTGTCGCGGCCCGTCAGCTCGCGCACAGCACCAAGAGCAACCAGCCGGTCGCACAGACGGCGGGCGGCGCGGTCGGGCATGGGCAGCGACATCGGGGCGACCGCATCTTGGGTCAGAAAGCATTCAAGCGCAGCCTCCGCCTGCTTCGCGCGCAGTTTTGGGGACACGGCAGACACATGCGCGGCGCGGCGGGATAGGTCCTGCATCAGCGGCAAAATGTCTTTCGCAGCGCGCAGGATGGCGTGGTGGCATGCCATATGTAATTCCGCACCCCGTTTACGAAGATCAGCGCGGGTCAGCGCGACGGACAGACACGGCAAAAGATGATCCAATCCAATTGCGCGCGCCAGCGCGGCATCCGCAAAGATCAACGCGGTGGAGTCCGCCTGCGGGGCGTCGGTCAAAACAGCTTCCAGCACCTGCGCAGCACGGGGGATCGCCCCTCCCTGCCCTGCATCCATCCACGTCACAACCTGCACCGGCGTAAGCTTAGGAACGGCGCGGGCCAGAGATTTGACCGAGAGCGGCCGCGCGACCGCGCGCTGCCAGCTTTGCGCAACTGCACCTGCCGGACCGGGCAGGTCGCCGGGCCGTAGCAGAAGAACTTCATCGCGCAGCTCCCCTGCCCTTTCGGGGCGGCCTGTGATCTGCATCGAAACCTCAGCCGCACGCAGCGCCAGACGCGCCCGCACCAAGGCACCGGGGGTCTGGGGATGGTGTAAGGCAATATGCAGATAAGACAGCGCGGCTCCTGACAAAAAAGCCATGTCATCAAGGGTTTCAGCGCGCGCTCCCGTGATCCAGCGCGGAAGTTGGGCGGGGGTTTTGCTGTCGTATGCGCAGAGGATCAGGCCATCGGTCATGCTGGAACCCTAGATCACTACGGCGCTTTATGCCATATATTATCCGCAAAACCGCCTCTATTTGTAATTCTCCATAATGTCCGATAAGTTTGTATTATCGGACATATTTGGTGTAGGCTCAGAGGCATGAGTGAAACGCAAGAAAACCAGCCTCCAAAGGCCGATAAATCGACCCCATCGCCCTTTGATACATCGGATGAAACTCAACGCGACGAGAGAGAGCATGTGGGCAGTGATCCAATCACCCTGCCTTCGCATGTAGCAGGCTCCGGCACGCTCCATCGGTTGGTTGAGAATGCCCGCGACTACGCCAAGGCCTCGACAGCCGAGAACACCAACAAGGCTTATACGGCCGACTGGAAACACTTTGTGCGCTGGTGCAGGTTAAAGGGCACCGACCCCCTGCCTCCATCACCTGAGATGATCGGCCTCTACCTGACCGACCTCGCCGCTCCGACAGGTCCCTCCCCTGCCCTTTCCGTCACGACGATTGAGCGCCGCCTGTCCGGGCTTGCCTGGAACTATGCGCAGCGCGGGTTACTGCTGGATCGCAAGAATCGCCATATCGCCACCGTGCTGGCCGGGATCAAGCGCAAGCATGCGCGACCGCCAACGCAGAAAGAAGCGATCCTGCCCGAAGATATTCTGGCCATGGTCGCCATCCTTCCCTTCGATCTGCGCGGGCTTCGGGACCGGGCCATTTTGCTTTTGGGATATGCTGGCGGGTTGCGGCGATCCGAGATTGTCAGCCTAGATGTGGGCCGGGACGACACCATCGACCCTAGCGGCTGGATCGACATTCAGGATGCCGGAGCGGTCTTGACCCTGAACGCCAAGACCGGCTGGCGCGAGGTCGAAATCGGGCGCGGATCCTCAAAGCTGACCTGTCCGGTCCATGCGCTGGAACAATGGCTGCAGTTTTCTAAAATCGATTTCGGGCCGGTGTTCGTTCGGACGTCGCGTGATGGCAAACGCCCCCTGGAAGCGCGCCTGTCAGACAAACACGTCGCCCGCCTCATCAAGCACACCGTTCTGAAATCCGGTATTCGCGCAGACCTAGCTGAAAAAGATCGCCTCGCCCTATTTTCAGGCCACAGTTTGCGTGCTGGCCTTGCCAGTTCAGCAGAGATCGATGAGCGCTACGTCCAGAAACATCTGGGGCATGCATCCGCCGAAATGACCCGTCGCTATCAACGCCGCCGCGACCGGTTCCGGGTGAACCTGACAAAGGCCGCGGGGCTGTAGGTTTCGCTGCGAAACCGATCAGGGTTTCTCGAGCCAGTGCTCCATCTCGCGGATCAAAGCGTCGACCATTTCGGCATCCGCTTTGCGACCTTCCAAACGGATCAGGTAGCCCTGCCCGTCATGTTCACGCCGCAGGACAAACCCGGTCGACGTGCGCACCGCAGGTCCGCTTTCGCGTTTGCCCGGCGCGGTCTTTGGGCGTCCACCACGCGATGTGTCGCGCGGCTCGGCTTCATAGCTTTCGATGACGCTTTCCAAAAGATCCCATTCGGACCGCGCATCCACACCCTGCCCTTCGGCCAGCAAATTGCGGATATCACTTTCGGCCCCCGCACGCAGCGCACTGGCCAATCGCAGGCCCTGGCGCTCGGTCAGCTTCTCGGGAAAGCTCAGCATGTCCCCAAGTGCTTCGAACACCATGGCAAAGGACCGGACCTTCGACCGCTTGGCTTTTGACGCCGTTGCGAACAGCTGATCCACCGCAGCCTCGACCGTCTCGAAAATCCCGTTCTGCGCCGAGATCACCGCGATCCGACCGCGCTCGAAATGGCTGAGATCGGCGCGAACTTCATTCTCTTCCACCATCGCCACGAAGGCATCCGGCAAGGTCTCGGGCAGTTTGACCAGCGCCTTGACGTTCGAGAATTTGGCGTCACCCGTGGCGCCAAACAGACCACGCATCGCCAGCACCCGGCGATAGCCCGAAATGATCCCATAGACCAGATCGCCCTGTGGATTGCTCAACTCGTACAGCTCGACCGGGAGGCGCAGGCCATTGGCACGGATCGAGGCGCGAAGTTCTTCCATTTCTGCTTCGTCCACGGCGATGCGGTCGCGCACCATGTCTTCGCTGTCGATCTGATCAAGCGGGACCTCGACCATGACCAGACCTTTGTCCTGCGCATCGCGCAGCTGTTCGGCATCGGCTTTATCCTTGGCGATGGCGCTGCGCGCTTCCGCGGGTAGAACTTCGGCCTGTTGGGCCGCTTCGGCAGCCACCTGAGCGATGGGCGCCATTGCGGATTTGCGCAGGGTTTCGCTGCGAAACTCTTCTTCGATCCGGTTCAGATCATCAGCGCTTGGCGCCACAAGTTTACGTCGTTTCGCCATCACTCACCTCCTTCTTCAGCCATCTGAAGATCACGCCACCAGCAGCCAAGGATCAGTTCTTTCACCTCGGCCCACGTGCGGTCGAACGTCTCGCGTCCGCGGACATAGGTGTCGCGGTTGAACTCGCGATAATCAGCCTCGTAGATCCCATTCACCTGCTCACCGGCTTGGCCGACCATGGCGGTCATCTCTTGCCGGTAGGTCGTCATGAAGTCGCCGAAATAAGCTTGGATCACATTCGCCAGATCGGTCTGCTGGGCGGCATCGAATCGAGTGATCAACGCGCGTACCGCGTCCCATTCGAAGCGCATTTCTTCCAGCCCGTGTTGTCGGCGCATGGCATTCTCGCCATCCTCGATCGAGGCGAAGGTCGAATAGAGCATATCGAAGAAACGGCCGGTCGAGTCGAATTCCAGAAACGACGCGCCCAGAGGGATCAACAGGATATCGGCGGCGGCCAGCGCATTGATGGTCAGATAGCCGAGGGCAGGGGGGGTATCCAAGATGATGATATCATATTCCTGATACAGCCCTTCATCCTCAAGGAAGCCAGACAGCGCATCCCATAGCGGCCAGGACTGCATCTGCATCCGCCAGACGGGAACCTGGAACTCCGCCCAATAAAGGTTCAGCTGGGCGCCGATCAGATCAATATTGGGCCAGTGGGTTTTTTGGATGACCTGTTTCGCAGCGAAACCCAATGCCTCGGTCAGGGTTTCGTCCAGCGGGATTGGTGCCTGCCCGGCCGCGGCGCGAACCTCGTTCTCTGCGGCGACATGCTGGGCGTAGTGTTTGGCCATGAGCGGGAAGGCGGTCTGCCATTCATCCTCGACCTGACCACCCATGATCGAGGTCATCGACCCCTGGCTGTCCAGATCGATCACCAGCACCCGGTAGCCATCAAGTGCCGCGGACATCGCCAGATGCGCGGCGGTCGAGGTCTTTCCAACCCCGCCTTTGAAGTTCGCCACCGAGATGACCTTGGCGTCGACGCCCTCGGGCCGATAGGGGCGGTATTCGCGGGTGGATACGCCCTCGGAGGCAAAGTGGTCGCGCAGCTTCAAAACATCCTCAAGCGTGAACCATTTCGCGCCGCCTTCACCCTCGCCCTGCGGCAGGCTTTCGTTCTGTTTCAAAACCCTGCGAAAATGGGCGGGCGCAACGGGGATTAAATATTTGCAGATCTCCCAGACCGAAAAACGGCGCAACCGTTTATTACCATCCGGCGCATAGCCGCGTTTGGCAAGATCATCACGACCCTTCGATGCGAAGGCAGCCGCTTTGGCGAATCGGGCTGTGCTGATAGGATCAGTCAGCTTCTTGGCGGCCTCCTCGGGGTTGATGTTGAAATACGGTGGGGGAGGTGTCTTGGGTGGTTGTGCCATCTGCTCTTTGCCATATTTGCTGTTTAAACGCTTATACGCGCAAACCTCGCACATTGCGGATGAGATGGGAACGTCAATTTGGTTTCGCAGCGAAACTTCTTCCGAAAAGGCATCACCAAACTTGTATTTTGTTTAAGTACTTTAAGATCTTTGGGTCCCGATAATCCAACAATAACAAGTATCTAAGTGCCTTGCGGTACCCGTTCTCAGGGTTATAGGTGCCAGTATACGGGATCAACGGATCCGATTCGCGGGGCAAAGGACTCCAAAGGCCGGGAAATCGGGTGCCGGGATTCAGGACGGGGCCAAAACCCACCAGATACACGCGATATCGCTGATTTTGTCGCCCTCGCGCTCCTGTATGTGGGTTCCTTAAATAGTAAAGGTACCCGTTTTCAGGGGGCACCGTCCCGTAGATAGGCACCCATAGGAAGATTGAGTTTGGGTGCCAAATATGTAATATTTGCGAAAACCCAAAACGGGACCGAGCAGATGAATACCCCCTCGAACACGCGGCTAACCGGCGCGTTGAAACGTGAGAGCGTGAAGAAGAACGTGGCGGCGATCCACGTGTCGGGAAAGCTGTCGCTGTTGCAGCGGAAGCTGTCCAACGTGCTGCTGCTGAATGCCTATGACACGCTGACCAGTCAGAGCAGCCACCGGATTGATGCACAGGCCTTGTGCCTGATGATTGGCTATAACTCGAATGACGTTGAAACGCTGAAGACGGCGCTGCGCGGGTTGGCCGAGACGGTTGCCGAATGGGATATGCTGGATGAAGCCGGGCGTCAGGAATGGGGGGTCTCGGCACTGTTGTCTTATGCCAAGTTGAAAGGGGGCGTGTGTGAATATGCATACTCTCCTGCGCTGGCCGAGAAGCTGCATGACCCCAAAGTCTTTGCATTGATCAATCTAAACATTCAACGGCAGTTTACGGGCGGGCATGCGTTGGCGCTGTACGAGAACTGTTTTCGTTTCGTGAAGACCGGATCCACCGGCTGGTGGGATCTGGATATCTTCCGGCGGCTGATGGGGGTCGATGGCTCGGACTATTATCAAAGCTACAAACATCTGAACGCGAAGGTGATCAAACCTGCGGTGGCCGAGATCAACAAAGTGTCGGACATTATCGTGGAACCCGAGACGCGCAAGATGGGCCGCGCGGTCAGCCATATCCGCTTCCTGATCCGCCGAAACCCGCAGCTGGCCATTCTGAATATAGATGATGGCGAGGGCGTCCGCGCATCCCAGACCTATGCGCGTCTGATGGGGCTGGGCGTTAGCGACCGGTTGGCGCGGCAATGGATTGCCGAACATGGCGAGGATTACGTCACCGAGAAGATCGACTATGTCGCAGGACAAGCGCAGGTGCGAAGTCCGGCAAAATACCTAAGCCGTGCGATCAACGAGGATTTCGTCGCCACCGAAGCGCCGCAGACGGGCGGGGCGTCCACCCCCGAGATCAAGCAGCGCTCGGCCAAGCTTCGGCGCGTGCAGGAATTGGTCCAAAGTCGTAGCCCCACCCAGCGGGATGCGGACAAGCGCTTGTTCATGAGCCAGCTGACCGAAGACGCAGCACGTCTGGACTTCGAAAACCATGGCTGGATGTCTGCATTGAACGCAGAAGCGATTTTCGCGTTTTGGGACGAGCTGGTGCCCGAGGATTCCACCGGGTAACTCCAAGAGCGAGGCTGTGGCGTCAAACCTGCGCTGAGACGAGCGGGCCTTTAGTGTTCTTGTTCGATATCGATCGGTAACAGGGCCGAGTATACCAACGTTTGGTTGGCGTGCTCTCGCATCATCGCTTCGGCGCGTTTGAGGTCATTTTCAGCACTGCCTGCACCTGACTCACCATTCGGTAGACCCAAGGCCAGCTGTGCGCAAACTTTCAATTGGACCACTCAAGTGCAGCAGGTCGGGACAGATCAGTACGCATAGATCCTGTTCTGCACTCGGGGCGCGCGCATCCTTTAGGTTGACGTGGGTAAATGGAACTCTATTTATGATGAAAAATAATTATCCTAAAGGCTTTCGTCACATGCGTGGACTCTTGGCAATTGCCGCCTTTGTCGCCCTTACATTCACAGCATTCGCGGAGGAAGATGAGGGTCCGGATCCTTCGGTCATCACCAATGGCCGTCAAGCGCCGTTGAGCGTTCCCAACAATGTTGGAACGGATGGGGCGTTCAGCTATTCGGTTCCGATCAAGATCCCGGCGTTCCGTGGGTTAGAGCCGAACCTGTCGCTTAACTATAATTCGCAAAACAAGTCGCGCGGCGGGGCTGAGGATACGATTGGGCGGGGCTGGTCGCTTGGTGGATTGTCCACAATCGAACGTGTATCGGTCGGCAATGGCGCACCGACATACCAGAACGGGAAGGATATCTTCTTGTTGGATGGGGTTGAACTGCTTGGGTGCAGGGGCAGTGGGGCGACCAATCCTATGCTGCAAGGTTATCCCGACAAATATATGACCAACACCCCAAGCGCGAGCTGTAAGTCTGGGGGCAAATTTGTCGCCATGCGCGATCAGGGGCTTAAGATCCACAGAGCGGGTAACGATCAGGATCGAACCACCCATTTCTTGGTCTATCGCCCAGATGGCACCCGGTTGAAATATGAAAGCGTGGGGGCGCTGGCAGGCGCCAAGAAAAATGGGGATCCGACATATATTCGCGTTGCGTGGAGACGGAAATGGGTTCTGACCGAAATCAGGGATACCCAAGCAACGCCAAATGTTGTCGAGATCACATATCTACCAGGGTCAGAAGCGACGGCGTTCACACCCCGGGTGAAGTCGATCAATTATGCCGGTTACAGCACAAGCTTTAGCTACGTTGATGTGAGCGGATCACACCCAGTTCTGAAATTCGCAACTGGGACGGGGAACATGGGCTGGCAACAGAACCGGCTGAAATCCATTGTTGTGAAGAACTGGAACGACAACATCAGGGCGTATCGGCTGACCCACACGACATCAGCGCTGACGCGTTCGCATCTTCTGGCGTCGGTGACAGAATTTGGCAGCGACTTCATAAAGGATGGGGCACATATTACCGGCGGCAGCTCGCTGCCGCGTTGGACGTTCGACTATACTGGTGATGATCATAAGTTTCACTGGAAACCGGTAAACGCCAATTTCCACACCTCGATGTCGGTGATCGATCGCAACGGCGACGGGCGTGATGAACTAATTTTCTTGAAGTATAGCAAGGCGACCAATCCAAGCTATACTCTACCAAATCGTCGGATAGTGTTTGCCACTGATCGAACAGTGGTTGCTAATGTGGGTACAAGTCTACCGCCTGTGTATTCTAATAGCTCAGGTTCGCGATCTTTTGCGGGATGGTCCAGGCGGGACAATTCCACCGGCGCCTTTACATTTATCACATCCAGTGGAGGCAGCGGATCTGCTGAGGGAATTAGAGATAATCACGTAAATTTGCGACAAATCTCTACCGTGCCGAACAGCGGACGCTTTTTGATCGGAAATTTTGCTGGTGATCCTGAAACGGAAGTCATCTGGAAAAACAATTTCTACAACCTTGATGATAGCAAACTTGTCCGTGCACCCAACCATTCTTATCGCTTATTTGAGGGTATGGCGGAACCTCTTAGAATCGCGCGCGAAACCTGGACAGCGGATGTTGATGGTGATGGATATGACGAGATCATCCAAGAAGAACGCATCTGGGATCATCGAGAAGGGGGATTCGTATCCTATGCAATCGATGAACGTGCTTTCGATGGCTACCGTCTGAACCGTGGTGAGGTTCGGTTCGGTGATGTCAATGGTGATGGCAAAGCAGATCTGATTGTACATGATCGCCGGAATAAAGACCGCATCGGGGTATCCTTGTCCACTGGTGTGGGCTTTAAAATCGTAGACTGGAGCTGGGGTGGTCATCTTGGGATTGACTTCGATTCGAAAGGCTACGGAGGCGCTCGCAGCACGCTCGCTGATATCAATGGTGATGGGCTGGCGGATCTTGTTGTGCAACGTGGCCATGCCAAGTCAGACGGCGTGCCCGGCGCACCTAAAGGGTCAATGAAACCCCAACGCGGGCATATTTTCCTTTCGACTGGAGAGCGGTTTAGAAAGACGACTAAGGGCACCGGGTTCAACAGCTTCTTTGGCTTTGGGGATTTCGACGGCGACGGTCGTTTGGATGTTGTCTTCCGCGACACCAGCAGGAATGATCGCAGGTCGACGATTGCGTTCAACGCCTCGGGCCTTCATTCGACGTTAAAGACGGTGACCGAGCCGGATGGCGAGGTGATCAATGTCAGCTATAAACCGTCGTCTCATTTTGGGGTGAGCGAGATCCCTGGCGTGCGTCAGCTGGTTTCGAGGATCACCCGCAAGAATGGTGCGGATGGCAATGCGCCACGCGTCACCACGTATGAATACGCGGGTGGCAAGTTCCAACATAACCTGCGCAAGTCACTGGGCTATGCGACGATCACCGCCATTCTGCCCAAAATCCCAGGGGAAGATGTTAACCCACGTCTGGTCACTGAATATGCGCAAAACAACTGGGGTGTGAAAGGCAACATCACGCGCCAGCGTCTCTATCATAGTGATGTCATCCAGCGCGAAACAGTCAACACCTGGTCGCTGGTGGGTGGCAAGCGCCCTTATCGTTCGTTCAAAACCAGCTCTAAGGAAAGCACACTTTGGGGTGATGATCTGATCTCGAAGCGGACCGAGTATGAGTACAATCAGTGGGGGTCTCCGACGATCATCCGGCATTTTGGCCTGAATGGCACGGATGATGACGCGGATAACTTCATGACGAAGTTCGTGTATACCCCTAACCTCAATAAATACATCGTCAACAAGCCCCGCTGGAAGATGTTCGGTAACACGCATGACATCGCATCCGGGGATGCCAGTAAATGGTTAAGCGCTGAGTGGTATACCTTTGATGGCAGCGCGGACCGCACTGACGCACCCACTTACGGCAATGTCACGCGCGTCGAAACCTGGGCGGGCGGAGATGTCGCTGATCGCCGTATACAGGCCGAGCTCGACTATGACGCTTATGGCAATGTAGTTCTTGAGCGGGACGCAAAGGGGAATGAAACCACCCATACCTATGATGCGAACAAGCACCTGTTCCGCACCTCATCTGCGAATGCGAAATCGCAGATTGTGCAGACGTTGTGGGATGCGGGATGCCAAGCCCCACTGACCACGACAGATCCCAACGGTCTTGTCACGGCAGTTAGCCATGATGTGCATTGCCGCGAGGTACGGCGGGATCTGCCT
>NZ_ML660031.1 GCF_007004645.1 Aliiroseovarius halocynthiae | reverse complement strand
CAAAAAACTGGCGACGGGCAAATCCGAAGAAGCCACGGATAAAGCATCGAAAGAACCAAAATTGTACAATGCAACGCCAAGCATGATCAAATGTGTAGCACTGGAATTTGCCATTGCTCCGTGTGTGATGAGCCAACCGTGCGGGCGTGGATAACTCAAGGACGCTCATCCCGGCTTTCTGCACGTCGAGTTTGCTCATTTACCCCAGCCCATTGTCTCGCGACAGGAGACGAAACTCCCAACAGGTCGATGGCACGCGCGGCAATCTGATCGACGATGTCTGATACGCTATCCGGCTTCAAATAGAAGGCCGGTACAGGCGGAAGGATAATTGCCCCTAGCTCGGTCGCAGCCGTCATGTTTCGAAGGTGAGCCAACGTAAGGGGCGCCTCGCGAGTCAACAACACCAGCCGACGGCGTTCCTTAAGCTGTACGCTTGCGGAACGAGTGAGAAGATTATCATCCAAACCATGTGCAATCGCAGCCAGTGACCGCATCGAACACGGCGCCACGATCATCCCTGATACGGCAACCGAACCCGAAGCGATGCTGGCGCCGATATCGTAAAAAGGATGACATCGCGTGGCCAGTGTTCGCAAGATGCTCAGAGCCCCTGATCCACACTCCTCGGCCAGTGTTCGTTCGGCGGCAACACTGGTAACCAAATCAGTTTCCGCGCCCAGAGACTTCAATTGCCGGGCAATCGAAAGGCTCAGAACCGCCCCAGAAGCTCCTGCAACACCCAGTACAACACGCGGCGCTGTCATGTCGTCACCTTTGGCGTCAGACGTGCAATCAAATCAGCGGCAAACGCCGCATCCTCGTGCGCGGTTTCCATAACTTCACCCCAATCTCTGGTGGTTTCAGAGTCGATTTTGGTTGTGGCATCAATTCCCATTTTCCCCGCCAATCCGGGATGTGGGGATGCAAAATCAAGATAGTCCATTGGCGTGTCTTGCAAGAGCATCACATCACGCGAAGGGTCCATTCGCGTGGCAAGCGCCCACGCGACATCGTCCCAGTTTCTGACATCAATATCGGAGTCTACGATGATCAATATCTTGGTATAGCTGAACTGAGGCAACATTCCCCACAGCGCCATCATCACGCGACGGGCCTGACCGGGGTAACGCTTATCAATGCTAGCAACTGCCATGCGGTAGGAACATGCGGCTGGGGGCAGCCAAAGGTCGCGAATCTCGGGGATCTGGGCACGTATGGTCGGCAAAGCGAGGCGGTTGAACACCTCTCCGATAATCGCAGGTTCATCCGGAGGGCGGCCCGTATACGTTGACAAATAGAGCGGATGCTTTCGATGGGTCACGGCCGTGACCTGCATGACAGGAAATCGCTCTGCTTTGTTGTAATAACCTGTGTGATCTCCGAACGGCCCTTCAAGTGCTGTTTCGGTCGGAGAGACCCAGCCCTCAAGTACGATTTCAGCTTCAGCAGGAACCATCAGCGGCACAGATTTAGCGGCAACCATCCGCGGGCGCATTCCGTTGATTGCGCCCGCAAATGTCAGTTCCGACACATTTTCAGGCAAAGGAAGCGCCGCCGATAGCAAAGTCGCAGGATCGGTGCCCAGTACGATGGCGATAGGCGTTTTTTCACCTTGCTGAGCCCAGGTCCGATGATGCGCCGCGCCACCCCGATGGGGCAACCAGCGCATAATCAGCCTTTCATGCTCCAGAACTTGCGCCCGGTAAACACCAGCATTGTAGGTTTCGATTTCCGCCTTCTCGGTACCAAACGGTCTCGTGACGACCACGGGCCACGTGATCAGAGGGCCCTCATCACCTGGCCAATGTATCTGAACAGGAATGGAGCCCAGATCAACATCCGATCCTTCCAGAACAACCTGCTGGACCGGGGCAGATTTGACAATTTTTGGTCGTGTTGCCAAGGCAGCTTTCAACATCGGCCAGCGCGACAACGTATCACGCAACCCGTCTGGCGGGGTTGGGGTCCTGAGAGCCGCAAGGAAAGCCCCTAAGTCATCGACCTCGTTCAGCGTTATTCCGAGCCCCGATGCAACACGATCGGCAGTGCCAAAGAGATTGACCACGACCGGTATGTCCACTGCGGACCCATCGCACAGAACAGGCTGATCAAACTGTAAGACAGGTCCTTTGCGTTCCAACATGTTGCGATGAACAGCTGTCATCTGCTGGCGAATAGATACGGGCTCGGAAACGGGTTGAAACTGTTCTGTCTTGTCGCACCAACTTAGAAAGCTGCGCATGCTGGGGAACGGTGGCAAAGTTCGCATGGGATTTCCTGACAAAGAGAGCCCCGGCTGCATAACAGCAGAAATGTACTGGGCAATTGACAATCATCAATTTGCCGAAGCAGACAACAGACTAGGAAGGCCATATCTAGTCACTGGGAAGGAACTCTGCTTGACCCGAATGGTGGCACTCCCCGTGTGACCGTGATCCGCGGCCCCGGCAGAGGGGCAGCGCGTATCGCAGGGCCGCTTGCAGCGCTTCTTGGACTTGTTCATGGGGCATTTGACGGAGACGCACTGTTTTTCTCGCGTGATCTGGTGATCGAGGGAGAGACAGCCGCCACGCTTGCTTTGCGCAATGCGGTGGATGATGCCGAGTTAGACCTGTCACAAGAGATGTTGCGCCTGTCAGGGCCACTTGCAGAACCCTTGCAGCATGCGCTGGCGTTCTTGGAACACCACACCGGCGTCAGTCTGACCAGACCGGATGAGGTTGAAGCATGGTAATGGAAATTGTCTGCCCCGCAGGAACGCCTGCGGCGTTAAGAGCCGCTGTGAAAGCTGGTGCGCACACCATATACTGCGGCTTTGCTGACGAGACCAATGCCCGCAACTTTCCAGGGTTGAACTTTGACCGAAATGAAATGCGTGAAGGTGTGTCTTTTGCCCATGCACATGGCGCCAAAGTCTTGGTGGCAATCAACACGTTCCCCCGCGCGGGCGATGAAGCGATTTGGCACAGGGCGGTAGCAGATGCAGAAGCCTGTGGGGCGGACGCTGTGATCCTCGCCGATCCGGGCCTTCTGGACCATACCGCGCAAACCCACCTAGGCCTTCGGCGTCACCTTTCTGTTCAGGCGGCGGCGGCCAATGCCGACGTCATCAACTTCTATGCCGAGACATTCGGAGTGAAACGCGTTGTTCTGCCGCGCGTCCTGTCTGTGCCCGAGATTGCAGCAATCAATGCCGAAACCGACGTCGAAACAGAAGTATTCGTGTTTGGCGGCCTTTGCGTCATGGCGGAAGGCCGGTGTTCCTTGTCGTCCTACGCAACTGGGCTTTCCCCCAACATGAACGGAGTTTGCTCTCCTGCCAGCCATGTTGAATACAGCGATGATCACGGTGTTCTAAATGCACAACTTGGCGGGTATACGATCCACCGGGTCGGCAAGAATGATCCCGCGCCTTACCCGACCTTGTGCAAAGGTTGTTTTGGTGCAGGTGGCAAAACCGGACACTTGTTTGAAGACCCAGTCAGCCTGAACGCTGAACACTTAATCCCTCAGCTACAAAAGGCGGGCGTGACCGCTTTGAAAATCGAGGGACGTCAGCGGTCGCGATCCTATGTTGCGCAAGTCGTGCGCAACTTCCGTGCCGCTGTTGATGCTTTAGAAGCCGGCAAGCCATTGCCAGAAGGAATGCTGGCGCGTTTGTCCGAAGGGCAAGCGATGACGACCGGCGCATATAAGAAAACGTGGAGATGACAGAATGGAACTGACGGTCGGACCAAATCAGTTTTTTGGCCAGCCGATTTCTGGGCTGCGCTCTATGACGATCTGACCGATGCTCCGGTAGATCGTGTGGTTCTGGGTGAACTCATCTGTTCCAAACGCCTGCCATTCTATCAAGACTGCATCCCAGACGCGATTGCGACCTTGCTGGCAGCGGGCAAAAATGTCGCTCTGACAAGCCTCGCGCTGGTTACGTTAAAGCGCGAACGCAAGCTGACGGCCGAGTTGGTCGAGATGGGGGTGGAAGTCGAAATCAATGACCTGACAGCTCTGCCATATCTACCCAAGGGTTCAAGATTTTCAGTTGGCCCATTGGTGAATGTCTACAATGAAGGCACGCTTGCATGGCTTGCGTCGCGCGGCGCGCACCGTGTTTGCTTGCCACCAGAAATGCCGCTGAAGTCGGTTGAAACACTCGCGACCGCGGGGGCAAAAATCGGCGTTACCATTGAGGTTTGGGGCCACGGGAGGCTGCCGTTGGCCATCTCTGGCCGATGTTATCATGCTCGGCTACACGACCGGACCAAGGACAATTGCCAGTTTGCCTGTGAACATGACCCTGATGGGTTAGATGTTCGCACCGTTGATGATCAACCCTTTATGGCCATGAATGGGGTGCAAACCCTGTCCGACACCCATGCCTGTGTGGCACATCAAATTGACGCCATAACAAAGGCTGGGGTTTCAGCCTTGAGACTATCGCCGCAATCCAAAGGGTTTGTCATTTTGTGTGAATTATACCGGCAGCTACTGGATGGAAAACTTGACGGCGCTCAAACTGTTGACGCGATTTGCCGCATTGACTGCGATACCCGCTTGTCTGATGGCTTTCTAATGGGCGCGCGCGGCGCGGACTGGTCCAGAGCGCGCGCCACGACGTGAACCAAACGCAGGTAGCACCATAAACATCTCCGATGTCTACTTCGAGCGGGATCAGACTTGCGCACTACACCCAAGCCACGGGCGCGTCCATCATCAGTTCTTTTCAACTCCTTCGCAGGGCGAGATTTACTGGATGTAAGCTGTCTTGGCACCGACTGCCGCAGTCTAGTCCTGAGCTGCCTCGGCAGGGTATTTCCGCGCCATTGTCTGACTAGAGGCAGAGCGGCATGCCACGCTCCATGTATAACTCTATGAATCGCTTCGCGCGCCATACCCGCCCCCCTTAGGGCACGTGGCGGTTCACATCATTAACCGCATCTGCCGCCGACATCCCGCTAGTGCTCAGGTGCAATCTGCAGGAAGGACAACAGGCTTGACGTTGCCCTTTCGAGCGCCAAATTGGGATTGCGCGAGCATGCTGCTGGAAACTGGGACACAGCAGAAGCTCTAGCTTTCTGATGCAGTCTCCATCAGGCCGCGCATGGCTTCGATCGCAGATTGCATCGCACTCTCTAGCAGCACCCGCACTGTGTCACCAACTGCGACATAGCCGTCCATGAAGCCCTGCGTTTGCGGGAAACGACCTGCAACAAAAGGCGCTAGGAAATAGATGCCTACCAAGATTATGGCCAACAGTAAGGTTCGCCTAAAGCCTCGGCGGAATCCTCCTCCTTTGGCGACCGGAACGTCTTCCGTCGGAGACAGGTCAATCCCGGACTCCTCCGGCGTGTCTGGCGCGTCGAGGGTCGAATTGATTTCTTCGATGTCGGGCAGGATGTCGCGGCTACGTAGGTCTTTTTCTTGAACCGCTGGCTCAACCGCGGGCGCTTTTGCGACCAACTCTTTCGGAGAAACGTCTGCTTGTATGGGTGTCGACTGCGCTTCTTCTTCCTGAGCGGCGTTTACTTCGTCGCTAAGGTCCTGAATGCGTGCAGCAAGATCATCCTCATCCGGGGCGGGTGCAGCACCCACGTCCGGAGCTGGCGTCGTTTCGACGCTTTTCTGTTCGCTCTCACGGGCACGCAGTTCCTGTTCAGCTTCTTCTTGCAGGATCTGTTTGACCTCGTCACTGACAGCTTCGCGTATAGTTGCAGCGGACGTCGGTGCGGCGGGACGAGCAGGCGCAGGAATGTCGTCAGCGGCGGATTCGGAATCCGGCTCTGGGGCCGCCTCGGGCTTAGGTTCTGCAGTTTCTAGTGGCTCTGATCCCAAGGCGGGCTCAACCTTCGGGGCAGGTTCGTCTTCAACACTCGGCTTGGATTCAGAAACAGCATCGTCCCGGAACGCAGCGATTATATCAAGCGCCGGACGTTCTTCGGGCGGCGGGGGCGGAGCCGCAATAGGCATCTCAATTTTTGGCTCAGCGGGTTTATCCACGCTGGTCTTCGTATTGTGGAGAGGGGTATGGAACCACGCATGACCACAATTCGAACATTGCACGTCACGACCCGCTTCGGGCATTACGCGCTCATCAACTTCATATTGCGCACCGCAATTGGGGCAAACCAAACGCATCTTTTCTCTTTTCCCCTGAATGTGGCTGGAAACCCCAAACCTTAATCCGGGTCAATATGAGCATAAATGTAATGAAAATCAAACACTCCTGTGTCTCACGTTGAAACAATTCTCTAGCTGGGGCACAACTGGCCACAGACAAGCACGGGGGCATCAAATTGATCGAGCTGGAACAGGTCGCTTATGGCTATGGTACTGGAACCCTATTGTCCGGTGTCACAATGTCACTGGCGCAAGGGTCGTTTCACTTTCTGACGGGCCCATCGGGGGCAGGTAAAACCACATTGATGAAGCTGTGTTATGGCGAGCTTGTGGCCGAGCAGGGCAAAGTGGAACTGTTTGACAAAAACGTCAGTGAGATGCAGCGCGATGATGTGGCTAACGTGCGTCGTCGAATAGGCGTTGTCCATCAGGATTGCCAGTTTTTGAACCACTTAAGCCTTGCAGAGAATGTGATGTTGCCACTGACGGTGTCGGGCCGTTCGCTTCATGATCCATCTGAGTTGCAAGAGCTTCTGACCTGGGTTGGTCTTGATAGGCAGCAGGCGGCGAAGCCGCCCGAACTTTCCGGCGGCGAGCGTCAGCGCGCTGCGCTGGCCCGTGCGGTGATCATGTCTCCGGACGTCATTTTAGCCGACGAGCCGACGGGCAACGTGGATTGGGAAATGTCCTTACGTCTGCTCCAATTGCTGGTCGAGCTGAACCGCATGGGTAAGACCGTGATGATCGCGACGCACGATATGAACCTGATCAGGTCGGCCAAGTCACAAGTTCAGGCGCGTGTCTTGCGTATCTCAAACCATCAAGTCGCGGTGGCGGGGGCGAATCTATGATCAAGCCACTGTCCAAATTGGCGCGCCTGATCTTGGGCGACGCGCAGGCAGATCGTGTGGTGCCGCCCACGGGATTCACGGCTCGCCTGACGGTTTTTGCCTCGGCAACGATGGCATTTCTTGCTGTGTTTGCCTTGGCGCTGTCATTGGCGACTGGGCGTCTGGCGGATCGCTGGGGCGAGGCTCTGGCGAAAAGCGCGACGATTCGCATCTCGGCACCGGTCGATCAGATGGATGCACAGATCCTAGCCGTGACCGAAATTCTGGCGACGACCCCCGGCGTAAAAGAAGCCCGCCCGCTAAGTGAAGACGAGCAGCGCGCGCTGCTTGAACCATGGTTCGGCCCCGATCTGCCACTGGATCGCCTGCCCATCCCCCGCCTTGTCGAAGTAATCGAGGACGACGAAGGCATCGACGCGGACGGGCTGCGCGCGCGACTGGCCGGTGAGGCTCCGGGCGCAATTCTGGACGATCACGCGCGTTGGCGGGAGCCGCTGGTCAAATCCGCAACGCGACTCCGTTCGCTGGGGTGGATTGCAATTGCGCTGATCACAACGCTAGCCGGGGTTGTGATTACGCTGGCGGCGTCTGCCGCGCTGGCGGCCAATGAACAGGTCATTCGCGTGCTACGCTTGATCGGTGCGCGCGACAGCTATATCGCCCGCGCATTTGTACGCCGCTATACTTTGCGCGCTTTCGGAGGCGCAGCTGTTGGCACTGTTCTGGGAATGCTAGCACTGTTTCTGCCGCCTGCTGCCGGGCCCGAGGGGGGCTTCCTGACTGGCCTTGGCCTGCAAGGCTTAGAATGGCTCTGGCCACTATTGATCCCTCCATTCGCGGCGCTGGTGGCATTCTTCGCCACACGTCACGCCGCCTTGAGTACCCTGCAGGAGAAACGCTAATGTGGAACGCAATCCAATGGGTCCGGTCGCTGTTGTTCATCACACAGATGTACATAATGCTGCCCCTTGTAGGTTTCCTGGGCGTGCCTCTGGTCTGGATCAAGCGCGACAACGCGTTCAAAGTGATCCACTTCTATTGCAACTGGGTGCGTTGGACGGCCTCGTGGATGGTTGGCCTGAAAAGCGAAATCCGGGGCGAGGTTCCGACAGGCGAAGTGCTGATTGCTGCCAAGCACCAGTCGTTCTTTGACATCCTGTTGCTGGCGTCGGTCCTGCCGCGCTTGAAATTCATCTATAAGAGCCAACTGAAGTGGGCGCCGATTATCAACATCTACGCGATCTATACCAACTCGGTTCCGGTGAATCGTGGCAAGAAGGGTGCTGCGATCAAGCAGATGGTCGCTGCCGTGAAGGATGGCCAAAAGAAGCCCGGCCAGTTGGTGATTTTCCCCCAAGGCACGCGCGTCGCAGCCGGTTCGAAGAAACCCTACAAGGTTGGGACAGGCGTTCTGTACAACGAGACTGGGCAGCCTGTTGTGCCCGCCTCGACCAATGTCGGCGTGTTTTGGAAACGTCATGGAATCATGCGATATCCGGGGGTGGCAGTGTTGGAGTTCCATGACCCGATAGAACCCGGCCTTGCTCTGGACGCGTTCATGGAGCGGGTCGAGGATGCGGTAGAGACAGGTTCGAACGCGCTGATGCGCGAGGCCGGGCTGAAGGAGATCGAGACCTAATGGATTTCATCGAAACCGCCGAGGCGCTTGAAGCGCTTTACGACACCCCCGCAGAGGCGTCGCTGATCAAAGTGGCCGATCGTTTGACCCCGACCTATCGGGATTGGATCAAGTCATCGCGTTTCTGTGTTCTTACGACAATTGGGCCTGAAGGCACCGATGGCAGCCCGCGCGGGGATGATGGCCCCGTGATACTTGAGCTGGATGAGCGCCACCTTGCATTGCCTGACTGGCGGGGCAACAATCGCATCGACAGCTTGCGCAATATTGTCCGTGATCCGCGCGTATCCCTGATGTTCATGGTGCCCGGATCAAACAATGTCGTGCGTGTGAATGGCGAGGCCAAGCTGACCGCTGATCCCGACCTTCGTGCTCGGTTCGAGAAAACCGGGAAACAACCCCGGACCGTGGCCGTCATTCGTATCCACGAGATCTATTCCCAATGTGCCCGTGCAATAATGCGCTCCCGATTGTGGAGCGCGGGTGACGAGAGCGCTAACCTGCCCAGCGTTGGGGATATGTTGAAAGAAATGACATCCGGCGCGTTTGACGGTGCCAGTTATGACAAGGAATGGCCCGAGCGGGCGAAAACAACGATGTGGTAACCAGATGATTTCGCACCTTATGATGGATGTGGACGGGGTTGTCGTCACCGGTCGCCCCGAAGATGGTGCGGATTGGTCGACCGGGCTTGAGACTGATTTGGGGGTACCCACGGACGCTCTGCGCGATCAGTTTTTCGGCTGTCATTGGTCGGAAATTGTCACGGGGCAGAAGCCACTTCGCCCTGCTTTGACAGATGCGCTTGCGACCATCGCGCCGCTAGTAACTGCCGAGGCGCTTATTGATTACTGGTTTCGGAAAGATGCACGGCTGGATCACGCGGTTCTTTCGTCTATCGCTGATCTGCGGACGCAGGGCGTGAAGGTCTATTTTGCGACCAATCAAGAAGCAGCGCGAGCCGCGTATCTGTGGGATGTTCTGGGGCTGCGGGACTTTGCCGACGGGATGCTATGCTCGGCCGCGCTGGGCGCTGCCAAGCCAAGCTCTGCGTTCTTTCAGGCGGCCATTACGCATACAGGGGCAAAACCGCACCACCATCTTCTGGTCGACGACAGTGCTGCCAATGTCGAAGCGGCCCGAAAGGCCGGTTGGCAGGCCCATCTATGGACCGAAGGCCAAGATCTGAGCGCGGTGTTCATGCGCGCTCAGACAGAGGCTATGCGCTGAACTGCTCGAAGGCCTCACGGGCCTTGGCGCTATAGGCAAGCGAGGGGCCGCCGCCCATATAGGTCGCCATCGCCAGAGCTTCGTTCAGCTCGTCCAATGTTGTGCCCAGACGCACCAACGAACGCACATGAAAACCGATGCAACTGTCACACCGGGTCGAGATCGCGATGCCAAGGGCAATCAGCTCTTTGGTTTTCTCGCTCAGTGCGCCGTCGGCCTTGGCCGCAGCGCCCATCTGCCCAAACCCCTTCATCGTGGCCGGAACGTCCTTGGCCAGATGTCCAATATTGCCTTCGGTTTCGGCAAGAAATGCTTTCCAATCCACGCGGAGCCCTCCTGTTATGTGGTCCCGTGAATATTGGGGATACGCGCCGGGCTTCCAACCCGCCCCACGAAAGCGTGATGGTCTTGTTTAGGCGCTGGGCGATAGTCAATGCTTGGGCCATATGGTGACTGCTTTGCGCCCGTTTTAGAGGCTTTTGTGCTGCCACGGATATCCGGGGATGAGCATTGCGGGTCCACCCTGCGCCAATGGCCGTGCTTTGAAGATGAACAAAAGCCCAAGAATAATTTCATGAAGCGCTGTGGGCGTGTTCAATGCGATGTATTCCGTCGTGACAACATCGATGACTTGGAAAAGGACAAGCAAACTTGCCGTCATGGATATGATGGCTGCAACAATCCCGGCAACCGCAAGGGTGCGTGGAATGAAGCCCGAAGTGTAAAACACAGAGCACAGCAATATTTTGCCCGGAGATAGCGCAAGAACCATGTAACCATGATTGGTGAAATCTCGTGAGATTTTAAGAACCTGGCCAACAACCTCGGCCATCGCTGGATCCTGCACAGGAGTGCGTGCTAGCTCCTGACTGAAGACCAAAATTCCTGATATAATTACGCCACCCACAGCGATAAGCGCGACACCAATTGCTGTAAGGCAAAGATAGCCAATTGCCCGCTTGTTTCCGTTCATGCTTATGGTTGGAAAAAGCATTGCTGCAACTGCAAGATAGAGCAGTGCGACAACGAACTGACTGACCCCACTCAATGTGACCTTCGCCGCGTTCTGTGCAGCGGAGGTCAGAAAGTCGGTCGAATCCACCTCGGGTGAGATGCTAAGAACGCCAACGGCGATAATTGACAGCATGCAGATGCCGGTAAGCTTGGTGTCTTTGGTCGTGATGCGCATGGGGCGTCCCTTTCGTTTCATGTAAGGCGTCTTGGAAAGGAAATCGCCATATGCGCAATATTTGTAAATTGCGAAAATTCTCATACTCTATATACGTATTTGCATGAAGTCGATTGACTGGAATTCTCTGCGCGGGTTTCACGCAACAGCCACAACCGGCACATTGTCGGCGGCGGCACAGCAGCTTGGACTGACGCAACCCACCCTGTCGCGTCAGGTAAAGTCCCTTGAAGAATTCTTGGGGCTAAGTTTGTTTGATCGTGTGGGGCGCAAGCTTGTCTTGACCGAAACGGGTGCCGAGCTTCTGCGCCACATTGATAAGATGGCGGACGCAGCGCAGTCTGTAATGCTGGTTGCAAACGGTAGCCCGAAGGCTGTCAGCGGTCGTGTGCGGGTCAGTGCGAGCGACAGTTACTCGGCCTATGTTTTGCCCGACATCTGTGCGCGTCTGAAAGCCAAAGCGCCGTTGGTTTCTATCGAGATTATTGCCTCTGATACGCATGCCAACCTGCACCAGATGGAAGCAGACATTGCGATCCGGCATGCGCGTCCAGAACAACCCGGTCTTGTGGGGCACCATGTCGGAGATACGACTGCCGCATTCTACGCGTCTACTGATTGGATTAAGCACAATGGGGTGCCCAGCACTCCCGAAGCGTTGGCAGCAACGGACCTGATCGGTTTTGGTGACGCCACCCGGCTTGCTGCCATGTTGCGCACTCTTGGGTTCAAGGTGGATCCCAGCGATTTCCGGTTGATGTCGGATTCATCCGTCGTGGTCTGGGAGATGGTGAAGCAAGGCAAAGGCATTGCTGCCATGGTGAAGGAAATCGCCATATTGGCGCCGGATGTCGTGAATGTCTTTCCCGACCTAGCACCAATTGCTTCGCCAATTTGGTTGGTCACGCACAAGGAAATGAGATCAAGCCCCCGAATTCAGGTTGTTCATGACCTTTTGGCACGCGAGCTGGCCCAGCTGATCGCGGGCTGATGGATCACTCTGCGGTGCCTCATACCGAGCTCCGATGCCGTGATTGTGAGGCCACTCGTCAACTTCTTGGCATCGCGACCAAGAATGCACGATGCCTGTAAAGGCTTAGGCCATTTCAGATTGCGCGGACAAACTTTCCAACCCTCCCAACGAAAGTGTGATGGTTTGCGGGACTTTTGAAATGCTGCCCGTTAGAAGGCGCACATAACGAGGGTGTTGGCCGTTTGAGCCCAGTTTGCGGGGCGCGAATGTCACTTTTCAGGCCGGGCATAGGCCGACCCGAATCTTGCGCATTGCCTTGGTCGCCGTCAGACAGCGCAAGAAACGGATCGCTCGTACGCATGTAGATGCCTTAGTCGATAATCATCCAACGATTGAAAGGCAACTCAACAACAAAACATTCATCGTCACCGGAGCAAGCAGCGGAATTGGAGCGGCAGCCGCTCTTTTGCTCGCCTCCCATGGGGCCAACGTTGTCCTTGGCGCGCGCAGGAAAGCTGAACTTGACCAACTTGTGGGGCAGATCTTGCAAAGCAACGGACGTGCCGTTTGTCTTCCCGGTGACGTCAGCGACGAAACTTACGCTCAGGCTCTTGTGAACTGTGCAAAAGATGAGTTCGGTGGTCTCGACGGTGCGTTCAATAACGCGGGAACGACGGGGGACATGGGTCCTGTCCCTGATATGCAGACCAGCAACTGGCAAGCTGTAATCGATGTGAATCTGACCAGCGGGTTCTATGCCGCGAAATATCAGTTACCACCACTGCGCGAGAACGGCGGTGGGTCTCTCGTATTTACGTCTTCTTTTGTGGGGCACACGATAGGATTGCCTGGTATGGCTGCCTATGCGGCCACCAAAGCAGGTCTGATTGGGATGGCTCAGGTACTCGCGGCGGAACATGGCGCCGAGAACATCCGTGTCAACGCGCTCCTGCCGGGGGGAACCATGACAGCCATGGCAGGAGATGATCCAGGGTTCCACGAGGTTGTGCGTGGCCTGCATGCACTAAAGCGTATGGCAGAACCGACAGAAATCGCGCAAGTTGCAGCGTTCTTGCTTTCTGACAACGCATCCTTCGTGACCGGCAGTGCCATAATTGCCGACGGAGGAAACTCGATCAGCAAGTTCTAGGCGTAAAGGAGCGGACATCGTACTTCAATGTGCCGATGCCCGCTTCGTCCTGCAAAGCAGATTTAGATAGAGAATATCACGTGCATCCGCCCGCATGGGTCGAATGGGGCACGATTACCCATTAAAGCATCGCTCCCACTCAGCTTAGGCGGCCAAGCCCTTCGACCCCATCTTCAGGAACTTTTCGCGGCGTTCCTGCAGAAGCTTGTCGCCCTTCTGACGCTTCATCAGCTTCTTCAGTTCGGCTTCAATTGCGCTGCCAACGGCTGCGATGGTTTCATCGCGGCCGCGCTGGGCGCCGCCCATGGGTTCGGGGATGATTTGGTCGATGACACCCAATTGTTTCAGGTCCTGCGCAGTCAGGCGCAGGGCTTCGGCAGCTTCGCGCATTTTCTCGGCGTCTTTCCACAGGATCGAGGCGCAGCCCTCGGGCGAGATGACTGAATAAACCGAATGCTCCAGCATCATGACTGAGTTCGCGGTCGCCAGTGCAACCGCACCGCCCGAGCCACCTTCGCCAATGACCACCGAGACGATCGGGGATTTCACGTTCAGGCAGCGTTCGGTCGAACGGGCAATGGCTTCTGACTGGCCGCGCTCTTCCGCGCCTTTGCCGGGATAGGCGCCGGGCGTGTCGACCAGTGCGACAATGGGCAGGCCAAAACGGTCGGCCAGATCCATCAGGCGAATGGCTTTGCGATAGCCTTCGGGACGGGCCATGCCGAAATTGCGTTCGATGCGGGTCTTCGTGTCGTGACCTTTTTCTTGCCCCATGACCACAACCGGGATGTCGCCAATGCGGCCCAGACCCCCCATGACCGCGTGGTCATCGGCAAAGTTCCGGTCGCCAGCCAAGGGCGTGTATTCGGTGAACAGCGCGTTGATATAGTCGCGGCAATGCGGGCGGTCCTGATGGCGCGCAACTTGACATTTGCGCCATGGGGTCAGGTCTTCATACAGCTCTTTCAACAGCTTGTCGGCTTTGGCGTCCAGCGCCTGCGCCTCGCCTTCGACATCCATCTCGTTATTGTTGCGTGCCAGCGCGCGCAGCTCTTCAGCTTTGCCTTCAATTTCAGCCAGCGGTTTTTCAAACTCGAGATAGTTGTTCATAGCTAAGCCTCGTTTCGTGTCGTTCTGTGCTATATGCCGCTTGACGTGGGGTATTACAACTGTTGCCCGCTTTCGGCGGCGCAAAACTTCGCAAGATTTATGCATCCGTTTCTTGGCACAAGACAGGTGAAAAGCACAAAAGGTTTCCCATGCGTTACGAAGATCGGCTGCTGCGCGTCCTGCGTTATATCCATGACAACCCTGCTGGGGATCTGTCCTTGGATACGCTTGCCGATGTAGCGGCGATGTCGCGCTTTCACTGGCACCGCGTCTTTCACGCGATGACCGGTGAGACCTGCGCACAGGTCGTGCGGCGAATGCGGTTGCATCGTGCCGCCGGTCGACTGATCCGCGAGAAATCCCCCATTGATGTGATTGCGGTGGAATGTGGCTATCCCCAGCCGCGCAGTTTCGTACAGGCCTTCCGGGCCTCGTATGGGATGACCCCGAACGCTTTTCGCAAGGCCGGTCGGCTGGACGCCCCGGCGCTTCTACAACGAGACGGAGATATGACTATGTACCCGGTTGAAATTCGAGACGTCAGTCAGCGCCGCTTGATCGGCCTGCATCACAAGGGCGCTTATATGCAGATCGGCCTAAAGTTCGAGAAAGTCAGCACTATGCTGTTTTCACGCGACATTTGGCACCAATGCGGCGCGATGATGGGGGCGTATTTCGATGATCCTCAGGCTGTGGCTGAAAGCGACCTGCGCAGCTTCGCAGGGGCCGAGTGGCAGGGCGGTGATACACCAGACGGGTTCGACATGGTCGAGATGCCCGCTGGACGCGTTGCCGTGCTGACCTTCAAGGGACCATATGCGACGCTGAAATCTGGCTATGATTGGCTATACGGTCAGTGGCTGCCGACATCCGGGGAGACCCCGCGTGATGCGCCCTGTTACGAGGTCTATCTGAACAACCCGCGCGAGGTCGCGCCCGAAGAGCTTCTGACCGAGATCCACCTGCCGATCGCGTGACGCTGCGGGTCAAATTGTATGCTCTGATGATTTGAAAAATTCTTCACCCTTCCGACGGAAAATCGCGCCCCATGCGTTTATCGCATGACAGTACGATCGACGGAGGGTGTCATGAGCGGAATTTTCAACGACTATGTGGCCGCGCTGCTGGGACGTTCAGGGCAGACGCACCGGGCTTTGCCTGCTTGGTATTTCACGATGCTGATGTTGCTGTCCGTGGCGGCAGTTATCTCGTCTAAAACGCTGGCGATGTGAAGGGCGCGGCGGGCAGCTATTTGCCCGCCATGCTTCTTTGTTACGAGCCTGCAATCAACTCGGCTTGGGCGACGATCACTTCGGCTTGCTTGATCGATGCGATGTCGACCAAGCGCCCCTTATAGACCGTGGCGCCTTCGCCATTGGCTTTGGCCTGTTCCATCGCGGCCAGAATTTCGCGGGCCTCGGATACGGCTTCTTCCGACGGGGTGAAAACTTCGTTCGCCAAGGCGATTTGTTTCGGGTGGATGGCCCATTTGCCGACCATCCCCAAAGTGGCCGAGCGTTTGGCCTGTGCAATATAGCCTTCGTCGTCCGAGAAGTCACCGAACGGGCCGTCGACCGGCAGGATGCCGTGGGTGCGGCAAGCGGCGACGATGGCGGCTTGCGCCCAGTGCCACGGGTCCGACCAATGCTTTTCGCCGTCGCGCAACATGTAATAGTTTTCCTGCGTGCCGCCGATCCCGGTGGTTTGCATGCCCATCGATGCTGCGAAGTCAGCCGCGCCCAGTGACATGGCTTGCAGGCGGGGCGACGCGGCAGCGATGGCTTCCACATGCGCAATACCTGCGGCCGATTCGATGATCACCTCAAAGCTGACCGGCTTGGTGCGACCCTTGGCGCGTTCAATCGCTGTGACCAGTGCGTCCACGGCATAGACGTCTTCCGCACAGCCCACTTTCGGGATCATGATCTGGTCGATGCGGTCGCCTGCTTGCTCCAGCAGGTCCACAACGTCGCGATACCAATACGGGGTGTCGAGGCTGTTGATCCGCACCGACATGTATTTGTTGCCCCAGTCGATGGTGTTCAGCGCCTCGATGATGTTGGCGCGGGCCACGTCCTTGTCCGAGGGCGCCACCGAATCCTCGAGGTCAAGGTTGATCACGTCAGCAGCAGAGGCCGCCATCTTTGGGAACAGCTTGGTGTTCGAACCCGGGCCAAACAGTTGGCAGCGGTTCGGGCGGGACGGGGCGGCGGGTTGCAGTCGGAAGGACATTGCGGGCCTCTCGGTAATGATGTTGCGATTTCTTGGGTGCAATCGTTATTAAATTGCTGCGATGCCCGCAAGGTTATTTTGCATTCGCAGCATCTTGGGTGGATTCTTGGTCAAGCCGACATTGTGTCGAAGAAAGTTGCTTGAAGGTGGCGATTTGACGGAGAAATTTGCGAAATTGTCGTGTTTCGAAGGGAGTTCGGAAGAAAATCCGCTGATTAATCATCAAAATGACGCGAAGGATATTCCCACCACTCATCGAAAGGGCCACGGCCATGATCAAGACTCCGTATCTTTTGTTCCTGGGCGACGCGCCCGACCAACTGGCAGCTAAAGTGGCCATCGGGATCCGCGACTGGCGCCCTGACAATGCCGTGGGCCAATTCCGGATGGAAGGCTGTGGCGCGGATCTGGGTTTGACCGACATGACATTGGAGGAAGCCAAAGCCGCTGGCGCCAAAACGCTGGTCGTCGGCGTGGCCAACCGTGGTGGTGTGATTTCCAAAGAGTGGAAAAAAGTGCTGGTCACCGCGCTTGAGGAAGGGTTTGATCTGGCCTCGGGACTGCACAACCTGCTGCGTGACGAACCCGATCTGGTCGCCGTGGCCGAAGCGACTGGTCAAGAGCTGCACGACGTGCGCATCCCCGAGGTTGAATACCCGATTGCAAACGGCAAGAAACGCACCGGCAAGCGGTGTTTGGCCGTGGGCACGGACTGCTCGGTCGGCAAAATGTATACCGCCCTGTGTATGGACGCTGAGATGCGCAAGCGCGGCATGAAGTCGACTTTCCGCGCCACCGGCCAGACCGGTATTTTGATTACTGGCGATGGTGTTCCGCTGGACGCTGTGATCGCGGACTTCATGGCGGGTTCGGTCGAATATCTGACGCCGGATAATGACGAAGATCACTGGGATCACATCGAAGGTCAGGGCAGCCTGTTCCACGTATCTTATTCGGGCGTGACCATGGCGCTGATCCACGGCGGTCAGCCGGACGCACTGGTTCTGGCGCACGAACCGACCCGCGAGCATATGCGTGGCCTGCCGGAATACACTCAGCCCTCGCTGGAAGCGCTGCGCGACACTGCGCTGAACTTAGCCAAGGTGGCAAACCCGGATTGTCAGGTGATCGGCGTCTCGGTCAACACGCAGCATATGTCGGATGACGATGCCAAAGCCTATCTGGCGAAGGTCGAAGCTGACATGGGTCTGCCTGCGACCGACCCGTTCCGTTATGGCGCGGGCAAGCTGGTGGATGCGCTGGAGGCGATCTGATAGTTCGTTAGCAGCTATGGTGGCTGGGGGCTCTGCCCCCAGACCCCCGGGATATTTCTGACAAGAAAAAGAGGACAAGCGCGTGGAAATCTCAGTCACTCCTGATGTGTTCAAACTGGCGCAGGTGTTCACCATCTCGCGCGGGTCGCGGACCGAAGCGAAGGTTCTGACCGTTCGGGTTCAGGATGGTGATCATGCGGGATGGGGCGAATGTGTCCCCTATGCGCGCTATGACGAGACGCTTGAAAGTGTGACGGACGAGATCATGGGCCTGCCCAGCGATATCACCCGTGCGGCGCTTTATGACTTGTTGCCTGCCGGGGCTGCGCGGAATGCAGTTGACTGTGCGCTTTGGGATCTGGAAGCCAAACGCGCGGGCAAGCGCGCGTGGGAGTTGGCCGGGCTGACTGCGCCGGGGCCCGAGATTACTGCTTATACGCTGTCGCTTGCTGAACCTGCCGAGATGCAGGCGCAGGCCGCGAAGCACGCGCATCGTCCCCTTCTGAAGATCAAGCTGGGCACGCCGGATGATATGCCTCGGCTTGAAGCTGTGCGTGCTGGTGCGCCCAAATCCCGCATCATAATTGATGCCAACGAAGGCTGGTCGGCCGGGGTCTATGCCGATCTGGCCCCGCATCTGGTGCGTTTGGGCGTTGATCTGGTTGAACAGCCTTTGCCCGCGGGTGAAGATGATGCGCTGATCGGGATGGAGCGCCCGGTGCCCGTCTGTGCCGACGAAAGCTGTCATGACCGCACCAGCCTGCCCAAGCTGAAGGGCAAGTATGATGTGGTGAACATCAAGCTGGACAAAACCGGTGGCCTGACTGAAGCGCTGGCCCTGCGCGAGGCTGCCTTGGCCGAGGGCTATCAGGTGATGGTCGGCTGTATGGTTGGTTCGTCACTGGCGATGGCGCCTGCGACGCTGGTGGCGCAAGGCGCGATGGTCACGGATCTGGACGGGCCGCTTCTGTTGGCCGAAGATCGAGAGACGCCGCTTCTGTTTGACGATGCAGGTGTGCACCCACCAAGCGTGGCACTTTGGGGCTGATGTCAGCCACGTCCTGCAATCTGGGTCAGAAAGACGCCCAGACCCATGACCGCAATTCCGGCCACGCGCCAGAAGGTCAGGGGCGTGACATTCGCACCGAAGAGGCCAAAGTGGTCGATGGTCGCTGCCGCAATCAATTGCCCGATCAGTACAAAAAACACGGCATTTCCGACGCCAAAGCTGGGCGCAACCCAGGTAATTGTCAGCACGTAAAACGCCACAAGGCAGCCCGCGAAAAACAGGTGCGGCGGCGATCCCACCGCGCCTTTCAGCGATGCGCCGGACATCAAGAACACAACGCCAGTGGTCAGGAACGCGACCACGAACAAGATCAATCCCGCCGCAATCGGCGACCCCATCCGCTGACCCAAAGCGGCGTTCAGCGCGGCCAGCACTGGAATGCCAATCCCGGCGGTCAACATGATGGCGGCGGATTGCGTGGCGCTGGGCATAGGGTTTCCTTTGACTCTGGCGTCGGTATTTGTATCAACAGCCCAACAGGAAACGCCGCGTGGGTCAAATACCCCGTAGCGTCACATCAAGGAGACCTTTCATGACCCGCACCGTATATGTGAACGGAGAATACCTGCCCGAAACCGAGGCGAGCGTTTCGATTTTTGACCGTGGTTTCCTGTTTGCCGATGCGGTGTACGAGGTGACCAGCGTGCTAAACGGCAAGCTGATCGATTTCGAAGGTCACGCTGTGCGTCTGGCCCGTTCGCTGAACGAGCTGGGGATCGAGAACCCGATCTCGAAAGAGGACCTTCTTGAAGTGCACCGCGAACTGGTGCGCGTGAACGAGATCGACGAGGGGCTGGTTTATCTGCAGATTTCGCGCGGGGCGGATAGCGACCGTGATTTTGTCTTCCCGGACCCTGAAAAGGTGAAGCCGACCGTTGTGCTGTTCACGCAGAACAAGCCGGGTCTGGCCGAGACCGTGAAGCCGATGAAAGTGATCTCGATCGAAGATATCCGCTGGGGCCGTCGCGACATCAAAACGGTACAGTTGCTCTACCCGTCGATGGGCAAGATGATGGCTAAGGCGGCGGGTGCGGATGACGCGTGGTTGATCGAAGATGGCTTCGTGACCGAGGGCACGTCGAACAATGTCTACATCGTGAAAGACGGCAAGATCATCACGCGCGGTCTGTCCAACGACATCCTGCACGGCATCACCCGTGCTGCCGTGCTGCGTTTCGCCGAAGAAGCCCAGATGGAAATCGAAGAGCGCAACTTCACCATCGAAGAAGCTCAGAATGCCGACGAGGCCTTCTTCACCTCGGCCTCAGCCTTCGTGATGCCAGTGGTCGAGATTGACGGCAAAGCGCTGGGCGATGGCGCGCCGGGCAAAGTGGCCCTGCGCCTTCGCGAGATCTATCTGGATGAGAGCCTGAAGAAGGCCGTCTGAACGTCAACTCGAAGGGCGCGCGCTAAGCGGCCCCGGACTGTCTGAGCTAAGAGTAGCAAGTTCAACCAATTCCTAACGCGACATCTGGCTGTCCAGAATGGTGCGCCAGCCCCTGAGCCTCCCCAACTGAACTGGT
>NZ_ML660030.1 GCF_007004645.1 Aliiroseovarius halocynthiae | reverse complement strand
GGGCATAGCCAAATCGCCGAAAGCCAATAAGATAGAAGATAAGAAGGGGGCGCTCGTTGGAGCGTCCCCTTTGGCTTTAAGTGACTGTTCTAAGAGTCGCGACGCTCCAATAGCAAAGCTTCCTGTTCCGCGCTCATCCCGCACTTAAGGGGGACGTTCCTGCGAATGCGATCCCAGTCGACGAGCGGCGTCAGGGTCTCGGCCGGCGGGCGACACGAAAGACCTGCACTGCGCGCCTTCGCGGTACTGACATTCAAGAAATAGCGAAATTCAGCAACCGAGGGCGCCATTAAGGGGATATCCACCCATGGGGCAAGGCCTGAATCAGTGATGACTTGTTCGTCGATCCAGACAGGGGTTGCCGCTGAACCCGTTGCGTATGTGATACCCTCGATGACCTCAGCAAAGGTTATGCATTCACCTGTCACGTTCCAGATGCCACCATTTTCTGCTATTGCGCATCTAAGGGCGAAATCTGCGACATCCCGGACATCAATAAACTGAACTGGCCTGTTTTGCGGCGCAGGGGCAGGGAATGTTCCGCGCGCTCCATCGATGCGCCGTACCCACCAGGTCAGTCGGTCGGAATAGTCGCCTGCGCCAACCAGTAGTCCAACACGTAGCGACGTGGCGCGATCTCCCAACATGCGCTCTGCTTCAATTTCGCAGGCGCGTTTGAGCGCGCCGTAGGACGCGCCATAGGCGGCAGCGGATGAGCGTCTGCCATGGGGCAGGCTTGCGGCTAGGGCAAGGTCATCGGCCGTGGCGGTTGGAACGTTTTCCGTTTCATCCAAATTCGGTTTTGAAAAGGATCCATATGCTGAAATGCTAGAGATTAAGACGTACCTTGAAATTCCATCTCCGATCGCGCTCAGCAGATGAGTTACGGCGTTAGGCGCATAGCCGCAGGTGTCGAAGACCCAGTCAAAATTGTGGTTCTTCAATATGTCCAGGGATTGATGTCGATCCGCAGCTAGCGTTGTTGTCGCAGCGCCGGTCTGGCGTTTGGTCTCACCCCGAGACAGAATTGAAACAGAATGCCCCTCTTCGAGAAGCGCATCCACAATCACGCCGCCCAGAAACCCTGTGCCACCAACTACCAAGCAACGCATCAACATATCCCCAGTGAAGTTGAACCGAGCTTATGCCGCACGTCGTGGAGCTGCAAACGGTACGTGGCTGTGGGTTGGGTGGTTGCGAGAGCAAGCAGCCTGCAGCGACTTCTATTGCGGGGATGGGAAATGCGTGGCACGGCTCGCGTTTGGATGCTTTTGAAGTACCGCGATTTGCCGTGTCATTCGCTTCGAGACGGGAAACCCTGCTTCTTCTAAGCGTTCTCGTGCACGGATCAACGTGGTGATCCGATCTTCGGGTGCCAGTGCGCTGACCCGCAACGTTTCCAGTGCATCTGCGTCAAGTTTTTCGGTATTTAGAAAGACTACTGTGTGTTTCTGAACGCATGCGACTGGGGTGAAGTAGTCGGCGAGAAGTTCCATTTGGATAGGGATCCATGGCAGACGCCAGAACAAGTAATCCTGTTGTATGACCAGTGATCGTCTGGGAATGAGCGACGGAAAGAACATGTGGGCCATCTGGTCCATTGTCGGTATGGTCTTTGAGGCATCCATCGCCAGAACCTCAATCGCGCCGTCCTCCCAGACCTGATCTTCGATATTGCCGGGGTAAAGCGCGATCCTTTCGGTCCAGGGCGTGAGCAGGTCAATTGTTAGATCAAGGATCTCTTCGCCGTCGAACGGGGCGATACCCTGTGCATAGAGAATCTGATTTTTGGTAAGCTCACTTGCGTGGAACCGGTCATAGGCATGAATCAGCCCCGGGTGGCCTGCGCGTTGGTGACCAGCGGCGAGCCGCGCAGTCGATCCACCTGCAAAGCAGCCCAGATCAACCACCGCACCATCACCTTGCATCCATTCCGACGTGGCCCATGCATAAAATTGCTGTTCTTCCGGTGCCAACATTGTTGGCACTTTCTTCGCTTGCTCCAACACTGCTGGATCAAGGGTCTTCCACGGGGTCTGTTCGAAAACTGTCGGATCGGTCATTGGTGGGCCTGTTTTTAGGGGCTTGGTGAAAGATAGCACCAAAAATGTCAACGAAAGCTCTTGATAATCCGGGCGTGCTGGAATAATCGCTGTCTCGGTCATAGGGGTATAGCTCAGTTGGTAGAGCGACGGTCTCCAAAACCGTAGGTCCCGGGTTCGAACCCTGGTGCCCCTGCCACCACCATCAAGAAATAGATGACCCAGCGATGCCCCGCTTAACAGTTCAGGGGCTGTTGTCGCCGTGCATGGACCGGGTTACATCCGTGGCATGAGTTTTTTGCGTTCTACACTATTCTCGCTTCCCATGATTGCGGCCACCGCAGTGCCTTTGGCCAGCCATCCGCATGTGTTTATCGACGCCGGTGCGAATCTGATATTCGATGACGCAGGTCAGCTGGCCGCCGTGCGCGTTTTCTGGGCCTATGACGAGTTCTATTCTATGCTTCTGATCGAAGATAACGGCTTGGACACGGATGGAGATGGCACCCCTGAACAGGCCGCGCTGGATGCCTATGCTGGGAAGGACGTGGATTGGGATGCCGGATTCCCAGGGGATTTGTATCTTCAAAACGAAGGGGCGGATGTGGGATTGTCTGGCCCGGTCGAGCATGGCATGCGCTATGAAGAAGGGCGTGTTGTATCGTGGCATATCCGGCCCTTGAAAACCCGCCTAAAGGTCGGATCCGAGCCGGTTCTGGCCCAGATTTATGATCCAACTTTCTTTGTGGCCTATGACTTGCATCTGCCAGTTACCGTCGAAGGGGCCGAGGCCTGTGCGGTCGAGCAGATCCCCGCGGATCTGGGAGCGGCTTATGACAAGGTCGAAAGCCTGCTTTACGGTCCGGATAGTGCTGAATACTCGGAAGATAGCTATCCGGAAGTGGGTCACCTATTTGCAGATAAGATGTTGCTGACATGCTCCGAATAATTTCGATTTTATCATTTGTGATTCTGGTTTCGGGCGTTGCCTTGTGGGCCTCTGGTGCGCTGGATGGCATATCGGCTTGGGCGGCAGACTGGCAGCGGCAGGTGCAAACCTCGATGGCGCGCGGGCTGCGTGCGCTTAGGGCAGGCGAGCCGGGCGCCCTGATCGCTCTGCTTACGATTTGCTTCTCGTACGGGTTCTTTCATGCGGTGGGGCCGGGGCACGGTAAGGTGCTTATTGGGGGCTATTCACTGGCGTCTAAGGCGACGATGTGGCGCATGTCTTTGGTGGCGCTTCTGTCGTCGCTGGCACAGGGGCTTAGCGCCATTCTTTTGGTTTTTGCGGGCGTCTTGGTGTTGAACTTGACGCGCCAGCAGATGGTGGGTCTGGCCGAGGACTGGTTTGCGGATGCGAGCTATGGTGCGATTGCGTTGATCGGGCTTTATCTTTTGGTGCGCGGTGCCCGAAAGCTGTTTCGCGTTTCGCGTGGGGCCGCACATTCACACGACCACGACCACGCGGGTCATGCGCATCACCATCACGATGATCCGAACTTTTGCCATGATTGTGGTCACGCCCATGCCCCCGACCTGCATGCGGTTGAAGCCGCCGGGGGGTGGCGCGAGCTGGCGGTCTTGATCGCCGGGGTGGCGATCCGGCCGTGTACTGGGGCGTTGTTCCTTTTGGTGCTGACTTGGCAGATGGGTTTGGTCTGGCAGGGCATTCTGGGCGTCGTTGCGATGGCGCTTGGCACCGCTACGGTCACGATTGTGACGGCTCTGGCAGCGGTGAGCTTGCGAGGTGGGCTTCTTGCGGCGGTTCTAAACGGGGGGGGCAGCATGGCCACCCGTGCCGTTCCAATGCTGGAAATTGCGGCCGGAGCACTGATCGTGATCGTTGCTTTGGGCCTTTTGGGGCTGGTTTGACGTACAAGGCTTGAAAACCCCGTGCGCATTGCGTAATTGACCGCCTATCATATGAAAGGCCGAAAACAGATGACCAATCCGTTGCAATTCATCCAGCAAGTGCGCGCCGAGGTGTCCAAAGTCACCTGGCCGACCCGCCGTGAGGTTCTTTTGACCACCGGCATGGTCGTTGTGCTGGCGGCTCTTACGGCGTTGTTCTTTTCGCTTGTGGATCTTGGCATCCGCAGCGGGCTGTCGGCGGTGCTGAACTACTTCGGCTAATGCGCCGTCTTTGCCCTTGAAATGAGTGTATTTCAGGGGTACTCCGGTCACCACTTCGGGACGGGCGTGCGGCGAATCAAGTTGCACGCCGATTTTTTGTTCCCGGAAACAGAATTTGAACTGCCCCTTGGGGCGTAGGAACACAGAGGCTGACATGGCGAAACGGTGGTATTCGGTAAGCGTGCTGTCGAACTTCGAGAAGAAGATCGCAGAGGCAATCCGCGCTTCGGTCGAGGAAAAGGGTCTTGAGGACCAGATCGACGAAGTGCTGGTGCCGACCGAAGAGGTCATCGAGGTGCGTCGCGGCAAGAAGGTCCCGACCGAGCGTCGCTTCATGCCGGGCTACGTGCTTGTGCACATGGAAATGTCGGATGAAGGCTATCACCTGATTACCTCGATCAACCGCGTGACCGGTTTCTTGGGCCCACAAGGCCGCCCGATGCCGATGCGTGATGCCGAAGTACAGGGCATCCTTGGCCGCGTCGAAGAGGGCGCCGAGGCACCGAAGCTGATGATCAGCTTCGAGATCGGCGAAAAGGTCGCCGTGACCGATGGAGCCTTCGAAGGTTTCGACGGTCTGGTCGAAGAAGTGGACGAAGAAGGTCAGCGCCTGAAGGTGGCCGTATCGATCTTTGGCCGGGAAACCCCGGTCGAACTGGATTACACGCAGGTCTCGAAGCAGGGCTGATGTGTTGAAGACGTGGGAGGGGCGGTGATCGCGATCACCAATCCAGACCGCGGCAATGAGAGGCAAAGGGACGCGTCCCCGCGCCATTGTTAAAGGAGAAGCCAAATGGCTAAGAAACTCGCTGGCACGATGAAACTGCAGGTTCCTGCAGGTCAAGCCAACCCCAGCCCGCCCGTCGGCCCCGCACTGGGTCAGCGCGGCATCAACATCATGGAATTCTGTAAGGCGTTTAACGCCAAGACGCAGGATCTGGAGCCCGGCGCACCGTGCCCGACCGTGATCACCTATTATCAGGACAAGTCCTTTTCGATGGACATCAAGACGCCGCCTGCGTCGTACTTCCTGATCAAAGCCGCTGGTCTGAAGTCGGGTGCAAACAACCCCGGCCGTGAAACCGTTGGTTCGGTGACTGCTGCTCAGGTGAAAGAAATCGCCGAAGCAAAAATGAAAGATCTGAACGCAAACGACATCGAAGCTGCGATGCAGATCATCCTGGGTTCGGCCCGCTCCATGGGCATTGAGGTGAAGTAAGATGGCAAAACTGGGAAAACGTACCACTGCCGCTCGCGAAGCCTTCGCCGGCAAAGACAACCTGACCGTTGAAGAAGCTGTTGCGCTGGTTAAGGGCAACGCCAAAGCAAAGTTCGACGAAACCATCGAAATCGCACTGGCTCTGGGTGTTGACACCCGTCACGCAGACCAGATGGTCCGCGGCGTTATCGGCCTGCCGAACGGCACCGGTAAAACTATGCGCGTTGCTGTGTTTGCACGTGGCCCGAAAGCTGAAGAAGCTCAGGCTGCTGGCGCAGACATCGTGGGTGCAGAAGACCTGATGGAAACCATTCAGGGTGGCACTATCGAATTCGATCGCTGTATTGCGACACCAGACATGATGCCGATCGTTGGTCGTCTGGGTAAAGTTCTGGGCCCGCGTAACCTGATGCCGAACCCCAAGGTTGGCACTGTGACCATGGACGTCAAAGCGGCTGTTGAAGCTGCCAAGGGCGGCGAAGTTCAGTTCAAGGCTGAAAAAGGTGGCGTGGTTCACGCTGGCCTGGGCAAAGCCTCGTTTGACGAAGCCAAGCTGGTTGAAAACGTGCGCGCGTTCATCGACGCCGTTCAGAAAGCCAAGCCCACTGGCGCCAAAGGCACCTACATGAAGAAAATCTCGCTGAGCTCGACCATGGGTCCGGGCGTCACGCTGGACGTGGACAACGCTACCGGAAACTGAGTTTCTTCAGTCTATTAAAAGCAAAGGGGCGCCTAAACTGGGCGCCCTTTTTTGTGTGTTCAGCGTGAGAACTTTGAGAAGTCAGGATTCTGTGATAGGGTTTATTGGTTGGGTCGCCGGTGTTTCTTAGTCGTGCGCCCTGTTAGGGGTTGGAAAACTCCTCGAAACATCCTAAATAGACCAAGCATTTCAGCGTGCGATTCGTCGTGCGCTGCTTTGCGTTTCGTCCGAGACGGTGGGTGACGCCGGTGGGCCAAGCTGAAAAGCGGCCGCGCACAAGTGTCATAATTCCTGCCTGAGATGGGAAATGAACAAAAGAATTCTCTCGGCCGCTTGGCCTTGGGGCGATTTTGCGAAGGACCCTTATCGCGGACCCGATTGCCGGGTTTTCCTTGAAAACTCGGTAAAATATGAGCCGGAGGGGTCAAACCCTCCATACTTGGAGTGAAACTGTGGATAGAGCACAAAAAGAAAAAGTGGTCGAGGAACTCGGCCAGATCTTTGAAAGCTCTGGCGTCGTTGTGGTTGCCCACTACGCCGGTCTCACGGTTGCCGAAATGCAGGACCTGCGTTCGCAAATGCGCGAAGCTGGCGGGTCGGTGCGTGTTGCCAAGAACAAGCTCGCCAAAATCGCCCTTGAAGGTAAGCCGGCCGCTTCGATCGTCGACTATCTGACGGGTATGACTGTTCTTGCCTATTCCGAAGATCCTGTGGCTGCGGCCAAGGTGATGGATGGCTACGCAAAGGAAAACGAGAAGCTCGTGATCCTTGGCGGTGCCATGGGTGAGGACGCTCTGGACCAGGCTGGTGTTAAAGCCGTCGCCGCTATGCCGTCGCGTGAAGAGCTTATTGCTTCGATCGCTGGCTGTATCGGTGCACCTGCTTCGAACATCGCCGGGGCCATTGGCGCGCCTGCTTCCAACATCGCATCCATCCTCGAAACCATCGAGGAAAAGGCTGCTTAAGCAATCTGAGACCAGCGGAGCGGAATATCACCCTACGTTGGAACACATCTAAATACGGAAAGAAGTCAAATGGCTGATCTGAAAAAACTTGCAGAAGAGATCGTGGGTCTGACCCTTCTCGAAGCACAAGAACTGAAAACCATCCTGAAGGATGAGTATGGCATCGAGCCCGCCGCTGGCGGTGCCGTTGTTATGGCTGCTGGTGGCGACGCCGGTGGCGCAGCTGCTGAAGAAAAAACCGAGTTCGACGTTGTTCTGAAGAACGCCGGCGCCTCGAAAATCAACGTGATCAAAGAAGTTCGCGGCATCACCGGTCTTGGCCTGAAAGAAGCCAAAGAGCTGGTTGAAGGCGGCGGCAAGATCAAAGAAGGCGTTGATAAAGCCGAAGCAGAAGACGTGAAAGCCAAGCTGGAAGCAGCTGGCGCTGAAGTCGAACTGGCTTAAGCTTTAAGCTTTTGGGCCCGCGGTGGCCTGCAAAATCAAGGCTGGGCCCGGAGAAATCCGGGTCCAGCCGAACCTGTCTTGAAGAGGGCCTGAATGCGGGCCTTGTTCTGGGAAAGGTTCAATGGATCGGGAGGGAACCCTTGGGCGGGTTTCCATGAATTGGTTCGAACCCCCGTCTCGGACGAGGTGTCGCCGGTGACCCAACGGTTGGCGCCTCAGTTGAGAAATGAAAGGTAAATACCTTATGGCGCAGACCTATCTTGGCCAGAAACGCTTGCGTAAGTATTACGGCAAAATCCGTGAAGTATTGGAAATGCCGAACCTGATCGAGGTTCAGAAAAGCTCGTATGATCTTTTCCTGAATTCTGGCGATCAGCTGGAACCGATGGACGGAGAAGGCATCAATGCTGTTTTCCAGTCGGTTTTCCCGATCAAGGACTTCAACGAAACCTCGATCCTCGAGTTCGTGAAATACGAGCTGGAAGAACCGAAATTTGACGTCGAGGAATGCCAGCAGCGCGACCTGACATATTCGGCGCCGCTGAAAGTCACCTTGCGTCTGATCGTGTTTGATGTGGACGAAGACACTGGCGCAAAGTCGGTGAAGGACATCAAAGAACAAGACGTATTCATGGGCGACATGCCCCTGATGACGCCGAACGGCACTTTCGTCGTGAACGGCACCGAGCGCGTGATCGTATCCCAGATGCACCGTTCGCCGGGCGTGTTCTTCGACCACGACAAGGGCAAGACGCATTCGTCGGGCAAGCTGCTGTTCGCCTGCCGCATCATTCCTTACCGTGGCTCGTGGCTGGACTTCGAGTTCGACGCCAAAGACATCGTCTTTGCCCGTATCGACCGTCGCCGCAAGCTGCCTGTGACCACGCTGCTGTATGCGCTGGGTCTGGACCAGGAAGGCATCTGTGACGCGTATTATGATACCGTTCAGTTCAAGCTGAAGAAGAACAAAGGTTGGGTCACCAAGTTCTTCCCCGAGCGTGTTGCCGGCACCCGTCCGGTACAGGATCTGATCGACGCCAAAACCGGTGAAGTGATTGCCGAAGCCGGCAAGAAAGTGACGCCGCGCGCCGTTAAGAAGCTGATGGAATCGGGCGACGTCACCGATCTGTTGGTGCCGTTTGACAGTATTGTTGGACGTTTTGTCGCCAAAGACATCATTAACGAAGACAACGGCGCGATCTATGTCGAAGCCGGTGATGAGCTGACGCTTGAGCACGACAAAGACGGCGAGCTGATCGGCGGATCGCTGAAAGAGCTGTTGGATGCGGGCATCACCGACATTCCGGTTCTGGACATCGACAACGTCAATGTCGGCGCCTACATCCGCAACACGATGGCGGCTGACAAGAACATGGGCCGCGACACCGCGCTGATGGACATCTACCGCGTCATGCGTCCGGGTGAGCCACCCACGGTTGAAGCGGCCTCGAACCTGTTCGACACGCTGTTCTTCGACAGCGAGCGTTATGACCTGTCGGCCGTTGGTCGCGTGAAGATGAACATGCGTCTGGCTTTGGACGCCGAAGACACGCAACGCACCCTGCGTCGCGAAGACATCATCGCCTGTATTAAGGCGCTGGTGGATCTGCGTGATGGCCGTGGTGATGTCGATGACATCGACCACCTGGGCAACCGTCGTGTGCGTTCGGTTGGCGAACTGATGGAAAACCAGTATCGCGTTGGCCTTCTGCGCATGGAGCGTGCGATCAAGGAACGTATGTCCTCGGTCGAGATCGACACAGTGATGCCGCAAGATCTGATCAACGCGAAACCGGCTGCTGCGGCTGTTCGCGAATTCTTCGGTTCGTCGCAGCTGTCGCAGTTTATGGACCAGACCAACCCGCTGTCGGAAGTCACCCATAAACGCCGCCTGTCGGCGCTTGGGCCGGGCGGTCTGACCCGCGAACGTGCTGGCTTCGAGGTGCGTGACGTTCACGCAACTCACTATGGTCGTATGTGTCCGATTGAAACGCCGGAAGGGCCGAACATTGGTCTGATCAACTCGCTGGCCACTTTTGCCCGCGTTAACAAATACGGCTTCATCGAAACACCTTATCGTAAGGTTGTGGACGGCAAGGTCACTGACGAAGTGAACTATATGTCCGCCACGGAAGAGATGCGTCACACTGTGGCTCAGGCCAACGCCCATCTTGATGAAGATGGCCGTTTCGAGAACGATCTGGTGAACACCCGTCAGTCGGGCGAATACACCATGGCGCAGCGCGAAAGCGTTGATCTGATCGACGTGTCGCCGAAGCAGCTGGTTTCGGTCGCTGCCTCGCTGATCCCGTTCCTTGAAAACGACGATGCTAACCGTGCTCTTATGGGTTCGAACATGCAACGTCAGGCGGTACCGCTTCTGCGGGCCGAAGCTCCATTCGTGGGCACCGGCATCGAAGGCAAGGTTGCCATCGACTCGGGTGCGGCTATTCAGGCCAAACGCGGCGGTGTGATCGACCAAGTTGATGCAACACGTATCGTTGTACGCGCCACCGAAGACCTTGGTCTGGGTGACGCGGGCGTTGACATCTATCGTCTGCGCAAGTTCCAGCGTTCGAACCAGAACACCTGCATCAACCAGCGCCCGCTGGTGAAAGTTGGTCAGAAGGTCACCAAGGGCGAAGTGGTTGCCGATGGTCCGTCGACAGATATGGGCGAATTGGCCTTGGGTAAAAACGTGGTCGTCGCGTTCATGCCGTGGAACGGCTACAACTACGAAGACTCGATCCTGATTTCCGAGCGCATCGCGCGTGATGACGTCTTCACTTCGGTGCATATCGAAGAGTTTGAAGTTGCTGCACGTGACACCAAGCTTGGGCCGGAAGAGATCACCCGCGACATTCCCAATGTTGGTGAAGAAGCACTGCGCAACCTCGACGAGGCTGGCGTTGTGTATATCGGTGCCGATGTAGAACCGGGCGACATTCTGGTTGGTAAGATCACCCCGAAAGGCGAAAGCCCGATGACGCCGGAAGAAAAGCTTCTGCGCGCCATCTTCGGTGAAAAAGCTTCAGACGTGCGCGATACGTCGCTGCGTGTGAAGCCGGGTGATTTCGGGACCGTTGTTGAGGTTCGCGTCTTTAACCGTCACGGTGTTGAAAAAGACGAACGTGCCCTTCAGATCGAGCGCGAAGAGGTCGAAAGCCTTGCCCGCGACCGTGATGACGAGCTGCACATTCTGGAGCGCAACACCTATGCCCGTCTGAAGGACATGATCCTGGGTAAGGCGGCTGTCAAAGGCCCGAAAGGCGTGAAAGCCGGTTCGACCATCTCGGAAGAGCTGCTGGAAGGTCTGTCGCGCGGTCAGTGGTGGCAACTGGCGCTTGAGGATGAAGACGACGCGAAAATCGTTGAAGCCTTGAACGAACAGTTCGAAGCCCAGAAACGTGCTTTGGATGCCCGCTTCGAAGACAAGGTCGAAAAAGTCCGTCGCGGCGACGATCTGCCGCCGGGTGTGATGAAGATGGTAAAGGTCTTCATCGCAGTGAAGCGTAAGCTTCAGCCGGGTGACAAGATGGCCGGTCGTCACGGGAACAAAGGTGTTATTTCCAAGGTTGTACCGATGGAAGACATGCCGTTCCTGGCTGATGGTACGCCGGTTGACTTCTGTCTGAACCCGCTGGGTGTGCCGTCGCGTATGAACGTCGGTCAGATCCTTGAAACCCACATGGGTTGGGCCGCACGCGGTCTGGGTCTGAACGTGGACGAAGCACTGGACGAATACCGCCGCTCTGGCGATCTGACCCCGGTTCGCGAAGCCATGCGCATCGCCTATGGCGACGATACCTATGAAGAAGGTATCGCCGGTATGGACGAGGACACGCTGGTGGATGCGGCGGGCAATGTGACCCGCGGCGTGCCGATCGCAACACCGGTCTTTGATGGTGCGAAAGAGGCTGACGTGAACGATGCGCTGACGCGTGCCGGGTTCGACACCTCGGGTCAGTCGGTTCTGTTTGACGGTCGTACCGGTGAGCAGTTCTCGCGCGAAGTTACCGTTGGCGTGAAGTACCTGCTGAAACTGCACCACCTTGTGGACGACAAAATCCACGCGCGTTCGACCGGACCTTACTCGCTTGTTACGCAGCAGCCGCTGGGTGGTAAGGCGCAGTTCGGTGGTCAGCGCTTCGGTGAGATGGAAGTCTGGGCCTTGGAAGCATATGGCGCGGCTTACACGCTGCAAGAGATGCTTACCGTCAAGTCGGATGACGTTGCTGGCCGTACCAAAGTGTACGAGAGCATCGTCAAAGGCGAGGACAATTTTGAGGCCGGCGTGCCGGAATCGTTCAACGTTCTTGTCAAAGAAGTCCGCGGCCTCGGCCTTAACATGGAACTCCTGGATGCGGAGGGCGAGGAGTAAGGCGCCTGCCTTACCCCTCCCACCCTTCCCCTGATTAAAGGAAACGCAAAATGAACCAGGAACTGACAACCAACCCGTTCAACCCGCTGGCCGCCCCCAAGGTGTTCGACGAGATCAAAGTCTCGCTTGCCAGCCCGGAACGGATCCTGTCGTGGTCGTATGGCGAGATTAAAAAGCCCGAGACCATCAACTATCGTACCTTCAAGCCCGAGCGTGACGGCCTGTTCTGTGCCCGTATCTTTGGCCCGGTCAAAGACTACGAATGTCTGTGCGGCAAATATAAGCGCATGAAGTATCGCGGCGTTGTCTGCGAGAAATGTGGTGTTGAAGTTACCCTTCAGAAGGTACGCCGCGAGCGTATGGGCCATATCGAGCTGGCAGCCCCTGTCGCTCACATCTGGTTCCTAAAGTCGCTGCCGTCGCGCATCGGCCTGATGCTGGATATGACCCTGCGTGATCTGGAACGCATCCTGTACTTCGAAAACTACGTTGTGATCGAGCCCGGTCTGACGGACCTTCAGTATGGTCAGCTGATGACCGAAGAAGAGTTCATGGACGCCCAGGACACCTATGGCATGGACGCCTTCACCGCCAACATCGGTGCTGAAGCGATCCGCGAAATGCTGGCGGCGATTGATCTGGAAGCCGAAGCCGAACAGCTGCGCGCTGATCTGGCCGAAGCCACGGGCGAGTTGAAGCCCAAGAAGATCATCAAACGTCTGAAGATCGTTGAATCGTTCATTGAATCGGGCAACCGTCCCGAATGGATGATCCTGACCGTGATCCCTGTGATCCCGCCAGAACTGCGCCCGCTGGTGCCGCTGGATGGCGGTCGTTTCGCGACGTCGGATCTGAACGATCTGTATCGCCGCGTGATCAACCGGAACAACCGTCTGAAGCGTCTGATCGAACTGCGCGCGCCTGACATCATCGTCCGCAACGAAAAGCGGATGCTGCAGGAATCCGTGGATGCTCTGTTCGACAACGGCCGTCGTGGCCGCGTGATCACCGGCGCCAACAAGCGTCCGCTGAAATCGCTTTCGGACATGCTGAAGGGTAAGCAGGGTCGCTTCCGTCAAAACCTTTTGGGGAAACGCGTCGACTTCTCGGGTCGTTCGGTCATTGTGACCGGCCCAGAGTTGCGTCTGCACCAATGTGGTCTGCCGAAGAAGATGGCGCTGGAACTGTTCAAGCCGTTCATCTACTCGCGTCTTGAAGCCAAGGGCCTGTCTTCCACTGTGAAGCAAGCCAAGAAACTGGTGGAAAAAGAGCGTCCCGAAGTTTGGGATATTCTGGACGAAGTGATCCGCGAACACCCCGTTATGCTGAACCGTGCGCCTACGCTGCACCGTCTTGGCATTCAGGCCTTCGAGCCGGTTCTGATCGAAGGTAAAGCCATCCAGCTGCACCCGCTTGTCTGTTCGGCGTTCAACGCTGACTTTGACGGTGACCAGATGGCTGTACACGTGCCGCTGTCGCTGGAAGCCCAGCTGGAAGCCCGTGTCCTGATGATGTCGACGAACAACGTTCTGTCGCCTGCAAACGGCGCACCGATCATCGTTCCGTCGCAGGATATGATCTTGGGTCTGTACTACATCTCGATGGAACGCGAAGGCATGAAGGGTGAAGGCATGGTCTTCTCCGACGTGGACGAAGTGATCCACGCCTTGGACGCTGGCGAAGTGCACTTGCACGCTAAGGTTCAGGCGCGTCTGCCGCAGGTGGACGAAGAAGGAAACACCGTCATGGTGCGTTTTGACACCACGCCGGGCCGTATCCGTCTGGGCGCACTTCTGCCGCAGAACAACAAGGCACCGTTCGAACTGGTGAACCGTCTTCTGCGGAAGAAGGAAGTTCAGCAGGTCATCGATACCGTCTATCGCTATTGCGGTCAGAAAGAGTCGGTTATCTTCTGTGACCAGATCATGTCGATGGGCTTCAAGGAAGCGTTCAAGGCTGGCATCTCGTTCGGTAAGGACGACATGGTTGTTCCGGACACCAAATGGCCGATCGTGGATGAAACCCGCGATCAGGTGAAAGGGTTCGAACAGCAGTATATGGACGGCCTGATCACGCTGGGCGAGAAGTACAACAAAGTTGTCGACGCCTGGTCGAAGTGTAACGACAAAGTCACCGACGCTATGATGGACACGATTTCGTCCAACAAGCGTGCCGAAGACGGCTCGGAAATGGAACCGAACTCGGTTTACATGATGGCCCACTCGGGTGCGCGTGGCTCGGTTACGCAGATGAAACAGCTGGGCGGCATGCGCGGCCTGATGGCCAAACCTTCGGGCGAGATTATCGAAACGCCGATTATCTCGAACTTTAAAGAAGGTCTGACCGTGCTCGAGTACTTCAACTCGACCCACGGTGCCCGTAAGGGTCTGTCGGATACCGCTCTGAAAACTGCTAACTCGGGTTACCTGACCCGCCGTCTGGTTGACGTGGCACAGGACTGCATCGTGCGCGAGCAGGACTGCGGCACAGAAAACTCGATCACCGCAGAAGCTGCGGTGAACGACGGTGAAGTTGTGTCCTCGCTGGCTGAACGTATTCTGGGTCGTGTTGCCGCCGAAGACGTTCTGGTTCCAGGCACAGAAGAGGTGCTGGTTGCCAAGAACGAAATCATCGACGAACGCAAGGCAGATGCCGTCGAAGAGGCTGGCATCGCTGCCATCCGCATCCGCAGCCCGCTGACCTGTGAAAGCGAAGAAGGCGTTTGCGCCAACTGCTATGGTCGTGACTTGGCCCGCGGTACGAAGGTGAACATCGGTGAAGCTGTCGGCATTATCGCTGCGCAGTCGATCGGTGAACCCGGCACGCAGCTGACCATGCGTACATTCCACATTGGTGGTGTTGCGCAAGGTGGCCAGCAGTCGTTCCAGGAAGCCAACCAGGAAGGCAAGATCGAGTATCGCAATGCGTCGGTACTTGAAAACCGTGACGGCGAAATCGTCGTTATGGGCCGCAACATGGTTATGGCCATCATGGACGAGCATGGTGCTGAACGCGCGTCATTCAAGATCGGTTACGGTTCGAAACTGTTTGTCAAAGACGGTGCCGATGTGGCCCGCGGCGACAAGCTGTTTGAATGGGACCCGTTCACACTGCCGATGATTGCTGAAAAGGACGGTACGGTTAAGTTCGTCGACCTGATCAGCGGTATTTCGGTTCGTGACGTCACCGATGACGCGACCGGTATGACACAGAAGATCGTGTCGGACTGGCGTTCGGCGCCGAAAGGCAACGAGCTGAAGCCGGAAGTGATCCTGGTGGCTGAAGATGGCGAGCCGGTCCGCAATGATGCGGGCAACCCGGTGACCTATACCATGTCGGTGGATGCCATTCTGTCGATTGAAGATGGCACCAAGATCAAAGCTGGTGACGTTGTTGCGCGTATCCCGCGTGAAGGTGCGAAGACGAAAGACATCACCGGTGGTCTGCCGCGTGTTGCTGAATTGTTCGAAGCGCGTCGTCCGAAAGATCACGCGATCATCGCCGAAATCGATGGTTATGTGCGCTTTGGCCGCGACTATAAGAACAAGCGTCGCATCTCGATCGAGCCTGCGGATGACACGATGGACACCGTGGAATACATGGTGCCCAAAGGTAAACACATCCCGGTTGCCGAAGGGGACTTCATCCAGAAGGGCGAATACCTGATGGACGGTAACCCAGCGCCGCATGACATCCTGTCCATCATGGGTGTCGAGGCTTTGGCTGACTATATGATCGACGAAGTTCAGGACGTTTATCGTCTGCAGGGCGTGAAGATCAACGACAAGCACATCGAAGTGATCGTGCGCCAGATGCTGCAAAAGTGGGAGATCCAGGATTCTGGTGAGACCACGCTGCTGAAAGGCGAACACGTCGATAAGGCCGAATACATGGCTGCGAACGAAAAAGCCGCCGCCGAAGGGCGTCGTCTGGCCTCGGCCGAGCCGATCCTTCTGGGGATCACCAAGGCTTCGCTGCAGACCCGTTCGTTCATCTCGGCTGCATCGTTCCAGGAAACCACCCGCGTTCTGACCGAAGCTTCGGTTCAGGGTAAACGCGACAAGCTGGTTGGCCTGAAAGAGAACGTGATCGTTGGTCGTCTGATCCCTGCGGGTACTGGTGGGGCAACCCAGCAGGTTCGCGCCATCGCGCAGAAGCGCGACCAGAAGGTGATCGAAGAAGCCCGTGCAGAAGCCGAAGCCGCTGCTGCACTGGCCGCCCCGGCCGAGGACGTCTTTGGCGATGCGCCCGAAGACGATCTGGGTCTGGTTGAAACCCCTGAAATGGGCGGCGGCGAACAGCCTTAAGGCGTTCTGTTTACAATATGCGAGGCCCCGTAATTTGCGGGGCCTCGGACCTAAGGAAACCCCGCTGTTATGGCGGGGTTTTCGCGTTTCAGGCGGCGCGCGGGCATGACTGGTCTTTCCGGGTGCTCAAGGTGCGGATCACGCAGGGAAGAGGCGCACTGAATGATGTAAGCCCAAACCAAATGATACATGGAATGCTGTTCCTAGCGACCATGCTGAACAATTGACGTGATCCATTGAAAATCCTATCCCATGGCCATCGTTGGATGTCGGAACAAGCATATGGATCGTTGGGACGATTTTCTCATCATCACACAGTTGGACGATAGGTTGTGTGACGGTCTTCGCGCCCAATTGGGGCCGCTGCTCACGGATGACATGCGGGATGCGATTTTCAAGCGCCTGGAATCCAAAGCTGATATCAGCAATATTCGGAAAATCCTGAAAGACCACAGGCTCCTTATTTCAAGCGAGTTGGCACATGATATAAACGACGCCTTGCGCGAAGTTTCGTCGGGCATTGAATACGTCCGGACCGATCTGGGCAAAACAGTCTTGACGATTAACCGTTGGATGTCGCCGTGGCATACGCAATCCTTACGCGGCAATCCGGCTTTCGAGGGCATCATGATTGGTGGCAACGCGGACGATCTGTTTAAGATCTATGTTACGGGAACGATCAGCTCTGACGAGGTATTGGACCAGTTAGGCGAGCTAATTGTGTCCCACGCTCCGCCATTCGACGTCGTGTATAATGTCTGCGTGACGGGCGCGTAAAGGCAGGGCGGCGAACTGCTTGGCTAGCTGTACTTCGCGGTTCTCATCGATCTGTGATCAGCACTGCTAGTGCGCACCATTCTTAGAATTGTATGGGTAAGGGGCTGTTTCTACTTGGAGATGTGAGGGGTGCATGTCTAAGGTGACGCTGCGGAAGTTATTAACGCGGTGACGATATTGAGTTCAGACAATTTAAAGGCAGCAGGGCTGATGTCCGGATCCATGGCCTGCTTCACATTCAACGATGTCTGCATGAAGGCACTGTCCGGGGTTCTACCCTTGGAACAGGCGGTGTTTCTGCGCGGGATCGCCACCTGTGTACTTTTGTTCCTTCTGGGGCGCAGCCTTGGCACGATGCATTTTAACCTGCCGCGCCGAGAATGGTCGCTGATCGGCTTACGTTGCTTGGGTGAAATCGGGGCGACCTATTGTTTTCTGACGGCACTTTTCCACATGCCCATCGCCAACGTCACAGCAATTCTGCAGGTGCTGCCGTTGGTGATTGCACTGGCGGCGTGGCTGTTTTTGTCGGAACCTTTGGGCTGGAGGCGTTTGTTGGCTATCGGCATAGGGCTTGTTGGTGTTCTGATGATTATCCAACCGGGCGCGGGCTTTTCGGTCTGGTCGCTCTATGCACTGTCTTCGGTCGGCTTCATCACGGTGCGGGATCTGACTGTGCGCAAATTGTCCCCCGATACGCCTTCGATGACCGTTGCGCTCATGGCAGCGCTATCGATCACTGCAGGTTTTGGCTTTGCTTCGATTGGAGTCGAATGGGTGCCAGTTGATAGGAATCTGCTGGGTGTGATCGTTTTGGCCTCCATGTTTATCTTTCTGGGCTACCTCTTCTCGGTCATGGTGATGCGCGTAGGCGATATCGTCTTCGCCGCGCCCTTCCGGTATACGGGGTTGATTTGGGCACTGCTGCTGGGTTTCATCATGTTTGGCGAATGGCCCAACGCGCTGACCCTGATCGGGGCTGCGATTGTGGTGGCGACTGGATTGTTCAACCTATTCCGCGAACGCGACATCGCCCGCGGCACGTAGATCCGCCATTGGATTGAGCGGGTCCAACTGTTGACAGCCCTATCTCAACCCCTTATACGCGCGAGCATCCAGCTGGGTATGTCCCGGCTATCCAAGTATTGTGGGATCAAGTTCGGGCTACTTTGAAGCGCCGATCCTCTGTGAACCAACCGCGACGTTTGCCTCGGAATGGAAACGCTCGCGGGTTTTCGTTTTGTGGGTTGTCACAAACCTGTAACGCGAAACAGATTTAACCGCGTGGGGGCTTCCCTGCGTAGACTGAGTTGAGAAACGGGAAAAGAGCCCTATGCCAACGATCCAACAGCTGATCCGCAAGCCGCGTCAGCCCAAAGTCAAGCGTTCCAAGTCGCAGCACCTGGAATCTTGCCCCCAAAAGCGCGGTGTATGTACCCGCGTTTACACAACGACCCCGAAAAAGCCGAACTCGGCTATGCGTAAAGTTGCGAAGGTTCGCCTGACCAACGGCTACGAGGTTATCTCCTACATCCCCGGTGAAAGCCACAACCTGCAAGAGCACTCGGTTGTTCTGATCCGTGGCGGTCGTGTGAAAGACCTTCCGGGTGTCCGTTATCACATCCTGCGTGGTGTGTTGGATACCCAAGGCGTCAAAGACCGTAAGCAACGTCGTTCGAAATACGGCGCCAAGCGTCCGAAGTAAGGAGAGCCAGATATGTCTCGTCGTCACGCCGCTGAGAAGCGCCAAGTTCTGCCCGACGCCAAATTTGGCGATGTAGTTCTTACAAAATTCATGAACAACCTGATGATCGATGGTAAGAAATCGGTTGCAGAAAAAATCGTCTATAACGCGTTGGATCGCGTTGAAGATAAAATCAAGCGTGCTCCTGTGGAAGTCTTCCACGAAGCGCTGGATAATATTAAGCCTTCGCTTGAAGTTCGTTCGCGCCGTGTGGGTGGTGCCACCTACCAGGTTCCGGTTGAAGTTCGCCCCGAGCGTCGCGAAGCGCTGGCCATTCGCTGGCTGATCACCGCCGCGCGTAACCGCAACGAGAACACCATGGAAGAGCGTCTTGCCGGCGAACTTCTGGATGCTGTGAACTCGCGCGGGACTGCCGTTAAGAAACGCGAAGACACTCACAAAATGGCCGACGCCAACAAAGCGTTCAGCCATTACCGCTGGTAACGCCAAGGAAGGACGAACACCATGGCACGCGAATATCCGCTCGAGCTGTACCGCAACTTCGGTATTATGGCTCACATCGACGCAGGTAAAACCACCTGTTCCGAGCGTATCCTGTACTACACCGGCAAGTCCCACAACATTGGTGAGGTGCACGATGGTGCGGCCACCATGGACTGGATGGAGCAGGAGCAGGAACGCGGCATCACCATCACCTCGGCTGCGACGACCACTTTCTGGGAACGTACCGAAGACGGTGAAACCGCTCAGACGCCCAAGCACCGCATGAACATCATCGACACCCCCGGTCACGTTGACTTCACCATTGAAGTTGAGCGTTCGCTGGCGGTTCTCGATGGTGCCGTTTGTGTTCTGGACGCCAACGCTGGCGTTGAACCCCAAACCGAAACTGTGTGGCGTCAGGCTGACCGCTACAAGGTTCCGCGTATGGTGTTCGTCAACAAGATGGACAAAATCGGCGCTGACTTCTTCAACTGTGTTGAAATGATCGAAGACCGCACCGGCGCACGCGCTGTTCCGGTTGGCATTCCGATCGGTGCTGAAACCGAGCTGGAAGGTCTGATCGATCTGGTCAACATGGAAGAATGGCTGTGGCAGGGTGAAGACCTTGGTGCATCGTGGATCAAAGCTCCGATCCGCGACAGCCTGAAAGACATGGCCGACGAATGGCGCGGCAAGATGGTTGAAGCGGCTGTCGAAGAAGACGATGACGCTATGGAAGCCTATCTGGAAGGTGAAGAGCCCGATGCCGACACGCTGCGCAAGCTGCTGCGTAAAGGTACTCTGGCCCTGAATTTCGTTCCGGTTCTGGGTGGTTCGGCCTTCAAAAACAAAGGTGTTCAGCCGCTGTTGAACGCTGTGATCGACTATCTGCCCAGCCCGCTGGACGTTGTTGATTACATGGGCTTCAAACCCGGTGACGAGACTGAAACCCGTGACATCGCCCGCCGCGCGGACGACGACATGGCGTTCTCGGCTCTGGCGTTCAAAATCATGAACGACCCCTTCGTTGGCTCGCTGACCTTTACCCGCATCTACTCGGGTGTCCTGAACAAAGGCGACACGCTTTTGAACTCGACCAAAGGTAAGAAAGAGCGTGTTGGCCGTATGATGATGATGCACTCGAACGATCGTGAGGAAATCACGGAAGCGTTCGCGGGCGACATTATCGCTTTGGCTGGTCTGAAAGACACCACCACCGGCGACACGATCTGTGCCGTCAACGATCCGGTGGTTTTGGAAACCATGACCTTCCCGGATCCGGTGATCGAGATCGCGGTTGAGCCGAAAACCAAGGCTGACCAAGAGAAGATGAGCCAAGGTCTGGGCCGTTTGGCTGCTGAAGACCCGTCCTTCCGTGTTGAAACTGACATCGAAAGCGGTCAGACCATCATGAAGGGCATGGGCGAACTTCACCTGGACATCCTGGTGGACCGTCTGAAGCGCGAGTTCAAAGTGGAAGCCAACATTGGTGCGCCGCAGGTTGCTTATCGCGAGACCATCTCGAAAGCGATCGAGCACACCTACACCCACAAGAAACAGTCGGGTGGTTCGGGTCAGTACGCTGAAGTCAAAATGGAAATCATGCCGACTGAAGCGGGCGAAGGCTATTCGTTCGAAAGCCGCATCGTTGGTGGTGCTGTTCCGAAGGAATACATCCCCGGTGTTGAAAAAGGCATCAACTCGGTTATGGATAGCGGCCCCTTGGCTGGCTTCCCCGTGATCGACTTCAAGGTTGCCTTGAACGACGGTAAGTTCCACGACGTTGACTCGTCGGTTCTGGCCTTCGAAATCGCTGCCCGTATGTGTATGCGCGAAGGCATGCGTTTGGCTGGCGCCAAGCTGCTTGAGCCGATCATGAAAGTGGAAGTGATCACACCCGAGGAATACACCGGTGGTATCATCGGCGATTTGACCTCGCGTCGCGGTCAGGTATCGGGCCAAGAGCCGCGCGGCAACGCCGTGGCAATTGACGCCAACGTGCCGCTGGCCAACATGTTCGGCTACATCAACACGCTGCGCTCGATGTCTTCGGGCCGTGCGCAGTTCACGATGCAGTTCTCGCATTACGATCCGGTTCCGCAGAACATCTCGGACGAAATTCAGGCGAAATTCGCCTAATCGAAATAGTCGGGCAGTGACCCATTGCTGCCCGGCCCCTTAGATTAACAGGAGGCCATCATGGCTAAGGAAAAGTTTGAACGCG
>NZ_ML660029.1 GCF_007004645.1 Aliiroseovarius halocynthiae | reverse complement strand
TGGACCAGTTCAGTTGGGGAGGCTCACCCCTACACCGGATCGGTTCACATCGTGGATCGTGCCTTTGTATTCCTCGTACACAAAGGCTTCCATCTCGTGGCACGAGATGCAGAACTCTTTGGTGTTGGTGGCTTCCATTGCGGTGTTGAAACCGCCCCAAAAAATGATCCCGGCGACGAAGACGCCAGCAATGCCTGCAAGCGGCATGCCCCAAAATAGCGTGCGCCGCCAAAGTGGCTTTTTCGGTTCCAGACCTTCAGTCATTGTCCAGGCTCCGTTGTGTGGCTGGGTTGTTGGTCGACCCCATGAGGGGCAGCAAAAAGGGGCGGGCGTTTGGCCCGCCCCTTTGGGTGTCTTCAAATTGCCTTTATGTGACGTGGTTCGAACGGTTATAGACGTTGAACTTGCCCGTCGGAGCATAGAGACCCTTCACGCGCGTTTTTTCTTCAAGCGTCTGCGCGTCATAGATGACCATCTCACCATTTGGCTCTTTCGACGAAGCACGGTTCCATTTTGAAACCCAAACCTCGGTACCATCTTTGTTGAATTCGAAGTGAACTGCGACGTTGCCTTCTTCTTCAGTGATCTGGATGGTTTTCACGATCTCGCCGGTTTCCTTTGAAATGACCTGAACCGATTGTTGGACTTCAAGCTCTGGGTGCCTTGTCTGGTCAACCCAGACATAGTCAGAGTTCGGGTGGGTTCGGATGAACAGACCAGCGCCATCGGTTTCAACCTCGTAGCAAGTCTTCCAAGCATCGTCAGGACGACCTTCGGGATCGTTGCCCCAAACTGTCACAGTGCCTTCACCCAAGTGGGTTGCGCCAGCAACGGGACCACAATTCGGATCGTTCCAGTTGGCGCCCGGGCCGGGGTGTGGCAGCGGGGCGGTGTCGATCATGGCCTCAAGCTTGCGCTCTTTGGTGTCGACAACAACCATCTTGTTCGAGGCGTTTGCCGCGATCTGGAAGTAACGACCTGTCGGGTCAAAGAAACCATCGTGTAGGAACTTGGCCGAGTTAATCTTGTCGATCCGCAGGTTGTCGAGGTCAGAGTAATCAACCTGCCACAACTGGCCCAGTTCCTTCACCGCGACGATCCATGTGGGTTCGTTCGGCGTGGTGTAGATGGCAGCCACACGGCTTTCTTCAACATAGTCGCCATCCACGTTGGTACCGCGGGTCGAAACAACCTTAAGTGGCTCCATGGTTTGTGCGTCCACGATCGCGAAGTGCGGAGGCCAGTAAGCGCCACCTATGACGTATTTACCGTCGCCGGACACAGCCACGTCACGCGCGTCATAACCAATGGTCACTTCCGAAACCAGCATCTTGTCTGGCGTCTGCCAGAGGTCGATTTTGGTCATTTTTCCGTCGCGGCCCATTGTGTACCAGAAGCGTCCCGGGTTTTCAGGCTCTTCCAGTTTGTGATGCTCTGAGGCTTTCAGAACGTGCACAGCATAACCTGTCGGAATGTGCGCCAGAACTTCTTTGGTGTCGCCATCAATAACGGCCACTTTACCTACGTCACGCTCGATGACGACGAAGAAGTTTTCCCAGTTTCGGCCGTGCAGCGGCTCGGTCGGATAGTCAGCTTCCTCGACATAGACCTTGCGGGTCTCTCTCATCATGGCCAGTGACATTTCTGGCGGCTTGGGCGGATCCATTTGGATATAGGTCGCCATGTCTTTGATTTCCTGCTCGGTCATGATGTCCGAGAAGTTGTTCATACCGCCTTCAGTACCCCAAGAGATGATTTTCTCAAGGCGTTCCTGACCAAGCTTAAGTGTACCGCTGATGGTTTCAGTGCCGTCAGTGTTCTTGGTTTTTACGACTGGCTCAAGGCTTTTACCGGTTGCACCTTTGCGCAATACGCCGTGACAACCGGCGCAGCGTTCAAAGTAGAGTTGTTTTGAGGCTTCGAAAGCCTCCTCGCTCAGGGTTGGACCTTCGGCCATAGCCGGCAGAGCGACGCTGCCTAGCATCATGGCAAAGCCAATCCCCAGCGAATTTCGGATCTTCTTTTGGGTGGTTCCAAGTGACATGATCACTCTCCGTTTGCTTGGTGAGGCAACCGGAGAGTGCGCTTACAAACGACATGGTAACTTGACAATAGTCAACGAAGCTCACAAAAAAGTGAGCTTTCAACTTTGGGCTGCTTCAACAACAAGCCCCGGGCGCAGGATGTACATGGTCATATAGATCGCCGCAAAGGGTAGGTCGTTGGTGCCGTTTTCTAGGCGTTCCAATCCTAGCGACACACCACGCACGAACTGTCTGCTCAAGAGACTCAACAGTTCATTCTCTGAATCTCTGGCTTTAATCTGGCCCCGCCGCGAGGAAGTGACGACGAAGGGCATGAAAATTAGACCCGCGGCTTTCGTACGAGAGAGCAGCCTCAGGGAAGGCCAGCTCAAGTCTCAAAACTGGGGCAGATGCAGTACTGACTTAGGAGTTGTGGCGCCGGGCGTCGGGTGTCACGTTTTGCCCGGCACGGCGCCTTCTATTTGTGTGAAATCAGTCGAAACGGACACTCGTCACAGTGCCCATTGACAGATATTTCAAGGCTGATAGGGCAGCGATGAGTGATGCAGAACGACGCGTAATGTGCCTTCGGCATCTTTCTTGTAGCCAAAGCTTTTGTCGACTTTGGTCACGTTTCCATCCTTGTCAGTCAGGCTGATCCAGCCCATCCACATGGCGGCATTGCCTTCGATGAACTCAGCAGCTGTCTGGCTTTCCATCGAGCGCCAGCCCTGAATGGCAAAGCCAGCGTCCAGCGGGTATTCTTCGGAATGACCGACGAAGTAGGCCAGCGCGCCGTCTTGGTCTGTTCGAAAGGTCTGCACGCCGCTGGCCATGGTCGGTTTGAACAAAACCGGACCCATATTATAGCCGTAAACTGCATTCAGATGTGCCGTTGCAGTTTCACGCGCAGCGTCGACGCCGCCTTCCTCAAAAGCTTTCGAGATTGCGACTTTTCCATTGCCCCAAGCAATGCGTGCGGCCAGAAGCTCGTCCGTAGTGATCACTGGGCTAACCCTTCTCTTCATTCGCGTTCAATGGGGTATATCACAAGGATTACCCATGACGCCAGAGCGGGAAAGGATCAGGAATATCAACCCAGGATTGTGGATCGAATTCGGTCGTATCAAGCGAAGCCGCATTCAGTTTGGCGCAGATTGCCTCGCGATCAAGATCCGTTCCGATGAACACGATTTCCTGACGACGATCTCCCCATGGCTCGACCCAGTTGCGTGCGATCTCGGCCTGTGCCTCAGGGTGAGTGGGCAGTCGTTCTTCGGGCAGTGAGGCCCACCATAGGCCCAGCGGTTTGACGGAAGACATTGCGCCAGCAAGGCTGAATTCGACCGCCCATTCGGGGCGGGTTGCAATCCAGAAATGCCCTTTGGCCCGAATGGTGCCGGGTAGCGGACCGTTTAGCACGTCGTAAAGCTTGGCGGGGTCGAACGGCGCACGGGCGTTATAAACGAACGAGGTGATGCCATATTCTTCATCCTCGGGCACGTGATTGGCAAAGCCATACAACTCTTTCGCCCACATCGGATGTTCATGGGCCGTGTCAAAGTCGAACAGGCCCGTATCCAGAATTTTGTCCGAGGCGACGTCCGAGTGATTGGTTTCGATGATCTTTGCGTCGGCATTTAGGCTGCGGATGATTTTGCGGGCCGCGTCGGTCCGTTCGGGCCCTGCATCCGCCACCTTGTTCAGGATCACCACATCGGCAAATTCGATCTGTTCGGTTAGCAGGCTGACAAGGCTACGGTCGTCCTGCTCGCCCAGCGACTCGCCGCGATCGGTCAGGAAATCATGGCTGGAATAGTCCTGCAGCATGTTCACCGCGTCCACGACGGTCACCATCGTGTCCAGTCGCGCGACGTCTGACAGGCTTTCGCCATGCTCGTCCCGGAAGTCAAAGGTGGCGGCGACGGGCAGAGGTTCTGAAATCCCGGTGCTTTCGATCAGAAGATAATCAAAGCGGCCTTCTTGAGACAACTGGCGAACTTCTTTCAACAGGTCATCACGCAGGGTACAACAGATGCAACCGTTTGACATCTCGACTAGTTTTTCTTCCGAGCGGGACAGTTCGGTTCCCTCGCGCACCAGATCCGCGTCGATATTCACTTCGGACATATCATTGACGATGACGGCGACGCGGCGGCCTTCACGGTTGTTCAGGACACGGTTCAGAAGGGTCGTTTTGCCTGCCCCAAGAAAGCCGGACAGGACAGTAACGGGAAGGCGGGGATCGGTGGCGATGGCTGGGGCGGACATCATGTGCTCCTGTAACGGGGTCAAAAGGGAGCTAGATCGAGATTTCGGTCGTGTGAACCATCATCCCATCAAGCTGTGCGTCTGGTTCGTTGGCCTGAAGGCGCAGGGTCTCTAGGCTGGCATCAAGCAAGCTTAGGCTCATGTTGCGGGCGATGACGACAACACGGCTGGTGGTGTCCGTGCCGGACCACGAGGTCAACGGAACCGGCGCGTCAAATATGTGCTGGACCCCGTGGAAGACGAAGGGCCAGCCCATGCCCTCGACATGTACGATACCCTTCATGCGAAGGATGTCGGGGCCGCGGATTGTGATCAGCGAGTCCAGCCAATAGTCAAAGACATTGGCCGGGATTGGATGCTCCAACTCGATCGAGGCCGAGATGATCTTGTGATCGTGATGTGCGTGGGCTGTGGGCAATGGCAGCGCGGCAGGGGCGCTATCAGGGGCAGCAAAGCCGGAAAGCCCGGCCAGGGGGTCAGGCGTCGCTTTTGCCATGCCCAGCCAGTCCGAGATATCGTCCGTCGTCACATTTGACCGCATTGCAGACAATCCAAACAGCGCGCCCAAAGGCACTTGGCCTTTTTGCGCCTTGATCCGCTTGGCGCTGCTGTTGATGCCAGCGATGCGAGTTTCGAAGCGGGTAAGTTCGGTTGGGGTGACAAGATCTGTTTTGCTAAGCACTACAAGGTCGGCCATCGCAATCTGGTTCACCGCCTCGCTTTGTTTTTCAAGCGTGCTGGGGCCGGTTGCCGCGTCGGCGACAGTGACCACACCGTCGGTGCGATAATGCGGGGCGATCAGGTTATCGACCACCATTGTGTGCATGATTGGGCCGGGGTCTGCGATCCCAGTGGTTTCGATCACCACCCGATCAAAGCTTAACTCCCCCCGCTTCCGGCGCGCCATCAGGGATGTCAGGGTTTTCGACAGATCCCCGCGGATCGAGCAACACAGGCAACCGGATTGCATCAGGATTGTCTCTTCGGTCGATTCCTCGATCAGATCGTGATCCAGACCGGCATCTCCGAATTCATTCATGACCACTGCTATGCGTCCAGCATTCGGATCGCGGATTAGGTGGTTCAGAAGGGTCGTTTTTCCCACCCCCAGAAAGCCGGTCAGCAAGGTGACCGGAACACGGCCGTCCAGTTCATCTGCGTTCATAAGACTTGTCCTTTACATTGCCGGCGTCCTGAGCGAGTAAAGAGTATATGTAATAGTATAACATCACACAAGGGGCGAGAATGAGCCAGATCCAATTTCAGCCGAGAACCTCGGTCGAACAGGTAGAGGAGAGCGCCGAGTTTGCGCCAAAGTTCGGCCCCGATGGGCTGATGCCCTGCATCACAGCAGATGCCGCAAGCGGAGATGTGTTGATGCTGGGATGGATGAATGACGAGGCGTTGCGCCTGACCATCGAGACCGGCGAGGCGCATTACTTCAGCCGGGCGCGTCAGGTGTTGTGGCACAAGGGCGCGACATCTGGATTGGTGCAGAAAGTGATCGAGGCGCGGATCGATGATGATCAGGATGCGATCTGGCTGCGGGTGGAAACCGCCGGGTCAAGGGCGTCCTGCCACGTGGGCTATCGGTCGTGTTTCTATCGTGCGATTCCCATCGGGGGTGATGCAGGAATGTCGTTGGTCTTCACCGAAGATCAGAAGACGTTCGATCCTGTCAAGGTCTATGGCGATGTGCCGAACCCGACGCAGCTGTAAGGTCTGACGGATGCAGGGTGGTTCCTTTGGCAAAACGGTGCATACACTCTGGCACAGCCAGCGCATCAAAGGTCTTGTCCGCGAACGCGTGGGTCAGGGCGCCCAATGTCTTGTGTCGGTGCGCGAGGTCATGTGCACGGATCCTGCCTGTGAGGGGCTGGCGACCGAAATCAGGGTCACTACTTTGCAGTTTCGCGAAATCCGTGTGCAGGTCCACAAGCCAGCAGACCAGGTCACGGCCGCCGATATTGCCTATGTGATGTAAAGGTGCGTTTAGGGCGCGGGGTAGAGCTTGCGCGCGCAACGCGGTAATTATCTCATCTGTCCATATTTCGGCTTGTGGGATCCGGTTAGGATGCGCAAATACACCCGAACGAAAGAAGAGGTCTTTCGATGGGGAAGGTTTTAGCATGTATCAGATTTCACTTGGATTGATTGGCGTTGGAACAATGGGCGGTGCCTTGGCGTTGAACTTGGCAGAGCATGGCTATGACCTGTCGCTATACAATCTCGATCCCAGAACCATTGATGTACTGATTGCGCGGGCAGGGGATCTGGCACCTCGTTTGCAGAAAACTGAAAGTGTCACTGAACTTGTGGCCTCGATGACGCCGCCGCGTGCAATTATGCTGCTGGTGCCGGCGGGTGGGCCGGTGGACGCTTCGATCGACGCGTTGATGCCGCATCTGGATCCGGGAGACACGATCATCGATGGCGGCAACAGCGATTTTCGTGACACGCAGGCACGGACAGCCAAGCTGGAAGCGGCCGGGCTGCAATATCTAGGTGTCGGGGTCAGCGGCGGCGAAGATGGCGCACGTCATGGGCCCTCAATGATGGTCGGTGGCTCGCAGCAGGTCTGGCAAAACCTGCAATCCGTATTCGAGGCCATCGCAGCCGATTTCGAAGGTACCCCCTGCGTTGCGCATCTTGGCCCCGATGGGGCGGGTCATTTCGTGAAGACCGTGCATAACGGGATCGAATATGCCGATATGCAGATCATCGCTGAGATCTATGGCCTTCTTCGCGATGGCGAAGCACAGAGCCCTGGTCAGATTTCTCTGCTATTCGGGCGTTGGAACCAAGGGGATCTGAACAGCTATTTGGTCGAGATCACGGCGGGTGCGTTGGCGGCTATTGACCCTGAAACGGGGAAGCCTGTTGTCGACGTGATCGTTGATCAGGCCGGTCAGAAGGGAACAGGGCGCTGGACGGTGATCGAGGCCATCCGCATGGGGCAGTCGGCGTCGATTATTGAAGCGGCGGTTGGCTCGCGGGTGGTGTCGTCAGAGCGCGCTGTGCGCCAGATGGCGGAAAGAGTTCTGCGCGAACAAGACATGCCCGTGGTTGGATTTGACGAGGATGATCTGGAGGCCGCGTTCCGTGTGGCGCGCGTTCTGGCTTACGCACAAGGATTCCGTATTTTGAAAGCGGCGTCCGATGAGTTCGGCTGGGGCTTGGATTTCGCCAAGATCGCCGAAATCTGGCGCGCGGGATGCATTATCCGTTCGGCTTTGCTAGATGATATCTCGGACGCTTTCCGCTCCGAACTTCCACAGGGTCGTTTGGTGCTGTCGGATCATTTTGCTGCGCTTCTGAAGGGCAATGTTGCCGCGTTGCGTCGCGTGGTCTCGACCGCCGTTTTGGCGGGGATCCCTGTTCCTGCGCTGTCTTCGGCTGTGTCCTGGTATGATGAGATCAGCAAGGCACGTGGCACGACCAACCTGATTCAGGCCCAGCGAGATATTTTCGGCGCACACGGGTTTCGCCGTTCGGACAAGGACGGAGATTTCCATGGGCTATGGTCGTGAGCAGGATTTATTCGATGAGAGGGCTGGGCGTGGCGAATTCCGCCTCGGCTTCTATAGCCTAGGCGGTATCTTCCCAAAAATTGGCGGGCATGTCGTGCAACAGCTCGGCCGCTTTGTCGTCAACCCAATCTTCGCGATCTTCCTTGGACCATGATGTGGCGTCAGGCTCGTGTGTCAGAAGAGACGTCGCCTTCGCCACCGCCTGTTTGTATTTCATGTCCTCGATCCGACCGTCGGGGATGATCGCGTAAACAAACTTGCCACCCATCGCGGCGGCAAGCTGTTCCATCTGCCGCAAGGATACCGCGCCGTCTTTCTCGCTTCGTTCGGCTTGGTACACGGCGTTCCGGCTGACCCCTTTGCGCTTGGCGACATAATCCGCAGACATCCCCAGCGCGCGCCGGACAGACGCAATCCACCCACGTTCCGGGGGATCTAACCCGTCGAATTGCTTGGCGGCGCGGTCAATCATGCGCGCAAGACGTCTTTGTTCAATAAAGTCTGGCATATAGGCCTGTTGGCTTAGCGATTTGTTGATCTCCCACACTACTAGAAACCTTTATTATAGGCAATCGCACTTTTTTGCACATATATACTTAAAATATCTATCCATAGTAGTTATATATTCATTGAAAGGAAACTTATGTACGAACTGCTTACATCCCCGAACACATTCCCTTTCGCGATCGCGCTTGCTGTCGTGACTGGTCTGTTTTTGCTTGAACTTCTCAGCGCAGTGCTGGGCGGATCTATTCTTGGGGTCGGAACGGATGCGCCTGATGTGGACGCAGATTTCGACTTTGACCTGTCGACCGAGCTTGATGCGGATATCGACATTGATATCGATGTGGTTGACGGCCCTGAAGGGGCAGAAGCCGCCGAGGCCGCAACCTCGGGTGGGATGTTTACCTGGATTGGTGCGCGTGACGTGCCATTCCTAATTTGGCTTGTTTCTTTTCTGACCATGTTTGGCCTGTTTGGGCTGATCCTGCAATCCATGCTGACAAGCACCATTGGCCTTCAGCTGCCCGCGCTTCTTGCGTCCGCCGCTGTAATCATCCCTGCCCTTGCGGTCACACGGGTCATCGCCAATTGGGTTGCGCTTTTGATGCCGAAAACCGAAACGACCGCCCTGAAGGCGCGACATCTTGGGGGATATAACGGGACGATCACCCAAGGCACGGCATCGCGTGGAAAACCGGCCGAGATCAAGATCAAGGACCGGCACGACAACATCCACTATCTGCGTGTGGAACCCCTGCGGGACGATGACGTCTTTCCGCAAGGCAGCGAGGTCACCCTGATCCGCAAGCGCGGCGACAAGTTCTTCGTGATCTGACCCGCGCCCTGCACCTCACGCACCCATTCACATTATAAGGAGTAGTTTCATGGATCTTTCATCCATTGCAGTCATTGCTGGCGTCATCGTTGGTCTTCTGGTCTTCATCGGCCTGATCATGGCCCGGCTTTATAAACGTGCCACCCGCGAAACCAGTCTGGTGAAAACCGGTTCGGGCGGCAAGAAGGTCATCATGGATGGCGGGACGATTGTCGTGCCCTTCCTGCATGAGATCTCGAAGGTCAATATGAAGACCTTGCGGCTTGAAGTTTCGCGCGTCGCTGAACAATCGCTGATCACCAAAGACCGTATGCGCGTTGATGTTGGCGTTGAATTCTATGTCTCGGTTAATGCGACCGAAGACGGCATTTCGCGCGCGGCGCAAACGCTTGGCGACCGTACCTTCCATGTCGAACAACTGCGCGAGATGATCGAAGGTAAGCTGGTTGACGGTCTGCGTGCTGTGGCTGCTCAGATGACCATGGACGAGCTGCACGAGAACCGCGCAAGCTTTGTACAGGAAGTGCAGAACGCTATCTCCGAGGATCTGTTGAAAAACGGTCTGGAGCTTGAAGCCGTATCGCTGACCGCACTGGATCAGACCCCGTTCGAGGCTTTGGACGAAAACAACGCCTTTAACGCAGTTGGTATGCAGAAACTGGCGGCGGTGATCGCGACGTCGCGCAAAGAGCGTGCCGAAATCTCGGCCGAAGCGGACGTGTCGGTTGCGCAGTCTGAAATGGAAGCTGAGAAGCGGAAGTATCAGATTGAGCGCGAGCAAAAGCAGGCCGAAATTGCGCAGATCGAAGAGATCCAGACCCTTCAGGCGCAGCAGGAAGCTCAGATTGCACGCAATCAGGAAGCGTCTGACCGGGCTAAAGATGAGGCGCGGATTGAACGCGAACGCGCTGTGCGTGCGGCCGAGATCGAGCGTGAACGTGCCATTCGTGAAGCTGAGATTGCCAAAGAACGTGAGCTGGAAGTGGCTGATCAGGAGCGTGCGATCATCGTTGCGAAGAAGTCGGAAGAGGAAAGCCATGCCAAGGCGTCCGCTGACAATGCACGTGCAGAAGCCAAGAAAGCCGCCGAGGCCATCGAGACCGCGCGGGCGGTTGCGGAAGCCGAACGTGTCAAGCGCATCGCATTGATCGAGGCCGAGAAGGAAGCCGAACGTCAAGCAACCGCGATCCGTCTTTCTGCGAACGCAGAAAAGGAAGCCGCAAGCGACCGCGCCGCCGCAAAGCTGGAAGAAGCGCAGGCGGATGCCAACGCGCTGACCGTCCGGGCCGAAGCGAAACGCACCGACATGCTGGCAACTGCTGAGGGTCAAAAGGCCATCGCGAACTCGGAAAACGAGCTGAGCGCCGAGATCATCGCGATGAAGGTCCGCATCGCGCAGCTGGAAGCCATGCCCGCTATCATCGCCGAAATGGTGAAACCGGCCGAGAAGATCGACTCGATCAAGATCCACCAGGTGACCGGCATGGGTCAGCCCGGTGGTGCCGTGGGCGAAGGATCATCTGGCACGCCGGTAAATCAGGCACTGGATTCGGTGCTGGGAATGGCGCTGCAAATGCCCGCTATGCAAGCCCTTGGTAAAGAGCTGGGGATCAGCATGGAAAACGGCATCGCAGGTGTCGCCAACGGGGCGATGGATGTCGAAACGCCCGCGCCGCTGCCCGTCGACGAGATCGACGCGGCGGATGCTGAAGTGCCTGTAAACTAACCAAAAACGGCCCCGCATGATGACAGCGGGGCCGTTTTTTCTTTGGGTGCGTGCGCTTACATCACCGCGCCGATTTGCCAGGGGACGAATTCGACCCCTCCAAATCCCAGCTCTTCGCTTTTGGTCCGCTCGCCCGAGGCCACGCGGATCATCAGCTCCAGCATCTCAGCTCCTTTGTCGTCAATGGATACGCCATCGGTCACGATATCCCCGCAGTTCAGATCCATATCTTCGGACAGGCGGGCGTACATTTCGGAATTGGTGGCAACCTTGATGCAGGGCGTGGGCTGATAGCCCGACACCGATCCGCGCCCGGTGGTGAACACGATCAGGTTCGCGCCCGAAGCAACCTGCCCGGTGACCGAACACGGGTCATAGCCGGGGCTGTCCATAAAGACGAAGCCGGGCGTGTCGATCTTTTCGCCGTACAGATAGACATCGCGCAGGGGGGCCGAGCCGCCTTTGGCCACAGCGCCCAGAGACTTTTCCAGAATGGTCGTCAGCCCGCCGCGCTTGTTGCCGGGGCTGGGATTGTTGTCCATCTCGCCATCATTGCGGGCGGTATAGTCTTCCCACCACTGGATCCGCGCGATTAGTTTCTCGCCAATGGCCTGTGTCTCGGCGCGACGGGTCAGCAGATGTTCGGCGCCATAGATCTCGGATGTTTCGGACAGGATGGTGGTGCCGCCCTGGCGCACCAAAAGGTCCGAGGCTGCACCCAATGCCGGGTTCGCGGTGATCCCTGAATACCCGTCCGAGCCGCCGCATTGCATGCCCACAGTGATTGCGCTGATGGGCGCGGGCGCGCGGGTTGCCTGATTGGCCAGCTCTAGAATGCCACGCAGTTCTGCCAGCCCTTTGTCGACGGTGCGGCGTGTGCCGCCTTCGTGTTGAATGGTCATATAGCGCAGTGCACCATCGGCGCGAATGGGGCGGTCGCCCACCAGATCTGCGAGCTGCATGATTTCGCAGCCCAGCCCGATCATCAGGATGCCGCCGAAATTCGGATGCTGTGCATAGCCTTTGAGCGTGCGAAACAGTGTGTCAAATCCAACGCCTTTATTGGCCATGCCGCAGCCGGTGCCATGCACGATGGGCACGATCCCGTCCACATTGGGGAAGGCGTCCAGCAACCCTTCATTCCGGGCCGCTTCGGCGATGAAACGCGCGACCGATCCCGAGCAGTTCACCGAGGTCACGATACCCACATAGTTGCGGGTGCCGACCCTGCCATCGGCGCGGTGAAAACCCTGGAATTGGCGCGTTTCGGTGATTGCGGGAAGTGGGGTGTTTTGGCTGGCGAAACCATAGTCTTGCTGATGCGCCCCCATGCCCAGATTATGGATGTGGACGTGATCGCCCGCGGCAATATCCGCTTTGGCCTGTCCGATGATCTGCCCGTATTTCACGATGTTTTCCCCGGCTGACACAGCACGGGTCGCGATCTTATGCCCCTGCGTGATGGGTTGCGACAGGGTCAGGTCAAGCCCGTCCAGCGCGCAGGCGTCCGGCAGGTCACACAGTGCGACGACCACGTTGTCTGTGGGGTGAAGGCGGATGTATTGGGTCGGCACGATAGGCTCCTTGGCAGACGGCTGAGTGAAGCTTTTTGGGGCTGAGGGGGGTTAATCCCGCAACTTATAGGCACGGGCAGCATTTCCGCCCAAAATTGCGCTGCGATCCGCATCCGAGAGGTCGGAGAGCAGTTGGTCGGTGACCTCGACCCAGCGGGCATAATCCCCGGCAAGGTTAAGAACCGGCCAGTCGCTGCCCCACAGCAGGCGGTCGGGACCGAATGTGTTCAGCAGGTGATCGACATAGGGGCGCAGATCGTCGACAATCCAGTCGGATTTGGCCTCGGTCAATAGCCCTGACAGCTTGCAGAAGGCGTTGGTGTTGTGCGCCAAAGCGCTCATGTCCTGCGCCCAGCCGTCCATCACGCCATCGCGGATCAGAGGTTTCGAGCTATGGTCGATCACAACCCGCATATCCGGGTGGCGGGCCAGCAGCTTGTGCAGGTTCGGCAGGTGGCGCGGCAGGGTCAGCGCGTCAAAGGTCAGATCACGAGCGATCAAAGCGTCAAAGACAGGCGTCAGGTCGTCGCGCAACATCCAGTCAGCGTCCGCGATGTCCTGAATTAGCGGGCGCAGGCCCACAAAAGCTGGGTGCTGCATATAGCGGTCGATCTCCGCGACCGACGCTGCGTTCTCGAAATCCACCCAGCCAACCACGCCTTTAATGAAGGTGTTTCTATCGGCCAGAGACAGCATAAAATCGGTCTCGGCCACAGTGGGGGCAGCCTGCACCAGAACCGTGCCATCTATGCCGGCGGTGTCCAGCATCGGGGCCAGATCTTCGGGCAAGAAATCGCGATAGATTGCGGCCAGATCATCGGATAACCAGCCATAGTCGCCACGGGCCAGCGCCCAGAAATGTTGGTGTGCGTCGATACGCATGTCTTATCCCCTTTTATATGGGTTCTGTGTCGGGATTGGGGCTTTGGGATGCAAAAGCCCCTCGGCCCGAAGGTCGTGCCAGAAGGCGGCGGGAATGTCGGTTGCGACCCAGTCCAGCGTCTGGGTCAGCTCGGCGCGTGACCGCAGGCCCGGAATGATCGAGACGACCAGCGGATGGGCGAGCGGGAATTGTAGCGCGGCGGCGGGCAGGGGAACGTTGTGGCGATCTGCACAGGCGCGTAAGGCGGACACGCGGGTGATCACCTGTTCCGGTGCGTCGCCATAATTCCACGTGGTGCCGCCGACCAGAATGCCAGAGTTATATGGCCCTCCAACGATGATCTGGGTCCCGGCAGCAGCGCATTCGGGGAACAGATCATCCAGCGGAGCCTGCTCTAGCAGCGTATAGCGTCCGGCCAGCAGAAAGACGTCCCAATCGCCGATTGTAAGCGCATCGCGACAGACTTGCACTTCGTTCACGCCCAGCCCGATGGCTTTGATGTTACCTGCGCTGCGCAGCTCGTCTAGCGCGCGGTAGCCACTGTCGCGCAGCGTGGCGAAGTGGTGCGCATTGTCGTCAGCGCCATGGGTCATCTCGCCTATGTCATGGACAAACAGGATGTCGATCTTATCCAGCCCAAGCCGTTGTTGGCTGTCCTCAAAAGACCGCATGATCGCGTCATAGGAGTAGTCAAAGACCGGGTGGAACGGCAGGGGATCGGGCCAGCCCATAGCAGCAGGATCGGCGGGCAGGCCGGGTTTCAGAAGGCGGCCTACTTTGGTGGATAGGACATAGTCGCGCCCGCGCAGCAGGTCGCCGATCATCCGTTCGGATTTGCCAAACCCATAAAAGGGCGCTGTGTCCACATAGCGATACCCGGCTGCCAGCACTTCGGGCAGCATAGCTTGCGTTTCGGTCGTGTCATTTGCGGTCATCAACCCGCCAAGAGGTGCGCCACCAAAGCCAAGAACCGGCAGATCAATCTGCGTGCCTGCAAGACGGCGGGTCGGGAATGAATTCACTGCGCATCCTCCTTGTTCTTTAGGCCGCCGAATACATGTGCGCCTTGTGGGGGGCGCGAACCTTATGCCCGTGTGGGCGTTTGGGGTCAGTAAATGTATAATATAAATAAAAACATTATGCACGTAGATTTCGAATGCAGTGGAAGGCTTTTCTGTCTGATCATCCCGATGGATTGTCGCTTTGAATTTGGGGTGGCCTTAAGATCTTGGCCGCCGCCGCTGCAGCGCCGAACCCATTGTCGATATTCACAGTCAGCACGCCCGGCGCGCAGCTGGACAGGGCCGAGCTGAGCGCTGCTTTTCCCTGTGCGCCAACACCGTAGCCCACCGATGTTGGCACCGCGATAATTGCACCGGGTAACAGCCCCCCGAGGACCGAGAAAAGCGCGCCCTCCATTCCGGCCACGGCGATCACCACCCGGTGTCGGGTCAGCGTGGGCAAGTGCTGTTCTAACCGCCACAGGCCGGCCACGCCCACATCGCAGATCAGATCGGCCCGCAGGCCTAGGAAACGTGCCGACAAAAGCGCCTCGCGTGCGACGGGAAGATCTGAAGTGCCCGCACAGACGACGGCAACTTCAGGTGCGTCGGCGGCGGGGATGGGTGCGCGATGGCTGGCCAATCGCGCCAGAGGATCAAGGGACAAGTGGGGCAGGGTCAGCGCGCCAAGATGCGCCATCTGCTCTGGCGTCAGGCGGGTTGTCAACAGGGGCGCGCTGCGCTCGTGATGCGCCATAAGGATGTCGTCGATCTGCTCCACGGTCTTGCCTTCGGCAAACACGACTTCTGGGACGCCGGTGCGTGCCTTTCGGGACCAGTCGAAAATCGTGTGCTCATCCATGGTGTTGATCCGCTTCCAGAGTGTCAGGCAATACAAAGGCACTGCCGCGTTGATAGGGTTTATGCCCCAGAAAGATGCGGCCAGCTTTTTGGCACTGTGCTGCAGCCAAGGCGGTGGCGGTTGTGGGAAGGTGGTCGGCTTCGATCACCACGCCATCGGCTGTGACCCGACAGCGTAGATCGCCCGGTACATGGTCGCGCAGAAGGGCTTCGACTTTGTCTACAAACTCCAGATCTTCGGGCGCGATCCGCAACCCGGTCATGATGCGGCTGGCCAGACAGGGCTGAGCGGGCAGCGCGGCGATGTCCGCAAGCCCAAACTGCACCGCGATCTGGCGCAGCGTAGCCTTGTCGATTCCGGCTTCGACAAAGGGATGACGCACACCGTGTTCTTTTGCGGCAATCAGGCCGGGGCGATAGTCGCCCAGATCATCAAGATTGGTGCCAGACGCTAGTGGTCCGGAACTGCGCGCGGCCATTGTGGCATAGAGGTTTGATTTGCAAAAATAGCAACGATCGTGAGGGTTTGCGCGATAGCGTTCATCGTTAAACTCGCCACTTTCAATCAACTTTAGCGGCCAGTTGTGACGCAGCGCATAGTCTTTCACCCGCTGTGTCGCAGCAGGTGGGACCGAGGGTGAAACAGCGTGGAGTGCGGAAAAACCGGGGACCACGCGGGCGGCGGTGAATGCAAGGGTCAGGCTGTCGACGCCACCGCTTACGGCCACGGTCAGGTTGGGCAGTTCACACAGGACATCGTGCAGGCGGATCAGGGGATCAATCGTCATCGCACTGTTCCGCTTGTTTTGCCTGCCATCGTCGTGCCTTCAAGGTGGAGGTCCGTGCCAAAGCGTCACTTTCGGCCTTGGACGTGGTGCCGCCGGGCCGGGCAACGGTTTTGATTGGTGTGCCATTTCGAACAGTTTCGGTGCGGGGCAATACATGGCGATGAGTCATGTCTACGCGCAATCCAATGGTGCTAGTTTCTTCAAAACAGCGCGTGATCACGTGGTCGCATTGGGCGGGCTGGGTCATCACGGTCACAGAAAACTGGGTGCGCCCCTTTTTGCCGAACCCGATCTGATATCCAGCATCCAGAACACCGTCTGCCGCGCGTAAATGGTCCAGCGCGACAGACAACTCTTCGGGGGTCATGTCGTCGATTTCAAACCGGATCAGGGAAACAGCTTGGGCGGGCGCGCTCAGTGTGTCGAGCGTCAGAATGCGAAGAATATTGGGGATGCCTGCAATCTGCATCTGGCCCGCTCCGGTGCCCCTGCTTGCAAGCAGTCCGCGTGGCGAATAGGGCAGAGGTGTTGGGATTAGATGCGCCAGGATTGCGGCGCCTGTGGGGGTGACGCGCTCGCCGCGCCCACCATCGTCAAACAGTTCAAACCCGTGCAACAATTCGGCGGTTGCCGGCGCGGGAACGGGGATCAGGCCGTGCTGCGTGCGGGTACGCCCGCCGCCTATTGGGATGGGGCTGGTGGAAAAGCTGCTTGCGCCGCTGCTTTCCAGAACCGAGGCCGCGCCGATGATGTCGGCCAGCGAATCCCAGTCGGCGATTTCGTGGAAATGTACCTGATCAACGGTCACGCCGTGGCACGCGGCTTCCGCTTCTGCCAGTTTTGAGAAGATCGCGATTGCGCGTTCTTGCACCGGGGTGCGCAGGGCGCTTTCAGCAATCCTCGCACGAATGTCGGCCCAATGGGCGGTGGGGGGCGCGTCGCTTGCGGTGATCACTTTGGCGCGCAGGCAGGCAAAGCCTTTCTCGCGCGTTTCCTCAAGCTCAAGTCGCACATGATCGGCGATCCCAGCGTCTTGCCAATCCTGCACTAAGGGTGTGCGGGCGTCGGGAAAGGCTGACAGCATAGCCCCCAGAAACATGTCGCCCGATATCCCGCCTACCGGGTCAAGATGCAGATGGCGGTTCATTGGGTGGCCACAGAAGGCATGCGCGGGGTGGCCTGAGGTACCACATAAGGACCTTCGGGGATCACGGCGATATCTGTATCACCATGGCGCGCGATGCTGTCGGCAATGGCAGTTGGCAGATCGGAAATCCGCTCGACCCCAGTGACGGCGAAATCATCATCGGACAGGGCTGGGGCGTAAAGCTGGATCTGCCCGACCCGCATGGGTTTCAGCTGCATTTCTGTCTGCCATTCATCCACGTCAGCGAAACTCTTCGCTTCCAGGCCAGCCAAAAACGCCTCTGGGCCCAAGGCGACCAGCCGTTCCTGAGCGGCGCGGAAATGGTCGGACCCGATGCCCTCGGCGCAAGAGGATGCGATGATCAGCGTGCCGCCTTCGGCCAGTATATCAAGCGGCGTGACCATGCCTTTCACCGTCTGGTAATAGGTCTGATCCAACGGATATCCGGCGGCCGAGGTAACCACGGTTTTAAACTTTCGCCCCACAGGGATCTCTGTATAGCCACGTACGAAATCCACGGCGGCCAGATGGCTTTCAACAATCTCGCCAAAGCTGCAATAGACCAGATTGCGCTTATCGTCGATCACGGTGTTCAGCGCATACACGTCGCCCAGACGGCGCACGATTTCCAGCTGCTCTTCATGCAGTGGATTGCCGTCCAGATTGCATTCGCGGGCCAAGGGGTGCTCCATGAAACGAGCGGAATGGAAGGTGCGGATGGTTTCGTGATGGGCGACGCCGGGGGCAACGACTTTGCGACCACCGGAAAAGCCCGCCATGAAATGCGGTTCGACCAGACCGGTGGCGATTTTCAAATCTGCCTCGACAATTCGGCGGTCAATCTTGATGGGGACGCCGCGTTTCGGGGTCACGCCAAGATCAATGTGATCGGCATCTTCCAGCGCAAAATGGTTTTCGACCCGGACGTTTTCGACCACCCAAGGATCACCGACCAGCTCGGCCAGTTCGTCGCCTTCGTTGGGACGGTGCAGCCCAGTGGCGATCAGCACGGTGATCTGATCAAGTGGAATGCCCTCGTTGGTGAGTGTCTCGATCATCGGGCGCAGAAACAGGTGGTTGGGGACGGGCCGGGTGATGTCGCAGATCAGGATACAGGCCGAGCGTTTGCCACGCGCCAGTTCCGCCAAAGGTGCAGATCCGTGCGGCGTCACGAAGGCCTGAGCGATCTGCTCATTGGGCGCGGTGCATGGCGGAAAGGCGGGTTTTTCGATCACATGGGCGCGGGCGGTTTCGGGCAGGGTCAGGGACAGGCCGGCCCGGCCAAAAAGTAATTCAATCGTCATTTGCAGTCTCCACCAGAACGACCCGGAAGTCGTTCACATTGGTATGAGTTGGGCCGGTCGTGACCAGCGCGTCGTGTTGGTCAAAAAAGGAATAGGCGTCGTGGCGCGACAGATGATCCAACGCGTCCTCGCGGTCCGCATTGGCGCGATGTTGCGGCAGCCAAACTGCGCCTGCATTGTGTTCCGATCCGTCGCGCCCATCCGTGTCGCAGGCCAGCGCGGCCATGCCTGTTTCGTCCCAAGTGGCCAGCGCGAAACCCAGCAAGAACTCGGTGCAGCGGCCGCCTTTGCCGGGCGTGCCGGTCACGGTCACGGTCACGGTGGCCTCGCCGCCAGAGATTAGCGCGACCTTGCCGCGTGCGGGTTGGCCGTGGCGGCGCACCTGTTTCGCGATGCCCCCCATAATTTTACCCATCTCGCGGGCTTCGCCTTCCAGTGCGTCACCCAGTAGGACCGGAGTGTATCCAGCAGCGCGGGCGACCTTGGTGGCGGCATCAAGCGATGCCTGCGGCGCCGCGACCACCCGTGTTTCGGTTTTTATATAACAGGGGTTGGATGGGGTTGGTGTCTCGGCGCTGGCTTGGTGCAATGCGGCCAGAATCTGATCGGGCAGATCCAAATCAAACCGGTCGATAATGGCGCGCGCATCTGCGGCTGTGGATGGGTCCGGCACTGTGGGGCCAGAGGCGATGTCGGCCGGGTCATCCCCCGGCACATCCGAGATTACCAGCGTCAGAACCTGCGCGGGATAGGCCGCCTGCGCCAGCCGCCCGCCTTTGATGGAAGACGTGTGTTTGCGCACGATGTTCATCTCGTCAATCGCTGCGCCCGAGGTCAGAAGCGCACGGTTGATCAACTGCTTGTCCTCAAGGTTGAGGCCAGCGCCCGGCACCGACAACAGTGCTGAGCCGCCACCGGAAATCAGGCAAAGCACAAAGTCGTCTTCATCCGCAGAACTGACCAGAGATAGGATTTCGTGCGCGGCATCTGATCCGGCCTGATCGGGCACCGGATGGCGCCCTTCGACAATGCGGATGCCGTCGCAGGGCAGGGCCGCGCCGTAGGGCACAATGACGATACCTTCGCACGGACCCCATTCTGCCTCGACCGCCTGCGCCATGCGGGCCGAGGCCTTTCCGGCCCCCACAACGATCACACGACCCGTCGGGCGTGGGGGCAAGTGGCCCGTTACGGCTTTCAACGGATCGGCGGCGGAAAGTGCCGCGTCAAACATGTCGTGAAGAAGGGTTTTCGTGTCCATGGGCAGGGTCTTTCAAGTGAAAAACCGGGCGTCCGAGGAGGTATAAGTGGAACGCCCGGTTTCAGATGGGATTAGCCTTGCACAACCGTTTGGGTCTGCGTGCCAAGCCCATCAATGCCAAGCTCCATCTTGTCCCCTGCCTTGAGATAAACAGGGTCGGGCTTCATGCCCAGACCAACACCCGGAGGTGTCCCGGTCGAGATGATGTCACCCGGCTGAAGCGACATGAATTGCGAAAGGTAAGCAACCACATGGGCGACGCCATAGACCATGGTGTTGGTCGAACCGTCCTGCATGCGCTTGTCATTTACGTCCAGATACATGGACAGGGCCTGCGGGTCCGGAACCTCGTCCCGGGTAACCAGCCACGGGCCGATTGGGCCGAAGGTGTCGGCAGATTTGCCTTTGGTCCACTGGCCTTCGCGCTTGATCTGGAAGTCGCGTTCCGAGATGTCGTTGATTACGCAATAGCCCGCGATATAGTCCAGCGCGTCGGCCTCGTCGATATATTTGGCCTCTTTTCCGATCACGACGCCCAGTTCGACTTCCCAGTCGGTGGCGGTGGATCCGCGCGGGATTTCGATATTGTCGTTGGGGCCGCAGATGGCCGATGTGGCCTTGGCGAAAATTACAGGCTCGGAAGGCACAGGCAGGCCGCTTTCGGCGGCGTGGTCAGAGTAGTTCAGACCGATACAGATGAACTTTCCCACGCCCGAGACGCAGGGGCCATAGCGATCGATTTCGACTTCGGGCAGGGTGGCCAGATCAAGGGCTGCGATCTTCGCAAGACCTGCGTCGCCCAGTGCATCACCCGCAATGTCGGCCACATGTGCAGACAGATCCCGCACTTTGCCGTCAGCATCCAGAATGCCCGGCTTTTCCTGCCCCTTGGGGCCGTAACGCAAAAGTTTCATGTCTGTCTCCTGTTCAGGCGGTCCAGCCGCCGTCGATTGTGTGGGTTTGTCCGGTGGTAAAGCCGCTGGCATCCGAGGCCAGATACAGCGCTAGTGCAGCGACCTCATCAGCGTCCCCAACGCGGCCCATGGGCTGGCGGGCAATGAAATCTTTCATGGCTTGATCGTAATCTCCGGTCGCGCGCAGGCGGTCGTGCAGCGACGGGCTGTCGACGGTGCCGGGGCAGATCGCGTTGCATCGAATGCCTTTGGTAACAAAGTCGGCAGCGATGGCTTTTGTCAGGCCAATGACGGCGGCTTTCGATGCACAATATGCAAAGCGGTTCGGCACGCCTTTGATCGACGACGCGACCGAGGCCATGTTGATGATCGATCCGCCACCCTTGGCCAGCATATCGGGCAGAACGGCCTGACACATGCGGTATTGCGCTTTGGCATTCAGGTTGAAGGCGAAATCCCAGTCGTCTTCCGGGCATTCCAGAATACTACCCGCATGCACGAAGCCTGCGCAGTTGAACAGGACGTCCAGCGGTCCGGTTTGCGCCAGAACCGAGGCGATGTTGTCTGCGTCCATCACGTCCAGTTTCAGGGCGGTAATGCCATCCACCTTGTCTAGCTCGGCCAGTGTGGTTTCGTTGACATCGGTGGCATAGACCGTTGCGCCCGCACGGGCGAATGCCTCGGCGCTGGCGCGGCCAATGCCCTGACCTGCGGCGGTGATAAGGGCGGTTTTGCCGTTCAGTGACAGCTCATAGCTCATCTTGTTTCCTTTCTGCACAAGATCGCCTTTGTCGGTGAAACGACACGGTGAATGCGGCGAGTTTGCGTTTTCTTGGTAACTAGTATACCAGATATACCAGTTATACAAGTTGAGATTATCAACGCGCCCGCTTAGGCGTGTTGGCAACAGTCAGAACGGTGACGATGATGTCAGAGCAGGAAAAACAGGCCCCGCGACGGAGGGCCGCAAATACAGCGCCTTCCGGGCAGGGGCAGTTCGAAAGCGGAACACGCCAAACCTTGGCGGATCGCATCTATGAGCAGCTGCACCATGACATCACCAATCTAATCCTGCCGCCTGGCACCCCCATTCTGGAACGCGAGGTCGCCAGCGACTTTGATGCCTCGCGCACGCCGGTGCGCGAAGCGGTGCTGCGTCTGGTGAAAGAGATGTTGGTCGAAGTGGTGCCAAAATCTGGCACTTTCGTTGCCCGCATTCCTTTGTCGATCTTGCCCGAGGCGCTGGTCGCGCGTCGGGCTTTGGAACGGGATCTTGTGGCGCGCGCCGCAACTTCGGCAACGGCTGCCCAAAAACTGCACCTTCGTGCGATCATAGAAGATAATCGCGACGCGGCTGATGCGGGAAAGCAGTCCGAATTCGATAAGACCGACAGCGCTTTTCATGCCCAAATCGCCGAGATGAGCGGCTTTCCGGGGCTGTGGCGGGTGATTCAGCAGATCAAAACGCCGATGGATCGGCACCGCCATCTGACTTTGCCCGTGGCCAACCGGATGCATCAGGTTGTGACCGAACACAGCCAAATCGCAGATGCGATCGAGGCTGGCGATGCCGAGCGTGCGGCGGAGTGTATGGACCACCATCTGAGCCAGTTGAAAAGTGATACCTTGGACGCGTTAGAGCGCTATCCCAATTACTTCATTGTCGATATGGACCCGTCTGATCTGAAATAGAGCTTCGTTTGGTGGACCTATCAGGGCCGGATCAAAGACGGTTGATCAGTTCGCGTTTTGCTGCATCTAAGTGGTGTTCCATAGCCACCACGGCCTGGTCCAGATCTGATGATATCAATGCATCAATAATGCGGATATGCTCGTGGATCGTGCGTTCGTTTCGGTCCGACACCACATGCTGATCCGCAGATAGGTGGTAATGCGAGAAAAACAAAAGCGAGACCGCATCGTCATTTCCCAGAAGGAACCTGTGTCGCGCAGCTTGGTTCAATGCGGCATGAAACTCTACATCCAGCTCTTTAAACTGAATGGGATCCCGCATTGGCCGCTCCAGCGCACGTAAGTGCTTTAACTTAAGCGTCCTCAGATCGGACCAGATTGGGTCTGTATCCGGAAGTGCCAGAACTTTGCGCAGGGATCGAAACTCGATAAACTTCCGGAATTCATACACCTCGTCTGCGTAGTCTCGGGTCATGCTTTGAAACTTCCAGCGGCGACTGGGTTCGCGCCGGATCAGGCCAAAGCTGCTCAGTCTGATAAGGAACTCGCGAATGGCCGCATGTGAGATGCCAAGCGCGCGTACGACCTGCGCCTCGGTGAAGCCCCCGTCGGCCTGAATTTTCTGGTCGATTACCCACGTCATCAGTTTCTCTTGTATCCTGGCCTCGGTGGTGAGGGTGCTTTCCTTGGGGAAAAAGTCGTCTGGGCGTGGTGACCGCAAAGCGGGCAGGTGCTGGTCCTTATGCTGCGTCGGGTCGCTGCTGATCAGGCCGCACTCTTGCAGTTTTGCTTGGATTTTGCGGCTGGTCGTTCGGCTGATGCCCAGCTGCAAGGCCAATTGTGTCGGGTTCGGAACCGGAATTCCAAGCTGCAACCGGGTCAGCGTCTCATTATAGGATTTTCGGAACTGTCGACTGGAACGTGCCACTGTTTCCTCATGGGGTGGGGCAAATACTGGCTTTAATGAGTGTATATAATAATTAAAACCACTTGCGAACCCACGAAATCAGTATTTAATCAATTAAATACAGTGCACGACACTGTCCATTTTGGGAGGATATCAAATGTTTTCACTGCCGCGTCGCGCCGTTCTTGGTGCATTTGCTGCCACAACCATCGCGATCTCTACCCCGGCATTCGCCGAGGACGTGCTGAAGTTTGCCCATGTCTATGAGACAGCAACTCCGTATCACGAAGCTGCACTTCAAGTGGCTGAAGAATTCGCAAAAGGCACCGATGGGCGCTATAAGATCGAAGTTTTCCCGGCGTCTCAGCTGGGCAAAGAAGCCGCGCTGAACGAAGGGCTGTCGCTGGGCACAGTCGACATGATCTATACCGGTGTTGCGTTCCTGGGCCAAAGCTATCCGCCGATTTCGATCTCGGACTATCCGTTCACCTTGCGTGACTATGATCACTGGAAGGCCTATGCGAATTCGGACCTGTTTACGGAACTTGCGCAAAGCTATACCGATGTGACCGGCAACCACGTTGTGGCCATGACCTATTACGGGTCGCGTCAGGTGACGTCGAACAAGCCGATCCTTAAGCCTGCCGATATGGAAGGGTTGAAGATCCGTACGCCGAACGCACCTGCCTATCAGATGTTCCCCGCAGCGACCGGTGCGAACCCGACGCCGATGGCATTTTCGGAAGTCTATCTTGCGCTGCAACAAGGTGTGGTGGACGCACAAGAAAACCCGCTGCCCACGATCCAGTTCAAGAAGTTCTATGAAGTTCAGACGAACATTAACCTAACCAGCCACATCACCAATTCGCTGGTAACGCTGATTTCGCCCGCGACGGTGGCCAAGCTGAGTGACGAAGATCTGGCAACCTTGAAAGACGCGATCCGCCACGGTGCCGAATGGGCGTCGAATGAAATCGTCGCATCGGAAGCCAGCCTTGCCGACTGGTTCCGTGAACAAGGCGTGACCGTAAATGAAGTCGATCGTGGCCCGTTTATCGAAGCCGTTTCCCCCGCTTTGACCGGTTCGAACGTTCCGTGGGATGCCGAAGTTTACGAGCGCCTTCAGGCGATCAAGTAATCCACATAAAAATCTTACGGGCGTGCGATCTAGTCGCGCGCCCTCATCTTTGAAGGAGGGCGTCATGGGGCGATCTACGGAAGATCTGGACGATCTGTTCACCGAAGAGGTGATGGGCAACACGACCAAATCCTGGCGACAGTTTTTCTCGGTCTGGGATATCCCTGCACTGATCGTGTTTACTGCGCTGTTCTTCACAGTGCTGTTGCAGTTTTTGACGCGCTATGTGTTGAACGACTCGCTGTCCTGGACGGAAGAAGCTGCGCGCTATCTTTTGATCCTTTTGGCCTTTACCGGCGCGCTGCGTTGTCAGCTGCGCGATACCCATATCCGGCTCGAGTTCATTGACGGGTTCGTTGGGCACCTGCTGCATCCGATCAAGATCTTTGCCGCCATCGTCACGACCGGCATGTTCGGCTTTCTGCTCTATTCACTTTACATTCTGGCGCGCCAGACCAGCTTCCAGAAAATGGTCTCGCTGCCGTTCCCGAAATACTACCTTTATGCCCTTTTGCTGGCGGCGTTGGTGGCACTGGTCGTGCTGCAACTGCGCCAGCTATGGCGATTGGTGAAAGGGGGTGACGCATGACCGTCTTACTTCTGTTCCTTGCCCTGTTTGCGCTGATGGCGCTGCGCGTGCCGATTGCTGTCGCACTTGGCCTATCTTCACTGGGCTATATCCTGATCGAAGGCATGCCGCCGGTGCTGCTGGCCCATAACATGATCAACGGCATGAACTCGTTCCCGCTGTTGGCTATCCCGTTCTTCATCCTTGCGGGCGGGCTTATGAACTCGGCCGGGATCACCGAGCGGATCTTCACCTTCGCGCGGTCGATTGTCGGCTGGATGCATGGCGGTCTTGGCCATGTGAATATCGGCGCGAGCATCATCTTTGCCGGTATGTCTGGCGCGGCGGTTGCCGATGCGGGAGGGCTTGGCGCGATCGAGATCAAGGCCATGCGAGATGCAGGCTATGATGATGATTTCTCGGTCGGTGTGACGGCGGCTTCGTCCACCATCGGACCGATCATCCCGCCGTCGCTGCCCTTGGTGATCTTCGGGGTCATGGCATCGGTGTCGATTGGCGAGCTGTTCGTGGCTGGGATTATCCCCGGACTGTTGATGGCTGGCGCCTTGATGGGGATGGTCTGGTACCTGTCGCGCAAGCGGAATTATCCGCGCGATGTGGCGTTCCGCCTGTCGACCGTTGGTTCGTCTTTCAAACGTGCTGTTCTGCCCCTGATGACCCCCGTCATCATCGTCGGCGGCATTGTAACCGGTGCCTTCACCCCGACCGAGGCCGCCGTCTGCGCCGCCACCTATGCGCTGCTTCTTGGGCTGTTTGTCTATAAAAGTCTGACGCTGCCGCGGTTGGTTGAAGTCTCGCTTGAGACGATCGAAACCACGGCATCAATCCTGTTGATTGTGGGCGGAGCCACCGTGTTTGCGTGGATCCTGACCGCCAATCAGGCAGCGGCGTTGTTCGCGGAAACCCTGCTGGGGATCAGCGAAAACAAATATGTGGTCCTTCTGATGATCATGTTTGTCGTGTTGATCATTGGCCTGTTTATGGAGACCATCGCCGCGATTTCGATCCTTGTGCCGGTGTTGCTTCCAATTGCGACACAGATTGGTGTGGACCCAATCCATTTGGGTGTGATCGTGATCCTGAACCTGATGATCGGCCTACTGACGCCACCCGTTGGAATGGTACTGTTTGTATTGGCCAAGGTGTCCGACGTGCCGTTCGAACGATGCGTGCGTGCGACCATGCCCTTCGTCGTTCCGCTGGTCGGTGTGCTTTTGCTGCTAACCTTCGTGCCGCAACTGACCATGTTCCTGCCCGAGCTGCTGTATCGCAACTAAGCCCGCAGACCGTGGTCCAAAACGACAAAGGCCACCCTTTTGGGGCGGCCTTTTGCATTTTATCTGATGGATATTAATCGAGGTGGAAAACCTCTTCCATGGACGCCCACCATTCGCCTTCGGCGCGGGTCTCTAGCGGGGCCTGCATCGGACCACAGACTTTCCACCAATCCTGCGTGACTGGGTCGGCGGCAATCGCAGCGCTGTCGGCCTCGAAATCCGTTCCGGTATATTCCCAATAGCTGAACATCAGGTTTTCGGGCTCGCGCAGGAAGATCGAATAGTTGGTGATATTCGATTTGCGCAGCCGCGCCAGCACATCCGGCCAGACATCGGCGTGCAGACGTTTGTATTCGGCCATGTGTTCAGGTTTCAGGCCAATTACCTTGCCCATGCGTTGTGCCATATCAGTTGTCCTTTCTATTAGGAATGATCGCGCCGGGATGGCCGACCACTTCGCGTGCCATCATGTGACCTTGCATCAGGCAGGCGTCGGTCGGGGCGCCCTGCATCAGCGCGGCCAGAAAGCCGCCATTGAAACTGTCGCCCGCGGCGGTGGTGTCCACGACACGCTCGGCTGCGGGATAGGGTGCAGAAATCTGAACGTCGGGGTTGATCGGAACCGGACCCGAGGCTGCCCGTTTTAGCGCCCCATCGGTCACACCAAGCCCGCGCAACCGTGCCAGCACTGCCGCCTCGTCTGCATCGCCAAACAGCGCCATTTCATCATCGACCGAGGGCAGAGCGACGTCGGTCAAGCACCACGCCTGCGTCATCACCTGTTGTGCGACCTTGGGGCTTTCCCACAAGGCAGGCCGATAGTTGTCATCGAAGACCAATCGCAACGTTCCAGCATCCCGCAGTTCTGCGATTCTTTGAAACAGTTCCTCGCGCTGTTGGGGCGACAAGATTGCCAATGTGATCCCTGACAGGCACAGCAGATCGGTCTGCTCCAGTGCATCCAGCTCAGCGGGGTCGGAGAACAACTGTCGCGCCGCAGATTGGTCGCGCCAATAGGAAAAGCTGCGCTCTCCTTCGGCGTCCGTCGCAACCGCGTAAAGGCCCAGATTGTAACGGGTATCGCGCTGGATAGACGACGTGTCCAATCCCTCAGCCTCTGCCAGATCCAGTGCGCCTTGCGACATTGGATCGGTGCCAACACGTGTCAGATACGACACGTGCCCGTCCTTCCCCAACAAGCGTTTGCAATAGACGGCGGCGTTGAACGTATCGCCAGCAAAACCCAAGGCATACCCTGTGTCGTTCCGGCGTAATTCGCCCATGACTTCGCCTGCAAAAAGTATCCGCATGGCCATTCTGGTGAACCCTCCCAGCCGGTTGATGCCGGCATTCGTTTTCCGTTGTAGCCAAGCGTGTGCCGACTTGACAATTTGTACGTAATAATAAAAAACGAAATAGCAAACCGGAGGCTAAGATGTCAATCACACCAATCATCCAATTTGGCACAAGCCGCTTTCTTCAGGCGCATGCTGATCTGTTCATTTCAGACGCGCTGAAAGCGGGGGATGCGCCGGGGCCGATCTGCGTTGTGCAATCATCGGGCGACCCGGCGCGCGCGCATCGTTTGCAGGCGCTTGCTGCGCCCGAAGGATACCCGGTGCGGGTGCAGGGCATGGTTGATGGCGTCGAGGTATCTTATGAAACCCGCGCCAGTGCGGTGAAATGTACGCTGTCCACGGCGACGGATCTTACAGAACTACAGCGACGTTTCGTGGACGAGGCCGAGATTGTGATTTCGAATACTGGCGATGCGGGCTGGAAGCCACAGCCGCAGGACGATAATGCGCAGTTTGCTCAGCCCATGTCGTTTCCCGCGAAACTGACCCATCTTTTGCGGGCGCGGTTTGAGGGCGGCGGACGGCCGATCCAGATCATGCCGACCGAGCTGGTCGCCCGAAACGGAGAGGTCCTGCGTGACCGGGTGTTGCAGCTCGCCCACGCGCTGGATCCGAAATTTGCTGACTGGGTGGCGTCTGACGTGCGCTTTGTGAATTCGTTGGTCGACAGGATTGTGTCCGAGCCTTTGGAACCCGCAGGAGCCGTCGCCGAACCTTATGCGCTTTGGGCGATCGAGGATTGCACGGGGCTGATCCTGCCTGCACGGCACCATGCGGTGCAGGTGGTGCAAGATCTGGATCCGGTTGAGAAACAGAAGCTGCATATCCTTAATCTGGGTCACAGCTATCTTGTTGAAGGCTGGTTGAAACGCGGGCGCGTCAGGGCCGAATTTGTTCGTGATCTGATGCGGGATCCCACCGTGCGGACTGACCTGGAGGACCTGTATCAAACCGAGGTTCTGCCTGGGTTCCAGGCCGCTGGGCTTGGCGATCAGGCATCCGCGTATATACGTGTAACGTTGGATCGGTTCGACAATCCATTTCTGGAACACAAACTTGAAGACATCGCCGGTAACCATACCGAAAAATGCACACGTCGCATCGCAGCCTTCATCGACTGGGCGCAGGCACAGGGGGCAACGCATGACATGCCACGCCTGTCCCAAGTGGCACGCCGGACATAAAAGGGAGACATTATCATGATCACCAATCGTATCGGGCAAACCGACGTACATGTCAGCGATCTGTCTTTTGGCTGTTCGGGCATTGGCAATCTGTATCGCGACATCCCCGAAACCGAGGCCGCCGAGGTTTTGGCTTGTGCATGGGATGCGGGCATTCGTTACTTCGACACAGCCCCGCATTATGGGCGAGGCCTGTCCGAACAGCGTTTGGGCGCCTTTCTAAAGGGCCGAGCGCGCGACAGCTTCGCAATCTCGACCAAGGTGGGGCGCCTGCTGTCCCCCGGTCAGCCGATGGCCGAGGCGAACGGGTTCATCAATCCGCTTCCCAATGATGTGCGCTATGACTATTCCGGGGACGGGATCGAGGCGTCGTTTGAGCAAAGCTGTGAACGGCTTGGCACATCATATATCGACATCATCTATGTGCACGACATTGGCACTTATGCCCATGGCGATGGCAATGTACCGCATTTTGATGCGCTCATGTCCTCGGGGCTGGAGCGATTGCAAAAACTGAAAGCGGCGGGACGGATTGGAGCCTTCGGTCTGGGCGTCAACGAAACGCAGGTCTGTCTGGATGTGATGAGAGAGTGCCCGCTGGACGTCATTTTGCTGGCAGGGCGGCTTACCCTTTTGGACCGCCAAGGCGAAGAGGAACTGGTTGGGCGCTGCCAGGATGCGCAGACCAGCTTGGTTCTGGGCGGGATTTTCAATTCGGGCATTCTGGCCACCGGACCAGTACCCGGCGCGCATTTCGATTATCAACCCGCCTCGGACGAGGTCATGGAGCAGGTCGCACAGCTGCAATCCCGTGCGGACGAGATCGGTGTGCCGCTGGCCACTGTCGCTATGCAATATGCTCGGCGTCACCCAGCGGCGGCATCGGTTTTGCTAGGAACCGGAAAAGTGTCGTCGTTGAAGCGAAACTTGGATGCCTTGGACGTTCCGTGGGATACGGCATCAGACTGGGTGTTTGACCCGGTGTAATGTGGTGAAAGGGCAGGGCGCTTATTGTGCTCGCCCCCGCCCCTTAGGCAAAATCGTGGATGCCCAGCGATGCCAGCAGGGTCTGCTTCGACGTGACCAAATGGTCTTTCGCGGCGGCCAACGCAGCAGGCTCGTCACGGGTCAACAGGGCGTCAATCAGCCGAAGATGTTCCGTGATCGCGGCTGCGTTGCGTTCTTGTTCGTCTTTTTTGTCCCACTGATAATGATAGTGGAAAATAAGCGCGATCACCCGTTGAAATTCGGCCGTGAACCGGTTCTTGACCACACCGCCAATCGTGTTGTGAAAGCGTTCGTCCAGCAACGAGAAATCGTGAAACCGGGTATCGATCTGGTCGCGCAGTTCCAGATGCTCTTGTTTCAGTTTCTTTAGGTCCGCCCAGATGGGGGCGTCATCAGGAAGCTGCGCGAACTTGCTGACTGCATTCAGTTCAAGCACAGTCCGAAAGTCGGACAGCTCGATGGCGAAATCTGACGTGAACCCCAACAGCTCCCACCCGCCGCGCTTTCGCCGCCGGACAAGGCTAAAACGGCTGAGGGATGCCAGAAATTCTTGCAGCGAGTGCTGCTGGACGTTCCAGTTTCGGGCAAGTTCTGTGACGTTGATTGGCGTGCCGGGGGGGACGTCAAAGCGCAAGATCCAGTCAAGGAAGCGTTGTTCAAGCTCTTCAGATGACAGGCCTTCTTCACGTGTTGCAAGCTGATCACCTTTGCGGGGCGCACGCAAGAGCGTCTTGGATCGACCCTCCCACTGGATGACGCCTTCATTGTCCAGCCGGGTCAGCACAGAGCGGACCACGGTTCTGCTGACTTCAAGCTTTGCGGCAAGTTGTGTTTCAGATGGAAGCGTTTCGCCCACCTTCAGCCCCTCGCAGATCGTGAGAAGAGCATTGAATGCTTCGCGAAACCGTTCGTCCGTTCGTGCCACGTGATCTTACCTCTTTGTAACTGATTGGTGCAGCTATGTTTTTTTATATACAGTACGCAATTATAAAAAACAATTGACTTATGGTGCATCGCCTGCTTCTCTGTATCAAATAATTAAATACCAAAAATACACCCCGTCGGTAAGAGGGGGGCACTGGAGACGGGAATGGACCTTTCACTCACTTCGATCCGAAGCAAGGGCAAGCAGCTGAATATGTCGGCCGAGATGTTCCACAAACTGTCGGCGTTTCTTACTCTTATGATCCTGATCATCGTATTCGCGTTTGGAAATGCAGCGTTCCTATCCGTGAATAACGGGCTGACGGTGCTATTGCAAACCTCGGTGATTGGGCTGCTGGGTATCGGTATGACGCTGGTGATCATCACCGGAGGCATCGATCTGAGCGTCGGTTCGGTGTTGGCCCTGTCAGGCACAGTCACTGGGATGTTGGTCAAATCCGGAATGCCGGTGGTGCCGGCGATGTTGATTGGTGTTCTGGTCGGTGCGGCGTGTGGGCTGTTCAACGGCTTTGTCATCACAAAAATGAAGATCACCCCCTTCGTCGCAACGCTTGGCATGATGTTGATCGCGCGAGGCGTCGCGCTGCAATTAACCGGTGCAGCCCCGATTTCACGTCTAGGCGAAGCTTTTGGCGTGCTGGGGAATGGTGCCTTGTTCCGTGTTGTAGAGCAGGGGGCCAACGGCTTTCCCCGCGTGGTGTTTCCCGGGATCCCCTATCCGGCCATCCTTCTTGTGATCGTCGCGCTGGCAGGCGGGTACCTGCTGCGCCGCCGCCGCCTTGGCCGCCACATCTATGCAACCGGATCAAACGAAGAGGCCGCACGCCTTGCCGGTGTTGAAGTCGACCGCACCAAAATCACCGCCTATGCGCTGTCTGGCGCGCTGGCAGGGCTGGCTGGCATCGTATTGATGTCGCGCCTTGTGACCGCGCAGCCAAACGAAGGCGTGATGTACGAGCTGGACGCGATTGCCGCGGCTGTGGTTGGCGGAGCGTCGCTGATGGGCGGTGTTGGCAATATCTCGGGCACAATGCTGGGCGCGTTCATCATTGGCGTGTTGCGCAACGGGCTGAATATGGCTGGCGTATCGGCCTTTATTCAACAGATCATCATCGGTTTTGTCGTCATTCTGGCGGTCTATATCGACCAGCTGCGGAACCGAAAATAACACAACCAAATCAGTTCATTAAGGGAGGAAACCATGAAACTGACTCTGAAGGCGGCACTGGCCGCAAGCACTTTGGCTCTGATCCCCGCAACCGGCATGGCCGGAGAGATTGCGGTGATCGTAAAGACCACAAACTCGAACTTCTGGCAGAACGTTAACAAAGGTGCGACTGCGGCGATGGAAGGTGTGTCGGATCACACGTTCTCGTTCAACGGACCGGCATCGGAAAGCGCGATTGCTGATCAGGTAAACCTGGTCGAAAATGCCATCAACCGTGGGGTTGCCGGTATCGTTCTGGCGCCGTCGGACCCTGACGCCCTGACCCCGGCTGTGAAGCGTGCGTATGAAGCAGGTATCCCTGTTGTGATCGTAGACAGCGGCCTGTCCGAGGACGCCGAAGGCACCTATCAGGCCTTCCTGTCGACCGACAACTGTGCGGCTGGCAAGATGATTGCGGGCAAGATGATCGACAAGGTCGGCAAGGACGGCAAAGTTGCCGTGATGTCCTATGTTGCCGGTGTTGGTTCGGAAATCGGTCGCGTTGGCTGCTTCGTGGAAGAGCTGGGCGCGAATTCGAACCTTGAAATTGTTGGCCCGTTCTATTCGCAGTCGCAGATGGCGACCGCTTTGAACCAGACCACCGATATTCTGGCTGCAAATAGTGACCTGGTCGGCATCTTTGGCGCCAACGAACCCACTGCCATCGGCATGGGCCGTGCGCTGGAGCAAGCTGGTAAAGCCGGTGCTGTTGCGGCGTTTGGTTTTGACGGCAATGGCGACCTGCAGGACTTCGTGCGCAATGGCACACTTGAGGCGACCGCCGTTCAGGGCTCGTTCCAGATGGGTGAGCTGGGCGTAAAAGCTGTGATGGAGATTTTGGCTGGCAACAAGGTTGAAAGCTACATCGACACTGGCGTCGTTCTTGTGACCAAAGACAATATCGACGCGCCCGAAGCACAGAACGTTCTGTACTAAATTCCCGCCGGTCGGTCCCTTCGGGGGCCGGCCATTTTTATTCTATGACGGAGTCCCTCATGTCCTCTCCCCCCTCTGGCCAGACCCCCTTGGTCGAGCTTGTTGATATCGAAAAACACTTCGGCGGGGTGCGGGCCGTCAACGGTGTCTCGGCTGACCTTTACCCGGGTGAAGTTGTTGGCGTGCTGGGCCATAACGGTGCTGGCAAATCCTGCTTGATGCGGATCCTGTCGGGCGCAATGATGCCCAGCCATGGTCAGATCCGGGTGCGCGGAGAAGACGCCCATATTGCGTCCCCGCATGACGCGCGGGATCTGGGTATCGAAACGATTTATCAAACCTTGGCGCTGGCCGACCATCTGGACGCGCCGTCGAACCTATTTTTGGGCCGCGAGCTACGCACGAAATTCGGCAACCTTGACGACAAACGGATGTTGGAAGAAGCGCGCAAAGTGCTGCATACGCTTAACCCGAATTTCACCAATCTGACCGACCCTGTATCCAGCCTGTCTGGTGGGCAGCGGCAGGTGATCGCCATCGCACGTGCGATCTATTTCGACGTTAAGATTCTGATCATGGACGAACCGACTGCGGCTCTTGGCCCGTCTGAGACGGCGATGGTTGCGGACCTGATCCGCAAGCTGAAGGCGCAGGGGATTGGCATCTTCTTGGTCAGCCATGACATGCACGATGTGTTCGAACTTTGCGACCGGATCATGGTAATGAATAAAGGCCGAAATGTGGGATCGCACCCCATCGAGGAAGTCAGCAAGGATGACGTTCTGAGTCTGATCATCAAAGGCGGTCTTCCAGATAATTGGGTGCCCCGCAATCGCGAGGTGGCACAGTGAAGGATATGCAGATCAGCGGCACGGTTGTCGCGCCCGACCAGTTCGAGCTGCGCGAATATCCCCGACCCGATCAGGCGCCAGACGGCTGGGTCTTGGTGGACATCACAGCAATTGGCATCTGTGGCACGGATTACCATATCTTCGAAGGCAAGCACCCGTTCCTCGAATATCCGCGCGTGATTGGACATGAATTGTCCGGGCGCACAGTGTCAGACCTGCCGGGGCTTCCAGCAGGGTCACTGGTTGTGATCAATCCCTATGTGTCCTGCGGGAACTGCCGTGCGTGCAGAAAGGGTAAGCCCAACTGCTGCACAGGGATCGAAGTTCTGGGCGTTCACCGTGATGGTGGCATGTGCTCGCGTATTGCGGTTCCTGTAGGCAATCTTTACGCCGCCGACGGACTGACCGAATTGCAGGCTGCGATGGTGGAATTTCTTGCCATCGGCGCTCATGCGGTCAACCGTTCTGACATCGCGAAAGAAGACAGGGTTCTGGTTACCGGAGCAGGTCCAATCGGGCTTGGTGCGGCGCTGTTTGCTCGGCTTGCGGGCGCAGAAGTGCATCTGATGGACCTCAGCCCCGCGCGGTTGGAGCAGGCCCGAACAAAGTTTGGCTTCACCAACCTTCATCAGCCGTCAGACAGCGTGTTGTCTGGCGATTTGGCGGACGGGTTCGATATCATCTTTGATGCCACTGGAAACGGACAGGCCATCGAGGCGGGGTTCGATCTGTTGGCCCATGGCAGCAGCTATGTTTTGATCAGCGTTGTGAAAGGCGATATCACCTTTACGGACGCCGAATTCCACAAGCGCGAAGCCCGGATTATCGGCAGCAGAAACGCGCTGAAATCCGATTTTGATATGGTGATGCAGGCCATCCGTTCAGGCCAGATCGACACAGACGCGCTGTGCTCGGAAACAGTGCGGTTGGCGGATCTTCCTGCCCGTTTCAAAGATCTTGTCGAGGATCGCGAGGCGCTTATCAAAGCTGTCGTCATTCCCTAGAAGACGCCGTAAATACCACTCACAGCAGTAACGTCCGGTCTCTTCGATCGGGCGTTATTTTTTTGTGGGCTCGACAGGCCACAAAAAAAGCCCACGCATGACAGGAAGAAGCACGCGCGGGCAGGGTGGGGACGTAGTTTGTCAGTGCAGAACTTGCCCGCTGTCCTGACAGAATAGGTGAGACCGTTCCAGATCTGGGACCAGCCAGATCGTGTCGCCAGGCTGATAGGTCACACGATCACGCAAGGCAGCGACGACTTCGGTGCCGTTTAGGTCGCAGATCACATGGGTTTCCGAACCTGTTGGTTCGACCACCATAACCTCGGCCGCAAAACCTTCGCCCTCGGCGCCCACGGTCAGATGCTCGGGGCGGATGCCGTAGTCGACGGCGCGTTCCGACGCCAGCTGATGGGGCACGGCCACGTCTTGACCATTGCCAAGTGTCAGGCCGGTTCCGTCACGCGTGGTGGCGGGCAACAAATTCATCGAGGGCGAGCCGATGAAGGTCGCCACAAACCGGTTCGATGGGTTGTCATAAAGTTCAAGCGGTGAGCCAACTTGCGAGACATGTCCGCCTTCCAGAACCACGATCTTGTCCGCCATGGTCATGGCTTCGATCTGGTCATGGGTCACATAAACGATGGTGGTTTTCAGCTTCTGATGCAGCGCCTTGATCTCGGTGCGCATTTTCACGCGCAGTTTGGCGTCCAGGTTCGACAGGGGTTCGTCGAACAGGAACACTGACGGATCGCGCACAATGGCGCGGCCCATAGCGACGCGCTGACGCTGGCCACCCGACAATTGACGGGGATAGCGGGCCAGCAGCGGGCCCAGGTCCAAGATCTCGGCTGCTTCACGTACCTTGGCGTCGATTTCGTCCTTCGCAAGCTTGGACAGGCGCAGGGCAAAGCCCATGTTTTCGGCGACGGTCATATGCGGATAAAGCGCATAGTTCTGGAACACCATGGCGATGCCGCGTTCCTTGGGGCGCAGGTCATTGACCACCTCGCCGCCAATTGCAATGTTCCCGCCCGAGATGTTTTCAAGTCCGGCAATCATCCGCAGCAGCGTTGACTTGCCGCAGCCTGACGGCCCGACAAGCACGACGAACTCACCGTCTTGGATGTCGACGTCGATGCCGTGCAACACCTGCACGGCCCCGTATTTCTTAACGGCGGATGAGATAGCGATATCTGACATGTTATTGTCCTTGTAAGGCACGTGTCATGGCGGTGTGGATGTGATGGGACAGCGCCTTGGCCGCGCCCTCGGCCTCCTGCGCCTTGCACAGTTCCAGAATGTCCAGATGTTCCGCCAGCGCAGTCAGGGCGCGATCCGGTGAAAACCGGTTGCTGACCTTGATCAGGCGCAGCCGCGTGGCGTTGATCTGGTATGTTTCGTTCAGTAGGTCATTGTTCAGACTGCCGATAATGCGGTCATGCATATCCCAGTCGACTTCGACCGCGCGTTCCAGTGTGTCTGCGGTGGGGTTCGCGCGCGCGTCTTCCAGCACGTCACGGGTGGCGGCCAGCAGCATGTCGATCTCGATCCCGAAATCGCCCGAGGCAAAGTTGCGCACGCCCTGAACCTCAAGTGCTTCGCGCAGTCCAAAAGCCTCGCGGATGAACTTGGTGGTCACGTCCGCCACTTGGATGCCGCGCTGCGGATGCACCTTTAGCAGCGCTTCATGCTCCAGTTTCTGAATTGCCTCACGAGCGGTCCCAATGGGGACGCCAGCAAGCTGGGCCAGTTCCTTTTGGGTGACGAACTGGCCGGGTTGCAATTCGCCCGAGAGCAGGCGGTCGCGGAATTGTTGATAAGCAGTGGCGCGGGTCATGTGATCCTGAAGTTTTGATGTTTTTCTGAAGATAGCGATGTGATTGCTGAAATGTCAATCAATAATCGTACAGTGGACAATCACTGATTAATCAGTTAACAATTAGCTTGTTATGAATAAAAACAATCCAAATCAGATCGGGCTAAAATGCGGAATAAACTCCATGACTGAAACGCGGAAAGTTAAACAAATTGAAGTGTTTGCACTGTCCTGCGCAGTGGATGGAGGTCCGGTGTCAACCTTGGCGCTTATGCCCGTTCGCAATGGGCTGCTGATTCGGATCGAAGACGAGCACGGCGCGTTTGGCTGGGGCGAAGCATGGTGCAACTACCCCCCGAAAGGCAATGTTGCGAAACTTAATCTGATGCAGGATCCGATCGGCCCGATGCTTGTCGGACGTGATGTTTCTGATTGGCGCGGTGTGCGTCCGAAACTGGAAAATGAGCTGGCGCGGATGATGATCCATACCGGTGAATTCGGCCCCTTCGCCCATTGCCTTGCCGCCATCGATATGGCGGTCGCGGATATGGCGGCCCGCGTCGCTGGTGTGCCGATGTCACGGATGCTTGCCGAAGACCCGCTTGCGCAGGCGCAGGTCTATGCCTCATCCCCGTCTGCGGAGGCCCCGGAAGAGCTTGCAGCGCGGTTGACCAGCGAAGGGCATAGCGGGGTCAAGATCAAGATCGGATTTGATCCCGAACGGGACCGTGATGTGTTGTCGCGTTTCCGCGCCCATGACTCGCAAGGCATGTTTGTTGGCGTCGATGCGAACCAGAACTGGCGCGTGGGTCAAGCAATCACGGCGATCTCTGATCTGGCTGGGTTTGACCTTGGCTTTGTCGAAGAGCCCATTATGGCGGACGCTCCGCGCGCAGATTGGGTACGTGTTGCACAGTTAGTGGACGTGCCGCTGGCGGGGGGCGAGAACGTCACCTCGGCGTCGCAATTTGCCGATCATGTCACGACGGGGTCTTTGAAAGTGATCCAGCCGGATGTCGCCAAATGGGGCGGGATTTCGGGGTGTTTTGATGCCGGGCGTCACGCGCTGGCCCATGGGGCAGGGGTGACGCTGCACTATATGGGGACAGCTTTGGGGCTGGCCGCGTCATTTCATGTCCTGGCCGCGTTGAAAGCAGATGGTCGGGTCGAGCTGGACGCCAACCCCAACCCGCTGCGCACTGATTTGGGCGACATCGCCCTGAAACCCACGAACGGATACGTGCCGTTGCCCGAGGGAGCGGGCTTTGGCTTTGTACCCGACCTCGAGGCGCTGAAGCGGTTCAGCGTTGCAACTATCACCATAAAAGAATGAAAATCGTCTAGGGAGGACACAATGAAATACCTGAGCAAGAAACTGCTGCTTTCAGCGGCCTTGATGGCCAGCACAGCCCTGTCGGCCGCTGCGGATGTCAATCTGACATTCCGGTTCAATGACAGCGAGCGTGAAGAAATGCGCGCTGCACTGGATGAGTTCGAGGCGGCCAATCCCGGCATCACCGTCGATATGCAGACCATCGCGTGGAAAGACAGCCGCGACCAGTTCCTGCGTGAAAGTGCTGTGGGGCAGGGGCCGGATGTTGTGCATATCGCATTTGTCTGGACCCAGGAAATGGCCGAGGCTGGGGCCGTAACCGCGATTGATGATCTGGTGCAATACGGCGCATTCCCCAATGGGTTCGAAGACCACATCGCCACGGACCTGACCAAGTATGAGGGCACCGCCTATGGTGTGCCGTGGTCGGCGGATACGTGGGCGATGGTTTATCGCACGGATGTGCTGGAAGAGGCGGGGGTCTCGGACTTCCCAACCACGTGGGACGAGCTTCTGGAGGACAGTAAGATCGTGAAAGAAAAGACCGGGAAGACCGGCTTTGCTTTCCCCGCTGCCAACCAGATCTGGTTCCCAGTGAACTATTACCTGTGGTCCAACGGGGCCGAGTTCGTGTCGGCTGATGGGAATGGCGGCTATAAGGTCGGTGTGACCAAAGAGCAGCTGGTCGATGCGATGAACTATTTTAAGACCTATCTGGATGACGGTCTGGTGTCGCAATCGATCTTGTCGATCGACATGCCGCATGACCCGGCGCTGATGCAGGCGCTGATTGACGGTCAGCAGGGCATGGCAGTGATGCCGACCAACACCTTCCGTCAGCTTCTGTCCGCGTGGGAAGAGGCCAATCCCGGCGCAGAAGTTCCGCTGCAATCTGGGGTGATGATGGGCGGCAGCGAAGGTCCGAAGACCCATCTGGGCGGCCGTACACTGGTCGTGAACTCGAACACCAAGCACCCGGAAGAGGCCTGGAAACTGATGCAGTTCCTGAACTCGGCGCCCTTGTTCGAGAAATACTATACCAACCAGTTCCCGGCCCAGAAGACCATGTTGTCGGAAATTGAATACCGCCCCGAGGAAAGCGGCTTCTCGACCCAGTTGGCGGAAAACACCCGCACCTGGGGGGCATATGCAGACAGTGGTGTCGGTGTTGGCCCGCTGTGGAATGTCACGTCGCGCGCCTTTGGTGCAGCCTTGTCAGGGCAGAACTCGCCCGAACAGGCCGCAGACGAGTTGATTGCTGAAATCAACCGTATGCTTGGTAACTAACTCTCCCAGAGGGGGGCGGCGCATGCTGCCCCCTTCGCTTTTCTGACTGGTCATGGAGCCACAATGAAACTCTCGCCGCTTGCACGGGAACGCTTCACAATCTTTATGATGCTGTTTCCCACTTTCCTAATTTTGGTTGGGTTCTACCTGTACCCGACCCTCTATAATCTTGAGCTTAGCTTCACCGACATCACCTTGTTGAAGTTGCGCCAAGGTGGCGATCCTGTGGGGCTGGCCAATTATACCGAGTTCCTGACCTCGTCCTCGTTTTTCGACATTGCGATCAACACCGTCTTCTGGCTAACGGCGATTTCGGTTGTGTGTCGGATCATTCTGGGGCTGGGGTTCGCGCTTCTTCTGAATTCAAACTTCCTGAAACGGATGCATATGACCACGCTTGCACGGCTGATCCTTTTGGTGCCGTGGGCGACGCCGCCAGTGGTGGCGGTGATCGCGTGGCGCTGGCTGTTTGACCCCACTCACGGACCAATTAACAGCTGGCTTCTGGCAACCGGGTTGATTTCAGATCCGGTTGCCTTCACCGCCAACTTGACCACCGTCTGGCCGTCCATCGTGACGATCATCGTCTGGAACACGACGCCTCTGATCGGTGTATCGCTTCTGGCCGCACTGCAAACCGTGCCGTCTGATCTTCTGGAAGCGTCCGAGATTGACGGTGCCAATCGCTGGCAGAGCTTCCGGTTCATCACGTTGCCATATCTGATGCCAACGATTTCGGTGCTGACCCTGATGAGCGTGATCTGGACCTTCAACAATTTCGTCTATGTCTGGCTGACCACTGGCGCCGGGCCGGGCACCTATACGAACGTGCTGGCGACCGAGGTCTATCTGAAAGCCTTTGTTGATCTGCGCCTTGGCTATTCCGCCGCGATCGGCGTGACCATGGCGATTGTAATGGCGGCGTTTGGCGCGCTGTATTTCCGCTTCTTCGGACTTTCTGACATGCAGGACAAGGTGGGATAAGATGGATACTCAACGCCCTAAGGGCCTTGCTGGCCTAATCGAAAACGGAGCCCTTCTGACCGGCTTTGCGATCTTTGCAATCTTCCTGTTAGCACCGGCCTTCTACGTCTTCAAAGGCTCGTTCGAGAACCTCTCGGTTTCACTGGTGTCCTCGGATGGTGGGTGGACGCTGTCGAACTATGTCAACATCTTCTCGTCCGGATACTATGTCTATGTGATCAACAGCCTGATCGTCTGTATCACGGCAACATTTCTGGCCTGCACCATCTCGCTTTTTGCGGCCTATGGCCTGTCGCGGTTCCGGTTCAGGGGGCGTGGGTTGGTATTTGGCTCGATCATGGGGGGGCAGTTTTTCCCGTGGATCATTCTGGTGAACCCTATTTTCATCCTGTTCGCGCGCGGCGGGATGATCAACAGCCAGATCGGTCTGATCTTGTGTTACACTGCCTTCATCACGCCCTTCACGATCTATCTTCTGGTGGGCTATTTGACCACGATCCCGAAAAGCTTGGACGAAGCCGCTATCGTCGACGGGGCCTCACGCCTGACGGTGGTGACCAAGATTATCCTGCCGATCATGTGGCCGGGCATGGTGGCGGCTGCGACCTTTGGGTTTCTGCAAAGCTGGTCTGAATATCTTCTGGCGCTTGCGCTGATCACCGATGACAGCATGAAAACGATCCCGCTGGGGCTGTATCAGTATTTCGGAGATGTGAATGTCGATTGGGGTGCAGTGATGGCGGGGTCTGTGGTCGCCACAGTGCCAACGCTTCTGCTGTTCCTGCCGCTTCAGAAAAAGCTGGTTTCGGGTCTGACGTCGGGGGCAACCAAATGATCCGCATCGACGCTCATCAGCATTACTGGGCGCTGGCCCGCAAGGATTATGGTTGGCTTGGCCCGCATCGTCCGGTGATCAACCGGGATTTCCTGCCACACGATCTGGAGCCTGAAATGCGAGCGGCGGGCGTCGTGCAATCGATTGTGGTGCAGTCCACACCCACCCTTGCGGAAACCGAGTTTCTGCTGTTTCTGGCCGAGACGACGCCCTCTATTCTAGGTGTCGTCGGATGGGTGGATCTTGAAGCACAACATGCCCTTGAAGACTTGCGGCGTCTTTCGGAAAACCCTTTGTTTCTGGGGGTGCGTGCCATGGCGCAGCCGAACCCGGATGCAAATTGGCTGGCGCAAATCGCCCACAGCCCCGCGTTGTCTTTCATGGCGGCACGGGGCTTGTCACTGGATGCCCTGGTGCAGCCCCATCATTTGCCAGCCCTCGACACTCTGTGCCGTGCCAATCCTGAATTGACCGTTGTGATCAACCACGCCGCCAAGCCCGAGATCGGAGTGCGTCCAATGGACGAATGGCAATGCCGCATTGCGCGCTTGGCAACTCTGCCGAATGTCAGTTGCAAACTGTCGGGCCTGACTGTGTTTTCGGATCGGATCGACGCGCTACAGCCTTATGTTGATGTGCTTGTGTCTCAGTTCGGGCCCAGCCGGTTGATCTGGGGCAGTGATTGGCCGGTGCTGAAGGAAAGCGCAGACTATGGTGCGTGGGTGTCCCTGTGTGACAGGGTGCTGAGGGGGCTCGACAATCGCGATGTAGCGCAGATCTTCGGTGATAGTGCGCAGCAGATTTATGGAACCGAAGTTCGTCTAGCGGCCTAAATAGGTTAAAGGTGAATGTCTTTGCCAAACGGATTTGATGCTAGGCAAGATCTGCCCGCGTGAGCGTGGGACGCCCCCATAGGGTGGTCCGGTTTGATGTCAGTGCAGTATGCTCTGCTTCGTCGGAATGCTGAGTTTTGGCGCCGGCGGCCTGTATCCCAGTGCGCTTTGTGGATCGATGCTGGCCGCGAGAGTGAGCAGCCTCATCTGACTGGTCCAA
>NZ_ML660028.1 GCF_007004645.1 Aliiroseovarius halocynthiae | reverse complement strand
TGGTGATGACTTTGTGGCAACTGTGGCGGGGGTCGGAACTGTCGCGAAGTTGGGCTATAGTGGAACCAAGGCCACCGTCGCGATTATTAGGAGTGTCTTTGCGAAGAAGAATCCTATGTCTGTATATATTTCTGTACAAGGCGGAAAAATTTCGTATGTCGGCATAACAAATAATATGGCAAGGAGATCGGCTGAGCATCTGCGGGATTCGGGCCGTATAATCACTGAGGTCCGCGGCCTTCCCAAACGCATGGATCGTTTGCAAGCCCGGGCTATTGAGCAGGCAGTCATAGATAAAGTAGGCTTGAAAAATCTCAGCAATCACATTAACTCAATCGCTCGGACTAACCCCGATTATGCATTGGTCGCAAAATACGGCATACGATACTTGGATCGATTTGGGCTATGAGTAAGAAAAATATCGGAAAAATCGTAGAGCTAGAGCTGCCCAGTTTTATTGTCTATGGGGTTTGCACCCATAGCGATGGTCCTAAAGGGGAGATTATTAAGCTCTTTAAGGGGACCTACCAGAAGCGATTGTCTAGTCAGGAACTTAAATTTGATGATCAAGACTATTTTACTACAATTCGCTTCCCGCTGCGCTACGCGCTGAAGGAACCCGAGGTACATATCGTTGGAAAGGCCGAGCTATCAGATGCTGGCAAAAAACGGCCTATCTTTCGATCATTAGGTCTTGCGCGTGCCGGTGAAATGCCAAAAGGTTGGTGGATCATTGATGGCGACAAAGAGCATTGGGTAAGCGCGCTTACCAGTGAGATGGCATCCTACCCTGATGATGGATTGTACAATTTACTAGCTATCCAAGAGCTATACGAAAGGGATCTGTATCCAGACTCACTCGAATTGCTATCTCGTGGGCCACTAGCTTTCGACCCGACGAGAGTATAGCAGGACTTTCGGTGATTCCGTTGCAAAGCCACGTGTTTGCGCTGACTTTGGAAGGATATGGAATGCTGTTTCATGTGAAACGCATCTCACCCCACCCTTAATACCCGAACCTCTCCATTCTGCGCGCTGTGCACGATCCCGGCGATCTGCACCTGCCCGTCTCGGTGAACCAAGATCAGAAAATTCGNGCACGATCCCGGCGATCTGCACCTGCCCGTCTCGGTGAACCAAGATCAGAAAATTCGTGCCCGAGCGCGGTGTGTTCCACGCATCCGCATCGGCCCCAACGATGGCCGCAGCCTCGCCCGTCGCAAACCCCTTCGCCACCCCACGCCGTCCGGAATAGACTGTAAAGGCAAGCCGCATCGCGTGTGTTGTCTCGCGGTCTATGCCGCTGACGCGATAGAGGTCCTCGACCCGCTGCACACGGTTGGGTGCTCGGCGCCATTGGCGGAACTTGGCCAGTGCATCCGCATCAATGCCGAACTGCGCGGCGGCGCGTTCCAGCAATTCCGGCCGCGCGGTGTTCAGGTCAATCTGCCCGCCGACATCCACCGCCGTCACGCGAAGAACCTGCCCACCAAGCGTGATGGTAAATCCCTGTGACAGGTCGCGATCCGGTTCCGCCAGCCATCCCGCGGCAAGCCGCAATATGTCCGCCGATTTGCCCGCGCGCCCAACAAGCATCTCTTCCGTTGCAAGCCCGGTTCGCGCGGCGACCACCCGCGCTGCGGTCACCGCATATAGGGTCGTCAGTGTGGCCAGACCAAACAGCACAGCAATCAGCGCAAAGCCCCGACGCCCATGGTGTCTTTCCCCTTTTGCGGGCATAAGGCCGGAATGGAACTTCTGCGTCATCAGACCAAGATCGCTTTTCTTATTGGGCTTCACCTGACAGTCTATGGACTGTTTTGGGTTGTGTTAAGCCCGGTTTATCTTGGCTGGCAAGCGGTGATATTGGCAGGGCTTTTGATCTGGGTTTCGGTCTGGGATTTTCGGACGTTTGAAATTCCCGATACCGCGTCAGCTCTGCTGCTGATCACCGGGTTGGTCTTTACTTTTGGGGCAGGGGATCTGCTGCAGGCAGCGCTTTCGGCCGTGTTGTGGGCAGGGGTGTTTCTGGCCATCGCGGTTGGGTTCTCGACATTACGCGGCGTGGATGGGTTGGGGCTGGGCGATGTAAAGCTAATGGCCGGAATTGGCGCATGGCTTGGGCCATTCGCTCCAGTCTATGTTGTTTTGTCTGCGGCGCTGTCTGCGATTGTGACCCTGCTGGTAGTTGCCGTGATGAGGGAAAATAAATCACCCATTTCCACCAAAACGGGGATTGCTTTCGGGCCGTTCCTTTGTCTTTCTGCATGGGCCGTTTGGATATCGTCAGGAGGGATCAAGTGATCTTGCGCAATACTCGGAAAATGTCGCGGAAAAGCGGGATGACAATTCTGGAGGTTCTCATTGTTCTGACGGTTATCGCGCTGATTGCGGCCGTAGCGGGCCCGCGGTTGGTGGGCTATCTGGGACGTGCGAAAACCGAGACCGCCGCGTTGCAGATCAAGCAGATCTCGAATGCGCTTCAGCTTTTTTACATCGATATGGGCCGCTACCCGTCCGATGCCGAAGGCTTGGCCGTTCTGGTCACGCGCCCCGCAGGGGAAACGGCGTGGACTGGCCCTTATATGGAGACCGCGGAGGCGCTTCTGGACCCATGGGGCCGTGATTATATCTATGCCGAACCGGGTGCCGACGGCGTTCTGTCGGTCACATCGCTTGGGCGAGATGGCGCGCCCGGGGGCACGGGCGAGGATGCAGATCTAAGCCTGTGATCTAGGATGCAGGCAGCGTTACGTGTTGCAAGCGCACCGTCATTTCAGGCCAAGCGGGCTGACTGTCTGGATCTGCTGTGATGCGCACCAATGCGGGTAACCTGTTTGTGTGCGCCCAGTTCTCGACCCACTGCGGGGGGGCGGACAGAGCGTCGAAATAGGCTAAACGCGCATTGGTTACATTCTGCGCCAGCGTACCGCCAGTCGGTTCATTTTGGGACCCATCTCCATTCGGTGCCTCGGCAATTAGCTGAATTGTTTCCCCAAGGCGAACCGTAACACGGAGTGCAGCCAGATCCGGTGCGAATGGGGTAGGGGCAAAACTAACGAAGCTCAGCGTTGTGGGCGTGCCCTGGAAGGTGATTGGTACGTTGGTCAAGCGATCTGGTGGTGTTGCGGAAGAAAGCCATTCGCGTAATCGGATGCGTAGCGCCAGTTCTGGCTGCTGTTTTGCAACTGCTTCCACCCGACTGAATGCGCGCGCACCAAGGTTCAGGCTGGTTGCCAGCCCAACGGCGATCACGGTAAGCAGGGCCAAAGATACCAACATTTCCAGCAGGCTTAGCCCTGCTTTGCTGCGCTTCATCTTTCAGCCACTTTCACAGTTTCCATTTGGGCCAGTACTTGCTGCGCTGCGTCCAGAATGCGGATCTGGACGACAAAATACTTCGGAAGCCCATCTGCCTGCATGCTTTCGTTGACCAAAGTTTCGATGCGCCATTGGCGATAGGTCTCTTGGGTCCGTCCTTCGGCTAGCGGATCGGACACACCAAGACGGTCAAGTCGAGATTGGGCATAATCTGTGGCGAGTATGGCATGTGTGGAGTTGCCTGATTGACGGAGCATGGCAGATTGACCTGGCAGCAAAACAGCCAGCACCCCAGCCATCACAGCAAACGCGACCAAGACCTCTAGCAGTGTATACCCCGAACGCGGTGTCATCTTTCAACCTGCTTCAAACGCCCTGTCAGAGGGTCAAGAACGAGACGCATAACTGCGTCGGAGATCGTCAAGCATAGGGCATCTGCACGGGCTGTACCGTCGGCAAAGAAGTGAAGTTTACTGGCTGAAACGTCACCGTTGCAGTCGGCATCCTCGATCGCCAGAACAACAGTTTGGCCGATCTTAACTGCCCGGTGACGTGATGTCGCTGCTTGTGATTGAAGCGCAGCCACCGCTTCTTGCATTTGCAGTCTGGGCGAAGCCCCTCCACTTCCCGCGATCACGACCGCGCTGATGGCGCTCATGATTGCGAGGGCTATGAGTACTTCGAACAGGTTCATGAGGTTTTCCGACTAGAATGCAATATCGTTGAGGTCCAAAATAGCCGAGATCGTCGACATGATCACAGCCCCCACGCCAAGTCCGATGACAAGCGTCAGGGTTGGCGTGATCAATTTGACCGCCTGAGCGAGGGACTGCTTAGTCTGATCGCCAAGCGTGTTCACGGCCGTTTGCAATGTCTCTAGCAATTGATCGCTTTCCTCGCCTGCTTCGATCATCGCAAGCGCCAAGGGATCCATAAGGTCGGTATCATTAAGGGAAGCTCGCAGCGTTTTTCCGTCGACGATGCTGTCGTGCGCATTTTTTAGCAGCTCTTGCCAGTCAGGGTCAGGAACAGCTGCTTGAGTTTGCTGCACTGCGGACTGCAACCGATCGCCTGAGGACAGAAACTGGACCATCGTCTGACAAAACAATAGCGATTGACGTTTTTGCAGAAACACTTTTAAGCCGGGTAAATGCTGGGCAATTTTGAAGATAAGGACCTTTAAGCGCCCGCGGAGCCCATAGCTAAGCCCGCCAATCGCCGCAGCTAGGACAAGAAGAATTAACCAGTGCTGCAAAACCAGCTGGCGTATGGAAGCCATGGTTGACAACACAACTGGGGGTGCGGCCTGAGAAGACAAGAAAACAGGCATAAGCGTCGGGGTCAGATAGAAAACCAACAGCGCAATAACCAGCATTGACATCAAAATCAGAATGACGGGATAAACGAGAGCCTGCCGAATTTCGCGTTTTATCCGCAGCTCATCGTCCAAGCCTTTCGCGATCCGCCCAATAACTTGTGCCAACTGGTTTGACGCTTCTGCGACCTCAATCATGCGAAGATATCGTGCAGGTATCGACCCATAACCATCAGTCAAAGCCTCGGCCACCGGATCTCCGTCTTGCACCTGATGATGAGCGGCATCCAACAGGCGGCGCAGTCGTGGATCGCGAATTTGCCTTGCGCAATAGCTAAGGGACTTGGTGACCGGAAACCGGGCATCAAGCATGATCGAAAATGTCTGGAAGAAGCGGCTCAGCACTTCGGGGCGAATTTCCGTTGTTCCGCTTAGCGACAACTCCCGCTGCCACCATTTCAGAGCCACGCCCCCCTCTTTCAAATCAATCGGGATCAGACCTTTGCGCGCGACTTGATCCAAAGCTGCAACCTCGTTTTCGGCAGACAGCTGTCCGGTGACGGTTTTCCCGTCCGGATCAAATGCTGAATACGAAAACTGGGGCATCGGCTCTTCCTCAAAACTGCAAAGACGTGTCGGCTCGAATCTAGTCGATGATGCGGTGTCCCCCATCCGGAATGACAATACCATTTTGGATAAGGCCGTTCGCACCAGAAATACGCGCGCGGATTTCTTCCGTGATCTGTCGGCTGCTATTCCCGTTGCGGATAACCTTTGGGGTAATTAGAACAAGAAGCTCGGTCTTGCGGGCCTGATCACGTCTGTTGCGGAACAAAGCACCCAACACGGGCACATCTCCTGCGCCCGGGACTTTCGAGTTGGTCCTGTTTCGGCTTTCTTCAATCAACCCGCCCAGGGCAATGGTCTGACCATCGGTGACGACAACGCTGGTTTCGATGCGGCGTTGCGAGATGGTTGGGCTATCAATTCCTGAACTGGTCGTGCTGGACACGGACGAGACTTCTTGCTCGATATCGAGAGTAACCTGGCCGCTATTTGAGACACGCGGGCGGACCGTCAACAGAATACCTGTGTTGCGAAACGAGATTGTGTTAACAACTGGCGCGTTCGGGTTGGACGTATCCCGCACCTGCTGCGTAGCTATGGGCACTTCATCCCCGATTTGAAGTTTGGCTTCCTGGTTGTCCAAAACCATCAGGCTGGGTGACGATACGACATCGACATCGGTGACCGAGTTTAGTGCGTTTAGCGCCACCGAAGCTGATGCACCTTGGAATAGCAAAGACAGGCCCGGAAAACTGGCCCCGACTGACCCAGATTGAGAATCTGAGAACGTCGCGCTGGCCGTCTTATTCTCGAAGAACCAACGCAGTCCAAAGTTCAACTCGTCGTTCAGGCGTACCTCTGCGATCGTAGCCTCAAGCAGGACCTGAACCGGGGTCGTATCCAGCGACTGGATCAACCGCGAAAAATTGTTCTGTTCGTTCTCGTTGCCCCAAATGATCAGCGCGTTCTTTGCGTTGTCCGCAACGATTTTTGGCGCCCCCTCTACCTGCCCACCTTCTTCTTGTGCGACTTCTTTGAGCATTTCATTCAAAATGGGAGCCAGCTCTTCGGCGCTGCGGTTCTGCATGGCGTAAACGACCGGTCGGCGGCGCGAGCCGCGAGCGGTTCGATCCAGATCCCTGATCCAGCGCTCGGCTCGCGCCAAGTATTTCTGGCGCGACGTGATAACGATAACAGCGCTCAGTCGCTGCGAGGGAACAAATGTGATGACGTTCTGAAGGCTACCACCCTCTTCATTTTCAAAAACAACCGACAGCTCCTCGACGATTGCTTCGGGTTCAGCTGCGTTGAGTTTGAACAGCCCGACTGACTTGCCTTTCAGCACATCGACGTCAAATAGGTTGATGGCGTCAATCGTCGCATTCAACTCTTCACGGTTCCCTGCGATCAACAGAATGTTGCGTTTGGGAATAGGTTGAAGACGGACATTCTGTCCGGTGATGGGCTCAAGCAGACGCATCATTTCAGCCGTCCCGATATACTCCAGCGGCACTGCAACAACACGCGCACCAACGCCTACCGCATCCTCAACGCGTGAGATGCGGCGCGTTCCCGAGCTTTGTGAGACAATTTTGATCAGATCACCGCTTGTCTCCAACGCTGCACCATTCAGCTCAAGAATCGTCTGGAAGGTATCCAGTAGTGCCCGTTCGCTAAGCGGGCGGGTTGTTTGCAACGTTACCGAACCTTCGACGCCCGGCTGAATAGTATAATTCTTCTTCAGCGCGTCCCCAAGAACCGCCTTGGCGGCGCGCTTGATGGGGACGTCCACAAGGTTAAGCGTGAAGGCACCGCTGTCGCTGACCGAAATCAGCTCGCGTTTGTTTGCCGTACCCGCTAGAAACTCATCGGTTCCAAGTGATCTCCGGGTTACTGCCGGACGCGTCAGTGAATCCGCGAACCTCTGAAACGCAGATCCTGAAGAACCGGATCCTCCCTTCTGATTGGCCAGCAGCTGTGACCCGCCTTTCCCCGAGCCCGCATCGCAGGCAACGAGGGTAAACAACACGAGCAGAGCATAGCCTGCTGAGGCAATTATCTTTTTGAAAGTTATCATTGATAAAGCTCCACGCGGTGAAATGCATCACCGCTCTTTAGAAGGACCCAGTCGGCGCCGACGTCGGTCAATTTCCAATTCCCAAAGAGGGTTCCTACCGGTGCCCAATCGGGGCTTCCGCCCTCGATGGAAAGCAAGGCAGACAAGTTTTCGCGATCACCGCTTATGCCATGCAACTTGATGTTCGGTGGCAAGCTCGGTTTGATTTCCACTGGCTCAGGAACAACTTCTGGCTCGATCACGGCGATCTCTTCGACTGTTTCCACAGCCGGTCGCCGGGTTGGTGCAAAGATCGGCCGTTCCGAGATCGCTTCAAAATAAACTGCAGCCCGTTTTGGAAGATCCGGCGCAGTTGAAGTGTTGGCGTTTTGAACTGATGCAATATTTGTCTTTTGCGAGGCGAATTGCACCACCGTTCTTTCCGGAGCGAACATCTGCGTGATGGTCAAAGCGCCCAAGGCGACCACGACACCCAGTAAAATCCCAGTTCCAAGCACCGGCATCACAAATGCTTTCATTGCGAGACTTCCCCGGCAAGCTCGGTCGGCGCTGAAAGACCCAACTGGACAAACACTATAGGTTGCGTGCCCTCGGCACCGGGACGGTTCAAACGGCGAATATTTGCTGCGTCGACCAACAACACCGGCTGGCCAAACTCCAAACTTTGCAGAAACTGGGCTAACCGATCCAGCGTCGCCTCAGCCTCGAGCCGGAAGGTGACTGTTTGCACGTCTTCCACAAGCCCTTGACCCGTGGGGGCGATCGAGCGAAGCGCGATCCCGCTGGACGTTGCCAGCTGATTGATCTCGGACTGGATTTGCGCTGTTACCACACCGATTTCGCCCGCATGCCATTTTAATGCCTTGCCTTCAACCTCCGGCACGGCCTGAAGCTGTGCAGCCAAACGGTTTGCACGCGTGTTAAGTGATAGAAGCTCGCCTTCGGCTGCATCCAGCCTGGCGATAGTGTCGGCTTTCCAGTCTGCTAAGGCAGGCAATGCCAGCACCGCTCCCGCAAACGCTCCAAGGCCCAATAGGGTTGCTGGAAGAGAGTATCCGAAAACCCGCATGCCCATCATTGAACCTCGACCGTCATGGCGATCTGAAACCGTTCACCACCATTAGAGGTGCGCGACACAGGCCCCGACAATCGCGGGCCGATGAAAATCGGGGTTTTGGCCAAGTTCAGAACCAGATCCGTTGCTGAGCCAGAAGTTTCACCCGAGATTACCAATTGCCCTTGTCGCAGTACAACGTCACTAAGCCAAACTTCGTCGGGTAGCGTAACCGTCAGCGCGCGCAAGATTTCGACCATGCGCGCGCGCTGCGTCACCGCCTGCAAAAATCGCTCGGTTTGAGTTGCAGATGCATTCTTTTGTTCAAACCTCTGGCGCATTGCGACCACATCCGTGCGCCTTTCTAGCAAGGCTGGCTCAAGCTTCGCGATCGCGTTCTGCGCATGCCAACCGGGTATCGTCCAAAGCGCGGTCGCCAGCAGACCCCCAAGCCCAACCAATGCAATGTTGAGCCGCCGCCACACCTTGGCGTACGGGGCGACCAGTTCTGTGCGATCGACCAGAGGGGAACTTGCGCGGTTTTCGATACATATTTTGCGCACCCGAAGCCCAACACTTTCCAGTCGGCGGAGGATTGCGTCGATCTCTGAACGTTTAGCTACGTGTTGGGTGACAGAAAGCTCGTCACCCGATGAGGTTTCTAGCCACACAGCAGAATAAACGTCCGTAGGTTTGAATGGTGTTTTGCGCACCAGATCAAATGCTGCAATCTCGGCGACCTTGTTTCGTGCGGATTTCGGCAGCGACAACAGCCGAGTCAACATAATGTCTTTCGGCAACACAACATCAACCAAAATGGCCTTTGGTAGCGGGGAAATGGAACTGGCGCCGGGCGCCAACAAAGAGGCGGGCGCAACGATGTCGCGCCTACGAACATCAATATCCCTACCATTCGGGTCAAATGTTACCAGTGGTGCTAGTGGCTGGCCCGAGAAAACAGCAAAAAACCGATCCAACGTTTGGTTGAACCAGCCCCTATAGGCCCCTTTGGATTGGGACGATCTGCCGCCGTGCCTCATATCTACCCCGCGTTGATTTGCGGTTTTGTATTTTTCATGTCTATAGAGTATGGCGCGCTATATTGCTACTGCTACAATCAAAAACTTCGGGGTTATGTTGCTGTGTTGGAACAGAGTTTTAGGAAAATTCAAACCGAGGAATTTTTGAGCCACCTGCAATCTGCGGGAGATCTTGATGATTTTTCCGCTCGACGCGCGCTTGAGGCTTGCGAAGAGGCAGGTACTACTATTGAGCGTACTTTGCTAGAAATAGGGCTTGCGTCAGAAGACACGGTCTTTCGCGCGTTGGCCGACTATCTGTCGTTGCCGTTTACGGAAGCCGCCGACCTGGATCCCGCGTTCGCCCAGACCTTGGACCTCCCGATTGACTTCCTAGAGCGTGTCGCCGTCCTGCCAGTCAAATATCAGGACGATCACATCGTGATCGCCACCGCAGATCCACGCGCAACGGATGTCTTTCAGAGCATCAGCTATCACCTGAAATCGGACATTGCCCCCGTTATTGCTTCCCCCAGCACAATCAAGGGAGCTTTGGCGCAGATTGCCACTGTAGATGACAATGATATTGGTGCCTCGTCCGGTGATATCGACCGCCTGCGGGCGCTCGCAAATGAGGGGCCGGTGATCAAGCTGGTCAATGATATTCTTGCCGAGGCAGTGTCAGACGGTGCATCAGATGTGCATATCGAAGCGCAAGAGGCCGGGGCGCGTGTTAGGTATCGTGTGGATGGCGTTCTTGACACGCGCAGCACACTTAGGGACGATTTGCGCGCTGCAGTCGTTAGCCGCCTGAAGGTGATGGCGAACCTGAACATTTCAGAGAAGCGGCGCCCTCAGGATGGGCGCGCAGATATTTCGGTGCGCGGACGCATGATTGACATTCGGATGTCCACATTGCCCACGATGTATGGGGAGAGCATCGTCATGCGTTTGCTAGACCGTGCGAATGTTGCGCTGGATTGGCAGGCGCTAGGCTATTCGACCGAACGGACTCGCCAAATTGTCGAGCTGATCAATGCCCCGAATGGGATCTTCTTGGTGGCTGGTCCAACTGGATCCGGTAAGACCACAACACTTTATACCGCGCTTCAAGAGATCAACACCTCAGACCGGAAGATCGTCACCGTCGAGGACCCCGTTGAGTACGCTTTGCAAGGTGTTAATCAGGTTCAAGTGAACCCAGAAATAGACTTGAGTTTTGCGTCGGCTCTGCGTGCGATCCTGCGCCAAGATCCTAACGTGGTTATGGTCGGCGAGATCCGAGACGAAGAAACTGCCGAAATTGCTGTGCGTGCTGCCCTTGTTGGGCGGCTTGTTCTCTCAACCGTTCACACAAACTCAAGCATTTCTGCGATTGATCGTCTGCGGGATTTGGGTGTGCCACCCTACCTGATCGCAGCCACCGTGCGCGGTGTTTTGTCTCAACGCCTGGTCCGTAAAACCTGTACAATCTGTGCCGGCGCAGGATGTGACACATGTTCTGGCAGTGGAGCGAAAGGGCGAACGGCAATTTCCGAACTGCTAAGTATCACTCCACGACTGACCCAGATGATCTCAGACGATTGCTCGGATATTGAACTGTCTCAGGCAGCTGCCGAGGAGGGGTTCGTTGATATGATGTCAGATGCGGAACTAGGCATGCATGCTGGGCTCTACTCTACCGAGGAAATTTTGCGCGTTTTGGGGAAGGTGCCGGTGGCGAACTAGTTGTTTGAAACTCTGTTGCTATGCCAGAATGGCGGTTGGTTCAGCTATTGCCAAGCGCATGCATGGACGGACCCAACACTAGATGAAATGCGTCTGAGGGTTTGCTGATCGGCCGCATCCCTGAGGGGTTGAATTCGCGGGAATTGAGCGAGAGATTTGCGTTAGCTGTCTGCTCTGAGGCGCGGTGGCCAGCCTGCACTACTGTCATCCCGTTTTCGCGAAAAGAAAAATAATACTTAGGTATAATATTTTGTTGTGGTTTCAGAAACAGGCCGCTACCAGTGGCTGTGAGAGTCTACTTTATGGATAGTGTGAGGCCGACATGCGTCTACTGATTGTATTTTTCATACTCTTTACTTCAACTGCAATTGCAGAGTCTTACGAGCAGGAATGGGGGCAAAGTGCTTCTTCAATCCCGGCTTGGGCATCTTCCGCCGAAGGAAGTTGCAAGAAGATGGGACTTACCGTCATTCCGGGCATGTACTATGATGGTGAATTTTTTGTAAGGGCAGAGCAGTACCCGGTCGAAAGCGAAGGACGGCTGACGGCCACCTGTTATGACAAGTATGACAACACAACCTGGGTTGAGCTATATTGCAAGATTACAAAGGACGACGGTAGCTTTTACCGGCATCGAGGATATTGTCAGGAACCGGTTGTATGTAACCGCTGTACTGAATTTGGTAACCCAATAGACGCTGCTGCTGGCGTTAAGCGAGAGAATTCGGTCGATTGGACCTCGCCCAAGGATGCCAGATTCCAGATTGAAAGGTTGTACCTGTCCAACGGTAAGCTCTCCATGGGATGGCAGGGCAATGCCAATCGTGTTGGCCATGCTGGCGTTTGGCGGTCTTCGTTTAACGAGCTTTTTCAATATACTTACTCGCTTAACGAACATGTTTTCTTTCGGAAAGATGGATCGCGTATCCACTACCAGAACGACGCAGACCGCACGGCAGTTCACCCTCAGGACGCCATGAAGTTCAAAACGACTGGGCACTGGCTCTATGGTTTCACGCTTCATGCCACAGACAAGTCAGGGCTGACGCGTAGTTTTGATGCTCGGTGGACCTGGGATCGGCGTCTAAAAGGTCTTAAATGGCCGGACGGGTATGAAATCAATATCGATTGGACGGATGCTCAAATCGCCGTTGTCAGGGATAACAAAGGGCAGCGCGCCGAGTATACATGGAGGACCGATACGGTTCCAGGTAGCACGCGTGAGCTAATTTCCAAAATTGAAATCGACACGGATTACGATGAAACATTCACACCCGAGCTTCGCATCGACTATTCCTATGAACCTAATGTACGTGTTCCATCCGTGCCGATGCTTACAGAGGTCACACGAACGGATCTGGCGACGGGAACGAGCGAGCTGGCCTACCGCTATTCTTACCTTAAGGATGCGAATGATAGGCCATACTATCCGTTGTTGCTGTCTCAGATTTATGATGGCCGGCTGAATGCACAGGGCGATCCGACGCTTTATGCCGAATTTGGATACCAATTAGCTGCACCTGTCGACATTACGACCGGTGGCTCAGCTTCCGGCGGTCAAATGTTCATGTTCAGCACGCCCTTTGGGACTTCCATACGCCCCGCCATATCAACGACCCATGTTGGAGCGAACAGCTATCAAGTGCAACTGGATCCTGATGATGTGACGGCTTCTCGACGTCGTGTCATCAACCCACTTGGGCATGAAACCGTCTATGATTTTACTCTGGAGGGAGATCGAGCCTATGCCTCTTCTGAGGCGGGTGAAGCTACTGATAACGTTCTTGCGACGACCCTGTCGCGCGATTTTACACCCAATGCTGGGGCACCAGAAGGGTTGGTGTATGCTCAGGTCGGGCATAACGGGTCACGGACGACTTATGAACGCGATCCGCAAGGTCGTATTTTGACCAAAACCGAGGATGCCGATGGCGCAAATCCCCGTGTCACAACCTATACGTGGAAAGGCGATACAAATCTTCCTGCGACGCGCAGCACATCGCAACTGACCGAAACGTTCAGTTATACGCCAGAGGGATTGCTGTCCCAATATAGTCAGACCGACGCTCTGGTGGGCAGCGCAGATTATGGGAAAAGCCGCACCTGGAGCTATACATATTCGGTGAATGCACAAGGTTTGTCTTTGTTGAAGTCGGTCGATGGGCCCGGACTTTCGGCTGACGGCGTGGACGATGTCGTCACCTATGAGTATGACGCGAGCGGTAACCTCACAAAAACCACGGATGCAAATCAGCTTGAGACAGAAATTGTCACCCGCGATGCATTGGGTTTGCCATCGCTGATGCGTGATCCGTATGGGGTGGACTGGGCTTTTTCTTACGATATCAATGGTCGGGTCACATCTGTCGAACGCAATCCCGGCACCGCGAAAAGCGTCTCCAGCACATACACCTACGATCCGGTCGGGCAACTGACGTCATACACCAACTTCCGAGGCCACACATGGAGCTTCGAATACGATCAGGCCAGGCGCATGAACCGTACGGTCGGTCCGACCGGAGACGTCGTGAACTATACTCACGATGCGATGGGCAATATCACACACGTCGAATACACCGATGGTGTCAATGCCGCAGATTTCTGGGAGGATACCGAGTTTGACAAGCTTGGCCGTCTGTTAAAGACGGTTGGTGCGGAAGGTCAGATCTGGCAGTATCGCCATGACGTTGAAGACAATCTAGATCGGGTGACCGACCCGCTTAATCTGACGACGGACAACAGCTTTGACGCGCTAAATCGACTTGTTAGCGTCGCGGATCGGGCAGGTTACACCAGCCAGAATGAACATGACGACGCCGATCAGATCACCGAGTTTACCGATCAGCGCGCGATTGATACGGACTTTGTCTATAACGGTTTTGGTGAAGTTCTGAGCGAGGTCAGCGCCGACCGCGGAACCATGTCGTATACATATAACAACCGCGGCCTCGTATCCTTGATGACCGACGCGCGCGGCGTGGTCTCGACCTATGAATATGACAACGGTTCACGCTTAATCGCACGCCGCTTCCCAAGCGATCCAGCCCAGGACCAAACGTTTAGTTACGTGATGGAAAAATCTATCACCCCTACGAAGCTGGATATCACGCAGATTAACGGCCAAGTGGCGAGGGTTGGTACCCCGATTCTATTGGCGTCAGGGGCAGAGGTCGAGCTGACTGATGATGGTAATCTGACGTACTCGCAGAATGGGGCGTTTAATGCACTGCAAACTGGTGAGACGGCCACCGATACATTCAATTACTCGACAAGAAACAACTGGGGGGAGGCCTCGGATGAAGTTGTGAATGTGGTTGTCGATGGTGTTACGTATCCGACACCGAACAGAGCGATTGCCTTGTGGGAAACGACTTCAGTAGATATCGACGATGTTGTTTTGCCGGGTGAGTTCACGGTTGAAGGTTGGGTCAAGTTTCCAGCTGGCACTGTTATTCGCAGCGATGAAACCCTTATTTCTGACGGAACGGTGGACCAGAGTCTTAATTTTGCATTCGAACGATTCCGCTTCTGGTCTCAAGGTGTGGACCGGGTTGCCGCCTCTACACCTGCGACATTTGAGACTTGGACACACTACGCCATTACCCGAGATGCATCAGGTATACTGCGGATCTATATTAATGGCGTGTTGGATGCCACGGGTTCCAGTTCGTATACGCATCCATTGACCGTCGGTACGATTGGCAGCGTCAAAAACGTTACAGCTGCTCAGTTTGATAACCTTCGCGTCTGGTCGGTTGCCCGCACCGAGGTTGAGCTTGCCAACAATATGAACGGGCATGTGCCAGTGAACAGCCCCGGCCTTGAGCGTTACTACGCGTTTGACGGCATAGGTGATGTTGCCGTCGATGAAACAGGAAACGCCACGGATGCGGTTATGGCCGGGGGCACCAAGTTAATCGGCTCTGGGTCACCGGTCACCGATGCCTCGCCTTCGACTGATCCAACGGCGGACTATTCTGGGGCCACAGATCGCGTGCTAGAGCTCAATGACTCTTGGTATGTTGAAGTTGGTGACATCGCCTTAGACGGTGAGTTCACCATTGAGAGTTGGGTGAAATTCCCGAGTGGATCTACTATTAACTATCGCGATCAGCTGGTTTCGGGGCAACCAGAAGAGAAGCAGCTCGTGACCTTTAATGACGGCCGGTTCACCCTATACTCGGAAGGGCAGAACAGATTCAGTGCATCCACACCTTCGCCTCATAACACTTGGACACACTACGCGCTCACTCGGGATGCTACAGGTGTCCTTAGGATCTATATTGACGGTCTGTTGGACGCGACGTCGAGCGGCCCGTATGCAACACCTGTTACGATCAGAGCTATTGGTGGCGTCGGTAATTATAAGACGAAGGCCCAGTTTGATAATCTGCGCATCTGGTCGGTAGCACGTACGGAAGCCGAGCTTGCCAGCAATATGAACGGGCATGTGCCCGTAAATAGCTCAGGCCTCGAACGGTACTACTCGTTTGATGGGCAAGGTGATATCGTCAGTGATGAGACGGGGAGTTCAGCGGCTTCAGTTGTTGCCAGCTACACCTATCTGATCCAGGGAGCGTCGTATGTCCCCGATCGCCTGGGCGTCTTTGCCGCAGTGCAGAATCGAACTCTCTCCGTTACCGAAGGCATTGACGTCACCTTCAATTTCTTGGACGAGCCTCTTGATCTTCCCGGAAGCGGTCATGCAGATTTGACCACTGACGCCAGCGGAAAATCTTATGTTCAGTTCGACCAACACACCGGAGTCCCGATCACCGACTTCCGGCAGATCGAGCAGCATGACTATGGGGTGACATATGCCCACAATGCCGAGGGACAGATCACATCGATCACCTACCCTTCCGGGCATGTCGTGGCCTATACCCGCGATGCGGACGAGCGGATTACGGACATCACCGTCGATCTTGGCGCAGGCCCTGTCTCGGTCATCTCGGGTGCAAGCTACCTGCCCAACGGTCCCCTGACCATGATGACCTATGGTGACGGCAACCTGCACCGCGCCATCTATGACAACTCGTATCGCCTGGCCGGTCTGCAAGACGGGCAGGGGGCGACCATGCTGCGTGACGCGACATATACTTGGACCGTCCGCAACAACCTTGCCGCTGTCAGTGACCCAATCAACCCGGGGCGCAACGCCACCTATGGCTATTCCCCGCGCGAGTTTCTGGCCAACGCGACCGGCGCTTGGGATACGCTGGACTTCACCTATGACGGGGTTGGCAACCGCCTGACGCGGAGCGCCACCCAGTCCGGCAATACCAGCACCGATACCTACGCCTATTCCAGCCTCAGCAACCGCCTGCAATCCATCACGGGCGATGCACCGCGCAGCTTCACCTATGATGCGGCGGGCAACACCACCTATGACAATCGTCAGGGCGGCGGCTATGGCTATACCTATGACGCGGCGAACCGGATGGAGAGCTTCTCGATCAACGGCGTTGTGCAGGCCGAGTATGTCTATAACGCGCTTGGCCAGCAGGTGATCCGTCGCCTGCCGCAGGACGGGCGCACCATCCATACGCTGTTTGACCTCGCGGGCAATCGCATCGCGGAATACGAGGTTGATCCGCTGACCGATATCTCGACCCTGCAGCGCGAGTATATCTGGATGGACGGCACCCCCGTCGCGGTGATTGAGAACGGCACGCCCTACTTTGTGCGCACCGACCATATCGGCCGCCCGGTCTTTGCGACCAAGAGCGCCGGCGTGTCGATGTGGCAGGCCAGCTATCTGCCCTTTGGCGGCGTCCACACCACGCCCGGAGATCCCATTCTCTTGCGTTTCCCCGGTCAATGGTTCCAATCCGAGTCCGGCCTGCACCAAAACTGGATGCGTGATTATGATCCTCCCACCGGACGCTACATCCAAGCCGGCCCGCTGGGGCTGGTCGATGGGGCAAGTGTGTATGGATATGCGCTGCAGAACCCGGGGAGGTATGTGGATCCGAGGGGGGAAAATACCGCTGTTATTGGTGGAGTGTATGGTTCCACGGTTGGCGGACCCCTGGGGGCGATGGCCGGTGCTTTGATTGGCCTGGGAATAGGCTATTTTGGAGGTGAGGCCCTCATTGACCTTTGGAATAATAACTCCTCTGAAGGGGGGCGTGCCAACGGGCCAATGCCATATGGTCACGGCCTTGAACATGAGGCTCTAGCTTTCCCGCTAAACCCATTCCCACAGGACCCGGGAAGCTGGTATTGTCAAATGCTAAGAAAATATATCAATGTTCTCCGTACGACGATTGCTTGGCGCTACACTGATCTAAATCGAAGCTCAGCGTCTTATGGGACCCACCTCCGGTACATAAAAAAACTGGAGGGCCATCTGAAGAAAATGGAAGCAAATCATGAAGCAGTATGTGGGGGGAGGTGCTACGGGCCATGAGAGTACGAAATAGAGACGAGAATACTGGTAGGATTGGTGGATTTCTGTATGGGCTTTGCGCGCTCAGTGGAGATCTTCGTGAGTATGAAGGTAGCGCCTATAGTCTTGAGATGAATCCTGAAGATCACGATATCGGAGCTGCCATTAATGCATTTTTCTGTGGACAGTACGAGTTTTCTTTTACTTTGGTCGAAGACCTTGAAGATCGCTTGGGCGAGTTGGAGAAGCGCGTCGGTCGATATATGTTGCCGGATCTTCGCTTCGGTTCTGAAGAATTTGTTTCTGGTATGAGAGGCTATCTGGCATTTCGCTTGATGGATATGATTAATGACGTTTTCGACGAGTTTCCGCTTTGTGCCAGCGTTACTCACTTGCGACATAGGTCGAACTCAGTTGAGGCTGATTTTTTTGGGATCATGTCAGGAAAAAGACTACTTGTGCTGCAGTTCAACAAATATGTGGCAAGACAGTTTGCGGATTAAAGTTCCAGAAGCCAAAAGTTCCGATAGAGCCCACGTGTTGCCCGTAAGCAGCTGAAACAAATCCCGATCCATCCCCAGCGGTTTTCCTAAAGGGCTACCAATGAAGCGTCATATTCTGGTTCGTGCGCACCGATCATATCGGTCGCCCTGTGTTCGCGACCAACAGCGCGGGTGTGTCGATGTGGCAGGCGAGCTATTTGCCATTCGGCGGCGTCCACACCACGACCGGAGATCCCATCCTGCTGCGTTTCCCTCCCTCTCGCGCATCTTGCAGATGCGCTGCCGGGCAGCGGGACAATGGTTCCAATCCGAGTCCGGCCTACACCAAAACTGGATGCGCGATTATGATCCGACGACGGGGAGGTATTTGCAGGCAGACCCGCTGGGACTGGTCGACGGGGCGAGCGTGTATGGATATGCGCTGCAAAATACTTTCAAGTATATTGATGTAATGGGGCTTTATACAGTTAGGTGTCGGGCCACGAATACTGGCGGTGTCGGCTATGAAAAGGGAGACCAATATTATGAAGGTGCAAGGAAAATTTGTGAATATGAATGTACACGTACGGATACTGGGCAGCGTGCAACTGTAAGGGCTTGCGCGAAAGATTTGGCTGCGGGGGATGTGTGCTATGGAGTTGAGTATCATCAAACATATCGAGAGGTAAGAGGAGAATACACTCCAGTCAACATACCTGATGGCTGGCCAAGCGGTTTCAACTACGATACAGATAGCTTCTGGGATAATAACTGGAATTATGACTCTGATTTTGTTGACGCCATAAAAGAGGAGTTTGGTGAACAATGAGGTTGGTAACGAGGATACTATTCGTCGGTATCGTTCTAGCCCTCATGGCGATGGCGATAGCACCACCCCTGATGATGTCGGGCATTGAAGAATTAAATTCGGTAGCGATCGTTATCTTGAAATACCTTTATCCACCGTTCGGAAGTGTTGCAGCTAACGAAGCATTTGTGACTAATGGATATTGGCGATTCTGGTGTGATATTTTGCCTAAATGCTCCCTAGTCGAGGAGGGAGACGGTGTCGTGTATATGTTCGAAATGGATTAGTTGTTTTAATAGACTTCATCTACACTAGATGGTTCCAATCCGAGTCCGGCCTGCACCAAAACTGGATGCGCGACTATGATCCCACCACCGGACGCTACATCCAAGCCGACCCGCTGGGGCTGGTCGATGGGGCAAGCGTCTACAACTACGCCCTGCAAAACCCGGGGAGGTATGTCGATCCGAGGGGGGAAGAGACGGCCACTATGGGCGGCTCGGCGAGTAGTAGAGCCGCAGGAACTTGGGGTCGTCGCGCAGCCACTGCAGGAGCAATGTGTGCCATCGATGGGCCGGTCCCGGCAGGGGATGTTCTGGCTGCCCTGTTCATTATCGGAGCGACGGCTTACGATGTGTATCGTTGGACGATCAGTTGCAATGAATGTTCTGACACGGTCGCTAATAGGAATGAAGGCAATTGCTATGCGGCGTATGAACGGCGAAATGATGAATGCCGTCGCATGATGGGAAGAACGGATCGTCAGAAACGCCGCCGTCAGCAATGTTGGGAAGAGTCCGCCGATCTGTTGGCGGAATGCCAAAGAAAGGAAGGCAAATGATAGCCCCCAAAAGCCAAAGTGCGGATTTTTCTATTTGTTTAACGGGAATACGTAAGAAGTCCTCAGATGATGATGTTCGCATTCTGATAAGTTCACCTATGTCGAATGGGAGCGAGTATTTCTGTGAAGTGACAGTAGAAGGGGTGGCTGAAAGCCAAGCAATTTATGCCGACACGCCGCTAGATGCTCTGGTTAATGCGGGCAAATACTTACAGGGTGTCATATACCCTCTGATACCGAAACTGCGTGAGATATCTGATGATACTGTGCCTGATTGGCCTCAATGTGATCTAGTATTACGCAATAGCTGTGCTGAGAGTTCCTGAGATCCACTAACGCGGGGCGCTTTACTTTGTGCGCACCGACCATATCGGCCGCCCTGTGTTTGCGACCAACAGCGCCGGCGTGTCGATGTGGCAGGCCAGCTATCTGCCATTTGGCGGCGTCCACACCACGACCGGAGACCCCATCAACCTCCGCTTCCCCGGCCAATGGTTACAATCCGAGTCCGGCCTGCACCAAAACTGGATGCGTGATTATGATCCGACCACTGGGCGGTATATCCAAGCGGATCCGTTGGGGTTGATACCGGGGTCGTCCCTCTATGGCTACGTATATCAGAACCCAATGTATTGGACGGACCCCACGGGGGAATGCCCGATTTGTGGACAAGTGTTGAAGCAAGGAATTAAGAAGACATTACAGAAATTGAGAAAAAGAAGGCTGAATAAGCAGTTGATTAAGAACGGGTGGGTTTGCCATGGAACGCGGAGAGATCATTTTGAGAATAAGAACTGCCCAGACGATTGCCCGGAGCGAGTCTTTGCTGTTCATCTTGATAAACGGACGGCGCAAGAACTTGCGAAGACCGCCGCGCCGCCGCATTGTCGAGCTTTCTATGGCCACTTTCGCTGCCAGAAAGTCAAGGATGTCCTCAAGAAGTAAGGTAACAGCTTGTACAATGGAATATGAAATTGGATCGAATAACTACGCCGCCGTTGGGGCAGTAGATCTTTCTCGATACACGCTTGACGAAGTACTAAATTTCTTGAGCGATTGTGTGTGCTCAGGCGAGGTGCTTCTATTTTTTCGCCTGCTAGACTTGCCTCTGATCAAGCGCGCGGATTTTGATGATCTAGGCGAGTCATTTCTATATGCCTGCACAGGCGGTAATAGATGTCATGTTCTTGCGCTACTCGAAAAGGGGATGGATCCAAACTATGTCTCAAGATCAGGGGAAACACCGGTGAGCTCAGCGGCTGCTTGGGGTAATGATTCAATTGTGAGTTTGTTGTTCGAGCGCGGCGCGATATTTCGCTACAGTTCGATCAATCAAAATGAGGAACTGAGACTGCTTCTTTCAAATTGTGCACCGGAAACAGTTATGGAAGTGCTTTCGACGTCCGGTTTTACATCAGATAGGGTGGTAGAAAGTTCCATTGCAGAGCTTGCCTCCGAAATTGGACGTAAAGACCTGGTACGCCTGATGTAGAAGGGGGTTGGAAAACACATAGTGTGGATTGGGCCCACATCTGGATGGAGGGCACCCCCGTCGCGGTGATCGAGAACGGCACGCTCTACTTCGTGCGCACCGACCATATCGGCCGGCCTGTGTTTGCGACCAACAGTGCGGGTGTGTCGATGTGGCAGGCGAGCTATCTGCCATTTGGCGGAGTTCACACCACGACCGGAGACCCCATCCTGCTGCGTTTCCCGGGACAGTGGTTCCAGTCCGAATCTGGTCTGCACCAAAACTGGATGCGCGATTATGACCCGACCACGGGGCGATATCTGCAGGCTGACCCGTTAGGGCTGGTCGATGGGGCGAGTGTGTATGGGTATGCCCTACAAAACCCGGGGAGATATATCGATCCGAGGGGGGAGCAGGGGATTGCCCTAGGTGGTGGCCTCGGAGGTGGAGTTGGGACCGGAGGGGGAGTATTGGGCGGGCCAAAATCACTTCCTAATTGGGGAGATCCGGTTCGGCCATTGACGCCAATTGAGCTTCTACTGCTTTTACTTGGTGCAACTATGAACACCATGTGCGAAAGTTGTCCGCCCTGCAAACCCTATCCAGTGGGTGATATTGGATATATCGGACCTGAAGTACACCAGCGTGGCCGCGACGCAGGTACGTATCATTATCATATTTACGAAGTTCAACAGAAGCCTCACAATTGCGAATGTTTCTGGAGAGAAGCAACGAAGCGCCATACAGGCAACCACCACTCATATGTTCCCATCGGACATAATTTGAATGGAAATGGTAGGCCGCCAAGCTATCCATAGGGAGAGTGCAGATGACAAATACTGCGATAGTGTCGATGATGATCTGCGAGGCGCCGAGATTTGTTGCGGGTAGGTGTGTCGTTTCGGCGTCGGATGCAGTCTGGGAGCCGGTAGAAACATTACCTCCTGAACTTCGTTCGGTTGTTTCTGACGAACTCCTTAGTGGCTCGGTTGTATATCCGGGTGCCTTGCAGGCGACTGACATAAACATCACGCGCGTTGCGCGACGTCTTGGTTTGTTTCTTTGTTTTCGCGCTGTGGAAACGGATGCCCTGAGTGCCCTAGAAATTCAACCTGCATCTGATATTTATGAAGAGTTATCGGATCAACTCATTCCAGTTGGTTGGGATGTCTGCAGTGGAAACGGTTGGCTTGCCGCATCGTGTCATGGAATCTATCCGTTTGATCCCTTTGTAGGCCCAAACTCAGATAACTTAGACCTAGATATTAACGACTTTGCGCTACTAAGAAACCTTGAAGACTGTCGCCAATGTTGCGATCTGAACAATCAAGAAATACCTGAACATGCCCCATGGTTTCCTGTTGCCATCTACCTGATGGAAAGCGACGTTGCTCGATTGAAATAATTAATGCATCTACCGCACGGATAACTTGTGCGCAACTCTTGCGCGGTCTTTGCGACCAACAGTGCGGGTGTGTCGATGTGGCAGGCGAGCTATCTGCCATTTGGCGGCGTCCACGCCACGACCGGAGACCCCATCAACCTGCGCTTCCCGGGGCAGTGGTTCCAATCCGAGTCCGGCCTGCACCAAAACTGGATGCGCGACTACGACCCCACCACCGGGAGGTACATCCAAGCCGACCCGCTGGGATTGGTCGATGGGGCAAGTGTCTACAACTACGCCCTGCAAAACCCGGGGCGGTATGTGGATCCGAGGGGGTTGTCGGTCGGAATTGTCACTCCTAGGGAGGGTTTCCCGAGTCTTCCCAACGTGGGTTTACATTGTGTGAGCGACGACAGTTGGTGTTGGGAACGTGAGAGCAGGGAAAGAAATAACTGCAGGTTAAGATTTGCATCAGGTCGAATCAAAAATCTAGGCGCCTGCCTAAGAAGGGCACAGATGCGGCGAGATCTCTGCCGACGAGGGGAGCCTGATAGAATGCCGGAATGGGATGAGGAGTCCGATTTCGATCCCGACGACCCTCTCATTCCGATCGACCGGTTCGACTATATCGGGCTTGGTTTAGCAATCGCGGGTGCTGTACTTGCGATTCTATCAGGTCCGGTTGGAGTAGCTACACAATAGCAGCTAAATTCCACCGAAATATCACCTAAGATCATTTTTCTAGGAAGGTACCGTTACTGTGAAGGTAAAATATCTGAAGAGAAGGCTTGCTGAGGTTCAAGAAAAAATTGAGACTCACGATGAGGATTCCTTTGTGAACGATGATGCTATCTCTGAAATATCAAGCGTGTTCTCAGCATTCGTCACCGAGGCACAATTGAGGTTGCAGGATATTAATCCCCTTGGGGTTGAGGATTATTGGTTGTTGGATGTGTTTTCGGTATGTCGCATGGATGCAGATTTTAATGCTGCGTTCGAACGAATTTGCGTGTCGACCTTTGCCGATTTTGATCAACTATACGCACTTTCATGCAGCTTCTTTTATCGACAGCATATAGAGGATCCTCACGAACTAACGTCTCTAGACCGATACCGTGAGATAATGGGGCGAGTGGTTTCTGAAGATGTGTGTGAGCGGCTGATTGCAAAATTGCGTAAGTTTGGCGTATTGAGGTAAATTCTGACGGCACCTGTAGCTTCCCAATACTCTCGTCCAAAGTGTAGGAAGTGGTGGTCGAGAACGGCACGCTCTACTTCGTGCGGACCGACCATATCGGCCGTCCGGTCTTTGCGACCAACGGCGCGGGCGTGAAGATGTGGGATGCCACATACCTGCCATTTGGCGGCGTCCACACCACGACCTCGGATCCCATCCTGCTCCGTTTCCCTCCCTCTCGCGCATCTTGCAGATGCGCTGCCGGGCAGCGGGACAATGGTTCCAATCCGAAAGCGGCCTGCACCAAAACTGGATGCGCGACTATGACCCCACCACCGGACGCTACATCCAAGCCGACCCGCTGGGGCTGGTCGACGGGGCGAGCGTGTACGGGTATGTATTACAGAACCCGCTCAATAACACGGATAGGACAGGGTTACTTTGTGGAACGGGCGCATGTGTGGGCGGCGCTGCAGCGGCTGCTGGCTGGGGATACCGAGCATACAGAGCTTACCGGGCTGCTCGTGCTGTGGGAAAGGCCGTAGGCGAAGCCGCAAAGGCAGTGCCCAAGGCCAACGAGGATGACGAGTGTGAGGACAATTGTGGGCCCCTTACGAGGCGCCAAGCTCTGGCGAAAGCGCAGCTTCTGGCGCAGATCCCGCGCAAAAATAGGACTCCAATACCATTCGAATCTCTGAATCCAAGCAGTCGCGGTGCAAACTGTGCTCGTATCCGGAGATCTGGAGGAACACATCTTGGCTACAGTTGTAGTTGGAATACGCAGCACAGAATAGAAGATCATCCAGACGGGCACCCGGATATGCCAGGTGGACATCATGATTGTCCCCATATACACGTTTACGACTTTTTTGGTCGAACTATCGCAATAATAACATACAAAAGAGGCACTTGACGCATGACGCCAAACATATATTTGAGCAAAGATCACCCAATAGATTGGCGTTTGAATGGTGAAAGGCCCAGCCTTGTAGTGGGTCATAAAGATGCTGGCATGGCGGGAACTTCCAGCGTCTATGCGCTGGTTGGTTTGGAAGGTGATTTTTTTGGTTTTATACCTCGGCTTCTCCACGAAGCATATGTGCTAAAAGATCTAGGCGTCCGACCAGCTGTTATGTGTAATGAGAGATTCATACTACATAATCCAACTTCAGAATTTTCGCGTTGGAGCAAAGATCTAAGCAGATATTCAGGAGAGATGAAGAAGGCGAACCTCGCAGAAAGGTATGGCAAGGAATATGTTAGCTGTTGTGAACCTCCAGTGTTGCTCAATGTGCTGGATGAGCTAACTAAAGCTGCTTCAGATATTCGGAAGACCAGAGGACAACACCTTGAGTTTGCATTGGATGAAGCGGAGGTGCTTCCGTTTGAGTTTTTGACTTTTTGGCCAGACTTTGGGTTAGATGTTGGAAGGTTTATGCTGTTGTATGAGTTGTCGGGAAAAAGCGCCATGAGTTGGCTCAAACAACTGACGCAGGATCTAGAAGTGTCTCTGAAACCTGTCTCCTTTCAGGACATTCCTAGTTTCTAAAGAGATTGTTTTCACAAACGCCCTGTGTTTGCGACCAACAGCGCGGGCGTGTCGATGTGGCAGGTAAGCTATCTGCCATTTGGCGGCGTCCACACCATGACCTCGGATCCCATCCTGCTCCGTTTCCCTCCCTCTCGCGCATCTTGCAGATGCGCTGCCGGGCAGCGGGCCAGTGGTTCCAATCTGAGTCCGGCCTGCACCAAAACTGGATGCGCGACTACGACCCCACCACCGGACGCTACATCCAAGCCGACCCGTTGGGACTGGTCGACGGGGCTAGTGTATATAACTATGCCCTGCAAAACCCGGGCCGGTATGTCGATCCAAGGGGAGAGAATACCGTAGCACTTGCACCGCTTGTATGCACCGGGCCGCAAGCTCTGTTATGCGGTGCAATCGTAACTTGCGCAGGCATAGCGGGTTGGTTGATCTATCAGGCAACCGGAAGCACTCCGCAAGAATGTGATGGTTGCTTTGCCTTTAAACAAACGCCCCCACCACCGTGTCGCAACTGCAAGCTCATTAATCAAGTGCAAGGTGTGGACTCTCCCGGCCCACTTACACATTGTACCTATCAGTGCTCGGATGGATCTACTCCAACTATTGAGCTTCCCGGGTGGGTCACTTGCCCCGGTTCAGCTCGCTTTTGATGAGAAAGATGGATCAAAAATGCCATACACAAACGACCTAAATGGATTTAAAAGGCAGGACGCTGTAACCTTAACACCAAGGGCCATGGAAAGCGTCAACGCCTATCTCAGTAGCGGAGAAGCTGTAGGTGAGGTGAATTGCTTATCTACTTCATAAGACTGACTGAAAAAGATTTAGATGGCCAAATGAGTATCGTAAGAGAAAAAGGCTTTGTCTGGGGTTCCTATCATGAGGCTGATATTCCTGAGCTCGCGATAAAGAACATCTTGGGCAAGAAGTTTGCTGTCCTGTTGAATACTGGAGAATCTGGTGATGCGGTGATTATCGACCACCGGGAAGATGGTTTCTTTCTGATTGAGTATAGTGAATAACTTATCCGATGTATCAGTGCACTACGCCGAGCGTATCGACATACTGGTGGTAAGAACACCAACGTATATCCGGGGCTGGAATGATGTGGAAAATCACAACGCTTGCGATTGCGTTTCAGCTTTCATCATGTCTCTATGCGTCCGCTGCAGAGGGAGAGCTACGAGATAAGCACTATTGGTCAGTTTTGCAGCGACTGAATCAAATCGTACCGGAAGGCGCAGTTGAGCCGCATGGTATTCTCACGGTCGCTGTCAAGGAGCCTATGTTCTTGGGCTTTCCTGTGCCCACGATCCAAAAAGAAGTACCTCTGTTATGGTTTAGATTGTCAAGCGACCATGGCGGCTTTGGCGGATTATTCTTGACTGAAACAGCTGGGGAGGGTGCCCCTTTTTTATTTGTAGGTGAAGAGCCAACCGAACAGGTGTGTACTATGATCTACGAAATAATGCGGGATATTGATGTTTCTTCGGAGGTATCCGCAGCGCTTGGAGATGTTTGCAACAGGTGAGAAGCAACCAAGAGCCTGTATAGCTGTGTGATGATCTGAAACCACAGCAACCCCCGTCGCGGTGGTCGAGAACGGCAGGCTCTACTTCCTGCGCACCGACCATATCGGCCGCCCGGTCTTTGCGACCAACAGCGCGGGCGTGAAGATGTGGCAGGCGAGCTGGGTTGGAAAAGCCCGGTCGCATTCGAACGAAAGGTGGCTCTGGCCGAAGCTGTTGGATTGGTTAATCCTTAAGACTGCAGATCCAATGAAATCAAAAAGCTTTGTTTGTGAACGCTAGGATTCAAGCGAAATACGAGCTCGTTGGGGTCGATTGCCGGAGGGGGCAGAATCCTACGCTAAGGACGGGTTGGGTTATTTTCGCCACCGATATTCACCTGTGAGCAAGATATGAGCCCATCCGAGGGGCGAGATGTGTGCAAGGAGATCTGGTGGGCAATCCAATCCGGCGTTCCGTCTTTGTGAGACAGCATGGCCCAGGTGCCTTGTGTTCCAATAGATGATGATCGCTGCCAGTAAGTTCAGCCCGGCCATGCGATAGTGCTGGGCTTCGGCCGTACGGTCTCTGATTTCACCTTGGCGACCAATTCGTAGCGCGTTCTTCAAAGCATGGTGCGCTTCCCCTTTGTTCAGCCCGATTTGAGCACGGCGCTGCATGTCCACATCAAGCAGCCATTCAATGATGAACAATGTGCGTTCGATCCGGCCGATCTCCCGCAGCGCTTGGGCAAGTTCATGTTGCCGGGGATAGGCGGCAAACTTCTTCAGAAGTTGGCTGGGCGGCATGATGCCAGCTGCCATTGTGGCTACCGCGCGTAAGATATCCGGCCAATTCTCAGTGATCAGCCGCTCCTTGATTTTGCCACCGATCATACCACGCAGTTCTTTAGGTGCATTCGCTGGGTCAAAGGCGTAGAGCCGTTTCGAAGGCAGATCCCGGATGCGTGGAATAAACCTGTAAGCCAAGAGCGCAGTGGCTGCGAACACGAGATCTGTGAAGCCGCCAGTGTCAGCATACTGTTCTTTGATTTTCCGGCCGGCCTTGTTCATCAACAAACCGTCCAAAATATAGGGTGCCTCATTCACGGTTGCAGGGATGTTCTGCGTTGCAAATGGTCCAAACTGATCTGACACATGAGTATAGGCTTTTAGACCCGGCACAGATCCGTACTTCGCATTGATCAGGTTCATTGCCTCACCCTGCCGTGTGGTCGGGAAGAACTGCCCGTCACTGGATGCGGTTTCACCGACACCCCAGAACTGGGCCAATGGAAGTTTTGATTGTGCCGCAATGACCATCGCCAAGGCACGATTGATAGCCTCGCTTTCCATGTGCCAGCAAGAGATACGTGAGAGCTGGAAGAAGTTATGCGTGTCTGTGGCATCCGCCATTTTGCTCAGCCCGAGGTTCAGGCCTTCGGCAAGTAAAACATTCAACAAACCTGTCTTATCTTTGCAGGGCACACCCGTCCTGAGATGCGTGAATGCTTCCGTGAACTCGATATCATGATCAACATCCTGCAAAAGATCAGTAATCCTTACGTCTGGTAGCCGCTTGTTCAGATCGAGAATAAGTTCCTCGGCTTCAGCCGGAACAGCGGACGCCAAACGATCTGTACTCAGCACGCCGTTTTCGACGGTCCCGCCTGGGATCGCACCTGTTCTGGCCGCTTTCGCCAACCGTTGTAGCCCGTTCTCCAAACGAGCCTTGCGGTCCTCGATCCAAGTCTCAGGGTCAAACGGCATGGCCAGTTTCGGAACAGTTTGCGCAAATTCAACCGGAACCAAAGCCTCTTTCAGATCGCCGTATCTGCGCGAACTCGCCAGCCAGATATCGCCTGATCGGAAAGCGTCACGCAGATGGCTCATCACAGCCACTTCCCAAAGGCGGGGTTCATCACTCCCCGCGTTCTTGAGGTGACGGTGCCATTTTTGGGCGGCGCGAAGAAAGACCACAGGCCGGCTGGGGTCTTTTCCTGTGCTCGCGATGATCATTGCCGCAGCCAGCAAGGGTTCGGCAACAGATGCCGCGCGAATATCGAGCGCACGCAACATACGTGGGGCGTATCGCCGGAACCGGTGATAGCCATGCACAACATGAGCCATCGGATCCGCAGACAGTGTGTCCGTCAGACCCGCAGCTGTTGCAACCAGCGTTTCAAGCTGAGGCCAGCCGCAGGAAGACTCCATTGCTGCGTCAAGAGATGCTTCATCCCCCTTCGCTTCCAGAAGGGCCGCGCCTAGATTCTTGAACGAGCAAAGCGTTTCATGCAGCGCCGATTTCGCATCTGCAATCTGTGCCGCACAGAGCTTCTTTGCGTCGCGCCAGGTTTTTCCAACGATCCGATCATGAGTTTCGACAACCGCATCAGCGATGGCGCTTTGCCATTCCAAAGCGCAAACTGCGAGAATTGCAAGCCGACGATCGCCCGAGATGTCGCGTAAGTCGCCAGCAAAATACCGTTCTCCCTGACGTCGAAGCTGAGCTATTCGGTGGGGCGGAACACCAGCGAGCGCGTCCCCGGCCAGCTCTAGGTTCTGCAGAAACTCTAACCTGTCTAGCAGGCGGTTCACGTCTGCTGAGTTTTGACCAACTTCAAACTGACGCAGCCAGACAAAGCGTGTGACATGCCCTTCCACATCTTCTGACAAGAGCGCATCGAGCTGGGCGCAGGCCTCATCGTTAAGACGCCAGACGATACGCGCTTCGATCTGCCGCTCAGCAGCGACAAGCACATCAGCGCAAAGCCGTTCAATAACGGTTACGCCCGGTAGGATGGTTTGGTTGGTCCGGCATTGCTCAACAAAACGTCTGGCCAAATCTACATTGGACCGAGCAAGCTCAGCTTCAGCCGTCAACCAAGCCTTTAGATCCCGTGCGCCTTGGCCCGTGAACATCTTATACCCGTACGTGTTCCGCAATATTGCAAGATGTTCATGTCTGGTTTCTTCGCGGACCGCATAGTCGATCAGGTCATCAGGCCGAATCCCTAACTGTGCTGCCAGATATCGAGTGATCGGCTCCGGGATGACTTCCCCCGGTGCCAGCAGACGCCCCGGATAGCGCAACGCGCAGAGCTGAAGTGCGAAGCCAAGGCGATTGTGACTACGGCGGCGGGCCCCAATAATTTCCAGATCGTCATCCGCGAGGGTGTAATGGCGTAGGATCGTGGCTTCGTCGGTCGGCAGGTCAAATAGCGCGGCTTTCTGGCGCGCAGTCAAAATGGATCGGCGGGGCATGATGGTCTTTCTGAAATGTTTGGAAATGTGTGTCCGTAAGGGGAGCGTTGAACGGTCATTTTTCAGCCAACTCATCCTCCCAACGATTCTGGGGCGAATGCCGTCTCGTATAGATGGTACGTTTAAATTTGCAATGAAGGCGCCTTATTCGTACACATGGGCCCATGAACACAGCTCTCATCGGATACGCCCGTTGCTCAACTGACGGTCAGGACCTGACCGCCCAGAAACAGGCGCTGGAAAAGCTCGGCGTGACCCCAGATCGCATCTATACTGATCACGGTCTGACCGGCACAAATCGCGCCCGCCCCGGTCTTGATCAAGCATTGGCCGCAGTTCGTGAAGGGGACACATTCATTGTTCCAAAGCTCGATCGGCTGGCCCGCTCCGTGCCGGATGCGCGCGCCATTGCTGATCAGCTCGAAGCGAAGGGCGTGAAACTGGCACTCGGCGCGTCGGTCTACGACCCGACCGACCCTATGGGAAAAATGTTCTTCAACATTCTCGCCACCTTCGCCGAGTTTGAAGCTGACCTGATCCGCATGCGAACCCGCGAAGGCATGGCCATTGCACGCGCCAAGGGCAAGCTGAGGGGCAAACAGCCGAAGCTATCTGACAAGCAGCAAAAGGAGCTGTGCCGCATGCATGGCACCGGAGAGTATTCAATCAGCGATCTGGCAGAGGTGTTTTCCGTGTCTAGGCCAACCGTTTATAGGACGCTGGCGCGGAATAGAGGTTGACCAAATGGGGCAACATCTTCAACGAGGTTTTGCGGCGGCTAAGCCCTTGAAATACTCTGCCAAGTAAATGCCGCAAAACACTTCAGTTCCGGGATCTGGATAACCATCTAGCACGCAATTCTATTTGAGAAAGTTCAAAAGATTGCAAAATGGAAAAATGGCATCGTGAGGCACCCAAAAGCAAGATCGTTGGTTCGCTTTCACTCCAGCAGCTTGATCGAGGTTGAGCTTATCGTCCAAGATAAGGCCAGCTTCATCTATGATATCGTATTGAAGCTCACCTGTTGAGTGCGGCTCAACTACATCGACTCCCCGCCAACGGCCCCTGATCACTTTTGAAGTGACGATTGTAAAATTGTCAGAGTCTTTGCGCATCACAATGAGTTGTTCGCCGCTTTCATCGACGACACCTCTCTCCGATAAGTATTTTCCTCTGACAGCCTTATGCTTGTTGAACCTACTGACGATGATATCTGGATCTGGATACTTCATGGCACTTTAGAATGTAAAATCGATGATAAAGTTACCCAGTTCTTTCGCAGGGTTATGGCTGACTGTTCCTCCTCCAAGAAAGCCTTGCGGCCCCCTACCAACCGCTCGCTCTAAAACGGTTTCGAGTCGCTCGTTTGCGATAAATCCTGAATTGAGCTGACCACGCGCCGCTCCTTGACTTTTCATGTAATCAGCAACTGCTCTAATATCTTTAGGATCTAAGGTTTTCGTCACACCAATTGTAGCTTTTGCAACGCCGCGAGTTATGGTGACCTCTGACAACTCGATACCTAGCCTGCGTGCAGCTTCCAGTGCGGCTTGCCGAGCAACCTCCCTTCTCGCCGCGGCAGAAACGGCTGCGCCTTTCAGAGCTGCTCTACCACCTTGGATTACAACTCCTCCGCCAGCAGCTACTGACCCTACTTCCACGCCAGTTATTACGTCACCAGTAGCCCTCTCACCCCATGACTTACCGATACGACTTATATGGTTTTCGGCTCGACCTTCCCAATAATCATCAACCCCGAGATTGTCTCGTACGCGATCCCACCAAGATCCACGTTCTCTAATTGCTTCAGCACGCTCAAGTGCATCTTGAGCGGCCTCAGCATTGGCGCGATCCGAGTCTTCTTGATTTCTTAGAAGGTCTGTCGATTCATTCCCTCCGGGATCCAACTTATTGACAGGATCGTTGTGGGAATAGGCATAACGGTTGGTCCCGACCTGAGGATTGGCGGGATCATACCAGTCAGGTTGAATAAACATCGCCGAGGCTTGCGAAGCAAAGAGCGCGAAAAGCGCGGTCAAAATGAGCTGTTTCAAATGGCGGAGCATGGTCATTCCCCTAAAACGTGTAATTACAAGCGGACGTTACCCTATCTTTGCAGTGCTCGCCAACCCAAAGATTCCGCCCTGTCAAACATGCCCTGATTGACCCGCTGAAGGTAGGCTAGATAGGCGCGTTGATCTTCTGGAACGTCCTGCGCCGTTGGATATTTCTCATGAAATTCCGTGCGCAGCAGGTGGTAAGCCGCCGTGGCTTTCTTGACCATGATATAGGCGAACATCGAGTAATGCTCGATCAGGATATCTGCCACGGACATGGCATCGTGATAACGCTCTTGTGCGATCAACTCTTCCACGATCACGGCGGCAATGACCGCCACAGATTGTTCGGCATCTAATGGGGTCAGAAACACGCCGTTTGAAACCGCGGCATCTGTGATGGGCAGAAGCTTGCGATAGTGCTGATCACGCGTGCGACCAGCCCCGCTTGTGGCTTCCAAGTTGTGTGTGACACCATCGTCATCGGTGAATTTCACAAAAACATGCAGCGGTGCCATGGCAGGCGTCACATCCAGCCCGAGCCGCTGGCCGAGGATGATGAACAGGAATGGCATGGTAATGCAGTTGCCGCGTCGATCCTGAATGTAATCCGACAAGAGCTTGTTGCGTACGTCGAGGCCGTATGGATCGCCATGATCGTAGCTGAAGGCACGGCTACCATTCCAATCGCCTGCCTGATAGGTGTAGCGGCGGATGGTTTCGACCTTCTCCCAGCTCGTGGCGTTTGGCGGCAGCATGGAGCGGATCGTGGCGACCATCTGGTCAATCTGGGCAAGCTGCGTTTCAACATCGATGCGGGGATCAATCATGCGATCAACTTCGATTTTCACGCGAGCAAAATCGAGGATGTTCATATCGCGGGTAAACAGTTCGCGTACGTCAGAACGGATGTCTGCAAGCGCAATGCTAACCGGCAGGAATAAAGCTAAGAGAAAAACTAGAATATGCGGCATCAAACACCCTTTCAGGTGGAGTTGGCCGAAACAGCGGGCCGATTGCAAGCGTGAAGTAAAAGTAAGGGTGACTTTGTTCGTCTCTCAGTATCGCTGTGCATCTGTTCCGAATTCCCAATCAGCTACGGAACCAGAATTCAGGCGAATAACAAGCTAATTTTAAAACCAGAATCCCTTAGCGTAGGATTCTGCCCCCTCCGGCAATCGACCCCTGGTTTCTCCAGACCTTTACAGAATCGAAGTTGATGGTGTTCGATCTCGGGGGAGATACCAAGTACGATCGTCGCGCAGAAGGCGGCTGGTAAACCGCGGCGTTCGCTGGGTTTATTGGGTCCGGGTCCGCGCAAAGCGGGTCCGGATACCTCATACGAATAAAGAGGGGGCTATGACCTCAGGTCGCCATGGTTGCATAGCGACAGGGGTTATTGGATATGTGGCAAGTGGAGGCAACCTGCCCTAGCGCCTTTTTGCACGAAAATTGATGCAACAATTCGGACGGTATTTCATTCTTCACCTGGCAGGCATCCACGCTCGGAAACCGGATGCTAATATATGGGATCCTGGTTACCTCAGCTGTCAGCTGATCCCAGCCCACTCCAACTTGGATAATCATAGATAAGCATCATCAGCTTCTTGCACAGATCAAACAGCACATCGTGATTGGGTGACTTTTCAAGGAAGGCGAGCGAGAACAGGCAGCGCACGGTGATCTCGTTCTGCAAAACCATGAGGTCCGCCATCATCTTGTCCGGAGGGGGATTGCCGAACCGCTTTTGCAGTTCGAAGATGCGAATTGTAACCTCGTGAATATGTTGTTCTTCAAGCTTGGCAAGCTCGGGCGTCAGGCCCATGGCCATGCGCAGCTTCCAGTTTTCCAGTGAGTTCAGCTTAGGGTCGCTAAGTGCGGTCAGAAATGCGTCGACGCAATCTTCTTTGGTTGCATCATCCGGCAGGCTGTCCTTGACGCGATCCAGCGTCTTGACCGTTTCGGACAGCCACTGGCGAAATAGTTCATAGAAGATCGCTTCTTTATTAGGGAAGAACTGATACAGCGACCCGACGCTGATCCCGGCACGCTCGGCGATGCCGATGGTTGTGATCTGATGGGCGGGACCTGCGGTCAGAAGGGCGCGCGTCACTGACAGGATTTTCTCGACCTTTTTGCGCGATCTGGCCTGTTGGGCCTCTTTTCGGGGGGTCAGCTGAGGGTTCTTCATCAGGTCGTTCTGGCTTTCTGCTAGAGCGCACAACCGCATCCATGGCTGCCCGCATAGTGCAAGAGCATAACCACAGATGCGATTTAGGATAGGGGCGTCTTACGTTCCCTTGGTCCAATAGGCTGCGACATAGCGCTGCGACTTGTCGATCCGCGCAATGGCATCAGCTTTGCGCAGCTTTGCGACAGGCTGACTTTCTGCCGAGAACCACAGGAAGGGCGAGGTCAGCTGGTCCAGTGCGGCGATTGCCGCATCGGCCAGATCCTCTTCTGGTGACAGCCATTGCAGCGCCAGTCCGGGATGTGCGGGCATCGGATAATCGCGCGCGCCTGATGTGCTGAGCAGTCTGACCGCGCCTGTACAGGTGGCGGGTAGGGTGTCGATGATCCGTGCAATCGCCGGGAAGGCGGTCTCATCGCCACAGATCAGGATCTCGTCGGTCTGCACGATGCCTCCGCCACCCGGGCCAATCATTGCCACGCTGTCGCCAGTCTTGACCGTTCCGGCCCAGTCCGAAGCACGGCCGCCATCGTGACGGAAGACATCCGCCGTGATGGTACCGGCCTGCTGGTCGAATGCGCGCATCGTATAGACCGGACGGTGCAGGGTTTTCTCGCCCGAGGGCCATTTCGTTGCCCCGCTTTTCTGCACGCGTGGCCATTCGGGTGAAGTATCACCGGGGGCTGGCAGGACAAAGCGGAAATGGATTGCCGTATCGTCGAAGTCCTGAACCCGTTCGGGTCTTAGAACAAGGCGATAGAAATCTGTTCCAAGCTCGGTTCGCTTAAGGATCTCGGCAAACTGAAAGTTCGGGGGCAGAGTTTCAGCGGCAGGGCCATCGGACCACCGAATGCTGTCCGCCAGATCAGGTACGAAATAGATCAGATGCTCGATCAGCGAGTCGCGCAGGATATACAGATGCTCGTCAGTCTCTGCTTGGACATGCAGGCGGATGCCGTCGGGCTGAGCGGTCAGTCCGAAAGCACCATATTCGGAACTGACCATCAGGTGGTCATCGTGGTTTGCAAGCACCGGAAGATCATGTTCGTCGGCTTCATGCAGCATCATCTGGCGCATCGCGGGAAAGGCAAGGCCCGCCAGATCAGCATGTACTTTAATCAGATCAGTCATGTTCGCTCACTTCAGGATGATGTGGGGCAGGCCGTGATGCGGATCAGCGATCACGCTGCAGGCAAGGCCATAGATGTCTTGGATATTGGGCTCGGTGATCACGTCCTGCGGCACGCCCGAGCACAGAACATTCTGGTCGCGCAACGCGATGATATTGTCGGTGAAACGCGACGCCAGATTGATGTCATGCAGCACCATGGCCACGGTCAGGCCGCGATCCGCCTGAAGCTCGCGCACAAGTTTCAGGATGTCTTGCTGGTGCGCCAGATCAAGGAAAGTGGTCGGTTCGTCTAGAAGCAGGATTTCGGTATCTTGCGCCAGCACCATTGCAATCCATGCGCGTTGCAGCTGCCCGCCTGAAAGGTCTTCAAGCAACTCATGGGCGCGATGCGTTAGGCCAACCTGATCTAGGGCGCGCTCGACGATCCGTTGATCTTCTGAGGTCCATTGCTGCAATGGGGATTGATGTGGTGTCCGCCCCCGCAGCACCAGATCCATGATCCGCATGCCTGTCGGTGCGGTCGCGCTTTGAGGCATGAAGGCAATCTTGCGGGCGACCTGTTTGGTGTTTTGCTTGTGGATGGGTTCGCCATCCAACAGCACCTGTCCCTTAGTGGGGCTTTGGACCCGACTGAGGCACCGCAAAAGCGAGGATTTACCACAGCCATTCGGCCCAACGATCGCGGTGATCTGGCCGGGAACAAGGTCAAGATTTACATCTGTCAGAACCGGGGTCTTCCCATAGCTCAGACACAGGTTTTCGCATGTGAGATGTGCGGTCATAGGCGGTTCTTTCTTGATTGAATGATCAGCACCCAGATCAGGACGGGGGCACCAATCAAAGCGGTGAAGACACCAGCAGGCAGCGACATGCCGCTCAGCGCGGTCTGGCTGACCATATCGGCAAACAGGGTGATGATTGCGCCGACGAGGGCTGCGCTAAGCAACGTGGGGCGGCTGGCGCGATTCAGGCCATGAGCAATCGGACCGGACACGAATGCCACGAAGGGCAGGGGGCCGGCGGCTGACACGGCAACAGCAACCAACCCGACGGCCAGACCAAGGGTCACCATACGGCTGCGGTTAAGCGCGATGCCAAGGCCAAGCGCCACTGGTTCGTCCAGCGATGCGCGGGCAAGGATGAACTGATGCCAGAACGCAACCGGCGCAAGGATCAGAAGGCCCAGCCAGATGATCTGTACATCGGCATAGCTGCGGCTGTGCAGCGACCCGACCAGCCATTTCATCAGCTCATAGGCCGATGTGGCATCCAGCCGTGTCATAAGAAGATCCCCTATGACACCAAGGGTTAGGGTAATGCCGATCCCGATCAGGACGATTTGGCCGGGTGCGATCCCGCGCCGCCAGCTTAGCCCGATGACAATAAGGGCCGCGCCCAGCCCCCCAAACATGGCTCCGGGAACGACGAATGCGGTCGTGCCAAGAATGGCAACGGTGAACAGGGCGCCTGTTCCTGCACCTGCGGTAAACCCAATGATATCGGGCGAGGCCAGCGGGTTGCGCAGCAGGGTTTGGATCATCTCGCCCGCAAGGCCGAAGGCCAGCCCGACCCCAAGTGCCGTCAGGATCCGGGGAAGGCGATAGTCCAGAACGACCATTTCGGTGACGGCATCTGTTGTGCCATTCAGCACAGCCATGAAGTCAGCAAAGGATACTGGATAGCTTCCACCAAACAGCCCCGCCACGATCAGCAGGGCAGCAAGGGCTGCCAACAAAGCATTGACGACAACGCGGCGTAGCGGCAGCCGAAACGAGAAAACGGGCGAACGCAGGGTCAGCATGGTCATAGCGCCACCTCTCGACGGAAACGGACAAGCAGGATCAGACTTGGGCCACCGATCAGTGCCATCGTGGCACCGGCCTCGATCTCTTGTCCGGGCAGGATCAGGCGACCAAGGATATCGGCCAGCACGGCTAGCGCCGCGCCGGTTAGGAATGAACCGATTGCGACCAGCCGCAGGTCGGCCCCAAGAAGTGGGCGCACCAGATGCGGGACGACAAGGCCGATAAAGGCGATAGGCCCGGCCATGGACACGGTAAGGCCACACAGGGCGACGATTGCGACGGTGCTGAACACCCGCACGAAGCCAACGCGAACGCCAAGCGCGCGGGCGGTATCATCACCAAGGATCAAGGGCGCGAGAAGAAAGGCGGCGGCCAGACCCATGGGTAGGCTGACGGCAAACAACGGCAGCAGTGCAACCAGATCGCTTTTGGTAATCCCGGTGAACCCACCCAAGACCCAGAAACGATAGGTATCAAGGCTTTCACGGCTCAGGATTAGGATGGCCCAGGTCAGCGCAAGAAACAGTGCGCCCACGGCGGCCCCGGCCAGAATCAAGCGTGTTGGATCCGGCCCGCGGGGCCTAACGGCCCCACCCAGAAGCAGCACAAGCGTGGCGGCCAACCCAGCACCTGCCAAGGCGGGGAACACCAGCTGGGATTGTGCGGTAGCGCCCAGAACCCAGATCGAGATCACCACACCAAGTGCCGCGCCGCCATTAACCCCCAGAAGTCCGGGATCGGCTAACGGGTTGCGGCTAAGCGACTGCATAAGTGCACCCGCCATTCCAAGTGCCCCGCCACCAATCAGCGCGGCCATCGCGCGGGGCAGTCGAAGCTCGTGTACAATCATGTGTTCGGTATTGCTGGGATCGAAAGCCACCAGCGCTTGCCAGACGGTGCTGGTTGGCAGGGGACGTACACCAAACCACAGCGACACAAAGGCAAGCACCAGCCCCAAGGTGGTCATTATTGCCAGCGTCGCAAGATGCGAAGACGTGTTTCGTTTCATGACGGAGGGGCCACTCCTTCGGCCGCAGTGCTTTCAACAGGGGTGGCAGGATCGCCGTCCATGGCTGCTTCGATCAGGGGAACAAGGCGATCCAGAGCATAGTCCAGCGACAAGGGACTGGAATGCGACAGCGCCGCACCCAGATCATAGTCGGCGTAAACTTCACGTCCTTCGCGATAGGCGCGCATGGCTTTGCGTAAAACGATGCCGTCCAGCGCGTCTGCCAGCTCGGCAGTGTCGGTCCAGATCAGCAGATCAACGTCAATTGGTGTCAGATCTTCTTGCGGGATCATCACGTAATACGCATTCGAGCTGATCAATTGATCTACGCCGACCGATGGGGTGAATCCCAGATCTGCAAGGAAACGACTGCGCAGATCGACGCTAGTATAGGCACCAATGCGCGGGGGCCATACAACAGCAGAGCTTTTGCCTGCCCACTCGGGGTGCGCGTTACGTATATCCGAAAATCGGGTTTCAAGGCGGTCAATGACAGCCTCGGCCTTTTCGGGCATGTTCAACGCCTCGCCCAACTTGCGGGTCATAAGCTGCCATGACGAAGTATAGTCACCTTCGCCAGCGGCGGGGGGAATGGTGGGCGCGATTTTTGACAGAAGCTGGTACTGTGTTTCCGTCATCCCAGACCATTGCCCGACAATCAGATCAGGCTTCAGAAGGGCAATTTGTTCGACGTCGATATCACCGTAAAGAACAACAGGTTCCGCATCGCCCAAGGCCTGTTCTGCCCAGGGAAACACTCCGAATTTCCCGTCGCCATACCAATATCGCAAAGCGATGGGTTTGACGCCTAGCGCCAACAGAAAATCATGCCCAACATAGGACAAAGACACGACGCGTTCCGGGGTGCCGTCGATCTGTGTTACGCCGTAGCGATGTGTCAGCTGTCGTGGCTCCGCCCATGAGGGCGAAGCCAAGCTTAGAAGTAGGCACGGAAGAAATACGCGCATCATCATTCTGTGCCTTAGAAGGTTCGACTGAGGCTAAGCGAGATCTCGCGGCCCGAGTTGTAGACGCAGGTTCCGGAGGTTGTGCCAAGTCCCGCAGGAAGGAAGGCACCAGCCACAGCGGGTGAACAGAAACCGATATCCTGTTTGTTGGCCAAGTTACGGACGGCCAGCTGCATGTTCCAGTCGTTGTACTCGTAGCTTACCGATGCATCAAATAGGGTGGATGCAGGAAGCTCGTCCTGATTGCCGATAAACGCGTATCGTGCGCCCGTATGGCGGGCACCCGCACTGAATGTCAGCCCTTCGATTGACGGAACTTCGTATTGCGCAAACAGGGCAGCCGAGAATTTTGGTGCGCGTGGCACCTGATTGCCCACGTATAGATTATTGTGGTTCTCGACGATTGAAGCGTCCACATATCCCGCGCTTCCAAACAGGCTTAACCCGTTGCCAAAATCATGAGTGGCCTCAAGCTCGATCCCACGCGAACGCACCTCGCCAACCTGAGTGAACAACTGCGGCGCAACGCTAAAAGCAACGTCATTCTTGGTGATCGAATAGGCCGACAGACCAATGCTGCTATGTCCATCTGCTGACTGGTATTTCATACCAACTTCGAAGGATTTTGCAGTTTCAATGGCAAGACCGCCGCCGTTCACATTTTCACCGCTCGGTGGCAGGCTGAAGGAACGCGAGAACGACCCATAAGCCATCAGCTCCGGTGCAATTCGATATCCCAAAGCAAGATTCCCCGACGTGAATGTCTCGTTAATCTTGTTATCGATCGAGTCTGAGGTCCCCGTTAAAGGATTTGTGAGGTAACCAGTGACGCTTTGATCGATCCAGTCGTGGCGCACGCCGCCTGACAGGATGAACGTGTCATTGACCTCGGCATGCCCGGTCGCATAAATCCCGGTTTGTTTCAGATCCGTTGTGCGATGGTTCGGGAGAAAGAAGTCGAGTCCGGTTCCGGTCAAATACGGTGTACGATCGCCCGTCAATAGGTTCAATTCGCCAGCATAGGCATATGTAAAGTCTGTAGCGCTGTGAACCCGATAATGATCGATGCCGACTGCGACTTGGCCGACGACATTACCCGTATCAATGTCCACATGAACGGCGTTGTCGAAGCTATGCTGCTGCATGGACTGATCGACATCGAACTTGGTCATGATCGCCATATCGATATCCGACGGCAGACCGACCGGGGCACCCAGCAAGTAGCTGCTGTTTACAAATGCACCTGCGAATTCGGTGTGGTCGTCCCATGTGTTGTCCGAAACGCGTGCACGAGACACAAATGTCAGGCCATTGTCGAACGCGTGCTCGAACTCGTATCCCAGATATTTCTGCGTGGATTCAATCGTGTTGTATTCGGGATTTCCCACGTAGGTGTCGGGGCCAAATGTCGCGACGTTGTTGGGCTCGAGCGTCCCGAATTTGGGCACTGTGATATAGGTGTTGCCCACATTGTCTTCTTGATACTGGCCATAGACCGTCAACGTTGTCTGGTCGGATGGGGCAAAGGTTAGCGACGGCGCGATATAGATACGCCCGGTATCAACTTCATCGAAGTGCGTGCCGGACTCGTTCCAGACGCCGACGAGGCGATATGCCAAAGTGTCCGAGAGCGGACCGGTCACATCAAGGCCAACTTGCTTTCCACCATGGTCAGAGATGATTGTCTGGACTTCACCGCCAAACGTGAATTCGGGGCGTTTGGTGACGGCGTTGATCAGGCCGCCGGGTTGGTTTGCGCCGTACAAGTCCGATGTCGGGCCGCGCAGAATGTTGACGCTTTCCAAGCCGAACGGCTCGGTGCGCCAAGACGCCCAATCGACCGTTCGCAGAGGCATTGCATCGCGGAACACGCCGCCAATCTGAGCTTCGAAACCGCGCAAGATAAACTCGTCATATCGGTCATCGTGACCATATGTACCGGTTGTGATTCCGGGGCTATAGGCGACGGTTTCTTCCATCGTGCGCGCGCCTTGAGCCTCGAACAACTCGCGCGGCAGGATGGTCACAGAACGCGGAAGGTCGCTCGGATCCACCGGCACACGTGTCCCAGCGGTGTTCGCAGCTTCGACCGAGCTGACACCAGCACCGCCATCGTTAATCGCTTGCAGCACAATTGTCCCAAGATAGAAATCTTCAGCGCCAGTATCGGCGTCTTGGGCTGCCCCAACAGCTGGGGCCAGAATGGTCGACATCATCAGCATTGCTGACACCGATTTGAAGTGGAAACGCGTCAAAGGGACCTCCTGCGCGAAACGAGTTTAACGGTTCGCGCCCAAGTCGGGTACGTCACGTAGTTGGCGAATTTTGGGAAGGGCTTGGCGCATTGCACCTGGCAAGTCTCGAAAGACAGGTGATCGAATAATGTGAATAATTATTCATGTCAACACGTGACAGCGAAATGAGGAGGAGGGTAGATTTAAGCTATTGTTTTAATACTATAATCATCTGTATTCCGTGTGCAGCATAAATGATACATGGCATCTTGATTGGTATATCCACGTATTTTTCAGGTGGGGCGGATCATAGCGATACGCAACAGAATGTTAGGCGTCGGGGCGCCGCCTGACACTAAATGCGCCCAAACGGGACACAGTATGGATGATTGCCGCTTTGATCTTGCATCACAGTCACGTCCGCGTTCAACAGCGACTTCACCAGTTCTGAAGAGATAACATCATGCGGTGCTGCATCTGCGTAGACATGCCCGTCTTTCAAGGCGATCAGCCGATCCGCATAGAAGCTGGCCTGATTGATGTCGTGTAGGACCATCAAAATACCGATACCTTGGTCTTTTTGCAGGCGGATCAGCAAGTTCAGCAGGTCTATTTGATGACCCAGATCCAGATATGAGGTGGGTTCATCGAGTAGCAGCATCTGTGGCTTCTGAATCAAGGCAAGCGATATCCAAACGCGCTGCTTCTCACCCCCGGACAGATCATCAAACGGACGATCGGCGTGATCCTCCATCCCTGTCTGCTCAAGCGCCCAATGAACATCCGCCAGATTGCCCCGCGAGAAGAGTGATTTTTGCGAGAACTGCCCATGCTCTACCAATTGCGCAACCGACAGCCCTTCGGGGGCCTGCGGTGACTGGGACAGAACCGCGATCTGGCGGGCGATTTCTTTTCGGGACCAGTCTGATAAGGGGTGACCGGACAGCAGCACCTCTCCGGTTTTGACTGGATGTAGGCCCGAAAGCGCCTTGAGTAGCGTCGACTTTCCACAGCCATTAGCGCCGATCAATGTGGTGATCTCATGTGCTGAGATGGTCAGGCTGATGTCATGCAAAATGGCGGTGTCGCCATAGCGGACAGAGATGTTGCGGGCTTCGATCATGTCAGATTCTCTTGGCTTGAGCGCGGATCAGAAAGGCAAATACCGGGGCACCCAGCAGGCTGGTTACGATGCCGACCGGAACTTCAAGTGGGGCCGCAACCGCCCGGCCAACGGTATCGCTTGCGACGACAAGGATGGCGCCGATGAACAGGCAACTTAAGATCTGTGCTGCGATGGTTGGGCGGGCAATCAGGCGAGCCAGATGTGGCACGATGAGCCCGACGAACCCAATCGGTCCGGCGATAGAGACGGCACTGGCGGCAAGGCATGCGGCGATGCCCAGTAAAACCGGGGCAAGGGTGCGGGTTGCTACCCCCATCGACGCGGCCGTTTGCGGGTCAAAGCGCAGGGCGGATAGCTGTGGCGACAAGATTACGATGGCAGAAATGGCCGCAACGCCCCAAGGCAGGGCGGGTAACACATTGCTGAAATCCCGAGCATAAAGTGACCCGGCCAACCAAAGGATGGCCAGCTCGGTTCGGGTTTCCGACAGTGTCAGCACCATCGCCATCACGATCCCGTTCAAGACGGCGGCTAGCACCACACCGATCAGCACCAGTCGCAGCGGTGAAAACCCGCGATCCCATGCCAGCCAGAAGACCAGCGCGGTCGCCGAAAGGCTGCCCACAAGGGCAATCACTGGTACGACCGCCATCGGCAAATAGCTGGTCGCCACCTGAAGGCTTTCACCCACTGGAAACAGATAGATCGCCAGCGACATGGCCGCGACCACTGCAAAGGCCGCGCCCCCGGAAACGCCAAACATGGTCGGGTCGGCCAGCGGGTTGCGGAGCACGGTCTGGAACACCAGCCCCGACAGCGCAAGATAGCTGCCGATCACGATTGCCGCCACAGTGCGGGGCAGTCGATAATCCAGAATGACCTGCGTATTTGCGTTAGGCGTTTCCGAGGTGATGTTGAACACATCGCTCCATGCGACCTCGACCGCGCCAAACCGCAACGACAGAAGGCAAACGATTAGCAAGAGCACAAGATATATTGGCAACGCGCTGCGTGTGCTCACGATGTCTATCCTTTGAAGCGACGTGCAGATCGCATCAGCACCAGAAACGCGATGCCGCCGATGATCGTGATAATCACGCCAGCCGGCGCACGCCCCGAAAAGAACGCGCGCGCAATGGTGTCCGCCCAGATGACCACTGCCATTCCGAACAGTGTTGACACGCAAAGCCACAGCCACATCACCGCATGGCGTGCGCCTAGGCACAGTCGCGCCAGATGCGGGGCCACGAAGCCTACAAAGGCGATGGGACCTGCAACGGCCACAGCGCTTGCGGCCAGAATGACGGACACACTGCCTGCGACCAGCCTCCAACGAGTGGCATTCAGCCCCATCGAAGCCGCCATACTGTCTTCGAATGTCAGCATTCGCAGCGCGGGGGACAAGGCAAAGGCAGCAATCGTACCTGCAACAGCCCAAGGCCAAAACATAACCCATTCGACCCAATCACGATTGATAAACCCGCCGATCATCCAGTAATACAGGGTCTGCATCGATGATCGCGACAGGATCATCACCGCACTGGTGGCGGCGATAAAGAAGATCGACACGGCGACACCCGCAAGGATCAGCCGCGATGGCTGAAGATTCGGGCGACCTGCGATAAGAAAGGTCAACGTGGCGGCCAGAAAGCCCCCAGCGATGCCAGAAAGCACAATGGCACCGGCTGATTGGCTGAGCAGCGTCAGACACAGCGCGACGCCAAATGCCGCCCCGCCCGATACACCTGTCAGACCGGGATCCCCCAGAGGGTTGCGGGTAACGGTCTGGATCAACGCCCCGGACAGCGCCAGCGCGGCCCCGACACCCAAGGCGCACAGCACACGGGGCAAACGCAGTTCGCGCACCGAAAACGCCGCGTTCGATCCGTCATCATGCCAAAGATAGCCCAAAGCATCCGTGAAGCTTGTGCCCACTGCCCCAATAGACAGGCTGGCCCCTACCCCAGCCAGCGCAATTGCGGCCAGTAGGGATATCAACAACGCGACTGGCACGCCCCCCGCCCTTACGACATTTTCGGCACTCATTTTGCAAACTCGACCTGCGTGGCGCGAGCTGTGTCAGGCATATCAGGCTTTTCAAAGGTTTCGGGATAGACTAGATGTGCGACTTCACGCAGGATCATTTCGCGAGCAATCGGGCCAGATGGTTGTGAATACTGATACCCAACACTGTAGATTTGGCCGGCTTTATAGGCCTTCAGCCGTTCGTAAGCTGCGTTGAATTTTGCTGCGCCACCATGCGAGATGAACATGAAAATCACATCCGGGTCGATTGCCAGAAGGTCTTCGGCTTCAAGCACAACAAATGCATCGTCTGCCGATTCCAGTTGTTCGGCACGGCCAAGGGGGTTGGACGTACCCGCTTGCTTGATGATATCAGCGGTGGTCAGGTTTTCACGGTACCCATAGAGCGTATCGTGGAAGGACCAAATAAACACTGCCTCTTTCTGCTCTTTTGGCGCACGGGCCGCATAGTCGTTGATCAACGCAATATAGTCGCGGTTCATGGCGGCTACATCCGCATCGCGCCCAAGCGCACGCCCCATTTCCGAGACCGACGCCATGGACTGTTCGAACGAAAAACCATCAAATGTAAGAAACTGCCCAATCGCCTCGATCTCGTCCGAGTAAGGGGCGTTATAACGGGTCAGGCCGATTGTCAGATCCGGTTTTGATGTACTGAGCAGCTCTAGGTTCGGCGCGGTGATGTCGCCGTAATCAAGTGCGCCATTCAGCTTTTCACCTAGATAGACTGGCATTTTGCCCTCATAGGTCGTCACGCCCAATACAGGCGTATCCAAAGCGACAAGCAAATCTGCGGCAGCAGCCCAAAGTGCAGCAACTGTTTCGGGCTTCTGTTCAAGCGTAACCTCGACCGCGCGCCCGTCATTAATGGTCACAGGATAGCTGTCGGCAAAGGCGGTCGTGCAGGCAAAACCCGCTGCAATGGCGTATGTCAGGATTTTCATAAGGTTCTCCATCCGTCAGGTGATGCGCCAGTTCTTGGCGTCCGTTTTCCGCGCGTTCATGCGCGCATAGAGGCCTTCCTGGCTCACCAGCTCGGTATGGGTGCCTCTTTCTATAATCTTCCCGGCCTCAAGCACAAGGATCTGGTCGGCGGCTTCAATCGTTGACAGCTTGTGGGCCACGACGATCAGCGTCTTATTCCGCGTCAGTTCGGCCAGTGCTTCCTGCAGGGCGCGGTCATTGCTGGGATCCAGCGCGGCGGTTGCCTCGTCCAGCAGGACAATGGGTGCGTCTTTCAGGATCGCGCGCGCGATCGAGACCCGCTGACGTTCACCACCTGACAGCCGCGCGCCGCCTTCGCCGACATCTGTGTCGTACCCATCGGGCAATTCGCAGATGAATTCATGCGCCTGCGCTGCCCGCGCGGCAGCCTCGATTTCGGCCTGTGTGGCGTCTGGGCGCGCTGCGGCGATGTTATCTTTGATCGAGCCGCTGAACAGGTACACATCCTGAAACACCACGCTGATCAACGCATTTAGTTGGGTTACTTCCAGATGGCGCAGATCCGTGCCTCCGATGGACACAGTCCCCGCAGTCACGTCCCAGAACCGCGCCAGAAGGCTAAGGATCGTGGTTTTTCCCGACCCGGAAGGGCCAACAATCGCGGTCATGGAATTGGCAGGCACATCGAAGCTGACATGGCTTAGGACTTCGGGGCCGTCGTCATAACAGAAGGACACGTCTTCAAAAGACACACTGCTGCTGGTCGGGGCTGGCTGCCCCGCGATCACCGGCAGGGGCTTTTCCTGAAGGATCTGGTCCAGCCGGCCAAGCGAGGCATCTGCGATGCGAATGCGTTCAAGCACCGCAACCAGATTGATCAAAGGCGCATATACCGCAAAGGACAGCATAAGGATCGTGACCAGGGTGCTGGGCTGCAGGCTGTCCAACCGCATACCAGACGCGGCTGCGACAACAGGAACGCCCAGCATGACGACGATGACGAAGCTGAGCATTGGCAGCGTCAGCAGCAGCACCATCTGGATCGAGATCGCGCGGAATTGGTCAAGCGCAGCGCGAAACATCTCTTGACCGCGTGCGATCTGGTTGAAGGCACGGATCACCCGAATACCCTGCACATATTCGATCATCACCGCGCCAGCATTGGCCTGAACCTCTTGCCGCTCGGCCCCGATGGATCCAAATTTTACGCCGATATAGATGGCGACTGGAAGGGCAGTGACAACGCTGATCAGGAAGGTCAGGGCAAACCAGACATCCTGCGAGGCAATAAATCCAAGCACTGTGACAGGCAGCACGATAGCCTGCACAATTTTCGCCATCGCATCAGACAGAAAACTTTCGATGATTGACACATCAGTGGTCAATGCCGTGGCGGTATCGCCCTTGTGCCGCCCAAGATGGAACCCCATCGGCAGGCGTTTGAGATGCTCCATCAGGCTTAGACGCAGCGCCTTCCCAACCTGAAAAGAGGCATCCCAAGCGCGCCGCACAGAAAGATAGGAAAACAGCAGCTGACCTGCCAAAGACAGGACCATCAACAGGCTGATCTGCATTGCCCAGCCAAAGCTCATCGGCACCCCGTTCATACTATGGGTGGCCACTTGAATGACGCCACCATAGGCCAGCCCCAGCGAAAAGGACTGCAAGACCCGGAAGAACAGGGCCAGACGCAGTTCCGAGCGAAGGTCACCACATAGCGCCCAAAGGCGTTTAAGGCTGCCGAATTCGGCGGTGACGGCACGCAGGGCAGAGATCTGGGCGCTCATGGCAGATCCTCTTTTTGTCGAAGTGGTGTGGATTGCGACAGCGTATAGTCCTGCCATAGGCGGGCATATTGTCCACCCTTCGCAAGCAGGCCCGTGTGCCGCCCGCGCTCGGTTATCCTGCCACAGTCCAGAACAAGGATTTGGTCAGCTTCGGTGATCGTGTGCAAACGGTGCGCGATGGCGATCAGGGTTTTATCGCGTGTCAGCACTTTGATCGCCTGCTGGATCTCGGCCTCGCTGTCGGGATCGGTAAAGGCGGTGGCCTCGTCCAGAATGACAACGGGCGCATCTTTGATCATCGCCCGCGCGATCGAGATTCGCTGCCGCTCGCCGCCGGACAGAAGCTGTGCCCCCTGCCCTATCACCGTGTCATAGCCGTCAGGAAGCGCCATGATGAAATCATGCGCACAGGCGGCACGGGCGGCGTCCTGTACTTCGTCGTCGGTTGCGTCGGGGCGGCCATAGCGAATGTTTTCGGAAATTGTTGCGGTGAACAGGAACGGGTCTTGGAAGACAAAACCGACGCAGTCCATCAACTGGTCCAGCGCCATATCGCGTACATCCTGCCCACCCAAAGTGATCCGCCCACCTGTCACGTCATAGAAACGCGGGATCAGCGTTGCCAGCGTGGTTTTGCCCGACCCGGACGGACCGACAAGGGCGGTGACTGTTCCGGCCGATGCGCTAAAGCTGACATCATTCAGAACCTCGCCGCCGCCATAGTCAAAATTCACGCTTTCGAAAACAATGTCATGGGTTGTAATCGGCAGGTGCTGTTGGCTGTCGTGCTGGGGCAGTTGGTCAAGAACTTCACGTGCGGATGTCGCCGACAGCGAGATATGCGCGAAGTGGTGGAAAAGATCGAACAGCCGCATCAAAGGTGTGCTGTAATTTGCGCCAAGGATCACGAAGAACAGAAGCGTCCCCAGGCCAATCTGACAGATATACAGAAGCCAGACACCGACCGTCAGGATGACGGTGATGTTCGCAAGGATCAGGGCATAGAATGTCCCCCCCAAGGGCACGAAAGCACGGCCCATTTCGCTTTGGACATCCGCCAATCGTGTGACGGCTTTTGCCGTGTCTTGCCGCTCTAGATGCGTATGCCCAAAGATCTTGATGACGGGCATACCAGCCAAAAATTCGACCATTGACTCGTTCATTTTCACATTGGCGTCTTGCATCGCGGATGCCTCGCGATAGGAAATCCGAATAGCAAGCGACATGATCCCCAACGACACAGGCGTCAGGATGACCGAGGCCAACGCCATGCGCCAATCCACCGCAAACAGCCAGATGGTTACAATGACCCACGACACCAGCGCGCTGATCCCTTCTGGTATCGCATGTGCGATCAGAAGCTCCAGTTTCTCGGGTTCGGAGATCATCGTTTGCTTGGCGCGCCCGCTTCGCATGTTGCTGAAATAGCCGATAGGAAGCTTGGCCAAGTGGCGCGCCAGACGCATGCGCAGACCATAGAGCAAGTTGAATGCGGTAACATGCGACAGTCGTGTGGCCAGGCCGAAACACAAATATCCAACAGGGATCGTGACGGCCATTAGCCCGACATGCAGCCAGAAAGCACTCTGGGTGGCCTGCCCGGATGTAATCATCAAGATCAGCTTGTAGATGACCCAGATTGGCAGAACTTCAAGCAGGACCGACAGGGTTGCCAGGCCGATAGATACAAGAATTCTGCCGCGTTGCGTGTGCAGCGCGCCAGTGACCAGCTTCAGGCTGGCAAGGAAGTCAACCTTGCCTGATTGTGGGGCGGTCTCTGCGTCTGGTGCGTCTGTGTGGGTTTTCATGCGGTGCTCTTGTGCAGCTGAATGCTGCCCTGGCGCTTGGCCAGGGCAGCATCTGTATTACCAGGTTTTGCTGACGGTCATCCCGACGGTTCGGCCGGGGGACGCGATCCCCACATGCGCCCCTGACATCAGGAAATAGTTGCTGAGATATTTCTCATCCAACAGGTTCTTCGCCCAGAGGCTGGCCTCCCAGTCGCCGCCGCGCACACCGACCGCGACGTCTACAAGATGGGTGGGCGCTTGTTTGTATGCGCCAACCGGATCGAACGTGTATTCGCTGCGATAGGAATATGTACCGTTGGCAAAGGCTTCTAGCCCGTTTTTCAATTCGCGCTCCCAGCCCAATGACAGGCTTGCGGAGTGCTTTGGGGACAGCGGAATGGCATTGCCGGAATAGTCAACAGTTTGGGTCGATCCGGTTGTTGCGGAATAGAACGAGTATTGGAACGAGTCGAAGCGCGCATCCAGATATCCGTAAGTCGCGCCAAAGGTCAGCTCGTCAGACAGGGCTGCGTCAAGGCTCAGTTCAAGCCCGCGCGATGTGGCCGAAGATGCGTTCGCCGTGACACGCTGAATATCGCTGATGAATACATTGGATTGCATGTCTTTCCATTCGGTATTGAACAGATTGACGCCTAGGGACACGCGATCATCCATCAGCGAGGTTTTCAAGCCAAGCTCGAAAGTGCGCGAGGTTTCGGGCCGATAGGTGTTCACGCTGCCATCAGCATTGAAAAACTGCGCGATACCGCCGGATTTAAAGCCAGTAGCAAACCGACCATAAACCAGCGTGTTGTCATTAAGCTGATAGCCGAACCCGGCTTCCGGGCTAAAATTCGTCGTCTCGGTCGAAGCCGATCCAGACTGTGCTGGACCGTATACGAACGTCCCAGCGGGGCTGCTGATTTCGACATCCCCGGATTTGGTCTCACGCGTCACCCGCGCCCCTGCATGCACCGAAAGTGCATCCGACACCTGATATGAGATGTTACCGAATGCCGCATATGTCTGTGCTGTGGCTTTTAGCCCATCCCGGCTGGTCATATCACGTGGCACGGATGCCAGCTCGTAGAACTCCAACCCGTCAAAGTCTTCGTACATATAGAACAGACCCGCGTTCCAGCTGATTTCGCCGGGGGCCAAGTCGGACCCAGCATGAGAGCCAAGGCGGAACTCTTGGGTGAACTGCCACTGCTCTTGTTCGCGACCCTGTTGCAAGGCATAGAAACCAACGCTCGGATCATACGGGCCCGCGCTGAAATCTCCGTCCATAACCAAGTCTTGCGAGAACTTCCGATATGCGGTGATCGAGCTGAAGTAAAACGCATCGAAATCATGGTCAATGCGCAGCATTGCACCGCCGCGGCGGTCTCTTTTATAGGCCGAGTGGTCCAGATTTGATTGGTGATTCAATGCCAGATCCAGCGGCGCCCAGCGTCCCATGCTGTCGTCGTCCACCTTCTCGGAATCGATGGTGAATTTCAGCGATGTCGCATCGCCGATATCCCCGACCACGGTAAAGCGACCGGAAATTGCCGTCAGAGGAAGATCTGTTTGATTGGTTGCCAGATTGGTGATGCCATCGGGCGCTTTTGTGTAACTCAGATAGCCGCGGGTCAACCAGTTCCCGTCGCCCATAGGCTGGTCAAACGCCAGACGCGCGCGCGCGTATCCGTTACTGCCATAGGACAGTTCGGTTTCCACAGCCGAGACGTCACCAGGTTCGCGAGTGACCAGATTGACCGCGCCACCAATTGTGTTGCGTCCGTAAAGTGTAGACTGGCTGCCGCGCACGACTTCTGTGCGCTCCAAATCATCCAGATAGACCGGGGCCGCGTCGGGGCGCCCCATATAGACTTCGTCCAGAAACAGGCCGACGCCCGTTTCGCTGTTCAGCCCCTGCATAGCCTGAGAACCAACACCGCGCACAACGAAACCCAGCCCGTTTGCATCAAAGGCCATTACGTTTGGGGCGGTCTTGGCGATGTCCAGCACTTGATCAACGCGTCCGCTGCCCAAGTTCTCATCCGTCACGACGGTGACGGCCACGGGCGCTTCGTTTAGCTGTTCTTCGGTGCGCCGGGCGGTGATAACAACCTGACCAAGATCAAAAAAATCCGGATTAGCATCTGCATCTTGTGCCCACGCCGGAGCAGACAGCCCCGAGACGCTGGTCAGCAAAGCCGCCGACAACGTTAACTTCAAAGCAATACCGGATAGAGTTTTGCGTGCCATGTGTTTTGCCATTCCTTCCCAACGCCTGACCAGCGACGTGTATTTTGATGGCTGGAATGCGAAGACGCAGTTCTTGGCTACAACTCGAACGGGCCTGACCCGGCGAGACGGCAAAGTCTTAACGCTAGGTTAAACTGGTCGCGAGCTTGGAGACTGTTGATTGCTGGAATTTGACTGTTGAAATCTGGTCGCGCCGGACTATCTGTCTTCGACGGGGGTGTGGCCGAAGTATTTCTTGTAGGCCGCAGTAAAGTTTGACGGGCTGCTATATCCTACAAGATAGGCGATCTCGGCGATCTGCAGAACTCGATCACGCACCAGCACACGGGCGGCTTGCATGCGGCAGTTCAAAACATACTCGAATATGGTGACCCCCATCACCGACTTAAACGCGCGTCGCAAGGTCGTTTCGTTTGTCCCAAGTTGTACAGCCAGCGCAGATATGGACTGGAACTGTTCAGGCGCTTGATTGATCTGGTTGCGCGCATCATATGCAAGATCCGAATGCGCGCTTCGATCATTGTGGACGGGGCAGTCATTAAGGTGGCAGGCAAGTTCGAAAATGGATGCCATGACATGGCTTTCAACAAAGAGCTTGCCCGTGGCCCCGCAATAAGGGTTGTCCAACAGGTTGCGCAGATTCAGCGACAATACTTCGAGCGGCCCAAGGGGTAGGACATTGACACCAGGGCGCATAAGGTTCTTCAAACCTCGCATATGATCGGTGGGATCATCGGCGCCCACATCGTCGAAAAACCCTTTTCCCATCAAGAACGAGGACATACGCAGCCGTTTCATGGACATCGGAATGTCCGTGAAGTCGCTCGGTTGGCCGACCGATAGCAACATCGGCAATCCATTTCCCGGAAACTGAATTTCAACGCCTTGCAGGCGGGTCGCGCTTGCGCCACTGAACAAGGCTCCAACCCAAATACCTGGGGGCATACGGCTTTGCCACTGAGTGTCTTGGGTGAATTGCATGTCGCAGGAAAAGAACTGTACATCTGGCGCGATGTTCAACGATGTGTAGCGACCCGAGACTGAATGCTTCTGCCAGTCACTGTCATCTGGGATCCGCGCGCGTTCAGCCGATATTCGCACCAGCGCATCAGCAAGTTTCAAAACCTCGGGACCATCCTCTCCGATCGTGATGTCAGCATAATGGTCTGCAAGCGTCATTGCCAAACCTTCCTTTCTGATGCTGGCATTGGATTGAACTTTGTGGGCCTTGGGTCTATCCCAACAAAGGTACGTAAAGTCCCACAAGATTACGCGTGATCTCTAACGCGCATGATGGTTTGCCTGCTTGTCTCAAACTGTCGTGCGATGGCTGTGATAGCCTCCCCATTTCTGATTTTTCCTTCACTTCCTGTTGTTGATCCTGCGACAGAACGGATGGCCGCCCCAAGGGCTTACCTTCAGCTTTGGCGCGGGCGAGGCCAGACTGAGTGCGTTCTATCAGTAGATCACGCTCGAACTGGGCCACTGCGTTGATGACATTCATGGTCATCTTTCCGGCTGAGCTGGTGAGATCAACGCCGCCCAAGGCGAGACAATGAACACGGATGCCAATGTCTTCGAGCTTAGCAACGGTGGTGCTAACATCGATGGCGTCACGCCCTAGCCGGTCTAGCTTGGTGACAATCAGCACATCCCCTTTCTCCATCCGATCCAGAAGTTTGGAAAACCCTTTCCGCTGCGCAATGGCCATGGAGCCTGAGATCGTCTCTGTAATGATCCGAAATGGCTCAACGGCAAATCCCGCCGTTTTTATTTCGTGGATCTGGCTTTCTGGCGTCTGGTCGAAGGTTGAGACGCCAGCATAAGCAAAAGTTCTGGACATGGCTCAATTCGTTACGAAATAGATGTACGTAATGATACCTCTGTCCTATAGTAATGCAAGGTAATTTACGGACGGCCTTTGAGGCCCTGTCCGTAACCGTTCCTTTCCGGACACCCTCTACCACATCTGCTGGTGCATCAGATCCCGGTGCTCACCGGCCCGAAACCGTTTGTTCACAGCACCTCGCGAGAACTTTCCTTCCACGAACGGCTTTCGGGCAATCATCCGCTCCATCGCGGCTTCCACATCGTCGGACAGGAAGTCAGATACAGGGCGTTCTGGTGCATCCGCAGCCACGACGTCTTCCAGAAAGCCAGTCATGATGTCCATGTCTCTCCAGGCGTCGTAACTCTCGGTTTCATCCCGCCGCTCAAGATATCCGTGCGGCCCGCCGCAATCCTCCGGCGGACAAACCCCGGAACCGCCCGTGCAGACCGGATAGGATTTTTTCGGCGGCGGGTTGATCGCTTCAACGCGGATTTCGTGTTCCCAGTGATCGCCCATATCGTAGATATACGAGAACCGTTCATTCGCTCGAAGCTCGAACTCCTGCAAGGAAACATCCGGGTTCGCCACATGCAATTCGAACGAGCCGTACCGAACCGCGTAGACATCGAAGATAAACAGGTGAATGCCCTCCCAGCCCATCGCCACCTGAAAAATGCCGTGCAATTCGCGCAAAGTCGTCGAGGTCGGCACCAGCACACGCCGCCATATCATCGGGCTGATGCCGAGAAGGCGAACTTTCAGCTGATAGATTTCCGGAGCGGCTGACATGGGAAACCCCTGCCACCCTCAACCCCGAAACACAACTGCCCCACACTTTGCGGTACTCTCCNTACTGTGAAAGCTTAAATGGCCGGTTCAGGGATGAGCTGCTCAACGGTGAGATCTTCTACAACCTGCGCGAAGCTCAAATTCTGATCGAGCAATGGAGGAGACACTACAACAAAAAACGCCCCCACAGTGCACTGGGCTATCGCCCGCCAGCACCTGAAACCATCATCCCGATGGATCAGAGGCCCATAATGCACTAACAATCAACTTGGACCAGTCAGATGAGGCTGCTTAGTCTTTCACAAGGGTCTTTACCATTTGACCCGACACTTGCCGCATCTGCGTCCAACTCCTTGAAAATTGAAGTGGCAACTCCCAGAATGCCTCCCGCTAGTGTGTCCCCATCCTCGTTTAGCGGGGCAAACAGAGCCATAAGGCTTAACCCCCCAGTTCCGCCTAACTTAGCTGCATCAAGAGTAGCATTCATACCGCTCGGGTCCAGATGGTTGGCTGGGTTTCCTTCGACATAGCCATAAATGTTCGCAAAGCCGGACCAAAACCCAATCGGATCGGACTGTAGGAA
>NZ_ML660027.1 GCF_007004645.1 Aliiroseovarius halocynthiae | reverse complement strand
AGAAAAAAGAAAAAAGCCCCAGCGATAAACGGTGGGGCTTTCCTTAACATTCAAAATCCATCAACCCTTGTGGCAGTCCTTCATGAATTCAGTCCACGTCGGAGTGCATTTTGAGTTCATGAAACGACGCGTTGCGGATTGCAGTGCTACGAACACGTCAGCGATGGCTGTGGCGAGTGGCGCAACAGGTGTGATAATCGAGTTCATCTTGGCGGTCCTACTAAAGGTATGTCAGTTGCCGCTCTGATAAGAGGGGGCCAGCAAGACAACCATCGCTGAATCGGAAAGTCCGGGTTGCAAGGTGTGCATGGGTGGTGAGGGTTAGGAGTGAATTGTCTCAATCCAAGCAACCCACTCCTCGGGAATTGAAACTGTTGTGATGTAAGTTTGCCGATCTTCTTCAGAAAGAGTGGAGAACCAATCCCGGAAATAATCCAGATACGTTTCACCCGCCCCCATACGCCATCCCATACTTGTTGGCGAATAGTTGGGAAATTCCGTCCATGGTGGTGCAAGTGGTCGAGGCAGAGCATCCAGCGCATTTTGCATGACCCGCAACTTCTTCTTAAGCATCGCCGACAGATCTGGCGGAATAGTTTCGCCTTCAAGCCTCCAGCTTCTCCCATCGTTCTTCATGCAGATAAGCTTACCTATTCTCCACGGTGTACTCTCTAACCCAGATCATAACCGCTACCAACGCTCATCGATCACAGTCAAAATTCCATCTTGGTAACCGATTGCTAGCCTTTGATCAGGGTGTTCCGAATAAATGTTGAACGGAGCAGGTCCATCACTTTTTTCCATCACCGTTGTTCCATCAGACCACCAAACATAGCCAGTCGCGATGAATTGAAGTTCTGGATTACTCTCAAGAATTCTGTCTTCGAATTCGTCTTGGATACTCGATGGGCCTGATGCCTTAATCATAGTGCTGAAATCTTTGCCCCCATAATACTCGCAAGAAACCATTTCTGCATCCTGCGGTAGATAGTCTTTGAGCGGACAATGGTTCCGTTCAGTCACAATGAGCATGATTGCAAGTGCTGCGATGGTGGAGGTCAAAGTAGCTACAATCTTAGCGCTGCGTTTCATGTTTCGAACTTCTCGCACCTAAACGAATACACAAAAAAACACCCCAGCCATTTCTGACCGGGGTGTCTCTAATCTTCAATGAAAAGTTTAAGCCGAAGCTTGGCCGGGGCTCCGCCCGTTCAAACCTCAATCGTTCCACTGGAACGATTGCCGGACCTTGCGGTCCGATCCGGTCTTCACCCCTTCTCTTCGATGATCTCAACCATGTGCGAGATCTTCGAGATCATGCCACGCACTGCCGGGGTATCTTCCAGCTCGCGGGTTTTGTGCATCTTGTTCAGGCCCAGACCGATCAGCGTAGCACGCTGGTCTTGGGGGCGACGGATCGGCGAGCCGACCTGTTTTACAACGATGGTTTTAGCCATTGGTCAGATCTCCTTACGCGTCTGCGGCTTCAGCCGGAGCGTCCGACTTAGCACCCAGAATGTCAGCAACCTTCTTGCCACGACGCTGTGCGACCTGGCGGGGGCTGGCTTCTTTCTTCAGACCGTCGATGGTGGCGCGGATCATGTTATAAGGGTTCTGCGAGCCGATCGACTTCGACACAACGTCCTTGATGCCCAGCATCTCGAATACGGCACGCATCGGACCACCGGCGATGATCCCGGTACCTTCAGGTGCGGTCCGCATGATCACTTTACCGGCGCCGTGACGACCTTCGGCGTCGTGGTGCAGGGTGCGGCCCTCTTTCAGAGGTACGCGGATCATCTGGCGCTTGGCTTGCTCAGTGGCTTTGCGAATGGCTTCAGGAACCTCTTTCGCTTTACCTTTACCAAAGCCGACGCGGCCTTTCTGGTCGCCAACGACGACGAGAGCTGCGAAGCCGAAGTTTTTACCACCCTTAGTGGTTTTCGACACGCGGTTGATCGCAACCAGGCGATCTGCAAATTCCGGAGCTTCGTCGCGGTCGCGGCGGTTCCGGCGGTTTTCACGTTCTGCCATGAGAACATCCTTTTATAAGGCGACGTCTTGCGCCATTTAACTCAATCCCAGTGGGCGCGGATGCACCCCCGGATTATCGGAGGGGCAGCGGATCACCGTTGCCCCTCTCAAAGTTTTTTAGAACTTCAGGCCACCTTCACGGGCAGCGTCGGCCAAGGCCTTCACTTTGCCGTGGAACAGGAAGCCGCCACGATCGAAGTAGCATTCTTCGATCCCAGCTTTTTTCGCGCGCTCGGCAATTGCGGCGCCCACTTTGGAAGCGGCGTCCACGTTGTTCTTGCCAACAACACCAAGTGCTTTTTCCAGCGACGAAGCCGAAGCAAGGGTAGTCCCTTGAACGTCGTCGATGATCTGCACGCTGATGTTTTTCGACGAGCGGTGCACCGAAAGGCGCAGCTTGCCGACATTGTGCTTGCGAAGTTTGTTCCGGACGCGCAGGCGGCGCTTGAGGAACAGGGTCCGTTTGCTGTTTGCCATCTGTCTGGTCCTTTACTTCTTCTTACCTTCCTTGCGGAAGATATACTCGTCTTTGTATTTGATACCTTTGCCTTTGTAGGGCTCGGGCTTACGCCATTCGCGGATGTTAGCCGCGGTCTGGCCGACGAGTTGTTGGTCGATGCCTTCAACGATGATGATCGTCGGCTTCGGAGCGGTGACAGTAACACCTTCCGGAGCAACGAAATCAACGTCATGCGAATAGCCAAGGTTCAGCTTCAGGGTGTTGCCCTGCATCTGAGCACGATAACCAACACCGTTGATTTCCAGCTCTTTCTTGAAGCCTTCGCTTACGCCGGTCACCAAGTTGGCAACCATCGTGCGGCTCATGCCCCACTGCTGACGTGCGCGCTTCGACTTGCCGCGCGGTTCAACCGACACGGTGTTGTCTTCAATCGCGATGGTCACATCATCTGTGGCGGTGAAAGTGAGGGTTCCCTTGGGGCCCTTCACTTCTACGGTCTGGCCCGACAAGCTGGCAGTTACGCCAGAGGGCAGCTCGACCGGTCGTTTACCAATACGAGACATCTAGACCTCCTTAGAAGACGGTGCAAAGCACTTCGCCACCAACATTCTGGTTGCGAGCGTTTGCATCGGACATGACGCCTTTCGAGGTCGAAACGATGGACACACCCAGACCCTGACGGACCTGCGGGATATCGTTCGAACCCATATAGACGCGACGACCAGGCTTCGATACTCGCTTCAATTCGCGAATAACGGGCGTGCCGTCGTAGTATTTGAGGCTGATTTCCAAGGTGGCGTGGCCACGCTCGTCAGTGCCTTTTTCGTAGCCGCGGATATAGCCTTCGTCAGCCAGTACATCCAGAACCCAGCCGCGCAGTTTCGACGCGGGGGTCGAAACGGTGGACTTGCCACGCATGTGAGCGTTGCGGATACGGGTGAGCATATCGCCGATAGGATCGTTCATATCTTCTCTCCCTTACCAGCTCGATTTCACCATGCCGGGGATCTGGCCAGCAGAGCCAAGTTCCCGCAGCGCGATACGCGAAACCTTCAGCTTACGATAGTAAGCGTGGGGACGGCCGGTCAGCTGGCAGCGGTTGTGCAAGCGTGTGGCCGACGAGTTACGCGGCAGTTTTGCAAGCTTCAGGCGGGCGGTGAAACGCTCTTCCATCGACTTGCTTTCGTCGTTTGCGATCTCTTTCAGCGCAGCACGCTTAGCAGCATATTTTGCCACCAGCTTTTCGCGCTTCTTCTCGCGTTCGATCATTGCTTTTTTAGCCATGTCTATTCCTTCCCGCGGATCAGCTGTTGAAGGGCATGTTGAAGTGCTTCAACAGGCTCTTTGCTTCCGCGTCGGTTTCAGCGGTGGTGGCAATCACGATGTCCATGCCCCAGGTTTCATCAACTTTATCAAAGTCGATTTCCGGGAACACGATGTGCTCTTTCAGGCCGGTGGCATAGTTGCCGCGACCGTCAAAAGAGGTACCCGATACGCCGCGGAAGTCGCGGATACGGGGCATCGCGATGGTGATCAGGCGGTCCAGGAATTCATACATCCGTTCACCGCGCAGGGTCACCTTTGCGCCGATGATCATACCTTCACGCAGACGGAACGGAGCGTGCGATTTGCGCGCTTTCGTACCAACGGCCTGCTGGCCGGCGATTTTGGTCAGATCTTCGATTGCCGACTTGGCTTTCTTCGAGTCCTTAACAGCTTCTGCACCGCAGCCGATGTTCAGAACGATTTTGTCCAGACGGGGGATCTGCATGTCGTTTTTATAGCCGAACTCTTCTTTCAGAGCGGCACGAATGCTGTCTTGGTAGACCGTCTTAAGACGCGGGGTGTAGTTTGCGTTATCCAGCATCAGACAGTCTCCCCGGTGGTTTTGGCGAAGCGTACTTTCTTGCCGTCTTCCTCGCGGAAGCCAACACGGGTCGCTTTACCGTTTTTGTCCAGCAGGGCCAGGTTCGACAGCTGGATCGGCATCGCTTTCGGGATGCGGCCACCTTGTGCGTTTTGGCTCTGACGGGTGTGGCGGATTGCCATGTTCACGCCGTCAACAACGGCTTTGCCAGCTTTCGGGTCAACCGACGAAATTTCGCCCTGTTTACCTTTGTCTTTGCCGGCCAGAACGACAACCTTGTCGCCTTTTCTCAACTTAGCAGCCATCTTACAGCACCTCCGGAGCCAGCGAGATGATCTTCATGAAGTTCTTCGCGCGAAGTTCGCGAACAACTGGTCCGAAGATACGTGTGCCGATCGGCTCGTTGTTGTTGTTCAGGATGACAGCAGCGTTGCGGTCAAACCGGATGGCGGTGCCGTCGTCACGACGGACTTCTTTGGCGGTACGTACGACGACGGCCTTACGGACGTCACCTTTCTTTACGCGACCGCGCGGGATGGCTTCCTTAACCGAGACAACAATGATGTCGCCAACGGATGCGTATTTACGCTTGGAACCACCCAGAACCTTGATGCACTGAACACGGCGAGCGCCGCTGTTGTCAGCTACATCCAGATTGGTTTGCATCTGGATCATGTGGTTTCTCCCGACCTTTGGGGCGCCGATGCATGGCGGAACCCCCAGGGTTTCGACTTGTTAAGTCGTCCGGGAAGGTAAGATAAACTTAGCCTTCCAGAACTTCCCAACGCTTGGTTTTCGACTTCGGTGCACATTCGATGATGCGAACCTTATCGCCTGCCTTGAAGGCATTCTTTTCGTCGTGAGCGCGATATTTCTTCGACTTACGAACGGTTTTCTGAAGCAGCGGGTGCTTGAAGCGGCGTTCAACCGAAACAGTCACGGTTTGCTCGTTTGCGGCGCTGGTAACAACACCATTCAGGATACGTTTGGGCATTCTTCAGGCTCCTCTTACTCAGCCGCAGCTTTGGCTTGTTCGCTCAGGATGGTTTTTACGCGCGCAGCGTCGCGGCGTACTTTACGCATCTGAGAAGTGTTTTCGAGGGCACCTGTCGCCTGCTGAAAACGCAGGTTGAAGCTTTCCTTTTTCAGCTCTGCCAGCTTTTCGCGCAGCTGGTCAGGAGACTGATCACGCAGTTCCTTGGCGTTCATTCGCCTTTTCCTTTCCTTGCACCAGAGAGCTCTTCCCGTCGTAGCGGAAGGTCACCCTATGTCTGGTGGGTTATATGCAATACACACGAATCCCGTTGCCGGGAATCCGCGAGATGTGCGTCTATAGGGTGGAAAGGGGGGCGGGGCAAGGGAAATTTTGGAGTTGCTCTCACGAAGATAGTCAGTGCGAGCAAACCAGCTATTAATCTAAAATCGAGAAACGATAAAGCTGCGGCCTACCATCGTAAATGTCCCTCGGAAGCTGTTGAGCATAAGCGTCACTTTGAACACCCTCTGCCCGAGCAAATTCAACCGCTTCACGGGCCTTCTCCTCAGATGTCCAAGTCGCAAGTGCAACCCCCCAAAACTTGCGATCGCCATATAAGAACACGAATGTACGCAGGTTCGGCCAGTTTTTTGATACAGTTTTCGCATGCGAAATGGCATTATCTTTACTTGAAAAAGACCCGATATAGGCAAACCAAGTCCGCTCGTCCTGATAGGTTTGCGGACGCGGCAACAGGTATGCTTCAGCATTCGAAAATCTCTCTTCCGAGGCGTCCGTCATCTCCGAAGGAGCACTTTCTGCTCGAGCCCCAGCTTCAGAATCGGTCAAGGTAGAACCCGTTTCGTTAGCGTCACTTTCTGTTTGATCGCTTCGATCGACAATAACTGGGGTTTCGTTTGCCAGCACAAAAATACCCAAAGAACCCACACAACTTATGACGATCAAGATGACAACAAAACGCAATCCATGGTGGGCATCTTTGAAAAACTGGTAAACAACTAGAAGCGTAGCCACCGCGAGAACTACGAATAATTTGAATGGTTCGTCCTGAATGTACTCCAGAACACGAATGTAGAAATCCTGTTCCACAGGACCGTGAGAAACTTGCGTCGAAATTACAGGGCCTTCCAAAGCACCGCCATCAGCCATAGCACGAAATCCAACTTCCTAAAACTACCTTGGACTATAGCTGCTTACGTCAAGCCCGCAAATAAAATCAGTTCGAGGTTCTGGGACTAGAAAATATTTCAATTTCCTGATGTGGCGTGCTCCGAATTGAAGTATCCCTGCCCCATGGCCAATATATCCTCCCTCTTCGTGACCCGCCTTTACCATGCTCAACTGTCCGAGTTTGACCCCAAGGTCAGCCAGGACGAGCTTTATGACAGCTGCTATTCCATCGCCGAGGATGACGAGGCAGGGCAGGAATGGTGCGAGGCCGAGGGGTATCCCGGCTACACCTCTTACGCGTCCCTGACCGACCTGCCCTGGCGTTTTCCGATCTTCAAGGATCTGGTCGACAGCTTGGACAAGCACGTCGCCGCCTTTGCCAAGGATCTGGAGTTCAATCTGGATGGGCGTGAATTAGTGCTGGAAGATATCTGGATCAACATCCTGCCGCCCGGCGGCTATCACTCGGCCCATATCCACCCACATTCGGTCATTTCCGGCACCACCTATCTGGCTCTGCCAGAAGGTGCCGGTGCACTGCGCTATGAAGACCCGCGTCACGTCCACATGATGGCCGCCCCCCCGCGCCACAAAACCGCCCGTGAAGAGCTGCAAAGCTTCATCACCAAGCGCCCCGCCGAGGGTGACGTTCTCCTGTGGGAAAGCTGGCTGCGCCACGAGGTGATGCAGAATACTGGTGAAGATGAACGCCTATCGGTGAGCTTCAACTACAAATGGGGTGAGTGATCCCTACCCGGCATGACCCGCGTCCGACGGCAACGGAATGGCGCGGGTTTGCCACCACAATATCGCGATCAGAACAAGTTCGATCGGCAGCGCCAAACCCGCAAGCGGTGTCTGCACCCCAAGAGCACTTCCTGCGACCAATGCAAAATCCCAAAGCGCGTGCCAGATGATCAAGGGCCACAGGTTGCCAATGCGTAACGCGATTGGGGCCAGCAACAGTCCGACAACAAATGTCAACACCAGCTGCACAACCATCGCCGACGGCGCAAGGCCCCCAAGCACGTTCACAGCGTGCAGGGACGAGAATGCCGCGGCGCTTAGCACCATCGCCGTTTTCACCCCAAATCGCTTTAGCGCCGCATGCAGCAACGCGCCGCGAAACATCACTTCTTCCGAGAAGCCAACCAAGGCCGTGGTCAGACCGATGACGCCCAACAGCCCCCATTGGGACGCTGAAAGACCGCCAGCGATCGCCGCGACCAGCACCTGAACAGTTCCAATCACGGCAATCAGCAAAAGCGGTAGTATCCAAAAAGTCTGCTTCCAACGGATTGGCCCAAACCCGTTCCGCGCAAAACCGCCAAGCGACAGAACAGCCGCGATGGCTATTCCCGTCAGGGCAACCTCGACCGCCCAAAGAACCCGCGTCATCTCGGGCATCTCGTAACTATACCCGAAACCGAAATGCATGATCGACATTCCGATTGCCATTGCGGCTATATAGGCGGCAGTAAAATAGATTGCTTTGCGGAACGGTCCCATAACTCACTTCTCACCATCGGTTTGTGACAGGGTTAGGCATCAATCGGGTATTCCGCAACTCCCGTGTCAAGAAATGCCATCACGCCTCGCGCGGCCTAAGCGGTAACGATTGCAGCACACCAAACGCGATCTCGATGATCACGACAGGCACCAAGATCGGCGATGCGCCGTGCCACAAAGCCACCAGCATCGCCGCCGAAAACAGCCAACGCGCAGCGGCATCATATCGGGCAAGCCGAACATCATCCCAACGTAAGCGAACCAGCGACCAGACGATCACGACCGACCCAGTGAAGTTCGCGAACATGACCCCAAGGGCCGTAAATGGCGGCAGCGCTTCGATCCCCAATGCGCCGTGCAACTGGTTCAGCGCCCAGAAAACCAAAAGAAATCCCGGATAGATCGCCAGGGGCGCGGTGACGATCAAATCATACCATGCCGAGGCTCGGTAAATCCGGTTTAGACGTGTTTCACATATCATTTTGCAGTCCTGCTGTTGATTTCGACAGCGCGTTGCTACACCTTTGAGCGCACTCTAAGGTCAAGTGGAAATCACATGAAGATCGGCGAAATTGCAGAACGTGTCGGGGTCAGCACCGACACTCTGCGCTATTATGAAAAACGTGGCTTGATCCGGTCAGACCGCCACACAAACGGTTATCGTGATTTTCACAAGGACGTGGCGGAACGGGTCCGCCAGATCCGTCTGGCACAATCTCTGGGCTTCTCATTGACCGAGATCGAAGCCCTTCTCAGCACGCTGGACAGCACCATCCCAGTAGACCAGCTGCGTCAGGTCCTTGACGAAAAACTGACCGAGATTAACCAGCGCATCAGCCAGCTGAAGCAACTTCGCGCCGCAATTAACCTGCGGTTAGAGCAAGCCTGCCCCCTAAACGTCCCCCGCGGGTAAGCTTGCGGGGCCACACGCCCAAATAATCTTAGCCACAATCCTCAACTTCAAAGTTGCTGCCCTTGCGCACACGGGGGTCACCTGAAACGCAAGGAAAACGTGGTATTCACATTAAAGGTCATTGGAATCATCCCGTAGCATCTTACCTGATGCAGTGGGCGGATCGGACGCCTGAACCCTAGCCAAGCCTTAATGCGCGCCCGGAGATTGTGATGAGTGACTTAAGTGATACCCCCCTGCCCCAACTGACCGTCGACTATGGTACCCGCCCGACCATGCCCGCGCTGCCCGAGGCAACGGATGATGATCGTCGTATGGGGCGACGGTTGGCGGCGATCCACCGGATGCATCTGAACGATGTGGGCCGGATCGGCATCGTGCTGGACCGGATCGAAGAGGGCGAGGCCTCGGGGCGCGATCTGTCCGACGCCTTGACCCAAGCCGAGTTCGCGCAGAACGTCCGCCAGTTCGGATCGCTGTGCGGACGGGAATGCAAAGTGTTGAACGGGCATCACGACATCGAGGAATACGCGCTATTTCCGGAACTTGCCGCGAAAGGCAACGACGCCCTGCGCGCCGTGGTCGAACGCCTGAAGGAAGAGCACAAGGTCGTGCACGAACTGCTGGTCCGCCTAGAACGCGCCGCGATGGCGCTGATGTTCGAAGTCGACGCCGAGAAGTTCAACGAGGCCCGCGCGGTGTTTCGACAACTGGAAACCGAGGTGCAGTCGCATTTCGGCTATGAAGAGAGCCAGCTGGAAGAAGCGATTGGGGTTTTGGGGATTGGGGTGTAGGGCCACGCCCGACCCTGGGTGGGCGTTTCGCTCCGGTCCTGTTTCGCGTGGCATTGCCGCACCGCGAACTTCTCTAAATTTCGAGACGTCGCAATACGCCCTCCCGTGGGGAGGGTCGGGCGTGGCCCGTGCGAGGCACGGGCCGTAGAACTACTTCTTGGATTTTCCAAATACCTCGTGACAGCGACTTAGATCCCAGTCACCGACGGTATCTTTGTGAGCTGCGATCTGCTTAATAACACCGCGACGGTCGGCAATCACTTTCAGCTGGCACTGAACATTATACGATCCACCACCATAGAAATTAGTAGTTGCGTATGAAGTTGCACCATAGTTGTTGAGTGTGGTGTTTGCAGTCGGTGGAACATAATAGTTCTTTGGTTCTTCTGCCCAGATGTAGATTGTTTCCCCAGCTTTCGTCCGGAACGAACGAACTGGTGGGCCATGCTGAAGGAAAAACGCATCCACCTGCGAACCTTGGTACTTTTGCGCAAGGACGTTGTTAGCTTGTTCAGTCGAGTTGCAGCTAGCAACCGTTAAGAATGAGCCGAAAACAACAGCTGTAAAAATCTTTTGCTTCATTTAAATCCATCTCTCTCAACCTCTCACAACCCCTAGTATCGTTGCGACTCGATCGTTTCAACTTTGTATCGTTATTCTGCCAGATGAACAGATGAAAAAGCCCCCGCCGATTTCTCGGCGGGGGCTTTCTATTCTTTCTACCGGGGTGCGGCCCGCGAGTTTCCTTCGGAAATTCGCTACACCGCGCGCCTCGATTTTGCTTTCAGCAAATTCGAGGTTTACCAGTCTTCACGAACCACGACGCGCGATTTGATCGGCAGTTTCATGGCAGCAAGACGCAGAGCTTCGCGAGCTACGTCGTCGTTGACGCCGTCGATCTCGAACAACACGCGGCCCGGCTTTACTTTGCAGGTCCAACGGTCCACGGAACCTTTACCTTTACCCATACGAACTTCGATGGGCTTGGCGGTTACCGGGGTGTCCGGGAAGATGCGGATCCATACACGACCCTGACGCTTCATGTGACGCGTCATGGCACGACGGGCAGCTTCGATCTGACGTGCAGTCACACGCTCAGGTTCCAAAGCTTTCAGACCATAGGAACCGAAGTTCAGATCCGAACCACCCTTGGCCAGACCTTTGATCCGACCTTTGTGCATCTTGCGGAATTTTGTACGCTTAGGCTGAAGCATATCTCATATCTCCTTAGCGACGGCCGCCGGCGCCACGGGGCGCGGGACCTTCCTGGAGCTCAGCTTGACGACGATCACGAGCAGCAGGATCGTGCTCCATGATTTCGCCTTTGAAGATCCAGGTTTTGATACCGATGATGCCGTAAGGCGTCATAGCTTCTGCATGTGCATAGTCGATGTCAGCGCGCAGGGTGTGCAGCGGCACACGACCTTCGCGATACCATTCGGTACGCGCGATTTCAGCACCACCAAGACGGCCAGCAACGTTGATACGAATGCCAAGGGCACCCATACGCATTGCGTTCTGCACGCCGCGCTTCATGGCACGACGGAAGGACACACGACGTTCCAGCTGCTGAGCAATCGATTCTGCAACCAGGGCAGCGTCCAGTTCGGGCTTACGAACTTCGACGATGTTCAGGTGCAGTTCCGAGTCGGTGATGTTGGCGATTTTCTTGCGCAGACCTTCAATGTCCGCACCTTTCTTGCCAATGATCACACCGGGACGAGCTGTGTGGATCGTCACGCGGCACTTTTTGTGCGGACGTTCGATGATCACACGGCTGATACCAGCCTGCTTGCATTCGGTCTTGATGAAGTCACGAATCTTCAGGTCTTCCAGAAGAAGATCACCGTAGTCTTTCGTGTCTGCGTACCAGCGGCTATCCCAGGTGCGGTTGACCTGAAGACGCATGCCGATCGGATTTACCTTATGACCCATTAGGCTTGCTCCTCAACTTGACGCACCTTGATGGTGAGTTCCGAGAACGGTTTAATGATCTTGCCGAAACGACCACGGGCGCGCGGGCGACCGCGTTTCATGGTCAGGTTCTTGCCCACATAGGCCTCGGCGACGATCAGTTCATCGACGTCCAGGTTGTGGTTATTCTCGGCATTGGCGATGGCCGACTGAAGGCATTTCTTCACGTCTTGTGCGATACGCTTGTTCGAGAAAGTCAGATCGGTCAGTGCACGATCAACTTTCTTGCCGCGGATCATACCAGCAACCAAGTTCAGTTTCTGCGGGGACGTACGAAGCATGCGGGTTTTCGCCATTGCTTCGTTATCGGCCACGCGGCGGGGATTTTTATCCTTACCCATGGCTTACTTCCTCTTCGCTTTTTTGTCAGCCGCGTGACCGTAATAGGTACGGGTCGGCGAGTATTCACCGAATTTTTGGCCGATCATGTCTTCGGTCACCAGCACGGGAACGTGCTTTTGGCCGTTATAGACGCCAAAGGTCAAACCCACGAACTGGGGCAAGATGGTCGAACGACGCGACCAGATCTTGATGACCTCGTTTTTACCCGACTCGCGGGTCTTTTCAGCCTTTTTGAGGACGTAAGCGTCAACAAAAGGGCCTTTCCATACAGAACGTGCCATATCTTAGCGGCCCTTCTTCTTGGCGTGACGCGAGCGGATGATCAGCTTCGACGACGCCTTGTTCTTGTTGCGGGTACGTGCACCTTTGGTCGGCTTACCCCAAGGAGTAACCGGGTGACGACCACCAGAGGTACGACCCTCACCACCACCGTGCGGGTGATCGACCGGGTTCATAACAACACCACGGACCGACGGGCGGATGCCTTTGTGGCGCATACGACCGGCTTTACCGTAGTTCTGGTTCGAGTTGTCAGGGTTCGACACGGCACCAACGGTGGCCATGCATTCCTGACGTACCATGCGCAGCTCGCCCGAGGACAGGCGGATCTGAGCGTAGCCACCGTCACGACCAACGAACTGAGCGTAAGTACCAGCGGCACGTGCGATCTGGCCGCCCTTGCCCGGTTTCAGTTCGATGTTGTGAATGATGGTACCGATCGGCATGCCCGAAAACGGCATTGCGTTGCCCGGCTTCACGTCGGCCTTGGCCGATGCAACGATGGTGTCACCAACAGCCAGACGCTGCGGTGCTAGGATGTACGCCTGCTCGCCATCTTCGTATTTTACGAGGGCGATGAAAGCGGTACGGTTGGGGTCATATTCGATCCGTTCAACCGTGGCTGAGACGTCAAATTTGTTACGTTTGAAGTCAACGATACGATAGAGACGCTTCGCACCACCACCTCGGCGGCGCGACGTGATCCGTCCGGTGTTGTTCCGGCCGCCCGACTTTGTCAAACCCTCAGTAAGGGCTTTGACAGGACGTCCTTTCCACAGCTCCGAACGGTCGATCAGAACCAGCCCACGCTGGCCCGGCGTCGTCGGTTTGTACGACTTAAGTGCCATGTTTACTGTCTTCCGTTTGCATGTGCGGGCAAATGGTTTGCCCGGATGTTATAGGGCCCCGAAGGTCCCCAAGTTCAAAATATCACAGGCCCCGGAACGAATCCGAGGCCGTAAGACTTGCGCGATCTATCAGGGTTGGGGGGATGTGTCCATAGTCAACAAGTGAATTTGCGACTATGTTTATCACAGCATTCCAAGTGTAATCGCCTTCTCCAACTCGGCTATCAGTGCTTCCAAATCCTTGCGCGCAGAACTCGGCTCCAAGATCACTATTCCGGCCAGCGCTCCCTGTATCGTCAGCAGATCGGAAATCTGTTGATCTGATGTGACCCGTCTTAGCTCTTGTTTCAGCCGAGTATATTGTCCCGCCTGATGTTGATCATTGCCGTGAACCGCATAATGGAACAGGATCTTTAGCCAACCATCACAGGCATGCGTCGCATAATCGTTAGATATGCCGGCAATCGGAGTTCCCGAAATACATTGGTCTGCCACATACTGGTCAGCCTGTGCCGCGAATACAGCGAACTCAGGATATGCGGTACGTAGATCGGTTGCCAAATTCTTCTCCAAATAGGTTTCTCTCACACGCCCAAGGCACATTTCGTGCATGTTATGATAACATATCGCCCATTTCAGAACTTTCTAGGCGGCAGGATATACAAGTTTCAGACACCCCACCACAGACCGCCCTGCCCCAGACATCACCGGGACAAGGCACTCGGATCGCCGCATGACCGTGGCCGCCCGACGCGCAGACATAAGGGGCTGATCGTGACGGTCTACACCAAATCAGAAATCCAAGTTCTCGACTGACAGTGCATTCTGCTGAATGAACTCACGGCGCGGTTCAACAACATCGCCCATCAGCTTGGTAAAGATGTCATCAGCCTCGGCCAGATCGTCCACTTTCACCTGCAACAAGGTACGGGCTTCGTGGTCCAGCGTGGTTTCCCACAGCTGGTCAGGGTTCATCTCGCCCAGACCTTTATAGCGCTGCAAAGTCAGGCCTTTTTCGCCTTCCGCCAGAATGGCGTTCAACAGGTCAATCGGCCCTTGAACCAAAAGCTCGCGATCCTTGCGCGACAGGTGCGAATGGTCGCTATAGATGTCGCGGGTGTCCTGCGACACTTCCGACAGACGACGTGCCTCGCCTGAACGCAATACTGCACCATCCAGCGTGCGGATTTCCTCGACGCCGCGCAGAACACGGGCCAAACGGATACCGTGATCTTGCGTGATCCGACCCTGCCAACCACGCTCATATTCCACGGCAACCTTGTCCAAACGGGCCGCCACATCATCTGCCACGCGCTGCAAATCAGCATCCGCACGGCCGGGGTCAAAAGCACCTGCAAGGGCAGCTTGCTCCAGAATGTTGCGCGGATAGTGAGTCGGAAATGCATCCAGAATACGCTTGAAGTTCCGGGCACCCTCAACAACACGGGCCAAGTCAGCGCCGGCGATTTCCTCGCCATTCTTAAGGCGCAGAACCGTTCCGTCGATCCCCTGATCAATCAGGTAATCTTCAAGCGCGATCTGGTCTTTGACATAGACCTCGGATTTGCCACGGCTGACCTTATACAGCGGCGGCTGCGCGATATAGAGGTACCCACCCTCGATCAACTCAGGCATCTGCCGGAAGAAGAAGGTCAAAAGCAGCGTCCGGATGTGCGCACCATCCACGTCAGCATCAGTCATGATGATGACCTTATGATAGCGCAGCTTGTCGATGTTGAATTCGTCGCGGCCAATCCCGGTGCCCAACGCCGTGATCAGCGTGCCGATTTCCTGACTGGACAGCATCCGGTCAAACCGCGCGCGCTCCACGTTCAGGATCTTCCCGCGCAGGGGTAGAACCGCCTGATCGTGACGCGAACGACCCTGCTTGGCCGACCCACCAGCCGAGTCACCCTCGACCAGGAACAATTCGCGTTTTGCAGGATCTTTTTCCTGACAATCCGCAAGCTTACCGGGCAGCGACGCCACATCCAGCGAAGACTTTTTCCGTGTCATCTCGCGCGCTTTACGGGCCGCTTCACGTGCCAATGCAGCCTCGACGATCTTGCCAACGATCATTCGGGCGATCTGCGGGTTTTCGTCAAACCATTCTTGCAGTTTCTCGTTCACCAAACCCTCGACTGCCGGGCGCACTTCGGACGAGACCAGCTTGTCTTTCGTCTGCGAGCTGAACTTCGGATCAGGCACTTTCACCGACAACACACAGGTCAGACCTTCGCGCGCATCGTCGCCGGTGAAGTTCACTTTTTCCTTCTTCGCCAGCCCGGACGAATTCGCATACAGGTTCAGCGTCCGTGTCAACGCACCCCGGAAGCCCGCAAGGTGCGTGCCGCCGTCTCGCTGGGGAATGTTGTTGGTGAAGGGCAGCACGTTTTCGTGGTAACCATCGTTCCACCACATCGCGACCTCGACCCCGATGCCGTCTTTTTCGCCGGTGACAAAGATCGGTTCTTCCATCAGCGGGGTTTTCGAGCGGTCCAGATACTTCACAAACTCTTTCACGCCGCCGTCGTAATGCAGTTCCGAGGTCAGCTTCTCGGCCGGGCGCTCGTCTTCAATGATGATGCGCACGCCCGAGTTCAGGAAGCTTAGTTCGCGCAGACGATTTTCCAGCGTCTTGAACTGATAATCGAGGTTCGAAAACGTGTCGGTTGACGCCAGGAACCGCACCTCGGTCCCGGTGCGATCACCGCAGTCGCCAACCACTTCCAGATGCTTCGCCGTCTCACCGCGTTCAAAGCGGGCGACATGCTCTTTGCCATCGCGCCAAACGCGCAGCTCCAGCCAGTCAGACAGGGCATTCACAACCGACACGCCCACGCCGTGCAGACCGCCAGAGACCTTGTAGGAGTTCGAGTCAAACTTACCGCCAGCGTGCAGCTGGGTCATGATAACTTCGGCTGCGGACACGCCTTCTTCGGGGTGAATATCCACCGGAATCCCGCGCCCGTTGTCATAGACAGAAACCGAGTTATCGGCGTGGATCGTGACGGTTACGGCGTCCGCATGACCCGCCAAAGCCTCGTCAATGCCGTTATCCACGACCTCGTACACCATGTGATGCAGGCCCGAGCCATCGTCGGTGTCACCAATATACATGCCGGGGCGCTTGCGCACCGCCTCTAAACCTTTGAGAACCTTGATGGATTCAGCGCCATACTCGGCACTGTTCTGCGCGTCATCAGCCATGTGGGCCTTCCTGTTATGTGTTCCCAAATATATAGAGAATCAGGCAGGGAATGTCACGCAAGTGACACAAGTTTTCCGCCTAGGACGGCGATGTTTTTCCGATGGCTTTTGCGCCTGTCGCCACCACCTTGGAATTCCACCAACGGACCGCGCGTCTCAGGTGAATGGAATGATGCATCCCACGATGATCAACAGCCCACCCGCAACCTGATTCATCCGCTGAACCGCCGCCTCGGATGACAGCAAAGCCCGCGCACGTCCGACAAAAAAAGCGATCATCAAATTGCCAACCAAAGGCACCACGAAAGACGCGGTCGCAATCAGCAGGATATCCTGTTTCGTCAGTGCCGAAAGATCAAAGAAGCCCGGCAATACCCCCATATAGAACAGGATGGCCTTGGGGTTTGCCAGGATCACGATCAGGCCGGCCAGGAACCCCGCCACCACCCCCGGCTGTGTCAACTTACCATCTGTGCGGATTTTGCCCTTCGCCGACCGCAAGATCGTGAACCCCATCCACAGGAAAAACAACGCGGCGACGATCTTCAGGGCAAACATTGCCCCATCGAAACTAGAGGCGATCCAGCCCATTCCAAGCGCCGCGGCAATCGCCCAGAAGAAATCTCCGATGGCGACCCCCATCGTCAGCGGCCATGCTTGCTTGAACCCACCCGCCAATGTGCGCGCCACCAGCGCCACCCAGACCGGACCGGGGGTTAGAAACAGGATGAACAGACCGATGATGTAGAAGCCAAGCTCGGTGAAGGTGATCGTCATGTTAGGTGGCCATCTTCGTCTAGTTCCCAATACGGGTTCATTGCGTATTCCCAGACATGCCCGTCGGGATCTGCGAAATAACCTGAATATCCGCCCCAAAATATCTTGTCGGGTCGCGTGACAACCGTGCCGCCTGCGGCGATTGCTGCGTCATAGGCCGCGTCAACTTCGGCCTCGGTGGGGAAGTTCTGGCCCAGCGTCATAGCGCCCACGCCAAGCGCTTCGACCGGGCGCTTCATGTCTTCGGCCAACCCGTCCAGCGTATAGAAACCGAACTTCATGCCGTTCATGTCATAGAACGCCACTTTTTCCATGACGTTCGACGGTTCCCACCCGATGGCGTTATAAAACGCAACAGCCCTGTTCAGGTCTTTCACTCCCAAAGTGATCAACGTCACGCGATTGGTCTTCATCCTGAAATCTCCTTCACATCCGAGACTCCATCGACCTCGGTCACTTCAAAATGGCTGGCGCGATCGCCCAGCTCGGTAAATAATTCCGGCCCGGTACCAGTCATGAAGGCCTGCGCACCCAGCGCGCAGATCTCATCGTACAGGGCAGCGCGGCGGTCTGCGTCCAGATGCGCTGCAACCTCATCCAACAACAGGATCGGGGGGGCTCCGAAATCCCGCGCCAGCGCGCGACCATTGGCCAAGATCAGCGACACCAAAAGCGCTTTCTGTTCGCCCGTCGAACAATCCCGCGCCGCCACGCCCTTGGCGGCATAGACGGCCGCCAGATCCGAACGGTGCGGGCCAACCAATGATCGACCCGCCAGCAAATCACGCGAACGGCTGTCCGCAAATGCCACGGCCAGATCACTTTCACTGCCCGGTAATACGCTTTCATCCGCCTGAACCAATGACAGATCCGCAACCGGAAAGGCCGTTTCCGCCTTCGCCTGCGCCTCTTGCAATTGTTCTAGACACTCAGTGCGATTTTCAATGATCCGCGCACCTGCCTGCGCCATCTGCGCCTCAAGCGCGCCGTACCAATGGGCGTCACGCTGCCCATCTTTCAGCAACCGATTGCGTTCACGCATCGCTTTTTCATAGGTCAGAACCGCATCGGCGTGGCAGGGCTCGAAGCTCATCGTCATGCGATCCAGAAACCGCCGCCGTCCCTCGGCACCTTCGACCCACAGCCGGTCCATCACCGGCACCAGCCAGACAATCCGTGCGATCCGGCCAAGCGCAACCTGCGCGGCGGCCTTCCCGTCGATCTTCACCTGACGCGAGGCCCCGGCCTCTAGCCATGTCTCGACCTCGTGCATCTGATGCAGACTTTGCAGCACGCCAGAGATTTTCCAGCCCAGCGCTTCGGGCTTGCGGATCATCTCGTCCAGCGCGGCCCGGCGCAGCCCGCGCCCGGGGGACAGCATCGATACGGCTTCAAGGATGTTGGTTTTCCCAGCCCCGTTGCACCCATGAATGGCAACAGGCCGCCCATCCAAGGATAGGCGGGCCAGCTTGTGACTGCGAAAATGGCTGAGTGTCAGCTCGCGAAGGGCGAGTGTCATCACGCCCTCCTTTTCAACGCTTCAAAGACCCGTTGGTCACACGCGCATCGGCATAACGACGTAAACGGCACTGGTATCATTGCCTTCACGCATCAAGGTCGGATCGCCCGAGGAATTGAACATGAAGACAGCGTTTTCACGATCTACCTGGCTGGCGATTTCCAACAGGTACTTGGCGTTAAAGCCAATCTCCAGACGCTCGTCGCTGTAAGCCACCGCCAGCTCTTCTTCCGCCGCACCGGCATCCGGGGCATTCACGGACAGAACCAGACGGTCTTCGTCCAGCTGCAACTTCACCGCACGCGAGCGTTCGCTGGACACGGTGGCCACGCGGTCCACAGCCTGCGCGAATTCCGAGGCATCAACTTCCAGCTTGCGCGTGTTACCCGATGGGATCACGCGGGTGTAATCGGGGAAGGTGCCGTCGATAACTTTCGAGGTCAGAGTGATGACCGGGGTCGCAAAGCGCACTTTGGTTTCCGAAACCGACACAGCAATCGTCGCGTCGTCGTCATCCAGAAGCTTGCGCAGCTCGCCGACCGTTTTACGGGGCACGATGACGCCCGGCATCTCTTCTGCACCGGGGGGCAAATCGGCGTCGATGCGGGCCAGACGGTGACCGTCAGTCGCAACCGCACGCAGAACCTTGCCGCCCTCGGCATCCGACACGTGCATGTATACACCGTTCAGATAGTAACGAGTCTCTTCCGTCGAGATTGCAAATTTCGATTTGTCGAACAGACGACGCAGAACTGGCGCCGGGGCCGAGAAATTGGCCGAGTATTCCGACGATGCCATCACCGGGAAATCTTCCTTGGGCAAGGTCGCAAGCGAGAAGCTGGAGCGGCCAGCCTCGACGCTTAGGCGTCCGGTGGCACCATCATCGGTCAGTTGAACCAAAGCCCCGTCGGGCAGTTTTCGCACGATTTCATGCAGCGTCACAGCCGACACGGTCGTTGCGCCCGCGCGTTCGACCATGGCGTCGGTTTTGTCGACCACCTCGATATCCAGATCGGTGGCACGGAAGGACACGCTGTTGCCTTCGGCTTCTATCAAAACGTTAGCCAAGATTGGAATGGTGTTCCGGCGCTCAACCACCGATTGCGCCTGTGCCACGGCCTTCAGAAGCGCGCCGCGTTCAATACTGATCTTCATGTCCCACTCCTGACAGATACCGGGGCGCAGACCATATCAGGATCCCCGCCCGGCTCAATTCTTTATTCGGAATGTCCGCTTCTTTCTTGGGCGGGTCAAGGCTTTAAGGCCTTAATCCCTCCAATTCTGGTGCGGTTTACGCTTCCAATGCGCGGCGCAGCAACTCAAGATCTTCTGCGATTTGATCATCGACGCCCTTCAGTTCGTCGATCCGCTTGACGCCATGCATGACCGTGGTGTGATCCCGACCGCCAAAACGACGCCCGATTTCCGGCAGCGACCGCGAGGTCATGTGCTTTGCCAGATACATTGCCACCTGACGTGGACGTGCAATGGTACGCACGCGCTTGGGACCGATCAGATCAGACAGACGGATGTTGTAATGCTCGGACACTTTGCGCTGGATCTCTTCCACGGTGACCTTGCGGTCCGACGCACGAAGGATATCCCCCAGACAGTCCTGTGCCAACTCCAACGTGATCTCGCGACCCACAAGAGACGCGAATGCAAACAGACGCATCAAGGCGCCTTCCAGCACACGAACGTTGGTCGAAATGCGATGCGCCAGGTATTCCAGCACGCCATCGGCAATCACCAAGCCTTTATACTGCTCGCGATAGGCATTGACCTTGGTTTGCAGCACACCCAAGCGCAATTCATAGTCGGTCGGGTGCAGATCCACTACCAGCCCGCATTGCAGGCGGCTTTTGATGCGATCCTCAAGATCCTTGATCTCGCCTGGCGCACGGTCAGCCGAGATGATGATCTGTTTGTTCTGGTCCACCAGCGCGTTAAACGTGTGGAAAAATTCTTCCTGCGTGCTGTCCTTGCCTGCGATGAATTGAACGTCATCCACCATCAGCACATCGACCGAACGGAACAGCTGTTTGAAGTCGATCATCTGCTTTTCACGGATCGCCTGAACGAAGCGATACATGAATTGCTCGGCGGAAAGATAGACAACGCGCAGGTCGGGCTGACGCGTCTTCATCTCATGCGCGATGGCGTGCATCAGGTGCGTTTTCCCCAGACCAACGCCACCGTACAGGAACAACGGGTTAAACGTGACGGGACCGCCTTCACCGACGCGGCGGGCCGCTGCGTGGGCCAGCTCGTTCGGCTTGCCGACCACAAAGCTGTCAAAGGTGAAACGTGCATCAAGCGGCGCACCGGGCAGATCGCTGATGTCTGGCTTGGCAATGGAAGGCGCGGGGGTGGCGGCTTTCTCGGTCGGTTGTGCCGCAGGGCGCGGTTTGACCTTCTCCGGCACCGTAAATTCGAGACGCGCAACTTTGACGCCCTCGGTGTTCAGATGGTTCAGAATTTGATCCCCAAAATTCTGACTAACCCAATTTCCCAAGAAGTTCGTCGGAACCAAAAAGCGCGCAACGCCACCTTCAAGTTCCGCAAATTCCAAGGGTTCAATCCAGCTGGTATAGTTGTTTTGTCCCACTGCTTTTTGCAGCTTGTTTCGGACCTTGCCCCATTCTTCGTTCGTCATTTTACCTCGACCCAGCGTTTGTTCTTGAAGACCGCCCAAGACAGTCCTTCACAGGCACTAATATCCTATTCACACGCCGCACGTGCGGCGCACCCCTTCGTCGCGAAACACGAAATCCACAGCCCGCTGGCCACGAGCTTGATTTGAACGCCGCGCCAAACAGGAACCGTGCAATATGGTTACCCATATTGACGAGGTGTCCGTTCGGACGTTCGGAACTTGACAGTCTGCTCGACCACCCTTGCAGGCAGGGCGGCAATGCGCCTTGCTAGGCCCCTTTGCAGGTCGGCGCATAGCAGGCAATGGGATTTGACCTCAAAGAATCAAATCCTAATGTGGCAAAAGGGGATTTCCCCTTATAATTCGTGAGTTTGCCCCACGTTTGTCTGATAGTCCCAAGTCGGCGAAGTGAATCGCTGAAGGCAAGCTAGCAACCTGTCAGCGGGGCACGCAATAGAACTTCATGCTTGACTCTGCCTTTCCCAAAACGAATCCCAAACACGGCTGGCAAAATCAAATTTCTTGGCAGACTTAGCAAAAAGAGCGTGCCCAATTGGACACGCTCTTTTTTTGTTTTCGGATGCTGATCAGCAGTTAAGCTGATTCAGCCCAGTGCTTTTACACGTGCGCTCAGACGCGAAATTTTACGCGACGCGGTGTTCTTGTGGTAAACCCCTTTGGTGACGCCACGCATCAGCTCGGGCTGGGCCGCTTTCAGGGCAGCAGCGGCTGCGTCTTTATCACCCGTTTCCAGGGCTTCTTCTACAGCGCGCAGGAAGGTGCGGATGCGCGAACGGCGGGCTTTGTTTACAGCGAAGCGGCGCTCGTTCTGGCGGGCACGTTTTTTAGCTTGGGGCGAATTTGCCATGTGTCTGATCCCTCTTTCGGGTGTGTTACGTTGTCAAAGCTGCGCGTACAGCACCCGACCGGGTTCAGAACCGGTGATTCTGGCCTAAGCGGGCCTCACGCGCATGGATGGATCGTCATTTATCCGATCCAGAAACAAATGGAAAGGCGTAATTAGTCAAAGTTGTGTGTTCGGAAAGGAAGGCTGTACTTGTTCGAAAATGCATTCACTTTATCTCGTAGCCTGTTTTTGAACACATGCCATTCCCGACAATATCGCTTGTCCAATCCGCATCGCCCTCGTCTGGATGAACGATAGGACCGACGGGAAAAGCATAACCACCGCCCTGCTCTGACAGCCAGCAACGGATCAATACATCCACTGGTGCCCAAATACATTGACTGTGCCTCAAGCAATTCTGCGCTCCGCGCCTACTCCAGAGCAATCCAAATGTACCATAAGGAAACCTGTAGGATCTTTGAAGCGTGTGGGTGAAGCCATTAAGCAAAATGTCAGCCACAGTCGTCACAATTGAATCTGCGGCTGCCCGAGATTAACAAGAGACCAATCAGCGTCGACTTCGTTCAACACATGCACGGTACGCGCACAAAACTCCAGGAGCCCGGATGGGGGGAGTACATCATCCTCCAAAACAACCCCAGATTCTGCGCCTGAGGCTAAGAAACTTTCAGCGGCTCGAATGTGGCTAACGAACCACCCAATCTCGCCCGGAAGGACATCGCGCCCGATCGCTGTCGCACATCTCGAAACCATGGACCGACGCACCGCGGGCGTCACAGGCTTCGACACGTCTGTACGGTAGCGAAATGCGCTCGCAATGCGTGGCAAATTTTGCCATGCGACCAACGCTATCCAGAAGATTTATTACAAGGACTTCGGCCATTAATGCCCAATTTCCCTGATACTTTACTGTCTGTTCTCCACCAGACAATCAGTCACCTATCGCGGAACTGCGGTTCACGTTTTTCGTTGAATGCGGCCATGCCCTCTTTCTGGTCCTCGGTCGCAAAAAGCGAATGGAAAACGCGGCGCTCGAACAACAGGCCTTCGGTCAGCGGCAGTTGCTCGGCGCGGTTCACGGTCTCTTTGATGGCCATCACAGTGATCATCGATTTCTCGGCAATCTTTGCAGCAGCCGACATGGCTTCGGACATCAACTTCTTCGCGGGCACCACGCGGCTGACAAGGCCGGAACACTCGGCTTCCTCGGCATCCATGAAACGGCCAGTCAGGTTCATATCCATTGACTTGGCGCGACCGACCAGTTTGGTCAGGCGCTGCGTGCCACCAATCCCCGCCATCACACCAAGATTCACTTCGGGCTGACCGAATTTAGCAGTGTCCGCCGCAATGATGAAATCGCACATCATCGCCAGCTCGCAGCCACCGCCCAGCGCATAGCCCGATACGGCCGCGATGATCGGCTTGCGAATACGCATGATCGCCTGCTCTTCCGCGGTGAACAGATCGCCCGCGAAGACATCGACAAAGCTTTTCTCGGCCATCATCTTGATGTCTGCGCCGGCGGCGAATGCCTTTTCCGATCCGGTGATGACGATGCAGCGCACCTTGTCATTGGCTTGCGCCTCGGCCAGCGCCTCGCCCAGTTCACCCAGCAGCTCCAGGTTCAAAGCGTTCAGGGCGTCCGGCCGATGCAGTTTGACCAGTGTAACGTGATCTTCGGTTTCAACGATGATGTTTTTATAGGCCATGGATGTCCTGCCTTTGTCGCAATTGGTTGAGGCGGAGTCCTAGCACGCCACCCCGTTGGATCAAGTTATCTTTGGCATTGCGGGCAATAGAATGTCGAGCGCCCAGATTGGGATATTCGCGCGATTTCCTTTGTGCAGCCTGATGTGACGCAACGTTCACCTTCACGGCCATAAACGCGGAAATTGTGTTGAAAATAACCAAGATCGCCATCTGCCTGTCGGTAATCTTTCAGCGACGACCCACCGCTTTCGATGGCGTCCGACAACACATCGCGAATGATCGGAACCAAACTGGCAACACGCTGTTTCGCGATCTTCGCCGCCTTGCGTGTGGGATGAATCCCAGCCCGAAACAGCACTTCACAGACATAGATGTTACCAAGCCCCGCGATGATTCCCTGATCCAAAAGCGCCGTTTTGATTGGAGAGTTCTTCGTGCGAAGCGCCTCAACCAGATACGATTCGTCGAACTGGTTGCCTAGGGGTTCCGGCCCCAAGACGCGGATCAGCTTGTGATCATCCAGCGCACCCGTCGGGCACAGATCCATAGCGCCAAACCGACGCGGGTCATTGAACGTCACCCGCGCCCCGTTCTCCATATCAACGACCACGTGGTCATGCTTTTCAGGCGCGGGGTGTTCGTGATGGAACTTGCCGAGCTTATGGCCCGAGATCAGCATCCGCCCCGACATCCCCAGATGCACGATCAGCGTCTCATCCGTATCCAGATCCACCAACAAGTATTTTGACCGTCGCCCCAGCCGCGCAATCGTTGCGCCGGTCAGCCGTTCGGCCATCCGATCCGGAAACGGCCAGCGCAATCCTTCGCGCCGCGTTTCGGCCTTCGCAATCCGCACGCCCTCCATAACGGGCAACAAACCGCGACGTACTGTCTCGACCTCCGGTAATTCGGGCATGTTCAAAGCCTCTCCATTGTGCGTGCCTTACTGTCGCGATATGAGGGATCAACCGCAAGAAGCGAGTATGCCCAATGAGCACGTCAGACAACCGCACCACACATTTCGGGTTCAAAACCGTGAACGAAGACGACAAGGCCGGAATGGTTCATGGCGTCTTTACTAATGTGGCTTCGAAATACGACATCATGAACGACGTGATGTCTGTCGGCATTCACCGCGTCTGGAAAGATGCGATGATGGATTGGCTGACCCCGCGTGACGGGCAGCGCCTGTTGGATGTGGCAGGCGGGACCGGCGACATCTCGTTCCGGTTTCTTGGCCGCGCTCCGGGGGCTGAAGCCGTTGTTCTGGACATGACCGAAAGCATGCTGGTCGAAGGCCGGCAACGCGCTGAAGCCTCGCATCTTGCTGATCATCTGGACTGGGTTGTTGGCGACGCGATGGCCCTGCCGTTCGAAGATAACAGCTTTGACCGCTATACGATCAGCTTCGGCATCCGCAACGTGACCCGCATCCCGGACGCCCTGAAAGAGGCGTATCGCGTGCTGAAGCCCGGCGGACGTCTGATGGTGCTGGAATTCAGCCAGCTGCCGGATGAGGGCATGCAGAAGCTTTATGATCTCTATTCCTTCAACGTCATTCCCAAGATGGGGCAACTGATCGCAGGTGACGCGGATAGCTATCAATATCTGGTCGAATCAATCCGCAAATTCCCGGATCAAGACAGTTTCGCTCAGATGATCCGCGAAGCAGGATTTGACAACGTGAAGTATCGCAATCTGTCGCTGGGCATCGCTGCCCTGCATTCTGGGTGGAAAATCTAAGATGCGTGGCCCCCACAACATCTGGCGCCTGATCCGAACTGGCGCAACCTTCCAACGCACCGGCGCAATGGGTGTCGTACTGGACGCGATGAAAGCCCCGCCTGCCATCCGCATCGCGGCACATGTGGTTGGCTGGCCCTTTGCGTGGCTTGGAAAGAAGGGCGACCCCAATCTGCCCCCCGTGACCCGCGCGATTACCGCGCTTGGTCCTGCCTACATCAAGTTCGGCCAGATCATGTCGACGCGCCCCGATGTGGTTGGTCCCGAGCTGGCAGACCAGTTGCAATATCTGCAAGACAAGCTGCCACCCTTCGAGCAATCCGTTGCACGTCGCATGATCGAGAAAGAGCTGGGGATCGACATCGACAGCGTGTTCTCCGAATTCTCGGAACCCGTCGCTGCCGCCTCGATCGCGCAGGTTCACAAGGCGCGCTTGGCTGACACAGGTGAAGCAGTCGCCGTCAAGGTGCTGCGCCCCGGCATCGAACGCGCATTCCGCACCGATATTGACGCCTTCCATTTCTCGGCCCGCGTGATCGAGATGCTGCTGCCCTCGACCCGCCGCTTGCGCCCGACCGATGTGGTCGAGCACTTCGAAAGCGTCGTGATGGGCGAGCTGGATTTGCGCCTTGAAAGCGCATCAGCCAGCGAATTCGCCGAAAACACAGCGAAGGACGATGGTTTTGTCGTGCCCGAGGTGAACTGGGGCCTGTCCGGCCGCACCGTCATGACCCTTGGCTGGGGCGAAGGCATTCCGGCCAACGATTTGGACGCCATCCGTGCATCCGGTTTGGACATGAAGCATCTGGGCGAACGTGTGTTGCAGCTGTTTCTGTCCCACGCATTGCGCGACGGGCTGTTTCACGGGGATATGCATCAAGGCAACCTGAAATTCGCCGCCAATGGCGACATAATCGCGCTGGATTTCGGGATCATGGGGCGGATCGACGAATACACCCGCCGCGTCTATGCCGAGATCCTGTATGGCTTCATCACGCGCAACTATCGCCGTGTCGCCGAGGTGCATTTCGAAGCTGGCTACGTTCCTGCCGACCGCGATGTCGAAGAATTCGCCCGCGCCCTCCGCGCCGTCGGCGAGCCGATTTTCGGCATGAATGCTACACAAATTTCGATGGGGCGCTTGCTGGCGTATCTGTTCGAAGTGACCGAGAAATTCGGAATGGAAACACGGACCGAACTGATCCTGTTGCAACGCACAATGGTCGTGGTCGAGGGCGTATCCCGGTCCCTTTCCCCGGACATCAACATCTGGAAGGTCGCCAGACCCGTGGTGGAAAGCTATATCTCGAACTCGATCGGGCCAAAGGCGTTGTTGCAGGATTTGGTGCTTACAGCCCGCGTTCTTGCCCGTTTTGGCCCCCGTTTGCCTGAACTGGCAGAAGCCGCTTTGATCCGCCAATCCGAAGCACATGCAGAAAGCGACCGTGCCCGACCGTTGCGTGCGATGAGTTATGTTACCCTTGGTGGCGGACTTGCATTGGCGGCGGTCTGGATCTCAACCCTGCTCTGACGCGCGGATTTCGAGATCCGCAACCGCGCCATAGGCCGCGTCGCCTTGCGCGGTTTTCCAGTGGCAATAACACGCCATCCTCCAATGAAAGAGTGGCGCCAGCGCTTTGTAGCGGGCAACGCCAACCGCATCCCCCCCGGCGGCCTCGTAGGCGGCAAGGAACGCGGACCGTTCTTCCGCCGTAAGCGGCCGGTTGCCATAAAGAACCTGCATTGCGGGTGACAAAAAGATCGCAAGATCTGCCGCAGGATCGCCAATACTTGGACATTGCCAGTCGATCAGACGCAGGCCGTCCTTGGCGTTCACGATATTGCCCGGCACCACGTCTCCATGCAGAAACCGCCGCGTCGGATTTGGTGCGGCCTTGGACATTGCGGGCGGGCGCGGCAAATCAACTTTCGCAGCACGCGCCATCGCCTCGGTCTCGGCAATCAAAGTTACGGGCGAGGTGATCGTCTCGGGCAGTCCTTCAGGTGGAAGGGTTTGGTGAAGCCGAGCCATCAAGATGGCCACATCTTTGACATCGCCGCGCCAAGCAGCGCCCTCGATGTGGCGATACAGCACGCTTGCACCCAGCGCGCTGTCCATGAACGCCACGAAGTCGGGGGCAATACCAGAGCCAGTCAAGTGCTTCAGCGCCAGCGCCTCGCGCGTGCCATCATTGGCAAATAAAGGTGTGACGGCCGCGTCATCATAAAGTTTGCAGACCAAATCAGCCCGCGCGTCATCGAACGTGATTCGCCAGACTGGATTGCTGCGCCCCCCGAAAAGCTGGGTCCATATTGCCCCTTCAGGAACATGCCCATCTTCTTGCCAAATCAGCGCCAACGCCCGCTGAAGCGCATCATGGTCATGCACGGGGAGCATACTTACAGAGTTGGTATCGCGCAGCGTCATGCGCCTTGTATAACCCGCAGTTCAGGGGGCGAAAACTTATTCCGCGGCCTCACGCAGGGCAGAAACGGCATCTGCTGTCACACGTTCACCGCTTTCCAGCACCAACCACAACTGCCCACCATTGTTTTGCGTCTCAACAATGCGCCCATAGCTTTCTACGGGATCCGTCGAAAGGTGTAACCCGTTGCTGCGGCTTGTCAGCTCGAACGAATAGACACCATGTGGGAAGCTTTGTCCGGTTCCGTCCAACCCATCCCATTCGACGGGATCCGTCGAAACTGGCAACGGCTTGCTGTCGACAATCGTGCCTTCCGCGTTTTTCACCACAAGAATGACTTCGTCCGCAGCGGCAACCGGGTTCGGCGACAGCGTGATGGGATCACCATCAAATTGAACGGGGGCAGCGACACGCGCCTCTTTGCCGACCCAATCTGCGATATCTGACATCCCCATCAAGCCCAGCTGAACACCCATGTTCTTCAAAAGATCATTCGTGCGCACCTGCTGCTCAACACCCGAGAACGTGGCCAGTTGCACCGCATAATCTGTCGATTCAATCGGGTTCAATGGGTCTTGGTTCTCCATCTGAGCCGTCAGCATCACCAGAAAGGTTTCGAAATCAGACGATATTTTCGGCCCATCCGATCCCGACGCCTGTACATAGTCGGCGGGCGGGGCGGTCAACGCTGATGGCATGGCTGTTGGGGTTACACTCATGCTGTGCTCCTTATACTCGAATATCCACGCCGGTTTGACCCGCGACGTTCAACACGATCGGCGTGTCATCCGCAGGTCCGGCAAGGGTGTTATGCGTGTCAGTTTCCGCGAACCCCGGCCTGCCATCACCCGAGGGTGATCCGTCGCCGCCGTCCGCAGTTTGCTGTTGAAAAGTAAAGCTGACATCCGACAGACCGGATGTTCGAAGATCCTGCGCCAACTGATCGATATGTCGACGCATCAGATCCAGCGTATCGGGGCGTTCGAAACTTAGCGTCACATGCATCGAGGAACCATCAGACTGAAACGACATCCTAAGCCGCCCTAACTCCTCGGGGCTGAGCGTAAGTTCCACAGGCCGGTCCGGTTGCTGTCGAATAATCTCGGAAATCTGGGCTGAAACCATGCGCGGAATCTCAGGCCCGCGGGCTGGTGGTGATTGCTTCGATTCACTGGACTGGATCGAGACATGATCGACACTTCGAAACCCAATATCGTCTTCAATCGACTGTTCAGCATCAACCTCGGACTGCATAGCCATGACAAAGGGATTGGTCTGGGCGATTTGAACCGCCATATGGCTTGGAGCTGTGTCGCCGGTGGTGGATTGCGCGACAGTACGCTGACCCGTCACACGCGCCTCGCCACCTGAATTGGTATATTCCCTTGGCGTTTGATCGTTATCCGTTGCGACATCGACCGGCACAGCCGGGTTCGCCATGGCCTGCGAACTGCTTTCGGTTTGGGCTATCGCCGGGCGATTGACGGGCATGATACTCGGGGGTGTTGAAGGCCCCTCTTCAAGCAGTCGCAGATCGGCGCCCACCTCTTTCCCAGCAAACCCCATCACCCCAACCTGCACGGTCACGGGCGGGATCATTTGGGTTGATGATGTTGGCGTCGCATTCGGCATCCGATCAACGGCATGCTTTGCCGTCGCCGTGTCAGCCCGCGTTGCGTGGTTTAATGCGTTCTGCGCTTCAGGGCCATGGCCTTTAGCGTCAGGATTTTCGATGCGTCCTACGCGATTCTCTGGCAGCAACCCGATGGCGGTCTCGACACTCACTTGCGCTTGCTGCTCTGTAAGACCCTGTGCGGGCAGAGAGACAGGCACGCTTCCTGCCGGCAAACCGGAATCAGGTCCTTCATAATTTCGCTTATTCAACTCTGACGTGGCGGTGGTTTCGGTCAGGCGTGCTCCCGGCATCTCTGGCATCACATCCTGCTGAGCTTTTGCCCGAATGGCGGCATCACTGCCGCCCAAACCATCCACTTCAGGAACACGTCGAACCTGCTGGCCCCCATCCACCTGAGCAAAGGGAGTATCGGCCGCTTCCAATTCTTCGCGATTCGCGGTGTCGAGAGTGGGGCTAGGCTCTTCAAAACCCGCCTCGTCGGAAAACGTCTCGGGGTCCTGAGCATCCACAGCATGCTCAGGAGGCAACACCGCTTGCTGTGCAAGAAACACAACATCAAACGTCGCCGCCTCACTTACGCCTGCGCGCCCGCTCCCCTCTGGCACAGGGGGGGGAAGATCATGGTCCGTTTGCCCCATCTGGGGGGGGAGAGGTCGTGCAATCTGCATCTGGTCCGTCCGGGAGTTCTGCCTCGGTTGAATTCAGAATTGCAGACGGGAATTACCAAATCTTTACTGGTGTTGGGGATAGTTGGAAAAACCGCGATCAATTTGAAAGGTCAGGCGATGGATCCGATATCAGGCCTTGCGACGCCTCTAACGACACAAAAAACCGCCCCTCAAGAAAGCGATGGTGCTTTGTGGGATGCGGCGAAAGAACTTGAGGCAAGCTTTCTTTCCGAAATGCTAAAATCCGCCGGCATTGGCAAAACACCGGACAGTTTCGGAGGGGGAATCGGTGAAGATCAGTTCGCCTCGTTTCTGCGACAAGAACAAGCGCGCACCATGGTCGATAGCGGCGGCATTGGCCTGGCTCAATCACTTTTTGAAGCATTGAAGGAGCAATCAGATGTCTCACGTTGATGCCCTGCTATCTCTCTTGGACGATGAGCGTCGCTTGATTTTAGATGGTGACCTTTTGGCCCTGCCAAAACTGGGGCTGGCGAAAGAACAAGCGCTATCCGAACTACGCCATCATACTCCAAGCCAAAGCCAGCTTGTCAGAATCCAGACCGTTCTTGCGCGCAATCAGCGCCTGTTATCCGCTGCGGCAAATGGGATTCGCGCCGCACAGAACAGAATTGATGCTATTCGAAACCCAGATCGAAGCGTCAAAACATATACGCGTGCGGGCGCTGCACAAACCATCGCGCCAACACCTTCCAGCTTCGAGAAGCGTGCGTGACCAGATCAGTTTAACTCAACTTGTGGGTAACTGGGGCAGAACGATTCAGCATTCCTTCAGAATTTCCATCGCAGGGTCGTCAGGCACCCAGGCGGGTGGCGCAGCCGACAGTTTCGGCCTGCAGATGTCAGAAGGCAAAGGTCCCCACATGAATCGGGGTCATGAAAACAGGCGCAAAGCGCCTAAGATTGAAGGAACTAAAGATGTCCAGCATTTTGACAAACAACAGCGCCATGGTGGCCCTGCAAACGCTGAAATCTATCAACTCGAACCTTGCCTCTACCCAGTCGGAAATCTCGACCGGTAAAGCGATTAGCTCGGCCAAAGACAACGCCGCTGTCTGGGCCATCTCGAAAGTCATGGAATCTGATGTGAAGGGCTTCAAGGGCATTTCGGAAAGCCTTTCGCTGGGCGAATCGACCGTCGCTGTTGCGCAAAAAGCCTCGGAAACGGTGACCGATCTGCTGACACAGATGAAGGGTAAGATCGTTGCTGCTCAGGAAGAGAACGTGGACCGTTCGAAACTGCAGACCGACATTGCCGCGCTGCGCGATCAGATCGGCTCGGTTGTGAATGCAGCCCAGTTCAATGGTCTGAACCTGATCGACGGCTCAAGCACTGACACAATGGACGTTCTCGCGTCGCTGGATCGTGATTCGTCGGGCAACGTGACCGCGCGCCATATCGAAGTCGGACGTCAGAACCTGTCCGTGACCACTCCGGTGACCTCGGCCGCGTTCGGGACAACGGACCCAGCGTCGCAGGCAGCAGGTAACGCGCTGATTCAAGCGGGTGCGAACAACACCCAGATTGACGACACAGCTTTTGATCCGACGTCGCCGGTCGCAACGATTGCAGATGGCGGCAACCTGACCTTCACCATTGGCTCGGTCAGCGAAGGCGATAGCTATCAGGTCATTCTGGATGATGTGAATGTCAATGTTGCCGGTGGCGGCACATCGTTGGGCCAGCGAACCTTTGAATATGTCGCTGGTGCCAATGACGGTACTGCTGATGTTGCGCAGCAACTGGTGTCACAGATCAGCTCGTTCTTCGCGGCGGCAACCGGGTCGGCTGAAGGCTACTCGATTGCTCAGGGAACAGGCGGCAACACCAACCAGTTCACCATCACGAATGGAGCGGGCGGTGCGGCCGGCAACATTAACGTGGGCGTACGCGCACAAACCGGCGGAACACCGGGCACCACAACGGCCTCTGGTGGCCTGGGTAGCCTGCAGACCATCGACGTGACCAACGACGCTGGTGCAACAGGCGCTCTGACCGCAATCGAGGGATTGATCGACCAGTCGATTGATGCCGCTGCAGCCTTTGGCTCGGCTCAGGGTCGGATCGAGACGCAGTCGAACTTCATCTCGTCTCTGTCAGATTCGCTGACCTCGGGCATTGGCGCGCTGGTCGACGCCGATATGGAAGCGACCTCGGCACGTCTGCAAGCCCTGCAGGTTCAGCAGCAGCTTGGCACCCAAGCGCTGTCGATCGCAAACCAGGCGCCGCAGAACATCCTGTCGCTGTTCCGCTAAGGGCATGATGCGGGGCGCCAAAAGGTGCCCCGTACTCCCTTGATTGACCTTAATCGTTTCCGGAAGGACATCCTTTGACCGCTATGAACATGACCAAAACGGCTTATGCGGCAACTCAAAACACCGTACGCACCCCGCGCGGCATCGAATACGAAGCTTTCGCTCGTATCACACATCGCTTGAAGTCTTCGGCAGAGAAAGGCCGCAACGAATTCGGGCAACTCGCACAAGCAATCCACGAAAATCGCCAGCTCTGGACTTTGCTGGCCGCCGATGTCGCCGCCGCAGAAAACGGCCTACCCGCCGGCCTACGTGCCCGCATCTTCTATCTTTATGAATTCACCAACCAGCATTCACGCAAAGTTCTGAAAGACCCTGACGAGGTCGGAGTCCTGGTTGAAATCAATACCGCCGTCATGCGCGGCCTGAGACAGAAGGCAGAAGCAGCATGAGCGGCCTTGTTCTGAAGCTCAGCCCGAAAGAACGTGTGCTCATCAACGGTGCCGTGATCGAAAACGGTGATCGCCGATCGCGCCTGTCAATCGTCACACCCAATGCAAACATTTTGCGACTGAAAGATGCCATCCACCCAGAAGAAGCAAACACGCCTGTACGGCGCGTATGCTATATTGCACAGTTGATCCTGTCGGGTGACGCCGCACAAGATGAAGGCCGCTTGCAGCTTCTGCGTGGGATTGAGCAGTTAAGTCAGGTCCTTACCGACATTGACAGCCGTTCGATACTGGATGCTGCAAGCAGCGCCGTGGTCGATGATCAGTATTACAATGCGCTGAAGCAGCTCCGATCTCTGCTTCCGCGTGAACAGCGCCTGTTGTCGGCGCGCTACGCATGAGCTTTCAGCCGGTCATACCGTTCAGCGGCGCGGCCGGCTGGTCCTTTCTGCAGCGCACAAAGGAAACTCAGCAAACTGCGTTTGAGAGTAGTGCTGTTCTTCAACGGGACGTGAAGTACTTTGAAGAGAAGATTGGCAACATAGATACCGCAGAACAACTTGTTAGTGATCGTCGACTTCTGTCCGTCGCATTGGGCGCTTACGGGTTAAACGACGATATTAACAATACCTATTTCATCCAGAAAGTGCTGGAGGATGGGACCATTGATCCAAGCGCTTTATCGAACAAACTGTCTGACAAACGGTATTACGAGATGGCCAAGGATTTCGGGTTTGGTGATCTTGGCATTCCAAGCACTCAAATTTCGGATTTTGGTGTGAAAACCATCGATTCGTACAAAGAACGCCAGTTTGAGATTGCCGTCGGAAACCAAAGTCAGGACATGCGTCTGGCAATGAGCTTGGAGCGCGACCTGAGCAACATCATCAACAAAACAACAAGCGAGTCTGGGAAGTGGTTCTCGGTCATGGGGAACCCGCCTTTGCGGCAGGTATTTGAAACCGCGTTGGGGCTGCCCACCTCCTTTGGAACGCTTGATATCGATAAGCAGCTGGGCATATTTCAAGAGAAATCCGAACGGTATTTTGGCGACCAGACGGTCGATCAGTTTAAGGATCCTGATCGGTTGGACGAACTTACGCGATTATTCCTTGCACGATCACAGATCGCACAAGGGGCTGCGGCTTACAGTTCGAACTCCATCGCGCTAACCTTGCTGCAGAACATCTGACCAAGCCCTAATCCTGCGCCAAACACGCCTGTAACCGCGCGAAGCTGGCGCGTGTATCCACAACTTCAGGCGCGGCAAGAAATTCGTCGATCTGCGACCAAGCCCCAACTGCATGATCCAGTTCTGCATCAGTTCCAGCGGAGTACAGCCCCGCCTGAATCATCATCTCTGAACGATCATAAAGTCCCATCAACCGGCGCCCTTGCAACAACAGTGCGTTCTCATCCTTGGTGGCCGCATCAGGCAAAGCCCGCGAAACCGAACGCAAGATGTCTATTGCTGGAAATCGGCCGCGCTCTGCGATCTTACGGTCCAAGACAACATGCCCATCCAGAACGCCGCGCAAGATATCCGCCACTGGTTCTTCCATATCGGATCCGGCCACAAGCACCGAAAACACGGCCGTAATGTCGCCAGCTGATCCAACCCCTGGGCCCGAACGCTCACACAGCGAAGTAATCTGTTGGGTGGTCGATGGTGGAAACCCACGTAAATTCCCGGTCTCGCCTGAAGCCAATGCGATCTCTCGGTGAGCTTCAGCAAATCGCGTGATGCTGTCCGCGAGAAACAGGACCTGCCGACCCAAATCGCGAAAGTGTTCCGCCACGGCCATCGCCGTCCACGCGCATCGGCGGCGCATCATGGGTGACTGGTCTGAGGTCGCGGCCACCACCACCGCACGCTTCATGCCCTCTTTTCCCAATACACGGTCAACAAATTCGCGCACTTCGCGTCCACGCTCGCCGATCAGGGCGATAACCACCACATCCGCATGTACGCCGCGCGCAAGCTTGGCAAGCAACGTAGATTTCCCGACACCTGACCCGGCAAATAATCCAATGCGCTGACCGCTGACGATCGGAAGGAAGGTGTTAAACACAGTCATTCCAGTTTCAAGCCGATCCCCAAGGGGGCGGCGCGCCGTCGGATTTGGTACGTCGCTCTTTAATGCGCGTGCGCGCACACCTTGCAAAATCGGCGCCCCATCAAGGCTGTGCCCCAATGGATCCACCACGCGCCCAACCCAACTGTCGTCTGGCGCAATGCTGGTGCCGCCCAGCAAGACGACCTCGTCTCCGATCTGCAGGCCGGCACAGTCCCCATCTGGCAGCACGCTGACAGCTTCACCGGTCAGACCCAAGACTTCACCCATGCGCGCATCGGCTATGCGTGGTCGGATCTGCACCAGATCCGCTTGCGCTGCGACCTTCGTCAAACCCGAGACGCGAACAACGCCTTGTTGGATTCCAGTCACGCGCCCAATCGGCTGCACAACCTGCGTAGACGCGACCGCTGCAGACACCTGTTCAAATCCAACATTATGCACCGGCATTCTCCTAAAATTTTCACTGAAACTGTTTATAAAGGAATCAGGGTTAAGCCTTGGTTGAAGCCAATCGAGGGAGAAGCCCCGATGTTTGAAAAATTGACTATATTTGCCAAGGCTAACCACCTTGCATTGCATGCCGCGGCACGACAGTCCGTCATCGCACAGAATGTGGCGAACGCGGATACGCCGGGCTATCGCGCCCGTGATGTTGCCTCGTTTTCCGAAACCTATAGGCCCGATCAGGCCGATCAGATGCGTGCAACACGAACTGGGCATTTCGGTGCGCCGGGCGATGCAACAGCCAAACCTGAAATAGATACAGTATACCGCCCCGGCGCGACATCGCCCAACGGCAACTCGGTCTCGCTTGAAACCGAAATGATGATGGCTGCCGAGGCCAAACGCGATCATGACATGGCGCTGGCCGTTTACAAATCAACACTGGGCATAATGCGCAGCTCGTTGGGGCGGAGGTAACGCTGGATGAGTGACCTTCGAAATTCCGTCGCCGCCGCAGCGTCTGGCATGCAAAGCCAGGCTCAACGCCTGCGACATGTCTCGGAAAACATCGCAAATGCGGATACGCCGGGTTACCGCCGCAAGATGGTCAGCTTTCAGGCCGCCATTGATGGTGGTCGCCCAACTGGTCTGGTGGAAACGGGTCGCGTGCAGTTGGATAAAACTGCCCTGCCCGCCATCTACGACCCATCCCATCCCATGGCTGACGATACCGGGCATTATGAAGGCTCGAATGTCGATTTGATTATCGAGATTGCGGACGCGCGCGAAGCGCAGCGCAGTTATGAAGCCAATCTGAAAATGTTCGACCAGTCACGTCAGATGTCACGCGGCCTGTTGGACCTGCTGCGACGCTAGGAGAAATAATTATGGACATTCGCGCGACCCTTGCCTCGCAACAATACGCAGCCTCGCGTCAGGCGGCCGAGCCAAAGGCGAATAATGAACAAAAAGTGAACAATTTCGCCGGGGTCGCGCAAGACTTTGCGCAAACCCTGCAAAACGGCGAACAAACGGCAATGGCCGCCCTGTCGGGTGATGCTGATCCCCATGCGTTGGTGCAGGCTCTGGCTCAGACCGAGCTGGCAGTCGAAACCGCCGTCACTGTTCGTGACAAAGTCGTCGAAGCCTATCAAGAAATTCTAAGGATGCCGGTCTGATGATGGATGAAATCATCTTCTATGACACATTACGGGCCGGACTGTGGAACGCGGTTCTGATCTCGATCCCGATCTTGTCGGTGGCGTTGATCGCGGGTCTGATCGTGGGCCTGTTTCAGGCACTGACGTCGATCCAGGAAATGACCCTGACTTTCGTCCCAAAGGTGGCCGCCATTCTTGTCGTGTTCTGGGCCAGCATGGGCTTTATGACCGAAACGCTGGTCAGCTTTTTCCAATTGCGCGTCATTCCACTGATTGCGGGGGGATAAGATGGATAATATCGGCTATACATCCCTGACCCGGCAATCCGGCTTGATGCGTGAAATGCAGAGCATCGCCAACAATATTGCCAATTCGTCGACCACTGGGTTCCGGCGCGAAGGTGTCATTTTTTCCGAATACATTCATGCGCTTGAGCGGCAGGATCCATCACTGTCGATGGCCACCGCCAACACACGTGCGCTGAATTTAGAGCAAGGCGCGCTGACCCAAACGGGGGGGACATTTGACTTTGCCATCGAAGGTGACGGTTTTTTCCTGCTGGACGGGCCGACTGGGCAATTTCTAACCCGCGCTGGGGTTTTCACACCCTCCGCAGAAGGCGAACTTGTGACCCCAGATGGCTATCGACTGTTGGATGGCGGGGGATCGCCCGTTTTCATTCCTCCCGATGCGACATCTGTTTCGCTGTCATCTGACGGCACATTGTCTGCCGATGGGCGGGCCTTGGCGCTGATCGGTCTGTTCTCGCCGGTCGATCAAACCGATCTTCAGCATCGTGACGGTGTTCGGTTCGAAGCCCCCGGAGGCGTTGAACCCGCCCTAAGCGAAGCCTCGATTCTGCAAGGGTATGTCGAAGGGTCAAACGTCGATCCCATCGCGGAAATCGCCCGGATGATCGAGGTGCAGCGCAGCTATGAGCTGGGTCAGAAATTCATGGAAAAAGAAGACGAGCGTATCCGCTCGGTCACGAAAACCGTCTTGGGATAACAGGAGACCTAAATGCGCGCTTTGAACATTGCAGCAACCGGGATGCTGGCCCAGCAGATGCGGGTCGAAACGATCTCGAACAACTTGGCGAACATGTCGACCACGGGATACAACACCCGCCGGGCGGAATTCGCGGATCTGCATTATCAACAAGCCACCCGTGCTGGTACGATTAATGCCTCGGACGGGACCGTCCTGCCCACGGGCGTGCAGCTGGGGTTGGGTGTACGGCCAACTTCAGTCACGATGATGGTGCAACAAGGGACGCTTGCGCAAACAAATGGCAAGCTGGATCTGGCAATTGAAGGCCTGGGGTATTTCGAAGTCACTCTGCCGTCGGGCGCATCCGGGTATACCCGCGATGGAGGACTGAAATTGTCCGGCGATGGATTGATCGTAACCTCGGACGGCTATCCTGTCTCGCCCGAGATCACCGTGCCTAGCGATGCACGCGATATCTCGGTCAATGCAGACGGCGAGGTCTATGCCTATTTCGAAAACACCGTCGAGCCGCAGCTTCTTGGGGCATTTACGATGGCCAACTTCACCAATGACAAAGGGCTGGAAGCGATTGGATCAAACTTATTTCGTGAAACACCCGCCTCGGGTCCGGCATTTGTCGGCGCCCCCGGCGAAGATGGGCGTGGAACCTTGCGTCAGGGATATCTGGAAAACAGCTCGGTCGACGCAGTGCGCGAAATCACCGAACTTATTGCCGCTCAACGCGGGTACGAGTTGAACTCGAAAGTCATCACCGCGGCAGACCAGATGCTTGCGGCAACCACACAGGTGCGCTGATGAGGCAACTATTGATTCTCCTTTTGATAAGTCTCGCGCTGCCCGCAAGTGCCGATACCGTCGTCACCGCCCGAAACCTGCGCCCCGGGATGATTGTTACCGCACAAGACGTGAAACTGGTGGCGACCGACCTTGCCGGCGGGTTTCAGTTGCTTGAGGACGTTATTGGGCAAGAGGCCCGCGTGGTGCTGTATACTGGTCGCCCTGTTCTTCCGAACGACATTGGTCCACCTTCGGTGATTGACCGAAACCAAATCGTCACGCTGGTCTATACGGCAGGCCCCATGACCATTCTGGCCGAGGGGCGCAGCCTTGGGTCCGGCGCAATTGGGGATCGGGTGCGCGTAATGAACCTGTCATCACGCACCACAATCACTGGCTCGGTCTCAGCCAACGGCGACGTCATCGTCTCGAACTCTCACGCCCAATTTTGACAAGGAAACCCAATGCGTCTGACACTGCCCATCCTGATACTATCCATAGCTGTAACCGCATGTTCCCGAATGGAAAATGTTGGCAAAACTCCGGAGCTAAACCCCGTCGAAATGAGCGCCGAGCATCAGGCAATGAGTGCCTCAGCCTTGCCGCAGGACATCCCGCCGCAGGGTACCGTAGATCGCTCGTCCCTGTGGAGCGGCGGGCGCCAATCTCTGCTTGGCGATCGGCGTGCCCAACAGTCGGGCGACATCCTGACTGTGGTAATCGAAATCAATGATCGGGCGGAGTTCTCTAATAGCTCGTCGCGGGCACGCGGTGCCTCCGAAGATATGGGTGTTCCCAACCTGTTTGGAATACCGCAATCAGTCGACAAAGATTTACCTGAAGGTGCATCCCTTGCAAACGCCGTTGGCTTGTCGTCGAAAAGCTCGTTCAAAGGCAATGGCTCTGTCAAACGGAACGAAAAACTCGAACTGCGAGTGGCCGCCACCGTTCTAGGCACATTGCCCAACGGTGTGTTGCAGATCCAAGGCACGCAAGAGGTTCGGGTCAATTTCGAACTGCGCGAACTTCTGGTCACAGGCTTCGTCCGCCCCGAAGACATCTCGCGCCAGAATGAGATTCCGTATGACAAGATCGCGTCTGCCCGAATTTCCTATGGCGGTCGCGGGCAGATCAGCGACGTTCAGCAGCCACGCTATGGCCAGCAGGTCGCAGACATCATCCTGCCATTCTAAGGGGGAATTCAATGGGAAAGCTTATCCCGATTATTCTGGCCTTGTTAGGCCTGGGCGCCGGCGCTGGCGCTGGCATGATGCTTCAACCCGAACCCGAGCCTGTCGTGATGAACCCTTGCGGTGATGTTGACCCAGATAAGCACGGGGATACCAAAGAGAAAATAGCCGACGAAGCGCCAACTGACACCGAATTTGTAAAGATAAACAATCAGTTCGTGGTGCCGGTCGTCGCAGATGGAAGAGTCTCGTCGCTGGTTGTTCTGTCGTTGAACGTCGAGGTGGACCTTGGCGGGCGGGAAGCCGTTTACAAACGCGAACCCAAGCTGCGGGACGAATTCCTTCAAGTGATGTTCAACCATGCCAACACTGGCGGGTTTGACGGCATGTTTACACAGTCCAGCCGTTTGGATCCGCTGCGCGCGGCCCTGCTTGAAGTGGCGCAATCCATCCTTGGGAAAAACGTTAAGGATGTATTGGTTACCAACATCGTACGTCAGGACACATGATGGCTTAGGCTTTACACATCTTCGTTATCAGTGGACGATGCGAATTGCTTCGGGAACGAGAATAACGATTGCTAGTCTGTATGGGGGATCAGTTTATGCAGTTAAAATCCGTAGACGTGTCAAAGACAGCTTCAGCGACAACAATCATTTTCGATGCTTTGAAACAAGCCATTGTCGAGGGCGAACTAGAGGACGGCACACCTTTGCGTCAAGACGAGATTGCCAAGATGTTCAACACCTCTCGGATTCCGGTGCGTGAAGCCATCTTGAAACTGGAAGAGCACGGATTGGTCACGTCGAAGCGATACAAAGGCGCGGTGGTGTCGTCTTTGACGCAAGACGAGGTACGTGAAATCTTTGATTTCCGGGCATTGCTTGAATCCAATGTGATTGCAAAGGCTGTTCCAAAGATGGATGATCAGGTCTTGCGCAAAGCCCGCGGGTACTATGAGGCCTTGGCAACCTCGACAGATCCTTCCGAATGGGGGGATTTGAACCGAAAATTTCACGAAACCCACTATGCGGCCAGCGGCCTGACATATCATCTGGCGGAAATAGACAATGCGCTCAATCGAATTGACCGCTATCTACGCGCCCGCATTTTGATGGACAACGGAGTCGTGCGTGCTGATAGCGACCATCAGGAGATCCAAGAGGCTTGCGAGGCTGGCGATGCCAATAGAGCTGCTGAACTAACCTTTAGGCATATTGAGAAGGCGCGCGAAAAGTTGTTGGCGTTTCTGGACTAACTGTCTTCGAACCGTGTGGTGATTGTACCAAGCCCTTCGATTTGCCCGACGCAGGTATCGCCGGGTTGAAGCGGGCCGACATTTTCTGGCGTGCCGGTGAAAATCAAATCTCCGGCGCAAAGCTCTACCAGCGTCGACAAATAGGCGATCACATCGGCCACTGGCCAGATAAGATCCGAAATATCCGAGCTTTGGCGCGTTTCTCCATTCACGCTGAGCGAAATCGCGCCCTGTGTGATATGACCGACGGCCTTGACGGGATGAAGTGCTCCGCAGGGGGCAGAACGGTCAAACCCCTTGGCCATGTCCCATGGACGCCCTGCCGCTTTCGCCGTGGCCTGAATATCGCGGCGGGTCAGATCGTTACCAACGGCATAGCCCCAGACGTGCTCCAATGCCTCAGACGCAGCGATGTTTGCGCCGCCCTGACCGATGGCCACAACCAGTTCGACCTCGTGATGCAGATTTGACGTGCCCGGTGGGAATGGAATACTTGCCCCATCCTGAACCAACGCATCTGCGGGTTTCGAAAAGAAGAAAGGCAGCTCCCGATCCGGATTCGCCCCCATCTCGCGGGCGTGGGCGGCATAGTTCTGTCCGACACAGAAGATCCGCCGCACTGGGAACCTTTGATCTGAACCAACGATCGGAAGATACGGCTGCGCGGGAGCGGGAATGGCCCAAGTCATTTCAGGAACACCTTGCCTTTCATCGTATCTGCAATCGGCGCACCCAACAGGGACAGAACTGTGGGCGCAAGCTGAGTCTGGCACAGAACATCGCTGTCATCGACCACCTCTGCATCCCCGAAATAGTAAAGCGCGACATCTTGTTGCAGGTCTTCGTGCCCGCCGTGATGGCCGCGATCTGTCTGGCCGTGATCGGCCGTGACGATCAAATCATACCCCTGATCCCGCCAGCGCTTGATGAAGGGGGCCATCTGTTCATCCATCATGAAGCACGTGTGATCCATTTCTTGGCAGTCATGCCCAAAGCGGTGCCCCATGCTGTCCAGCGTGCAGGTGTGCAGGATGCCATAGTCGATCCCCTTGCGTTCACACAGCATGGTCAACGTGCCGAACAGATCGACATCCGCCGGTGTGCATTGGTTGATCATCCCATAGCCGGTCATGGTGTGGAACCGGCCGTGATTGATCGACGTGCTTTCAAGCTCGTCATATTCCACATCCCGCACGACGTCGAAGGGCGCACGATTGAAGAATTCAGACCAGAAGGAATGGGTCACCGCACCTGTGACGCCACCAGCCTTGCGGACTTGGCTGAAAATGTCGTCATGCGACAGGCGGAACACATCGTGGTTGCCTGTGCAGCCATGTTCCTGCGGCGTAACACCGGTATGGATCGAAGCATAACAGCTGGCCGAGGTCGACGGCAGCACTGCCCGCATCTTCAGAAGCTTAGCATCGCCGGACTGCACCCAGCCTTCCAGATTGCCAAACAACCGACGCCAGTTGCGGTGCGGCACCCCGTCGATGATGAGAAGCAGGAGTTTTCTGTCCATGTCAGCGCCCTTCCAGTTTGCGCGGTAGTTTTCCCCAGACTAGGCGAGGGCGGTCACGGATTTATGTAACAGCCGCGTCAGAATGGGTCGGTTTTGTACCGGGAAAAGAAAACCGGGGGCGTATTCGCAACGCCCCCGGTGCTTTCGAAATCCAGCGATTAGTTGCCAGCGCTTTCCATTTTTCGGTTCTGCACGACCTCTTCCAACCACCCAAGACGCATCTCGGGAACAGAACTCAGCAGCAGGTCAGTATAATCATCAAACGGAGGCGCCAGCACGTCAGCTTTCGGGCCATAGCGCACCACGCGACCCTGATACATCACAGCAATTGAATCCGCGATGGCCTTCACCGTCGCAAGGTCATGGGTGATGAACAGATAGGCCACGTTTTCGATCTTCTGAAGATTCTCCAAAAGTTTCAGAATGCCATCCGCAACCAGCGGATCCAGCGCCGAGGTGACCTCGTCACAGATGATGACCTTGGGCTTCGCGGCCAGCGCGCGGGCGATACAGACACGCTGTTTCTGACCACCAGACAATTCTGCCGGATAGCGGTCCATGAACTCTGGACCCATCTCGATTTCTTCCAGAAGTTCCAGAATCCGCTTCTTCTTCTCAGCACCACGCATGCCGAAATAGAACTCAAGCGGGCGGCCGATGATCGTCCCGACGGTCTGGCGTGGGTTCATGGCCACATCCGCCATCTGATAGATCATCTGAAGCTCGCGCAGATCCTCGCGCGAGCGGCCTTCCAGATCCGACGACAGGTCACGCCCGTCGAAATGGATCTTGCCTTCGCGTGGTGGCAACAGGCCGGTGATCACGCGGGCCGTGGTTGATTTGCCGGACCCGGATTCGCCCACAACCGCTAAAGTTTGGCCGGGGTGAAGCTCCATCGTGACATTGTGCAAAACGTCAAAATTCGTGCCCTTATAGCGGGCGGTGACGTTTTCCACGGTCAAAACGGGATTATCCGTGGGCGGCTTGCCATCATGCTGCGTCGAACGAACCGACACCAGATCGCGGGTATATTCCTCAACGGGATGGTTGATGATCTGATCCGTGGTGCCATGTTCAACCATGTCACCCATGCGCAGTACCATGATCTCGTCCGAGACTTGGGCAACCACCGCAAGGTCATGCGTGATATAAAGCGCGGCCACGCCGGTATCCCGAATAGCTTCTTTGATCGCCATCAACACGTCGATCTGCGTGGTGACGTCCAGCGCTGTGGTGGGTTCATCGAACACGACCAAATCAGGCTCGGGGCACAGGGCCAAGGCCGTCATGCAGCGCTGCAACTGACCACCCGACACCTGGTGCGGATAGCGATCGCCAATGTTCTCGGGATCCGGCAAACCCAGCTTGGTAAACAGCTCGACCGCGCGGGCTTCGGCCTCTTTCTTCGAGAATTTGCCCTGATGCAGCGAGGCTTCGATCACCTGCTCCAAGATCTTCTTCGCGGGGTTGAAACTGGCCGCAGCCGACTGGCTGACATAGGTCACTTCAGTCCCGCGAAGCTTGCGCAGATCTTTCAGGTTGGTGCCTAGGATCTCGCGACCATTGACCCAAACCTTGCCGCCGGTGATCTCGACCCCGCCACGGCCATAGGCCATCGAGGCCAGACCGATGGTGGATTTGCCAGCGCCGGATTCACCGATCAGCCCCAACACCTTGCCCTTCTCAAGCTCGAAGGACACACCGTGTACGATGTCGATATTCCGAGGCTTCTCGCCGGGCGGATAGATCCGCGCGCCGATTTTCAGATCTTCGACCTTCAGAAATTTCTCGCTCATCCGCGGCCCCCTTTCAGGCTGGTGGTGCGGTTCAGCACCCAGTCGGCAACAAGATTCACGGAGATCGCCAGCGTCGCGATAGCAACGGCGGGCACAAGGGCAGCCGAGATGCCATAAACGATACCGTCTTTGTTTTCCTTCACGATGCCGCCCCAGTCAGCGTTTGGCGGTTGTACGCCAAGACCAAGGAACGAAAGCGTCGACACGAAGAGCACCGCAAAGATGAACCGCAGACCCATTTCGGCCACCAGAGGAGACAGCGCATTGGGCAGGATTTCACGGAAGATGATCCAGCGACGGCCTTCGCCACGCAGCTTCGCGGCTTCGACAAAGTCCATGACATTGATGTCCACAGCGACCGCACGGGCCAAGCGATAGACGCGGGTCGAATCCAGAAGACCCATGACCAGGATCAGCATGAACAGTGTCACCGGCATGACCGACAGCACAACCAAAGCGAAGATCAGGGTCGGGATGGACATGATCAGGTCGACGAAACGGCTCATCAATTGATCAACCCAGCCACCGACCACCGCAGCTGTAAAGCCAAGGATCGAGCCAAGTGTGAAGCTGAGGATCGTGGCAGCCGTGGCGATAAAAATCGTCGTCCGTCCGCCATAGATCATGCGAGAAAGCAGATCACGACCGATATTGTCGGTGCCCAGCCAGTGCTCGGCGGATGAGGGCTCCCAGACGTCACCAACGATTTCAGTCATCGGATAGGGCGCAATCAACGGGGCGAAGATCGCCATGAAGAAATAAAGCCCTGTGAAAAACAGGCCAATCAAGGCCGCGGGGGGTATTCTCATCATTTCGGATGCCTCAGCCTTGGGTTAGCCAGGATCGACACGATGTCAGCCACCATGTTCAACCCGATATAGACTGCCGCGAAGATCAGACCGCAGGCCTGCACAACGGGCACGTCACGTTTGGCCACATGGTCAACCAGATACTGGCCCATGCCGGGGTACACGAAGACCACCTCGACAACCACGACGCCCACGACAAGGTAAGCAAGGTTCAGCATAACCACGTTCACCACCGGCGCGATGGCGTTCGGAAAAGCGTGGCGCGCGATGACCTGAAAGCTTGTCAGGCCCTTCAGTTCAGCCGTTTCGATATAGGCCGACTGCATCACGTTCAGAATGGCGGCACGTGTCATGCGCATCATATGTGCCAGCACAACCATGGTCAGTACCGTCACGGGCAGCGCAATTGCGCTAAGTTTTTCGCCCAGCGACATGCTGTCATAGATCGTAGAAACGGTGGGCGCCCAGCCCAGTTTCACACCAACAAAATACATCAGCAGATAACCAATCAGGAATTCGGGGATCGAAATCGATGCCAGCGTTACTGCCGAAATCAGCTTATCAGGCCAACGCTCGCGATAGCGTACTGCCAAAAGGCCAAGGAAAATGGCCAGTGGGACGGCAACGACGGCGGCCCAGAAGGCCAAAAACAGCGTGTTTTTCAATCGCCCGCCAAGGCTTTCGACAATATCGCGCCCATTGGTCAGCGCCGTGCCAAGATCACCCTGAAGCGCACCAAACAACCAGTTGAAATAGCGCGTGGTGGCGGGCTGATCCATGCCGAGCTCTTTGCGCAAGTTGGCGAGGGATTCAGGAGTAGCAGCTTGACCAAGGATGCTTTGGGCGACGTCGCCCGGCAAGATGGTCGTACCGACGAAGATCAGTACCGAAGCTGCGAGGAGCAGAAGGATGCTCAGCGCCAAGCGCTGAGCAACCAGTTTTAAAATGGGATGCATGGAGCGGACCTTACGCGTCCAGCCAGCATTTGATCGGAGCCCACGAATACATCAGGAACCCGTTCGGATCGTCTTCATAACCCACGACTTGCTTCGATACGCCATCAACGAAGTCGTTGAACATCGGAGCGATCAGGCCGCTTTCGTCACGAACCAAGTGACCCATGCGCGAATACATCTCTTTGCGCTTCGCTGGGTCCAGTTCGCCACGCGCCTTGATCAACAGATCGTCGAACTCGGCGTTGTTGAAACGGGTGTCGTTCCAGTCGGCCTGCGAATGGTACGCGGTGGTGTACATCTGGTCCTGAACCGGACGGCCGGACCAATAGGACGCACAGAACGGCTTGGCGTTCCAGACTTCCGACCAGTAACCATCCGACGGCTCGCGTTTGATTTCCAGCGGAATACCTGCAGCAGCGGCGGACTGTTGGAACAGCTGAGCTGCGTCCACAGCACCGGCAAATGCAGCATCCGACACGTGCAGTACGATGGGCGAGCCATCATGGCCCGATGCCTTATAATGCTCGGCGGCTTTCTCGGGATCATACATACGCTGTTCGAACGAATCGTCGAAGAACGGATAGGCTGCGTTGATCGGCATATCGTTCCCGACCGAACCAAAGCCACGCAGAACTTTTTCAACCAGCTCTTCGCGATTAATGGCGTATTTCAGTGCCAAACGCAGGTCTTTGTTGTCAAAAGGTGCAGTATTACCATGCATGACAAAGACATAGTGTGCGCGACCGGCGACGTTGCGAACTTCAAGGTTCGGGGCGCGGTTCAAAAGGCTGGCAACCTTGGGATCAACACCGTTCACCATGTGAACCTGACCCGATTGCAGGGCCGACATACGGGCGGTGTTGTCGTTGATGACCAGCAGCTCAACCTCATCCACGTGGCCACGGGTGTCATCCCAATAGTTCGGGTTCTTCTTGAATGCGTGGCGCACACCCGGCTCGTCCACCTCAATGGTGTAAGGGCCGGTGCCGATGCCTGCATTCGGGTTATCAAATCCACCATCAGGCTGAACAACAAGGTGCCAGTCTGCCATCAGGTACGGAAGGTCAGCGGTGGGGTTTTCCATTTCGACGGTGAAGGTGTCACCTTCGGCGCGCATATCTTTGATGCCCTGAAGCACACCCAGCGCACCCGATTTCGAATCTTCGTTGGCGTGACGCTCTACGGTGCGCAGGAAGTCTTCCGACGTCACGGTCTTGCCATTGTGGAATTCAACGCCCTGACGGACTTTGAAGTGCCATGTCTTCGCATCAGGAGTGCTTTCTACGCTTTCAGCCAAACGCATTTCGACGCTACCATCGGCGGCCACGTCAACCATTTGGTCACCGTAAAGGCGCAAATTCATACCCGGAACCTGCGTCGCGGCGGGTGCCGGATCCAACGTATTGGTGCTTTCGCCACCCATCATACCCAGCTTCATGGTGCCGCCCTTTTTGGGCCCGGCCGCCAGAGCCGCAGAAGACAACATGGTGCTTGCAGCGGCAGCCGAAACGCCTAGCGCACTTGCACGACCCATGAAGTCGCGGCGTGACAGCTTGCGATCAGCAACACGTTTGGACAGATATTCGAGTTCATTTTTCATTGAAGGCTCCCTAAGTGGTCGGCGTGTGACGATGGACCGCCGTATTATTAGTTCAGCCAATAGAGTTGCGCAGAACCCGACCCATCGCAAGGGCGGATACCGACTCTCGGTCACAAGTTTGCGACATGACACGCCCCTTTGCGACATTTTATCTGCAAAATCCGCTGCCTGTGTTCGCAGCAAGTGCAAAGAAAAGGGCCGGATAAAATCCAGCCCTTTCAAATATTTATATGTGCCTATCTATCAGATCAGAAGTTAAGAGAGATATCCCGGTGATAGGCGGTGCACGATGCCATTTCGAGCGCCTGATCCCGCGTAAAGCGCGGCTGCTGGCGGATACCCAAAGTATCCTTTATGCCATCCATATAGGCATTCAAGCCATCGCGCAGCTTGGCATCTGCCTCGGCCCGCCATGCAAGCTGACCTTCATAAGCAGCGACCGCATCATCGTAAGCAGCCAAGGCTTTGTCCCGATCTGGTGTCTTAGATTTCAACGCCTTACGGGCTTTGCTTAGCGCCTTCTTCACGTCATCTGCACCCTCGACCTTGCCAAAGACTTTCGACAGCTCGTTCACCAGCTCTTGCGCTTCTTTCTCTGGCGTCGACATGATCGTCACTTTCATGTCGCGCAGATCCTGCTCAAGCGCCACAAACGCGTCGTTGGCGTCCAGCACAGCTAAAACCGACATCGGAGCCTCCCACGCACCATCCGCAGCACGGCGATACTTGGACCGCGCGCTGTTTTCAGCTTTGGTGAGCGTTTGGAACTCTTTGTGCACGCCTTCCCAGCTTTCCGGGATTCCAGCACGCAGATGCTCGATCTCGGCTTTCAAAGCAGCAACCTTCGTGTCCAGCTTGGCCTTGTCGGCGGCCTGACTTTCATCACGCATCCGGCTGGCCTGCTTTTCAAGCTCGGCAACCTCGTGCTGGATGTTGCGGATCTGCTTTTCTATGCCGCGCACCAACCGCAGTTGCGGTCGATACTCGCCCGATGCCGCCTGCACGCTGTCCGCAGATGCAAACGCCGTATCCAGCTCGGTCAAAGCCGCATCCGCGGTGTCGAAACCGTCGGTCAGGTCATCTGCCAAATCCTTCGGCAGTACCGACAGATCCAAACCGCGCGCTGCTGCGATCGCATCGCGGGTGGCCGAACTTTCGGCAAGTTTCTGGCCCACGTAGTCTTCGACGCACAGCTGCAGTTTTGGGTTGCGCGGCGGCGGGCTGCTTTCCGACAGGAAGCTGACGCGGTTGGGCAGATAGTTCACCAATGGCGGATACAGACCTACGATCACCAGCGCCGCAATCTGAAGCGAGATGAAGGCAATCACGCCCTTATACATCTGCACCGTTTTCACGATCGCAGGGGCCACGCCACGCAGATAGAACAACGCAAACCCGAACGGAGGTGTCAGGAAGCTGGTCTGAATGTTCAGACCAATCATCACACCCAGCCAAACGGCGGTGATGTTCGCTTCGGGATCGGCCAGCAGGATCGGGGCCACGATAGGCACAACCACAACCGCGATCTCGATGAAGTCCAGAAAGAAACCCAGAACAAAGATCACCAGCATGACGATGAAGAATTGTGTCCAGAACCCGCCGGGCAGACCCAGCAGGAATTCTTTCACCAGATCCTCGCCCCCGAACGCGCGGAAGGCGGCGGTCAGCATGGCGGCACCCAGAAGGATGATGAACACCAGCGACGTCGTCTTTGCTGTTTCCAGCATGACGCCCGCCAAGGTGTTTTCAATCTTCAGAACACGCCAGCAGGACCAGATCAGTGCAACCAAAAGCATGATCGACCCAACCGCACCAAGGATGATGCCCAACCGGTCCGAGCCATCCTCGATCGCTTTCACGTTCATGTCGAAATTGATCAAGGCAATGGCAAGCACGGCCAGCGATGCAATCGCCAGAAGCGCCGGATAATAGAGCGACTTGTTGGCCTCGGGCAGTCGATATCCCGCCATGATCATCGCGCCAGCAGCACCAATGGCGCCGGCTTGGTTCACGGTGGCGACACCGGCGATGATCGACCCTAGAACAAGGAAGATCAGCGCCAGAGGCGGCACCAGAGTGATCAGCATATTCTTCAAGAAAGCGCCGTCATACTTGCCGTCATAGGGCACAGCAGGCGCCTGTTTCGGCTTCAGGATCGCGTAGACAAGGATGTACAGCATGTACAGGCCCACCAGCAGCAGTCCCGGAATGAACGCACCCAGAAACATCTCGCCGGCGGAGGTTGATCCTACGTCGAAAACCGACGGCATGGACAGCTCGCCCGTGGCTTCTTTGTGCAGCGCCTTACGCGCAGTCGACGCTTGGTCGGTCGCGGATGCCAGCTGGTCGGCCAGAATGATTAGCACGATCGAGGGCGGAATGATCTGTCCCAGCGTGCCCGAGGCCGCAATCGTACCGGTCGCCAGCGATGGCGAATAGTTGTTGCGCAGCATTGCTGGCAGCGAAATCAAGCCCATCGCCACAACAGTCGCACCAACGATCCCGGTGGTGGCCGCCAGCAGCGCACCCACGAAGACAACCGAGATGCCCAGACCACCCGGCACCGGGCCAAACAGTTGTGCCATCGTGACCAGAAGGTCCTCGGCGATTTTCGAGCGTTGCAGCATGATGCCCATGAAGATGAACAATGGGATGGCGATCAGGGTATCCCTCTCGACCTCCCAATAGACGCCCCTAAGGTTCGTCACCCCCGCGGACAGCCATTGGTTTGGCCCGCCCGAATGGAAATAGGCATCAGTCGAGCCTGCAAAGATGTAACCGGCACCGGCGGCAAGGCCGATGGTGATGATGGCTGCACCCGGAAGCGCAAAGGCCACGGGATAGCCGGACCCAAGGGCAGCGGCCATGATCAGGATAAGAAGGGCTAGGAAGTAGAATTCCATCTGTCGTGTCCTTAATGAGCCGCCGGGGCGACTTCACGGTGTCCGGGCTCGTCACGTTTGTCGGCGACGGCCTCAAGGAAATAGCTGACGAACTGGATCAGCATGGTGATGGCAAACACACCCAAGAAGGCGGCCATCTGGTATTTGATGAACATGCCCACGCCACCAGCCTGCGAGATTTCGAGGTTGATGATAGGGCTGTTGATGATCGAGGTCTTGCCATTGAACCCAACTGCGAGGATCACCCAGACGGTGCTCATTCCCAGTACGATCGATCCGAAAGCGTTCACAAAGCCACGTGTGGTGCGGCCAAATCCGGCATAAAGCACATCCACACGGACGTGGCCTTCTTCGAACAGGGTAAAGGCCGAGGCAAACAGGAACAGGGCCGCGTACCAGTAGCGCACGAGGTCACCCATAAGTGCCTGCTCATAGCTGAACACAAAGCGCGAGATCACGATCAGCAGCTCAGCCGCAACAATCATCAGGGCAAGCCATGTAAAGCCCAGCGTGCGGGTAAACAGCGCGACCACAAAACCCGACGCGATCAGCGGAATATGGATATAGGGACCAACCCAACGCGATTTGCTGAACAGTTTGGCGGTGTCTTCGCCGAACATGCCCGCCAGAATGCCTTCGACCCGCATGAAGGCGATGGCACAGTCGGCGATGCCAACCAGCAGAACAGCCCAAAACATGGCGCGAATCAGATAAACGTTGAACTTGTGGATCTTCATCGCATCCCAGCGCAGCGCCGTGGCTTTCGTGCTGAGGACATAGAAGGCTGCAAGGGCAACGCTGACGATATAGACTGCCAGATTAGCCCAGCTGCCCCCCGTCGCACCGCCTTGGAATATCGGTTTTGCGCCCGGCATGCCGAAGCCTACGACCAGTACGTTGTTTACCAGAAACGCAAACAGGAAGCCAAGCATGCCCCATGCAAACAGCCGTGCGGTGATTGCCGGGCTGCCTTCGCGTGAAATGTCGGAAAAATCGGTTGCCATCAGCTCCCCCGAAGTCGGTTGGTATAAGGCGTCCGGGCAGTGGTCGCCCATGGTGCCTTAAAAAAGAGCGGGACCATTTCGGCCCCGCTCAGATTGTTTTTCAGCGATCTGCGGCTTACTCGCCCAGACCCAGAACGCGGTTACGCTGGTTGATATAGCCCACTTCGAACTGAGCCATCATGGTACCCATCTCGCGGAGTTTGCCTTGGAAGTCATCATTGACCCGTGCAGCCAATTCCGAATGGTCGCGGGTTTCTTCAAACACTTCCTCGGCAGCTTCGCCGAAGCTGTCCCAAACATCGTCGTTAAACGCGCGAACCTGAACGCCTTGCTCGTCAACCAGCTTGGCCAGATATTCGCCGTTCTTCGCAATGTTTTCTTCGTGCGATGCAGCGTGCTCTTCGTTACATGCCGCTTCGATTACAGCACGCTCCCAGTCGGAAAGACCGTCATAGAATGCGCGGTTCATGCTGAAGGACAGACCTCCACCCGGCTCGTGCATACCAGCGGTGTAGTAGTACTTGGCCGCTTCGTAGAACTTCATGAAATAGTCGTTGTACGGACCAACCCACTCGGTCGCGTCAATGGCGCCCGACACTAGGTTTTCATAGATCTGCGAACCGGGCACCGAAACCGTCGACGCACCAAGCTTCGACAGAACCTGGCCACCCAGACCGGGAATACGCATCTTCAGACCCTTCAGGTCATCTGCGCTTTCGATTTCTTTGTTAAACCAGCCGCCAGCCTGCGTACCGGTCGACCCAGCCGCAAGAGCTTTCAGGCCGAATTCGCCCGAGACTTCGTCCCACAGTTCCTGACCGCCACCAAATTTGATCCATGCGTTCCACTCGGGTGTCGACATACCGAACGGTACCGACGTGAAATAGGCAAATGCAGGGTGCTTACCGGTGAAGTAGTACTCGGCACCGATATAGGCCTGTGCGTTGCCGGATGCGACTTCGTCGAAGACGTCAAAGGCACCAACACGTTCGCCGGAGGCAAAGTACTCAACATTCAGGGCGCCGTCGGACAGTTGACCGATGCGAGCGGCCAGGCGCTGGGCCGAAATGCCCAGACCCGGGAAGTCCCGCGGCCAGGTCGATACGATGGTCAGGGTCTTGCCACCTTGGGCAAGTGCGGGCGTTGCAAGAGCGGTTGCACCAGCGCCCAGCGCTGCACCCTTTAGAAACTTACGGCGTTCCATATTGGAATCTCCTCCTCCGAGTTCTCAATTTTTTCTTCTGAGACGCACAGGAAAAGCACTGGCCCGCCTGCGCTGCCACGCCAATTACTACTCAGGTTTTAACGGATTTCAATTGGAATCTGCTTAACTGGTAAAGTTTTTTTACCAATTACCACGTATCCCGTTGTCAGCCAAACATAACTGACACCAAGATTTTAATCCCACAGTTGAATTGAACCGCACTTAAGCGCCGATTGGTATTCTTTTCTTGCCCCATGGCTGCTTGACGTTACGTCCGAATCCCATCCTCTCTTGCTTACTTTAACATCTGGACATTTCACTTTCTGAACTATATGCGCTTACTCACACAAAAAGGAATCTACGCCATGAATGCTCATTCTGATCTCAATACGGATGACGTGGAGCCGGAACTGCATGCTCTGATGGGTGTCTTTTCACTGTACACCTATATCGACACCAACATGCGTCAGCAGGGTGTCGACTGCGATGGCCCCGGTGTTGAACGCAAGGTGCTGGTTAAGCTGGACCGTCCGAAAAGGATCGGCACACTGGCCCGCGACATCAGCGCGCTACCCTCGACCATGACGACCGTTGCGGATCAGATGGAAGAGCGCGGCCTGATCGAACGCGTCCGCGACCCGAAAGACCGCCGTGCGTGGCTGCTGTGCCTGACCGAAAAAGGTCACGAACAACGACGCGAGATTGTTGGCCTTGCAGACACCCTTTTGCATGAGACATTGGGACTTTCGGAAGACGAAGTTAAAGCCTTCGCCAAGGTCTCGTTGAAAATACACATGAAAATCCAAGAACTGAATAACGGTTAAGTGATGCATATGACCCGTCTTACCAAACCCATCGTTGCCGCCACATTGGCAACCGCATTGACCTTTGGCGCAGCCATCGCCCAAGACAGCACTGCCCAAGCTGACGGGCTGAAACCCGTCAAACTGATGACCATCTCGGAAAACCAACAAGCGTTTTCGCGCACCTTCTATGGCAAGGTTGTTGCCCGTCAGTCCATTGACCTAGCCTTTCAGGTTGGTGGACAGATCGTCGAATTCCCAATCATCGAAGGCGAGATCCTGCCCGAAGGCAGCCTGATCGCACAGCTGGATCAGGAACCCCTGTCTTTGGCACTGGAACAGGCGACTGTGCAGAAGGATCAGGCAGATCGGACGCTGGAACGTCTGACGAAACTGCGTGGCAATACTGTCAGTCAGGTGACGATCGACGATGCTGAAACGCAGGCCAATCTGGCGGACATTGCCTTCCGCCAAGCCCAGAAGAATTTCAACAACGCCACGCTTTACGCCCCATTTGATGCCTTGGTGGCGGCCCGCAACGTCGGCAACTTCAACACTATCGGCGCTGGCACCCCCATCGCCCGCCTGCATGACATGAGCGAAATTCGCATCGAAATCGACGTCCCCGAGATTCTGTTCCAAACCGCCGGTGAAGAAGAAAGTATCGAAATCAACGCCCATTTCGCAGGGCACCCGGAAATCTATCCGCTGGAGATCCGCGAGTATAACGCCGAAGCCGCTGCTGCCGGCCAAACCTATCGTCTGACGTTGGGGATGGCGCCGGTGGATACTTTGCGCGTTTTGCCGGGATCGTCCGTAGATGTGCGCATCAGCGCGACCACGGACGCCTCGGAAATCAAACTGCCCGCGACGGCCATCGCGATGGATCCGCAGGGCAACACGCAGGTCATGCGTTTTGTTGACGGCGTGGATGGCACAGGCACCATTGCCGCAACGCCCGTGCAGGTTTCCACTGCGCCGGACGGCAGCTTCATCGTGACCTCGGGCCTGTCCGATGGGGACGTGATCGTCGCCGCTGGCGCATCCTCGGTTGAGGATGGCGAAGCTGTGCGCGTCTTCAACGGCTTTGCGAACTGAGGTCCACCATGCTGAATATCGCCCGCGCCTCGATCGAGAAGCCACTTTATACATGGCTGATCATCCTAACCATGCTGTTTGGCGGCACTTATGGCTTCTTTAATCTGGGCCGTCTGGAAGACCCCGCCTTTACCATCAAACAGGCCGTTGTGGTCACACAATACCCCGGCGCAAGTGCCGAACAGGTTGCGACCGAAGTGTCCGAACCCCTGGAAAGCGCGCTTCAGAAGATGGAAGAGGTCGACAAGATCACATCGACCAACCGCCCCGGTGAAAGCCGAATTGATATCGAGATCAAGTCGACCTATCCGGCCGAAACACTGCCCGACATCTGGACGCGCTTGCGTGCCAAGATCCGCGACACGTCGCGCAGCTTGCCGTCTGGCGCAATGGCCCCGTTTGTGAATGACAGTTTCGGGGATGTATTCGGCCTGTATTACGCAGTCACCAGCCCCGGCTTTACCGACGCCGAGCGGCATGAGCTGGCCACCTTCCTGCGCCGCGAGCTTCTGGTCGTGGATGGTGTGGCCGATGTCGATCTGGCCGGCCTGCCCGACGAAGTGATCTATATCGAGCCCAACATGACGCTGGCCGTAAATCAGGGCATCCCACCCAACGCGATTGCCGGTGCGGTTTCGACCTCGAACTCGGTCGCGGCGGCTGGTGGGCTGGACAGCGACGCGGGCCGCACCATGTTCCGTGCGCCGGAAGGGTCCGAGACGATCTCGGATATCGCGTCGCTGAATGTGGGCGTGAATGGCGTTCTGGTGAACATCGCAGATATTGCATCGGTCACCCGCGAGCGCATAGCAAATCCAACCCAGATTATCCGTTTCAATGGGGAAGAGGCCTTTACCATCGCCATTGCGGGTCTTGAAAGCGAAGACATTGTTGAAGTCGGCCACCGCGTCGACGCCCGCCTTGCCCAGCTTGGCGAAGACATCCCACATGGGATCGATCTGCACCCCATCTATCAACAGCACTTGGTGGTCGAGCAAAGCGCGAACGATTTCCTTGTGAACCTTGCCATGTCGGTGGGGATCGTAATCGTTGTTCTGGGCGCTTTCATGGGGTGGCGCGCTGCCGTCGTGATCGGCACGACCCTGCTGCTGACCGTGGTGGGCACAATCCTGTTCATGTGGCTCTTCTCGATCGAGATGGAGCGCATTTCGCTGGGCGCTCTGATCATCGCGATGGGGATGCTGGTGGACAACGCCATTGTTGTGGCCGAAGGGATGCAGATCTCGATGCTGCGTGGGCGCAACTCGCGTCAGGCGGCTGATGATGCCGCCAAGAAAACGCAGATCCCACTTTTGGGGGCAACTGTGATCGGCATCATGGCCTTTGCTGGCATTGGCCTGTCACCCGATTCCACCGGCGAATTCCTGTTCTCGCTCTTCGCCGTCATCGGCATTTCGCTGATGCTGTCATGGGTGCTGGCGCTGACGGTGACCCCGCTGTTGGGTCACTATCTGTTCAAGCACGATACCCAGAACGCCGAAGATGCCTATAACGGTCCGTTCTTCCGTCTGTACAAGCGCACGCTGGATCTTGCGCTGTCGGCCCGCTGGCTTGTGATTGCCGCACTCGTGGCCATTACGGTGGTGTGTTTTGCGGGCTTTGGTCAAGTGAAACAGCAGTTCTTCCCGAATTCGAACACGCCATTATTCTTTGTCTATTACAAGCTTCCTCAGGGCAGTTCGATCCATCAGGTGTCGGATGATCTGGCCCAGATGGAAGCGTGGCTGCTTGAGCAGGAAAAAGTCGTGTCGATCGCGTCCTACGCCGGGCGCGGAGCCTCGCGTTTCATGCTGACCTATGACGGTGGCAAGGATAACCAAAGCTATGGTCACCTGATCATCCGAACCGAAGTTCTGGACGACATCCCGGACCTGCACGCACGGCTTGAGCATTTCGGTAATGAGACCTTCCCTCACGCCGAATTCCGCGTGCAGCGTCTGGTCTTCGGACCCGGCGGCGGGGATCCCATCCAGGCGCGTTTTTCGGGCAATGACCCCAAGGTCCTGCGCGAACTTGCCACGCAAGCCACGCAGATCATGCGCGAAAACTCGGACAGTCTGCTGAACCTGCGCACCGACTGGCGCGAGCAAGAACTGGTGATCGAACCCGTCTATGCCACCGAACGCGCACAGACCGCCGGCGTAAACCGCGAGGACATCGCGTCCACCCTTCAGTTTGCCACTGACGGTCAACGTGCAGGGATCTATCGCGAGCGGGATCGCCAAATCCCGATCATCATGCGTAAACCACAAGACGAGCCGTTCAATATTTATGATCAACTGGTCTATTCCCCTGTAGCCCAAAGCCACCTGCCGATCGAACAGGTGACGGACGGGTTCAAGGTGCGTGCAGAAAACACCCTTGTGCACCGCCGCAACCGCGTTCCCACGATCTCGGTCGGGGCGGATGTGGTGCCGGATGTGACCCCCGCACAGGCGCATTCCGAAATCCGCGCCGCGGTCGAGGCGATGCCGCTGCCCGACGGCTACAAACTGGAATGGGGGGGCGAATTTGAAAACGCCCGCGAAGCGCAGGCCAGCCTTGGTGCGCAATTGCCGCTGAGCGCACTGATTATGGTCATGATCTCGATCCTGCTGTTCAACGCGATCCGCCAGCCGATCATCATCTGGCTTTTGGTGCCGATGTCGGTGAACGGCGTTGTTGTTGGGCTTCTGGGCACCGGCCTGCCCTTTAGCTTCACGGCACTTCTGGGTCTACTCAGCCTGTCAGGAATGCTGATCAAAAACGGCATCGTTCTGGTCGAGGAAATCGACCTTGTCCGCGCCGAAGGCAAAGCCTTGCGCCCCGCGATCATCGAGGCTTCAGCCTCAAGGGTCCGCCCCGTGGTCTTGGCGGCTGTGACAACCATCCTTGGCATGGCACCACTGCTTGGCGACGCGTTCTTCGTGTCGATGTCGGTCACGATCATGGGCGGGTTGGCATTTGCATCAATCCTGACCTTGGTTGCCGCGCCGGTGTTCTATTACGTGTTCTTCAAGCGCGACGAAAACCGCGAAGCCAGTCTTGCAACTTGAACAGCCCAACTTGCAGGCGCAGAAAAAAGGGCGGCCCTCGGGGCGCCCTTTATCTTTGGCGTAGCACAGGCCACACGAAGGTGATTGACAGTTCAGCAAACGAACGGTTACTTGTCCGCGATGGTTTCCGTTGCGCCAAAGGCCGTGCGGAATGAAAAGGGAACACGGTGAGGAAGAGCCAATAGGCGCCAATTCCGTGACTGCCCCCGCAACTGTAAGCGGAGAGCAAGGCTGAATATACCACTGGGAATTCCCCGGGAAGGTCAGCCAAGCCAAGACCCGCGAAGTCAGGAGACCTGCCATCTTTGACGTGTAACCAACCGGGCGGAGGGCCCGTGGAGGATAAGATGACAGATTTCCGTGGGATGTCCCGCCGTGCCTGCCTGCCTCCATCAAAGAGGCAGCGATGGACGCGTATCTTTATCTGATTTCAGCCAGCTATGTCAGCCAGGCCAAGTTTCGTGATCTGGCTGAGACGTTGATCCGTGCAGCGCCCTGCACTGCTGACGCCGTGCGACTAGAGGCGTCAGGCGACGGGATGTGGCACGCATTGGACGCGTTGACCGCGCAGGGTGCCACACGCATTGAACTGCGCCCCATCGGCCTGCCCTTTTCCCAAAGCCTTCAAAAATGGCTGCCCAGTGCCGCCGGAAGCTGGCTGGATCGACAGGGCCCAAGCGCACCCAACCTGTTTATGGCAGCCGCACTCCAAGCGGACACCCGCGTAGTACATTCTGCCGCCCGTGCGCGCGTTGCCCTGACACGCATTCGCCCCCAAACGAACGGAGAGCGTGGCAAAGGCTGGGATACACCGCCCGCCTTTCGTCACCATCTTCTGGTCTGCACCGGGCCACGTTGCCACCTGAAAGACGCCCCGTCACTTGTCGAGGCAATGAAGGCCGAACTCGGCCGCGCGCGGGTACGCTCACACTGTCTGGTGACCACCACTGGCTGCCTGTTTCCCTGCAATGCAGGCCCCGTGATCGTCCACTATCCGCATGGCAACTGGTATCGCGTGGCCGATCTGAACGACATTCGCACATTCGTCGCGCAGGCCCTGCGCGCGAACACCATCCCCAAACACCTTCTTATTCATCAAACAGAGGACCACCATGAACCTGCTTAAAGCACTCATCCCGCTGGCGCTCAGCACATCCGCGGCCATGGCCGATGCCGTTACCGTTTCCAACTGCGGCACGGATCACAGCTATGACACGGTACCGACACGCGCGATCACCCTGAACCAGCAAGCCACCGAAGTGATGCTGGCGCTGGGTCTGGAAGGATCGATGGTGGGCACGGCCTATCTGGACGACGCGATCCCCACACAGTGGAAAGACGCCTATGACAGCGTCCCCGTTCTGGCCGAAAAATATCCCGCTGCCGAAGTGGTTTTGGCTGAAGAGCCCGACTTCCTGTTCGCAGGTTTCGGCTCGGCCTTCTCGGAAGACAATATGGGCGCAGCACAGAAATGGCATGATCTGGGTGTCGGCACCTATTTGGTCGATGCATCCTGCAAGACCTACCACCCGAAAAACGTTCCGCTGACCATCGAGCCGATCCTGAAAGACATCGAGGTCATCGGCGACATCTTCCACGTGGAAGACCGCGCTGACACTTTGATCGCCGAAACCAAGGCCCGTATCGACGCCGTCGGCAACAACCCGGCGGGCGCTGGTCGCTCGGCGTTCATCTATGACAGCGGCACCGACACGCCCTATTCGATCGGTTGCTGTGGTGGCCCCGCTTTGGTCGCCAAAACCGCCGGCCTGAACAGCATCAGCGCTGATGTCGAAGGCACGTGGGTTGATCTGGCCTGGGAAAAGGTCGTCGCCACTGATCCCCAGGTCATCGTGCTGATCGAAGCCGATTGGTCCACCGCCGCCGAGAAGCGCGAATATATGGAGCAAGACCCGGTTCTGTCCGAACTGACCGCAGTGAAAGAGGGCAAGTTCGTCATCGTGCCATTCTCGGAAACCCTGCTGGGAATGCGCTTCGCTGACGGCGTCGAGACCGTGAACGCTCAACTGGCCGCGATGAAGTAAATGGCAATCCGGTTCCCGATCCTTTTCCCCGCAGCGCTTCTGGCGTTGGTTCTGGTGGCTTTAGCCGGTGTCCTATGGGGCACGGCTGAAATCAGCTGGGCTGACCGCGCCGCCATTCTAATGCGCGAAGATGATGTCCCGCGCGGGCTGTCTTTGATCATCTGGCAATGGCGGATTCCGCGTGTGCTGGCGGTTGGGGTGATCGGGGCCGGGTTGGCCTTGGCGGGGGCGTTGATGCAAACGGCCCTGCGCAACCCGATGGCGGACCCTTACCTGATGGGTCTGTCCTCGGGCGCGTCCGCCGCAGCGGTGGGTGCCATCATCTGGCTGCCCAGCTGGATCACTGACAGTTTCGGTGTGCCTGCAATTGCTTTTATGGGCGCGGCGCTGGCTTTTGTCATGACGCTGGGCCTATCCAGTCGGCGCGGCGAACCCCTGGACCCGTTGGTCGTCATTCTGGCGGGCGTCGCGGTGTCGCTGATGTTTCAATCCCTGACCGCATTTTTCCTGTATCTGGGCGATCCCCAAGCCGTGCGCAGCGCGCTTGGCTGGCTGATGGGAACCGCCGCCAATACCGAGTGGCACGAACTGCCGCTGATTACACTCGCGTTGCTTCTGATCGCGGGCTGGGCCCTGCTGAACGCCAACGCTCTGGACGCGACCCTGCTGGGGGAAGAGCGTGCGCAAGCCCTTGGCGTACATACAGGACGGCTGCGCATGTGGATCTTTCTGGCCACCGTCACACTGACCGGTCTGGCCGTGTCAGTTGCCGGAATCGTCGGCTTTATCGGCCTGATCATCCCGCACATGGCCCGTCTTTTGACCGGCGCGCGCCATCGGGTCTTGCTGCCCCTTACACTTGTGCTGGGCGCTTTGGTCCTGATTGCCGTCGATCTTCTGTGCCGCACTTTACTGGCCCCCGAAGAACTGCCATTGGGGGTACTGCTGGCGCTGTTCGCCGCGCCGCCCTTCATCATGATTTTACGAGGTCTGCGCCGTGCTTCATGAAGCCGTCGAAACTGAAATCGCCCTTCGGATCCAAGACCTGTCGGTCAATATCGGGAAGACGCCCTATGTGCAGGGCGCGTCCCTCAGCGTGCCAACGGGCCAGATCCACGGGCTGCTCGGCCCGAACGGCGCCGGGAAAACCACGCTTCTGCGCACGCTATATCACGCCGCAACCGCCAGCACTGGCACCATCCACGCCTTTGACCGCGCGATCACCGATTACAGCCCCTATGAATGGGCTAAGCGCGTAGGGGCCTTAGTGCAAAGTTCGGGCCTGCTGGCTGGGCTGACACCACAAGATATTGTCGAGATCGGTCTGTCCATTCTGGAACTTGATAAATCCGAGCTGATCGACCGCCGTGACGATGCCCTTGCCTTGGCCGGGCTGACCGACAAAGCCACACAACCCGCCAGCAATTTATCGGGCGGAGAACTGCAACGCTGCTATTTTGCACAGCTTCTGGCCTGCGACCCCGAAATCTATATCTTGGACGAGCCCACAAACCATCTGGACCTTCACTATCAATTGGTCCTATTGGACGAGGTGAAACGCCGCGGACGCACCGTTTTGATGACACTTCATGACCTGTCCTTGGCGATGCGCTATTGCAACACCGTCTATCTGATGTCGCAAGGTCAGATCGTGGGTCGCGGCGCTCCGCAACATGTGCTGACGCGCGAAATATTGATGCAATACTATCAAGTGGATGGCCAATTTCACGGCGCCGCTTTGACCCTGCAAGGGCCGGTATAACCCTTCGCGAAGCACCAGTTGTCCAAAAGAAATCCCTGTCAAGCGATATCTATATATTGACAGTTTGACCCCCAAAACCCCAATATGCTGTTGCTTCGGTTCTTTCGATTCCTGTTGAAAGCTAAGAGGGAAGTTGGTGGAATTCCAGCACTGCCCCCGCAACTGTAAGCGGTAAGCACGGCTGATTACGCCACTGGGGGGATTACACTCCGGGAAGGCCAGCCAAGCAATGGCCGCAAAGTCAGGAGACCTGCCGCAAGCGTGTAAAGTTACCACGAACGGAGGGTTTGGAGGCAGATTTGCGGGAATTTCCCAGCGCTGCGTCCGCGACCCTGACAACAAGGACCGAGGACTGATGAGCATCATCGTATATTCCAAACCCGCTTGCGTACAATGTACCGCGACCACCCGTGCCCTGGATGCAAAAGGTGTGGATTATAACGTGGTCGACCTGACGCAAGATGACGCGGCAATGGCCCGTGTGACGGATCTGGGGTATCGCCAAGCACCCGTCGTTGTGGCCGGTGCTGACCATTGGTCGGGTTTCCGTCCCGACATGATCGCCCAACTGGCTTAAGCTGTGGGCGCAGAACTGGCGCTGATTTATTACTCGTCTAAATCGGGGAATACCGAACGGTTTGTAACGCGGTTGGGGTGGCCTGCCGCAAGGATTCCGATTGACGCCGACGCGCCTTTGCCCGATCAGGGGGACCCGTTTGTACTGATCTGTCCGACCTATGCCGATGGCGAAGGGCGTGGTGCAGTACCAAAACAGGTCATCCGTTTTCTAAACGACCCTGCCCGCCGCGAAAAACTGGTGGGTGTGATCGGAACGGGCAACAGAAACTTCGGTGCGACCTACGCCATGTCGGGTCGCATCATCGCCGATAAATGCAAGGTACCGCTACTTTGTTCATTCGAGCTGGCCGGCACCGACACTGACATCGCCCGCATCCGCGAGGGCCTGACTAAACTGGGGAAAACACTATGCTCGACAGCGACCTGAACACGCTGGATTACCACGCATTGAACGCCATGCTGAACCTGTATGATGGGGATGGCAATATCCGCTTCGACGCCGACCGCATGGCCGCACGACAGTATTTCCTGCAGCACGTGAACCAGAACACTGTGTTCTTCCATTCGCTGGACGAGAAACTGGGCTATCTGGTCGAGGAAGGCTATTACGAAGCTGCCGTTCTGGATCAGTATTCCAAGAACTTCATGCGCAAGATCTGGGACGAAGCCTTTGCCAAGAAATTCCGCTTCCCCACCTTCCTTGGCGCCTTCAAATATTACACATCCTACACGCTGAAAACCCGCGACGGGCAGCGTTTCCTTGAACGCTATGAGGACCGCGTGGTGATGACCGCGCTGGCATTGGCGCAAGGCGACGAAGATCAGGCCATGGCCTATATGGAAGAGATCCTGTCGGGCCGTTTCCAACCCGCTACGCCGACCTTCCTGAACGCAGGCAAAGCGTCGCGCGGCGAGCTGATCTCGTGCTTCCTTTTGCGTCTGGAAGACAACATGGAAAGCATCGGACGCGGTATCAACTCGGCGCTGCAACTGTCCAAGCGTGGCGGCGGTGTGGCCCTGCTGCTGACCAACATCCGTGAACATGGCGCACCGATCAAAGGCATCGAGAACCAGTCATCCGGCGTGATCCCGGTGATGAAGCTTCTGGAAGACAGCTTTTCCTATGCGAACCAGTTGGGTGCCCGTCAGGGTGCCGGGGCCGTGTACCTGAACGCACACCACCCCGACATCATGCGTTTCCTCGACACCAAGCGCGAGAACGCGGACGAGAAGATCCGCATCAAAACGCTGTCGCTGGGCGTGGTGATCCCAGACATCACCTTTGAACTGGCGAAGAAAAACGCCGACATGTACCTGTTCTCGCCGCATGACGTCGAGAAAGTCTATGGCGTGCCCTTCTCGGAAATCTCAGTCACCGAGAAATATGACGAGATGGTCGAAGACAAACGTATCCGCAAGACCAAGGTCAACGCGCGCAGCTTCTTCCAGACCATCGCCGAGATCCAGTTTGAATCGGGCTATCCCTATGTGATGTTCGAAGACACGGTGAACCGGATGAACCCGATCGACGGGCGCATCAACATGTCGAACCTGTGCTCGGAAATCCTGCAGGTAAACGAGGCGTCGAAATTCAATGACGACCTCAGCTATGACCACCTTGGCACTGATATTTCCTGCAACCTTGGCTCGCTGAACATCGCGAAAACCATGGACGGCAAGGATCTGGGCCAAACGGTTGGCACCGCCATTCGCGCGCTAACCGCAGTGTCGGAAATGTCGGCGATTGACTCGGTGCCTTCTGTGCGTCGCGGCAATGATGAAAGCCACGCGATCGGTCTTGGTCAGATGAACCTGCACGGCTTCCTTGCCCGTGAACATATCCACTATGGCAGCCCGGAAGGTGTTGAATTCACGTCCGTTTACTTCGCAGCCGTGGCGTTCCATGCCATCCGTACCTCATGCGATCTGGCGCGCGAGCGTGGCGAAAGCTTCAATGGATTCGAGCGCTCGGACTACGCATCGGGCACGTTCTTTGACAAATACACTGACCGCGATTGGCAGCCAGAAAGCGAACGTGTGACGGCTTTGTTTGACGGCATCACCCTGCCCACCCGCGACGATTGGGCAGCGCTGAAGGCTGATGTCATGAAATACGGCCTTTATAACCGTAACCTGCAAGCGGTGCCGCCGACCGGCTCGATCAGTTATATCAACAACTCGACCAGCTCGATCCACCCGATTGTTTCGAAAATCGAGATCCGCAAGGAAGGCAAAATTGGCCGAGTCTATTACCCCGCCGCCTTCATGGATAATGACAATCTGGAATACTATCGCGACGCCTATGAAATCGGGCCCGAGGCGCTGATCGACACCTACGCCGCCGCAACCGAACACGTGGACCAAGGCCTGTCGCTGACGCTGTTCTTCCCGGCCGAAGCCACAACCCGCGACATCAACAAAGCCCAGATCTATGCCTGGAAAAAGGGCATTAAAACAATCTATTACGTGCGCCTGCGCCAAGATGCCCTTGAGGGCACCGAGGTTCAGGGCTGCGTATCCTGCACGCTGTGATCAGAGAGAAGACCATGAAAGATATGCCTCAAACCAAGATCCCGCGCGCGATCAACTGGAACCGCCTGGACGATGACAAAGACCTCGAGGTCTGGAACCGTCTGACCGTGAATTTCTGGCTGCCGGAAAAGGTTCCGCTGTCCAACGACATTCCCAGCTGGGCGACCCTGACGGATCACGAGAAAGAGCTGACCATCCGTGTTTTCACCGGTTTGACGCTGCTGGACACGATCCAGAACACCGTCGGCGCGCCGTCACTGATGCCCGATGCGGTGACGCCGCACGAAGAGGCCGTGTTGACCAACATCGCCTTTATGGAAGCGGTCCACGCACGCAGCTATTCATCGATCTTCTCGACCCTGTGTTCGACCAAGGAAATCGACGAGGCCTTCCGTTGGTCCGACGAAAATCCACATCTGCAAGCCAAGGCGAAAGCCATTCTGGATACATACGCGCCGGGCAATGACCCGCTGAAGCGCAAGATTGCATCGGTGTTTCTGGAAAGCTTCCTGTTCTACTCAGGCTTCTATCTGCCCATGTACTGGTCAAGCCGCGCCAAGCTGACCAACACCGCCGACCTGATCCGCCTGATCATCCGCGACGAGGCCGTGCATGGCTATTACATCGGCTACAAGTTCCAGCTCGGATACGAACAGCTGGATGAAGCGCGCCAGCAGGAACTGAAAGACTATGCCTTCAACCTGATGTTCGAGCTTTACGGCATCGAAAACCAGTATACCGAGGAACTGTACGACCAGATCGGCCTGACCGAGGACGTCAAAGTCTTCCTGCACTACAACGCCAACAAAGCCCTGCAAAATCTGGGGTTCGAAGCGCTGTTCCCGCCGGAAGTGTCCGAGGTGAACCCGGCAATCCTTGCCGCCCTCAGCCCCGACAGCGAAAACCACGACTTCTTCTCGGGCTCGGGATCATCCTATGTGATCGGCAAAGCAGTCGCGACGGAAGACGAAGACTGGGATTTTTGATCCAGCGACACACCGCAGAAGGAGGCACGATATTGCCTCCTTTTTCATGTCTAGCCGGTGGATCAGGACTGCGCGCAACAAAGCGCCCTGCAATTTATGATCGACACTTGACGCTCAGAAACCGATCCCATATGTCGGGACCACACGGCGCGGGCGTTGTGTAGTGGTAAGACCTTAGCCTTCCAAGCTAATGACGCGGGTTCGATTCCCGCCGCCCGCTCCAAACCTTCCAGACATCGCATTACTTACACCCTGACGGGGCTGGCATTTCCTTTCGTGATCCTTATGGTTAGCGCAAACATGAAGGGGTAGCCCATGAAACGTTCGCGCATCAACACCATCATGGCTCAGGCCGACGACCTGATCCGTCAGCACGGCTTCACCTTGCCGCCTTTTGCCTATTGGACGCCTGACGAATTCCGTGCCCGTAAAGACGATGCACGCCACCTGATTGATGCGCGCTGCGGCTGGGACATCACTGACTATGGTGATGGGCGGTTTGACGACATGGGCCTGTTTCTGTTCACCCTGCGCAACGGGCGTCTGGATGATCTGCAACGCGGGACGGGCATGTGCTATGCCGAGAAGCTGCTGATTTCACGGCAAGATCAGCTTAGCCCGATGCATACCCATGTGATCAAGGCCGAGGACATCATCAACCGGGGCGGCGCAACGCTGGCGGTCGAGCTGTTCGGCTCGGATGACGATGGGAACTTCGCGCCTGATCGCGGCGGCGTTGTGCAATGCGATGGCGTTTCACGCAGCTTTGCCCCCGGCGAGAAATTGCGCCTACAACCTGGCGAAAGCGTCACCCTGTTGCCGGGCGACTGGCACGCTTTCTGGGGCGACGGCGGGGATGTCCTGATTGGCGAAGTCTCGACCGTCAATGACGACGAAACCGACAATGTCTTCCGCGAACCGATTGGTCGTTTCGCCGAGATCGAGGAAGACGAAGCCCCAACCCATCTACTGGTCAGTGACTATGCGACGTGGATGGAGTAACGCGCAAACCTGACGTCAGTCTTCAATCTTGCGCGCTTCATCCACCAGCATCACAGGAATGCCGTCCCGGATTGGAAAGGCCAGATTGGCCGCCTTTGATAGCAGCTCTTGCTTGTCCGCGTCATAGGTCAGCTGCGTCTGCGTAACCGGGCACACCAAAGCCTCGATCATGCGACGATCAAACTTGGTCTCGGATGGGGTGGTCATTGAACTTTCTCCTCGCCCGCGCCTGTGCGCAGCGCAAATTCCATAAGAGTTACAAGGGTTTCGCGTCTCGTGGGCAGTGACGGGGCCTCTAGCAAGGCCTGTTTGTCTTCTGGAGCAAAGGGGCACAGCATGGACAAGGCGTTGATCATCAACTCGTCTTCGGCCGCCTCAAGGCTTTCCCAATCGGTCTGCAACTCCTGAAGGTTGAAATAGCGCGTGAGTAGCGCCAGAAATGCCTCGCGGTTCAGGCCTGTGTCATGCTCCGGTTTGCCAAGGTCACGGTCGAAACTCTCCCACCCCATCTGCGCTTTCAGATAGGGCATGAACCCACTTTCCACTTGCCCCAGACGAAACCGCGACACCCCGGTCAGCGTGACCATATAGCGCCCGTCTTCGGTTTCGGTGAAGGATGTGATCCGACCCGCACAGCCGATGCTGTGCAGCCGCGTTTCCTCGCCGCACTCCTCACCAATGGGTTGGATCATCCCAATCAGCCGCTCGGGCGTTTTCAGCACGTCATCGACCATCGCAAGATAGCGCGGCTCGAACACATGAAGCGGAAGCCGGCCACGCGGCAAAAGTAGCGCGCCCGGCAGTGGGAAGATCGGAAGGGTATCTGGAAGGTCAGCTGATGAGATCATGACACCAGTCTAGCGCGACTTACCCATTCACACAAAGATCATCGACGACAGCTTGCGACGGCCCGTCAAAGCGATCGGATCCTTGGCGTCCAAAGCGTCAAAAAGAGTGAACAACTGCTGCTTTGCCGCTGCATCATTCCAGTCTCTATCCCTGCGGAAAAGCTCTAACAGTTCGTCCACAGCGCCCTGCACATCTCCGTCTGCATTCATCGCAACGGCAAGATCGAAACGCGACTGGTGGTCGTCGGGGTTGGCGTCAACTGCGGCGCGCAGTTCGGCCAATGGTCCGGCACTTTCAGCCTGACGTGCAAGCTCGATTTGGGCACGTACGGCTTCGATTTCGGGCGCATCCGAGATCTCGGCCGGGGCGCCATTCAGGGTCGCTTCTGCATCATCCGCGTTATCAACGGCCAGATGCGTGCGGGCCAGACCAGCATAGGCTGCGACCGAGTTCGGGTCTTCTTCAAGGATCGCAGCATAGGTTTGGGCAGCATCCTGCACCTCGCCCGCTTCCAGCATCTCGTCAGCAGCGGCAATCGCATCCGCCAGACCACCGTCGCCGCCAAGCTCTGCAACACGGGCTACGAAAGCGTTGATTTCACTGGGCGGAACAGCGCCCTGGAAACCATCGACAGGCTGGCCCTGAAAGAACGCATAGACGGTTGGGATGGATTGCACGCGCATCTGGCCTGCGATCATCTGGTTTTCATCCACGTTCACCTTGGCCATGCGAACTTTGCCGCCTGCTTCGGTTACTGCGGCTTCCAAAGCTGGGCCAAGTGTCTTGCACGGGCCGCACCACGGCGCCCAGAAGTCGACGATCACAGGCACTTCTTGCGAGGCCTCGATCACGTCCTGCATGAAGGTTGCCTCCGAGACGTCTTTAATCAGCTCTGCAGCACCATCAGTCTGTCCAAGTTCGATTTCCATGTCAGCACGTCCTTAATCTCTGTGTTGCATCTTAAATGGAGCAACCCCGCCGCCCTTGCAAGACCACTGCTTTTTCTTGTCCAAAATATCCTGGGGTGAATGCGCATCGCGCAGAGGGGCAAAGCCCCTGCTACAGATCAAAGCTTGCGAAAACCGGCGCGTGATCGGACGGCTTTTCCCATCCACGCGCATCGCGCATCACGCGCGAGCCATGGCCCGCATTTGAAATATCGGACGTGGCCCAGACGTGATCCAGACGACGTCCTTTGTCGGCGGCGTTCCAGTCCTTGGCGCGATAAGACCACCAACTGTAAAGCTGTCCTTCGGGAATATCCTGCCGGGTAATGTCGACCCAACCAGCGGCATCCTGAACATCGCCCAGTGCCTCGACCTCGATTGGTGTGTGGCTGACGACTTTCAATAGCTGTTTATGAGACCAAACATCATCCTCGCGCGGGGCGATGTTAAGATCCCCAACAAGGATCGACTTCTGCGGCTTGGCTTTGCTGAAATGGTCGCGCATGCCGGCAAGGTAATCAAGCTTCTGGCCGAACTTCTCGTTCACCTCACGGTCGGCCACGTCGCCGCCCGCAGGAACATAGAAGTTATGCACCGTCACGCCGTTCTCAAGCTGTCCGGCGATATGACGCGCGTGACCCAAATCGGCGAAATCGAAGCTTTCGGTCTCGACCATCGGGATGCGCGATAGGATCGCAACGCCGTTATAGCCCTTCTGCCCCCGCGCAACCATGTGGGTGTATCCCAGCGCCTTGAAGCCTTCCATCGGAATCTTGTCGACCGGGCTTTTGCATTCCTGCAGGCACAGTACATCGGGTGCTTCCTCTTCCAGAAGCTTCAGCACAATCGGTTCACGCAGGCGAACCGAGTTGATGTTCCAAGTGGCAAGGGTGAAGCTCATGATATCCTCCGGTTTCGCACGCTTGCTGCGACCCTACACCGAGAAACATATAGTGAACAGGGGCGAGTTTCATCCCGCCCCATTTCATCAGGCATAAGACACGACTTCCCATTCCACGCCATCATGGTCGTCAAAATAGAAGCGTTTGCCCGGTTCATAGTCCCCGTGATTATGCGGCTTGAACCCGGCAGCTTTCGCGCGCGCTTCAACGGCGTCAATGTCATCGACAACAACACCAACATGGTTCAACCCGGCGCGGGTTGTATAGGAATGCAGGGGGTCTTTGATATCCATATTGGGCGTGTATAGAGCCACATAACTGCCCTCATCCCCTACATGGGCGGTATAGCCGCCTGACATCGCATCGCCTTCCCAGCGGATCTTCCAGTCGAACACCGCGCCCAACCATGCGGCCGTCGCCTTGGGGTCGCTTACGGTTACATTCACATGTTCTAGAATTGCCATTTTGGCCTCCTTGATCTTCGTTGCGACTCGGGTGATAATTCCTAAAGTTAACTTTAGCTCAAGATTTTTCTTTCGGAGATATCACATGGAGCGCAGGAACGAGATTTCGATTGGCACCTTGGCAGACCGCACCGGGCTGGCCGTGTCAGCAATCCGGTATTACGAGACCCAAGGACTGGTCGCGCCGGAACGAAATGCGGGCGGGCAAAGGCGGTTTTTACGATCCGACATCCGCCGGTTAAGCTTTGTCATGATCGCGCAGAAGTTCGGCTTCACGCTGGACCGCATCCGCGAGGTATTGGGGCGGCTCCCGCAAAGCCGCACACCTACCGCCAAGGACTGGACCGAGATCTCGCAAGACTTCCGTGCGGAACTTGATGAACAGATCGACGCCCTAACCCGCCTGCGCGACAAACTAGACGGCTGCATCGGCTGCGGCTGCCTGTCGCTGGACCGCTGCGCGCTGTACAATCCAGACGATGTGGCGGCGGATAAAGGAGCAGGTCCGCGGTATCTAATGGGGGACGAGGCTGTGAGACCGGAGGGATAAGCTCCACATCTTCTGGTTGTGAACGCCCAGCTTCTCCTCCGCTATCCCTTAAGCATTATTGGAGTTTATGTCTTGAGAAGTGTATGGCGACCGGAACGACGTAATCGGAACATCGGAACCAAACATTCCGGCTATTCGCAATCAAACGACATGCGGATCCCGGAAAGCTGGCATGACAAACATGGAAATGCATCCATCTACTATGAACGGCTTGCGGACCCCGCGATTGAACAGGTCACCATCGGGGAACATCAGTTGACAATTATGTACGAAACCCCGCATGAGGGATTTTCGTACGGGTGTTCGCCAGCCGACATACATAAAATGCTGTCACTTGCGGTCGACCACGTGCCTTGTCTGCCCGACATCATCGCCTTCCGGCAACCCACACGGAACCAGCAGCAACAACAGCCAGTCTGGGGGCGGTATGTATACCACGCCGAGTTCGGCGACCATAAGGGCAGCGCCATCATTGTGGAAGCGCAAGAGCTTAGTGCCAAACTGAAATGGTCCAAACGCATGTCACTTGCGGGTCGGGATGAGTTCAGCCGTCTGGTCCGCGATGGCCATGTCTTTACAGAAACCAAGCGATGTTTCGAAGCGACGCTTTCGGAAGACAGCATTCGTGGCACCATCTTATTCCGTACGATCCTGCACGAACTTGGGCACCTTGCTGACTACCATCAGAAGGTCGACGATGAAAAAACTGCACTTGCCTATGACTATGGCCTAGCCAGACAGCTTTACTTCGCGCGGCCTTCATCCGAACGCGAGGCATTTGCCCATAGGTTCGGCGAAGAGTTGCGGGATGCATTGGTCAAACAAGGCGAGGTCCCATTCGCACCACAGGAATAGAATGACCATCGTTTGGCACAAAAGCCTCGCAGGCTACCGACACCCTCTGTGCATTCGCTTTTTCATTCGCTAGCTTTGCTCCAAACAAAACCCCGACAGTAAAGTGGTTAACACCTGATATGAAATTTCTGTCCCGCCTCATTCGAAAGCCAACTTTGTTGAAGCTCGAACTGATACCGCATCACGGCATAGGCCCCATTCTGTTGGGTATGACGAGGCCCGCGATTACCGCAGCGATGAAGTCATGCGGATTTGACGTCACTTCGAGCGCACATGGCGGTCTTTACTTCCTTGAGAACTCGGTCATGGCCGAGTTTCAACCCGACGGAACAGCGTCCTTTATCGGTGTGGCACCACATCGAGATCTCGAACTAACGTTTCAAGGGGTCGATCTGTTCAAGAAGCACGCCGATGAGGTTTTCAAGCTGTTCGAAACGCACGAGGGTGAAACCGCCACCGATGTCGACCCGCACGAACACCTATTCCCGAAGCAGATTGTCACACTGTGGGATCCGGATACGCAGTACGATCTGAACGCGGAAACCATGCCTGTTTGGGGGCAAATCGGGATTGGAAACGCGCAGTATATGACAGATTGCGCGGCGTTATAGGATGGCGACTCATTCCGTTTCAAACAGGCAGGTCGAACAATGACCAAACACCAAATCAGCCATTATCTTGCACGCCTCGGTCAAACATCTCGGCGCCCAGCGGTTTCACGGACATGCGGCCCACGTTTCCGTCGACCGACCACCAGCACCATTATGGCAAGGACCGCTATGCCAGACGCCGCTCGGATTGCCGTTTGGAAATCATATATTTGGGCAGTGAAACCCACCAGTGGCCCTCCAAGCAAGCCGCTGACCATCAATGTGTTCCAATATATTGCCGTCGCCCGTGCCGGACGGTCTTCAGCGAACGACTGCAGATAGCTAATGCCCAGGCTCGCATATAGCCCATAGTACAGCCCTTCCAATGCAGCCCCGATCAGCATCTCGGGCATGGATTGCACCATAGCCAATACTTGGATCGTGGTTGCCGCCAGCAATGTAGTCACCAAAAGCGCGGGCCACATACCAAACTTCTTGATGATCATCGGGGTTGAAAATATCGCGATAACTTCGACAAATGTTTTAACGCTGAACGCCAATCCCGGTGCAAAGCCAGGCAAGCCAACCTCCTGCACGTAAAACAGAGGCAGCGATGAGAACGTGATCGCATGGGCCAGCGACAGACAGAACACAAAGGCAGCGGCCAGCCACAGGTCTATGTTCATGTTGCTTGCAGTGCCTGTATCGTCAGTGAGCTGTTGCACCTCAGCCGAGATGCTTCTGGGCAATACCCTCCACCACAGGACAACCCACAACACCGAAATTAACAATGCGGTGTTAAACACCACCCCTGTACCAAGGTGCTCGGCGATCAGAAAGGTCAGCGCGGGGCCGATCATCCACGCAGTCGAGGTGGTGGCACGCATGTGGGCATTGAAACTGCTGCGTTCTATATTAAGCTTCCGCGCCACCTCGCCACCAAGACTGAACATCGTCGAGGTTGCAGATGATCCTACGCCAAAGCCCGCGACCCCGAAGGAAAGCGCCACCCAGAGTGTCGGTGAAAGAGACAATGCTGCCACGGCAATCATGTACCCAAACGCGGCGACCCCGACCAAGGGAAAGGCGCGACTGCCACTGTCAATTTGCTTTGCGAACTGCCGATTCACCAAGACCGTTAGGCTTACGGCCATCAAAGAATAGCAGCTAAGAATCCAGGGCTTATGACCAAGGCTTTCAACCAAGAAGAAACCCATGAAGGGTACGATCATCGAGCTACAAAGCGTGCCAGCGAACAACAGGAGTAAGAATGGGAAGCGGTGCTCAAACATGGTCAAAACTCTCCGAGGGATGGCTCGGGAGCTTCCCCGTACCGGCCTGTGACTTCAACCAAATTTTGTAAGCGTTTTGTGACGATTCCCCAAAGCTGTTGACCAATTCGTCCGCACAAAAACCGGGCCCCGCGGGCCCGGCCAGTCTTACAGGGAGGAATGTGCCCTTGTACGTTTTGCGGATCAGATGTGATCAATAACGCTGTCTCTCGCTTCGCTCGAATGCGCAATTGATCGCTTAATCTAGTTGTCCGCAGAAACGCACCCCCTGGACACGAGGGATCTTTAGGCGTTCAGACGATAGCCACCGCTTTCTGTCACCAACAGCCGAGCGTTCGAGGGATCTGGCTCGATCTTTTGGCGCAGGCGATAGATGTGGGTTTCCAGCGTGTGGGTGGTGACGCCGGCGTTATAGCCCCAGACCTCGTGCAGCAGCACATCACGCGCCACGACGCCATCATTCGAGCGGTAAAGGAACTTCAGTATGTTCGTCTCTTTCTCGGTCAGGCGGACTTTGCGATCATCTTCGGTCACCAGCATCTTCACGGACGGCTTGAACGTATACGGCCCAAGCTGGAATACGGCGTCTTCGGATTGTTCGTGCTGGCGCAGCTGGGCGCGGATGCGGGCCAGAAGCACTGGGAACTTAAAGGGCTTCGACACATAATCATTGGCGCCCGCGTCCAGACCCAGAATGGTATCCGCGTCGGTGTCATGCCCCGTCAGCATCAAAATCGGGCATTTCACCCCCTGTTTGCGCATCACGCGGCACAGTTCGCGCCCGTCCGTGTCAGGCAGGCCCACGTCCAGGATCACAAGATCATAGAGCGCCTCTTTGGACTTAACGATCGCCTCGGCCCCGTTACCAGCTTCGAAAACGTCGAAATCCTCGGTCATCAAAAGCTGTTCGGCTAACGCGTCGCGCAGATCCTCGTCATCATCAACCAGCAAAATCTTCTTCAACGTGGACATGGCGCCCTCCTTTGTCGTGTTGCATTCAGATTTGTGGGTGCGCACGGAAATGACAAGATATGCAACAAAAGTCTCACGGCCTCGTGTCATTTGACCGGCAAATGTTTCATATCATGTCAATCCGTCCTATTTAGGGCACGAGAGGATCACGATGACACTTGCCCCAAATCAGACCGAACTGCTTGCCCGCGCCCGTGCCGATCTGCGGATGGGGGTGCCGGTCGTGCTGCGGCTGGACGGGCGGGATGTCATCGCCGCCGCCGCCGAGACCTTGTCTGGCGGGCGTTTGGGCAGCTTGCGCGATCTTGGGGATGCCGTGTTGGCGATCACGCCGCGCCGCGCCGAGACGCTGAAAGCGCGGGCTTATTCCGACCGGGTGGCGCGGATCGAGCTGCCTTCAGATGCAGATACACGCTGGATCGCGTCAGTCGCTGACCCCGCAGATGACCTGTCACACCCGATGAAAGGCCCTTTCCGCACCTGTCGTGGCGGGGATGACGCGCTTGAGGCACATGCGATTGCACTGTGCAAAACTGCCCAGCTTTTGCCCTCGGCTTTGGTGGTTGAAACGCAAGACGCCGATGCCTTGGCCCTGACGCATGGCCTGACGCAGGTGCATTTGAACCCAGAAACGCTCCGCGATTTGCATTTGGCGCCGGTGGTCCATGCACGCCTTCCTATGCAGGTGTCCGAGGCCGGTCGACTGCATATTTTCCGCCCCGAAGACGGCGGGGAAGAGCACTATGCCGTCGAGATCGGCCGTCCCGCGCGCGACAAACCCGTTCTGGCGCGACTGCATTCCGCCTGTTTTACAGGCGACGTATTGGGCAGCCTGAAATGCGATTGCGGTCCGCAGCTGAACGCGGCGCTGGCTGCGATGGGCGCGAATGGTGCGGGCGTACTGCTGTATCTGAACCAAGAGGGTCGCGGAATTGGGTTGGCCAACAAGATGCGCGCTTATTCACTGCAAGATCAAGGGTTTGACACGGTCGAGGCCAATCATCGCCTTGGCTTTGAAGATGATGAACGCGACTTCCGCATCGGGTCGGAAATTCTAAAATCCATGGGGTTTTCTCAGGTCAAACTGATGACCAACAACCCGCGCAAAGTGGCCATGATGGAAGATAACGGCGTCAAAGTGGCCGAACGCGTGCCGCTGAAAGTCGGGGAAGGCGCGCATAACGCGGCCTATCTGGCAACGAAAGCCGCGAAATCCGGGCACCTGCTGTGATCCCGCGCCGCCACGATATGGTCGTCACTCGCTGGGGTGCACGTTTCATGGGGCGACGGTTCCCCGTGGCTATTGGCCGGGGCGGCATGACGGATGACAAGCGCGAGGGCGACGGGGCGACCCCGCGTGGCATTTGGCACCTTGTGGGCGGGGCCTATCGCGCAGATCGTCTGTGTTTTCCTGCAAGCTCACTGAATCTGAACGCCATCGGTCCGATGGATATCTGGTCCGATGACCCCGATGATCCAGCCTATAATCATGGCACACGCGCGCAGAATTATGTCTACAGCCACGAAAAGATGCGCATGACTGCGCCGCTATACGACATCGTGCTGTTCAGCGACTGGAACTATCCAAACACAACAGCCGGCGAAGGGTCGGCAATTTTCGTGCATCAATGGCGCAAACCGCGCCACCCAACGGCTGGCTGCTTGGCGTTTGCCCCAAATGACCTGCGCTGGTTTCTGGAACGCTGGACCCCGCACAGCCGGATCATCGTTAAATAGCGATCAGCCGTAGTCTCGTTCGCCAAAAATCGCCGAGCCCACACGCACATAGGTCGCGCCCTGTGCAATCGCGCGCTCGAAATCACCGCTCATTCCCATCGAGAGACCATCGAATCCGTGCTGCTTTGCAAGCTTCGCAAGCAGCGCAAAATGAAGGCTGGGTTCTTCGCCTGAGGGCGGAATGCACATCAATCCCTCGACTGGCAGATTCAGCGCGCGACATAGAGCGACAAGGTCGTCCAACTCGTCAGAAAGCACGCCCGCTTTCTGGTCCTCTTCGCCCGTGTTCACCTGAATAAACAGGCGGGGACAGTGTCCTTCCTCCTCGGCAATACGCGCAATCGTGCGTGCCAGTTTTGGGCGATCGACCGAGTGGATCACATCAAAAAGCCCCATAGCCTGCCGGGTTTTGTTGGTTTGCAGCGGGCCAATCAGGTGCAGCTCAACACCATCAAACTGCGCTTTCAGATCAGGCCACTTTCCCGCAGCCTCTTGCACCTTGTTTTCACCAAAAACACGGTGCCCTTCTTGCAGCACGGCCACAACACGTTCTAGCGGCTGCACCTTGGATACAGCGATCAACTGCGCCGATCCGGGGGCGCGATCCATGCGCGCCTCTTCTTTGGCGATACGGTCTTGAATGTCTGAAAGTGGCATGGGTTATCCTGTGCATATCTCCGCACCAGATGTCCCAAAAGAAAAGAGCGGGCGCAAGGCCCGCTCTTCCCATTCCGAATAATCCGTTAGGATTAGAAGGACATTTTGATACCCAGATCGGCTTTGGTAACACCTTTGATCTCGCCAACGCCGGCTTGCAGCGAAGCACCGCCACCCAGATCATAGGCAACACCCAGACCGTAGGCTTCGGTTGCGAGCTCACCGGCTGCGAGGGCTTTATTGGTGTCCGAATAAGCCGCAGTTACGGTAACTGCGCCCATGGTGTAAGCGGCAGTGACACCGTAGTCATGGATCTTAGCACCGGAACCGGTTGTGCTCGAATACAGGCCAGCCAGCGCGATATCGCCAACATTTGCACCCAACTGAACGTGAACAGCATTTACACCAGCGGCTTTGCTGTAGCCCAGACCGGCCGAGTAGTCGCCCATGGTGTACTTACCACCAACTGCCCAGTCATTGTTGCCGCCTGCAACCATGTTGTACGACAGAGCAGCTTTGAAGTCACCAAAGGTACCTTCATACAGCATGTTGGCTTTCGAAGCGCCGCGCAGAGTTTCTGCGACGTTATCGGTGCCCAGACCGGTCAAACCGATATCCGACAGGCCAGTTACGGTTTGAGCAGCGTTGTCAACTTCACCAACCGAGAACTTACCGAAGCCACCTTCGACATAGACGATGGTCTTGTCGATGATTTCTTGATTTTCAGTGTTCTTGCTGCCATCAAAGCTGCTGCCAGCGGTGATGTCGAATTTAGCGCCGAACGACAGGCCGCCGTCGGTTTCACCAGTCATGGCAACCGACAGGGTGGTTTCAGCTACGGTGGACCATTGGTCAGCAGCGGATTTATCGTATTTGAAGCCCATTTTGGCTGCGCCGGAGAAGTCAACATCTGCTGCTGCTGCTACGCCTGCGGTTGCGACCAGAGCGGTCGAAGCGAAGAGAATCTTTTTCATTTCGTTTTCCCTCATATTTCAAGAGTTAGCCTCAATTCAGGGGAATCCGAATTGAGTATGCTTGGGTAATTCCACCTTTCCGGCCCGCATTGCAAGCTGACAGGAACGCTGAAAACCGATTGCGGGCTGCATTGGTGCTTCTATGCCACAGTTTCTTTCGCCCATCTGGCGAAAACCCGATTTATCAAGCGATTCTTCTATATATGGGCGTATTTTTGGCGTTGGGGAAAACGCTTGCCCGCCCGCAGGTGCTTATATACTAACAAGAGGAATTTTTAGCATATGGGGCTGTTTCATGAGCATCCTTAAGACTACTGCTTTTGGCCTTTCAGTGATTGCTGTGATTGGCCTTTCAGCTTGCGGCGGCAGCCGAGGATCGGTTGGGTCCGCCGGATCGGGCAACGTTTTCGGAGGCGGCTCGGGAAGCAAGCAACAGCAAGCACAGGGCACGCGCGACACGCCTCCTCCTGAGGAAAAGCGTGAAACCATCTGGGATCTGTTCAAAAACGTCGACGATCCCAACACCACGGTCGAAGTAAACCGTTATATCTGGAATGCATCGCTGGATGTGCTGAGCTTCCTGCCGGTTCAGGCCGCTGACCCGTTCTCGGGTATCATCGTGACCGGATATGGCCGTCCGCCCGGCGGCGGCGCTGCCTATAAGGCCACTATATATGTGCGTGACCCCGCATTGGACGCCCGTTCGCTGTCGGTTGCGCTTTATACAAGCGGTGGTCGCCCCGCCAGCGCCGAGGCTGTGCGCAAAGTCGAGGACGCGATTCTGACCCGCGCCCGCCAGCTACGTATTCGTGACGGCAAGCTCTAGACCCGGAACGACCAGACTTATAAGACATGCGCCGGGCCACTCGCCCGGCGTTTTCACATCAAGGACCAGACCTATGTCGCGTTACACCGCCGCCGATATCGAACCGAAATGGCAACAAGCCTGGGACGAGGCTGGAATTTTCACCGCCACGCGCGATGAAACGAAGCCCAAATACTATGTGCTTGAGATGTTCCCCTATCCGTCGGGCCGCATTCATATGGGGCACGTGCGCAACTATACGATGGGCGATGTGATCTCGCGCTATAAATCCTCGTGTGGGTTCTCGGTTCTGCACCCGATGGGCTGGGATGCTTTCGGTATGCCCGCCGAAAACGCGGCGATGGCGCAGGGCGGCCACCCCGGCACGTGGACCTATGACAACATCAAGACCATGAAAGGTCAGATGAAGCCGCTGGGTCTTTCGATTGATTGGAGCCGCGAATTCGCCACCTGTGACCCGGAATATTACGGCCAGCAGCAGGCGATGTTCATCGACTTCATGGAAAAAGGGCTGGTTTACCGCAAGAACGCCACGGTGAACTGGGATCCGGTCGACATGACGGTTCTGGCCAACGAGCAGGTCATCGACGGCTGCGGCTGGCGATCCGGTGCGCCGGTGGAACGTCGCGACCTGACGCAATGGTTCTTCAAGATCTCGGATTATTCGGGTGAACTGCTGGATGCGCTGGACGGTTTGGACAACTGGCCCGAGAAAGTGCGCACCATGCAGGCCAACTGGATTGGCCGCAGCCAAGGTCTGCAATTCAGCTTTGAGCGTGTGGATGGCAGCGACGGGATCGAGGTCTATACGACGCGCCCCGACACCCTGATGGGTGCCAGCTTCGTCGGCATCTCGCCCGACCACCCGATTTCGAAGGCGCTTGAGGCCGAAAACCCGGAAATTGCAGCGCAGCTTGTCGAAATGCGCAAAGGCGGCACCACTGCCGAAGCCATCGAGACCGCCGAGAAGCTGGGTTATGACACCGGCATCCGCGTGAAGCACCCGCTGAACCCAGATTGGGAGTTGCCGGTCTGGATCGCCAACTTCATTCTGATGGATTACGGCACCGGCGCGATTTTCGCCTGTCCGGCCCACGACCAGCGCGATTTGGACTTCTGCCGTAAGTATGACCTGCCAGTGAAAGACACGTTCCTGTCGTTGGACGATCCCAAGCCGGTCGAAAACGAAGCCTTCGTGCCGCCGAAAACCGAGAAGGTGAAATGGGTCGACCACTTCGCCGGTCTGGACGAGGCAACGGGTGAAGAAGCCATCGAGGCCACGGTGAAATTCGCAGAGCAAGCCGGATGGGGCAAAGGCGTGGAACAATTCCGCCTGCGCGATTGGGGTCTAAGCCGCCAGCGTTATTGGGGTTGCCCAATCCCTGTTGTCCATTGCGACGAGTGCGGCGTGGTTCCCGAGAAAAAGGAAAATCTGCCGGTCAAACTGCCCGAGGATGTGTCGTTTGACGTACCGGGCAACCCGCTGGACCGTCACCCGACATGGCGCGATTGCGCTTGCCCATCCTGCGGCAAGCCCGCCAAGCGTGAAACCGACACGATGGACACGTTTGTCGATTCGTCCTGGTATTATGCGCGCTTCACCTCACCGCACGCGGCCACGCCGACCGATTTGGAAGAGGCGTCCTATTGGATGAATGTCGACCAGTATATCGGCGGCATTGAGCACGCGATCCTGCACCTGCTCTATTCGCGCTTCTTCGCGCGCGCGATGAATATCTGCGGCCACTTGCCGGAAAAAGCACGCGAGCCGTTTAATGCGCTGTTCACGCAGGGCATGGTGACGCACGAAATGTACGTAGGCTCTGAAAAGATCGAGGCTGGCGAAGATGCTGAAACAGCAGATGGCACCCCTGCCAAACTGGTCTGGCATGCGCGTCCTGTGTATTATTACCCGGAAGACGTCGTCCGCTTTGAGGATTCCGGAAAGCCAATGGCATTTTCAAAGAAAGACGTCGAAGAGGAAGGTCTCGACCCCAATGACACGTCATCACTCATTAGATGGTGGCGTGCGCAAGATGAACTAGATCCGTCTGATGAACCCAAACGATTGCGTGTTTATCCTTCAGCCAAGATGTCGAAATCGAAATGCAATGTCGTCGACCCGGTAAACATCATCGACGCCTTCGGTGCCGACACCGCCCGTTGGTTCGTGCTGAGCGATTCGCCCCCCGAACGCGACGTAGAATGGACCGCGTCGGGCGCCGAAGCTGCCGCCAAGCACCTGTCCCGTGTCTTCGCAACAGCCGTGAAGATCGCCGATATGGATGACGCCGACGGCAATGATGAAGAGCTGCTGCGCGCCATGCACAAAGCCATCCACGACGTGACCATGGGCATTGAAAGCTTCGGCTTTAATGCGGCCATTGCAAAGCTTTACGCCTATCAGAACGCCGTCTCGAAATCGAAGGCCGGTGGCAAGGCGCAAAAGCTGGCCATGCGCACGATGGCACAACTGATGTCCCCCATGACGCCGCACCTGTCCGAGGAAATCTGGTCAATGCTGGGCGGCGAAGGTCTGGTCGCACAGGCCGCGTGGCCCATTGCCGACGAAGCCATGCTGGTGGAGGACACTGTCACCTTGCCGATCCAAATCAACGGCAAGCGCCGTGCGGAAATCAGCGTGCCCAAGGACATGGCAAAAGACGAGGTTGAAAAACTTGCGCTGGCCGAGGATGCTGTCGTCAGGGCGCTGGATGGTAAGGCCCCTAAGAAAGTCATCGTTGTTCCGGGACGTATTGTGAATGTCGTCGTTTAATCGCCGCCTCTTCCTGACCTCTGCCATTGCCGGGTTCGCTCTGGCCGGGTGCGGATTTACCCCCGTGCATGGCCCAGGGGGATCAGCCGAAGGTTTGCGCGGCGCTGTCACAATTGCCGCGCCGAATGACGAAAATGGATATGCGTTCGTGAAGCGGATGGAGGAACGGCTGGGTCGCAACCTGACGGCGCCCTATTCGCTGGCCTATACCATCACCACACGCACCGAAGGCGTGGGGGTTACACCTCGGCAAGAAATCACCCGCACGCAGGTGCTGGGCGCGGTAGAGTTCACCGTGACCTCTGTCGCAACGGGCGAGGTAATCGAAAAGGGCACCGTGTCCAACTTCACCTCCTATTCGACCGAGGGTTCGACCGTGTCGACTGCCGCGGTCGAACGTGACGCGAATCGTCGTTTGATGGTGCTGCTTGCCGATCAGATCACCACGCGTTTCCTCGCCACCTTCTCAGGCTGGAGCGAATGAAGCTCGCGCCTCGGGACGCTAGCGGATATTTCGCAAAGCCCGACCCCAAGCGGATGGGCGTTCTGATTTTCGGGGCCGACGCAATGCGTGTGGCCCTGAAACGTCAGCAACTGATTGCTAATCTGATCGGCCCAACTGGCGAAGACGAGATGCGCCTGACCCGCATGCCCGCCGCCGATCTGCGCAAAGACCCCGCAATGCTGTCGGACGCGATCAAGTCGCAAGGCTTCTTCCCCGGCCCGCGCGTGGCCTTCGTGGAGGATGCAACGGATACGCTGGCCAAAATCATCACTCCGGCCATAGCAGACTGGCAGGAAGGTGACGCGCAGGTCGTGGTGACGGCGGGCTCGCTGACCGCTCGTTCTGCCCTGCGTAAGCTGTTTGAAGGGCACCCAAATGCCTTTGCCGTGGGGATCTATGACGATCCGCCCACACGGGACGAGATCGAAGCCGACCTGAAACGCGCCGGCGTCGGGCAGGTCGGACCCGAAGCGATGGACGATCTTCTGGGCCTGTCGCGCGATCTGGATCCTGGGGATTTCCGTCAGACGGTGGAGAAGCTGGGGCTGTATAAATTGTCCGATCCTTCGCCCGTCACACCCGATGATGTGCTGGCGGTCGCGCCCGCCTCGACCGAGGCGGCGTTGGACGATCTGCTGCACGCGGTGGCCGAGGGGCGTTCAGGCGAAATAGGCCCTATTCTTGCGAAATTGCAGGCGCAGGGCGTTGCCGCCGTGGGGCTGTGCATCGGCGCCACCCGGCATTTCCGTGCGCTGCATGGCGCCAGTTCGGATCCCGCTGGACCGGGCCAAGGCATCAACCGCCTGCGCCCGCCGGTGCATTTCAAATCGCGTGACCGCATGGTGCGTCAGGCCAGCAAATGGGGGCTTCGGCGGCTGGAACAGGCGCTGGAGGTGTTGATCGACACGGATCTGACCCTGAGATCCGCCCAGAAGGCCCCGCAGATGGCGCTGATGGAACGGACGTTGATCCGGCTGTCCATGATGGGCGGTCGGCGCTAAGCCAGTGCATATGCCGCCGCAGCACGGCCCGCATGACGCCCTGTGGCAAGGCAGGTGGTGATCAGATAACCGCCTGTTGGGGCCTCCCAATCCAGCATTTCACCGCAAGCGAACACGCCCGGCAGCGCTTTGATCATCAGACCATCATCCAGCGCCTCGAACGGCAGGCCACCCGCGGTCGAGATTGCCTCGTCCATCGGGCGTGGTCCTTGATGGGAGATCGGCAGGGCTTTGATCAGGGCGGCGAGTTCAGCAGGGTCCTGAGGTAACGGACGCGAAAACTCCTGCATCAGGGCTAACTTCACAGGATCCAGCTTCAAAGTTTTCCGCAGGTGATTTGTCAGGCTCGCCTTACCACGGTGCCGCGACAGGCGGGCGGTAATGTCGTCAAGGTTTCGGCCCGGCAGAAGATCCAGCACCAAGGATGCACCATCGCGCATCGCGCGACTGACCGCATAGATGGCGGATCCTTCGATGCCACGTGATGAAATCACGAATTCGCCCTGTACCGATTGATCCCCGGCGGTGACACGCACGGATTTCACGGGGTGGCCAAAGTGGCGCTCCATATGGCTGCTCCACGCAACCACAAAGCCCATATTGGCGGGCAGGAACGGAGCACAAGAAACACCGTTTTCAGTAAGGATAGAGACCCATTTTCCGTCAGACCCCAACCGCGCCCAGCTTGCGCCGCCCAGCGCAAGGACAGTCACGTCGGGATGCAGTGTTTGCGGACCCTCGGGCGTTTGAAACTGCATCGCACCATCACCCATTCCGACCAAGCGCCAGTTCCGGCGCAGCTGCACCCCCGCTTGATCCAACCGCGCCAGCCAATTTCGCAGCAGTGGCGAGGCTTTCATCACCTTCGGAAAGACGCGCCCAGAGGACCCTGTAAAGACCGCTTGCCCCAATTCTCGCGCCCAGTCCTGAACCGCCTCGGGTCCAAAGGAAGCCACAATATCACGCAGGCTGTCAGATCCACAAATATGGGACAAAAATGCCGAAATAGGCTCTGATTTTGTCAAGTTCAGCCCGGATTTTCCCGCCATCAAGAACTTGCGCGCCGGAGAGGGCTTGGCGTCAGCAACAATGACCGACAGCCCCGCGCGCGCAAGTTCTTCGGCGGCCATCAGACCCGCAGGTCCCGCCCCAATGACAAGAGCTGTCTTCAAGAGTTCTTGGCCCCGTCGTTCAGCATCTCGACAACGCGGTGCGGATAGGGGATTTCTATGTCATTGGCCTTGAGTGCTTTCCAAATCTGCATCATGACACGTGGCGTAAACTTGTTTCGACCATCATCGATGCCGTTCACCCAGAACTCTAGCGCGAAATCAACGCCGCTATCGCCAAAGGCACGCAGTTCGCAATCGGGCATGTGTTCTTCACTGTCGGTCAGGATGAAGTCCAGCTTGGTGACAGCTTCTTCGATGATACCCGGCACGGCTTCGATGTCAGCCTTATAGCTGACCGAGAACGGCGCCTCGTAGCGATTGGCGCTGCCCGCGTCCGAAAAATTCACCACGCGGGTCGTAATGAAATGCTCGTTTGGGACGACGATCCATTTGCCGTCAAACGTCTCTAATATGGCGGCACGGGCAGTCATTTTGACAATCGTACCGGCCTCGCCCCCGTCCAGTTCAACATAATCGCCAACCGTCGCCTGCCCTTCCAGCAGAAGAATAATGCCCGAAATGAAGTTCGAGGCGATCTGCTGCAACCCGAAGCCCAGTCCGACGCCAATCGCCCCCCCAAGCACCGCCAACGAGGTCAGATTGACGCCCATGATATTCATCAGGATCAGGAAGGCTGCACCGAAAATGCCAATCTCAGCCGCCTTCACGGCCAGCTCGCGCGTGGCGGGGCGCATCTCTTCCTGCTTCTTAATGGCCTGCGCCGTCTGGTCGTTGGACCAGCGACCCAGCCAGAAAATGACACCGCCCAGAACGGCAAATCGAATGGCGAACAGCAGCGAGAAGCTCATGTTGCCAAGCGGCACGACCGTTTCATCCAATTTGGTGGTGACAAGATCCAGCAGACCCACAGTATACAGCGCGGCCATTGGGATCAGGATGTACTTGCCCAACAGTTTCAGGAACGGATCTTTGATGATCTCACGCGCAAAGGCACGGACGGCAAGGAACAGGAACACGCGTTTCCCGAAGGCGATAACTGCGCCCGACCCAAAGATCGAGCGCGTGACCTGTTCACCAAGCGCAGTAAAGGCCCAGGCCAGAAGCGGCATCGTCAGGGGCAGAAAGATCAACGCGAACAGACGCAGCTTGGAAATCGGATGGTTGCGATCCCCATTTGGGGTCAGGATGCGGGTCAGAAAGGGTTCAAGCTTCTTATCGGTATAACGTGCGGCCAAATAGGCGGCGACAAGCAGCCCAAACTGGGACCACGCGGCGGGCGACAGAAGCCAACCTTCGGCGATCTCCCACCCTTGGTTCAGATAGCCCAGCGCGGTGTCCACGATCTGAGGTCGATTCTCCATCTGCTTTTCCTTGCCTTCACACGATCACTGACAAAACCCTTAGAAAGGGATAGCGGTTTACCCCCGAAGAGCAAGACTTCCTTGCCGGATTACGCGCTGTGCGGGCGGGCGTTTCCCACGGATCTGACGCAGAACCGCGACCACCTGCCCCCAAACCAGAGGGCAAATGACAAGGTCGGGCTGGATTAGAGCCTAGTTCAGCGGATCATCCGCTTCATTGCCGCCACATGATCAGCGCTTTGCAAACGCGCATGGTCTGCAAGTTCCAAGGCGGCATCCATCAGGTTATCCACCTCGACCACACGGTCAATCAAACCCCAGGACAGCGCCTCGTCCGTCCGGATTTTCTGGCCCGCCATCAAGATCATCTTGGCCCGTGCAGGACCAACCAACGCAGTGAGGCGTGCGGGATCAGACGGCTGAGGCAAATAGCCCAGCTTCATCACCGGATAGAAAAACTTGGCGCTTGCAACCGAGATGCGCAGATCGCAGGCCAGCGCCATTCCAAAAGCACCGCCAGCCAGCGTCCCATTCAGGGCGGCAATGGTCAGACAGGGCGCAGCTGCGATAGCGGCAGACAGACGCTCCCACACATCATCGGTGGCCAAACCGGCCTTTGCCTCGTCCAAATCAGCCCCGGCCGAAAACACCTTGCCCGAACCGGACAGGATCAGCACCCGCGCGTCCCCCGCCGCGTCCTGCGCGATCTGGGCCAGCTCTTCCAACATCGCTTTGGTCAGCGAGTTTGCTTTGTCCGGGCGGTTGATGGTCACCACCCAGACGCCATCGTCTTTTGTCAGATCTATCATCCGAATACGTTCGCCCGCTTTCTGATGTCTACATCGCGAAGCGAAATCTCTTGCCCCAGATATTCGTCGGCATCTTCCGAACACATCCACAACAGCGCGCGGGCGGGCCATTCGGCGGGGATGTGATCGTCCCAGTTCAACTGCGCAACCGCATTCACGCCCGAGGCCTTGATCTCGCGTTGCATTTGGGTGGCGACGGTACCTGGGGACAGACCGATCGCGCGGACACCCTTGCCCGAGGTTTCAAGGTGCAGTGCTTCATTGAACATATGCACGCCCGCTTTCGACGTGCAGTAATGCGCCCAGCCCTCGAGCGGGCGGTGCGCCGCCCCGGAACTGATGGTCAGGATCGACCCGCCGCCCTGTTCGATCATATAGGGCAAGGCCGCTCTTGCGCCGTAATAGACACCTTTTAGGTTCACGTCGATGACGTGACCCCAGCCCTCGGGGTCCGAGGTTTCAAGCGGACCGATGGGTTCAATCACGCCCGCATTGTTGATCAGCACATCGACCGTGCCGAAGCGTCCGTGGGCCAAATCGATGGCGGCCTTCACCTGGCTCCAATTCGACACGTCGCACGTCACAGCCAAGGCACGCTCGCCAATTTCTGCGGCGATGGCTTGGATTTGTGACGCACTGCGAGCTGTCAGAACCACATTCGCACCGGCCTGCGCAAAGATGTGCGCGGCGGCTTCTCCGATCCCGCGGCTTGCGCCGGTGATCACAACAGTTTTCCCAGTCATATCATGCATATGGTGCCCTCCCTTCCTTGGATGCTAGCGCAGCATTCACACAGATGCCAGAGACACATCTTGCGAGCGCGAGGTGCAAGGGTTACCTGAGAGGCACGTAATTGAAAGGACGCCCTATGCGCGCATCGCTTGACAGCCTGACCCAACAGCTTTTGGACGCCGCCCAGAAGGCCGGTGCGGATGCGGCAGATGCATTGGCGGTGGATGGAACGTCGGTGTCCATCGACGTGCTGAACGGCAAGCTGGAGCACGCCGAACGGTCCGAGGGCGTGGATATCGGGCTGCGCGTGATGCTGGGCCAGCGACAAGCCTGCGTTTCGGCATCGGATGTGTCCGAGGCGACGATCAACGCGATGGCCGAGCGTGCCGTAGCGATGGCCAAGGAAGCGCCCGAAGATCCCCATATTGGGCAGGCTGATCCGGCTGAACTGGCGCGTGATTGGGATTTGGAAGCCCTAGAGATGGCTGACCCAAGTGCCGAACCGGACCCCGCAGCGCTGGAACGCGATGCGCTGGAAGCCGAGGCCGCAGCGTTGGCCGTCGAGGGCGTATCGCAGGTCAGCAGCTCGTCAGCGGGCTATGGGCGGCACCAGTTCCATCTGGCCTGCTCGAACGGGTTTTCGGGTGGGTATGGCCGTACCAACCGCGCTATCTCGACCGTGGCGATCACCGGCGAGGGCGCGACGATGGAACGTGACTATGCCGGTGAGATGCGCATCTTTCAGGCCGATTTGCCCAGCGCACAGGAAATCGGCACCAAAGCGGGCAATCGCACCGTCGAACGTCTGGGCGCAAAGAAACCGCCGACAGGTGCCTATCCGGTGCTGTATGACGAACGGATTTCTGCGTCCCTGATCGGGCATCTGCTGAGCGCCTCGAACGGCGCGATGATTGCACGCGGATCATCTTGGCTTCTGGACGCTTTGGGTGAACAGGTTCTGCCCGACGGGATTGACCTGATCGAGGATCCGCACCGCGCCCGCATTTCCGGCTCGCGGCCCTTTGATGGTGAAGGCCTTCCCACTCAGCTGCGCAAGATCGTCGACAACGGACAGCTGACCGGCTGGACAATGGACATCGCCACAGCACGCCAGTTGGGGATGCAAAGCACCGCCAGCGCATCACGCGGGACGTCTGCGCCGCCCTCGCCTTCAATCTCGAATGTGGCTCTAACGAAGGGAAATTCGACGAAAGAGGATCTGATCGCGCAGATGGGCACCGGGCTGTTGGTGACATCGATGATCGGGTCCACGATCAATCCGAACACGGGCGATTATTCGCGCGGGGCGTCGGGTTTCTGGATCGAGAACGGCGAAGTTGCCTATCCCGTCAACGAATGCACCATTGCGGGCAATCTGCGCGACATGCTGAAGCGGATCATCCCGGCGAATGACGCCGAACCGCATCTCAGCCGCATGATCCCCAGCCTGCTGGTCGAAGGGATGACCCTTGCCGGTGACTGATGACCTGAAACTTCTAATCGACGCAGCCGAAGCCGCGGGCAAGATCGCCTCGGGCTTTTTCCACGGATCGGCCGAGCGCTGGGACAAACCCGGCGGGCAAGGCCCCGTGACCGAGGCCGATCTGGCCGTGGATCGCATGCTACGCAACGAACTGACCGGCGCACGACTCGACTATGGCTGGCTGTCAGAAGAGACCGAAGACGACCCCAGGCGCCTTGAGGCCGAACAAGTGTTCATTATCGACCCGATCGACGGCACGCGCAGCTTTATCGAAGGCTCGACCACATGGGCGCACTCGCTGGCCATCGCACGAAACGGGATTGTTGAAACCGCCGTGGTGTACCTGCCCGAACGTGGCAAACTTTATGCAGCCACACGCGGACAGGGTGCCACGCTGAACAACGCCCCGTTGTCGGTCAGCACGACATCGACACTGGAAAATGCGACGGTTCTGGCCGCCAAACCCAACTTCGCGCCCGATTTATGGCGGGACAAAGACGTTCCACCCGTCAAACGCAGTTTCCGCAGCTCGCTTGCTTATCGACTTTCGGTGGTCGGCGAAGGGCGGTTCGACGCCATGATGACCCTGCGCCCAACTTGGGAGTGGGACGTCGCGGCCGGGTCGTTGATCGTGGAAGAGGCCGGCGGCATCGTAAGCGATCAGGTCAATGGACCTGCGCGATTTAACAACCCACACCCCCAGCTGCGCGGAATGGTGGCGGGCACTCCGCCTGTACAAGACGCACTGGTTACACGGTTAGCGGAACCGTTAGCCTAACATCCCTGTTAAATTGGGGCATTGCCAAGAAGGTATCTATCGCTAACATATGTCAAACCTCATATGACAAGGATGCCTTCGTGACAGATAGCAACACCCCCCCGAACCGCCGCCCCCTGACCCTTCGTGACGTATCTGAAGCCTCGGGTGTCAGCGAGATGACGGTCAGCCGGGTGTTGCGCAATCGCGGGGATGTCAGTCAGGCAACACGCGACCGCGTACTGGAAGCTGCGAAGACTCTTGGCTATGTGCCCAACAAGATCGCTGGCGCCCTTGCGTCGCAGCGCGTGAACCTTGTGGCTGTGATCATCCCGTCCTTGTCCAATATGGTGTTCCCCGAGGTCATGATGGGCATCAATGAAGTACTGGATGAAACGCCCTTGCAGCCCGTTGTCGGTGTCACGAACTACGACCCGCAGCGCGAAGAAAAGGTGCTGTACGAGATGCTGTCCTGGCGCCCATCCGGTGTGATTATCGCGGGGTTAGAGCATTCCGACGCCGCCAAATCGATGCTGAAAGCCGCTGGCATCCCCGTCGTCGAAATCATGGATACCGACGGCGAGGCAATCGATGCTTGTGTCGGAATTTCCCACCGCCGCGCCGGTCGCAAGATGGCCAAGGCCATTCTAAAGGCAGGTTACAAGAATATCGGCTTTTTGGGCACCAAGATGCCTCTGGACCACCGCGCCCGCAAACGGTTCGAAGGCTTCACCGAAGTTCTGGCGAAGGAAGGCATCGAGATTTCTGATCGCGAGTTCTATGAGGGCGGATCCGCCTTGGCCAAAGGCCGCGAGATGACCGAAGTCATGCTTGAGCGCACGCCCGAGCTGGATTTCATGTATTACTCGAACGACATGATCGGCGCGGGCGGGCTTCTGTACTGTCTGGACCAAGGCATCAACGTGCCCGGTCAGATCGGTCTTGCCGGCTTTAACGGCGTTGAACTTCTGGATGGCTTGCCGCGACAACTGGCCACAATGGACGCCTGCCGCAAGGAAATTGGCCGCGCCGCAGCCCAAATCATCGCAGATCGCAGCGGAGAAAGCGGCGATACCGGCGGCGGTGAGCGGATCGAACTGTCACCGAAGATCGCTGCCGGACAGACCCTGAAACGCCGCTAGACAACCCAGCCCTGCTTACCTATTCCCTACACCAACGGCCCCGTGGCTCAACTGGATAGAGCAGCCCCCTCCTAAGGGGCAGGTTGCAGGTTCGAATCCTGCCGGGGTCGCCAAATTCTCATTTTATCTTTTTCTTTTCAGATATTTGAAGGGTTGATTTGCCCAACCTTTGCTTTGGTTGGACAAATTTTCGAGCAGATTCAGCGCAGAAGACGCTAGAGTCATGCGATTTGCAGCCGCAATGTAGCGCCGCGCCTCATGGTGGGATCTGTGACCGAGAAAAGCCGCAATCTGGGCTTCAGTTGCTCCAACCTCGGCCAAACGCATAGCTCCATGCTTTCGTAAGCCGTGCGTTCGGCACTCAGTTGGCAACCCTGCCGCCTGCACCATTTTGGCAAACCAATTCCCAAAGCCCTCAGTCGTGTACGGTGTGCCATCTTGCCTGCAAACAAACACTTCGCGGGTTTCACTGATTGCGGTCAGTTCACGGGTCAGGTCAGGCAATTTCGCCAAAGGCAACTCAACTTTGCCACCGGTCTTTCCTCGCGCATAGCGAATTACTCCACCGCGAATGTTCAGTGGCCCCATACGAGCTGCATCTTGCCTTGCCGCACCAGTTCCCAGAACTAGCTCAAACGCAAGTCGTTGCTTTGTGCCAGTGGCGTAGAAGTCACGAAATTGGGCTACCTGCTCATGTGTCCAAGTATGGTATCCGTCTGTCTCGATCCTATGCCGGTCAACGTCGTTTGTTGGGTGAGAACCTTTAAATCCATGCTTCTTACTGGCCCATTTGTAGAGCTGGGAAAGGTCTTTATGCAGCCGATTGGCGGCCTCCAGACCACCCTTCCTGTCCATTAGCGCCGTTACGTGCCGGGGCAGAAGGTCTGCATAGTAAGCAGGTCCGATCGCCTCGCGTATCCAATCCAAGCGCCTCCGCTTTGCGTATTGCGTCGTCTTGGCCAGATCACGAAAGGCGCGATTGCCGAGATAATCCTCAATTAAGAATGCAATGGTGCGCTTATCAGTTCCTGATTTCCGTTCTCGAGGGGACGCAATCGCCATTTCGTATAGTGTTCGAAATTCGTCTGATCCGTAGATTGCATCGATGTTACAATCAATTCTACGCCCCTTGATTGTGCGACGCAGACGCCAGCGAACCTTGCCGTGTCGATCGGTAGCTTTCGTTACTCCGGGAACCTGCTTCTACGCTTTGCCATTGCTGCCCCTCAGCATTTCATCAATATCCGGCCCGTTCGATTTTGCCGGTATTTGACCCTCGCGGTAGACAGTGACTTCGCCAGTATCATGGTTAACAGTGTACGCCCCAATGACAAACCCGATCACGCTCACCTAGCTGGGTCATATTGAGCGGTGATAGGTATTCGTCACCATTCTCAATCTCGCGCAGATTCTCCCAGCCTCGAATTTCGTTGGGGCTGAGCCATCCCCATTCGCGACCGATGCGGTAAGCCTCATAGCGGGCCTTCAGATCACCACGCAACAAGCCTGCGAGGTCATGTTCTACAAAGTGCCTCTTGCGTCCTTCGGCGGTGAGTAAAGCGGCATTCATGGCCTGTTCGATGGCCGTTGGCGGGACACTGAAGGTCCGGGCCACATCCATGTTACTGAGCTTGCGACTTTCCAAAAACTCTGCATCCTTGGAAGACAGCGACAGGCTCTTCCAATCCACTCCGCCATCAAGCACCAAGATCCCGGATGGCCCAGGAACTCCGCAAGCGATGGGTCCGATGTAGTAACAGCTTGGCGATGTTCGCGGCCGAAAATCGGGATAGAAAGCTCATTGCNTTTGCTAAGAGAGTGTTTGTTGCTCATCGTAGCCACCGAGGAGTGGACGATGAGAAAGACAACGAAGAGCCCTGGCGAGAAGATCGTCAAAGATATCAAACGCACCGCTGAACGGATCGAGGTCAAATTCGTTCTGAACAATTGCTGCCAAGCCATCCATGCCTTTTCGGAAATCGACCGGTTTAGTCGCGACATAGAATTTAAAGTTGCCAGCTGGAGAGATCATGATCCACCACCTAGAGTCTTTAGTATCTGCACAATACCTTCCACCGGGTAGTTTGCAGGAAGCGTCAAATCAAAACCTTTGCAATGGACCCTTATGTCGCCAGCTGAGCGCTGAGTTGAGCGATCATCGTCCGACAACGTAAGCTGCGCAAAAACAGGCTCGGCCGGGTGGATTGTTTCGTTCAGAGATTCCACCTTACCGTATTCCCGCCGCCATTGCTTGGCTGTGAACTGATCTGTTTTGCAAACTTCCGAGAGCTCTTTAACGCTCAATTCTTTTGAGCGAATTTTGTAAACCATGGCTCGTTTGAATTTAGCAGGCCACATACGTCGACCATCTTTCCGCACCTGGATAGAATAGCCGTAGGCATGGAAAACCTTGCTGATTTTCTTGTCACTTGAGAGGTCGTTGTGGACGTGCGTGTTCACGATACCTGTATCCTTTTGGGTATCGTATTGTTTCGACCGTCCCGGCGACAGTCGCTCCTTGT
>NZ_ML660026.1 GCF_007004645.1 Aliiroseovarius halocynthiae | reverse complement strand
CAAAAAACTGGCGACGGGCAAATCCGATCTGCCAGAATTGGTTAATCAATCCTGTTCACCCGATAGTCATTAGACCCCGTCATTCTGTCCTTGTTGCCAAGCTTTGACCAGGTTGCCAAAACGGGTGAATTGGGCCTCGAACGACAGCTCCACGGTGCCGATCGGACCGTGGCGCTGCTTGCCAATAATGACCTCGGCCTTGCCATGAAGGTTGGACATCTCATCCTGCCATGCGGCCATACGGTCCAGCTCGTGATCGCCGGGCTTTTCGCGCTCTTTATAATACTCCTCGCGGAACACGAACATAACCACGTCGGCATCTTGCTCGATCGATCCCGATTCACGCAGATCCGACAGCTGCGGACGCTTATCGTCGCGGCTTTCCACCTGACGCGAAAGCTGGGACAGCGCGATCACCGGGATGTTCAGCTCTTTCGCAATCGCTTTCATACCCATCGAGATCTCGGCGATCTCGTTCACGCGGTTCTCGGCCATGCCGCGGCACAGCTGCAGGTAGTCGATGATCAGAACGTCCAGCCCGTGGGTCCGTTTCAGACGGCGCGCGCGGGCGGCCAGCTGACTGATGGGAAGGGCAGGAGTGTCGTCGATGAACAGAGGGCAGCTTTCCAGGTCTTTAGCGGCCTGAACGAACCGGCGAAATTCGCCTTCATCCATGTCACCCTGACGGATTTTGTGGGACGAGATCTCGGACGCTTCCGCCAAAATACGACCCGCAAGCTGCTCGGCCGACATCTCGAGCGAGAAGAAACCAACCACGCCTCCGGAAATCGCACCTTCGGTCCCGTCCGGTCTGATCCCCTTTTTATAGGCCTTCGCCACGTTGAACGCGATGTTGGTCGCAAGCGAGGTCTTCCCCATCGAGGGACGACCAGCAAGGATCAAAAGGTCAGATGGGTGAAGCCCGCCCAGTTTTGCGTCCATATCGGACAGGCCGGTCGAGATCCCCGCCATGCCGCCCTCGCGCTGATAGGCGGCGTTTGCGACTTGAACGGCTTCGGTGACCGCTTTCAGAAAACTTTGGAACCCGCTTTCGGTCTGGCCCGCTTCGCCCAGTTTGTAGAGCGCCTGTTCGGCCTCGACGATCTGCTCTTTCGGTTCGGACGAAATATCGACCTTCTGAGCCTTTGCCGCGATGTCCTGACCCAGCTGGATCAGCTCGCGCCGGATGGCGAGGTCATAGATCATCTGCGCATAGTCGCGGGCCGCGAAGCTGGAAATCGCCGCGCCTGCAAGGCGTGCCAGATAGGCTGGACCTCCGAGTTCCTTAAGGCCCTCGTCATCTTCCATGAACGCCTTCAGCGTGACCGGGCTTGCCAGTGCGTTTTTGGAAATTCGGCTTGCGGCAATGTCCCAAATCCGGGCGTGGACGGGTTCATAAAAATGGCCCGCATTGATGATCGAGGCGACGCGGTCAAACACATCATTATTCGTCAGGATCGCCCCCAGAAGCTGCTGTTCAGCTTCGATGTGGTGGGGCAAGCTGTCGCGCACCTCGCCGTCATTCGGCGTTCCGCCCTGCTGAATGTTGCTGATCTCGTTCATCGCTACCTGTCCCTTAGGGCGCTGTTTTACGTGTTCGGTTATGCCGACGCAAAATGTATGTTTCTGTGGGTAACTTGTGGATAAAGTAGACAAGCGGGATCCTGCCAGATTTGGTGGGATCCTGCAAAAGGGTACCTAAATGTGGTGGTGGGTTAGGCTTTCATCCGCTCAGCTTGCCAGCCGCGGGGATCTTTCAGAAAGCGCTCGACTTCGTCCAAAGTCTCGTCCGAGAACGCGCCTTGCGCCTTGGCTTCGGCCAGAACGTCCCACCAGGTGCACAGATGGATCAGCTGAACACCATGATCAGACAGAGTTTTTTCCGTCTCGGGGAAGATATCGTAATAGAAGATGACGGCCGTGGCGCTACAGCTTGCCCCGGTGTCGCGAATCGCGTCCACGAAGGACAGCTTTGACCCGCCATCGGTGGTCAGATCTTCAACCAGCAGCACGCGTTGGCTGTCATCCATTGCGCCCTCGATCCGGGCGTTTTTTCCATAACCCTTGGGTTTCTTGCGCACATAGGTCATTGGCAGCGCCAGACGCTCTGCAACCCATGCCCCAAAGGGGATACCTGCGGTTTCGCCGCCCGCGATATTGTCAAACGCTTCGAACCCAGCTTCGCGCATGATCGTGACAGACATGAAATCCATCAGGGTCGAGCGGATGCGCGGGAAGCTGATCAGCTTACGGCAGTCGATATAACTGGGGCTGGGCAGGCCCGAGGCCAGAGTGAACGGTTCATCCGTGTTGAAGTTCACAGCGCCGATTTCCAGAAGCATCCGGGCAGTCAGGCGGGCGATTTCTTCTTTCGCGGCGAAGGTTGAGGGGATCATGGGGCAGCGGTCCTCGTAGATGTGGTTCAAGCGACAGGTTTAGGCGTCCACGTGCCAGTGCAGCGGAAAACCGGGGTCAAAAGTGGTGACGGTATGCTCGCCGACTTGCAATGTCGCCGGGTAGGTGACTGGCTCGCCCTTAGTGAGCGTAATCGTGTCCTCATTCACCGGCAGGCCATAAAAGGCTGGGCCGTGCAGCGACGTGAACCCTTCCAATTTGTCCAGCAGGCCCTTGGCCTCGAACGCTTCGGCCAAGATCGACAGGGCGTTGGGTGCGGTGAAACAGCCGGCTGAACAGCATTCGCTTTCTTTCGCGTGGGTCGGGTGCGGGGCGCTGTCTGTACCAAGGAAAAAGCGCGGATCGCCGGATGTCGCCGCCTTCATCAAGGCTTCGCGATGTTCGCTGCGCTTTAGGATTGGCAAGCAATAGTAATGCGGGCGCATGCCGCCGACCAGCATGTCGTTTCGATCAAGGATCAGGTGCTGCACCGTGATCGTGGCGCCAAGTTTGCTTTCGTTGGCTTTGACATAGTCCGCACCATCCTTGGTGGTGATATGCTCCATCACTACGCGCAGATTAGGTGTGGCGCGGCGGATGGGGTCGAGAATGCGGTCAATGAATACGGCTTCACGGTCGAAAATGTCGATGTCCGGGTCTGTGACTTCGCCATGAACGCAAAGCGGGCAGCCGATCTCGGCCATCTTTTCCAAAACGGGACGTACTTTGTCGAAGTTTTGCACCCCGCTTGAGGAATTCGTTGTTGCCCCAGCTGGGTAAAGCTTCACCGATGTGATCAGGCCGGAAGCATGTGCAGCGGCCAAGTCCTCGGGGTCCGTTTCTTCCGTCAGATAGAGCGTCATCAACGGCTCAAACGACATTCCCGCAGGCAGTGCCGCCAAGATGCGGTCGCGATAAGCGGTGGCATCGGCACCGGTCGCAACCGGAGGCACAAGATTTGGCATGACGATGGCGCGGGCGAAATGACGCGCGGTTTCGGGAAGAACGGCGTTCAGCATCGCGCCATCGCGCAAATGCAGGTGCCAGTCGTCGGGGCGGCGGATCGAAAATGTCTGGGTCATCGGGGGCAGCCATAACGCAGCACGGCCCGTATGGTCCAGTCCCTAAATGGGCAGGATGTCCCCTTCCAGCGTAACGGACGGCGCGGTGTCCCGGCTATCGCCCATCGGTGGCAGCGCATGATAGGGCTGGTGCGAGGGCTTCAACGCGGTCGAAACCAATGTGCGAAGCTCATCACGATAAAAACGTGGGTTGGCCAGTATCGATTGCGGCAGTTTCGACGGATCGAACGTCCTTTTTTTGTGAGCGATTATTGTTACTTCGTGCACGTCCCCGAGCAGGTCATGTTCGGTCGCGTCGTCGCGGAAAAAACTGCGCAACGCGGCCTCGCGCTTATGCAGGCGGGCAAGTTCGGCCCTGATCTGGGCCAGCTCGTCAGCAGGGTGAAGGGGCATGTCCAGTGCCGTACCACACGGGTGGCTGGCTTGGGGCAGGACAAGAGGGGTTCCGGTCAGGGGGGGGCGAATCTGTTCCATGACCTCAGCATGGCTTCCGTTTGGTTAAAGCGGGTTTAACCGTGATTTGGGTTTCGGGGCATTGACAATCGTTTAATTTGAAATGATTACATATTCGCAATGATGAATGTAAATGGAGTGTCCCATGACACTAAACTGGAAAATCGGAGGGGTAGCGCTGGGCCTTGTGTTCTTCTTGGCTGTCCTGTTGGTCAAACCCATCGGAGTTTCGACCCAATTCGTAATTCTGGACGGAATCGTTGCCGATATCGTGAACCCAGACACTGTGACAAAAACGGATGAGGGCTTTACCTCGACCAACGCCTATCTGGCGAAATCGAACGGTAAATACGCCAAATCGGTGGCGAATCCGATGAACTATAGCTTCATCTTTGTGGTCGCCATGATGGTTGGGGCCTTTCTGTCGGCAATGATGCGCGGCGGTAATGGCGCAGATGAAAACAAGCTGCCTGCAATCCATTATGACAATTTTGGTGATACTCCGATGAAGCGCTATGCCATCGCATTCGTGGGCGGTGTCATCGTGCTTTACGGCGCGCGACTGGCTGGGGGATGCACCTCGGGTCATATGATGTCGGGCATGATGCAAACATCGCTGTCGGGCTACATCTTCGCCGCAGGCGCCTTTGCCGCCGCGGTCCCCGCCGCCGTGCTGATGTATAAGAAAGGATAAGCCATGCAGATTGTACTTGCTTTAGGGATTGGCGCCCTTTTCGGATTTGTCCTTGATCGCATCGGAGCGACCAACCCCACGGTTCTCATTCGTATGCTCAGCCTGCGCTCGCTGGGTTTGATGAAGGCCATCCTGCTGGCCATTGGTGTCGGCTCGATCATGATGTTTGGTGGGCAGATGACTGGCCTTGTTGACGTGGGGCATATGTCGGTCAAGACAGCCTATGTCGGCGTATTTGTCGGTGGTCTTTTGCTTGGGGCTGGCTGGGCGGTGTCGGGTTTCTGCCCGGGAACTGGCGTCTGTGCCGCAGCGACAGGCCGCAAGGATGCGCTGTTCTTTATCTTGGGTGGGCTGCTGGGTGCGGCCGCTTATATGGTCACTTACCCGTCGATTAAAGCGTCGGGCCTGTTGGACAAAATCGCCGGTGGCAAGGTGACGCTGGGTTCAGTGCCGGGTGCGAAATACGATGGTCTGATGGCCGTGCCGGGCGATGTGCTGGGCATCGTACTTGGTCTGATCTTTGTCGCCGTGGCCTTTGCGGTACCGGAAGCCCCGCGCGGCGATGCCGTGCCCACGCAGGCCGAGTGATCCACTGACCAGATGCAAATAAGCGGGCCGCCCGGTGCGGCCCGTTCTGCTTTGTGCAGCCCCTTGCGGCTAGGCGCGACAACGCCCACATTCGGTGGAACCAAACGCGAGGCCGCCATGACCCAGCCCCCAACATCATTTGATCGCATTCCAGAGCTGGCGCTGGATTGGATTGCCCAAGGACGACAGGTGGCGATCGCGACCGTTGTGTCGACTTGGGGCAGCGCCCCCCGCCCAAGCGGAAGCCAGATGCTTATCGCTGCCAGCGGCGAGATCGAGGGGTCGGTCTCGGGTGGATGTGTTGAGGGGGCAGTTGTCATCGAGGCACAAGACGCGCTGCGCACTGGCGTTCCAGTGTTACTTGAATTTGGCGTGTCGGGCGGGGATGCGTTTTCTGCTGGGTTGGCCTGTGGTGGCGAGATCAAGGTGTTGGTCGAGCCCGTCGGTGCGGGTATCGGTGCTGGCCAAGGTCTGCCGCTGGACCTGTTGGAGCAGCTTGTTTCAGCGCGCGCCAAGCGTCGCCCGCTTACGTATGAGGTCGCGTTGAACACTTGGGTGCGCTTCTTGCGGGAACCGCGGACAGGCGAGGTTCAGATAGGGATCGTCGACGAGGCATATATTCACACGCACGAACCGCCATTGCGTCTGATTATCGCGGGGGCCGTTCACGTGGCACAGGCCTTGATCCCCATGGCTCAGATCGTGGGCTTTGATGTCGTTCTGATCGACCCACGCGGCGCCTTTGCCACGCCAGATCGATTTCCCGACGTGACGATTTTCGAGGACTATCCCGATGATGTGCTGTCCAAGATCGGTATTGACCATCGCACGGCGGTTGTCACGCTGGCCCATGACCCCAAGATAGACGATCCCGCGCTTGAAGCGGGGTTCAATTCGGACGCGTTCTATATTGGCGCTTTGGGGTCACGGCGTACGCAAGGCCAGCGGCTAGAGCGCTTATCTGCACGCGGTTATGGCCCCGAGCAATTGCGCCGTATTCATGGACCAGTAGGATTGGATATCGGGGCGCTTGGCCCGGCAGAAATCGCGGTATCAATCATGGCTGAACTTGTCGCGCGCCACCGACGTCCGCGCTAGGCTGCGTCAGACGTACGGGTGCGGGCCAGCACGATGATCCGGGCAAGCAGCATCGTGCCAAAACTGATCGCAAAGGCCGGGGTTTCGCCGAGGCTGGGAAGAAGGGCGATATAGATGCCGCCTCCGACAAGCGAGATCGTAGCATAAAGATCCTCTTTCAGCAGGCTTGGCGTCATGTTGCACAGCAGATCCCGGATCATGCCACCGGCGGTGCCGGTGATGCAACCAAGAACGATCGCCATCATGGGATGCACGCCAGCCGCCAATGCGACTTGCAGCCCGGTCAACGTGAATAAGGCCAGTCCGATTGCATCCAGATGCAAGAGCATGGCCAAGCGCTGCCCGTTGCCTGAGGGCATGCGACTGGCCAGAATGAACCCAAGCAGAGCCACGGGGATGGCGACCATCATATAGCGCAGGTCGGTGATCCAGAAGACCGGCGTGTTGCCCAGAAACAGGTCGCGCAAAGTGCCGCCGCCCATGCCCGTGGCAATCGCCAGGACCGTTGCGCCAAAGGCGTCCATGTCAGCCCGGTGCGCCTGAACTGACGCTGATGCTGCCATGACGGCGGTGGCAAGCAAGGTCAGAGGCAAGATGATAAACGACAGATCAAACATGCGCTAAACTTAACTGGGCAGACAGAAGGGGGAAAGTCGGACTGTTCATCAGCCCAAAAGAAAACGCCCCGCGGCTGCAGGGCGTTTTACATTAGATACAAGATGGGATTACTTCGGGAGCGGGCCGATCATCATGACCATCTGACGGCCTTCCATCTTGGGCATGTTTTCAACTTTGCCCAATTCCTTGATGTCTTCGGCAACACGCAAAAGAAGCTCTCGACCAAGGTTCTGGTGGGCCATTTCGCGGCCACGGAAGCGCAGGGTCACTTTGACCTTGTCGCCTTTTTCCAGGAACTTCACCACGTTGCGCATTTTAACATCATAGTCATGCGTGTCGGTGTTCGGGCGGAACTTGACCTCTTTGACCTCGATCGTTTTCTGCTTTTTGCGGGCCTCAGATTCGCGCTTCTGCTGTTCATACTTGAACTTGCCGAAATCCATGATCTTACAGACGGGAGGATTGGCATTGGGCGAGATCTCGACCAGATCCAGACCTGCTTCTTGGGCCATGACAAGCGCACGCGCAGGGGTTACGACCCCAACGTTTTCGCCTTCGGCGCCAATCAGGCGGATTTCCGGGGCCCGGATGCGATCGTTGATGCGTGGGCCGGTGTCGCGCGTCGGGGGCGCGTTATGAGGTCTGCGGGCTATGGTGCCATTCCTTCTGTGGTTTCGCTAAACTATGGGTGCGAAACGTAAAGGTGCGCCGCCCTGCTTTCAACCCGATAGTTTATGTTTTCTAAGCGTTTTGACGCCGAAGGCCGGAAACTCCCCTTGCGCCTGATCGTCGAAGGTCGCACATCCCTTCCAGATGGCGTGGCCCCTGAGATGGTCGTGCCGAATTGATAAACTGAGGATGTCGACATGAACAAATCCATTATCGCGCTTTTGGTCGTCGCCGCTGCTGCCTTTGGCGGATACAAGTGGTACGAAGGTAACCAGGCAGAAATGGCTGCCAAAGAAGCTGCAGCCACCGCCGCAGCTGCCGCCGAAGCCGAAGCCAAAGCCGCTGAAGAAGCCGCCGCCGCCGCTGCTGCCGCCGAAGCTGAAGCAAAAGCTGCAGAAGAAGCTGCCGCCGCCGAAGCTGCCACCGCCGCCGAAGCCGCAACGGCTGCTGCATCCGAAGCTGCGACCGAAGCTGTTGAAGGTGCAATGGAAGCCGTCGGCGACGTTGTGACCGATGTTGTGGGTGAAGGGGCTGCAGTCACGGAAGCCTTGGGTGCTGCCACCGAAGCTGCGACCGAAGCTGTCACGGGTGCTGTTGAAGACGCTGCAGCCGCCGCCACCGAAGCCGTAACCGGCGAAGCTGCTGCCCCAGCCGCTGAAGAAGCTGCTGCAGAGGAAGCCCCCGCCGAAGAGGGTGATGCCATGGAGATGGCGAAAAAGCTGCTGACACCCGAAGGGTTTGATGCGGCCAAAGTTGGTGATCTGATCGACGGGTCGTCGCTGGATGATTCCACTAAAACTGCGTTGAAAACGGCTGCAGATGCGGCTGCGAACAACCCAGCTTTGCTGCAGGTTGCCTTGGACCAGATCAAGACCGCCCTGGGCATGTAAGCTTAAGCTTCATTTGCAAAGTTGCGCCGCGCAGAGCAGTCTGCGCGGCGTTTTTTTGTCTGGTTGGTTTGACTTATCACGTCGACGATAGGCTAAGCGGCAAGTGCCTGAATGGCCTTTTCGGCCTCCTCCAAACCGGCTTCACCAGCTGCGCTTACGAAGGACACGTCGGTCAGGCCCATAAAGCCCAGAACATGGGTCAAATAGGGCGAGGCGAATTCGTAGGGTGCTCCTACTGGTGTGCCGCCCGAGGCGCTGACGACGATGACGCGCTTGCCTTCGAGCAATCCAACCGGGCCGTTTTCGGTATACTGGAAGGTCACACCAACGCGGGCCAGTTGGTCGATCCAGGCTTTCAGCGTCGACGGGACCGAGAAGTTGTAAACCGGCATCGAGATGACAATCAGATCGGCTGCCTGAACTTCAGCAACAATTTCGTCAGATAAGGCAAGCGCTGCTTTGTCTGCGTCGCTGCGGGCCTCGGGTGGGATGAACGTCGCACTGGTAAACCCCGCGTCGATATGCGGGATGCCATCGCCCAGATTGCGGGTGGTGACGGTGGCGTCCGCGAAACGGGACAGAACGTCATTTGCCAGCTTGCGCGAAAGCGAGGTGTCGGTGCGGGGCGAACTGTCGATACGAAGGATATGCATGGGAAGTCTCCGGGTATGTGTGTCTGTTGGAGCATATGTGCGCCCTTGCATTTTTAAACGCAATCTGGGTTAATCAACAGATTGTGTGTGATAATGCACAGACCTTTCAAGGCGGGGACACTATGGATCAGTGGGATGAAATACGGACGGCCTATCATGTTGCACGGGCTGGCACCGTCAGCGGGGCCGCAGATAGTCTGGGCATTCACCATGCCACTGTGATCCGGCATGTGGATTCACTCGAGGCGCGGATGGGGGTGAAGCTGTTCCAGCGTCACGCGCGGGGATATACCCCGACCGAAGCTGGGGTGGATCTGGCGCGTATCGCGTCGACCACGGAAGAACAATTTGCGCAGCTGGGCACGCGACTGAAAGGGCAGGGCGAAGATGTCTCGGGCGAGGTCGTGGTGACGGCACTTGCGTCCTTCGCGCCACGCCTAACGCCCGTATTGGCAGAGTTTCACCATAGACATCCCAATACGGTGATCCGCCTGCTGACCGGACTTCGTTTGTTTCGGTTGGAATATGGCGAAGCCCATGTAGCCATCCGCGCGGGCAGTGCCCCGCAAGAGCCGGACAATGTGGCGCAGAAATTCCTTAATCTTGAGCTGGCCCTGTGTGTGTCACCCACATATGTCGCGCGATATGGGATGCCGACCGAGGACACGTTTGATCAGCATCGTTTCATCGGCGTGGATGATGCCCATTCACGCGCGCCATTTGCACGCTGGATGAATGAACACATTCCGAGCGAGAACATCACCTTCCGTGTGACCGACGATGTGTCTCAACAACAAGCCGTTCTGGCTGGAGCAGGGGCTGGGTTTGTTGTGCGCGGCGAGCATCCCGAACTGATTGAAGTGATGCCGGTTCAGCCGGAATGGCGTTCGGGGTTTTGGCTGGTCACCCATGTCGATCTTCATCGAACCGCGAAAGTGCAGGCGGTTTTGAACTGTTTGAAAGATGCCGCGGTCGAGTGGGTAAAGTCTGATCCAGCGATCAGCCTGCCTGACTAGGCCTCGTCGCGCAGTTCTTCCTCCAAGAACCGTTCGAATGCATCCAGATTGACCGGTTCGAATTGTCCAAACCCTTGCATCCAGACCGAAGCTTCGCGCAACGCGTCGGGATCCAGCTTGCACCATTTCACGCGGCCGCGCTTTTCCTGCGTGATCAGACCTGCGCGCGACAGGATCGTCAGGTGTTTCGAGATCGCGGCCAGCGACATGTCGAACGGTTCGGCCACATCGGTGACGGCCATGTCATCTTCCAGAAGCATGGTCAGAATGGCGCGTCGCGTCTGGTCGGACAGGGCAGCAAAGACAAGGTCAAGGCGGGTTTCCATACGCATGGGCCTAGGGTGCGGCGGGGCGATCGTCAACCAATCGGTTAAATAAGCGCATCTGCCCAGAATCCGGGGGTGGGCGGGTTCGTTCAGCGTCTTGGGAAAAGTTGCGAGAGATAATTGGGAAACATATCAACATCTTACGAGAATTTATGTTGGCGCTAAACGCCGTTGACTCATAGCCCTTCACGCCTTAGCACATGGCCTAACTGTCACCGGAGGATTTTTCGTGCCCGACACCCCTAATCCCGAGCGCTTAAAAGAGCTCGAAGCCCGCATCAACGCGGCGAAAGGGGAAGAGGAGAAAACGAAAACCGGGGATGAGGCCTATAACCAAGCATCGTTCGCTTGGCAGATGGTCATAGAGCTTACAGTCGGTCTGGTGATCGGCTTCGGCATCGGATACGGACTGGATAGTCTCTTTGGGACCAAGCCGATATTCATGGTGCTGTTCATAATGTTGGGCTTCGCGGCAGGCATGAAAGTCATGCTGGGAACTGCGGCTCAGATGCAGAAGAAAGCAGAAGATGCGCAGGACGCGCAGGCTTCTGACAAGGAAGAGGGATAGGAACGTGGCTGAACAAGGCGCAAAACAGGGTGCAAGCCCGATCATCAAGATTGCATTCTTTGCTGTTCTGGCAGTGGTTCTGCTGTCCGGCGTGCTGTTCTCGCCTGCGCATCCTGGCCTGGCGATCCACCCGATGGATCAGTTCGAAATCAAACCGCTGTTTGGTGACGGTCATGGCAAACTGGGCCTGTTTACAGTCACCAACATGACCTTGTGGATGGTACTGGCCATCATTGGTATCGTCCTGCTTCTGGTTGTTGGGTCGCGCGGTCGTGCCATCGTGCCGACACGTGGTCAGTCGGTTGCCGAGATGGCTTACGGCTTTGTCTATAAGATGGTCGAAGACGTGGCTGGTAAAGACGCCGTGAAATTCTTTCCCGGCATCATGACCCTGTTCATGTTTATCCTGTTCGCTAACTTTCTGGGCCTGATCCCGACCTCGTTCACTTCGACCAGCCACATCGCTGTAACAGCGGTTCTGGCGATGATCGTGTTCGTCTTCGTAACCGTGCTGGGTTTTGTGAAGAACGGCGTTGGCTTCCTAGGCCTGTTCTGGGTGTCGTCCGCTCCTCTGGCGCTGCGCCCAATCCTGGCTGTAATCGAACTGATCTCGTACTTCGTGCGCCCCGTCAGCCACTCAATTCGTTTGGCTGGTAACGTGATGGCTGGCCACGCCGTGATCAAAGTATTCGCTGGCTTTGCTGCCGCCTTGGGCGTGTTCAGCTTCCTGCCAATCCTGGCCATCTCGGCCGTCTACGCACTGGAAGTGCTCGTAGCCTTCATCCAAGCTTACGTGTTCACCATCCTGACCTGCGTATATCTGAAAGACGCTCTGCATCCGTCGCACTAAGACGGTTACAGCCCGCTAACAAAACTTATCTAAAGAATTCCATCGTAAGGAGAATCATCATGGAACTCGTAGCAGCAGCAGCTCTTGGTAAATTCATCGGCGCCGGCCTGGCCGCTATCGGTTCGGGTGCCGCCGCCATCGGTGTTGGTCACGTGGCCGGCAACTTCCTGGCAGGCGCTCTGCGCAACCCGTCGGCTGCCGCCGCACAGACCGCAACCCTGTTCATCGGTATCGCATTTGCAGAAGCTCTGGGCATCTTCTCGTTCCTGGTTGCTCTGCTGCTGATGTTTGCTGTCTAAGACCTGAACCATCCTTACGCCGGGGCGAGGCGTCCGCGTTTCGCCCCAAGTAACCCTGGTTCCAGAGGACTTAAGACATGGCAAGTAACACACATAGCACGGACGCAGCGCACGGAGACGCCCATGGCGCCGCCGAAGCTGCTGGTATGCCGCAGCTGGATTTCTCGACCTTCGGGAACCAGATCTTCTGGCTGGTGGTGACGCTGGTCGTGATCTACTTCGTCCTGACCAAGATTGCATTGCCCCGGATCGAGGCTGTGCTGTCCGAACGTCAAGGCACGATCACCAACGATCTGACCGCTGCCGAAGAGCTGAAGCAGAAGGCTGTCGAAGCCGAAGAAGCTTACAACAAGGCCCTGGCTGACGCCCGTGCAGAAGCGAACAAGATCGTCGCTGAAGCCCGTGCGGACATTCAGGCTGATCTGGATGCCGCTGCTGCCAAAGCAGATGCCGAGATCGCCGCCAAGGCTGCCGAAAGCGAAGCCGCGATCAACGAGATCCGCGCCGGAGCGATCGACAGCATCAAGGCCGTCTCCAAGGATGCCGCTAAGGAAATCCTAGGCTCGATGGGCTATAAGGCGGATGCCAAGTCGGTAACTGCGGCTGTGACCGCACGGATGAAAGGGTAAACTGATGAAGAAACTCGCAGTTCTCCCCTTCGCGATCGCGGCTGGCCCAGCATTCGCCGCAGGCGACGCTGGCTGGACCGATCTGTCCAACACCAACATGGTTGTCACCCTGGCATTCCTGTTGTTCGTAACTTTCCTTGGTTACATGGGCGTGCACAAGATGTTGGGCGGTCAGCTTGACAAACGTGCCGAGGGCATCAAGTCGGAACTCGATGAAGCCCGTGCCCTGCGCGAAGAAGCCCAGACTGTTCTGGCGTCTTACGAGCGCAAGCAAAAGGAAGTGGCTGAACAGGCAGAGCGCATCGTTGCGCATGCCAAGGAAGAGGCCGCAAATGCTGCGGCTCAGGCCAAGGAAGATCTGAAAGCTTCGATTGCACGCCGTCTGGCTGCTGCCGAAGACCAGATTGCTTCGGCTGAAGCTGCTGCCGTGAAAGAGGTACGCGACAGCGCCGTTCTGGTTGCTGTGGGCGCTGCCCGCGACATGATCGCCAAACAGATGACCGCAACCGACGGCAACAAGCTGATCGATGAGGCCATCAAGGACGTGGAAGCCAAGCTGCACTAAGCAGTGCTGTCTTATACGACCTTCGAAGAACCCGGTCATATTGGCCGGGTTTTTTTATTTGGTGTTACTCACCGAAATTCGATTATTCGCAATTCGTCTGCGTGGCATCCAATATCGGAGCCAATGAAAAACTGAATACACGCTCGCAGGCTGTATATGGAAGGACATGTTGATGAAGATTGAATGGCAGAGAGCTGCCGCCTATGTGACCGCACTTGATGCGAAACGCCGGGTTTTGTTGACGCGATTTGAGATTCCGGGCCATCCAAAGTCAGGGTCTTGGACCTTGCCCGGTGGGGGCATGGAATGGGGCGAGCAGGCGCACCAAACTGCGGCGCGAGAACTCAGGGAAGAGACCGGTCTGGAAGCCGAGATCGGGTCTTTACTTGGGAGCAGTCCGAGTGGTTTCACGCAGATGCATCCGATTTTGGCCAACCTGGTCATGCACTCCGCTTAGTTTTTGAGGCACATCATTGCATTGGTAAGCTAAAAACAGATTTCAACGATGATGATACAACGGCTGCGGCTGCGTGGTTCACGCTGGAAGATGTCCGTCAACTGGACAGGATGGAGTTGGTTGATTTTGGTATCGAACTAGTTTTGGGATCGGAGTGGGCAGGCTGAGCGTTCGCTAGGCTGAGTGTCATGCAATGTAGTGCGCAACATCACGGATGAACCCAGTCTAGAGCGATTTCTGGCGGCGGCAGATGACCGGTGCGCGCGCTACCTCTCTTTTTCGTATGTCAGCCGCTGGCGCGCGACCTGTTCATTGCGCTCGGTGCGGCGTAAGTCAGCATAGGATTGGATAACGTGATCCATATGGGTCTCGATCGCGCTACGGGCGGCTTTGGGGTCTCGGGCCTGCAGGGCGTCGTTAATGGCCCGATGCTGCTCTAGCAGATCCATGCGCGTATTGGTGATCTGGATGACAACCTGACGACTATAAAGCACCCCTTGCTTTAGCAGATCATACATCGCACGCATCATGTGGACCATCAGTACATTGTGGCTCGCCTCGATGATCGCCATATGGAAGTCGCTGTCCAGATCTGCGCCCTGTCCTTCCGAGGCTTTTTCCATCTTCACGAAAATCTCGTTGATTACTGCCAGATCCGTGTCAGAGCCGAACTGAGCAGCGCGCTCTGCGGCTAGTCCTTCCATATCGCGGCGGAAGGCGATGTAGTCATAGACGGCCTCGTCATGGCGCGAGAATAAGTTGGTTAGGGCAGGGGGGAACGAGCTGTCCAGATCATCCGAAATGAAAATCCCTGCACCTGCGCGTCGTGCTAGCAGTCCAGAATTCTCCATCTCGGCCAGCGCATCACGTAGCGACGGGCGCGAGACGCCTAAACGCTCGGCCAGATCACGTTCGGATGGAAGGCGTTCGCCCGGGCGCAGCACGCCCCGCAGGATCAATAGCTCGATCTGTTCGACGACCGAGTTAGAAAGTTTGCTGGCGGCTATCTTTTGGAAGGGCATGGGGTACTCGCGCAAATTGGTCAGATTATATGACCACATCCCGCACCAAGCCTCAAACAAAAAAGCCGGGCGCTTGCCCGGCTTTTTGCATGCCTCTTGCGCCATCTCGGCTTTTAGGCGGTAGGGCGGATCACAATCTCGACCCGGCGATTCTGCTGACGACCATAGCTGCCCAAATTGGACGCAACGGGGCGGTCTTCGCCAAAGCCTACGGTCTGAATGCGCCAGCTTGGCACGCCATTCGCCGACAGAACCGATGCGACCGAGGCCGCACGGTTGCGCGATAGATCAAGATTATAGTTAGCCGATCCTACATTGTCGGTATGGCCCTGAACTTCGACAACCGAGTCCGGGTATTGCAGCAGGTTGCGCGACAGTGCCGCTAGGTCGCCGCGCAGGGCCGTGCTGATCTGTGCGCTGCCAGTGTCAAACAGGATGTCATGCGGCATGGTTACGATCAGCTCGCTGCCGGTGTTGACGATTTTTACGTCATCATTGTCGATGGCCTGACGCAGATCGCCTGCCTGCTTGTCCAGGTGCTGGCCAATGGCGCCGCCAATGATGCCGCCTACAACGGCGCCGACGGCGGCTTTGCCCAGTTTACCCTCGCCATCACGAGTGGCGCCCAAAAGGCCACCCGCGATGGCGCCGATTGCGGCCCCGTTCTGCGTGCGTGGGCCAAGGTTTCCGCCTTGCGTAGTCGTTGTGCAGGCGCTGGTGGCGAGTCCGGCGATCAGGCCGAACGAAAGAATCATATGTCTTGGGTGCATACTGCTGTCCTCGGTTAGATTTCTTGTTTTGCATACAGAAAAGCACCTTGATATCGAATAACAAGGGTTTGCTATGGGGAAACTTCAAGAAAAACTTACTTCACCCAGCGCGTTCTTGTTCCAGCTCTGCGCTTTCCCAGGCGAGAAGCGCGCGTTTTACCGGTAATCCCCAATGGTATCCCCCAAGGGCACCTGATTTTCGAAGTGCGCGATGGCAAGGAATTAGCCAGCTGACCGGGTTGCGCCCGACAGCTGTTCCGACAGCGCGTACGGCACGAGGCTGACCGATCTTTTCAGCGATTTGCCCATAGGTGGTCACATGGCCCGAGGGGATGGACAGCAAAGCCTCCCACACTTTGATCTGCAAGGGCGAACCAATCAGATGCAATGGCGTCTTCCCGTCTTCGCCCAGTTCGGTGTCATAGGCCGCCAGAACCCAAGGATGCAGAAACATCGAGTCCTCGATGAATGTGGCGTTTGGCCAGCGCGAAATAAGGTCCTCAAAAGTCTCTGCGACGCCGGTCTCATCTGCGAAGCCGATGCCACAGATGCCGCGTTCCGTGCCCATCACCAATGACGCGCCGAACGGGCTGTCAAACCAGCCCCAATAGATCGTCAGCCCCTCGCCTTTCTTGGCGTATTCACCGGGGCTCATCGCTTCCCACCGCAGGAACAGGTCATGTAGCCTGCCCTGACCGGACAGGCCCACCGATTGCGCCGTGTCCAACGTCGAGAACCGATCCGCCAAAAGTGCTTTTGCGTGGCCAAGGGTCAGAAACTGCTGATAGCGCTTGGGCGACACACCAACCCAGCGTGAAAACACGCGCTGGAAATGGGCAGGCGACATATCCATCTTCGAGGCCAGCGAATCTAAGGCGAGCGGCTCTCCTCCTGCTGCGTCGATCTCTTCGATTGCGCGGCGGATGACGTTGTAGTGATAGCTGTTTTCGGTCTGGGTCATGGTAGCCTCGTGTTTCTTGTGATCAGAGTGCCGCGAATTGCGTCTATAAGCGACCCGGAAATTGCGCATTGCGCACGGCTGGCATAAGACAGTGGGCGGAAACGGATGGACGCGATGGCAAAACAACTTGGATATCATCAGATCCGCGAGATCTTTGAGCGCTTCAAGGAACAGGAAGCCGAGCCAAAAGGCGAGCTGGAACATGTGAATGTTTATACGCTGGTCGTGGCTGTGGCTCTGTCGGCACAAGCGACCGATTCAGGTGTGAACAAAGCCACGCGTGCGCTGTTCAAGATCGCAGACACGCCCCAGAAGATGCTGGATTTGGGGCTTGAGGGTCTGACCGAGCATATCAAGACCATCGGGCTGTTTCGACAGAAGGCCAAGAACGTGATGAAGCTGAGCCAGATCTTGGTTGATGACTATGACGGAGTGGTGCCGAATTCCCGCGCAGCACTTCAATCGCTGCCTGGGGTGGGGCGAAAGACGGCCAATGTGGTTTTAAACATGTGGTGGGGTGTGCCCGCGCAGGCCGTCGATACTCACATCTTCCGCGTTGGGAATCGGACCGGCATCTGCCCCGGAAAAAATGTAGATGTGGTGGAACGCGCCATCGAAGACAATATCCCCGCAGACTTTCAACACCATGCCCATCACTGGCTGATCCTGCATGGGCGCTATACCTGCAAAGCCCGCAAGCCAATGTGCGGAAACTGCATTATTCGGGACCTATGTCCCTTCAAGGAAAAGAACTTATGACGAAAAAGTACAAGGTTGTCGGGATCGGCAACGCGGTTGTTGACGTGATCACGACGGCTGATGACAGCTTTCTCGAGCTGATGGGCATTGAGAAAGGCATCATGCAGCTAGTCGAAAAGGACCGGGCCGAGGTGCTCTATGCCGCGATGCAGGATCGCAAGCAGGCGGCCGGCGGATCTGTGGCCAATACCCTTGCCGGGATCGGAAACTTGGGTCTGGCCACCGGCTTTGTCGGGCGCGTGCATGACGATGCGCTGGGGCATTTCTATGCTGATGCGATGGAGATGGACGGCACCCGCTTTGTAAACCCGCCGGTGCCAGAAGGAGAGCTGCCGACCTCGCGGTCGATGATTTTCGTGTCGCCAGACGGTGAGCGCTCGATGAACACCTATCTGGGAATCTCTGCCGAGCTGGGCCCAGAAGACGTGGATCCCGAGGTCGCCGCCGATGCCGAGATCGTGTTTCTGGAAGGCTATCTGTTCGACAAAGACAAAGGCAAAGAGGCCTTCATCGCCATGGCCCGGGCCTGCCGTGCGGCAGGCGGCAAGGCCGGGATAGCCATTTCTGACCCGTTCTGCGTTGAACGCCATCGCACTGACTTCCTGATGCTGATCGAACACGAGCTTGATTATGTGATCGGTAATGAGGAAGAGCTGAAAGCCCTGTTCCAGACCGATGATCTGGAAGAAGCGATGTCCAAGACTGCCGAAATCTGCCCGCTTGTGGCTTGCACGCGGTCAGGCGATGGCGTGTCCATCCTTGCAGGCGGTGACCGCGTCGACGTGCCCGTGGAGCGCATTATTCCAGTCGACGCGACTGGCGCGGGCGATGGTTTTGCTGCAGGGTTCCTATACGGTTTGGCCACCGGTGCGGACCTGCGTATTTGCGGCGAAATGGGCTGTACGGTCGCGGGCGAAGTGATCCGGCACATGGGGCCGCGCGCCGATCGCAATCTGCCAGCCATGTTCCGTGAAAAAGGGCTGCTCTGAAATCAGCTTGATATGTGGTGACATGGTATCTGGTGGCTCATCCTTTGGATGAGCCTGCGGGGCGAAGCCCCGCGTGTATGGGGATGCCAAGCAAGTTGAGTTGAGGCGGGTAGCGGAGCGTATGGACCCGAGGCATCGCCTCGGGCCACCCCCAACTCTGGTGACCGGTAGGTCATAAAGAGGCGGGAGGGTTTCTGGGCAATTGGCTGGATCGCGCTTGCACCGTTGGACGCTCACAACTATAATGTAAAAATATAATGTAAAAAGCCCGGATCCTAAGATCCGGGCTTTCTTTTCCGGGTGCAAGCACGCCTTATTCGGTATCCACGACCTCAAAGTCGTGGGTGACAGCCGCAGAGGCGGCCATCATGGCAGAAGCCGAACAGTATTTGTCCACCGACAGTGAAATCGCGCGTTCGACTTTGTCAGTGCTGATCCCACGTCCTTTGACGATGAAATGCAGGTGGATCTTTGTGAAGACCTTTGGGTCCGTTTCGGCGCGTTCGGCGCTGACGTCGATATCCACATCCTCGATCCGCTGACGTTGTTTTTCCAAAATGGACACAACGTCATATGCAGAGCACCCGGCAGTGCCGATCAGAAGCAGCTCCATCGGGCTGGGGCCAGGGGTTCCGGATCCGTCATGGCCGGTGCCCAGAACGATGTTGTGACCCGTGCCAGAAGTGCCAACAAAGGTACGGGCCTCGGCCCATTTGACGCGCGCTTTCATGTGTTTCCCTTCGCAGTCATGCGGGGTCAGTCGCCCAATTTGGCGTGGATCTCGTCCAGATCAATCTCGCCAATGGGCATTTTGTTCCCCGGATTTTCGAAATCGTACTTAAACAGTTCGAAGTCCTGTTTGAAGATCTCATAGACCAGATGCATCGACAGGTCGTCGAAATAGTCTTCGACCGGGTGTGCGCGTTTCGGCCCATGGCCTTCGCTTTCGTTGAAACGTGGGATCTCTGCCAGATCAATGCTATGCGGCGTGTCTATCGCATCCAATACGGACTGCATCCCGTCGTTGAAATTCTCGGTCCAGAATATGTTGTCATAGCGCCCACCATTCACGATGAAGGTCGAGACATGGCCCGACATCGCCGACCAGTGAATGTCTGGATTCATCGGCTTTCGCCAGCGGATGGTATCGCGGGCAAAGAGCAGAAAACGCCGGAAGCTTTTAATCTGGTCAAACTCAAACCCTGTGTCTGGGTCGCCAACTTCGATCCCGTATTTCTGGATCAGTAGGGGCACTAAATTGCCGCGATAGCGGCGTCCGTTGCGCTGGATCCCGCAGATCTTGTCAAAGAAACTGGACAGGATTCTTGTGTACGGATTGCGCACACAAGTGAAGGCATAGCTGCGGTGATTACGCACATTGTTTTCGATCTTCACCTGCGAAAAATCCTGTGCCCATTTGTGCATACGGTTCTTGCTGTCATGGATGTCGCCGTCGAAAAATTCGCCATTGTCTGAATAGAACATGATCTGACCGATGGTCGAGCAAGCGCATTTCGGGACCACGCGGTATACAACGCTTTCGCTTTCGGTCATCCAGGTGCCGGGGAAACCCATAATATACCTCGCCTTCTAATTACTTTGACCGGACCGTCGGACCCGTTTGTGAACAGATTGGTGAAAAAAGTAAAGAATCTCTGTTTATTCAACAGGTCTTCACGCTATTTAGTCAATTAGTCGTCAGCTCCAAAGGTCGTAAAGCGTCACATGGCTCAAATTGCCTTCATTCTGTTGTGCCACAAAGATCCCGAGGCCATCATTTCGCAAGCCCGACAGTTGACGGCGGCGGGCGATTATATGGCGATCCATTTTGATGCGCGTGCCAATCCGGCGGATTTTCAGCGTATTCAAGATGCACTGAATGACAATCCGAATGTGACCTTCGCCAAAAAGCGCATCAAATGCGGTTGGGGCGAATGGTCCTTAGTGCAAGCGTCACTGAACGCGGTTGAAGCCGCGTTAGATGCGTTCCCTCGCGCGACGCATTTCTACATGCTGTCTGGCGATTGTATGGCGATCAAATCAGCCGAATACGCGCACGCGCTTTTGGATGGCGAGGACGTGGATTATATTGAGAGCTTTGACTTCTTTGAAAGCGATTGGATTAAGACCGGTTTTAAGGAAGAGCGTCTGATTTACCGTCACTATCTGAATGAACGAAAGCACAAGAAGCTTTTCTATGCCTCATTTCGTTTGCAAGAACGGCTGGGTCTGAAACGCGATATCCCCAGCGATATTCAGGTCATGATCGGCAGCCAATGGTGGTGTTTGCGCCGTCGGACAGTCGAATGGGTCATGGATTTTTGCCGTGAGCGCAAGGATGTGATGCGGTTTTTCCGGTCAACTTGGATCCCCGATGAAACTTTTTTCCAGACGATTGTGCGCCATGTTGTGCCGGATACGGAAATTTGCACCAGCACCCTGACGTTCCTGATGTTCACGGACTATGGGATGCCGGTGACGTTCTATAATGACCACTATGACTTGCTGCTAAGTCAGGATTTCCTGTTCGCACGCAAGATCAGCCCCGAGGCAACCGAGCTAAAGCAGCGGTTGGGTGAACTCTATGCGGCTAAGGGAATCGAGTTCCAGATCTCGAACGAAGGGCGCAGCCTGTTTCGCTTCTTGACCAGCCGGGGCCGAAACGGGGTTCGTTTTGCACCACGGTTCTGGGAAGCTGAAAGTAGTCTGGGCCGTGAACGCGAACTTCTGATTGTGGTGGCGAAAAAATGGCACGTGGCTAAGCGTTTAGCCAGTAAGATCCAAGAGGTCACAAATATCCAGGCCATCGAATACCTGTTTGACGAGGCAAGCTGCCCGATGCCTGATCTGGGCGGCATTCAGACGCAGATGGGAAAGCGTGCACGCCACCGTCGAGCGCTGATGCGCATGTTGTATGAATACTATGATACGGATCGCATGGTGATTTGTATGGATCCCAAAAACATGGAGATGTTTCAGGATTTCTTCACCGACCGTTCCATCACGCGTTTACTGGAAGTCGAAAGCGTCTTCACAGATGACTATTTGGCGGGTCACGCCATCCGTGTCGGACTTGCAGGCGAGAACACACCGTCCCAGTCGATGGAGCGCCTTTTGCCGACGATCAGGGCGGATGTTCTGGGGGAAAGCGATCGCATCCGAGATGCCGGATTTGAGCGGTATTACCGTATAAGCGAGCTGCGAGACGCGCAGGACAATGCCTTTGCCTTATCGCAATTTCTAACGATCCCGCAGGACGAGGCGCTTCAGATCGCCCAGACCAATCACCTGTTTGATGACTGATACAGGAGGCCAAATGCCTTACACTTATGACGACCAGAACATTTTTGCCAAGATCCTGCGCGGCGAAATTCCGAATGATACTGTCTATGAAGATGATCACGCACTGGCCTTTCGCGACATCCAGCCGAAAGCGCCGCATCATGTGCTGGTGATCCCCAAAGGCCCCTATGTAACCTTTGACCATCTAGCGAGCGAAGGCAGTGACGCAGAGATCGTTGGCTTCACCCGCGCCGTTGGAAAAGTGTGCGCGCTGTTAGGGATCGAGCCGGGCAATGCTGGCGACGGATATCGGATGATCTCGAACGCGGGCGAGCATGGCGTGCAAGAAGTGCCTCATCTGCACATTCATATTCTGGCAGGCCGTTCGATTGGGCGTATGGTATCGCCTGTTGAATGACGGTTCGCCCTTGCGGGTGATGCCGCGTGGCGCGTAAATATGATGACGAAATGACAGAGGTGTCTCAAATGACCCAACCGGCTCCGGAAACCAAGATCGTTGACAGCTACAAAGTCGCCTGTGATGGCGGCGAGGGCGCGCTGGGCCACCCGCGTGTCTATCTTCAGATCCCGGCTGATCAAGGCTGGGTCGAGTGCCCCTATTGCGACTGCAAATATGTGCACCGGGATCACGCTGGCGGTGACAAAGCTGCCTGACCCTTTCGGGCTGTATTGAAAAGTCGGGCCGCGGGCTGGTGCCTCGCGGCCTTTTGTTGCTTTATGGGCATACGTGCTTCAGGGGGAATTCCAATGAGCTTTGGCAAAGGGTGTCATCTGCATCTGGTCGACGGGTCGGCCTTCATCTTTCGGGCCTATCATGCGCTGCCTCCGCTGACGCGTAAATCCGATGGGCTGCCTATCGGGGCGGTAGCCGGGTTCTGCAACATGCTGTTCAAGTTTGTTGAAGACAACGCAGGGGCCGATGCGCCCACCCATGTGGCCGTCATTTTTGACCATTCCGGCAAAAGCTTCCGCAACGATATCTACTCGGAATATAAGGCAAACCGCCCCCCAGCGCCCGAAGATCTACGCCCGCAATTTCCGCTGACCCGCGACGCGACCCGCGCTTTTAACATCGCCTGTCTCGAAGTCGAAGGGTTCGAGGCCGATGACATTATCGCCACCCTTGCCCGCCAAGCAGACGAGGCAGGCGGGCGTGTGACCATTCTGTCCTCGGATAAAGATCTGATGCAGCTTGTGGGCGGCGGGGTCGAAATGCTCGACCCGATGAAGAACAAGCGGATCGGTGTCGAAGGGGTGGAAGAAAAATTTGGCGTCGGTCCCGACCGTGTGGTCGACGTACAGGCGCTGGCGGGTGATAGCGTGGACAACGTTCCCGGCGCACCCGGCATTGGCATTAAGACGGCGGCCCTTCTGATCAACGAATATGGTGACCTTGATACGCTTCTTGAACGCGCCGAGGAAATCAAACAGCCCAAGCGCCGCCAGACCCTGATTGAGAACGCCGACCAGATCCGCGTCAGCCGCGAGTTGGTCAAGTTGGACGACCAGATGGAGCTGGATGTCTCGTTCGAGGATTTCGAGCTGAATGACCCCGAGCCGGATACCTTGCTGACCTTCCTTGCCGAGATGGAGTTCCGCACGTTGACCAATCGCGTGGCCGGGAAGTTGGGGCTGGACGCGCCCGAGATCGCGCAGCCCGAAGTCAGCAATGCGCCTGCCGCCGTCGAAATGCCCGCCATCGACCCCGAAAAATACGAATGGGTCAAAGATATGGACGCGTTGTCGGCATGGATCGACCGTGCCTATGCGCGCGGCTATGTGGCTTTCGACACGGAAACGACCGGTCTGGATGAGATGATTGTCGATCTGGTCGGGATCTCAATGGCGGTAGAGCCGGGCGAGGCGTGCTATATCCCACTGACCCATAAATCCAGCCAGGCCGATGACTTGTTCGGTGGCTCGGACCTGGCTGAGGGACAGTTGCCCTTGGATCAGGTGATCGCCGCATTGAAACCAATGCTCGAGGATCCCGCGATCCTGAAAATCGGGCAGAATATGAAGTATGACGCGAAGATCCTGGCGCGTTACGGGGTTAATGTCGCGCCGATTGATGACACGATGCTGATGTCCTATGCGCAGAATGCGGGTCTGCATAATCACGGCATGGACAAGCTGTCTGAAGTGTATCTGTCGCACACGCCTATCTCGATCAAATCGCTATTGGGTACGGGGAAGTCCGCGATCACCTTTGATCGCGTTCCGCTTGAGGACGCTGTGAAATATGCCGCCGAGGATGCGGATATCACGCTGCGTCTGTGGCAAATCCTGAAGCCGCGTTTGCACAGCGAACGCGTTACCCGCGTTTACGAACGTTTGGAACGCCCGCTGGTTCCTGTCCTCTCGCAGATGGAGATGACGGGGATCAAAGTCGACCGCGAGGTGCTGTCGCGCATGTCCAACGCATTTGCCCAGAAAATGGCGGGGTACGAGGCCGAGCTGCATGGGATCGCAGGCCGCGATTTCAACGTTCAGTCGCCGGCTCAGGTCGGCGAGATCCTGTTTGGCGAAATGGAGCTGCCGGGCGGCAAGAAAACCAAAACGGGGCAATGGTCGACACCGGCGGACGTGCTGGAAGATCTGGCCACAGAACATCCTTTCGCGGCGCGTGTTTTGGACTATCGCCAGCTGCAAAAGTTGAAATCGACCTATACGGACGCGCTGCAAGACCACATCCACCCCGAGACCGGGCGTGTGCACACGTCTTATTCGCAGACCGGGGCGAACACGGGGCGTATGGCCTCGACCGATCCAAACCTGCAGAACATCCCAGTCCGGACCGAGGAAGGCCGCCGCATTCGCGAGGCCTTCATAGCCCCTGAAGGCACCAAACTGATCAGCCTCGACTACAGCCAGATTGAACTGCGTATTCTGGCTCATATGGCCGAGATCGACGCTCTGAAAAAGGCCTTCCGCGATGGCCACGACATCCACGCCATGACTGCATCCGAGATGTTCGATGTGCCGCTGGACGAGATGACGCCAGACATCCGCCGTCAGGCCAAGGCCATCAACTTTGGTGTGATTTATGGCATCTCAGGCTTCGGTCTTGCCCGCAATCTGCGCATTCCACGGTCCGAGGCGCAGGGTTTCATCGACCGCTATTTCGAACGGTTTCCGGGCATCCGCAAGTACATGGACACCACAATCGAGTTCGCCAAGGAACACAAACGGGTCGAAACGCTGTTCGGTCGCCGTATCCATACGCCTGAAATCGGTGCAAAGGGCCCCCAAGCTGGGTTTGCCAAGCGCGCCGCGATCAACGCGCCCATCCAGGGCACTGCCGCCGACATCATCCGCCGTGCCATGATCCGCATGCCCGATGCTATCGCCAAACTGCCCGCGAAGATGTTGCTGCAAGTTCACGACGAACTGATCTTCGAGGTCGAAGAAAACGCGGTGGATGAGGTGATAGAAACTGTCCGCCATGTCATGGAAGGTGCCGCCGAACCGGCGATCAAACTGGACGTGCCGCTGGTGGTGGATGCTGGTGTCGGCATGAACTGGGCCGAGGCGCATTGATATGCGCCTTTTGGCCGTAGTTCTAATCGCAGTTCTTGGTTCTTCGCCCGCTTCTGCCGAGGACGCGATCTTTGTCTCGCGCAAGGGGCATCAGTATAGCCTTTCCACAGTCGAAGAGGGCTTGGTATTAACATCGCTCTATCCGGCGGCGTGGATTTTGGGGAAGGGTATCAACAGCAATATCGAAACTGGAATTGACAAGATTCACTTGGGACGAGGATGCGATGCCGCGCATGACCTTTGGGGGAATGGGCGCTGGCGGGCAGATGCTGATGGTCTTGTGATCGAATTCCCAAAGCGCAGAAGAACAGAGTTTCCGTTTCAATTGCTGCCGCCTGAATTCGGTCCGGCGTGCACGGTCAGTGGATTACTGCATCCGGCGTAGGTTCATTGTTGACAGTGTCACAAGCGTCGCGCGTGCTCCCGCCCGTCGCATCTTTGGCCCTGAAATATCCCGGGGTGAATGCGCATCGCGCGGGGGGGCAGCGCCCCTCACGCCTTTCCGGAAAAAACGCCATCTCCACGGGGATCTAATCCTTGCGCCTCTAACTTGGCATAAAGGACGTTCAGGCTTTTGTCGCGCTCATCGCGGAAGCGGTCTCCGGTCGTGAAACCTTCTATCCGATCCACGCGGAACATGCGGTGGTCTTCGCGCAGCTCGCACCACCCTACGACGGACCAGCCATTGCGCCAAAGCCACAGCGCCAACGGGCGGATGGTACGGGTGGATTTTGCGCCCGCTTCGTCTGCATAGGTTATGGCCAGTCGTAAACGCGCATCAATGGCGCTTTCGATCTGGTCGATGAAATGCCGATCACGCTCTGAGGGCCGCAACGTTGGACCAGCGTGTATTTCGACCCGCTTCGCCTGTGCTTCCAGCGCCTCGGGCAGCACGGATCTGACTTTGATCAACGCTTCGCGGGCCGAGGCTGCCATCGCCGCTCCGCCCATGCGCTCAATCAGATGGGTGCCTGCGATCACAGCCATGATTTCTTCACGCGTGAACATAAGCGGCGGCATGTCGTATCCGGCGCGCATGACATATCCGACGCCAGCTTCGCCCTCAATAGGCACGCCTGATCCGATAAGGTCAGCGATGTCGCGGTAAATTGTGCGTTCGCTGACCTCAAGTTCTTCGGCAAGATCACGCGCCGTGGTCAGCCGACCGCCTCGAAGCAGCTGAACAATCTGAAAAAGGCGGTCGGCACGGCGCATGGATCAGGCCTTCGGCTCGAACAAGCCGATCGAGTTACCGTCAAGGTCGATCGCATAGACGAAACGGCCCGGCGGGATCTCAATCGGGTCGCACAGAACCGTGCCGCCTGCATCTGCACAGCGTTTGGCGGCGTCTTCCAGCGCGTCGGGCACCACGATATGGACAGTTGGGCCATTGCCGCCAGCTGACGGTTTGCCCGGATACAGGTGACCACCGGTGGTATCCATCGCACCGCCCAGCGTGGCCATGGGATTGGGGCCGGAAGTGTCGATCTCCATCGTCCATTTGAAGACGGTGTTGTAGAAGGCGACTGCCTTGTCCATGTCCGTGACGGGAATTTCGGCCCAGCAAACTACGGGAGGGGTCATTGTGTTTTCCTTTCATCAAAGTTGATGAGCCATGTGTGACACACCCCTCCTGACAGCATAGTGTCAGGAGCCTGTCAGTCGAACCCCTTGATCCATGACAATCCGTCTTCAGTCCGTCCGGCTGGATGATATTCGCCGCTGACCCAGCCGTCATAACCACCGTCATCAAGCCCCTGAAACCACGCGGGATAGTCGATCACGCCTGCCAAAGGTTCGTGCCGATCCGGCAGGCCACCAATCTGAATGTGGCGGGTTAGATGTTTTACCTTCTTCCAAGTTGCGGGCATGTCCCCGGTGATCTTATGGGCGTGATAGGCATCGAATTGCAGGCCCAAATTAGGGGCGTTCACCTCGCCAAGAATGTCGGCTGCCAGATCATAGTCTGACAGGAAATAGCCTGGCATATCGCCTTGATTGATCGGCTCGATGGTCAGGCTTTGTTTGGGGGCCTCGGCCGCGGCCCATGTCAGGTTCTCGACAAATATGGAACGCGCCGCGTCGCCATCAGCCACGCCAGCCATGATATGAAGATGCGTTGCGTTGAATGCATGTGCAAACCGCAGTGCACGTTTGAAATCGTGCCGGAACCGATCTTGCCCATCGGGTATTGCGGCAAAGCCACGTGCCCCTCCGGTCCAATTTGGTGGTGGCGTGTTGATCAACACCATGTGCAACCCAAAAGCAGCCAACCTACGCTGAACCTCTGGCGCGGCATCCTCATAGGGAAACAACACTTCGACGGCGTCGAACCCGGCCTCGGCAGCAGCTTCAAAGCGGTCAAGGAAAGGTAGTTCCGTAAACAGAAGGGTCAGGTTGGCGGCAAAACGAGGCATGGGCGGCTTTCAGATCGCGATTGTCTGGTCGCGACAACCTTGCCTATGCGGACGCTTGACGCAAGGCCAAGGTGCTGTAGGGTTTTCGTAGTTTAAAGAGGTTTTCCATGCGCATTTTCCCGGCCCTGTCCATTCTTGCTGCCCTTGCCCTGTCGGCCTGCCAGTCGGGGCAGAGCAAGAGCGCGTCGCTTGGCGCGGCCGGTTTCTGCGATCGCTTGACCGGCTGGCGATCGGTCGAGGGGGATGCAGACACCAAACGCGCCGTGACCCGGCCAGAAATGTGCGCGCTCAGTCAGCCCGGTGCGTTGTGGTTCAAGTCGAAACAGGTCAGCACGCGGCTGCGTGGGCGCGAATACTGGCTTTTGGTGCCGCCCAGCGACCCGCATCTTGGCGGTTCGGCCATCACTGGCTGGGATCTTCAGGTGCGGCCCTTCAGCTATGCGCACGAGTATTACTTGGTGCGAAATGATGGTGCGCGCCTTCAACCCGCCATTGCCCAGAATGATTGCCCGCGCAAGGCGGTTGGCTTGGACTGGGTTGAAGGCGGCACGCGCTATTGCTTGACCAACTAGGTCTGCTGGATCAACTGCGCGGGTCCAACAGGCGTGCCATCACCGCGTCGGGGGTGATGCGCCCGACGGATTGGCCGTCTTGCATCACGCTGATTTCGGTTTGGCCTGCCAGTGCTTTCATCACCGCGTCCACCTGATCAGCAATATCGACGGAGACGGGCGCGGCTGACGCCCCGCTTTCCATCACGTCGCGCGCGGTCAAAACGCCCAGCGGGTTCATATGGGCAACGAAGTCCGCCACATATTCGTTCACAGGGTTGGTGAAGATGTCGCGGGGCGTGCCGCATTGAACGATGCGTCCGCCCTCCATGATCGCGATGCGATCACCCAATTTGAACGCTTCATCCAGATCGTGGCTCACGAAGATGATGGTACGTTTCAGGCGTTGCTGAAGCTCGATCAATTCGTCCTGCAAACGGGCGCGGATCAGCGGGTCAAGGGCCGAGAACGGCTCGTCCATCAGAAGGATCGGCGCTTGGGTGGCAAAGGCACGGGCCAGGCCCACACGTTGTTGCATGCCGCCCGACAACTCTCCGACCTTGCGGTTTGCCCATTCGCTGAGATTGACCAGCTCTAGCTGTTCGTCCACGCGGGCCTTGTGTTCGGCTTTGGCCATGCCAGCCAATTCCAGCCCAAGCCCGACATTTTCGCGAACAGTGCGCCACGGCAGGAGACCGAATTGTTGGAATACCATTGCCACGTGGTTCTGTCTGATACGGCGCAGAGTGGCGGCATCGGCATTGGTAACATCGACTAAGCCGCTGCCGTCATTCACCCGAACGCAGCCGCGCACCACGGGGTTCAGCGCGTTCACACCGCGCAGAAGCGTAGATTTGCCCGAGCCAGACAGGCCCATCAGCACAAGAATTTCGCCCTCGGCCACGGAGAGCGAGCAGTTATGCACGCCCAGCACCTGACCGGTTTCGGTCTTTACCTCCGAGCGGTCCTTTCCGGCATCCATTCCGGGCAGGGCACTTTCCGGCTTGTCGCCGAATACGATCGAGACATTGTCAAATTCTACAGCAGTCATGATCAGACCTCCCGTTCCACGCGCAGCATTCGGTCAAGGGCAATGGCGACGGCCACAATGACCAGTCCGCTTTCAAAGCCCAGCGAGGCGTTCACCGTATTCAGCGCGCGCACCACCGGAACACCAAGGCCATCCGCGCCAACAAGGGCGGCGATGACGACCATCGACAGAGACAGCATGATGGTCTGGTTCAAACCTGTCATAATCTGCGGGAAGGCCGACGGAAGTTCGATCTTCCACAAGGTTTGCATTCGGGTTGCACCAAAGGCTTGGCCTGCCTCGGTCAGCGCCTTTGGCACTTGGCTGACGCCCAGCTGGGTCAGGCGGATCGGGGCGGGGATAACGAAGATGAAAGTGGCGACAAGACCGGGCACCATGCCGATGCCAAACAAGACGATCATAGGGATCAGGTACACGAAGGTCGGGATGGTTTGCATCATATCCAGAACCGGCAAAATCGCTTGGAAGAAGCGCGGGCGGTGGGCGGCATAGATGCCGATTGGCACACCAACCCCCATGCAAAACAGGACCGAGAAGACAATCAGTGTCAGGCTTTCTGTTGTTTCTTCCCAGTACCCTTGATTCAGCACATAAAGGAAGCACAGCACAACGACGACCACACGGCCCCAGCTGCGCTGAATGTAAAAGGTCAGCGCACCCAGCATTGCCACGATCAATAGGGCGGGGGGGTACTGCAACAGCCAAAGGAACCCGTCAATTCCGTTGCTGAGCACCTCGTCGACGAAATCGAAGAAGGGGCCAAATGCATCGGTCAGCCAGTCAAACCCATCCGAGATGGTTTTGCCGACTGGAATTTTGGTGTCTGTCAGCCAGTTCATGGGATCCTCAGGAATTGCAGGCAATATAAAACGCGCGAGGATTCGACCTCGCGCGTTTCAGCATCTTGGATGTGGCTTACATGCCCAGCGAAGCTTTGACAGCAGCCACAGCATCGCCACCGTCTTTGGTGGTCACACCGTCCAGCCAAGCCATGAACGCATCAGGGTTGGCCGACAGCCACGCTTTGGCTGCATCAGCGGGATCTTGGCCGTCATTCAGGATGGCGCCCATAATCTCGTTCTCCATCGCCAGCGAGAAGCTGAGGTTTTGCAGAAGCTTACCAGTGTTGGCGCATTCAGCTACGTAACCAGCGCGGGTGTTTGTGTCGACCACGGCACCACCCAGATTCGGGCCGAAGAAATCATCGCCACCGGTCAGATAGGACATCTCGAAATTGGCGTTCATCGGGTGGGGTTCCCAGCCGAGGAAGACGATCGGTTCGTCTTTTTTGTCGGCGCGCGCAACCTGTGCCAGCATCCCCTGTTCCGAGCTTTCAGCCACTTCGAAACCTTCCAGACCGAAGGCATTCCCGTCGATCATCGACTGGATCAGGCGGTTGCCGTCATTGCCCGGCTCGATGCCATAGATCTTGCCTTCCAGAGCGTCTGCTTGGGCGGCAATGTCAGCAAAATCTTTGATGCCAAGATCAGCGGCGGCTTTGTTGACGGCCAGCGTGTATTTTGCGCCTTCCAGGTTGGTGCGCACGGTGTCGACGGTGCCAGCTTCGCGGTAAGGTGCGATGTCGGCTTCCATGGTAGGCATCCAGTTGCCCAGGAATACGTCAACGTCACCTTCAGCCAGCGACGTATAGGTCACGGGTACGGACAGAACTTTGATGTCGGTTTCATAGCCCAGAGCCTCCAGAACAACGGAAGTTGCGGCAGTCGTCGCGGTGATGTCGGTCCAGCCTACATCCGAGAAGGTCACGGTGTCGCAGTGACCATCTGCAAAGGCGGTCGTGGCGACAGCCGTAAGTGCGATGGCGGAAAGAGTGGATTTGAGGTTCATAAGTTCGCTCCCTGTTTTTGGTGCGGTTTCTTGCTTGGCCGGGGCCTGCGCGCGCAGACCTCTCGGCGGGACCCTAGCGCAGGTAGCGCAAAGGTGGAACCGGCTTCATTGGTGCAGACGGTGCTTTTTATTGATTGACGAGTCAATTAAAAAAAGCAACCCTGTCGTACCGCAATTCGGAGAGGCACATGCCAAAGCTGGGGATGGAACCCATTCGAAAAGGCGCGCTGGTGCAGGCCACGATCGACGAGATCGGCCGCGCAGGAAGCCTTGACGTGACTGTGACGCAAATTGCCAAACGTGCTGGTGTCTCCAGCGCTTTGGCGCATCACTATTTCGGCGGGAAGGATCAGATCTTTCTAGCCGCGATGCGCCATATTTTGTCTGTCTACAGTGCGCAGGTGCGCGCCGCCGTTTTGGGCGCAAAGACACCACGTGAGCGGGTCGAGGCAATTATTCGCGCGAACTTCGAAGCCGGCAACTTTCGCCCTGAAGTGATCAGCGCTTGGCTGAATTTTTATGTGATGTCACAAAGCAATGACGGTGCGCGGCGACTTCTTCGCGTTTATCAGCACCGGCTGCATTCGAACCTTGTCTATGATCTGCGCCCATTGGTGGGCGAGGATGCGCACGAGGTTGCAGACACGCTCGCGGCGATGATCGACGGGCTGTATATCCGCCACGCCCTTCGTGAAGAAACCCCAAGCGGCAAACGCGCCTGTGATCGCGTTCTGGCTTGCCTCGATATTATTCTGGAGACCCACGCATGACCTCCCCAAACATTCTGATCATCATGGTGGATCAGCTGAATGGCACGCTGTTCCCGGATGGCCCGGCAGACTGGTTGCATGCTCCGAATCTGAAGAAATTGGCAGAGAAATCGGTCAGGTTTCAAAACGCCTATACCGCCAGCCCGCTTTGTGCGCCGGGGCGGGCCAGCTTTATGTCTGGCCTTCTGCCGCGCCGCACCAAGGTATATGATAATGCGGCTGAATTCGCATCCGACATTCCGACCTATGCGCACCACCTGCGCCGTGCAGGTTATCAGACCGCGCTGTCGGGTAAGATGCACTTTGTTGGCCCTGATCAGATGCACGGGTTCGAGGAACGCCTGACCACCGATATCTACCCCGCTGATTTCGGCTGGACGCCGGACTACCGCAAGCCGGGCGAGCGGATCGACTGGTGGTACCACAATATGGGTTCCGTCACCGGGGCAGGGGTCGCCGAAATCTCGAACCAGATGGAGTATGATGACGAGGTTGCGTACAACGCCTGCGCCAAGCTTTATGATCTGGCCCGTGGCCATGACGAACGCCCCTGGTGCCTGACGGTCAGCTTCACCCATCCGCATGATCCTTACGTGGCGCGTCGCAAATACTGGGACCTCTATGAGGATTGCGAGCACCTTCTGCCCGCGGTGCCCGCCAAGGCATACGAGGATCACGACCCGCACGCACAGCGGATTTTCGACGCCAACGATTGGCGCAATTTCGATATCACCGAAGAAGATATCCGCCGCTCGCGCCGCGCCTATTTCGCCAATATTTCCTATCTCGACGACAAGGTCGGCGAGCTGCTGGATATTCTGGAAAGCACCCGCCAAGAGGCCATCATTATGTTTGTCTCGGATCACGGCGACATGCTGGGCGAGCGTGGATTGTGGTTCAAGATGAACTTCTATGAGGGGTCGGCGCGTGTGCCGTTGATGATCTCGGCGCCGGGGATGAAGCCGGGATTGGTCGAGACGCCAGTGTCTACACTGGATGTGACCCCAACGCTGGCCGATCTGGCCGGGATTTCTTTGGAAGAAGTGAAGCCGTGGGTCGATGGTGAAAGCCTCGTGGGTTTGACAAAAGGTGAAGAGCGCATCAGCCCGGTGGCGATAGAGTATGCCGCCGAGGCGTCATACGCGCCGCTCGTGTCCCTGCGCTATGGCAAGTGGAAATACAATCGCTGCGCGCTGGACCCGGATCAACTGTTCGATCTGGAAGCCGACCCACATGAGTTGGTGAATCTGGCCGAGGATCCGGCGCATGAAGGTACGGTAAATTCACTGCGCGCGAAATCCGAAGCTCGCTGGGATCTGGACGCTTATGACAACGAGGTCCGCGAAAGCCAGGCCCGCCGCTGGGTCGTCTATGAAGCGCTGCGCAATGGCGCCTATTTCCCCTGGGACTATCAGCCGCTTCGCAAAGCCTCGGAACGCTACATGCGCAACCACATGAACCTCGACAATGTTGAAGAAAACGCGCGTTTCCCCCGTGGCGAGTAACCCCTGACCTGACGGAAAGACAATGCAAGCAGAATATATCATCGTTGGCGCTGGCAGCGCAGGATGCGCAATGGCGTATCGGCTGGCGGAAGCAGGCAAGCGGGTGCTGGTGATCGAACATGGCGGCACCGATGCCGGGCCGTTCATTCAGATGCCGGCGGCGCTGAGTTATCCGATGAACATGAAGACCTATGATTGGGGCTTCCAAACCGAACCCGAGCCGCATCTAGGGGGCCGAACGCTGGTGACCCCGCGCGGCAAGGTTGTTGGTGGGTCCAGCTCGATCAACGGGATGGTCTATGTGCGCGGCCACGCCAAGGACTTCGACCACTGGGCGGAACAGGGCGCGGATGGCTGGTCCTATGCGGATGTACTGCCCTATTTCAAGCGGCAGGAAAGCTGGCATGACAGCGGTCATGGTGGCGATGCAGATTGGCGCGGCAAAAATGGCCCGCTGCACGTCACGCGCGGCCCGCGAAAGAATCCCCTTTTCCATGCCTTTGTCGAAGCGGGGAAGCAGGCCGGTTATGAAGTGACCGACGATTACAACGGCCAGAAGCAAGAAGGCTTCGGCCCAATGGAGCAGACCGTCTGGAAAGGGCGACGCTGGTCAGCGGCCAATGCCTATCTCCGCCCCGCGCTAGAGCGTGAGAACTGCGAACTGATCCGCGCCTTCGCCCGCAAGATTGTCATCGAAGATGGCCGCGCGGTGGGGGTTGAAGTTGAGCGTGGCGGTAAGATCGACGTGATCCGCGCCGAGGCCGAGGTGATCATCGCCGCAAGCTCGATCAACTCACCCAAACTGCTGATGCTGTCGGGGATCGGGCCTGCAGCCCATCTGCAAGAACATGGGATCGAGGTCGTCGCAGACCGCGCTGGTGTGGGCCAGAACCTGCAGGACCACCTTGAGGTCTATATGCAGTATGCGTCGAAAAAACCGATCACGCTGTACCGCTATTGGAACCTGTTCTGGAAAGGCCTGTTGGGTGCACAGTGGCTGTTCACCAAAACCGGTTTGGGCGCGTCGAACCAGTTCGAAAGTGCGGCCTTTATCCGTTCGAAAGCCGGTGTCGAATACCCGGATATTCAGTATCACTTCCTGCCGATTGCCGTGCGCTATGACGGGCAGGCGGCAGCCGAAGGTCACGGTTTTCAGGCCCATACCGGCCCCATGCGTTCGCCTTCGCGCGGGGAAATCACGCTGAAATCGGCGGACCCGAAAGAAGCCCCACGGATTTTCTTCAATTACATGTCGACCGATCAGGACTGGGAGGATTTCCGCACTTGTTTGCGCCTGACCCGCGAGATCTTTGCTCAGAAAGCCTTCGAGCCCTATGTGAAACACGAGATCCAACCCGGCGTGAATTATCAGTCGGATGACGAACTGAACGACTTCATCCGCGAACATGCGGAAAGCGCCTATCATCCCTGTGGCACCTGCCGCATGGGTCGCGCTGACGATCCAACGGCCGTTGTCGATCCTGACCTGCGCGTGATTGGCGTCGAAGGGCTGCGGGTTGCTGACAGTTCGATCTTCCCGCGTGTCACCAATGGCAACCTTAACGGCCCGTCGATCATGGTGGGCGAGAAGGCTTCGGATCATATTCTTGGACGTCGTCTGCCCTCTGCGAATGACGAACCGTGGATCCATCCGGATTGGCAAAATTTGCAGCGATAATCGCGCGGTTTGATCCCTGTCAAAGCGGGGGAAGCTTGCCCGGCGCAAACTTCCCCTGACTTTAGGCTAAGGAGACACGCGAATGTCACACACCCCCCACGAGCTGAATGAAGAATTCCCAGAATATCTCGATAAAATGAGCGATCTAAAGCAGTCGGATGCGCATTTCTCAAAACTGGCGGACGAGTACCACGAGCTGAATCGTGCAATCCACCGCGCCGAAACCAATGTCGAGCCAACCGATCAGTTCAATGAGGAAGACATGCGCAAGAAACGCGCGACCTTGAAGGACGAGATTTATCGCATGCTCTCGGTCGCATAAGTATCGTTCAGATCAAAGACAAAAGGCCGGGAAATTGCCCGGCCTCACTATTTCCTGTGGATCTTTTCCAGCCATTTACGCAGCGGTTTTAGTACATTGGGTCGCCAGATTGACGTGTGCCCAGCTTGCGGGCGTGCGGCTAAAACCTTGTTTTTAGCTGGCGAAAGCTGGTGTAATCGCTTGCCCATATGAAACGGGACTGTGCGGTCCTTTTGGCCGTGCATGATGAAGGTTGGAGGTTTCACATTCTTGATAAAACGTTTCGACGGCCAAAGATCGTTGCGCCCCGCCACGAATGGCAGAAGGACTGGGTTCTTGGCCGCGGTCAAGTCAATCAAAGATGTATACGGGGCTTGCAAGATTATTGCAGTAGGCGGGTTGGCGCGCCCCGCTTTACTTGCCGCGAGCGCCAGCGCCACACCTGTGCCAAGGCTTTCGCCCATCAATATGATCCGCTTGCTGCCTGTCATCTTTGGGATGTCGCGATAGAGGCTATTTGCCAGTATCTGGATTTTCTGGCGGCTGGGTTTACCTTTGCTGCCTGCCATCCCCGGATAGGCCATAGCGACGACCCCATAACCCTGGTCCATAAACCAGCGGAACTTATGGCTGCGCGAGTACAGGTTCCCGGCTGATCCGGGCAGGTACATCACCGTTGGCTTGCCATTTTTTGGTTTCGCGACCCAAAGGATTAACCCCTTGTAGCGAACCTCGCTTAGGCGTTTGTCGGCATTGGTCGGGTTGCGATACTTCGTGCCAAATTGATAGAAAATGCGGCGCTCGATCTGAGTGGCGATGCTTTCCGCGCGCGCAAGGCTTGGTCCCACGGTGACCAAAACGGATAGCGTCAGCAACGCAGTAAGCAGAATCTTTTTCATCATGTGATCTCGTACGGAAGGGTTCCGCGCGAATATGGGTCGACTTGTAGTCTGCGTTCAAGGGGAGGAACCGATCGTTGGTGACATAGCTGCCGTTCGCAGATCCGACACGAGATACCGATAGGCTCAAATGCGGCATCATTCGACGTGTCGAAATCGTCGGCATAGACCAAAGCATCGGCGTGTTTCACCTCGCATCCCAACCCGATGGCATAGCGGCGGACAGGGGCATCGAAGCTCCCTCCGGATTTGGTGACGTTCCGGGCCAAGCAGAAGTATCGCACACCATCTGGCGTCTGAGCCAGCTGGCGTAAGAAACGCCCTGGAGTTTCAAAGGCTTGGTGGACATTCCACAAGGGACACGCACCGCCGAAGCGGGCGAATTGCAACCGCGTGGCAGAGTGACGCTTGGTGATCGTGCCCGCCTGATCTACGCGTACGAAAAAGAAGGGAATACCTTTTGATCCGGGACGCTGCAGGGTCGAGAGGCGATGCGCGATTTGCTCGATTGATGCACCAAAGCGATCTGCCAGCCGTTCAAGGTCGTGGCGGGTTTCGTGAGCGGCGGCAAGAAACTGCTCATACGGCAAAAGCGCGGCGCCCGCGAAGTAGTTGGCGAGCCCCAGCTTGGCGATGGCGCGTGCCTCGTCTGTTTGAAAACGCGCGAAGTCCAAAGTGGCTTCCAGCAGCGCGTCCTGCGTCAGAAGCGCCACCTGCATCAGCAGTTGGAACTCTTGTGTGGCGCGGGGCGGGCGTGTGGAAAGGGTCAGCTCTCGGCGTTCGACATCATAGCTGCGCACTTTGTCCACATCTTTGCGGACCAATGTGATTCCGCGCTCTTTCAACACAGCTTCTGCCATCGCGGCTTGGGTTAACCCGCGTGCGGTCCCGGTTGTTGCGAAATGCTCGGCGGCGCGATCCACGGCATCGATGTAGTTGTCGCAATAGTGAAAGAAATCGCGGACCTCCTCCCACGGGCTTGCTTGGTTCGGAGTGTCATCAACACCGATGTTCTGATCCATGGATGCAAGGCGTTCATGGCCAAGCCTGTAAGCGCGATGCAGCTCTAACAACGCATGGGCAAGGGCAGGGGCATTCGACGCCGCCAGCCGTAAATCGGCCAAAGGGGGAATGTCGGAAAATACAGGGTCGGCGAATGCCTCGCGCATATCTGTCACCAACCGTTCCGCGTCGCCCGTGGACAGTTCTGCGACGTCAAAGCCAAATTCTTGTGCCAAGGCCAGCACCACACCGGTCGACACCGGGCGGTTATTATTTTCCATCTGGTTCAGATAGGGCAGGCTGACGCCCAGCTTTTCGGCAAAGGCTTTCTGGGTTAGGTTTAAACGGGACCGGATCTCCCGCAGTTTTACACCGGCATAGAGTTTCTGCGTGGCCATGGCGTTGCTTAACCCACTCGCTTTGCAAATTTCGTCATCTTCCGGCGTATCATTTGCAAACTATGCGGGTCAAAGATATTCCGCTGTCGTCAGGACACGCCAAGCCGCCGCTCGCGCCGAATGACGCCCAGCATCACGATAACGGCCAGCAGGGCCGAGGTGAGCATCACCCACAGCAGAGGCATTGGCGACATCCCATCGCCCAGTGCGAACCCTGCAAAGGCGGAAACGCCTGCGCCTCCGATCATCATCAATGTACCGCTCAGGCCAATGGCGCTGCCCGCCAATTCCGGGCGGACGCTCATGATCCCGGCATTTGCCGATGGCAGTGTGACGCCATTGCCCAGCCCGACAAGGATCATGGCGCCGAAGAAAATATACTCGGATCCACCGCCTAGGGCGAAGATCACCATCGCAGTGATCATGCCAAACGCGGTGATGATCGCGCCGGCAAAAATCATGCGGATCATGCCCACGCGAACGGCGAAGCGGCCGGACAGAAAGTTTCCGGCAAAATATCCAGCGGCAGGCGCGCCGAAGAAGTATCCAAGGCGTGAAGGCTCCATCCCATAAATTTCACTGCCCACATAGGGTGCGCCGCCCAAATAGGCAAAGAACGCGCCCGAGGTCAGGGTCGCGGTCAGGCAATAGCCCCAATATCTGGGGGACATCAGTAGCGAGGGGTAGGCGCGAAACTGGGCTGCGAAGCCATCAAACTGGCGCTGGGCGGTTTCCCCCATATCGCGCCACAGCAGCGCCAGCGCCATAAGCCCCGTCAGGCTTTGCAGCCAGAAGCTGGCCTTCCAGCCATAATGTTGATCAAGCAAACCTCCCAAACCGGGGGCAAGCATGGGCACCACGGACATGCCCATCGTGACGTATCCGATCATGGATGCCGCCTGATCACCTGGAACCATGTCGCGTATGGCAGCGCGGGACAGCACCATGCCAACCGCTACGGTGGCCTGCATCATACGAAATGCCAGAAAGCTGTAGACATCCGGCGCGACGATGCAGCCGAATGTTGCGATAATATAGATCGCAAAGCCGGACAGGATAATGGGGCGCCGCCCATATCGGTCTGACAGTGGTCCGACCACAAGCTGCAAGGCGCCGTTTACAAACAGATAGAGCGCAACAGACAGCTGGATCAGGTGGTAATCAGCCTGAAAATACCGCGCCATACCGGGCAGGGATGGCAGGAAAACATTCATCGACACCGCAGCCATCGCTGCCACGAAGGTCAGGGTGAAAAGAGTTGGCGGTGTGCTGGGATCCAGAAAACGTGTGTTTTGCGCTGGACTGGCGTCTTTAAGTTGCATGATACAGAGCTATGCGCAGTGCCTTGGGCTGTCCAGTCGTTTCGTATCGCTGGGCCGGATTGGGTGAAAGTTTGCAGATTTCCAATTTGCACACCTTCTTCTGCATCATATTTGCAAATTCGCCCCTTTTTGCTTCACGCAACGGGGCGCACAGGCTAGTTTGCAGCGAAATCAAGGAGTGCCGCCACATGAAAGATATCCTCCAAGAACTTGAAAGCCGCCGCGAGAAAGCCCGCCTTGGGGGCGGTCAGCGACGGATTGATAGCCAGCACAAGAAAGGCAAGCTGACCGCCCGCGAGCGTGTCGAGCTGCTGTTGGACGAGGACTCGTTTGAAGAGTTCGATATGTTCAAAGCCCATCGCTGCACCGAGTTTGGCATGGAGGCCGACAGGCCTGCTGGCGACGGTGTGATCACCGGCTGGGGTACGATTAACGGCCGACTGGTCTATGTGTTTTCGCAGGACTTCACCGTTTTTGGTGGTTCGCTGTCGGAAACGCACGCTGAAAAGATCTGCAAGATCATGGATATGGCGATGCAGAACGGTGCGCCTGTGATTGGGATCAACGATTCGGGTGGTGCGCGTATTCAGGAAGGCGTGGCATCGCTTGCCGGTTACGCCGAGGTGTTCCAGCGCAACATCATGGCCTCGGGTGTGGTGCCGCAGATTTCGGTGATCATGGGGCCGTGCGCTGGTGGTGCGGTGTATTCACCCGCCATGACCGACTTCATCTTCATGGTGAAAGACAGCTCGTACATGTTCGTGACGGGGCCTGACGTAGTGAAAACCGTGACCAACGAAGTGGTGACAGCCGAGGAGCTTGGCGGCGCCTCGACTCATACCAAGAAATCCTCGGTCGCTGACGGTGCATTCGAAAATGACGTCGAGGCCCTGTCGGAAGTACGTCGTTTGGTCGACTTCCTTCCTTTGAACAATCGTGAAAAACCACCGGTCCGCCCGTTCTTTGACGATCCGGCCCGCGTGGATGACAGTCTGGACACGCTGATCCCGGACAACCCGAACTCGCCCTATGACATGAAAGAGCTGATCACCAAGCTGGGTGACGAGGGCGATTTCTTCGAGATCCAGGAAGACTATGCCAAGAACATCATCACCGGCTACATCCGCCTGGAAGGGCAGACCGTAGGCGTTGTGGCCAACCAGCCGATGGTTCTGGCAGGGTGCTTGGACATCGACAGCTCGCGCAAAGCAGCCCGCTTTGTCCGCTTCTGTGATGCGTTTGAAATTCCGATCCTGACTTTGGTCGACGTGCCGGGCTTCCTGCCGGGCACCAGCCAGGAATATGGCGGTGTGATCAAACACGGCGCGAAGCTGCTGTTTGCTTATGGCGAAGCCACTGTACCCAAGGTCACGCTGATCACGCGTAAAGCCTATGGTGGTGCCTATGACGTTATGGCGTCCAAGCACCTGCGCGGAGACTTCAACTATGCTTGGCCGACCGCGGAAATCGCGGTGATGGGTGCCAAGGGTGCGACCGAGATCCTTTATCGTTCGGAACTGGACGATGCCGAGAAGATCGCGCAGCGCACGCAGGACTATGAAGATCGTTTTGCCAACCCGTTTGTGGCCGCCGAGCGTGGCTTCATTGACGAGGTCATCCAGCCGCGGTCCTCGCGTCGCCGGATCAGCCGTGCCTTTGCATCGCTGCGTGGCAAAAAGCTTCAGAACCCCTGGAAGAAGCACGACAATATTCCGCTGTGATCATGGGTCGCACGGCGGGATATCTGGGCCTTTTTGGCCTGACCGGGGTGGCAGCACGTGCTGCTGTCACCCTGGCCCTATCTCTTGCTGCGCCCACGATGTTGACAGCATCCGAAGATGATTGGGCCGAAGGCATGTCACTGGATGTGCCCTCGGGTCAGCCTGTCACCCTGCTTGAAATCAATCATCAGGATGGCAACCGGGGGGGATCGGCGATACATGTTCGATTTCTGGCCCCCGAAATCGCGCGCGACACGGGACGCATCGCGTTCTCGCAAGCGGAAGAGGATATGGCCGTGATCTGTCAGGACTATGTGCTGCCGCACCTGTCCAAGATCACAGAAACCGAGCCAGAGCAGATCGTGATCGTTCTGGCAGATCGTTGGGTCGAGTTCGGCGTCTCGGACATGGACGCGACCCAGTTTTTCGAAGCCTTCCGCCCCGAAAATGGGGTGTGTGTTTGGGATGGGTTCTGATGGCACTTCCGTATATGCTGAAACATAAAGGGTTCCCCGGGCGTCTGCCGGGAACTGACTTTCAATTTACAATTCGTCGCCCCAGTAAGACGGGGGCCACAAAGCTGGCCGCGCGCGAGCGCTATGCCGACCGCAAGCCTGCCGATCGCCGGGCAGATAACGGGTTTATGAAAGCGTTGTGGGACTATTTTGGCGATCAGCCGTTCGAGCGTGGCAATTTGGATGCTGGGCGATTGTCCTGGCTGTTTGAACGCGAAGTTCTGCCGGCGCAGGATCCGTTCGATGCTGAAGACTACGAAGCCCTTTTGATGATTGACGAAGCGCGCGCACGTGCTGCGTTCCCGGATGCGTTTGAGGAACAATAGGCATGATTTCGCCCGCATTGGATACGAACTGGCAAAAAACAGCCCAACGACGACGCACGCGTCCGGCAGGGGCTTGCGTCTATGTGGGTTCGTGCCAACATGTTGGACATGCAGAGGACAAATCCCCGTTCTCTGCAATGGTTTGTCGAAACCATTACCCTTCCCCTTCTTCTACCCGGTTCAGTGCTTTTGCATCTGAACCGGGCCTTTTTTCCCGCATTGATAGGGGTTGGCGTCTGGCGCGACACCGCTCTCCGCGAAAAAACGCCTTGGGAAGGGCGCGAATTCAGGGCACAATGACTGCAACAACAACACTCTTAGAAAGAGGCAGTCAGACATGCAGTACAGAAAGCTCATCACAGGTGCGTTCGTCCTTGCCGTATTGGCGGGATGCCAGTGGAATGACCTTCAGCGCGCCGGAGTTGGCGCAGCCACAGGTGCAGTGGTTGCACAAGCAACCAGTGGCAACCTTCTTACCGGAGCGGTCATCGGTGCGGGCGTTGGTGCGCTGTGCGACGACGTTGGCGTCGGCATCTGCAACTGATCTGAATTTCTTCGCTTCCGCCCTGCGCGGGACCTCATCACAGAATCGGCCTGCTGCGACCACCCGGTCCGGCGGGCTTTTCTATGTCAATCAGCATGGCACCGGCCGGTGTCGTGCCCTCACATGAACCGAAAGGACAGGACATGTTCAACAAGATCCTGATTGCGAACCGGGGCGAGATCGCTTGCCGCGTGATCAAGACCGCCCGCAAAATGGGCATCAAAACGGTGGCGATCTATTCGGATGCAGATCGCAACGCGCTTCATGTGAAAATGGCGGACGAGGCCGTACATATCGGCCCGCCCCCGGCAAACCAGTCATATATCGTCATCGATAAGGTGATGCAGGCGATCAAGGATTCGGGTGCCGAAGCTGTGCACCCCGGTTATGGGTTCCTGTCCGAGAACTCGAAATTTGCCGAGGCACTGGAAGATGCTGGCGTCGCGTTTGTCGGACCGCCCAAAGGTGCGATCGTGTCGATGGGGGACAAGATCACCTCGAAGAAAATCGCACAGGACGCCAATGTGTCGACTGTTCCGGGGTACATGGGCCTGATCGAGGACGCGGATGAAGCTGTAAAGATCTCGAACGAAATCGGCTATCCAGTCATGATTAAAGCCTCGGCCGGTGGCGGCGGTAAAGGTATGCGGATCGCGTGGAACGATGAAGAAGCCCGCGAAGGCTTTCAATCGTCCAAGAACGAAGCCGCCAACAGCTTTGGCGACGACCGTATCTTCATCGAGAAATTCGTCACCCAGCCGCGTCACATTGAAATTCAGGTTCTGTGCGACGCGCATGGCAACGGCATCTACCTGAACGAACGCGAATGCTCGATCCAGCGTCGGAACCAGAAAGTTGTGGAAGAAGCCCCGTCGCCCTTCCTGGATGAAGCCACCCGCAAAGCCATGGGCGAACAGTCGGTCGCGCTGGCCAAAGCCGTGGGCTATACCTCGGCCGGTACGGTGGAGTTCATCGTCGATGGCGACAAGAATTTCTATTTCCTGGAAATGAACACCCGCTTGCAGGTGGAACATCCAGTGACCGAGCTGATCACCGGTGTCGACCTTGTGGAACAGATGATCCGTGTCGCCAATGGCGAGCCGCTGTCGATCACGCAGGACGATGTGGGGATCAATGGCTGGTCCATCGAAAACCGCGTTTATGCGGAAGATCCTTACCGCAATTTCCTGCCGTCGATTGGTCGTCTGACCCGCTATCGCCCTCCGGCAGAAGTTGCGGCTGGCCCGATGCAGACCAACGGAAAGTGGGCCGACGAAGCGATCGAAGGCTCGGATTATGCAGTTCGCAACGATACCGGCGTCTTTGAAGGCGGCGAAATTTCGATGTATTACGACCCGATGATCGCCAAGCTGTGTACTTGGGCGCCGACCCGCGACGAAGCGATCGAAGCCATGCGCAATGCGCTTGATGGGTTCGAGCTGGAAGGCATCGGTCACAACCTGCCCTTCGTGTCGGCTGTGATGGATCACCCGATCTTTATTAAAGGCGAGATGACCACCGCATTCATCGAAGAACAGTATCCCGAGGGGTTCGACGGCGTTGAGCTGGGTAAAGACGCCCTGAAACGTATCGCGGCCTCGGCAGCGGCTATGTACCGCGTCGCGGAAATCCGTCGCACTCGTATCTCGGGCCGCATGGATAACCACGAACGCAAAGTGGGCAAAAACTGGGTTGTGACCCTTCAGGGCGAGGAATTCGCCGTGAAGGTTAAGGCCGACAAGAAAGGCTCGACCATCAAGTTCGAAGACGGCACAAAGCTGCGCGTTTCCTCGGACTGGACGCCGGGTGACAGCCTTGCAACGCTGGATGTGGATGGCGCCCCGTTGGTGCTGAAGGTCGACAAGATCAGTTCGGGCTTCCGCATGCGCTCGCGCGGTGCGGATCTGAAGGTGAACGTGCGCACGCCGCGTCAGGCCGAACTTGCCCGCCTGATGCCGGCAAAACTGCCGCCGGATACGTCGAAAATGCTGCTGTGCCCGATGCCCGGTCTGGTGGTGAAAGTTGACGCAGAAGTCGGCCAAGAGGTGCAAGAAGGCCAGGCGCTTTGCACCATTGAGGCGATGAAGATGGAAAATATCTTGCGTGCCGAGAAAAAGGGTGTTGTCTCCAAGGTCAATGCAGGCGCAGGCGATAGCCTTGCCGTTGACGAAGTGATCATGGAGTTCGAATAAAATGCGAGACGCCACCATGTTGCCCCGCATGTCGGGACAGCTGACAGTGTTGTCGGTGCTGATCAGCGTGGTGGCTTTCGCGCTCTATCAGGGTGTTGCTCTGTTCCGAGTGGGTGTTTTCGAATACCCGCTCGATGACGTTTACATCCACCTCGCGGTTGCTGAACAGATCGCCGCTGGTGGATATGGCGTAAATCCGGGCGAGTTTACCTCGCCCGCGTCATCGCCGATTTACCCGTTTTTGCTGACAGCCTTTGCAGGCACTGCCGCCCAAACGTGGCTTCCATTGTTCTGGAACACACTCTCCTTGTTGCTTGGGGCCGCGCTTTGGGCGCGGATCGTGTCAAATACTGATGCGTCTCGGGGCTGGATGCTGGCTTTCGCAGCCCTTGGCCCGCTTGCTTTCAACTTTGCTGGCGCGGCTATGGTCGGCATGGAACACAGTCTGCACATTCTGGCGAGCCTCGCCGTTTTGCGCGGACTTCAGATCCAGATGGACGAGGGTCGTATCAGCTGGCTGTTGGTAGCTGGCATGGTGCTGGGGCCAATGGTGCGGTTCGAAGGTCTTGCAGTGACCGGAGGAGGCGCATTGGCGTTGCTTGTGATGGGGCGCTGGGCCGTTGGTGTGATGCTCTTCTCTGGTGCCGCAGCACTTGCCGCAGGCTTCATGATATTCTTAATAACGTTGGGCCTTGAACCACTCCCAAATTCGGTCATGGCGAAGCTGGCTGGCGCTGGAAACGAGCGGTTCTCGTTTGCGGCACTGCCGCTAAAAGCGCTGGCTCAACTGTCCATGTCGAACAAAGCCGTCGTGCTTCTTGTTGCGCTTTTTGTTGCGGTTACTCTATTGTTTTCACACGGCAGCGCGCGTCGGGGCGCAGTGCGTGCATTGTTGCTGGCAGCTGTGTTCACAGGCTTTGGCCATCTGATCCTTGGTCAATTCGGTTGGTTTGAACGCTACGAGCTTTATGCGATGGCGTTTACCATGGGCCTTCTTATGCTTGTGGCGCTGGGCGAAAGAAACCTTCAAACACACCGCGTCTTGCTTGTGATCGGGTTCGGATTCCTTGCCGTAACCTATGGGAACTGGATGCTGAGATACGGCACTAACGGTCCCAACGCGATCTATTCGTCGCACGGGAACATGGGGCGTTTCGTAAAGGATGTGTATCAGAAACCTGTGGCGGTTAATGATCTTGGCTTTGTTGCATGGGCAAATCCTAACTATGTGTTGGATCTGTGGGGCTTGGCGTCTTACGAGGCATTGCTGACCCGGCTGGATGATCCATATCCGGGCTGGGCGGCCGATCTGGTGGAGGCAAAAGGGATCGAGCTTGCCATCATCTATGAACACTGGATTGACGAGGGCTTGGGAGAGAACTGGGTTAAGGTAGGTACGCTGAGCTTCACCGGCGGCACGGCGTTTCTGGGTGGTTTCCATGTGGGATTCTTTGCAACTACCCCAGAAGCGGCTGATAAGATTCGCGCGCAATTGACCCTCTTCGCACCGCAAGTGCAAGGTAATGCAACCCTAACTGTGCATGACGCGGAGCTGGAATGAGCTTTTTGCGCCATATCCCATTGGCCGCGGTTACTAGCCTTGCAGTGCTTTCAGGTTGTAACCTGCATCGCGAAGCTTCATTGCGGGGCGCGCTCGAGCGATATTTTACGCTAGGGGATACACTGTCGTTTAACAGCAAGTTGACCTGCACCGCTGCTGTATTCCGCGCCGCGCTGAATGATGTCAAACCCGACATGCCGCTGGCGTCGACCAGCACCGAGGCACAGGAACTTTTCCGGGATTCAGGTAAGGCCGCATTGCGCGTCGATGGGCAGACACCTCACGCTCTTACGGACAAAATGTTGGCCACCGAAGACGGCGCGTTTGGGCGGCAGGCTTTGGCTGCCGCTGCGCTGGTCGGGAGGTGCTTGTCGGATGCGGACAGTCAGGACTTCTTTCGCGCGCTGACGCGGCCCGGTGCAACGATTGCTTATGATACTGGGGTGCAGGGGGTCATGGTCCTCGATCCTCTTGAACGAAAACTCTTTTTTGCTGCCGGAGATCCCCTGTGACCCGCGGCCCAGAACCAGCCAGCGCCCCTGCGCGCGCCAAGACGAAAAGGACGACAAGATGACCGACACAAAGAACTGGAAGGAACTGGCCGAGAAGGAACTGCGTGGCCGTGCCTTGGATGATCTGACGTGGAACACGTTGGAAGGCATCGACGTCAAACCGCTTTATACGGCCGACGACACGGCGGATCTGGACCATATGGGCACGCTGCCCGGCTTTGGCCCCTTCACCCGTGGTGTGAAGGCCACGATGTATGCTGGCCGTCCGTGGACGATCCGTCAGTATGCGGGGTTCTCGACCGCCGAGGAATCCAACGCCTTCTACCGCCGCAATCTGGCGGCTGGCCAGCAGGGCGTTTCGGTCGCTTTCGACCTTGCTACGCACCGGGGCTATGACAGCGACCACCCGCGTGTGATGGGCGATGTTGGTAAGGCCGGCGTGGCGATCGACAGTGTCGAAGACATGAAAATCCTGTTCGACGGTATTCCGCTGGACAAGGTCTCGGTCTCGATGACCATGAACGGCGCGGTGATCCCGATCCTTGCGAACTTCATCGTGGCGGGCGAAGAGCAGGGGCATGACAAGTCGCTGCTGGCGGGCACAATTCAGAACGACATTCTGAAAGAGTTCATGGTGCGCAACACCTATATCTATCCGCCTGAGCCGTCGATGAAGATCATCTCGGACATCATCGAGTACACCTCGAACGAGATGCCGAAATTCAACTCGATCTCGATTTCCGGCTATCACATGCAGGAAGCCGGCGCGAACCTTGTGCAGGAGCTTGCCTATACGCTGGCAGATGGTCGCGAATATGTGCGTGCCGCCATCGAGGCCGGCATGGATGTCGACAAATTCGCTGGTCGCCTATCGTTTTTCTTCGCCATCGGCATGAACTTCTTCATGGAAGCCGCGAAACTGCGTGCCGCCCGAACCCTGTGGCACCGCGTGATGACCGAGTTCGGCGCGAAGTCCGAGCGCTCCAAAATGCTGCGCACCCATTGCCAGACCTCGGGCGTGTCGTTGCAGGAACAGGATCCTTATAACAATGTGATCCGCACCGCGTACGAAGCCATGTCCGCAGCTCTTGGTGGCACCCAGTCGCTGCACACCAACGCGCTGGACGAGGCGATTGCGCTGCCCACTGACTTCTCGGCCCGTATCGCGCGGAATACCCAGATCATCCTGCAAGAAGAAACTGGCGTGACCAACGTGGTCGATCCACTGGCGGGATCCTATTACGTGGAAAGCATGACCGACGAGCTGATCAACAAAGCGTGGGAGCTGATGGAAGAGGTCGAAAGCATGGGGGGGATGACCAAAGCGGTCGCCTCGGGCATGCCGAAACTGCGGATTGAGGAATCAGCAGCCAAACGTCAGGCCATGATCGACAAAGGTGACGAAGTCATCGTTGGTGTGAACAAGTACAAGCTGGCCGAAGAAGATCAGATCGACATTCTGGACGTGGACAACATGGCCGTACGCGACAGCCAGATTGCCCGCCTTGAAAACATCCGCGCAACCCGCGACGCAGCTGCATGCGAGGCCGCATTGGCCGAGCTGACCCGACGTGCAAAAGAAGGTGGAAACCTTCTGGAAGCCGCAGTCGAAGCTGCCCGCGCCCGCGCATCCGTAGGAGAGATTTCCATGGCTATGGAAGATGAATTCGGCCGCCACCGCGCCGAAGTGAAAACGCTGGCTGGCGTCTATGGCGCTGCCTACGAAGGCGACGAAGGTTTTGCCGCCATTCAGAAATCGGTCGAAGACTTCGCCGAGGCCGAAGGCCGCCGCCCGCGTATGTTGGTGGTGAAGATGGGGCAGGACGGTCACGACCGTGGCGCCAAGGTCATCGCGACGGCCTTTGCGGATATCGGCTTTGACGTGGACGTAGGTCCGCTGTTCCAAACGCCTGATGAAGCCGCGCAGGACGCGATCGACAATGACGTGCACATTGTCGGAATCTCTTCGCAGGCAGCCGGTCACAAGACGCTGGCCCCGCAACTGGTGCAGGCTTTGAAAGAGCAAGGCGCCGAGGATATCATCGTGATCTGCGGCGGCGTGATCCCGCAGCAGGACTATGACTTCCTGTACGAAAATGGCGTGAAAGCCATCTTCGGCCCCGGCACCAACATCCCCGAAGCGGCTCAGGATATCCTGAAACTGGTGCGCGAAGCCCGCGGGTAAACAGACCGCACAAAAGTGGGAACCGGTTTTGTGCTCCTCGGGCCTGTGACATAAATCAGGCCAAAAACACTTGCGGCTGGCGGCGTTTCCCGCCAGCCTTATCCCAGACCATCAGGGGGGCGAAATGGCTCTGGGCGAAGTTGATCATCTTGTAGTGTCCTCCGCGACCCTGTCAGAGGGCATCGCGTTTATCGAGGACCTGCTTGGGGTGTCCATGTCGGAGGGAGGAGACCACCCGCTCATGGGCACCCACAACGCACTTTTGTCCCTTGGTCCAGCCACATATCTTGAAGTCATTGCCATCAATCCTGAAGCGGATGCGCCGGATCATGCACGGTGGTTTGATCTGGATTACTTCACCGGTCCTGCGCGGCTGACCAACTGGGCATTGCGGGTGCCAAACCTGCATCAAGCGCTTCAGCGTGCACCGGAAGGGTCGGGCGACGAATTACACTTATCGCGTGGAGATCTGCGTTGGGACATGGCCGTTCCCGCGGATGGGCGGCTTCCCTTCGCAGGGTGCGCGCCGGGGCTTCTGTCTTGGAATGGCGATATGCCCGCACCGCGCCTGCCTGATCACGGATTGCGACTGGCCGCACTGGAAATCACGCATCCTGAAGCCGAGGCGTTGGCAGTGGCCCTGCGCCCGCTGGTCGAGGACACGCGCATATCCCTGCATTCCGGGGATCCGGGGATCACGGCTTGGATCGACACACCAGCCGGGCTTGTGCAGCTGTGATCATCCGCGCGGCAACCATCTTGGATGCGCGAGCCATCCAAGCGCTTTGGAACCTTGCGATCCGCGAGACGTTGATCACCTTCAACTCGATCGAAAAGTCGCGTGAGGACGTCGAGCAGGCGATCGAATCTTCGAAAGCCATGCTGGTGGCAGAAGTTGGTGGGACAGTGATCGGCTATGCCAGTTTCGACCAGTTTCGTGGTGGTGCCGGATACGCCCGCACAGCGGAACACTCTATCATGCTGTCACCCAGGGCACGGGGTCGCGGGGCGGGCCGCGCGTTGATGCAGCGGATCGAGGACGAGGCCCGCACACAGGGATTTCATTCCATGATTGCGGGGGTTTCCGGCTCGAACCCGCTGGGCGAACCATTCCATGCCGCCATTGGATACGTCACCGTTGGAACGATCCCACAGGCTGGGCGGAAGTTCGATCAGTGGCATGACCTTGTCCTGATGCAGAAAATCCTGTGACCCGGTGGTGAAAGGCGCTAACACTGCCGGTATGTCTATTTGGTCCCGCATTTCCGACGCGCTTTCGGCGCTTGCCAAGGGCGACAGCCTGTCCGACGTTTTTTCGCAGCTGCGCACGCCGCCAGAACGTTCGGCCGGTTTTGCGATTGCGGTGATTGCGCTGGGTGCCAAGATGGCCAAGGCAGATGGGTTGGTGACGCGTGACGAGGTATCCGCCTTTCGCGAAGTGTTCACCATTCCGCAATCCGAGGAAAAGAATGCAGCGCGTCTGTTCAACCTCGCACGTACGGACGTCGCTGGGTTCGAACTTTACGCCCAGCGGGTTGCTGCCATGTTTGGTCCCGATGATCCGGCCCTTTGTGACTTGATGGAGGGGCTGTTCCACATCGCAATAGCTGATGGCGAATACCATCCCGGCGAAAACGCCTTTCTTGAAGAAGTCTCGACCATATTTGGGATGTCAGAGGATAAATTCGCGGCGCTTCGTTCGCGCATGGTGCCGGATGAGCATCCTGATCCCTATCAGGTCTTGGGTGTCGCCCGCGCCGCGCCGATGGACGAGATCCGCAAAATCTGGCGTCAGGAAGTGCGTGAAAGCCACCCTGACCGCATGATTGCCCGTGGTGTCCCCGAAGAGGCTGTGAAACTGGCCGAGAAACGTTTGATTGCAGTCAACCGCGCGTGGGAAGAGATCAACGCGGGCCAAGGTTAGGGCAGGCGCATGCGCACTGCGACGTATAATGTCGAGTGGTTCAACAGTCTATTTGATGACAAGGGTAATCCGCTTATCGACGAAGGCTGGTCGGGGCGCCAGAACGTGACACGTGCTGCCCAGTGGAACGCTGTGGGCAAAGTGTTTCAGGACATGGACGCGGACGCGGTGATGATCATTGAGGCACCCGACGAGAACCGCAAACGCAAAACCCTTCCCGCGCTCGAGCATTTTGCCAAGCATTTCGAGTTGCGCGCGCGCGCTGCGTTGATCGGCTTTAGCAGCGATACACAGCAGGAAATCGCGTTGCTCTATGATCCTGATGTGGTCAGCGCACGTCATGACCCAGTAGGGGCAATTAACATCGAAGACGGCTATGCCGCGCCGCGCTTTGACAGCAGTTTTCAGCTGGATCTGAATACGGATGCGGCACTTGATACGGTTGTCTTCTCAAAGCCGCCGCTTGAGGTCGCACTGACCCATCGTAAAAGCGGCAAAGATCTGCGTCTGATCGGCGTACACGCGAAATCTAAGGCGCCACACGGCGCGCGGGGTGCAGCCGAAGTCATGCGAGTCGCGATTGAAAACCGCCGCAAACAGATGGCGCAATGTATCTGGATACGCCGTCGTGTGGATGAACATCTGGGTGTGGGTGAACCCCTGATCGTTCTAGGAGATTTCAACGATGGTCCGGGATTAGATGAATACGAAAAGCTTTTTGGGCGATCTGGAGTCGAAATCGTATTAGGGGAAGGAAACGCCCCCTGTATGTACGATCCGCATGCCCGTATGGCCTTGTCGCAGCGCACAGGCGCGCGACCCACGACCTCTCGCTTCTATATTGCTAGGGAAAAGCGGTATCTTCAGGCGCTTCTGGATTATGTTATGGTGTCGCCTGATCTGCTTGAGACCAAGCCCAAATGGCGCATCTGGCACCCGTTTGACGATCCTGGCTGCTATCATGACATGGCCCTGCGCGAGGCGCTTTTGACAGCATCTGACCATTTCCCTGTTTCGATGGATCTAAAACTCTGACCTTCACATCCTGCGATGAGCACCTACATTTACACCATGAAACAGCTTGCGATCACCTCTGCCCTTGCCCTGCTTTTGGCCAGTACCGGCGTGCAGGCACAGGACAACACACCGTCGGACAATCCCGAACTTAGCGAAGGGGCTGAGCTTTTAAACCGCGGGTTCCAGCTGCTGCTGGAAGGGTTGGCCAACGAGATAGAGCCACTTGCAGAAGAATGGTCGGATGGCTGGGCTGATATGGTCGAGAAATTCGGCGATATGCAGACCTATCATCCGCCGGAAGTCTTGCCAAACGGTGATATCATCATCCGCCGCCGGACCCCACTGGATCCAGCTGGCCCGGGTGAGACCGACATTTAATCCGACCTAGCGTTTCTTCTTCACGATGGGGGTTGCGTCCAGCGCCTCGGCCAACGTCTGAAAACGCGCCTCGGCCACTTCGCCAAACAGTCCGTCAGCCTCTTTTTTCAGATACAACACCAATTCGCGTTTCTTAGGGAACCAGCGCAGTTCGGCCATGCGCGCCGGATCTTCAACCGAGAACATGGCCCCGAACCGCATGGCCTTGCCCAGCACTTCGGCGCGGGCCAGCATCTTTTCGGACAGGATCTCGAACAGCGGGGCAAAATGTGAACCCTCGCGGCTGTTTTTGTAACGATGCAGCAGGGCAAGCCCAAGGAACACACGCTGTTCGTGTGTCAGCCCGCCCAAATTGGCGCGGGTGGCGTTGTCAAAACAGACCTCGTGCCGGTAATCGGGGTGGGCGCGCCAACTGACGTCATGCAGCAGGCAGGCCGCGCGGATGATGCGCAGATCTTCGGGCTTCAACGATTTATAGAGCGGCGTCAGAAACCGAAACAGCGCCTTGCCAAATCCCGGATTTCGCGCGTCTTTCTTTTCCGCATGATAGCACGCCTCGATCAGCGGGTCGCGCTTGCGCAACCGGTCGGGCATCTGTTCATACAGCAGCCCTTCGCGAATTCCGTACGAACTGACCGCGATTTCTTTCGGGCGGAAAACATGCATCAGGCGCTTTAGGACAAGCGCTGCAATCGGCACCAGCGCCATACGGGCAGCGGATGTGCCGGTGCGTTGGCGTATCTCGTCCAAATCGACGTCTTCAATCCATTTCAATGTCTTGGCCAGCGATTTTGGCGTCATCCGATATTCATGCAGAACGGTCAGAGGATAGCCGCGCCGCTCCATGTCCAACCGCGCAATGGCACGCCATGATCCGCCCACAAGGAACAGACGTTTGTGATCAGTGCCCATTTCGCGGGCCAGATCGTCGACCACGCGGGCGATTTCGGCCTTCAGCCCCTTTTTACCACCGGGAACGCCGGCCAACTTCAGCGGGCCAAGGGGCGAGGTCACGCGCTTTCCGACCTCTCCGTCACGAATATCGGCCAGTTCCAGAGACGAGCCGCCAATATCGCACATCAGCCCCTGCGCTTCGGGCCAGCCCAACAGCACACCTTGGGCAGACAGGCGGGCCTCTTCTTCGCCGTCGATGACGTAAAGCTCCAACCCGGTTTCGCGCAGCACTTGTTCGCGGAATTCTGGTCCATCTTCGGCATCGCGAACGGCGGCGGTGGCCACGGCGGACAGGGGACCAAGGTCCATGCCATCGGCAAGGCGTTGAAAACGTTTGATCGCAGCTAGTGCGCGTGTGCGCCCTTCTGGGTGCAGGCGTCCGGTTTCGGTGATGCCGCGGCCCAGACCACACAGGATTTTTTCATTGAAGAAGTATGCGGGCGATCGCGCGGCGCCATCAAACACCACCAAACGGACCGAGTTCGATCCCACATCCACCACGCCTACGCGGCTAAGTCTGCGGGCCGACGGATCATCGAACAGAGGTCGTCCAAACGGGCCCCAGTCGTCCCCCGTATCGCCTCGTCCGTCCATAGAATCCCCCTGTCTCAGTACGGATACATTAACGGCGTGCCCGACATAGCTCAATCTTCTGAATGCGTTAGTTCCGGCACATCTGATGCGCCTGCAGATCCACGCCCGGACAGGGATGGATTTTCCATAAAGAAGCGGTGGCAATTGAAGGGGCGGTCAATTGTAGAAAGATCGGCGCGGGAAAATTTGCCGTCCGGGCCCATCACCCAGCTCTGCGCCACATCCGCAAGGTTGGCGGCCATGATCTGGCTGACAATCTGGGCCTTCACGGTGGCGTTCTTGATCTCGACCAGCGTTTCCACGCGGCGGTTCAGGTTGCGCCCCATCCAGTCGGCGGACGACATGTAAACACGCGCCTTTTTCGAGGGCAGCCCGTGCCCGTTGCCGAAGCAGACGATGCGAGAATGCTCAAGGAACCGGCCCACAATGGATTTCACGCGGATGTTCTCGGACAGGCCTTCGATGCCGGGGCGCAGCCCGCAGATGCCGCGCACCACAAGGCTGATTTTTACCCCCGCCTGCGATGCGGCATAGAGCGCATCAATCACATCAGGTTCAACCAGCGAGTTCATCTTGGCCCAGATCTGGGCGGGCTTGCCTGCCTTTGCGAACTCGGCTTCGTTCTTGATCCGTTTGATCAGGGTCGACTTCAGATCGAGCGGCGAAATCGCAAGGTTCTCAAGGCTTTGTGGTTCGGCATAACCGGATAGGTAATTGAAGACCCGTGTGGCGTCGCGGCCAAGCGCCGTGTCACAGGTAAACAGGCTGAGGTCGGTGTAAATCCGTGCGGTGATCGGGTGATAGTTCCCAGTGCCATAGTGGGTATAGGTGACCAGCTCGTCCCCTTCGCGCCGTACTACGGTCGAGATCTTGGCATGGGTTTTATAGTTGATGAAACCATAGGTCACATGCGCACCCGCGCGTTCCAATCGTCGCGACTGTCGGATGTTGGCAGCTTCGTCAAACCGGGCTTTCAGTTCGACCAGTGCAGTGACGGACTTGCCATCCTCGGCAGCTTCACACAGTGCCTTGACGATCGGGCTGTCATGGGACGTGCGATAAAGCGTCTGCTTGATCGCCACCACATTGGGGTCACGCGCAGCCTGATGCAGGAAGCGGACCACCATGTCGAAGGTCTCGTACGGGTGGTGCAGCAGCATGTCTTTCTGTCGGATCGCCGCGAACATGTCGCCTTCGTGATCCTGTACGCGTTCGGGCACGCGGGGGGTGAAGCTGGGCCACAGAAGGTCAGACCGGTCATTCAACACCAGCTCGCTTAGATCCGCCATCCCGATCATGCCTGTAGCCTCGACAATTTCGTGGCCCGAGATGTTAAGCTCGCGTTTGATCATCGACAGAAGGGCAGGTGGCGCCCCCGAGGTGATTTTCAGGCGGACGACTTCGCCCCGGCGACGGCGTTTCAGAGCTGTCTCGAACTCGCGCACCAGATCTTCGGCTTCGTCTTCTACTTCAAGATCGCTGTCACGTAAGATGCGGAATGCGCAGTGGCCTTTTTCCACGTAGCCCGGGAAAAGCTGGCCCAGATGTTCCAGCAGCAGATCTTCCAACGGTAGGAAGCGGAACTGGCCGTCTTCGGCGGGCAGGGCAACGAAGCGGTCGATCTGATGCGGGATCGGAAGTAGCGCCTTTAGCTTCTGTTTGTCCTTGGTGCGTTCCAGCTGCAGCGCCAGCGAGAAACCGGTGTTTGGGATGAATGGGAACGGGTGGGCCGGATCGATGGCCAAGGGCGACAACACCGGGAAGACTTGCGTCAGAAAAACATGATCAAGATGTGCGCGATCAGCATCTGTCAGGTCATCACGTCGGGCGATGATGATGCCCTCTTTCCGCATTTCGCCCGACAGCTCTTCGAAAACAGATTGTTGGCGTGCCATCAGCGCGCGCGCATCGGCATCAATCAGCTTCAATTGATCGGGCGGCGACAGCCCATCGGCTGCTGGGGTCGAGACCCCTTCGCGCACCAATTCGCGCAACCCGGCCACGCGCACGGTATAGAATTCGTCAAGGTTCGCGGCCGAGATCGACAGGAACCGCAGACGCTCTAACAGTGGGACGCGGGAATTCTCGGCCTCTTCAAGGACGCGCCAGTTGAAGCCAAGCCAGCTTAGCTCGCGGTTGAAGAACCGTTTTGTACCGGCAAAGGTTTCGGCAGGCAGGGCGACTGCGGGCGGGAACTCTGCTGACAGGAAATCAGCAAGCGGAAGATCAGGTGTCTTGGGCGTATTCATGACGGCACTCTATCGCGGGAAAGTGTGACGGGAAGGTGACGTTATGCCCTGATTTACTCTGAATTGTCCAGAACACGTGCCGCCAGCGTTCGGGTAAGCGCGCGGCCTTCGGACAAGGCGGCCTGATCAAGAACGGACACAACACGCGAAGCTTCGGCAAGCGAGCGCTCCATCCGGGGCAAAAGATAGTCGATCAGGTTCAACGGCACGGTAATTTGGCGGTCGTGGAACAGTTTGACCAGCACGGCGGATAACAGCATATCGTCGGGCGGGTCCAGACGCGCCAGTGTAGTACCCTCCATTCGGCTGCGCAGATCTGGCAACGTAAGCCCCCAGCGCGATGGGGCGGTACGCGCTGTGAGCAGCAAAGCCCCCCCTTCAGCCAGCACCAGATTATGCAGGTGGAATAGCGCGTTTTCTGCATCAGCCTGACCTGCGATTTGGTCGGCATCCTCAAGCGCAATGGATCGGCCTGCCAAATCTTCAACTCGCGTCTGGGGCAGGTCACGCGCCGGTATGATCTGTGCCCCGGTCAATCCGGCCCACACATGGGTCAGATGAGTTTTCCCCGTGCCTTCGTCCCCGACCAGTACAAGCTTGCTGTTGGGCCAGTTTTCCCAGCTTTCGATCGTTGCCATGGCATTGGCATTTGATGGCGTGACAAGAAAGTCGTCCAGCCCCTGCGCAGGCCGCGCAGGCAAATCGAAGGTCAGCTGTTCGGCCATTACTTCGTTACGTCCTCGTCCAGCGCAGCGTCGCGCCCAGCGACGCCCTGATATAGCCGCCCGGTCTGGTATTTCGCGATAAAGAACCGCGCCACAACCCCGATGGAGGCCGCAACCGGAACCGCCACCAGCATACCGACAAACCCAAAAAGCGACCCAAAGACGGACAGAGCAAACATCAACCAAACAGGATGCAGTCCGACCGAGCTGCCCACCAGTTTGGGCGTCAGGATGTTGCCCTCAAAGAATTGGCCCAACGCGAAGATGATGACCACTGCGCCAAGGCTCCACCATTCGCCCCAGAACTGGAACAGGCCCAGACCGATGGCCAATGCGCCCCCCACCAAGGCCCCCACATATGGGATGAAGGTAATCAGGCCGGCGATGAAGCCGACCACAAGGCCAAAGTTTAGGCCGACCACCATCAGGGCGACCGCATAATATGTGCCCAGAACAATGCAGACCGTGCCCTGGCCGCGAATGAAACTGGCCAATGTACGATCAATGTTGTGGGCGATTTCGCGAATGGCTGGGCGATGATCCAGCGGCAAAAGCTGATCAATCCGTGCGACCATGTGGTCCCAGTCCAGCAGCAGATAGAAGGCCACCACGGGAGTCACCACCAGCAAGATCACAATGTTGATCACGCTCATCGCGGATGACAGCAAAGTGCCCACCAGCTCGCCCCCGCGTTCTTGAATTTTCTGACCCAGACTTTCCAACGACTGGCGAATGGTCGAGCTTTCATCCATCAGCGACGGGAACCGCTCGGTCAGGAATGTCTGAAGTTCGCGCAATAGATCAGGGGCAGCATTGGCCAAAGCTATGGCTTGCGAGACCAACGAGGGGATAACCAACAAGAAGCCAAGGATCACAATCAGCATCGCGATAAGCGAGATGACGACCGTCGCGGCAACTCGCGACAGTCCCGCCCTTTCCAGCCGATCTGCCACCGGGTCCAGGAAATACGCAATCGCGCCTCCTAGGATGAAGGGCATGATAACATCGCCTAGGAACCACAAGGCCAAGGCGATAATGGCAATTGCGATGGACCAATACTTGGCCTGAGTTTGAACGGGAAGCGGCATAAGGGCTCCGATAAATGAACTTTCATCTATGTCGCCCAAGCCAGCGGGTATTTCAAGGGCAGGCGCAAATCGAGTTTTTGTTCTCATCGGCAGTTTTTCGCACCATTTTCAGGAAACTGCTTGCGCCCGGGACGTTGCTGCGGCTCAAATGCGGTCGTTAGACCTTGGAAGGACATTTTATGATGAAGCCAGCGATTGCTGCGGTTGCCGTCTTATGCTTGCTTGCGGCATGTGAAGGGCATCAATACGAGCCGAGAGAGCCGGGTGTGACAGTCTCGGGCCAGGCCGGCGTTGGCATTAAATATGAGAACGGCAAGACAACGCCGCATTCCAAGACGAAAGTCTCTGTCAGCTTGGGTGGTTCAATCTAGCCAGCGGCCTCATTCAAGCCTTTCCTGCAATCATGAGCGGCGCTTGAAGTGTTGCCTGTAGTATTTCAGGCTGGGCGGTGTCAGGTCGTCGTAGATGGAAACTTCGAATGGTTGCTAGGGACGGGTGATAATTTGTCGCCAGTTGTTCCGGAGAGCCTTCTTCCGGTCGCAAATAAGATCTCGGAAAGGCTGGACGCGACGCGCAAGGTTAGCCAAGTATCATTGAAGTATCAAATACAGGCTGCTCAGAGCTCCCAAAGTTGAAACGCCTTTGACATGCCCAATCGAGAAGATAAGCCCAATCACGAGGCAGACCAAAATTTGCCCCGGTGTAATCTGGCGCTTTTCCCGGACGGCCCCGGTCAGGTATCCGACCATCATTAACACCGAAAATCCAAAGATCTGGACGCTGACAAAGCGGCCCCAGTCAACGGCCACAAAAAAGAGTGGAAGCAGTGCTGCGCCAGATAACGCAGTCGCCAAAGCAACAGTGCGGGCAATGTGATGTTGCAGCACGAAGATAATGGGTGCGAGAAGCGCTAAGCCCATTAATAGTGCAATGTCCGGCAAGGCTTCTGTGTTCAAGAACTTATCCGCGACTTTCTTCAAGCCGTGAGAGCTGTCTTTGTCTAAATAGGAAATCGCGCCCTCGCAGATCGCGGGGTGAATCCCACGTTGTGTCAGCGCATCGCAGATTGGGTCGGTCGAGCTGATCTGAGCGTGGCTGAGGGCAGAGAACAACGCATGCCCGCACAATATGATCACGGTCGATCCAAGGACCACAACAGACGATTGTGTGGGGAAGCGCGCCCGTCCGATCCACAGAACGGATAGGAAAAGCGGAGCCATTAGGACGTTGATAATATGCCCCCACGCGCCGGCGGCAAGGATCACCCCCCAAGTGCTGCCGGAACAAACTGACCGCGGGCGACGCCAATTCCCGCGAATAACACCGCCAGGACGCCGATGATCTCTTTTCGAAGCGCGCCCTGTATGTCGCCAGCCCAGAAAAGAAAGATCATTGCCGGCGTACTGATCAACAACAGAGTTGCAGACCAAGCTCCGACAGCGCTGGAAATGCGCCAAAACAGCACAGGAATGCTGATTGTAATCACGGCTTGGAAGAAGGCTGCGGTCCAAACCGGAGATAGCCCCAATGCGTCTGAAAACAGAATGATCCAACGGCCAAACGCACCGCGGCGAACTGCGCCATTCAGATCATGTATCAGCCAGTCCCCTTGGTGCCATTTGTCCCCACCGTTCACCACGTCTGAGGCAAGGCCCATCAGCACAATCATTGTGCTGACGAGCAAAACGATGCCAACACCTGCCTTAGGCAGAGTTTCCGATCGGGTTCCAGCATCAGTTTGGAGCATACATGTGACCTTCCAAGTGGCTCTAAATGCGGATAAACGATTGTAGGTCACAAGTGCAACCGCAGGAAAAATTGCACTATGCAGCGTTTTCCCGTAACTCGCTTCTTAAACATGAAATAAGAGGTCCTAATGCGCCTGACTCGCTATTTCCTTCCGGTCTTGAAAGAGACCCCCGCCGATGCTCAAATCGTTAGCCACCGCTTTATGCTGCGGGCCGGTATGATCAAACAGCAAGCCGCCGGGATTTATACGTGGCTGCCGCTTGGCTTCAAAGTCCTGCGCAAGATCGAAAACATCGTGCACGAAGAACAGATCCGCGCGGGTCACATTCCGATGCAGATGGCGACGATCCAACCCGCCGACCTGTGGCGTGAAAGTGGTCGTTATGACGACTACGGCGAAGAAATGCTGCGCATCGAAGATCGCCACGGGCGCGACATGCTGTATGGTCCCACCAATGAAGAGGTCATCACCGACGTCTTCCGCTCGAATGTGTCGAGCTATAAGGACCTGCCGCTGACCCTCTATCAAATCCAGTGGAAATTCCGGGATGAAATCCGCCCGCGTTTCGGCGTGATGCGAGGCCGCGAGTTCTATATGAAGGACGGCTATAACTTCGACCTGACCAAAGAAGATGCGTTGCACGCTTATAACCGCCATCTGGTCAGCTATCTGCGTACCTACGAGCGTATGGGCCTGCAGGCCATCCCGATGCGCGCCGATGGTGGCCCGATTGGTGGCGACTATACGCACGAATTCCTTGTGCTAGCCGAAACCGGCGAGTCGGAAGTGTTCTATGACAGCGCCGTCACCGACCTGACTTTCGGCGATCGTGCGATCGACTATGATGACGTGGCGCAGTGTCAAGGCGTGCTCGAGGAATTCACATCGAAATACGCGCGCACCGACGAGACCCATGACGAAGCGCTGTTCAATGACGTCCCCGAGGATCGCCGCCGCGTTGCGCGTGGAATCGAAGTTGGCCAAATCTTCTATTTCGGCACAAAGTACTCGGAAGCCATGAACGCCAAGGTGATCGACAGCGAACAGAAGCAGGTGCCGGTCCACATGGGCTCGCACGGGATTGGCGTCAGCCGACTGCTGGGCGCGATCATCGAAGCGTCGCATGATGACAACGGCATCATCTGGCCCGAAGGTGTGACCCCGTTCCACTGTGGCATCGTGAACCTGAAACAGGGCGACGAGGCTGCGGATGAGGCATGCGAGGCGCTTTATAAGGCGCTGACCAATGCGGGTCTTGAACCGCTGTATGATGACCGCAAGGAACGTGCTGGCGGCAAGTTCGCGACGATGGATCTGATCGGTCTGCCGTGGCGCATCACCGTGGGCCCGCGCGGGCTGAAAAATGGTGTGGTTGAAGTCACCAGCCGCCGAACCGGCGAAAGTGAAGAGATGACGCCAGAAGCGGCAATTGCCAAGATCATCGAGATCTACGAACCGCATCGCGTGACTGGTCTGTAAATCAAGAAAGCCCTCGGGACACCGGGGGCTTTTTTCTTGGGCGGGGACCAAGTCGCGAAATGGCCCCTTTGACGTGGGAAGCCGCCCTAAGATAGACTGGGTCAAAACGCAAAAGCGAAAGAGCAGACCATGATCCGAACATTGGCCATGATAGGTGGCTTGGCTGGCGCCGTGGCGCTCAGCCAGTTCCCTGAATTCACGCAGCAATACGTGCAGCGCCTGTCCGGTGCCCGAACCGAGTTGAAAGTGATCACCACCGGGTTTGACCTGACGGCGAAGGCGGCAGGGTACTCCCGTGACGAAGCGCTGGACAAGATGAGCGGATCGGATTTCCAAAATGATCTGCGCGACCAGATGCAGGACAATTTTAACCGATACGACCGACTGGACGCGTCCTATGCGGCGCTTAAGGGAACCGAGCCTTTGATGCGTTTGACCAAGCTTTGGCATTTCCGCGATGCGGATCTGGTTGAACGCACCTGGAATGATTACCGACCGGCCGTACCCGTGACGGCGGACGGGATTCTGTGTGCGGGGATCGGCTATGTGGGTGGGTGGCTGATCGTGTCGCTGCTGTTGGGCGCATTTCTGCGCCCGTTCCGCAAGCTGGCTTAGAAGTTATAGTTCACGCCCAGTTTGAATGTGTGGAATAGCGGTGTTGCCAGGGTGGTGTTCCCGAAGGAATCCGTCAGTTCATCCTTGCCGAAATTGGTGTACTCATATTCACCAGTGACCGTCAAACGATCCGAAATTGGGCGTTCGAACCCCAGACCCAGGATATAGCCATTGGTCGAATAGGTTTCGTTGAAGGCCACAGGGCCCTGGATAGGGTTCCCTGCAACGACATAGTCGAACTCGGCACGGGAAAAGCCCACAGTGCCATATACGAAGGAATTGAAAACCTTCCAGACACTACCCGCTTTGAGACGAAGCGACATTGCGTGATTTAACTCGGTGTAGGCACCGGAGTTACCGTTGACAAAGGCATCCTCAACCGGGCCAGCTTCGTAAGAAAGCTCGGGGCCGAAAACGAACTGCGCGAGTTGCCAGCGATACCCGGCACGCAGACCTGCCATTTTCCCGCCTATGTGAAGATTTCCAAGGCCAAACCCGGCCCCTGAACGCGATGTGATCCCAATCCGATCATCGCCGGGAAGTACATATCCAAGCGTGGCACCAACATAAGCGCCCTGCCATGGATGAGGGTCTTCATATGGGATGACCTCGACAGGTGCTTCAACAGTCGGGTCTTGCAGGTTTCCCGCTTGTGCTGCTCCTGAAATAATGAGCGAGGAGAGGGCGGTGAAAATGCTGGCAGCTTTCATCATAGGTAACACTCGTGTTCAAACGCAGAATATGGATTGTCCTTTTTTAACTACAAAATGTTGCAGTGGGAAATAATAATTTTGCCATATCTGGTGTGGCACCACTAACACGCGCTTTGCGGGTGTTATTGTCCCGAACCCATACGCAAAGGTGGATCTGAAGGGGGATTGTTCAGCCAATACGAAAACCGCCCGCCAAATACTTGCGGGCGATCTGATTTCCTTTGGTAGGAGCGGCTATGCCTTCGTCGGTGTGACACGATTCACGTGCCCCATTTTGCGCCCCGGCTTGACCTCGGCTTTGCCGTAAAGGTGCAGCGATGCGTTTCCTTCACGCGCAATTTCCGGCACGCGGTCCATGTTATCGCCGATCAGGTTTTCCATCACGACATCTGCAAAACGTGACCCGTCGCCCAACGGCCATCCCGCGACGGCACGGATATGCTGTTCGAATTGGTCGATGGTGCAGCCCTGCTGGGTCCAGTGTCCCGAATTGTGCACACGCGGGGCGATCTCGTTCACGATCAAACCTTTCGGCGTGACGAACAGTTCGACGCCCATGACGCCCACATAGTCAAGTGCATTCAGGATGTTTGCCGCCATCAGTACCGCATCCATCCGGTGCGAGGCGGTCAGGTTTGCGGGCACGGTCGTTGTGTCGAGGATGCCATCTTTGTGGACGTTCTCGCCGGGATCAAAACAGGCAACATCTCCGCCAATGCCGCGTGCGGCGATCACACTGATCTCGTGGCTGAAATTCACAAAGCCCTCGAGTACGGCGGGGGCGCCCTGCATGTCAGTCAGTGCCGGGGCTGCATCACCGTCGGATTTTAGCCGCGCCTGTCCTTTGCCGTCATAGCCAAAGCGGCGCGTCTTCAGGATTGAAGGTGTGCCGATCTGTGCGACCGCGGCATCCATGTCCTGAGCGCTTTCTACATTCGCATAGGGCGCGACTTTCAGACCCAAGCCGGACAGGAAGTCCTTCTCGGTCAGGCGATCCTGACTGACGCGCAGCGCCTCGCGACCGGGACGGATCGGCTTGTGGTCCTCCAGCACGTCCAGCGCTTCAGTGGGGATGTTCTCGAATTCATAGGTGATCACGTCGACCGAGGCCGCGAAGGCTTCCAGCGCAGCGATGTCGTCATAGCCAGCGGTGGTCACGCGATCGGCGACCTGACCTGCGGGCGGGTTGGCACCCGGTTCAAAGATGTGCGTTTTGAAGCCAAGGCGCGAGGCCGCGACCGACAGCATTCGGCCCAGCTGACCGCCGCCAAGAATGCCAATGGTAGCGCCTGTGGTCAGCATATCAGTCATCCGAGGGCTCATCCGGGATCGAGGCCGAGAGCGCGTCACGCCACGCATCCAACCGGGTTGCAAGATCAGCGTCCGACACGGCCAGAATGCCAGCGGCCATCAGGCCGGCATTGGCCGCCCCAGCAGCGCCGATGGCCATGGTGGCGACCGGAAAGCCCTTGGGCATCTGTACGATGGAATACAGGCTGTCGACACCAGACAATGCGCGTGTTTGTACTGGCACGCCCACAACGGGCACACGGGTTTTCGACGCCATCATGCCGGGCAGATGCGCCGCTCCGCCAGCGCCCGCAATGATCACGTGCAACCCACGATCAGCGGCGGTCTTGCCATAGTCCCACAGACGGTCAGGGGTGCGGTGCGCGGACACGATCTTGGCCTCATACGCGATGCCCAGTTCGTCCAATACCGTGGCGGCTTCCTTCATCGTGGGCCAGTCCGACTGGCTGCCCATGATGATCCCGACTTTCACATCCGTCATATGATCCTCGCATCCCCTAGGAAAGTTGGCGCATCCTTACAGGTTCGCGGGGCAATGATGCAATCAGGCAATGATATCCGGGGTCAATTTGTCTTCGATCCGGGCGATTTTGTCCTTCAAAGACAGCTTTTGCTTTTTCAGGCGCCGCAGACGCAGCTGATCCGCCCGCCCGCTTTCTTCAAGCGCGTGGATGGCTTCGTCCAGATCCCGATGTTCTGCGCGGAAGACCTCAAGCTCCACACGGAGCACGTCGTCGGTCTTCATTTCTTGGGCATTGCTCATTTTCGAGTCATTCTGCTGAGTGGTCGCCTGATCATAACGTCAGGCGGGGGCAATCTCCAAGTAAAAGCCGCCTTGCAACTGGTTGTCGTGGCTCCCATATTCAATCCGTGGCAGCCTTTGGGGGCCAATTGCAACGTGTCGCTTATTCAAGGACGTGTCGATGACGAAAGTAAGCTTGGGAACGCATCCGTTCCTTCTGGGGTTTGAACAGCTGGAACGCATGGTCGAGCAGGCCGCGAAATCTGGCAAAGATGGCTATCCCCCGTTTAATATCGAACAAGTGTCAGACAAGGCCTATCGGATTACTTTGGCCGTGGCCGGGTTCGCGGATGACGATCTGTCGATCACGGTCGAGAACGCGAAGTTGGTGATCCGCGGATCTCAAGGTGACACAGGCGAAGGCCGGGTTTTCCTGCATCGGGGCATCGCTGCCCGCCAGTTCATGAAAAGCTTCGTGCTGGCCGATGGGGTCGAGGTGGTTGGCGCCAAGACTGAAAACGGGTTGCTGCATATTGATCTTGAGCGGGCTGAGCCGGAAACCGTGGTTCAGACGATCACGATCAACAAAGTATAAAGCCCGCGTTCAGACGAATTTGACCTGCCATCCGCAATTGTCACAGAATCATGCTATTCTTCCAGAAGTTGATTTCAGGAGGACTTTGCCATGGCCCGTGCGAATATGCGTGATCTAAGCTTTGCGACGATCAATCTTTTCAACCTTCAGGTCCCCGGCGGGATTACCTATTCTAACCAGCCGCATATCGAAGATGATGACGAAGGGCGCGCCTATTACCAGCGCAAAATCCGATGGACCGCCGCGCGCCTGAAAGAGGTCGACGCCGAGGTCATCGCCTTTCAGGAGCTCTGGTCGGTTCTGGCCTTGCGCGAATGTTTTGCCGAGGCTGGGTTGACCAACGACTATGACCTTGTCGCGCGGGACGCGCCGGGGCGGGGGCGGCCTCAGGTCGCGTTGGCGGTGCGTAAAGATCGGCATGGCAACTCTCAGCTGGCGCAAGGCGGCTGGCATGCGGATTTCCCGCCGCAGTTCCGCTTCGACAAGGTGCGCGAGACGGCAGGCGCTGAAGAAGAGATCACCATCACCATCAATAAATTCTCGCGGCCCTTGCTGATCGCAAAGATTCACCCAGAAGGAAACAACCCGACGCCGCCCGAAGTCACCATCGTTGTGGCGCATCTGAAATCTAAGGGACCGGCCCGCGTGTCCTTTGCGCAGCCGCAACCGATCATTCTGCAACACCACGCTAAACACGCGAAATCCACGCTGGCGCATATGCGCCGCGTGATGGAGGCCGGCGCGCTTCGCGTGCTTCTGGACGGCTGGATGAAGTCCGAGGACGAAAACGACATCTCGCCCACCATCGTGATGGGCGATCTGAACGATGACACGATGTCCGTGACGAACGAGCTGATATCTGATCAACCCACCTATCGCGTGGTGCAGAAAAGCCGGGCAGGGCTGTCCGCTGACAAAGGGCTGTATTCCGTCGAGCGGCTTCAACAATACCGCTCGATGCGGCATGTCTATTACACCCATGTCTACAAGCATAAGCGCGAGAGTCTTGACCATATTTTGGTTAGCGAGGAGTTTTATGACCACTCGCGCAAACGCCTTTGGTCCTTCCGCGAGATGGAAGTGATCAACGACCACCTGAACCGCGAAGATTTCGAAGAAGAACTGGGCGCGTCAGACCACGGGATCGTCAAAGCCTATTTCGACTGGAACCCAATGCCGGATGGGTTGAGCGGTTAGCGGGGGATTAGCCGTCTATAATGGTGCATTTACGCAAGCTAAGACGACGCGTAAGCTTGGCATCTTTCAGCGCCGACACAAGACGGTCGCTGAAAAACAGGCTTTTGCGTAAACTGCCCTCGAGCCATAGGTCTACGCCGTCAAGGGCGTCGTCAGACACAGCAACCATGCCTTCGTCCATCCATCCCTCTAATTTGTAATAGTCGACGCTTTTGAACGGCTTTTCGACCTCGGGTGAATGCTGTGGCAGGAAACTATTCTTCACCTCGGCGAAGTTGATGCAGTAATGCGTACCCGCAACCTCGGTTTTACGATTATGCTCATACAGTTTGGTTGGATAGAACGAGGTTTTTCCCAGGTCGAACTGCTCGAACACATCTTTCATCTCTTGCGAGACGACCCAATACCCGCCGATCATCGCAAAATCGGGCACTTTGCGGATTTTCGTGTCACCGTATTCGTACCAGAACTCTGTGGCGAAGCGCTCGGCAGGCAGATCTTCACCCAATACATTGCGGCGCATGGCGTCCACTGCCAGATCACGATCATTTTGATAGGTATCAGATTCAAAGCCTTTGAGCAGGGTTGAATCGACGAACACTTTACTAAACCAAACCAACGGTTTCTTCTCACGGCGTGCCATAGGCGGGTCTCCAAACGGGGCAGGGCTTCTGAAATTATTGGCAGGCGATCGAAATCCACCTAGGGGCGAGGTCGAGTGCTGTTATCTGCGCGCCGAGATCGTGCGTCAATACGATAAAAAAAGCCCGGCGCTACGGCCGGGCTTTCGTTTTTTAATCTGCCCGGATCAGGCTTTCACCAGACCCATGCTTTCCAGTTTCAGCAGAACCTGATGGGCGCAGTTGTCGACATCGACGTTTTCAGTCTCGACCGACAGTTCCGGGTTCACGGGCACGTCGTAGGGGTCCGAGATCCCGGTGAACTCTTTGATCTTGCCTTCGCGGGCCAGTTTATAGAGGCCCTTGCGGTCGCGACGTTCGCATTCCTCGATCGAGGTTGCGACATGCACTTCCACGAAGGCACCAAAGGCTTCGATGTCTTCACGGACCGCACGGCGGGTGGTCGCATAGGGCGCGATGGGCGCGCAGATCGCGATACCACCGTTTTTGGTGATCTCGGACGCGACATAGCCGATGCGGCGGATGTTCAGGTCGCGGTGCTCTTTCGAGAAGCCAAGTTCGCTCGATAGGTTTTTACGTACGATGTCACCATCCAGAAGCGTCACCGGACGGCCGCCCTGTTCCATCAACTTCACCATCAGCGCGTTGGCGATGGTCGACTTGCCCGAACCCGAGAAGCCGGTGAAGAACACGGTAAAGCCCTGCTTAGCGCGTGGCGGTTTGGTGCGACGCAGTTCCTTGACCACTTCGGGGAACGAGAACCACTCGGGGATCTCAAGACCCTCGGCCAGACGGCGACGCAGTTCGGTGCCTGAAATGTTCAGGATGGTGATGTCATCTTTGTCCTTAATTTCGTCGATCGCCTCATACTGAGCGCGTTCCTGAACCCAAACCATGTGCTTGAAGTCGACCATTTCACAGCCGATTTCCGATTGGTTCGCGCGGTACAGTTCTTGCGCGTCATAGGGGCCGTAGAAGTCTTCACCAGCCGAGTTCTTGCCGGGTCCAGCGTGGTCGCGGCCCACGATGAAGTGGGTGCAGCCGTGGTTGGCGCGGATCAAGCCGTGCCAAACAGCTTCGCGCGGGCCAGCCATACGCATCGCCAAGTTCAGAAGCGACATGGTGGTGGTCGATGCCGGGTATTTGTCCAGAACGGCTTCATAGCAACGCACGCGGGTGAAGTGGTCCACATCGCCCGGCTTGGTCATGCCAACAACCGGGTGGATCAGCAGGTTGGCCTGCGCTTCTTTCGCGGCGCGGAAGGTCAGTTCCTGGTGCGCGCGGTGAAGCGGGTTGCGGGTTTGGAAGGCCACAATTTTGCGCCAGCCCAGCTTGCGGAAATAGGCGCGCAGCTCGTTCGGGGTGTCGCGACGAGCGCGGAAATCATAGTGGACAGGCTGCTGGATGCCGACAACCGGACCACCCAGATAGATCTTGCCCGCTTGGTTGTGCAGATAGTTCACAGCCGGGTGGGCGTCGTCATCCGCACCGAAAACCTTTTCGGCCTCGCGGGCCTTGTTGGGCTCCCAGCGGTCGGTCACAGTCATGGTCGCCAGAATGACACCTTCCTGGTCGCGCAGGGCAATGTCTTGTCCCAGTTCGATCGACTGGGCGAAATCTTCGGACACATCCAGCGTGATCGGCATCGGCCACAGTTGGCCGTCAGCCAAACGCATGTTTTCCACAACGCCGTTATAGTCTTCTTCGCTCAGGAAGCCTTTCAGCGGGTTAAAGCCGCCGTTCATCAGAAGCTCAAGATCGCAGATCTGGCGCGGGGTCAGGTCGTGACTGGTCAGATCAGCCGCTTCGACTTTCAGCTTCAGCGCGCTTTCGTGGCTGACATAGAGTTCCGGGATCGGAGCAAGATTGTGTTCCATAAGATTGGTCCTGTGTTTAAGCGGAACCAGGCCGCTGGTTGTACCAGTTAATTCCGCGTGCAATGCGTTATATTCTGCAAGCTTGCGGTTCAGAAAAATGTCTGTGAGCCGCACCTTCTCGGACGCGCCACGTGCGGTAAGCGAATAGGCAAACCGCTGGCGTTTATCGGGTCCGGCCCGCTCACTTATCGTGATCAGGCCGTCTTCGGCTGCCATGCGCAAAAGCGCATTAAGCCGCCCCAACGACGTTCCAATCGCAGAAGCGATCGCGCGTTGCGAAGCTTCCGGCGCCGTATCCAGTTGGCGCAGAAGGCGGAAGAGCTGATCTTCCTCGTCCGGATTGGGTTTTGTCACGGGTGACGACATAACTGGCGACTCAAAGTGTGTTCACGCGTGAACGCTTCGCATGAATTCAGTGTCGGGCAAAGAGGTTTTTGACGAGGATTCTAATATACGGGGAAAGTCACGCAGACTGTGTTTATTGTGGAACAGTGTTTTGCCAAGAGCATTGAAGCGGGGATAATCGCAATGGACAGCACCGTTCTGTCTAATCAGCTCTCGTTGTGAAACGGTAAGGGTGCGCCGGCCTGTGCAACCTGGGCCGCGCCAGCCGAGTTCCACTGAAACAACGTCAGGTGGGTCAGGTCAGGCCGCGAGCGGGACGGGGTCAGGATGCCGTCAAGCCCGGCAGCGCGTGCCCGGTCGCTAACCCGCCACGTCGGTGAATTTAGTCCTTCGGCCCGCAGATCGGCCCAGCGTGCATGAATTTCGTCGAGGGGTGCGCTGTAAGCTGCGCGGGTTTCCGGGTCCCGCAGATCTGCCACTTGTGCGTTGATGACCCGCAGGGGATATATTCCACGCTCGGGGTCATCTTTGCGAAGATAGACATTCAGCGCAACCCGGCAACCTTCAGGCGTTCCCGACAGATAAAGCGCTTTCTGCCCTTCGGTATGCCAGCGCCCGAATGGGGCAGAGGCTGGGGCAAGAATCCTGTCTTCATGCCCCAGAAAAGTTGATCGCCAAAACAGACCGTTCAGGGTCACGCTTAGCAGATCGGTCATCACTCTTGTTCGGCCAGGAAATGCTCTGCTTCCAGCGCAGCCATGCAGCCCATACCCGCCGAGGTCACAGCTTGGCGGTATTTGTGGTCTGTCAGGTCACCAGCGGCAAACACACCGGGTACCGACGTGGCGGTCGAGTCCGGTTTGGTCACGACATAGCCGCCCATATGGGTTTCCAGCGTGTCCTTTACCAACTCATTTGCGGGCGCGTGGCCGATGGCGATGAAAACACCTTTGGCCGGGACCTCGGTGATCTCGCTGGTGTCGACATGTTTGGCGCGCACGCCGGTGACGCCCAGCGGGTTTTCGTCGCCTACGACCTCGTCCAGCGTGTGATCCCACAGGGGCACGATCTTTTCATTTTTCATCAGGCGGTCGATCAGGATCTTTTCCGCGCGCAGCGTGTCGCGGCGGTGGATCAAGGTCACTTTCGACGCGAACTTGGTCAGGAACAGCGCTTCTTCGACGGCTGTGTTGCCGCCACCCACAACGACGATCTCTTCGCCGCGATAGAAGAAGCCGTCACAGGTTGCGCAGGCCGAAACGCCGAAGCCTTTGAACTTCTCTTCGCTGTCCAGACCCAGCCACTTGGCGCGTGCGCCGGTGGCCAGAATGACGGCATCGGCAGTATAGACCGTGCCGCTGTCACCTTTGGCGGTGAAGGGGCGTTTTGAGATGTCCAGATCCACGATCAGGTCACCAATCACCTCGGTTCCCATTGCGCGGGCGTGCTCTTCCATCTTCATCATCAGCTCGGGGCCTTGGATGTCGATGAAAGACGGATAGTTCTCGACCTCGGTCGTGGTGGTCAGCTGGCCACCCGGTTCCATACCTTGCACAAGGATCGGTTCCAGCATGGCGCGCGCGGCGTAAACGCCTGCAGTGTACCCAGCGGGGCCGGAGCCGATGATCAGAACTTTGGTGTGGCGAGTCTCGGACATGGATTATTCCTTGAGCAATCTTGTTTCGTGACGCATATAAGCGAGCTGGAGCTGTATTGAAAGGCCTGTGCCCGACGCCTTCACGGTGCTGTGACGGCGTGGCGGGGGGCTCTCTCAGGAAATGATGTTGCGTAGATGCGAAAGATTGTTGCGCAATGCGTCATCCAGATGTAATCTCTGCGCAATTTCCGATCGGAAGCCGCCTGTTGGCGCGCCACCGGATGCTCATCAGAAGGCAACCTAATGTCCGCAAGTAAACTTGACCCTATCGACCGTATGATTCTGGCCGAACTTCAGGCCGACGGTCGTATGACCAATGTGGAACTGGCCAAACGTGTCGGGATTTCAGCGCCCCCCTGTCTACGACGGGTGCGTACGTTGGAAGAGCATGGATTGATCCGGGGCTATCATGCGGATGTAGACGCCCGCGCGCTGGGCTTTGAGGTGCAGGTTTTCGCAATGGTCGGTCTGGTCAGTCAGGCCGAAATTGACCTGTCTGCCTTTGAGGCACAGTGCCGTGACTGGCCGCTGGTCCGCGAATGTCACATGCTGAATGGCGAAGTGGATTTCATCCTGAAATGTGTCGCGCCCGATCTGTCGACCTTCCAAAGCTTCCTGACCGAGCAGCTGACATCGGCAGAAAATGTGGCGTCGGTGAAGACCTCGCTGGTCATTCGCGGTGCCAAGGACGAGCCGGGTGTGCCGTTTGATGTTTTGGAAGCGCGGATGGAAGACACGCCGTAAAGAAATCGAGATCGCCGGAGTCATGAATGCCGCCCACACTGTTGGCGGCATTTTTTGTGGGTCAGAGGCGGATTGCCGAGATCAAGCGCCCGTAGTCCGGCTCTTTCTTGTGGCAAGTACGACGATAGGAATAGAACCGTTCGGGGTCGGAATAGGTGCAGTGACCGGTCCATTCAGCGTGCCCGACACCCGCCGCTTCAAGGCGATGCAGCCCAAAGCTGGGCAGGTTAAACATGGCGCGATCACCATTGCCATTGGTGAAGAAGCGATCATAGCTGCTGTCATGCGCTGTGAACTCTTCCCGGAATTCAGGGCCGACCTCATAGGCTTCATGGCTGATCGTTGGGCCAATCACAGCAGTGATGTTTGCGCGCGTCGCGCCAAGCGATTCCATTGCGTCTAGCGTAGCCTCCAGCACGCCACCGATGGCGCCTTTCCAGCCCGCATGCGCCGCGCCGATCACCTGTGCGTCAGGATCCGAAAACAAGACTGGCTGACAATCAGCAGTCAGGATCGACAGGGCAAGTCCGGGCGTTGCAGTGACCACTGCATCTGCTTTTGGTCGGTCGCCGATCATCGGTTCATGAACCGTGACCACGTCAGGCGAATGCACCTGATAGACACCACACAGATGGGCCGGGTGCACCTCCAATGCCTGTGCGACGCGATCTTTGTTGATCTGCACAAGCTCGGTTTGATCCTTGCTGCCACTACCGCAGTTCAATCCCGCATAGACGCCCGAAGACGCGCCGCCTTTACGGGTGAAGAACCCGTGCCGTGTCTGGCCAAGGGCGTCAGAGGTCAGGATCTCAAGTGTCATCCGGGCGCGCCTGTCATTGGTTGCGATGCAGGCCGGGAAGATCGGGGGAATCCGCACGAGTCAGTCCCAGCACTTTGAAGAGAGTCCCCATTTCATCCGGGTGCGTCAAGCGCCGGTGTGCAGTAATGTGGCTGTTCAGTGCATCTCCGCTGAGCCTGTCTGCCAGCGCCTGCGCACGCGCGGTGATGCCCAGACGCTCTAGAAACACGCCCTGTGGGGTCATTTGGTGTGCGGTCAGGGGGGCGGCGGCGCGGGCCAAAGCCTCGAAATCCACATGCGCGGTCAGGTCGGCCTGACCGGGGGTGTCCAGTACCGATACCGGCGTGTGATTTTTCAGCGCTTGAAATGTGTCCCCGATGGATCGCCAGTCACCATAGTCAATGATCAGCGCTGCACCGCCATGCGTGTCAATAAAGCTTGCGAGCTTGGACATCACTCCTTGGGCGGGCGCACAGATTTCGACCACATCGCCGTCTTGCGTGTCGGCCAGCCGGTCGGCCAGCGTGGGGACGGGCAGGGGGGCGGTCAGGCCCATCGTTAGCGCATCGTCGCCCAGTCCCACCTGACATTCCCTCCAACCGTCACCGTCGCGCTGGTACTGGCGAATGGGCAGGGCGTCGAAGAACTCGTTGGCAACAAGGAACACAGGTGCGTCGGGCAAGCTGCCTATGCTGTCGTGGTGGGTGACGGTGTGTGGCGCAAGGCGCTCGATCTGTCGGGTGCGCAACACGGGCGAGGCTTCGACCAGATGAAGCTTTGCGGCGGCGTGAAATCCCGGCACACCTTTGGTGGCGCGCAGAATGTCAGCCATCAGTGTGCCGCGCCCCGGTCCCAGCTCGGCCAGCGCAAAGGGCGATGGCGCACCCTGATCCATCCACGCCTTCGCCAAGCACAGCCCCAGCATTTCGCCAAACATCTGGCTGATTTCGGGGGCGGTGGTGAAGTCCCCGTCGACGCCAAGCGGATCACGGGTTGCGTAATATCCGTGTTCAGGATGCAATAGGCATTCAGCCATATAGTCGGCGATCGAGATCGGCCCTGATTTCGAAATGCGACCAATTAGTTGCTTTTCGAGAGCGTTCATTCGTGTGTCCGTCGCCTGGCCCAGATCAACGTCACGATGCCGATGGCGATCATGGGAAGCGTCAGGGTTTGGCCCATGGTGATGCCCAGATCTCCGACCCGAACGACATGGCCCCATGGGTTGTCGGGGGTGATGAATTGCGCATCCGCCTGACGGAAGAACTCAACCACGAAGCGGGACAGGCCGTAACCAAGGAAAAACAGCCCAGTCAGGCGGCCCGGCGTTTTCAGCCATCCGCGTCGGAAAGCAAGATATAAAAGCACAATCGCCAAGACAGCACCTTCCAGCAGGGCTTCGTAAAGCTGGCTGGGGTGGCGGGCACAGGCCCCAATGGCCGCATCCCATCCGGGGCAATGTTGCGCGTATTCGCCCGGGAAGATAACCCCCCATGGGGCGTCGGTCGGACGGCCCCAAAGCTCGGCGTTGATGAAGTTCGCGACGCGGACAAGGCCGATGCCAATAGGGGCTGCGATGGCCAGCAGGTCTGCGACCGAGGCGGTCAGCAATTTGTGACGCCTGCAATAGAGCCATGTCACGAGGATCACACCCAGAAAGCCACCGTGAAATGACATGCCACCAAGCCAGATTTTGGGAATGTCCCAAGGGTTCGCGAAGAAATAGTCGGGGCGATAGAAAATCACTGACCCCAAGCGACCACCAATGATGATCCCTAGGATGACCCAAGTTGCGAAATCTTCCAGCTGCGCACGCGTCATCGGCGGCGCGTTGCGCCACAGCTCCGGAAAGGACAGCGCGCGGGCGATGATCCACCAGCCGATTGCGATGCCCACAAGATAGCCCATCGCGTACCAACGCAGGGCAAAGGTGATGCTGCCCAGTTCGATCGAAAAGATCTCGGGCGCGATGTCGGGGAAAGGGATGGCCATAAACATAGGTTGGTGTTGAACCTCTTCTTCGGGGCAAGTCAAGCTTGTCTCGGCCTGCTCAAGACCCCATATAAGGGTCAGCTCAAGCGAGGAGAAGCAGATGCAGACGCGCAACAAGGTTTTTGATGATATTTCCCAACTGATGACCAACGCCATGGGCGTGGCGCAGGGCGCGAAGGACGAAGCCGAGACCGCGATGAAAAGCTGGATGGATCGCTGGCTGGCGGATCGCGACTTTGTCACCCGCGAAGAATTCGACGCAGTCCGCGCCATGGCCCAGAAAGCCCGTGAAGAAAACGAGGCGCTGAAGGCCCGTTTGGACGCGCTGGAAGCCAAGAAATAATCTTCGGGATGCCCGGGCTTTTGCAAGTTTCCGGGTGTCGCAGAAGTGTTACGTGGATGTGTCGGGGCTGTCATAGTCCCAACCTAGGAGAACGCCTAAGCGTGCAATTACGTGCGCGGCTATGATCCTAGGAGAGATTCCCATGAAAAAGACGCTAGCTTGCCTTTTGGCTGCCACGTCGCTGACCCCCGCTGTTGCCTTGGCCGATGGACACAACCTGAAACGTGTGGCCACCGTTCAGCTGGGTGCCGAAATCACCGGCATCTACGAAGAAGGCAATGACCTGTTCTTCAACACGCAGCACCCTGAAAAAGAGCTGGGCAATGAATTTGCTAAGGCCAGCGTTGGTGTGATCTCGAATGTGAACTGGGACGCCGAAGGCATGGCTGCCCCGACCGCAGACGCAGACAAGACACGCGTGATGTCGACACTGGGCGACTATCAGATCCTGATGCAGGAAGGCGACAATGGCGTCATGGGCGTGATCAAAACGGTTGGTGGCGAAGAGCTGCTGACGTCAAATGATCCGGATTTCAACGGCTATGTCAAAACCGGTGAAAACACTGGCTTCCTGTTCACCAACTGGGAAAACCGTCCTGGTGGGATGAGCCGCGCGGCCCTGACCCGTAACGAAGATGGCACCTGGTCGGTCGGCGACACAATGATGCTGGATTTCTCGGCTGTGCGCGGCACATGGGTGAACTGCTTCGGCACGATGACCCCTTGGGCCACTCCGTTGTCGTCGGAAGAACTGTATTTTGACAACTCTGCCGATTGGAACAACCCCGGCTATAAATACCACGAAGATCAGCTGAACCTGGCTAAGTATCTGGGCGGCGATTTCCCGAACCCATATGACTATGGCTATATCGTAGAGGTATCGGATCCAGCTGCGTCGGCTGCTCCGGTCAAGCATTTCGCACTAGGCCGTTTCAGCCACGAAAACGCGGTTGTGATGCCCGACCACAAGACCGTGTACCTATCGGATGACGGAACCGACGTTGTGTTCTTCAAATTTGTGGCTGACAAGGCCGATGACCTGTCCTCGGGTACGCTTTATGCCGCCAAAATGGTTCAGCAGGACGAAGCCAATGCAGCCCCGTCGGCGACCACCGGCTTTGACGTTAGCTGGGTAAAACTGGCACACGGCACCAGCGACGAGATCGCGGGCTGGGTGCGCGAATATGACGGCATCACGCCTGACAACTTCGTGGAAGGCCAGAACAGCTATATCACCGCAGAAGAGATTGCGGCCTGGGCCGAAGGCAAAGCCGCTGATAACCGCGTGGCCTTTCTGGAAAGCCGTAAAGCTGCCGCCGCATTGGGTGCGACCGCCGAATTCCGCAAGATGGAAGGTGTGAACATCAACTATGAAGGCGCGAAAGACGGGTCGGTTCCGTATATGTACATGGCGATGTCGTCGATCGGCAAAGGCATGGCAGATGGCGAAGGCGACGTGCGTCTGGAAGCCAACAAATGCGGTGTGGTCTATGAAATGAAGCTGGAAGCTGACTTCGATGTGAAGACCATGGTGCCGGTTGTTGCTGGTCACGGTTACAACAAAGAAAACGCGCCGAATGCCTGCCCGGTCGAGTCGATTTCCAACCCGGACAACCTGGTCGTGCGCCGCGATGGTTCGGTGATTATCGGTGAAGACACCGGCAAGCACGAAAACAACGCAATGTGGATCTGGACGCGCGGATAAAGCGTTTCTCGACATGCAAACAGGAAAGGGCGCAGTTTTCTGCGCCCTTTCATTTTGGAACGCTGCTTGCGCGGCGTGGTTTTCATGCCTCCGGCGGGGATATTTCTGACAAGAAAAAGCTGGTTCGCTATTTCAGGATGGGCGGTTTTTCCGGGTTTGACCCCGGCGCAACAGGGGCCAGATGCTCGGGTGTTTTGGGAGCGGGAAGATCAAAGCGCAGGCCTTGTGTTGTCAGTTTCTGTGCAATCTCGTCAGCCGGGGTGAAAAAACCAACATCAAGCTCGCCAGCGTCCAATCCCGAGAAGGTTAGCGCCTCGTTCACGGCCCCCGCTAATGCACGCTCTGCACCGTCGGCGGGGGCGATAAATCCCAACAGATGGCCGTGGCGTCCATCTGCATGGCGCACGCCTGCAAGGCAGGCATAGTCTGCCAGACCACCGGCAGATCCTAGTTTTTCAGCCAATGCCGTCAGAAGGGTTTCGGGGGCGGATGGCGGCAGGATCTCGGTGATCTGCGCCTCAACCTCATCCGGGGTGCCGCTGAGCGTTTGGGCCAGCCAGTCCATCGCTTCGGCCGGGATCAGGATCGAGGATGGGGCGACCCCGAGATTCACCCCCAGCCCAATACCCTGACCGGCGAGCATTCCCGCGATGACCCGACCCGGCAGGGCAGCGTAGGGGGCAGTTTGGCCCACGAACTCGGCTAGCCGTTCTTCGCGGTCGAAGACCAGAACATATTTGTCGGTCTCAAGTTCAAAAAGCTCAGGTTCGATGTCTTCGCCTTGCGGTTCGGTGGCAAGCAAAAGGAATAGCTCGCGGTCTGCCAAGCGTTCGTAAAACCGCATGCGCGCGGCGTCGTCGTTCAGATCTGCATGCATGGCGGCGTGTGCGTGGTCCAGCTGCGTGAGGTCGCTCATGGAATTCTCCGACTATGTGGTCAGCGCGCGCGTGACCTGCGTTTGCAGCTCGGGCAGAAGCTCGGCCTCGAACCACGGGTTTTTCTTCAGCCAACCCGTATTGCGCCACGACGGATGAGGCAAGGGGAAGCACTGCGGCGCATGGGCACGCCAGTCTGTGACTGTGGCGGTCACGCCAGAACCCCGCCCCAGATGGCGGGATTGCGCATAGCCGCCGACAAGCAGCGTCAGGGGCATTCCATTTAGCGCCTGATCGACTTGATTTGCCCATGTCTGGGCGCAGAGCTTGGGTGGTGGAAGGTCTGCCCCCTTGGCGTCATAGCCCGGAAAGCAGAACGCCATGGGTGTTATGGAAATGCGTTTGCGGTCATAGAACGTGTCCCGGCTTACCCCCATCCATTGTCTCAAGCGATCGCCCGAGGGATCGTCAAACGGCACGCCGGATTTATACACCCGCATGCCGGGCGCTTGCCCAATGATGCGGATCCGGGTGCCCGGCTGAAACCAGATCACAGGGCGCGGGGCATGGGCCGTTTCGGTCTGCGAGAAACGCTCTGCACATAGGGTACAGGCGGAAATGGCATCATGTAGGGTGGTCATTTTGGCAGGTTAGGGCCTGTCGGATGAGGATTCAATATTTCGAGGTTTGTCGGAATTACTATTGCGCCTATCGAATGTTTCGATATTACTAGAAATATGGAAAATGATTCTCTTGACCTTCTGAATGTAGACATCGCGGCGTCGCAATTTGCGGCGCTGGGATCTGAACACCGCCTGTCCGTCCTGCGTACTTTGGTGCGTGCGGGGCCCGACGGGCTGTCAATTGGCGCTTTGGGCGAACGCTGTGGCGTCACCGGATCAACCCTGACCCATCATATGAAGATCCTGTCAGCCGCCGGATTGGTGACACAGGAAAAACAGGGGCGATCAATCATCTGCGCAGCTGCGGAATATGACGTGATGAGCGCGCTGTCAGATTATCTATTGTCGGAATGCTGCGCAGATTGCGCCGAAGGAAAGGGCCACGATCATGGCTGATGCAACACAGACGCAATCGCCGCGGCGGTTCAAACCCGACTGGGCTTGGGTCTTCGTTCTGGCCTTGCCAGCAGTTCTGGCATCTCTTGATCCGGCCGAGGTCATGCCGATGCTTCGCTTTGCACTGACGGCACTGGGGCATACGGCGCCGTTCATTTTGTTTGCCATCCTTGCTGTGGCGTTTTTGAAAGCCACCGGAGCGGAAAACCTTCTGGCGCGTGCCTTTGAGGGGCGCGAGACGCGGATGATCGTGGTGGCTGCATTGGCCGGCGGATTGTCGCCCTTTTGTTCGTGCGAGGTTATTCCCTTCATTGCAGCCCTTCTGGCCGTTGGGGCGCCCTTATCTGCTGTAATGGCATTCTGGCTGTCCTCACCTTTGATGGATCCCGCCATGTTTGCGATTACAGCAGGGACATTGGGCACCGGATTTGCAACGGCCAAGCTGGTCGCGGCGGTCGGTCTTGGCTTGATGGGCGGCTTCATCGTCAAAGGATTTGCCAAGTCCGCAGTTTTTGCCGACCCGCTAAAAAACGCGCCGGTTAAGTCCTGTTGCAGCTCGTCCTGTGGCTCGGGGTCAGGTGCGGACGTATATTCCGGCGAAGTGAACTGGAAATTCTGGACCGAGGCGCATCGTCGCGAAACATTTAAAAACGCCGCCGTAGAAAACGCGCTGTTTTTAGGGAAATGGCTGCTTCTGGCCTATATGATCGAAGCGCTGATGCTGCGCTATATCCCGGCAGAGCTGGTCGCGCAGGTATTGGGTGGCAGTGGTATTGGACCGATCCTTTTGGGGGCGATTGTGGGTGCGCCCGCCTATCTGAACGGCTACGCCGCAGTGCCGATGGTCGCTGCTCTGCTGGATCAGGGAATGTCAAACGGGGCCGCGATGTCTTTCGTAATAGCAGGTGGCGTCAGCTGCATCCCTGCCGCCGTTGCAGTCTGGGCCTTGGTCAAGCCGCGGGTCTTTGCAGCCTATCTGGGGATTGCCGTTGTCGGGGCCGTCTTGGCCGGCATCGGTTGGAGCGCCATCGCGTAAACCTGCGAAAGACGGGGGCAGCAGTCAGGCAGAGAATTGCTGACCTCCTGTTGTTGTTTGACGCCGTTTAGATTATTTCCAAATGTAACAAGATGCGGTCGCGTCCCAGATTAACACTCGGGGTGCGGCTTGTTTACAAGAACAAGACCAGGACGGGGTTTGCCATGTATCGTGTGTGGAATTTCATCACCACTTATTCAGTACTTCTGATAGCCGGTGCTTTGATTGCGTTGATTTGGGCTAATATTGATCCCCACTCGTATCACCATTTTGTCGAGTACCCTCTGTGGTTTAACGGCTGGATTGGCATCGATATCGGGTATTGGGAAAAAGCCTATGGAGAGGCGTCGCATCACTTTGAATATGGTGATGTCGAGAAGGTTCTGACTTTCCACTATCTGATCAACGACGTCTTGATGGCGTTGTTCTTCGCCATCGCCGGCAAAGAAGTGTGGGAGGCCGTGATCCTGAAAAACGGCAGCCTGCGCGGGAAAAAGGCAGCGACGCCTTTGGTCGCGACCGCTGGCGGTATGATCGGTCCGATCGCGGTTTATCTGGGCATTGCCTATTTCCTTGGATCCAGCACTTTTGATGCCGTGTCGCGCGGGTGGGCCATCCCGACCGCAACCGATATTGCCTTCAGCTATCTGGTGGGACGCATGGTCTTTGGCGCAGGCCACCCGGCCGTGCGCTTCTTGCTGCTTCTGGCAATTGCCGACGACGCAGCGGGCTTGATCATTCTTGCGATTTTCTATCCCTCGGGCGAATTGGCTCCTGAATGGCTGCTGCTTTCGGTTGCTGCTTCGGTCATCGTATTTGTGCTGTTCAACTGGCTGCCACGCCGCAAGGACCGTGGCGATCAGCTGCGCCGATATTCGACCTTCGTGCGCAAGAAACTTGGCTGGGTCCCCTATGCGATTGCCGGTTGCATCAGTTGGTATGGCTTTGCGCAGGCTGGCATTCACCCGGCACTGGGCCTGCTGCCTGTCATCCCGGCTATCCCACATGCGGATCGCGCGTTTGGGATCTTCTCGGAAGCAGAAAAATATCTGACCGACACGCTGAACCAGATGGAGCATGGATTGGCCATTCCGGTTGATATCGTGCTGTTCTTCTTCGGTCTTCTAAACGCCGGGGTCGAGTTCGGAGCAATTGGCGAGGCCACATGGCTGGTGCTGGCTGGCCTGATTATTGGTAAGCCTTTGGGGGTCTTTATCATGGGTTGGATTGCGGTCGGACCAATGCGCCTTGGGCTTCCGGCAGGCATGCGGCTGGTCGACCTGATCGTGATTGGCTTTGTAGCGGCGATTGGCTTTACCGTGTCGCTCTTCGTGGCCGCAGTCGCGTTCGATCCAGGCCCTGTGCAGGATGCCGCCAAAATGGGCGCGCTATTCAGCTTCGGCGCTGTGTTCCTGTCCTTCATCGCGGGTAAGGTCCTGCGCGTTGAAAAACAGCATGGCTAAGATGAAGATCGCATAAGTTTGCGCGCCAAGCTTTGCCGGAATACGAAGGAAAGCGTCAGTTTGTCTGGCGCTTTCCCCTTTTTTCAGTGCTTTGAACGCTGGAAGTTGGGCGTGTTCAGACATATTTTAGACGAAATGGCCAACTATAGCGGATAGTTAAGAAAGTTCGCCTACGACAGAATAGGACACTTGAGGTATCGGAGCGCGGATGCTCGAATTTAGAAATGTCAGCAAGTCCTTCTGGACCGGGAAACAACGCAAGGTCATTCTTGATCAGGCCTCGTTCCGGGTGGAACTTGGAAATTCGCTTGGCATCCTTGCGCCGAACGGAACGGGAAAAACCACACTGATCAACATGATGGCCGGGCTGGAAAAGCCGGATGAAGGCGAAATTGTACGCGATTGCCGGATTTCGTTTCCATTGGGGTTCATGGGCGGGGTGGTCAGCAAGCTGTCGGCGCGTGACAATGCCCGCCATATCGCGCGGCTCTATGGGCTTGATCCCGACTATCTTGAGGCCTTCACGCGCTGGCTTTGTAACCTGGAAGAATACTATGACTTCCCGATTGCGACATATAGTGCCGGGATGCGGGCGCGATTCACATTCTCGTTGCTTCTGGCAATGGAATTCGACATTTACCTGATTGATGAAGGTATGCCGCACACAACGGATGCGGAATTCAATCGTCGCGCCGGGACCGTCTTGCAGGATCGATTGAAAGAAGCCACGGTGATCGTGGTATCCCATCAGGCCCAAACACTGGAAAAACTATGCAGCTCGGCCGCAGTTCTGACCAATGGTCAGTTTTGTCAGTTCGAGACTTTGGAAGAAGCGAAGCAGCTCTATGACTACCAAACCCAAAGTTAGCAGATATCGCATTCGACGCGGATCAGAGCATGCTTCGGCGACCGAGCAGGCCGCTTCGGAGGCGTCACAAGAAACGTCTTCCCGAAAGGAAGCCGAGCTTAATCCGCTTGAGCAGATGGCCGCCGTTCCGCAAGAAGACGGATTGCCGCCTGCGGCGGGCAAATCGGCCATGCGTATCGAACGCAACACAAGGCCCTCGGGTGCAACGGACGCTGACGCAAACCCCGATGAGATCGCACAGGTACAGAATGAAGGCCTGACAGGTCGCCAGCTGCGCATGGCCCGTCGTGTGGCACAGAAACACGGTGTGCAAGCTGACAACGATTATGATGCCGTAATCAAATTGCGCCGCGCCGGGATTGATCCCTTTAAGCGTGCGAACATGCTTGAACTGGTCGAAGGCGAGGGGGATGGCAAGTCGACCAATTTGCCACAGCCGGCGCCACAAGTGGGCGTGCCCGGACCCGGTGTATTCGATGCCGCCGCACGCGCAAGATCGGTCATCGACATTCAACGAGACATTGCCCGCCGCCGGCGTCGTAACCTGCAGATGCTGATACTGCGATTGATCTTTTTTGTGGTGTTTCCGACCATTGCTGCGGGCTATTACTATTACAACGTCGCGACGCCTATGTACGCGACAAAGTCCGAGTTTGTTATCCAACAGGCCGACGGCAGTGGCGGCGGCGCAAGTGGGCTTTTCGCTGGAACCGGGCTGGCCTCAAGTCAAGACAGTATCGGTGTTCAGGGCTACCTGACTTCACGCGAGGCTATGCTGCGCTTGGACCGCGACGTCGGATTCAAAGACAGTTTCAGCGATCCGTCAATTGATGTTGTTCAGCGGCTTGATCAAGGTGCAAGTAACGAAACGGCCTATAAAGCCTATCGAAAGCGGGTGAAAATTGGGTTTGATCCGACCGAAGGCATCATCAAGATGGAAGTAGTCGCCCCGTCACCAAAGCTGAGTGAGCTATATTCGAAGGCATTGATTTCCTATGCTGAAGAGCGCGTTGATAATCTGACCCAGCGCAAGCGGGAAGATCAGATGGAAGGTGCTCAAAACAGCTATGAAGAGGCTGAGCGTGAAATGCTGGCCGCTCAAGGCCGTGTCTTGGCTTTGCAAGAAGAGGTCGGGGTGTTCGATGCGACCTCGGATGCGTCTTCGTTGATGTCTCAGATCAACACTTATGAGCTTCAATTGCAGGATAAACGACTGCGACTCCAGCAGCTCTTGGATAATACTAGCCCGAATCAAGCCCGCGTCGATGGTGTGCGAGGAGACATCTCGCGGCTTGAAAGTCTGATCGCCGAACTTCGCGGGCGTTTGACTGATACCGGCGGTGAAAAAGGATCGCTGGCGTCGATCAGCGGGCAGTTGCGTATTGCGCAAACAAACCTTGAAACCCGGACTCTTCTGATGCAACAGGCGCTGCAGCAGCTTGAGGTCGCTCGGATCGAGGCCAACAAGCAAACCCGCTATCTATCCACAAACGTCAGCCCCGTTGCGCCGGACCAGCCGACCTATCCGAAGGCGTTTGAAAACACGCTGCTGGCGTTTTTGATTTTTTCGGGGATCTATTTGATGCTGTCCCTGACTGCGTCGATCCTACGCGAACAGATTTCGTCCTGATATGTCCGAGGTTGCGATAGGTTCAGTGCGCTTCGGAAATCGTCTGCCTTTGTCGGTGATTGCGGGGCCATGCCAGTTAGAGAGCCGCGATCATGCCTTGTTTCTGGCGGAACGTTTGCTCGTTGCGTGTCAGAAGGCGCGTGTTGGCTTTGTTTTCAAAGCATCCTTCGATAAGGCCAATCGCACGTCTACGCACGGGAAACGTGGACCGGGAATGGAGGCGGGGTTGGAGATGCTTTCGAGCGTGAAGGCAGAGCTCGGCGTGCCGGTGTTAACAGACGTACACCTGCCCAACCAGTGCCCCCCCGTGGCCGAGGTCGCGGACGCTTTGCAGATCCCAGCGTTTCTCTGCCGCCAGACAGACCTGTTGCTGGCAGCAGCGGCCACAGATAGACCTGTGAATGTGAAGAAGGGACAGTTTTTGGCCCCATGGGACATGCAGAATGTAGTGGAAAAGTTGGTTGTTGAAGGGAATTCTCAAATCTTGTTGACCGAAAGGGGAACCAGCTTTGGCTACAACACTTTGGTCACCGATATGCGAGCACTACCGCAACTGGCAGAACTCGGTTGTCCGGTGATCATGGACGCGACCCATGCTGTCCAGATGCCAGGAGGGCAGGGGCGCGCGTCTGGCGGTCAGCGGGAATTCGCGCCAGTGTTGGCGCGCGCTGCGGTTGCCGTTGGAGTGGCAGGCGTGTTTGTCGAGGCGCATCAGGATCCTGACAATGCGCCGTCCGATGGTCCTAATATGATACCCATTGATGACATGGGATCGCTTCTCTCTGACTTAGCCGCGCTCGATGCGGTAGCTAAGGCGCGGTCGTTCCCCGAAACCTGTAGTTAGCCGATAGCCTTCTGTGATCGCGAATCTGTGCTGCCTTTTTCAGGCATAATTGCCGTATGCAAACTGGTGAGACTTCACTCCAAAATCCAGGTAATCGCCCGAGGAAAAATCCGGCTAAGCTCTTATTATTACGAGAAACACTTGTCATGAGAACGCCCGTCTTTTGCCAATTCGACCGTGCAACGAAATTTCTGTAAGAACCGAAACTTTAGGGTTGCACCCCGTTTCGGCTTTAGCTACTTAAGCGCTCACAGTTGGGGTGTAGCCAAGTGGTAAGGCAACTGTTTTTGGTACAGTGTACCGTAGGTTCGAATCCTACCACCCCAGCCAATCTCTCTTTTTCCTTATATTACAAGCGCTTAAGTGAGTTGAGAAATTGCCTCCGGAACACTTTGCCAGTGCATATATCCGGACCAGTTGGCGCACTAACCGACACAAAAGAAGAAACCCGCCAACTTGCACCGGCGGGTTCAAATTTTGCTGAGGCAGTTGATAGCTACGCCGCGTAGGTGCCGTTAGTGCACCTTTCTCGAAGGGCGGTATAAGCTTTGTCGTTAAGATAGGTATGTGAAGGTATGGTGGTGGCACGCTCTCAGAAACGAACAACCGCACCTTGATAAGTCCGAGGTGCGGTTGCGTATGGCATTTTTTGTCAAGGGCGGGGAAATCCTCGCCCTTCTTAATTTTTTCACGCTTTAGAAATGCGCCGAATTGGTGGTTGACGGAACAGCCAGCGGTGGGGCGAATTTGGTCAGGTCAATGCCTTCGACCGCCGCCTTGTATTCTTCCATCGTCGGCGTGCGGCCCAAAATGGCGGACAGGACGACAACCGGGGTCGAGGCCAGAAGCGATTCACCCTTCTTCTCGGGCAGGTCACCTACGACGCGACCCTGGAACAAGCGGGTCGAGGTTGCCAGAACCGTATCACCTTTCGCGGCTTTCTCTTGGTTGCCCATGCACAGGTTACAGCCGGGACGTTCAAGATACATGATGTTCTCGTACTCGGTCCGTGCCTCGGCTTTCGGGAACAGGTCGTCAAACTCGAAGCCCGAGTATTTCTCGAGAATCTCCCAGTCGCCCTCTTCCTTCAGCTCATCAATGATGTTGTAGGTCGGTGCGGCCACAACCAGCGGCGCGTTGAATTCGACCTTACCCATCGATTTTTCAAGGTTCTTCAGCATCTGGGCCACAATTTTCATGTCGCCCTTGTGCACCATGCACGAGCCAACAAAGCCCAGATTCACCTTCTTGTCGCCACCGTAATAGGACACGGGGCGGATGGTGTCGTGGGTATAGCGCTTGGACACGTCTTCGTTGTTCACATCCGGGTCCGCGATCATCGGCTCATCAATGGCGTCCAGATCGACAACAACCTCGGCGAAATACTTGGCATTGTCATCCGGGGTCAGGGCTGGGTTCGCACCCGACTTGATGTCGGCGATGCGTTTGTCAGCCTTGGCAATCAGACCCGCCAGCAATTGGGCTTCATTGTCCATACCCTTGTCGATCATGACTTGGATGCGGGATTTAGCCAGTTCGAGCGATCCAATCAGCGTGTCGTCATTCGAGATACAGATCGACGCCTTGGCCTTCATCTCGGCTGTCCAGTCGGTGAAGGTAAAGGCTTGGTCAGCCAGAAGCGTCCCAATATGCACTTCGATCACGCGGCCCTGGAAGACGTTGTCACCGTGCTGGTCTAGCATCTGTGCCTGCGTGGCGTGAACGACGTCGCGGAAGTCCAGATGCTCGGCCATCTGACCTTTGAAGGTCACTTTCACCGATTCCGGGACCGGCATCGAGGCTTCACCAGTCGCCAGTGCCAGCGCCACCGTGCCCGAGTCCGCACCAAAAGCCACACCTTTGGACATGCGTGTGTGGCTGTCGCCGCCAATGATCACGTCCCAGTCATCCACGGTAATGTCATTCAACACCTTGTGGATCACGTCAGTCATCGCGTGATATTTGCCCTTCGGGTCACGTGCAGTGATCAGGCCGAAATCATTCATGAACTGCATCAGTTTCGGGATGTTGGCCTGCGCCTTCTTGTCCCAAACAGAAGCGGTGTGACAGCCCGACTGATACCCAACGTCAACCGAAGGTGAGATCACGGTCGCTGCCATGGCTTCCAGTTCCTGCGCGGTCATCGGACCGGTCGTATCCTGCGAGCCAACGACATTGACCTGAACGCGCACGTCCGATCCTGCAAGCAGTGTCGCGCCGGGCGTGACGCCTAAGGCGTTGCGGTTGAAGATCTTTTCAACAGCGGTCAGGCCCTGACCTTCGGCAGTGATCTCTTTCGACGGTGCATAAGCCGATTTCAGCTCTTGCCCCAAAGCGGCAGCGGCGAATGTCTGCAGCTTCTTACCAAAGACAACGGCATAGGAACCGCCAGCCTTCATGAATTCCATCTTCTGCGGGGTGAAGGCCGCAGCAACGCTTTTCAGCTCTTTGCCCGACGCGTCATGCAGGGTTTTGGTTTTCGAGTTGATGGTCAGGACGGTACCGGTCGCAACCGAGTACGCCTCTTCCAACACGGCTTCGCCGTCTTCGTCTTCCACCACATTGCCGTCTGCATCCAGCTTCTTGACCCAGTTGTCCAAGTCAATGCCGATACCGCCGGTCACACCCACAGTGGTCAGGAAGATCGGCGAGATGCCATTGGTCCCGGCCACAACAGGTGCGATGTTGATGAAGGGCACATAAGGGCTGGCCTTCTTACCGGTCCACAGCGCCACGTTGTTCACGCCTGACATACGGGACGAGCCCACACCCATCGTGCCTTTTTCCGCGATCAGCATCACGCGCGCATCCGGGTGCTGTTTCTGCAGATCTTGGATTTCGGCCTGAGCTTCGGGTGTGATCATGCATTTGCCATGCAGTTCACGGTCGGCGCGCGAGTGTGCTTCGGCACCCGGCGACAGAAGGTCGGTCGAGATATCACCAACACCGGCGATATAGGTAACGACTTTGATCTCTTCCTCGACCTCGGGCAGCTTGGTGAAAAACTCAGCCTTGGCATAGCTTTCCAGCAGCTCTTTGGCGACGGCATTGCCCGCTTTATAGGCTGCGTCCAGACGATCCGTATCGGCTTCGTACAAGAAAACCTGTGTTTTCAGAACCTCTGCAGCCTGCGCCGCAATCGCTGCGTCATCACCCAGCGCCAGATCCAACAGCACCTCAACCGAGGGGCCACCCTTCATGTGGGACAGAAGCTCAAAGGCAAACTCGCCCGAGATTTCGGCAACAGTGGCCCCACCCAGAATGATGTCCTTCAGGAACTTCGCCTTGACGCCAGCGGCGCTCGTGGTGCCCGGAAGTGTGTTATAGATAAAGAAGTTCAGCGATGCGTCGCGATGCTCATTGCCGGTGTCTTTGATCTGTTCGATCAGTTCAGCCACCAATGCGCCGTCGTCGATGGGCTTTGGGTTCAGCCCCTCGCCTTTACGTGTTTCAATCTCAGTTAGGTAGTCGGTGTACAAGCTCATGACGGTCCCTACAAATATGAGTTGGATGCAGCCCCTAGCCCAGCACGAAGGAATCGTCAGGCCGTTGGAAATGCCTATGGTATGCCGCTGTATACCAAGCCAAATTGGCCGCCGCAATACGTTCCAAAGCGCCCGAAGGGCGTGCATGCGGTGGTTCATATACACAATTGCGTGTGATGCCAAACAGCAGCACACGCCCCTGCATCAAATCTCGGGCACCCATTGACGGGGTGAATGCAATTCCTCTTGCCACCGCCGCTGTTGGACATAATCAGGATTTCGTGATCTCTTTGGGAAGATCCAGCCCCGCAGCTTTGGGATGCTGCGCAGGCTTCTGGGAATTGTTTGTGGCGTGCTCGCCAATGTATCAAGTCCAACGCAGCCTGGCCATCAGGGCGGCTCTCAAATTCGATATATATGCCGTGTGCGGTCGGTGTCGCGATTGGCTAATTGGAGCCATTTCAAGGTGCCGCATTGGTCGGTTCGTTCGCAACATGCATACGTTCGTTTGATTGGCACGCTTTTACTGTCGGATTGGGGCAGTGCGAACGGACATGCGTGTCATAGAGTGACCCCATCTTGTGGGTGCAGCTACAGCCCAAGCGGTTGACAGGTGCGCGGTAAGCCGCCACTGTCTTTCCATCCGCAGCGATGGCGTCGCTGCCCTGTGTGCCATATGCACACCGGTCCGGAGATCAACTGCCCTGCACGCCGGGGAGTTTGGTTGGCCGGGCATATCCCAAGACATCCTGGCCTCGGAAGATGGAGAGATGTGATATGTCACGCCCTCAGTATTTTGTTTGTGAAAACGGTGAAAAAGCCCCGCTGCCCTTCTCGGACGCGGAATATGAGCGCCGCTTGGCGGAGCTGCGCAAGATCATGGCCGCGCGCGGTGTGGAAGCGGTTGTGTTCAGCTCGATGCACAATATCGCCTATTATTCAGGCTTTCTGTACTGCGCCTTCGGTCGCCCCTATGCGCTGGTGGTCACAGCGGATCGGTCGACGACAGTGTCTGCCAATATCGATGCGGGCCAGCCGTGGCGGCGCTGTTATGGCGACAACGTCATCTACACCGATTGGGAGCGCAACAACTATTGGCGCGCTGTGAAGAACCTTGTGGGCAATGCCAAGTCGATCGGGATCGAAGGCGACCACATGACTTTGGCGCAGCGCGGTTTGGCGGAAGAGTTCCTGCCCGACAGCAGGTTCACCGACATTGCACCTGATACGATGCAGGCCCGCATGATCAAGTCGGCCGAAGAAATTGCGCTGATCCGCGAAGGGGCACGTATTGCCGACGTGGGCGGGGCAGCCATTCACGACGCGATCCGCGTCGGCGCCCGCGAGAATGACATAGCCATGGCGGGCCGCGATGCGATGGAGCTTGAGATCTCGCGTGCCCACCCCGACAGCGAAATCCGCGACACATGGGTGTGGTTCCAGTCGGGCATCAACACCGACGGCGCGCATAATCCGGTGACCACGCGCAAACTGGAAGATGGCGATATCCTGTCGCTGAACACGTTCCCGATGATCTCAGGCTATTACACTGCGCTGGAACGTACCCTGTTTGTCGGCGAGCCGGACGCGGAAAGCCTGCGGATCTGGAAGGCCAACGTTGCCGCGCACGAATTGGGGATCAGCCTGATCAAGCCGGGCGCGACCTGTTCGGGCATCACGGCTGAGATCAACAAGTTCTTTGAAAGCGAAGGGCTGCTTCAGTACCGCTCGTTTGGCTATGGGCATTCGTTTGGGGTTCTGTCCCACTATTATGGGCGCGAGGCAGGCTTGGAGCTGCGCGAGGACATCGACACTGTGCTGGAACCCGGCATGGTTGTGTCGATGGAGCCGATGTTGTTCCTGCCCGAGGGCACGCCGGGTGCCGGCGGCTATCGTGAACATGATATTCTTGTGGTCGGGGAAAATGGTGCTGAAAACATCACCGGTTTCCCCTATGGTCCAGAGCATAACATTATTTCGCGATAGGTGCTGATTCTGGCGTAAAATTGCCTTTATGGGTCGTGCGCGTGTCGTCTCGGCGTCGCGAATTACTCAGACTGAAGGTAGAAAGCCGGGCGGAGGCGCAGATAAACGCAAAGATTTATCCCCGCCGTCCGGTCATCGGTCAACTGCTTTGCCCAAGGTCAAAAAGCGACATGGCAAAGCCCGGATAAAAAGAGGTTTTGTGCGATACGACAATAAATCGTTTTGATGTGCTCCATGCTCAGAAAAGTGCGATTAATTGTCAGACAATATGGAGACAGTCGAATTGACTGTTGAATTCGCTCATTTCTTCGTGTTGGCTGGTGCATGAAAAAAAGAAGAACATAGACCAGGGGGGTCACTTGGCTGAAGCTGTTTCCGACGACGGATTTGTCGTTTTTGATCGTGTCCAAAAAAGCTATGATGGGGAGACACTGGTTGTAAAAGACCTGAACCTGTCGATTGCGAAGGGCGAGTTTCTAACCATGCTCGGGCCGTCGGGGTCTGGGAAGACCACCTGCTTGATGATGTTGGCTGGATTTGAGACTGCAACCCACGGTGATATCCGTTTGGGGGGGCAGCCAATCAACAACATCCCGCCACATAAGCGCGGTATTGGCATGGTGTTCCAGAACTATGCATTGTTCCCGCATATGACGATTGCCGAGAACCTGGCCTTCCCGTTGGAAGTGCGCAAGATGGGCAAATCAGAGCGGGAAGAGAAAATCAAACGTGCGCTGGATATGGTGGAAATGGGAGCCTTTGGCGGCCGCCGCCCGTCGCAGTTGTCCGGTGGTCAGCAACAGCGGATCGCACTGGCGCGTGCGCTGGTGTTTGAACCCGAACTGGTTTTGATGGACGAACCGCTGGGCGCGTTGGACAAGCAGCTACGCGAAAAGATGCAGTTCGAAATCACTGATTTGGCGCATAATCTGGGCATCACCACGGTCTATGTGACCCACGACCAAACCGAAGCCCTGACCATGTCCGACAACGTGGCCGTATTTGACGATGGCCGTATTCAGCAGCTGGCCCCGCCGGATCTTCTGTATGAAAAGCCGGAAAACAGCTTCGTTGCGCAGTTCATCGGCGAAAACAACACCTTGGAAGGTATCGTCACCGAAATTACTGGCGATACATGTGTGGTGCGTCTGGATGACGGCGAGGAACTGGATGCGACCCCGATCAACGTCTCGAAAGTGGGCGAACGTACCAAAGTGTCGATCCGTCCAGAGCGTGTTGAATACAACAAGGAACGCCTGCAAGAAGGCGCCCATACGCTGAAAGCCGAAGTGCTTGAGTTCATCTACATGGGTGACATTTTCCGCACCCGTCTGCGCGTCGCCGGCAATGATGAATTCATCATCAAGACCCGTAACGCACCGGATGTCGAACGACTGCAACCGGGCCAGCAGATTGAAATCGGCTGGTTGCCGCAGGATTGCCGCGCGCTGGACGCGTGAACCCAATTGCAACGGGGGCGTGGTGACACGGCCCCGGGGCATTCTGCCAGGGAATTGCCATGCGACCCGTCATGCAGTTCCGACGAACCAAACGGGATAACTAGGGAGAATTTAAGTATGAAACTTGCGAAAATGTTTATGGCTACCTCGGCCCTGACGCTTGCCGGTAATGTGGCAACCGCCGAGGATATGGCCAACGAACTGACGCTGGTGTCCTGGGGCGGTGCCTATCAGGCCAGCCAAGTAAAAGCCTATGTCGAACCGTATCTTGAGATGCACCCCGACGTTAAGGTCACCTGGGACGAAAGCTCTGGCGAAGCAGTGGCAAAACTGCGCGCCATGAACGAAACCGGCAACGTCACTTGGGACCTTGTTGACGTGGTAGCATCGGATTCGATGCGTCTGTGTGACGAAGGTCTTGCTGAAGAAATCAACCACGATGAAGATTTGGCTGCTGCCCCCGACGGCACATCCGCTTCGGACGATTTCGGCGACCTGCTGGTATCGGATTGCTTTGTGCCGCAGATCGTATACTCGACCACTTTCGGCTACCGCACTGACCTGGTTGGTGACACCGCTCCGACCACGGTTTGCGATATCTTTGATCTGGCGAAATACCCAGGCAAGCGTTCGCTGCAGAAGCGCCCGATCGACAACATGGAATGGGCTTTGTACTGCGATGGCGTTGAGAAGGACGCGATCTATGACACGCTGGGCACTGACGAAGGTGTAAGCCAAGCGCTGGCCAAGCTGGACACCATCAAGGATCAGGTTGTCTGGTGGACTGCTGGCGCAGAAACACCGCAGCTGCTGGCTGATGGTGAAGTTGTCATGGGATCGACCTTCAACGGCCGTCTGTTCTCGGCCATTGCTGAACAGAACCAGCCGATCGAGATGCTGTGGGACATGCAGTCGTTTGACCTTGACGGTTGGGTTGTTCCTGCTGGTCTGCCCGCAGATCGCAAAGCCCGCGTCATGGACTTCCTGAAGTTCGCAACCGACACCCAGCGTCTGGCTGATCAGGCTGCCTACATCTCGTACGGTCCGGCCCGTGCATCGTCCGCTCCGCTGGTTGGCAAGCACGCCGAACTGGGCATCGACATGGCGCCGCACATGCCGACCGACCCGGCAAACTCGGGCAACGTTCACGTGTATGACTACGAATGGTGGGCAGACAACCGTGACGATCTGAACGCAAAATTCGAAGCTTGGTTGGCCAAGTAATCGATTTCCCGGAGGGGGCCTTTTGGCCCTCTCCGACCCATTATTTAGAATCCTATTCGTTTGTCACTTTGATCTGACATGAAACCAAGAAACGGCAACAGCCGACAGGGATGATATGAGCGATATGACCGACACCGGCGGCCCGGTTCTAGCCGCAGATGGAACACCGCTGAAGCGTAGTCTTGCGCGGGCGCTGCGACGGCAGAAGATGCGGGCCTTGATGCTGATTGCACCACTTTTGCTGTTCATCCTGATCAGCTTTATCTTGCCCGTCGCGGACATGCTTTATCGCTCGGTTCAAAACGGGATCGTCACTGAAACGCTGCCACGCTCTGTTGTGGCCTTGGCTGATTGGGATGCCAATAGCGGTGATCTTCCGTCCGAGGCGGTCTTTGCAGCGATGGCAGCGGATCTGAAAGATGCAGCCGCCGCCAAGACGCATACAAAGGTCGGCACGCGTTTAAACTATGAGAACCCAGGGATCTCTTCCCTGTTCCGCAAGACGGGTCGTAAGGCCAAAAAGTTCGACGTTGAAAATGGCGGTCCGTGGAAAGAAGCGCTGATCGATATCAACAAAGGTTGGGGTGACCCGGACAATTGGCGCACCATTCAAACCTATTCGCCACCGGTTACGGCTGGCTATTTCCTGAACGCTGTTGATATGCGCGTCGGGCCGGATGGCGCAGAGTCGCGCCCGGAAAGCGAACAGATTTATATGAACCTGTTGAAGCGGACGCTTTGGATGTCACTGACCATTACGGTGTGCTGCATTCTGCTGGCTTATCCGGTGGCTTGGATCTTGGCCAACCTGCCAATGCGTCAGGCAAATATGCTGATGATCCTGGTGCTGCTTCCGTTCTGGACATCGCTTTTGGTACGGACATCCGCATGGAAAATCCTTCTGCAGCAGCAGGGTGTAATCAACGACATTCTGGTTTGGATTGGCTTGGTGGATGACAGTGCAAGGCTTGTGATTATCAACAACCAGTTCGGCACAATCGTAGCGATGACCCATATCTTGCTGCCGTTCATGATCTTGCCGATGTATTCGGTCATGCAGACCATTCCGCCCACTTACCTGCGCGCAGCCAAAAGCCTTGGGGCAACTGACTGGACTGCGTTCTGGCGCGTCTACTTCCCGCAAACCATTCCGGGCATCGGCGCGGGCTCGATCCTCGTCTTCATTCTGGCGATCGGCTACTACATCACACCCGCACTTGTCGGTGGTACGAAAGGCACGTTCATTTCGAACCAGATCGCCTTCCACATTTCAAGTTCTCTGAACTGGGGCCTTGCCTCGGCGCTGGGTGCTATTCTTCTGGCGGTCGTTCTGGTCCTTTACTGGGCGTATGACAAGATCGTCGGCATCGACAACGTGAAGCTGGGGTAACGGACATGGCACTTCCATCATATGCAAGCACTGGCCAGCGCATCTGGTACTACACGTTCCGTGTGATTTGCGGGTTGATCTTTTTCTTCCTGATTGCGCCGATTGCTGTCGTGATCCCTCTGAGTTTTAACTCGCAGGACTTCTTCACATTCACCCGTGAGATGCTGAGCTTTGACCCGGCCGGGTATTCGCTGAAGCACTATCGGGACTTCTTCGGAAATCCTGATTGGCAAGACGCACTTTGGAACTCGATCAAGATTGCACCGGTTGCGACGCTTCTGTCGGTTTCGTTGGGAACCCTTGCCGCCATCGGCCTAAGTCAGCCGCATGTCCCCGCACGTCGTGCGATTATGGCGACGCTGATCTCTCCGATGATCGTTCCGCTGATCATTTCTGCGGCCGGGATGTACTTTTTCTATTCCCGTATCGGCCTTGCGGGCACTTATTGGGGGGTTGTGTTGGCGCACGCCGCGTTGGGCATTCCCTTCGTCATTATCACAGTGACCGCGACGCTGGTTGGCTTTGATCGGTCATTGACCCGCGCTGCGGCCAATATGGGGGCGGACCCTGTCACGACCTTCTTCCGGGTGCAGATGCCGCTGATCCTGCCCGGCGTAATCTCGGGCGCGCTGTTTGCGTTCATCACATCGTTTGACGAAGTTGTGGTTGTGATTTTCGTGGGTTCGGCCAAGCAACAGACACTTCCGTGGCAGATGTTTATTGGTCTGCGCGAGCAGATCAGTCCGACCATTCTGGCGGTTGCGACAATCCTTGTTGTGATTTCGATCGCGCTTCTGACCACGGTCGAGTTGCTGCGCCGCCGGTCCGAGCGTCTGCGTGGGATGTCTCCGGGCTGATTGGTCCGAGAAAACTGATAAAGATCAGGCGCCACTCTGGCGTCTTTTCTTTTGCAAATTATTGTCGTGACGTCGCGAATAAGAGGAGTTTGTTAACCGTTTTCCGGCAACTCTGTCTGAAATGTGTGACGGAGTTTGCAGCCGGGTCACTTCGGCCCCTTGCAGCCCCCTAAACACAGCACTAGGTTGGCAGCAGGTGCCCAGAACGGGCTTTGGCGCGAAGAGAAAGCAGGCGACATGCACGATCCGATTGACACTCTTAACAATAACCTGGTCCCGATGGTGGTTGAACAAACCGCACGCGGAGAGCGGGCCTATGACATTTTCTCGCGTCTGCTGAAAGAGCGGATTATTTTTGTAAATGGAGCGGTTCACGACGGCATGTCCAGCCTGATCGTTGCGCAGCTGCTGCATCTTGAAGCTGAGAACCCGAAAAAAGAAATCTCAATGTACATCAATTCGCCTGGCGGGGTCGTGACCTCGGGCCTGTCGATTTATGATACGATGCAGTACATCAAGCCCCCGGTGTCGACGCTGGTGATTGGCCAGGCGGCATCAATGGGGTCGGTGCTGTCTGTGGCAGGCGAAAAAGGTATGCGTTTCTCTCTGCCGCACTCGCGCATCATGGTTCACCAACCGTCTGGTGGCTATCAGGGGCAGGCAACAGATATTATGATCCACGCGGCTGAGACGCAGAAGGTCAAGGACACGCTGCATCAGATTTATGTCAAGCATACTGGCAATGATCTGGCGGATGTCGAAAAAGCACTTGAGCGTGACAATTTCATGTCTCCACAGGAAGCCAAAGATTGGGGTCATATCGATGAAATCGTTGAGAGCCGAGCCAATGGTGACGAAGCTGAAGCCTGATTGTGCCTGAATGAAGGACCCATCTAGGGGCCCTTCAAAAAGCTGATTGTACCTGTTCCTCCACTGGCCTAAGCTGGGGGCGGGGCAAAAGACCGCCCGGAAGGGCTTAACGAGGTCGGTATTCGGCCGAATAGGACTGGACTATGGCGAATAATTCCTCTGGTGACAGCAAGAACACGCTTTACTGCTCGTTCTGCGGCAAAAGCCAGCATGAGGTGCGCAAACTGATTGCGGGCCCGACAGTGTTCATCTGTGATGAATGTGTTGAGCTGTGCATGGATATCATCCGTGAAGAAACCAAGTCGTCGGGGTTGAAATCCTCGGACGGTGTGCCGACACCACTGGAAATTTGTCAGGTGCTGGACGACTATGTGATCGGGCAGGGACACGCCAAACGCGTGCTGTCTGTGGCGGTGCACAACCATTATAAACGACTGAATCACGCTGCCGCCAACGGTGACGAGATTGAGCTGGCAAAGTCCAACATCATGCTGATCGGCCCGACTGGCTGCGGTAAAACGCTGCTGGCCCAAACGCTTGCGCGCATTCTGGACGTGCCCTTCACCATGGCTGACGCGACCACGCTGACCGAAGCCGGTTACGTGGGCGAGGATGTGGAAAACATCATCCTGAAGCTGCTGCAGGCATCCGAATACAATGTCGAACGCGCGCAGCGCGGTATCGTCTATATCGACGAGGTCGACAAGATCACGCGCAAGTCGGACAACCCCTCGATCACCCGCGACGTGTCGGGCGAGGGTGTGCAGCAGGCGCTTCTGAAAATCATGGAAGGCACTGTGGCGTCGGTCCCACCCCAAGGTGGCCGTAAGCACCCGCAGCAGGAATTCCTGCAAGTTGACACCACGAACATCCTGTTCATTTGCGGTGGTGCGTTTGCCGGTCTGGACAAGATCATTGCACAGCGCGGCAAGGGCTCGGCAATGGGCTTTGGTGCCGATGTGCGCGAGAATGATGACCGCGGCGTGGGCGAGCTGTTCAAAGAACTGGAACCGGAAGATCTGCTGAAATTCGGTCTGATCCCGGAATTTGTTGGCCGTCTGCCTGTTATCGCGACGCTCGAGGATTTGGACGCGGAAGCTCTGGTCACCATCCTGACCGCGCCGAAGAACGCATTGGTCAAGCAATACCAGCGCCTGTTCGAACTGGAAGAGGCACAGCTGACCTTTACCGACGACGCGCTGAAAGCCATCGCGAAACGTGCCATCGAACGCAAGACCGGTGCACGCGGATTGCGCTCGATCATGGAAGACATCCTGCTGGATACGATGTTCGACCTGCCTGGGCTTGAGAATGTGGACGAGGTGGTCGTCAACGACGACGCCGTGAATTCAGATGCGAAGCCGCTGATCATCTACGCGGATGCCGCGCAGGAAGAAGTGACCGCCAGCTAAGCGCAGGAAGACCGGATATCATGACGAATATCAAACGCATCTCTTCGGGTGGTGAATTCGAAGAAAAGATCGGCTACTGCCGCGCTGTGGTCGCTGGCGGCTTTGTTCATGTCGCGGGGACTGTGGGGCAGGGGGATACTGTTGAAGAACAGTGCGAATCTGCGCTCGGCATCATTAAAGACGCGCTGAAGAAAGCAGGCTCTGGCTTGGATCACGCCGTTCGTGTGAACTATTATTTGCCCGATGCGGCCGAGTTCGAGCCCTGCTGGCCGATCCTGTCAGACGCATTTGGCGATAACCCACCGGCAGCGACCATGATCGAATGCAACCTGATCGACCCAAGATTCCGTATCGAGATTGAGCTAACCGCGCTTGTGCCAGCTGACTAACGCCTGAGCAGCATGACAACACTGGACCTTGGTCGTTGTTTGCGCCATATCAAGTGTAAGAAATTTCGGAGATCGATATGCGGCTTCTTTCGCTTCTGACATGGTACCACAGTGAGACGATCGGAACCTGGCTGTTCACCCGCCGTAAAGGCGTGAAAGTTGGGGAAGATGATCAAGGCAACGTCTTCTATCGCAACCAAGACGACAGCCGCCGTTGGGTGATCTATAACGGCGAGCCCGAAGCAAGTCGCGTGAGCCCTGACTGGCATGGCTGGCTGCATCACACCTTCGACAACTGCCCTGAAGACAAGCCGCTGGCCCACAAGGCGTGGGAGAAACCGCATCAGGACAACCTGACGGGTACGGCGATGGCCTATGCTCCGATTGGGTCCCTTCGTCAGGCTGCTCCGGCCGAGCGAAGCGACTACGAAGCCTGGCAGCCTGAATAATTAGTCACGTCTGCCGGTTGCCCCGGAAACAGGGAAGTTTCGTATGAGTAACAGTCACACAACCGAAGTCGTAACGGGCAGCATCGTGCTGGCCGCTGCCGTTGGGTTCCTGATGTATGCGGGGCAAATTGTTGGCCTGTCCGGCACCAGCGCGACGCACACCTATACAGCGTCCTTCCGCACTGCTGACGGCATCTCGATCGGCACCGATGTTCGACTGGGCGGCGTCAAAGTTGGTGCTGTCACGGACATCACGCTGAATCCTGACACGTTCCGGGCGGATGCGGATTTCACGGTGCAGTCAGATGTGGCTCTGCCGGATGATACGGCCATTATTATCTCGTCCGAGGGTCTTTTGGGCGGCAACTATGTCGAACTCCTGCCTGGCGGATCCCCCTTCAATTTGGATCCCGGGGCCGAAATTGAAGACACTCAGGGCTCTGTCAGCCTGGTGCAGTTGCTGCTGAAATATGTGGCCGGTGGCGAGGATAGCGCCGAGTGATCCGCGCTGTTTTGACATTATCGGCTGCCCTTTTTGCAGCTAGTGCCGCTTGGGCCGAAACCGTTAAGGCATCCGGCGCGCATCTGCGTGGGCTGGACAAAGTGTCTGGCACGCCTGTGGACTTTCAAATGAAGGTCGGCGACACGGTTGAACTGGGCCGTCTTCGCGTCACGCTGGGTGAATGCCGGTATCCCGTGGATAACCCGTCAGGCGATGCATATGCGTGGTTGGTCGTGCGCGACGGAAATGCCGAAGAAACAACGTTCGAGGGTTGGATGGTCGCATCATCGCCCGCACTGAACGCCTTGGATCACCCGCGCTATGACGTCTGGGTGCTTCGCTGCGCCACAGAATAGGCATCAGGCAGCGGGTGTCCTTGGATATCCGCCTGAATTTCAAGCGCGTTATCTAGCAGCACGTGATACGCAGCGCGCGGGATTTCGATCGCGCCAAGACTGGCCAAGTGGGGGGTTAGGAACTGGGTGTCAAACAGCGTGAACCCACAGGTTTTCAGATGTGCCACCAGAAAGGCCAGCGCAATTTTCGATGCGTCCCTGCGGCGCGAAAACATGCTTTCGCCAAAAAACGCCCCGCCACAGGTCACACCATAGACACCGCCGACCAGTTCAGCCCCTTCCCACAACTCAAGCGAATGGGCATGGCCCTTTTGGTGAAGCTGCCTGTAAAGATCAAAGATCGTGTCGTTTATCCACGTTTCGTCGCGATCTGCACAGGCCGCCACAGTGCCCGCGAAATCACGGTTTAGCGTGATCTGAAACGGCTCGCGGCGGATGGTGCGTGCAAGGCTGCGCGAGAGGTGAAAGCCGTCAAGCGGGATGATCCCGCGGTGCTTTGGATCCACCCAAAAAACTTCGGGATCGTCGCGCCCCTCGGCCATGGGGAAGACGCCCATGGCATAGGCTTTCAGCAACAGCTCAGCAGTGAGAAGAGGAGGGGAGGGGTGGGCCAATGGCCCTTACCCCATGTTTTCGTCCAACCAGCGTTCCAGCCAGTGGATGTTATAGTTTCCGGACTGCACGTCAGGCTCGGCCAACAGGGCGTCAAACAGCGGGACTGTGGTCTCAATCCCGTCGATGATCAGCTCACCCAGCGCACGGCTTAGGCGTGCCAGCGCTTCAGGACGGTCGCGACCATGCACGATCAGCTTGCCGATCAGGCTGTCATAATAGGGCGGGATCGAATAGCCGTCATAAAGCGCGCTATCCATCCGTACGCCCAGACCGCCAGGCGCATGATACTGCGTGATCTTGCCAGGGTTGGGGGTGAAGTTCGGCAAACGCTCGGCGTTCAGACGTACTTCGATTGCGTGGCCGTTCACTTCTAGATCCGACTGGGCAAAGGACAGCTTGTTGCCTTCTGCCACAAGGATCTGCTCGCGCACCAGATCGACGCCAAAAATGGCTTCGGTCACGGGATGTTCCACCTGCAGACGGGTGTTCATTTCGATGAAATAGAACTCGCCATCTTCATAGAGGAATTCGATCGTGCCCGCGCCGGAATAGCCCATTTCGGCCACGGCGTTAGCGCAGACAGTCCCGATTTTTTCACGCTCTTTCGGGCTGATCGAGGGGCCGGGGGCTTCCTCGAAAACCTTCTGGTGACGGCGCTGAAGCGAACAGTCACGCTCGGCCAGATGGACGCCGCCGCCCTGTCCGTCACCAAAGACCTGCACTTCAATGTGACGCGGCTTTTGGAGGTATTTCTCCATGTAAACTTCGTCATTTCCGAAGGCGCTTTTGGCTTCCGAGCGGGCAGTCGAGAACGCCATGTCGATTTCAGCCTCGGACTCGGCCACTTTCATGCCGCGCCCGCCGCCGCCAGCGGTGGCTTTGATGATCACCGGATAGCCCATATCGGCGGCCACTTTGCGGGCCGTTTCAATGTCGGGCACACCGCCTTCAGATCCGGGGACGCAGGGAATGCCCAGCTTGTCCGCTGTGTCTTTCGCGGTGATCTTGTCGCCCATCATGCGGATATGCGCTGCCGACGGGCCGATAAAGGTGATCTCGTGATCTTCAAGCGCTTGTACGAAGGTCGCGTTTTCCGACAGGAAGCCGTAACCGGGGTGCACAGCCTGTGCGCCGGTGATCTCGCATGCGGCGATAATCGCGGGGATCGACAGATAGCTGTCGGTGCCGGCATTGGGGCCGATACAGACGCTTTCATCTGCCATGCGCACATGCATTGCGTCCACGTCAGCAGTCGAATGCACGGCAACGGTTTTGATGCCCATCTCGCGGGCGGCTCGGATCACGCGCAGCGCGATCTCGCCCCGGTTGGCAATCAGGATTTTATCGAACTGGGCCATGATCCGCCCCTTATTCGATGATCATCAGCGGTGCGCCGAATTCAACGGGCGAACCATCTTCGACCAGAATGCGGGTGACCTTGCCGGCACGCGGGGCCGGGATCTGGTTCATGGTCTTCATGGCTTCCACGATCAGAACGGTTTGCCCTTCAGACACAGTGTCACCAACGCTGACAAAAGACGGTGCGCCGGGTTCCGGCTGCAGATAGGCCGTGCCCACCATCGGCGACGGTACAGCGCCCGGATGGTTGGCCGGATCGTCAGACGCGGCAGCGGGTGCTTCAGCAGCAGGCGCTGCGGCAACTGTTGCAGGGGCGGCTGCCGGGGCGGCCGCTGCAACGGGGGCAGCAATCTGTTGAATGACTTCTTTTGCACGGCTGACGCGCACGTTCAGGCTGTCATTTTCGCCATAGTCGCGCATGACTTCCAGCTCGGTCAGGTCGTTTTCCTGAAGCAGCTTCGCCAGCGCTTCGATGAATGCCACATCGGTCTCGTGATTTTTCTTCGCCATGGGTCCTCACCCTTGTTTGTCTGCCCGCCTATTTATGCAGGCTTTATCTCATTGCAACGCTTATAGGACGCTAGGTAAGGGGAGAAAAGCAAGAAGGTTTGCGAAAACGCAAAATCGCCCGAATTCTGTCAGGAATTCGCGGGAAATTGGGGGCGGTTTTACCGATTTATGCCCATGGGCGTGTCAGTCTGGATGTTCGGGCGGCGATTTGGCAGGTTCTTCGAGGACCTGATCCGAGTTATCTGGCGCGGGTAGCGATGCGCGGTCGCTCTCCAACGCACGCGAAAACTCGATCTGCGCGAGCCTTTGCTGCAACTGCCGCTCCATCTCGAGCACGTTTAATTGAAAAGTCGGAGGGGGGCCGACGGGCTGATCCGGGTCCGGCGGTGGTGAATACACATCCTTTAGCAGCTTTTCCGAAAGGGGCCGAGTGTTCCCATGATCTTGCGTGTTGTGCGCATCTGCGCGGGATTTGCCGCTGCTGGGTGTTTTTTCCACACGTGTTGGATTGGGCGCGGGGCGCGCCGGTTGCTGTGCCGTAAGCGTGGCCTGCGTCCCCAACGGGGACGGGAGTACGAATTCCATTGTATGCTCCGTCAGTTACGGAGCCCCCACCAAGTACAATGATGGCTGGAAAGGAGTTACCGAATGATTAATTTGCGTAATCTTTCATTCAGAAAGGTTAACGACAGCCTAGATCGGCATGCCCGAGAACTTCGCGACCAGCTCGGGCAGCTTGCGTGCCCCGAATTTCTGCAGCAGGCGTGCGCGGTGGGCTTCGACCGTGCGATAGCTTAGCCCCAATGATAGGCCGATTTCCTTGGATGTTTTGCCTTGGCAGGTCAGGATTGCCACGTCCCGTTCGCGGGGGGTCAGCTCGACCACGGGGCGCTCTGCGGACAGGTCTGCAAAGCTCCAAACTCCTTGCCGAAAGGGGTCTTCCGGCGTCAGGCTTGTACCGCGCACGCGACACCAGAACATGTCCCCGTCTAGTCGCCGCATGATGCGTTCATCTTCATATCGCCCAGTTTCACGCAGAATATCCCCGCCGATCCGCGCCACTTTTTCATAGTCTTTCAGGGACGGATAAAGATGCTCTAGCGGCATATCTTTGAAGTTCTCGACGTCGGCACCGAACATTTCAGCAAAGCGCAGATTGCACTGCCGCACGATCCTGTTTTCGGTCAGCGCAAGCCCAGTGGGCGCGTACATGAAGGCAAGATCGGTCTGCGTCATGCCCCTATCCTGCCAAAGCTTTGGCGACAATTCAAACAGTTGCGTAGTTTTACGGGGCTTGCGCGGACATTAAGTGTCGTTCGATAGTCCAAAGGTCGATCGTGATGAAAGGGAGGTCACATGAATCTGGCACTTTGGCTTGAACGTACCGCGCAGGTAAAAGGCGACCAGCCAGCTGTGTTTCGCGGGGCAGAGCAGATTATGACCTATGCCGCGTTTTTCCGCGCTGCGCAGGGGCTGGCTGCCGGTTTGGCCGCGCGCGGTGTTGGTCCAGGCGACCGGGTTGCGCTGTTTATGAAGAATTGCCCTGAATATCTTCTGGGGTTCTATGGGGTTTGGGGGCTGGGTGCGGCGGTGGTGCCGATCAATGCAAAGCTTCATCCGAAAGAAGCCGCGTATATTATTAAGAATTCTGGCGCGAAACTGGTTCTGGTGACGGATGATTTGGCCTCTGACCTGTCGGATATTATCGACGTGCCGATGATTCATGTCGAACAAGACGAGTTCGCGGCACTTTGCGAACATGATCCGGTGGCGGTGGCGCCCCGTGCGGATATAGATCTTGCATGGCTTTTCTATACCTCGGGCACAACCGGGCAGCCCAAGGGCGTTTACATCAGTCACGGCATGATCCGTTCGACGTCTATGTCGTATTTGCTGGATTGTGACGATGTCTCGGCCGACGATGCGGTGTTCTATATGGCCCCGATGAGCCATGGCGCGGGCATTTATGCGCCCATTCACGTGGCCCGTGGTGCACGACATATCACGCCGGCCTCGGGTGGGTTTGACGAGGTCGAGCTGTTGGACACCGCCGAGGCCCAAGGGCCGCTGCAGATGTTTATGGCACCCACGATGGTGCGGCGATTTACGGATATTGCGAAAGCTGCCGGGCGGCGTGGGGACGGGATCAAGACGATCGTTTATGGTGGCGGTCCGATGTATCTGGCAGATATTGAAGAGGCGGTTGATTGGTTCGGCCCGCGCTTTGTGCAGATCTATGGGCAGGGGGAATGCCCTATGGCGATCACCGTATTATCGCGCGAAGACGTGGCGGATCGTACGCATCCGCGGTGGCGCGAACGTTTGGCTTCGGTCGGACGCGCACAAAGCGTGGTTGAAGTTCGAATTGGTGATGAAGACGGCCAGCCAGTGCCGCATGGCGTGGTGGGCGAAATCATGGTGCGTGGCACGCCGGTCATGCCTGGCTATTGGAACAATCCCGACGCCACCCAGAAGACGTTGGTCGATGGCTGGCTGATGACGGGCGACATGGGGTTCTTGGACGAAGACGGCTATCTGACCATGCGGGACAGATCGAAGGACGTGATCATTTCGGGCGGGACGAACATCTATCCACGCGAGGTGGAAGAGGCGCTTCTGATCCATCCTGATGTGCGTGAAGTCAGCGTCGTCGGACGCCCCAGTGCGGAATGGGGCGAGGATGTCGTTGCCTTTGTTGTGTTGGCGAACGGTCGCAAATTGGACGAAGCCAATCTAGATGCGCATTGTCTGGACAATATCGCCCGGTTCAAACGTCCTAAAGCCTATTTTGCAGTGCCTGAATTGCCGAAGAATAACTATGGCAAAGTGTTGAAAACCCAGTTGCGCAAGACGCTGGCATAAAAAAGGCGCGCTGTTTCCAGCGCGCCTTTTCGTGTTCTATTGTGCCTAACTCAGACCGGGCAGGGGCGCTGACGGTAGGTGCCGTCGCCGTTCGAATATGCACACATGTTGGTGTGGCTGTTGCGCGCAACCATGATGCCAGCGGCTGCACCGGCCAACGTGGTCAGAACGGTCCAGTTCTTGTTGGCGCCGATGGCGTTTGCTGTGATCAAGCCAGCGCCAATACCGGCAACGCCGCCGATGATGGTTTTTTCCTGATCAGTCAGCGGGCGGTTCATGCATGCGGTTAGCGCCAGCGACGCCACACAGGCAAGGGTCAATACGGATTTCTTCATCTTATCCTCCTAAAAGTAAGGCCGTTTCATACTCTTTCTAGGCAATTGGTGGGTCAAGGGAACTTATCAGAGCGATCTGGGTAAATCCCGGCGGGTTTTCGCCGCACCGTCGGAGTCGAATATTCAGCACGATGTGCCGATGTGGTGTAAATTTTGACCTTTCAAGCTGATCGCCTTTGAAAACTAAATGTTAACAGGCTATGAAATAGGGATCTTTTTGTAAACAACGTTGCTGTTACGTGGTGTAGTCCGAAAACCGGGTCGGCCCCGGCACGTCAATGAAAGTCGATCTGCATTATGCCTCATTCCAGACTGACAGGAAGCCGAATTCGCGAGCGCAGGCTTGTTTTGGGCCTGAAACAGGCGGCTTTGGCGAAAGAAGTCGGGATTTCTGCGGCATATTTGAATCTGATCGAACACAACCGACGCCGGGTTGGTGACGCTTTACTTGATGCGATTTCCAAAGTGTTGCGAACCGATCCAGCCGTCCTCGCAGAAGGCGCCGAAGCTGCGCTTCTGGGCGCGTTAAGCGAGGCCGATAAACGGTTGCCGCAAGCTCAGGCCGAACTGGACAGGTCCGAGGATTTCGCCGGGCGGTTTCCCGGGTGGGCTTCGCTTGTCACGGCGCAAAATCAGCGCATTCAAGAACTTGAGCAGATGGTCGAAGCCTTGTCTGACCGGCTGACCCATGACCCAGAGCTGGCCGCGTCTTTGCACGAGGTGATCTCGGCGGTGACGGCGATCAGATCAACCGCTGCCATCCTGTCCGGTGGGGGGGAGGTCGATCAGGAATGGCAAGACAGGTTCCTGCGCAACATGCGTGATGAAGGGATGCGCCTGTCGGGTGCGGCGCAGGGGTTGGTCGAGTTTCTGGACGCAGGTGCCAGCGCCGAAGTTGTGCCTATTGGCCCAGCAGAAGAGCTGGCCACATTTCTAGAGGCGCATGATCATTTCTTTCCGGTTTTGGAAGAGGTCACGGGCAGCGACGCCGGTGTACACGACCGTGCCATTGGCCGTTTGATTGCAGACAGCGACGCCCTGACCTCGCGCGAGGCGCAGGATATGGCGCGTCAGTTCCTGTCGCAGTACATGTCCGAAGCGGTTGCGATGCCATTGCAGGACTTTCAAACCGCGCGTGAGACTTATCGCTGGGGTCCGATGGCCTTGGCCCATGCATTCGATCAGCCATTGCCGACGGTTTTGCGACGTATTGCGTTCGTGCCGCCGTCAGAAGGCGGGATCGGTGCGGGTGTGATCAGTTGCGATGGGGCGGGTGCACTTGGGCTGCGCAAATCCGTTCCGGGTTTCACCCTGCCAAGATTTGGGGCCGCCTGTCCGTATTGGCCCGTGTTTCAAGCGTTGGCGCAACCCGACCGCCCCATGCAAACAGTGGTCCGGCAACCGGGCGGTGCGCGGCGGCGCTATGTCTGTCAGGCCATCTGCGTCCGGCGCGATGCGCCGTCGTTCAATCACCCACCAGCTTTGGAAGCCGTCATGCTGATCCGCGAGCTGGACGATGCGCTGGACGGAGAGGCTTTGGCACATACACCACCCGTGGAAGTCGGGTCCGCCTGCCGTGTTTGCCCCCGCCCGGATTGTGCTGCCCGACGCGAGGCGACGATCCTGTCCGCCGGTTGATCGGATGGATCGACCTGCAACCTACCGTTCTAAAAGCGTGTTTCACTTGATTGCAGCCATGTTCTTGGCGATAGTCGCGGGACGGTGCGTACTGCCGCATCTCTGGGGAGGGCTTTATGACAAAACAGGTACTGGTCATCGAAGATGAACCCAATATCGCCGAGGCCATTAGTTTCATTCTCAGCCGCGATGGGTGGAATGTGTCCACCCATGCAAGCGGAACAACTGCGGTGCAGGCGGTGCGTGATGTGCAACCGGATGTACTGATCCTTGATGTGATGCTGCCCGGAAAATCGGGTTATGATATTTTGCAGGATCTGCGCAGCTCTGACGATACGCGCGCTCTGCCGGTTCTGATGTTGACCGCACGCGGCCAAAAAACTGACCGCGAGCTGGCCGAACGTCTGGGCGTCAGCCGCTTTATGACCAAGCCGTTCTCGAACACCGAAATGCTGTCAAACCTGCGCGAGCTGGTCGGGGGCTGACAAGGGATGAGATCGCCGCGTGAACCCCTGTTTCTGGCGCGCCAAAGCTATCGCAGGCGCCGGATCGAGGACGCCGCCCGCTTGTTGCCCCTGTTCGGTGTGATCGCCTTTCTTTTGCCGTTGATGGTGGGTGGGGAAATTGGTCCGATACGGCTGGCCTATGTTTTCTCGGCTTGGTTCGTGTTGATCCTGTCCTCTATGCTTTTGGCACGGCATCTGGGGCGTGGTGTGGGGCAGGACGAACACAGCACCAACAGCATTTCAACCGTTGATACAGATGCTGCCGATGATGCCGGTGGATTGCGCTGATGCTGACCTTCAACACGTTGGTTGGTGTCTGCTTTCTGTATGTGGTCTTGTTGTTTCTTGTGGCGTTCGTCGCCGACAAGCGCGCGCGGCGCAGCAAGGTGCGGTTTCTGACCTCGCCGATGATCTATACCCTGTCACTGTCTGTCTATTGTACCGCGTGGACCTTTTATGGCGCAGTGGGTTACGCGGCACGGTCGGGGTTAGAATTCGTAACGATCTATCTGGGACCAACCTTGGTGATGATCGGCTGGTGGTGGTTTCTGCGCAAGCTGGTACGGGTCGGGCGTAGCCAAAGGGTGACGTCGATCGCGGACCTTGTGTCGTCGCGCTATGGCAAGTCGAACTTGTTGGGGGTGTTGGTCACTTTGATCGCGGTCGTTGGCACCACGCCCTATATTGCGCTTCAACTGCAATCAGTGACCCTGTCCTTCGCAGTCTTCGCACGTGACCGATCCGCCGGCTGGGCGGTCCCGGATTTGGAGCAAACTGCGTTTTGGGTGGCCGGGGGGCTTGCGCTTTTCACCATTCTGTTTGGCACGCGTAATCTTGACGTGAACGAACGTCATCACGGTGTCGTCACCGCCATCGCGGTCGAGGCCGTGGTGAAGCTGGTGGCGCTGCTGGCGGTCGGGATCTTTGTGGTGTGGGGCGTCGGAGGCGGGCCGCAGGGGATCGCCAGCGCAATGGACCAAGTCATCAAGGCCGCGCCCGAAGGCGCATGGGCATTGCAGGGCGGGCGTTGGGTTGGTCTGACATTCCTGTCCGCCGCCGCATTCCTGACCCTGCCGCGTATGTTTCAGGTGCTGGTGGTCGAGAATGTGAATGAGCGGCAGCTGGCGATGGCCTCGTGGGCGTTCCCGCTGTATTTGTTTCTGATGAGCTTGTTTGTCATCCCCATCGCCGTGGTGGGGCTGTCCCTCATGCCTGCAGGCGAGAACCCGGACCTCTTCGTTTTGACATTGCCGCTCTATTTTGGGCGGGATGGGTTGGCGATGCTGTCCTTCCTTGGTGGTTTCAGCTCGGCAACCTCGATGGTGATCGTCGCATCGATTGCGCTGGCGACCATGGTGTCGAACCACATAATCATGCCGATTTGGCTGTCGACCCGCCCCGGTGGAGCGTCAGAATATGGTGATGTGCGTCAGATCCTTTTGACCGCCCGCCGCCTGTCCATCGGGGGCATTTTGGCGCTGGGCTATCTGTATTACAGCATTTCAGGCGGGGGATCGGCGCTTGCGGCCATCGGATTGATTTCCTTCGCAGGCGTGGCGCAGGTGCTGCCTGCCATGGCCGGGGGGCTGTTCTGGCGCGGAGCGTCGCGTGGTGGCGCAGTGGCGGGGTTGATCACAGGGTTTGCAATCTGGGCCTATACGCTGTTTCTGCCCAGTTTCGGCGATGCTGGTGCAATGAGCGCCTCGATGTTGGCCCACGGACCTTGGGGGATCGAGGCCTTGCGACCGCAGGCCTTGTTCGGCGTTGATGGTCTGGATCCGGTGGTCCATGCGCTGTTTTGGTCTTTGATCCTGAATTGTGCCGTTTTCATCCTGATTTCGCTGATGTCATTTCCCAGCCCGTTGGAACGGTTGCAGGCGGCGCAATTTGTTAACGTGCTGGACCATTCCGGCCCGGCACGCGGCCGCAGCTTCAGCGCAGCTACGGCAGAAGACCTGCTGGTGATGGCGCAACAGATTATGGGGGCGGATCAGGCGCAGGCATGGTTTCAGGCTCAGGCTGAATTGCAAGGAAAACAGGGCTATCTGCCCGACACAACACCAGACTTCATCGGGCGGTTAGAGCGCGAGCTGTCCGGGCTTGTGGGCACCGCCACCGCCCACGCCATGATCGCGCAAATCCTGGGTGGGGCCACAGTTTCTGTTGACGATCTTCTTGCCGTCGCGGACGAAACCCAACAGATGCTAGAGCAAACCACGCAACTGGAAACCAAGCAGCGCGAGCTGACCTTGACCGCGCGCCAGCTGTCTGAGGTGAACGAGAAGCTGACCCAGTTGTCGATCCAGAAAGATGCGTTCCTCAGCCAGATCAGCCACGAACTGCGCACCCCTATGACGTCAATCCGCGCGTTCTCGGAAATTCTGCGCGATGGCGGTGCCGATGATCCGCAGGCGGCGGCGCGCCATGCGTCGATCATTCATGATGAAAGCGTGCGCCTGACCCGGCTTCTGGACGACCTTCTTGACCTCAGTGTGCTGGAAAATGGGCAGGTGCAATTGAACCCACGCCGCGAGGTGGTGCGCGAGGTGCTGGACCGCGCGATCGCGGCCACAAGCTCGGTCATTGATCACGAAAATATGCACATCCACCGCAACCGCTCGGATGAAGGCATTGCACTTTATACCGATACGGACCGGCTGGCGCAGGTGTTCATCAATCTGATTTCAAATGCCGCAAAGTACTGTGATGCCAAGGAAAAACGTCTTGCGATTCGGGTGCGACAGCGTGGGGGCAGGCTTCAGGTTGATTTTGTTGACAATGGGGGCGGTGTGCCGCTGGAAAGCCAGTCGATGATTTTCGAGAAATTTTCGCGTCTGTCTGACCATTTGGCCGCCGGGGGCGCGGGTCTTGGCTTGGCCATCTGTCGCGAGATCATGGACAAACTTGGGGGAGAGATCACCTATTTGCCGGGCCAAAGCGGGGCGGCGTTTCGTGTGACTTTGCCAGTGGGGAACCCATCTACATTTGCCCGTGGTGCAGAGGCTGGTGTCAACCATTTGTAAACCTTGTCTTGGCAATGTTGGGGCGATCTATCGCTTGGAACATACATGGCCGATCCAGACACATTCAGCGTAATGCAGCGCAAAGCCGGTGCAGGGCGACCACCCTCAGCGATTTGCCCAATTTCCGTGACCGGAGCGCTCGGAAATGCGTTGCGTCGCACCGGGCAAGACGTAGCTGGAACCGTTCTTGCGCCCCAGTCGATCAGCGAAGGTAAGGCGGTGCTGGATGACGTTCTGGCCGATCTGCCAGAGCAGGGGCTTATATGTATGGTCGAAGGACCCGATAGTAGTTTCGGCATGGTTATTTTGGACAGTACTGTGGTGACGGGTCTTGTCGAAGCGCTGACCATTGGAAAAGTGACCTCGGCCGCAGCCCCTGATCGCGCGCCGACGCGGACAGACGCGGCTATCTGTGCTGACTTCGTTGATCGCATGTTAGAATGCTTTGAAGTCGAAGTGCAGGAAGCTGCTTTGGACATTGCGCCTCGTGTTTCAGGATTTCGCTACGCGCTGCCACTCATGGACCCTCAGACAATCTCGCTGACGCTGAACAACGTGATTTATCGCACGTTGCGGGTGGAACTGGATCTGGCGGGTGGGGCAAAGCAAGGTGCCCTAAGTCTGATCCTTCCCTTTGACGCGCCCATTAAGCCCATGCAGGGCAAGGGGAGTGGGGATTCGATGCGAACTATCGCAGATGTTGCAATGACCTGTCATGCGGAGCTGCGTGCGAATTTACATCAGATTCAAATGCCAGTTGCGGACATTACAAACCTCGAGGTTGGGATGGTTTTCCCAGTACCGCTTCAGGCGTTGAGACATGTGGATCTTCTGGATTCCAAAGGTGAAGTCGTCACAATCTGCCGATTGGGGCAGATGGATGGGCAACGCGCGTTGCGGATCGGGGGCGGGACGTTATTGGATATTAGCCCAGAAACGACTTTGTCCCGTAACGTCACTGCTGGATCCGAAGCGGCTGCTGTTCCACCCATGGCTCATCCAGAAACGCCAGAACACTAAGTATCTCATCGCTTGACCTGCATCAAGGCAGCTTCTTTCGCCCCGCGCCACAGTTGGGCAAAGGAGACTTCTATGGTAGACGTGAACAGGTACCGCGATATTCTGAACGCCCGGATGCAAGAGCTGGACAAGCGACTGCACGAGATCGAAGACGAGCTGGACAGCCACCAATCGAAAGATTGGGAAGAACTGGCCGTCGAGCGTGAAGAAGATGAGGTGCTGGAAGGGCTGGGAACGTCCGGTCAGACCGAGATTGCCCAGATTCAGGCCGCCTTTGCCCGGATGGATGACGGTGAATTTGGATACTGCGCTGAATGTGGAGCTGAAATCTCACCTGAGCGCCTGAACCTCCTGCCACATACCCCATTTTGCCGGGATTGTGCGGCGAAGCACGCCTAAGGAAGTCACTGCCTGAGGAGGGACGGTGGCATCCAGTATGCCCCAGACGCCTATTGATTTGATATGAAAGGGAGGACGTCATGGCTTTTGAAGAACTTAAGGTCGCAATAAGCTTAATTTTGGACGAGATCGCAAAACGACCAGAAGATCGACATGTGCTGCAGGAACAGTTGCGCGAAAAACTCTCAGAGCTGGAAAAAATGGGACTACCTGCACCAGAGGAGATCCGCCACTTCGAAGAAGAGTTGAAGCAGGATGGTTCGGAAGATCCATTCGATAATCTGCCTGTCTAAGAAGTTTTTTCCTCTGGCGGGGTGGTAAATCCGACCGATTGGTCGGAAAAGGTGTGCCGTTTGCGCCAACAGCCATTGACAAATGCGGTGCGGATCTGCCCCTTGAAGGAAGCTGATCAAGGAGGACCTATGACCGAGCCCGTCACCCTGCGCGTCGATAATTCTGTCGCGATCATCACCATCGAGAACCCCCCGGTTAATGCTCTGAGCCACGCTGTGCGCGCAGGCCTAAGCGATAAAATTGAGATCGCAGTCGCGGATGAGACGGCGAAGGCGATTGTGTTGCGGGCCGAAGGGCGAACCTTCCCTGCCGGAGCGGATGTGCGTGAATTCGGACGCCCGCGCGAGGCACCGATTTTGTCGGATGTCTGCGCGCTGTTGGAAGACTGTTCTAAACCGACAATCGCAGCGGTACATGGCAGCGCGCTGGGTGGTGGGTTTGAGCTCGCGCTGGCCTGTCATTACCGCGTCGCGCAAAAAGCGGCCAGGTTTGGACTCCCGGAAGTGAAGTTGGGTGTTTTGCCGGGGGGAGGTGGAACCCAACGTCTGCCTCGGATTGTCGGTGCAGTTGTCGCACTAGACTTGATGCTGACGGGCAAACCGCTTGGTGCGCAAACTGCGTTGGATTTGGGCGTGGCAGATCTGGTGGTAGAGGCCAATCTGGATACGGCTGCGATGACGTTGGCCGGGCAGCTGATCGCCAATGGTGGGGCCACGCGGCCAACTCGGGATCGGAGCGAGGGACTGCAAGACCCCGGAGGGTTTGTGAATGCAGTAGCAGCTCGTCGTGAAAAGGTAAAAAGTGACCCGCTGCCATCGGTTGCGCGGATCGTTGATTGTATCGAGGCCGCGCAGATTTTGCCTTTTGACGCCGGGATCGCGATGGAACGTGCTGCGTTTGACGATTGTGAAGCAAGTGCTGAGGCCAATGCAATGCGTCATGCGTTTTTTGCGGAGCGCCGCGCCTCGAAAATACCTGAGCTTGAGGGTGCAACGCTGCGGCCCATCAAAAGCATTGGCGTTGTTGGGGCAGGGACCATGGGGTCCGGCATTGCGATTTCCTGTCTGGATGCGGGGTTTCCTGTCGTGCTGGTCGAGCGGGATCAGGACGCGCTGGACCGTGGCGTTCAACGCATTGTTGCGAATTATGACAAATCGGTCGACAAGGGCCGCATCGACACTGCCACAGGTGTCGAGCGATTGGCACGCTTGACCAGTACCACTTCGATGCATGAACTGGCCCCGGTCGATCTGATCATCGAGGCGGTGTTCGAAGACGAGCAGGTCAAGCGCACCGTTTTTACCCAGCTAGATACAGTGATGAAGCCGGGCGCGATCCTTGCGACCAATACATCGTATCTGGATATTGATACGCTGGCGGCGACGATTTCGCGCCCACAGGATGTGGTCGGCTATCACTTCTTTTCACCTGCGCACATCATGAAGTTACTCGAGGTTGTAGTGGGCGACCAGACTGATCCAAACGTGGTTGCTACCGGGTTTGATCTGGCGCGTAAACTGCGCAAAGTTCCAGTACGCGCAAGTGTAGCAGATGGTTTCATCGGAAATCGCGTTTTGGCGTCCTACCGCTTGGCAGCGGATTTCATGCTCGAGGATGGTGCATCGCCCGCGCAGATCGACGCAGCGATGCGTGCATACGGTTTTCCCATCGGTCCTTATCAGGTACTGGACATGGCCGGGTTAGATATATCCTGGGCGCGGCGAAAGCGTTTGGCGGCAAGCCGTGCGCCGGAAGATCGCTATGTTGCGATTGGGGACAAGATTTGCGAACAGGGCTGGTTCGGCCAGAAAGCCGGTCGCGGTTACTATATCCATGATCAGGCGGGAACGCCTGTGGAAAATCCGGACGTACTGGCCATTATCGAGGCTGAGCGACGTTCTAAGGGCGTTGCGCTACGGGCATTTTCGCAGCAGGAAATACAACAGAGATGTGTCTTTGCGATGGCGAATGAAGGCGCGCGTCTGGTGTCTGAGGGGGTTGCGCTGCGGCCTTCAGATGTTGATGTTGTTCTGTTGTATGGCTATGGTTTTCCACGGTATCGCGGCGGGCCGATGATGGCCGCAGATCAGGCGGGACTATTGACTGTGAAGAACGCTCTGATCAACTGGCAAAGCGAGGAGCCGCGTTTCTGGGTGCCATCCCCACTGTTTGATGAGTTGATCAAGAACGGACGAAGCTTCGGCGACCTTTAGACGCTTGCGAGTTCGAGGGGGCCGGGAGCGGCCCCACCACGTCTCACACTAGCGATACGCCCAGAATAACGCACATCAGGCCCAGAACCGACACGCCCAACGCGCCCAAATTCAGCACCAAAGCTTTTTGCATACGCGCGCGCAACGCGGCTTCTTCGAGCCCCTCGCGTTTGGCTTTCATGACTTTGAGTGCGCTTGCCACCAACCCGATCAGGCCAATGGCGGACATGATAGCCCCAACGATAATCAGCCATTCCATGGCGGTCTCCTTTTGATTTCTTTGCGCCTACCGCGCGGGATGCCGCCGCGCAAGTCCTGTGAGGCCTTGAAGGCATCAATCTGTCGGGCTAAAGCGGTTAGCAGCAACGCCTGTCACGATTTGCGGGCAACCATCACAGGTAAGAGGGCCCAATGGACGAAGATCATCAGACCCAAAGCAGCTATCGCGTGACCGCAGACGAGCTTCGCCAGTTCGTAGAACGTTACGAACGTCTGGAAATGGAAAAGAAGGACATCGCCGACCATCAGAAAGAGGTGATGTCCGAGGCCAAGGGTCGTGGGTACGACACCAAGGTCATGCGCAAAGTAATCGCTCTGCGTAAGCGTGAACCCAATGACATAGCGGAAGAAGAAGCCGTTCTGGATATGTATAAAGAAGCCTTGGGTATGTAAGCTGGCTTTGATACGCGCGGAATTGGGCCCTTCGGGGCCCTTTTTATGGGGTCAACAATGTAACGCCGGTAATGCTTGCGATGTCTTGTAGGTCACGCTCATAGTTTTCAGACAGATCGTCCACCAGATCCTGCGTCCACCCTGGTAGCGAGACCTCCCTTTCAACTGTGTCATCTCGCGCGAATTTTTCCATGAACGCGTTTAAGATACGCGCGCGCTGCGCGCTGGACTGAAACGGATTCTCATCCACATAGGCCCGCAAACGGGCCATGCCTTCACGCGCGGTAATCTGTTCAAGAATATCGAACTCACCGGAGTTCAGCGAGACAGATGGTGCGAGCCCCGCAATGCTGCGCATGACGTCGGGCCAGATCACGGGGGTATCTTCGTTGCACCACACAGTTATCGGCGCATCGGGACAAGCAGTGCGGATGTTCTCGACGACATCGGACCAGAACAGATCGCGCGGATCAATCGTTTCCAAGATTGGCGGGCGCTGATCATCGTTCACGGCGTCAATGATATCAGGGTAGAAATTGGCGATATTGCTGATTCCAAGGAAGAAACTAACCTCGTGATCCGGGAATACATTTCTCATCCAGGCTGTGTTTCGCTCTGCAAGTGGATAGAGGCGACGATCTTCCAAAGCTCGGTGATGCACACCCAGCGAATGCTGATGTCCCAAGATGACCCGATCAACCTTCTGCGAGTCGACCAGTTCGTCAATCAGCATGTCCTGAGTCTCGACCGTTGCGACACTTCCCTTTAGCTTGACCATGATCTGTCCCAGCAGGCCACGATAGCGCATCGGGCCAGGAACTGCGACGCCGTGTGACAGCAATTGATCGGCGTTTTTCAGCAACGATTTGGTCAGATGGTCGCCATCTGTACAATGTGCACCGATATGGATCGCGATTTTCATGGGGCGCCTGTGTTCTTTTGTCCTGCACAGTGAAACATACTGGGGATTTCTGGACAGTTAAACAGATTTCAGGTTAAAGCCAAAGCATGGTTGAGCAAAAGACTCAGATAGAGGCGTCCGCGCGCGTTTGGCATCGTATAAACGTCTGGTCCATCGGGGCATTTGTGATCGCATTTCTGGTGGTTCTGCCCATTCTCTCGATTCTGTGGCTGGCCTTCACGCCCGAAGAAAATGCGTGGCCACATCTGATGGCAACAACCCTGCCGCGCTATGTGACCAACACGGTGGTTATTTCTCTGTCAGTGGGGATCGCCTCGGCCTCTGTGGGTACGGGCGCTGCTTGGTTGATTACTATGTATCGCTTTCCTGGTGCGCGCTGGCTTGAGTGGCTTTTGCTGACCCCGTTGGCCATCCCGGCCTATGTAGGCGCCTATGCGCTGGTTGATTTTCTGGAATATGCAGGCCCCTTGCAGACGGGGCTTCGGACATTGTTTGGCTGGGAAACGGCGCGGGACTATTGGTTTCCAGAAATTCGGTCGCGCTGGGCTGCCATTATTGTGCTTGCAGCTGCATTGAACCCTTATGTGTTTTTGTTAGCCCGCGCGGCGTTTCGAGAGCAATCCGCAGATGCGTACGAGGTCGCCCGCGCTCTGGGGGCAGGGCCGTTTGCGCGGTTCTGGCGCGTGGGTCTTCCACTTGCGCGCCCTGCCATTGCGGCTGGAGTAGCCATTGTGATGATGGAGACGGTTTCGGATTTTGGGGTCGTGGATTACTTCGCTGTACAGACCCTGACTACGGGGATCTTCACGGTTTGGCTCGAGGGCCACAATGCAGGCGGCGCGGCTCAAATTGCATTGGTTATCCTAGGCTTCGTGCTTGTGCTCGCCGCGCTCGAGAAAATCGGTCGTTCAAAAAGCCGTTTCTATCGCATGTCGCGTCAAAGTCGTCCTGTCGAACCACGTCAGTTGGGGCGTTGGTCCGGGCTGGCAGCCTTTACTGCCTGTGCGATTCCATTCGCGATTGGCTTTGTACTGCCTGTCATCGTCCTGTTCTCGCATGCTGTGTCAAAACCCGAGTACTGGCTGTCCAATGGGCTTTTCTCCGCGCTGGTCCATACATTGACAGTCGGTTCGGTTGCCGCACTTGTTTCAGTGCTTGGCGCATTGTTTTTGGTTTATGGCGTGCGCCTTTCGGGCAGCGTGTTGGCACGCAAGTTAATGCCGATTACGACGATTGGCTATGCTGCCCCCGGCGCAGTTCTTGGTATTGGTATCCTGATCCCAATGGCTGCGGCGGATAACGCCATGGCCGATGGGATCCTCGCTGTGACTGGCTGGGACCCGGGGTTGGTTATGACGGGAACGGCCTTCGCCGTAATCTATGCTTACTGTGTGCGCTTTTTTGCCATCGCCCAAGGTGCCAGTGATGCCGCGTTCGAACGAGTCTCGCCCAATATCCCGATGGCGGCGCGATCATTGGGCCGTTCCGCCCGTGGAACCTTGATTGAGGTCTATTTTCCTCTGATCCGCGGTTCAGTGGGGACGGCACTTTTGCTTGTCTTTGTAGACAGCGTAAAAGAGCTGCCAGCGACCTTGCTTTTACGCCCATTTAACTATGGAACATTGGCCACGCGCGTTTATGAACAGGCGTCGCTGGAACAGTTGGGGCAAGCCGCGCCCCCCGCGTTGATGGTCATTTCTGTCGGTCTCTGTGCAGTCGCATTGATGGCCCGTGCGAGCCGCCGTTGAATTTTGCTTGCACCTTTCGAAAGAAGCAATTAGATCGTCCCCGAGTGCCCCTATAGCTCAGCTGGTAGAGCAACTGATTTGTAATCAGTAGGTCCGCGGTTCGAGTCCGTGTGGGGGCACCACCGAACATACTTGTTCGCCTTATTTCCTTGGTTTATTGGGCTTTTCGCCGCTGTCCTGAGACACATTTGGGACACATGGCGGAACACAAAGCATGGCGATAACGATGAAACTCAACCACGTAGATGAACTTTCAGGTGGCCGTAAGCGGTTCCGTAGACGATTCCCTAAAGATGTTGTTCCGATAGTTGGTAAGACCTTTCTGCAAGTGGCGATGAAGGCCCGCGAAGGTTCCGCCCTCGTGCAAGAGCATCACGCGTTGATGGCTGAGTTTGACAAGCAAGTCTCTATCGCCCGTGGAGAAACTTTGCTGACCCCAAGAGAGCAATTCCTAGTCGATGTAGAGGAGGCCAAGACACTGCTGTCCGGCGTAACTGGACTGAATGACCAGTATGACGAGCAACTCGGTGTTTGGGTCGATGGCGGCAAAGCGGAGGTTCTTGCTGAGGCACTGTTGGCCTCGGGCGCTCGTTCGTCACTCATTCAAGCGGTTGCCAATCCACAACAACTACCTCCCGCCCACACTCTTGAAGACGCTCGTTTACTGTACCTGAAAGAGCGGATTGGCGACGACAGGCCGAAGTCAGTTCGCCTTGACCGCGTCTGTGGCTACATGGCTGACACGTTCGGTCCGTTGAAGGATTTTGCGTTGCTTGATCTGAAACGAGAACATGCCCGCTCCCTTCGAGATGCAATGCTTTCCATGCTCAAGAAAGATGGGACGCCTCGTGCTGTTTCGTCGGTCAAACGTGAACTGAACATGGTCCGCGCCATGGTTGGTATCGGTAGCCGTGAGTTTGATTTGTCAGACAAGATGGGGAACCCATTTGAAAAGCTAGATATGCCTAAGGCCACACAGACACTCGAAGCCCGCGACGAACGAGACCCGCTTCCAGTTGATCTAATCAAGGCGATGAGGGGCTGCTTAGAGAGGTCATGCAAGTCACGTGAGTTGCTTCGTATCTGGAACTTGCTTTCGGGTACAGGTTGCCGCATGGCTGAGATAACAGGTCTACTTGTTGATGAGGTGATTCTTGATCACGAAGTACCCCACCTTGTAATTCGCCCGAACTCGGTTCGCAGTCTCAAGACGCGTTCATCGGTTCGTAAGGTGCCACTTGTAGGGCTTGCTCTGGATACTGCTCAAGAGGCAGTGAGAGAGTCGCACAGTGCTGATGAGGCTACGCCGCTGTTTCACACCTATGCCAAGCCCCGTGGTGCTGACGGGGCCTCTCAGGCGCTCATGAAACACCTCAGGAAAGTCACAACTAACCCTCGCCATACGAACCACAGCTTGCGTCATTCAATGAAGGACTGGCTGCGAGAAGCTGGCGTTCCAACATTGGAGCAAAACCTCATTCTTGGTCACACCTTAGGGGGCGAGGGGGACACGGCTTATGGGGGTGAACTGGCGAAGCTGCGGGTGACCCATAAGGCACTGCTTAAGGTGAGTGATCTGGGTTTGCTGGCGTAGCTTCGGTCGCCGCAGCGCTCTACGCGTTATCAGGTTTCCGGTTTTTTGTTGCGTCACCGAAAAAAAATGAATGTAGCGCCGGGGATAGAAAATCCCGTGCAACTTACAGAGTATCAATAGGCTGGATATTGTTCAGTGACATGCTCGTCACTCAGTAGTCGGTGTATGAAATAATCTGCAAAAATAAAGGCTTGATTGAGTTTATTGAGGTTCTTAGGTGGTGTCGGAATCCATAGCAGGAACTTTCAGTATATGATCTCGACCCCAGCCCCTTCACCGACCCCAGGCGCCCTTTTGGCATCCTCGATCAACGACCTTCACCGAACCATCCAACGCGGTGAGAACCAGATGAAGCACTACGCTGCTGACATTGGCATGATGCTGATCGACAAGAAGGCTGAGCTGAAGCATGGGGAGTTCATCCCTTGGGTCTAAGAGTGGTGTAACTTCACCCGAAAGAGGGCGCACGAGTACATGAAGGTGGCAGAAGCCAAATGTCACTCGCGGGTAGCATTTGACCAATGCACCTCAATACGCGAAGTCCTCGCCTTAGGGAAACCTTCACGAACCCCCAAACCAGAACGCCGTTCAGCCACCCTTGACGACCTCCGCAAGGTTGAGCGTCTACGTGCCCTGAGGGACGACCCGTCGGCCACTGAAGGGGAGCGTGGTAATGCCCAAAGGAAACTTGACGAGATCGAGAAAGAGATTGGGGAGGTGGAGCCTGAAAAGCAGACCAAGCAGCTGACCACGAAAGAGCTGTCTGAAAGTTTGACTAAGGTGGCCCTGAAGAAAGCCCCACGAAACCAAGAAGCGTACAGAGTGATCGAGTACGCAATCCAACATACCTACGGGTTCTCTGAGGAGAACCTTCAACGCATTCTGAACATCCTAAAAAACTTCTAAACGTACCCCCTCTGAATAGGAATACAAATGACCCAGAATGCGGGGTGATGTGTTGAAAACCGAAAAGCGCAATAT
>NZ_ML660025.1 GCF_007004645.1 Aliiroseovarius halocynthiae | reverse complement strand
ATGGACCAGTTCAGTTGGGGAGGCTCATAAGCACGGTGGTTCCAAGCGTCGTATCTGGCGCAAGATACACATCGGCATCGACGAGGAAACGCTGGAGGTCCGGGCCGTCGAGGTCACCGGAAGCAACATCGGCGACGCGCCAGTCTTGCCCGACCTTCTCGACCAAGTCCCGGCAGACGAAGAGATCGCGTCGGTGACCGCAGACGGCGCCTACGACACCCGGAAATACCTGGGCCGCGCCATCTGGCGACGGTGGAGCGGATACCACCGCCGGAGCCGTGTCGAGAGCAAGATGAACTGCATCAAGCTGCTCGGCCAATCCCTGATGGCGAAAGACTTCGAGCGCCAGGTCGCCGAGTTGCAGGTGCGTATCGCTGTGCTCAACCGCTACACGGCACTTGGAGTACCCGTCACAGAGCCCATAGAGTAAGTCCGTCCGGGGAAGCGGAAAGCTCGAACATCAGCCGATTTGTGCAACAAGGCCTCACAAGAGTGGAAGCGATCAGTCCGTGAATGGCATGCGGTAAAGAGCCAGTTCGCGATTATGTTCGAAGACCGCTTTCCAATGACGTAAGAAAACGCGTCAGGGCACAGAATTTCGTACAGTCTCTTCAGGCCGAGATCATGGAGGCCGCACAAGGTGCTGCTGATGACATTGCCAATTCGACGCAGGAATGAAGCGCACTCAGCCCGCCGCGAACTCGGCGCGCAGAAAGCTCATGAGGGTCTGAATTCTATACAACCGACGCTGCTCGGGCAGGCAGATCAGCCAGATAGAAAGTTCATCATCATACAGCGGCCCTGACACCGCACAAAGCCGATTATCCTGATCACCAAAATCGCTCGGCAGCAGGCCAATCCCGGCCCCCCGGGCGATATATTCCCGCATCGCAACATAGCCATCAACAGACAGGACAATTTCGGCATTCGGCAGGGTGTTTTTGATGTACCGATCAATGCCATCGGCACCGGGAAAGCTGATATAACGGGTCCCATCCTGCACATCTCCCACTTTTTGATAAAGCTGCAACTGAACTGACCCTAATTTGTACTTTGTCATTCCCTTGGGGGCATCTGGTGACAGTCTCACGGCAACATCGGTTTCATGATGCACAAGGGATGCCTGCCGGTCCGTCGCGGTAAGTTCAAGCATGATATCAGGGTTAAGGCGCTGAAATCGCGTAAGATGTTCGGCAAGTGTGAACGCGAGATGCGCCGGCAGTGACAATCGGACCTTGCCATGTGGGTGACTTTCCCGGCCTTGCAGAGAACCAAAGAACGTCAACTCTTGATTGGCGCGCTCTGCGGCGGCGAAGGCTTTGCGACCCACCAATGTCAGGCCAAATTGCCCGCTATGCCGCTCGAACAACCGACGGCCGATTGTGGCTTCTAGAGCATCAATGCGGCGCGCAACGGTTGTGCGATCAATGCCAAGCCTGCGAGCCGCTCCGCTCAGGCTTTTTTCGTGGGCCAGTGCCAGAAACACCGGCAATTCGGCCCAGGGGATGTCGTGGTGTGCATTTCTGCCCATGGAAGTGCAATCTTTCGCATATGATGGCGTTATTGCACAGATTACTCCTTTCGCTGTCAACAAATACTTCAACGAAAGGAAACCACATGAAGTCTTTTTTGCTCGGGGCGGTTGCCGCCATGTCGCTGCCGATGATGGCCATGGCTGATCCTGCTTACTTCATCGCACAAATCCAGGTCGATGACTGGGACAGGTTCATTGGCGAATACGGTTCCGTCGCATTGCCAACCTTGATGGAGCACAATGCCAAAATTCTTGTTGGTGGCCCCGGTGCGACGGTTCTGGAAGGGCAATGGGCCGGAAACCATACGGTGGTTCTCGAATTCGAAAACCGCGAGGCGCTTGATACTTGGTATGCCTCCCCCGAGTATCAGGCTGCGCGCCCGTTTCGCGATGCAACGACAAGCCTGAACAACATTGTTGCAACAGAAGCATTTGTCATGCCTGAGTAGTAGGTGCGGCGGCCCCGATTTTCGGGGTCGCCGTTGCATTACAACACAGCTGACATTTTTCAGCCCGAGAGGGCATTCACGAACAAAATCACCCTGTCCCAGAATTAATTTCAAAAACTTTGTCACACACCCCCCCGCCCGATTGTCTAACCTTATATCAGCAGCCAATAAGGAGATGTGCACATGAGCGATATTCCCAGCGACCTGATCGCGCGTGCCCAGTCTGGCGAAGCGATCGCGCTTGAACAGCTTGTGATTGGCATTCAGGATCGGGTGCACCGGCTGGCCATTCGGATGCTGGCCGATCCCGTTGCCGCACAAGACGCAACGCAGGAAATTCTGATCCGCATTGTTACCAAGCTCTCTACCTTCAAGGGCGACAGTAGATTTGAAACATGGACGCATCGGGTTGCGACCAATTATCTGCTGACGGCCCGAAAAGCCATCGCAGCAGATCCCGGGTTGTCGTTTCAGATGTTTTCTGAGGATTTACTGGATGGTCTGGCGGATGAACAAGCCGCTGCCGCCGAGGACCATGTGATGCTGAACGAACTGCGCATCCGATGCACCACCGCAATGTTGCTGTGCCTGGACCGGGACCACCGTGCAGCCTATGTGCTGGGTGAAATTCTGGAACTGGATCACAGCGAAGCTGCCAGCATTCTTGATATTTCACCCGCCAACTTCCGCAAACGCCTGTCCAGGGCGCGCATAAGTGTACAAGACTTCACCGCCGCCAGTTGCGGGTTGGCGAATGCAAAGGCCCCATGTTCGTGCCGAAAGCGCCTGCCTGCAGCCATGAAACAGGGACGTATCGGAGAATTACCATCAGCAGACCTGTCCGACGCGCCGGATTTTTCTAGAGTCCGCACCTTGGCCGCGCAGGTCGGAAAGGATGTGCGAGCTATAAAGTTGCAGCGCGCCACCGGAGATCTCCGCGTTCCCGGTGACTTTCGCGCTCGGGTGCTGAGCCTGACGAATAGGCACGAACTCTAACCTACCACCAACAACAAAAGGAACATTCAATGAAACACGCAGCCGCGTGGCTGATGACGCTCGCCCTCGTCACCCCCAATCCTTCAAATGCAGAGGACCATAATATGACACTTGATCAAACGAACGCGCTACTAGCTGTCGAAACCATGACCGAGGCGTTTCAAAACAAGGACATCGCCACAGTGATGTCGGCCTATGAACCCGGCGCAACTGTTGTTTTCGACCCGGACGCCCCGATTTCTGACGCTGCACAGCTCGAAGAAATGTTTCGGAACATGTCGATGATTAACCCGGTATTTGACTACGCGCAGGGGCACGATGTCATTGTCAGAGGGGATATTGCCATGCACATCGCCCCTTGGACTATGACCGGGGTTACGCCAGATGGTCAGACCATCGCGCAATCGGGCCTTTCGGTGGCGATTTTGCGCAGACAGCTCGATGGCAGCTGGAAGATGGTGATTGACAACCCGCATGGCGGGCGGTTGCTGCAAATGGCATCTCAATAACCAGATCATAATCCCACCGATCCAGAGCCACGATGCTGGATCGGTGGCGTCGGTTGTAATGCAGAGAACACTTTTCCTCGCGCCCAGTTTTAAACAGCGCCAGAACCGGCCACACGAGTAAGAGGCTGGTTTGTTCGTGATTGTCAGAGCAAAGCGCACATTGCGAAAGTGCTCTTTCGGTAAGGCCGCTAAAGATAATCGGCAATTTCCGCTCTCGCGAGATAGGCTGCATGTGGCAAATTTCGCTTTGCACAAGCGAGGCGATACTGCATCAGCAAAACTGCAAAATCGAATGTCGGATACGTCCGCACTCCAGGCCTTAATTGGTTTTAGATGAACGGCGGCGATGTGGAGATGGTGTTGAAGAAGTTTGTGCCTTGGTCTTTTGATTGCCCGCGAAGGTAGGGCAGCCACCTCAATGTCTCGTACATGCGCTTTCGCTTGGGTGTGGAGCCGTAAGGATGGCTCAGGACAATAATTTCAAATATCCGTGTTTGAAATTCGTGTATAGCAGAGATAATCCGGGTAAGTCATTGATTTTATTGGAGGCGAGTGCCGGAATCGAACCGGTGTACACGGATTTGCAACTATACGGAAATTTTGAGAAAATAAATCAATCACAAAGACTTGCGCTGTGATTCGACGTCTTGTCCCACACTTTTCCCACATGCCTTCATTTCTTGGAGCTATCTCAAAGTGTAAGTAATACTTGCGCAAAAAAAAGTGGATCAAAATTTGGATGACGACTGTGCGGAACTGGCGCTAAGAGCGTTCAACTTCGGCCCGAACCAGACATTCGTGCAATTTGCGTCTAACGGCAGTCGTCAGCCCTAAGCACACATAATTGAGCGAGATCTATTGTGAAGGCAGACATTCGCCGGCTGAAGCCACAATCGCATTGCGCCCGTCGGTTAACTGTGGGTTTTTGATGCGAAAAATCGAAAAATTTAACCCCAAGCTATTTACGTTACACGAACTTACGGCCATTGTCCGATTTCTACTTGGGGCTGATTTAGGGGGGCGTGAGGAGTGAGGCTCGAGCATCCCAAATTTGCCGTTAGCCCCTTACTGAGGGGGGCTAGACAACAAATACTATATCGCGACGCGGAAGCCTCGCTAACAATTTTAAGGCTAAGATGACTATCTCATTAGACTCCCTCGTTACTGAATTAAATCCAAGCAATACTGTTCTAGTATTCGGGGCGGGTGCATCGCTACCTTCTGGCGCTCCAAGCGTATCGGCTTTGTGTGAGCACCTGGCTCCACAAATTGGTGAAAAACCTGGTGCCTATAGCTTTGCAGAGCTGTGCTCATTATTTGAGTTCAAGAAGAGCCGCAAAGAACTAGTCGCTCAAGTGAGGCAGCAATTTAGAGGGCTACGACCAACTGGTGGCCTGCAGAATGTAGCTGACTATGACTGGGTTTCGATCTTCACAACAAACTATGACGACCTTGTTGAAAGGGCATATACAAAGAAGAACAAAGAAATTCGCGTATTTTCGTCTAACTTTGATTTTGGTGAGCCAATATCTCCAACTGCCACACCAATACTTAAGATTCATGGCACGATAGGATTTGATAGTTCCGATGGCCATCGCTCCAAGTTAGTTCTGACAGAAGAAGATAATGATTCAGTGGAGGATTATCGTGATGCGCTCTACGATAGGCTAAAGAACGATCTAAATTCGCACGACGTTGTTATTATCGGACAATCTTTAGCTGATCCTGATCTAGACAAACTTGTAAAGCGTGCCATAAAAATTCGCCAGAAGTCGTATTCGTCAGCACGCATTTTTCTTCTTGTTTACACCAAGGACGAAAATCGAGCTATGCTTCTTGAGAAAAGGGGGCTGCACGTTGCATTTGGTGGAATTGACGAGTTTTTCTTTGAACTTGCAAAGCAATCTGATCAGCTAGTTCCTGTTTTTGAAACCTCAGATGACCCCCTGCTTCAAAGCGCTATATTGCGGTCCATTACTACCGACATTGAACATCAGGCAAATCAGGTATCACCAGATTTCGCTAGAATGTTTGGAGGAAGCGCTCCGTCCTACGCGGACATACGAGCGGGGTTCACTTTTCCCAGAGCCGATAAAGAAAGAGTAACTGATAAACTGCAAAATAAAGTGCAATTTTCCGTTATACTAGGAGCTAGCGGTGTTGGGAAAACATCGTTGGCAAGGCAAATTGCATTTGACCTTGTGGGAAAAGGCTTTCTGGGCTGGGAGCATAATCCAGATCGGGAGTTCATTGCGGATGAATGGCGATCGGTCGCTAAGGCGTTAGACGAAAGCCAGCGTGATGCTGTACTGGTGTTGGATGATGCACATCTTAGCCTTCATCAAATCAACAATTTAATCAACTTTCTCAACGAGGATGGCTCAAAGCGGTTACGTCTCATTCTAACATCTGCAAAGAACCATTGGAATCCACGGGTTAAGACCGCTAACCTTTTCAAATCACTAGAGCTTCTAGAACTATCTAAGCTTGTACCATCTGAAATCAGTAGCCTTTTATCATTGGTAGAAGGTGTTCCGGAAGTTGCCAAGTTGGTCGATCAGAGCTTCAGAGGGTTTACCCGCCAAGAACGTAAGCGCCGACTTGTAGAAAGGTGCAACAAAGATTTTTTTGTTTGTATGAAGAACATTTTCGCAAATGATAGTTTTGACACAATCATACTGCGAGAGTTTTCGAGCATCAGTTCGGAGTACCAGTCAGTATATAAGATTATTTGTGCCTTAGAGAGCTTCGGTGTCAGAGTTCACCGCCAACTTGTGGTGCGACTACTTCAAATTACGGCACAAGACATTGGGTTGGTTCTCGAAAACCTTGAGGGCCTCGTTGATGAATATCTAATTGACCGCAGAGAAAGCATCTACGGTTGGAGCGGGAGGCATCCTGTAATTTCCGAGATAATTTCGAAACACAAGTTCAGCGGGCAGGAAGAAATGTTTGGATTGCTTAAACAAGTGATCACTAACATTTCACCGTCATACGATATTGAAATCAGAACGCTTCGGCAGCTTTGTAGTTTTGAAGGAGGGCTGTCACGCATTTCGGAAGTTTCATCGCAGAATGAACTTCTTAGGATAATGATCTCAATGGCTCCAAGAGAAAGAGTGCCAAGGCACCGCCTTATCAATAACCTAATTCGCAATGGCCACTTCCCTGATGCAGAAGCTGAAATCAGAATCTTCGAAAATGACTTGGGAGCAGACGGACCAGTTCGCAGATATCGGGTTCGTCTGTTAATCGAGCGCGCAATTGGCACAGTGGGATTGATGCTCGACGATAAGGCAACAATGCTGAATGACGCATTCACATCATCGTTGGGTATTCTTACGAGAGATCCCTATAATCGTCAGAACCTTCAACTTTACGCAGATGTATCCTTGGAGCTATATCGCGTTTCCGGAGAAGTTTCGTTTATCGATGATGCTCTGGAGGCAATGAAAGTTGCTGAGAAAGAGGTTGGTGACCCAGATATCACTCGAATGATACAACGGTTTGAAAGACGGATTTCACCGGGGAACTCCAGTGCCCATGAGATGGACGTTATTGAAGAAATGGTATGAAAAGGATGTTCCTAAGAATGCGCGAACGAATGTTTTTCGAGAGCCGAAAAGGGATATCGCAGATAGTCGTAAATGGCTGCTTTGGGCCTACCGTGTGACTATGCAAATGTCGCTATATGCCCATCTCTGCCGCTCGTCTTAAGCGCGGCGAAAGTCCGCTTTCCGTCCCCCCCCCCATGTACTGATGGCTACCCTAAGGTGCCTGCACCAGATAACTTACGCTCCTCCATGAATGTTAGGTTACATGGGGGCAGAGGAAACTGCGAGTTCGAGCTCGTACGAAATCCAGATGCTTCAACCACAGTCGCTAGAACTTCACTTTCTGAATTCTCTTTGTGGCGTTCTCTTTGATATAGTGGCCATAGCGGTCAATCGTAAACGCGGCTGAGTGGTGGCCCATCCATCTCTTCACAGATAACAGGTCTACATTGCTAGATAGAAGCTGAGTGGCGTAATAGTGACGAAGGGCGTGCAACCCATACTTTTTGACTCCGGCTTCTTCGAGCAATGGGTGCCAGTGCCTAAACGAGATCGTGGAGTGTGTTGGGGGGCGACCGGTCTTCGGCCCACCAAAAATAAGTGAGCTGTCATCCCGCCGGATCGCCAGTAATTCTTGATACAAGGGTTCTGGGAGGGGGACATCTCGTCTTGCATGCCTCGACTTCAAAGGTCCAATTTCGCAAGTTTCCCCGTCTGCTGAGCGCCTAATCCGCACCTTCCTTTCAATCCAATCAATGTCGCTCCAGCGGACGGCTCGCATCTCAGAGGAGCGAACGCCTGTCAAAGCTAGGAACATGATCATTGGATAGAAACGCTTCCACGCGTCGCGTACCTGTTTGTGCGGATACGTGTCCCTTCTCTCTTTTGCCGTTTTAAGTATTTTCCTGATTTCTCCTCGTGTTGGCACGGCAAAGCGTTCTTCCTCAGTACCGGAGCCATCTTTGTCCACGTACTCTGATGGGTCTTCCTGAACGACGATACCTCTGGCGGCATGGCTCGGTAGGTAGTCCATTTCGGTGGCATAAGTGAGACATACCTTGACGACGGCAAAAGCATGTCGAGCAGTCGCACGCTTGTTCGTGTCCATAATCAGTTCTTGGACTAGTTCGTTGAGTGCCGCTCGGTTGAGTTGATTAATGGGTGTGTCTCCAATGCGCGGGAGCAAGTATTTGTTCAGATACATGCGATAGGAGTAGATCGTTCTACGCACGAGTGGTTTTCGACCGTTCCGTCCGATTGCAGACGCTTCAAGAAACTTTTCGGCAAGGTCTCTAAATGGCATGGTCGCAGTAACCGAGAACGCTTTTTGTCTGACTAGTTCAGCCACTTCTTCAATGAAGGCGTCAGCTTCGTATCGACGTGTGAACTGACGATCTCTCAGTTTGCCGTCTTGATCCTTGAAGCGCACTACATAGTACGTGGCTTCTTTCCCTTTCAGGGTCTTCGTTCTCTTGTACAAACGTGCCATTTTGGCTCCTCCGCATGACGGGGAACTCCCCGTCTGTATTTCAGTTGCAGAGGCCTCTTATTTAATAAAAACATATAGTTATAAGGGAGTCCACGTAAGCGTAAGTGACCGGATTTCGATAGAAATAGTGTCATTCTAGAATTGGTGACTTTTTGGGTGCCTGTTTGATATTGACACCGTCTGAGAGTGGCGTGGGCATGGCTAAAAATGCCCACAGATTTCCCACAATCACCTGAGCGGTGTGGGAGAATTTGCGCTTCAAGCTACTAGAATCGCAAGAGAAAATGACATTCTCCCGATGATGTTTCGGCTAAGTCATTGATTTGTGGTGAAAGGTGGAGGCGAGTACCGGAATCGAACCGGTGTACACGGATTTGCAATCCGCTGCGTCACCACTCCGCCAACTCGCCATCCGTGGTGTGAGGGTTCTCTAGCGCCAATCTTGGGGGGATGTCCAGCCCGGTTTAATGGGCAGAAGAGTGATATTGCGATAAAATGTCGGATCTGGGCACTAATCCGAGCGGACTGCCTTGCAGGATTGCGGATGCGGGCCTAACTGTGGCAATAGAAATCAACGACTTCAGAATATAGGCCAGCCATGACAGATTTCGCCGCACGCCGTACCATGATGGTGGACACTCAGGTGCGCCCTTCGGATGTTACGAAGTTCCCAATCATTGATGCAATGCTAACCGTCGCGCGCGAAGAGTTCGTTCCTGACGGGAAGCGCGAGGCAGCTTATGTGGGTGAGAACCTTGACTTGGGCGAGGGGCGTGTGATGCTTGAACCGCGCACGCTGGCTAAGATGCTGGATGCGTTGAGCGTGCAACCGAGCGAGCTGGTTTTGGATCTGGGGTGCGGGTTGGGTTACAGCGCTGCAATCTTGGCGCGCATGTCCGATTTTGTGATTGCTGTGGAAGATAGCGAGGATCGTGCGAACGAGGCTCAGGAGATACTATCGGCTCAGGGTGTGGACAACGTGGCCGTCGTGGCCGGTCCACTTGCTGAAGGAAGTCAAAAGAACGGTCCCTATGACGTTATCATTGTGCAAGGTGCAGTTGAAACTGTGCCTGCTGCTTTGCTGGACCAACTGAAGGACGGCGGACGCATTGCCTGCATCTTCGCCGAGGGGATGTTGGGAACGGTGAAAATCGGGTATAAGATCGATGGCGACATGGTCTGGCGCCCCAGCTTCTCGGCTGGTGCTCCTGTTGTGTCTGGTTTCGAAGCCGCGCGCGTGTTTGCGCTGTAATCAACGGGATAAGCCCGTCAAAGTCTGAAGAGGCAGGAGAGTGTCATGCGTATTGGGTTCAAATCAAAGCTGATGGGAATGGCCGCGGCCTGTGCCCTTGTGACGGCTCCCACGGCATTCGCAGAAAGCCTGTCGGACGCCATGGCGTCTGCATACAAGAATTCTGGGCTGCTAGAGCAAAATCGCGCGACGTTGCGTGCTGCAGACGAAGACGTGGCGATTGCCCGGTCGGCGTTGCGTCCCACATTGACCTATGCGCTCAGCCAGTCGTTTGCTGATCGGGATACTACCGCGCCTAACTCCGCCGGTTGGAGCACGTCTGCATCCTTGACCGCGAATATTCTGATCTTTGATTTTGGGCGCAGCAAGAAAGCGATCGAGTTACAAAAGCAACTGGTTCTGGCCACACATGACAGTCTTGTCGGGGTCGAGCAGCAAGTTCTGTTGCGCGCCGTGCAAGCATATCTGAATGTGCGCTCTGCGGTTGAAAATGCTCAGCTGCAAAGCAATTCGGTGCGGGTTTTGACCCAGGAACTGCGTGCCGCGAACGACCGGTTCGAGGTGGGCGAGGTGACCCAGACTGACGTTGCGCTGGCCCGCGCTCGTCTGGCCGCTGCCCGTGCCAACGAAGCTTCGGCACGTGGTAATCTTGAGATTGCCCGCGAAGAATACAAAGCCGTGACCGGGGGCTATCCCCACACGTTGACCGCGCCGCCAGCACCGCCCATGACCGCTAAAACGGTCGAGGCTGCTCAGGCCATTGCGCGCGATCGTCACCCTGAAATTTTGGCGGCACAGCATAATGTGACGGCTGCGGACCTTGGCGTTGCCATTTCGAAAGACGGCATGAAGCCTTCGATTTCGGGGCAGGCACAGTCAAGCTGGGGGCGTCGCCCCGCAAGCGGTTCGACCAATCAGATTATGGTGGACGGCTTTGAACATTCGGTGGGCGTGACGCTACAAGGTACCATCTATGCCGGTGGCCGCCTGTCTGCTGAATATCGCAAAGCGATTGCTCAGTCCGAAGCGGCTCGTGCAGGTTTGCATCAGACCCGCATCGCTGTGGATCAGGGCGTGGCCAATGCGTGGGCACAATTGGCCATTGCATCTGCTTCGCTGCAGGCAACAGATCGTCAGATCCGCGCCAGCCGCGTTGCCTTGCGTGGCGCCCGCGAGGAAGCCTCGCTTGGGTCGCGAACCACGCTGGACGTTCTGAATGCTGAACAAGAGCTGCTGAACGCTGAGGCTGCGCGCATCACCGCTCAGTCGAACCAGTATCTTGCGGTGTATTCATTGCTGTCTGCCATGGGCCTTTTAACGGCTGAGCACCTGAACCTCGGCGTCGTCACCTATGATCCCGAGGCTTACTATAACGCTGTCCAATCCGCACCGATTCGCCAGGTTAGCCCTCAGGGAGAGCGCTTGGACCTTGTTTTGGAAGCGCTGGGCAAGAAATAAACACAACTTAAGGGCGAGTGTGGCGCATTAAGTGCATTGCATTTGCAGCTTTCCACGTCTGGCTGTTGTCTGGCCGAGGCGAATCCGGCTAATCTGTACTTTAAATGTGTCGGAGCGCCGGCGAATTACTGAAGTTGTACAGGAAGTTATCTATGTCGGATCCGGTCTCGAATGCAGAAATTGAAGACGTGCTGTCTTCGATCCGACGTCTGATCTCTGCGGGGAAGCCTGATTCCAAAGAAACGTTCGAGCCTGTGGATGAGGATGGCAACAAGCTGCTTCTGACATCTGCTTTCCGTGTGTTCGAAGGGGATCTGGCTGAACCCGCTAACACTGACGCCGAGGGTAAGCCCTCGCAGCCTGTCGGTGCGCGTGATATTCCTGTTGAAAAGTTGGACCTAGCAGAATTAGACACCGTCGAGGCCAACGCGGATGTTGAAGATTCTGCGCTGCCTGATGATGACGCCCCGGTCGTAGATGTATCGTTGGATCCCCTCACCTTCGAGGAAGGTCACCACAGCGATGCCGACATGCCGATTGCGCTTTCGGATAGCCAGGCGGACGTCGAAGATAACTGGGAAGCGGACGCCATGGGCGAAAGCGCTCAAGTTGCCTTCCTGCACAATCGCCGTTCGATGAGTGATAGCATCGAGGATGCAGATGACGACCTTTCGATGGTCGCCGGCGAGGCAGCCGAAGATGAGTCGACTGTTGCAGAGGATGAATTGAGCGACGGTGACGTGCAGACCACTGCTGAAATTCAGCAAACGATTTCTGCAGTCGAAGGTGAGATGGCTGAGTCTGATTTGGACGAGGTTGATAAAAACGAAGTCTGCGAGCCATCGACTGAGCATGCCGAAGGTGACGTCGATGCATCGGAAGAGGCCGCTGAGAAGTTGGCTGAGAATGAGGATGAGGCTCCGTCCCAAGAGAGTGATGACATCGACGGTGTCGTGGCACCCGTTGGAAAAGCCCCTGCTGCTGAGATTTTCGATGACGATTTCGAATTTATCGATGAAGGTCACCTACAAGAACTTGTCGCACGTATCGTGCGGGAAGAGCTGAAGGGCGAAATCGGCGAGAAGATCACGCAGGCTGTGCGTCGTATGGTGCGTCGCGAAGTGACACGCGCGTTGTCGTTGGAAAAGTTTGACTAAAAGCGGGGCGCTTAACGCGCCAGCGCCAGCAATCTATCCAGATCCAGATGCGCCTCAAGATGGTCGGCAAGTGCGTCCAGACTGGTCTCAATCTGGGTGTCAAAGCTGACATCGGATACCTGCGCGCCCAAGCCCTTCAGGAAATGACGTCGAAATCCGTCTGCGGCGAACAATCCATGCAGATAGCACCCTTGAATGCGGCCATCAGCGCTGCTGGCCCCTTCATGGCGTCCCCCGACTGACAGCCATGCTTTGGCGCAATCCGGGCCTTCCGTGCGCCCCAGATGGATCTCGTACCCTTCGACCGGCTCTGCGGACGCCAAATGGGTCGCCTGTGTCAGCGCCAGCGTCTTGCGCGGCTCAAGATGCGTGACAACATCCAGATGTCCCAGCCCAGTCACTTGGCCTGCGGGGCCTTCAATGCCGTCCGCATCAATGATCGTGGTCCCAAGCATCTGATAGCCGCCACAAATGCCCAGCACATGGCCACCGCGCCGGATATGGGCTGTCAGGTCGATGTCCCAGCCCTGCGCTTGGAAATCTGCCAGATCGGCGATCGTGGATTTTGAGCCGGGGATCAGCACCAGATCCGCGTCGCCGGGCAGGGGGCGTCCGGGTTCGATGATCTCGACCGTGACGTCGGGTTCATTCACCAGTGGATCCAGATCGTCGAAATTTGCAATCCGATTCAGGCGCGGAACGGCGATCTTAAAAGCACCGCCTTTGCGGGTCGTGATGTCCATCACATCCTCGGCGGGCAGGCGCCACGCATCCACGAACCAAGGCAGGGTTCCCAGATCATGCCAGCCGGTCAGGCGGGCGATCTCGGCTGCGCCATCGGCAAACAAAGTGGGATCGCCGCGAAACTTGTTGACTAGAAAAGCTTTTATCCGCGCACGGTCTTCGTCAGGCAGCACGGCGTGCGTGCCCACCAACTGAGCAATCACGCCACCCCGATCAATGTCACCCGCCAGCACGACCGGCAGATCAGCGGCTTCAGCAAAGCCCATATTGGCGATGTCGCCCTTGCGCAGATTGACCTCGGCAGGGCTGCCCGCGCCTTCGACCAACACCAGATCGCGGGTCTCGCCCAAACGGTGAAAGCTCTCGAGCACGCGCGGCATCAATTCGGCCTTGGCTTTGCCATAGTCACGCGCCTTCATGGTGGCAAAACGCTTGCCCTGAACGACGACCTGCGCGCCTGTGTCGGTCTCGGGTTTCAGAAGAACCGGGTTCATGTCGACAATCGGATCCAGCCCACAGGCGTGTGCTTGCAAGGCCTGCGCGCGCCCGATCTCGCCACCATCCACGGTGACAGCTGCGTTGTTCGACATGTTTTGTGGCTTGAACGGGGCCACATTCAGCCCACGTTTCACCGCCGCGCGTGCGATCCCCGCCACCAGCAGAGATTTCCCAACATTCGAGCCCGCGCCCTGTATCATTATCGCCTTGGTCATGGCCAAGACTTAGGCGCTTTTCAAAGCTCGCTCCAGCCCTGTTCCGACATGGAACAGGCTTGAAACGAAAAACGCGCCCTTATGGGACGCGCATTTCGTGGAGTATTCTTGCGGTGCGCGTTATGCGGCTTCTGCGGTCGCGGCGTTGCGACGCTCGCTTTCCTCGCGGCTTAGCGCCACCGAGGTACGGATGCCCTTCGAGACAAAGTCCATCAGCCCGCTCACGACACGCTCGTTCGGGTCAATGCCTGCACAGCTCAACACTTCGCGCCCGTCGCGCGAACGGGCCCAGCGGGCGATCTGATCGGGGCCATTACCGTATTTTTTGTCATCAGCAATGGCGTCGTCCAAAGCGGCCAGCACGACAGCAGCGAAAAGCTTGCGCGCGCGGTTGCCTTGTTCGTTATTGAAAGCGGTACCGTCTACGGAGTCCAGCATGGTCGTCCTTTGTTATTCTTGCTCTTGCGGTTTTTGGCGTAGCGGCCAATATGGCGTTTTCTGAGTGATTCGGTATCCCTCGAGTCACATGGCTGCCATGCGTCTGTCGCATAGCTGTTACATTTGGCCGTTCTGCCTGTGCTTGCCACAAGCAAGCCCGCAAGATATAGGGTCGGGCCAAGAGATTTCAACCTTTTGTGAAGGTTTCAGGATATGCCCAAGATCAACGGAAACGAAATTCGCCCCGGCAATGTGCTGGAACATAATGATGGACTATGGGCCGCGGTAAAAGTGGACCACGTGAAGCCAGGGAAAGGCGGCGCATTTGCTCAGGTCGAGCTGAAGAACCTGCGCAATGGCTCCAAGCTGAACGAACGCTTCCGCTCGGCCGACAAGGTCGAACGTGTGCGCTTGGAGCAAAAAGACCAGCAGTTCCTGTATGAAGATGACGGCATGCTGATCTTCATGGACACAGAAACCTATGAACAGAACCAGATCCCTGCCGACCTGTTGGGCGAACGCCGCCCGTTTTTGCAGGACGGTATGACCATCGTTGTCGAGTTCTACGAGGCCGAGGCATTGAACGCGTCCCTGCCGCAGAAAGTAACCTGCGTTATTGAAGAGACCGAGCCGGTCGTGAAAGGTCAGACCGCCGCCAACAGCTTCAAGCCCGCGCTTTTGGACAATGGCGTGCGTATCACTGTGCCCCCATTTGTGGGGCAGGGGGAAGCCATCGTGGTGAATACCGAAACCATGGAATATTCCGAGCGCGCGTAATCCGCATCCGCAGCTGTTTTGAGAAGGGCAGGGCGTGCGCTCTGCCCTTTTTCATGAGGCCACATGACCACGATCCTTTTCAACAAACCGTTCAATGTGCTGTCGCAATTCACCGATAAGGGGAACGTGGGCAGCGATCGCCAAACCCTGTCCGATTACATCGACCTGCCGGGCGTCTACGCTGCTGGCCGACTGGACCGCGACAGCGAAGGGCTTTTGGTGCTGACAGATGACGGCAAGCTTCAGGCAAAACTTGCAAATCCAAAGCACAAGCTTGCAAAAACCTATTGGGTGCAGATCGAAGGCATCCCAGACGAGGCCGCCTTGCAGGCCTTGCGCGATGGAGTTGATCTGAAAGATGGGCGCACCCGCCCTGCCAAAGCGCGTGTTATCGACGAACCCGCTGACCTTTGGATGCGGACGCCACCTATTCGGGTGCGCAAATCTGTGCCTGACTGCTGGATCGAACTAAAAATTACCGAAGGCAAAAATCGACAGGTCCGCCGTATGACCGCCGCTGTGGGGCATCCAACCCTGCGCCTCATCCGCTATGGCGTTGGCGCATATACGTTGGACGGCATCGGTCACGGCAAATGGCGTTACGCCTAGCCCGCTTTTTCTTGTCTGAAATATCCCGGGGCAGCGCCCCCTTATGCCGGCCAGTTGATCAGGGCGCCTTCGGCCTCCATGCCAGGCCCTGCGCGGTCAAATCGCAAATAGGCTATGGCCTTTCCGCCTGCTTGGGTGAACAACGTGCCCACCGTTTTTCCGTCACGCGTAATGGCAGTGCCGACCGGGGCCGCACCGCTGATTGCGACCGTGGCCAACCCCTTTTTCAACTTGGTCTTGTGTTTCATGCGTGCGGTGACCTCTTGGCCGACATAGCAGCCCTTTCGGAAATCGACGCCGTGCAGACGTTCGAATCCAGCTTCCAGCAGATAGCTGTCTTGGGTCAGTTCAATGCCCGTTTCGGGGATGCAGTGCGCCACGCGAATGGCATCCCAATCGACGCCCGACTCGCTGTCGCGCCCGTCATAGGCGCGCCAGCCCAAATCTGGGTGACGCGGGTCCGCAAAGGCGCCTTCGGGGGCGTCGCCCAAGCCACGTGCAGGCGAGACGACGTCAGTGATTTCGATCGCGACGTCTGCACGAAGCTTGTACATCGTCAGACGCTGCGCCAGCGAACGTGCCAGATCCGTTGCCACGTCGATCAGAATAGAGCCCTTGCCTGGGATCAGCAGAAAATCGGCCAGATATTTACCTTGTGGCGTTAGAAGGGCGGCATAGACCATCCCGTCCTTCAGACCTTTCACGTCGTTTGACACGAGCCCCTGCAGAAAGCTTTCGCGATCCTTGCCTGATACCTTTAATACCGTGCGATCTGTCATCTTGCTCTCATGTGTTTCCAAAGGTTAGTCTTTGCGCTTGCGCCACAAGCCGCCCGACAGAATGCCACGGAACGACCAACGGGGTGGTTCCTTGGTTTCTTTGGGAAGATAGACCTTCCCTTTGCGCGTGGATACAGGGTCAGTTGCGTTGCCGCTACTATCCTGAAATTGCAGATTATACAGCTGAGCATACAGGCCGCCGCGCGCCAAAAGTTCGTCATGTGTGCCCTGATCGATAACGCGACCCTGATCCATCACGACAATCTTGTCGGCGTCGCGCACGGTGGACAATCGATGTGCTATGACCAACGTTGTACGCCCCTTAGAGAGAGCATCCAGAGCCTTTTGCACCAGCTTTTCTGACTTCGTGTCCAAAGCTGATGTCGCCTCGTCCAGCAGCAGAACCGGGGCATCGCGCAACACAGCGCGTGCAATGGCGATCCGCTGCCGCTGCCCACCGGATAAATTCGACCCTCGCGGTCCCGCTTGGCTGTCCAGCCCGTTTTCCAGACGGGGCAGGAAGTCGGCGACATGCGCTGTGTCCAACGCGTGTTTCAGGGTTGCCTCATCCACGCCCTCGCGGCCCATCAGGATATTGTCGCGCAGGCTTTCGTCAAAAAGCAGCGCTTCCTGACTGACGACCGAGAACAACCCGCGCAACTGGTTCAGCGGCAGAGACGTTACATCTGCGCCGCCGATTGAAACCTCTCCGGTTTTGGCATCTGCCAAGCGTGTTAACAGATTAAATACGGTGCTTTTCCCTGCGCCAGAGGCTCCGACCAGAGCCGTGGTCTTTCCCGCTTCTGCCGTGAAGGTAGCGCTGTGCAAGATGGGGGTCTCGCCATAGGAAAACTTGACGTCTTTCAAAACGATATCGGCATTGCTGGCGTTGGCAGGCAGCGCCGCTGGCGTTGCCGGTGATAAGATGGTCGGGCGCTGGGCGAATACATCACGGATGCGTGTCAGGCTGGCCATCGCCGCTTGCCACCCGCCCGAGACCCTGCCCAGATTGCGTAACGGGTCGAAGACCAATGCCATGGCGGTGAAGAAGCTCATAAACTCACCAACGGTTTTGACACCGGCATTGATCTGCAGCCCGCCATACACGAGCACTCCGAAAAAGCCGATTGCGGCAATGATGTCGATCAGAGCAACAATCGCCCCCTGGTTGGCTTGGCTCTGCAAATGCGTCTTGGCGAAAACGCCGATCTCGCGATCCACGCGCGATTGTTCGTGGCGCTCTGTTCCGGACAGTTTGATCGAATTGATTCCATGGAAAATCTCGTCCAGCCGGGTCGAAATCTGAGCGGCGGCAGTGCGACTGTCTGAAGTGGTTTTGCGCACGCGTTTTTGCAAAACGCCCATGGGATAGGTCAGAATTGGAGCCGCCGCCACGGCCACGACGACCCACAGCCAATCAATGAACATTGCGACGCCCAATAGTGCCAGCAATGACACCACGTCGCGGACGAAGGCTGCTAGGACGACTTCCCAGAGCGCAGCCGTGGCCTGTGCATCGCCGCGCACCCGTTCCATCAGTGTACCTGGCGAGTTATCGCGGAAATAGCTGCTGTCAAGCGTAAGCAAATGCGCCACCATGTTGGACTGTAGCTTGGCCACAACCCGTTGGCCCACATGCACCATCAATACCTTATGTCCGAAGGCGGCAAATGCGCGGACAATAAAGATGCCGGCAACCGCCACTGCGACCCATATTATTGACCCCGTGTGGCCCGAGGAAAACGCGATATCGAACATCGGCTTGATCATGTAACTCAGCCCGCCAAGTGCTAGGCCCTCTGCCAACATTAACAGCATTGCCAGTGCCATGGGCAGGCGATAGGCGCGCATATACCCTGTCCATAGCCAGCGGATCATCTCTTTCCGGTCGGGGATGGCGGTTTCAGTGTTCATCATTTTTTCCGTTTGACCTGAAAAGCTTGGGTAATGGCGTCGCGGTCATAGTAGTTCGCCAGCCAGTCGCGGATTGAGATTGGATCGTGGCGATAGTGGTCGGCATAGGTTTCGATCATTGCATCCAGAATGCCAGCCTTTGACCAGCGCTGATGTGCGTATTTCAACGACAGTTGTGCGCAAGCTTCTTCGGGCGTCGCGCTACGTTGATCTAGCAGATACAGCGCCGAAGCGACCCCGGTGCGGTCAGCACCAGATTTGCAGTGGATCAGAAACGGTTTTTCGGCGCATTCCATAATGTCAAGCAGTTCAAGATACTCGTCCGCCGTGCCTAACACCCGCGCAAAAAGTGGGTGGTTTATCAACGACATGTTAAAGTCGCGACACGCTTCGACTTCGAACAGGTAATAAGAGTATTTGTCTTCGCCCCGCAGGTTGATGACGGTTTTGATCCCAGCCTGTTTAAGAGCAGGAAAATGCACCGGATCAGGCTGGTTTGATCGCCACGCATCAGAAGAAAGCTGATAGCGATTGGGCAAGATCCGACGAATGAAAGCGTGATCCACAAGGTTGTTGTGTCGCCGCGCATCGCGCCGACCTTCGGGTGTGGAAATATCCATCCCGAACCCGTGCTTCCACGCACGTTCGCGTTGTTTGATCTTGGCATACAAGCTCTTGAACATGCTGTTCCGGTCCAGTTTTGACATTCCGCCCAAAAGGGGCACCTATGGGATGTAGCTTGTCCAAGCGTCACAAACAAGCGGGCGGCCATGACATCAACCCTTACACCGACGTTGACGCAAAGATATCCGCGCTTTACCGCTTGGGGATTGAGAAATGAAAGATCTGCCTATGCCTCTGTCCCACGGTCGTTCCTATCTGGCCATTCCCGGCCCTTCGGTCATGCCCGATCGCGTGTTGCAGGCGATGCACCGCGCTGCGCCCAATATCTATGCGGGCGAGGTCGTGGACATGATGCCGGGCCTGATCGATGGATTGAGATCCGTCGCGCGTACTCAGCACAACGTGGCAATATACATTGCCAATGGACATGGCACGTGGGAAGCGGCGCTATCGAACACCTTGTCACCGGGCGGCAAGGTTTTGTCGCTGTGCACCGGGCGCTTTGGTCATGGCTGGCATGAGATGGCAACCGGATTGGGCATAGTGCCTGTGATCGAAGAGTTCGGCATGCAAGCCCCAGTCAATCCAGAGCGGATCGAAGAGCTGCTGCGCGCGGACACCACGCATGATTTGAAAGCCGTGTTGCTGACCCATGTGGATACTTCGACCTCGATCAGGAATGACGTAATGGCTGCGCGGGCGGCGATGAATGCCGCCGGGCATCCTGCGCTTTTGATGGTCGATTGCATCGCGTCGATGGGCTGCGACCGGTTTGAAATGGACGCTTGGGGCGTGGATGTGGCTGTTGCCGCCTCGCAAAAAGGGCTGATGGTGCCTCCGGGTGTGGGATTTGTGTTTTTCAACGACAAGGCCGCGGCTGTGCAGGCGAACCTTTCGCGCGTCTCGAGATATTGGGACTGGGCACCGCGGGCCAATCCAGACCTCTTCTATCAGTATTTTGGTGGTACCGCGCCCACGCACCACCTGTATGGCCTGCGCGAGTCATTGGCGATGATCGCCGAAGAAGGTGGGATCGAGGCGGTCTGGGCCCGTCACGCCCACCTTGCCCAGGCGATTTGGGCGGCATTTGACATATGGGCCGCTGATGGCCCGCTTCAGATGAATGTGGCCGATCCTGCGTTGCGCTCGACCGCTGTGACATCCCTGCATGTCGGCGCGCCGTATGGCACTGCGCTGCGGGACTGGACCGAGCAGAAGATGGGCGTGACCCTTGGGATTGGCCTTGGCATGTCCACGCCTGACGACCCCAAGGGCGACGGGTTCTTTCGTCTGGGGCATATGGGGCATGTGAACGCGCCAATGGTGATGGGGGCACTATCCGCCATTCAGTCGGGGCTGATCGCGCTTGGCATCCCGCACGGAGACGGGGCACTGCCCGCAGCAGCCAAGGTGATTGCCGAGGCTTAGACCCGCGCCGCCGCCAGCGCTTTGGGAAGGGCCGAGGCGAAGATGTCCAGCTCGTCCGGGCGCCCTGCTGAAATGCGGATGCAGCGGTTTTGCGGGGGCGCAAACGGCATGCGTACAAATACGTCCAGCGCGATCAACTGATCCAGGACGGCCTTGGCAAAACCGGCATCCCGGCCGCAATCTACGGCCACGAAATTGGTGGCCGAGGGCAGAGTGCTTAACCCATTGTCGCGCGCAATCTGGTCAATGCGCGCTCGTGCGCCAGCCACATTCTGCACCACTTCTGCTAAATACGGCTGATCATCCAAAGCCGCCAAAGCGCCTGCCTGACTGATCCGGCACATGCCGAAATGATTTCGGATCTTGTTGAAGGCGGTGATGAGTTCGGCTTGTGCGATGGCATAACCAACGCGTGCGCCAGCCATCCCGTAAGCCTTTGAGAAGGTGCGCATTCGGATCACACGCGGGTCTTCTATGTTCAGGGTCGGCGCCGTGCCCTCGGGGGCGAATTCGATATAGGCTTCGTCCAGCACCAACAGACAGCCATCAGGCACCGCATCGATCATGCGCTGGATGGTGTCGGCACTATGCCATGTGCCCATCGGGTTGTCCGGGTTGGCGATATAAACCAGCTTTGCGCCCACCTCTGCCGCTTTGGCGATCAAGGCATTTGGGTCTTCGTGATCGTCTATATAGGGCACTGTTCCCAGCACTCCGCCAAATCCGGCCACGTGATAATTAAATGTTGGATAGGCGCCCTGCGAGGTCACCACTTTATCGCCCGGTTCGATCAGAAGCCTGCCCAAATAACCTAGAATTCCGTCGATCCCTTCGCCGACCAGAATGTTTTCAGGGGCAATGCCATGATGCGCCGCCAGAGCATGGCGCAGATCAAAGTTTTCGGGGTCTCCATACATCCAGACATCAGTTGCAGCATTGGACATCGCCGCGATTGCCTTGGGTGAGGGGCCAAAGGTGTTTTCATTCGCCCCCAGCCGCGCGGCAAAGGCGTGGCCTCGGCTGCGTTCCTGCGTTTCGGGGCCAACGAAGGGCACGGTGGCGGGAAGGCTGTCGGCAAGCGGGGTCAGGCGGGCATAGGTCTTGGTCATATGCGCGTTAGAGCAGGGCGGGCGCGGGCGGGCAAGGTTGAAATCGCGTAGATCATGCTTAGTTGAGAATGGTTCTTAATAAATGGAGGGCCGAGTATGCCCCAAATGAACCGACGCACATTCCTTGCCTCCGCCGCCGCTGCGGGGGCCGCGACGCGGATGCCTCAGGTGGCCGTGCAAGCCGCCAAAACCCCGCCGATGCGCCGGGTTTTGACGCTGGTCTATGACAAATCCATGGGCATGATGCGGGCGGTTGAGCGGCTGGTGCCGTAGCCACCGCGCAAAAGAAAAGGCCGGGTCGCCCCGGCCTGTCCTTTAGATTTCTTTCAAGCGATCGAGTGCGGCGTTCAGCGTCGCCTCTTCCTCTTCGCGGGCAGCAAGGTTCGCCCTCGTCTCGGCCAGAACCTCGGGCGGGGCGTTTTCCGCAAACTTGGGGTTCTTCAGACGCCCGCGCAGCCCGCCCAATTCCTTGGCCAGCTTACCCAGAGACTTCTCAAGCCGCGCGATTTCCTCGTCTACGTCGATGATCTCGGCCAACGGAAGCGCGAAGATGCCTCCCGCAACAGCAACGGTGATGCAGCCCTTGGGCAGCTCGGCCATTTCCGTGATCGAGTCGACACGCGCCATGCGCATCACCAGCGCTTGGTTGTTTTCCAAGGCGGTGCGGCCAGCCGCGTCCAGTTCCTGCTGAATCACTGGGATTTTCAGGCCGGCGGGCACGTGCATCTGCGAACGGGCAGAGCGGATGTTTTCGATCAACGAAATCACCCAGTTCATCTCGCGCGCGGCGTCTTCGTCCAACAGCTCACCGCCATATTCCGGCCAATCCGCGTGGATCAGCATCTTCGGGCGCTCGACGATCTGGCCCCACAGCTCTTCTGTCACAAACGGCATAATCGGGTGCAGCATGATCAGACACTGGTCGATGACCCATGCCATGGTCGCGCGGGTCTCGGCCAGTACGGCCTCGTCTTCCGAGTTCAGAAGTGGCTTCGAGAATTCCACATACCAGTCGCAAACCTTGCCCCAGACATATGCGTAAAGCCCATGCGCGGCGTCATTGAAACGATAGGCGGTCAGCGCCGTATCCACGTCTTCGCGGATCTTTGCGGTTTCCGAGATAATCCAGCGGTTCACCGTCTGCGTCGGGCTTGTGGGGTCGAAATCAGCGACCGGTTTACAGTCGTTCATTTCCGCAAATCTTGCAGCATTCCAAAGTTTGGTGCCGAAATTCCGGTATCCAGCCACCCGATCCTTGGACATTTTCAACACGCCCCCGATCGAGGCCATGGCCGTGTTGGTAAACCGCAAAGCATCCGCGCCGTATTCGTCAATGATATCCAGCGGATTGACCACGTTGCCGGTGGTCTTGGCCATTTTTTTGCCCTTCTCGTCACGGACAAGCCCGTGCAGATAGACCGTGTGGAACGGGTTTTTCTGGCAGACGGCCTGCGACATCATCATCATGCGCGCGACCCAGAAGAACAGGATGTCCTGCCCGGTGATCAGCACGTCACCGGGGAAGAAGCGGTTCAGCTCGTCTGTGTTTTGAGGCCAGCCCAGAGTGCCAAAGGGCCAGAGGCCCGACGAGAACCACGTGTCCAGCACGTCGGGGTCGCGTGCGATTGCGATCTCGGTAATATTACCGTCGCTGTCCCGACTCCAACCACCTGTGGCCTGAGAATCGTAGTTTTCGATGTCCACAATGTCGACATCGTACCCCAATCCTTCAGCGTAGTAGGCTTTGGCTTGTGTAAACGCTTCTTCTTCGCTTGCAGCGCAGAAAGATTTGCGCTCCACGAGAGTGTTGTCTGGATGGAAGTATGCCGTGGAGTCCTCGATCGAGTGGTCCTTCATGATAGGCGGCCCATACCAAACCGGCACCTGATGCCCCCACCAGAGCTGTCGGGAAATACACCACGGCTCGATGTTTTCCAGCCAATGATAGAAGGTCTTCTCGCCGCTTTCGGGTAGGATTTTCACGTCACCGTTCCGCACGGCATCCAGCGCTGGGCCGGCGATCTTCTCGGCGTCCACGAACCACTGGTCGGTCAGCATCGGCTCGATCACGACGTTCGAGCGGTCACCGAAGGGCTGCATGATCGGCTTGTTTTCGACGTAAGGCACGGTCTCGGTGATTTGGGTCTCGTTCCCGTCCTCGTCCTTCTGAACCCGCGTGACGTCATGCATCACGGCCAGACCCTCGGCGGTGATCTGGTCAACCACCAGCTTGCGGGCCTCGAAACGATCCAGCCCACGATATTCGTCCGGGACAAGGTTCATTGCGGCGATCTTCGCCTCGTCGAAATCCTCTTCGCCATTGGCAATGCGCTGGGCAATCTCGGCCTCTTCCGCATAGGGACGACCATCCGCACGCATTGCGCCACGGGTGTCCATCAGCGAATACATCGGGATGCCGCCGCGCTTGGCGACCTGATAGTCGTTGAAGTCATGCGCGCCGGTGATCTTCACCGCACCGGATCCAAAGTTCATATCGGGATATTCATCCGTTATGATCGGGATCAGGCGGCGATGCTCTTTCGGACCCACAGGGATTTCGCACAGCTTGCCCACGATGGGCGCATAGCGTTCGTCATCCGGGTGCACAGCAACCGCGCCATCGCCCAGCATGGTTTCAGGGCGGGTCGTCGCGATCGAGATGTAATCACGCGTCTCGCTAAGCGTGACATTCCCGTCCTCGTCTTTTTCGACATAGGTATAGGTTGCCCCGCCCGCCAGCGGGTATTTGAAATGCCACATATGGCCAGGGGTTTCGATGTTCTCGACTTCAAGATCGGAAATCGCGGTTTCGAAATGCGGGTCCCAGTTGACCAGACGCTTGCCGCGATAAATCAGCCCCTTGTCGTACATATCGACGAAGACCTTCAGAACGGCGTCATGGAAGTTGGCCGAGTTCTCGTGACCCGTGCGCGGATCGCCGGGTGCGCCCGCCATGGTGAAGGCGTTGCGCGACCAGTCGCAGGTGGACCCCAGACGTTTCAGCTGTTCAATGATGGTCGAGCCGTATTCGCCCTTCCATTCCCAGACCTTTTCCAGAAACTTCTCGCGGCCCAGTTCACGTCGACCGGGCTGCTGAGTTTCTGCCAGCATCTTTTCGACCTGAAGCTGGGTGGCGATGCCCGCGTGGTCCTGACCGGGCTGCCACAGCGTGTCAAAGCCGCGCATGCGGTGCCAACGGATCAGGATGTCCTGCAGCGTGTTGTTGAACGCGTGGCCCAGATGCAGTGCGCCAGTCACGTTGGGGGGCGGGATCATGATGGTGAAGCTGTCTGCCCCCGGCTTGGCATTCGCGCCCGCCTTGAAAGCGCCCGAGCTTTCCCATTTTTCGTAAATCCGCGCTTCTGAAGCGCTTGCGTCGAAGGTCTTGTCCATGGCCATGGTGGTCGTCCCAGATCATCTGAATTCACGTCCGTTTACCCAAGTGGGCGGCAAAGGGAAACCCCGGCTTGCCCCGCCAAACAAGGGAATGACAAAAATGCCCGACGGGGCTTGGCGGCCCGGTGCGCAAAAAAGATGAAAGGTTGGTTAACTTAAGCAAGAGTTTGAAGGGGTTTTGACAAAAAACTGCCATAATCAACCCCTAGCAGTTCCGCTCACGCGACGGATCAAGCTTAGCTGTCTGACGGAAACCCGGATCAACAGGCGAATACACATGAAAAAAGCACTTCTTCTTCTGGCCTTTACCCCCACCATGGCGCTGGCCCAAGAACGCACGTTTAACTGCGAAGTTCCAAATGGGAACCTGCCAGAAATGGCAGCGACACTGGTTTCGGCGAATGGTGGCAAAGCCGGGTATGTGCTGCTGGACGGCGAAAAAAAGGAAGCAAACGTTTATCCGGGTTTGAATGCGGTGACGTTCCTGATGTTTGCTGACGATTTTAGCTATACCCTCAACTATAATGTGAATGTTGAGAATGGCGAATACAACGTCTCGGCTTCGGGCGCGAAGTCAGGTTGGGGTCGCGGCACCTGCACTGAGGTCACTCAATAGGCACTGCCCGCCACGACATACGACAACGCCCGGCCGAACAGCCGGGCGTTTTTGTTTTGACGCGTTGGCAAAGGTGTTTCGGAACTAGCTGACAACATCTGCCGACATACGCCCAGTATGGCGCTGGATTCCTGCCAACTCACTGGCTGCATCGCGGACGGGTTTAAGCGCGTCTTGCACATCCCGGTCCAAATCAGATTGTGTATCGGCGTATTGCTCAAGATAGACACGTAGGGTCGCGCCCTCGGTCCCGGTGCCTGACAGGCGCAACATCGCGCGCGCTCCGCCCTCAAAGGTCAGGATGATCCCCTGGCCGATCGCGACAGATCCGTCGATTGGGTCTGTATAGGCGAAATCCTCGGCCTTTGTGACGGTCAATCCGGCGGCAATCTGGCCGGGTAAGGTGGGCAGTTTACCCTTTAGTTCGACCATCAAGGCATTGGCGGAAGTTGACTCTAACCCTTCGTAATCGTGGCGGGAATAATAGTCGCGCCCATAGGTTTGCCAGTGGTCGCGCAAGATATCTGCAACGCTGTCTTTACGCACGGCCAGAATGTTCAACCACAACAGCACGGCCCATAGCCCGTCCTTCTCGCGGACGTGATCCGAGCCTGTGCCGGCGCTTTCTTCACCACACAGGGTGGCGCGTCCGGCGTCCAGCAAATTGCCGAAGAACTTCCATCCTGTAGGTGTTTGGAAAGCTTCAACCCCTAACGCCTTTGCCACACGGTCTGACGCAGCCGAGGTTGGCATGGAGCGTGCAACCCCTGAAATCCCCTTGGCATATCCCGGCGCCAGATGCGCATTTGCTGCTAGCAAGGCAAGGCTGTCGGAAGGCGCCACATAGATGCCCTTCCCGACGATCATGTTTCGATCTCCATCGCCGTCGGATGCTGCCCCAAAGTCGGGCGCATCGGGCGCGTGCATATGGTCAAACAACTCTTTCGCCCAGACCGGATTTGGGTCCGGGTGGCCTTCGCCGAAATCAACCAGTGGGACGCCATTGACCACGGACCCTTGGGCGGCGCCCAGACGGCGCTCTAGGATTTCAGTGGCATATGGCCCTGTTACTGCATGCATCGCATCGAACCGCAGGGTGAAGCCGCCGGCGATCATTGACCGGATGGCGTCGAAATCGAACAAACTCTCCATCAATGTTGCATAGTCTTCGACCGGATCGACGATCTCGATCTCCATGCCGTCAAATGTATAGAGGCCCAGATCGCCCAATGTTTCCAACGCCTCGAACGGGTCGCCGCCAATCTTGTAGTCACCTATCGTTTCAGCGCATGCGACGATTTTGTCGGTAAGCGCTTCAGGGGCGGGGCCTCCGTTTTCGGTGTTGTATTTCAGTCCGAAATCCCCGTCAGGTCCCCCCGGATTGTGACTGGCTGACAGGATGAAACCGCCATCCGCACTGCGTTTGCGGATCAAGTGGCTGACCGCCGGGGTCGACAATATGCCGTCTTGTCCAAGGATGATTTTCGCCACGCCATTGGCCGCCGCCATGCGCAAGATCGTGACGATTGCCGCGTCGTTGAAAAAGCGCCCGTCGCCGCCAAGTACATATGTTTTCCCGGCAGGATCAATCGCGTTGAAAATTGCCTGCGTATAGGTTTCTAGATACCCCGGTTTGGAAAACACGGCGACCTTCTTGCGCAGTCCCGATGTGCCCGGCTGCTGACCTTCGATAGGGGCGGTCTTGACGATCTGAAAATTTCTGGAAATCACAGCGTGTCCTTCAAAAGGGAATAATTTTGTCGCGACGACGTTAGCCCAGCCGATCTATGCGCGTCGAGAGGTGGATCAGGCTTTCCGATCCTTTCACCCCGTCAATTTCACCGATCGCGTCCAGCACTTCGTCCAGCAGTGCGGTCGACGGGGCGGCCAGTTGCAAGACCATGTCCCAACGGCCCGACGCAGTGTGCGCAGCTTCGACCTGAGTGAGCGTTTTCAAGCGGGCCAGAACAGCCGGGGTCGACCGAGGCTCTATCGAGATCAGGACCGTTGCCCGAATGCGATCACCGCGTGCCGCATCGCCCAATCGCAAGGCATACCCGGCGATAATCCCTTTTTCTTCAAGACGTTCGATGCGCGCCTGTACGGTTGATCGCGCCAATCCAAGACGCCTGGCCAGTGTTGCCACCGGAAGCCGTGCATTGCTTTCAAGCTGAACCAGAAGTTCGCGGTCGGTATCGTCCATTTGTACGGTTTCCCCTGCAATATGACGGCATATAAGCGACATTTCGTCCTGAGTGCCACTGGAAATCGACGGGCCTGATTGAGATTCTAAGGTTAGCGTCAACAGGATCACGGACTTTACGACATGAGCAGACAACCCTCGATTTGGCTGACACCTTTGTCTCATCTGAAAACCGAGCGCCCCATGCAGCCGGTAATGTACTTTGCCCCGGCCGTCTTGCAAGCCACTGCGCGCCGTTTCATCGCTGGGTTTGATGGGCTGGTGACTTATGCGGTGAAGGCCAACGACACCCCGATGGTTCTTGAGAATCTGGTAACCGCTGGCTTGCAGGCCTTTGACGTGGCCAGCCCGGCCGAGATGCAGGCCCTGCGTGCCGTGTCGCGTGATGTCGAGATGCATTACAACAACCCTGTCCGGTCGCGTGCTGAAATCGCCGAGGCCGTGGCGCTGAATGTGCGCTCTTATTCGGTGGACAGCACGCGTGAGCTGGACAAACTGATCGCTCAGGTTCCGCCGCAAGGTGTTGAAATATCTGTTCGTTTGGCGCTTCCGGTTGAGGGAGCGGCCTATAATTTCGGCGCGAAGTTCGGTGCGGACCCTGAACAGGCGGTTGTGCTTTTGAAGCAGGTGAAGGCGGCTGGTTTCATCCCTTCGATGACCTTCCACCCCGGAACACAATGCGCGGACCCGTCGGCTTGGGTGGCTTATGTCTCGCGATGTGCAGACGTTGCCAAACATGCTGGCATTCGCCTGCGTCGCCTGAATGTTGGAGGGGGATTTGCGGCCAACCGCGGCGTTGCCCCGGACCTCGAGGCGATCTTTCATGCCATTCATGCCGCAGTTGCAGTCGAGTTCGGCGAGGACGCCCCTGAACTTGTCTGCGAACCGGGTCGCGCCATGGTGGCCGAGGCGTTCAGCCTTGCCACATGCGTCAAAGCCATTCGGGAAGACGGAGCAGTTTATCTGAATGACGGAATATATGGCGCTTTGTCGGAAGCACCGTCGATCGGAGTGCCGGATCGCTTGAAAACTGTGCGTGCAGACGGGGAAACCCACAAGGGCAAGCTGGAAAAGCGCATCGTATTCGGCCCGACCTGTGATTCCATCGACCAACTGCCCGATCCGCTGCTATTGCCCTATGATCTGGCCGAGGAAGACTATCTTCTGTTGGCCGGCATGGGGGCGTACAGTCTTGCGACTGTCACGCGGTTCAACGGTTATGGCGCGATTGAAACCGTGACGGTGCAGTCGCTGGCCGTCTGATCAGGCAACGTTTGCCAAGTTTATCTGCGGTGTCACACCCAATGCATGGGCGACGTCGCGGGTCAGACCCGGCTTGTTCAGCGTATAGAAGTGCAAGTCCTCTACACCGCCGTCGATCAGATCCGAACACAGTTCGGTGCAGATCGCAGTGGCCAGCAGGTCCGTCCGGTCGTCGCGCTCTGCCTTGCGGAATGCATCATCCAGCCATGCAGGCACCGTCGCGCCGCAACGCTCGGCAAATTTGCGCACGCCTTTCCAGTTTTCGATCGGCAGGATGCCGGGGATGATCGGCACGTCAATCCCCGCCTTTTCGCACCTGTCGCGGAAGCGGAAGAACGTGTCAGCCTCGAAAAAGAACTGCGTGATTGCCGAGTTTGCACCGGCATCCACCTTACGTTTCAGCCACGCAACATCAGCGTCCAGATCTGCGGCCTCGGGGTGGGGATCGGGATAGGCGCCCACGCGGATGTGGAAATCACCCGTGCCTGCAAGGGCTTCGATCAGCTCGACCGAATCTGCGAAACCGTCTTCGCGGGCGGTGAAGCGATCTGCGCCTTTCGGAGCGTCCCCGCGCAAGGCGACGATTTCTTTCACGCCCACGTCGGCATAGCTTTTCGCAATGGCCAGTGTTTCGTCGCGCGATGCCTCGACACAGGTTAGATGGGCCGCGACATTCAAACCATAATGCTTGTGGATCGTGCCGACCGCATCATGGGTCAGTTCACGCGTGGTGCCACCTGCGCCGTATGTGACCGAGACGAAGTTAGGGTTCAGTGGAGCCAGCTGGCGCACAGTTTCCCACAGCCGAAACGAGGCATCCAGCGATTGTGGGGGGAAGAACTCGAACGAGATATTAGGCGTGATCATGGCGTCCTCGGCATGTTTGGCGGTGTTACCTACTTGTGCCTCGAGATGCATTGTGAGACAAATTCATAATTTTCAAAAAGAACATGAGGATCGTGCATGTACATCGAGTTTCGACATCTGCGCACTGTGCGCGCCATTCATCATGCGGGGTCGTTGGCGCGGGCTGCGGACATTCTGCACATCACCCAATCGGCACTGAGCCACCAAATCAAAGGGTTGGAAGAGCAGGTCGGGATGGAGCTGTTTCACCGCCGGACCAAACCCATGCGTCTGAGCCCGGCGGGTATGAAGCTGCTGCGGTTGGCTGAACAGGTGCTGCCCGAGATTGATCGTATGGAAGAGGAATTTCGCGCTTTGAAATCCGGCCGCTCGGGCCGGTTGCACATCGCGATAGAATGTCACGCCTGCTTTGACTGGCTTTTTCCTGTGTTGGACAAGCTGCGTCACGCCTGGCCGGACGTGGATCTGGATATACGCCAGCGTCTGGCCTTTGACGCGATCGAGGCGCTACGACGCGAGGAAGTCGACTTTGTCATCTCGTCGGATCCGGTGGAAATGGCGGGCATCACGTTCTCGCCTCTCTTCGCGTATGAGCCGCGTTTCGTGGCCCCAACCGGACACAGGCTGGCGGACGAAGCGTATATCGTAGCGGAAGATTTCGAGCAGGAGCTTTTGCTGACCTACCCGGTGGAACGTTCGAAAATTGATGTTTTCACCGGGCTTCTGACACCTGAACGGGTCGAACCGCGCGGAATCAGACAAGTTGAAATGACCGAAGTGATCCTGATGCTTGTGGCTGCTGGGCGCGGTGTGGCGGTGCTTCCGGACTGGGTTTTGGGCGACGTGACGCGCAACCCGGATTTCGTGACCAAACCGCTGACCGAAGGCGGCTTGCGCAAGCAGATGTATGCCGCAACACGGGACGAAGATACGATGGTGCCCTTCATGGCGCATATGATCCGCCTGTGCCGCTCGGAACCGGTGAAACTTCAACGTAACTGACGCCCTTTCAGGCTTGGCAAACAAGGCTTACAGGCGTATACGCGCCGTTTGAAACATCAGGAGTCCTTTCCATGCAAGGCAGTGCAAATCTGAACGTAATGATCAAGGCAGCCCGCAAAGCTGGTCGTAGCCTTGTGAAGGACTTTCGTGAGGTCGAGAATCTTCAAGTCTCGATGAAGGGCGCTGGCGACTTTGTGTCGAAGGCTGATATTGCAGCAGAGCAAATCATCCGGGACGAGCTGATGGAAGCCCGCCCCAATTATGGTTGGCTCGCAGAAGAAGGTGGCGAGGCTGAAGGTAAAGACCCGACGCGCCGCTGGATCGTAGATCCGCTGGATGGCACCACGAACTTCCTGCATGGTCTGCCGCATTGGGCGATCTCGATCGCATTGGAACATAAAGGCGAGATCGTCGCCGGTGTGGTTTTTGACGCCGCCAAGGACGAGATGTTCTATGCCGAAAAAGGTGAAGGCGCCTGGCTGAACCAAAGCCGTCTGCGTGTGTCAGGCCGTTCGCGTCTGATCGAGTGCATCTTTGCAACTGGTTTGCCCTTTGGTGGCCGCGCTGATCTTCCCGAAACCCTTCAGGATCTAGCCCGCATTTTGCCGTCCTGCGCAGGGGTGCGCCGCTTTGGATCTGCGGCTCTGGATTTGGCTTATGTCGCCGCGGGGCGCTATGACGGCTATTGGGAGCGGAACCTGAATGCTTGGGACATCGCGGCTGGCCTGCTGATCGTGCGTGAAGCCGGCGGCTTAGTGAGCCCGATTGAAGGTGACTCGATTCTGGACAGCGGAAGCATTGTTGCTGGAAATGAGCCAATCTTTGAGAAGTTCGATAGATTGGTTTCAAACAACTAAAGCGGGTGCCTGGTGAACCGAAAAAGACCCAAGCGTGACACATTCGTGCCGTAAACATCTCCGATAGAATAGCGCATGGATACGTTGTCGCTCATATCGCCCCGCCTCACCCACTTTATCCAAGATGAAGACGGTGCCGTCACTGTCGATTGGGTAGTGTTAACCTCGGTTATTATTATGCTCGCTCTATCTTCTGCGTTGCTTGTACGTGGGAATGTGCCCGCGCTTGCAAATAAGATAAGCGCGAAGATTGATACAATGTCGGTCAAGTAACGTACCGACTTCAACAAGTCTTACTTTCGACGTCGCCCGGCCTGCGGAATGCTAGTCCGGGCGATTTTGTATCTGGCTTCTGGATGGTCGGGGTGGCCGTCAGTATAGCTCCAAAAGCGTTGCGCACCCAGCCGCAACCAAAGCGGCAAGATCAGAGCAAACCCCGCGATAAATCCTCCGGCATGGGCCCAATGGGCGACGCCTCCGCCGTCCGCGCCGAAAGAAGCAACACCGTTAAACACCTGCAAGCCAAACCAGACCAGCAGGGCGGCCCAGGCGGGGATCGGGATGATCCTGAAGATGATCACGATGATGAACAAAACATCTACTTTTGCTTTGGGAAACAGCAGAAGATAGCCCCCCATCACGCCAGCAATTGCACCCGATGCTCCGACCATCGGGATGGGGCTGCTTGGATCGGATGCTAATTGCAGCATTGCGGCGGCGATGCCCGTGGCCAGATAAAATAGCAGAAACCGGACGTGGCCCAGCATGTCTTCCAGATTGTCACCAAAGATCCACAGAAACAGCATATTGCCTGCAAAATGCATGAAGCCGCCATGCAGAAACATCGAGGTGACAAGCGTTTCCAGCCCCACCCCATGCGTCAGGCGCTGGGGGATCATTCCATAGTCGACAAACACCTGCGAAGCCGCCGTGCTTCCATAGAGAGGCCACATATAAAGAAAGACCAACGTGTTCAGGGCCAGCAAGGCATATGTAATAAACGGTCGGCGTTCTGACGGGTTATGATCGCGAATGGGAAACATGGGTTGACTTGACCCGATGCATTCCACCGGGTCAAGTCATTGGCTGGTTAGGCCTTGGTTTGTGCCAACATCAACAGTTCGGCATTGCCGCCGGATGCGGTGGTGTCCACGCAGAGATGGCGTTCATGGGTCACTGTTTCCGCCGTTGGTGCACCAGTGATCAACGGCAAAATTTCTCCGGGGCGCTTGGCCAGCGCGGTGACGATCTGACGTGCTGCCTTGTCTGCGCCCCAAAAGATAACGCCGCCGATCCCGTTGATCTTCTCAAGGGTGTCGGGTGACAGGTTGGGGGATAGAACGGCAACGCCGCCAAGCGCCTCGATCGCGGCTTTCTGCGCCCTCGCTGCTGTGTTTCCCGGCCCCATACATAGGAAAGGCGCGCGCGGGTGAACGGACAGTTGGTTCAGTTCTCCGGTCGGACCGGGCAGGCGGGAGGAGGAGAGAGTCGCGTTGTTCTGCGTTTGGGCGATCAAACCGGCCAGCTTGTCTGTGTCGGGCGCGGCCGTACCGTCGTCTTCATGGCGCTCGGCTGAAGCAGGTTGACAGAACCGATCCATATACATCGGACCACCCGCTTTCGGGCCGGTGCCAGAAAGCCCCTCTCCGCCAAAGGGTTGCGAGCCGACAATGGCGCCGATCTGGTTGCGATTCACATAGGCATTGCCCACGTGCATCCGGTCACAGACATGCTGCACGCGGTCGTCGATGCGGGTGTGCAGACCAAAGGTCAGGCCGTATCCAGTCGCGTTGATCGCGTCAATAACGTCATCCAATTCGTGCGCCTTGAAGGTGGCAATGTGCAGAACCGGGCCGAAGATCTCGCGCTTCATGTCCTCGATCCCGTTCACGCGGATCAGGGTCGGGGCGATGAAAAAACCGCCTTCGGGCGCGGTCAGTTCGTGGGCGATGCGGCCCTTGGCGCGGGCGTTGTCCACATAGGTTTTGATACCCTGGAAAGCCTCATCATCAATCACCGGGCCAAGATCCGTGTGCAGGTGCCACGGGTCATCCTGCTTCAACTCGTTCATCGCGCCGACCAGCATGTTGGTCATGGCGTCGGCCACGTCCTCTTGCACATAAAGGCAGCGCAGGGCCGAGCAGCGCTGGCCCGCTGATTGGAAGCTTGAGGCCACGATGTCGCGGACGGCCTGTTCGGGCAGGGCAGTACTGTCCACGATCATCGCGTTCAGGCCACCGGTTTCCGCGATCAGCGGGGCCGAGGGCGCCATGTTCGCCGCCATCGCGCGGCGAATGATCTGAGCGGTCTCGGTCGAGCCGGTGAAGGCCACGCCGCCAATGCGCGGGTCAGATGTAAGGGCCGCGCCGACGGTAACACCGTCTCCTGGTAGCAATTGCAGGACGTCGCGTGGCACGCCTGCTTGGTGCAGCAACTTCACGGCCTCAAACGCGATCAATCCGGTCTGTTCAGCCGGTTTTGCCAAGACACCATTGCCTACGGCCAGGGCCCCTGCAATTTGGCCAGTGAAGATGGCTAGTGGGAAGTTCCATGGTGAAATACAAGTGAACAGGCCCACGGGCGGGCGGGTGTGATCATCCATGCGGCTTGCGTAATAGCGCAGAAAATCAACAGCTTCGCGCAGCTCACCCATGCAATCCAGCCAAATTTTCCCGGCCTCGCGCGATAGCAGCGCGAAGAAGAGGCCAAGGTTTTCCTCGTACAGATCCGCCGCGCGGTTCAGGACCTTGGCGCGTTCGGACGGGCTCGCGTCCCACGGTTTGGCCGCGGTTAATGCGGTGTCCACATCCTCGGCACTGGCCCATGTGATCTGGCCGATTGGCGTGTGGGTCGAGGGGTTTTGCACCGTAACGACCGGTCCGCCCTTTGGTGTGCCAGCAATCAGCGGCGCACCGGTGAAGTACGTCGAGGCATCCGTCCCACGTGCGGCCTCGATCTGATCGAGATGCGGATCATAGGTCAGGTCCAGCCCCATCGAGTTTTTGCGTGCTCCGAAGATCTCGGGCCCGGTCGGTACGTGGGGTGCCTCGATGGTAAGGGCGTCGAACGGGCAGGCGGCGACCTCTTCCGGGGTGACGCTTTCGTCGACGATCTGGTTCACAAATGAACTGTTCGCGCCGTTTTCCAGCAGGCGTCGGACCAGATAGGCCAGCAGATCGCGGTGCGCGCCAACGGGGGCATAGATGCGGCAGCGGGTATCGTTTGCGTCCATGATGATCTGGTGCAGACGCTCGCCCATGCCATGCAGGCGCTGGAATTCATAGGCTTGCGTATCGATGCCCGTGGTCTGCGCGATATCAAGAATGGCTGCGGCGGTGTGGGCATTGTGGGTAGCAAATTGCGGATAGATGCGGTCGGTCAGGCCAAGCAATTTCCCCGCATTGGAGATATAGCTGACATCGGTCGCGACCTTGCGGGTAAAGACGGGGAAGCCGTCCAGCCCCTCGACTTGGGCGCGCTTGATCTCGCTGTCCCAATAGGCGCCTTTTACCAGACGGACCATGATCTTGCGATCCAGTCGGGTGGCGGTTTCGTGCAGCCAGTCGATAACCGCACCCGCACGGTGGCCATAGGCCTGCACCACGACGCCAAACCCGTCCCATCCGGCCAATGCGGGGTCTTCCAAAACCTTCTCGATCACATCCAGAGAGATTTGCAGGCGGTCGGCTTCCTCGGCGTCGATATTGAATCCCATGCCGGCCGATTTTGCCAACTGCGCAAGCGCCGAGACACGCGGGACGAGGGTTTCCATCACTCGTTGGTGCTGACCACGTTCATAGCGCGCAAAGAGGGCTGACAGCTTGACCGAGATGCCGGGGTTTGACCGGATGTCATCGGACGTACAAGCGCTTGCGATCTCGGAAATCGCTTTGGCATAGGCCATCTGATAGCGACGCGCATCGCTGTCAGTCAGGGCCGCTTCGCCCAGCATGTCATAGGAATAGGTGAAGCCTTTTTCCTCCATCTTCGACCCGCGGTTCATCGCAGCCCCGATGGTTTCGCCCAGCACGAATTGGCTGCCCATTTCCTTCATCGCGCGACCGACGGCGGTGCGGATGACCGGTTCACCCAGGCGTTTCACGGCACCGCGCAGAGCGCCTGCGATACCCGGTTCGCGGTCTTCCAGAACCTTACCGGTCAAAAGCAGTGCCCAGGTTGAGGCGTTTACAAGCGACGACGACGAGCGCCCAAGGTGTTTGCCCCAGTCAGACGGCGCGATCTTGTCTTCGATCAGGGCATCAATGGTTTCCGCATCTGGTACGCGCAAAAGGGCTTCGGCCAAACACATCAATGCGATGCCTTCATCGGTGGAGAGGCCGTATTCGGCCAGAAAGACCTCCATCAAGCCGGGGTCCGAGCTTTCGCGGATTCCGCGCACCAGTTGGGCCCCGCTGGCTGCAATCCGCGCGCGATCCGCATCAGACAGATTGGCCGCAGCCACAAGGCTGGTGATATGGCGCTCTTCGTCCGCATAGGCGAGGTTATCAATGGTCGTGCGCAGGTCAGTGGTCATGCGGATCTCCTTGCTTGTCGATGTGGCTATAATAACTCAAAATAATTAGGCGAAATAACTGAATTTATGATAGAAAGCGATACAAGAGGCTGACAGGAGCGTAAAATGCAGGATGATTGGAAAGTTGAATTTGATCGCTTCGATCGCTTGATTCTGGATATTCTGTCGACGGATGGGCGTATTTCGATCACTGAATTGGCCGGAAAGATTGGCTTGTCGAAGTCACCTACGCAGGCCCGGTTGAAGAAGCTTGAGAAGTCGGGCGTGATCACCGGCTATTGCGCTCAGATCGATCCAATTCGTATGGGTCGCGACCACGTTGCCTTTGTCGAGGTAAAGTTGTCTGACACCCGTGAGGCCGCGTTGACCGCGTTCAATGAAGGGGTTGCCGCCATTCCTGAGGTCGAGGAATGCTATATGCTTGCCGCGCATTTCGACTATCTGCTGAAGGTGCGTACGCAGGATATGCGCGATTATCGCCGCGTTCTAGGTGAGAAAATCAGCTCGCTTCCCTATGTGGCGCAAAGTTCGACCCATGTGGCGATGCAGGCGGTGAAGGAAGATGGCACATCGGTGTGATCTGCCGTTGCCCCTGCCTGTCTTTGGCGCTAGGAAATGTCGTGCTAGGCCCGCGTGGTGGAATGGTAGACACAGGAGACTTAAAATCTCTAGGCCGGATAGGCCGTGCCGGTTCGAGTCCGGCCGCGGGTACCAAGCAACTTACTAGCTGTTGAAACGCAAACGGCGCACCAGATGGCGCGCCGTTTTCTTTTTATATCAGTGAATTACTTCAGCGCAGCATCGGTAATTGCACTGGTCCATGCACCTTCAGGCGCTTTGGTAATGACGGGATCTGAACCGCCTCCTAGCAGGGTGGCGACAGTGCGCTCATATGCGGCTTGATCCAGCGATCCATCCGACCCTGCGGTCAGCTTACCGATTTCACCGATCATGCGGACCTGATGGGTTTCAGTCTGGGCACCGGTTTCATCATAGTCCAAGATGATCTGGGCTGCGGCTTCGGCGTTTTCCTCGGCCCATTTCCAACCCTTCATCGAGGCGCGCACAAAGCGTTCCATCTTGTCGGTGAAGGCGGCGTCCGACAGCTTGTCTTCCAGCACATACAGGCCGTCTTCCAGCGTTGCGACGCCTTGGTCTTCATATTTGAACGTCACCAGTTCGTCCGGGCTGACACCAGAGTCGATGACCTGCCAGTATTCGTTATAGGTCATGGTCGAAATGCAGTCGGCCTGACGCTGCAACAGGGCGTCAACGTTGAACGCCTGCTTCAGCACTTCAACACCGGTTTCGCTTTTGCCGTCGGTCGAGAGACCCAGTTTGGACATCCAGTTCATGAAGGGGAATTCGTTGCCGAAGAACCAAACACCAAGGGTGCGGTTGGCCAGATCTGCGGGGGACGAAATCCCAACGTCTCCCCAACAGGTCAACATCATACCGGACGACGCGAAGGGCTGGGCAATGTTTACCAGCGGAAGGCCTTTTTCACGTGCGGCCAAGGCGGCGGGCATCCATTCAACAACGACATCTGCGCTGCCACCAGCGATTACCTGCGTGGGGGCGATGTCGGGACCGCCCGGCAGGATCGTGACGTTCAGGTCTTCTTCGGAGTAGTAGCCGTTTTCGAGCGCTACATAGTAGCCTGCGAACTGGCCCTGCGTGACCCATTTCAGCTGCAAAGTGACGTCATCTGCGGCAGATGCCGCACTTGCGCTGACGGCAAGGGCAGCTGCGCCGATCATTGACTTAAGTTTCATTTCTCTCTCCTTGTTGGCTATATTATTGGCTTATTATATTTGTGTTGCTCAGCCTCGTTGTGACGGGTGCCAGAAGGTCACCTTCTTTTCTATGAATGCGACGATGCCGTAAAAGGCAGTGCCGGCCAATGCGGCGACGACGATCTCGGCCCAGACAAGATCAATGGACAGGCTTCCGACGCCGGTTGAAATGCGGAACCCCATCCCACGAGTGGGCGATCCAAAGTATTCAGCCACAATGGCCCCGATCAGGGCAAGGGTGGCGGCCACTTTTAATCCGTTGAAGATAAAGGGCATGGCTGCAGGGATGCGCAGTTTGATCAGCGTTTTGAAGTATCCCGCCGCATAAGTTTTCATCAGATCGCGCAGCATGGCGTCGGTTTCGCGCAGGCCTTGTACGGTGTTTACCAGCACAGGGAAGAACACCATGACAACGACCACAGCCGCCTTCGAATGCCAGTCAAACCCAAACCAGCTGACCAGAATGGGTGCGACGCCGACGATGGGCAGGGCTGCCACAAAGTTCCCGATGGGCAGCAGCCCGCGGGTCAGGAAGGGCGAGCGGTCGATCAGGATCGCCACCACGAATGCCGCGAGTACACCGAAAATGTATCCGCGCAGCGCACCTTTCAGAACGGTCTGAACGAAATCCTCCCACAGCATGCCGGTCGAGTTTGCGAAACGCTCGGCTACGGCCGAGGGGGCGGGCAGGATTGCGGGCGAGATGGCGAAGCTGTGAACCACGGCCTCCCACAACACAACAATGGTCAGGCCAAACAGGATCGGCACGGTGTATTTCACCGCGGCCGTGTCGGACAGGCGCGAACGGACAAGGGCGATGTTGATACCCCAAGCGACAACCCAGAAGACGAGGGCAAAGATCATCCAGCTCATGTACGCATCCCCATTTTGCGCAGCAAGACATGCTGCGTTCGATCAAGAAGCGTGACCAAGACGCCCGCCAGAATGGCTGCGGCGAACAGAGCGGCCCAGATTGCCAATGGTGTGCCGAATTGATCCCCGATCAGGATCCGTGCGCCCAACCCGCTGATCGCACCGGTTGGCAACTCGCCCACAATGGCCCCAACTAGGGCTGCGGCGACGCCGATTTTTAGCGACGTAAACAGATAGGGCAGGGATGCTGGGACCCGCAGCTTCAGGAATTGCTGAGTGCCCGAGGCGCTATAGGTTTTCAGCAGGTCCAGCTGCTCGCCGCTGGGCGAGCGAAGCCCCTTGATCATGCCGACCATCACCGGGAAGAAACATAGATAGGACGAGATCAGCGCCTTCGGAAAGCCACGCCCGTCGATCCCGGCCTGTGAGGATAAGACGATGATCATTGGAGCAAGTGCCACAATCGGCACCGCTTGCGAAATGATGGCCCAAGGGACCAGTGACATTTCAAGCACGCGGGATTTCACCACCAGAACGGCACCAAGAATGCCGACCGTGGTTCCCAAAAGGAAGCCCCAGAAGGTCGATTGCAGGGTGATCCAGCCGTGATAGATCAGCGACCGTTTCGACCATGTACGGCCTTTCAGAACCATTGCGCCCGTGGTCTTCCACAGCTCTTGTCCCACCTGTGTTGGTGTCGGCAGACGCGGGCGGTCAAGGTCATAGCCGCCTGCGATGTAGCTGCGGTTGTTTAGGAGCAGTGATAGGGTCGAGGTCTCGCGCCGTTCGACGGCCCCGGTCGGGACGACGTCGCCCCCAGCACGCGCCGCCTGATCCAATGTGACGCGAATGTTCATTGGTGCGACTGCCAGAAACCAGATCACCAGAATGCCAAACAGCACCGTCAGGACAGGAAGCAGCGTTTTAGTCATAAGAATGCCCCGCGCGTAGCCCCTCGCGTACGCGGTGGGCGACGTCCAAAAACTCTTGCGTGTCGCGAATGTCCAGCGGGCGTTCGGCGGGCAGGGGGCAGTCAATCACGTCGGAGATCCGGCCCGGACGCGGGGACATGACGACGATCTTGGTCGACAGGTACACTGCCTCGGGGATCGAGTGGGTGACGAAGCAGATCGTCTTCTGCGTCTTGGCCCAAAGCTTCAAAAGCTGTTCGTTCAGGTGATCGCGCACGATCTCGTCCAGCGCACCGAAAGGCTCGTCCATCAACAGGATATCGGCGTCAAAGGCCAGCGCGCGGGCAATGGACGCCCGTTGCTGCATCCCGCCGGACAATTGCCACGGGAACTTCTTTTCAAATCCCTCCAGATCGACCAGCTCAAGCACGCGCTTGATCCGCTCGTCTTGTTCAGCCTTGGGATAGCCCATGATTTCCAACGGCAGGCGCACATTGCGCCCGATGGTCCGCCACGGGTAAAGCCCTGCGTGTTGAAACACATAGCCATAGGCACGCGACTGGCGGGCCTCGTGCGGGGTTACACCGTTGACTGTAATCTTCCCACCTGTCGGCTGCTCAAGATCAGCCATGCAGCGCAGAAAGGTGGTTTTGCCGCAGCCCGATGGACCAATGAAGCTGACAAAATCACCCTTCTTGATGTCCAGCGACACGTCTTTCAACGCATGCACCGGGCCGTCATTGGTTTGAAAGGTCAGATCAAGGTTCTCGGCCTTGATTACCGTATCTGAAGTCACGTGCGTTAAACTCCTGTTGCCGGAATGCCGGTGCGTTTAACTGGTTGCGGAGCCGTCAGCTCTTTCCATTTCGAAAGCGCGGTGTTGACGGTGGCATTTGGTTCGCGGGCGACAAATTCACCGTGGCCTTCCTGCGTGCGGATTTCGCCGTCATGCACCGCCACCTGACCACGTGTCAGGGTGAATCGCGGCAGGCCTTTGACCTCGTGCCCTTCAAAGACGTTGTAGTCGATGGCGGATTGCTGGCTGCTAGCCGCGATGGTCTTGGACTTCTCGGGATCCCAGACCACAAGGTCTGCATCGGCGCCGACCAGAACTGCCCCTTTGCGTGGGTAGCAGTTCAGTACTTTCGCGATATTGGTCGAGGTTACGGCGACGAATTCGTTCATCGTCAGGCGCCCAGTGGCGACGCCGTGGGTCCAGAGCATCGGCATTCGATCCTCAAGCCCACCTGTGCCGTTGGGGATCTTCGTGAAGTCGCCCACGCCGGTGCGTTTTTGCTCGGTCGTGAAGGCGCAGTGGTCAGTTGCGACCACGCTCAGCGAGCCTGATTGCAGACCCGCCCACAGGCTGTCTTGGTGTTTTTGGTTGCGGAAGGGGGGCGACATGACGCGCCGTGCGGCGTGATCCCAATCGGCGTTGAAATACTCGCTTTCATCCAACGTCAGGTGCTGGATCAGCGGCTCGCCCCACACGCGCTTGCCTTGCATGCGGGCACGGCGGATGGCTTCATGCGCTTCCTCGCAGGACACATGCACCACGTAGAGCGGCGCGCCAGCCATGTCGGCGATCATGATCGCGCGGTTGGTGGCTTCGCCTTCGACCTGAGAGGGGCGGGAATAGGCGTGCGCCTCGGGGCCCGTGTTGCCTTCGGCCAGAAGCTTGGCGGACAGCTCGGCAATCACATCGCCGTTTTCGGCGTGCACCATCGGGGTCGCGCCCAGCTCGGCCAGACGCATGAAGGACGAGTAAAGCTCGTCATCATTCACCATCAGCGCGCCCTTATAGGCCAGGAAGTGCTTGAACGTGTTGATGCCACGTTCCTGCACGACGGTTTGCATGTCGTTGAACACTTGCTCTCCCCACCAGGTCACGGCCATGTGGAACGAGTAGTCGCAGTTCGCGCGGGTCGATTTGTTGTCCCAGCGTTTCAGCGCATCCAGCAGGCTTTCACCTTGGTTGGGCAGGCAGAAATCAACCACCATCGTGGTGCCACCCGCAAGCCCTGCGCGCGTACCGCTTTCGAAATCATCCGACGAGTACGTGCCCATGAACGGCATTTCGAGGTGCACATGCGGGTCGATCCCGCCGGGCATCACATAGCAGCCGGTCGCGTCGAGGGTCTCGTCGCCCTTCAGGTCCGGCCCGATCTCGATGATCTTGCCGTTATCCATCAGGACGTCTGCCTTATAGGTCAGATCGGCTGTGACGACGGTTCCGTTTTTGATGAGTTTGGTCATTTGTTATCTCCCTGTTCAAGGCGCCCGATCTCCCAAGTGCCCTCGCGCTTCCACGCGTAATGGCCGAATTCAAGATCTCTCAAAAACTCAAGGCCTGGTTCCCATTCATAAAGATGTCCTAGTCCGACAATCATTCCTTCACACTTTCCGTCTCGATGATTGAGGGCGCAAATAGCTTGCGGTCCATCCTCCTCATTTGCGACGTAGTTCAGCTCTCGTTCGCGATTGAACACGCCTTCGCACATTACCAAGGCCGTGTTGTTCGGAAGATCACCGAGTGTTGAGTTGGTCACTCCACAATCTCCGCCGTCTCCAACACGGCGTGCAGCAGCACATCCGTACCAGCCGCGGCCCATTCCTTCGAAATGTCCTCGGCCTCGTTGTGGCTTAGACCATCCACACAGGGGCACATGATCATCGCTGTGGGATAGATCTCGTTGATCCAGCAGGCGTCATGGCCCGCGCCGGAGACGATGTCCATGTGGCTATAGCCCAGCTCTTCCGCCGCATCGCGGACCGCTTTCACACAACCCTCGTCGAAGGCGGGCGGGTCGAATGTGCCGACCATTTCCCAGCTCATCTCGACACCAATGTCAGCACAAAGCTTCGGTGCACGCTCGTCAAACTCGGCGATCATCGCGTCTATGACCTCTTGCAGGTGCGAGCGGAAATCGACGGTGCAGACGACCTTGCCGGGAATGATGTTGCGCGAGTTCGGATAGACGTCGATATGCCCTATCGCCCCCACCGCGTTGGGCTGGTGCCTCATCGCGATCTCGTGGACCAGTTCGGTGATCAGCGCCAAGCCACGGCCCGCGTTGATGCGCATATGCATGGGGGTCGAGCCGGTGTGGCTTTCCTTGCCCGTGATGGTCACTTCCAGCCAGTTCAGGCCCTGACCATGGGTGACGACGCCGATGTCTTTGCCCTCGGCTTCCAGAATCGGACCTTGTTCAATGTGCAGCTCGAACATCGCGTGCATCTTGCGTGCGCCGACTTCTTCATCACCGACCCAGTCGATCCGCTTCAGTTCGTCGCCGAATTTCAGCCCTTCGGCATCTTCGCGGTCATACGCCCAGTCTTGCGTGTGCTTGCCCGCGAACACGCCCGAGGCCAGCATGGCCGGGGCAAAGCGGGTGCCTTCCTCGTTGGTCCAGTTGGCGACGACGATTGGGTGCTTGGTTTTGACGTTCAGGTCATTCATCGTGCGGACCGCTTCCAGCCCGCCCAGCACGCCCAACACACCGTCGTATTTGCCGCCGGTCGGCTGCGTATCCAGATGCGAGCCCATATAGACGGGCAGGGCGTCGGGGTCTTCGCCGGGGCGGGTGGCAAACATGTTGCCCATCGTATCGACGCCCATGGTCATGCCCGCCGCTTCACACCAAGTCTGGAACAGCGCGCGACCTTCGGCGTCTTCATCGGTCAGGGTTTGGCGATTATTGCCGCCTGCGATGCCGGGGCCGATCTTGGCCATCTCCATCAGGCTGTCCCACAGCCGATCTGGGTCAATGCGCAGGTTCTTGCGATTGGTCATATTCATCTCCCTTTGGGTACACATGAATGTGTTCGCGGAATTTGGATTCCGTCTTGACCATCAGGCTGGATGATTTCTGCACGATCGGTCAACATTTTTCTGACCGATCGTGCGAATTGTTCTGTTTTCCGAGGAAATCTCGTGCGAAAAGGTAAAGTACTGCGCGAATTCTACGCAGAAGTTAGGTGTGAAGTGTTGACGTAAGTATGGCGACTAAGGGCATTCAAAGCCGCAATCGGCAGGAAATTACAGGGCGGATACTGACCGCTGCTGAACGTGTGTTTGCCGAATTTGGATACGCAGGGGCGTCGATCAGCCGGATTGCGGCTGAGGCGGGCATCCCGAAGTCGAATGTCGTCTATTATTTTGAAACCAAAGAGCTGCTTTATCGTCGTGTGGTGGGCGAGATCTTTGATATCTGGCGGGCTGCTGCGGACAGCATCACGGTGGACAATGATCCTATCCGGGCGCTGGGCGACTATATCGACACGAAGCTCGATCTGGCGCGCACGCGGCCCTTTGGCTCGAAAGTGTGGGCGAACGAGATCATCCAGCGCGCGCCGATTGTACAGGACTATTTGGAAGACGAGCTTCGGTCCTGGACTGAAGATCGGATCGTGGTGATCGAAGCGTGGATCGAGCGTGGAAAAATCCGACCAATCAGTGCGCGTCATCTGCTTTATGCGATCTGGGCCACGACACAGCATTATGCGGATTTCACCCATCAGATCACCACGCTGAACGAAGGTGTCGAGCTGACGAACCGTCAGTGGGAAGACACGAAAAATGCTGTCAAAGACCTGCTTTTGTCAGGTGTACAAATACATGGTGATGGGTAATGGCGCGGGCGGGAACAACGGCGCGGAAAACGCGCAATCAGATGGAAAAGCGGCAGGCGATCTTCGAGGCTGCTTTGGACGTTTTTTCGGAAAAAGGCTTGCGTGGCGCGACGTTAGAGCAAGTGGCCAAGGCGGCTGGGCTGTCCAAGCAGAACGTGGTCTACTACTTCAACGGCAAAGACCAGATCTATGCCGAACTTCTGGAAAGCTTGCTTCAGAAATGGGTGCAGCCGCTGCATGACCTGTCCGCCGAGGGCGACCCGCTGGACGAGATCCTGACCTATGTCTCGCGCAAGGTGCAGATGTCACGCAACATGCCGCGCGAAAGCCGCCTGTTCGCGACGGAAATCCTGCATGGCGCTCCGCGATTGGGTGACGTGCTTCCGACCGATCTGAAGACATTGGTTGATGACAAAGCAGCCATCATTCAGGGCTGGATGGACGCGGGCAAGCTGGCGCCGCTTGATCCGCATCACCTGATCTTCTCGATCTGGTCGATGACGCAGCACTATGCTGATTTTGACGTGCAGGTGCGGTCTGTCTTGGGGCCAGAGCGCTCGGCCACGCGGTTCGAGGATGCGGAAGCCTTCATTAAGGATATGCTGATCAGGACGCTTCAGCCTTAAGCAGCATAAGCAGCGCCAGTAGCGTGGCGAAGACACCCAAAAGCAGCATCAGCGGCTGGGTCTTGCCATGTAGCAGCAGATCCCACAGCACCACCCAGCTGGGCACCAGATAGGTGTAGGCCATGACCTTGCCTGCTGGCAGACGTTGGGCTGCGTATTGTAACAGGAAGAACGATCCGGCGGTGGCCGCAACGGCCAGATAGATGATCACCAGCCAGACGGCGGGCCGCAGGGCAGCATAGTCCGTCGCGATCAGATCTGGTGCGCCGTAGATGGCCGTGACAATCAACGCGCCCAAAATGGTCCCGAACGAGGTCTGCACCGGTTTCACATCATGGGCCAGCTTGCGAGCGAGCGCTGGGACCATCGCGTGGGCGAAGGCGCCAAGCGTGAAAAGGGCTTCACCAAAGCCGATCTCAAACCGCAAAAGCGCGTTTAGATCGGCGCGGAAGATCACCCATATGGCACCCAATGCCCCTATGGTTAGGGCGATCAGGGTCCAACGGCTGGCGTATTGCCGCGCGATGACATAGCCGAAGCCAGCGGCCATCAAGGGGGTCAGGGTGAATACGGCGGCAGTTGATACAGCAGACGTGACACGCAGCGCCTCGAACATCGTGATGAAATAGACCGCCATCAGTCCCCCCATCAGGCCAAAGCGCCAAAAGCGGTGAAACACTGGGGCCAGTGGCACACGCATCGCTTTCGCGACGGCCATCAGCAACGCAGCCGCCAATGCAAAACGCACGGTGCTCAGCGCCGCCGGGGCCATGTCGCGGGCCACGATATGTCCAAAGGTGAAGGACAGCGACACCAGCATCGAAAAACTGAGCATCGCCAAATGGCCCTGCCACGCAGGCGGCAGGGCCGAAGGGCTTTTACTCCGCAGCGGCTGCACTGGGGTTGTTGGGGTGGGTTGTCCAGTTTGCATACTCATCCGCAACAGGCTTTCCGGTCCGTTCATCCATCGCGCCGGGCGCAATGGTTTCCATCGTGATGCAGCCTTCGACGGGGCAGACATTGACGCACAGGTTGCATGCAACGCATTCGTCGTCTTTCACGTCAAAAACCCGATCCTCTGACATGCTGATTGCCTGATGCGAGGTGTCTTCGCAAGCGGCATAACACCGACCGCATTTGATGCAATCCTCCTGGCTGATCCGCGCCTTCGTGACGTGGTTCAGGTTCAGATACTGCCAGTCGGTGACGTTCGGAACAGCACGCCCGATGACCTCGTCAATCGAGCTATAACCCTGTTCGTCCATCCACTGGCTCAGGCCCGAGATCATCTCTTGCACCACTTTGAAGCCATAGGTCATGGCGGCGGTGCAGACCTGCACATTGCCCGCACCAAGCGCCATAAACTCGGCCGCATCGCGCCATGTGGTCACGCCGCCGATACCGGAAATCGGCAGGCCGTGCGTGCCGGGGTTGCGGGCGATCTCGGCCACCATGTTCAGGGCGATGGGCTTCACGGCTGGCCCACAATAGCCACCATGCGTGCCTTTACCGTCGATCATGGGTTCGGGCGACATAGCGTCCAGATTGACCGACGTGATCGAGTTGATCGTGTTGATCAGGCTGACCGCATCGGCCCCTCCATCTTTCGCCGCTTGAGCGGGCATCAGAATGTTGGTGATGTTCGGTGTCAGCTTCACGATCACCGGCAGGTCGGTCGCGGCTTTACACCAACGGGTGACCATCTCGATGTACTCGGGCACCTGGCCAACAGCCGATCCCATGCCGCGCTCGGCCATGCCATGCGGGCAGCCAAAGTTCAGTTCGAACCCGTCGCATCCGGTTTCCGCGATGCGTGGGATGATTTCCTTCCACGCCTCTTCTTCGCACGGCACCATGACCGAGGCGATCAGCGCGTGGTCAGGATAGTCCTTCTTCACGCGGGTCATTTCGGCAAGGTTCACTTCAAGCGGGCGATCCGTGATCAGTTCGATATTGTTCAGACCCAAAAGGCGACGGTCTGCCCCGTGAATGGCGCCATAGCGCGGGCCGTTCACGTTGACGACGGGCGGGCCTTCCATGCCGAGCGTTTTCCAAACCGCGCCGCCCCAGCCAGCCTCGAACGCGCGACGGACGTTGTATTCTTTGTCCGTCGGCGGTGCCGAAGCCAGCCAGAACGGGTTGGGAGACGAAATTCCAAGAAAATTTGATGTCAGATCAGCCATTAGCTTGCCCCTTTCAGGCTGGCGTGGATGTCCATGGCCGCATCGCGACCTTCGGCAACGGCAGTGACGGTCAGGTCATCCCCGCCCGAGGCACAGTCGCCCCCAGCCCAGACACCTGAAATACTGCTGCGTTGCGCATCGTCGACTTTGATCTTGCCGCCGTCCAAGGCCAGTGCCTCGGGCGTGTCGCCCAGCTTTTGACCGATGGCTTTGAACAGCTGATCGGCGGGCAGGGTGAAGGTTTCGTCCAGCGTGACCAGCTTGCCGTTTTGCGTTTCCGTATAGGCAAAGGTGACGCCGGTTAGTGATCCGTTGCCTTCGACGCCCACCGGGGTTGCGTTGCAGATCAGGGTGACGCCCTTCTGCTGCGCAAGTTCCTGTTCGAAGGTGGACGCGGCCATTGCCTCTTGCCCGCGACGATAGACGATCGAGACCTCTTCCGCGCCCAGAAGCTTTGCCTGCACACCCGCATCAATCGCGGTCATGCCACCGCCGATGACGACGACGCGACGCCCAACGGGCAGGGTGGTCATGTCAGATGCCTGACGCAGATCGGCGATGAAATCGACGGCGTCATGGACGTTGTCCTTGTCTTCGCCATCCATTCCCAGAGCATTCACGGCACTCAGGCCCATGCCAAGGAAGACCGCGTCGAAGTCGGTTTGTAGCGCATCCAGAGTGATGGCGCCACCAAGCGATTGCCCATAACGGATCTCGATCCCGCCGATGGACAGAAGCCAATCCAACTCGCGCTGGGCGAAGTCGTCGGTTGATTTGTAGGCGGCGATACCGAATTCGTTCAGGCCGCCCCCTTTGGCACGCGCCTCGAACAGCACGACGTCGTGGCCCAGCGTGGCCAGACGGTGCGCGCAGGACAGGCCCGCGGGGCCAGCGCCAACGACGGCGACCGATTTCCCGGTCTTGTCCGCGCGGGTGAACGGATGGGTGTTTGACGCCATAACGGTGTCAGTCGCATAGCGCTGAAGGCGTCCGATTTCGACCGGTTTGCCTTCTGCGGTTTCGCGCACGCAAACCTCTTCGCACAAGGTCTCGGTCGGGCAGACGCGGGCGCACATGCCGCCCAGAATGTTCTGCTCCAAAATGGTCTTCGCAGCAGCCTCGGGCGTGCCCGTGGCAATCTGCCGGATGAAAAGCGGAATATCGATCGAGGTCGGGCAGGCCGTCATGCACGGTGCATCGTGACAGAAGTAACAGCGATCGGCTGCGACCAGTGCCTCGTGTTCATCATATTCCGGGTGAAGGTCGGTAAAGTTGTCGGCAACTTGCGTCGGGTCTAGCCGCCCGGCTGCAACGCCGTTTTCCCTGTTGATATGTGCCATAGCTGGTTCCTTGGATTGGCTTTGGTGCATTCAGTAGGGCATAGATTAAAAAATTTTACCAGATGGTAAAACAAATTTCTGTAGCGCAGGGGTGCCACATCGGAACGGGGCCATGGGGCGCTGACGATCATCGCAGGCCAGAAAACGAGAAAGCCGCGACAGCGGTCGCGGCTTTAGCTGTTTGATATTTAAGTCAGATCAGGCGTTGAACAGGAAGTGCAACACGTCGCCATCCTTGACCATGTATCCCTTACCCTCGGCGCGCATCTTGCCAGCCTCTTTCGCCGGTCCTTCGCCGCCCAATTCGACGTAATCATCATAGGCAATGGTCTCGGCCCGGATGAAACCGCGTTCGAAATCACCGTGAATCACGCCAGCGGCCTGTGGCGCCATGGTGCCCTCGCGGATGGTCCATGCGCGGGCCTCTTTCGGGCCGACGGTGAAATAAGTCTCCAAGTGCAACAGTTCGTAACCAGCACGGATCAGACGATCCAGACCTGCTTCGGTCAGGCCCAGCTCTTCCAAGAACATCTCCATGTCCTCGTCGTCAAGCTGGCTGATTTCTTCTTCGATCTTGGCAGAGATTACGACGGAAGCGGCACCCTGTGCGGCGGCCATTTCTTCAACGGCTTTTGAATAATCGTTGCCGGTGGCCGCGTCGCTTTCATCGACGTTACAGACGTAAAGGATCTTCTTCGTGGTCAGAAGCTGAAGCAGCTTCCACGCTTTCTTGTCTTCCTCGTCAACCTCGACGGTGCGGGCAGGCTGGCCATTTTCCAGCGCTTCCTGCGCGGCGGCCAGAAGACGATCCTGCTGCAGGGCGTCTTTGTCATTGCCCTTCAGCTTGCGCACCAGACCGGCGCGGCGTTTCTCGATGCTTTCCAGATCGGCCAGCATCAGTTCGGTCTCGATCACTTCAGCATCTTCAACCGGGTTCACGCGGCCATCGACGTGGGTTACGTCGCCATCATCAAAGCAACGCAGAACGTGGGCAATCGCGTCAGTTTCGCGGATATTGGCCAGAAACTGGTTGCCCAGACCTTCGCCTTTGGATGCGCCTTTCACCAGACCGGCAATATCCACAAAGGTCATGCGGGCTGGAATGATCTCTTTCGACGATGCGATTGCAGCCAGTTTGTCCAAACGCGCGTCTGGCACGTTCACTTCGCCCGTATTGGGCTCAATGGTACAGAACGGAAAGTTTGCAGCCTGCGCGGCGGCCGTTTTGGTCAGTGCGTTGAATAGGGTCGATTTACCGACATTCGGCAGACCCACGATACCCATCTTGAAACCCATCACGGCCTCCGTCGTTGAATTACTCGGGCGTTCTAGGGCTTTGACAGGCTGGGCGCAAGCGTGGTCCAATCGGAAGGCATGAAATGGAGGAGGATGACAAATGCAACCTATTCCCTATGTGTTTTTCAAAGACAGCGCACGCGCGGCGATGACCCGCTATGGTGAGATCTTTGGCAACGCGCCTGAGATCATGTCGTTCAAGGACATGCCAGACGAAGACCGCGCCCAAATGCCGGGGGTGCCGGATGACGCGGTGATGCATGCCGGGTTGGCGATCGGAGACGGCTGGCTGTTTGCGAGCGATGACCCCAATGACGACGCCACCTTGATGGCAGGCTGCAACGTCTGTGTCGCTCTTGCTGGTGACGATGAAACGCGACGCGTGTTCGATGCCCTTGCCGAAGGCGGAGAGGTGCGCATGCCGCTTACCCCGATGTTCTGGACGTCATTATTTGGAACGCTTACCGACAAATATGGTGTGCGCTGGATGATCATGGCTGAAAGCGAGTATCAGTGACCCATTGATTTTCCCGTCCCGCTTGGGCAAACCGGGCGGGACCAAGGAAAGGACCGGGCATGACTCGCATCGACGCCAAATTCGCCGCGCTTAAGGAAAAGGGCCAGAAAGCCTTTGTTGCCTACATCATGGGCGGTGATCCTGATGTGGAAACTTCGCTTGAAGTGATGAAAGGGCTGCCTGCGGCTGGTGTGGATGTGATCGAGCTGGGGGTGCCTTTCACCGACCCGATGGCGGATGGTCCGACCATTCAGCTGGCCGGTCAGCGCGCGCTTGGTGCAGGCATGACCCTGCAAAAGACGCTGGATATGGCAGCCGAGTTCCGCAAGGAAGATGACACCACTCCGATCGTACTGATGGGCTACTATAACCCCATCTACAATCGTGGCGTGGATCAGTTTCTGGTCGATGCGAAAGAGGCTGGCGTAGACGGCTTGATCGTCGTGGACCTGCCCCCAGAAGAAGATGACGAACTGTGCATTCCTGCCCAAAAGGCGGATTTGAACTTTATTCGTCTGGCCACGCCGACCACGGATGAAAAACGGCTACCCAAAGTGCTGCAGAACACCTCGGGCTTTGTGTATTACGTGTCCGTCACCGGGGTGACCGGCTCGGCCGAGGCGCAAACCGGAGATGTCGGACCGGAAGTGGCGCTTATCAAAGCCGCCACTAACATCCCTGTAATTGTTGGCTTTGGCGTGAACACACCCGAAAAAGCCGAGGCGATTGCAAGCGTGGCGGACGGCACCGTTGTCGGCTCGGCCATCGTGTCGAAGATTGGGGCGGGCGAACCTGTCGCCGATATTCTGGACTTCGTGAAGACCTTGGCAGACGGCGCACACCGCGGCTAAGGCGCGGCTGATTAGATCACGGCGCTCTCACCAAAAGGGGTGCCGGTGACGATCCGCTCATATCCAAACGGGGACAAATCCATGCTGCGATAACCGCCATGGGCGATTATCTCGGCCAACCCGCGTCCCATTGCAGGCGCTTGTTGAAGCCCGTGACCCGAGAACCCATTGATAAACTGGAAGTTTTCAATGTCTGGGTGCGGTCCAAGAATGGCGTTCTGGTCCAGCGTGTTATAGGCATAATGCCCCGCCCATTCGGTGACGATTTTCAACGCCTCGAACTGGGGAATGCGGGTGGCGATATGCGGCCAGACATGGGTTTCCCAGATACTGTGGTCCATGTGGAAATCATCCGGCGCGACGGCCACGTCGTCATGCGGCGCGGCACCTACCATATAGGTTTCCGGCCCGTCCTGACGAAAGTGGATGCCACTTGGGTCTACGGTCAGGGGCAGGGGGCGGTCCAACGGATTGGCTGCGCTGAACACCCAAGTGAAGCGTTTGCGAGGTTCAATCGGCACGTCCAGCCCAGCCATTTTCGACAGAAGCGCCGCGCGAGGGCCTGCGGCGTTGACCAAGTGGCCGCAGCCGATTTGTGTGCCATCCAAAAGCGTGACCGAGGTGGCGCGTGCACCATCTGTCTGAACGTCCGTAACGTCGCCCGACAGGTATTCCACACCCGCCTCGATGGCTTTGCGGCGGAACCAATCGAACAGCGCGCCTCCGTCCCAATAGCCTTCGTCCTTGGTGCCGTGACTGCCGAGAATGATGTCGTTCAGATCATAGAACGGGAAGGCCTCGGCCAGTTCGTCACGGGTTAGAATGCGCGTGCCCGCGCCAAGTGCCGATTGCATGGCTTGGGCGGCTTTCAGTTCCTCGGCCCGTGCGTGGTTATCGGCCAGATATAGGTATCCGAAATCTTGAACGGACAGGTTTTCGACACGCTCATCCCCACCCATATTGGTACGCAGGCCTTTTATGAACTGAAGTGTGAACTGTGAAGATTTTACGTTCAAAGGCTCGGAAAACTGCTGCCGAATGCAGGAATTTGTATGTGCCGTCGAACACTGTTCGAAGCTGGGATCGCGCTCGATGACAAGAATTCGCCCATCGAAGTCCACGTTTTGCGACAACCACCATGCGACCGAGGATCCCATGATGGCGCCCCCGACAATCACGACGTCATAGGTGTTGTGTTCGGGCTGGGTGCGGAACGTCCGTTGGCTCACTGAGGGCTCCTGTTGTTGGGGGTACGCCTGATCACGCGCGACCGGTGGCGGACAAAGCCCAGTCCAGCACGGCGTCATGATCTGGTGCGATTTCTTCCGCTTCTCCCACGAAGGCCATGAACGCGTCGCGTGACCCTTCGCTTAGCCCGATAATGGCGGGAATGTCTTGTGCCAAAGCTTGCCCAATGGCTTCGCGGAACCCGCGGCCTTCGGCCTCTTGCTTGCCGAACTTGTTGACCAGCAGCAGATCAGCCCCGTTGCGCAGACGTTCCTCGGTCTGGCCCACGGCTGTTTCCAGTGCCTCGGGGTTCAGCTTGCACCCCCGCGCATTGGCGCCAAGATACTGGCTGATACGAATTTTAGGCCCGTCGGGCAGCACCAAGACATCCATATCGCAGTGATGTTCTTCGGCCCGTTCTGTGTCCAGCTGCACCGTGCCACACAGGGTCACATCTTGATCGGTCAAGGCCTGCGCCACACCCGCCAGCAGAAGGTTCGTCGTGCCCCGACCGGGCGCAATTACATATGCAAGTTTCATCGGCTGCTCCCTTTAAGACTGACTTGGCAATCCTTCTGGGGCTTGTCAATCATGCGCGCGACATGTCTTCATGACCGCAGTCAGTTGGAGCGCCATATGAAACCTCAGATCCCGTCCCATGATGATCCCGCTGATGCGGATGCCCGTAAAGCTGTTAAGCCGGTCATTTGCTATCCGGTCGACGGTTTGACACCGCCGGATCTGGATCTTTATCAGGCGGCACGTGCAACGGCGCAGAAGGTGGACGAGGTTCTGGTCCCAGCCCGAGATGCGCGGACATTCAGCGTGCCCGCGGGCCAATTCTTTCGTATTTCTTCAGTTCAGGGGCCGCAGGTGGGGGATTTGAACCTGTGGAACGCCGACGACCTGTCCGAGCGGTTCTATTCGGGCAAAACGCGCGCGTTGCACGGGACGCATCTGTCGGTGTCTGACCGGATGTGGGCCAGTTTTCCGGCGATGCGGCCCATGGCGACGATCGTTGATGACTCGCTGGATTGGTATGGGTTCGACGAATTTGGCGGCTCGGTCCATGATGTGATCGGCACGCGCTGTGATCCTTATACGAATAACTTGTTGTCAGGCGGGCAGTATCATCACTGCTGCCATTCCAACCTGACCCGCGCCTTGGCCGATCATCTGGGCTGTTCACTGGACGAGGCACAGCCGCATGTTCATGATGTTCTGAACGTCTTCATGTGCACGGGGTTCACCCGAGATACTGGGCAGTATTTCATGAAGGCCAGCCCGGTGCGTCCCGGCGATTATCTTGAATTCTTTGCGGAAATTAATCTTTTGGGCGCGCTCAGCGCCTGCCCCGGAGGAGATTGCTCGGATCGGCATAGTTCGGACAGTGCAGCCTGCTACCCGTTGTTGGTCGAGGTCTTCGCGCCAGCGGCTGGCGCGCTGGGCGACTGGCAATCGCCGCCAGTGAATGGATATGACCAAAGCCATGGACGCTAAGGATTTCCCCAGCTTGCGTCTTTGACTGCAACCCATAGTGTAGGGGCTGAATGCAAGAAGGAGTTTGCCATGCGATCCCTCGGCTGGCGGTTTATAATTGTGGGCGTTCTGTGCCTTGTGATGTTCATCCCCTTGACGATGGTGTCGGACATCGTGAATTCGCGGAAACACTATTCCGAAGATACGGTCCGTTCGGTCGGGCAGGAATGGGGGGGCGAGCAGACGATCTCGGGGCCCAAAGTTGTCATCCCGGTCAAGGCGCGGGTAACCGTGACCGAGCTTCATAATGTGATCGACAAAGCCACCGGTCTTATTATGCGCGATAAAGAGACCGGTAAGAATTTGCAAAAGCTTGTCGAAGTAGAGCAGATCGAGAACCGAGAGCCATTGTACATCTACCCAGATGTGTTCGACGTGCAGATCTCGACCGAAACCCAGATGCGCCATCGTGGAATTTTTCAGGTGCCCGTCTATCAGGCGAAAACCAATATCGCGACGACGTTCCCATTCGATCGGGTCGAAGCCACTCTGGACGAAGGCGAGTTTGCCGTTTGGGGCGAAGCCGACTTGCGATTGACGGTCAGTTCGAACCGGGCGTTGCGGGGGGAAGCGCGCTTGATGTCCGACGGGAACGAGGTCCTGATGGAGCCTTTGGGCGAAGGGGCGGGATTGGTTGCCAGATTGTCCGGCGGAAAAGCTCAGAACGCATTTGATCTGGTGCTGGGCCTGAACGGTGCGGCGCAGCTGCGCGTGGCACCAGTCGGGCGTATCTCGACTGTCGAGATGAACAGCGACTGGCCGGATCCCAGCTTTGGCGGAGCGTTCCTGCCAGATGGGTCCGAGATTTCCGAAGATGGGTTCACGGCCAAATGGACGATCCCGCATCTGGCCCGCAGTCTGCCACAAATTTCGCGCGTGGATTATGAACCGACTGCGCGGCGGGACACGTCTTTTGGCGTTAGCTTCTATCAACCCAATGATTTTTATCAGAAAGCCTGGCGTGCGGCGCGATATGGCATTCTGTTCGTGTCCCTGACATTCTTGACGGTGCTGCTGATCGATATGCAAAGCAAGCGTCCGGTGCACCCAGTTCAGTATCTGCTGATCGGGTTGTCGCAGGCGGTCTTCACGCTTCTGATGCTGGCTTATGCCGAACAGATCGGCTTCACCGCTGCCTATATCGGGTCGGCTGCGGCCTTGATCCTGTTGCTGCTGATGTTCGGGCGGTTCGCGCTGAAACTTGGATCCCGCACATGGGTGCTGGGGGGCATGTTGGTGCTGTTATATGCGGTGCTCTATTTGATCCTCTATTCCACCGATTATGCATTGCTGGCAGGGGCGACGCTGGCCTTCATTGCAATCGGGGCGACCATGTACGCCACGCGGAACGAGGAATGGTACGGCGAAGATGGGCCAGGACAGGGGCTGTTTGGCAAACGGACGCCCAAATCCACTGAGGTCCCGAAAGGGCCAGAGGTTCCGAAAGATGCAGACCCCGCGCAAACGGCAGAGGACCCACTGGCCACAGCGGCGGCGACCAAATCTGAAGGGCCATGGCCAACGCTGTCCAAAGAAGACTAAAAAAAGAGGCGCCCCGGGCGCCTCTTTACATTTCCTGCTGGGGTTGGCGATCAGGCAAACGCAGCTTCAAGCGCGATTTCAACCATGTCTCCAAACGTCTTCTCGCGTTGGTCTGATGGCAGCGCCTCGCCTGTTTGCAGGTGGTCCGAAACGGTCATGATCCCCAATGCCCGCACACCATAGCGGTTGGCCAGCGTGTACAGCTCGGCGGCCTCCATCTCGACCCCCAGAATACCGTGGCGGGTCATCTGTTCGTTCAGGTCCGGCCGTTCGTCATAGAACGTATCCGAAGAATAAATCCCGCCGACATGCACGCCAACATCGCGTCCACGTGCAGCAGACACGGCGGCTTCCAGCAGGCCGAAATCGGCACAGGGCGCATAGTTCAGCTCGCGGAACATGGTCGACGACGGTGTGGCCACTGTGGTGCAGGTCATCGCGATGACGACGTCGCGAATTTTAACCTGTGGCTGCATCCCACCGCATGACCCAATCCGGATCAGTGTTTTCGCGCCATAGTCACGGATCAGCTCGTTCGCGTAGATCGAGATTGACGGCATCCCCATGCCCGATCCCTGAATGGTAACGCGATTGCCTTTATATGTGCCGGTAAAGCCCAGCATTCCGCGCACCTCGTTGACCAACTCGGCCCCTTCAAGAAAGTTTTCGGCCGCCCAGCGGGCGCGATAGGGGTCACCCGGCATCAGCACGGTTTCAGCGATTTGGCCTTTCTCGGCCCCGATATGGACGGTCATGGTCAGCTCCTATACTCATGAGATTCACAGGCAAAGGAGTCCCCCGTGCGCTGGATCATATTACCATTCTTTATCATGCCAAGTATCACCCATGCGCAAGAGGCAGCCGAGGTGACGCTGGTGAAACAAGTCTTTGCGCAGTTGCAGCCGAAGTCGATCCGCTGGAACCGCGAGTATTGCGGGTATATCGGGTATGATGCGGACGGCGCACTTGTGGCGTCACGTCCAGCGCCGGGAAAACGGGATTCTTGCTTGCCTGATGACCCCGAAAACCTTGTGACCATCCTGTCATCGTATCACACCCATGGTGCGTTCACGACGGACTATGCCAATGAAGTGCCCTCGGGGAATGACATGGAAGGGGATGAAGCCGAAGGGATCGACGGCTGGGTCGCCACACCCGGTGGGCGGCTTTGGTATATTGATACCGAAGATATGGTGACCACACAGATATGTGGGATCGGGTGTCTGCCAATGGACACGGAATTTGTGCCAGGCGACATGGGGTATGTCGCCGGAAGCTATCACTATGATGAGTTGGTTAAGAAACTTGAAGAAGGGGACGAGTGACACCCGCCCCCAACGGAATTACTCGGCCGCGACTGAAGATGGCGCAACCAGCGTCACGATGTCTTCCATGATCGTGTTCAGCTCGAAATCCTTCGGTGTATAGACCTTGGCAACGCCCATGGCGCGCAGACGCTCGGCGTCTTCGTCGGGGATGATGCCGCCGGCCACAACCGGTACCTCGCCCAAACCTGCCGCTTTCATACGCTCTATCAGCTCTTCCAAAAGCGGGATGTGGCTGCCCGATAGGATCGACAGGCCAACCACATGGGCCTTGGTTTCAATGGCCGAGGCCACCAGCTCTTCCGGTGTCAGGCGGATGCCTTCATATGTGATGTCCATGCCGCAATCGCGGGCGCGGGCGGCGATTTGTTCAGCACCGTTCGAGTGTCCGTCCAGTCCCGGTTTGCCGACCAAGAAGGTCAGGCGGCGACCCAGAGCGTCCGATACAGCGTCGACACGGTTGCGGATTTCGTCCAAGCCTTCGGTGCGGTTTGACGGGTTCTTCGACACGCCAGTCGGCGCGCGATACTGGCCAAAGGTCTGGCGCATCACTTCGCCCCATTCACCTGTGGTCACGCCGGCTTTGGCGGCGGCGATCGAGGACGGCATGATGTTTTCGCCCGACTTGGCGGCGGCTCGAAGGGCGTTCAGAGCGTCCTGAACAGCCTTGTCGTCACGATCCACGCGCCATTGTTCCAAACGAGCGATCTGATCCGCTTCGGCTTCTTTATCTGCAACCATGATGGCCCCATCCCCAGCGGTCAGCGGGCTTTCGGTGGTCTCTAGCCATTTGTTCACGCCAACCACGGTGGTGTCGCCGATCTCGATCTTGCCGATGCGGGCGGCGTTGGATTCCACCAGACGCGACTTCATGTATTCGATGGCAGCAACTGCTCCGCCCATCCCGTCGATCTGGGCCAGTTCGGCACGTGCACCGTCTTTCAGCTCGGCCACTTTGCGTTCCACGGCGGGGTTTTCGTCAAAGAGGTCGTCGAACTCCAGAAGGTCGGTTTCATAAGCCAAGATCTGCTGCATGCGCAGCGACCATTGCTGGTCCCACGGGCGGGGCAAGCCAAGCGCTTCGTTCCATGCGGGCAGCTGCACCGCGCGCGCACGCGCGTTTTTTGACAGCGTCACGGCCAGCATTTCGATCAAAATGCGGTAGACGTTGTTTTCCGGCTGCTGCTCGGTCAGGCCAAGGCTGTTCACCTGCACACCATAGCGGAAGCGGCGGAATTTCGGATCTTCAACGCCATAGCGCTCGCGGGTGATTTCGTCCCACAGCTCGACAAAAGCACGCATCTTGCACATCTCGGTGACGAAGCGGATGCCGGCGTTCACGAAGAAGCTGATACGGCCGACCATGGCGGGGAAGGCCTCGGCGGGGACCTTGTTTTTCAGGTCATCCAGAACGGCGATGGCAGTGGCAAGCGCGAAGGCAAGCTCTTCTTCCGGCGTCGCTCCGGCTTCTTGCAAGTGATAGGAACACACGTTCATCGGGTTCCATTTCGGCAGATGCTCGCGCGTATATGCAGCCACGTCCGTGATCATGCGAAGGCTGGGTTCGGGCGGGCAGACATAGGTGCCGCGCGACAGGTATTCCTTGATGATGTCGTTTTGGACTGTGCCTTGCAGCTTCGAGACATCCGCGCCCTGTTCTTCAGCGGCGGCGATATAAAGCGACAGCAGCCACGGCGCAGTGGCGTTGATCGTCATCGAGGTGTTCATCTGCTCAAGCGGGATGTTGTCAAACAGCGCGCGCATGTCGCCCAGATGGCTAAGCGGCACGCCAACCTTGCCCACTTCACCCCGCGACAATTTGTGATCGCTGTCATATCCCGTCTGGGTCGGCAGGTCGAACGCGACCGACAGCCCGGTCTGACCTTTGGCCAGATTGGTGCGATACAGTTCGTTCGAGGCCTTGGCGGTCGAGTGACCGGCATAGGTGCGGAAAAGCCAGGGGCGGATGGTGTTGGACGACATGGCAGAGACTCACCGTTTTGTTGCGCTGCAGCATTTTTAGTTGCGCAAGAAAATTACGCAAGGGGTAAAATGGAGGGAATAAAGTTACGTGACGTGGCGCTCCCGCCTGGAATGCGTCGGCCCTTTGGGCCTTGAAACCAGTTGGGGGTGGCCCTCGCTGCGCTTGGGGGGGCAGGTGTTGCTTTACCTTTGTGCAAAATGGTGAGACAGATTTTACATGACGCGTGTGGTGGAACTTCCTCTTTGGTTGCTGGTTCTTATCTTGGCTTTCGCCACGGTGACCTTCGCATCCCATTTCTTGTTTCCTTCGGTGCGCTGGTTCTTTCGTAAACGGCTTGAACGGGCGGTTGCGCGGTTGAACGAACGTCTGGAACGGCCAATCGAGCCGTTCAAACTGGCACGGCGCTATGACATGGTGCAGCGGCTGTCCTATGATCCGGAAGTGGCCAAGGCCATTGTTGAACATGCGCGCAAGGCAGGCATCCCCGAGCAAGTTGCGTTCGAGAAGGCGCAGCGCTATGCACGCGAGATTGTGCCTCGTTTCTCGGCTACGGCCTATTTCGGGTTCGGCATACGGATGGCGAAACTTCTAAGCCGCGCCTTCTATCGTGTGCGGTTGGGGGCGTTTGACGCAGCACGATTAAGCGAGATCGATCCGGACGCCACTGTGGTTTTCGTCATGAACCACCGGTCAAACATGGACTATGTACTGGTGACTTGGCTGGCAGCTGAGCGCTCCCACCTGTCTTATGCGGTGGGGGAATGGGCACGGGTCTGGCCGCTGCGGACGCTTATTCGCTCGATGGGGGCATATTTCATCCGGCGCAAAAGTCGTAACAACCTCTATCGTAAAGTGCTGTCACGCTACGTGCGTATGGCGACCGATGGCGGGGTGACGCAAGCCATGTTCCCCGAGGGCGGGTTAAGCCTGAACGGGGAAGTTGGTGCGCCGAAACTTGGGTTGCTCAGCTATATCGTGCAGGATTTCGTGCCGGGGGAAAGCCGCAATGTGGTCTTTATCCCGGTTGCAATGAACTATGACCGCGTGCTGGAAGACCGGGTGTTGGTGTCTGCCGACATCAAGGGAAGCCGCCGTTTTGGACTGCGGTTCAAATATGTCGCGCGCCATGTGGGTCGGCATCTGTGGCAACGGGTAACGGGCCGGTTCCACCGCTTTGGTTATGCATCGGTGTCGTTCGGCGATCCTGTGTCCTTGGTCGATTTTCTGGGCGACAACGCGCCGGAAGATATATTGGAACCATTGGGGGAAGCGCTGATGGGGCGGATACGAGATGTCGTCCCAGTGCTGCCGGTTCCAGTGGTTTCTGCCATATTGCTGGCACAAGACGGGCTTACGGATGATCAGATCACGCAGAAGTTTCAGGATCTAATCCAGTCCATGGATGCGCGCGGAGCACATGTACATCTGCCACGCAGTGACAATGCCTATGCCGCAAAGGTGGGGCTGCGTGAACTGTTGTTACGTAAGTTGATTATCAAGACCGGCGAAGGGGAGCGTGCAACCTATAGCGTGCACGCACCGGACCGTTTGATCCTTGCCTATTACGCAAACTCGATCGCGCATTTGAGTGATGATATCGAGCCAATTCACATCTCGAATCTGACGCCTGCCGAGGTGGCAGATGCGGCGATCTTGCCCTGACGGAAAATCCGTCGCGACATAAAATTACAAAAATGCACTAATTGATGTTGCATTCTTGCTTACTGATCCGTAATGCTGCACTAGCAGCCGCAATTCTGCATTGCGGCGATAGAATCAAAACGCGCAAGATCAGGAGGCCGCCATGGCTTTGGACACGCAAACCGGCATCGCCGAATACGATGCCCCGAAGAAAGATCTTTACGAGATTGGTGAAATGCCCCCGCTCGGTCACGTCCCCGCACAAATGTATGCGTGGGCAATCCGCCGCGACCGTCAGGGTGAACCCAATCAAGCCATGCAGGTCGAGGTCGTCGAGACCCCCAAGCTGGACAGCCATGAAGTGCTGGTTCTGGTGATGGCAGCTGGTGTGAACTACAATGGCATCTGGGCCGGTCTGGGTGTTCCGGTCAGCATGTTTGATGTGCACAAGCAGGATTACCACATCGCTGGCTCGGATGCGTCGGGTATCGTTTGGGCTGTTGGTGACAAGGTGAAAAGCTGGAAAGTGGGTGATGAAGTTGTCATCCACTGTAACCAAGATGACGGTGATGACGAAGAATGTAACGGTGGCGATCCCATGTTCTCGCCCAGCCAGCGGATCTGGGGATACGAGACCCCTGATGGGTCTTTCGCTCAGTTCACCCGCGTTCAGGCGCAGCAGCTGCTGCACCGCCCCAAGCACCTGACCTGGGAAGAAAGCGCTTGCTACACGCTGACGCTGGCCACCGCATATCGCATGTTGTTCGGTCACCATCCGCACGAGCTGAAGCCCGGTCAGAACGTTCTGGTCTGGGGTGCGTCGGGCGGTCTGGGATCGTACGCCATTCAGCTGATCAACGCCGCAGGTGGCAACGCCATTGGTGTGATCTCGGACGAAAGCAAGCGTGACTTCGTGATGGGGCTGGGCGCCAAGGGCGTGATCAACCGCAAGGACTTCAGCTGCTGGGGGCAATTGCCCACCGTGAACACGCCAGAATACGACGTATGGTTTAAAGAAGCCCGCCGCTTCGGTAAGGCCATCTGGGACATCACCGGCAAGGGCAACAACGTGGACATCGTGTTTGAACACCCCGGTGAATCAACGTTCCCTGTGTCGAACCTAGTCTGTAAAAAAGGTGGTATGGTTGTGATCTGCGCCGGGACGACCGGTTTCAACTGTACCTTCGATGTCCGCTATACTTGGATGCATCAGAAGCGTTTGCAGGGCTCGCACTTTGCGCACCTGAAGCAAGCAGCTGCAGCGAACAAACTGATGATCGAGCGTCGTATCGACCCCTATATGTCGGAAGTGTTCCCGTGGGCCGAGATTCCTGATGCACACATGAAGATGTATCGGAACGAACATAAGCCCGGCAACATGTCGGTCTTGGTTCAAGCGCCGAAAACCGGTCTGCGCACTTTCGAAGACGCATTGGAAGCCGGCCCAAAATAGACGCTGTAGCTACCTTCAAATTTAACCGCCGCCTTTCTCAGGTGGCGGTTTTTGATTCGTTTTTGTGAGTCGCCTTTGTTCGAAAATATCGAATTTCCCCTAGGTAAGGTAATTTTATCACAACTCGCAACCTCGCTATATATGGGGAGTTTCATTCTGCGAGTTAGACGGCACAATTATACCTGCTAAAGTTGTCACTAGCTTCACTTTAAAGGGGTTTTGTTGTGCCAGATAAATGGATTGTGGATGTACTTACGGACCTCATGGCCTATGCTGAACAGAATGGTCTAAGTGTTACGGCGGAACAACTGGATGATGCGCGGCTCATCGCTTTGACCGAGATTTCAAACCTGTCTCGCGAGAAGAGGGAGAACGCGCGCACCTATGACGAATCGGCTCGAAGACCTTCTCTCTACCTTGCAAGCGGCGGCCACGCTTGAAGACCTGCAGGCTGTTCTTGAGGGCCTGCGGGACCACTATAAAGTCGAGCATACAGTTTATCATTGGGTGAACTCCGTCGGCGAGCGCTATGGCGCTGGCACCTATTCGGCCGAATGGGTGGACCGGTATCTTGAGAAAGACTATCTTCGGCTGGACCCCGTTATTTTCGGCTGCTTTCAAAGATTTACGCCTGTTTCCTGGACCGAACTCGATTGGTCCTCGAAGCCTGCGCGCGAAATGTGGCAGGACGCTTTGGACCATGGTTTGGGCAATCAGGGCTACACGATTCCTATACGTGGCCCTAATGGGCAGTTTGCGCTGTTTACATTGAACGCGTCGCTTGGTGACAAAGAATGGGCTCAGTTCATTGGCGACAACTCCCGTGACCTGATGATCCTTGGACATGAGTTCAACAAAAAGGCGTTAGAGTTTGAACAGGGGGGAGACGAAGGAAGCGTGCCTTCACTTTCGCCTCGTGAGTTGGCCTCGATGAGCTGCCTTGCAAAGGGAATGAGCCGCGCGCAGGCGGCAGCTGAGCTAAATATCTCGGAACATACTTTGCGCGTTTACATTGAAAGTGCACGCCACAAACTGGGTGCAATGAACACAACTCATGCAGTTGCTCGGGCGCTGTCATCAGGCCTTATTATCATTTAGTGCCCATTCTACCTCACGATGTATTTGCCATACGTTAACTAAGAAGCGAGCATTGTCCCGTTAATCACACGGACAAAGGAGCTCCACTCATGCTGCGTTATCTCTATGGCAACGATCTTTCGAAATTCCCTCTGCTGGCTGAAACCATGTTTCAAGATCGGGCGGAACAATTCTCGCGCCGTCTTGGCTGGTCTGTTTCGGTCGATGAGAACGGGTTGGAACGTGACGAATACGACGACATGAACCCGCTTTATGTCATCTGGGAACAGGCCGATGGCCGTCACGGCGGATCCATGCGGTTTCTACCTACCGTTGGGCAGACGATGGTGAATGACCACTTCAGTCATCTGACCGATGGCGTTCACATTGAAAGCCCCCTGATTTGGGAATGTACCCGCTTCTGCCTTTCCCCAAGTGCAGATCGTCGTGCATCGGCTGCGCTGGCGCTTGGCGCGGGCGAAATCATGGATACATTCAAGCTGGAACACTATGTCGGTGTCTTCGACCCGCGGATGGAGCGTATCTACCGTCTGATGGGGCTGGAGCCGGACGTGATCGGTATGGCAGGTGAAGGGCGCGACCGGATCGGTGTTGGTCTGTGGTCGATGGATGCCAGTGCGTTTGAACCGACCCTGAAAAAGGTCGGCGTGACGCGTGAAACCAGTCAGGGATGGCTGCGTTATTCGTTGTCGACAGTAGACCGCATGCCGGCGCCGCAAAAGTTGCCGCGTACCGCCTGATCAAATCCTGAGAAAAATCGGCGACCAGCGTCTTCGGGCGCTGGTGCTGCCCTTGGTGGCGCGATAGGGTCGCGCCATGACCAACCGTTCCCCTGTTACATTTTCGGACGATCAGGCCGAAGCCCACGACCGCGTGGCCGAGATGCTGCGCCTGTCCGGTGTGAACCTTGATGATTCGCTGTTGACCCCTGTTGCTGATGGCAAGTCGCAGGTGATGGCGGTGATCGGCAAGGCGGGATCGGGCAAAACCCTTCTGCTGGCCGAGTTATATCGCGCATTGGAAGATGCGGGCGTCGACGTGATTTCGGGCGATTATGAAGGCAAACGGCGCAAGGAACGCCGGACGCTTGCCATTCTGGCGCCGACCAACAAAGCAGCCAGCGTGTTGCGTAATCGCGGCGTGCCCGCGACGACCATTCACCGTATCCTCTATACGCCTGTCTATGATCCCGAATACGAAAAGATTGCAGAGTGGCTGGCCGGAAATGGCGACCGGCCCGAGATAGAAGGCCTGACAGACGAGGCTTTGGAACGGGCCTATACGTTTTATCAAACACAGAAGTCCATTCCCGGTGCCTTGGCAGCGGCTGGGCTGCGAGGATCTGACTTCATAACTGGGTGGAAACGGCGCGATGATCCGCTGGACATCGGTTTCGTCGACGAAAGCTCGATGCTGGATGAAAAGCAGTTCAATGACCTGTGCGAGATTTTCCCGACGCTGGTCCTGTTCGGAGACCCCGCTCAGCTTGCCCCGGTTGGACAGTCCGGGAAGATGGTGTTTGAGGGCATCAAGGGGCCACGTAAACAGGTCCTGCATCGCATTCACCGGCAGGAAGACGATAACCCCATTTTGGATTTGGCACATGCTTTGGCGGATGACAGCCTTGATTTCGATGGCTTCGAACGGATGATCCATCAGGCAGCTGCGCAAGATGATCGCGTCGTCGTCTCGCCGCGTGCCAATGCGGATCTCATGGCACGCTCGCCGGTATTGGTGTGGCGCAACAAAACACGGGTGCGGCTGATTCAGGCGTTCCGATCCGCCTTCCACGCGCCCGAGATCGAGCTTCTGCCGGGCGAACCCCTGATCTGTGACGGGATTGAGCTGCCTTTGAAGCACCGAAAAAAGCGTATTGATCTTGAGGCGCGCGGCCTGATCAAGGGTGCACAATGCGTTTATCTGGGGCCGGGGAAGCGGCCCGGATTCTCGCGTTTGCATGTGCTTGGGGCAGAAGATCCCCAAGTGTCAGCGGCATCCATTGTAAAGATCGAAAAACCGGACGAGGAAGAGCCGTTCATCCCTTTCGCGGCCCGAATGGGGGCAGCCTTCCTGCATGGGGCGGCAGTGACAATTCACAAGGCGCAGGGCTCGCAATGGCCCGAAGTACAGGTGTTCGCCCCTGACATCGCCGCCGCTGCGTGGGCAGGGCGTTCAGAGGCCGGTTTGCCGCTGTGGAAGCGACTGGCCTATGTGGCGATCACCCGGGCAGAAACGCGGCTTCATTGGGTGACGCGCTATGCCATGGCGCGCCCGCAAGGGGGCTTGTCAACAGCAGACCTGCCAGCCAAGCCCGCGGCCCTAACGCTTGAAGCGCAAGGAGGCGCTGATGCCTAGCATCCTGATCACCGGGGCCAGCGCTGGCATTGGTCGTGCCGTGGCCGAGTTGTTTCTGGCGAAGGGGTGGACCGTCGGTCTGTTGGCCCGGCGCAAAAAGGTTCTAGAGGACGTTGCCGCCGGGAGGGGAAATGCCCATGTTCTGGTGGCCGATGTTTCCGACCCAGAACAGATAGAAGCTGCATTCGCCCAGTTCGTTGAGGTGGTTGGCCGCTTGGACGTGCTGTTCAATAATGCAGGACTGTTTACGCCTGCGGCCACGATAGACAACGTGTCGGTCGAGGATTGGGCACATGCTGTGTCCGTCAATCTGTCCGGCATGTTCCTGAGCGCACGCGCTGCCTTTGCCCAGATGCGGGCACAATCCCCGCAAGGGGGACGTATCATCAATAACGGTTCTATCAGCGCTCATGTCCCGCGAGAGGGGGCTGTGACCTATACGGTGACGAAACATGGGATTACGGGGCTGACACGACAGCTTAGCCTTGATGGGCGCCCATTCGACATCGCCTGTGGGCAGATTGATGTTGGAAATGCCCGTACAGATCTGCTGCAAGGGATCATTGACGCCGCTGTCGACAGCGGACATGCGCCACCCCCGTCGATGGATGTGGATGAGGTCGCGCGCTCGGTCTGGCACATGGCCACGTTACCACCCGAGGCGAATGTACAGTTCATGACGGTAATGGCGACCAAAATGCCCTATATTGGGCGCGGTTAGAGTAAGGGCGTTCGGTGGCTCACTTCGTGAGCCTAAAAGGGGCTTCGCCCCTCTGCGCTTTGCGCATTCACCCCAAGATATTTAGAACAAGAAAATGCGAATGGCGATTTTACTTTTTGGACATATCTCCGCTGGAGGCATGATATCCGCCGCGCATCGCGCGGCCATACCCAAGCCCGTCGGCCAATGGACGTAAGGGCGCGGGAGTGGTGCGAAATTATCAGGTACGTAGGATCATGCGGAAGGCAGCAGATGCACCCCAGCCCGCAGCAATCGCGATGACCAAAGACAGAAGGCCATAGATCAGCGGTTTCTCATGCGCCAAATTGAAGATCCAGCGTTCCAAGCCGACCTTTTGGACATTAATCACCGTTTCATATTCGGATGTAACGTCACCCCCGCGCGTCAACAGGATACGGGTGCGATAGTCGCCTTCCGTCAGGTTCGCTGGCAGGGCCACACGGGTTTCAAACAGCGTGTCTTCAGTCAGCTTGACGGTCTTTTCCAAGCGTTTGTAGAGGCCAGATTTCTCGCGAATTCGGATCAAGGCATCCGTGAATTCTCGGGGGTCGTCGATGTTGAACGGGTTATCCGAAATCTGGATTGAGCGCTCAACTGAGATCAGGTGCCGAAAGTCTTCGAGCGTGGAAATGCTCTGATCCAGCGAGGCCGATGATGCGACGGCATAAAAGCTGGGCGCGGCAGCCAATTCCATTGCGTCGGTGTTTACCCAGATTCCAAAGCGTTTGTCTTTTTTTCGCACGGTTATAGGTGCACTGGGGCCTTCTACGACAACGACGACCTCAAGCGGCAAATCTAGGGGCGGCGGGCTGTCGCGTTTCACAGCGCCGAAGATCAGGATCTCGGACCCAACGAAGGTTGCGGTGATGGAAACACGGTTTTGGCTTAGGCCTGCCACGATTTCTTCCGCACGAGCGGGCAGGGAGGTCAGCAGGATCACTGTCAGGATGGTTAGGAAACGCAGCATCAGTGGCCCCCCGCCGCGCCAATTTCAAACAGTTCGGCTGGTTGGATCAATAAATCCAGCCCCAGTTTGCCGCAGACCACCAGAACCATAAGTGCAAGTAGGACGCGCAGCTGTTCGGCCTTCAATCGCACGCCGATGCGCGCGCCGATCTGAGCGCCGATCACGCCCCCGATCAGTAGCAAAACCGCCAGCCCCATATCCACGGTGAAGTTCGTGGTGGCGTGTAGAAGTGTGGTGAATGCCGTGACGAAGATGATCTGGAACAGCGACGTTCCAACGACGACTTTCGTCGGCATTCCAAGCAGATAGATCATGGCCGGCACCATGATGAAACCTCCGCCCACACCCATGATCGCGGCCAGAATACCGACCAGAACCCCGACCAGGATTGGCGGAATGACCGAGATATACAGACCCGACGTGCGGAACTTCATCTTGAAGGGCAGGTTGTGCACCCATGTGTGCTTGCGCCGCTTTGGCACGCTGTTGCCACCGCGTGATTTCATCAATGCACGCAAGCTTTCGACGAACATCAATGACCCGATGATGCCCAAAAACAGAACATATGAAAGCTTCACCAGCAGGTCGACCTGACCAATGGCTTTCAGTGCGTTGAACAGCTGCACACCCAGTGCGGCACCAATTAGGCCGCCCACCAGCAAAACGCCCCCCATTCGAAGGTCCACCGTCTTTCGCTTGAGGTGCGCCAAAACGCCCGAGAAAGAGCTTGCAACAATCTGGTTTGCTTCGGTCGCCACAGCGACGGCGGGCGGAATGCCGATGAAGAACAGCAGGGGCGTCATCAAAAAGCCGCCCCCAACGCCAAACATGCCCGACAAAATGCCGACAATACCCCCAAGCCCTAGCAGAAGGAACGCATTCACGGACACTTCGGCAATCGGCAGGTAAATCTGCATGTGGAGGCTACTCTGATCTTAGGGTTTGACTGTTGGCACATTAATTGCGCGAATTGCGCCGCTTAGTCACGCGTTAAGTAGCTACGAACCAGTTTTTCCAGCTTTTCGGCGCCAAGTGGTGCCATTTTTTTAGTGTGCTCGTGGCTGATCACCTCGTCGGACAGTCCTTGGGCCATGTTGGTGATGGTCGAGAAGCCCGCAACGCGCAATCCAAGGAAGCGTGCCAGAATCACTTCGGGCACCGTCGACATGCCAACGGCGTCCGCGCCCAGCGTATGGATGGCTCGGATTTCAGCAGGTGTTTCGAAGGATGGCCCTGAATACCAAGCGTATGTGCCTTGTTGCAGGGCGATGCCCTCGGCCTGCCCGATGCTTTGGAATTGGGCTGTCATTTCGGCGTCATAGGCCCCGCCCATGGGCACGAAACGCGCGTCGGTTTTCTCGCCGATCAGCGGGTTCAGACCCGAGAAGTTGATGTGATCGGTGATCTGCATCAGATCGCCCGGCGGGATGTCCGCGCGCATGGACCCTGCCGCGTTGGTTAGGATCAGGCGGTCCGCACCAAGTTCACGCAAAACTTCCAGCGGCAGGCGCATCGCGTCCGAGCGGCCGTTTTCATAGTAATGCTCGCGTCCGCCGAAGACGGCTACACGGGTGGTGCCCAAGGTGCCAATCGCGAGGTTCGGGTTGTGGCCCGAGACACCCGCATGCGGAAAGCCATCCAACTGGTCATAGGGGATGGAAACGCCATCCACGGCCTCGGCCAGATGGCCAAGGCCGGATCCCAGGACAAGCCCGACAGAAACCGGATCAGACCCGGCCAATGCACGGATCTGATCTGCGAGTGCCTTAGCGTTCTTTGACATAGGGCTGTCCCCCGGCTTTCGGAGCGACCGACGAACCGACAAAACCTGCAAGGATCACCACGGTCAGGATGTAGGGCAGGGCCTGCATGAACTGAACCGGGATGACGATGCCGCCAAGGTCGATGTTCTGATAGCGGTTGGCGATGGCCTCAAGAAGGCCAAACAGGAAGGTTGCCCCTAGCGCGGTAACCGGTCGCCACTTTGCAAAGATCAGCGCCGCCAGGGCGATATAGCCACGCCCTGCTGACATCTCCTTGATGAATCCAGCGCCAAGGCCGGTGGCCAGATAGACGCCTGACAGGCCGCAGAGAATCCCTGCAATCAGCATTGCCGCATAACGCAGCTTGATCACCGACACGCCCGCTGTATCGACAGCGGCCGGGTTTTCGCCCACGGCTCGCAGGCGCAGGCCAAAACGGGTGCGGAACAGCACGAACCATGACAGCGGCACCATCAAAAGCGCCACATAGACCAGGACCGTGTGACCCGAGATGAACTCGGAATAGACTTGCTGGATCGGATTGGCTTGCTCGATCAGGATGCGCAGGGGAACGCCTGCAGCCTCGGCATCTGATTTGCCAAGTGCGAAAGGCAGTTCGATTGGCAGAAAGCGACCGCCGCCCATCAAGGGCGGGGTACGACCACCTTGGCCAAACCACGCCTGCGCTGCCAGAACGGTGATGCCCGAGGCAAGGAAGTTCAGCGCAACGCCAGAAATCAACTGGTTGCCTCGGAAGGTGATCGAAGCCATGCCGTGAACTGCTGAGAAACTTATCGACGCGAAGACACCACACAATAGACCCAGCCAGACCGAGCCTGTGACAAAAGCAATCGCCGCTGACATGAAGGCGGATGCAAGGATCTTGCCTTCAAGCCCGATGTCAAAGATCCCGGCGCGTTCCGAGAACAGGCCAGCCAGGCAAGCGAATAAAAGGGGCGTAGCAAGGCGCAGAGCCGAATCGGCAATTTGGATGATCGTCAGGAAATCCATCTTAGGCGTCCTTTCGTTTGGCGGCGGCAATGAACATGCGTTCAACAGGCATGCGCACCATATTGTCCAAAGCGCCCGTGAACAGGATCACCAACCCTTGGATAACCACGATCAGTTCGCGCGGGATTTTTGACCAAAGCGACAATTCGCTGCCACCTTGATACAGGAACCCGAACAAAAGTGCCGCCAGCAGCACTCCGAACGGGTGGTTGCGGCCCATCAGAGCGACGGCGATGCCGATAAAACCAGCGCCCTCAACAGCATTCAGGATCAGCCGTTCGTGCTGCCCCATCGTGGCGTTGATTGCCATCAGACCAGAAATCGCACCCGACAGCATCATCGCGATGATGATGATTTTGGTGGGCGAGATACCCGCATAGACCGACGCCGTGGGGCTTTCGCCAAAGGCCCGGATTTCGTACCCCAGACGCGAACGGTTCATCAACAGATAGACCACGACGCACATGGCAAGCGCGATAAACAGCGATACGTTTGCGGGTGCCGATTTCGAAAAGCTGATGCCTAGCGGGGCCAGAACCTCGTGCAAGGTGGGCAGGTTCGTTACATCCGGGAACGAGGCCGAGGCGCTTTCCTGCGCGCTTTTCAGCTTCAGAGGCCCGATCAGAAGATAGCCCATCAACGCTGTTGCGATGAAGTTGAACATGATCGTGGTGATCACGACGTGGCTGCCGCGCTTGGCTTGCAGATAGGCCGGGATCAGCGCCCAGCCTGCGCCGAAAATGGCACCTGCAATCATCGCGAATACCAAAGCGATGGTCCAATGTGGCATCAGAACAGCCGGGATGAACAAGCAGGCAATGCCCACGCCCAAGCCGCCAATCATCGCCTGACCTTCGCCACCGATGTTAAACATCGCGGCTTTAAAGGCGATGGACACGGCCAGCCCGGTGAAGATGAAGTTGGTGGTATAATAGAGCGTATAGCCCCAGCCATAGGTCGATCCGAACGCGCCGTCGATCATGGTCATGAGCGCTTTGAACGGGTTTTCGCCAATGGCGAAGATCACCAAGCCGGACAAAACAAAGGCGATCAACAGATTCAGGAAGGGAATCAGGGCGATATCTGCCCATTTCGGCATCTTATCCATTAGCGGTCTCCTTCGCCGGTGACACCGGCCATCAGAAGGCCAAGCTCTCGTTCATCGGTCTGGTCGGGCAGGTGTTCGCCCATGATATGTCCGTCAAACATCACAGCAATCCGGTCGGAAAGCGACAGGATCTCTTCCAGCTCGACCGAGACCAGAAGCACGGCCTTGCCTTGATCACGCAATCCGATGATCTGTTTGTGAATAAACTCGATCGCGCCGATGTCGACGCCGCGTGTTGGCTGGCCGACCAAAAGCAGATCGGGATTGCGTTCGATTTCACGTGCGACAACAATTTTTTGCTGGTTCCCGCCCGAGAAGTTCTTGGCGGCAAGGCCCGGCAGGGGCGGGCGGACGTCGAAACGGTCCATCTTGTCCTGCGCGATTTCGACCATCTTCTTGTTGTCCATCAAAAGGGCATTCTTCTGATACTCTTCTGAATGGTGATAGCCGAAGGCCACGTTCTGCCAAGCCGGGAAATTCATGATCAACCCGTGTTCCTGCCGATCTTCGGGCACGTGGGCGATCCCACGTTCACGGCGCGAGCGTCCATCCGAATACTTGCCGGTCAGGTCAATCGGGTCGCCATTCACGCGGATTTCACCGGTCGCAGAGGCATAGCCGCCCAGAACTTCCATCAGCTCGGACTGGCCATTGCCGGACACGCCTGCAATCCCCAGGATTTCGCCCGCGCGAACATTCAGATTGATGCCTTTCAGGCGCTCGACTCCATGGTCATCGACCATATGCAGGTCTTTGATATCCAGCACCTTTTCGCCCGGTTGGGCGGGCACTTTGTCGACGCGAAGCAGCACTTTTCGCCCGACCATCAGCTCGGCCAGTTCTTCTGGATTGGTGTCTTTGGTTTTGACGGTCGCGGTCATTTCGCCGCGACGCATCACGGACACCGTGTTTGTGATCTCCATGATCTCGCGCAGCTTGTGCGTGATCAGGATGATGGTTTTTCCCTGATCGCGCAGCCCGTTCAGAATGCGGAACAGGTGATCGGCTTCGGCCGGTGTCAGCACACCGGTCGGTTCGTCCAAAATCAGAATATCGGCTTCGCGATACAGCGCCTTGAGGATCTCGACACGTTGTTGACTGCCCACACCCAGATTTTCAATCAGGGCCTCGGGATCAACGTGGAGTTCGTACTCATCCGCCAGTGCTTTCAGAGATTTTCGCGCCTTGGCCAGCGACGGACGCAGCATCGCGCCGTCTTCGACTCCAAGGATTACATTCTCAAGCACCGAGAAGTTTTCGACCAGTTTGAAGTGCTGGAACACCATCCCGATGCCAGCGCGAATGGCGGCCTGACTGTCCGGGATTTGGGTTTCCTTTCCGTGAATGAAGATCTGGCCCTCATCCGCTTTATAGAACCCATACAGAATGGACATCAGCGTGGATTTTCCCGCACCGTTTTCGCCGATGATCCCGTGGATCGTCCCCGGCTGTACGGAAATCGAGATGTCCTTGTTCGCCTGCACCGGGCCAAAAGCCTTCGAGATGCCGCGAAGCTCGATTGCGGGGGCAACAGTCGCCTGTTGCCCCTCGGTTTTTGCACCTACCATGGTCGGATCAGAAGTCCAGAACCGGGCAGCTATCGTCGGACATATAGTCGTGTACGACCAGTTCGCCCGAGATGATCTTGGCAGCAGCTGCGTCCACAGTTGCTTTCATTTCATCCGAAACCAAAGCCGCGTTGTGTTCGTCCAGCGCATAGCCAACACCTTCGGCAGCCAGGTTCATGACCTGTACGCCAGGCTTGATGTCTGCGCCCATTTTCATGGCTTCATAGACAGCCACGTCCACGCGTTTCAGCATCGAGGTCAGGACTTTGCCCGACTGGAGGTGGTTCTGGTTCGAGTCCACGCCGATCGACAGGATACCTTCATCAGCCGCAGTTTGCAGAACGCCCAGACCGGTGCCGCCAGCAGCAGCATATACGATGTCAGCGCCTTGGCTGATTTGTGCTTTGGTCAGCTCGCCACCTTTTACCGGGTCATTCCAAGCTGCAGGCGTGGTGCCGGTCATGTTGGCAATCACGGTTGCATCTGGGTTTACGGCCTTCACGCCTTCTGCGTAACCACAGGCGAATTTACGGATCAGCGGGATGTCCATGCCGCCAATGAAGCCAACAGTCCCCGATTTCGAGGCGGTCGCAGCCATCATGCCGACCAGATACGAACCTTCATGCTCCGAGAATGCAACGTTCAGAACGTTCGGTGCATCCGACCAGCCGTCGATGGTGACGAAGGTTGTGTCCGGGTAATCGGGAGCCACTTCCGAGATCGGGGTCGACATGGCGAAGCCCATGGTGATCACGGGGTTGGCGCCGGTTTCAGCAAAACGGCGCAGGGCTTGTTCACGCTGTGCTTCCGACTGCAGTTCGACCTCAAGATACGAACCACCGGTTTCCTTGGCCCATTTTTCGGCGCCATTGAAGCCAGCTTCGTTGAAGGATTTGTCAAATTTACCGCCCAAGTCAAAAATGATTGCGGGTTCGGCCAGTGCGGCACCTGCAGTCAGGGCCAGCGACGCGGCGGCGCCCAGAAAGCTTTTCATCAGGGTCATTGTGTATCTCCCGGTTGTTGTTGTGGGGCTGCACAGACCGAATGTCCGCCGATTCCCCAATAGTCTGCGAGCAGATCGCTGCACAGGATCATCCGGTATTTTCATCCGAGAGCAAGAGGGGATGCTGAAAATTGTTCGCCGCAATGCCGCGAAACCTAGGGGAAATCAGGTGGTTCACCTTAGGTAAGGTGCCTTTCCATCAAGACTGCATCGCAGGTCGTACCATCTGGACGGGTATAATACGCATGCCGGGACCCGCACGCGATCCAGCCCGCGCGACGATACAGCGCAAGGGCCGAGAAATTGTCAGTTGCGACTTCAAGGAGCGCCCGCGTGGCCCCGCGCTGGAATGCGATGCGTTCGAAATCGGCCAAAAGGGTTGCTCCGAATCCCTGTCCTTGTGCGGCAGGTGAAACGGCAATGGTCAGCAACTCGGCCTCGTCCACGATGACACGCCCCATAACGAAGCCATCCGGAATGGTGGCGGTGAAAACATGTGGCGAGGTTAAGAGCCCTGCAATTTCCTTGGCGCTCCATCCACGCGCGGTGCTGAACGCGGCCATGTGGATATCGGAAAGGGTCTGAGGGTCAGGGTGCGTCATTGTCGTTTTAGGGCAGGATAACCGGTGCCGGATCGCGCGGCGGGGCAGCGTCTGCTGTGCGGATATACAGCGGTGCTGGGCGATCAAGCGTATCGCCTGACTGCATGCGTTCGGCCGCGATCCTTGCAATGGCGGGGGCAGGGCTGTGGTCCAAGTTCGGGCCAATACGCGCACCGGACAAGGCGTCGATCTCGTCAGCCGAGATTAAATCGGGTGCGCCATTGCCTTCCGCGCTGAAACTTTGCGCATAGAGGTGGTCGCGCCGCGCGTCGATCAAGGACCAAACCGGGCGGGGCGCGTCAACAACCTGCGCTTCAAGAGATGACACACCAATCGCTGGGATGCCCAGTGACAGCGCCAGCCCGCGCGCCGCCGAAACCGCGATGCGGATGCCGGTAAAATTCCCGGGACCAATTCCGACGCCAAGTGCTGCAAGGTCAGCCCAAGCCATGTTGGCCTCTGCCTGGACCTCTTCCAGCAACGGAAACAACCGTTCGGCTTGCCCCTTTGCCATGTGTTCATGTCGCTCGGCGACAATCTGATCCCCGCACAGCAAAGCGGCCGCGCAATGCGCGGCCGATGTGTCAAATGCCAAGATCACTGGATCAGGCTGCAACAGGGCGTACCTCGATCACTTCGGGGATATAGTGTTTCAACAGGTTCTCGATCCCCATCTTCAATGTCAGGGTCGAGGACGGGCAGCCCGCGCAGGCGCCTTGCATGTGCAGATAGACGATGCCGCGGTCAAATCCGTGGAAGGTGATGTCGCCACCATCCTGTGCCACGGCTGGGCGCACACGTGTGTCCAGGAGCTCTTTGATTTGCTCAACGATCTCGCCGTCTTCGCCTGTATGTTCTGCATGCCCTGACGCCGCGGCTTCGCCCGCCATAACCTGCTGGCCTGACTGGAAATGCTCCATGATCGCGCCAAGAATGGCGGGTTTCACGTGGTCCCATTCGACCGCATCATCCTTGGTTACCGTCACGAAGTCTGCGCCGAAGAACACGCCGGTTACGCCGCTGACCTTGAAGATACGCGACGCCAAAGGCGATGCCTCGGCTGCGTCAGCTGTTGGGAAGTCAGCGGTTCCGGCGCCAAGAACATCCTGTCCGGGCAGGAACTTCAGCGTTGCGGGGTTCGGAGTGGATTCGGTCTGAATGAACATGGGGAACACCTTATTTGTCAGGTTTGATATGGGCCTCGGCCCGCGCCCTGTCAAGCAGATCGGGTTGCGTCAGGTGATCGCTTCAAGACGTTCTTTGGTCATCGTGCCGGGCACAATGGTGATCGGGATTGGCAAATCGGCGGCGGCGCGGGTCATCTGGGTCACCAAGGGGCCGGGCCCTTTTTTGCCTTCGCCGGCCCCCAGAACCAGCACGCCCACATCGGGATTTTCGCGTACATGCGCCAAAATTTCCGGTACGGCTTCACCTTCACGGATGACCAATTCGGGTTCAACATCCTGTCGGTCACGCATCCATTTGGCAAAGACTTCGTAATGGACGGTAATGCGTTCACGCTCTTCCTCGCGCATCAGCTCGCCCACACCGATCCAGTGATTGAATTCATCTGGTGGGATGATCGACAGAACTGTGACGCCCCCACCCGTATGGGCCGCACGCATGGCTGCGAACCGCATCGCGTTCAGGCATTCGCGGCTGTCATCCAGAATAACGAGAAACTTGCGCATAGATGTCCTCCGAAACGGGGTCACTGTGCCCGAGCGACCGGGGAGTGTCTATCGTTTTTCACGTCCCGCCGCGTTAAGCGTCGCTGGACAGGGCCCAATCCCAATAGAGTTCGCGGACACGTTGGGTCACGGGGCCTATGTTATAGTTCGTGTCGTCAAAGGCGCTGACCGGGGTGACTTTGGACATGTTGCCCGAGGTGAACACCTCGTCCGCATTGTGGAAATCATCATAGCCTAAAACGGTTTCATGCACAGTATATCCATCCGCACGCAGGTTTTTGATGTGGCGTGCACGGGTGATTCCAGCCAGAAAACAGCCATTGGCGATTGGGGTGAAAATCTCGCCGTCCTTAACCATGAAGACATTCGCGGTTGCGGTCTCGGCCACATTGCCAAGCGCGTCCAAAGACAACGCATTGTCAAACCCTTTCGCGCGGGCTTCCAGCAGCATCCGGGCGTTGTTTGGATAGAGGCACCCTGCCTTCGCGTTCACGATGGCACTGTCCAGCGTAGGGCGGCGAAAGCGGGTTGCGGTCAGGCGGGATGATACCTGTGCCGGAGCCATCGGAATTTGTTCAAGCGAGATGGCAAAGCCCGTGCTGTTTTCTTTTGGCGCAACCCCCATGTGACCGCCGTCCAAAGCCCAATACATCGGGCGAATATAAACGGCTGCGTCATGCGGAAACAGTGCCAGACCTTCTTGGACGATCTCGATCATTTGTGCCGTGGTCACGGTGGGGGTGATCATCAGCGCTTCGGCGGACCGATTGGTACGGGCGCAATGCGCTTCAAGATCCGGGTGGACGCCTTCAAAGAACCGCGCGCCATCGAACACGTTTGTCCCCAGCCACGATCCATGGTCCGCGGCCTTCATCACAGCCAGATCTTCGTTGTGCCATGTTCCATTGAAATATGTGCGGATATTGGTGCCGATCGCCATCATGACCTCCTGCGATTTTCGCGAAGGCTATCAGTGAATTCAGATCGTTCCAAGAGCAACAAAGGCGAAAACGCTCTGACGGCAGGGGGATGCCGTCAGAGCGTAAAATGCGTGCGACAGGACCAGACGGGCACGCAAGGTGCCCAAGAATTTGCCGGGCGGGCATCCGGCGTTTGGAATCGGGCACGGGTGTATTGTGCGGTGTGAACACAAAACTTTTGTGACAGTCCAGCGGATGCCTCAGCGGATGCCTCAGCGGATGCCGATGTCAGCCAGGGCCGAGGCGAGCTTGGCTGGAAGCGGGTCTTGGTTGGGGTCGGTGCCTTCTTTCAAGTCCCGCGGCGCGTCTTCGGGGGAGAGGTAACGCCACCCCTGAAAGGCCCGGCGTGGCTGGCTTTCGGTGCGAACCACCTGCGGATCAAGGACAAGCGCGCAACGACGAATACCATCCTGACCAATCACTTCGTCCAGATGTAGAATGCGCTGCCGTGCAAGGATCAGCCCTTTGAATACCCAATACAGCGAGCCGCCATCCAACAACTCGGCTTCGCGTTTGGGCCACATGCGGGTGACGTGGCGCGGATTGGGCAGTCCGGTTAGTCCGCGCCGCATATTCTGCCAGGCAGTAAGGTCCTCGACCTTCTCGGCTCCGACGCATAGCTTTACCAGATTTACGTGGTTTCCCAATCTCACCGTCCAGATCTTGAGTGTCAGAGTGCTAATCTTACGCCTGGCATTCAGGATTCGCAAATGACACTATCGCGGTTTACAACGTTCGAAGATCTTAAGCACGGCATTGACCCAATCGGGCTGTTTTCGTATGCTCAAAGCCCCCCAAAGACAGACAGGATTTACCGTATGAGCCGTTTCGCCGCCCCTATCGCCGAACAGATTTGGGATATGAAATATCGCCTTAAATCCGCTAACGGAACGCCAATCGATCAGACGGTTGACGACACATGGAGGCGGGTCGCCCGTGCGCTGTCCGTCTCAGAGCCGACGCAGGAAGAGCGGTTCTACGGCGCATTGGAAGACTTCAAATTCTTGCCTGCGGGGCGAATCACTGCAGGTGCGGGAACCGGTCGGGCGGTTACGCTTTTCAACTGCTTCGTCATGGGTACGATCCCTGACAGCATGTCAGGCATTTTTGATATGTTGAAAGAAGCAGCGCTGACGATGCAGCAGGGCGGGGGGATCGGGTATGACTTCTCGACCATTCGTCCCAAAGGGGCGGATGTGACCGGTGTCGCGGCAGATGCTTCGGGGCCTTTGTCGTTTATGGATGTGTGGGATTCCATGTGCCGTACCATAATGTCGGCAGGGTCGCGCCGTGGCGCGATGATGGCCACGATGCGTTGTGATCACCCGGATATTCAAGATTTCATCACCGCCAAATCGGACGCCGCCCGTCTGCGCATGTTCAACATGTCGGTTCTGGTCACGGACGCGTTCATGGAAGCCGTAAAGGAAGATGGCAGCTGGGATCTGAAATTCGACGGCAAGATCTATCACACGGTCGAGGCCCGTGATCTTTGGAACAAGATCATGAATGCGACCTATGGCTATGCCGAACCGGGCGTGATCTTCATCGACCGCATCAACCAAATGAACAACCTGAACTATTGCGAGACGATCGCTGCCACCAATCCCTGTGGCGAGCAACCTTTGCCGCCTTATGGCGCGTGCCTGCTGGGGTCGATCAACCTTGCAAAACTGGTCAAGGACCCGTTCGAGGCCAATGCAGAACTTGATGGCGATGCACTGTCCGAACTGGTTACCACAGCTGTCCGCATGATGGACAACGTGGTGGACGAAAGCCGTTTTCCGCTGGAAGCGCAGGCGCAAGAAGCGCAAGCCAAGCGCCGTATCGGGCTTGGTGTGACCGGTCTGGCGGATGCATTGTTGATGCTGGGTCTGCGCTATGGCTCGGACGAGGCCGCGGCCCAGACCGAAGCGTGGATGAAGCAAATCGCCCGTGCGTCCTATCTGGCGTCAGTCGAGCTTGCTAAGGAAAAAGGGCCGTTCCCGCTGTTTGACGCGGACAAGTATCTGGCCTCGGGGTCGTTGCAGCATATGGATGACGATGTGCGGGACGCGATCCGCGAGCATGGCATTCGCAACGCGCTTCTGACCTCGATCGCACCGACCGGCACGATCAGTCTTTATGCCGGTAACGTATCCTCGGGGATCGAGCCGGTCTTCGCCTATGCCTATACCCGTAAGGTGCTTCAGCCCGATGGCACCCGCACCGAAGAAGAGGTCGTGGATTACGCCGTGCAGCTGTGGCGCGATAAGTTCGGCGACAAAGAGCTGCCGGACTATTTCGTCAATGCTCAGACGTTGGCCCCGATGGATCACGTCAAGATGCAGGCCGCAGCGCAGAAATGGATCGACAGCTCGATTTCGAAGACCATCAACTGCCCCGAAGACATCAGCTTTGACGACTTCAAGGACGTGTATATGGAAGCGTGGGAAACTGGCTGTAAAGGCTGCACCACCTATCGCCCGAACGATGTGACCGGATCGGTTCTGTCGGTTTCCGAAAGCAGCGAAAAGACGCCCGAAGCCGACACTGGCGCGGATGTCGTCTATATCTCGGAGCCGCTGGATCGTCCGCAGTCTTTGGAAGGGCATACCTATAAGGTTAAATGGCCTGACAGCGAGCATGCGATCTATATCACCGTGAATGATTTGATCATCAACGGTAACCGCCGCCCGTTCGAAGTGTTTATCAACTCGAAGAATATGGAGCACTTTGCCTGGACAGTGGCCCTGACGCGCATGATCTCGGCCGTGTTCCGCCGTGGAGGCGATGTTAGCTTTGTCGTGGAAGAGCTGAAAGCCGTGTTCGACCCGCGTGGTGGGGCGTGGATGGACGGGAAGTACATACCCTCTATTCTGGCGGCGATCGGATCAGTGATCGAACGCCACATGATTGTAACCGGCTTCATTGAAGGTGAAGGCATGGGCCTGAAGTCGGACCCGCAAGCTGAGGTGGTAAACCTTGGCGAAGCGCCACGCGGCAAAGCTTGCCCGAGTTGCGGCCAATACGACATGCGTATGGTCGAGGGCTGTATGACGTGCGGTTCTTGTGGCTATTCGAAATGCGGGTGACCGTCTAGCACGGTACACTTGTGGCGTTTCACGCGACATGACCTAAACGTTTCAAAAGGTCATTTTGTCCCTCAAATGTAGAAAACGGCCTCGGATCCAATCCGAGGCCGTTTGATTTCGGGCTGTAGCTAGCAAACTTAAATTGTGCTGGACTGAAGGTCATACGAGCTCAACCGGGGGGGGAGCGGTTATTCACTATGCCTTGATCAAATGGCAGCTACTTGCAGATGTTGTTGAGAGATTCAAAAATTCTGTGCCCCCGAATTTCCGCTAACTGGAGCGCATCAGAAAGACTGGTCATGGTTGCCTCAACATATCAGAAGCCCCCCCCACACGGTCACATCCGTGTTTTGGCTGACCTCTTGGCCAATTCTGCAACTGGCCTTCTATGAGCGAAGTTCTCGTCGACTTTCGGCTAAATTGGAGTTTTTCAACATCATCTGCAGATAGCGGACTTCGCAATGCTGCCTGGACAGTGGATTCCTTCCACCAGCCCGGCATCAAAGAGATGAAACACGAAGCACCAATCACCAAAAGTAACCAAGGGCAATTTATGGATGCCTTTCAATCATTTTTTAGATGCGCCGGAGCGACACTATCTCTATGGTTGTGGGTATTTACGAGGACTTTCAATTGAACGAAGAAATCCAACTAATTGAACGAATAGCGGCTACCGCTCAAACGTGTATTCAGCACCACCCTGTTGTCGTTCTAGGCAGCGGAGCGTCAATTGTGCATGGTTTGAGAAGTATGGGTGATTTGGCCCAGTATCTCCAAGATCACATCCAACTTGACGAGGGTGAGGAAACAGATTCTTGGCTGCTAATTAGAACTGCGTTGGCGGGAGGTGATGGCCTCGAAGAAGCTTTGTTGAAAACTGCTGCACCGGCAAGCCTCGTTGAGAAGATTGTCGCCCTTACTTGGCGTGCCATTGCGGAGGATGACCTTGCTTTGATGGCGCGAGCAGCGCGTGGTCGGGAACATTTTAGCCTGTCTGATCTACTTCAGGGAATGTTTAAAAGTACTCACATGGTCACAAATATTGTTACTCCAAACTATGACCGTGTGGTGGAGTATGCTTGTGACATAGCGGGATACTTTCACGCTGCAGGTTTTGAACCGGGCATCATTCGAAACCGCGAGGGCGGCGACCCTGTATCAATTCGTCGTGGGGCTTACGCTGCAAGAACGGTCCGAATTTGGAAGGTCCATGGTTCGCTTGATTGGTTTGCAGACAATTCGGGTCGTGTAGTCTCTTTACCAATTTCGGAACGGCTACCAGAAGACTTAGAGCCACTAATCGTAACGCCCGGCGTCAGCAAATATGAGCGAACGCACGATGAACCTTTTCGGTCTGCTATCCAGGGAGCAGATAGAGCATTAGCTCAAGCGGCATCCTTTCTCTGTGTTGGTTACGGTTTTCGTGACCAGCATATTCAGCCGAAAATCGTCGAAAAGTGCAGGCAGCGTAATGTTCCTATTGTGATTTTGGCACGCACACTCACGGAGGAAGCGAAAAGGTTTCTCGCTGAAAGCGCAGGGCAAGCATATATGGCGCTAGAAAGGGATGGCGAAGGAACACGTGTTTTTTTACCGGATTATCCCGAAGGGGTGAGCATCGCGCAACCTGACCTCTGGTCGTTTGATAATTTTAATAAGATGGCTTTGTGAATTTTAGATGGCAATTTTTGATTACGATGATGGTGAAGCTTTAGGGAAGATTATCGCTGTTGATACCGCGGTAGTCGTAGTTAGAGTTGATGAGCTTGAGCGCCTTAAGCGAGTGCAGGTCAATCGATTGGTTGCGCTTCAAAGTAGCAAAGCAGGTCAACACTTGGTTGGCGTGGTGTCAAGGATCACACGTAAAGCGCCCGAAGCCTCGCCAGAGGATTCAAAGGACAACGCAGACGAAATCATCGACTTACCTGAGAACAACTTGGTACGAGTTTCGCTGATTGGCACCTTGATCGATAAGCAAGGATTGCTGGAAAATGTCTTCCGAAGAACACTTGAAACTGTGCCTGAAATTGATGCGAACTGTTTTGCGTTAGAAGGCAAGCGCCTAACAGATTTTATGCAGGTCATTTCCAATGTAACGGGTGACGGACCGCAGCTTGAGCTTGGGAAATATACCCTGGACGAGGGAGCGACTGCGTTTCTCAACGGAAACCGTCTATTTCAACGTCATGCCGTTATTGTTGGCAGTACCGGCTCTGGCAAATCGTACACCACGGCCCGCATGCTGGACCAGGTGGCGGCGCTAAATCAGGCCAATGCCATTTTATTCGACATTCATGGCGAATACAGCACGTTGGATGGCGAAGAGTTTCGACACTTGCGTGTTGCCGGGCCGGGAGACCTTGAGCAGGATCAAGGGCTCGATGACGGTGTTCTCTATCTACCCTATTGGCTTCTCGGGTATGAAGCCATGGTTTCTCTCTTTGTCGATCGCTCCGATCAGAATGCACCCAACCAAGCAATGGTGATGGCCAACAGCATTACGGACTCAAAACGTAAATACCTCTCCGATGGAGGTCAGAGAGATGTTTTAGCCAATTTTACAGTAGATAGCCCCGTTCCGTTTCCGCTAGGCGAAGTTCTTGACCGCCTAAAGTTCCTTGATACCGAACGGGTGGAAGGCGCTAAGGCGAACACAACAAAAGCTGGTGATTTTAATGGTAAATTGAGCCGCTTAATTGCCCGTTTTGAAGCAAAACACTTAGATCGCCGGCTTGGTTTTCTCTTTCAACCTCACGCAGAATGCATGGATATGGATTGGCTGCCGAAATTGGCGCACTTATTAACCGCAAGCCGAGGGTCGCAGGCTGACAAGCGTGGCGGCATCAAGATTATTGATTTTTCGGAAGTTCCGTCTGACATCCTGCCGTTGATGGTAAGCCTTCTTGCACGATTGGTTTTCAACATTACTCAATGGACACCCGTAGAAAAGCGCCATCCCGTGGCGCTGTTCTGCGATGAAGCGCACTTGTACATTCCGGAGCGGGCAGGACGCGACGGTGTTGACGATATCTCTGTAGGAATCTTTGAACGCCTTGCCAAAGAAGGCCGGAAGTACGGAGTTGGGCTTGTTGTCATTAGTCAACGTCCATCGGAGGTGAACAGGACGGTGTTGAGTCAATGCAATAACGTGATCGCTATGCGTTTGGCGAATGGGGATGATCAGAGTGTGATCAGAAGGCTTCTACCCGATAGCCTCGGAGGATTTGGCGACCTCTTACCGGTTCTAGATGTTGGGGAAGCTTTGGTGGTTGGTGATGCGAGCCTTTTACCCACTAGAGTCCGCGTTGGAGCGCCGAGATACAAACCAAACAGTGCGACGATCGATTTCTGGGATCGTTGGGCAGGCGAAGTACCAGAATCTGATATTTCGGGGGCTGTATTGTCTTGGAGACGCCAAAGCGCGAGGTAAACAAAATCTGAAATTGTTTTGACTAACACCTAAACCGAATGGCCGGATTCCATCCGACGCCCGGAAAGCCAATGTCCGCTTATGGGCTGCAGCTGCCTTCGCAAGTTAAGTTGTCTAGCCTCATTTTGTCGAACTAAGTCAACATGCTGTGTCACTCTGGCGAAGCGGGCTAGAATTTATATTTGCTACTTACAGGCTTGAACGCGTATGAGCGCCACCTCTCTTAAATCTGCCCTCAATGATCTGCCCGCAACGGGACGAGACGGCTTTGAGGGGCTCCTTGCTCTCGTGCTTGCCCGAGTATCAGGGAACCCGATGCGTCTAGCAGCAAGCGGCTTTCAGTTTGGGGTTGATGGGCAAGGTGAAAACCCTGCTAATCCTGTTTGCTTTGAAGCAAAAAGATACTCGTCGAAGCTTACTCGCGAGGCGGTGCTCACTAAGATAGCTGATCTCGGCCGTCGCAAATCCGAAGCCGAAATCCTCTGGGTTCTTGGAGCAACAGTGGCGGTGCCAAACCAGCTTGCGCAAGATCTGTCCACTGATGGTGAAAACCAGGGCATTGCAACGTTAGTCTTGGACTGGAATGATCAGGAACTGCCCGCGCTTGGCATTGTCTTGGCCAACGCCGGAGACGACATCGCGGCGTGGATCGCCAGTAGAACACAAGCCTCGGTGACCGAAACGGAAATTGAAGGTGCGCTAATTTCCCTAAAGAATAGTGAAGTTGCGAAACTTCGCTGGAAATCTCTGCAATCCGAGTTTAGCGCCAAAGAGATCTCCGGCAGGCAGGCAATTGAGGCCAACAAGAAATGGTTGCGGGCAACTCTCTCATCCGCGGCGAAAGCTCGCTATCGCCTTGGGCAACCAACTGCGCCTCTAAATCCTGACACACCGAACTTAAGGCGTGAGGCTCATTTACAAGCGATCGTAGAAGGACATTGCAAGGAAACGACCTGTCTCGTTCTTGGTGCGGAGGGAGTTGGAAAAAGCTGGGTTGCTGCAGAAGCTGCAGTTCAGTTTCCGGGGCTTACGGTTGCGCTAAGCGCCGAAGCACTAGAAGGCGTCAATCCTGCAGGCTTTGAAAACCTTCTCGTTGAGGCTTTTGCCCAACAAACAGAAAACGCTCCGGGTAGCGCAGAACGGTGGCGACGCAGGTTTCTTGCTTGGGAAACGGTGCCTCCAAGTGAGGGCTTCATGGTCGTGGTAGATGGCATCAACCAAAGGCCAGATCTTGCATGGGATAAAATTCTCAACGCGCTTGAAGCCCTGATCGAGATGCGCGGCGGTAGGCTGCTCATCACAAGCCGTCCGCAGTATTACCAGCGTAATGTCCTTAGAGGTTTCAATCGCAAGCAGAGAGTGATCGTTGCAGACTGGAAGTCTAGTGAGAGAGATGAAATCCTCGGGTTAGCTGGGATTGTTTCAAACGTACTCGATCAAACGACCCTGAATAGTCTACTCAATCCGCGGCTTCTGGGGATTGCGATTGAGGTACTCCCGATAGATGAGCCGCTTGCCTGGTCAGGCCTTACGACTGAAAGCCTTCTGTTCGAGCATATCAACAGAATGCAAAGTGACGGCTTTGAAGACCAGTCTCCAAACGAACTTATCAAGGCGTTGAGTGATCGTGCTGGAAACGTCCTCGACGCGTTGAGAGTCGGTGAAACACTATCTTCAGAGCTGGTGTTTGAGGACAGCCTATTGGCTGTAAAAGAGACGCGTTTCTTCCAGTCGAGACAGAGACCAAGCGGCGGATACGTCATCAAGCAGGAAGGCCTCTCTCTTGCCCTAGGCTTCGCGGTAGTAGACCGTATTCTTGGGTCTTCCGGCGATAGCACGCAATTTGATCCTAGAGCGCGGGAACTGATCGAACCCATATCGGCACTCGATCAGACAAGCCGCGTCGTTCTCGCCGCGATGCATGTTTGCGCCTGTGATCCCGAAAGGGAAGCCCCAGAACTCTTCAAAGTTCTCGTCAGCATCTTCTGTGAACTGCAAAATCTCGAGGAAAGGGCGTATCCGCAGTTCTTTGATGTTGTGCGCAGAAACCCGGAAGCGACACTGAACGCCGCTAAGGAGAAACTCCTCGAATGGCGAAGCCCAATCAACGAAAAATGGTTGGTCGCATCTGTGAAGCAAATGATGGAACACACGCACACCAAACCTTCTGTGCAGGACGCAATCGAGAGCTGGCTAAGGCACGTCAACACTGATGCTTTTGACCAGCAATCAAAGTATGGTCGCCTCGACGATAAGGATCAGGAACGAGCTGAGAGGCGTCAAGCTGAGATTGATGAAGCAATCGCAGCATTTTCAGATTACGAGCGGCAGCTTTTCGCACAATGCCATGTCACGACAGGAGATACAGACTCGCTCCTGACCCAATCGTTCGAGCTACTTGCAGGCGAGCCGCTTGCGCCCTGGGCATCAAGCTTTGCAGCCTTTGGGCTTGGCGTTCATCTCGATCACAGCATCCACCAAGCTTCCAAAGCGTTTTTCCAGCTCACCCAGTTAAATCGCGTTGATCCAATCCAGGCGGCAGAAGCGTATGCAGGCCAAGCAATGCCGTTAAGTGACCCAGATGTATCGAGGGCCGGAAAGTGGTGTCTGGTTAAACTCCTCTATGCTTCAGGGCGCGAAAAAGACGCAAAAGGCGCATTAAAAATAGGGAAGAAGCTGCGCGAAACGCAAAATGTGCCAGAACTCTCTTTCTCACGGCTTGAGCAGCTCTGTGCCAACGATCCATGTGACCCCTATTCTACTCTCCCTAGCAATGTCGGGGACACGATAGAGGACTTCGCCACTCTGGATGTCAGCCCAATCATGACGACCATGGGTAGGACCTCGGAAGATCTGAACTATGGAGAGCGGTTGTGCGCAGTTTGTCGATTTGGCCCCAAAACGGCCATCACCAAAGCGTCAGAACTCTGCCGTGAGATCCTAACCCGCGAAGGCCTACCCCTCAGACAGTTTGCTCTCTGCGGAACAACACTCACCCCACTTCTCGGGAGAGAAGCTGCGCTTCATCTATCGAAACGCCTTCAATCGAATAAGGACCTGAAAACGCTCCCTGAAAACGAGCTCAAAATCATCAAATGCTACATGACGAACTTTGCTCTGCCATTCCTGACTGGCGAAGAGCAGCTTGAGTTGCTGACTTGCGAGGCTCTGGCGGGAAATTACTCGCTCGACGCGATTCCCAGTCTCAAGAAGCCAAACGAAGAAGCGGTTTTGGACTGCTTGGAACAATGTGCGCGTAGTGGGCTAAACGAAGCTGCTTTTAGTGCGTTGTCACTTGTCGCTCACACATATGAAGCCCTCAGCCCCGCACTGGAAAACACCGTTGCGGGCTTCATGGATAATGACCTCTCGCTAGTACGAAGCGCAGTCTTTGAAATAGCTCTTGCTACCGACAATGAGCGCCTGAGGACTGCTCACCTGGCAGGGGATTGGAAAGCCTCTGAAGCTCTTACAAATGCAAGCTATGAGAACACATACGGTTCGGCATTGTTGATCGACGCTGTTGTCTCGCGCGCATGCGAATTTGAATCCATCTTACCGCGCATCTCCTATGAGAGCTGGGCGTTGGCGCAGCGCAGGATCGGTGGTGAGGTCACAGGTGCAATCGTCGAGCTACTCGATCAGAGGCTGAGAAAGGCAACCGCCCTGTCATCGCAGCTTGATTCACCGGAGATCGCAGTCACAATGGCACCGCATGACCACGTCTTGCACAACTTCCGTTCGATTGAAGACAGGCCGCTCCAGGTCGAAGCGAACAGCCAGTCCTTGTTTGGCGATGTTGAAAGCGATGAGGACTTCCAGTCACGCCAGCAACGCAACCACCGTCTCTTTGGTGAACTGGAAGAAGCGATGGCGGACAAGGATATCTTGGTCATTGCGCAGCAAATCGACTTTGAGGCCTTTCAAGGCATCCTAAAGAGCAACACAAATCTGGGGGGCGAATGGCTCGATCTACTTCTCGGCTTGCCCAGTGGCCAATTGCGCTGGTTCAAAGATTTCGCCCTGGTAGTTGCGGCAAATATGATGAAGTCCGATGAAGCCAAGGCTATGAGCCTGCTTGAAACGGCAATCGCTAGCGAGGCCTTTGTTCGCCGCATGTACCCCGATGCGCTTTCTCTAGAACATAAAGCTATTTGGGCTTGCCCCCGTACCGCTGTTTCGGAAGTTCTGTGGAAAAAGCGGTTCGAAGGGTGTGTTACCGATGATATGCTTGCGCTTGAAGTTTTGGCCGCAGAACGATTTGGCGCGAAAGAGTTCGTCCGCGACTACGCATCGGAACTCACCTCTTCCGAACGGCCCATAGACAAAGCCCTCGCCATCACGATCGCCGGGTTCTCGATGCAGTATAAACACTTCCAGCCGTTACTAAACGAAATCGAACCAACCGCGGGTTTCATCGGGGCAGCATCAAAAGCTGCCAGGATTGCACATGAGAAAGCACTTTGGGCGCAACATTGGGTTGATCAAATGTGGGCGGCACAGACCCCAGAGCAGTTCTGGATCAAACTAGTCCTTGCGGCAAAGATCATGGACGCCCGATTGGACTATGATGCAGGAATTTACCAGTGCGCGAACAAGTGGGGTAAATTCGCGAGCATGTTCACCAGAGAGCGCAAAGACCGCATCAAAAAATGGAAACGTCACAGGGAAAAGAAGCTCTACGGTAGCGACAGGCCAGCTCCGGTTTTTCTTACCTGACAAACTTCGGACTTGACCTGACGGACACCTCAGCTACCGATGCTGAGAATGAGTGGCTGGCTGTCCGAAATCTAGGGAGCCGCGATGGTCTTGTCCATGGCGAAGCCGTATCGCAGCACTTTCAGCTTATTCAATGACCGCTTACGACCGTTGTGCCCGTCTAATGCGGCATCCTACCACTTCCGCCACCCCAACCCCATAGTCGCGGCGATGTTTTCCGGACAACCAGCCTGAACACGACTGCGATATGCGCGGACAGATAGTCCGTTTTCCAACGCGATTACTTCCCATTCGTCATCTGGGTTATGCGCTATTTCCCATACCCCTTCAGTTGCGGCTCTTTCACCCGACCAGCCTCGTTTGATCCGCTGTTTGAAGGTCTGGAATGCTACTCCATTCTCTTCAGCAATAGGCCATGCAGGAAGGCCGTTCTCTAATGTGGCCAAACCATCACGACGCCGATTTTCGAAGGCAGCACGGTTATATGGGTATTGGGTATGTTCACAGGGGACAGTCCATACCTTCGCTCCATTTTCAGCGTCCTCTAGTCCCACCGCCGAGGCATCATCCAAAGGAAATGGCTTTAGACCATAGCGGCAACAAAGCCACCAGGCATCTTCGCGACTTGCGGCTTTGCCGATGGTTTGACCACCCAGAGGGGCAACAGAATAGATCATCAGTTCTTTCCATTTCAAAATTTGGTGCGAGCGGTTCTCTTGGAGTGCTCTGTAAAACAAGATGTAAGTACTCGGGACCGTTGAGAAAACAGCTATGGTTTGTCATTTTCCTCGATTTTTAAAGGCTGCTGCAACTTCGATCCGTTAGCACGATCAAATTCGGGTTTCGGGGCTGCGGCGAATGCCCGAAGAGTGAGTTGTAGTCGCCGAAACTGAGCGTCGCGCCCAAAGCTCGCTCTGGGCCGATGCTTGCGCAGGCTTAATGGCTTACGCTCCCATGATTCACAGCTCCCTGATCGAAGATATTGTTGCCTGCCTGGCGAGTTCAGAAACTGCGTAGCGAGGTGGTCAAATTTACCTCAAGCCGTCGCACACAACGCTTTGAGGGCGTAACTGCCGCAAGGCATTTCCCTCTCCCGGAAACGTCTGTTTCTCCCTTAAGTCAATAGCAGAATTGAGCATTAACTTTTGTCACTCCTAACGTAAGTTAATTATCAAAACTAACCTTGAAAATCATGCGGTTACGAGGTGTTTGGGGCCGGATTGACGCTTGATTGTCCGACGGAGATGCACCTAGAATCGGGGGGGTGGAACGTTCGTTTCAGCACCAGCGTAAACGCCAGTCCCGGATGGAGGCCACGAGCCATGGATGCTAACAAAATGCGCCAGCAGATCGTGAAGCTGCATCTCGGGATGTCGAATACAACGATCAAGGAGTTTGCGGAGAGTATCGGCTTCAGTCGGCCCGCCGTGTCGAACGTGATTGCCGGACGCAGGCGATCGGCGGAGATCGAGGCGGCTATCGCTGCGCGCACAGGGTTTCGTGTCGAAGACCTTTGGCCGGTGGCGGCCTCCAGAACGATGGAGGAGGTGAAGTGATGATCTAGAAATAGAAAAGCCCCGAGAGCGGACTCCCAGGGGCCTTCACGTCATTTGGTAGCTGACACTCTGAAGGTCTCTCGAATCCCCTCAAAAGTCAAGTCTGGCGGCCGGGTCTTTTGACCCGATTGGTCGTGCACGGCCGCCTTCCACCATTCGACAAGAGGAATGTGTGTGGTTCACCTTGACCCTATTGGTCAGGGAATGATCTCGCACAACATCAGAACACATGGAAAAAGAAATCTTCAAAGCCCCGCTGGACAGCCGTTCAACGTGCAATCTGTCTGAGCGCTCGCGAGGGCGTACTTTCGTCGAGACAGGCGCATTTCGACCCCACGGGGGCGAAAGTCAGAAAGTCGTCTTCGACAGCCTTGGTGAGTTTGATGCCTTCACCACGACATCAGCGCTGTATCCTGTGGCTGACATGGTCGAGCAGCCGCCTGCCATTGAATACATTGATGCCGATGGTCGTAAGCGTAGCAAAAGAGTGGATCAACTTTATACCTTCGCTGATGGGAGCAAGTATGCTGCCGAGATCAAACCGGCAGAACGCGCCAGAGCGCAGAACCTTGAGGTGCAGCTGGGTTATGTTGCGGCAGCGATGCCCGATGACTTCGCGGATAATCTTGTGCTGATCACTGAGGAAAACTACGACCAGTGGGAGGCGCTGAATGCACGGCGCCTGTTTGCCTACCGGCGTGAGGATGACCCTGAGGCGGCGGCGATAATCGCAGAGCTTGCGGCTGAGATCGATCTGCCGGTCACGATCCGCGAGTTGGTTGCGAGAGGCGCTATTGGCGGCAGGGCTTGGCCGGAAATATTCAAAGCGATCTATGCCGGTATTCTGCGCCCGATCCAGGACGGGGTTATTGATCTCGACATGCTGGTCGAGGGAGGCTTGCAATGACTGATATCATTCGTCTCGAGCCCTATTCGCAGATTCAGCAAGGTGACGTCCCTGGTCTTCTCGTGGAACAAGGGCCGCTAGGTGTCATCATCAGTCGCTGGAGTGAAGGAGAAATTGTCTTTGACGAGCTCACCTATGATGAGATCAACGAAGGTCTGAAGACCGGTCACATCACCATACGTGATGGCTATCACAGTGAAGAGGCCGTCCGACAGCGCGTGCAGTTTGCCGATCAGATTGTCACCCATCTGCCTGCAAAACAGCGCTCAACGGTCTTCTTCCGTCAGGCCTGGTGCGATCTCTTTCTGGATGCTGAAGCACGCGGAGAGATTGGCCGCTACTGGAAAGATGTGGAGATCTGGATCCGGAGTGTGGCGCAGGAAATCACGGTGCAGATTCCGCAGCCTGATAAGGATACCGGAAAGCGCAAATATGGAGGAAAGAAGCGGTCAAGCAACGAGATTGACCCGCCAGGCTCTTCGGCCTTGCTGCGTTGGGTCCGCGCTTATGAGGCTAGTGGTCGGTGCGTTCTAGCGCTCATAGACAAACGCTATCTTGCGGGACGGACGAAGGTAAAATTTGGTCCCGAGAGCGCCGCCCTGCTTCGCAAATGCGCGGATCGGTATGCGAGCTTCAAGCGCCCGTCGAAGAAGAGCGTTATTCGCCAGACAAAACGGGCTTTCCGGCTGGCGAATGCGTATCGGATCGATCGCGGCTTGCCGCCTTTGGCCGTTCCCGCAGAAAGCACGATCTACAGAGAGATAAGCCGTCTTGAGCCTTACCATGTGATGTGCCAGCGCCAGGGCCTCGAAGCGGCCAACCGGCATTTTGCAATCATCGGCGAAGGGCTGAATGTCCTGCGGCCAGGGGAGCGTTTGGAAATCGATGAATGGAAGGTCGACCTGATTACCTTCTTTGCCGAGGCCGGTGTCTTCGGTCATCTGACAGAGGAGCAGATCAAAGCACTGCCGAAAGGGCGACGCTGGATCTATGTCGTGATCGATGTGCGAACGCGACTGATCCTCTCGGTGAAGGTTTGCGCAACCCCGAACACCGAAGATGCGATCGCAGCGCTGGACCTGGCAACCCGGGATAAAGCGGACCTTGCCCGCCTTTTTGGCTGCGCGCTTCCAGACTGGCCGGGCACTGGTTTTGAAACTGTTGCCTCGGATCAGGGGGCGGCCTTTGCGAACTTTGATTTCCGAGGCGCTGTGACGGATCTTCGCGGAACGGTCATGTTCCCGCCTGCGGGTGTGCCCAAGCTTCGCGGACATATTGAGCGCTGCTTCAGGACCTTCGGGGTGGAGCTGATGGAGTGTCTGAGTGCGCGCACCTATTCGAACATCGTAGAAAAAGGTGACTTCATACCTGAAGACTATGCTGCACTTGCTGATGACGAGTTGACCCGGATCCTGGTTCGCTTTGTTGTGGATGTATATAACAATAAGCCCCATGGGGGCATCGGTGGACAGACCCCGCTGAACTGCTGGCGGGAATTGTGCTCGACCGTTGGCAAGCCGCGCCCTCCCAGCCGAATTGAGCGCCTCGGGGCCTTCGGTCGGAAATACACCCGGAGTATTTCCGGACGCGGGGTTCGGTTTGCGGGCATCTTCTACACCTGTGAGAGGGTTCGGCACCATTTCCTGGCCAATCCCGATCTCGAGGTTGAGATCCGGGTGGATCATCAGGACCTTGGTATGATTGAGGTCAATCTCAATGGTGTCTGGGTTGTTGCCCGCCCCCTGGCAAAAGGGTTTGATGGTCTGTCGCTGGATCTGTGGACCGAGGCCTGCAGCAATCTGCGCCGCCGTTTTGAGGCGGAGGCAGAACTGACGCAGGATATCATTGATCAGGCATTCGCAGACTTCTCAGAGGAGGATCGCGCTGCCTCTCAACGGCTTGGGCTCTCAGCGCTTGCCCCGACCAAGGCAGATGTTGAGCGCAATCGGGAGCATCTCTGGCTTGGACTGGATGTCGTGGCGGGCACAGCTCCCACGGTTTCCAGGAAAAAACGCGGTCTCCTTGATGGTGTGATCGCCAGAGCAGAGGTGGCGCCACCACAGCTGCCGGAGATCACTCCTAAGGAGGATGACGCGGAGAAAACCATGCCGATCTCACGCCCGCGCTGGCGTATGGAGGACGGACAATGACACATATTTCCCGTGAGGAGGTCAGCCACATCGTGGCTGACCTTGAACACCGCTTTATCGCACATGACACTTACCTGGAGCTCCGGGATCAGGTTGATGATATTCTCTATCGGCGCAATGCGCACACGGCTGCTGGCCGCACGACAGCGCAACGCGGCATTGTTGTCATTGGCAATGCCGGTGCCGGCAAGAGTTTTGGCATTGAACATCTTCTGCAGAAGCATCCGCATTTGGCTTATGGAAAACCATATAATCAGGCGTTGACTGTGCGTCTGGCGTCAGAGGCCACAATCAAGGGTGTCGGTCTCGATACCCTTGAGGCTTATGGCTATGAGAGCAAAGGTGCCCGGACGGGACATTCGATCTGGCGGCAGGTGATGCGTCAGGCGCGCTCCCATAAGACGCTTTTTCTGCACTTTGACGAAGCGCAGCATATCCTTCGGACCAAATCGAAGTCTGAATTTGATCAGGTGATGCTGGTCTGGAAATCGTGCCTGGAATACGCTGAGTGGCCGGTCAGCCTGATCCTCAGTGGCACCTGCGAACTACTGGATCTGATCAACCGGGATGAACAGCTCAGCCGGCGGTTTGAACCCGTGCATCTTGCGCCCATGAGCTATGCCGCCCATGGGCATGAGGTGATGGGCGTACTGGATGCCTATCTCGATGCGGCAAAACTGTCGCGCGGCAAAACGCTTGAGACCTCGACATTCGTACGACGGTTGCTACACGCGGCCCGCTACGAGTTCGGGTCGAAAATTGGGCTAATCATATCGGCTATCAAATTGGCATTGCGCGATGAGACCCAAACCCTTGAACAAAGTCACTTCGCAGGTGCCTATCGGAAACAGAAGCGCTGTGTTGATGCATTGAATCCATTCATTGCGGAGAATTTTCGCTCCATTAAGACTGGTCAGCTTCTCAGCGGAGCGGAGCTGGAGATAGCGCCAGCAATCAAGAGGGGGGCTGCATAATGCCGTTGTTGCCGATCCTTGTTCCCTTGATGCCGGGGGAAACCCCGGCATCATTCGCATCCCGGCTTGCCTGGGCGAATGGTCTTTCCTTTGCCTCGGAGTTTTGCACCGATCAGGGCTTTACGCTTCAGGCCATCGCTGACGGCGATGAACGGGCCCTTTCGATCCTCGCCCAGCTCGGCAGAGTGGAACTTGCTCAACTGATGCGTGGTGTTGTTCGCAAAGTGTCGACCGGGCAGTACCGGCTGGCCGGGCAACTTATCGAGAAACGCTGGATCACGCGCAGGCGTCTGCGGTTCTGTCCGGAATGTGTCGCGGATGACATTATGACAGACACTGCCGGTGGTGCCGCACAGCGATGCGCCTGGCATGTGCCTTCGATCCGGACATGCAGCCACCACCAGGTCAGGTTGTATGACGACGTCAGCTATTCACACAGCCGTGGTCCCCACGACTTTGCCGGGCGTATCCGCGATCTCAATCTGGGGGCAGATCAGTTGAGAGAGCTTGGTGCATGGCAGGTCCCATCAGGTCTGGAAGAATATCTAACCCGCCGGTTAGCGGGTGAAAAACAGGGCACATGGCTCGACAATATCGGGTTCGGTGCGGTTGCGCTTGGTGCCGAGATCTTCGGAATTGTCGATCTGTTTGGCGTCGATGCAAAGCTGAAGCACTTATCCGATAATGAGAAGCGTCGTGCAGGTGCGAGGGGTTTTGAGCTCCTGTCCGAAGGCGAGGAAGGGCTGTTTCGCCTGCTGAGGCGACTGCATCGTGAGGCCGGTTCTCCCATATCACTTTCGCGCAGAAACTACGGCTGCCTGTTCAACTGGCTGGAACAATCCCATGCGGAGCAATACGAGCCCTTGCGGGATACGGTCAGGAAATTCTTCACCGAGACCTATCCCATCGGCGAAGGCGATCGGGTGCTTGGGAAAACCTGTACAACCCGTCGCGTTCATAGTGTTGAAACCTTGCGGCGGGATCTTGGGCTGGGGCGTCGTCAGACAATTGAACTGCTTGGAGCAAACGGGTTTCTAAGTTCGGACCCTCAGGCAGATAACTCTGCGAAAGGTGTTCTGCTCGATGCACAGGCATTGGCGCCATTGGTCAAAAACTTCGCAGGGGCGATCTGTCAGGTTGCGGCTCAGAAAAAGATCAATACGCCGAGGGCACAGTTTGGCGCTCTTGTTGCAGGTGGGATCATCAGACCCATCGCGGGTTCCCCTGTAGGACGACCATATTACGATGAAGGGCAACTAGATGCGTTTCTCGCCAGTATCGTGCCGCGCACAAAGGTGGCAAAAGCGGATGGGCTAGTCGGTATTCAGTCCGTCTGCCGCAAAGCTGTTGCTGGTGCAGTCGATGTGGTGCGACTGATCCAGAATGGCGATCTGAAGACTGTGGTCAGGGATGCCGAACAAGATGGCTATCTGTCGGTGCTCCTGGACCCGGCGGAGGTTGCTGAAGCATTGCGCCTGATCAGACCGAACGGATATTTGCGATCGACGCTGGCGGGATTCCTAGGTGTCAACGCAGCCACCCTCCGCCATCTCGTGGACAAGCGCCATCTGAAACTGGTTCGGGCGCGTCATCCGGTGTCCCGGAAGTCGGTGCAGGTGGTGCCGTATAGCTCTGTTGACCGGTTTCTGGAGCGCTTCATTCCCGGAAAACACTATGCGGAATTTCTGGGGGGCAGCACCCGGAAAGTCAGCGACCAGCTCATAAAGGAGCGGGTTCCGTTTATCCGAATGCCGGAAGAGTGTGGTGGACGCATATTCAGGCGGAGTGAGGTGACCTCCGGAGTGGAAGAACTGGCCAATCGCCTCCCGCTCTCGCATGATGAAATTGCCTGGCCGGAGTTGTGAAGGTTTTGAGATGAGTAGAGAAAGCAAATTCCTGAGTCTGGTGCTTCGGCACAAACCTGAAGAGATCGGTCTTCAGCTTGATAAACACGGGTGGGTTCGTGTTGATGATTTGCTGCGGAAGCTGAAGAAAGCCAATCTCAAGCTAAGCCGCGACGAACTCACTCAGCTTGTCGAGAGCAACGATAAGAAACGCTTCACCCTGTCTGATGATGGTCTGCGCATTAGGGCAGCCCAAGGACACTCAATTGATGTGGATCTGGGGCTGGAACCTCAACGCCCGCCGGATGAGCTGTATCACGGCACGGCCAGCGCAAATTTGGATGCGATATTTTCAGAGGGGTTGAACCCCGGACGCCGTAAGCAAGTTCATCTTTCGCTTGACCCCGATACAGCTGAACGCGTCGGGCAACGACACGGAAAGCCGGTTGTTTTACGAGTTGAAACACAGCGCATGTTCAAGGACGGGTTTGAGTTTTTCCGCGCCGACAACGGTGTTTGGCTCACTGACAAGGTGCCCGCAACCTACTTGGGTTTCGGTAGGTTCGCGGAGCCGTAACAGATCACGTGGCCGATTGGTTTGCGTTTATTCGCAGGCAAAAAGGCCAAGCGCTAGCGTGCCAAAGCCCTTATCAATTCAAGTTAGGAGCCAATACAAAATGCAATCAGACAAAGTATACACCCTTTCAGAATGGCCCGTGCTCAAAAAAATATCTGCTCGTACGACTCCTGATCGTACCCTCGACTCTCATAATGTCATTCTGCTGTACGAGGTCGCGGCGACTGATGATGATTGGGCCGCAATGGATCAGGAAGAGTATGAGTTTGCAAAGGCACTCCTTGCATCGCGACACCGCCGTCATCCACTTCCTTCGTCTCCATTCAAAGCGACTTGCCCTCATTGTTCGGAGGTCGTGGTTAGTTGGCACACACTCTGTGTTGATGTGCCGAAAGGCGAGAAAAGAGGTCTGGTATTCTGCGGATGCGGGCGGACAGGCGCAGATAGCGCCGACGTAGATGGCGTAGGGCGGATCATTGGTGGCTAAAATGACGGTCCGCTGCCGCAAAAAAGGGTGATGCACTGTGTTTTTGGTCAGCAAAGCGCGTTGGCGTCATCATGCTAGTGTTGGTTTCGCTACTTCCAATAGAGACGGGCGCAGAAAAACATCTAGACATCAAAAGCCCCCGTTTGGGAAAAATGCGGCGAATGACGGGGCGGAGCCCACATCGGACCTGTCGGTTTTGTGCTGCGTGCGCTCGCAGCGAAAGAATCACGGCGAATGCTCGGTGTCTGATGCTGCAACGCAGCTGGAGAACGGGTCATTCGTGATCAGCGCAGCGGTCAATACAGATTGAAGGTAGCTTAGGCACACATGTGTCTTTGTGTTGACCTTAGTTGGTCCCGTTATGCTGACGGCCTCGACATTGGGATTGCCGAATACATGCAAGTACTTTTGTAGGCGTATGCGACAGAACTTACACCCGAAAACAACCGCCGACTGGCCTAGCTCAAAAGCTCTTCGAGATGACGACCTTAATCGTCCATTCGGCGCGGCCTGCGAGTTTTTCCGCCGCCTCTTCGAGCGTTTCGGAGTCGAGCTTGCTGATAGCCTCAACGTCCTTTTCCGTAAGGTCAAATCGTTTGGCCAATTCGTCAGGGTTGTTCTGCAATTCCGCGCGCAAGTCCTTGTCGGTCAGCGCCCGGCCAAGCAGTTCGACCAGACCCTTCTGCGGGTTGTCGCCAGTTTCCTTAACCATAACTCTCTCCTCTTAAACGGTCATTTCAATATCGTTGTGTTCAGTGGACTTCATGCAGGCCACATGGTTAAGGGCTGCACGGGCATCAGCGCCCTTGATGTCGGGAATGTCGGCCTCGGAACGGATGGCTGCTGCCCTGTCATCACCCACGGCCTTTGCAACTGCGTCGTAGACCTTTGATGGCGTGCGTTCGGCGAAAAAGACCCGCTTGAGCGCACGAAAGATCGCCGCAGCCTCGGCTTTGGTCACCAGATCGGCATGGCGCAGGGTTTCCATCCAATGTGCAATGTCCACCAGGGGCACGGTTAAGGCGCTCAGATCGTGGGGGGCATAGGACAGTGCGACCTCATCCTCTTGCCGGATCCAGGTTTGCTTGAACCGGTTAAAGACCCAGCCGATACCTTCCATCCCGAAACTATCAAGTTCGGCGGCGCGCAACGCCCCCATGCTTGAGGCACCAACAACGCGCACGCCCTGATCCAGAAGATTGAGGATCTCTTTCGGCGTCACAGCCAGCGACTGGCCAAACTGACCGTCGATAATCACGATGACGTCCCAGTCGGTCATGCCCGCCAGATCATCGCGCTTGATGGGGGGGAAATAGCTCGCTTCAAGCAATTGGCGGGCATCTCGCTGGTGCAGAGATGGGCCAAGAAAAACCGCCGTCTTCATGACGTTGCCTTTTGTAAATCGTTGCGCTGGCGCACCATCGACGGGCCGCGCGCGGCGCTGTCAACGGTCGAGGCTGCCTTGCGATTGCGCCGCCGGGTGCGCCGGAACAGGCCCAGGGCTAGCCCGATGCCGATTCGGTCTGCATCGTCTTCAGCGGTCTGCAACAGCCGTTCTTCGGTGGGGCGGTTGCAGGCTTCCATCAGCGTCAGCACTTCTTTATCAAAAAGACTGGAGCCGATCGTGAAGTCGAGCGCGCGCATCGATTTTTCCAGATAGGCGCGTTTCTCGTCCCGGCTCTCAGTGGGCAAGTTGAAAAAGCCGGGGAAGAGATGCGGTGCCATGTCGATGACCTCGGCAACTTGCGCCGCACGTTCGTCCAGCAGAACGGCGGGCAAAAGCAACCAGTTGCTGTCTTCCGGCGCGGGGCGCTGCAAAGTACCCTCAAAGTCGAGGTAGATCGGCGAACTGGGCAGTGGGCTGAGCATGTGCAACTGCACGTTTACCTTGGGCGCAAACTGCGAGGCGGCACTGGCAAGTGCCAGTGTTTCTTCAAAATCCTCAAGCGTTTCAAAAGGGTAGCCCCAGATAAACGAGGCCTCGACTCGATCAAAATAGCGCTGCGACATCTCAAGCGCGGGCAGGATCGTTTCGGCCTTGAGTTCCTTGAACGTCCGGTTCAGTACCTTTTGCGCACCGGAATCGATGCCATAGAAAATAGCGCGGCAGCCTGCCTGTGCCATCAACGACACCAGATCTTCGCTCATCAGGTTGATACGACCAAAGCAGCCCCATTCGACCTTGACACCGCGATCTAGGATGTTCTGGCAGAACGCGCGCACCCGGTCGCGGTTCAGCACAAACGTGTCGTCGACGATGGCGATTTTGTCGATGCCGAACCGATCCCGCAGCATGACGATCTCGTCGATAGCGCGTTTGATATCACGATATACGGCGCGTCGGCCCCAAAGCGGGGCCACATCGCAGAACGAACATTTGTACGGGCAACCGCGGGTCGTGATCACGCGAGCGGAGCTGTAGCGTGACCAGTCCAGCAGGTGATATGCAGGCCAAGGTAAGTTGTCTGCATCCGTAATCCGGGGGCGTTCTGGCCCGTCGACGAGAGTGTCACCATCGCGCCATACCAGTCCCGCGACAGGGTCGCCGACCAGGGTGTCCAGTTCGTCGATGCCAAAGAACGCCTGAATGGTCTTTTCGCCCTCGCCGCGCACGATGCCGTCAACCCAGGCAAAGGCCTCCATCAATTCGCGGGCATTTCCTGAAACACCAGGACCGCCCAGGATGATCTTGCAACCGGGATCGGCGACCTTGAGCTTTTTGCAGGCGGCCAGGACCACCGGCAGCATGTCTACAAAGCATGAGATCAGAACGTACTCCTGGTGCCCCTCCAACGCCTGAACGAACGTGTCGGCGGAATAGCAGTCTGCCCCCTCGTGCAGTTGGTAGTCGCGAAAATCGACCTCATGCCCGATCTGTTCAAGGGCGGCTGCGATGTAGAGTGGACCTAGCGGTGGCTCGATCTTGCCGTCTTCGCCCAAGGTGGCGCTAAAGAGCGTGACTTTGGTCATTGCATCGCTCCTTGCAGAACTTGCGAGACGCGTTCGCCAAAGACGCCTCGACCGGTGTGAAGGTGAAAGACGGACCAGGCCTCGGCCTTGGGCACAACCACGCGCACAACCGGCATGCCGACCTCTGGGCGGGTCAGGTCAAAGGCCACGGCTTGATCCAGCCCATAATCAGGCATTCTGTCCAGGATCAGTCGGATATCGTCATCGATGGACGCGTTCTGCACCGAAGGTACGTCGTCAAAGTCGATGAATTCCGTGCCACCATATAGTTCGTCTGCGTCGTATGGCGCGCGCGGTTTGATGATCTCGGGCAGGTCCTCGCGCCCGCCTTGAATACATGCGATGCGGCTTTGTGCGGCTTCGGTGATGGCCCGGTTGAGGGCAATCCTAGCGTCGGGGTGGGTGCCACAGCCGCCATGGGCATTGGGAATACCGGAGGCCGTCGGTTCCACGATCGTGCAATCAATTGTTGCCAACCCGGCGGTCGAGGTCAGGTTGCGCACATAGATGTTCAAGCCCGCGCGTTTCAGTCGACCGACCAGCAAAGCCGCCCGTCGCGGCAGTCCCTCCAGCCGGATTTGGGCGTGATCGGCGTTTTGATGTGCCGATGGCGAGCTGCTGATACCTATGCTTTCCAGCAGACCCCCAATGGCTGGTGTCACCTGTGACCGCGCAAGCGAGATTGCCAGGGCATCGCGTTCAATCACTTCGCACAGCGCGTGGCACAGCGCTTCCGTCAGCGTGTTGCCCGAGGCCAGTCCGTTGGTACTAGCATAAAACAACGCAGGGACATCTGTCGGCGTGTAGGGGCAGACCACCGCGTTCAAAGGTACCGCCGTGGCGCGTTGGCCGATCAGGTCGTAGCCGTGCACCCACTCGACAGGCGTTTGATCGTCGAAAGCACAGGCATTGGGCACGACGATTTCGGCCAGCTTAGTGAGCGGCGTTGTCCCGGCCAGTTCCGCCTCTGAGGCGTAGGTGACCGCATAGTCGCAGTGCTCCCCTGCCTGCCGCTCCACCGCTTCCATCAGGGCCCCGGCCAGTGCATCCTGCCGCGTGGTTCCCTTGCCGTTATAATAGGAAATGCCAGGCCCCAGGTCGCGGGGTCGCACCGTCATAAAGTTAGGAATGCCAACGGAATCGAGGCCCGTAACCTCGGCGACCTGGGTTACACCGACACGCTCGATCAGTCGCTTTGCGCGCCGTACGGTTGCGGAAGGTGGCACGCATCGTGCGACCGCTTTGGTCGAATATTTTGGTGTCGGCTTTAGCTGCCAATATTGGGAGGTTGTTCTGCAGTCTGCGCTGTCAATCAACAAGAGTACACTCCAAACGTTCAAAAATGGCGTTCGGTCGCTCGAGATGACCGGTTAAGCCTAAAGAGCCAATAATAAATACAAACGGTACCAAGCTTTCTTGATTTCAGCAACCTTGGGTGGTGTTTCGACCCAGATTGAAGTGGCGATCATGATCAAGAAACCTAGAACAAAAGAGGTCTGAGACCTCACCCGATTGGCCTTGGCAATCGCCCGGAAACGATCCGGAGGACAAAAGATACGGGAAGACGAATTTCAATTCGTCCCCCCAGAGCACTCGCTTCGTAATTGCGAGTTACCGTGGCTTCAACTTCTAGAGATCAAGCGCAACACCAAATGTTGCGTTCCCTGTGCTCGTGTCAGAGTGACCAGCAAGTCCTGGAAGAAGATCAGCAACCTCGGCCAGCAACCCCAGTTCAGCAATCGGAATTCTAGAAACCGAAACCGCTCTGCGGGCCAAGGTAGGCAACAACTTCTCGACTACTCGTTCGAGGATCCAGTTCGCGACAGAGGACAGAGGCCACGGTAGGCTGTTCGCAAAGAAAAAGTCATAGGCATTTGCTTCGTTGACGCGGGAAACAAACACTATGTCTTTTCTACGTGGATCGTACGAAATAGAGAATTCGACACCGAGGTTTACTCGACCCGTAAACCGAGCGCCAATGGCTTCGTACCAAATACTACCAATCTTTATTCCTGCTCCAGCTTGGCCCGCAGTGAACAACGAGGTCCGCAGTTGAAATACAATCGGCCACAGGCGCACAAGATCGAGCGTCAAAGGCCCATCCAGAGCAGCCGTTAAGGAGTAATGCGTGAAGAATGGACCATGTCGTCGTCTATCATTGGTATTCACGGCAGGTTTAAGTGCGCCATCGAAGTTCACTCGAAGTAAGTTTACCGGCGTGAACAAGAAAACATGTCCAAGCTCCATCGGCGCATCTGGGAGAGGAACTGGCCAGTTGTAGTCTGGGTGTTCATCGCCGATCGATCCGTCTACTCTTAATGCGCCAGGATCCTCACCCAATCTCTCAGCTTGATCCGTGGACAAACTTGTAATTTCATTGCCATCAAATGCAGACCGAGCTCGCGCGCCACCACCGCCCGAAGGCTTGTATGATGGGCAGTTGTCAAAATTTAGGGTCGAGGAAGCGGAGAACATTAGAAGACCTGACTCGACCTCAAATCTAGAGTCATTTCCAAAGATAATGCCAACAAAAATTTCAAGGAAGTCAGGCAGTTCCAGAGCCTCGACAACAGAGCGGGCCATGGGAGATGCAGCATTTAAGATCGCTGCTCTAATAAATAATTTTAGATCGTCCCAGTCACTTTCTTCAAAGGAATACGGTGGTGCTTCGAGCATATCCTTCAGGTTTGAGTCGGCCTCCCAAATATAATCGGGAGCGCCTGATGTGTGCTTGTCAGAAAGAGGTGTTATGGTGATTCTTCGATCTAAAAAGTCGAATAATCCGAGGACTTCGGAATAAGAAATTTGAACGTTTGCGACGGCGTGTTTATCCACTTTCATCGTAAACGCGATCTGAAAGTTACTTATCTTTAACGCCGCCCTTCCATTAACCTGGTCAAATTTTAGCTTTACTGAGGCAAGGTCTACGTTCGCGTCGAAGGCGACATCATAACCTTTGAACGTCTCATTCGAAGGCATATTTTGAAAGGCCGTACTGGAGCTACTGACTTGCTCTCGAAGTATACGCTCAATGATGTCGATTGATATTCCGATTCCCGCATCGTCTTTGCAAAAATTTTCCAAGAAAATGTGTGCATCTTGTGGTCTCATAATTCTCTCCTTGCCAAAAATTGCATTTAAGAATTGAAAACCCAGCTTGACGCTGTAGCGCCTTGGTTTCCTGTGTCCGAGCTTAGCACCAACTCGAAGTTGTAGGAAGTTTTACTCGCGAGCGCCGCCACTTGACTATTCCGTGTCCAGATGTGGTGCAGTCCATGTTGAGGAGCTAAATGACCTCTAGTCTGACAAATCTCATGCACTTGTGACACCGGCGAAAACAATCGTTAGTGCCCGACTAGATTCCTTGCGCGCGAACCGTGGCGCAGACGTCGCGAGTTTTTGTCCTATACGCGTCGCGCTGGTCCGTACACACGGCAGCGAAAGTGTGTTCTCAGATCAGGCGAGGTGGACGTCAAGGAATGACCGGAATGGCGAATTGCTCCGCACTGTAGCCCCAAGCGTGCCGCACGTACGAACTGTGTCTGTCGTCAGAGTTTTTGGAACCAATGGGGGCTTAACCTAAGAGAGAGTTTGGCTCATCTGTTCGGTTTGATTATGCGGTGCGCTGGCGTGATGCAAACGTCGCATTTCGAGCGTCTTTTGTTTGATCCTTTTTCGTTGTTCCCGAATGGCTTTGTCACGACCGAAATAGACATCGGCTGGTGTGACGTTGTGCAGGCTCTCGTGATAGCGTTGGTGTCTGCAATTCAGCCCAAAGCTGTTTGCTTGGGCGATTTTGGCTTCTCGCGGGCACCTGGGATGTGCATGACGAACAGTGCTGCTAACATCACAACGTTAGTTGGATCTTTGGTTGTTGAAAGGCTGAGGTTCAGCACCTTATAGTTGTTGCAAGTATTTTTGTTTAAAGTAGTTCGAAGGAATATCTCTCCCGTGGCAAACTATCGTTTACCAGTCAATAGCCCCGGCCATCCACATACAGACTTGAAGGACAACGTTGCTGAATTCGCCCCAGGCCCGGAGCTACCACTGGTTCATGTTACTGCAATGGGCTTTGGGCGAAACATCATACTTTCAGGTCAGCTGAAGGCTTCACACTGCCAAGTCTTCAAACGCGATCTTCTCTACTTCTTCCTCGGCCGACCAGCGTATCGTTTAAGAAATGAAGAAGCTTCTTCCCGTCAGCTGTCGCGCTATCCGTGTGTTTTTGTTGTTGATCCATCACGCGTAGATCCCACTCAAGTGTACCCTTTCGATACCGGTGCGGCTTTTGCCGGGCACTACGAAAACGCAGACCCGTTTCTGGGAATCAACGACTACGTTCTGGAAGGAACAATCGAAGGCGCACGGAAGCAAATGGCTTTTGCGTTTGAGAGTGTCGAAGACTATTTCGATGGGCGTTTAAAACCGGGACTGACAGACAACATCCCTGAATTTCATCAAGCAACGCGCAGCTACGAAATGATCGCAAACCAAGCGAACAGAGGTGTGAATGATCCTAACAGCTATGATGATAGAGCGTCTGCGATTGAAGTCGCTACGGATAGACATCTTAATCTGAAGGGAGCGGTTGAACTGGCGATCCTGCCGAAACAGTTCTTAGAGGGTTCAGAAGGGAGTAAGAATGCAGAGTTTATCTCCGAGCTGGAAAAACTTGAAATCGAAGTAGAGGTTTATGATTGGCAAAGTACTAGAAGCCCGGCGGACTTTCGTGCTGAGCTGAATCAAAAAGTGCAAGCTCATGTTCAGCGTCGTGCCTTTAGTCAGGAATAGCGAAAATGGTGAAACATTCTGAGACCTTTCGCCTAATAGGCTTCGAGGCACCTGCTGACCTAGAAACGGGAATTTGCACGGCGCTCTATGCAGCACACCCACTAAGCAACCAAGTTTTTTTAGCATCACCTGAAATCGAAGGCGATCGAACGAGTTCGATTGCTTTTTTTGAAGAGGTGGTGCCGGAACAAGACATCCACTATTTAATGAGCGAAGAGTGTAGGGAAGTTTCAATCGGAGAACCTTGGAGGGATGCATTTTTAATAAGAGGAAAGTTCTGTTTTGGAACAACTAATGAACTTTTGGCAGCGATCGATAGTGAAGGTGGCCTAGGTTCTGGCTTTCCTTTGACTGCTCTGGATCTCTTATCGAGCCAAGCAGGAGGTAAAAGAAAGGAAGCTCTCAGTACTGCTTATGAGTTTTTAAACGAGAAAATAGGACACAAAACCGCAAAGAGGTGGCTGGTTGAAACCTACTTGAGAGGTCAGATTCTAGTTAATTTGCGCCAAGACTTAAGTGTAGTAAACGCATCGCTCTCAACATTGGAGGCGCTAAGACAACTTCATTTAACTCTTGATACCGAGAGCAACCTAATCGCAATAAATCTACTGCACCTCCCGGATGGAATGGCATCCGAGGAGCTCGCTGTAATTAAAGCACTGACAACTAATCGGGCGGTGACGGAGCTGTTGAACGAGTTACCGTTGGGCCGAAATAAACCTAGCCTGGTCGTAAACTTTGGCAAACCTACAGTGCCAAAGCACTACGTTCCCAAACCAGTGTTGATTGTTCCCTATGGCCCGGAAGCGGAAAAGCTCGCGCAACACTTTCAAAAAACACGCCAAGATCAAGGTTTCGTAGTGGACCGCAGTTGGCCTGGGCAGATGTTTGACGTTTGGCGGGATGATGCGGTCGATCACCTTAGCACCAAAGAACTCAAAGGCTATAGCATAGTTGTAGCTGTTGTTAGCGAGAGAAGTGAGGAACTAAGGATAAACCCTAGCCTTGCTGCCTTGGAAGAAATGCTGCAACACAATGATGCTCCGGAATTGATTGTGGCCCCAATCTTGCCTCCAAGTCGACCATCCCGCCATCTATCTCTTGATCGCCAAGCTTCTCTCTTTGATGGTTCTTTGGGCCAAACTTTATTGGACACCTCTTTTGTGCGATCTCCGGGCTGGGTTGGCGATCATACAAAGTCCCTAACCCGAAGACTCTCGGATCACATCGAAAAAGCTTGCCTACTATTGTTGTCGGAGCCCGAAGTTTTAGATCGCGTGTCTAACCGAAAGAACCGACAGACAGATGGTATTCTTTGTGTCTATCCAAGCAAGCTAAGCAAGCATGTAAAGTCTGAATTTGATTATCTATCCGAAGCCGTCGCATTTTCGACCCTTTCCGAGAAGCGCATAGCTAGAGCATTTCTAGAACATAGACACTCACTCAGTTCCAAACTTGCGAGGGAAAGTGGGAATTATGATGTCGCTTTACGTCCAATGAAACCAAGCAACTTTGAGGCTCTAGCCGAGCAGTCGTGGACAATGGCATCAAAGCATTTTGCTCCAGGCTTCGAAGTCAATTCAATTGAAAACGAAACAAATTTTCCTAGAAGTAAGCAATACATCCCATACAGTAAGGCGGATCTTCTACTGTTTAGTGAGCCGAGAAAGCGGCGTTTTATTATTACTGCGGAAACTCCAAACCTAGAGCTTATCCGTTATGCAGAGGAAACCGGTCGGCAAGCTATGCGCTACACTGATAAGCATAGCTTAAGAAGATTTAGCGATACCAGTAGAGAGCAGTTGTGGGACTTCGAAATACCAGAAGACTTCCAATGTTCCCAACGCTTTCCAGTTGTAGACCATCCTCCTGTTTTTCGTAGAGCGAGTAACTGGGATGCACAATTTCTACTTGCGGAAGCATGGAGGAGCTGGCTTGATCGCTATCCGGATCACCCTATGAGAAGAGTTGGAAAGTTCGTCTTACCTACCGGTACTAGAAACGCTAATAACGTACCAACTCTAGTTGCGATTTCGGAAAGAGAACTAGAGCGTGTTGCACGGACTGATGATCGAGGCCTAGAAGAATTGTCAACGCTCTTTGTGCCTCAACGGAGCCATGGCTCTACTGATGTAATAATTGAACCCGTCCTACAAAACGATCTTAATGCTGACATCTCGCGCTGGGTCTTTCGTGACGGAAGATTTCCGATCGTGCCGCGCAAACTTCCTGAGTGGCTCACCGTGCCAAAAGGTTGGATCGCCTTTGATGGCGACACATTCTCCGCGGCGATCGTCGCCTCCGGGATTCTGGAAACTTGGATGAAGAGTCACTCGTCAAGAGGTTCAGGTTGGGGAAGGCGACCTGTTGCTCAAAGTATTCTTGATGCGTTCCCTTGGCCTGATGGGTTTCGAATAGAGGGCTTGCCAGCATCGATCTATTGCGTAGATCCCTCTCCAAGCTTCGCAAAAGCCGCCCAAGACTTACCTTTTGAAGAGCTAACTGGCGATTTTCAACACCCTTCTCAATCTGAGCTGGAACTAGAAATTGATTTCCCCACTAGACGCTTGCTTTTAAACGAAACTCTAAAGCTATATGGCGCGCAAGGCGTACGAACGGAAGGCCAAGCTCTGGAATTTCTGATGAATATGGCAGAACGCTTTAGGGCTGATTTTTCCACTAATCCGTTCGGTCGTTTCGCAGATAAGTCTTAGACTATGCAACTATTCCATAGGGCTTATTTACCTAGTGATTTTCCGGAATTCAGGCGACTAAGAGTGTTATTGGGATCTCAAGTGGACAAGTCACCTTAGGTAAATGGATTTGAAATCTTTGACTAACTTACTTCGCTTCAATGGCTCGATTGGTTCAAATACAAGAGCTTTTTCTCGTGATGATAGGTAATGTCAATTGGAGCGCCACAACACTGTCACGTGTGAAAACCAACAACAGTTTGCAATTTCACCAGCCTAAATTGCAGTTCTAACCACCAAAACCTTGCCACCGCTCCTATTGAGCGGTGGCTCTTTCATTTTTTATGCGCGGCGCCGAGATCAGAGGATTCAAATTACGCCATCTCAGCCATTCGAAGCCCGCAAAAACCTCTTGAATCTGAATTGGTTCCTCAGAGTTTATCAAACACCGATCCCAAGCGAGGAGCAAACAGGCGTTCGTAGGTCTTCAACAAGTAGGCGTCGGTCATGCCCGCGACGAAATCGCATATTACCCTCAAACCGTCGCTTTCCGCTTCATACCTTTGGAAAGTATCTGTCGGTAACAACCGCTTGGGGTCTGATTGCAGGGCTTCAAAAACGGAAACGACCATACTTTGCCCCTTGAATTCCAGATGCTGGACGCTTGGGCTTTTGATAACCTCAGCAAAGACCAGCTTTTTCAAAGACTTCAAAAACTGAGCTTGGGGTGAGGCCAGTTTTGCACGGAACCTTAAAAGAGGTTCATCAAATTGGTTGTGTTCGTCATACTCAACAGCCGTGATGAAGTGATGAACCAAGCGGCTAATATAGCGTTTTCTGGTGTTGGTGTCTCCGAATAGGCCTTCTATTGAGCAGCCTCATCTGACTGGTCCAAGTTGATTGTTAGTGCATTATGGGCCTCTGATCCATCGGGATGATGGTTTCAGGTGCTGCGCGTGTTTCTCAAGAACGGGCCTGAACCATCAACTAAGGTGGAGAAAGAGGTTGCTGCTCGCGACATCGCCCCCAAGACCTTGGAACGTGCAAGGCGCGCTCTGGACGTCAAGTCTAAGAAGAAAGGGAAAGGCTGGTACCTGTCCTTGCCAGACGAAGAATGACCACAGGTAGGATTTGAAGTGCGCCAAGAACGCCAACATCGCCATCGATGATTTTGGCGCATTTCACCCCTCAAGTTCGCCACGATGACGCATGACGCCCTTGGCGATCTTGACGTTCGTGGAAACGGCTAGGAGCCGAAAATCTCGGAAGTATGCATGACCGCTTGTTTGCCCATAAGGCGTGCGCCGTTAAAAAACGCCTCCCCCCATCCCCCTGTGGTCACATGTTGCCTTCGTATCTTCAGGTTCGTGCAGTCATGTCCGAGACCGACACGCGGACTATTGATCAGGCTGTTGGAGGCGAGACGGACCCAAATATTTGAGTCTTTTCAATTGGTCCGCATTCATGGCGATCTACAAATACTGATTTGGGTGCCGTGTGGGTGGGTTCACTCGTCGGCTAGAGTGTCCATTGTACCGTTTTCGCATCGGTCCGTTCACATGGATGGGCCAAGCGGCGTTGGCACTTATTGACGTTAGATCACCATCAAGGTTTTGGGTGCCGCTTGGGTGAACGGATGTCGCCTTGTTGCGCGCTTGCGGCATCAGTTTTGCTCCCAACCTTTGCGATAGAAGTGGCGCATTACAATGGCGCGGTTGTACAGGGGAAAGCCGATCCACAGGCCGTTGGCCGTAATCAGCGACAAGATGGCCCACAACCACATCCCCTTGAACAAATAATACAGCGGCCCGAATAGCAGACACCACAATCGGTGCCAGTTTCCGAGTATGACTTTCTCCTGCCCATTGAATTTCCATGTTGCCCGAATGACCATTGTGGTCTCCTTTGCTGGTTGCGGTTGCAACAGCGCAATAAGATCGTGCAGTTGTGGGCGTCAGGGTAATTCCTAGATCAATGAGCGTCTGCGCAGCCCACAGGGGCCAGCACTGGCGTCAACGGCGCTTTCGTCGCAACACGTCGTTCGTGACGGCCACATGGCCTTCTGGCTCAATGTAACGCGGCCACGCGCGCTTAACGCCCTATGCTCTAGGGATTTGTTGTGGGTTTGTCCCTGACATGCTTGCAGCCATCGTCTTATCGATCTGCATCAGAAACCTAGGAGAGCAACATGTCCGACATCATCACGCTGAAATCCCTGTGCGAAGAACTCAAGATCGACCCATGCGAGGCCCGCGAACGCCTGCGCGCTGCCGTCGGCGACGCCAAGGCGAACCCGGAATTGGCGAAGGCACGCAAACCCCGCACCCCGTGGCAATGGGTGAAAGGTTCGAGCGCTGAGAAGGAAGCTAGGCGTGCCTTGTCCAATTAGGCAATTACATCAAGTGTAAGGTGTGAACGCTGTGTAGCTTTTTCCTTTTGCACATGCAGTCCTTGCTCCAATTCGGTGCAAAACGTAGACTCAACTTATGGATGAAAAGGTGCCGCAAATACGCCGTGGGAAATGGTCCCAATCTGGGGTGCCCCACAAGGGGTGGTTGTGCATTTCTACACGCGACCTTCGCGAAGAAGAAGAATACGTGACGTGTGAGATGTGTGAGGCACAGACCATTCGTTTTGTTCATACGATGAGGCACCCAGACTACCATAAAGAATTAGACTGTGGGTGCGACTGTGCCGGTTACATGGAAGGAAACAAGAAGCGGGCACAAGAGCGCGACTCCAGTATGAAAAGAAGGGCCGCACGGCGGCAGAAATTCCCAGATCGAAAGGGCTGGAAAGTTTCAGCCAAAGGCAATCCCCATATCAAAGTGGAAGGGTATCACTGCATTGTCTCAAATCGCAGGTCCGGTTTTACAGTCGGGATCACCGCTCCTTGGTCAGCCGACCTGACTTGGGGCAAGAAAACATACAAGACGCTACGAGAAGCCAAAGAAGGCTGTTTTGATGCTATTGAGTACATGAAACAGTCCAGTCGATAACGGCAGCGCAGCATTACTCGTCCACAAGTGCGCGAGCCTTCTTCGGGCGAACGAGCACAACAAAACTTCGGGCGCGTGAAATACCTACGCGAAGCAGTCTCCTAGAAGCCGCATAAGCTGGTGCTTCATGTGCCATAAAGAAGGGACTAGAATGCAACCCTTCGACTAGCACGACACCATCAAATTCTTTTCCTTTCGACTTGTGAATGGTCATGAGCGTGACGCCTTCTGGATCACGATCCATTCCCATCAAGCGCTCTTGATCCAACACAACTTTCAAAACACGTGCAGAGCCAACATAGTTTGCTTGAGACACCCAAAGATTTGACAACGAAGAAGATAGCGCGTCGGATGCGCGATACAATCGAACCATTCTAGCATCTTGGAAAATGCCCCTTAGGTCAGCGTGTGAGCTAAACGCCGCCCGAACGAGTTTCCAATCTGCCACCGGGTCACCAATCAGGGTAGCTGCATCAAACAGCGCTTGCTCAAGAGTTTTCGGTGAGCCAGCGCGCAGAGCTTTTCCTTCATCCAAGCAAGCTATCGCACGCTCAAAACGACTGACACGATCACCTGCTGTTGAAGCGCCCCGCCCTCCATAGCGTTCGCAAAAGTCTTTCTTAACGAGGAAGTAGGCCTTAATTTTGAAGTGCATCATGCGACGAGTCGCTTGGTTCGGCTCCGATTTGAATTCAAGCGCCGATGCAATTGCCTCTCCCGCTGTCGCAGATAGGACCTGATCCCACACGATATCATGTGGAATAGGTTTCCATTCTCGACCCTTGAAATTGTGGGAAACTTGGAGTGAGTCAGAAATTTCCGCTATTAATTCGTTGCCACGGGCGAGAACCGCTACAGTCGGTTGTTCTTTGCCTCGCTTTCGAAGTTCTCCCAACGTCGCAGCAACTGCGAAGTGGACCGATGATCTGAAATTTTCGCCAGCATAAGAATATAAGAGGCTTTTAACGTCGCTTGTTTTTGGAAGCGGACCGTTCCCGGACAAGACTGCATTGGCATATGCAAGGATCTCGCTGTCTGCGCTACGATAATTATCATCGATTAAATCGACCTCCTTAATTGCGACATCGGACTTGAGAATGTCGAGGCGATCAGCCCTTACGCCGGGTCGGAAAGAACCTTCAAAAATGCGTTGTTCAGTGTCAGCCAAGAAAAGGGTCTGCGTAACATCGCAAAGCTGGCGCACAAATCCCCACTGTTCGTCGTCTGAATCTTGAAACTCGTCTAGAATAACGAGGGGAAAGAGGCACCCCATCCAGTCGCGAAGATGATTACTACGCTCAAACAGGTCCTTCACGGCCGAAGCAAACAAATCAAAACACACACGGCCGTCTTGTTCGAGGAGGCGATGACTTTCATCGGTCCAGTTCCCATCGAATTGCGTACGTAATGCCCCTTCGTCTGAAGGAGACATCATCAGCAATCGCTTGCCTCCTAGCAATCCGCCGTGACTGTGAAGAACATCCCAACAAAATGAGTGATACGTTCGGACGTCGATGCACTTCATTTCTTCTTTTGAAAGAATTTCCCTACAGCGCCGCAGAATCTGTTGGACAGCCGCCCTTGAGAAGCTGAGAAACATGATACCTTGTCCAGGCGTTAGTTCTGGGATCAATGCCTTGCATTTCAAAAGGGCGAGTGTCGTTTTGCCGGACCCCGGCCCACCGACCACCAAGGCGTGTTCCCTAGCATCAATAACGGATTGGCGTTTTTCGCAAATCTCGAACGCCATAGCTATAGAATATCGTCTAGGTCGATGTCAGCCAATGGGTCGTCATCTCCTTCGCCATCGCCTTCCTCTATGTCGTCACTCTCTGGTTCAGTATCCAGACTGGGCAGGGCCATTGTTGCCCCGACCTGATCCAAAAACTCCTTTATCGTAACTGGCAATTCGTCGAGCGCTTGGCATTGCTCAATCGCCAGCGCGGCAAACCCAGACCCCTTTTTGTGAAACAAAACCTTCCTAGCAAGTTCTGAGACCTCCGATTCACTAGGTTCATTGCTGAGGTAGCCCTTGTCGGTTGGATACTCAGCATGAGAAGCCGCTGCTTCAAGGAACCTTTTCAAAACATGGTTCGGCAGTTCAGCAACCAACAATTCTTCCGAACCGGAATAGTCGCTCTCAAAATTTATTTGATATGTTCCCAAGGCCTCTTGCTGACTTTCAGTCCATGCCTTCTTCGGTTTGTCATGAAATGCGAAGGTCACTTTGTTCAGCGTCTCAAAAAACGGACCCCACTTAGGGACACTTGATTGGCTAGTAGCATCAAAAACGCTCACACCTATTAAATCTAAGGGAACGTACTTTCCCGTCGTATCCACAGCCTCGTACACGTAGCTGGCCGCGAGCAACATCTTCGCTTCGGTATCCCCCTCTGCGACCACTACCCCTCGCGCCAAGACAGCTTCTGCTAGCTGCCTGCGGTTCATTCTCAGCGCGCTAGCCTTCACTTTGTCGACGTCTATGCGGTCGGATGAAAGTTCACCATCTTTCCGAGTGATTGATGTCACTGCCTTTAAATCAAACTCTTCAATCACGTATGGCGAGTGGGAAGTTATGATGGCCTGTCCCATGTTACGGAGAAGGTATTTGGCAATTCTGCGTTGAGCGTGAGGGGGAAGAGCGATCTCTGGTTCTTCCATGGCAAAAATGATCGCGTTGCTACCGCGTAGATCAGCAATGTGAGTCAGAAGCGCAAAAACGAGCGCATTCACTGAACCTGTTCCGAGTCTGTCAAACGGAACTGGATGATTGCTTTCGGAGGATTTCAGAAAGAGTTGGACAACCTCGCGCAGATTATCCCGTGTAAGATCAGAAGCAAAGAAACCGGTGGCATCATCGTCGTGTGACAACCCGACGAAACGACCCATCCTATCCCGAACCTGATCCTGAATGCTCTCCAATTGAGGGATGTCACCGATTGCTGGGTCTAGCGAGCTTAATTGCTTTAAGGTGCTTTCCCACATGGACTCTTTCCCTGTGTCACCTAAGCGAAGAATTGTATCCAGTAGAGAGCCACGCTGAAGGCTAAGTGCACGCCGCCCAGTACGAAGAGTTCGCAGATATATGAAACCACACCGCAGTTTCCACTCCCGATTGAAGAATGTCAGTCCAGTTTGGGGTTTGTCGAAATTCTCGTCGTCCTCAGCAACTTCCTCGACAGGGTGAGAAAAGTAGGTAGCCCCAACGAAATCATCTTCCTGTCTGTCGTAATAACCCACGAACTTTAGAGGAAGTGCGCGACAGACATCATCAACGTCAGTGTCCTCTGGGACCGCGCCGTCAATGTCTAGAAAGCCACCCTTAGTGTCGCTCCAAGGTCGTGTCTTGGAAAATAGCTTCTTTTCCATTTCGTCTGGCAAATTCAGCAACACAACATCAATCAAGATTGGTTGTGGATTTCCTTCATCATCCAAATATCGCCCAGCATGAAAGTCATGCTCGTTTACAATCGGCCTGCGGTATCCACGCTCAGGGCCAAGGACGAGTTCTAACGCCTCACATATCGTAGACTTACCCGCATTATTGCCGCCGACTAAAAGCGTATCTCCGTGAAATTCGACCGTTCCCTTCTTAACCCCGCGAAAGTTGGTAATTTCCAACCGTCGAACAACAAGTGGCTTGATCGGTTCTTCTTGCTCGGGGGGGGGCAGCATCCGTCATTAAAATATTCCCAAAATACAATTGCCTGAACAATTGCAGCGTAGGCCACGCCATCGCTGCAACGCAAGGTTGAATGAGGTGCGTGCTGTACAGTGTCCACTAGGTTGGCGACCTAATCGCTAGCAAACTAGCAATCATGTCCTTAAGCCAATGCTAAACACAGCCTAACTGGCATTGGACACCCATACGGAACCCAATCAACAGACGTGCTTTGTCCGCAGAACGCTGAAAGCAAAAAGTATTAAATATTTCCAGTAAGTTAAATGGTGCCCGGGGGCGGAATCGAACCACCGACACGAGGATTTTCAATCCACTGCTCTACCCCTGAGCTACCCGGGCACGGGTGAACGTTTTATCGTTCGGGTGGGCGCGTTTTAGTCGTGGGGGTCAGCGGTGTCCAGAGGGAAAAGGATGTTTTTTGAAGGTTTTTCAGTGCGGCTTGGACATTTCTGAATTCGAAGCCATTGTCAGGGCTTCGGCAGCCTCTTCCAGGTCTTCGGGGTCGTCCGATGGCACTGCGTATGAGCCATTAAGCCAGCGGCCTAAATCCACATCAGCGCAACGTTTTGAACAGAAGGGGCGGTATTTGATGTCTGTTTCCTTCTCGCAGATTGGGCAGGCCATCAGCGGTCCTCTAGACAGCGGGAAAGCGGCAGACGCTCGCGTTTGCGTTGCAGTTCGAACAGGCCCAGCTGCGTCCAACCGACCATAGCTGTCTCGATGCCCTCGGCTTTTAGCGCTGCGCGCAGAACTTGCTCTAGCTGCCGGCGGTCCTTTTTGGGGCAGGGGGCGAAATCCACGACGATCTGGCCGCCCAGGCCCCGACATCTCAGCGCGGCGGGCAAGGCGCGGGCCGCAGCAATGTTTGCCTTCAGACCTGCCGCCGGGCTGGTATCGCCACCTGTGTTGACGTCTATGGCGATCAATGCACGGGTGGGTTCGACATGCATCGACGCACCGCCAGAGAGTCGCATATACGCACCACGAGCCGCGTCGATCATCTCGTGTACATTATGACGGTCGAACGCGTTTTCGCGGTCATCCAAAAGGTCGGGGTCATCCCAGTCGCGCCAAGCCAGTTCATGCGGGTCGGGGCCGTCGACCAGAAGTTCGGTATCGCCATCCTGATCGGCCAGAACCGCGCGGCTGAGGTCGATCATTGCTGCGATATCATCTGCAATATCATCCTCCGCGCCAGTCGCCGCCACAGACCGAATGATCAATCCTTCATCAGCATCGCCCATAACCTCATGTGCGATCTCAAGAAGGCGCACGCGCACCTCGTCATCGCGAATGGCGCGGCTGACATTGATGCCGGGCGCACCAGGTGTGACGATGGCGTAACGGCTCTTGAACAGGACTTTCTGTGTCACTGGGACCGCTTTCCCATCCGCGCCAAAACCCGTAACCTGAACCAGCAACCGCTCGCCCGGTTTCAGGCCCTTGCCTTGACGCAGAAAGCCTGATTGCCCGTTTGGAAGGCGCAGCATCATGCCGCCTTGACCCTTCAGGGGCCGATCACAGATTGCGCGAAAAATGGCGCCCGGCAGGGTCACGCCCTCGGGCGGTTCGATCAGAAGATCTGTCAGCTGCCCGTCGGTGATCTGCGCGGCAGCCTTCCGACCGTTATAGGTATCAAGCGCGATGGTGCTGCCTTTCATGGCTGCTCTCCATATAAAGGGAAACCGGCCGCTTGAAGAAGCCCAGCCGTCTCGGCGATGGGCAGACCGACGACGCCGGTATAGCTGCCCTGAATCCACGGAATGAATGCGCCTGCAGGACCTTGGATGGCATAACCACCTGCTTTCCCCTGCCAGTCTCCGGTGGCCAGATAGCCGTTCAGCTCTTCATTCGACAGGCGTTTCATTTTGACATTGGTCACCACATCGCGTGCCCACGCACCCGCGGCATTGCGCACCACGACCGAGGTGATGACCCGGTGACGTCGACCAGAAAGCGACATCAGAAACTCAGCCGCCTCGGCCGTATCTTTGGGTTTGCCCATGATGCGGCGTCCCAACGCGACGGTGGTGTCGGCGCACAGCACGACCTCATCCGTGGCCACGTGCATCGCGGCAGCCTTCGATGCGGCAATCCGGCGGCAATAGTTCAGCGGCAATTCGCCCTTTTTGGGCGTTTCATCTACATCCGGTGGGCGGATGTCATCAGCAACAAGGCCGAGCTGCCCTAGCAACTCGGCCCGTCTTGGGCTGCCAGAGCCCAGAATCAGCTTAGGACGCGTCATGCGCGACGGCGCTTACTTAAAGCGATAGTTGATCCGACCTTTGGTCAGATCATAAGGGGTCATTTCGACCTGTACCTTGTCGCCGGCCAGAACGCGGATGCGGTTTTTGCGCATCTTTCCTGCCGTATGAGCGATGATCTTATGGCCGTTTTCCAGCTCGACCAGAAATGTCGCATTCGGCAGGAGTTCCTTGACGACACCGGGAAATTCGAGCAGTTCTTCCTTGGCCATGTTCACTCCTGTGTTTTTACCCACCCATCGTGGGCGCGCTATAAATGGGGGGAAACGTCCCGGTTTTCAAGGGGATTCGGGGGACATAGCAGCGTTCGGACATAAAATGTGTAAATCAACCGGCGCCGGCTTCAGCGCGGGCCTTGATTACGTGCAGAACCGAACGCTGGAAATCGCCTAAAAAGAGCTGTCCCCATGGTTTGAGCGCCCAATTTACAGGTGTGGACAGGCGATAGCGGCTTTCAAGCACCAGCCGGGTCGTACCGTCCGGTCCCGATGACAACTCATACCATCCGTCCAGAAGTTTCAAGGTGTTGCTATCCGGATCAACGTGCAAATCGAATCCACGTAGGCTGTCTTTGTCGTGAAAGACAAAGCGCCATGCAAGACGTTGGTTTGGATAGTGTTCGGTGATCTCTTCTTTGAACCGGACCCCTTTGGTCCAACGCAACTGCCGCATTGTCCCTTTGACCCGTGCGTCAAACGCCATTGGTGCGCGCATGAGATTGTGAGAGATGGTCCAGAGCCGTTCCTTATCTGAGATTCGCGGAATTTCCACGGTGTGTCGCCAAATGGTTTCTGCTGGTGCCGCGATTAACACTTCTTCGCGCACACTGACGATCTCGGCTGGTAACGAGATAAGCGGTGTTGCGAAGAGAGGTGCGAGCGGCACTAGAATCGTAAGCGAATAAAGGGTTGATACACGAAATCGACGATGCAGCGCGGCCTGCGCAACACGGGTTAGCAAAACAGCAGCAGGCGTAAGAACTGCAAAAAATGGTACTGCCATTGCAATGCAGATCAGCGTTTCTACTTGAACCAGCAACAGGGCCAATGCGACCGCGAGCATGACATACAGCAAGGGGATCAGCACGTCTCGGACCCGTCTAGTGCGATGCGGATCTAAAAGCAGCTGGCCCAGTATGCCAATGGAAAAGGGGATCGAGAGTGTCACGTAGATGCCAACTTGATCGCCCAAAAGTTGGGGATAGCCGAAAAAACCCACACCATAGACAAGGCAGCAGTACCCGATGATCAACAAATAGTTGAGCGCAATGCGACGATGCGACTGGGCACGTGCTTGTGGCGGATCTTGGTCCATGGTGGGCCTTTAGAGGTCTTGAGACGGGGGGCCAAATCTGTCGATGATCCGGTCACGGATTTGATCGCGGGTTTGTCGATAGGACGCAAGTTTTTCGTCGCGCCGTGTCCCCAATCCGGTTGGGTCCAGAATGGGCCAGTATTCCACATCCAGATGGAACACCCGCGTTAGTTCCAATGCGCGGCGTTGGCTTGCCGGGGACAGGGCGATCACCAGATCGAAGCTGGACAGGTCGTCCCCCCATTCTTCCATCTGGTCGAAGCTGCGTACGCGATGGCCGGACAGTTCGACCCCCAATTCGTCGCAGACTGCGATAGAGAACCCGTCGATCTCAAGCTCGCTGTGGACACCGGCAGACTGGACATAGATCTCGTGCCCATAGAACGCCTTCATCATCCCTTCGGCCATCGGTGAGCGCACAGAATTGTGGTCACAGCAGAACAGCACGGATTGAGGACGATCTGCGACCAAGCTTACCCCCAGTGCAGCACGCAAATAAGGGTGAAAAGGCGGCGCGCGGTGTCGATATCGATGTCGGCTTTGCCTTCAAGGCGTTCTTGCAAGACGCGTGCGCCTTCGTTGTGAATGCCGCGTCGGGCCATATCGATGGCTTCAATCTGGCTGGGCGGCAGTTTTTTCACTGCATCGAAATAGCTTTCGCAAATCGCAAAATAGTCTTTCACCACCTGACGAAATGGCCCAAGCGACAGGTGAAACTCACCCGCGGGATCCCCAGCTTCGGTGTTGGCCTCGACCACCAACCGTTTTTCGCGGATGGCGAGCCCAAGATGATACGGCCCGTCCGGTGCTGGCTGATCGCCGCGCGGTGCCAGATCAAAGCTGTTGTCTTCCAGCAGATCAAAAATCGCGACCTTGCGCTCTTGCTCGATCTCGGGCGTGGGGGCGGCAAGGCCGGTGTCATCAATCTCGATATGGGTGATGCGGTTCGTGGTCATTGGCACTATCTGAGGGTCAATCGTTAAGGGCGTCAAGCCTTGCGCGCACGGACAGGCCGTGAGCTTCAAGGCTTTCGGAAATGGCAAGGGTTTCGGCGGCGGGTCCGATGGCGGCCAGCGCGCCGGGCGTCATGCGGGCAAGCGTGGTGCGTTTCAGGAAATCCATCACCGACAAGCCCGAGCTAAAGCGCGCCGATCGTGCAGTTGGCAGCACGTGATTGGGACCGCCGACATAATCGCCGATGGCTTCGGGCGTGAACTGGCCAAGGAAGATGGCGCCGGCATGCACGCATTTGTTCGACAGGGCTTCGGGATCTGCGACGCACAGCTCTAGGTGTTCGGGTGCGATGCGGTTGGACAAGCGTGCCGCTTCGTCCAGATCACGCACGGTGATCACAGCACCAAAGTCGCGCCAGCTGGCACCTGCGATATCGCGCCGCTCCAGCGTTTCCAGGCGCGCGGCAACAGCATCGGCAACCTTCTGGCCGAAGGCTTCGTCGGTTGTGATCAAGATGGACTGCGCACTTTCGTCATGCTCGGCTTGGCTCATCAGATCCAAGGCCAGCCAATCGGGGTCATTTTCCGCGTCTGCGATGACCAGAATTTCCGACGGGCCCGCGATCATGTCGATCCCGACCTTGCCGAAGACACGGCGCTTGGCGGCGGCCACAAATGCGTTGCCCGGACCAGTGATCTTGTCCACGGGTGCAATTGTGTCCGTGCCATAGGCAAGGGCGGCGACAGCTTGTGCGCCACCGATGCGATAGACCTCGTCCACGCCAGCAATCTTTGCGGCCAACAATACCAGAGGGTTCGTGACCCCGTCTGGCGTGGGCACGGTGATTGCGAGGCGCTCGACACCCGCGACTTTGGCTGGGATGGCATTCATCAGAACGGATGACGGATAACTGGCCAACCCGCCGGGAACATAAAGCCCCGCAGCGGACACAGCCGACCATCGCCAGCCCAGATCAGCACCGCTTTCATCTGTCCAGCGCTGATCTTCTGGCATCTGACGACTGTGATATGCGCGAATGCGGTCCGCGGCCAGTTCCAGCGCGGCGCGGTCTTTATTCGAAACCTTCGCACATTCCGCTTCGATCTCTGCTTCGGAAAAGCGCAGTGTTTCTGGCGTCAGGTCCAGCCGGTCGAATTTCGAGGTCAGCTCGATCACGGCAGCATCCCCGCGCGTGCGCACGTCGGCAATAATGCCAGCCACAGTGGCATCCACATCCGGGCTGTCTTCGCGTTTCATCGACAAAAGCGCGGTGAAACGCGCCTCGAAATCGCTGTCGGTGCTGTTCAGAAATTGGGGCATGGCGCTCTCCTTTGAGCGGGTCTTAGCGGCGACGTAACTGGGCTTCAAGCGCCATGGGGTCGCGGATTATTCGGACAGGTCATGCTCCGGCGTATGTTTCGAGGGCGCAATATAGGGGCGCGTGACGTCCTGAAGGGTCACGTCCAGCGTTTCGACCTCGAGCGCAATGGCACCATCACCAGCCAGAATCAGCTCCAACCGGCCCATACCATCGTCACCGGGCACAAAGGAGAGGGACAAAAGCGATAGGATCATGTCCCTATCGCCCTTTTTGACGCCCTGACTTTGTACTTTTAGAACATCAGACACAGACAATACGGTTTGTACACGCTCGACCGGACGGTTGCGTGCTTCAGCGGCCTTTTTGTCTTCCCAGCGGAAGCGATTGAGCAGCAAATCAAAGCGCCGACGGGCGTGCGACCACGCGATCTCGGACGCGGGAAAAACTGCGTCCTGAACTAGTGCAGAAACAATCTCGAGATCCGCAGCATCCAGCGCCACCAGTTTCAGGGCGCTCTCGCCAGCATCTTCGAACCGTGCATCTTGCATGTCGGTTACTCCCTCACACGCTCGACTTTGGCCCCGACCGAGGTCAGTTTGCGCACAACTTTTTCATACCCGCGATCAAGGTGATAGACCCGGCTGACGATGGTTTCTCCCTCGGCCGCCAATCCAGCCAAAATTAGCGAGACTGACGCACGCAGATCGGTCGCCATCACGGGCGCGCCTTTCAGCTTCTCAACACCATGTACAGTGGCGGTGCCGCCATGCACTTCGATATTTGCCCCCATGCGGGTCAGTTCTGGGGCGTGCATAAAGCGGTTCTCGAAGATGGTTTCGTGCAGGGTCGAAGTGCCCTCGGCCGTGCACAGCATCGCCATCATCTGGGCCTGCAAATCCGTCGGGAAACCGGGGAAGGGTTCGGTTGTGACGTCCACCGCCGATACCCGCCCATTGCGGCGCGCAACCTTCAGGCCTTTCGCGGTCTCTTCGACGTGGATGCCAGCCGCATCCAGTTTCTGGCAGAAGCTTTCGACCAGCGAGATCTTCCCACCCAGACATTCCACTTCGCCACCTGCGATGGCCGGGGCCAGCATATAGGTGCCAAGTTCAATCCGGTCGGTGACAACAGGGTGGGTCGCGCCGTGCAGGCGATCCACGCCCTGAATGACGATCTCGGATGTGCCGTCGCCTTCGATCTGGGCGCCCATTTTGCGCAGGCAGTCTGCCAGATCGACGATCTCTGGTTCGCGGGCCGCGTTGCGAATAACAGTGGTGCCTTTGGCCAGTGTCGAAGCCATCAGGATATTCTCAGTCGCGCCGACGGATGCGAAAGCTAGCTCGATTTCAGCACCTTTAAGTCCGCGCGGGGCCTTGGCGTGCAGATAGCCGTCTTTCAATTCGATCTCGGCGCCCAGCTTTTCTAGGCCGAAGATATGCAGATCCATCGGGCGCGCACCAATGGCGCAGCCGCCGGGCAGGGACACGACCGCATGTCCCAAACGTGCCAACATCGGCCCCAATACCAAGTTGGATGCCCGCATCTTACGCACGATATCATAGTCGGCGATGTGGTTATCCAGATTGTGGCTGGACAGGGTCAGAACTTGACCTTCCTGCATCGATGCGGCTTCAGCGCCAAGGCTTTCCAGCAGCTGTGTCATCGTTTTGATGTCCGACAGGCGCGGTGCGTTGGTCAGGGTCAGAGGTTCTTCCGACAGAATCGTTGCAGGCATCAGGGTCAGGCAGGCGTTCTTAGCCCCCGCAATCGGAATTTCGCCGCTAAGTTCGCGGCCGCCAGTTACTACAATTGAATCCATATGCCTGCCTTACCTATTATCCTGTTTGTTTTCAGTCGCTTCGTCCTCTGACGCAGCCCGTGCTTTGGCCTGCGCCTTGCGCCGACCCATATTTGCTTTCAGCGCAGCCTTCAGACGCGCTTCGCGTTCCGCCCCATTTTTCGTGGGCTTTTGAGGTGTGCTTTTCCGCTCCATAAGCCCTTCTGTAACGTGGAATGAAAAAAGGGTCCAGAATACCCTTGCACCTGTCAGCGAATACGTTTAGTCAGCCGCTCACGATAGGATGCTGTGGTAGCTCAGTGGTAGAGCGCACCCTTGGTAAGGGTGAGGTCGGGAGTTCAATCCTCCCTCACAGCACCATTAAATTTTGCACTCCTGAAAGCATACCTAAAGCCTTGAAAGGCAACGCTATTTGGGGTGTTCTAGGTCCGTCAATTCGATGGTACGAAAATCCGCCAGAAAATCCCAATCTCAGGACGATTCTGCGCAGGCTTGCATCGCCGCTTTCCCATATTTTCCAAGGGCTTGATAGGAACCTGAGGGAGAGTTCTAGATAATCCTCATACCTCTTGGGTTTTGAAGCCTTTTCTGCAAGGTTTTCAGTCATGAGCACCTTCGATTTCTCCAGTTCAGTGATCTTGTTTTCATAGGCTCCGATGACGGCATCGTTGCTGGCTTGCATAATACGCGAGAGCAATGCTTCGATCTGCGACTCGGCATCCGCGATTTGGCGCTTGGTTAAACGCGCAGTATCTTTGGCTTGAGCCAATCGCGCATCCCATGCACGTCTGAACATGGTTTTAGCCCGCACCAAGTATTTGGACTTGGTTCCAGCGTTTTGACGACATCAGCAAACGCGCCTTCAATTTTGTCGCGTGGGATCGACTTCCCATAGCTATCGCAGCCTTTGGATTGGCACAGATAATACGGATAGTATTTGGTCTTCCCCTTTGACCATGAAGACCGCAGATTGCTTCCGCAGTCTCCGCAGGTGGCAAAACCGCGAAGTGGGAAGTCTTTACGGATCAAGAACGCTATTTTGTCTCAGAATCCACAGTGTATCGCGTCCTGAAGGATGCCAATGAGTTCCAGCACAAGACGACGGCCATCAACCAGCTCTGGCAGACAGACTTCACCTACATCAAGGTATTGGGCTGGGGCTGGTTCTATCTCAGCACGGTCCTCAACGATTACAGCCGCTACATCGTCTCCTAGAAGCTATGCGCCAATATGCGGGCTCAAGACGTGACGGACACGCTGGACTTCGCGCTGCAGGCACCCGGCTGCGATCAGGTTCATGTCGTTCAT
>NZ_ML660024.1 GCF_007004645.1 Aliiroseovarius halocynthiae | reverse complement strand
AGCAGCAAAGGGAAACTTCTAAGCCCTCGGCTCAGAGCCCATGGTGATTCAGGCTGCGCCGATGTCTGAATTTGATGTCACAGCGGCCATTGAATGCCGGAATGCGCGAGCGTCATCAGGTATCACCGTTCTCCATTCCGTACTGGCTTTATAGCCTGACCAGCATTCCATCTTTGGCCAACGCATAGATATGATCCGCACGTTTACGTAAAATCTCCTTGTCATGAGAGATCAGCAATACGGCGGCGTCATGTTCGGTCGCATAGTCGGTGATAATGTCGATGGCCAATCGCTGAATTGACATATCCAGACGTGATGAAGGTTCATCGCACACCAGAAAATGGGGCCGAGCCAGTATGGATCGGACAATGGCTAGCCTTTGCAACTCTCCACCGCTGACTTGGTCAGGCCTGCGATTGAGCAGCACATCTTCTAGTTTGAGGCGAGACATCAACTCGGACTTTAAGTGCCTTCCGTCGGCAACCGGGGTCAGCTTTTCAAACACATCGCCAAGGATCAAGTTGGGCGGGAACGAGCAGAGAGGGTTCTGGAATAGCTTTTGAAACTTGGGTCTGTGCTGGTGAATGAGTGCCCGTGTGACCGGAGCGCCAAACCATTCCACGGCCCCTTTTGTTGGCGAATGCAGGCCGAGGCACATGTCTGCCAATGTGGATTTACCCACTCCGCTAGGGCCGTAGAGCCCAACGATCTGGCCACCGCAGAAATCTATGCTGGCATTGTTGATTAGATCAGTATCTTTCGCGAACCTGAAACTTACGTCCTTTAGGCTTAGAATGGGTTTGGTTTTTTGCTCCCGTCTGTTGGGATGATCTGGCCAGTTTTCGGGTGCGTTTTGGATCAGCGTTTTAGCCTCCGCGTTTTGAGGTGTGCGAAGGATTTCATCAGGCATACCGCGCTCAACAACACTACCTTGATCAAAAACGATCACTTCATCTGCAAGTGCGCGCGCCACATCCAGATCATGGGTAATAACGATTAATCCACGTCCAGTTGCCTTGATCATTTTGAATAGATTGATGACGCGTGTTTTGTTATCGGTGTCGAGGCCTTTGGTCGGCTCATCTGCCACGACAAAGCTGGCCCGCGCCGCCAGAGCCATCGCAATCATCACCCGTTGTTGCATCCCGCCAGAAAGCTGTTCTGGGAATTTCGCAAGGTCTGGCTTGTTCAGACCAACCTGCTTGAAAAGGCAACCTGGGCTGGGACAAGAACAGGCTGGGTCACGCCGCCAGTACAGGATTTCATCCAATTGCTGTCCAACTTCCATCGTCGGATCAAGCGCAACGGCGGGTTCTTGCGGCAGAACGAAGACATGATCATGCCAAAGCGGCACTGGATGTCTTTGACCGTCCAAAAATATCTCTCCCGAGACGTTCAATTCGTGCATTTGCAGCCCTGACAAAGCCGCAGCAAACAGGGACTTTCCAGATCCAGATCGGCCAATGACACAACTGGTTTTGCCCTGCTCAAACTGCAGGTGGCTCACACTAACGGAAAGCTGCCCTGCCGTTCCGGTCAGGTTTTGAATTTCGATGCGATGGGTCATCCCAGCCCAACCTTCGCTTTGGGTATGGAGTGTGACAGGATAAGCAATGCCAGAACGATCCAGATGATCGCCAGAACAGGTGCTGCAAGCTGCACTGGGGCAAGTTGCCAATAGATGCGCAGGTCGTTGATCATCATGCCCCACTCGGCCTGCGGCGGGGAGATGCCGATGCCCAAAAAACCCAATGTAGCTATCGACAACACGATCCGCCCCACAGAGATAGCTCCCAACGACAGAAGATACGGCAACATGACAGGCAGGACCTGCAGTCGGAAAATCGTCAGGCCGCTGGCCCCGGCCAGCTTTGACGCGAGCACATGATCGCTGCGCATGAGTTGCGCACCGATCGCATAGGACAGACGAAAGTATTCAGGCCACGCAACCAGCCAAAGCAAAAAGACGATGACCAGCGCACCGCCGCCCAGCACATCGGCAAGCAGGATCGTCACCAGCAATCCGGGCAGCGCATAAACGGCGTCGGAAAACATCATCAGGCCTGTCGAAATCGCACCGCCAAACCACATGGCAATGCCCGCCAATGCGCAGCCCATCGTCAGGTTGAACAATATGACACTAATTGCGATCCCTGCCGAATATCGCGCGCCATGTAAAACCCGCGCAAGAACGTCCCGGCCCAATTGATCGGTTCCCAACCAGTGACCCTGAGAAGGTGCCTTGAGGGACATCAACAGGTTCTGAGCATCAGGATCGACAGTATACAGCAACGGCCCGAATGCCGCCGCCAGACAAAATGCCAACGTCAGCCCAATGCCCAATGGACATGCACCCGACCTTTGCATCAGTGTGCCTTTTGGCGATACACGCGCCACGTTATAAGATCGCTGAGCGTTGTGCAGCCCAGATAAAAAAGGACCAACGCAAGGACGAGCCCTTGCATAAGCGGAATATCCAGAGCTTTCACCGCGCTGATCAAAGCCCAGCCAAGGCCGTGATAGTTGAACACCGTTTCAATGACGATCACGTCGTAAATCAGAAACATAAAGACCACTGGCAGGTAATTTAGCATCGGTCTGAGCGCGTTTTTGACTCCGTGCCGCCAGAACAATTGGCGTTCGGGAACACCGCGCATCAAAGCGAATTGCATATAAGGCTGATTGCGTACATCAATGACAGCCGCGCGTATAACCCGGCTAAGTGATCCGGAGACTGATATAGATATGGTCAGGATCATCACCCAAAGGCGGGCCCAACCAGATGTGCCGCTGAGTGTTGCAAGCCCCAGCTCGACCACAAAAAACTGGATCATGACGATAGCCACGAGAAATGAAGGTATGGTGGTGACGGCAGCGCTAAAAATCGTCAGCGCCGTATCGAGCCTGCTGCCAGCAAAACGACCGCAGACATAGCCGATTGGAACCGCCAACCCAACACCCGCAATAAACCCCCAGAAGACAGTGCGCATGGAATTGATGCCGTGGTGGGCAATATCCTGAAGCACTTCGCGCCCCGTAGTAAGCGACCTGCCAAAATCGAAACGCAATGCACGCGCCAGCCAATCAACGTATTGTGCAATCACAGGCCGATCCAACCCATAAGATTGGCTGACTACATCGGCCAGTTGCTGATTGGGTTCTGCGCCGGAAAACCGAGCCGCCGCGATTTGCAGGGCAAGGTTTTCCGGCAAAAGATGCACTGCCCAAAACGAACAGGTTGCGACAAGCAACGTGATCGTCAAAATGAGCAGTGCTTTTCTTGCCAGGAGTTCAGCAAGGGTCATAGGGTGATTACTCGGCCCAGGTCAGACGGTTGAGGCCGAAATCGCGCTCGTAAACGTCGAACTTGAAGTTCGCCACCGCATCGGAAACCGCATAAACATCATCATACCATGTCACGGTCACCATTGGGTGTTCTTCGTGGATCATCCCAACCATATCGGTGCGAAGCTGCGCCAGTTGGTCTGGGTCAACGGCTCTTTGGTATGTTTCAACCAATGCGTCGAACTCAGCGTTGTTCCAGTTCATGGAGCCCCAGAAACCACCGCCCTGATAGAAGTTTTCAGCCAGCGCGCCGATCGGATCAGGGACATAAACGAAGCTGTCAGAGACCATACCGGCCTCCAACGTTCCATCTGTGTGGCCGTCTGAAATGAGCGTCCAGTCACCGGCGCGCATCGTGACTTCGATACCGACCACTTTTAGCATATCTTGAATCGCAACACCGATCACCGGCAGTTCTGGGCGTGAATCATAGGTGCGCATTTCAATCGAGAAACGCTCACCATTGCGGGTTAGAATGCCGTCTTCCCCTTTTTCGAAACCGGCTTCTGCCAGAAGCTCAGCCGCTCTCGCGGGGTCATAGGCAAACGGTGCGAGATCGGTATCGTGCCAAGCGGGCAAACTGGCTGGGAACAACTGGGTTGCGGCGGTATCAGGATTTCCAACAATGGATGCTGCAATCCCATTCCGATCAATCGCATAGCTGATAGCCTGACGCACGGCGACCTCATTCAGCGGCGCGATGCCGCCGTTCAGTTTCAGCGCACGCACCCGGGGGATGGCCTGAATATTCACATCCACATTCTCAGCCCCAGTAAGCATCTGGGTGGCTGTCACGGGCAGACTGAAAGCAAATTCGACCTCTCCCGCTTGTGCCATCGCCTGACGGGCCTGCGCATCTGGCACAAACAGGTATTCCACTTTGCTGATTGTGGCCTGAGTGCCCCAATAATCGGCATTGGCAGACAGTTTCAGCATTGTTGGGTCTGACGCATCTTTAACGGCAAAAGGCCCGGTGCCTGCTACGCTGTCTGACGGTTCATCGTTCAGGTTTTCAGCAGAAATGATGCCAGTATTCCAATCGGCAAGGATCGCAGGCAGGATGGAATATGGGCGCTCCAAAGTGATGATAACTTCGTCACCTTCTGACGCAATGCTCGCAACAGGCGCGATCCGCAAGGAACTCTGTTCGCGGAACTTTGTCAGGTTCGCGGCTACGGTTTCTGCCGTGAGTGGGCTGCCATCGTGGAAGGTGACGCCAGAGCGAATTTTGAAGCGCCACTCATCCAGGCTGTCGTTGGATGTCCAGCTTTCGGCAAGCAAGCCAACAATGTCGCCTTCCTCGGTGGGCATGGTCAGCGTTTCGACCACGCCGGTACGCGACAATGCGGTGCTTGCAGATGGGATCAGCGCGCCGATTTTCCACGGTGACGCGATGCGGATGGTATCATCCGCAGGGCTGGCAAGAACAGGTGCTGCGGACATTAGGGTCGTTCCGCTGGCCACGGCGGCAAGAATATGACGTTTCATCGAGTGATCTCCTCAGGCTTGTGTGACCAATTAACGAAACCGCCAAGCCTCAATCACCAGAACGGTGGCGTTGGCCAGCACGTACCTCGAGGGGAAGACGACGCATCGCGTCTTGATCGTTTTGTGATTGAGCTGGCACATCATCGAATGATAGCTGACGACACGCCATTACTTGATATTTTTAGTAAGGTAAATATGAATCCACCTATTACCACCTAAGCTGGCAACAGGGTCGAGACACTCTATGAAGGTCACCCAGACCCGGCATCGCTCAGCTCATCGTGCAATCCCTGCGATGATTGGGGCCGCAGCACTGATCGCAATGACATCTGTCACCGGCAAGTCTCTTGGCGTCGGAATTGGAGGAGCGAGTGCGCTGCATCCGTTACAAGTAAGCGCGGGTCGCTTCGTCTTTGCAGTGCTGGCTCTTGCCGCCTGTGTTGCTGTTGTGCCAAGAGCGCGCCCGGATTTTAAGGGAGCAAACTGGCGGCTACATTTCCTGCGTTCAGCCTGCGGCTGGTCCGGTGTAACGGCAACGTTTGCGGCGGTTGCCCAAATGCCCGTGGCAGAAGCAACAGCAATCAGTTTTCTCAGTCCAATTGTGGCTCTGGCCTTGGCTGCCTTGCTTTTGAACGAACATGTCGGGCTGCGTAAAATATTTGCGTCCTGTTTCGCACTGATCGTGCCTGCCTTGATCTTACGCACAGGCACAGAAGCCTTTCAGATCGCCGGTCTATTTGCACTTCTTGCTGCTGCCTTGATGGGGTTAGAAGCCATCTTTACCAAGAGTCTAACGGGCAGCGAACCTCCGATGCGCATCCTAATCGTAAATAATCTGCTCGGAAGCCTGATCGCTGTGACTGCCGCTGCGTTTGTCTGGGTGGCCCCTACAACTTTCAATGGGGGCTGCTGATCATACTTGGCGTCGTAATGGTTCTGGGCCAATCCCTATTCATTCAGGCGATGAAGCGAGGCGAGGCAAGCCTTGTCATGCCTGCATTCTACTTTGTTCTAGTGTTCGCCGCACTCTACGATTTCGCTCTCTTCGGGGTCTGGCCCAGCGATGATCATCTTCAGCGCAGTTTTTCTCAGCCGTGTGAAGCCATGACCCCCTAAGCAGACATTGGCGCAGCCGTAGCATTTTCAAAGTAGGGTGAAGATCCAGAAGCAGCCACCAGGACCTGCTTTAGAAGGCGATAGCGTGTCCCGATCAGAGATCTTAGATTGTGCAAGATACCAGACGATGTAGGGCAGGGGCCTTTGCAAAAACCCGCCTTGGTCTGAAATTTTCATTGGAAAGGTAAAGTAGTGGCCCAAAAGGCAACTTACTTGGCGATCAAAAGTAAGTGTGAGGCGACACATAGTTTTGCCATTCCGAGTTCCCTAAGTCCTTGATTGTGCGATATCGAGCTTTTGAGAAACGCACCAGATCCTCTTCCCGCAAGCGGACATTTGTGCCAGAGGCGCCTTTTTGTAATCTCGATTGTATGTTTCGCAGCCAGTGTTTTTCGCCGTGGTGAAAACTTGGCACTACCGCCCTGATTTCACCCTCTGCGCCCATTCAGAGACCGCGAGGGCCGCGACAATTATGACGCCCTTCACCATCAATTGCTGATCGACAGGAACATTCAGAATATTCAAACCATTGTTGATCACACCGAGCAGCAGAACGCCGAAGACCGTTCTTATAACCGAACCTTTGCCGCCCATCAGGCTGGTTCCGCCCAAAACCACCGCGGCAATGACATCAAGTTCGACGCCAAATTCTCCATAAGTTGCAGACGCCGTGTGGACCTGGCTTGACAACAACATACCAGCGACCGCCGCCCCCATGCCGCTTAGGACATAGACCATGCATACTGTTTTCGTGACCGACCGACCGGATAGGAAAACAGCACGCATGTTGTCACCGATCGAGGAGATCATAAGACCAAACGACGTTCGTTTTTCGACCGAAAACATCAATGCAGCCAAACCAAAGAAGATCCAGACGGACACCGGAAGCTCCAGTATTCGGCCATTGCCCAAGAATGTGTAAAATGGCTCATCGCGCACTTGGTGCAGGTCCGGCCCGCCCATCAGCAACGCAAACCCGCGCACGATCGATAACATTCCAAGTGTGACAATAATCGGGGGCAGCCCAAAGGCCGCAATCGCAAATCCATTGATCGTTCCGACAACCATACCGACACTGAGCCCGAACAAGATCGCAAAACCAACCGGAAGCCCTGTCCCGTAATACACCGCATAGGCCGCAAGCCCCGCCAACGCCATGACGGGTCCGACAGACAGGTCAATACCGCCCGTCATAATCACATAGGTCATGAAAATCGCCATAATCCCAGTCAGGGCGACTTGGCGTAAAATACCGCTGAGATTACCGAAGGACAGAAAGGCAGGCTCTGCGATTGTGAAAATGATACAAAGCAAAGCCATCGCAATCGGGAGCGCGAGGTCCGCAAGGTTTCTTTGAAGTTTAAGCATTATCATGCGCTTTCTCCCCCGCCAATCGCGTGAATGAGCAGGTCATTTGTGACCTCGCCCGCGTCGAATTCTGTCGTAATCTCCCCGTTGGAAAAGACCAGTATCCGGTCTGCGATTGTCATAACTTCCTCCAGATCGGACGAGACCACGATCACCGCGGCCCCCTCGTCGCGCAGCTTTCGGATGATGGCATAGATCTCGGCCTTGGCGCCCACGTCGACGCCCACTGTGGGCTCATCGAGGATCAGCACCTCGGGGTCTTTTTCGATCCATTTGCCCAGCAAAACCTTCTGCTGGTTGCCGCCGCTCATCTGGCCCACAACCTTGGCCGGATCCGGCGGCAGGATGTTGAGAGAGGTGATCTGCCGCGTGCACATGGCATCCATATCCTTGCGCATCAGAACACCACGATTGGTCACCTCGACAAGCGACGGGATGACGGTGTTTTCGAATGTTGTGTGCGACAGGCACAGCCCCTCGGTATGGCGGTCCTCGGGAACAAGGCAGATGCCATTGGCAATCGCCTCCGCGGGAGAGCCGAATGTCTTTACCCCGCCCTTGCTGATGATTGTACCCGACGTGGGTTTGTCATCTCCGAACAGGCATTTCACGACTTCGGACCGGCGTGACCCGATCAGCCCGGCAAAGCACAGGATCTCCCCTGCGTTCACCTCAAAGGTGACATCGTGGAAAACCCCCTGCTTGCTAAGCTTGTCGGTCGCTAGTTTGACTGTGCCGGTGCCGCGCGGGCGTCGCTCTGACGTGACCGCTGCGCGGCTCGCCTCGCCCAGTGCCTCACCGACCATCAGGTTCACCAGCTTGGGGCGGTCGATGTCGGCCTCGGGGCCGGTCCAAGCCATAGTGCCATCGCGCAAAATCGTGATGTCATCGCAAATCTGGAAAACCTCATCCAACACATGCGAGATATAGACCACACCCTTATTGGCCGCTGTTAGCTTGCGGATCGTGGTGTGCAAATTACTGACCTCAGACAGGCTCAGCCACGCGGTCGGCTCATCCATCAGGATTACATCGGCATTGGCGACCAGCGCCTTCAGGATCTCGACCTCTTTCTGTTTCACCGGCGTCAGGGTCGACACAAGCACGTCTGGGTCCACATGGATGCCAAAATCATCCATAATCTCTTGCAGCTGCACCCGCTGTGCCTTGTGGCTGACCAATCCCAACCGCCCGCGCATTTCGCGCCCCAAGAAGACGTTTTCGATCACCGACAAGGTCGCAACGAGGCTTGAGTGTTGGTAGATACACGCCACACCTAACGCGCGCATCAGCGCAGGATCGGCTTTGTGTACTTCTTTACCGCGCACATGCACCGATCCGCTCGACGGGGCGTGCGCACCGGTGATCACCTTGATCAACGTCGATTTCCCCGCACCGTTCGACCCAACAAAGCCGATGACCTTGCCGGCCGTCACGGCGATGGAGGCTGATTTCAGCGCAACAAAATTGCCGAATCTCTTGGAAACCTCGCGGGTTTCCAGCAAAATTTCACCGCTCATTGCCCTGCTCCCCTGCGAATCGCATCATAGCCGACCGCGGCCAATAGGATCGCTCCCGTCAGCATTTGTTGTACGAATTGCGAGATCCCCATCAGCGTCAATCCGATCAGGACCACACCAAGGAAGAACGCCCCAAGCACCGGGCCCAGCACATTCCCCTGCCCGCCCAAAAGGCGCGTGCCCCCGATGACGGCGGCCGCGATGGCCGTTAGCTCCATTCCGATGCCCAACGCCTCGGTCGAGGTCGTCAGTCGCGCCACCAAAAGCACCGCAGCAATCCCCGCCAGAAACCCTGACATGGCATAGGCCGACACTTCGATCATCCGCACCCGCAACCCGGCAAGGCGTGCGGCCTCTTTATTACCGCCCGTGGCCTTGAGGGCGGTGCCATAGGGCGTCTTGGCCAACAAAACATATAGGAACACCATCACCACCAGCAGGACCAAAAAGGATGCTGGTATCCACGGTGTGGTGATGAAGGCATCAAGGCCGAACCAAGCGCCTACGTCATAGTATTCGTTAAACCAGGCAAGGGACGGATCGCGCAGCGGCGTTGTCGCAAGTTCAGGGTACAACTGGCGCCCCGAAATCGCGTAAACCAACCCGCGATACCCCGCCAATGTCGCAAGCGTCGCCACGAATGGCTGTAAGCTGAGTATGACAATGAAAAGTCCGTTCAACGTCCCTGCAAGCGTTGCCGCAGCAATCGCCAGGATGATTGCAATCCAGCCCGGCAGTTCGAAAATCAAAATCGCGTCGAAAACGACCATGCCGGCCAGCGCTAGGATAGAGCCAATGCTCAGGTCGATCCCTCGCGCCATGATCGGGAACATCTGGCCCAATGCGACGATCGCAATAAAAGAATAACCGACGAGAATATTCTCAACATTTGTCGCCGTCGCAAAATTGCGCGCAAAGAAGCAAAAAAACAGTGTCATGACGACAAAGAAGGCGATCAGCCCACCGTTTGGAACACGCGCCGCAATTTTACTGATCATAGCCATTCACCCTTTTCATGCTTTTAGGACAGACAAGGTACAAAACCCCTGCCTGTCCAATTGTCTGCGCGCGCTTTACCAGCGCTGAGCTTCTTGGATACCGCCGACGTTCTCGGCTGTCGCAATGATGTATGGCATCAACAACGTCCCCTGCGACTGGAAGTCCCGTGCTGAGATACCGCCAGTGGCCATGACTGTCGCGGCAGAGGCAGCGAAGCGGCCCTGCTGATAGACGTCTGTGTACTGCGTGCCTGTCAGCTCGCCGGCTTCAATGGATTCAAGGGCGTCGCGTTCGCCATCGTTTCCGAAGATCGTCATCTGATCGAGGATGCCTTTTTGCTTGGCAACGTCCACAGCGCCCAAGGCCATGGAATCGTTTACGCCATAGACGCCCGTAACGTTCGGGTTAGAGGCAAGCACGGTATTCAACGCATCCTGCGCCTTTTGGCGGGACCATTCTGCGTTCACGTCTGCGACGATGCTGATCCCAGGGTGGTACTCCGCCATGCCCTCGACGAACCCATTTGTGCGCTGATCGCGAATGATGATGCCCGGAGGCGCGTTCATAATTGCGACCTCACCGGTTCCACCCATTTTCTCGCCCATGACACGTGCGATTTCTTTGGCACCGAAATAGTGGTTCATTTCCACGTGCGCGGCGTGTTCTTCGGTCGCGTCGATGTTCAAAGTGATCACCGAAATTCCGCGCCGCTTGGCGGATGCAATCGACGGTGCAAGAGCGACCGAGTCAATGGGCTGCAAGAAGATGACACTGGCCCCATCGTTGATCAATGTATCCATCAGGCTAACCTGCACCTCGACCTTGTTCTGACCGTCAAGCAGCTGGTAATCAAAGATTTCTTGTGCGTTCAAAACCTCCTCAATGCCTTTGCTCCACGCGTTTGGAACTGTGTGGGGCTGCCACTGGATAAAGGCCATCTTTTGTTTGGCGTGGCCATCGGCCTTCGCGGCGCCCGATGTTTTTGTCAACGGCAGCCCGGGCGCCACAGCGCTGGCTCCCATCACCGCACTTCCTAATGCCATCGATTTCAGAAAATGACGGCGGCTTTCGTCCGATTTGGTATCTTCAGTCATGTTGGTGTCCTCCCTAGGATCTTAGTTCATTTACGTGATATCAAGTAAATTCAGCCCCACGTACGGCTACATCGATCGCGTAAAGCGATGTTGTTGCGGTTATAAATAGACGTCGCCCATCGGGCCCGCCGAATGTCAGATTTGCGGTCACTTCAGGGACGGCGATATGCCCAAGATGTGTGCCGTCAGCTGCGATTATCTCAACACCGCGACCGGACGAGCACCAAAGGTTATCAAATTCATCGACACGCATTCCGTCAGGAACACGGTGTTCAATCACATGAAACACCCGTTGGTTTTCTAATCTCCGCCCATTCACAACATCGAAGGCGAGCACGTGATGATACCCGTCTTCAAAATGCGACTTGCTCGAATCTGCGACATAGAGCGTCTTCTCATCAACCGAAAAGGCCAGACCATTGGGCATCTTCATCGTGTCACAGACCATTTCACAGGCGCCGGTCACCGGATCAATCCGAAAGACATAGCAACCGTCCTGCTCTGACGGGCGGGCGCGCCCTTCATGATCGCTCAGAATGCCATAGGTCGGGTCGGTAAACCAAACCGCGCCGTCACTTGCGACAACGACATCATTGGGCGAATTCAACCGTTTGCCTTGGAACATCGACGCAAGAACCGTCTGCGTGCCGTCCTCTTCAACACGCACAACCGAATTGGTCAGATGCTGGCAAGAAACCCGCCGCCCATCAGGGGTGCGCGTATTGCCATTGGTATAGTTGCTGTCGGCGTCGATCACCGTGACCACCCCTTTGGCACCACAGGCAAGCAACCGGTGATTGGGGATGTCCGAGAAGATCAATGTGTCTGTCTTGGGGAAATAGACTGGGCCTTCGGTCCAGATCGCACCGGTGTAGAGCTGGCAAAGCTGCGCACCTTCAACGAACAGCTTCGCGACTGATGGGTGTGATGGCACACATGTTGATGCAACTAAACTCAAGATGCCCCTCCCAGAACATGTCCTTTCGACCTGTACGAGCGTAAAGAACATCCACTGCAGAGACATGTGACAAGTAACGTTCATTTTGCGGGAACCCGCAAAGTTTTTGCGCATACCTCTTTTTCGAAATCGCAAAAGGTATGCTACTGAGCTGTATGTCTGATCTCATTTCCAACTGTACGTTGACCGTAACCGAAATTTTAGGCGTTGCGACGGCCGTTGCTGGACGATGGGAGCTGGGTGAAGTCATTCAATCCGTGTCGGGTGATGTCGCGACGTTCCTCACCCACGATCATTTTGACGCGGCAATCTTGCTCGAGGATAAAAAATCTCTTTCGACTTATGAGACGGGCCTCGAAACCCAATGGGGCGGGACCACACGTTTGGTCGAGGCGAGCCCAATACGCGCGATTTTCAACAATGCCGCAGAGTACATCGTCTCTGAAGATGCGCAGACTGATCCTCAGTTTCAGCATCCCGGAATGTACACAGCCCCAATCTTTGAAGCGAACTTGCGCGCGCGCTTGCACGTCGCAATGGTTATTTCCGGAGAAGTGATCGGGGCCCTGTCATTTTCGCGGAACACCGCGACACCCTACACCAAGAACGACATCGCCAATTGCCTTGTCGTGAGCCGGATCATCAGCCCCTACGTGCACGGATTGCTGCAATCTGATCGTACTGACGACGCAAAACTGGATGCTGCGCGCCAAGCGGCCTTACGCGAAGGGCTACGCCGCGGCGCGCGCGAACTCACCGGCGAGCTGGAAAAAAGCCAGGCGCAAATGGGCATGAACCTACACGACCAAACGCTTGCAGACCTGTCCCGCATTTCGCGGACAATCGACGATCGGACGGAACTTAACGCGGAAGAATTGAACGTCCTACGGTCAGACGTATCATCCTGCCTGACGGAACTGCGCCGGATCGTGAACGAGCTGCGGCCGTCAGTGCTGGAACTTTTCGGCCTCGCCGAGGCCCTGCGCCAATTGGTTGAAAAGGAAAACGCCTTGCGCCCTGACATCGAAGTCACCTTCGTTGATCAACTGCCCGACAACGACGCGCACCATGATGAGGATGTTGAATTCGGATTCTTCCGGATCGCTCAAGAGGCCATTCACAACGCGTTCAAACACTCGAACGCAAGCCATATCGACGTCGAACTGACCTTCCATGATGACACGATGGTCGTATCCGTGCGCGACAACGGCTGTGGAATTGAAGAAATACATTCCAAAAATCGAGGAGGTATTTTCAACATGAAAACCCGTGCGGCGCTGTTCGGCGCGCAATTTGAAATCCGGCCGGTCAGCCCATCAGGCACGCTTATCTATCTCGCCTCGCCACTCAAAATCAGCGCTGATGAAAAGGTGTCCGCATGACCAGCCATATCTTAATCGTTGAAGATGACGAACTTCACCGTCGGTTCCTGCGCGACATGCTCCCTGAAAGTGACCTTGGCGAGGTGGATGTCACTGAAGCGCAATCTGGTGAAGAGGCGATCAATCTTATCAAAAGCCGACACTTCGATAACGTCGTACTTGATTTGCAGATGCCAGGGAAAAGCGGTGTTGATGTCGCGCGGGCTGTTTGGGCCAAGAACTCAACGACACCCATCCTATTCTGGTCAAACCACGCAGACGAAGCCTATGCACGCGGCATCTACCGTGTTGCACCAAAAGAAGCGAACTATGGCTACTTGCTGAAGTCGACCTCAAGTCAGCGGCTGAAAAGCACAATTTCCGGCGTCTTTCGTGACGGGCAAACAATCGTGGACCGCGCGGTCAACTTCACGCAGCATTACCCAGCCAACAGCGCAGAACTGACCATCGCGGAATATGAAACTCTCGTCGATATCGCGATCGGATTAACGGATCACGCTGTCGCCGAATACCGCAGTATGTCGGTACGTTCTGTGCAAGGACGGATCAAGGGGATCTACGAGAAACTGACGCTCTCGGATGTAAGTACGCTTGACGGAGGTGCCGCAGCTGTGAACCGGCGCACACGGGCCATCGCGCTTGCGCTGATCGGGCGCAAGATCAACTCAAAAATCCTTGAAATGGCCGAGAAAGACCTTCGGGCCCGCGGCAAGGGTCACTACCTTGATTAACACGGCCGCACTTGACCCTTAAATTAACTGATCACACGATCCGTCAGGGAGACACCAATGACCCAAATGGATGCCCACTCTGCCGGGCAACTTACATTTGGTGCCTAAGAACGGCCGAGCAAATCGGTCGACCTGTACGGATCAAAATCGGGCAAATCGGCATTTGCGGAATCGATTATCACATCTACGGTGGCCAGCAGCCGTTCCTGGCCTACCCGCGGGTGATGGGCCACGAACTGTCGGGGATTTGGTCGTGGTCAATCCGTATCTCTCATGCGGGACGTGTCATGCTTGCACGCAAGGAAAGCCCAACTGCTGTGAAAACATCGCAGTGCTGGGGGGCCATACGGATGGGGGTATGTGCGAAGAAATCTCTGTCCCTCAAGGCAATCTTTATCCGGCCGACGGCCTTTCAGAGACAGCGGCAGCAATGGTCGAATTTCTGGCGATTGGGGCCCATGGCGTGCGGAGGGCGAAACTGTGCAAGGGATCAGACGTGCTTGTGGTTGGGGCCGGACCTATCGGGATCGGCGCGGCGCTTTTTGCGTCTATCGACGGGGCGAACGTCACGTTGCGCGACAGCGCACAAGATCGTCTAGATCTGGCCAAAACCATTCTGTCAAACGCCCGCGTTGAGCTGCTGGGCTCAGAAGAACAACGCGGTTACGAAACGGCCTTTGACGCCACGGGCAACATCACTGCCATGAATGCGAGGCTGAATTGGTTGGCGCAGCGGCACCCACGTCTTGTTGTCCGTCGCCAAAGACGATTTGCGATTTGCCGATCCCGAATTTCACAAACGAGAAACCACATTGATCGCCAGTCGCAACGCATTGGTCGATGACTTCGAACATATCATGGCACAGATGCGCGCAGGGGCGGTGCCCATCGATGCTCTCATCACCCATGAAACCACACTGGCGGGCGCAGCAACCGATCTACCCAAATGGGCCGCGGACCGCGTAACACATTGATAAAGGCGATGATCCGAGTCTAATCCCCAACACCCATTTTACAGTTCGGCACCTCGCGGTCTCTTCAGACCCATGCGGATCTGTTATTCGCCCAAGCCGAGCCAGCGCGAAGCGTGACAGTAGTCCAGTCTTCCGGCGATCCGGTCCGCGCCTAACGGCTCCGCGCACTTGCAGACCCCGACGGCTATCCGGTGCGCTAGCGGCTTCAGGAGAGGCAAACCATCGACATCGAGCTGCGTTGCAAGTCCGGAAGACGCATGCTCTTCACGGCCACCGATTGGGACGAGATCGTGTGGACCGGCACCACCCAGGCCGAGATCATCCTGTCCAGCGCCGGTGACAGCGGCTTTGCCCCCAAACGGTGGACACGACCTTGCGCGCGCGCCATCGTGTCAGTTGATGGCAAGGCAATACAGGAGTATTTCAGTTCATTTTGTCATCCAGATTCCAACTGTCAAGTTGACTTGGCTCGCTGTAGTGCGCTTGCAGCGAATGGCCGCAAAGCGTGCTGCAGTCGCAGCATCTTGAAAGATCGATGAATGGCAGGTTTGGGCCGTCTGCCACGGACGGCGCAGCCCCCGGATACGAGATGCTGCGCTGCCTCCGAGGTCGGCAGTGAGTCCGTTTACCCGTTGCTGCACAACGTATGAACGGCCTGTTTAGAGATATCGCTTCAAGGCGCATTCAATCACCTTTATGGGTTATGGTTCGGTGGTCTTTGTGTTGGCAGAGGCTTGACTGGCAAGCCATTGGCTTGGATTTTTGCCTGAAACACGCAGGAATTCTCGGTTGAAGTTCGATTTAGTGTTGAAGCCAGACGACAACATCGCGTTGGTAATATTTTTCCCAGCCAGAAGGCGATCTTGGGCTGCTTTGATGCGTGCCACGTTGATGTAGCGTGAGACGTTTCCCCCAGTGCTCTGGTTGATCGCAGAGGACAATTGTTTAGCGGGAACAAGAAATCTACGTGATAGCAAAGGCAGGGTCAGATCTGGGTTTAGATAAAGTTGTTGGGTTGTCATCAAAGCATCTAGCTTACCTATGATTTCAATGTCCTGATCTGACACGGGCAACTCTGTTGTGTCGTCAGTTTGGGTTGTTTCATTCTCAAGTGCGGTGGGCAGGCTAAGCCGGCCTACAATCAATAGCATTGTGCTTGAATAGATACTGATAATCCATGGCTGCAGGTATGATGCATCCATCATTTGTGCCGCGACAATGAGAGCATCACTGAGTGCTGCAGCGATCAACGCAGCTCCGATGACTTTCCAGATATGGCTGGGAATATCCCCTGCACCCAAGCGCATGCGCGGCATCGCGTCCGTAGCTTGCAGGCTGACCAAAGCACAAACTGGGCCTAATATATTTAGGTAATCTACTTTGATAAAATACCGTACAGCGGTCGTTTGGAATGCGACCCACGCCATTGGGGGAACCAAGGTCGCCGTAACCGGCTGGATAACCATGAACCCTGGCGCGCGTTAATGTTGCGCGAGCGAAATGATGACCCCCTGAACCGCACGGATGCCCAAAAGCACAACCAAAGACCCATAGGCGCTGACGTCAGACACTGCAGCATTAGACTCCGTCTCTGGATGTCGGCTTTGGGCCGAAGTTTTCACAATCCACGCGATCTGTTTCCGGTCCAACTATGACGGTTGGGTCAGTTTCGTGTGACGTTCGACAATAAGGTGTGGAACGTCACAAACCTTTGTCTCTTTTGATAGCCATATCTTCAAGAAAGTAGAAAATCACGTCATGCAATTCTGGCCCAAACGTCAAGCATTTCTGACCCAAATTGAAAAGCGGCTGTTCGCAAAGGCTGTGGCGAAGTTCCGGAGCGAGCCCAAAGTGACGGATGTTGTGCGTTGCGCGGATGTCGCCTCTGGGCAAACGCCTCGTCAACTGACTGCTGCTCAAAACAACTTATTTGATTTTTCCCGCGCGATAAGAAATTGTAAACTTCAGGTAAGTTTGAGGTGCATTGGATGAGCGGTCGGAAGATTAGGAACATGGAAGAGTTTGCTGCGGTCAGTGGCATCTCGCGACCGACTGTATCGAAATACTTCAATGATCCCGAAAGCGTGCGAGCATCCACGCGTGAGAAAATCGAACGGGCCCTGAAAGAGCACGACTATCGCCCAAACATCTTTGCGATGAACCAAAATAGAAAGCTGACCAAAAATCTGGGGATCGTGGTGCCATATCTGGCCGATCCGTTTTTTGCCGAAATCGCCCGACGGATTGAGGATATGGTCATTTCGGCAGGTTTCCGTCCGATCCTTCTAAGCTCTCATGGTGACGCAAAGCTTGAGGTTGAGAATCTGGACTCGTTGTTGTCGATTAAACCGGCGGGCGTACTTCTGGCGCCTCTTGGGCGGATTTCTGATACCGCTGCAATCGAACGGTTTTGCCGCGAAGTGCCCACGGTAAACTTTGACGCAAATATCGACGGGGCAGGCGAAGCTTTTGTTGGACACAACAATACTCAGGCCACCGAGATGATGTTGAAGTACCTCACAAGAACAGGTGAACCCCCTGCGTTCTTCGAGATGAAGTCGCCACCAAACCCCAACGCCAACAAGCGGCGAACGGCATATTTGGAAACCATGGAGCGCATGGGCCACACACCGCATGTGATACAAGCTGCCGGCGAAGGGTGGGAAATCGAAGAAATCGGATATCGTGAAGGCACGCGCGTCTTGTCTGAAGGTTCGCTTCCGTCGCGTACTGTCTTCTGCAGCAACGACCGATTGGCCATAGGGTTCCTCGCGGCGGCTTACGAAGCGGGGTTCAAGGTTGGCTTAGGAGATGATTGCACCCTGCGTGTGGCGGGCCATGATAACCACCCGTTTTCCAGATACACCTGCCCGACACTGACGACGGTTTCCCATAACTATTCGGCGATCGCGACAAAAAGCGTCGAGACAATACTGGCGATGATCGAATCGGGCGTGCGTGCGCCGGAGCGCAAATCGACGCTGTTTGACGGAGAACTGATAATGCGTGCGTCGGCATAAGTAATTGTTTTTGCGCGATACCAACAATAAAATTTACGCGCGTAAAATTTAAGATTGACGAAGCGGAAGTCTGGACTCTATGCTCGTGGCATAATTTACATTCCGTGGGAGGAACCAATGAAACTTTCTAACGCACTGCGTGCGGCTACGGCGTTGTCTGTGATGACCACAGGTGCCGCCTTTGCTGACACGATTACGATCGCCACAGTTAATAACGGCGATATGATCCGAATGCAGGGTTATACCGACGATTTCACCGCCAAGACCGGTCACGACGTTGAATGGGTGACGCTTGAAGAAAACGTTCTTCGTCAGCGTGTGACGACCGACATCACCACCAAAGGCGGCGCGTTCGACATCATGACCATCGGGATGTACGAAACGCCGATCTGGGGTGCCAATGGCTGGCTAGTTCCGCTTGATAACCTGTCGGCTGAATACGACGCCGGTGACATTCTTCCTGCGATGGCCGGTGGCCTTTCACATGAAGGCACTTTGTATGCTGCACCGTTTTATGGTGAAAGCTCGATGATCATGTATCGCACCGACCTGATGGAAAAGGCAGGCATGCAGATGCCGGACGCACCGACTTGGGACTTCATTCGTGAAGCCGCAGCTGCCATGACCGACCGCGACAACGAAATCAACGGGATTTGCCTGCGCGGCAAGGCCGGTTGGGGTGAAGGCGGTGCTTTCATCACAGCTATGTCGAACTCGTTCGGTGCACGCTGGTTCGATATGGAATGGAACGCACAGTTCGACACTGATGCTTGGGCCAACACCCTGAATTTCTACAAAGGAATGATGGATGAAAGCGGTCCGGCTGGCTACGCGACCAACGGTTTCAACGAAAACCTGTCGCTGTTCCAGCAAGGCAAGTGTGGCATGTGGATCGACGCGACTGTTGCAGCATCGTTCGTGACCAACCCCAGTGACTCGACCGTTGCCGACAGCGTTGGTTTCGCGCTGGCACCGGATACCGGGCTGGGCAAACGCTCGAACTGGCTGTGGGCATGGGCCCTTGCCATTCCGGCGGGCACGCAGAAACAAGATGCAGCTACTCAGTTCATCGAGTGGGCGACGTCTAAAGACTATATCGAGCTGGTTGCCGCCAAAGAAGGCTGGGCAAATGTACCTCCGGGCGCGCGCACCTCGCTGTACGAGAACGAAAACTACAAGTCGGTTCCTTTCGCTCAAATGACCTTGGACTCAATCCTGTCGGCTGATCCGAATAACTCGACCGTCGAACCGTCGCCCTATGTGGGCATTCAGTTCGCCGCCATCCCTGAATTCGCTGGCATTGCCACTGAAGTGAGCCAGGAATTCTCGGCCGCCTATGCAGGCCAGCAGAGCGTCGAAGAGGCTCTGGCCAAAGCACAGGCGATCACAAACGACGCCATGGAGGCTGCGGGATACCGCTAGGCCCAATTGGCAAGACTGCGAGGGGCGGCTGACTGCGCCGCCCCTCGACCCCTAACCCAAACCAAAATAGCTTTACCTCGTTAAAGGCGGCTTGCCCGTCAACGAAGGAGATGTGTCATGGCGACCCAGCACTCACGATCAGCAGCCAGACTTATGATGGCACCTGCAGTGATCCTGCTTCTAGGATGGATGCTTGTACCACTGACGATGACGCTGTTTTTTTCATTCAAGAAATACCTGCCACTGCGCGGGGATTCAGTAGCCAATGGTTTGGAGTGGGTGGGCTTTGCGAACTATGCCCGTTTTCTAAGCTCAAGTTCCTTTTGGCCAAGTGTCCAAGCGACGTTGATCATTGTCGGGGGCGTCTTGGTGATCACCATCGTCTTCGGGATCTTGCTGGCGATTCTTCTGGATCAGCCGATGTGGGGTCAGGGCGTTGTGCGCATTATGGTGATTGCACCATTTTTCGTAATGCCCACGGTTTCGGCGCTGGTCTGGAAAAACATGTTCATGGATCCGACAAACGGCATCCTTGCACACCTTTGGAAGGCCTTTGGCGCAGAGCCCGTGCAATGGCTAAGCCAAGCGTCCCTTCCGTCGCTTATCCTGATCGTATCATGGCAATGGCTGCCATTCGCGACGCTTATCCTACTGACCGCCATCCAATCGCTGGACAGCGAACAGCTTGAAGCCGCCGAGATGGACGGCGCACCGGTTCTAAAGCGCTTTTGGTTCATCATTCTGCCGCATCTGTCGCGCGCCATCACAATTGTGATCCTGATCCAAACGATCTTTCTTTTGGCCATCTTCGCCGAAATCTTCGTGACGACCGGCGGTGCATTCGGCACCAAGACACTCTCTTACCTGATCTTCCAGCGTGTGTTGGAAAGCCAGAACGTGGGCCTTGGGTCCGCAGGGGGCGTCTACGCAATCATTCTCGCCAATATCCTCGCCGTCTTGTTGATGCGCGTCGTTGGCAAAAACCTGGACGCATAGGAGGGGCACATCATGGCACGCGCAGCGACAACACAACGCAAAGCTCTGAACACGGCCCTGGCTTGGCTGATCGGTTTCCTAATTTTCTTCCCGATCCTCTGGACGATCCTGACCAGCTTCAAAACTGAAGCTCAGGCCATCGCAAGCCCGCCGATCTTTTTGAACTTCGATTGGACCTTAGAGAACTATTCAGTGGTTCAGGAGCGGTCGGACTATATGCGGTTCCTGTGGAACTCGATCATCCTTGCTGGCGGTTCGACCATTCTTGGAACGATGATCGCGATCCCCGCGGCTTGGTCCATGGCCTTCGTACCGTCGAAACGCACCAAGGACATTCTGCTGTGGATGCTGTCGACGAAAATGCTTCCGGCGGTTGGCGTTCTGTACCCCATCTACCTCTTGTTCATTCAGCTGGGGCTGCTGGATAGCCGCGCGGGTTTGGTCATCGTGCTGATGCTGATCAACCTGCCGATCATTGTCTGGATGCTTTACACCTATTTCCGCGAAATTCCGGGTGAAATTCTGGAAGCCGCGCGGATGGATGGGGCAACGTTGAAAGAAGAAATCCTCTATGTGCTTACGCCAATGGCAATACCCGGCATCGCCTCGACGCTTCTGCTGAATTTCATCCTCGCATGGAATGAAGCGTTCTGGACGCTGAACTTGACGGCCGTCGACGCCGCCCCGCTGACCGCGTTCATCGCCAGCTATTCCAGCCCCGAGGGCCTGTTCTTTGCGAAACTCAGCGCGGCCTCGACGATGGCCATCGCTCCAATCCTGATCCTTGGCTGGTTCAGTCAGAAACAACTTGTCCGCGGCTTGACCTTCGGCGCAGTGAAATAAGGAAAGATCATGGGACGTATTGTACTCGATCAAGTATCCAAAAGCTTCGGCGATGTGGAGGTCATTCCACCGCTGGACCTGACCATCGATGATGGTGAATTCACGGTATTCGTCGGCCCATCTGGCTGCGGTAAGTCCACGCTGCTTCGGCTGATCGCAGGGCTTGAGGACACCACAAGCGGGCACATCCGGATTGATGGAGAGGATGCTACCAATGTGCCACCTGCCAAACGCGGCCTTGCCATGGTGTTCCAGTCCTACGCGCTCTACCCGCATATGTCGGTGCGCAAGAACATCGCGTTTCCCATGCGCATGGCGAAGATGAGCCAAGAGGAACAGGACAAGCGCATCGAGGCGGCTGCCAAAGCGCTGAACCTGACCGACTATCTTGATCGGCGCCCCGGCCAGCTGTCAGGCGGCCAGCGTCAGCGCGTGGCAATTGGTCGGGCCATTGTGCGCGAGCCGTCTGCCTTCCTGTTTGACGAGCCGCTTTCGAACCTCGACGCCGCGTTGCGGGTTGGTATGCGCATGGAGATCTCGGAGCTTCACAAGAAGCTTGATACGACGATGATCTACGTGACCCACGATCAGGTCGAGGCCATGACCATGGCAGACAAGATTGTTGTGCTGCAGGCGGGTGTGATCGAACAAGTCGGAACACCGCTCGAGCTTTATCGCGCGCCACGCAATGTCTTTGTTGCAGGCTTCATTGGCAGCCCGAAGATGAACCTGATTGAAGGTGCCGAAGCTGCGAAACATGACGCGCATACGATTGGCATCCGCCCCGAGCATATCGATGTCTCGACAACGGAAGGTCTTTGGCAGGGCACCGTTGGTGTTGCTGAACATTTGGGATCTGACACCTTCATTCACATTCACGGCGTGCCTGGGTGCGAACCTATGACAGTCCGCACAGATGGCGAGTTCGGCGTGAAACATGGCGACACAGTTTACCTGACGCCGAACCTTGCACATCTGCACCGCTTTGACGCTGAGGGGCTGCGACTGGAATGAAACGACTTGCGGGCAAAACAGCGATGATTACGGGCGCTGCGCGCGGCATAGGGCTTGAATTTGCGAAGGCCTATGTTGCGGAAGGTGCTCAGGTTGCGATTGCCGATATCGACATGGCGCGCGCGCAAGCGGCTGCACAGGAACTGGGCAGCGCTGCGATTGCCATCGAAATGGATGTGACCCAGCAAGGCAGTATCGACACCGCAGTCGCACAGACAGCAGATCAGTTTGGCGGGATCGACATCTTGGTCAACAACGCAGCCATCTTTACAGCCGCCCCGATCGACGAGATCACCCGTGACGACTTCGACGCTGTTTTTGCCATCAACGTGTCCGGTGTGCTGTTCACCATGCAAGCCGTTGCCCGTCACATGATTGCCCGCGGCGAAGGCGGCAAGATCATCAACATGGCCAGCCAAGCGGGTCGGCGTGGTGAAGCACTGGTGGGCGTTTATTGCGCTTCGAAAGCCGCCGTCATCAGCCTGACCCAATCTGCGGGTCTCAACCTTATTCAGCACGGTATCAACGTAAATGCCATTGCGCCCGGCGTGGTCGATGGCGCGCATTGGGACGGTGTCGATGCCTTCTTCGCGAAGTACGAACGCAAGCCGCTTGGTCAGAAGAAGAAAGAGGTGGGTGACGCTGTGCCATTCGGGCGAATGGGCACCGCTCAGGATCTAACCGGAATGGCTGTTTTCCTCGCGACCAAAGAAGCTGACTACATCGTGGCCCAGACCATCGGTGTAGATGGTGGGAATTGGATGAGTTGAAGATGGCACATGCACTTGATCCAGCCCTCGTTCAGTTGAGCGACGAAAACCTGGCGGATCTGCCGCCTTCGGTGTCTTGCCCGGCCTACGACCGTGCAGGCCTTTCGGCCGGAATTGTCCATATCGGGCTTGGAAACTTTCATCGCGCCCATCAAGCTTGGTACTTGCATCGTTTGATGCAAAACGGAGAAGCGCTTGATTGGGCCATCGTCGGGGCGGGTGTCCGTCCAAATGATGAAAGGCAACGCCAAAAACTGGCCGAACAGGACTATCTGACAACTCTGGTCGAGCTGGATCCGGCCGGTACATCGGCAGAAGTCATCGGACCGATGATCGACTTCGTCCCTGTTCAGCCGAGCAATCAGCAACTGATCGAACGGATGGCGCAGCCCGATATCCGTATTGTATCTCTGACCGTGACCGAGGGCGGATACTATGTCGACCCGGTCTCCAAGACGTTTGACGCAACACATCCAGACATCGCGCATGACGTCGCACATCCGGAAAGCCCGACTACGGCGTTCGGCGCCATAGTGGCGGCACTTAAGATGCGAAAAGATCGCGGGATAGGGCCGTTCACCGGCCTCAGTTGTGACAACCTTCAAGGCAACGGCGCTGTCCTTCGGCAGACCGTCGTCTCGTTGGCACGATTGATCGATCCCGAGCTTGCTAATTGGATCGACAAGAACTGCTCGTTCCCGAACTCAATGGTGGACTGCATTGTCCCAGCAACGGGATTGAAAGAGATTGAGCTGGTCCGCTCGCTGGGCATTTCTGATGCATCACCTGTGACCCATGAAAACTACCGCCAGTGGGTGATCGAGGATGACTTCTGTTCCGGTCGCCCGGATTTGGACAAGGTTGGCGCCACGTTCACCGACCATGTCCATGACTATGAAGCGATGAAAATTCGTATCCTGAATGGCGGACATCAGATCATCGCAGGGGTTGGTGAAATCTTGTCGGTCGCGACCATTTCTGACTGCATGGCGAACGCGAAAATCCGAAGTCTTTTCCGAAGCATCGCGTTGAACGAGATTGCACTGCACGTGAAGCCAGTTCCGGACACCACGCCAAAGGATTATGTCGACCTGATCGACCGCCGCTTTTCGAACCCGCGCATTATTGACACGACCCGCCGTGTGGCCTTTGACGGTTCGTCACGGCACCCTGGATTCGTCATCCCTACAATCCGCGAAGGCATCGCAGCAGGCGCACCGATCGAAGGTCTTGCTTTGGTCGAAGCCGCGTGGGCGCGGATGTGCGAAGGTACACGCGAAGATGGCAGCCGGATTGAGCCGAACGACCCGTTTTGGGACGACCTTCAGGAAACTGCTGTTTTGGCCAAAGCAGACCCGTTGGTTTGGCTCAGGCAACGGCAGTATTATGGGGACCTCGCGGACCAACCCCTGTTTGCGAACGCATTTTCAAACTGGCTCAATATAATCTGGTCCAAGGGTGTCGAGACCTCCATCGATCAATTCCTGAAAGACTAAGAGATGGCTTTCTTGGGTATCGACCTGGGCACTTCTGGTCTACGCGCGTTGCTTGTCGACGCCGAAGGATGTCCAATTGGATCGGCTGAACGCGCCTATGCGACCCATCATCCCCATCCGGGCTGGTCCGAACAAAACCCCAAAGATTGGATTGATGCGCTGACTTCTGCAGCGCGAGAATTGCGCGTTGCTCACCCAGAGTTCGCTGACCTTAAAGGCCTTGGGGTGTCGGGCCATATGCACGGCGCTGTCTTGGTGGATGAAAGCGGCGATCCGATACGTCCCTGCATTATGTGGAACGACACCCGAAGCCATGAAGAAGCCGCACGGTTGGACGCAATACCCGAGATGCGCGCTATTTCAGGCAATGTAGCCTTTCCCGGTTTCACGGCTCCGAAGCTGGAATGGGTGCGGGCGCATGAGCCGGAAAACCATGCTCGAGTTTCCAAAGTGCTGTTACCAGCCGCATATGTGAATTGGTATCTGACTGGCGACTATGTCTCTGATGTTTCTGATTGCTCGGGTACAGGGTGGCTGGATTTACGGGCGCGAAGGTGGTCTGCAACGCTGCTCGATGCAGGCAACATGCGGTCTGACCAGATGCCCCGCCTCGTCGAGGGGTGTACCCCAGCAGGGCAACTCAAAACAGAACTCCTTTCGGAATGGCGGATCAATCACCCGGTGATCGTGGCGGGTGGCGCTGGGGACAATGCAGCGGCAGCCTGCGGCATTGGTGCTCTTTCTGAAGGGCAGGGGTTTGTGTCCCTTGGGACGTCTGGTGTTTTGCTGCTGGCACGGGATGGCTGTGATCCTGCACCGGAAACCGCGCTGCATAGCTTCTGCCACGCAATCCCAGGCCGGTGGTACCAAATGGGCGTTATGCTTTCGGCGACCAATTCTTTGAACTGGTTATCCCGCATCAGCGGACAATCTCCTGCAGCACTGACCAAGGCGCTTGGAGCCGACATTAAACCACCCAGCAACGAGCTGTTCCTGCCTTATCTGTCCGGTGAGCGCACCCCGCATAACGACGCACAGATCCGGGCCGCGTTCCTTGGTCTTGATACCCAGACGTCCCTTGACGATATGACGCGCGCAGTCCTTGAGGGGGTTGCCTTCGCACTGCGCGACAGTGCTGAGGCGATGAAAGCGACGGGTGCAGAAATCAAAGTGCTTTACGCGGTTGGTGGTGGCGCTGCATCAAGATACTGGGTGGAGCTTATTGCGACGATACTTGGAACGTGCATTTCATTACCAAAGGGGGGCGAATTCGGTGCGGCCCTTGGTGCCGCAAGGCTGGCGATTGTTGCGGCAACTGATGCACGTCCAGAAGACGTGATGCGTTCTCCAGATTATTGCGACAGGATCACCCCAAGGGCCGATTTGCTTTCGGCCTATGATGATGCTTATGAACGGTTCAAAGACGCCTATCCTGCAATCCGGTCAGTGCAATGACACTGCACTGTCTTCGAGCAACAACAAGAAGGTAAACCCAGATGATCCTTTGCTGTGGCGAAGCTTTGATTGACATGATCCCGGAAGCGACCCAATCAGGCCGCGACGGATTTGTATCCCATTGTGGCGGAGCCGTTTTCAACACGGCCATCGCTTTGGGGCGCTTGGGCACACGCACGGGCATGCTGACGGGGCTTTCAAGCGATATGTTTGGCCGTCAACTGGCAGAGGCATTGGGCGCAAGCCGTGTCGATACACGCCACGTCGTTACCAGTGATCGACCCACCACATTGGCCTTTGTGAAACTGGTCGATGGTCACGCAAGTTACACGTTCTATGATGAAAATTCAGCTGGTCGAATGCTGATGCCAGACGATATGCCGCCAAAGCTGACAGACGTCTCTGCGCTGTATTTCGGAGGCATCAGTTTGGCCTGTGAGCCGGGGGCAGATGCGTATTTGGCATTCGCCAAACGTCACGCCTCCAGTCGCGCAGTTATGCTTGATCCGAACATACGCGCGGGGTTCATCACGGATGAAGAACGGTATCGTTCACGGTCGGACGCCCTTATTTCACTGGCGGATGTGGTCAAGGTTTCGGATGAGGATTTGAACTGGATCAACCAGACCCCAATGCCGCTGGAAGAGAAGGCGCGGGCGTTGCTGGAACATGGTCCCGCATTCGTTATTGTCACGCGCGGCGGTGAAGGTGCGAGCGGGTTTTTGAAAGATGGCGCACAAATCGACGTTCCCGCGCAACGCGTTCAGATTGTGGATACGGTCGGCGCAGGCGACACCTTCAATGCAGGCGTCATGGCCAAGCTGTCTGAACGGGGGCAACTGACGAAAGAAGCGCTTTCGACCCTTACGCCAGATATCGCATTTGAGGCCCTTGCCTTTGGTGCCAACGTGGCCGCCATCACTGTTTCGCGCGCCGGAGCAAACCCGCCGTGGGGGGATGAGCTGTAATGGAAAAATTGGCCACTTTCGAGATGCTGCTTGATGAGGTCAAATCTCGAGCAGATGGTGGCAAGCGTCTTCTCGTTGCCATCGCGGGGCCGCCCGGTTCAGGCAAGTCCACGCTTGCAGAACGCCTTGCCAGTTGCATCGGCCCATCCGCGGCTGTTTTGCCTATGGATGGTTTCCACCTTGATAACGCAATACTGCGGCAGAAAGGTCTTTTGGACTGCAAAGGCGCGCCGGAAACTTTTGACGCCGACGGTTTTGTCGAACTGGTCCGCCTGTTGACGCACCAATCAGATCTAACTTACCCCACCTTTGATCGCGAAGAAGACAGAACGGTTCCTGACAGAGGGCGCATCGATGCTGGTTCGGATATTGTCTTGGTTGAAGGGAACTATCTGCTTCTAGACAATCCGCCTTGGTCCGAGCTCGCCGAGGTGTTTGAAATGACCGTAAAACTCACTGTTGACCGATCAGAGCTGGAAAGACGTCTGATTGAACGCTGGCTCAACCACGGGCTATCTGCATCTGCCGCTAAAACACGTGCTCAGGAAAATGACGTGCGCAACGCAGAGTTGGTTTTGACACGTTCACGGCCATCGGACTTTATCTACGAGGCCGACTAGTCGTTGGTCTCGTTCAAAAAGAAGCGACCTGACCAAAATTGATCGCACTTGTTCACTGATATTGGCCTGCTTCCCAATTTGGTCGATCTATGCGTAGAATTTTTTCTTCAGTTGATTGGGCTGATGTCGAGTCCTGCTGAGCTGAGTCATTGCGGAACTCAAGCGAAGCAGGCTTGATACTACGGCGAAGACTAACGTCGACGGTTGGAGCCAGTCGGCCAAGTGATGTGTGTGGTCTTAGTGTTTTGCACAATACTCCAAAACTCATGTGTTTTTGAAATATGCAAAATAGACTATTTTTGAGTAATCCCTCCAAAATCCGACACTGATCTCGCCGCAGAAAATGCTCATTTTGTCCCGCGTTGCAGTTGTTTGATGGTCTTACATCGAATAGCAGCTAGCCAGAAACCTGTAGTGAAGGTGATAGCGCGGGGCCAATATGCTAGCCGGGGTTATGACATGAACGTTTTCCATCAAGCTGCATCCAACACGGACATTTCCGTGACCCTTGAGGTGCGCGCATGAAAGGAAAACACATGAAACTCCCAGACCTTCCCTCGATCCAGAGCAAACGCTTCAATACAATGCTATCAGCCTGATGAAACAGGCCGATAAGGGGCCGACCTTTCTGCGGCATGCAGGCCGCGTCACCCATGTCGTCATGACCGAGGAACTGTTCGACAAGCTTTGGCCAGACTCGCGACGGGCATGGAGTGTTGACGAGATGCCTCATCGTATGAAGCAATTCTTCTTGGAGGCCTTGGAGCGAGCACCTGCGGAGTCTGAAAAGAGTGACGACTGATAAAACGCGGTGCCAATCTGGGCGCCGTGTATCCTGCACCACGCCCAGATTTTCACAACCCGTGGATGTTTGGCGACGTGGAACAAAGAGCGAACGTCGCCTAACTGGTTTTATGTGAAACACCCACAGGTTGAGTTGAGCTCATACTCCCAAGCTTATCATCTCCCGCACGCACCTACGGAGTAGGGAACCTTAATTACTGTTCAGCGGGGACCACCTTCGTACTAAAAACAAGTTCCGTGCCGACCTCTCGGTATTCCGGCGAGAGATCTGCCCGGCGGTAAATCTTGCTCAACCCGACCTTATCGATCACGGGTCTCATTTCCATCTGGCTCATCTTCACATACTGGGGCCCTCCGATTGCGTGTTCGGCCTCAGCTATGATTCCGAGTGCGACTGTCTGACGTCAGGGTTTTTGGAAAACACATAGCGAACGGAATACCGTTTTTCCCCAAAGACTGCCAAAGGCAGCTTTTTCTTGGTGCAACGCAGCATTCCAGGGATGTACCAGTGACCGGTCAGGGCCGAAGTTTTCACAATCCATGCGATCTGTTTCTGGTCCAACTATGACGGTTGGGTCAGTTTCGTATGACATTCAACATAAGGAAAGTGGCGCTCTGGGGAGGATTCGAACCCCCGACCCCCTGATTCGTAGTCAGGTACTCTATCCAGCTGAGCTACCAGAGCGCGGTAGGCGGGGATGTAACTGGAGCGCCGGGGGTTTGCAAGGGCGAAAGGGGAAGTTTTTTCGACTTTTTGGCGCAGTATCGTCAATCGCGCACGTTGTGCCTTATTTTACTGAACCGGTCCAACGGTTCAGCACTGCGGACACATCTTGGGGCGTCTGTTCGTCCCCGGGGTCGGCAGAAAGTGTTGCGCCTGAGATATGCGGGGCTGGGGCGGGTTGGGCAATGCCACCACATGTCGCAAAGCTGCCGCGCGCGACGTTATGGGGATGGGATGGCGCTTCGGCCAATGACAGGACGGGCGCGCAACATGCATCCGTGCCTTCAAAGATGTCCGCCCAGTCGTCGCGCGTCTTTTCCTTGAAGCGCGCGGCGAAAGCGGCGCGCAGTGTGGGCCAGCCTTCAACATCTTGTTGGGCTGGAAGACCGGTCCCCGCCAATCCAATCCCTTCCAAGAACTCGGCATAGAACTTCGGCTCCAACGCGCCCACAGTCATGTGCCCACCGCAGGCGCATTCATAGACCGCATAGAAAGGCGCGCCGCCGTCCAACAAATTGGCCTCGCGCGTATCCACCCAGATGCCCGATCCATACAATGAATAGATCATCGCCATCAGGTGCGCAGTGCCGTCAGAGATTGCCGCATCCACCACCCGTCCGCGGCCGGTTGTTTTTGCTGCGTGCAGTGCCGCCAGCATCCCGGCCACCAGATACATGCCGCCGCCACCAAAATCGCCCAATAGGTTCAAAGGCGGAACAGGATGATTCCCACCAATCGCATGAAGGGCTCCTGAAATGGCGATATAGTTGATGTCATGACCCGCCGTATGTGCCAGTGGACCGCTTTGCCCCCAACCTGTCATGCGTCCATAGACCAACGCGGGATTGTCGGGGAAATCCTCTGGTCCAAGACCCAGACGCTCCATCACACCGGGGCGCATGCCTTCGATCAGCATATCTGCACGGTTGATCAGATCATGTGCAGTGGCGCAGTCAGCTTTAGCCTTCAAATCAAGTTCAACAAAGCCGCGCGCTCGGTTCAGTACGTCCACCTTCTGCGGGATCAAAGGTTTCAGGTTTGGACGTTGAATGCGCACTACATCCGCGCCCATATCGGCCAACCACATGGCTGCAAAGGGTGTTGGGCCAAGGCCCTGAATTTCAATAACTTTCAACCCCGTAAGGGGTGCCTCTTCGCGCATGCCTTGTTTCATCAAATGCCTGTTTTTCTTGTTGGAAATATCCCGGGGTGAGCCCGGTCCGGGCGAGGGGCAGAGCCCCTTCAGGCTCACGAAGTGAGCCACCGAAAGCGCGCCCAACGCGGTGCGATGGGCGCCACGACCTTATTGATCAATCGACCGGGCAATCAGCTCCTTCATGATCTCGTTCGTCCCACCATAGATCATTTGAACGCGCGCATCTGCATAAAGCCGCGCAATTGGGTACTCGGTCATATATCCATAGCCGCCAAACAGCTGCAGGCATTCGTGCATGATCTCGTTTTGCACTTCGCTGCCCCAGTATTTCGCCATCGAGGCCGTAGGCGCATCCAACGTCCCGGCGATCAGCTGTGCGATGCAATCATTCACAAAGCTGCGCAGAACTTCGGCCTTTGTCTTGCATTCGGCCAGCTTGAAGCGCGTATTCTGGAAATCCATCACGCGCTGCCCAAAGGCCTTGCGTTCTTGTGTGTATGCAATCGTTTGCTCCAACGCGAAGTCAATCGCACCCAGGGCTTGGATGGCAATAAGCAACCGTTCCCACGGAAGCTGACGCATCAGTTGGTAAAAGCCCTGACCCTCTTCCGACCCCAGAAGGTTGGTCAGCGGTACTTTCACATCTTCATAGAACAGCTCGGACGTGTCGTTGGCTTTCATACCCAGCTTTTTCAAGTTTTTGCCACGCTGGAAGCCTTCGCACTGGTCGGGTTCAACCACGATCAGCGAGACACCTTTGGATCCCGCGGCGGGATCCGTCTTGCAGACCGTGATGATCAGATCAGCGGCTTGACCATTGGTGATAAAGATCTTCGATCCGTTGATCTTGTATTGATTCCCGTCTTTTTCGGCCCGCGTTTTCACGGCCTGAAGGTCCGACCCGGTACCTGGTTCAGTCATCGCAATCGCGCCTACGATTTCGCCCGAGGCAAGACCCGGCAACCAGCGCGCCTTCTGATCGTCGGTGCCATAGGCGGTGATATAGTGGGTGACAATCGACTGAATGCCATAACCCCAGCCGCAATCACCGGTGCGGGTCTGTTCATAGATCACGACGCTTTCAAATCCCATATCGCCGCCGGCGCCGCCATGCTCTTCCGGGATTGCGCCGCCCATGATGCCCGCTTGACCCGCTGTGTGCCAGAAATCGCGGTCAACAATACCCTGATCGACCCAGCGTTCGATATTGGGGCTAAGCTCGTCCGCGAAGAAGCGGTTGGTCATGTCCGCAAACATGCGATGTTCGTCGCTGATCCAGTTGGCCGAGGGGGAAAACAGGCTCATGATGTGCTCCGATGTGACGTTGTTTGCGCAACTATACGTCGGGTATGGTGCAATCGGACTGGTAACGTGGCGTTACAGGCAGTAAGCGGACGCAAGGGAAGTTGTGCAATTGCGCGACAATGCCCGACAAACCGCCGATGCGGGTATGTTTTGCGTGCGTTCCAAGTGTGGATCACGTAATGAGATTGAAAAAAGACGTTAGACGGAGACTGCGGTGATTACTGCACGGGTGGATTATATCAAATACGCAGCACTTGGCCTGATGGCGGCAGCTGCCACGCCTGCAAACGCTCAGGTTGGGACCGAGACGACAAGCTACACGCTGTTTGGTGCACCGGGTCTGATCCTGATGCCCACGGCCGAGGTCGCCGCGGACAGCGAATTGGCGTTCTCGTATTCGCAGTTCGGCCCAAATGCCAACGGCACGCTGACCTTCCAGATCCTGCCGCGCCTGTCCGGCAGTTTTCGCTATACGAAGCTTGCAAATTTTTGGAATGTTGGCCCCCTGACAGGGCAAGATTTCTTTGATCGTAGTTTTGATCTTGAATACCGCGTTCTGAACGAAACAAAGTACCTGCCGGCGGTTTCGGTGGGGATCCGCGATTTCATCGGAACCGGAGTGTATTCCGGCGAGTATGTTGTCGCAACCAAGGGTTTTGGAGACAAGCTTCGGGTCCATGGCGGTTTGGGGTGGGGGCGGCTGGCGTCACATAACCCCATTGGCCAGATCGGTGGCCCGCGCCCGGCATTTGATGTCGGACAAGGGGGTAATCTGAATTTCAGTCAGTGGTTCCGTGGCGATTTCGCACCCTTTGCTGGCGTGAGCTATAAGGTCAACGACAAGCTGACTTTCAAGGCCGAGTATTCGTCCGACGCGTTTGTGGAAGAAGTTGCGCGCGGGACAATGGAGTACAACTCGCCCTTTAACTTCGGAATTGATTATCAGATTTCTCCAGCCTTCCACCTGAATGCGTCATATGTGGCAGGCAGCATGTTTGGTGCGGGTTTGACCATTCGCCTGAACCCCCGCCAACCGCAGGCCCGTTCGGGTAATGAAAAAGCTCCTTTGCCGGTCAAGCCGCGCCCGTCGCGCGCAGATTCTGCCGCATGGGGTTCCGATTGGGTCACGTCCTCTGAGAACCACAACGACATTCGCAAAGTTGTGTCAGATGCTTTAGGCAAGCAGGGCATTCGTTTGAAGGCGCTGGGTCTTGGGGCCACACAGGCCGCGATACGGATCGACAACAAGCGCTTTAATTCGCAGCCACAGGCCGTCGGGCGTACAGCTCGTATTCTGACTCATGCGTTGCCGCCTTCGATCGAAATTTTCAAAATCACGATCACACAGAACGGCATTCCTTTGTCGACTGTCACTATGCGCCGTAGCGACATCGAGGATCTGGAACATGCACCCGCACTTGATATCTACAATCGTGTCACCATCGGTGAGGCCGCGCCGACTGCCGTGAAGAACGCTGAGCTGCCCAACTTTGATCAGCGGTTCTCGTGGGCGCTTACACCTTATATGGCGATCAGTTTCTTTGATCCGTCCAGCCCGGTGCGTGGCGATGTTGGCTTGCGATTCAGTGCTAAATACGAGATTGCGCCGAATATCATCTTGTCTGGTGCTGTTCAGAAAAGCATCTGGGGCAACCTTGATGATGATACGCACCTGAATACCTCCGACCTGCCACATGTGCGAACCGACGGAGCGCTTTATGCCCAGCAGGGCGACCCCGCGATCGAGCATCTGACCGCATCGTGGTATGAGCGCCCCGGGAAGAACCTGTATAGCCGAGTGACCGTTGGTTATTTGGAAAAGATGTTTGGTGGTGTGTCGGCCGAGCTGCTGTGGAAACCCGTGGACAGCCCGCTTGCCATTGGAGCCGAAGTTGCTTGGGTTAAGCAGCGCGACTATGATCAGCTCTTTGGATTCCGCGACTATGATGTCGTGACGGGTCATGTTTCGGCATATTACGACTTCGGAAATGGTTTCTCGACGCGCGTGGATGCGGGGCGCTATCTGGCCGGTGACTACGGAGCAACTTTCTCGGTTGACCGCACCTTTGCAAATGGCTGGAAGGTTGGTGGCTATTTCACCAAGACGAATGTTTCGGCGGAAGAATTTGGCGAAGGGTCGTTCGACAAAGGGATCCGAATTTCGATCCCGTTCGAGTGGGCGATGGGAACACCTTCTAAAAGCGAGTCCGGAGCCGAGCTGCGTTCGCTTGAACGTGATGGTGGCGCACGCCTGCAGGTCGACGGTCGTTTGTTTGACTGGGTCGAAGATGGTCATGGCGATGCCTATGCCGACCGTTGGGGCAAGTTCTGGAGATAACAAGTGTTTGGAATTAGTGTGACAAGACCGCTGCGTGCCGCAGGTTTTTCTTTGTGCGCCTGCGTTGCTCTGACCGCTTGCGGTTCGGATAGGCAGGAAACCGAGATGTCCTTGGCGACTGCTGGATTTCTGAAGCAGACAGGCAAAAACCTCAAGTCCAAGGTCATTGGAGGTAAGTCAAAGGGCACGACGGCGCAACCCGCTGCTGCCCCTGATCCCAATGCACTTATTTCTAAGGCACTGTCTGCTACGAAGGGGCCGATTTCCATCGTAGTGCGGCTGGATACCAATGCCGTGCTTGCGATGAGCCCTGTTGGGCGCAATGGAAGCTATGTGACTTGGGGCAGTGCGCCGGGGCAAGGTGTTACCTATCAGCGTGGTGTGTTGGCGAATACACGCGGGTTGGGAAGCGATCTGATGGCCTCGCGCATTGATCGGGCGGTTATGGCTATTACATCGGGTAGCGATGCTGATTACACTCGCAAGCACTATTATCTGGGTGATCTGGGGCAGACGACTGAGCTCACTTTGCGTTGCTCTCTGCGCCGTTCCGGGTCCGAGAAGGTCATCGTGGGCGAGATCAATGCTGATGCGGTGATCATGAAAGAGAAATGCCGTAAGGGCCAGATCTCCTTCACCAATGTCTACTGGGTGGATAGCTCTGGCAATATCCTGAAATCCAGCCAGTGGGTTGGGCAGCGTATTGGCAGTTTGGCAATTCAGAGTTTGCGCCTGTAACCAGACGTTTCTTTGGGCTGCCTTAAGGCTGAATTGATCATGAAGCGCGGGTGTCTTATGCGGTACCGCGCCACCGGCGGAGCACCTTGTGGTGAGGCATTGGATGATCTTAGGGCTTTTGTTACGCAGGCCTTGACGTTTCTGAACAGCCGAACAGATCGCGACCTGCGATTGGCTGCCATTCTGAAGGTGTGTCGTGGTGTGCTTCTGTTCAGGGAAGTACCACAGCAGTTTGGAATACGATGCAAGGATCTGCATATACCAGCATGCTCAAACGAAAAACGGCAAGCCCGAAGACTTGCCGTTTCAACCGAAAGCTTCTTTCGAAGCAGTCGCTATTATTGGCTCGACGAATCCGAAGCAGCGATGATGCCTGCAACCAGGGCCAGGCCCAGCAGAGCGATGCCGGTGTTGCCCAGCGAGCTTGCAGCTTCTTCAACTACTACGATTTCTTCTTCAACAACCGGGTCGCTGTAGCCGCCAGCAAAAGCAGGTGCGGTCAGGGCGATCATGCCAGCAGCGGCAAGGGTCATGACTTTTTTCATGTCTCATACTCCATAATTAATAAGCGGGCAGCGCTAACTTAGCGAGCCGTCCATGTTTGTTTTGCATACAAGAAGCCGTATTGGAAGTCTGATCTTCTTATCTAGGCTGATATGCCTGCTAAGTTTTGACCTCTGTGGCAGTGTTGCAATACCGCTATTAGCCCAGAAATATCTGGGTAAGGAATACCGCACCGCAGTGCCGGGATTTCGGCTGAATTCCGCCGCCAGAGCCCATGTGAGTGGCTTTTCGGAGCATGATATTCTTTCGGTGGCCTGGAGATTCCATCCATTCTTTAACCGCCAGTTGGGCGAGGCTACGATAACTGTGGCGCCCTAATGGCTGACCCGATCGCGTGGTGAATTGGCATTTGCTTGCGGACCGAATCATGAAGTGACGCCCATCGATGTTGTACAAGCGCATCACACCGATATTTTCAGCACCCGTCTTAAACCTTAAGCCCGAGGACTTTAGTCGTCTCGTCAATGTGCGTGATGACCCACTTGTGGCCCTGTGACTCAGCTTGCCTGTTTTGGCCATCCACTTGGAATGCTTACTGGCCTGACGGCGCAACCCCCCGGCAGCAGCCAGCTTTGATCGCCCGTGTTTGCAACGATAATAGTTCACTTGCGCACGAATGGTTGCATCAAGTAGGGCTTGGTTTAACTTGTTGGGTGAAATGACTTTTTCTTCACCCTTGATGCGCTGAATCGCGCATTTTGCTTGGGCGTAGCTTGGGGTAAGAAAGACGGCAACGCACACCGTCAAAAATACTGACAGAAAACTGCGAGTCATTGGAGGCTCCGGTCTGAGTGGTTCCATAGGTTTAGCATGGTTTTTGTGAAGAAGTCATTGAGGAATGCGGGGCAATATCCGGGCGTTTCTGTGGCGTCGTCCATTGACTTGGCGTTGCGTTTCCAGCACCAAAGTTTCACTGAATTTTTAGTCATATGAGAGTAAAGACCGATGAAAATCGCAATGATTGGCACGGGCTATGTTGGGCTTGTATCGGGCGTTTGTTTTTCTGATTTTGGACATGAAGTCGTTTGCGTCGACAAAGACCCGCGCAAAATCAAGATGCTTGAAGCCGGCAAGGTCCCAATTTACGAGCCCGGGCTGGAAGAATTGATGGCCAAGAATGTCCAAGCGGGACGTCTGACCTTCACTGAAAACTTGAAAGAAGCTGTCACAGATGCCGAAGCTGTATTTATTGCTGTCGGCACGCCGACTCGGCGCGGAGACGGTCATGCAGACCTGACTTATGTGTTTGCGGCGGCCGAAGAAATTGCTGATTCGCTAGACCACTACGCCGTCGTGGTCACAAAATCGACCGTGCCGGTCGGGACCAACCGTCGCGTAGCAGAGGTCATTGCGAAGACCAAACCGGATCTGGAATTTGACGTGGCCTCGAACCCAGAATTCCTGCGGGAAGGGGCGGCAATTGATGACTTCATGCGGCCCGATCGCGTGGTGGTCGGTGTCGAAAGTGACCGTGCGGCGCAGGTGATGGCTGACATCTATCGCCCTCTTTTCCTGCGTGACTTCCCAATCGTCACGACCGATTTGGAAAGCGCCGAGATGATCAAATACGCCGCCAACGCATTCCTTGCGACTAAGATCACCTTTATGAACGAGATCGCTGCACTGTGTGAACGCGTCGACGCGGATGTGAAACAAGTGTCAAAAGGCATCGGGCTGGATGGTCGCATTGGGAACAAGTTCCTTCATGCGGGCCCCGGATATGGCGGCAGCTGTTTTCCAAAAGACACCAAAGCACTGGCCCGGATTGGTCAGGAAAACGGCATGGCGATGCAAATCACCGAGACCGTGATCAATGTGAATGAGGACACCAAGCGACGGATGATCGACAAAGTTGTCGACATGTGCGGTGGATCTGTATCAGGCAAGACAATTGCCGTTTTGGGGGTGACGTTCAAACCCAATACCGACGATATGCGTGATGCACCCAGTCTTACTATTGTTCCGGCCCTGATCGGCGGTGGCGCAAAGGTGCATGTGGTCGACCCGCAGGGCCTGTCTGAAGGCGAAGCACTTTTGCCGGGTGCACATTGGTTCGAAGATGCGTATAAGGCTGCCGAGAATGCGGATGCGGTTGTGCTTTTGACCGAATGGAACGAGTTCCGAGCGCTGGACTTGAAACGTCTGGCCGGGTGTATGAACACGGCAGTCATGGCCGATCTGCGCAACATATATTCGCCGGCGGATGCAGAGCGTGCGGGGTTCTCGGCCTATTGTGCTGTTGGGCGTCGCGGATATGGCGCCGGGGACTGGCATGACTGAGACAACCTTCCAGAATTGGGAGGCGGCAGGCAAGAAACGGAACGGGCAAAGGTTGAAACGACTATTCGACATCGTGTTGGCGCTTGTGCTTTTGGTGCCGGTGATTCCCGCGCTTGCGGTTCTTTATGTCGTGGTGTTGGTGAAGGATGGGCGTCCGTTCATCTATCGCTCGCGCCGCAATACGGCTTTCAATCAGGAATTCGACTTGATGAAAATCCGCACTATGCGGACTGTGCCGGAGCATGAAAATGTGGGCATTACTGGGGGACACAAAAAGGGACGGATTACCGCCTTGGGCCGCTTTTTACGTGACCATCGTTTGGACGAACTTCCGCAGCTTTGGAACGTCCTGAAGGGTGAGATGAGTTTTGTTGGTCCTCGCCCGCCCGAGCCACGCTATGTCGCGACCAGCCCCGAAATTTATCAGCAGGTGCTTTTGGATCGTCCTGGGATCACGGGTCTGGCCTCGATCATCTTTCATGCTCATGAAGAGAAGATGCTGGCAGAATGCTCGTCACAAAAAGAATCGGAAGAGGTCTATATCCGTCGTTGCATTCCCCGAAAGGCGCATCTGGATTTGATCTATCACCGGAACAAATCTTTGATGTTGGATCTGTATGTGTTGTACCTGACGGCGGCAAAGTTGCTGCCGCTGCCAGGTCGTCGTGCTGCCCGCATCCGCGGTCAGTAATCGGTCGCCCGCTGTGATTTACAGCGCGGTTCCGTTCGCAACTTTCTTCCATATCGAGCCATCACAATAGGCTAGTTGCGCCCCTCCGCTGGCGTCTGAAACGAAAGCGATCGCGCCAGCGCCGACCGAAAATGAGCTGGGTAAATCGGCTAGTAAAACCGGAGTTAGCTTCATAATGCCGTCGACATCCAGCTTGGTGTCGGGTGTCTTGCCGATCCCAACATTGCCGTCACCTGTCGCAACGACGGTGTCGTTCCAGCTGGAGCCATCTGCGCTGGTCTTGATCGAGAAGTCGTCATTGCCGGCCAATCCCATCTCGGCGCGCCCTGACCAGTTGTCTTGAAACAAAAGGGTGCTCGTATCGCTATTGCTAGCCTTATTGATCTTCAATTGATGCGAAGTGCCGGCATGGGTGAGTAGCGTTGCATCCGATGCGACGGACAGCCGGTTGGTAGCATCCGCGCTGGTATTGATGCCAACCTGACTCAGGTTGTTGGTGTCAACGGTGACATCAACCCAGGTGCTGCCGTCAAAACGCATCTCGATCGCCGTCGCCGTGACATCCGCGCGCCAGCCTTCTAGAGGTGTGAAAAACTGCCAGCTACTATTTTCCATCACCGCGATCATGTGGTCCTGACCGGCCCAATCACCGGTCGCGCCACTGGCCACGATATGGCGATCACCATCTGCTGGGCTTGCGGGTGGGGCGGTATTGTCGGCGCTCTGGACGACCAGTTGCACCAGAACGTCCAACAGACGCAGCGCTTCGTTGTGGGTGACATGTTTTTGCGCCTGCGAGGGTTGGATAAGTGGCAGGGACAGGACAGGTGACTGGCTCATGTGGTTCTCCGCGAAAAGGTTCTCTTGATCGAGTGATTGATGAAAATCATTAACGCTGTCGCACCAGGGCGTGCGTTGCCTTCGCAAGAAAACGCTGCAAGCAGACTGTGGTTTTGTACGCAGCCAAGAAGGTTTGAAGCGCACTTCTACACGCCGGAAAAGGCGGCATGGCGGCGTTTGGATTGATTGCAGCGCGCGCGCACTCAAGACCACGTTGGAGCTGCTAAGAGTTTTTGGCAACATTCAATCACCCATAAAGTGCTGCCTGCGCCTCAATGAGGCGATGGCGCTATGGGCAAGCTACCGCGCTGGTCAGGGGGCGACGGCGAATGTTGGCATTTGCCGTCGTGCTGATAGGCTCGTGCGGAACATGTTGGCGGCGTCCAGTGCCTCGCGGATGGTGACGTCCATATCGAGGTAACGGTAAGTGCCCAATCGACCAACGAAAGTTACGCTCGAAGTGGTCTTTGCCAACTCGACATAGTCGGCCAGCAAGGCTTTCTCATCCACCTGACGGATCGGATAATACGGAATGTCGTCCGGCCCACAGGCGCGCGAAAACTCGCGATAACAGACCGAGCCTTCGTGTTCTTCCCACGGGCTGAAATACTTATGTTCGGTGATGCGGGTGAAGGGTACGTCCTCTTCACCGTAGTTCATCACAGCGCAGCCCTGATAGTCGCCAGCGTATGTGAAGCGTTCGAAATCGAGCGTGCGATAGCCCAGTCGACCCAGTTCGAAATCGAAGAACCCATCCAGTGGGCCAGAATAGAATACGTGGTCGTATTGATCAGCCTGATCACGGGTAAACCGGGTGTTCAGATGAACCGTGATCGACGGGTGATCCAGGATCTTTTCAACCATCTTGGTATAGCCGTCCTCGGGCATCCCTTGGAACTTATGGAAGAAATAGTTGTCGTCGTAGTTGAAGCGCACCGGCAGGCGTTTCAGGATGCTGGCAGGCAGTTCGGACGGCTGCATGCCCCATTGCTTGATCGTGTAGCCCTTGAAGAAGGCCTCATACAGATCCTTACCGACAAAGCGTAGGGCTTGCTCTTCGAAGGTTTCAGGATCCTCGATCGACGTGTCGGCCTGTTCAGATGTAATGAACTCAAGCGCTTCATCCGGGCGCATCGAACGGCCGAAAAACTGGTTGATCGTATGCAGGTTGATCGGAAGCGAAAACACCGTGCCTTTGGAAGTTGTCTTAACGCGGTTCTTGAAAGGCATAAAATTCGCGTAGTGATTCACATAATTCCAGACCTGTTCGTCATCGGTATGGAAGATATGCGGCCCATAGACATGGACCATGATCCCGGTCTCGTCGTCCCGTTCGGTGTGGCAGTTGCCCGCGACGTGATCACGGCTTTCAACGATGGTAACCTGATGCCCGTCTTCCGCCAGCTCGCGCCCAATAACGGCGCCGCTCAGACCTGCTCCGACAAGTAAAATGTTCATCGCAATCTCCAACCAGAATACAGGTTGGGTTGTTCCACATCACATTTGGCTTGGCAAATAGGAATGATTGAGGATGGGAATCGAGACGTGCAAGTCGTCTACTCTTCGCCCTCCTGCTTGGGTAATGATTTGCTAAGATTCAATTGCTTACAATTCCTAAACAAATCCCTGATGGCAGATAAGTAGTTATTAACCCCCGGCCAACACACTCTACTGGCGTTGTAGTGCGCGAGGGTGAAATCGAGGGTGGTTGGGGTGACCAAATTGATTTTCGCTGGTACCAGTTTTGGTGCCAGCCAACAGTACGATTCTGGAATTTCGGATCTTCAGATAGTCCTAGATGGCGGCCAAGCCTATCTGGCGACGATCAGCGCTTCGGCGCAGGGATCCATGATATATTCGGTCGGCTCTGATGGGACGCTAACGCTGTCCGATCAGGTTTCGACGGGGGGTGGCGCGGTTGTGTCTTCAACCCCGGTATTGGAAACGGTCACACATAATGGCGCAACCGTGTTGATGGCGTTCGGCCAAAGCGACTGGTCCATTAGCGGTTTGACACTGAGCGTTGGCGGGCAGCTATCGAACCCATCCACATATCAGTGGGGACCTGATGGGGTGGGTTTGCTGACGGCGATGCACGCAACCATTATCGACGGCGTCACACATGTCTACGGAGCCAGCAAAGCAGGTACAGGGTTCAAGCACTATACCTTGGAGGCGGATAATGAGTTTATCTTGCAGGGAGACTATAGCCAGCAGGGATATCAAGTTGAGCCTGACCTAATTGACCTTGAAACTGTGAATTTTGGCTCTCATCAGGTATTGATCGCCGCGTCCTCGTCGGGTGACGGGATTGCCAGTTATCTGCTGGATGAGAACGGCGTCCCAACCTTGGTGACCGAGCACTCGGCCGAAACGGTCTTGCCAGTCGGAACGCCCACCGCATTGGTGACTGGATCTATTGGCGCGCAAAATTTTGTAGTTATGTCCAGTGCTGGAAGTGCCTCTCTGACCGTATTCAAAATCGCATCGTCTGGCGAGTTGGTCCCAGTGGATCATGTCATCGACAACAAATTCACGCGGTTCTCGGACGTGAGTGAACTCGCCATGGTCGAGCATCAAGGCAGATTGTACGTCATTGCGGGCGGATCGGACGATGGGTTGTCACTGTTTACGCTTTTGCCAGATGGATCGCTGGTTCATCTAGACACAATTGCGGACACTCAGGCGACGGCGCTTCAGAATATCGCATCGCTTGAAGCGACAGTTGTGGACGGAAAAATCGTTGTTTTTGCTACAAGCGAAACTGAAAGGGGCATTAGCCGATTCACCATCGACCCTGATCAGGCGGGCAATACGCTGTCGGGGGGAATTTCAAGCGACGTTCTAACCGGCGGTTCAAACAGTGATACGATTCTTGGCGGATATGGCGATGACACGCTTTCAGGCGGTGAGGGCAGCGATATCCTTTGTGATGGTGCAGGCGTCGATACGCTTTCCGGTGGCGAAGGCGCGGACGTGTTCGTCATGAAAGCTGATGGTGCTTCGGACACGATTACTGACTTCGATCCCACACAAGATAGGTTGGATCTAAGCGGCTATCACATGCTTTATGACGCAAGTCAGATTCAGATTACCTCGGCCAGTTGGGGCGCGACATTGAGCTATCTCGATGAGATATTGCACATTAGAAGCGTGCATGGTGGGGCGCTGAGCACATGGCACTTTCTGACTGAGAATGTCTTGACGCTAGACAGGCCTCCAAGCGGCTTCAACTACTTTCCGAAAACCGTAAGCGGGACCTCCGGGAACGACACCCTTGAGGGCAACGACGGGCGCGATACGTTGAAGGGGTTGGACGGGGACGACACGCTCATGTGGTCGGGCGGTGGCGACCTGTTTTCAGGTGGCACAGGAGCAGATACAGTTTCATACGCCAACGCAATTTCAGGAGTTTTGGTCAACCTTCAAACGGGAGAAACTGATCTGGCGGCCTTTGGTGACCAATTCAGTTCGGTCGAGAACCTGGTTGGGTCAAATTTCAACGACACTTTGGTGGGCGACGCTGGCGATAACCACCTCAGTGGTGGGGGCGGGGATGACATCCTGCGCGGCGGCGATGGAGCGGATGTGCTTGCGGGTGGTGCGGGTCTGGATCGTGTGAGCTACGCCACTAGTACCCAGGGAGTCGCAATTTCTTTGCTGGATGGCACCGGGGCAGACGGTGACACATTCGTGAGCATCGAAGGGGTGATTGGCAGCAGCTATGCCGATGATCTGGTCGGGAATAATGATCGAAACCACCTTAACGGAGGTGGGGGCAGTGACACCTTGCGCGGGTTGGCGGGAAATGACGTTTTGTTTGGCGAGCGCGGCGACGACATGCTTCTCGGGGGGGCTGGGGATGACAGTCTTATTGGTGGCGAAGGCAATGACACGCTGATTGGTGGTGACGGGGCGGATGAATTCATAGGCGGGGCAGGGATCGATACAGTTGACTATTCTGCCATGGGATCAATGTTGGTTTTGAATCTGAAGACTGGCCTGCGTGCAGGGTGGTCAATTGGGGATAGTTTCGCGTCGATCGAAGTCATCCGGGCGACAGAGTTTGATGACAAAATTGGGGGCTCGGATCAACGGGAAACACTTTTCGGACAAGGCGGAAATGACGTAATTTATGCCTATAGCGGGGACGATACGGTGTGGGGCGGTGACGGAGATGACGGCATCTCGGGTGGTGACGGAAATGATGTGATTTCGGGCGACGGCGGCGATGACCAGCTATACGGAGACAATGGAAATGACAGGCTGAGTGGCGGCGCTGGAGATGACATTCTGATCGGCGGCTACGGTGATGACGTGCTCGTGGCAGGTGCTGGTGCCGATTTTTTTGACGGTTCATCAGGATACGACACCGTTGACATGAGCAATAACAGTGCGCGCGCAGCGGTGAACCTTTCGCTTGGAGTGGGAGGCGGTAGTATGGTGGGGGACCAGTTTAGGCGCATTGAAGGCCTGATAGGGACTCGCTTTGGGGATAGATTTGTCGGAGATGCGTCGGAAAACAAATTCTTTGGTCAAGAAGGCGATGATGTCTTGTTGGGGGGAGAGGGCAGCGACAAGCTGTACGGCGGAGCGCAGAATGACCATCTGAACGGGGGAGACGGAAACGATTTTTTGTGGGGTGGGCTCGGTTGGGACAAACTGTTCGGCGAGTCAGGTAATGATATGCTCTACGGCGAGTCTGGCGATGATATGCTTTTCGGCGGCTGGGGCAATGATAGGCTGGATGGTGGGTTAGGGAATGACCTCGTGCGCGGTGGTCCCGGCAATGACATCGTTTTTGGAGGACCCGGCCAGGATAAGGTGATTGGAGATCACGGGAATGACCTGCTGTCAGGAGGGGCAGAAAATGACATTCTTTGGGGTAATAATGGAAATGATCGCCTGTTTGGAAACCTAGGCCATGACAAGCTGTACGGCGGAGCGCAGAATGACCATCTGAACGGGGGTAGTGGAAACGACATTCTGTCGGGTGGGCACGGACAGGATAAATTGTTTGGTGAATCTGGCAATGATGTGCTCTACGGAAATTTGGGTGACGATATTCTAATTGGGGGGGCGGGCAACGATCGTCTGTCTGGAAATCTGGGCAACGATTCCATGTATGGTGGCCTTGGACGCGATACCTTCATCTTCAATGATGGCAAGGATCGCATTCACGATTTCAATCGCTCTGAGGACAAGATTCTTTTCGACGGCGCGTTGCTGAAGGGGGGAGTTAAAACACCTCAAGGCATTCTGAAATTTGCAAAGCTATCGGGGAAGACAGCCGTTTTTGATTTCGGTGATGGCGATACACTGACAATTGATGGCATTGGCTCGCTAGAGCACTTGAAGGGGTGCATTGACCTTTATTAAGGGCATTGAGAAAGGCAGTTTTCCCTTGCGCCGGCACATGCTTGAGATTTTGAGCTTGCCCGATGTTGTCTACGCCATGAGCGACTTTTCATTTTGCGTGTTTCACTAGCGTATAGCCCTGCTGACAATGAACCGAAGCTCTTTACGCTGGCGGTTTAGGTATGGGTCAAGACTGATGGTGCCACGGTCCCACACACCCAACCGGGTGCACTTGGGAAAGTGGACACGGCGAAATGTTCAACGCCTATTCCCACGACTGGTAGTTAATCTAGCAGGTTCTTTTCGCCTGAGAGGAGAGAAATTTGGGCGAACATGGGGGGAATATCAGTATCAATCGCCCCAGTATTGTTCCAAGTTGCTGCCCGTCAGCTTGGAAAAACAATCTTCCAGGCGGGCATGCGTTATTCTTGAAGCAACAACTCGTCCGGATCATTTATGCGGGCTGACGTTTGTCACGCCTACCCCACCAGCGAAGACAAATATCAGAACCAGACTACAGACGCACGATATTCACGATTTGAGTGAGGGCCATAGGGCAAAGGTGGCGTTCGCTTTGAAATCTATTTGGTAGTGCAAGGTGCTTGGTTAGCGCTTTGCTAGCTGCACAACCTCGGCATGGCTGCGCAATGTCCGGTGGCGCAGCCCATCAGATATTGCCGCTTTGCGCAAACGTTCATAGGCTTCTCTGTTGTCGCCATAGCGTTTTGCGGCTTGTCTCCACGCTAGCAGCAGCAACGGCAAAAGGGGCCAGAAGAGCATGCCTGCAGCTTTGTGGTACATGATCAGGCCGTTGCGATACGCGTAGTAGACTTTCCACAGCGGTTCATAAGTCCTCTTCTTGTTATCCTGAAAGGTCGAGCAATCGTGGGTGAACCGTATCAATGGGTTGAACTCGATCTTAAACCCCTGTTTTCGTAAGCCCAGCGTATAGATCACGTCATCGCCATAGATGAACAGTCCTGGATCGGGCAGCCCGGCCGTCGTTAACATCCGTTTTGAGATGAACAACCCCACGAAAGAAGTCAGGTCGATCGGCGTCGGCTGCTTGGCAGTATAGGCGCTGGGCGGAATGTGATAGCCCTCGCGGCGTTTGACCAATGTGCTAAGGAAGGTGCTTGGCGACCAGAATGGATTTTTGGATGGGCGGTTCATTTCACAAATCCGGCCATCTGGATAATACACCGCCGCCGCTACGGCAGTATCGTTGGGTCGATGATGTTCCATGAAGCGGTCCAACATGCCCGGCTCCGGCCACGCGTCGTCATCCATGACCACATACCAATCGGCCTTGTGCCGGGACAGCGCCCGTTGCAAACCCTGCTCGAACCCGCCCGCACCTCCGCGATTGGTTGCGCTTGTCAAGACGTCCAGTCGCGGGTCATTATGCGCGGCCAGCCACTCCGCTGTCCCATCGGTGCTGGCATTGTTTACAACAACGATGTGTGCCAATCCACTTGGGCTGTTCGCGAGCAGATTGGTCAGCGCTAGCTTAAGCTTATCCAGCCGATTGAAGGTCACGACAACGGCAACCAGTCTGCCATTGGGGCTGGCGTTGTTGTGCATATTCGAAACCTTGATCTGACCTGAGCGTGCGCATTGCTTGGTAGCGTTCTCCCCTTAGTATGTTAGGCTTGTCAATGCCGTTGATATAGATGGGAGTTGGCGGTTGATGTCAGTGCATTCCTTAGCCGCTGTGAAAAGATTAGAGTAGGCTTGGAAACCCGATACTCTATCAGGCACCATCTCCTTTCAGTAGAAGCCCCAGATGTTTGGCCCTGGTGGTGATGAGCGCGTCAAGATGCGCAGTTTTTACATGACCCAGTTCATTTTGTGCACAGTCGGAAATTAACCGCGAATTGCGCTCGTCAGAGCTTGAGATATTCTGGCCGCGTTACTAAGGTGCGCAGCAGTTGGTTTGCTGCTTTAAGCCAAAAGACACCTTGGGGGTTTCGTGTATGCGTTTTGTTTTAGTTGCGGTTTGGGCCCTTTTGTTGGTTGGCTGTGGTGCGCCGCGGGGCGCAGCAATTCAGTCAGAGATCATAGGGGGGGGGAGCCCTGAAACTAGATCTGATTTGGCTATTTACAATGTGACCAAGGCAAATTTGCCAGCGATTTCGCGTTGGCCTGCTCCAAACAGCGACGGAAATTACTCTTGGCCATCGCGTGGTTCGGCGCCTGTGGAAAAGCCTATCAGAGAATTTGATCGCGTTGATGTCATTGTCTGGGACAGCGAAGAATCCTCACTTCTGTCTACGCCGGACCAAAACACCGTTCAGATGCGGGACATGCAGGTGTCGGCTGGTGGTACCATCTTCTTGCCCTTCGTAGGGAGCGTACATATTGCAGGCATGCCCCATTCAGCGGCCCGTGCCCGTATTCAGAGGAAATATTCCGAGGTCATTCCATCGGCTCAAGTGCAGTTGAATATCAAACAGGGCACTCGTGGCACAGTTTCAGTCGTGTCCGGTGTCACACGCCCTGGCCCTATTACTTTGGATGATCCAAGCTTTTCTGTTCTGAATGCCATTGCGGCGTCAGGTGGACCGGACAAGAACCTCAAAAATCCCAGCGTGAAGCTGATCCGCGGTAACCGTACCTATTTGCGTCCACTCGATCAGGTCATGTCGAGCGCTTCATATGACACGTTCCTGCGTCCGGGCGACAAGCTGGCCGTCGAAGACGATCGTCGATATTTCCGTTCTTTGGGGGCGGCCTCGAAAGAAGCAATAATCCCGTTCACGAAGTCTGAGATTTCTGCGTTGGATGCAATGTCACTCATCGGCGGCCTTTCGGATGCGCGCGCTAACCCCAAAGGGATCCTGATTTTGCGTGAATATCCGCAGTCTGCCGTGAGGCAGGATGATAAGGGGCCAGATAACGCGCGCAGCGTATTCGTCATTGATCTGACGACTGCTGATGGCCTGTTCAGCGCGGGCAAGCTCCAGATTCACAGCAAGGACACAGTTCTTGTGACCGAAAGCTCGGTTGCCGCTGGCAGAACGCTGCTGTTGTTGCTACGTCAACTGACTGGCGCAGCTTTCGACGTAAGCCGTCTCTGATTGTCCTGTTCGGAATCCTTCTGAAAACGCAGCAAGAAGGTCGGTCACTTGACCATGCTGCGCGCTGTCCTTACCCATTGAGTTTCAAGGAGGACCGCCCATGCGCAATGCAGATGAAGCCCTGATCGTGATCGACGTGCAGAACGATTTCTGCCCCGACGGCGCACTTGCTGTTTCTGAGGGCGATCGAATCGTCCCCTTGATCAACGCCATGCTGCCCGACTACGCGGTTAAAGTCTTCACGCAGGATTGGCACCCGGCAGGCCATTCGTCTTTCGCCACGTCCCACGATGGCAAAGCCCCGTTCGAGACGACCGAGATGCCATATGGCACCCAAGTCCTCTGGCCTGATCACTGCGTGCAGGGCACCGACGGCGCGGCCTTCCACAAGGACCTTCTGACCGACCCCGCCGACATGGTAATCCGCAAGGGCTTCCGTCCGCAGATCGACAGCTATTCCGCTTTCTTCGAGAATGACCGGACCACCCCCACCGGGTTAGAAGGCTACCTGCGCACCCGTGGCGTCACCAAACTGACCATGGTTGGCCTCGCCACTGATTTCTGCGTTGCGTACTCGGCCATCGACGGGGCTAAACTCGGTTTCGACGTTACCGTGTTAGGGGCCGCCTGCCGCGCCATCGACCTTGATGGATCCCTCGCCGCAGCCCGTGACAACATGCGCGCCGCAGGCGTGAAATTGGAGGCTTAACATGGTTGACATTGCCACCCGCGTCTACAATCACAGCTTCAAGATCGACCCGATCGTCCGTTCGCTGATCGACACGGATTTCTACAAGCTTCTGATGTGCCAGTCGGTCTTCCGCAACAAGCCCGACGCCCAGGTCACCTTCAGCCTGATCAACCGCTCGAAACACGTGCCCTTGGCCGACCTAATCGACGAAGGTGAACTGCGCGAGCAATTGGACCACATCCGCTCGCTCACCCTGTCGCGCGGCGAAAGCACATGGCTGCGCGGCAACACCTTCTACGGCAAACGCCAGATGTTTCGCTCGGACTTCATGGAGTGGTTCGAGAACATGCACCTTCCCGCCTACCACCTTGAACGCGTGGGCGACCAATACGAACTCACCTTCGAAGGCTCCTGGCCCGAGGTCATGCTGTGGGAAATCCCCGCGCTCTCCGTCCTCATGGAGCTACGCTCGCGCGCCGTCCTGCGCGGCATGGGCAAGTTCGAACTGCAAGTGCTTTACGCCCGCGCCATGACCCGCGCGTGGGAGAAGATCGCACGCCTCCGCACCCTCGACGGCCTGCGCCTTGCCGATTTTGGCACCCGCCGCCGCCACTCTTACCTCTGGCAGGACTGGTGCGTGCAGGCCGCGATGGAGGGGCTGCCGGGCAGCTTCGTTGGCACCTCAAACTGCCACATCGCCATGAAGCGCGACATCGAAGCCATCGGCACCAACGCCCACGAACTGCCCATGGTCTATGCGGCCCTTGCGCAGGGCGACGCCGAGCTTGCGCAGGCCCCCTATGACGTACTTGCCGATTGGCACGAGGAACACGATGGAAACCTGCGCATCATCTTGCCCGACACCTATGGCACGCAGGGCTTTTTGGACAACGCGCCCGATTGGCTGGCCGGCTGGACCGGCATCCGCATCGACAGCGGAGACCCCGCGACGGGCGCCGAGACCGCCATCAACTGGTGGAAATCCCGGGGCGAGGATCCGACCCAGAAAATGGTCATCTTCTCGGACGGTCTGGACACTGACAAAATCATCGAACTGCACCAACAATTCGCAGGCCGCGTCCGCACCAGCTTCGGCTGGGGAACCCTGCTGACGAACGATTTCCGAGATCTCGTCCCCGACAATGCCCTCGCCCCGTTCTCGCTGGTCTGCAAAGCGGTGAAAGCGAATGGGAGGGCGACGGTGAAGCTCTCCGACAATCCCAACAAGGCGATGGGGCCCAAGGATGAGATCGCGCGCTATAAGCGTGTGTTTGGGGTTGGCGAACAGGTGGGAATGGAGGTTGTTGTTTAGACCCACCTTAGGGTTGCATTTCTATTGCCATCGTTAAATCATTCATGGATGTTTGTTGCATTGTGATATGGTTGATATTGAGTAATTACCAATGGCAAATGAATGGCACGTGAAATGGCTTGCGGAAGGTGTAAGCAAATGGAACCTCCGGCGTAAGCGAATTGATTTCAGGCCAGACTTATCAGGAATCCGGTTTTTCCAACACCTTCCTCACGACTTTCGAGATCAGCCTAAAACATCAAGAACTTTTGAGAGAATTGACCTATCGGGCGCTGATCTGAAGGATGCAGATCTCTCGGATATGAATTTTGCCAGAGCGAACTTCTCCGACGCAAAACTGTGCGGTGCCGACTTATCTAAATCCAACTTTGAGAATGCAAAATTCATACGCGCTGATCTGACAGCAATTGATGGAACTAGGGCTCTCTTCGGTAACGCAGTTTTCCAAGAAACCGATTTAACTGAGGCACGGCTTTACGAAGCTGAAGTCATTGGGACCGAATTTGTTGAAACCGCGCTTTCCGAGAGCCAGAGGGAAGCCATTGGTGACCAGAGCTTTCGCGAATATGCGACAGTTGCAACGTATAACGAAGCAAAGATAGCTAAGCTGCCGGAGCGGGCCGGTGATATCCAACGAAGTGCGGTAGAAGATGATCGGACCCGGAAAGCGAAGTATGATGTCTACTATGGGACAACACGCCGCCCGATCTATGAACGTGGCGAATTAGTGGGATACGACAGCCATAAGGCCACAACCACAAGCCTTGGTCTCTGCGAGGTTATACTGCCGGAGGAAAAGAGCCTTGGCTTTATTGGCTCTCGGCTCTGGAAGCGTTTGTTTAACAAAAAAGACGCAAGCTTAAGAATTGAAAACTACATTGAGCTAAACGATGCATTGTTCTGGTCGCATCTTGTCAGAACTGCTGAAAAAATGAAGGAAAAAGCACGACCTACGATCTTTGTGCATGGCTACAATACCACTTTCGAGGAAGGGGTGTTGCGAGCGGCACAGATCGGTCTCCATCTAGGAATCGGCCAAGGCATAGGCTTGTTTTCGTGGCCCTCCAAGGGCAAGCTTCTAGGATACCCCGCAGATGAAGCTTCGGTTGAACATAGCAAATATGCGCTTGCCGATTTCATCGAAAGCCATGTTCTTCATGTTGGCGACATTGGTGTCAATGTAATTGCTCACAGTATGGGGTGCCGATGCTTGCTTGGTGCGCTAGAGCAATTGGTTGCGAGGAAATCGACTGCACTCGAAAGTATTAGTCAAATCATTCTAGCGGCGGCAGATGTAGACACGAACTTAATGCCTCACCTTGCCCCGCACCTGGTGAAGCATGCCGATAGAACTACGTCTTATGTTTCCGACAAAGACAAAGCGTTGCAGCTTTCAACGTGGTTACATGAGTTTCCAAGGGTTGGAATTGCTCCACCCACATACGTGTTCATGGGTATGGATACTGTGGTCGTAAGCGATCTAGAGTTAGATGATTTTATCTCGCATGCTTATGTCTCAGACAATCGGATAGTTCTCACAGACATGTTCAATATTCTCAAGCATGGTCACGCCCCTGTTGACCGTCATGGGCTAGTTTCAGTTTCCGGCGACTACCATTGGAAAATTCGAGGATAAAGTTCACTTTGAATAGACCACCTTCAAAACCTTCAAAACCTTCAAAACCCGGCCCCGTCCCACGTTAGAAGGTTTAAACATGTCCGCTCGTCACGCGGCCCTCATCCCCCAAGGAAATTCCGGGCGGCGGTGACGGCTTTTTGGGTATAGCTGGCGACCTCGGGGCCGGTCGGGTCGTATCGCGGAACCGCCCAGCCCATCGAGGCAAAGCGGCGCATCATCAGGAACATGGGCAGCAGGTCTTCCGCCTCTTGGCTCAGCGCTCGATGCTCCCGATACCCTGCCAGCGCCGCCGTTTTGATCGCCTCATATGCGGGCTCGTCAACGTTCTGGGTCATCATCACTGCAAGGTCATACAGACGAAAGCCAAACCCTGCATCGTCAAAGTCGATCAGGGTTAGGGTGTCGTTGTCTGTGAATACATTCTCGCGCAGAGCATCCGCGTGGATCAACCCAAAATCCGCCCCATTTTCAAGGAAGACCGAGGCCAAATCATGCGCCACAGCCCGCGCCCGCAGAACCATGTTCCGGTCGTCCTCGTTCAGTGCCGGACACTCCCAAAACCGCCCCCAAAACGGGTCTTCCCCCAGCAGTCCCGGGATGTCCCAACGGTGCCGGGTGAAGCCCTCGGGCAGGGTGATCCCGTCCGTCAGATTGTGCAGTTTCGCAAGCTCTGTCCCGACCTTTCGGTACAGCGCGGCCTGCTCCTCTGCCGAGCCTTCCATCGGCACGCCACCTTCCCCAATTGGCGCGCCATCGACCCACGTCACCATCGTCGCCAACTGGTCGGCGCCCACAGAAAAGACGAGCTCTCCACCCGTCGTCGGGATGGGCGAGGGCACCTGCATCCCCTTCGCAGCCAGCGCGTCCATCCAATCGAGTTCTGACTGAATGGCGGCCGCAGATTGATACCTCGGACGGTGCAACCGCAGCGCCGCAGGCTTGCCTGCGACCCGCACTTCATGCACCGCATTCTCGCGATCCTTGATCATCCGCACATGCTGCGCGCCCCAAGCTTTAAGTGCTTGCTTCAAAACGGTATTCATACAGGCAAGGCCTTCAGTGAAGCGTCCAGTTTTTCGACCAACAGCTCCGCTTGGCTTCTGTCAAAGCACATCGGCGGGCGGATTTTGATCCCGTGGTAATAGCGGCCGACAAGGTGCAACAGCACGCCCCGATTGCGCATGTCCTCGACCAGATCTTTACAGAACCCAGCCGCCCCTTGCGGGTCACCATCCCGCGTGAACTCGATCCCCATGAACATCCCCGCGCCGCGCGTGTCCGCGATCATCGGATGCTTTAGTTCCTTAAGTAATTCGAGGGCGTAGTCGCCGGTGTCCCGTGCGTTCTCGACCAGCTTCTCTTCTTCCAGAACTTCCAGAACCGCCATTGCCGCCGCCGCTGAAACCGGGTTCCCGCCGAACGTATTGAAGTATCCAAAGCGCGTGCGGAACTCGGCCATGATTTCGGGTCGGGTGACCACTGCTGCGACAGGATGCCCGTTACCCATCGGTTTGCCCATCGTCACGATGTCGGGCGCCAGCCCAATCCGATCATGTCCCCAAAAGTTACGCCCTGTGCGTCCAAAACCCGGCTGCACCTCATCTGCGATGATAATCCCGCCAGCACGCCGCACGACCTCGACCGTTGGATCTAGGAACCCTTTCGGCAGCTCCGGAAACCCTTCATTGGCAAAGAATGGGTCAAGGATCAGCGTTCCGAACCCGTGCCCTTCTGCGTCCAGCTCGCTAATCGCGTGCTGGACGCTGTCTGCGAAGGCTTGTGCCTGCGACTCGGTACTGCCTCCAAGTGGGTTGAGCGTGTCGGGTGAGGGCACCTTTCTCACCCAATCCACCGCACCGCCGATTGGAGTCCTTTTGGCGGACATGTGGCTGACCAGATCGGTATTGCCGTGATAGGTGTTGTCGGTGCAGATGATCCCTACTTTGCCAGTCATCGCGCGGCCCATGCGTAGCGCAATGTCGTTTGCTTCGGACCCGGTGCAGACCATGATCATCGTATCAAGCCTATGATCCATCGTGTTGGTCAGACGCTCGGCGTAATCCAGAATGCCTTCGTGCAGATATCGTGTGTGGGTGTTCAGGGTCGCGGCCTGTTGGGTGATCGCCTCGACCACTTTCGGATGCGCGTGGCCGACATGCGGGACGTTGTTGTAGCAGTCCAGATAGCGGTTCCCGCCGGCATCCCACAGCCACGCGCCTTCACCCCGTATGATGTGAACGGGGTCGCGATAGAACGTTGTCATGTTCGGGCCAAGAAGCCGCGCGCGTTTGTCTAGGATCGAAGAAGTTTCAGCCATGTCATGCCCCACTGTGTTTGGATGGTGCGGTCCGTTGGTAGCAGACCCTGCCATGCGCGGATGCTACGCCAAAATAATTGCGTTGTTAAGTAAATAGTCAGTCATCTGTTACCCGCCCACGCAAAGCCTTAACTTGCCCGCGCTTGGTCTTGGTATCCATGCGCCGGCGCTGCGACCCCTTGGTGGGCTTGGTTGGGATGCGTCGCTTAGGCGCGACCAGCGCTTTCCGGATCATCTCGGCCAGGCGTTCGGCGGCGATCTCGCGGTTTCGGGCTTGGCTGCGGGTATCCTCGACCCGGATGGTAATCGCGCCGTCTTGCGCCCATTTGCGGCCCGCAATGCGCTTTAGCCGTGCCTTCACAGCTGGCGTCAGATGAGGGGAGCGGGCGGCTTCGAACCGCAGCTCGACCGCTGTTGATACCTTGTTCACATTCTGCCCGCCGGGGCCGGATGAGCGCGAAAAGCTTTCGCTGAGCTCCCAATCTTGCAGGGTGATATCGTCTGTCACGTGGATCATGCAGGCATCTTAAAGTGTTTCCACACGACAGTTAATCGAAGAAGTGTTCAAAATCCTGTTCGAGCGTAGCGAGAGGCAGGGAATTTGAACGCAGTTGAATGTGGAAACTCTCTTGCGAATTGAGGAGTGGACGGAAACGGGGGTAACGAAAAAGGGCCGCCCAGTGGGACGACCCTTTCGAGAATGTAGGAGGTGGGGCCGGTTAGACATATGTCAATTCGGCCCGCGTTCCGATCCGGGGGCTGCCCCGAAAAGTCGCGACCTAGACTGTCCCGGCACCTCGCTCCGTTGTATCTCTTGACATGGACACCTCCTTTCTCGCTGTTTCTATATCTAGGAGCGTGCCATATATTTTGCGTTTGTCAAAACTTTTCACGCAGGATTTGGTGAAAGTTTCGTGACGAGGACGCGGAACGGCACCAGCGCGATCAAGGCAAGCGCCAGTTTCACCGACCAATCAGCGATGGCCAACGACACCCATAGGGGGGCCTCGGGGCCCATGCCCAGGAGGGGAATGGCGTCCCACGCCCAGCTGATTGCATCATTCGCAGAGGCGCTGAAAAACGTCACTGATGCCGAGAACGCGATTGTGAAGAACAGTGCGGTATCGACGACGGATCCCACCAAAGTCGAAGCAAGTGGCGCTTTCCACCACTGACTTTGGCGCAGTTTGTTGAAGATTGCGATGTCCAGAAGTTGGGCCGACAGGAAGGCAATGCCGGATGCCACGGCGACGCGCAGCGGAACGGCGGCATATTCATATCCATCGCCCTGCAGCATAATTTGACTGCCGATAAGCGAGCAGACAACACCGGTGACGAAGCCCGCAAAGACAACTTTGCGCGCGGCCGAAACGCCATAGACGCGGTTCATCACGTCGGTCACAAGGAAGGCAAGCGGATAGGTGAAGGCGCCCCATGTCAGCCATTGGCCGAACAAAAATTGCACCAGAATGTTTGAGGCCACGACAATGGCGGCCATGGCGATAACGCCAGGAAGAAGACGGGTCATTTTATTGGTCCGTTTTATCAAGGTTGCGGAGACTTGGCCCCCGACTGTCAGGGACGGAGGTGCTCTTACATGGGGAAAACGGACAGATCAACCCTTGTAAACAAGGGGGATGCGGCGTCAATTTGATGGTGCATCGGTGTCCGGCGAGGGCGTAAGGACCACATATTCAACGAATTCCGTCACTTGGAAGAACTTGAAGTTGTCGTCAGACACCATGGTCAGGCGGATATTGTCATCGTTGTCGCGCCAGACAGCAAGCCCTTCCAGATTGTCATGCAGGCCGACCGGGGTGCGCAAAAGCTCGACCTCGTTGGTAAAGCCAGTTGGCGTGATGTCAAACCGGCGAACGCGGCTTGTAAAACCCAAAATTCCGCTAAGATGACGCTCTAGCAGATAGAACTTTCCGTCCGGTCCAATGTCTGCGCCAACGGGCAAGTATGGGGCAAAGCGCGGGATCGAGAACGGCTTGTCCCATTGTGGGCGGCCTGCACGCAAGCGATAGACCGGAAAGGGGGAACCCTCGATGCCGGTGCGTTCTGGAATTGTGTAAAGCGTGCCGTTTCCGTCAATGGCCAATGCTTCAAGCGACGAGTTGTTTTGCAATTTTTTGAAGTCAGGGTGCTTTTTCAGCGCCTTCCCGTTTCGTTTGGGTCCGCCGTAACGTGTAACACGGTGCTTTGCCTCGAAACTGACGAATAACGGGCCATCCATATTCGACGCCAACCCTTCGCTGTCGGACCAAAAGCGCGAGTACGGGGTGCCTTGGGCACTTTTCAGCGGTCCCATTGTAGCGAAATCCACGCCCGAGATCACCTGCTTCTCACGGCTGAAACTGCCTTGTGTGACATAGCCGCGGTCGGTGATGGCGATGAAATTCTTGCCGTCCTCGCTGACCTCCAATCCCGAGAACCCGCCAAAATGTTCGCCCTTTCCGTGCCAGCTATACGCTGACACAAGCTGGGCGTTCGACACCGGCTGGGCACCTAGATCCAGCGCCAGAAGCGCTGCAAGTGCGGTTATCGTGATGACAAAACGGGTCCGCATTGGCTTGGAAGATCCTTCAGGGTTAGGGGGCCGCGCGGTTTGCGAGGTGTTGCTGGCTTGGTTGGTTTGGGGGCGGGTTTGGGATGTAGAATGTCCTGTACCCACTTTTCGGCGTCTTTGCAGCCGTCACCTGCAGGCGGCGGGGCTTGGTTCACGCAGCCTTTCACGCCCTTCGGGCAGGATAGCCGCACGTGGAAGTGATAATGATGCCCCCACCAAGGGCGGATTTTGCGCAGCCAGCGGCGGTCGCCTTTGGCGTCTTTGCACATCTGCACCTTTGCGCCCGGGAAGACGAAGATCCGGGCGACCCGTTTGTCTTTCGCAGCCGCCTTCAGGATGTTGTGATGGGCGCGGGTCCAATTCTTGTTCACATACGCGCCCTTAGAGCGGCGGGTCGAGATCGACGAAAGGGCCTCGCGTTCGGAGGTGCTTAGGTTCAGGCGCTTGGGTGGCAGCATCCAGATGTCAGCATCCAGCCCAATCTGGTGCGACCGGTGCCCGGTCAGCATCGGTCCGCCACGCGGCTGGCTAAGGTCGCCCACATAAAGCCCCTTCCAACCGGGTTGCTTGGCGGCGGTGCGCGACAGTTTCTCGACGAAATCAATAAGTTCGGGGTGGCCCCAATTACGGTTGCGCGACAGGCGCATGGCTTGCCAAGTCGGTCCGGTTTGGGCGAGTTGCTTGGCCCCGGCCAGACATCCTTTGGCGTAGGACCCAAATGAAGCCGACCGGGTTGCCGTGCCTTTACGCGCCGCGCCAAACAGCTCTTTCGCGGGTTGCTGGGCTGCCGCCGGAATTCCAGTCAAAGCCAGACCCGCGATCAAAAGGATCTTATGAAACAGTTTCATTGTGAAAACCTATGCGTGGTTGCCATTGGGTTTAACCCAAATCAATAGGACAAGTCCCAATAGAAAGAGCCCTATAAGCGGGGAGACGCCGAGTTGCTGGCTGCCAGTCGTCGCTGTGACGATGCCAATCAGGAACGGCGCAAGGAAACTGGTGGCCTTTCCCGCAAGGGCGTACAGGCCGAAAGCTTCGGTCATGCGGTCGGGGTTTGCTTGGCGTACCATCATGGTGCGGCTGGCGGACTGCAACGCGCCGCCCGCTGCTCCGATCAAAGCGCCAAGAATATAAAAACTAATATCGGGCAGGTTGCTGTCAGCGGCGACCGGCATGCCAAACACGCTGTCGCGCGAAATGAAGACGATGCAAATCGCCACGAAGGTCAGAACCAGAATGCAAGTGGTGATCACAGGCTTCGGGCCAAAGCGCCGGTCCGCCCGTCCACCGATCCATGCAAAAATCGCGCCGGTAATGATGGCCAGAATGCCAAAGATCCCGACATCAACAACGGACCATTCCAGAACCCCCGCCGCATAGATGCCGCCAAATGTGTACATCCCGTTCAACGCATCGCGATAGAACATCGAGCTGCTGAGATAGGCAAACAAGCTGGGCGACCGGGGAAGCGAGCGGATCGTTTTCCATAAGCTGGCCAGCGCATGACGCACCAGCAACGGATCGCCGCTGACAGGTTTGGGGTCACGCACCCACAGAAAGAATGGGATCATGAACACGGCAAACCAAACCGCAGTCAGCGGGCCGACAAAACGTGTGCCCTCTTTCAATGTGGGGTCCAGCCCGAAGGGGGGCGTCATGCCGATCAGTGTCTTGCCATCAGGCTGTTCAACGAACAGAGCCAGCATGATGATCAGGGTCAGCAGACCGCCGATATACCCAAATGCCCAGCCATTGCCGGAAATGCGGCCGATCTCCTCTCGTGATCCAAGGTCGGGTAGCATTGCATTGGTGAAAATCGTGGCGAACTCCATCCCGATCAGGCCAATACCAAAGAAAATCAACAGAAGTGTCATGTTGAAGTTTTCAGGGGACGAATACCAAAGTCCGAAGCTTCCGATCACATACATGATGGAAAACAGCCAGATCCATCGAAGCCGATTGCCTGAATTGTCTGCAAAGGCCCCCAGGATGGGCGCTAAAAGTGCGATGATCAGTCCGCAGGTGCCGACAGCGAATCCCCAGCTGGCCTGCGCCTGCGCGCCGTCGCCGACCACGGTTTTGAAATATGGGGCAAAGACGAACGTCAGCACCAATGTGTTGTAAGGCTGACTGGCCCAATCGAAAAAGAACCAGCCCCAAATGCGCTTGCGTGCCGAGATGTTAGCCATAACTGCTCCCTGTTTTTTGCGATCAAACAGGGAAAAGCCCGCGCGGGCAAGAGAACTTACATCTCTGGCGGCCAAGGTCGCGTAGCGTCAGCGGCAATCCAGGCCTGTACCCAGTCAGGCAAGGCGGGCGGTGTGCCTGTGTGACCGATGGCAATTCGCACCTTGTCCGTTGGGACAATACCGTTGCGATCCGTCACAGCAGACCGATAGACGATCTGGTTCGCGCAATCCTTGCCCAGCCACATGGTTTGCTCGACATAGAAAAACCGATCGTCCCAGCCTACCAAACGGCTGCGCATCTCGAAACGGGCAAAGGTGCGAATGCGTTTGCGATAACGTACGCTGGCCCCGGCCATGGTCAGGCCCCAGCGGTTCTTCAGCAAAGCGCGGCTAAGCCCCGTGCGGCTGGCCAGCGGAATGCGGCCCAGATCGTACATGGTCAGGGTGCGCCCGTTATTCAGCTCGCGCCACAGATCAATATCCCATGGCCAGCACCGGTGGTGGCTGACATGGATGCCATCGACAGGCAGAGGCTCGGCTTTGGCGAACTTCACCATTTCTTTGATCATGCGAATGAACGGGTACATGGCGGCTCCTTCTCTGTGCCCGACTTGCCGCGCTGATCCGCTAAGGTCAATCGCAACCGCGCGTCACCCTTGCCCTTAGGGCGCAGGCGACCTAGATGACAGGGAACCAAATTCAAGGAGCCGACATGGTTAGCATTCTCAAAATTCTTCTGATGCTTACAGAAGTGGCTTGGTTCATTGTAATCGTGCATGTCGTTATGTCCTGGCTGATCAACTTTCAGGTTCTGAACCTGCGTCAGCCGATCGTCGCGCAAATCTGGTTTGGCCTGAACAAACTGCTGGAGCCCGTGTATTCGCGCATCCGCGCGTTCTTGCCCAATTTGGGCAATCTGGATCTGGCACCGCTTGTCGCCTTGCTCGCACTCATGGCTCTCCAGATTGTACTGAGCGACGCAAGGAACGCGATCGCCTACTAATCCCTTGCTGCCTGCGCGTGGGCATGGGATTGTGTATCTCAAACACCGAGCAGCACATACATGCCCCGCGACCTTGACCTTCTGAAATCCGTTTTCGGCTTCGATGACTATCGGCCCGGTCAGGCCGAGATCGTTCAAGCCGTGTGCGATGGTCAGAATACCTTGGCCATCATGCCGACCGGTGGCGGAAAATCCCTTTGCTTTCAACTTCCTGCATTGGTGCGCGACGGCGTTACTGTGGTCATTTCCCCCCTGATTGCGTTGATGCGTGATCAGGTGCGTGGGCTTCAGGCAGCGGGCGTGACAGCGGGGGCGTTGACCTCGGGCAACACGCAAGAAGAAACAGATGCAGTATTCGAAGCACTTGAGCGCGGCGAACTGAAGCTTCTGTACATGGCGCCCGAGCGGTTGGCCTCGGGCGGGACGTTAAGCCTTCTGCGACGGATCGGGACCAGCCTGATCGCCGTGGACGAGGCGCATTGCGTCAGCCAATGGGGCCATGATTTCCGCCCGGATTATCTGCGGATCGGAGAGCTGCGCCGCACGTTGGGCGTGCCCCTTGCCGCATTCACCGCAACGGCCGACGAAGAAACCCGCGCCGAGATTGTCGAAAAGCTGTTTGATGGTGTCGCACCTCAGGTGTTCCTGCACGGCTTTGATCGCCCCAACATCCATCTGGCTTTTGCGGCGAAGAATTCACCTCGGCAACAAATCCTGTCCTTCGCGGCCGCCCGTAAAGGGCAGTCGGGGATCGTCTATTCAGGCACCCGCGCCCGGACCGAAACGTTGGCAAGCGCCTTGCGTGATGCCGGCCACGCAGCAGTGCATTACCACGGAGGCATGGAGCCCGACGATCGCCGCGAGGTCGAGCGCCGCTTTCAACAAGAAGACGGGCTGATCGTCGTCGCAACCGTGGCCTTTGGCATGGGCGTGGACAAGCCCGACATCCGCTGGGTCGCCCATTCCGATCTGCCCAAATCCATTGAAGCCTATTATCAGGAAATCGGACGGGCCGGGCGCGATGGTGCGCCGGCCGAAACATTGACCCTGTTCGGGGCCGATGACATCCGTTTCCGCCGGACCCAGATCGACGAGGGTCTGGCGCCGCCAGAGCGTCGTTCGGCGGATCACGGGCGGCTGAATGCTCTGCTGGGTTTGGCCGAAGCGCATGGCTGCCGCCGCCAACAGCTGCTTGCCTATTTCGGCGAAAAAGCCGAGCCATGTGGGAATTGCGATTTGTGCGCGACACCACCGGACCTGTTCGATGGTACGGTCGACGTGATGAAGGCTTTGTCTGCCATTCTGCGCACCGACGAACGCTTTGGTTCGGGGCATCTGATCGATGTTCTGCGCGGCACCATAACGGATCGGGTGCAGGAACGCGGCCATGATAGCCTGCCGACCTTCGGGGTGGGGCAGGACCATGCGAAACCCATGTGGCAAGCGATCTTCCGGCAGATGCTCGGGCTGGATCTGGTGCGGCCCGACCCAGAGCGCCACGGGGCACTTCGGATTACGCAAAAAGCGCATCCGGTGCTGCGTGGTGAAGCTCAGGTTACGCTTCGGCGTGACACATTGAAAGCCGCCCGCCGCCCCGCTGCAAAGATGATGGTGTCCGAGGAAGACGCCCCGCTTCTGTCCGCCCTAAAGGCCAAACGCCGCGCGTTGGCCGAATCCGCCCGCGTGCCCGCCTATGTGGTCTTCACCGACAAAACGCTGATCGAGATGGCCGAAACCCGCCCTGCCACGTTGGACGACATGGCGCGGATCGGGGGCGTTGGGTCGAAGAAATTGGAAAGCTATGGCGCCGATTTCCTTCAGGTCATTGCAGGCGAGGTCGCACATATGCACCCCGCCCGTCGCAAGCTGGCGGGGCGTGAAGCTGGCAGTCTGTTTGATCGATTGCAGGATACCGCCACAGCACTGTTGCGCGGTGAAGATGGCACCGGGAAATACTTGACCATCGCGCCGGGCACGTTGCGAAAAATTGCTGAACGCAAACCGATGAGCATTGGGGATCTGGGCCGCATGCCCGGAATGAACGACGCCAAGGCCGAGCGGTTTGGTCCCGCGTTTCTTGAAATACTCAGCGAAGGGAATTGATATGCTGGTTGTGGTTTCACCCGCCAAAAAACTGGACGAAAAGCCGGCGTTGAACGGCGCTGGCACGCGGCCTCGGTTTTTGGATCAGGCCGGAATTCTGGCCGAAGCCGCGCGAGGCGTTGGGGCTGAAGGGCTTGAAAAGCTTATGCATATCTCGCCCAAACTGGGTGCGTTGAACGCAGATCGCTTCGCTGTTTTTGGCAGCGGCAATGGGGAAAAGCCCGCGATCGAGATGTTTGCCGGGGATACCTATGCGGGCCTGGACGCCGCCAGCCTTGACGATGATGCGTTGCGCTATGCGGATGATCATTTGTGCCTTCTGTCGGGGCTATACGGGCTTTTGCGGCCGCGCGATCAAATTGCGCCGCATCGGTTGGAAATGGGCACGCGGATGCAGAACCCGCGCGGCAAGAACTTGTATGAATTTTGGGGGCCACGCATCGCAGACGCGCTGAACGATGCGGGTGAGCAGACACAAAGTGAAATCTTGGTGAATTGCGCCTCGGTTGAATATTTCTCTGCTGTACAGAAAGATCATCTGGCCTTGCGCGTGATCACCCCGCAGTTCCTTGAAATGAAGAATGGCACCCCCAAAGTTGTCAGCTTCTTTGCAAAGAAAGCACGCGGATCGATGGCGCGCTATGTGGTACAAAACCGGTTGCGAGATCCAAAGGCCTTGTTGGAATTTGACCTGGGCGGTTACCAATACCAGCCAGAGATGAGCAAGCCAGACCAGCCAGTTTTCCTGCGCGATGCGGTTTAATCAGGTGTTGATGTCGGGGGGTGTTGCCTGATCGGGGCAATGGCTTAAGATTTCATCGAAGATGGCGGGCTTGCGTAGGGGTTTGGTCAAATATCTGTCCAATCCGTGGCTCATGATCTCTTCCGCGTCACCGGCCATCGCATGGGCGGTTAGGGCAACAATGCGCGTGCGCGTCAGCCTTTGGTCCCGTTCTAACAGGCGGATGCGGCGTGTGGCCTCTTTTCCGTCAACCTCAGGCATGGATATGTCCATGAAAACAAGGTCGGGTTTAAAGTCCAGAAAGTCCTCGACAGCCTCCAGCCCGTTATTGGAAAAGCGCAGATCAATGTTGAGAGACTTCACCAGCTTCGAAAACACCAACTGATTTGTCTTGTTGTCCTCGGCGGCCAACACGCGCATCAGGCGCGTTTGATTTAGCACGCGAGGCGCGGTGGAGGATGGTGTGTCCTGTCGTGCTTCCGGGGCGGCAGTCGGAACCGCTGGGGATAGGCAGACTTGGGTCAGCGTGTCGAACAAAACATCGCGCAGAACTGGCGTATGAAGGACATGGTTTGCAACGGCTTCGCAATTGCAATCGGCATCGCGTTTATGCGGAGATGTCAAAAGAATTAGATTGAGGTCTGGGCAGGTTGATTTTAGCGCGTGCAACCGGCCGTGATCGCGTTCATGGGATAAGCACAGCGCCTCGTCCACGAATGCCACTTTCGCGCCAGCGCAGGCCTGTTCAAGATCTGCAAGGTTCGTGGGGGTATCGACGGTAAACCCAAGCGCTTTCAGCCGTTTCTCGAGAATGCACCTATTCAACCCCTCATCCAGCGCCAGAACCGCCTTTCCGGGCGAGTCTGGCAACATCGTCTCATCCACATGCTCCAGTGCTGGCAGCGAGATGTTGAAGCCGAAGCAGGATCCTTTGCCCTCTTCGCTTTCCAGCCAGATCTCTCCGCCCATCAGCTCGATTAACTGGCGGGCGATGGCCAAGCCCAGCCCGGTCCCTTCAAAACGGCGGTTGCGCTCGTCCTCGACCTGATTGAATTCGCCAAAAATATGCGCCTGCATATCCTTTGGAATGCCAATGCCGCTGTCTTCAACCGAGATATGGACACGATAGTTTTTGTCATCTTCCGATGGCAGCCCAATGGCGCGCACAAGTACATGCCCCTCTGACGTGAACTTGACCGCATTCCCGATCAGGTTGGTCAGAATCTGGCGCAGACGAACCGCATCGCCCATGAAACGGGTTGGCATGAACAAATCGAAATCAATCGACAGCTGGATCCCTTTTTCTTGCACGGTGGGCTGCAACAGCGTCACCACGTCCAGAATGGTTTTCTCAAGATCGAAGGGTTCTGGATGCAGCGCAAGCTTTGCGGCCTCGATTTTCGAGTAATCCAGCACGTCATTGATGATGGTTAACAGCGCCTCGCCCGACTTGCGGATCGTGTCGACATAAAGGCGCTGTTCATCGTTCAGCTCTCCTTCGGCCATCAGCTCGGCCATCGAGACAACCCCGTTCATTGGGGTGCGGATCTCGTGGCTCATATTTGCGAGGAAGGCAGATTTAGCGCGGTTCGCAGCCTCAGCACGGAAGCGGGCTTCTTTCAGCTTGGTTTGATAGGTGATGGTTTCGGTGATGTTCAGCCCCAAGCATACCATATCCCCATCGCGCGAGCGGCGGTCTACCAGCTGAATATGGGTGCCATCCCACAGTCGCAGCTTCAGCGGTTCGGCTTTGGGTGCATGCCAACGAGCTAGCATCATATCACGCCACGCCAGTGGGCGCAGGTCACCAATGTCAACGATGCCTTCTTCCGTGGCGATGGTCAGGATGTCGACATAGCGAATGCCGGGGGCCACACAAGTCAGCCCGTCAAAAGGCAGCAGATATGCGCTGTTGGCAGCAATCATGCGATCGGTCTGATCAAATACGGCAAACCCATCTTCGATGGTTTCAAGCGAATCCCACAGCCGCCGCTTGGCGATTACAACCTCTTTGTTGGCCTTCTCAAGGTCTGCACGGACTTGGGTGTTCTCCCCTTTGATTTCCTCGACAACCTCGCGGGTTTCGGTAATCTCGTCCGACAGAGACAATGCATGCTGAGACAGTATGCGATTTGCGTCCGAAAGCTCGGCCTGCTTTTGCGCCAAAAGCCGTTCTGCGGCCATTCTGGCCCGCCGTTCTTGCGCAAGGATATTTTCGATTTTCATCCCCGGTTCTCCGGTCTTCCAACACTGTCCACGGCAGCATCGCCCAACACGGTGAACAGGAGCTTAACGGGGGTGGGAAAATTTGAACCAGGCGGGTTCGCCAAAGAAAACCCCGGCGCCGGGCCGGGGTTTGGGTTCTTATTCGTCTTCGTCTTTTGCATCCGGAAGATTGAAGAAGCTGTCTGCATCGGGCAGCTCTTCTTCTTTCTCTTCCGGTGCATCGGACAACGAGAAAGTCTCGAGCCCTTCGATCGCGCTTGGGATCTTCGGCTCGGTATCCATGGCCAAGCTCTGCTCGGTCGACACCAGTTTGCGACGCTCGTCATCAGACATGACACCGCCTTCTTTGGCCTTCTTGGCAGCGGCTTTTTGAACAGCTTGGTCCAGCTCGCTTTGCTTACACAGACCCAAAGCAACCGGGTCGATCGGTTCCATGTTCTGGATGTTCCAGTGGGTGCGTTCGCGGATCGACTGAATGGTCGGCTTGGTGGTGCCTACCAGCTTGGCGATCTGTGCGTCTGCCAGTTCCGGGTGGAATTTCACCAGCCACAGGATCGAGTTCGGACGGTCCTGACGCTTGGACAATGGCGTATAGCGTGGGCCGCGGCGTTTGTCTTCGCCCGCCGCAGCGGCATAGAATTTCTGCTTCAGCTTGTGCAGCGGGTTGGCTTCGGCTTTTTCAATTTCGCCCGCATCCAGCTGGTTGTTTGCCACAGGGTCGAAACCCTTGACGCCAACTGCAACGTCGCCATCGGCGATACCTTGCACTTCCAGCTCGTGTAGGCCGCAAAAATCTGCGATCTGCTTGAAGCTCATCGTTGTGTTGTCCACCAGCCAGACGGCGGTGGCTTTTGCCATGATCAGTTTGCTCATCTGAACACTCCTTACAATATCGGCCCGAATACAACTTTCCCGCGCCCTGGCTGGGCTGTCTGGCGTCTTCTGACCTTCCAGACGGGTTTCCGTTGTCGGGGAACTTGAGGTCTATATAAGGAAAGACAGTGAAAGAGGGAAGGGCAAATGCGTCAACTATTCTTGGGCGGCTTGATCTGGCTGAGTGCCGCATGGGCCTGTGTGGCCGATGGCGAGCGGGCAGGTGATTTTGATTATTACGTCCTGTCGCTTAGCTGGTCCCCCAACTGGTGCGCGACGACCGGCGACCAGCGCGGGTCCGAGCAATGCGACCCTGCGCGCGCTCTTGGCTGGGTCGTGCATGGGCTTTGGCCCCAGTATGAACGCGGCTGGCCGAGTTACTGCAAAACGGCCATGCGCCCACCGTCCCGGTCGATGACCGCCGCGCAGGCGGATCTGTTCGGTACGGGTGGGGCCGCATGGTACCAGTGGAAGAAACACGGCACCTGTGCGGGGCTGGAGGCGGCGACCTATTACGATCTGGTCCGGCAGGCCTTTGGCGCGGTGAACCGCCCCGAGGTGCTGCGAAAACTGACCCAACCCGTGCGCCTGCCCGCTTCAGTCGTCGAAGAGGCTTTCCTTCAGGCCAATCCCAGCTGGGAGCCGGATATGTTGACCATCACCTGCAAAAGCGACCGCATCCAAGAAGCGCGCCTTTGCCTGTCGAAAGAGTTGGAACCACGTATCTGCGCACGAGATGTGGTGCGTGATTGCACAGCCCAAAAGGCGTTGCTGGACCCCGTGCGGTGAAATTTACGATTGAAAATGTAATTTGGTGAGAGTTAGATTCCGCTAGTCGGCGCATCGTCGATTCAGTACGGGTTTACCCGTTTGTTACTTGCTATTAAGCTGACGCTATTAGCAAAAAGGATAAGGCGAATGACTGATAAGAAGTCTACTGGAAAACGGGTTTCCTTTGGAGAATCCGTTTCGCCGCGAGGAGCTGGAAATGCAAAGCGGACAACAGTTGAGCGTTCTGCCCAGCCTTCGGGGCTAGGTAGCGCTCAAGGCTCAACTCAGCCAACTGGATCGGGTGGAAACAATACTTCATCTGGCGGGAAGAACCCTGGGAAGAAGTAAACTACTTACGAGCGCGCCTTAGGTCGACTTCTACGATTTGCTCTGCTGGAATAAATGTTATTCGATGGCCGTCTTCATCTGATATGGTAGATATTTCCCGGCGTATATCATTTTCGGTTATGGCATTTACGTATAGTGCAACTGACCCATCAAGACCAAGCGTAACGGCGCCGTTTGGGAGGTCGCTATAAGGTTCCATTTGGTAACTCTCAAGACAACGGCCATCCTTTAGTGTGACTAGGACTTGGGAGTATTCCAATCCTGTCTCTTGAGTGATGGTTTGCCATGCCGTTGCATGGCCGTCATCTTGATCGGCACTTATCCATTTCAATATTTCTTGAAAGCACTTTCTAAGTTTAGCACGCCAGATACTTGCGGCTGCTACTGACGCAACAATGCAGGCGGACGACGCAATTGCATTTCTGGACGAATAGCCGGCGGGGATGTGTAACAATGATTGTTCAAACACAAACAGCGCAATTACGCCAAAGCACAAGGTGATTGCGGCAGTGTCAATGCTTCTATGGTGTCTTGTTTGGCCGGAAAACCCAACAATATACCCCAGATACCCTGCGACCAAGATGACCTGAAATTGCCAAGTAAGTTCCAGTAAGTCTGAATACATCTAACTCAAACCTCCAACACAATCTTTCCGATATGCTGGCTGGTTTCCATGCGGGCGTGGGCTTTGTGGGCATCCTCAAGCGCAAATACCTGATCCATGACAGGCGCAACGCGGCCAGCATCCAGAAGCGGCCAGACCTTTTCGGCCAATTCTTCAGCGATGCGTGCCTTGGCTAGATCCGATTGCGGGCGCAGGGTCGATCCCGTGACGGTCAGGCGTTTGGCCATGATCTGGGCGAAGTTGATTTCGGCCTTGGGGCCAGACAGGAAGGCGATGTGGACCATGCGGCCTTCGACGGCCAGACATTTGATGTTACGGGCGATATAGCCGCCGCCGACCATGTCGAGGATCAGGTTCGCGCCGCCTTCGGACTTCATCACCTCGACAAAGTCTTCGTCTTTGTAATTGATCGCGCGCTCGGCTCCTAAATCGGCGCAGACTGCGCATTTTTCGTCGGAGCCAGCGGTTGTGAAAACCCGTGCGCCGAAGGCATTTGCCAGCTGGATTGCTGTGGTGCCGATGCCCGAGCTGCCGCCATGGACTAAGAACCGCTCGCCTGCTTGCAACCCGCCACGCATGAACACGTTGGACCAAACGGTGAAGAAGGTCTCGGGCAGGCAGGCGGCCTCTTTCATCCCCATGCCGTCGGGGAGGCGCAGGGCGTGAGTTGCCGGGGTTGTGACGTATTCTGCATAACCGCCGCCGGGCAGCAGGGCGCAAACCTTGTCGCCCACGACCCATTGCGTAACACCTTCGCCCAACGCCACAACTTCGCCCGAGGCTTCAAGGCCGGGCAGGGGGCTGGCGGTCGGTGGCGGGGCATAGCTGCCCGCGCGTTGCAGCGCGTCCGGGCGGTTCACGCCCGCAAAGGCCACTTTGATCAGAATTTCGCCCGGACGCGGGGTCGGAATGGGCTGATCGCTGATCTGCAAAACCTCGGGACCACCGGGTTCGGTGATCTGAATTGCGCGCATGGTGTCGGTCATTTCTCGTCCTCGTCTGGGTGCCAGCGGCCGGGATAGTTCGGGTTCGGGGCGCCGGGAGCCTTGATCGTGTCCAGGATCTTGCCGGGCCCCGACATGAAGGCCTTATAAAGCCCAGATCCACGCGCCTGCCCTTTGATCTTTTCGATCTGCATCACGTCGTCGATGCGGCGGTCAAGGAAGGCCCACGTGGCCTCGTCCCCGTCGCTTTCATCGCCCAGCCAGAACAGCACGACCGATGAGTAAACCGCCGACAACGTGGCGCGTTTCGTGTACCAGTTCAGATCGGTCGAGCTGTCGCCCAATGTCTCCCAGATCAGGCCGCAGGTGGTCCACAGCGCGGCGGCCCCGTCGCTTGCGTTCTGAGGCATTGAAAAGAAGGTCATGCCCTTGCGGACCAGTTCCTTATCCGCAACCTCTAGCCGGAACCGCACGCCCGCCGCGATTTTGTCGCGAAAGCGCATTTCCGACAGGTCCGCCGCGTTCAGGCGCTCGACCATTTTCGCGTCACCAGACCGATGATAGGCCAGCGCCAGATCCAGTGCTCCACGTGGGTAAATGGCACGCGCGTCGGTTTCGGTCATTTCGCAGTCTTCGGCCGCAGCCAGAAGGGTTGCATCAGACCACCCGTCGAACGGGACGTGATGGGTGGCTGCTTCCAACAGGTTATCTTTCAAGGTCATGGGCTTTCCTCGCATCTGAGGGCGAACTGGACAAGAGGCTTCGTCACTGCTAGAAGCCAGCTTCCTGCAACTTTTTGCAAACTCTAACTTAGAAAGGTGGTGACAACCACATGCAGGTTTCGGTTCGTGATAACAACGTCGATCAAGCGCTTCGTGCGCTGAAGAAAAAACTTCAGCGTGAAGGTGTCTTCCGTGAGATGAAGCTTAAGCAACATTTCGAGAAGCCCTCCGAGAAAAAAGCGCGCGAGAAGGCAGAAGCGATTCGCCGTCAGCGTAAGCTGGCTCGGAAAAAAGCACAGCGTGAAGGTCTTCTTTAAGATCTGAACAGTGTTCGATGGGCAGGTTGTCAACTGTCCGTCAAAACGACCCCCGTAAGCGCCGCTTCCGGGGGTTTGTTTTTTGGTGCTACCGGTTGCGCCACGCATCCAGAATGTAACGGCTGGTCATCAGATCCAGATGTGCGCCACCACCGTTTTTATAAAGCGTGATGTCATCAGGCTGGCGGGTGAAGACGCCGTCCTTGTGGTCGTAAAGATCGCCGACGACATCCTCGCGGCGGATCACTCCGCGGGCCAGAGGGTCTTTGAATTCGCCAATGTGATCCAGCACCGTGTCGCGGCTGTCCATGAACAGACAGGCGCGGGTCAGGGTGGTGTCGTCGGCCTCGCGCATATCGGGGCGATAGGCGCCGATCAGGTCCAGATGCTGGCCGGGGCGCAGCCAATCACCCTTGATAATCGGGTCTGTTGTCATGGTGGCCGAGGTTATGATGTCTGCCTGCGCGAACCCCTCTTCAAGTGAGGCAACGGCTTTGGTCTTGTCGAACTCGCCCGCGAACTTGGCGGCCCCTTCCGGGCTGCGGTTCCAGATCAGAAAGCGGGCATTGGGGAACATAGCTTCATAAGCCATGCGCAAGTTGCGCCCGACCGTGCCCGCGCCAACGATCAGAACCACCTTACTGTCGGGCCGCGCCAGAAGCCGCGCACCCAACGCGCTGTCGCCTGCGGTCTTCCACTTGGTGACCAGATGGAAGTCCACGATGGCTTCCAACAACCCGGTGGTGTCGTCATACAGGTTCACCGCCCCATGGATCATCGGCTCGCCGCGACCCGGATTGCGGGGCATGATGTTGGCGGTCTTTACAGCGCTTCCCAACCCGTCGATCCAAGCCGATCGGGTCAGCATCGTATCCTCGCCGCGATAGAGGAACGTGTCACCGATCTGTGCTTTCGGCTTGGTGTGGCCGTCCAAAAACGCATCTGCCAGCGCGTTCCAGTCCAGCAGATCGTCGGCCTTAAATGGAATCAGCTCTGGGGTCATAGGTCGGTCTCTTTGATCAGGTTGCGCGCGATAAGCGCGTCTGCCCAACCGCGGGGCGAGGTAAAGTGATGTACCTGCCAGCCACGCGCTTCTGCAGCGGCAATGTTTTCGGGCCGATCATCGGTGAACAAAAGGCCGCCCGGTGCGTGGCCGCAATCATCCTCGAGCATTTGGTAGATCTGCGCGCTGGGCTTGGTCACACCCATTTGGCCCGAGATATACCGACGATCAAACGCGGACAGGAAGTCATATTCTGCCTCGGCAATGTCGAAGGTCTGGATCCCGAAATTGGACAACGCGAAAACGGGCACGCCTCGGGCCTTCAGCGCGCGCAGCGTGGCGACGGACAGGTCAATGGCGGGTTGCGCCAGCTGAAGCCAGCGATCATGCCACCACAGGATTTCCGTGCGAAATTCGGGATGCTTTTCGGCGGCGTCATAGACCATGTCGCGGAAGTCTTGCCCCTGATCGACCAGTTCGTTCATGCCGTGCAGGTCAACAGCGGCGAACATCTGTTCCCGGCGGGGCTGGCCGATCCATTGGTCGTAAAGCTCTTCCGGCTGCCACCGGATCAAGACGTTTCCAATATCAAATACGACGGCGGTAACAGGAGTATTCTGTGTCATACCGCGACATTAGAAGGTTTGCGTGGAAACGGAAGCCATAACCTGATTTTACGCGTTATCCGTCGAAATGATCGGATTGCCGTTGGGCCGCGCGTGCGTGGTGATCCACCAGGCTAACGATATCCGACGGGTCGGAATCAGTCGGGACACAGGCATGGACGTTCGATGTCAGCGCGAAGATCGAACCATCGGAAAAGAAGCTGTTGCTGGTTACGAAGATGATCCGGGCCTTGGGCAGCCGATATGCGATGAAATCGGCAAGTGCAAAGGGGCGCCCACCGTCAATGTCGGCGTCCAGGATAACTGCGTCAAAGCTTTGATCAGCCAAAAGCGCGTTGGCCTGCGATTTGGATAAGGCCTGCGCAACCTCCATCCCCTGACGCATCAGATGTGCCGACCAAATTTGGGCCAGGCTGGGATTTTCTTCAATAATCAAAATACGCATCATAAACTCCGCCGCAGCGGTATGGCACGTTCTGGGCGTTCTGCCAAATGAATCGTTTTTGGTGGGCTGGTCGCTCCGTTCGGATAGCACGCCGCAATTTACATTGTCTTTCACGGCATTTTCCGCTTGAACCAGATCCAGCAATGAAGGAGCGCGCGATGACAACCTGGATCACCATCTGTGACACTTGCAAACACGCGGATTGGGCTGAACGAGGAATGAAGCAGACCGATGGCGAAGCCTTGGCCGCGTTGATTGAGGCGCAGGCCGACGGTACGCCTGTCCGCACCCGCCGCGTGTCTTGCATGATGGGCTGCGACAACAGCTGCAATGTCACCGTTCAGGCGCATGGCAAGCTTTGCTACACATTGGGACGGTTCGAGGTGTCCGAGGATGCCGCGCAGGGAATCGTCGACTATGCGGTGGCCCATGCGGATAGCGAGACAGGGCAGGTGCCTTATCGTGAATGGCCGCAGGCTGTGAAAGGTCATTTCGTAACCCGCCACGCCCCCTTGCCGGAGGACACATGACCGAAGTGGAAGAACGCGATCACGGGGGCGGGCTGGACGCAGCCATCGCGCGGTTCGGCGGCACACGTGCGGGCTGGTTGGACCTGTCCACGGGCATCAACCCGCTGCCCTATCCTGTGGGAAAGTTCTCGGCGGATGCATGGACCGCGCTGCCCGACAAGGGCGCATTTGCACGGCTCGAGGCTGCGGCGCGCCGCTTTTGGAATGTCCCCGATGGCGCTGCCGTTCTGGCGGCTCCGGGTGCATCTGCCCTGATTGCGCGCATCCCATCGCTTCTGCCCGCCGCTCAGGTGCAGATCGAAGGCCCAACCTATAACGAACACGCCGCCGGGTTTCAGGCGCAAGGGTGGCAGGTTGTGGAGCACTCAGCCCCCGCCTGCGTCATGGTGCATCCCAACAATCCCGATGGTCGTGTTTGGCCCGGCTTGGACACGGACCGCGACCTGACCGTGATCGACGAAAGCTTTTGCGACGTGATGCCCGATCAAAGCCTGATCAAAACTGCAACAAAACCCGGCGTGCTGATCTTGAAAAGTTTCGGCAAGTTCTGGGGGCTTGCAGGGCTGCGCCTTGGCTTTGTGATCGGAGATCCTGTGCTGGTTGCCAAGCTGCGTGACACGATTGGTCCGTGGCAAGTCTCGGGTCCGGCGTTGGAACTTGGCGCGCAAGCGCTTCAGGATCATGACTGGGCAAATGAAACCCGCACGCGTCTGGCAGACGACTCAGCACGACTGGATGCGCTGATGACGGCCAACGGCGCAGTCGCGCTGGGCGGCACGACGCTGTTTCGGCTTTACGATGTGGGCGACGCACAGGCGTGGCAGGACCGCTTGGCCGAACACCATTTGTGGTCACGCATTTTCCCCTATTCCACTCGGTGGCTGCGCCTTGGCCTGCCGCATCCCGATCGCTGGTCGCAGCTGGAGACCGCCCTATGAGTTACGCCTCGGCGCTTGTTCTGGCTTTGATACTGGACGCCTTTATTGGCGAGCCTGACTGGGCATGGAAACGCGTACCACATCCGGCAGTCTTGATGGGCCGTGCAATCGAAATGCTAGAGCGCGGTTTGAATGAAGGTGACAACCGCTTTTTTAACGGCGCTTTGGGGATTTTCGTTCTGGCCGCAATTGCAGTGATAGTTGGCCAATTTGTTCAGCACCTGCCCTTTGGTGGGCTGCTCGAGATCATCGTCGCCGCGATCCTTCTGGCGCAGAAATCTTTGGCTCAACATGTGCAAGCCGTGGCCGACGCGCTGCGCCAATCAACCGAGGAAGGGCGCAAAGCAGTCGCCATGATTGTTGGGCGTGACACACAGGGCATGACAGATGACGCCATTGCCCGTGGTGCGATCGAAAGCGCGGCCGAGAACTTCTCGGATGGGGTGGTGGCACCAGCCTTCTGGTTCCTGATTGCGGGGCTTCCGGGGTTGATGGCCTATAAGCTGGTGAATACGGCCGACAGCATGATCGGCTATCGCAACGAACGCTATGAAGAGTTCGGAAAATTCGCGGCCCGTCTGGATGACGTACTGAACTGGGTGCCCGCACGCCTAACTGCTGTGATCTTGGCCTTGGCCAGTCGTAAATGGTCTGCGTGGCATGTGATCCGCCGTGATGCGCCCCTTCACCGCTCGCCCAATGCGGGTTGGCCCGAGGCCGCAATGGCCCGCACCTTGAATGTCGCTCTGTCCGGCCCCCGTGCCTATCATGGTGAAATGCGGGACTTCCCGTGGGTGAATGACGAAGGTGCGCGCGATATCGGCGCGAAAGAGGTAGATCAGGCCGTCGATGCGCTGTGGTCGGCATGGTTGGTCTTTATCGGGATCGTGTTCCTTCTGTCGGTTGCCACTTGATGCGAATCCGGTAATCTGCCGGTCGAGCAGAGAACCAAAGGTATTCAGATGCAAAAAATTCTTTCGGCGGCGGTTGTCGCATTCGCGATGACCCTGCCCGCACAGGCGCAAACCGTGGCGTGTGGCGGCAGCTTCAAGGGCTTTGTCAGCGCCATGAAAGACGCGGCCATCGCCAAGGGGCATTCTAAGGCAAGCGTGGACAAATTCTTCGCGTCGGTTCGACAGGATTCAGCCACGCTGAACGCGGACCGTTCGCAAGGGATCTTTCAACGGCCATTCGTCGATTTCTCGCGTCGTTTAATCAGCAAAGACCGGATCGACCGTGGCCGTGCAATGTTGCGCAAACATGCGGCTGTCTTTGATCGGATGGAGTCCGAATACGGTGTTAGCCGTGGGGTTCTAACCGCCTTCTGGGCGTTCGAGACTGACTATGGCGCCTTCCAGGGGGACTTTAATACGCTGAACTCTCTGGTCACGCTGTCCCATGATTGCCGCCGCCCCGAGCTGTTCCAGCCGCAGGTGTTCGCAGCGCTTGAACTGTTTGAAACAGGCGCGTTCAACCCGTCCACGTCGACCGGTGCATGGGCAGGTGAAATCGGCATGGTTCAGATGCTGCCCGGCGACATCATCGAGGCCGGAGTGGACGGCAATGGCGATGGAAAAATTGACCTACGCAAAACGCCAGCCGATGCGCTTTTGTCTGGGGCCAATATGCTTCGGGGCCTTGGCTGGCGTGCAGGCGAGCCGTGGTTGCAAGAGGTGACCGTCCCCTCTGATCTGAACTGGGCCGAGACCGGGTTGGACACAACAAAAAACGTGTCCGACTGGGCGGCGCTGGGCGTCTCGCCGCGGGCGGGAAAACTGGGTGCAGGGGACCTGCCTGCGTCGATCATCCTGCCGCAGGGACGCAAGGGGCCAGCTTTCATCGCCTATCCAAATTTCCGTGTGTATTTCGAGTGGAACCAAAGCTTCGTCTATGTGACCACCGCCGCCTATTTTGCCACCCGGCTGGAAGGTGCACCGGTGTTCAATGCGGGAAATCCCGACCCGGCCTTCACAGGTCAGCAGATGAAAGCGCTGCAAAAGAAACTGTCGGCGCGCGGGCATGACGTGGGCAAGATTGACGGTATTCTGGGGGCAAAGACCCGCGCCGCCATCCAGAAAGAACAAGTCCGGCTGGGCCTGCCTGCAGACGCGTGGCCGACGGTAAAACTTTTGAATGCACTCTAAGAAAAATGCCCCCAGCTATCAGGTTGGGGGCATTTTGATTTAGGAAAGCGCGTCTTCGAAGCTTTTGATAGCTTCGGTCCAGATGTCAAAAACCTCGTCAAAATCGGTCATGCTGACCCCGTCCTGACCGGTATAGATGTCATATTCCAGCATCTTGCGACCATCTTCGGCGCGATAGGCCCGGCCATAGCGCTGCTCGGCGTTCCATTCGTTCAGGCCGTCCAAAGAAATCTCGCTTTCTTTGGTATATGCGGCGAAAAACTGAAGCGAATTGCAGTTCTTATTATCGCGACAGCCATAGAAGAAAACGACCATACTGGTTCCGTAATACTGAACCTCGACCGAGGGGTCGCCGACGCTGTCTTCAACCAGTTTTGCAGGGGCGCCAAGCTCTTCGAAATACGCCAGAACGCTTTCAGGTTCAGAAGCTTTGACCTGCTGAGCCGATGCAACGTGACCGGCCAGCAGGGACAAGGCCAGAGCGCCGGAAAAAAGGATGGATTTCATAGGTTTCTCCAAATCAGAATTCAGAGAGAACTTAGGCCCTTGATCACAAACGGGCAAGGGCGAAGCCGGGTCAGGCCACCATCTGTTCGGCCTTTTTCAGGTCCACGCTGACCAGCTGGCTGACACCCTGTTCAGCCATGGTGACACCGAACAAACGATCCATCCGTGACATCGTCACTGCGTGGTGGGTGATGATCAGGAAACGTGTGTTGGTGCGGCGCGTCATCTCGTCCAGAAGGTCGCAGAAACGGGTCACGTTGGCATCGTCCAGCGGCGCGTCGACCTCGTCCAGCACACAGATGGGCGCGGGGTTGGCCAGGAAGACGGCAAAGATCAGCGCCAGTGCCGTTAGTGTCTGTTCCCCACCCGACAACAGGCTGAGCGTCGACAGTTTCTTGCCGGGGGGCTGGCACATGATTTCAAGCCCTGCATCCAGCGGGTCATCGCTTTCGACCAGAACCAACTTTGCCTCGCCGCCGCCAAACAGGTGCTGGAACAAAGTTCCGAAGCTTTCGTTCACCTGCTCGAACGCGGTCAAAAGACGCTCGCGGCCTTCCTTGTTCAGACTGGATATGCCTGAGCGCAACGTCTTGATCGCTTCTTCCAGGTCGGTCTTCTCGCTCAGCAGATGGTCGTGCTCTTCCTGCACTTCCTTGGCGTCTTCCTCGGCGCGCAAGTTGACGGCGCCCAAAGAATCCCGCTGGCGTTTCAGGCGGTTCACATCATGTTCGATCTGCTCGGACGATGGCATCTTTTCGGGGTCCGCATCCAGCGTTTCCAGCAGAGCGCCCGGCGTGGTTTCCATCTCTTCCTGAATGCGCTCAGCGGCAAGGGTCACGGTTTCGCGGGCAGCATCGGCGCGGGCTTCGGCGCGGGCGCGGGCCTCGCGGGCTTCACCGGCGGCGCGTTCAGCGTCACGTTCGGCATTGGCCGCTTCGCGCTCGGCGGTTTCGCCTTCGGCCAGCTTGTCCCCTGCCGCTTTGCGGCGTGTCTCGGCCTCGCCAATCGCGTCGGCCAGCTCGTCACGTTTTGCAGCCAGTTCGTCCGGCGCGGCTTGGGCGTCTTTCAGCTCTGCCTCATTTTCCGTCTTGCGCTCGTCCAGCTCAGCAATTCGCTTGCCGGCGGTTTCCAGACGATGTTTCCAACCCGAGATCTCTTTGGTGATTTCCTGACTACGACGTGTCCGTGCTTCGCCCTCGCGGCGCAGCTCGTCATGGGCCGAACGTTTGGACATCATGGTCATCCGTGCGGCTTCGACGGCCATCTTGACCTCTTCCACCTGCGTGCGTGCGGCGTCCAGATCGCCCAGATCGGCAACACCTTTTTCCGCCTCAGTCAAACGCTGACGTGCACCCATGGCTTCTTCTTCGTGACGTTTCAACGCCAACCCAAGGTTTTCCAGCTTGCCTTCCGCGATGTTGCGATCGGCTTCGGCGCGGGACAGGGCGCGGTTGGCTTCGGTCACGGCGCGATCAGCATCGCGGCGGGCATCGCGGGCGCGTTTATCTGCTTCGGTCGTCTCGATTAGACGGGTTTTCAGCACGTCATGGGCTGCGCGTGCACCGTCTGCGCGGGCCGTGGCCTCTTCCAGATCCTGCTTCAGTTCTTGCAGGCGGTTGAGCTGCTCAAGCCGCAACGCTGCGGTCGAGGGCTGATCTTCTGCGCCCGCCCGGAACCCGTCCCAGCGCCACAGATCACCCTCGATCGAGACCAGACGCTGGCCGGGTTTTAGGTCCGCTTGCAAACGTGCGGCATCTTCTGTGTTGACCAAGCCGATCTGGCTCATTCGACGGGCCAGGACTTCGGGCACCGAGACATAGTTGGACAGGGCGTTTACACCCTCGGGCAGCGATTGCGCTTGTGAATATCCCGGCAGAAGCGCCCAGCCCGAGGGCGCCTCGCCGTCAATTTCTGGCGCGCGCAGATCGTCGGCCAGCGCCGCCCCCAAGGCTTTCTCGTACCCTGATTTCACGCGCAGGCTGTCCAGTACCTGCGACCCTTCGGACGCATCACGTTCGACCAGACGGGACAGCGCCTGAACCTCGGCATGCAGCGCGTTCACTTCGCCTTCGGCAGAAGACCGCGCGGCACGCGCATCTGCCTCGCGGGCCTGTGCGTCTGAACGGGCTTCATCGGCGGCAACCAATGCGGCTTCCGCCTGTTCCGAGGCTTTGGACGCCGCCGAGTGTGCCACACCGGCCGCATCAAAATCTGTCGCTGCCTTGTCCACCGCGCCCTTGGCGTCATCCATCGCGGCGCGGGCGCGGGTCGCTTCGCCCTCGCTTTTCTCAAGCGTTTTGCGGCTGTCATCCAGCAAACGATGGGCTGATTGGTGGCGCGCGGCCAGCCGTGCGACGTCTTCCGTCAGTTGGGTCAGGTCGCCTTCACGTTCCTGCAGGATCGCGGCACTGTCACGGGCATCTGCATTTGATGCCTCAAGCGCGTCATCGTGACCTTCAGAGGCTTTGGTGATCTGCGCCTGTTCCCATTCCAGCCGCTCGATCGTTTCGCCTGCATCCTTGTTCAGCCCGCTTTCGCGGTCGATATCGCGGGCCAATTGCGCGATGCGGCTGGTCAGGGTTTCGATGCGCGCGCGGGCTTGGCTTTCCTGATCCGACAGCTGATCGCGCTGGACTTGCAAGCGTTGCAGGATGGCGGCGGCGATGGCCTCTTCCTCGCGCAGGGGCGGCAGACGGTCCTCGGCCTCTTGTCGGGCTTTGGTCGCCTGACGCGAGGCACCTTCGGCGGCGGCAGCAGCCTTCACACGTTCGGTCAACTGTGCTTGCGCTTCGGCGCGTGCTGCGTCGGCTTCTCTCCAGCGGCGATAAAGAAGCAGTCCTTCGGCGCGACGCAGGTCGTCCCCGATGGTGCGATAGCGTGCGGCTTGCCGCGCCTGCCGGGCAAGTTGCCCAAGCTGCGATGCCAACTGCTCGATCACGTCTTCGATACGCGCCAGATTGGTCTCGGTGCCTTTCAGCTTCAGTTCGGCCTCGTGGCGGCGCTGATACAGGCCCGAGATGCCCGCGGCTTCTTCAAGAATGCGGCGACGGGCCTTGGGTTTGGCGTTGATCAGCTCGGAAATCTGACCCTGCCGCACCAGCGCAGGCGAATGTGCCCCGGTCGAGGCATCGGCGAACAGCATGCTGACGTCACGCGCACGCACATCTTTGGTGTTTACCTTATAGGCAGATCCAGCGTCGCGGGTGATCCGGCGTATGATTTCCAGATTGTCACTTTCGTTGAACCCGGACGGGGCAAGCCGTTCGCTGTTGTCCAACAGCAGCGAGACCTCGGCAAAGTTACGGGCCGGGCGCGAGGCTGCACCGGCAAAGATCACATCCTCCATTCCGCCGCCACGCATGGCGGTCGGGCGGTTTTCACCCATGACCCAGCGCAGCGCTTCCAGCAGGTTGGATTTGCCGCAACCGTTTGGTCCAACCACACCCGTCAGCCCGTCCGCGATCACCAGATCGGTCGGGTCTACAAAGCTTTTAAAGCCATTCAGACGGAGTTTTGAAAACCGCAAGCGGTCTGCCTCATCATTGATTCTTACAGTTCAATGATTGTTCGAAGGGATTGTGCAGGAGTCAACGGCGGGGACCGATATGTGGTCGAAATGGGCGACTTATCCACAAGATATTGCATTTTGGGCCTTCAGGGCGTGGATTTGTTGCCGCCAAACCTGCCCGCAAGGTCGGTTTCGATCTTGACCCTTTGCCCCCTTGCGCGGCAAAGACGTTCTGCATGGTTCCCGATGGGACAAAAGGGAATGCACCGGGGACGACCCAATCCGGGGTCTGATGGTGCAGCCGCCCCCGCGACTGTAAGCGGAGAGCGCCCGCCAGTGCCACTGACCCAAAGGGTCGGGAAGGCGGCGGCGCGCTTCGACCCGCAAAGCCAGGAGACCTGCCATGCACATATGCAACCCACCCGTCGGGGAGACGGGCGAAGGAGGATAAGATGCAAGCGAAGATACCTGCAACCGTGGTCACCGGTTTTCTGGGCGCGGGCAAGACGACCCTGATCCGCCACATGCTGGACAACGCCAAGGGCAAGCGCATCGCGCTGATCATCAACGAGTTTGGCGATTTGGGCGTGGATGGCGACATCCTGAAAGGCTGCGGGGACGAAACCTGCACCGAGGATGATATCATGGAGCTGTCGAACGGTTGCATCTGCTGCACCGTCGCTGAAGATTTCATCCCGACGCTGGAAAAGCTGCTGGATCGCGACACCCCACCCGATCACATCGTGATTGAAACCTCGGGTCTGGCCCTGCCGCAGCCCTTGGTGCGTGCGTTCCAATGGCCCGAGATTTCGACCCGCGTGACTGTGGATGGTGTTGTCACCGTTGTGGACGGGAAAGCCGTGTTTGACGGTCAGTTCGCGTCGAATCTGGATGCCGTGGAAGCACAGCGAAAGCTGGACGAAAATCTGGATCACGAGACGCCTCTGTCCGAGCTGTTCAAGGATCAGGTGGCATGTGCGGACATGATTGTCGTGAACAAGTCCGACCTGCTGGCGGAAGGCGAGGCAGATCAACTGGTCTCACAACTGACGGGCGACAGCCGTGACGGGGTGCAGGTCGTGCGCTCGACCATGGGTGCGCTGCCGGTCGAGGTTCTGTTGGGTCAGGGCATGGGCGCCGAGGATGATATGGATGCCCGTCTGTCGCTTCACGAGAAGGGGCATCATCATCACGATGATCACCACCACGACCATGACGACGACCACCATCACAATGATCACGATGACGACCATCACCATCACCACCACCACGATCACGACCATGATGCGTTCGAAAGCTTCGTGGTCACGCTGGGCGAGGTTGCCGATCCAGAAGCCTTTGCCGAGAAAGTTGCTGACGTCATCCGCGCCAACAACATTCTGCGCCTGAAAGGCTTCGCAGCCGTAGAAGGCAAGCCGATGCGTCTGACGCTTCAAGCGGTTGGCCCGCGTGTGGATACGTATTTCGACCAACCCTTTGGTACCCAGACCCGCGAGACACGTCTTGTGGTCATCGGGCAGTCGGGGCTGGATCGGGCTGCGATTGAACAGGCGCTGTCCGCATGACGATCGAAGTTGTCCCAGGCGATCCGCGTGATCCTCAGGCCACGGCCTTGCTACAGCAAAGCCACGCCCTGATGGAGAGCTTGTTTCCCCCCGAGGATAATTTCTTTCTGAACATCGATGACCTGTGCGTGCCTGAAGTTTCGTTCTTCGTGGCACGCGAGGGCGACGTGGTGCTGGGGACCGGCGCACTGGCCGACAAGGGTGATTATGGCGAGGTGAAATCAATGTTCGTCTCGCCCGATGCGCGCGGGAAAGGCGTGGGCGAGGCTCTGCTGCGCCAGATCGAAGCCACCTCTCGGGCGCAGGGACATGAGGCGATGAAGCTGGAAACAGGCAACGTGCTTTATGCAGCGCACCGCCTGTATGAACGGGCCGGGTTCTCCAAATGCGGTCCGTTTGGCGACTATCCTGAAGCCAACAGCTCGATTTTCATGGAGAAGGCGCTGTGATCGGCGCTTACGCCTTTTTGCACTTGTCGGCAGCAGCTTTCATCCGCGCCAGAAGCGCTGATTTGTCGTCTTTCCGGTTCAGCGGGTTCTTCTCGGTCCCGCGGGCGTTATGTTCGGAATGGCGGGGCTTGCCCTTCGCAGGTTTCGGCGCGCCAGCAGCTTTATAATCCATAGGGTTCACCTTGATCGGGTCATGTTTGGCCGGTCCATAACATCTTAACGCAAGGGACGCGACATGCATCTTCTGGCAGCCACTCCGGGCAGCATTGATGACGGGAAAGAACCGGTTGATCTGGGGCAGACGCCATCGGATCTGGTGTTCATTTCGGCCGCAGACACGGAACTTGTAGGGCTGGCCCAAGCGCGGGCCGAGATGGCGGGCGCACCGGGACTGCGTCTGGCCAACATGATGCATCTGGCGCACCCAATGTCGGTTGATTTGCATATCGACAATTGCGCGACGAAATCTCGGCTGGTCGTGGCGCGGGTGCTTGGCGGCGTTGGCTACTGGAAATACGGGGCCGAGCAATATGCGGCCCATCTGCGTGACGCGGGCGTGCCTTTGGCGCTGCTGCCCGGAGATGACAAGCCAGATGCCGAACTGCGGGCGCTGTCGACGGTGTCGGACGAAGACTACGATGCGCTTTGGGCCTATTTGGTCGAGGGCGGGCCAGAGAACTCTGTTGGGTTTCTGAATTACGCTAAGGTGATGATGTTGGGCGGCGAGCGCCCCGAAGCCGCGCGGCCGCTGTTGCGCGCAGGTGTTTATTGGCCGGGCGCAGGCGTGGCCGAATTGTCTGCCGCACAAGAGGCGTGGAGCGACGACGCCCCTATTGTGCCCGTCGTCTTTTATCGCGCGCTGGTGCAGGGCGCGGGGCTGAATCCGATCAATCGTCTGGTGAGGTCGCTTCTGCGGCAGGGACTGAACCCACTGCCCGTGTTCGTAGCGTCTTTGAAGGATCCGGTGTCCGTCGCCACGCTGGAAAGCTTGTTCACCGAGGTCGCGCCCGAGGTCATCCTGAACTGTACCTCGTTCGCCGTTGGCTCGCCGCATCAAGGGGAGGCGTCCAAAGGGGCATCGAACCCCTTTGAAGCGCCGTGGTGCAATGCGGCACCGGTGTTTCAGGTGGTGCTGGCGGGATCAAGCGAAGAGGCTTGGGCCGAAGGGCTGACCGGTCTGTCTGCGCGCGACATCGCGATGAATGTAGCCCTGCCCGAAGTGGACGGCCGCATCCTGTCGCGTGCGATTTCATTCAAGGGCGAGGCGTTCTTTGACGAGGCCACCGAATGCCCCATCGCGACCTACAAGGCGCTGGGCGACCGGGTGCAGTTTGTGGCCGAGCTTGCCGCAAACTGGGCGCGATTACGTCGCGCTGGAGCAGCCAATCGCAAAGTCGCGTTGATCATGGCCAACTATCCCAACAAGGATGGGCGGCTTGCCAATGGCGTGGGCCTGGATACGCCTGCAGCGGTGGTTCATGCGCTGGGGTTACTGTCTGATCAGGGATACGCGATTGCGGATGTCCCTGCGGACAGCGATGCCTTGATGCAGGCCGTGATGACGGGGCCGACGAACTGGCTGACCGACCGGGCGGATCGTGTGGGCGGCGAGCGCCTGACGCTGGAAGATTATCGTCGCTTCTATGATGCCCTGCCGTGGGAGATGCGCGAGGCGATGGAAAGCCGCTGGGGTGCACCCGAAGCGGATCCGTTTTTCGTGGACGGGGCGTTTGCCCTGTCGATCCTGACTTATGGCAACGCGGTTGTCGGGGTGCAGCCCGCGCGGGGCTATAATATTGACCCGACCGAGACCTATCACTCGCCCGACCTTGTCCCGCCACACAACTATCTGGCCTTCTATTTCTGGCTGCGCCACACGTTCGGCGCGCACGCGCTGGTCCACATGGGCAAGCACGGGAACCTTGAATGGCTGCCGGGTAAAGCCGTTGCTTTGTCCGAAACGTGCTGGCCCGAGGCTGTGATGGGCCCGATGCCCCATATATATCCGTTCATCGTGAACGATCCCGGCGAGGGCACGCAGGCCAAGCGCCGTGCGCAAGCGGTGATCATCGACCACCTGACGCCGCCGCTGGCGCGGGCCGAGACCTATGGTCCGCTGCGCGATCTGGAAGCGTTGGTGGATGAATACTATGAAGCCGCTGGTGTCGATCCCCGTCGGATCGTGCATTTGCGGCGCGAGATCCTGACCCTGACCCAAGCCACTGGGCTGGATGCCGATGTAGGTATGTCGGGCGAGGATGAAGACAGCGATTTGGCCAAGCTGGATGCCTATCTGTGCGAGTTGAAAGAGGCGCAAATCCGTGACGGGTTGCACGTGTTCGGGCAGTCTCCGATTGGGGATCTGGAACGTGATCTTGGCATTGCGCTGGTCCGTGTCCCGCGCGGGCAGGGCGAGGGCGGCGATGCGTCCCTGATCCGGGCGCTCGCCACGGATTGCGGCGTGGAGATTGATCCGTTGGATTGCGAGATGGCGACCAAATATGACGGCCCACGTCATGCGCTGTTGGAGGCGATCGAGGCCGGAAACTGGCGCAGCAATGGCGACACGGTTGAACGGCTGGAGCTGCTGGCGCAGGCTGCGGTAACATGGGATGAGGTGCCGGAAGAGTTCGCCGCAACCCGCCCGGTTCTGGATGCCTATCATGCGCAGGTATTGCCGTCTGTGCGGGCTTGCGGACCAGAGGAGGGGAAGGGGCTTCTCACCGCCCTTGGCGGGCAATTCGTCGCCCCTGCGCCATCCGGCGCGCCCACCCGCGGGCGTTTGGATGTGTTGCCGACGGGACGGAACTTCTTCTCGGTCGACAGCCGTGCGGTGCCGACCCCGACCGCATGGTCGCTGGGCTGGAAATCGGCGAGCTTGTTGATCGACAAGCATCTTCAAACTCATGGGGACTGGCCGCGTACGATGCTGCTGACGGCATGGGGCACCGCCAATATGCGCACAGGCGGCGATGATATCGCGCAAGCCTTGGCGCTGATGGGTGTGAAGCCCAAATGGGACAGCGCCAACCGCCGTGTGACCGGTTTCGAAGTGATCCCATCGTCTGCCTTGGGCCGACCCCGCGTGGACGTCACCTTGCGTGTGTCGGGGTTCTTCCGCGATGCCTTCCCGCAGTTGATCGCCTTGATGGATAGCGCCGCGCGTGCAGTGCAGGCGATGGACGAACCGGACGATGTAAACCCCGCCGCCGCGCGTGTACGTGCGGGCGGGGGTGCGTCGCGGGTCTATGGGTCGAAACCCGGCGCCTATGGTGCGGGACTTCAGGCGATGATTGATGAGCGGCTTTGGGCCGATAAAGCCGATCTGGCCGAGGCCTATCTGGAATGGGGCGGCTATGCCTATGGCGCGGGCAGCGAAGGCACTCGCGACCGCGAAGGGTTCGAGGCGCGGCTTGGGCAGGTCGAAGCCATTGTGCAGAATCAGGACAACCGCGAACACGACCTGTTGGATAGCGACGATTACTATCAGTTTGAAGGGGGTGCAGCGGCGGCTGTGTCGACGCTTCAGGGGCGGGATCGACCGATCTATCACAACGACCACTCGCGCCCTGAACGTCCGGTGATCCGTACGCTGGAAGACGAAATCGGGCGCGTGGTCCGTTCGCGTGTTGTGAACCCGAAATGGATCGATGGGGTGAAGCGCCACGGCTATAAAGGCGCGTTCGAGATTGCAGCGACGGTTGACTATATGTTTGCCTTCGCGGCCACGACGGGCGCGGTGCGCAGCCATCACTTTGATCTGGTCTATGGTGCGTTCATTGAAGACGACGACACGCGCGATTTCATCGAAGAACATAACGATCCAGCCCTGAAAGAGATCGCGGAACGTCTGCGCGAAGCGATCGAACGAGGGCTTTGGACACCGCGGTCAAACTCGGCCCGCGCGATGCTGGATCAGATCCGATGACTCATCTGCGGTTTGCCGGGCTGGACGATGCCACACAGCGGAACACGCTGGAGCAGATCATTCGCGGCGCGCCGCATTTGATGCAGGTGCTACAGATCGCGCGGGACATGGATTTGCCGGATTGGTGGCTGGTGTCCGGTGCGATCTATAACACGGTGTGGAACAGCCTGACCGGGCGCGATTTGCGTCATGGGATCAAGGATGCGGATCTGTTTTATTTCGATCCCGACACCAGTTACGAGTCCGAGGACCGGGTGATCAAACGCGGTGACGCGCTGTTCCCGCAGGATCCGCTGGTCGAAATCCGCAATCAGGCGCGGGTGCATCTGTGGTACGAACACCATTTCGGCGAGGCGTATTCCCCGCTGCGTGATGCGCGCGAAGGGATCGACCGTTTTGCCTGCCGTACCCATTGCGTGGGAGTGCGGCTTCAGCGCGATGACAGCCTAAAAACCTATGCGCCCTATGGGTTGGATGACATCTTCGCGTTTCGGGTGACGCCAAACCCGATCCGAAACAACCGCGCCACACACGAGGCGAAAGCCGCGCGCCAAAAGGCGCAATGGCCGGAACTGACGGTCATACCTTGGCCAAATAGTTAAGCCGTATCGCAGTCAATTTCCGCGCGCTGAATGGCTTGGTCGCCGCTCAGGGACCCCTCGACAACCGTGCATCCGGTGGCCTGCTCAATCGCTGTTTTAGAGCGCGCCAGAATCACCGGAAGTCGGGGCAGGACCTCGAATCCGATGCGATAGACCTCGACCCAGTTCTCGCGCTGATGTACGGAAAATGTGGATCCTTCGACCTCGATCCGTGTGGTCGCGGTGTCGCGATGCATGAATTGCGGGCTGGGGCTATCACAGGCAGCGAGGGCTGATAGGCCTAGTAAAACAAGGGAATGGGCAAGGCGCATGGTCGGTGTCTCCTTCCCCTGCACTTTGCGGTGCCTTGGTTAACAATCGGTAAATCCATGCATTTTCGCCCCGCGACAACTTGTGCAGCCTGATGACTTGCAAACTGTTGCATTTGCAATTATAAGATATTCAAGAAAACGAATATGAATGGAGCAATCCGATGCAAACCTCTCGTCCCGCGGATAAATATTCGCCGCTTTACTTTCTGGCCTCGGTCGGGGCCGGTGGCCTGTCGGTCACCTTCTTCATGTACCTAATGTTCTGGGTGAAACATCCAGGCAAACCGGTCCCGGTTTTTGAAGATATCATGGCCGCATTCACCACCGGGGCGATGGGGCTGCAAACCGCCATCATCGTCGCGTGGGTCGGTATCGCCGCGATGGTCTTCTTGAACCTGAAATACCTGATCTGGAACCTGAAAAGCTTCTCGGCCTTCCGTAAAACCGAAGGCTATTCAGCACTGAAGAACTCGAACGCCGAAACCACCATCCTTGCCATGCCGCTGGCGCTGGCGATGAGCGTGAACGGCATGTTCGTTGCCGGACTGGTTTTCGTGCCCGGCCTGTGGTCGATCGTGGAATACCTGTTCCCCTTCGCCATGGCCGCCTTCCTGGCCATCGGCATTCTGGCGCTGAGCTATATCGGTGACTTCCTGGGCCGCGTCTTGTCCCAAGGCGGCGTGTTCGACGTGACCGCACACAACAGCTTTGCCCAGATGCTGCCGTCCTTTGCGCTGGCCATGACTGCTGTGGGCTTTGCTGCCCCCGCGGCCATGAGCTCTAACACCATCGTGGTGGGTGTATCACTGGTGGGTTCGACTTTCTTTGGGACGGCTGCCATCGTCTATGCCGCTTTGGCCCTGTTCACTGCATTCAACTCGATGCTGCATCACGGGACCGCCAAAGAAGCCGCGCCGACGCTGATGATCGTTATCCCGCTGATGACAATTCTGGGCATCATGTTCATGCGTCAAAACCACGGCCTGCATGCCACGTTTGATGTCCACGGTTCGGCTGCCGAAACCATGGTGTTCCTTGCCCGTCTGATCGCTGTCCAAGTTCTGTTTGGTCTGCTGGGTCTGGTGGTGCTGTCGCGCGTTGGGTACTGGAAAAGCTTTGTCTTCGGCAACGAAACTTCGCCCGGTTCCTATGCGCTGGTCTGCCCAGGTGTCGCCCTGTCAGTTCTGCTGCACTTCTTCTTGAACTCGGGTCTGGTCAAAGCCGGTGTGATTGACAAGTTCTCGGTCATGTACTGGGTGATTTCCGCCATTGCCATAGCTTTCCAGTTCGCCATGATTGCCTTGGTTGTTCGTCTGAACAAACAGCATTTTGGCCGCGACGAAAGCTCGGCGGTACCAGCCGAGTAATACGCCACTCACGGTGGCCAAAATAGGCGGGCGTCCTGATTTTCGGGGCGCCCGCTCTTGCATCTGGGGGCGTGTGCTTTCACAGTGGACGGACAGTCAGAAGTGAGGCCAGAATGACCGTAGATCCCGATCGCCACGCCACGAAGATGGCAAAGAAGAAAGCTGCCCGTGACAAGATCATGGCGACGAAGACCGACAAGAAGGGTCTGATCATCGTACATACGGGCAAGGGCAAGGGCAAAAGCTCGGCCGCGTTCGGGATGATCTTCCGCTGTATTGCGGCAGATATGAAATGTGCCGTTGTGCAGTTCATCAAGGGCGGCATGGATTGCGGCGAGCGTGATCTGATCAACGCCAAATTCAGCGATATCTGTGAATTCTACACGATGGGCGAGGGCTTTACCTGGGAGACGCAGGACCGCACGCGTGATATCGAAATGGCGCAGGCCGCATGGGAAAAATCGAAAGAGCTGATCCGCGACCCGGCCAACAAGATGGTGCTGCTGGACGAAATCAACATCGCCATTCGCTATGACTATGTCGACATCAACGAGGTTGTGAAGTTTCTGGTCGAAGAAAAGCCTGACATGACCCATGTGGTTTTGACTGGGCGCAATGCTTCGGACGATTTGATTGAGATCGCTGATCTGGTGACCGAAATGGAATTGGTGAAGCACCCGTTCCGGTCGGGCATCAAAGCGCAGATTGGGGTCGAATACTGATCCTATAAACGGGAGGAGAAACGATGCCGAGATTTTACATGGCCTATCACGAGCCGACGGATGTGCCAGACGACAAGAAGGCCGAGATGCAAGCCGCGTATAAGGCTTGGATTGCGAAATACGCGGATGTGTTCGAGATGCCCGAGACGCCTTTCAAAGCACAATGGACCGTGGATGGCGATGGCCACCGCGAAGGGTTCAAGCAGCCGATGATGGGCTTTTGCGTGATAAACGCGTCTGATGCGGAAAGCGCCTTGGCGATTGCCAGTGAGAACAGCTTTATCCAGATGGGAACGATCCATCTGGCTGAACTGATGGAGATGCCCAAGGGCTAAGATCATCGCTGATCCAAGGCGAAGGGTGCCTCGGCTCACGCCTCTGCACGCTGTCGGTGGCCGCGCTGCGCGCGGCTGGCGCACCTGTTTCAGGTGGTGTGCAACCGCGCCGAGCGAAGCGAGGCGCCCCCACCCCGACAGAAGGGTAAGGACAAAAGTCCGCAGGCCCTTCGGTCGGAACCCTATCCTTCCTCTCCTTGCGCGCGCAGTTGGTCCAAAGTCAGGCCCGGCGTGGCGACCTGCTGATCCACGACCAGCTCGATCACAGCCAGTTTCCCTGAAGCCTCTGCGCGCCGGAAAGCCGCTTCGAAATCCTCGTCCTTGGTGACGGTTTCGCCGTGGCCCCCGTAAGCGCGGGCCAGATCGGCGAAGTCAGGGTTTGTCATTTCCGTGCCCGACACACGCGCCGGATAGGTGCGTTCCTGATGCATCCGGATAGTTCCGTAGCGTCCATTGTTCACGATGATCGCGATGGGTTTGGCACCGTGCTGCACGGCGGTCGACATTTCGTTCAGGGTCATTTGAAATTCACCGTCCCCAAGCCATGCGATGACCGTGCGATCCGGGTGCTGAAGGCTGGCCGCGACCGCCGCGGGGAAGCCATAGCCCATGGATCCTGACGTGGGCGCCAGTTGCGTTCCGTATTCTTTGAACCTGAAGTAACGGTGCAGCCATGTGGCGTAGTTTCCAGCTCCGTTGGTCATAATCGTGTTGTTCGGCAGGGTGTCCGACAGCCAGTGCATGATACGCTCAAGCTTGACCGGGCCGGGCGTCTCGACCGGGGTTTGGAACGCGTCATAGGCGGCGCGGCCCTGTTGTGCCCAGTCCGCCCATGGCGTGGCAGACAGCGCGGGGTGTTCTGTGAGTGCTGAAGTCGCCGCTGGCCCCGTGGCCAGCACGGTTTGATCTGCGTGATAGACGCGGCCCAGTTCTTCGGCGCAAGGATAGACATGGATGATGCGTTTCCCTGTCTGCATTGGGTCCAACATCTCGTAGCTGCCTGTCACGATGTCACCCAAGCGGCTGCCCAGAACGATTAGCGTGTCGGCTTGGTCGAACATGGCTTTCAGGCCCGGATTGATACCAAGTCCGAGGTCTCCGACATAGTTTGGGTGGCGATTATCGACATAGTCCTGGCGGCGAAAGGCGGTGGCGACGGGCAGGGCGTTTTGGGCGGCGAACGCCATAAGGTCCGCGCCCGTATGGGCATCCCAACCCGGTCCACCCGCGATCAAAAGCGGACGCGCCGAGGTCTCGATCGCTGCCAGCATCGCACCCGCGTCCGCGCTGGAGACACGGCCCTGTGTGGCCGGCACTGCCGGGCGATCCGGCACGTCGGCCACGTCGCTGAGCATATCTTCAGGCAGGGCGATCACGATAGGGCCGGGACGCCCCGTGCGGGCCACGTGGAAGGCACGGGCAAGGTATTCGGGCAGGCGCTCGGTCTGGTCGACCTCGCAGGACCACTTGGCAAGCGGGCCGAAGAAGGCGCGATAGTCCACTTCCTGAAACGCGCCGCGATCTCGGTGCGCGCGCGCGATTTGACCCACAAAGACTACCATCGGCGTTGCGTCCTGCATCGCGACGTGAATACCAGCGGACGCATTCGTCGCCCCCGGCCCCCGCGTTACGAATAGAACGCCCGGCGCACCGGTTAGCTTGCCATGCGCTTCGGCCATCATCGCAGCGCCACCTTCTTGACGGCAGACGATGTTCTGGATCCCGCTATCATACAGCCCATCCAGCGCCGCCAGAAAGCTTTCTCCGGGAACCGAAAACACACGCGTGACGCCTTCGGTTTTCAGATGATCGACCAGAATTTGTCCGCCGTGACGCATTTCGCTTTCCTGCCTTGTCTTGACCTCGGCATCAATGCGCCCCAATTGACTGGGGATGTGATGAAGGAGGTTCATGTGTCCAAACACCAATTGCTTGGCATGTCCGGGTCCCTGCGTAAAGACGCAACCAACCGGTTCTTGCTGCGAAATGCTGCGCGGCTTTATGGCGACGTGGATTATACCGAGGCAGATCTGAAACTGCCGCTCTATGACGGCGATCTTGAGGCGGCAGAGGGCATTCCGGACAGCGTCGCAAAGCTGGTGGCTCAGATCAAAGCGGCGGATGCTGTGATCATCTCAACCCCGGAATACAACAAGATGCTGACGGGTGTTCTGAAGAACGCTTTGGATTGGGTGAGCCGGGTGAAGCCGCAGCCATGGGAGGACAAGCCAGTGGCCGTAATGTCCGCCGCTGCGGGGCGTGCAGGCGGAGAGCGGGCGCAGGTGTGTCTGGTGGCAGCAATGACACCATTTCAGCCGAACCTTGTGATCGGGCCTGAGGTCGCCGTCGCGGGCAGTTCGAGCGAATTCGATGAGCATGGTGTGCTGAAGAACGAGCGGTACGAGGCCAATCTGATCAAGCTGATGGCCAAGCTGCGCGCGTCGGTTTAGAGTTTCCGGCCTGTGAAAGGGGGCGCTGCCCCCTCGAGCCTGCGGCTCTCACCCCCGGGATATTTTTGGCAAGAAAAAGAGCGAAGCCTTGGTCTGGGGATTACTTAAAGGCTTGCTTCGACCCGGAAATCCGCGGGGATCTTGTCGCGGCCTTCCAGCACCAGATCGGCCATTAGTTCGCCCACTCGTGGTCCCATCCCAAAACCGATCTTAAAGCCGCCATTGGCGATGAATACGCCGGGGCGACAGGGGTATTCGCCCAGCATGGGCGCACGGGATTTGGCGCGGGGGCGGACACCGGCCCAGCGTTCGATCACGGGCGCATCTTTCAGGGCAGGGCAGACGGCACGGGCGCGATCTATTACCTCGTCGAGCGCATCATCACAGCTGGACGGATCGTCAAAGCCCCGTTCGCTGGTGGACCCGATGGCGACCGTGCCGTCCGCGTGCGGGATGATGTGCACGGCATCTGCAAACAGTTGTGGCATGTCCCGCGCGTCGTAATCCAGAAGCGCGCTTTGGCCTTTGACGCCGTTGCCGACGGGTTTCCCAAGTTCCACGGACAACTTGACCATTCCTTGCCAGCCGGTCGCCCAGACCTCGGTTCCTTCTGACGGGCCATCGGTCACGATCTCACCGCCCTTTGCTTGGATCGCGGCGACAAGAGAGGCCCCGGCACGACGGGGGCTCATCCGGGCGGTTAGCGTGTCGTAGATCAGGAACCCGGTGGGGCTGATTGGTGCCCAGTCCGGAAAGTCCGATGCCGGACGCACTTGCCACACGGCCTCGCCTTGCCAAAGGGTTTCGGCCTCAATCGCGCGGGTTTTGGCAAGCTCCAGCAGGCGATCGTCCGCGATGGGCTGCAAGCGGCCCGACCGTGCATAGCCGGGGGATTTACCCGACACGGCCTCGACCTCGGCCCAATAGGTTTCGGCCATGATCAGGCTGTCGAATTGAAAGGCTTTCTTGGCGTTCCAGCGTTCTGGCACATGCGGGGCAAGTGCGCCGACCAAGCCCCCGGATGATCCCGCGCCCGGCCCGTTTGGATCAATCACGCGCACCTTCGCGCCGCGCTTGGCGCAGCTCCACGCAACCGACAGGCCAAAAATCCCCGCGCCGTAAACTGTCACATCAGCGATTGCCATCGGGCCGTTCCTTCTTCATGGTCGCGCGGGTTTCATCAGCGTTCTAGGGCAGATCATGACAAAGCGCCAGACAGCCAAGATTACATGGAAAGACAGCGGCGTGCCGGTGGCCGAGCAGTTTGACGACCCCTATTTCTCGCTGGAAGACGGGCTGGCCGAGACGCGGCATGTCTTTATTGAGGGCAATGACCTTGCGACCCGGTATTGCCCCGGCTTCCAGATTGCCGAGCTGGGATTTGGCACGGGTTTGAATATGCTGGCCGCGTTCATCGCATGGCGTGCGGCGGGGTCGCCAGAAGGGGCTGGGTTCACCTCGCTCGAGGCCTTCCCCATGGAGGCTGCCGACATCGAGCGCGCCCTGCAATCTTTCCCAGAGGCGTATGCGGTCGCCGGCCCTTTCCTAACGATATGGGAGCAGGGTGCACGGCGGTTTGATTTAGACGGGTTTACGGTCGAGGTGATCGAAGGCGACGCCCGCGAAACCATTGCCGCGTGGGACGGCAAGGCGGATGCGTGGTTCCTTGACGGGTTCTCGCCCGCCAAGAACCCCGAGCTGTGGGGCGAGGGCCTGATGCGTGACGTCGGCAGACATACAGCGCCAAATGGCACGTTTGCGACATATACTGCCGCTGGTTTTGTCCGTCGCGCCCTAGACGCAGCGGGTTTCGACGTGGAACGTGTTGCCGGATACGGGCGCAAACGGCATATGAGCCGCGGCATATTGCGGCCCTAGGGGACGCAATGGAGCGCAACAATCAAATCGGCATCTGGCTGATGGTGGCCACGACCTTCGTCTTTGCGATGCAGGACGGGATCTCGCGCCATTTGGGCGGGGAATACAACGTCTGGATGGTGGTGATGATCCGCTATTGGTTCTTCGCGGCGTTTGTCATCTGGATCACGCACCGCAATGATGGGCTGGCCCAAGCACTGCGTCCCGCACGGCCTTGGCTGCAAATCACCCGCGGTGCGTTGCTGGCACTCGAAATTTGCGTGACCGTGCTGTCCTTCACATTGCTGGGATTGGTGGAAAGCCATGCGATTTTCGCTGTCTATCCGCTGATGGTGGCCGCCCTGTCCGGTCGGGTGCTGGGCGAGCATGTGGGGTGGCGTCGTTGGGCGGCCATTGGCATCGGGTTCATCGGGATCTTGATCATCCTGCGACCGGGATCCGGCGTGTTTTCGCCCTATGCCATTATCCCGTTGCTGGGCGCTGCGATGTTCGCCGTCTATGGGTTGATGACGCGGCTGGCAGCAAAAACGGACAGTACGCAGACCAGCTTTTTCTGGACCGGTGTCATCGGTGCGGTCGTGATGACTGCAAGTGGCGTCTGGTTCTGGCAGCCCATGTCGCCGGGCGACTGGGCGTGGATGGCGCTTCTGTGCTGCACTGGCGTGCTGGGCCATTGGCTGTTGATCAAATGCTACGAGTTTGCCGAGGCAAGTACTGTCCAGCCCTTTGCCTATCTGCAACTGGTCTTCGTCAGCTTCATCGGCGTCTTGGTCTTTAACGAGACCTTGCACACCAATGTTGTGATTGGCGCAGTGATCGTTGTATCGGCGGGCATCTTCACCCTGATCCGCAGTCGCCGCTCTACTTCTTAAGCTCTTTCGACAGGTTCAGCGGTTCGGTTTTCCCCGTCAGCCGTGCGCGATAGACCGGCAGGCTTTCGGTTACGCGCATCACATAGTTGCGGGTCTCGCGAAACGGGATGTGTTCGATCCAGTCGATGATGTCGACAGACGAAGACCGCACATTCCCGAACCGTTCTGTCCAGCTTCGTGATCTGCCGGGGCCTGCGTTGTAACCCACGGAAATCAGAACGGGGTTGCCGTTGAAGTCTTCAATCAGCTTGGCCAAATATTCCGACCCTAACCGTGTGTTATAGGCTGGGTCTTCGGTTAGCTGCGCCTTGGAATAAGGCATGTCCAACCGCTTTGCCATGTCGGATGCGGTGCCGGGCATTAACTGCATCAAGCCCCGCGCGCCCACGCCCGAGACAACTGAGGGGTCAAATTCGCTTTCGCGCCGTGCAATGGCCAGTTCCAGCGCACGCGGGACGGTGCGGTTGCCGCGTCCGATGTCGGGTGTCGGGAAATAGGGTCGCGCGATGGTGTGGCCTTGGCGTGCGGCTTGCTTGGCAATCATTACCTGCAAATGCGGCTCGTCCACACTTTCCGCCCATGCGGCCAGTTGGCCTATCTCTTCTCGGGTCAGGCTTTCCGCCAGATGAACCGAGAACCGCTCGGCCCAGTAAAGCTCGCCCGCCGCTTGCAGAAGGCGGGCGGCCTCCATCACGGATCCGCCCCAGAAACGGGCCAGTGTGTGACTTGGGAAAGGTTCCGATCCGGTCAAACGTGGGTCCATCGGAAGGCCCGCCTTTTCTGCGGCCAGAAGGCCATAGAAGCTGGTCTGGAACTCTGCCCCGAATTCATACGCGGCCTGCGCCATGATCGTGTCGCCAAGCGCCTCATAGGCACGTCCGTTCCAATACCCGGCACGCCCAAGGCTGATCGGGGTTTCCACACCCGCTTGGAAGGCTTTAAAATGTGCGCTTGCGGTTTTCGGGTCATTTAGTTTGCGTAAGGCCACATAGCCCGCAAGCCATTCCAGATCATTACGGCTCGACCCGCTGGAAATGTGGTGCGAGGACGCAAGGCGGTACGCTTGCTTGTTCTTTCCATCCCGCATCGACCAACGCGCCAACACGCGCCGCCAACTGCCCCAGCGCTCGGGTTCACCCAGTGATTGGGCCGAGGTCGATCGCGCCAACAATAGATCTGCGGCATCCTGATTGCGCCCTTTTGATGCCCGCCAGAGGAACCGTTCATAGGCCAATCCCGGATCATCCGCCAGGCTGGCGGGAACGGCTTTGATCATCGCATCCACGCCATTTTGCTTTTTACGCAGTGCGATGCGGGCTTTGGTAAGCGCCTGTTGTCCGGATGAGAGCAGTGGCATCATGCGCGTGGCTTCTTTGGACGCTCCGCGCCACAACAGCATATCCGCGCGGGTCCAGTGATGGGGCTTCAGTGTATCAGTATAGCGCGAGACAAAGGCGCTGTGCTCGTCTTCGTCCAAGCTGAGTGTCTGCCACGCCTGAATGATCTGTGCATTCGCTTGGTCGCGCTTGCCACTGGCCTTTAGCGCCTCTGCCAGTCGCAGCGCGCCGCGACCAGTTTGGGGGGGCTGGATTTCGAAGAAAGCCAGCACTTCGGACGGGGTATGATTGTGAGGGATGGATTTCTCGGACCGCTTGCGCAGAAGTTTCAATCCGGGCCAGTCGGGATGGCGCTTCAGAAAGGCGCGGGTGTCGGCAAAGCTGCCCTTGCTTTGGCGCAAGCGATCCCATTCCAAAATATCAGCCGCCAACGCTCCACCTTGGGCGGCTTGGCTGCGTGCCGTGTCCCAATCGCCGTTGCGTGCGGATTGAATGGCTGTTTCAAAGGCAGAAACAGCCCGTGCATCCTGAGCTGTTGCAGGGAAAAGCGGGGCAAAACCCAGACCCGTGACCAGAGTCAGGGCCGGGATAAGACGTGATTTGATCCTGTTCATGCGCGAAACCTAACTTTGTGGCGCTAACACGCAACACACAAACTTGGCATTTCTGTCGAACCCGGCTAGTTTCCGCCGCGTTTGAGGGGCGATTCAGTAAATGCCCGCAAGCGCGATTGGAAACACAGACAAAAATGGAGCGTGTCATGTTCAAAGGATCTCTTCCTGCCCTGGTTACGCCGTTCAAGAACGGTGCCGTGGATTTCGACGCGCTCAAACACTTGGTAAACTGGCAGATTGACGAAGGTTCGAACGGGTTGGTGCCTGTGGGGACGACCGGCGAAAGCCCGACCCTGACGCATGAAGAGCACGAAGCTGTCATCGAGGTCGTGGTCGACGCTGCCGCTGGGCGTGTGCCGGTCATCGCGGGTGCTGGGTCGAACAACACCGCCGAATCGCTGCGCTTTATGGAGCACGCAAAGTGTGTTGGAGCCGCCGCCGGTCTGGTTGTGACGCCGTATTACAACAAGCCGACCCAACGCGGTCTGATCGCGCATTTTCAGACGCTGGCCGATGCTGTCGATCTGCCCATCGTGATCTACAACATTCCGGGCCGCTCAGTCGTCGACATGACGCCCGAGACGATGGGCACGCTGTCCAAGCACAAGAACATCGTGGGTGTGAAAGACGCGACGGGCGATCTGGCCCGTGTGTCGATGCAGCGTATGACCTGCGGCGCGGATTTCATCCAGTTGTCCGGTGAAGACGCCACCGCGCATGGATTCAACGCGCAAGGTGGTGTTGGGTGCATCTCGGTCACAGCGAACGTGGCCCCGCGCCTTTGCGCAGAATTGCAGGCTGCCACGCTAAGTGGCGACTTTGGCCGCGCGCTGGAAATTGCGGATAAGCTGATGCCGCTGCACAAAGCCATCTTTATGGAGCCGGGAACCTGTGGGGCAAAATACGCACTGTCCAAACTGGATCGCTGCTCGGAAGAGGTGCGTTCGCCGTTGGTTGGTCTGGCGGATGAAACCAAAGCCGCGTTGGACGCAGCCATGCGTCATGCCGGGCTGATCAACTGATCTGACAACAGTCATAACCGAATTCTCAGGGGGCCGCGCAATGTCGTGGCCCTTTGTCTTTTTGGGGGTTGGTCTGGACAGTTCGGGGCGTACGCCCTACATCCAGCGCATGGCAAAGGCAAAAGAAGATCCCAACTATAAAGTGATCGCCGACAATCGGCGTGCGCGCTATGACTATGCGATCGAGGAAGACATCGAATGCGGCATCGTGTTGATGGGGTCCGAGGTGAAATCGCTGCGTCAGGGTGGGTCGAATATTGCCGAAAGCTATGTCGCCGTTGAAGATGGTGAATTGTACCTGACCAACGCCTATATCGCGCCCTATAAGCAGGCCATAACGTGGGGCCATCTTGAGCGTCGCAAGCGCAAGCTGTTGGCGTCGAAGCGCGAGATCTCGAAGATGTGGAATGCCACCAGCCGGAAGGGGATGACCCTTGTGCCGCTGGTGATCTATTTCAATCACAAGGGACTTGTGAAAGTGAAGGTCGGCATTGCTAAGGGTAAGAAAGCCCATGACAAGCGTGCGACCGAAGCCAAGCGGGATTGGGGCCGTCAGAAGCAGCGTTTGCTGCGTCATGGCGACTAGTCTCAGGTGATCCCAAGGCTCTCGTAGGACAGGAAGCGGACCGGTGTGCCGGGCGTGATGTCCATGGCGTCGTCCGGCAGTTCGACCAGCCCCGTGGCCCACGACAGTCCCGAAATGCGCCCCGACCCTTCGGATTTAAATGCTTCCACGTCGCCATTTTCGTTCAGACGTGCACGCAGATATTCGCGGCGGCCTGCTTTCTTGGATTTGGTGAAAGCGGCGGGCACCATGGTGCCGGGCGCGGTTCGCCACGGGCCACCCGCAAGCACCGAGAAGGCCGGGCGCGCGAAGATCAGCGTGGTGACCAGCGCTGCGACCGGGTTGCCGGGCAGACCGAAGACGGGTGTGCCGTTCCATTGCGCCAACGCCAGCGGGCGGCCGGGTTTGATGGCGATGCGCCAGTGGTGCAGCGATCCGGTTTCCTTGAGTAACGCCGAGACATGGTCTTCGTCACCTGCCGAAGCGCCGCCAGACGTTAAGATGACGTCGGCCTGTGTTGCCGCTTTGTCGAAAGCTGCACGCAGGGCGTCGCGGTCATCCGCCACATGGCCCAGATCTACGGGGGTATAGCCCCAACCCTCGGCCAGTGACAGAAGCATGGGGCGGTTGGCGTCATATGTGCGGGCAGTGTCGGTGGTGGTGCCGGGCTCGGCCAGTTCGTCGCCGGTGGACAAGACGCCGACGCGCAGTCGTTTGAAGGCTTGGATGTCCGGCAAACCCAGTGCCGAAAGCAGCGCAATATCGGGCGCGCGCATCTTGTGACCCGCAGGCAGGGCCAGCTTGCCAGCCTCGACGTCTTCCCCCGCGGCGCGCGCATTAGCGCCGGGTTTGACACCTGAAGGGAAGCGCAGAGTGCGTCCGTCGATCTGGACGTCCTCTTGCAGCACGACTGTGTCCACGCCTTCAGGCAGAAGTGCGCCAGTCAGGATACGAATGGCGTGGCCCATGGGAACGGTCCCAGTGAACGGGCCACCTGCTGCGGCGCGTTCTTCCATCAGGGGCAACTCGATCACGTCGCCTTCGGGCAGTCCGGCATAGGCGAAAGCGTATCCATCGACAGCAGAGTTCGCACCGGGCGGGTTGGAGCGTGCCGCCATGTGATCACTTGCAAGGATGCGACCACGGGATGTTGCTGTCGGTACGGTTTCGATCCCAACCACAGGCGACAGGCGGTCGCGGAGTGTCTGCAGCGCTTCGTCCACCGGGGTCCAGTGGACACCGGGCGGCAGCGCAAAGCAGTCGTTCTTCAAACCCTTGGGTTTACGGGGGGCAAGGCCGGTTAGGTCTGCGATGAACGCAGCGATGGCCGCAGTGTCGTTCAAGTCGAAAACCGGCAGGTCCAGTTCAGGCAGGGTTTCATTGCTGGCGACGGCGCGGATTGTGTCGTTTTCGGGGGCCAGCAGGTCTTCGCCCGTTTCCACGCGATGGGCTTCGATCTTGGGATGCGGCGCGCCTTTGAACCCTTCCACCAGCACAAGGTCGCAGGGTTTCAGGCCCGCGATCAGTTCGGCCAGACGCGGTTCGGGATCGCTGCGCAGCTCGTGCAAGGTTGTGATGCGGGCGGACGAGGCTAATACGACCTCTTGCGCGCCAGCGATGCGGTGGCGATGCGTGTCCGTTCCGGGTTTTTCCAGATCGACACCGTGATGGGTGTGTTTCAAGGTCGAAACGCGCAGGCCTTCGGCGGTGAAATGAGCAATCAAACGCTCCATCAACCCGGTCTTACCAGAGTTTTTCCAGCCGGTGACGCCGAAGATTTTCATGGGGCGGTCTCCAACAGCTGTTCAGCTTGGGCAAGGTCGTCAGGTGTATTCACGTTGAAAAACGGGTCGTGTGGCGCAGGCAGGAAGCTGGCGGTCGCGGCGTTGTGGGTGTCGGTCCACAGAACGACTTTGCGCAACCCGCTTTCAAGTGCTGCCCGCAGGTCGTCGCGCAAAGCGACGGGCCAAAGGCCAAAGGTCGGTTGCCGCATCGCGCCGCGCTGCGGGTCAAGCGTGGCGGCCAGTGCAATTCCGGTTCCGTCGCGCTGGGCGGCGATCAGCAGGCGCTCCACAAGATCACGCGGGAAGAACGGCGTGTCGGCAGCGGCGGATACGACATGAGTTGCGCCCTGTTCGGCGGCCCAATCCAGCCCGGCCAATACGCCTGCCAGCGGTCCCGCATAGCCGTCAATACTGTCGGCCAGAACGGGCAGGCCTGTGTCGGCAAAACGCGCGGGGTCTCCGTTCGCGTTCAGGGCCATCGCGTCCACCTGGGGTGCCAAACGTGCGGTGACATGGGTCAGAAGCGTGCCGTCACCCAAGGGCAAGCGCCCTTTGTCGCCGCCGCCCATGCGGGTGGCCAGACCGCCCGCTAGAATGACGCCAAGGGGCCGGGTCATGTGCTTGCCCCTTTGCGGCGGTGTTTACGGTCTTCATGCCCTGCATGGGCTGGGTCGACGTCACGGATCAGGCGATCTTCCCCGGCCAGACAGGTAAACCGCTGCCCGCGCATTCGCCCGATCAGCGTCAATCCGACCTCATTCGCGATTTCGACGCCCCATGCGGTGAAACCGGAGCGCGAGACCAGCACGGGAATACCCATCTGCGCAGTTTTGATCACCATCTCGGACGTCAAACGCCCGGTGGTATAAAGGATCTTGTCCGCGCCCGAGACGCCCTGATTCAACATCCAGCCCGCCACTTTGTCGACGGCGTTGTGGCGGCCCACATCCTCCATATAGACCAGCGGGCGATCCCCTTCGCACAGGACCGTGCCGTGGATCGCGCCTGCTTCCAGATACAGTGAGGGCGTGCGGTTGATTTTGTGCGACAGCGCATACAGCCACGAGGTTTTCACCGGGGTCGCAGGCAGGGTCAGCCCGTCCAGCCCTTCCATCATGTCACCGAACACGGTCCCCACCGCGCAGCCCGACGTGCGGGTCTTGCGGGCAAGCTTGTCTTCATAATCCGTCTCGGTCGCTGTGCGCACCACAACGGTGTCGATATCGTCATCATAATCGACGCCCGTGATCTGGTCATCCGTCGACAGCATCCCCTGATTGCGCAGAAACCCAAGCGCAAGGTATTCGGGATAGTCGCCAATAGTCATGGCGGTCACGATTTCGCGCCGGTTCAGGAAGATGGTTAGGGGGCGCTCTTCGACCACGTTGATGGTCACCGGCGCGCCAGTTTCATCATGGCCCGCCACCGCACGGGTCAGCCGTGCAGCGCTGGGGTCAGGCGCGATCAGATATTCAGAAAGGTAGGGTTCGGTGGACAATTGCAACTCCTGCAAGGACGCCGTAAGCGTTATCCGTAACTTAGGAATTCCGCATGACCACGTCCAACCCGAAACGACATTTCCTGCGCGGAACGCGCGATGCGCTTCCATTTCTTCTGGTGATCATCCCGTTTGCCGCACTGTTCGGCGTCGTCGCAACCGAAGCTGGCCTGAATGTGGCCGAGGTTATGGGCTTTTCCATTTTGGTTATCGCGGGCGCGGCACAGTTTACCGCGGTCCAGCTGATGACCGAAAACGCGCCCACTGTGATCGTGATCCTGACAGCGCTGGCGGTCAACCTGCGTATGGCAATGTATAGCGCGTCGCTGACCCCCTATCTGGGCAGTGCCCCCATCTGGCAGCGCGGGTTGGTGGCGTATTTGATGGTGGATCAGGCCTATGCCCTGTCGCAAATCAAGTTCGAGATGGAGCGCGAGCTGACCGTGTCCGAGCGGTTTGCGTATTATCTGGGTACGGTCGCGCCGCTTGCACCGTTCTGGTATGGGGCAAGCTATCTGGGGGCGGTCGCCGGCGCACAGGTTCCGCCTGAATTCGCGTTGGATTTTGCGTTGCCGATCACATTCCTTGCGATGATTGCCCCAGCGCTGCGTACATTTGCACATGTGGCATCGGCGACCACCTCGGTTGTGCTGGCGTTGTTGATGGCATGGATGCCCTATGGCTCGGGTCTTCTGGTGGCGGCAATCGGGGCGATGATCGTCGGCGCTCAGATAGAGCTGTATTTGGAACGGAGGGCGTCATAATGGACGAGATCAACCACACCACCGTTTGGCTCATCATCTTAGCGATGGCGGTTGGCAGCTTCCTGATCCGGTTCAGCTTTCTGGGGGTGATCGGGGATCGTCAGATGCCCGAATGGGTGCTGCGCCATTTGCGTTACACCCCTGTTGCCGTTCTGCCGGGGCTGGTGGCGCCGCTGGTGTTGTGGCCTTCAGCGACAGGTGGAAATTTGGATCCGGCGCGACTGGGTGCCGCGCTGGTTACTTTGGCAGTGGGGTATTTCAGCAAGAACGTTCTTGCGGCCATCCTGTCAGGGGCAGCCACGCTTTATGGTCTATTGTTCTTGCTAAGCTAAAGCGCTTCTCAAAGGCCTTGTGTAACGATTTTGCCGCCTTTGTGCGGGTCATTATCGCTAAAGGTCTGTGCGCGTACGCCAGGAAGTTCGCCAAAGGCGTCCATGATCTTTTTCGGGAAATAGGTCTGCGGGACGCTGCCGAAGCCGGGCAAACTGCGCAGGATGGCACTGACGGACTGGCCGCAATGCGCCTTGGGTACAGCACCATATTGCTGAACTGCTCTCAGTGCCTGTTCGGCCACCTGCGGGGATACCACGATATCCTGACGCACAACGTCATAGGTGATGCGGGCGTGGTAATCGATATAGAAGTCCACAGCCTTGTCAGTCATGCCGTATTTTACGTCATACCGTTCGGGCAGGTTGGGATGCTTGAACGTGCCGGCCGGGTCAAAAATCACGCGTTGTGATCCATTGACCATCAGCGCAGAATGCGCCCCTGACCCGCTGGATTTCGAGATCACAGTGAACAGGGTGAGGGTCGGCGGACCATCATGCCGATATACGGCGTTTGACACGGCCTGATCACTGGCCCAGATATTGTCCGCCCCGCCGCAGCCGACCAGTGAAATAATCAACGACAGCGCAGCAAGCAATCGAACCATGGGACCCTCGAACCTGAACTAGAAATTGGTGCCCGGCTTATGCGCCGACGATTGCCAGAAATACCAGGACGGCCAGAATGAAGATGACCGACCATTTGGTGACCGCGACAAAACCTGCATAGGTCTTTTCCTGAGCGCCTGTTTCCATGGTGCCGTGCACGTGTTCAGCCATTGTTCAAATCCTGTTTCAAGTTTGCGTTTTGCACCGAATAACGGATTTCCGGGCCTCTGTCACGGCCCGGATTTCATTTGCGGTGACCTGCGGCTTAATCTTCCTCAAGCTGTGCAGCCAAGCGAAAACCGATGCGGTTTGGTTCGGCGCTTTCCACCTGTTTTGGAAGCGCGCGCAGCATGACTGACAACTGACTGACATGCTGTACAAGTTGGGTTTTCGTACCTTCGCCATCAGACCCGTAATAGGTAATGATGTCTGGGTCGAAAAAGCCGATGCCTTCGATCCGCAAGACACCTGCATCGCCGCCAGCAAATCCCATGGCGATCTCGTGTTCGTTGTCCAGCTGCTCTTCGAAGTTCTTGATATAGAGAATCAGGCGCTCATAGGCCCATTGCGCAGGGCTTTTTTGTTCGACCGGCGTTTCAGCCACTTTCGCGGGCAACGGTTGATCTTCGACCACGACCGGGCCGGATTCGCTGCAATTGGCGGTATGTGCACGCGGTTGGCGCGTTTTGGGTTTTTGAGAGTCGCCGTCAGACATTAAGACACCGTTTATTAGGATTGCGTTTGGGGAAGAGTGGCACAGCCAGAAGCAGGCGTCACGTCACGAATTTATGAGTGATGCAAAACTGGCGGAATGTCGGAAACGGGACAGAAAGCTGCCAGATGGGGTGAAAACCTGACGAAAATTAGGGAGATCTGGCATGAAGATTGGATTTGTTGGGCTTGGCAACGTCGGGGGGAAATTGGCGGGAAGCCTGTTGCGCAATGGCAAAGACCTAACGGTGCTGGACCTGAATTCCGAGTTCGTCGACGGGTTTGTGTCGCGCGGGGCCAAGGCTGCAGACAGTCCAGCGGACCTGATGCGGGGCTGTGACGTGGTGATCACCTGCCTTCCGTCGCCCGCCGCCTGCAACGCGGTGGTCAGCGAGATGCTGGATGAGGTTCGTGAAGGCAAGATCTGGCTGGAAATGTCCACCACGGACGAGGCCGAAGTGAAGCGGCTGGGGGCCGAGGTTATCGCACGCGGAGGGGCGGCTGTGGACTGTCCGGTTTCGGGCGGGTGCCATCGGGCGGATACCGGCAATATCTCGATCTTTGCAGGCTGCGATCGGGCTACGTTTGAACGTGTTTTGCCCATCCTGACTGTGCTGGGGCGGCGTGTGTTGCATACCGGGGAACTGGGATCAGCTTCAGTGCTGAAGGTGATGACCAACTATCTGGCGACGGCGAACCTGCTGACCTGTTGCGAGGCGTTGGTGACGATGAAAGCCGCGGGATTGGATTTGGCCACGACTTATGAGGCGATCAAGATTTCGTCGGGCACGTCTTTTGTGCACGAAACGGAAAGTCAGGTGATTCTGAACGGTTCGCGCGACATCTCGTTCACGATGGATCTGGTGAAAAAGGACATTGGCCTGTTTCAGGACATTGCCGAACGTACCGGCGTGCCGCTGGAAATATCGCCCCTGATGATCGAGATCTTCAAGGACGGAATTGCGCGGTTCGGTGAACGGGCGCAATCGGATGACATCATTCGCCGGTTGGAGGAAGCGACCGGGCTGGACATCACCGCGCCGGGCTTTCCGGCAGAGATGGTAGACGACGAGCCGGAAGAGCCGGGATACGAGGTTGTGCCAGCGCGCGGGTGAGTTTTGGGTCAAGCGAAGGGCTCCCGCCCGATCGGTCCCTAATGGGCCTCTCGGTTGGGGGTGGCTCATCCTGCGGATGAGCCTTTGGGCGCTTTGGATACAGCTTGCCACATCCATGCGCCGTCTTCGCGTTTGGTGCGGTTGGCGCGGCCTTCGTGCAGAAGGTGGTTCAGGTGGCCGACGGCCTCGACCAATGCCAGCCCGTATTCGCCGCCCTTGATCTCGCGTTTGAACAGTGGCGGAAAGCATTCGCCAGCGGTGCGCGGTTCTGACAGGAACTCTTCCAGCCGTCGAAGGGCGCTGTGGTGATTGTCGATCAGCTGACGCATGCGTGTTGGCAGGCCAGTGAAGGGCAGTTTGTGACCGGGCAGGACGAGTTGGTCGGGTGTGGCGTATTGCTTCAGACGCTCGTTGGCTTCCAGCCAGTCGCCCACCGGGTCGGCATCCGGTTCCGTCGCATAGACGCCAAGGTTGGGGCTGATCGTGGCAAGCAGTTGATCGCCACCGATCACCAGTTCCCCGTCCGTGGACCAGAGTGTCGCGTGTTCCGGTGCGTGGCCATTGCCGATGCGCACGTCCCAATCGCGCCCGCCAAAATGTATGCGGCTGCCTTCCTGAATGCGTTTGAAGCCAAGGGGCATGTCAGCGACGATGTCGGCATAGTTGAAAGGGCGTTCGGTCAGGCGTTTCTCGTAAACCTCGCGGTCCATACCTGCGGCACGCCAATAGGCGAGTGTTTCGTCCACCGGCTCCATCTGCTCGTCCAGCAGAAGCATACGGGCGAAGAGCCATGCCGTGCGGGTCGTGACCAGTTCCGCGCCGTGATCGCGTTGGAACCAGCCCGCTAGCCCCACGTGGTCAGGGTGGTGATGGGTAACGATGACACGCACCACAGGTTTTCCACCCAGCGGACCTGCCAGCAGTTTTTCCCAAATGCGGCGGGTTTTCTTGGTGTCAAAGCCCGTATCGACGATGGTCCAGCCACCACCTTCTTCGGGGGGATCTTCAAACGCAAAGACGTTCACATGATCCAGCGCCATCGGCAGCGGTAAGCGCGCCCAAAGCACGCCTTTTGCGACCTTGATGGTTTCCCCTTCGGCCGGGATGTCCGGGAAGGGGAAGTTCAGTTTGCCGCTCATGATGCCAGATCTTCTGGGCTGAGTGCATAAAGACCAGCAGCGCCCGCACGCGCCTGTGCAAATTGCGCGGTATGCTCCGGCAACAGGCGGTTGATGTGGAAGCGGGCAAGTTCCGTGCGCGCACCTTTGCCGCCTTCTGCGATTGCAGATTTCAGATGGTAATGCGCCCCCAGAACGCGAGCGAAGCCCATCAGGAAGGGAAATGCTCCGGCGAAGCGGTCCTGCATGTCGTCTTGCTCGACCATCCATTCGACGGTTTCGCGCAGGTCTTCGGCGGCCGACCAAACGGCCTCGGACATGTTGGGGAACATGGCGCGGGCGCCCTCGGCCTGAGCTTCGATCTCATCCAGTAAGCGGAAGGCCGCCTCGCCGTCGTCCATCATCTTGCGGCCCACCAGATCCATCGCCTGAATGCCGTTGGTGCCTTCGTAGATCGCGGTGACGCGGACATCGCGGCAATATTGTGCCGCGCCTGTTTCTTCGATGAAGCCCATGCCCCCATGAACTTGCACGCCCAAATGGCTGACCAGAATGCCGGTCTCGGTCCCGTATGCCTTAACGATCGGCGTCAGCAGGGCGGCACGGGCCTTCCAGCTTTCGTCACCCGTTGCGGTGGCCATGTCGATGGCTTTGGACAGCGACAGCGCCATGGCGCGGGCGGCGAACAGTTCGCAGCGCATTTGGGTCAGCATCCGGCGCACATCGGCGAAATCGATGATCATGCCGGTGCCGTTTTCGCCAAGAGGGGTGCGGCCCTGTTTGCGTTCCAGCGCGTAGGCCAGAGCCTTCTGATACGCGCCTTCACCTGCACCCAGACCCTGCACGCCCACACCCAGACGGGCGTTGTTCATCATGGTGAACATGGCGGCCATGCCCTTGTGCGGCTCGCCAATCATCCAGCCCTTGGCGCCTTCAAACGACATCACGGCGGTCGGGCTGCCGTGCAGCCCCATCTTGTGCTCTAGGCTGACCACGCGCAGGTCGTTCTGTTCGCCGGGGTTACCATCGGCATCGGGGATGAACTTTGGCACAAGGAACAGCGAGATGCCTTTGGTGCCGGGGACGCCATCGGGCAGACGTGCCAGAACAAGGTGGCAGACATTTTCCGTGATGTCATTGTCACCCCAGCTGATGAAGATCTTTTGGCCAGTCACCGCATAGGTGCCATCGCCGTTGTCTGTGGCTTTCGAGGTTAGCGCGCCCACATCCGACCCGGCCTGCGCCTCGGTCAGGTTCATGGTGCCTGCCCATTCGCCGGAAATCAGCTTGGGCAGGTAGAGCGACTTGATTTCGTCCGAGGCGTGATGCTCTAGCGCCTCGATCTGGCCTTGGCTCATCAACGGACAAAGCTGTAGCGATAGGTTCGCAGCCGACATCATGTCATTCACGGCGGTTTGCAGCGTCAACGGAAGGCCCATGCCGCCATATTCGGGGTCTGCGGCCATGCCGATCCAGCCACCCTCGGCGATCGCTTGATAGCTGTCTGCAAAGCCCGGCGAGGTGCGCACAACGCCGTTTTCCAGCACGGCGGGGGTCAGATCACCGTCACGGTGCGAGGGGGCCAGTTTGTCTTCGCACATCTTGCCCGCTTCAGTCAGAACGGCAGTTGCCATATCGCTGGGCGCATCAGAAAACAGGTCGGTTGCAGAGATGTCGTCATAGCCAATGATGTGATCGAATAGGAATTGAAAGTCGTCGGTTGTGGCGCGATAAGTCATGTTCGATCCTTGGCGTCATAGGCATTGACCCTTATCAGGGCTTTAATGATCCCATACCGAAGGTCATTTGAAGGGCAAAGGAAAACGCAGCGTCATGGTTGAACGCGAGTTGAAAACCGAGCATTTGCAAGACAACGCGGGGGGGATTTCCCGCGCCGCCGAATTGCTGCGCGCGGGGGCGCTGGTGTCTTTCCCGACCGAAACGGTCTATGGGCTTGGCGCAAATGCGACGGATGACCGGGCCGTTGCACGGATTTTTGAAGCTAAAGGCCGCCCGCATTTCAATCCACTGATCGTGCATCTGCCATCGGTGGATGCGGTTTCGGAATATGCCGAGCTGTCTGGGATCACGCATGATCTGGCGCACGCCTTCTGGCCGGGGCCGTTGACACTTGTGTTGCCTTTGAAACCCAATGGGCCTTTGTCAGCTTTGGTGTCCGCCGGCTTGCCGACCGTCGCGGTCCGCGTTCCTGCGCATGCGTTGGCGCAAAAGGTGCTAGAGGCTGCAGGCGTGCCTGTGGCGGCACCGTCGGCCAATCCATCTGGCCGGATCAGCCCGTCGACCGCACAGCATGTGTTGGATGGGCTGTCGGGCCGGATAGAAGCGGTGCTGGATGGTGGCCCATGTGGCGTGGGGGTGGAAAGCACGATCGTGGGCATCGAACCCACGCCCGTGCTGCTGCGCCCCGGCGGCTTGCCGGTCGAAGCGCTTGAAGCGGCTTTGGGGGCTCCGCTTGCGGTGCGTGGTGACGGCGCAGCGATTAACGCTCCGGGTCAGATGACATCGCATTATGCGCCCAATGCGCAGATGCGATTGAATGCCGAACGTGTTCTGGAGGGCGAGCGCCTGTTGGGGTTTGGGCCCGTTGATGCCGCACTGAACTTGTCACCCTCGGGCGATTTGGTCGAGGCTGCGGCGAATCTGTTTGGCTTTCTGCACCGCTTGGATGCCGAGGGGGACGCACCGATTGCGGTGTCTCCTATTCCCGACCATGGGTTGGGACGTGCGATCAATGATCGATTGCGCCGGGCAGCGGCTCCGCGTGACTGATCGCGATTAGGCGTGACCGCCTTCGGCTGACAAAAGCAGTGGATCGACACCCAATTGCGCCAGCGCAGCAGACCATTTCCCGTCGTCATCTGCCGCAAAGACAATCGCCTTCTCGGCGTCACAGGTCAGCCACGCATTTTGCTGGATCTCATCCTCGATCTGGCCGGGCGACCATCCGGCATAGCCCAAAGCGGCCAGCGCCTCTTCCGGGCCTTCGCCATGCGCCATCGCTTCCAGAATGTCGCGGGTGGCGGTCATGGAGAACTCGTCATCCACTTTCAGCGTCGAATCGTCGTTGTTATATTCGCCTGAATGCAGAACAAAACCGCGACCGCCTTCGACCGGACCGCCGAAAAACACTTTACCTGCCTTGGTGATCGAGCTTGCATCGATGTCCAGCTGGGTCAGTACGTCGCCCAAGGAAAGCTCGGCCGACGGCTTGTTCACGATCAATCCCATCGCCCCTTCCGGCGAATGGGCGCACATGAAGACCACGGAATTTTCGAACCGTGGATCCCCCATGCCCGGCATGGCAATCAACAGCTTACCGCTGAGATTCATTTCGGTGTTTTTGGTGTCGCTCATAGTAAATAGAAAAGCGACCCGACGGGCATATTGCAAGGGGTGGTCACAACTTATCCAGTTTTTGTGATTTTACACTGGGCGCTGGCGGCTTATGTATTGCGGTATGAAGATTAAACATGCTTTCCTTGCGGCCTGCCTTGGGGCTGTGTCGCTGGTGTCTCCGGCGATCTCGCAATCCGGTGCGCCCATTTCGGCCGAGGATATTGCGCAGATCGACATTCTGCCCGGCTGGCGCGATGCGTCGGGCAAGCATATGGCGGCGCTGCGTGTCCGGCTGGCCGATGGCTGGAAAACCTATTGGCGCAGCCCCGGTGACGCGGGAATCCCACCTCGTCTGGATTGGCGCGGATCGGGCAACCTGCAAGGTGTGACCTTCCATTGGCCCGTGCCCGAGGTATTCGACACCGCCGGGATGCAGACCATTGGCTATACCCATGACCTGATTCTGCCGATCAGTTTGACACCGCAGCAAGCGGGTAAGCCGATTACGCTGAAAGGCAAAGTGAACCTTGGCGTTTGCAAGGACGTTTGCATGCCGATGGATGCGCGGGTTTCGGTTACGTTGCCAGCGCAGGCTGGGGGCGAAACCCGCCAGATCAAACGTGCGCTGAGAGATCGTCCCGACACCGCATCCGAGGCTGGGTTGCGCAAAGCAATTTGTCAGATCGAGCCCACCAAGGACGGGTTGCGCCTGACCGCCCAGATCGACATGCCCCGCGTTGGACGCGGCGAGGTGGTCGTGGTGGAAACCTCAGATCCGTCGCTTTGGGTGAATACGTTGTCGACGGCGCGCAGTGGTAAGGTTCTAACCACGGTGGCCGAGCTGGTGCCAACCTCGGGCAAGCCGTTTTTGCTGAACCGTTCGGATGTACGGCTGACTGTTCTGGCGGCCGGGCGTGGCGTGGATATTCGCGGCTGCACGGGCGGGTAACGCCTGTTAGCGCCCAAACCCCGATCGGATGTCGCCAAACGGCCCTTCTGTGCCGTCTTTCCCATTGCGCCGCCCCCCTGTGCTTTCTATAGAAAACCCAACGAAGCCCATTGGGGCCAGAGAGGTTGGCTGTCGACGATTGACCCAGATAGGGGATCAGACACAGCGTCGTTGAACGAAAGAGGCAGCCTCTTTGCGCCCGCTTTATGCGTGAAAGGATGCCGCATGACCCGTTTTGCTCTTGTTGTTCTTGGCCTTCTGGCCGGTCCGGCCATTGCCCACCCCAGCCATATCGGAGAGGTCGCAGGACATGACCATATCGGGGCGATTATCCTGATTGGTCTGGCAGCAGCCATTGGCCTCTGGGCGGCGCTGAAAGGTCAGAAAAACAATGACGCCAAGGCCGAAGACGCCGAGGCAGACGAGACTGATAACGAACCGCAGGAGGCATAACCCGTGTCGAAAATTGGTGTGATGATCTGCGGGCATGGCTCGCGTAGCCAGGACGCTGTTGATCAGTTCGCAGTCCTAGCTGAAAAACTCCCGGCCTATTTCCCGGACGACTGGATGACCGACTATGGCTATCTGGAATTTGCCAACCCTGTGATCCGCGATGGCTTGGACCGTCTGCGTGAAGCGGGCTGCGACCGCATTCTGGCCGTGCCGGGCATGCTGTTTGCGGCGATGCACACCAAGAACGACATTCCGACGGTTCTGAACTCCTATGCTGAAAAGCATGGGGTCGACGTGACCTATGGGCGAGAGCTGGGCGTGGATCCCAAAATGATCGCTGCCGCCGGTGCGCGCATTCAGGAAGCTGTCGAGGCTGCTAATGCCGAGAAAGGCGACGTGCCGCTGGAAGAGACCTGTCTTGTGGTCATCGGTCGTGGTGCCTCGGACCCCGACGCCAACGGCAACGTCGCCAAAGTGGCACGTCTGTTGCAGGAAGGTATGGGCTTTGGGTGGCTGGAAGTGGGCTATTCCGGCGTGACCTTCCCGCTGGTCGAGCCGTGCCTGAACCACGTAACCAAGCTGGGCTATAAGCGCGTCATCGTTTTCCCGTATTTCCTGTTCTCGGGCATTCTGATCGACCGGATCTATGGCTTCACTGATAAGGTGGCTGCTGAAAATCCGGACATCCATTTCGTGAAAGCGGGCTATCTGAACGACCACCCGAAAGTGCTGGAAACCTTCGCCGAGCGCGTGACCGAGCAGTTGGGCGACGTGCGCCCGCCGAACTGTGGCACCTGTGGCTATCGCACGCAGGTTCTGGCGATGGATGGCGGTGAAGAGAAAACCATTTCTGTCGAGGATCGCGAGAAGCACCCTGCTTTCGCAGATGTCCCGCCGCCCACTTGCGTGATGTGCAAATACCGCGTGGAAGTTCTGGGATTTGAGGCCGAGGTCGGCGCCATTCAGGAAAGCCACCACCACCACGTTGAAGGGCAGGGGGCATCGGCGCCGGGTTCGAACGTGGCGGATTGTAAGATGTGTGACGCCTTCTGCACAGGCGAATGCCGCCTGCATATGGGGCATCACCACCACCATGATCATGATCACAGCCACGATCACGGGCATGACCATGGCCATCACCATCATCACCACGATCATGACCACGACCATGTGCACGCGGAATACCCCCATGCGAAACACCCGCATGGCCCAGAATCGGCACGCTCGAAATGAGCACGGGACGCCCCCCTTTGCGCTATGAACGCGACCCAATGGCGATCTATGCCGAAAGCTTCGCGACCCTGCGCCGCGAAGCTCGGCTAGAGCGTTTCCCGGGCGGCATGGCGGCCTTGGCGACGCGCGTGATCCACGCCTGTGGCATGGTCGAGGTTGCGGACCGTCTGGCCTTCTCGGCGAACGCCTATGAGGTTGGGCATGCCGCGCTTAAGACGGGCGCGCCGATCTTTTGCGACTGCGAGATGGTCGGCGCGGGTATCATTCGCCGCTATCTGCCTGCCGAGAACGAGGTGATCGTCACCCTAAACGACCCGCGTACGCCTCCGCTTGCGAATGAGATCGGCAACACGCGCTCTGCCGCTGCGGTCGAACTGTGGGCGGACAAGCTGGAAGGTGCTGTCGTCGCCGTCGGCAACGCCCCCACTGCGCTGTTCCACCTGTTAGAGCTGATCGACGCAGGCGGACCAAAACCCGCCGTGATCCTTGGCTTCCCGGTGGGGTTTGTAGGTGCGGCGGAAAGTAAGGCAGAACTGGCGAACAACCCGCGTAGTTGCGAGTTCGTTGCCCTGCGCGGACGACGCGGCGGCTCGGCGATTGCATCCGCTGCTGTAAACGCGCTGGCGGCGGGACTTCCGGAGGAAAACGCATGACCCAACCTTGGTTGCATATCATCGGTATCGGTGAAGATGGCGTCGACGGGCTGGCCCCGGCGACCCGCGCGGTTCTGGATGCGGCCGAGGTCATCGTGGGCGGCAAGCGCCATCACGAGATGCTGGAGACCGAGGCCGAGCGCCTGGCCTGGCCCTCGCCCTTTGACAGCCTGATCGCTGAGTTGGAAATGCGGCGCGGCAAGCGCGTGGCCGTGCTGGCGACGGGGGATCCTTTGTGGTTCTCGGTCGGGGCCAAAATTGGCCGCCACTTCGATGCGTCCGAAATCGTCTATCACCCGCAGGTCGGCGCGTTCCAATTGGCCGCGGCCCGCATGGGCTGGTCGATGGCGGATCTGGAAACCCTGACGGTGCATGGCCGCCCGGTCGAGCAGATGATTGCCTTCATCCAACCCGACGCCCGTCTTCTGGTTCTAACCACCGGCGCCGAGACCCCGGGCCAAATCGCAACCTTCCTGACAGAACGTGGCTTTGGAAAATCCCGCATGACGGTTCTGGCTCATATGGGCGGCGACAAGGAAGCGCGGTTCGATGGGCTGGCGGAAAGCTGGGACCATGAGGTGCCCGAGTTCAACACGCTGGCGGTTGACTGTGTTGCCGCGCCCGACGCTGCGCTTTTACCGCGCGTACCAGGTCTGGCGGACGAGCTGTTCCAATCCGACGGCACCATGACTAAGCAAGAGGTCCGCGCGATTACGCTGGCGAAGCTGATGCCGATGCGCGGTGCGCTTTTGTGGGACATCGGAACGGGCTGTGGGTCGGTCGCTGTGGAATGGATGCGCGGTGCACGCTATGCCCGCGCCATCGGGATCGAACCGAAGCCCGAACGCCGCGCTATGGCCGCCGCGAACGCATTGGCGCTGGGCGTGCCGCGTTTGGAACTGATCGACGGCATGGTCCCTGCTGCTCTGGACGGGCTCGATGCCCCAGATGCCGTATTCATCGGCGGTGGTCTGACCGAAGAAACCTTCGACGCCGCATGGGCCGCGCTGCGCCCGCTGGGCCGTTTGGTCGCCAATGCCGTTACCATCGAAAGCGAGATGTGCCTGACTGCCCTGCACAAGAAGCACGGCGGACAGTTGGTGAAACTGTCCGTGGAGCGCGCGGAAGCGCTGGGGTCATTATCCGGCTGGAAACCCCTGCGACCTGTCACCCAATGGAGCCTGATCAAACGATGAACGGAACCCTCTATGGGATCGGCCTTGGCCCGGGAGACCCCGAGCTGATGACGCTGAAGGCTGCGCGTCTGATCGCGGCGGCGAAGGTCGTGGCCTATCCGACGCTGGAGCGTGGCGACAGTTTTGCCCGCGCGATTGCCGCCGGTCTGATATCGGAAGATGCCTATGAAATCCGAATCCCGGTGCCGATGAGCGTCGAGCGTGCGCCGGCACAAGCCGCTTATGATGCCGGCGCTGCGAAAATTGCCGATCGTCTGGCCGCTGGCGATGATGTGGTCGTGCTGTGCGAGGGCGACCCGTTCTTCTATGGCTCGTTCATGTATCTCTTCGCGCGCCTCTCGGACCGGTTTGATTGCGAGATCATCCCCGGCGTGACCTCGATCACCACCGTTGCTGCCCGTGCGCAAAAGCCTTTGGTCGCCCGCAATGAACGCCTGACCGTTTTGCCCGGCCCGCTGGACGAAGCCGAACTTCGGTCGCGTATCGAAGGCGCAGAGTCGGTGGCAATCATGAAAGTGGGCCGCCACCTGCCCAAAATCCGCGCAGTCATAGAAGACCTCGGCCTGACGACGAAAGCCACATATGTGGAACGCGCAAGTCTGCCGGAAGAAGTCGTGCTGCCCCTGTCCGAGGCCCCTGAAAAGGCCCCCTATTTCTCGATGATCCTGCTTGCGAAAGGAACTGACCCATGGCTGTAACGCCTGTTGTAATTTGCCTGAACTCTTCGGGCGAGGCTTTGGCCCATCGGGTCGCCGAACACCTAGGCGCACAGGTCCATGGGCGTGAAGGCCGTGTGGAAAAGGCCGATGCGTTCTTTCCTAATGCGCTGGATCACGTGCGGATGCTGTTCGCGGCGGGCACACCGATTGTGGGTGTTTGTGCTGCGGGCATCCTGATCCGCGCGGTTGCGCCGATCCTTGCCAATAAACTGGCCGAGCCTCCCGTTGTGGCCGTGGCCGATGATGGTTCTGCTGTGCTGCCATTGCTGGGCGGGCATCGCGGGGCGAACCGTCTGGCCAGCCAGATCGCAGCCGAGATCGGTGCCACTGCTGCCGTGACCACTGCGGGCGACGTGTCGATGGGCGTGGCGCTAGACGAGCCACCTGTGGGCTATCGTCTGGCAAACCAGAAAGACGCCAAGGAAGCGATGGCAGAACTCTTGTCCGGCGCTGGCGTGTCCATCGTGGGCGAGAACATCTTTGACATCGAGGATGCAGGCGGTTCGGTCGAACTGGTTGTGTCTGAGGCCCCGGTCGAGACCGGCCCGACCTGTTTGGCCTATCACCCGCAGCGCTTCGCGCTGGGCGTGGGCTGTGCGCGCAATGCGGACCCGGAAGAGCTGTGGCAGAACGTGTCTGAGCAATTGGTGGCTGCCAATATCGCGCCCGATGCGATTGCCTGCGTCACGTCGCTGGACCTGAAAGCTGACGAGCGCGCGATGAACGATCTGGCGCGCCGTCTGGGTGTGCCGTTCCGTGTGTTTACCGCAGAAGAACTGGAAGCTCAGACCGCACGTCTGGCGAATCCCTCAGACGTCGTGTTCGACGAAGTGGGCTGCCACGGTGTATCGGAAGGTGCCGCGCTGGCCGCTGCCGGACCGGACGCCGAACTGGTTGTCGAAAAGGTCAAAACCGCCAACACAACCTGCGCCATTGCCCGCGCGCCCGAACCGATCACCGAGATGCGTGGCCGGACCCGTGGCAAGCTGTCCATCGTCTCGATCGGGCCGGGCCAGCATACATGGCGCACGCCGGAAGCCAGCCACCTGCTGCAAGAGGCCGAGGAACTTGTGGGCTACGGTCTGTATATCGACCTGATCGGCCCGCTGGCCGCTGGCAAAACCCGCTCGGACTTCCCGCTGGGCGGCGAGGAAGATCGCTGCCGTTATGCGCTGGAACAGGCGGGCAAAGGCAAGAACGTCGCGCTGGTTTGCTCGGGCGACGCAGGCATCTACGCGATGGGCGCGTTGGTGTACGAACTTCTGGACCGTACCGCCGAAGAAAAAGGCGTTTCGGATGCAGCGCGTCGGGTCGAGGTTGTGTCCACACCCGGCGTGTCCGCGCTGCAGGGCGCAGCTGCCCGCGCAGGCGCACCGTTGGGCCACGACTTCTGCGCCATTTCTCTGTCGGATCTGCTGACCCATCGCGAGGACATCGTGAAGCGTCTGCACGCTGCCGCTGAGGGCGATTTCGTCATTGCCTTCTATAATCCCGTATCGATGAAGCGCCGCACCCTTCTGGCCGAGGCCCGTGACATCCTGTTGAAACACCGTCCGGCAGACACGCCCGTCATGCTGGCCTCGAACCTAGGTCGCCCGACCGAGAACATCCGCTATCGCCGTCTGGACGAATTGCAGGTGGACGAGGTTGATATGCTGACCGTGGTGCTGGTGGGTTCGTCGAACTCGCGTCTGGCGCAACTGGGCGAAGGCCCCCGTATGTTTACCCCGCGCGGCTATGCCCGCCGCATTGATGGAGATCTGTCATGACCGTCTATTTCATTGGTGCCGGCCCCGGCGATCCCGAGCTTCTGACCCTGAAAGCGCAGCGAGTGATTGGCGAATGCCCCGTGTGTCTGTACGCTGGATCTCTGGTCCCGCCGCAGGTCGTTGCTTGCGCACCCGACGATGCGAAAGTCATGGATACCGCAGCGATGACGCTGGACGATACGCATGCCGAGATCAAAGCCGCCCATGAACGCGGTGAAGATGTGGCGCGCGTGCATTCCGGTGACCCGTCGCTGTACGGAGCAATCGCCGAACAGATCCGCCGTCTGAACGCCGACGGCATCGACTATCAGGTCATTCCCGGCGTGCCTGCCTATGCGGCAGCCGCCGCGGCCTTGGGACAGGAACTGACCATCCCCGAAATCGCGCAGTCCATCGTGTTGACGCGGATGTCGATGCAGTCGACCTCGATGCCCGAAGGTGAAACGCTTGAGAATTTTGCCAAGACGGGCGCGACGCTGGCCATTCACCTTGCCGTGCGCAACATGCGCGAGATTGAGCGCGTGTTGACGCCCTATTACGGCGAGGATTGCCCGGTGGTTGTCGCCTATCGCGTCGGCTGGCCGGACGAGATGTTCATTCGCGGCACCATCGCGGATATCCGCAAGAAAGTCCGGGCTGAGAAGATTACGCGCACTGCGTTGATTCTGGTTGGTCCTGCCCTGGATCGCGGTCGCGACTTCAAGGATTCGGCGCTCTATGATCCCGAGAAGCCTCACGTTCTGCGCCCGGTGGTGGGTGTTGATCTGGTCGAAGATCACAATACCTGATCTAAATGCGGGGGCGGGGCGTATACGGTACGTCCCATCCACGAGGTTTTCATGACCACACCCCGCCCCGCAATCCTGTTGTTCCGCAATGACCTGCGTTTGTCAGATCACCCCGCCCTGACTGTCGCTGCGGCAGGTGGAAAACCAGTTATCTGCCTTTATGTGAATGATCCCGACGCGCCCGATCCGATCGGGCGCGCTCAACTGTGGTGGCTGCACCATTCTTTGGCAGCGCTGGGGAGGCAGATTGCGGACCTGAGCGGGCAATTGGTGTTGCGGGCCGGTAAGACACGGGATGTTCTGGGCGACGTGATCCGCGCCACGGGTGCGGATGCGGTGCATTGGTCGCGTCGCTATACGCCGAATGCCATCGCTGCGGATACGGCGTTGAAAGCCCATCTGAATGATCGCGGAATTCACGTTGAAAGCCATGCGGGTCGATACCTGTTCGAGCCGTGGCAGATCGCGACCAAAGCGGGCACGCCGTTTCGCGTCTTCACCCCCTTCTGGCGGTCCTGTCTGGCGCAGTTGGATGCGGCCCCGGCACCTTTGCCCGCGCCTGATGCGTCGTTCATGCGAGATCTGCCTTCGGAGACCCTTGAGGGCTGGGGGGGCCTGCCAACGCGCCCGAATTGGGCCGCTGGATTCGGGTCACTCTGGACGCCCGGCGAAGCCGGCGCAATGGCACGGTTGGACAGTTTTCTGGACAAACGCGCGCAGGGCTATGCGCAGGGCCGTGATTTTCCGGCGGCGACGAACGTGTCGAATCTGTCGCCTCATTTGCAAATGGGTGAAATCACGCCGCGCCAGATTTTGGCAAGCCTGCGCCGTGCCGAGGTTCTTGGCGATGTCGGGCAGCGGGATGGGGCTAAGTTTCTGGCCGAAGTTGGCTGGCGCGATTTCTCGGCCTATTTGCTGTATCACAATCCGACCCTGCCATTGGAGGAATTTCAGCCAAAATTCGCCCCCTTCCCTTGGCGTGATGATGCGAAAGATCTGACCGCGTGGCAGCGCGGGCAGACAGGCTATCCCATCGTAGATGCGGGTATGCGCGAGCTGTTGCAGACAGGGACCATGCACAATCGCGTGCGGATGATCGTGGCGTCGTTCCTGATCAAGCATCTGCGGATCAACTGGCGGGCCGGGCTGTCGTGGTTTCACGACACGCTTTTAGATGCGGATGTGGCATCGAATGCCGCAAGTTGGCAATGGGTGGCGGGCTGCGGGGCGGACGCAGCGCCTTATTTCCGAATTTTCAACCCGATCACGCAAGCCACAAAATTTGACCCGGATGGCACCTATATCCGCCAATGGGTGCCCGAGATTGCAGCGCTTCCCGACAAGTATCTGGGGGCACCATGGAAGGCCCCAAGTGCTGTCCTACAGGCAGCTCATGTGACGCTTGGCATGACCTATCCCCATCCGATCGTTGATCACGCGCGCGCGCGGACCGCAGCGCTTGCTGCGTTTGAGGGACTGTCAGCATCGGCGGAAAACGTTGCCATTGGGGATGGTTAACTTGACCGCAACAATTCTTGTGGCATGATGTTCTTCGGCGAAAAGGGGATGAAGCGATGCTTGAGTATTTGCCAAAAGAAGTGCGTGAGGGGTTGGAAGCTGCGCGCAAAAAAGACCTGAAAAAGAAAAGCCGTTTGCGGATTCGGGTGAATGAGGAAGTATTTCCAATTCTGAAATTCTGGGAGACAGGCTTTGCGCTGGATGCTGAACGTGCGCCGCATCTGCGTGGGCTGGTCGACCTGTATGACGGATCGCGGCACCTGTATCAGTGCCTGATCATCGCCTCGGAAGAGGAAGAGGGTCAGATGAAATACGAATTCAAACGTAAGGCTGAAGCCCACGACGCTGTGCCGCGCGATTATGCCCGTGAAGATGACGCACCCGTTGCATTGATCGAAGGATCGTGATGCGGGCTAGGGCCTGATTTCGACCTCGGTTCCAATTGGTGTAATTGACCAAAGCTCTTCAATCTCGACATCGGAAACGGCAATGCAGCCCGCCGTCCAGTCGCGCTTGATTGTTCCAAATTGCCCCATTCCATTGGGTTGTCCGTGAATGAAGATGTCACCACCCGGGCTGACACCGGCTTGGCGTGCACGCGCGATGTCTTCTGGCCGCGGATAATCAAGCCCAAGCGAAAGATGGAACGCGCTTTTTCCATTCCGGCGATCGATCTTGAATGTACCTTCCGGGGTGCGTCCGTCCCCTTCCTGTTCCTTATCGCCGTCTGGTGCGAACCCAAGCGCAATCTGATAGGTGCGCACAGGGGTACCGCCCTGAAACACGGTCATCGTGCGCGCTGCTTTTGCAACCACGATCCGATCAATCCTGCCTTCGATGGGCACAAGCGTCGGCGGAGGTGCAGGCGGGACGAACCGTTCCCACAAAATGACACCGACAACGCCGATAATGGCCAAAAGAAAGAGGCGAGAAAATGCGCGGGAAATCCGGTTCATGCCCCGGTTTCATCCAGGAAAACAATGGGATCAAGTGTTTCGCACGGCGCTGGTCACACCGCGCGATTTATTGCCGTTTTCTTATTGAAGATCGTCGAACGCAGCCTTCAGCCGTGCACAGGCCTCATCCACATGGGCGCGCGGCGTGGCCAGGTTGAATCGCAGGAAACTTTCGCCGCCCTTGCCGAAAGTCTCGCCGTGGTTCACGGCCAGTTTGGCGACCTTCTCGACGCGGCGACGATATTCTGCCACCTCCATCCCAGTGCCCGAGAAGTCGACCCACGCCAGATAGGTGGCCTCCATCTCCATCGACGCAAGGCCGGGGATTTCAGCAATGGTGGCATCAAAGAGTTTGCGGTTTTCATTGATATAGTCGACGACACCATCCACCCATTCGGCCCCGTCGGGCGAATAGGCGGCCTCGGCCATAACAATCCCGAACGAGTTCGCCGACAGGCCCATCGCCGCCATGCGCCCCGCAAATTTTGCGCGAAGATTGGGGTCGGGCACGATGACATTGCCGGAATGCGACCCGGCAATGTTGAACGTCTTGGTGGTGGCGGTCATCATCACCAGTCGATCCTCGATCCCGTCAATCTTGGTCATGGGAATGTGCGTCGCGCCGGGGAACACAAGATCGTGGTGAATTTCGTCTGAGACGATGATCAGGTCATGGCGGCGGGCGAAATCAGCGACGCCTTCCAGTTCATCCCGGGTCCAGACACGCCCACCCGGATTGTGTGGCGAACACAGGATCAGCATCTTTTCGTTGCCCTGCATCATTGCATCATAGGCTGCGAAATCCATTTCATAGCGGCCATTGTTGTTGACCAAAGGGCATTCGCGCAAGTCACGCTCAGCGGCGCGGATAACGCGTGCGAAGGCGTGATAGACCGGGGTGAAGAGAACAACGCCATCACCGGGATTTGTGAAGGTGTCGACGCACATGGCCGTCCCGTTGACCAGACCATGGGTGGTAAAGATCGCAGCCGGATCAATCTGCCAGTCATGGCGGGTTTTCATCCACCAGCAGATGGCATCTTTGTAGCTGCTTTCATCGCCGTAATATCCATAGATCCCGTGATCTAGCATCCCCTGTAATGCGTTTTGGACAGCCGCAGGTGGGCGAAAATCCATGTCCGCCACCCACATCGCGATTCCATCATCCTTGGGGACGCCATAGATCTTTTCCATCATATCCCATTTGGCGGAATGGGTGCCGCGGCGTTCGATGATCTCGTCGAAATTCATGGTCTCTCCTTCGGGGTCGCGTTTGGGGCACGTTAGCGGCTTTGACAGCGGGTGCAAGCCAGCCATTGCACCAAACGGGTGCATGTCCTAAATGCAGCATATGACCATCAAACCGATCCTGATCCACCCCGACCCGCGCCTGAAGAAGGTGGCCGATGCTGTGCCTGATCTGTCCGACGATCTGCGCGTACTGGCCGACGACATGTTGGAAACCATGTATGACGCGCCGGGCATCGGTCTGGCCGCGCCGCAGATAGGCATTCTGAAGCGCCTGATCGTGCTGGATTGCGTGCGGGATGAAGACGCTCCACGCGAACCGGTGATCATGTTCAATCCTGAAGTCATCCGCGCCTCGGACGAGACGAATGTTTATGAAGAAGGCTGCCTGTCGATCCCTGATCAGTTCGCCGAAGTCACCCGCCCGAAAGAGGTCGGTGTGCGCTGGGTAGACCGCGACGGAAATGTGCAGGAACAGGAATTCGACGGGTTGTGGGCGACCTGTGTGCAGCACGAGATTGATCACCTGAACGGCAAGCTGTTCATCGACTATCTGAAGCCGCTGAAGCGCCAGATGATCACCCGCAAGATGCAGAAACTGAAGCGCGAGCTGGCCCGGTCGTGACCCACCGCCCTTATGTGAAATACCCGCATAAATGCCTGCGCACGGTGGCTGAACCGGTCGAGGCTGTGACGGACGAGGTCCGAGCCATCTGGGACGAGATGATTTTTGCGATGGACGCCATGCCCGGCGTTGGCTTGGCCGCGCCCCAACTGGGGATCATGCAACGTCTGGCGGTTGTGGATGCATCCGACGAACGCGGGCAAGCCGTTCGGATGGCGAACCCCGAGATCCTGCATGCTTCGACCCAATCGCGTGAGCATGAAGAGGCCAGCCCGAACCTGCCCGGTGTCTCTGCCGTAATCAGCCGCCCCCGCGCTGTAACCGTACGGTTTTTGAACGAAGCAGGCGAGGTCGAGGAACGGGATTTCGTGAACATCTGGGCGACCTCGGTGCAGCATCAGATCGACCATTTGAACGGCAAGATGTTCTTGGATCATCTGTCGCGCACGAAGCGTGACATGTTGGTGAAAAAGGCAAGGAAACTGGCGCGATGAGACTGGTATTCATGGGCTCGCCCGACTTCTCGGTTCCAGTGCTGGACGCTTTGGTTGATGCCGGACATGACATCGTCGCCGTCTATTGTCAGCCGCCCCGTCCGGCTGGACGCGGGAAGAAGGATCGCCCCGGTCCGGTTCATGCGCGTGCGCTGGAATTGGGGTTGAAGGTCCGTCACCCGGTGTCCCTGAAAGGGGCGGACGAGCAACAGGATTTTGCCGATCTGAATGCTGATGCGGCGGTGGTCGTAGCTTATGGATTGATCTTGCCTCAGGCCATATTGGATGCGCCGAAACATGGCTGTCTAAACATCCACGCTTCGCTTTTGCCGCGCTGGCGTGGGGCTGCACCGATCCATCGTGCGATTATGGCGGGCGACGCAGAAACCGGTATCTGCATTATGCAGATGGAGGCCGGTTTGGACACTGGTCCGGTTCTGTCGCGCGAATCGACCTCCATAGGGGCTGAGGAAACCACGGCGCTTCTACATGACCGGCTGGCCGCCATGGGGTCACGCATGATCGTTGATGCGCTGGCGCGGTTGCATGACCTGACGGCAGACGTGCAGCCCGAGGATGGCGTGACCTATGCCGCCAAGATCGACAAGGCCGAGGCGCGGATTGATTGGAGCCGTCCGGCGATTGAGGTCGATCGCTTGATCCGTGGCCTGTCTCCGTTCCCCGGCGCGAAATGTGACATGGCGGGCGAGCAGGTGAAGCTGCTGGCCTCGCGACTGGCGGATGGACAGGGTGCACCTGGGCAAGTTCTGAACGGTTTGACCATTGCTTGCGGTGAAGGTGCCGTGGACGTCCTGCGCGCCCAACGTCCCGGAAAACGCGCGATGGAGGCCGAAGATTTCCTTCGCGGATTTGAGATACCGGATCAGGTCACTTGAGCCTTTCAATTCTGTAAGCAAGTCGCCATATTGCCCTTATGCCTATTATTCTTTTGATCATCGTCGGAGCCGCTGCAGGTTTCCTTGCCACCCGCATCATGGATGTGCGCACAGATGTGCCGACGACCGTCGCCATTGGGGTGGGCGGCGCGCTGCTTAGCGGTTTGCTGATGCGTTTCCTTCTTACCATTGGTAGCTTTGCCTTTGGCGCTATTGGGGCCGTGTTGGGGGCGATGCTGGTGATCTGGTTATGGCAGCGCCTCTCGGGGCGCGGTTAACACGCGGTTAACCTTCCTGCTGCACTGTGAACCTATGGTGGTTCGTGCGCTCTTTTTCTGTTTCTTTGCTGTGATCTCGGCCGGGTCGATGTCCTTTGCCGGGGCGTGGCCACGCGAGCAGGGGCAAGTGTTCCTGTCGGTGACTGCGGTTCAGGACACGGACAGCTTGCAGGATTATCCGCGCGGGATGGCCTATGTCGAATATGGGTTGCGCCACAACATCACGCTTGCGGGCAAGATCACCTATGATTTCGCGATGCTGGAGCTGACCGAATATGCGCTGTCTGCCCGTTGGCATTTCCCCGAGAATGATCAGCCGCTGCGCAAAGCGTTAAGCCTGACCTTAGCAGGACCAGAGGACGACCTTCGGATTGAGCCGGCTGTGCATCTGGGGCGTGGGTTTGACACGGCATTTGGGTCTGGGTGGGCGGATCTCGAGCTTTTTGCGAGCGTATCAACCGATGGGCGCCCAACCGACTATGGCGGCTATGGTGTGCTGGGTGTTAAACCCCATGATCGACTGATGGCGATGCTTGGAGTCGATGTGATGGTGACCCCGGATGAAACCGTTGTGAAAGCCATCCCGTCGGTCGCGTGGGAGCTGCGCGAGCACCGGCATCTGACGGCTCAATACACAAAAGGTTTGCACGGGAACAACGAAAGCGAGCTTGGCTTGGGGCTGTGGCTGCAATTCTAGCGACGCAATCTAGCCTTTGAACGGAGCCATTCCCGCGCGGGCCAGCTCGTCTGCCCGTTCATTTTCGGGATGACCAGCATGCCCTTTTACCCATTCCCACGTCACGTGGTGACGTGCTTGGGCGGCATCAAGGCGCTGCCACAATTCGGCATTTTTGACGGGTTTCTTGGCGGCCGTCTTCCAACCGTTGCGTTTCCAGCCGTGGATCCACCCTGTGACGCCATTCTTCACATACTGGCTGTCGGTGACGACCGTGATTGCGCAGGGTTTTCCCAGAGTTTCAAGCGCCATGATGGCGGCCATAAGCTCCATCTGGTTGTTGGTGGTCAACGCCTCGCCGCCCTTCAGCTCGCGTTCCTTGACGACCGTGTCGCCTTCCTTGGCCTGCAAAAGAGTGCCCCAGCCACCTGGGCCGGGATTGCCGGAGCAGGCCCCGTCTGTATATGCAAAAAAATCTGCCATCTGTTGTCGCTTATTGTTGGATGTCTTATGCGCGCTCGAACGCCAGTTTCGCGCCAAGTCCCGCAAAACTGGCTGCAAAGACCCGCCGCAGCCAAGCCAATGCGCGAGGGCTTTGGAGAATCTTGTCTCGTGCCGCTGACGCGAACCAGCCATAGACCACGAAAACCACGAATGTCATGGCCATGAACACACCACCCAAGATCATCATTTCCGAGCTCGCGCTTTCTGGGTTCCCGGTCAGGAACTGAGGTAAGAACGCTAGGAAAAACAAGGACAACTTCGGATTTAGAACGTTCAGCAGAGCACCCCGCACTGCGATCTTGCCCAGACCACCTTGGTCGGGGTGCGAATTGAACGCCAGCGGACCATGATCCCGCAGCGTCTGCCATGCCATGTAAAGAAGGAACGCAACGCCCGAAAATTTAACGATCTGAAACATCAAAGCCGAACTGTGCAGAATCGCCGCAAGTCCAAGTATCGCCGCCAGCAACGCGGGAACGATACCAATCGTGCATCCCAGACTGGCAGCGACTGCTGCGCTTTTGCCGCGGCTCAACCCGATGGCCAGCGTATAGATCACTCCTGTTCCGGGGGCCAGAACGACGATCAATGCGGTTAGCAGGAACTCAGGTGTCATCAGGATGCGCCAACCGGTTGGCGCAACACGCGCGGGACTTTGAACTCGATGTTTTCCTGTGCGGTTTCGACCATCTCGACTGTCACGTCATAGCGGTCGCGGAAGGCGTCGATCACCTCGTCCACCAGAACTTGCGGTGCGGATGCACCTGCGGTCAGGCCGACGGTGCGGATGCCCTCAAGCGAGCGCCAGTCGATTTCTGATGCGCGCTGTACCAGCATGGAATAGTCGCAACCATTGGCACGGGCGACTTCGACCAATCGGCGCGAGTTTGAGCTGTTGGGCGCGCCGATGACCAAAAGCGCGTCGGATTGCGGCGCAATGGCTTTGACCGCGTGTTGGCGGTTCGTAGTGGCATAACAGATGTCTTCTTTGTGCGGGCCAACGATGGCGGGGAAACGGTTGCGCAGGGCGGCGACGATCCCAGCCGTGTCATCCACAGATAGGGTGGTCTGGGTGATATAGGCCAGTTGGTCCGGGTCGCGCGGGGTCAGCGTGGCGACATCTTCGGCGGTTTCGACCAACAGGACTTCACCGTCAGGCAGTTGGCCCATCGTGCCGACTGTCTCTGGGTGGCCTTCATGGCCGATCATGACCATCTGAAGGCCGTTGTCGTGATGGCGCTCGGCCTCAATATGCACCTTCGAGACAAGCGGGCACGTGGCGTCGACATAGACCATTTCGCGGCGTCCAGCCTCGGCGGGAACGGATTTGGCTACGCCGTGGGCTGAAAAGATCACCGGGCGGTCGTCGGGGCATTCGTCCAGCTCTTCCACAAACACGGCACCCTTGTCGCGCAGCCCATCCACAACGAATTTATTGTGAACAATCTCGTGCCGCACATAGATTGGCGCCCCCCATTTTTCGATCGCCATCTCAACGATCTTGATGGCGCGATCAACGCCAGCGCAAAAGCCGTTTGGGGCGGCAAGATACAGGGTTAGGGCGGGTTTGGTCATGGCGTCCTCCGATCATGGTCAGAGGTAAGGGGTTTCGTGCGGATCGTCCAGAGCTGCCCCTCAGAGGAAACAGGCCAGAGCGATTGCCCTGGCCTGCTTTTGCAGATCAATCTTGGTCTTCGGGACTGTCAAATTCGCGTGGCGGGCGGCCAATGACGTCTTTCAGCTCTTCCAATTCGATGAAGTTGTCTGCCTGACGGCGCAGTTCATCTGCAATCATTGGCGGTTGGCTGCGGATGGTCGACACGACCGATACGCGCACGCCTTTGCGCTGAAGGGCTGCCGCCAGCGGGCGAAAATCCCCATCGCCCGAGAACAGCACGGCATGGTCGATATGATCAGCCAATTCCAGCGCATCGACGGTCAGTTCGATGTCCATGTTGCCCTTGACCTTTCGGCGGCCCATGGCGTCGGTGTATTCCTTCGCAGGCTTTGTCACCATCGAGAAGCCGTTATAGTGGAGCCAGTCAACCAGCGGACGAATGGGCGAATATTCGTCATTCTCCAAAAGTGCAGTATAGTAGAATGCACGCAGCAGCTTGCCACGGCGCATGAATTCCTGACGAAGCAGTTTGTAATCGATATCAAACCCAAGCGACTTAGCCGCCGCGTAAAGGTTCGAGCCGTCGATGAATAGTGCGAGTCGCTCGTCGCGATAGAACATTAATTATCCTTTCCAATTACCTTCGCCGAGCCATTCCGTGAGTGGTAGGATAGAAATCACTTAACGAAGAAAACACCCGTCGTAATCTAGGGAAGACGCGCCGTGCCGCAAGCTAAAAATCACTCAAAAACCTATTCAAAGGCCTTGGTTTTGTTAGGAAGTAACGTCACTTATGCGCTAAATGAATCTGCTGAACTGGTGCGCGATGCGGTGAAATGCCTTTCAGCGCGCGGTTTAAGAATCACCTCCATAAGTCCATATTATAGCACAGCTTGTTTTCCTGAAGGGGCGGGGCCGGATTTTATTAACGTGGCGGCGCAATTAGAAGTCGAAAGCGACCCGGATCAGATCCTGTCAGAGCTGCACCAGGTCGAAGATCTGTTCGGTCGCGAGCGTCCTTCGCGTTGGGCGCAGAGATCTTTGGATATTGATCTGATTGCCTATGATGATCGCATCGCACCTAATCGCCAGACGTTTCTGCATTGGATGAACTTGCCGTTGGAGCGGCAGATGAAAGAGACGCCGGATCAACTGATTTTGCCCCATCCCCGGCTTCAGGATCGCAGTTTTGCGCTGATTCCTCTGGCGGATGTCGCGCCGGATTGGCGGCACCCAGTTCTGGGTAAAACCATCAAAGAGATGGCAGATGCCTTGTCGGATGACGCAAAAAACGAGGTTTCGCCCTTTGAATTGGGCTAATATGGGGCGTTTGTGCTTGTCATTGCCAATTCTGGGGCATAGATAGGCGTTTCACATCCCCTTGCAAGGAATGGAGCGGACATGGCCCGTGTGACGGTTGAAGATTGCGTTGATAAAGTGCCGAACCGGTTTGATCTGGTAATGCTGGCATCGCATCGTGCGCGTGAGATTTCGGCAGGTGACCAGATCACTGTTGATCGCGACAATGACAAGAACCCTGTAGTGGCTCTGCGCGAGATCGCAGACGAAACCCAGACGGCGGACGAACTGCGCGAGCGCATGATCGAAGACCATCAGACTCAGATCGAGGTGGATGAGCCCGAAGAAGACAGCATGGCGTTGCTTATGGGTGCTGAAGCCGCTGACAAACCTGCTGACGACGACATGTCGGAAGAAAAGCTTCTGCGTGCGCTGATGGAAGCGCAGGGTCAGGGTTAACCGAAAGCGAACGGGGGCGTCACGAGTGACGAGCTGGAAAGACGAGCTTGTTGATCTCGATATCGACGGTCTGATCGAACGCATTTCGACGTACAATCCTAAATCCAGTTCGGATCTACTTATGGCCGCCTATGAATATGGCGGCCAAATGCATTTTGGGCAGTATCGCCATTCGGGCGATCCCTATTACATGCATCCCTTTGCAGTGGCCGAGATCTTGGCGGATATGCAGCTGGACGATGCGACCATCGTCACCGCGTTTCTGCACGACACGATCGAAGATACGGGTTCGACCTATTCAGAAGTGGCCGAGCTGTTCGGAAAAGAGATCGCCGAGCTGGTCGATGGCGTCACCAAGCTGACCAATCTTCAGCTGTCCTCGTCCGAGACGAAACAGGCGGAAAACTTTCGCAAGCTGTTCATGGCAATGTCCAAGGACATGCGCGTCATTTTGGTGAAGCTCGCCGACCGTCTGCACAATATGCGCACGATCAAGGCCATGCGCCCAGATAAACAGGTCCAGAAATCACGCGAGACGATGGATATCTACGCGCCTTTGGCAGGCCGCATGGGTATGCAGTGGATGCGGGAAGAGCTGGAAGATCTGGCTTTCCACGTGCTGAACCCCGAGGGGCGCAGTTCGATCATGCGGCGGTTCCTGCGGCTTCAGAAAGAAAGCGGCGATGTGATCGAAAAGATCACCGGCGACATCCGGCTGGAATTGGACAAGGCGGGCATCACGGCCCAAGCTTTCGGACGCGCGAAGAAGCCCTATTCCATTTGGCGCAAGATGGAAGAAAAGGGTCAAAGCTTCTCGCGCCTGTCTGACACGTATGGCTTCCGCGTGATCACTGAAAATGATGCCGATTGTTACCGTGTTTTGGGCGCAATCCACCAGCGTTGGCGCGCTGTGCCCGGACGGTTCAAAGACTATATCAGCCAGCCCAAATCGAATGGTTATCGTTCGATCCACACGACGGTGTCCGGGCGCGATGGCAAACGGGTCGAGGTCCAGATCCGGTCGCGCGAGATGCACGAGGTGGCAGAAACCGGCGTTGCTGCGCATTGGTCCTATCGTGACGGGATCCGGGTTGAAAACCCCTTTGCGGTTGATCCGGCCAAGTGGATTGCCTCGCTGACGGAACGGTTCGAGACGGCGGATGATCACGACGAATTCCTCGAGCATGTGAAGCTTGAGATGTATCAGGACCAAGTGTTCTGTTTCACCCCGAAGGGTGAGGTGGTCAAGCTGCCACGGGGCGCTACGCCGTTGGACTTTGCTTATGCCATCCACACACGGATCGGGGACAGCTGCGTGGGTGCAAAGGTCGACGGCATCCGTGTGCCGCTATGGACGCGCGTGAAAAATGGCCAGTCGGTCGAGATCATGACCGCAGAAGGTCAAAGCCCTCAGGCCACGTGGATCGATATCGTCGTGACCGGCCGTGCCAAGGCTGCGATCCGCAAGAAATTGCGCAACGATGACCGCGAACGCTATGTCCGTCTTGGACGCGAGCTTGCGCGTCTTTCATTCGAACATGTCGGGCGCAAGGTCACCGACAAGGCGCTGGCCACAGCGGCCAAGCAGTTGCGATTAAAGGACACGGACGAGATGTTGGCGCGTCTTGGATCAGCTGAACTTCAGGCGCGGGACGTGGTGGGGGTTTTGTACCCCGAGGCCGATCAGGACGGCGATGAGGTAGATGCAGATGTCGCTGTTATCGGGCTGGAAGCAGGGCAGGATTTTACCCCCGCGCAATGTTGTCAGCCAGTGCCAGGTGAACGGATTGTGGGGATTTCTTATCGCGGCAAAGGCGTGATGGTGCACACGATCGACTGCGATGCGCTGGCCGATCTGCATGATGACAGCTCGCGTTGGGTGGACCTGCATTGGCATTCCGGCAAGCACCCGCCGATCCATATTGTCAGCATCGAAATCACGATTGCCAATGACGCGGGCGTTTTGGGACGCATCTGCACCTTGATTGGAGAGCAGAAGGCCAATATCTCAGATCTGAGATTCGTGGATAGGAAACCGGATTTTTACCGTTTGCTTGTTGATGTGCAATTGCGCGACATCGAACATCTGCATGCCATCATGCTGGCGCTTGAGGCCGACAGCGACGTGGCAACGGTACATCGTCACCGGGATCTGGACCGCAAACCATAACCCACCCGACCGGGCAGGCGGAAGGAAGCACACGTGTTTAAACGAAATCCGCGATCGTATCTGCGAATCGTAGCGGAGTTCTTTTACCCGCGCGGCGGCTGGTACCGCGCGGCACAATACGTGATTCACCGCCTGCGTCGCCTGCCAGATCCGGCACATCGGATTTCGCGCGGGATTGCGGCAGGGGTGTTTGCATCTTTTACGCCGTTTTATGGTCTGCATTTTCTGACGGCAGCGATTTTGTCGTGGCTTGTTCGGGGAAATGTACTGGCGTCGTTATTGGCGACATTTGTGGGTAACCCTTTGACCTTCCCGCTCATCGCCGAGCTGTGCGTTAATCTGGGCCATGCCATGATGGGGCAGAATGTGGTCGTGCACCTGCCTGAAATCGTGTCCAGTTTTGCGGGCGCCACCAATGGTTTGTGGGCAAATTTCAAGTCGATCTTTACGGATGACATTGCGAACTGGTCTCAGATCCATCTGTTTTATGATCGCGTGTTCCTGCCTTACTTGGTGGGGTGTCTGATCCCAGGGATCGCGGCAGGGACTGTGGCCTATGTGCTGGCGAACCCCTTGATCCACGCCTATCAACGTCGTCGGATCAACAAGCTTAAGACGCGATATGAAAAACGTATGGCCGAGCGGTTTACCAAGGGTGGTGATCCCACGAAAAACGAGTAACACTTTCCCAAACGGTATAAGTTCAGGAGCACGTACATGACCCAGACGGCTGATAAGCTTCGGCTTGGTGTGAACATTGATCACGTGGCAACCGTGCGCAACGCGCGCGGGTCGGCCTATCCCGATCCGGTGCGGGCTGCCGAAATGGCGCAAGAGGCTGGCGCCGATGGCATCACCGCGCATCTGCGTGAAGACCGCCGCCACATTCGGGACGAAGACATAGACGGGCTGATGGCTGCCCTGACGGCTCCGCTGAACTTCGAATGCGCCGCGACGGACGAAATGCAGGCGATTGCACTGCGGTATAAACCTCATGCGGTGTGTTTGGTGCCCGAGAAGCGCGAAGAGCTGACCACGGAAGGTGGATTGGATGTGGCGCGTAATGACAATCGCTTGGGGGATTATATCTCGCCTCTGCGTGATGCTGGGTGCCGCGTATCGATGTTCATTGATGCAGACGCCGATCAGATCAGAGCCTCGGCCCGGATTGGCGCGGCTGTGGTGGAACTGCACACCGGTGCCTATTGCGATTTCCACGCGGAAGGCGAATTTGCCAAGCGCGATGCCGAACTGGAACGTCTACGCGACGGTGCGGCGTTCGCGCATTCCCTCGGGCTTGAGGTGCACGCGGGCCATGGCCTGACCTATGACACAGTCGCTCCCATCGCCGCCATGCCAGAGGTGGTCGAGCTGAACATCGGACACTTCCTGATCGGCGAGTCCATCTTCCGCGGCATGCCTGACGCCATCGCTGAAATGCGCCGCCTTATGGATGAGGCTCGGAGGTGAGCTGGCTCGACACCCTTTTTCAAACAGTGTTGGTCGCGGTTGGGTTGGCGCAATGTCCAACGTCAGCCGATTTAGATGCTGGGGTTGTCCTTGTCTCGAACAATGGCGCCACCGAGAGTACCTTCACGCATCGTCGGGTTTCTGGCGAGCTCTATTTAGATACGCAAGTTTCGTCTGTTTTCCCAGATCGTTGGGTTTCTTTTCGAGAGCGTGGGGCGTTCCTGCTTTATCAGCAAAAAGAAAGTGGGACCGCTAAGAAAGATCAAACTTATGACCCCGCCCCGCATGAGATTGGCGAAATCGCACCTGGAAACGAGTTTGTGCAACGTCAAAATTGGGGAAACCCCGACGGGTCACGACGATGGCAGATCGAAATGACGACCGCGATTGTGCAATCCGATCAGATTCAGATTGGGTCGTGCGCATATGACGCCGTCGAAATTCAGGATTCTGGCACGTTGCGCTACCCCGATGGCTCGGAAAAGCGCTACGCTAAACGATCCAAATTCTTGCCCGAACTGTCCTTTCTGCTTCCGAATAATACCGAATTTTCGCATATCAGAGCCGCAAAGGTTAAGGACGGTCTCCCGAGCAACCGGGATTTGTGGTCGCAGGCGTCGTCTGCTGCCGGCGTGAAGGCTGTTCTGCTCATGCATCGGGTACCTCAATGATCCTTGGCATCGGCACAGACCTTGCAAATATCGAACGCATTCAAGGCACGCTCGAGCGTTTCGGCGACCGTTTCCGCACCCGTGTTTTTACGGATCGCGAGCTGGCCAAGGCCGCCCGACGCAAAGATGAAGCGGGCACTTTGGCCAAGCGCTGGGCCGCGAAAGAAGCGTGTTCAAAGGCGCTGGGCACCGGTCTTGCCATGGGGATCAGCTGGCGCGACATGGCAGTATCAAACCTGCGCACCGGGCAGCCCGTGATGGAGGTCACAGGCTGGGCGAAAGAGCGTTTGGACGAAATGACCCCCGCCGGGCACGAGGCTGTGATCCATGTCACGCTGACCGACGACCACCCTTGGGCGCAAGCATTTGTGGTGATTGAGGCGCGGCCCGCGTAAATCCCTGTTCAAACCCGCTGAAACAGGGCGCAAAACTTGACTCTATCCCCCTGTCCGCCCATATCGCCCCCAATAGATTTCGGCCCCCGCGGCCTGACAAACAAAAGGCAGTTACATGACCGAGAAGCAGAAAGATGGCCTGTGGGAGAACGTGAAAACGATCTTTTGGGCGCTGATTATCGCCGGGATTTTCCGCACCCTGTTCTTCCAACCTTTCTGGATCCCGACCGGGTCAATGAAAGACACGCTTCTGATCGGGGATTTTCTGTTCGTCAATAAGATGGCCTATGGCTATTCCCAGCATTCTTGCCCATTTTCGGCCTGCCCGATTTCGGGGCGTATCTTCGGGTCCGAGCCCGAGCGCGGTGACGTTGTTGTCTTCCGACACCCAACCCTTGGTACAGACTATGTGAAACGTCTGGTTGGCTTGCCGGGCGATAAAATTCAGGTGAAAAACAGCGTCCTGTGGATCAATGGCGAAGAAGCCAAGCAGGTGCCTGCTGGGATGTTCTCGGAAACCAAGCTGCCGCAAGGGCGGTTCCGTACCAATCCTCAATGTATCAATCGCCCGGTGGGTGAAGGTGCCGAGTGTCTGAAGGAAAAATTCATCGAAACTCTGCCCGGTGGTGTGTCTCATTCGATCCTGAATTTCGCCAACCGCAGCGTCGACAACACGAATGTGTTTACCGTGCCGGAAGGTCACTATTTTTTCATGGGTGATAACCGCGATAACTCGATCGACAGCCGTGTCAGCCCGAATGCTGGCGGCGTGGGCTTCGTGCCGGCCGAATACCTGCTGGGTCGCGCAGACCGCATCATGTTCTCGGCCGCTGGCAAGCGCTTGTTCTATTTCTGGACGTGGCGGTCGGATCGCTTCTTCAAGGAAATCGAGTGAAACTGTCCGCCGACCTCATCGCCTTCACGGCGCGTATCGGGTACGAGTTCTCGCAGCCCGATCTGCTGATACGCGCCCTGACGCATGGATCGATCTCATCAGCCACGCGGCCTGACAACCAAAGGCTTGAATTCCTGGGTGATCGGGTGCTTGGGCTGGTCATGTCGGAAAAGCTTCTGGCGGACGATCCCAACGCCCCTGAAGGCACGCTGGCCCCCCGCTATAACGCGCTGGTGCGCAAGGAAACTTGTGCGGACGTTGCTACGCAGGTCGATCTGGGTGCTGTGCTGAAATTGGGCCGGTCTGAAATGAAGACCGGCGGGCGGCGCAAGCTGGCGCTTTTGGGCGACGCGATGGAGGCGGTGATTGCTGCCGTCTATCTGGATGGTGGTCTGGACCCTGCGCGGGACATGATCCTTCGCTTGTGGGGTGAGCGTATCAATAAGGTCGAAGCTGACGCGCGCGACGCAAAAACAGCCCTGCAAGAATGGGCGCAAGCGCGTAAGATGGCCGTACCCAAATATGTTGAAACAAGTCGCGAAGGCCCGGATCATGCCCCGGTCTTCACCATCGAGGCGCAGTTGTCTGATGGGCGCGTGGCACAGGCGAAAGCCAACTCAAAACGGGCCGCCGAGCAAGCTGCGGCCAAAGCGCTTTTAGCGCAGGTTGAAGGATAAAAGATGTCGGATGCGAACACACGGGCGGGCTTTGTCGCCCTGATTGGCGAACCCAATGCGGGCAAGTCGACGCTGACGAACCATATGGTCGGGGCCAAGGTCTCGATCGTGACGCACAAGGTGCAAACGACGCGCGCGCGTATTCGCGGCGTGGCCATTGAAGGCGACGCGCAGGTCGTGTTCGTGGACACGCCCGGCCTGTTTCAACCGCGCCGCCGTCTGGACCGCGCGATGGTTGCTGCGGCATGGGGCGGGGCGGCGGATGCCGACATCACCGTGTTGCTGATCGAGGCGCATCGGGGCGTGACCGAGGGTGTCAAAACCATTCTCGAAGGGTTGGACGAGATTGGTAAGGGCCGCACAATTGCGCTTGCGATCAACAAGATCGACAAGGTCAAAGCCGAAACGCTTCTGTCCCTGACGAAAGAGCTGAATGAACGCTTTGATTTTGCCGAGACTTTCATGATCTCGGCTGAAAAAGGGCATGGGGTCGCGGCGCTGCGAACTTGGCTGGCCGAACGTTTGCCCGAAGGTCCGTGGCTGTACCCGGAAGATCAGATCGCCGACCTGCCCATGCGCATGATTGCCGCCGAGATGACCCGTGAAAAGCTGACCCTGCGCCTGCATCAGGAACTGCCCTATCAGTTGACGGTCGAAACCGAAAACTGGGAAGAACGTAAAGACGGCTCTGCCCGCGTGGATCAGATCATTTATGTCGCGCGCGATGGCCACAAAGGGATTATCCTTGGCAAACGTGGCGAGACGATCAAGGCCGTCAGCCAATCCGCCCGCGCCGAGCTGGAAGAGTTCATGGGCCGCAAGATTCACCTGTTCCTGCAGGTGAAAGTGCGTCCGAATTGGCTGGAAGAAAAAGAGCGTTATTCGGAAATGGGGCTCGATTTCCGCGACGGGAACAAGTGATGCGCCTGACCGCCGATGTTTGGGTCTCGGCCTATCTGACGCGGTTGCGCCTGTCTGACATTCCGGCTTTCGTGACCCAAAAAGGCGACGCGACTGCGGGTGCCGTTCTGGTCAAGATGAACACGCTGGACGGGCAGGCCGTGGCCTATCAACGCAGCTTTGATCTGATGACGGGCGAGCGCTGTTGGATGGTGTTGTCTGAGGGCGTAGAGGCCGACGTGGATGCCGCTTTGACGCGCCAGAAAGGCTTTGACCCGGACCTTTGGGTGATTGAGGTCGAAGACAAACAGGGCCGCCATCTTCTGGACGAACCGGGGCTTTCAGACTGACGCCGATCCCGCTAGGCTACGATCAGGAGGATCGCGATGGATTGGCGAGATCAGGGGGCATTGCTGTCCGTGCGAAAGCATGGCGAAACCTCTGTCATCATTGATGTTTTCACGGCCGAACATGGTCGTCACGCGGGCGTGGTGCGTGGCGGTGTAAGTCGTAAGATTGCACCAACCCTTCAGCCCGGTGCGCAGCTTGATCTGACATGGCGTGCACGTTTGGAAGAACACATCGGCAGCTATACGGTCGAACCTCTGCGCAGTCGCGCGCTGGTTCTTTCAGACCGGACCGCGCTGGCTGGGCTGAATGCGATTACGGCGCTGTTGGCCTATGCCATGCCTGAACGTGAACCCCATCCTGTTATGTACAACCGGACGCAATCCATGCTGGACCTTTTGGGGGTCAACGAAGCATGGCCGACGGCCTATCTGAAGTGGGAACTCGCATTGCTCGAGGAGCTGGGCTTTGGTCTGGACCTGACCGAATGTGCGGTGACCGGCACGCGGGATGATCTGACCTATGTCTCGCCCAAAACCGGGCGGGCTGTGTCTGTTGACGGGGCAGGGGATTGGGCGGAGCGTCTGTTGCCTCTGCCGCCCGAGCTTTTGGGTGTTGGGGATGGATCGTTGGCAAACGTTCTGGACGGCTTGGTGACCACGGGGCATTTCCTGACCCATGGCATTGCACATGCGCTTGGTGACAAACCGCTGCCCGAAGCCCGGGCGCGGTTGTTGGATCGTCTTAGACGTAACGCGATCAGCGCGGAGCGGTCATAAACACCAACTCGTGCCCATCTTTGTTCGAAAGGATCAGGGTGCCACCGGACACTTCGGCAATGTTCACCTGGCCCAGCGCGGTGAAAAAGTCGGCCTCAGCGCCCAGATCCGCACAAGCGCGTTCCGTGGCGACGATTGGGCCAGCCTCAAACCAGGGATAAGGCGCGGTCTGCGTCGCCGAATAGCTGTTACACGGGCCGTCACCCTCGATCTGTCCCTTTTTGGGGAAGGTGATGGTGGCTGTGGCGGGGAAGGCCATGCCGTTCAACTCGATTAAAGCCCACGTGGCTGTGCTGTCAGCATAGCCAGAAATGGTTTCGTCTTTGCAGGCGGACAGAAGCGTCAAGGCGGCGGGGATCAGAAGCAAATGTTTCATACGGCGAAGATGGGGGTGCTGCGCCTGAATTGCCAGCTCTATGCGTCCCGCAATGCCAGAAGGGCTGCCAAAAGTGTGCTCATGGCGTCTTTGTTGTCCGCTCCATCCTTCGCAGACAATGTGCCCATGCCGATATAAGCGCCATAGATCAGGCGCGCGAAGTCCGGGTTGGTAAGCTCGAGGTCGGCCAGAATACCCGCCAGATAATCCAATCGTTTTTGATCAACGCGCGTTACAACGTCCGCCACCGTATGGTTTCCTTGCGCCCATGCCCGAATGGCAGGTTCAGCGGCGTGGCCCCCATGTTCCGCACCTTCCGAAGTTGATATTTCGCCAAGCGCATAAAGCCGGCGCACGGGGTCGCGTTCTTGGTCCAAAGACTGCGTGATCTCATCCACCGCCCGCTTTTCCCACAGTTCTAACATCTGCGCCTGAAAGCTTGGTACATCTTTGAAATGCCAGTAAAAAGACCCTTTCGTGGTTCCAAGATCGCGGGCCAAGGCCTCGGCTTTCAGGGCTTGTGGACCAGATCGCGCCAGCGCGCGAAACCCCGCCATCAACCAGCTTTCAGCGCTTAGTCGTTCTTTCTTTTGGGTCAACCTGTCGCTCCATACGTTTGCGTATTGACAAGCTACGCCATTGCGACAACATACGCAACCGTATGGAAACGGAGATGACTATGAATAAACCAATGTTAGCTGCGGGTGGGCTTATGGCTGTGACCTGCCTTGTGCATGTTTTTTCGGGTGGGCCGGAGATTCACCACCCCATCCAAGCAAGTGACTTAACAGTAGAGCTGCGGGCCATCTCGGCCGTAATCTGGCACGCGATTACGGTGATCTTGGCGGCATTCTCGGCAGCCTTGTTCTGGCTGGCAATCCGTCAGAACAGGGCCCTGGCTTGGCTTACGATTGTGGTGCAGCTTGGATTCACTGGCCTGTTTTTGTTCTACGGCCTGACGATGCTGGGCAGCCCGTGGCCAATGCCGCAGTGGATCGCATTTCTTCTGATCCCTGCACTGACGCTTTTGGGTCTTAGGAAGCGCGCCTCATGACCCTGCTACCAATTTTTCTGTCTTCGACGCTTTTGGCGATCGCTGCGTTGCATTTTGCGTGGGGTGCTGGTGTGAACTGGCCGGTCGCGGACGAAGAGCGACTGGCCAAACTGGTGGTCGGCGCACGTGGGATTACCAAAATGCCGCCGGGCTGGGCGGCCATGATGGTCGCCGCAGCTTTGTGTGTCGGGGCTGGGCTGGTCTTGGGGTTGGGCGGTCTGGTCGCAGTCCCGCTTCCATCCCAAATCCTGTCCGGCTTGGGCTGGATCATGGCAGCCGTGTTCACCTTTCGCGGGCTGGCGGGATTTTTGCCGGTGTGGCAACCAAAGCTGGAGCCCGAGTTTGCACGCCTGAATACCCGCTATTACAGCCCCCTATGCCTGCTGATTGGCGCGGGGACTGTAGCTTTGCTAGTCTGAACTAGCCCAGCAGGCGGCGCGCGATGACCTGAGCCTGAATTTCGGCAGCCCCTTCGAAGATGTTTAGGATACGCGCGTCGCACAGCACGCGGCTGATCTGGTATTCCAGTGCAAAGCCGTTGCCACCGTGGATCTGCAGCGCGTTGTCTGCGCAGGCCCACGCGATACGTGCACCCAGCAGCTTGGCCATACCGGCCTCAAGGTCACAGCGCTGGTCGTGGTCTTTTTCCCAGGCCGAGAAATAGGTCAGCTGACGCGCGACCATGATCTCGACCGCCATCATGGCCAGCTTGTTGGCAACGCGGGGGAAGTTGATAAGAGACTTGCCGAACTGCTTGCGATCCTCGGCATATTGCATGCCAATTTCCAGCGCGTTCTGCGCCACACCAATGGCGCGGGCGGCGGTTTGAATGCGTGCGGCCTCAAAAGTTTTCATCAGCTGCTTGAAGCCCTGACCTTCTTCGCCACCCAAAAGGTTTTCGCCCTTTACTTTGAAACCATCAAAGCCCAGCTCGAATTCTTTCATGCCGCGATAACCCAGCACCTCGATCTCGCCGCCAGTCATGCCGTCGGTCGGGAACGGGTTTTCGTCGTCGCCCGGGGTTTTCTCGGCCAGGAACATGGACAGACCACGGTGATCTTTGCTGTCCGGGTCGGTGCGCGCCAGCAGCGTCATCACGTGGGTGCGCGCGGCGTGGGTGATCCAGGTCTTGTTGCCGGTGACTTCATAGTCGCCATCGGCGTTCTTCACGGCGCGCGTGCGCAGTGACCCGAGGTCTGACCCGGTGTTGGGTTCAGTAAACACGGCGGTTGGCAGAATCTCGGCGGACGAGATTTTCGGCAGCCACTGTTCTTTCTGCTCATCTGTACCGCCCGCCAGAATCAGTTCGGCCGCGATTTCCGAACGGGTGCCCAGCGAACCCACACCGATATACCCGCGCGACAGCTCTTCCGAGACCACAACCATCGACGCTTTCGTCAGGCCCAGCCCGCCGTATTCCTCGGGGATGGTCAGGCCGAAGACGCCCATTTCCGCCAGCTCCTCCAGAATTTCCAGCGGGATGTAGTCATCCTTCAGGTGCCATTCATGGGCATTCGGGGTCACGCGCTCGTCCGCATAGCGGCGGAACTGTTCGCGGATCATCTCAAGCTCTTCGTCCAGACCGGTTGCGCCAAATGTGGCGTGGCCTGCGTTGTCTTGCATCAGCTCGACCAGACGGGTGCGGGCGGCTTGGTTGTTGCCGTTCGCGACCAACGCTTTGATGGCGTCGGTGTCCAAGGTGGCGCCATCCACACCCATGTCGGACAAACGGGCCATTTCATTCTGGCTCATCATCATGCCGCCCTTCATTTGGGCAAGGTATTCGCCAAAGGCGATTTGCAGGATCAGTTTTTCCATCTCGCCGAAGCGGCCTGCGTCGTTTAGGCGACCAGCCCAAGCGTTCATCTGACGCAGACTTTCGGCATAGGTGGCAAGCCATGACAGCGCGTGCGCGGCGGCCTGATGTTCTTCCAATTTCGCGCCCGAAACGCGGTCACCATCCAAGACCCGCGCACGGACGTTTTCCTTGGCGGCGTCAAAAGTTGCCTCAACCGGGGCAAGGGCCGCGCCGGTTAGGTCAAGAAGGTTATCGATCAGGGCGCTGGTCATCGTGGTCTCCTGTCAAAGGACGCCCAGATTCGGCGTCCATTTTGCGTCTGCAGAGAGATAATCTTTTTGCAGTTGCAGCGCAATAAAAATACAACATCATGTGGAATTTCGAACATATATAACGCAACGGAGTTTTGCGTGCGGGGGATCGAAAGTTTCGATAGAAGACATTGAACGCGGAGGATGCGCATGGGAATTCTGGCCGATCTGACCTTGTCGACGCTGTGTTTTGCTGTCGTAATCACGGCTTTCGCAGGCGTGGTGAAAGGCGTTGTCGGGTTCGGACTTCCGCTGATCATGATCTCGGGGCTTGCATCTTTCCTTCCGGCCGAGGTCGCCTTGGCTGCGCTGATCCTGCCAACCGCTAGTACCAATGTTCGGCAAGCGTTGCGGCAGGGGCCGCATTCGGCGTGGCGGGTCGTGCGCAAGTATCGCGTCTATCTTTTGGCGCTGTTCGTCACCTTGGTCTTCAGCGCGCAATTGGTGTTGTACATGCCTCAGAAGGTATTGTTCATCCTGATCGGGAGCCCTGTCGTGTTGTTCTGCCTGATGCAGTTGCGGGGGTGGGCGCCGTCCCTGCGGCCAGAAAACCGCGTGCGGGATGAAAGCATCATCGCATCCATATCGGGGCTGGTTGGGGGAATTTCGGGCGTGTGGGGGCCGCCCTTTGTGGCTTACCTGACCGCGACGAACACCTCGAAAACCGAGCAGATGCTTGCGCAAGGCGTCGTATATGGATTCGGAGCGATGGTTCTGGTGGGCGCGCATGTGCAGTCGGGTGTGTTTAATGCTCACACTGCCCCGCTATCAGCCATGCTGCTGGTTCCTGCGTTTCTGGGCATGGCGGTGGGGTATCGCTTGCATGACAGGATGCCTCAGAAGACATTCAAACGCGCGACGCTGATCGTGTTGACCGTTGCCGGGCTGAACCTGATCCGACGTGGGCTTATGGGCTAGGCGATGATCGCGGGCCAGAGCTTGGCGTTCTCGCGCCGGAAGGCATCAATATGCCCGACTTTTGTCAAGCCAAACTGCTGAGGCGTTAGCGCAAGATGTTCAGTGTCAGTGCCGGGATATAGTTCGGTCATTCGCTCTACGGCAATTGGCGGGACGGATGTGTCATCTGATAAGGAAACCGTGCGGACCGGGCAGGAAAAAGCGGCCTCTGTGGCTTCGGGGATAAGCGGATCTTTGGCAGGGTATCCGTGTGTCGTGCACCAGCGCTTCCACTGCTTGAAGACCGGGCCGGGAATGTCGCTCCCCAAGCCCGAAGCCTGCTTGGGTACGTATCCAAAGGTCGCGGTCGACAGTGGGCCAACTGCAAACCACAAGGCGCGCACCGTGGCTTGGAATGGCCAGGGGTGATCCGTGGTGTGTACTGGCCCCGTACACACTGTGATGACGCGTGCGACATCCTTGGTGCGTTCCTGTCGCGCCAGCATAAGCCCGCCCAATGAGTGCCCCATGAGCCAAAGTGGCAGCCCTTCTGCGCGGGCCTCTAACCAATCCCTTGCGGCTTGGGTGTCATGCAATCCCCAATCCAGCATGGTCGCCGTCACATCCCGCATCGGACGGCGCGCCGACGCCCCGAAGTCACGATAGTCATAAGTCAGGCACGAGATGCCTTGGTCCTCGGCCAACCACGCCGCGAAGTGTCGATAGAAGCGGTGCGGCACACCTGTCGCGCCGTTCAGAACCGCGAAGGCACGCGGGGTATCGGCGGGGAAGTACGTGCCGGTCAGCGGGGCGGGGCCATCTATGGTGACGGTCTGGGTCATGCCCCCATGCAAGCGCAAAGCTTACGTTCGCGTAAAGCATGACTGCGCGTCAGGCCACAAGAAAACGCCCCGGCGATGAACCGGGGCGTTTGTCAGAATACTCTGTACGGCTTAGCCGATGGCGACGGCTTTCACGTCGTCATCAATGTCGCCTTCGTACTGGACGAAGTTGTCAGCGAACATCTTGACCAGCTTGGCAGCCTGCGCGTCATAGGCGTCTGCGTCCTGCCATGTGCGGCGCGGATCCAGCAGCAGGTCAGCAACGCCTTCTACTTTCACAGGAACCTCGAAGCCGAAGTTTTCATCCTTGCGGAATTTGGCTTCAGCCAGCGAGCCGTCCAAAGCAGCGGTCAGCAGGGCGCGGGTTGCACGGATCGGCATCCGCGAACCGGTGCCGTACGCTCCACCAGTCCAGCCAGTGTTGACCAGCCAGCAGGTTGCGCCGTGTTTGGCAATTTTGTCGCGCAGCAATGCGCCATACTCGGCCGGGCGGCGCGGCATGAAGGGCGCACCAAAGCAGGTCGAGAATGTCGGCTCGGGCTCGGTCACACCTTTTTCGGTGCCAGCCACCTTCGAGGTGAAGCCCGACAGGAAGTGATACATCGCCTGCGCAGGTGTCAGGCGCGCGATCGGAGGCAGAACACCAAACGCATCACAGGTCAGCATGATGATGTTCTTGGGATGCCCGCCAATGGCAGTGTCCGAAGCGTTGGCAATGTAATGCAGCGGATAGGCGCAACGCATGTTGGCCGTCAGGCTGTCATCTTCAAAGTCCAGTTCCTTGGTCTCTTCGTCATAGACCATGTTCTCGATCACAGTCGCGAACTTTTGGGTCGTGGCGTAGATCTCGGGTTCCGCTTCAGCCGACAGGTTGATCGTCTTGGCATAGCAGCCACCTTCGAAGTTGAAGGTGCCGGTGTCCGACCAGCCGTGTTCGTCATCACCGATCAGCGTGCGTTCTGGGTCAGCCGACAGGGTGGTTTTACCGGTGCCCGACAGGCCAAAGAAGATGGCGGTGTCGACCGGGTTGCCGGTGGCATGGTTGGCCGAGCAGTGCATCGGCATGATGCCTTTTTCGGGCAGCATGTAGTTCAGCAGCGTGAAGACCGACTTCTTGTTTTCACCAGCGTACTCGGTGCCGCCGATCAGGATCAGCTTGCGGTCGAAGTTCAGCGCGATCACCGTTTCCGAACGACAGCCGTGACGCTGGGCGTCGGCCAGGAAGGTCGGGCAGTTGATGATGGTGAACTGAGGGTCGAACTCGTCCAGCTCGTCACGGTCGGGGCGGCGCAGCAGGTGACGGATGAACAGGTTATGCCAGGCCAATTCCGAAACCACGCGCACATCCAAGCGGTGTGCCGGGTCGGCACCACCGAAAAGGTCCTGAACGTAATAGTCCTTGCCCTTCATGTGCTCCAGCATGTCTTCGTAAAGAACGTCGAACTTGGCCGGATCCATCGGGGGGTTGTTTTCCCACCAGATATGTGGCTCGACGCTGGGGGTCTTAACGACAAATTTATCCTTGGGAGAACGGCCCGTGTGCTTGCCGGTCTCGACCAGGAAAGTCCCGCCTTGTCCAAGCTGGCCCTCGCCGCGGTCCAGTGCGGCTTCGATCAGAGCTGGCTCCATCAGGTTATAATAGACATTGCCCAGCCCGGTGATGCCTTGATCTTCCAAGCGGCGCGCTGGGTTTACCCGTCCAGTGGTCATTTATTTGCTCCTGTCGCCGGTCCGTCTGTTGTCCCCGGCGTATCTGTTTCACATGAGAGCGCAGTGTTTTTCCGCGCGCCAACCCTCATGTGAACGAGGGCCGGTATTCGGGCTATAACACGCAGACTTTCTTCTGGAACAGCGCGCATTGTGCAGTTAGCGCAACCAAATCCGTGTTTGCGCAATCAAAAGTTTCGTTTGTGGAATATTCAACAGAAACAAATACGTTGATTTCCCTCTGGTGACGTAAGAAACCTGCGCAGGGCGGTTTCGAATCGCAATTCTCAGTTGATTCGCCGCTGAGAACGCGAGAAGATGACGTCTAGAATTCACAACTTAATGCAGCGCCTGACTATTGGCAGCGCGCGCAGTGCGAGGGAAGCCCATGTCCAGGATCGCCTTGGTTGACGACGACAGAAACATTCTGACGTCAGTGTCGATTACACTTGAAGCCGAAGGGTTCGAAGTAGAGACCTATAATGACGGCCAAAGCGCCCTTGACGCATTCGCCAAGCGACTGCCGGACTTGGCGGTATTTGACATCAAGATGCCACGTATGGATGGAATGGATCTGCTGCAACGTGTGCGCCAGAAGACCTCGACCCTGCCGGTGATTTTTCTAACCTCAAAAGATGACGAGATTGACGAAGTGCTGGGCCTTCGCATGGGGGCGGATGACTATGTCACGAAACCCTTCAGTCAACGCCTGTTGGTCGAGCGTATCCGCGCACTTCTGCGTCGCCAGGAAGTGATCGAAAACGACGAGGCCGGCGAGGCCGAAGAAGGTCGCCTTCTGGAACGTGGCGAGCTGCGGATGGACCCATTGCGCCATGCCGTTTCGTGGAAGGGCATTGATGTGTCCCTGACCGTGACCGAGTTTCTGCTGCTGCAGGCGTTGGCACAACGCCCCGGGTTTGTGAAAAGCCGCGATCAGTTGATGGACGTCGCATATGACGATCAGGTCTATGTGGACGACCGTACCATCGACAGCCACATCAAGCGCCTGCGCAAGAAAATGCGCATGGCTGATTCAGATTTTTCGGCGATCGAGACGCTATACGGCATCGGATATCGTTATAACGAAGAATGACCTTCATGAAGTTTGCGCCGGGCAGAAAGCAAAAACGCCTGAAGGCCGAAGAGAACCCGACTGAAAGTGATGTTGTGCTGGGAGAAGACTGGATGTCTCTTCCCGACGATTATGACGCGGCGATGCGTAGCACGCGGCGCGAGCGTGGTCTGATATCGATCAACCGCTCGCCGCTGGCGCGAAAAATTATTACATTCAACTTGCTCGGTTTGGTTATTCTGGTTGCCGGAGTTTTGTATCTGAACCCGTTTCGCGACAGCCTTCTGTTCCAGCGAGAGCGCGGTTTGGTGGTTGAAGCCGAGTTGATCGCAGATGTGTTCGAGGCGCAGCTGACACAGGCCGGAGAAGCAGCGCGTATCGTTGAAGAGACTTTGTCCGAAGCATCCGATGGCGTGACGCAGGAAAGCCTTGCCGAGCAGCAAAAAATCGACACGATTGAGGCCGATATAGCGGTGCAAGCGCCTGCAGATTTTGCTCGGACACTTTCAAATTTGCACTTGCCAGTGGGTCTGGAGGTCTTTGTATTTGACGATTCCGAAGCGATGATCGCCACAACTGTTGGTCGCGACCGCGGCGAGCAGACCCCCGTCGACGGACTGCAGCGCAATATCGGCTCAACGATCATCACGGACATTTTGAATTCGATCTGGGAAGCGACTTCGGGGTTCGCAGGGGGCGGGGGCGTTCAAGACCAGCCACTGGACACTGAAAGTATGGCGCGTAGCCTCTATTTCCGTGCTATGTTGGGGGCAACTCAAGTCGCGAATGGGGTTGACCAGAATGGCGGGACGGTCTTCTCGGTTGCGACCCCAATATTGCAGCAGGGACGACCTGCGGGGGTGGTTGCAATTACAAGTGCAGCAGGTGAGCTTGACATGCTCGTTCGGGCCGAGCGCGAACAGCTTTTGCAGATGTTTGTCATCGCGATAGTTGTTTCGATTGGTCTTAGCCTTGTACTAGCATCGACCATAGCGAACCCTCTGTCGGATCTGGCAAAAGCCGCCGAGCTAAGCGGTGAGAACGATCCACGCAACGTGAAAACACGACGGGTCCGCATTCCGGATCTGACGGGTCGCCCCGACGAGATTGGCCGACTTTCTGGCGCGCTTCGCGGCATGGTCAATGCACTTTATGACCGGATTGACGCCAACGAACAGTTTGCCGCGGATGTGGCACACGAGATTAAGAACCCACTGGCCAGTTTGCGCTCGGCTGTGGGCACATTGCGTCTGGCCAACAAAGAAGAGCAGCGCGTGCGCTTGCTTGATGTGATCGAGCACGATACCCGCCGGCTGGACCGTCTGGTAAGCGACATTTCGAATGCATCGCGTTTGGATAGCGAACTTGTGCGCGAAGCCGAGGAGGAGTTCGATCTGCTACACATGCTGCGTAGTTTGTCGGATTATCTGGGTGGAGAGGCGCGGGAGAAAGGTGTCGACTTCATTACCGACATGCCCGACAACCCGATCGTGATCAGCGGGTTGGAAGCGCGTCTGGCACAGGTTTTCGTGAATCTGATCACCAATGCGCTAAGCTTCTGCGAAAGCGGTGACGCAATCCGCGTATGGGCGCGTCGCCGCGAAAATCGAATTCTTGTAGTTGTGGAAGACACTGGGCCCGGAATTCCCGATCAGGCTTTGGCGAAGATTTTCGAACGCTTCTATTCGGAACGCCCCCAAAACCAGTTTGGTAACAACTCCGGTCTTGGGTTGGCGATCTCGAAGCAAATCGTCGAAGCACATGGCGGTGTGATCTGGGCCGAAAATATTCGCCCCACCGATGCGGATCTGACCTCGGATCCACTGGGCGCACGCTTTGTGGTCGGATTGCCTGTATGACGGTCAAGCCGGTCGTTGCCCGCTATCACGCCACCACGGTTGCCGTGGACGGTGCTGCGGTGATGATCACGGGGCCATCAGGTTCCGGCAAATCCGCACTGGCTTTAGAATTGATCGGGCTGGGCGCACTGCTTGTCGCGGACGACCTGAGCCAGATTGTGATGCAAGATGACGCCCCGGTTGTGATCGCCCCGCCCGAGTTGCCGGGTGTGATCGAAGCGCGTGGTGTGGGCCTGATCAACGTACCGCATTGTCCCGAGGCCCAACTGAAGCTGGTGGTGGATATGGGGCAGATCGAAATGTCGCGCTTGCCGACATCACCAGCGATCACGGAAGTTAACGGTTGCGCGATTGAGTGCCTTTTCCGCGTCGACGCACCCTATTTCGCAATAGCGATCTTCAACCTGTTGCGTCACGGACGCCACGCGCCAGCAGAATAACCGCGCAGGGCTTTGGCCGGGTGCAGAACTGCGCTATATGCGCCAGACATGCTGCGGACGCCTGTTCTATAAGGAAGGGCAATGACGGATCAAAAAACGAAATCTGGACAGAAGATCGTTCTGGTCACCGGCCCCTCTGGGGCTGGCCGAACGACCGCGATTCGTGTTCTTGAAGACATCGGGTACGAGGTGATCGACAACCTGCCTTTGTCATTGATTGACCGCGTATTGTCTGGTCCCGCGCTGACGCGTCCGCTTGCTTTGGGCGTCGATGTGCGAAACCGTGATTTTTCGACCGAGATGCTGTTGCAGGTGATCGAAGACCTGCGAGAGGACGATGGTTTCGCCGTCGAAGTGCTGTATCTGGACTGTTCGCGTGACGTGCTGGTGCGCCGGTATTCGGAAACCCGTCGCCGTCACCCATTGGCGCCGGATGAAACCCCGGAGCTGGGGATCATGCGCGAGATAGAGCTGTTGATCCCGATCCGAGGGCGCGCAGATGTTCTGATTGATACATCGGATTTGTCGCCCCATGATCTGAAGGACGAAATCATGCGCTGGCTGTCCGTGTCGGGCGCGGAAGAGCTGGCCGTCTCGGTCCATTCGTTTTCGTATAAACGCGGGGTGCCGCGCGGGTTGGACATGGTGTTTGACGCGCGCTTTTTGCGCAATCCGCACTGGGAGCCTGCTTTACGTGCATTGGATGGCCGAAGTGACGCTGTCTCGGGCTATGTGGCGCAAGATCCCCGGTTTGAGAAATTCTTTGATCAGGTGCAGAATCTGGTCGAATATCTGATCCCCGCCTTCGGAGAAGAAGGCAAAGCCCATCTTTCGATTGGGTTCGGCTGTACTGGGGGGCAACATCGGTCAGTTGCCCTTACGGAAAACCTTGCAAAGGCGCTTGCAAGTAAGGGGTGGCAGGTGTCAATTAGACATCGGGAATTGGAACGCCGCGCCGGGACAGCAGCGGCATCAACATCGAGGGTATAGCGTGATCGGTATCGTGATCGTCGCGCATGGCGGGCTTGCAACTGAATATCTGGCGGCTGTCGAACATGTGGTCGGCAAACAGCCGGGCATGTGCGCCATTTCGACTGCCGCGGAATGTGATCGCGACAACAAGCGATCCGAAATCGCAGCCGCTGCAAACAGCGTGGATCAGGGCGACGGCGTTGTGATCGTTGTCGATATGTTTGGCGGCTCACCCGCCAATCTGTCGCTGCCTGCCTGCTGCAAATCTGATCGCAAGATCCTTTACGGCGCGAACCTTCCTATGTTGCTGAAGCTAGCCAAGACCCGCCATCTGTCGGTCGAGGCCTCGACCCAGAAAGCGCTGGCTGCGGGTCGCAAGTATATTGATTGCATTGATGTGAGTGAGGATTGACACGCTATGAGTAACAACCGTCAGCTTGAGATTATCAATGTAAAGGGTCTGCATGCGCGGGCCTCGGCGAAGTTTGTCGATACAGTTGAAAACCACGACGCCCGCGCCCGTGTGTCGAAGGACGGGTTGGATGCGGATGGCGATTCGATCATGGGACTTCTGATGCTTGCGGCCTCGCAGGGGACCAACATTCAGGTGGAAACTTCGGGCCCTCAAGCGACCGAGCTGATGGATGCGCTGGAAGCGCTTGTGGCTGACAAGTTCGGCGAAGGTATGTAAAGCTACGACGTGGTAAGGAAAACCAAAACGTGACTCACGACGCCGAGAACCACTTGGAACAGGCCAATCCAACAGACGCGACTGCGCAACAGTATGATCGCGGCAGCCTGACCTATGCCAATTCGTTCAATAATCCTGTACAGAGTCTGGTCATTCGTTCTGTTGAATGGATGACGGGGAAAATCTCTATCCTGCGTATGGTCCGCAAACTGGAACGACGCGGTGCGCCCAAGGGGCAGGCGTTTTGGGGGGCATGTCTGGATGTCATGGGTGTGCAGGTGCGGACCCCAGATGACCAGCTTGCAAATATTCCCGAAGACGGCCCCGTCGTTGTTGTTGCCAACCATCCACACGGGCTGACCGATGGCATGGTGCTGGCCGAGCTGATCGGCCGTCGCCGGAATGATTACCGCATCCTGACCCGATCGGTTCTGGATGGCCTGGACGAGGTCGCGTCCTCTTACATGATCACGGTCCCGTTTCCACATGATCCAGAAGCGCAACAGAAGATGGTCGAGATGCGCGCGCAGGCGATGGCGCATCTGAAACAGGGTGGCCTGATCACGCTGTTTCCATCCGGCGTCGTGGCGTCCTCGGACAGCTTGATGGGCCCTGCGATCGAGCGTGAGTGGAATGTCTTCACGGCACAAATGATCCGCCGCTCTGGCGCACGTGTCGTGCCGATTTTCTTCCCTGGCGCCAACACCCGTTGGTACCAGATTGCCAATCGCTTGTCTGCGACCATGCGTCAGGCGCTATTGCTGCATGAGATCGTCAAAAGCTGCAACAGGGTCCATTCGCCGGTCGTTGGCAAAGAACTGACGGACGAGCAGTTGGCAACGGTGAAATCAGACCCGCGCGGCTTCATGGCATGGCTCCGAGATCACACGCTGGCGCTGGCTGGAAAGTAAGAAAAAGGCCCCAGCGGGGCCTTTAGTACTTCGGGTCTTAGCGCGTCGGAACCGGAACCTCGCCGCGATAGTCATAAAAACCACGCCCGGCTTTGCGTCCAACCCACCCGGCCTCGACATATTTTACCAGCAGTGGGCAGGGGCGATATTTGGTGTCTGCCAGCCCATCGTGCAGCACATTCATAATCGCCAGACAGGTATCCAGGCCGATGAAATCCCCCAGTTCGAGCGGGCCCATTGGGTGGTTTGCACCCAGTTTCATCGACGCGTCAATCGATGCCACCGATCCCACGCCTTCATACAGCGCATAGCAGGCTTCGTTGATCATCGGGATCAGAATGCGGTTCACGATGAAGGCGGGATAATCCTCGGCGCTGGCAGCGGTCTTGCCCAGTTTCTCAACCACGGAAAAACAGGCCTGATATGTCGGTTCGTCGGTTGCAATGCCGCGGATCAGCTCGACCAGTTTCATCAGGGGGACCGGGTTCATGAAGTGGAACCCCATGAAGCGTTCGGGGCGGTCGGTACCGCTGGCCAGACGGGTGATGGAAATCGACGAAGTGTTCGACGTCAGGATTGTATCCGGGCTTAGATGCGGCAAGAGCGTATCAAAGATCTGCTTCTTGATCGCTTCGTTTTCCGTGGCGGCTTCGATCACCAGATCAGTTGGGCCAAGATCGGGCAGCGCCAATGTGGTGCTGATCCGCTTCATCGCATCGTCCCTGTCCTGCGCCGAAATCAATTCGCGCGAGACTTGGCGATCCATATTCTTGGTGATGCGGGTGATGGCGGCATCCAGACTGTCTTGGCTGATGTCGTTCAGACGAACTTCGTAGCCGGCAAGGGCCAAAACATGTGCGATGCCGTTGCCCATTTGTCCGGCGCCAATAACGCCCACTGTCTCGATGCTCATATATATTTCCTTCTGACCAGAACACACCGGTGTGGCCTCGCAGTTCGTTTGATTGAGCACAGACTATGCGGCGCATGGATGGCGGTGCAAGGGTTAAGCGGCGCCTAAGGGAATATCGCGCATTCTAAGTTTAGTTATTTGGCAAGATTCGTCTGACACGCTGCTTCTGGGTGAATTTAAAAGGAGTGGGTGGCATGGCCTATGATATCCTTGGCAAAGGGGAATTAGACTATTCCCCGTGCCAATACAGTGGTTCGAAATTGTTGTTTCGCGGGCCGAAACGAAAGCTTAACGATCCCTATATGGTCGCGCTGGGCGGGACCGAGACCTATGGGAAATTCACGCGGAAACCCTATCCGGACCTTTTGGAAGATATGCTTGGGCGCAAGGTCGTGAATTTGGGATGCGCGAATGCTGGGCTGGATGTGTATCTGAACGATCCCGCATTGCTGGATATCTGCAATAAGGCCGAGGCGATTGTGCTGCAGATCCCCGGTGCGCAGAATATGTCGAACCGTTATTACGGCGTGCATCCGCGTCGAAATGATCGCTTCCTGCAGGCGTCGAGCTTGCTAAAGATGATTTATGCCGATGTGGATTTCACGGATTACAGCTTTACCCGGCATCTGCTGAGCGCCCTGCATTCGGCGTCGGAAGACAAGTTTGAACTGGTCAAGCAAGAGCTAAAAGAGGCGTGGGTTGGGCGGTTGAAGAACCTGCTGTCGCAGTTCGAAACCCGCGTGACGCTACTTTGGCTATCTGACCATTCAATTGCGGAAGCCGAGGATGATATCAATGCATCCGACCCGCTATTCGTCGATTATGCAATGGTTGAAAACGTGCGCCCCTTTGTGCACGAGCTGGTCGAAATCAAAGCAAGCGCAGATCAGATCAAGGTGGGGCAGGCCGGACTTGCCTATTCCGAAATGGATCAGCCAGCTGCATGCCAAATGCTGGGCACCCACGCCCACATGGCAGCGGCGGAAGGGTTGGCCGAGGTTTTGGGCAGATAGCCTAAACCGGTTGCCTCAAGACAAAAGGCCCGCCAGTAGGCGGGCCTTTCCTGATATGTGGTGCGTTGATCAAACGGCGTCGGTCAGGGCCGGCACAGCGTCGAACAGGTCAGCAACCAGGCCGAAGTCTGCCACTTGGAAGATCGGAGCTTCTTCGTCTTTGTTGATCGCGACGATGATCTTCGAGTCTTTCATACCAGCCAAGTGCTGGATGGCACCCGAGATGCCCACGGCGATGTAAAGCTCTGGTGCTACAACCTTACCGGTTTGACCAACCTGCAGGTCGTTCGGAGCATAGCCCGAGTCAACCGCTGCACGCGACGCACCAACTGCGGCGCCCAGCTTGTCTGCCAGTTTCTCGATCAAGGCGAAGTCCTCTTCCGAACCCACGCCACGGCCACCCGACACAACAACGCCAGCCGAGGTCAGCTCGGGGCGGTCGCTTTCGGCAACCTTGTCTTCAACCCATTCCGACAGGCCGGGGTTGTCAGCAGCGCCGATGCTTTCAACAGCAGCCGAACCGCCTTCGCCAGCGGCGTCGAAGGTCGACGTCCGGAAGGTGATGACCTTCTTGGCGTCGTTCGATTTGACGGTCTGCATGGCGTTACCGGCATAGATCGGGCGTACGAAAGTGTCAGCGTCAACCACTTCGGTTGCGTCCGAGATCACCATGACGTCCAAGAGGGCCGCTACGCGCGGCATAACGTTTTTGGCGTCGGTGGTCGCGGGTGCAACGATGTGATCAAAGTCGCCAGCCAGCGATACGATCAGGGCTGCTGTCGGCTCGGCCAGGCGGTGGCCCAGCGATGCGTCTTCGGCAACCAGAACTTTGGCCACACCGTCGATTTTCGCAGCAGCTTCACCAGCAGCGGCGGCAGATGCGCCAGCGGCCAGTACGGTCACATCACCCAAAGCTTTCGCAGCGGTGACAGCCTTGGCGGTGGCGTCCAGCGCCAGTTCACCATTGTTGACTTCAGCAAGAAGAAGAACAGCCATTATACAGCCCCCGCTTCCTTAAGTTTCGATACAAGCTCGTCCACCGAGCCAACGATGATGCCGGCGGCGCGCTCGGCCGGCTCCGAGGTCTTCACGATCTCGAGGCGCGGGGTCACGTCAACGCCATAGTCAGCAGCGGTCTTTTCATCCAGCGGCTTCTTTTTGGCTTTCATGATGTTCGGCAGCGACGCATAGCGCGGCTCGTTCAGACGCAGGTCAACGGTAATGATGGCAGGCATCGAAACCTTGATGGTCTGCAGACCGCCATCCACTTCGCGGGTCACAACGGCGTTGTCGCCATCAATGTCCAGCTCGGACGCAAAGGTGCCCTGCGACCAACCCAGAAGGGCGGACAGCATTTGACCGGTGGCGTTCATGTCGTTGTCGATGGCTTGCTTGCCTGCCAGAACGATGCCCGGCTGTTCTTCTTCAACAACTTTGGCCAGGATCTTGGCAACGGCCAGCGGCTCGATGTCTTGATGTACATCGTCCGCGGCATTTACCAGAATGGCGCGGTCTGCGCCCATCGCCAGCGCGGTGCGCAGCGTTTCCTGAGCCTGCTTGACACCGATGGACACGACGACGATCTCGTCAGCCTTCCCGGCCTCTTTCAGGCGGATGGCCTCTTCGACGGCAATCTCGTCAAATGGGTTCATCGACATTTTCACGTTGGCAAGATCGACACCGCTTCCGTCCGCTTTCACACGAACTTTCACGTTATAGTCGATCACGCGCTTCACAGGCACAAGCACCTTCATTGGCGTGTATCTCCCAGTTATGCCCACAAGGGGCGGTAATGCTCTCGCAACTGGTTTACCGAAATGCTGCATGTGAAAACAGCGTAAAATCGACACCGAATAGGTCCACGACGTCGCGTTTTTCGGTGGAATGGCGCATAGTAGGCCTGTGTTACCGCGAACAGGAGGTTCATATGCAGAAAGTTGACGGAATCGGCGGGCTGTTTTTTCGGGCACATGACCCGGCGGGATTGGCTGCGTGGTACGAACAGCATCTTGGGATTAATCCGGTGCCAACCAGCGCAGAAGGCACGCCCTGGACGCAGAATGCGGGGGCTACGGTTTTCGCGCCTTTTCCGGCAGATACCGAGTATTTTGGCGCGTCCGACCAAGCCTTTATGATCAATTTCCGCGTATCCGATTTGGATGCGATGATCGTCCAGCTAAAGGGGCAGGGCGTACAGATCGCATCGCGGGAAGACATGGACGGTGTCGGCCGTTTCGCGCGGATACATGACCCGGAAGGCAACCCGATAGAGTTGTGGGAGCCTGTGGCCTAGGCACCCGCGTGCTATCTGTTGGCGCCCGGAACCCAAAGAACATCTGACTTGCCGTCGTCATTGGCGACGCGGGCGGCGACGAAGCACCAGTCGGACAGGCGGTTCAGGTATTTCACAGCGACGGGGTTCACGTCTTCCTGCGTGGCCAATTCTGTTGCTAGACGTTCGGCGCGGCGGGATACGGTGCGTGACAGGTGCAGATGTGCCGCCAGTGCCGATCCGCCCGGCAGGATGAAGCTGCGCAGCGGTTCAAGCGCCTTGTTTATCGCGTCGATTTCCGTTTCCAGCCGGTCGACCTGTTCCTGTGCCATGCGCAGCGGCGGGTATTCAGCTTCGACGTCTTTTGCCATGTCGGGACGGCAGAGGTCCGCGCCCAGATCAAACAGGTCGTTTTGAATGCGGGCCAAAGCTGCGTTCATGTCACCCTCGGCGTGCAGGCGGGCCATGCCGATGGTGGCGTTGGTTTCGTCGACGGTGCCATACGCCTCGACCCGCGCATCGTGCTTGGGACGGCGCGAGCCATCACCCAAAGCCGTTTCGCCGTTATCGCCGGTCCGCGTGTAGATTTTATTCAAAACAACCATCAGTTTCCTCCGCGCAGCCAGACGAACAGAAGGATTAGGGCAATGGCAACTGCCTGCGCCCCAATCCGCCAACGCATCAATTTATTCGAGTATTTATGGGCCGTCTTGCCGCCCACGCCGAATGATCCAATGCCCAGCATCAGGATGATCAAAACGGCAGCGCAGGCCACCACGACGAGTATGAATAGGGGATCGTCTGCCATGCGTCCTCACTTGGTTTGTAGGATCTGAAATAGACCTGATGGTGCGAAATTGCGAGGGGCAATGCGCCGTACCTAGCCGTTGGGCAGGATCCTGTCGCTCATACGGGTCGACAATATGCGGCGCATGATTCCAGCGATATAGGTGGATGTGGTCACATAGTAGCGCGGCTTGGGATTGCGATGTTCAAGCGCGTGGATCAGCTTTTTTGTGACGGCCGACGCAGGAAGCTCGAATGTATCAAGCTTGCCGCTGTCATCATAAAGCCGTACGCGCAGTTTGGCATATAGACTGCTAACCCGGCTGTTTTCCCAATCGACCCAACGTTCGAAATGCGGCTGAGCGTTTTTGCGGAAATCGGTGGTGATCGGGCCGGGTTCGACAAGAATAACTTTGATCGGCGTGCCTCGCATTTCTAACCGCAGCGTGTCCATTAGCCCTTCCAGTGCGAATTTGGTTGCTACGTAGGCACCGCGCCATGGCATGGCCGTAAAGCCCAGAACGGACGAGTTATGGATCACGCGACCATGGCCCTGTTTGTGCATTACTGGAAGGACGAGACGGGTCAGATGATGGTAGCCGAAAACATTGGTCTCAAAAATCGTGCGCAACGCGTCGGTGGGCAGATCCTCGACCCCGCCGGGGATCGCAAAGGCACCGTTGTTAAACAGCGCATCCAACGTGCCGCCGGTGCGCGACAGAATTTCGGCCACGGCGGCTTCCATGCCGGCCTCGTCCGAGTGATCCAGCAGCAAACTTTCAAGCCCCTCTCCACGCAGCCTTTCGCAGTCTTCTTCTTTGCGGCAGGTGGCGAAAACGCGCCAGCCGCGTTTGGCCAAAGTGTGGGCGGCGTCATACCCAATTCCCGAGGAACATCCGGTGATTAAAATAGATTTCTGTGTCATATGTACTCTCCTGCCTCGCATGGAATGGGTACGGGGTCGATCGGGTAGGGGTCAACAAAAAAGAGGCGCCGAATGGCGCCTCGAGTTGCTCTTGAAAGGGAGCCGCTAATTACAGTTGCGGCTTTAGGAATCTTGAGGCGATGAAGCCACGTTCTCCGGTGTCGACCACTTTGATTTGGCTCCAGCCATCGTCGGTCTGACCGGTCTCGAACACCTCGGTGCCCCGGGTCAGTTTGGTGACGATGCCATGCTGGGTCGACGGACCGCCCCGCATATTTACCGTACTTCCGCTTACGAACATGGTTGTGAAGCCGCTGGGCAGGCGGTTTGACGCGGCTGGTTCTACCAGAGCAGGGGCGTTGGCCGCCATTTCACGAGCCGCCGCTTCGGCCAAGGCGGCCGGGCTATCATCTTCGCCATTAGCTGCGACTTTGATGGCAAAGACCTGTGGTGTTGCATGTGCAGACCCGTCTGGAATCGTCGCAGCAACCGGGATTACTGCCGATGCATCTGTTTCCTGTACTTTGGCGGAAACGGGAACAATTGTATCTTGTTTGACGCTAGGCTCGCGACCGATGCGATCGGTTGGCAGACCGTCATCTCGACCAAAATGCATCATGCCTGCGCCCATCACGCCGACCGTCAGCAACGTCATTCGAATAATACCCATAGTATCCCCCTTAATTACGCACCAGTTAACATCGTGTGTTCAAAAACATCGCGGGGAATGTAATACGATTTTCCCCCGACAAACCCGCTTGGCAGCTTTACGCGAGTCGCCCTCAAGGATACACCAAACGCATGACTGATGTAACCGACAATCCCGAAAACGAAGGCAGCGAACTGGCCGAACCGCTGCGCCGCGCCATTGGTGATCGCTATCTGACCTATGCGCTGTCCACGATTATGCACCGCGCTTTGCCAGATGCGCGTGACGGTTTGAAACCCGTTCACCGTCGCATCCTGTACGCGATGAGCCGACTGAAGCTGGCTTCGGGCGGCAAGTTTTTGAAATCGGCGAAGATTTCAGGCGATACGATGGGGGATTTTCACCCTCATGGGGATGCTGCGATCTATGACGCGATGGCACGTTTGGCGCAGGATTTTGCGGTGCGGTATCCGCTGGTCGATGGGCAAGGGAACTTCGGCAATATCGACGGTGATAACCCGGCTGCCAGCCGCTATACAGAAGCGCGCATGACCTTCGTCGCCGAGGCGATGTTGCAAGGGCTGGACGAGAATGCGGTCGACTATCGCGATAACTATGACGGACGTCTGACCGAGCCGGTTGTATTACCCGCCGAGTTTCCGAATCTGTTGGCAAACGGATCGTCAGGCATTGCCGTGGGGATGGCGACCAATATCCCGCCACACAATATCCCTGAACTGATCGATGCCTGTCTGCACCTGATCAAGGTGCCAGATGCCCGCGATGACACGCTTTTGAACTATGTGCCCGGCCCGGATTTCCCGACGGGCGGCGTAATTGTCGAGCCTCAGGAAAACATCGCAAACGCGTATCGCACAGGGCGTGGATCGTTCCGTCTGCGCTGTAAGCACGAGGTCGAAGATCTTGGTCGCGGCCAGTGGCAGATCGTTGTCACCGAAATTCCGTATCAGGTTCAGAAGTCAAAACTGATCGAAAAGATTGCCGAGCTGATCCAGACTAAGAAGGTTCCGATTCTGGGCGACATCCGCGATGAAAGTGCCGACGATATCCGTATCGTGCTTGAACCGAAGTCAAAGAATGTCGATCCCGAGCTTCTGATGGGCCTGATGTATCGCAACTCGGATCTCGAGACGCGATTCAGCCTGAACATGAATGTGCTGATCGACGGGGTGACACCGAAAGTGTGTTCGATGAAGGAAGTGCTGCGTGCTTTCCTTGATCACCGTCGTGATGTGCTGGGGCGCCGCTCGCGTCACCGGTTGGCCAAGATTGATCACCGGCTTGAGGTGCTTGAAGGCTTTATCGTTGCCTTCCTGAACCTCGATCGTGTGATCGACATCATCCGCTATGACGACGATCCCAAAGCCGCGTTGATGCGCGAAGATTGGGGCATCGAACATGTGCGGGCCATGTCAGAAGACGACTATGTCAGCCCTGCGCCGGGTACGGGCGAACTGTCCGAGGTGCAGGCCGACGCGATTCTGAATATGCGACTGCGTAGTTTGCGCCGTCTTGAGGAAATCGAACTGGTTCGCGAGCGGGACAAGTTGATGGAAGAGCGTGCCGCGCTTGAGGATCTTCTGGACAATGAGGACCTGCAATGGGGCAGGATCTCGGACCAATTGCGCGAATCGAAAAAGCTGTTTGGCAAAAACTTCGAAGGCGGCCAGCGCCGCACGCAGTTCGCAGAAGCGGGCGAGGTGGAAGAGGTCCCGCTGGAAGCCATGATCGAGCGAGAACCGATCACCGTTGTCTGCTCGCAGATGGGTTGGATTCGTGCCATGTCGGGCCATATCGACCTGACCCGCGAGCTGAAGTTCCGCGATGGCGACGGTCCGCGTTTTGTCTTCCATGCCGAAACCACCGACCGCTTGCTGGCCTTTGATTCACACGGCAAGTTCTTCACACTTTCATGCGCCAACCTGCCCGGCGGGCGCGGTATGGGCGAACCCCTGCGTCTGATGGTTGATCTGCCAAACGAGGCCGAGATCGTGGATCTGTTTATCCACCAACCCGATCGCAAGTTGCTGGTTGCCTCGAATGAAGGCAACGGCTTTGTGGTCAACGAAAATGATGTGCTGGCCCAGACCAAGAACGGCAAGCAGGTGCTGAATGTCGGTGACGCAACCGCGAAAATCTGTGCGCCCGTCTCGGGTGATCACGTTGCCATCATCTCGGAGAACCGGCGCTTGCTGGTCTTCCCTGTGGCCGAGATCAACGAGATGACGCGCGGCAAAGGGGTCCGGTTGCAGAAGTACAATTCAGCCCGCGGCAAACAGGGTATCCTAGAGCTGGACGGCGGCTTGTCTGACGTGAAGACATTCAATCTGGAAGAGGGCCTGTCCTGGCCCGCAACCGGGGACCGCACCCGCACGGAAAGCGATATGTCGCCGTGGGTGGGTAAACGTGCGGGTGTCGGTAAGGCCCCACCCCACGGCTTCCCCCGCAACAACAAGTTCGAGTGATCGCTTTTGCCTCCTAGCTTTTTGAAGATTGCATATTCAGGCGAAAAGGGGCCGGTATTCTGGCTGGCCCTGCGCACCAGCATCCTGACGGTTCTGACCCTTGGGATTTACCGGTTCTGGGCCAAGACACGCTTGCGTCGGTATTACTGGAGCGCCATTCGACCGGGCGGGTCGCCGTTGGAGTATGTGGGGGATCCGCTTGAAAAACTTCTGGGCTTCTTGGTCGCCGTTGTCTTCATGGCGTTCTACATCGGGATCGTGAATTTGATCTTGATGTATTTCAGCTTCGCACTTTTCAACGCCAATTTCGCCGCCTATGGGCTTAGCTTTCTGGGGCTGACCCCGATCATCTTCTTCGCTCAGTATCGTGCCCGCCGATACATTCTGGCCCGCACGCGCTGGCGCGGCATCCGCTTCGGGTTAGAGCCGGGGGCGTGGGGCTATAGCTGGCGCGCGATGCTTCACTGGGCTTTGGCGATCTGCACACTTGGCCTGACATGGCCGCTGACCACCCTGTGGCTCGAGAAATACCGCGTCTCGCGCACGTTCTATGGGGATCAGGGCTTTGTGCAGGGCGGGTCCAAGTGGATGCTATTTGGCGCAATGCGCCATGTCTATTACGGTCTTGGTTTGACCTTGATCGCGACTGCGATGACAGGGCTTTATGAGAATCCGGCGTGGTTGATGGTGTATCTTCTATCTTTGCCGTGGCTTATCTATGGGTGGGCCTACTGGCGTGCTGAAAGCTTCAAGCGCATGACCGAGGCGAAAGAGGTGGGCGAGTTGCGCTTTACCGCCAAGCCGCGCCCGTGGCGGATCATCGGGATCTACGCCTTGGGCGGGTTGATGATGAATATCGCGATGTCTGGTGTCTTCATGGTGGCGTTCATTCTGGTTGCGGTGGTTGCTGGTACGGTGGATCTGGATACGATTGATCTCGAAACGCTGGACCCTGCAACGACCGCGCTTATTCCCGGTGCGCTTTTGGTCTATTTCCTGCTGATCATCCTGACCCGAGCAATGACACATGCCTGGATCACATTGCCGCTGGCCGAGCACTTCTCGGAAGTGACTGAACTGACAAACACGCAGAATATTGCCCAGATCAAGCAGCGTGACCGGGACGAGTTCGCCGAAGCCGAAGGCTTTGCCGAGGCACTGGACGTGGGGGCCGCGATATGAGCACGCATGCACAGGAATGGGTCTTTGCAGATCTGGCACAGGGTGAACGTGCCCACCTGACACGTGTGCGGATTGCCTGCCACCCCGAAGCTTTGGTCATCGGAATGCCCGAAGGCGATCAGGTGACCTGGCGATGGGATGATGTGCGCCGCTTACGTGATCAGGCTGATCGCCGTGCCATGGTTTTGTCGCGCAAAGGCGATCCTCTGACCCGGCTTTATCTGACGGACGCATCGGTGCAGGGCTATGTTACGCGGCATGCCAAATATATGGGGCGACGTCACAGTGGGACGCGTTTGTCCAAGGTCGCAGTCTGGGCCGGTGGCGCGGTTGCTTCGGTTGCGGTGATCATCTTTCTTCTTGTGCCGCTTATGGCGGCGCAGTTGGCAGAAATCCTGCCGCCCGAGGGTGAAAAGGCGCTGGGCGACACCACATTCGAACAGATCCGCACTGCGCTGTCGGAAACAGCCTTCGAAGATCGCCTAAATATCTGTGATGACCCGGCGGGAAATGCCGCCATGCAATCCATGTACACGCGCCTGAACCCGGAGGCAGACCTGCCCTATGATGTCCAGATCCATATTCTGGATCACCCGATGGTCAACGCCTTCGCGCTGCCCGGTGGGCGGATCGTTTTTTTCCGCGGTCTGTTGGAAGAAGCTGAAAATCCAGACGAGGTTGCCGCCGTTCTGGCCCACGAAATTGGCCATGTGGTCCATCGCGACCCAACACGGGATGCGCTGCGCTCTGCCGGGTCGCTTGGGGTGTTGGGTCTGTTGTTTGGGGACTTCGCGGGGGGAACCATCACGCTGTTCTTGGCCAATCAGCTGATCAACGCGTCCTACAGTCAGGCGGCTGAAGCTCGTGCGGATGACTATGCCCATGGTCTGCTTGAAAAGGCGAATATCTCGCCCGTGGCGCTGGGCACGTTCTTTCAGCGCTTGCACGAAGAGCATGGAGACGCAGAAGGCATCGTGGCCCATTTTGCATCCCATCCACAGATGGCCGATCGCATTTCGGCAGCGCAAGCAGCGGTCGATCCGGACCGGTCTTATGACACGATTCTGGACGCACAGGCATGGCGCAGTCTACAGACGGCCTGCGGTGGCGCAAAAGATGCTACGGAAACCACCGAAGAATTCTCTAAAAAGGCTTGGCCGGCGACGGATTGACGCTTGGGCACCGCTTGCGGTCAACCCTTTGGCAATCCCGCGAAATTCCGTGCCGCGCGGGAAAGGCGCTTTGAATTGTGTCATTTCCTTACATTGGAATGCACGCAAGCCTTGATTTTCTCTCGCCAAAGCTTTAGCTAGCGCGCGATATTGAACCACGGGGTCGGTGACCCCCCCAGACACGAGGCGTAGGGCTCATGGCTAAGGAAAAGTTTGAACGCG
>NZ_ML660023.1 GCF_007004645.1 Aliiroseovarius halocynthiae | reverse complement strand
AGAAAAAAGAAAAAAGCCCCAGCGATATCCAACAAACCCGCGCCCGCATTGTCCATATCCCACTGAGGGATAGCTCAGAAAATGCAGTTAGTGCGGCCAACTCGGGTTTGATCTCGTTTCTTACCTGCCCATCTCTTCAGGCGGCAATGCCGCACATAACGTGCCGCTAGGCCTGGGCACGATACCAAGTTGGCCGTGTTCCCCTGATGCAATTGAGAACGCTCGCAGCAACGTCAATGCCCCTATTCTCTGATGTATTCGAAGCTGAACTGACGCTGTGCCCCTTTAGGTGGCGCAGGAAAGGGCGCGGCACGATGCACATGTTTGAGCGCCGCACCATCCAATTTGGCATTTCCAGACGACCGCCGCAGCCAGACCTTGGCGACAGCACCAGAAGCTGCGATCGAGAATCCCACAACCGCCCGGCCACGTTCGCGTCCGCGTTTACGCACCCGTTGAAGCTTGCGCATGACCTTCCCAGGATAGTTCGAGGCCGCAGCATTGCCGGCCTGACCGCTATGCCCTTCCTTGCGGCTAGCCTGCACATTTGGCGCGCTGGCCTTTCCATCCTCTTGACCAGTTCGCGTTTCGGAATTACCGCCCTTTCGCGCAGCACTAGCGGCGGGTTTCGGCGGTTGTTGTGTTTTTTCCTGCTCCCGACGTGGTTTCGGTCGCTCTTTCGGAGTGGGTTTCACAACCGGTTTTTCCGCTGGCCTTGCCACCGGCGCCGGCGCGACAGCAACTGGGGATTTTGCCGTCTGCACGGGTGCTACTTTGCTTGGATCGACCGCCTCGGTCGGTATCGGGACCGTTGCACGCACAGGCGTGGTTGTCTGCACAGGCGTTGCGGTTTGAACCGGTTCAGTTGTTGGCATTACATCCGGCTTGGTCGTGACCGGAGACATCGTTCCCTGCGTCATATCGGCGAAACTGTTTCCCAATCGCGCGACAGAACCGAGCGCACCGCCCTCGATCTCGAGAGGCGCTGGCCCTGCGCGCAGACCAAATCCCAACCCATGCACACCAGCCGAGATCAGCATCGCTAAGATCGCAAAAATATACCTGCGCATTAATCAGCCCTCGTCGTCCAGACCGCGCTGGGTCACAATCCAGATATCACGCGCACCAAGCTTGCGCAGCTCGTTGGCAACACCCAGCAGCGTCACAGCAGGCACGCGACGATCAGGCACCAACCGCAAGCGCTTGCTCTGCGGAACTTCTTCGTCATCTGCCAATTTAGATTGGGGGTGTTCGTCCCAATAGGCTTCCGGCGTTATCGGCACACCTTGATAGGATAGAGCCCCGTCCTGATCGATCACTAAAGCATCAGGTGCTTGCGTGGATGTCAGATCCTTGACTGAAGCAAGTTTGATATCCTGATCCATCGGCGGGCTAAGTTGCCCGGCAATTAGGAAGAACACCAAAAGCAGAAACACCACATTGATCAGGGCTATCGTAGGCTCGGCTTTACGCCTTTCAACGGAGCGACGCCTCATTGCAGCACCACAACTTCAAATTCTGGTACGGCTTGCATTCGCGCCAAGGCGTCAACGAATAGCTGAGCCTGAACCTCTGGTCCAATCGACAGAAATCCGCGGCCCGTCGCGTCACCTTTGGCTAAAATCAAATCCGGCGTCAGCGCCGCAAAATCGATGGGATCCCCGTTCAGCGTCACACCGTTTTTATTCAGCCGTACGAATTGGGTCTTGACCTCTTCGTTTGCCCCGACGCCCCCCTGTCCTGCCTGCGTCAAATTCACCTCGGCAAATCGGGTAAAGGTTGAGCTGAGCATGAAGAACAGCAACAGCAGAAAGATTACATCAATCAGGGACGTCAGTGTCAGACGCCCCCGACGAAACCTTGTTTTACGCGGCATGGTCCAGCTCTTTCGTGCGGCACAGAACCATGTGAATTGCTTTGTCTGCAAACACACGTTCGTCCGAAATACGCGTTTCGAGCCATGTTAAGAACAGCTGTGTCGGCATGGCAACCGCCAGGCCAACGGCCGTCGTCATCAGTGCAACCCAGATGCCGCCTGCCAGAATGCTGGGGTCCACGGCGGATCCTGCATTCTGCAGCTTTTGGAATGCTTCAATCATGCCCAGAACCGTGCCGAACAGGCCCAGCAACGGGGCGACTTGCGCAATCGTGTCCAGCAGGCGGAAGCCCTTTTCCAGTCGGGTCAGGCTTTCTTCCGAGCGGGACACCAATCGCTGCGCCAGCGCGGAGTTGTCGCCAGCCGCGGCCTGTTCCATGGCTTCCAACACGTAGGACTTCAAGTGATTGCGGCTGACGCCTGCGTCGGAAAACGCCTGTTTGTCATTGCCAAGATCCCAGGCCCGCAATGCGGTCTCCAGCGACTTACGCCGTCCGACCCCTTGGGCGCGATATTGAGCCACTTTGTAAATTACGGTCGCCAGTGACAGAACCGACATGGCCAGAAGAACGGCAACCACCGGGCCCCCAAGCTCAATGAACTCAGATAGATGCGCCTGAATGCTCGACAAAAGCTCCATTAGCCCTGTACCTCTACTTCAATACGACTGGTTAGCTTCAGGGCGCTTTGGCAAGCCTCGGCGCTGCTGCCCTCGCAAGTATCAATTCCGTTGATCAGGATCTGCCCAACCCCATCACAGCTTTGCCCTGCCATGTCGAACTGCCGCACTCGTGGCTTGGCAATTGGCAAATCCTGAAAGTCGAACAAAGACAGCGTGATAACCGCGCCATCCTTGCCAAACAGTACCGTCTCAAGCACGACCTGCCCCAGATCGGCGCCGGTAGTGTTCACCGCCATGAACGTCAAACGACAGCCAGACGACATCGTTTCAGTGCTGTTCAGCTCGATGGAGAGTTCGCCCCCTTCGGGGGAGGTTGCCGGCACAGGGGTTTGCCCCAATGCCGGCCCCACCACAGCACTCCACAATAAAATTGTAGAGACCAACGGACTCTTGAAACCGGTCGAAATGCAATGGCGGATCATGTTACCCTCTTAGAAAGTTTTGCTGATGCTTAGGCTGATCTGACGACCAGTCTTTTTGGTGCCGCTCGACATAAGGTGCGTGTTGTAGTCGAGGTCGAAGATGTTGTGCACACCAAGGCGCAGCTCTGCCCCTTCAAGCGCACCCTGATCGGGTTTCCAGCTTGCGAAAAGATCATGAGTGGTGTGGGCAGGTGAAGTTGCTGGCACATAGCCGCGTCGCGTACGGTCGAAATGCTGATAGTTCACGATATTTGAGTGCGAAACGCGCCAGCTCAGTTTGACCGTATCCACAGGGCGGTAGCCCAAAGTCAAAGACAGATTTTCTGCTGGCAGGACATTCGCGAGGTCAGCGTTAGCGGCATCCGGCGCAATCGACAGGTTTCGGCCATTCAGCTTCGAATACGCCAGCGATCCGAAGACCTTTTCGCTGTCATAGGCGGCTTCGACTTCGAGCCCCTCAATACGCGTTGCCCCAAGGTTGATTTTTCCTGGCTCCGATCCACCTGGTACAGCTCTTGGATTGGTAACGATCTGCCCATCCATGTTGTTCCGGAACGCAACAGTTTTGAATGACAATTGGTCGCCAGACTGGAAAACATCGCTGTTCTGATAGGAAAACCCAATTTCGAAATTACGCGAAGTTTCATTACCCAGACCAAACGAGGGCGGGCGCGGCGAGAACGATCCTTGGTCATAGATTTCGTCCACGGTGGGAAGGCGTTCGGTGTACGATGCGGATCCAAACACAGCCCAGCTCTCGTTCAACTTGTAGTGCGCAGCCAGCGTGGCCGCCGTACCCGTCTTGCTCGTATTCTGCAGCGTCGCAGTGGCAGGCGTGCCTGTGGTCGGCACAGTTTCCTGTTTGTCGATGCGGCCACCTGCAATCACTGTCAGACGGTCATCCCAGATGAACTCGTTCTGCGCATAAAGGCTGAGCGTCTTAGTAGCAGCCTGCGGATGGTATAAAAACTCGTCCCCTGGCATGACGGGTGGGCCACCAAATGGCGATGCCCAAGGTTCAGATATTTCAGCCTGACGATATTGGTTAGAATAGCTGATCCCAGCAGTCAGGAAGTTCTCGTAACTTGCACCACTCCATTCTGCCTCGTTTTCGACCTTCAAGGTCCACGATTCATAGGCATAATTCGCAGGCGCGATGAAAGTACCCTTTGCGTCGCTCTCTTTAACCGTAGTATCACTATAGGAAAGCTGAACCGACAGATCGATCAGATCGCTCGCGGCAGAATCGTATCCGTACTTCAGATAGGCTGTTGTGTCGTGAATCTTCCGATCTACAGTTCCCCAACTCAATGTAGAGTCCGTTTCGTTGTAAGGGGCGTCATCACGTACCGTGCGCGCAGAAAGATATGATGCCTCGATCGAGTGTTCGCGGGCATCACCGAAATAATAGGTCCCTTTTGCAACAAGCGATCCTAGCGACCCATTCGTTCCGGGGATATCAACACCCCCACCGTCTTTCGCATTCTCACCGCCCTTGCGGTTATATCCGATCATAAAGTCCAGATCTTCGGACGGTCGGAAGGCCATAACCGATGTCGATGACCACAAGCCGCTATTTGTTTTGTATTCCAGCTTCTGGAAGAACGCGAAGGGGTCGCCGTCTTCCTTTATGAAATCTGCAGCGTCCTTGGTTTCCGAGGCAATCACACCACCGATCGCACCTGCACCATGAAGCGTCGAACTGGACGGTCCGCGCAGAACCTCTACGCGTTTAAAGAACACGGGGTCGGTGAACATCGACCCCATGCGGTACTTCTCGAAGTACTTTTTGACGCCATCAATGGTCATGACGATTTTTGGCTCGTCGGCCGAGCTACCTGCGCCAATACCGCGGATGTTCAGGCTTTCGCCAAAGAAACTTTCCGATCCTACGGTGGTTACACCGGGTACGTTCTCGACAATATCGCCGATTGTGTCAGGGGCTTCCTGTTCGATCTCTTCTTCATCAATAACCGTGACGGCCTGAGGGGCGTCAATGGCGACCTTCTCGGCCCCGATGCCTAAAATGATCTGACCAAGATGGGTCAGAAATCCAGCGCTTTCTTCTTCCTGCGCGTAAGTTGGCGTTGCCAAAACGGCGGCCAATGCGACCGTCCCAAGTAGGACGGTATTACGTGAAATTCTCATCACAAGCTTTCCTTCGATTGTGCCAAAAAACCGAGTCGCTGGCCGAAAGCTTGCGTCGAATTAACCCTTCTAAAGGGCCAACTATTTAACTTGACTAATTTTGTCAACTACAACAAAACGAGCAAAACTCCCGATGCTCCAGCCAAGGCACCGCCCCAGCAAGACGCGCAGATCCAAAGGACGCTCATGCTGGACACTCAGAAGCCCACCGCCGCAACCATCCGCGAAAAACGTGCGGAAAACCCTAAGATGCGGGATCGCGACTTTGCCGATTCCCTTGGTATTTCAGAAGCTGATCTGGTGGCCGCCCATGTCGGTCATGGCGTTACCGTGATCGACGCACATCCCGACAACATCATGCCCCAAGCCGAGAAGCTGGGCGAGGTGATGGCCCTGACCCGCAACCCCTCGTGCGTGATTGAACGGGTCGGCACTTACAATAACTATCACACCGGCAAACATGCTGCGATGATCCTTGATGCCGAAATTGATCTGCGGATCTTCCCAAAGTTCTGGGAACACGCCTTCGCCGTCGAAAAGGAAACTGATGCGGGCGTACGGCGGTCGATCCAGATCTTCAACGGCGTTGGCGACGCGGTGCATAAGATCCATCTGCGTGACACGTCAGACCAAGGTGCATGGGATGGGGTCGTCGAGGCGCTGCGTCTCGATACGCAAAGCGACACTCTGGACCTGCGCGAGAAGGGCGAACCTGAAGCGCCGCATGCAGATCCAGCCAAGGCCGATCAACTGCGTGCCGAATGGGATCAGATGACGGATACGCATCAGTTTCAGAAAGTACTGTCCAAGCTGAAAATGAACCGTCTGGGCTCTTACCGGATCGCGGGCGAACCCTATGTGCGCCGTCTGGCCTCCGGAACGGTTGAGCAGGCGTTCGAAAAGATCGCCGAGACCGGCATTGGCGTCATGATCTTCGTTGGTAACCGGGGCTGTATTCAGATCCATGGCGGCCCCTGCGAGAACCTGAAAACGATGGGTCCGTGGTTCAACGTCTTGGATCCACGCTTTGACATGCATCTGCGCTCGGACCACATCGCCGAGATCTATGCCGTCCGCAAGTTCGCCCATGGTGGTGAAGCCCTTTCGCTGGAAGCTTTCGACGCCGAGGGCCGCATCATCCTGCAAATCTTCCCCTATCGGCGAGCTTCTGAGGAAAACGCTGTTGTCTGGAAAGACATCCTGTCGGCCCTGCCCAGCAAAGGAACCGTATCATGACCTATCTTTTCCGCCCTTTGCGTCTGGGAAAATTTCTGCACAGCAGCACGCAGATCTGCCTTCTTGCCACCCTGATCTGCGTCGCCTTGCCGGTCCACGCGCAAGAACGGTACCCTGACGCAAACCGCGTCGTGTCCGTTGGCAGCGCCGTGACAGAAATCGTCTATGCGCTTGGTGAAGAAGATCGCTTGGTGGCCCGCGACACGACATCCAGCTTCCCCGCCGCCGCGAAAGAGCTGCCCGATGTCGGCTATATGCGCAGACTGTCCCCCGAGGGCATCCTGTCGGTCAATCCCGACCTGATCCTGACCGAACCCGGCTCGGGACCGGCCGAGACTATCGAGCTGTTGGGCGAGGCGCAAATCCCCTTCGTTCCGGTTCCCGGAGGCTATGACGCCGAGGGCATCCTGACCCGCGTGACCACCGTGGCGCAGGCCCTTGGTGTCGAGGAGAAGGGTGCCGCGCTCGTTGCCCAGCTTGAGGCAGAACTGGAGCAAGCCATTCAGGCGGCGTCCAACGCGGATTACAAACCGCGCGTGCTGTTTGTCCTGTCAATGCCCGGCGGTCGCTTGAATGTCGCGGGCCTGAACACCCGCGCGGACGGCATTATCAAGATGGCTGGTGCCGTAAATGCCGTACAGGAATTCACTGAATACCGCACTCTGACCGATGAGGCGATTGTCACCTCGGCCCCGGACGTCGTGCTGATGATGTCCCACAGTGCCAATCACGGCGCCACATCCGAAGACCTGTGGGCACACCCGGCCCTCAGCTTGACACCCGCAGGCAAGAACAAAGCCCTCATCGCCATGAGCGGGTCATATCTGCTGGGCTTCGGTCCGCGCACTGCGAATGCGGTCGCCGACCTGCGCAAAAACCTCGATGACCTGCAAGCTGGCGAGAGCTGATCATGGCCGTCGCCGACATCCAGATTGACGGTGGGAAGCCCGCGGCAAGCGTGGGCTACATCGACCGCAACCAGCGTGCGCAGCGCATGATCTGGGCGCAGATTGGACTTCTGGCTCTGATGTGCGTTGTCAGCCTGACCTATGGCGCGACCGGCGTTTCACCCTTCCGGGTGCTTGCGCAAATCAGCCTGGGTCATGAGGTCTCGATCAGCGACCGGGTGGTCTTGCTGGATATTCGCCTACCCCGGATGGTTCTGGGGATACTGGTCGGCGCGTCTCTGGCCGTATCGGGCGCGCTAATGCAGGGGCTGTTTCGCAACCCGCTTGCTGATCCCGGCCTTGTCGGAGTCAGCGCTGGTGCAGGCCTTGGGGCAATTTCCGGCATCGTTCTGGGTGGGATGTTGCCCGTCGCTCTGGCAGGCCTTCTGGGATACTACCTTGTACCCGTCGCGGCATTTCTCGGCGGTTGGGCCTCGACCCTGCTGTTGTATCGCGTGGCGACCCGAAAGGGCCGGACCTCGGTCGCAACAATGCTTCTGGCTGGGATCGCATTGGGGGCGCTGGCGGGCGCTGTCTCGGGTATCTTGGTATACAAAGCCAATGACCAGCAACTGCGCGATCTGACCTTCTGGGGCATGGGATCCTTGGCCGGTGCAACATGGTCAAAAGTCCTGACAGCAACACCCATTATCTGCGCGGCACTGGCCGTAGCGCCCTTTCTGGCGCGTGGCCTGAACGGGCTGGCCTTGGGCGAAGCCGCCGCCGGGCATCTTGGCGTTAATATTCAACGTGTGAAATCGGTGGCGATCCTGTCAGTTGCCGCTGCAACGGGTGCCGCGGTTGTTGTTTCGGGCGGGATTGGGTTCATCGGCATCGTCGTGCCGCATCTGCTGCGCCTGTCGATCGGGCCAGACCACCGCTATCTGCTGCCAAACGCCGCCCTTCTTGGTGCTTCACTTCTGCTGGGCGCTGACGTGATCAGCCGCAACATCATCGCCCCGGCCGAGCTGCCCATCGGGATCGTAACCGCAGTTCTGGGTGCGCCCGTATTCCTGTGGATCTTGCTACGCGCGCGCGGCGTTCTGGACATGTGACCCTATGATTGACGCACTTAACATCACGGTCCAACTGGGTCGGAAAGAGATCCTGCACAATGTCGACTTCGCGGCCTACCCCGGCCAGTTGACTGCCATTGTCGGTCCAAACGGCTCGGGCAAAACCACGCTTCTGCGGGCGCTGACCGGGGATGTCGATCACGGCGGCACAATTCAGATGAACGGCGCCGATGTAACCGATTTGCCGGTGTGGAAACTGGCCGCTTTGCGTGGCGTGCTTCCGCAAGCCACCCCGCTGGCCTTCCCCTTCACGGTCATCGAGGTTGTCCGTCTTGGCCTGATGTCCGGCACCTCGGCCCAAGATGACAGGCTGCCTGAACGCGCATTGGCCCGCGTTGGTCTGGCGGGCTATGAAGGGCGGTATTATCAGGAACTGTCAGGCGGCGAGCAACAGCGCGCCCAACTAGCCCGCGTGTTGTGTCAGGTCTGGGAGCCGATGCTGGACGGTGCCCCCCGCTGGCTCTATCTGGACGAACCGGTTGCCGCGTTAGATATTGCTCATCAAATCCAAGTGATGGACATCGCCCGCGACTTCGCCCAAGCAGGCGGCGGCGTGATCGCAGTAATGCATGATCTGAACCTGACCGGCCTATATGCCGACCGCGTGATCATCATGAAAAACGGTCGAGTTCTTGCCGCCGGGGACACCCGCGACGTGCTGAACAGCAGCACCCTGTCGCAAGCCTATGATTGTCGGATCGATCTGGATTTCCGCCCCGCACCTGACATTGCGATCCTGCACCCCGCAGGTGTCAGCCTAGCACCATTATAATGAACGCCCCACGCGCCTGACCCGTGTTTTCGCGCATTTGCACCGTCGGTGATACGGCTGGACAAACACCCCCAAGCCGGGCAGTTTTGACCGACGCTGACGGAGGGCGAACATGTACGATATGGCGGTATTGTGGGACTGGATCGCGTTTTGTGTGCGCTGGCTTCATGTTGTGACGGCGATGGCGTGGATCGGAGCGTCTTTCTATTTCATCGCGCTGGATTTGATGCTGAAGCCCAACCCCGCCTTGCCCGAGGGTGCCCACGGGGAAGAGTGGGAGGTCCACGGAGGCGGGTTTTATCACACGGTCAAATATATGGTCGCTCCGTCAGAAATGCCCGAGCATCTGACCTGGCATAAATGGCAAAGCTACTCGACATGGCTGTCGGGGGCTGCGCTGTTGATGATCGTCTATTGGGTCGGGGGCGAGCTGTTCTTGCTGGACCCGACCAAGGCCGATCTGGCGCTGTGGCAGGGGATCGTGATCTCGGGCGGGTCGCTGACCATTGGCTGGCTGCTCTATGACCAGATGTGCAAATCCAAGCTCAGCGAAAATCCGACGCTTTTGATGCTGCTTCTGTTTGTGATCCTTGTGGCGATGTCCTGGGGTTATAACCAGATTTTCACGGGCCGCGCAGCGCTGCTGCATCTGGGGGCCTTCACCGCGACGATCATGACCGCCAATGTGTTCTTCCAGATCATGCCCAACCAGCGCATTGTTGTAGACGACCTGAAGAACGGCCGCACGCCGGATGCCAAATACGGCAAGATCGCCAAGGTGCGTTCGACCCATAATAACTATCTGACGCTGCCAGTCGTGTTCCTGATGCTGTCGAACCACTATCCGCTGGCCTTCGCGACCCAGTACGCGTGGATCATCGCCAGCCTGATTTTCCTGACCGGCGTCACCATCCGCCACTATTTCAACACCATGCACCGCACCGGCAAAGGGCCGAACTGGACATGGGCGGTGACGGCGATCCTGATGATTATCATCGCGTGGCTGTCAACCGTGCCCGGCATGGATACCTATGACGAAGCCGAGGCCCGCCCGCTGACCCCGTACGAACAGAAATACGCATCCTCGGAACACTTCGAAGATGCGTATTACGCTGTGGTCGGAAATTGCTCGATGTGCCACGCCCGCGAACCGTCATGGGAAGGCATGCATTGGCCGCCTAAAGGCGTTGTGCTGGAAACCCAATCAGACGTCGCCCGCCACGCAGACCAGATCTATCTGCAAGCCGGGCGGACACACGCCATGCCCCCGCCCAATGCAATTCAGATGGACCCCGAAGTCCGTCAGCAGATCGTTGCGTGGGTGCAGGATGTCCGCAGCGACATTTAATCCCCTTATCGCCTCGCTAGTTCACAAGAGCAAAGCTAAGGTTCGCTCGGCACAGACGTTTCTGTTATCGCGGCTACGCTTTCATCTGCAATCGCGTCCACACGCAATCATGGTCTGACAAGGGTTTCTCGTCCTTGCTGAGCGATGACAGGACGCCCGTTGCAAGTGGCGAAATACCGTGCCCGGCCAGCCAATCCAGCTTCATAACCCGGTCTGGGTGCGGCGTGATCAGGCTGGGGCGCGTTGTTGGTCCTTCGGCTGTGAAATCCCACGAATAGTCTCTATCCCTGCCCAAATCGAACAAAGTTTCGTCTTTCCAGTCGAAATTCGGAGGCAGGTGATTGCCCGTATTCAGATCCCCGCCGATCAATACTGGCATGCCCGGTGCGAAGGCGTCGATTTGATCCAGAAGGCGTTCGAACTGCGCATGGCGATGCGGCGCGCTCGCATTGCTTTCCAGATGGGTGGACACAACGCAAAGCGGACCCGCGTCGGTGGGGACGACAGCCGCCAAGGCCATCCGCCCGCCAACGCGCGGCTGGTCGGGATCTGCAGCACCACTGTCCGCCGCGAACCAATGCCCGTGATCGTCCAGCCGGATCATGCAGACACGTTCAAACGGAACTGCCGACAGGATGGCATTGCCATGCCAGCCCAGCGCGTTGAAGTCATCGGTGCAAAAGTGCCGCTCGGTCGGGCCGCCAAGGTCCAGTTCATGGAACTCGACCCCGAAAGCATAGGTCATGCCCAGTGCGGTCGCCATTTCTTCTGTCGTGTGCCGTTGCGCAGTGCGGGCCATGCCGTGGTCGACCTCGGACAACAGCACGACCTGCGGGGAAATGTCGGAAAGGTGTTCAGCGGTTTCCTGCGGGAACAGGCACCGTTCGACGTTCCATGCAGCAACCGAGAACGACGCGGGAAGCACCGCGGACGAGGCCACACCGCCAACCTGCACCGCATTCATGGCTGGCAGGGTAGACAAGAGGTCGCGATGCGCCTCGGCTGTGCGTGGGGCCGCAAAGATTTGCGCCCGCACATCCGAAGGAACGGCGGGCAGCGTGCCTACTGTCTTGGTGATCATAGCGTTTTGCCGCTTTCGGCGTCGAACAGGGACAGGGTGGATGGGTTCAGCGTCAAACGGGTCTGACCCGGCTGAATGTCGACCTCTTTCGAGACATGAACTGTGAAGGGCTGGCCTGCCATCTCGCCGTGCAGCAACCGATGCGCGCCCAGTTCCTCGACGATCGAGATCTCGAACGGGACGGCACCCGAATGATCCAGAACCGCGTCCTCGGGCCGCACGCCAAGCGTGATCTCGCCACTGTCCCACCCGGCAGGCACGGCCATCAGCTCGGTCCCGCCATTGATCTTGACCTGCCCGTCTTCGATCTGCGCGCGGATCAGGTTCATCGGAGGGGCGCCCATGAAGGACGCAACGAAGGTCGAGGCGGGGTTGTGATATATCTCGGACGGGGTGCCGATCTGTTCGATTTTCCCTTCATTCAGCACGATGATGCGGTCGGCCATGGTCATGGCTTCAACCTGATCATGCGTCACATAGACCGAGGTCACGCCCAGACGCCGCTGTAGGGCTTTGATCTCGATCCGCATCTGGTTGCGCAGCTTGGCGTCCAGGTTCGACAGGGGTTCGTCAAACAGGAAAAGCTTCGGGTCGCGCACAACAGCACGGCCCATCGCGACGCGCTGACGCTGACCGCCAGACAATTGGCTGGGCTTGCGATCCAGATACTCGGTCAGGTTCAGCATCTTGGCCGCTTCCTGTACCTTCGCTTCGATCTCGGCCGCCGGAACCTTTCGGTTTTTCAGCCCGTAGCCGATATTCTTGCGCACGGTCATATGCGGATAAAGCGCATAGTTCTGGAACACCATCGCGATGTCACGATCCGCCGGATCCACGTCATTCACAGCGTGGCCACCGATGGACAGCGTGCCCTCGGTGATATCTTCCAACCCCGCAATCATGCGCAATAGGGTCGATTTCCCGCAGCCAGACGGTCCGACAAGCACGACGAACTCGCCGTCTTCGATTTGAAAACTGGTGGGCACAACAGCCTGATAGCCATTGGGATAGACCTTGCGCACCGCATCAAGTTTGACCTGAGCCATATTGTTGTTTTCCTTACTTGTCGGATTCCGTGAGGCCCTTAACGAACCAGTTTTGGAAGAAAATGACGATCAGAACCGGGGGCAGGATGGCGATCAGCGCCAGCAGGTTTGCCCGGCCATATTCGGGGATATTGGTGCCCTCCAGATCCTGCGTGATCTGCTTGATCCCGCGCACCAGCGTGTACATGTCCTCGTCCGTGGTGATCATGGTGGGCCACAGGTACTGGTTCCAGCCGAAGACGAACATGATGATGAACATCGCGGCGATCATGGTCTTGGACAGCGGCACTAGAATATCGATGAAGAACTTCACCGGGCCGGCGCCATCAATGCGCGCGGCTTCCACCAGTTCTTCCGGGATCGAGCGGAAGTACTGCCGGAAAAAGAACGTCGCTGTGGCCGAGGCAATCAGCGGAATGATCAACCCGTTGAAGCTGTTCAGCATGCCCATTTTCTGCACCACTTCGTAGGACGGCAGGATACGGACCTCAAGCGGCAGAAGAAGCGTGGTGAAGATCAGCCAGAAGGCAAGCGTGGCAAAGCGCAGGCGGAAATAGACCAGCGCATAAGCAGCCATCATGCCCAGAACGATTTTGCCGACGGCAAAGCCGATGCCCAACACAAACGAGTTATACAGCATTCGGGTGCCTGTATTCAGACCGGAAAAGCCCGACGCCTTGTACATGGCTTTGTCGAAATTCGGCCCTAACTCGCCCCCAAGCTTCAATTGGGGGCCGTTTTTGATGACTTCTACATCCGGCATCGTGGTCATTTGAAACACCACAAGCAGAGGCAGCAGCATGAACAGCGACCCGAAGATCAGGATCGCATGGTCCAGAAGGACGCTCCAACGGATGCGACGGCGAGGCGGGGCTTGGGTAATGTCAGTCATATCTGCGTCCCCTTACGTATAATGAATACGGCGTTCGACCAGTCGGAACTGGAAGATTGTCAAGGCCAGCACCAGCACCATCAGCACCACCGATTGCGCCGAGCTACCGCCAAGGTCATTACCGCGGAACCCGTCCACATACACCTTGTAGACCAGCGTCATCGGGTTGTTGCCCGGCTCGCCTTTCACCAGCACGTCGATCGTGCCAAAGGTTTCGAACAGCGAATAGGTGATGTTGGTGATCAGAAGGAAGAACCCGGTCGGGGCCAGCAGCGGGAAGGTCACATCCCAGAAGCGCCCTGCGGCCGAGCGGTTGTCGATCATCGCCGCCTCGCGCACCGAGCGCGGGATGGATTGCAGACCAGACAGGAAGAAAATGAAGTTCACCGGTACTTGTTTCCAAACCGACACGATCACCATGGCGGTGGCGGTGTCGCGGAAATTTACACCCAGCGTGAAATCCCAGCCAATGCTTTGCAGGAAGCGTGTCAGCGGACCCCAGCTTTGGTCGAACATGATCAGGCCGATGAAACCTGCAACAGGCGGGGCGATGGCATAGACCCACATAAGAAGCGTGCGATACGTCTTGGCGCCGCGCAAAACATTGTCCGCTTTCACCGCCAGAAGAAGCGCGAAAGCCAGCGAGAAGAACGTGACCAACAGCGTGAACAGCAACGTAAAGCGGGCGATCCGCATATATTCTTTGTTACCGGCCAAGTCGCGGTAGTTGTCTAGGCCCACAAAGGTCGATCCAAACCCAAACGGGTCTTGCAGGAAGAAGGATGAATGCAGCGCGTGTCCTGCGGGCCAATAGAAGAACACGAAGATAATCAGCAGTTGTGGAAGCAACAGCAATATGGGCAACCAGCGCGTGGTAAAACCGGCACGTTTCAAGGGGAACCTCCCATCGGATCGTAAGAGTGGCCGCGACGGATCGCGACCACCTGATAGTCTCTAGTCTTGCTTATTTTTGCGTTTTTGCAAACTTGGCAAGCAGAGCGTTGGCTTCGGTTTCGATGTTCGCGAATGCGTCTTCAACCGAGGTTTCACCCGTCAGGATGCGGCCGTATTCACGGTTCATCACGTCACGGATCTGAACATAGAAGCCCATGCGATAACCTTTGGTGTTGTCACCTGCAGGCAATGACAGCTGCTGGATGCCAACTTCGGCTGCCGGCATACGGTCATAGTGACCGTCCGATTTTGCCAGTTCATAAGCGGCTTCGGTGATCGGAACATAGCCGGTGTCTTTGTGCCAGAAATACTGGGTTTCAGGCGAGGTCAGGAATTCGAAAAACGCAGCGGTTGCTTTGTTTTCTTCGGCCGATTTGCCAGCCATCGCGAACAGCGATGCACCACCAATGAAGGTCTGCTTCGGCTCTTTGGTTACAGCTTCCCAATACGGCAGATAGGTTGCTGAAAATTCAAACGGCAGATCTTTTTTCGACAGGCCGCCGAACGAACCCGACGATCCCAGCCAGATGGCAACTTTGCCTTCTTCAAACGGGGTCTGGTTGTCGCCCCAGCCGGTGCCGAACCATTCGAAGTAACCTTTGTCCTTCCAATCAGCCACAGCAGTGAAGTGGGCTTTGATGGCGTCGTTGTTTACCAGGATCTGGGTGTCGGTGCCGTCATAGCCGTTGTTGTTCGTGGCGAACGGCAGGTCGTGGCGCGACATGAAGTTTTCGGTGAAGATCCAGGGCAGGTGCGACTGCGACAGACCGGTATATCCGGCGTCTTTCAATGCAGGAGCCGTAACGGTCTGGAACTCTTCCCAGGTTTTCGGCGGGGTTACGCCAGCTTTTTCCAGCGCGTTCATGTTGTAATACATGATCGGCGAGGACGAGTTGAACGGCATGCCGATCATTTTGCCATCGCTGTCCGCATAGAAATAGCGCACGCCCGAGATATAGTCGTTGATGTCGAAAGCAACGCCATTGTCGGTCAGCAGATCCTGAACCGGAACGGTCGCGCCTTTTGCACCAATCACGGTGGCCGCGCCGGCGTCAAACACCTGCAGCACGTTGGGCTGTTCACCAGCACGGAATGCCGCGATGCCAGCGGTCAGGGTTTCTTCATATGTGCCTTTGAAAACAGGCGTGATTTTATAGTCGCTCTGGCTTGCGTTGAAATCTTCCGCAATTTTATTAACGGTTTCGCCCAGCGCGCCGCCCATTGCGTGCCACCAGGTGATTTCAGTCTGAGCAAACGCAGTGTTTGCCATCATCGCTACGGCGGCAGCTGCCGCGCTAAGTTTCATCTTAGTCATCTCGGGTCTCCGAATTCTATTCCACCCTGTCAGAACACGTGCACCGATCGCCAACTCTTATTGGGGCTGATCGATTCGCGTCATTTTCAGGTATGCACGGACTGTGCACACGTGTTCACATACTTTATACGTGTAACAGTTCTGTCAAACTTTTCTATCATGTTGACAAAAAGATAGCGGCTGGATCATCAGGGCAGGCATGAGCGATTTCGACGAAAAACCCGAGCAAAAGAAGCGTGTCACAGCGCAAATGGTGGCCGATGCGGCAGGTGTTTCGCGGTCCGCCGTATCGCGTGCATTCACCGACGGCGCGTATCTGGACAGCGAAAAACGGGTGCGAATCAGACAGGTCGCGCTAGAGCTGGGGTATCAACCCAACGCGCTGGCCGCCGGGCTTCAGGGTGGGCGCAGCCATCTGGTGGCGATCTTCGTCGGCAATATGCGCAGCCCGTATGACACTGCCTTTGTCGGCCACCTGGTTGGCCGCCTGAATGCGCTGGGGAAATGGCCGATCCTGATCGATGGCAGCGGCGCACAGGCCAGCACGGCGGTCGAAGATGTGTTGCGCTATCCGTTGGACGCCATGATTCTGCGCGGCGGCAGCATGCCTGAAGATCTGGTGCTGCAATGCGCCAAGATCGGGATCCCCATGATCTCGTCCGGGCGCCCGGTCGACATTGATGGCGTTGACAATGTCTGCTGTCGGAATGCCGACGGCACGCGGTCTATGACCGAGTTTCTGATTGCGCAGGGTCGCAAGAAATTCGCCTATATCTCGGCACCAAGGGCGTATTATTCGTCGACCCAGCGACGCAACGGCGTTGTACAGGCATTGGCGCAGGCCGGGCGAGAGCTGATGGCCGAAGAAGACGGGGATTTCACTGTGGATGGCGGCTTTGATGCTGGAATGCGGCTGTTGTCCAACCACAGGCCCGACGCGTTGATTTGCGCCAATGATGCCACCGCCATCGGTGCACTGACCGCCGCGAAAGAGATGGGCTGGCAGGTGCCAGACCAGATCGCCATCGTTGGCTTTGACGATATCGATATGGCGCGCTGGCCGTCCTTTGATCTGACGACGGTAATGAATCCCATCGACAGATCCGTAGACGCCATTATCGAGCTGCTAAACCGGCGTCTTGAGACACCCGAAAAGTCGAACGAGATGATTCTGGTCAAAACCGAGCTGGTTCTGCGCGGAACGCATTAAAGCGTCAGATCATCCGGATGACGTCTTTATCAATCGACAGCATATAGCCGCGGCGCGTGATGGTTTTCACCAAAAGCTCGCTCATCAATTGATTGCCCAGCGCGTCGCGCAGACGTTTGATGCGGGTCGCGCCTGCGGCCTCGTCGCATTCTGACGGATCACGACCGGAAATCAGCCCCTCAAGCTCGGACCCAGACAAAACATCTTCATCCATTCGCGCCTCGGCCAAGGCCGACAGCGTTTCGATCGCAGCTTCGGTCAGCGAGAATTCCATATTGTTCAGATATACGGTGCGCTCTTCACGACTGATCAGAAGCGAGTTCACTTGAATGCCTGCACGCTCGATCTCGCTCATGCGGCGGTTCAAGCCCAAAATGGTCAACAGGAACAACAGCGCCGCCACCAGCAACGCCGTCGAAAAGACCAACAGAACGAAAATCACCATGCGATAGCTGGTCAACGTGTCGGAAAACGCCGTTCCAGACTGCGCCAGGATCTCAAGCAGTTTGATCTCGGCGCCTGAATTCAGACCGTCATTTTCGACAAAGATTCGTTCGACCCTCATATTAAACGCGTTGGCGTCAGGCAGGGTCAGAAACAAAAAGACCGCAGCCACCAAAAGGATCACGACAATTGCCGCGATCCCGATGACCATCACACGATTCGACCGCTTCAACGCATCAGAAGCGAAGGAAGAATTTTCCGGCACTCTCTTTCCTTTCCTCAAGACCTGTATCGTCGAATATGGATTGGACTTTCAAAAGGGACCAGCCATTTCCAGCAAGACGGTCACTTATCTGCCGATGCGCAGTTTCGTGATCATCGCAAGCGTCGTCCGACAGCTCGATCACACCATAGTGAAGCTTGAGCGGATCATCCCGTTTGGCTTTGTAGTCTGCATAGCATGCGGCCTGCGCCGTCGATGCCATGAGCATAAGGAGGAGAGTGAGTGCGGTATGTTTCATCATGTGTCGACCATGCGGTGCGGGGGCCGGTTATTCAATAACAAACCCCGGTCTGAGGCATTGATAGGCTATAGCAATCGCCCGTTATTGCCTGTCTTTAGGGCTGATCCCCATGTTGGGTTCATGACAAGCGCCTACTTGCGCTGATCCAACAGAAAGGATGATCCCATGATCCGCACCGCAATGCCTCGTACTATTATCAAACTGGCTCTCAGCGCCGCCGTAGCTGCCACGCTGACCCTTTCCCCGGCACAAGCACGCAACGATTCGTCCGGGGATGACAGCGCAGCGATTATCGCCGCCCTTTTGGGTCTGGTCACCTTGGGCGTGATTCTATCTGGTGATGACAAACCGTCTGCTGGCGGCGACCATTTCGTACACACGCCAATGCCGACATTCCCGAAGCCACACCGCCCCAAGCCGCCGAAAGTCAGCAAATTCCATAAGCTGCCAGCACATTGCCTTCGCACTTTCAAAACACAAACTGGCCGACAGAAATTGTTTGCGCGACGTTGCCTGCAAAAAAACTTTGCCTTTGCGCATGAGCTGCCGTCGACCTGCGCCAAATCCGTGGTCATACGCAATCGCAAGGGCGTCTTCGTACAGCGCCATGGCTATCGGCCAAAATGCCTAAGAGCTCGTGGATATCGCGCGGCCCAGAACCACTAAGACATTTTGAACAGCGGCGCCCGGTCCCTTCACCTCCACGCGCCGTTCTCAGCGGGATCGACACCTTCGGTTAAAAGTTGACCCGCTGTCACTTGGCAGAGGCTTCGGCCTCTGTCCTTTTTGCTTGCGGGGTCGGGCAGTTTGGGCCACCTCAATAGAATGACAAAAACCGTTCCTGATTTCAGTTTCGAAACCGCCGCGATAAATCGCGGCTTTCAATATATTGCCGGCGTGGACGAGGTTGGGCGCGGTCCGCTTGCCGGCCCCGTCACAGCCGCCGCCGTCATTCTGAACCCCGATGATATCCCCGAGGGGCTGAATGATTCCAAGAAGCTGTCCGCCAAACGGCGCGAGGCGCTGTGGGATACGATCCACGACAGGGCCTGTGTGTGCATCGCCCATGCCTCGGTCGAAGAAATCGACGAGCTGAACATCCTGCGCGCCAGCCATCTGGCAATGGAGCGTGCTGTCGCCGGGCTGTCGCAACAGGCGGACTATTTGCTGATCGACGGAAACCAGACCCCCCGTGGGTTTACCGGCCCATCCGAAACGATCGTGAAGGGCGACGCGCGTTCCGTGTCGATTTCCGCCGCATCGATCGTGGCAAAGATTGCCCGCGATCGGATCATGGTGGATTTGGCGCAACAGTTCCCCGGCTATGGCTGGGAGACGAACGCAGGATACCCGTCAAAAAGCCACAGATTGGCGCTGCAAAATCTTGGTGTGACCCCACACCATAGACGTTCATTCAAACCGGTCCACAATATCTTGTATCAACAGTAAAATGTAAGTTGCTGATTCAAAAAAGAATTTGACGGGGAATCCTGTTTGCCCGATCCTGACCTCATCAAAACGAGCGTGAAAACACGCCGCTGATAGAGCGCAAAATGCGCCGGTACATGAGGCAGAAATGGTAACCAAAACCAAAGTAAAGGCGGCTGTAGAGCTGCCCCTGAACCAGATCCTTGATGGCGACTGCATCGAGGTGATGAATTCCCTTCCCGAAAACTCGGTTGATATGATCTTCGCGGATCCGCCCTATAATTTGCAGTTGAAAGGCGAACTTCACCGCCCCGACAACTCGAAGGTCGACGCCGTAGATGACGAGTGGGATCAATTCGACAGTTTCAAAGCATATGATCAGTTCACCCGCGCATGGCTGAAGGCCGCGCGTCGTGTTCTGAAGCCCAACGGTGCAATCTGGGTCATCGGATCCTATCACAACGTGTTCCGCATGGGTGCCGAGCTGCAAAATCAGGGCTATTGGATCCTGAACGATGTGGTCTGGCGCAAATCCAACCCAATGCCGAACTTCCGCGGCAAGCGCTTCACCAACGCGCATGAAACGATGATCTGGGCCTCGAAATCCGAAGGCGCGAAATACACGTTTAACTATGAAGCCCTAAAGGCGCTGAACGAAGGTGTTCAGATGCGTTCTGACTGGGTTCTGCCGATCTGCACAGGCCACGAGCGCCTGAAAGACGAAAATGGCGACAAAGCACACCCGACCCAAAAACCCGAGGCCCTGCTGCATCGCGTTCTGGTCGGTGCGACCAACCCCGGCGATGTGATCCTTGATCCGTTCTTTGGCACCGGCACCACAGGTGCGGTTGCAAAAATGCTGGGCCGCGACTTCATCGGCATCGAACGGGAAGAGGCTTACCGCAAGGTTGCTGAAAAGCGCATCTCGAAAGTGCGCAAGTTCGACAAAGAAGCCCTGACCACCACGCCGTCGAAACGCGCTGAACCGCGCGTGCCCTTTGGCCAGTTGGTCGAACGCGGCATGCTGCGTCCGGGCGAGGTTCTGACCAGCCCGCGTGGTAAAACCGCCAAGGTTCGTGCGGATGGCACCTTGATTTCCGGCGATGCCCGTGGCTCGATCCACCAGGTGGGTGCTGCGCTGGAAAGCGCGCCCAGCTGCAATGGCTGGACCTATTGGCACTTCAAGCAGGACGGAAAGAAAGCTCCGATTGACCTGCTGCGCCAGCAGATCCGCGCGGAAATGAACTAGACCAAACTCTCTGCAATTAAAGAATTTGCGGCGCGCGCATCAGACGCGCCCGCATCATCAGGTACCGCCTGTGCCTGTGGCCCGCCGCCACAGCACAACCTGACTGACCCTGCCTACTTGTTAGGCAGGGTTTTTTTTGGTTTCTGGGGGTATGAAACCGATCCTGTATTCCTTCCGCCGCTGCCCCTATGCGATCCGCGCCCGTCTGGCGATTGCCAGCGCCGGCGTCCCCGTTGAACTGCGCGAGATCCTGTTGCGCGACAAACCCGCCGCATTTCTGGATGCCTCGCCCAGCGCGACGGTACCCTGTTTAGTCTCTAATTCAGGAGTTTTGGACGAAAGCTTGGACGTGATGACATGGGCGCTGGGCCAATCTGATCCCGAGGATCTGTTGAACATGCCGGATGCAGGACACGATCTGATTCAAATGTTCGACGGCCCGTTCAAACGCGCGTTGGACCTGACAAAATATGCCGTGCGCCACCCCGACAGCGATCCCGATGTGACACGTGCCGACGCGATGAAGATGCTTGCGACGCTTGAGGATCAGCTGGCTGATGGATGGCTTTTTGGTGCACGCCCCACGCTGGCCGATCTGGCCGCCCTGCCCTTTGTTCGTCAGTTCGCAAATATCGACAAACCCCGCTTTGACACTGAGGCAACGCGCCATGTTTCCGCTTGGCTAGAGACGTTTTTGGCCAGCGACCGCTTGAACTTTGTGATGCGGAAATATGCGGTGTGGGCCGAAGGCGACGCGCCAGTGACCTTTCCTTAGGCAGCGTCCACGTCGCGTAAGACAGACCGACGCAAGCGCCGATCCGAGGGGTGGCGCAGTCGCGCCGCCCCGTGGGGGCGGTACGCGATGCGTCCCGCTGATTTATCGGATCCCCGGAGGTGGCAACGTTCCCGCCTTGTATACGCTCCAATCCGTGATTTCCGGATAGTGCAGCTTGCGCCACGCCCGCACGCGCGGGTTCATTACGCGTCGCCAAATCGGCGGGATCATCGCGGCGACCGTCATCACCGGATAACCGAAGGGCAGTTGCGGGGCCTCGGCATCGGGGTAGGTCTGCAACAGCGGAAAACGCCGGGCTGGCTTATAGTGGTGATCGGAATGACGCTGTAGATTGATCAACAACCAGTTCGAGGCCTTCTGATCCGCGTTCCAGCTGTGATGCGGCTTGACGCGTTCGTATTTCCCATCGCCCAGATGTTTGCGGGTCAGGCCGTAATGCTCGACATAATTCGTAAGTTCCAATTGCCAGATGGCCACCAAGGCTTGGAACGCGAACAGCGCAAGCCCCATCCAGCCGCCGATCCAAACCGCAAGGATGATCGCCAAAAGCTGCAACGTGCCATAGCGCCAGAATGGATTCGCGCGGTCAAAAGCAGAAAGCCCGCGCCGCGCCAGCATGGCTTTTTCGGCCGTCCACGCCGATGAAGGTGCTTCAAACAGCACGCGGAGAAAGAAACGGTGAAAGCCTTCATTATAACGCGCGGTCACCGCATCGCGGGTCGTGCCCACGTAAGGGTGATGAACCAGAAGATGTTCGGTGCGGAAGTGGCTGTATAGCACAGTCGCCAACAGCAGATCCCCTAACCAGCGCTCGAACCGATTGGATTGATGCATCAGCTCGTGACTGTAAACGATCCCGACTGTGCCCGACAGAACCCCGACTCCAAAGAAGGCACCAAACTTTTCCGCAGTCGAAAGATGTTCGGCCCCGCTCACGTACCAAATCATGCCATAGATCATGACGAATTGGATCGGAAACCAAATCATGGTGATCAGGCGATACCAGAACAGGTCTGTGTCCTCGGTCGTCGGGTCCGCGTTCTCGGTATAGCGCCCGATGATCGCGTCCAGAATCGCATAAAGCCACCACGTGCCCAAAGGGGGCAGCAGCAGGAACCAGCCGCCCTGCGTTGCTGCGACAATCACCAAGACCGGCAAAATAAGCGAGATGCCGAACGGGGCCGCATTTCGAAAACGCGAGATTGTGGACGCAGGAAGCATGGGATCGGTCCTTCTATTCCTGCACAGGCTAGCGTTGAATGCCTAAACGCTCAATGCGACAGATGCGAAATCGCCACGTCAAAGGCTTTGCGCATCACGGTTGGCAGATCCGAGCGTTTAATGTCCAGAAATAGACCCTGTCTCGGCTGAATTTTACCGTCGGTCTGTACGACCCGCAGCGAAAGATGCAGGTTAAAATGCGTAAAAACGTGTCGAACTTCCACGCCGGGATCCTGCCAATCCGCGCTGAATGGGGGCTGCTCGACCGCGACATCGCCCCATTCTGCCCCCGGCCAGCCCAGCATCCCGCCAAGCAATCCCTTCTCGGGTCGACGCTCCATCAACCATTCCCCGGCCTGATTACGCGCCAGATAGACAACCCCGAACCGTGTGGGCTTCTTGGCCTTTGGTTTCTTTTTGGGTAGCTCGGCCTGAACACCTGATCTTCGCGCCAAACAGTCACTATTCCATGGGCAAATGCCACAAGCGGGTGATTTCGGCGTACAAATCGTGGCACCCAAATCCATCACAGCCTGAGCGTAATCGCCTGCACGCTTTTGTGGGGTTAAGGTTTCTGCCAATGCGGTCAGCTCGGACTTGGCGTCAGGCAACGGAGTTTCAACATGAAACATGCGCGACATGACCCGCTCGACATTTCCATCCACAACCGTTTCCGGCAGATCATAGGCAATCGCGGAAATCGCTGCTGAGGTATAGGGACCAATCCCTGGCAAGGCTTGAAGCCCTGCGCGGGTGGTCGGAAACGCTCCCAAGGCGCTGATTTCGCGCGCACATTTCAGCAAATTCCGGGCGCGGGCATAATATCCAAGCCCAGCCCATTCGCCCATAACGCGGTCATCCTCGGCCGCCGCCAGATCCTGAACCGTGGGCCAAATGGACATAAATCGGGTGAAATAGTCCCTTACCGCAGCGACTGTGGTCTGCTGCAACATAATCTCGGACAACCAAACCGCGTAGGGGTCGGGCACAATGCCGCCTGCGCGATCAGCTGGGCTTACCCGCCACGGAAGGACCCGCGCGTGCGCATCGTACCAGTCCAGCAAATCAGCAGTTTTCGGCCCGTCACGCACCTGTTATCTCCTATCCGTCGTTTGTTCTGGCATAGCAAAGTGAACATCCTAGAATAAGCAAAAAGAAACGAGTCACACGTATCCGCCAAATGGAAAAGCCCAAAGCATATCCTCGCCGCAAAAAAGGGTTCGAGCGCACCTCGTCCCTGCTGACGGCCCGGATTCGCAAAGCCAGCGAAACGCGCGGCTTTGCGGTGACACGTGTGCTGACCCATTGGGCCGAGATCGTAGGTGAAGCGACAGCTGGAATTTCACGCCCCGTGGACATTTCTTATGGGCGCGGCGGCATGGGGGCAACGCTGACTGTGCTGACCACAGGTGCGCAGGCGCCGATGTTGGACATGCAAAAGGACCAGCTGCGCGAGAAGGTGAACGCAGTGTATGGCTATAACGCCATTGCGCGCATTCGCATCACGCAGACCGCGGCGACTGGCTTTGCCGAAGGGCAGGCACAATTCGCCCACGCCCCAAAGAAACAGGCCCAGCCTGACCCCAAGATCTTGGCGCGCGCAACAGATGCGGCCAAAGAGATAGGTGATGACGGGCTTCGTTCCGCGTTAGAGCTTCTGGCGCGAAACGTCATAACAAAAAACAAACACAAGGCTTAAACAGATGAATCGCATCATTCCAATCCTGATCGCTGTGGTGATCGCCATCGGCGGCGCGTTTTATATGACGCAGAATAATGGGTCGCTTCCCGGCGTATCCGTCGCCGAGGCACAAAGCAGTGACGCCGCAGTTGAACCCGCGGCGGACATGATCCTTGGTGACAAGGACGCGCCAATCACCGTGATCGAATATGCGTCGTTCACCTGTCCACATTGCGCCAATTTTCATGAAGATACGTTCAAGAAACTGAAGCAGAACTATATCGACACGGGCAAAATTCAGTTTATCCACCGCGAAGTGTATTTTGATCAGTTCGGTCTTTGGGCCGGGATGATCGCACGCTGCGGTGGCGATACACGATATTTCGGCCTGATTGATCTGATTTATGGCGGTCAGAAAGACTGGATCGCGGACGGGTCGCCTTCGACCATCGTGGCGAACCTGAAAAAGCTGGGCCGGACGGCTGGGATGACGGATGAACAGTTGGACGCCTGCCTGCAGGACGAAGCTTCGGCGCAAAGCCTAGTAGCTGCCTATCAGCAGAACGCTGGCGCGGACGAGATCACGGGAACGCCGTCTTTCATCATTGATGGCACCAAATATTCAAACATGAACTACAGCGATTTCGCCGCCATTCTGGACGAGAAGCTGGGCGAATAAGCAATTTGGGTTAGGGTTGAAACGACCCTAACCCGCCAAAACACGCGCGAGCGCGGCGTCAACAGTGCTCCAATCCTCAAGCGCTAGCCGAACTGGTACGGTCAACACCCGGCGGCGAAAACTGTCAGGCAGGCGCACGGCGTCTTTTTCGGTGGTGACCAATTGGGCGCCCAGCGCGGCCGCCTCGATTTCCAGCCGTTTCATCAGGGCATCGGTCAAAGTCTGGTGATCGGCCAATGCCTCGGCCCGAAGCAGATTTGCACCCAAATCGCTGACCGTCGCAAAAAACTTCTCGGGCAGGCCAATACCGGCAAAGGCCAGCACATCCATATCCTGCCAATCCATGCCCGTTTGAAGCGGTTCTAGCTGACCCGTCACATGAGGACAGGGGATCGATTTTTCCCATTTCTGCTGGAATAGTGTCTGTGCGCGGGCGTGCCCGATGGACAAAACCAGATCCGCACGCTGCATGCCAGCGGCGACGGGCTCGCGCAGTGGGCCCGCCGGAATACACCGCGCATTGCCAAACCCTTTCACCGCGTCCACCACGACAATCGACAGCGCTTTGTGCACGCTTGGGTTCTGAAACCCGTCATCCATCAAAATGATATCCGCACCGGCCGCTTCAGCCGCCTGGACCCCCTTTACGCGGTCGCGCGCGATCCATGTCGGCGCGAATGCTGCCATCAGCAAGGGTTCGTCCCCAACCTGTTTTGCACCGTGACTGCGTTCATCAACGCGCAGCGGTCCTTCCTCGCTTCCGCGGTGCCCGCGCGACACGATATGTACCGCCCTGCCCTGCAAGATCAGCCTTTGCGCCAGCGCAATCGTGGTCGGTGTCTTCCCGGTGCCGCCAGCGTTGATGTTACCAATGCAGACCACTGGGACTGTCGCGCGATATGCACCATCAGCGCGCGCAACCCGGCGGGCCGTACCAAAGCCATACAACCAACCAAGAGGTGCAAGAAGGCGTGCGCGCCAATCGGGCGTTTTGGGGTCCGTGAACCAATAAGAAGGCGTACGCATCACAAGCCCTTTCGACTTTCTGCTTCGTCCAAAAGATCCAGTAGCCGTTCCATCAAGTGTTCACTGACTTCTGCGCCTTTGGTGGTGACATCCCAAGCCGCCATGGCCATTTCAGCGGCTTTGTCAGGGGCAAGAAGTTGTTCGACCTCGGTCGCCAGCGATGCAGCATCCTGCACCTTACGTGCAGCCCCAGCTTGGGTCAGGCGCTCCAAAGATGCCTCGTGGCGCCCACCTTCGGTTCCATAGATCACAACTGATCCTAAGGCAGCGGGGTTCAGCGGATTCCGGTTTGCCCCTCCTGCCATCGTGCCTCCGATCCAGGTGATTGACGCAAGATGCATCCAAAGACCGCACTCATCCGTTCGATCAACGACAAAGATCTGGTCGTCGCGATGTGGATGCCTGTCCACAAACCGGGTCGAGGTGATCCAAGTGTCTTTTTCCAGCTCGTGAACCAGATCCGTGGTCCTGCCGGGATCCTCGGGGATCAATACAAGAAGAAGTCGGTGCGACTTGCGGATAAGGGTGCGATGCGCAGAAAGTATGGCGCCTTCCTCGCGCGGGTCCACGCCAACCGCCAACCACACGGGCCGCCCGTCCAGCTTCTGTGCGATCTGGTCGCGTTCTTCGATATCACATTTGGGCACCTGAATATGCGGCTCAAGAACGCCTGTGATCTGCATTTTATCTTGCGCCACCCCAAGACGCAGCAGCTCTCGGCGCGAAGCGCCGTCTTGGGGCAGAATAGTGTCTATCTCGATTATGATATCGCGCAGCGCAGCTTGCTTGAGCCGCTGTGTTAAACCCCGATCTTGCGGCGGCGTTGCGCCGATCCAGACAATCGGAATCCCTTGGCGGTTCAGCGCTTCGAACACCGTCAGATCCACCTCCGATCGCATCCAGACGACAACATCAGGGCGCCAGTGCTCCAAGAACCCACGGATCGAGGCTGGATCGAATTTCGGGTTGGGAAGATACAGGTCATCAGAGAAGCTCGCCCCCTGCTGTGCGTTGGGCGATGTCAGCAAAAGTGTCAGCTCGCCCATCTCTGCACGAAGCTGGGGCATAAGCGACGAAAGTGCTTCGCCCTCCGCCGGTTCTGACAAACAACCCCAAATCAGTAACCCTTCAGGGCGCTGATCTGGGGTGCTTTCGCGCTTGGCGACTGGCGTCTTACTAAGTTCGGAATCCGCGGAATCGGCAAATGTTTTTCCCTGCAAAGCCTGCAAGCGCCGAAGCAGTGATAATCCTATGCGCGACATGGACTGTCCAATCGTTAACACGCCCACCCGGCGCAAATTCCGCTTGCCAGATTACGGGAAGCGGGGGGCGGGGGAAAGGGACGATCAGTGATGCCATTCACCCTGTGCCAACATGGTAATCTGATCCACGATCCGCGCAAAACTGCGTCGTGCACGGTCTGACTGGTGCCGTGCACGCAAATACCCGTGCACCAACCCGGCTTCATTGAACCAAACGGCCTTGCCACCTGCGGCCAAAATCGCATCGCGATAGGTCATTCCATCATCCGCCAATGGATCACATTGCGCCGTGATAGAGACTGTTGGCGGCAAATCACTGAAGTCCGTATCCTCAAGCGGGGCAGCGGTGGGATCGGGTGCATTTGGTGGCGTTTCAAAGCGGATGGCGCTGTAAAATTTCAGGTCATCCATCGTCAACATCGGCGCGTTGGCGTGATCAATATAGGACCCTTTTGTCATATCACCCCCCAAACCCGGATAGATCAGAACTTGCCCAGCGATCTGAACAGAGCCCCGAAGGGTATGGCACACAGCAGCGGTCAGATTTCCACCCGCGCTGTCCCCGGCAAGAACCAAAGGTTCGTCCCATACCTGAGATGCATACAGAACCGCTGTCACTGCATCTTCAAACGCAGCGGGATGCGGATGTTCTGGGCAAAGGCGATAGTCCACGCTGACCACGCGCAGCCCGGTTTGATCAGAGATCTCGGCGCAGACATCATCGTGGCTGTCCAGCCCACCGACCACAAAGCCGCCGCCATGGAAATAGACCACGGTGCCCTTCGGCTTTGCGGGTTCATACAGCCGTATCGGAATGCCATCGATCGCATCATCCCGCACATTCAGCCCATCAGGATAGCCAGCGAAGAACGCGCGGCACATCGTGTCATAGACCTGCCGTTGCTCGGCCACGGTACGGTTCACTGCGTCAGGCGGATAATGTGCGTCCGTTTCGCGAATGAAACGCCAAATCTCGTCGTCGATCAGCTTTGAATAATCCATAGTCGGACGCTAGGCGGCGCGGTCCAGTTTGGCAAGCTGGCGGGCGGACAACCAACTGGCTGCAGACAGCGCGGCGGCGGTGCCAAGGCACAGCGGCAGCCCTCCGATCTGATACGATAGACCAGACAGAAGTGTGCCGATCAGACGGCCTGCCGCGTTGGACATATAGTAAAAGCCCACATCCATGGTCACACGCTCGGCTTTGGTGAAGGCAAGGATCAAATAGGAATGGAGCGAGCTGTTCACGGCAAAAACAAACCCAAACACCAACAGGCCAATTACCAGAACCGGCGTCAGCCACGGGCCGGGGAACAGCGCGGCGGCGGCCAATGCGCCGATGACAAGGGTCAGAATGCCTACCCAAAGCGTGGCCAGACGCGGGAAATCATGCGGATCGCGCTGCGCCGCTTTCAGAAGTTTCGGCGCCCAGGCCTGAACCGCGCCATAGGCGATAATCCAAAGCGCCATAAAGCTTCCGATCAGGAAAAAGGCACTGCGATCCCCAGCATGCGAACCGTCCGACACCACCGCGTGGAAATAGACCGGGATGCCCACAACAAACCAAACGTCCCGCGCGCCGAACAGGAACATACGGGCAAGTGACAGGCGGTTGATCCGTACATCTTTCGACCAAACCTGCGAGAATTTCGCTGATTTAGAGCCTTTTGGCAGGCCAGCGGGCATAAACGCCACCACCCCGATCAGGATCGCGGCCAGCACCACAGCCATCGCAATCACCGACGGGGTGAAGCCGATCAGCGCCAGAAGTGCTGCGCCCAACAGGAAGCCAAAGCCTTTCACAGCGTTTTTCGATCCGGTCAGAATGGCCACCCAGCGGAACAGTCCGTCGCCTTCGGGCGCCAACAGCTTCACGGCGCTTTTCGACGACATCTTGGACAGGTCCTTGGCGACGCCGGACATGCCCTGCACCACCATCACATAGATGACCGAGGTCACAACTGCCCAATCCGTCGACAGCTGCGACAGCGCAATCAGCGCTACGATCTGCAAGCTAAGCCCTGCATAAAGCGTCGAGGTCAGCCCGAACCGCGCGGCGATCCATCCCGCAGACAGGTTGGTGACTACACCCATGAACTCGTACAGCAGGAACAGCCACGCCAAGGTGAAAGGTGAAAAGCCCAGCGTATGGAAATGCAGCAGCACCAGCATCCGCAGCGCACCATCGGACAGCATGAACGCCCAATAGGCCGCCGTGACCGCAACATAGGCCGCAAGCCCCTGTTTGGGCTGGGTTAGGATCACATTGAGGCTCCGACCAAGCGGGCAACATCCGCCAAGCGGCAAGCATAGCCCCATTCATTGTCATACCACGCATAGATCTTAACCTGCGTGCCATTGATCACCATCGTCGACAGCGCATCCACAATCGAGCTGCGCGGATCGTTGGTATAATCGGCGGACACAAGCGGACGGGTTTCATAGCCCAGAATGCCCTTCAAATCGCCCTCGGCAGCCTCTTTGAAGAAGCTGTTGATTTCCTCGGCACTGGTTTCACGCTCGACTTCAAATACACAATCGGTCAGCGAAGCATTCAGAAGCGGCACGCGCACAGCGTGGCCGTTCAAGCGTCCGGTCAGTTCGGGGAAAATCTGCGTGATCGCCTTGGCCGAGCCCGTTGAGGTCGGGATCAGCGAATTCAGCGCCGAGCGCGCACGGCGCAAGTCCTTGGCAGGGCGGTCCACGATGGTTTGCGTATTCGTCACGTCATGGATCGTCGTCATCGAGCCATGCTTGATCCCAATCCGATCCAGAAGAACTTTGACCACCGGAGCCAGGCAATTCGTCGTGCAGGACGCCGCCGTCACAAGCGCCTGGTCCTGATACAGGTCGTGGTTCACGCCATAAACGATATTCAGCGCGTTCTCTTCCTTGACGGGGGCCGAGACGACCACCTTCTTCACACCTGCCGCATAATAGGGGGCCAGCTTTTCGTTGGTTTTGAAGGCGCCCGTGCAATCGATCACCATATCGACGCCCAGTTCTTCCAGCGGCAACGCGTCCAGCGTCCACGATCCGGTCAGCTTCATTTCCTGACCGTTGATGATGATGCTGTCTTCACCCGCGGTGAATTCAGCTGGCCAGCGCCCATGCACCGTATCCCATTCCAGCAGGTGGGCGTGCTGCTCTGCATCACCTACGGGGTCATTCAAAAGCACGATTTCTCCGGGTGCACCGTTTTCAATCAGGTCCCGCAGAACCAGCTTGCCCATACGCCCAAGTCCGTTGATTGCGATGCGTGTCATATCGTGCCCCTTCTATGGATCCCTGCTGCGCGGGATATGTCGAAGGGGTAACAGTTTTATGACGACTCACCTATCCCGCTTAAAGTGATGCACGCGGAGAAAGGCTCATCGCATGCGACGCGGTCTTGGGTGTCTGAGTCAGAGAGATGACATTGCCCTCGGATTGGATAGAATGCCCTGTGTTAGAGACACCTGGAACCACTTGCACCTCGACACCTTGCCCAGTCAGACGCGCAACCCACGATTTCGCATCCGAACGGCTTGCGGGGTCGCCCGCGACCAGCCAAACAACGCGACGGCCGCTGGCAGCCATCCCGGCATAATCGGCCAACGCGGCATCATTCGCCGTGATCCGAGTCGCGTCCCGACGAGTCAGCGCCAGAATGTCGGAATTGGCGGACGCATCGTGGACAATCACATCGGCGCGCTGCATGACCGAAAGCGCGCGGAACGTCAAAAGGTCCTGTGCGCCTGATCCGATTCCAACCAACCAAATCCCACCTTTCTGATCCGGGTCTTCACCGGTCAAAGATTGATCGATCAGCGCTTCCGCGCGATCCTCGTCGCCCTCCAGAAAGGCGTCGCCAATCGGGCCTTCGATCATCTGTTCCCAGAAGCGACGGCGGGCACGGCCCCCGGTAATATGTGTCTCTATCCTGCCGCGAAACCCGCTTAGAAAGCTAGCAAGGCGACCATAGCCAGAGGGTAGAAGCGATTCGATCCGGGCGCGAAGAATGCGGGCGATGACGGGCGCTGCGCCTCCGGTAGAAATCGCAATCGTCACAGGGCTGCGATCAACAATCGACGGCGTGATGAAGTCGCACAGCGGCTTCACATCAGCAACATTGACCAAAGCACCTTCGGCTTTGGCGGCGGCGTGCAGAAATTCGTCCCGCTCTGGGATATCCGACGCACCATAAGCAATGATGCAGCCCTTGAAGTCATCTTTTTCAGGCAGACGCGCATGGTGTTTGACGCCCGGTCGGGACAGAAGGCCCAGCAGTTCGTCCTGCGGGTCTGGTTCGAACACATGCACAACCGCGCCTGCATCCAAGGCACGTTCAACGCGGCGGGCAGCGGTCGTACCGCCCCCGTCTATGACCACTTTTCGGCCCTTTATATCCAGAAATATTGGCAGATGATCCATGTCGCGCCTCCGATACGTTGCGCATCATATGCCCATGATCGGGAAATGTTTCCAGATAATAGGCAATTTCGCGCTTCCGAAAAGGACGTTTCGTCCCTTTTTGGCCACCTCGCGGCCATACGTTCCAAGTTACAGTAACTTCTTGGTCCATTTTTGCGCACCGCTCTGCGCCAACCGCAGTTGGTCGGGCCTTCCAATCTGGATATAACCGCAGAGTCTTTTGGACCTACCGGACCCCCTGATAGAATCGGCATTTTAGGCGTAAGACCAACAGGATCGCACCAAACTCGCGCCCGCCAATCAACCCGGCAAACCAGCCCAGGACCAGCAACACGTGATGAGCAAACCGGAAAACATCCAGATCGACACCTCCCCCCCTGTTTCGGACGAGGTACGCAAGACGACATGTTACATGTGCGCCTGCCGCTGTGGGATTAACGTGCACATGAAGGATGGCAAGGTTGCCTATATCGAAGGCAACCGCGATCACCCCGTGAACAAAGGTGTCTTGTGCGGCAAGGGATCATCCGGGATCATGCAGCACTATGCCCCGTCGCGTCTGCGCGCACCGTTGAAACGGGTCGGTCCGCGCGGTTCCGGCGAGTTCGAAGAGATTTCGTGGGACGAAGCGCTAGAGATGGCCGTCGGCTGGATGGGCCCGCTGCGCAACGAAGACCCGTCGAAACTGGCGTTCTTCACCGGGCGCGACCAAAGCCAAAGCTTCACCTCGTGGTTTGCGCAAAGCTATGGCACGCCGAACTATGCAGCCCATGGCGGATTCTGCTCCGTCAACATGGCGGCGGCTGGCATCTATACGATGGGCGGCGCGTTTTGGGAGTTCGGCCAGCCCGACTGGGACCGCACCAAGCTGTTCATGCTGTTCGGCGTGGCCGAGGATCACGATTCGAACCCGATCAAAATTGGTCTGGGCAAGTTGAAAGAGCGTGGCGCGCGTGTGATTGGCGTGAATCCGATCCGCTCGGGCTATAACGCGATTGCGGATGAATGGGTGGGGATCACCCCCGGCACGGACGGACTTTTCATCCTTGCGCTGGTGCATGAGCTGTTCCGCGCAGGTCAGGTCGATCTGAACTATCTGTCGCGCTACACCAACGCGGGCTTTATCGTGAATGAAGAGCCTAACACAGCAGAAACCGGCCTTTTTTTGCGGGGGAATACTGGGAAGCCTCAGGTGATCTGCCGCGCGACCGGCAAGTTGGCTGACTATGACACGCCCGGCGTGATGCCCGATTTGGCGGCGACCTATCGCCATGCAGGCCAAAGCCATCGCCCCGTGTTCCAATTGATGGCCGAGCGCTATCTGTCGGACGAATACGCGCCCGAGGCTGTGGCCGATCGCACCGGCATTTCCGCCGACAAGATCCGCTCGATCGCGGCAGAACTTGCCCGCGTGGCGTTCGAGGAAGAGATCGTTCTGGATCAGCCCTGGACCGATTGGAAGGGCGAGAAACACGACAAAATGATCGGGCGTCCGGTCAGCTTCCACGCGATGCGCGGCATCTCGGCGCATTCGAACGGGTTCCAAACCTGCCGCGCGCTGCATGTGCTGCAAATCCTGCTGGGTTCTGTCGAAGTTCCGGGCGGCTTCCGCTTCAAACCGCCCTACCCCAAACCGGTCGAGGCACATCCCGTTCCCCATGTCGGCGTAACGCCCGGGCAGCCGCTGAACGGCCCGCATCTGGGCTTTGTCCGTGGACCCGAGCATCTGGCCCTGAAGGAAGACGGAAGCGCCGCGCGGATCGATAAAGCGTTCACGTGGGAAAACCCGATGTCCAGCCACGGGCTGATGCATATGGTGATCTCGAACGCACATGCCGGCGACCCCTATAAGATCGACACACTGTTTTTGTATATGGCGAACATGGCATGGAACTCGTCCATGAACTCGTCCGAGGTGATGCGGATGCTCACCGATAAAGACGAGAACGGCGACTATGTGATCCCACATATCATCTATTCCGACGCCTATAGCTCGGAAATGGTGGCCTATGCGGATCTGATCCTGCCTGACACGACCTATCTGGAACGTCACGACTGTATCTCGCTGCTGGATCGCCCAATCTGCGAGGCAGACGGCGCCGCCGATGCGATCCGCTGGCCTGTGGTCGAGCCTGACCGCGATGTGCGCGGATTCCAGACGGTTCTGATCCAACTCGGCGTGAAAATGGGCCTGCCCGGTTTTGTGAATGAAGACGGCTCAGCCAAATACGAAGACTATGCCGATTACATCGTCAATCACGAGCGCCGTCCGGGCGTCGGACCATTGGCCGGGTGGCGTGGAGAGGACGGGAATGGAAAAGGGCGAGGAGAGCCTAATCCGGCCCAACTTGACAAGTATATCGAAAATGGCGGCTTCTGGGTTAACCATGTTCCGGAAAACGCTAGCTTCTATAAACCGTGGAATAAGCACTATCAGGAATGGGCGGTGAAGCGCGGGATTTTCGACGTGGAAAGCCCCTATGTCTTCAGCCTGTATGTCGAACCTATGCGCAAATTCCAGCTGGCCGCCGAAGGGTTCGGAGACCGCCAACCCCCCGACAATCTGCGCGACCGCATCGGCCACACAATGGACCCTTTGCCGATCTGGTATGAACCGTTTGAAGAAGGCAATGTTGATACCGACGAATACCCCATCCACGCCCTGACCCAGCGCCCGATGCACATGTATCACTCGTGGGGTACGCAGAACGCGTGGCTGCGGCAGATCACCGGGAAGAATTACCTGTATCTGCCCACCAAAATTTGGGAGGAACACGGGTTCGAAGATGGCGACTTTGCCACTGTATCGTCCGTGCATGGTCAGATCACGGTGCCCGTTGCGCATCACGCGGGCCTTAACGGCAGCACGATCTGGACGTGGAACGCGATTGGAAAACGCAAAGGGGCCTGGGCGCTGGACGAGGACGCACCGGAAGCCACCGATGGCTTCCTGTTGAACCACTTGATCAGCGAACTTCAGCCGCCTAAGGGCGATGGGCTACGATGGTCGAATTCAGACCCGATTACCGGGCAGGCAGCGTGGTTTGATCTGCGCGTGAAAATCGAGAGATGCGAGACTAAACCAGCGGAAAGCCAGCCCGCTTACCCGCCGATCAAGTCCCCCGTGGGCAAAGGCCCCAAAACTGTGGCGAGGAAGATCTGATGACTGCTTTGCCAGAAAAAACTGATAAGAAACTTGGTCTGGTCATCGACCTTGATACCTGCGTGGGCTGCCATGGCTGCGTGACCGCCTGTAAAGGCTGGAACACCCAGAACTATGGCGCGCCGCTGTCCGATCAGGATGCCTATGGCGCGGATCCGTCTGGCACGTTCCTGAACCGCGTGTTCAGTTACGAGGCTGAGAAAACTGGCTGTGCCTCGCAAACCGTGCACATGCCGCGGTCTTGCCTACATTGCGAAGACGCGCCTTGCGTGACCGTGTGCCCGACCGGAGCAAGTTACAAGCGCGAGGAAGACGGGATCGTTCTGGTGAACGAAGACCGCTGCATTGGCTGCGGCCTTTGTGCATGGTCCTGCCCTTACGGCGCGCGCGAACTGGATCGTGAAGCGGGTGTCATGAAGAAATGCACCCTGTGTGTGGACCGGATTTATAACGAAAACCTGCCCGAGGAAGACCGCGTGCCTGCATGCGTACGCACGTGTCCCTCTGGCGCGCGCCATTTCGGCGATCTGGGCGACCCAGACAGCGATGTATCAAAACTGGTCGCGGATCGCGGCGGGTTTGACCTGATGCCAGATTTGGGCACGAAGCCCGTAAACAAATACCTGCCACCGCGCCCCAAGGATCAGCTGGACACTGCGCCGCTGAACATTGTTGCGGATGAGCCCAAAGGCTTCCTTGGCTGGCTGGACAAAGCGCTCGACAAGCTCTGACGGAGGAAACGGATGCATCCCGCACCCAGTGTTATCATTTTTACCACCTTTTCCGGGCTTGGATTTGGGCTTTTGGCTTGGCTGGGGTTTGGCATTCCTGATGTCGGCGGCACCACCCTGTTTGCCTTTTTCTTCATCGCCTATGCGTTGGCGGTCGGGGGGCTTTTGTCTTCGACCCTGCATTTGGCCAATAAGAAGAACGCGCTCTATGCGTTCAGCCAATGGCGCACCAGTTGGCTGAGCCGCGAAGGTGTGGCCGCAGTTGTTACCCTTCTGCTTTTCGGGTTGATCGCCTTGGCGCGGATCTTCTTAGGCGCAGAAATGACGTTTTCCGGTGCAGTAGGCTCTATTCTTGCACTGATCACGATCTTCACGACCTCGATGATCTATACCCAGCTCAAGACGATTTCACGCTGGAACCAACCGCTGACGCCCGTGCTGTTCATGCTGCATGCCATCGGTGGCGGAGCACTTTTGGCAGGCGAGGCGAAAATCGCTGGCGTCCTGCTGGCTGCTCTGGCTGTGGTCATGTGGCTGCACTGGCAACAAGGTGACGCACGTGCGGCCAACCGTGGCACGCTTGGCGACGCCACCGGGTTGGGCCATCTGGGCGAGGTCCGGATGTTCGAAAGCGGCCATACTGGCGGCAACTATGTGCTGGACGAGATGGTCTATCGCGTCGGGCGCAAACATGCTCAGAAACTGCGGATGATCGCACTGGGTCTTGGCGCCGTCCTTCCCGCCGCCATCCTGCTGCTGACTCCCGCTGGGCACGTCACCGCCTTCATCGCGCTTGCACTGCACGTCGTCGGCACACTTGTCGGTCGTTGGCTGTTCTTCGCCGAAGCCGAGCATGTCGTGGGCCTTTATTACGGCAAGTAAGTCTTTTCGTTGAACCTGATCCCCTCTGGCCCTATTCAGAGGGGAAACTGTTTACGGGGGCGACATGGCCAACCATCTTTACAAGCGCGATCTTCCTGACGGGCTGGACCTTGGTCCAGTCGTAGCCATCGACTGTGAAACCATGGGTCTGAACCCGCATCGCGACCGCCTGTGCGTGGTTCAGATGTCAGGTGGAGACGGGAATGCGCATCTGGTGCAGGTCGAGAAGGGCCAGACCAGCGCGCCCAATCTTGAGAAGATGCTGACCGACCCCGATGTGCTGAAGATCTTCCATTTTGGCCGGTTTGACATCGCCGCTATGCTTAACGCGTTTGGCGTCGTCACCGCGCCTGTCTATTGCACCAAGATCGCATCGAAGCTGGTACGGACCTATACGGATCGTCACGGGTTGCGGAACCTGCTTGATCAGCTGCTGAAGGTCGATATCTCGAAGCAACAACAGATGAGCGACTGGGGTGCAGAAGAACTGACCGAGGCGCAACTGGACTATGCGGCATCGGACGTGTTGCACCTGCATCGCCTGCGCGAAGAACTGAATATGCGTCTTGCCCGCGAAGGCCGTACCGAAATGGCGCAAGCCTGTTTCGATTTCCTGCCCATGCGTGCGCAGTTGGATCTGGCGGGTTGGCCCGAACAGGACATCTTTGCACATTAAGGGTGCGTCTTGGAATCCGGTGTTTCTGCGCTAAATACCAAACAGACCCTATAGAAGGTTTCAAATGTCCGGCACCGGCATCACCTATACGCGTCTTGTGAACTGGCTGAAAATCATTCTGCCAGCCACCGCGCTTGTGCTATTGTCGCTGATGTTTCTGGTGTCAAAATCCATTGATCCGACAACGTCCCTGACCTATGCGCGAATCAATCTGGAAGAGTTGACGGGTGAACAGAAAATTACCCACCCCAAGTTTTCCAGCGTGACCAAGGACGGTGCTGCGATCCAATTTCAAGCCGCCAGTGCCGCACCAGATTCTGGTAATTCAAACCACTTTAAAGCCCTAGACCTTGAGGCCAACATCAGCACTCCTGACGGCGCGCACGTCAATATCATTGCGTCCGCAGCTGAGATCGATGGCACAGACAACCGGGTTAACCTATCCGATGGCGTCACGCTCCATACATCAACCGACTATCGGATTTCGAGCGAGACGCTGACCGCAACGCTGGACAGCACTTATGTTGCAAGCAACGGGCCCGTCGAAGCCACGGGCCCTATGGGAGACCTGTCCGCTGGCGATGTGGTGATTTCCCGCGCAGAAGGTGCGGAAGGTGGGTATGTTCTTGTTTTCAAGGACGGGGTGAAGCTGATATACGATCCGAAAGATAAGGGGATACCCCAGTGATCAAACGCAGTTTTCTTTATTCTATATTGATGGCGATCTGTTTGCCGGTCGCCGCTTTTGCGCAGGCCGACATCGCCTTTGGCGGTCTGAAACATGACAGCAGCCTTCCGATCGAGATCTCGGCCGATCAGCTGTCCGTAGATCAAGCCAGCGGTCAAGCCACCTTCATCGGTAATGTCCTGATTGGTCAGGGCGACATGCGTCTGAGTGCCGGCAAAGTCCAAGTGGAGTATGCGACCGGCGCCGATACTAAGGGCGAGATTTCGCGGCTGCATGCCTCGGACGGTGTTACTCTTGTGAACGGTAGCGAGGCCGCTGAAGCGCGCGAGGCGGTCTATACCATTGAAACCGGTACGGTCATCATGACCGGCGATGTTATCTTGACCCAGGGCCCGAATGCTCTGTCGTCGGACAAGATGACCGTAAACCTGCGCACAGGCACTGGCCAAATGGATGGGCGTGTTAAGTCAATCATCCAAACCGGGGCGAACTAATGGCCGCGCCGAAGCTAACAGTGGAAGAAGGCGACGCCGGGCTGCGCATTATCGGATTGCGTAAAAGTTATCGCAAGAAACCCGTGATCCGCGAAGTGAACCTTGACCTGCATCGGGGCGAGGTTGTCGCCCTTTTGGGGCCTAACGGGTGCGGGAAATCTACGACATTCTACTCGATCGCCGGGCTGGTGACGCCAGAAGCTGGGCAGGTCATCATTGATGGCCGCGACGTGACGCTTCTGCCGATGTATCGCCGCGCGCGTTACGGCATCGGCTATTTGCCGCAGGAAATGTCAATCTTCCGCGGTATGAGCGTCGAAGACAACATTCTGTCGATCCTCGAAATCTCGACCAAGGACCGCCACAAGCGTCGCGAGCGGCTTGAGGAACTGCTGAACGAGTTCTCGATCAGCCACCTGCGCCGCACGCCGGCTTTGGCCCTGTCTGGCGGTGAGCGTCGCCGCTGTGAAATTGCGCGCTTGTTGGCATCGAATCCCAAGTATTTGCTGCTGGATGAACCCTTCGCGGGCGTCGATCCGATTGCTGTCGGCGAAATTCGCACGCTGGTGCATGACCTGAAAAACCGTGGAATCGGCGTATTGATCACAGACCACAATGTACGCGAAACGCTGGAAATCGTGGACCGCGCATATATCCTGCATGATGGTCACGTTCTGATGAGCGGCACCACCGATGAAGTCGTGAAAGACGAGAATGTGCGCCGCGTCTATCTGGGTCAAAATTTCTCGATCAACTGACGAAAACGTCACCCCCTCGCTTGACAATCACCTCCGACTCGTCGCCAAATGAGGGTGATGCATGAACACGCAACCTTTCGTTCGTGCCGCGCCCGATCCGGGCCGTCACAGTTGATCGCCCCTGACCTGATTGGGCGGACGGCTTCTTACAAGAATAAAACACCCCCATCTTTTCAAACGATTTTCTCGTCTTGCGCCCCCGTGGCGTAGGGTTTCAATTCCTACAACGACCAAAGGAGATAGGATGCAATATCAAATCAGTGGCAAGCAGATCGACATTGGCGAAGCCCTTCAGGTTCATGTGAAAGAGGAACTTGGCGGCATTGTCCAAAAGTATGCAGAGCGCCCCACCAATGCGCAGATCATTTTCTCGAAAAGTGCGCATGAATATGTCTGCGAAACCATTGTACACCTGTCCACTGGACTGACCGCTCAGGCCAAGGGAAATGCTACAGAAATCTATGCGGCATTCGACCAATGTGCGGAAAAAATGGAGAAGCAACTACGCCGTTACAAGCGTCGGTTGAAGGACCATCACCGCGACCGTGTAGATCCGGTTGAAGTTTTCGGCGGATCCTCTTATATCCTCGCCAACGAAGAAGGCCAGGACGAGGCAGCGGACGCAACGCTCCAACCCATGATCATCGCCGAAATGGAAACGCGCATCCCGTCGCTTTCCGTTGGCGAAGCCGTCATGCAGATGGAGCTGGCCCACGCACCCGTTCTTGTTTTCAAGAATGAGAAAACTCAGGGCATGAATGTCGTCTACCGTCGTGAAGATGGAAATGTCGGCTGGATTGATCCCGTAAACAACGAAGCGTAGGGCCCCCGCCATGGCGGGCGGAAAACTGGTCAAAAATGGAACTAGCGAACATTTTGTCGCCATCCGCTGTTAAAGTCATTTCGACGGTGTCGTCCAAGAAGCGCCTATTTCAGGACTTGGGCGACATCGCCTTTGATTGCTACGGCATCAACTCGGAAGATGCTTTCGCCGCCCTGTCCGAGCGTGAAACACTTGGCCCGACCGGTGTCGGACGTGGTGTGGCTTTGCCACATGCGCGCCTGACCGGCGTAACCGAGGTCACCGGATGCTTTGTCCGCGTAGAGAACCCCTTTGATTTTGACGCCGTCGATCGCCAGCCGGTTGACCTGATCTTTGCGTTATTCGCGCCCGAAGGTTCGGGCGTGGATCACTTGAAAGCTCTGGCTCTGGTATCTCGCTCGATGCGCGATGCGTCGATCTGTGCGAAGCTTCGGGCCAACACGGACACCGCTGCGCTGCATGCGCTTTTGACGGATAGCCTGTCGAATAAAGCCGCGTAAGAGTAACGCCTTAGGATTTTCCCCAAGGCCAGAACCCAAGCATCATATAGTCCCGCTGATAGGCCGCTTTTACTGCCGCTTCGACATCTGCGTCATAAATTTGGCTCAGTGTGAATGGTGCATCCTCTTCCTGCGCGGGCAATCCGGGTGAGGACATACTAACCTCGTGTGCCAATGACAGAAGCCCATCCTCTATTTGTTCCTCACGCAAAATACGGTCGGGAAGTTGGAACTCTCCAAACCCTTTCATCACAGCGGATTGGGTAGCCCAAGCGGCATCGACGCGAATGCTGGTTTGACCCGCCAGATTGCGGCGAATGAAATCTGCAAAGCCCAGAAACGCCTTGCGATGCGCACCCACATCCCAATCGGCATCCGGCAGGCGTTTGGGAAGCGAGATGTCATAGTGATCGCGCAACGCTGCTGCGATGTTCCAATATGTTTCTGGCCCACCTTGCAAGAAGTGCGTGCAGAACACGGAATGCAGGCGCGCAACCGGGTGACGCACCACGGTAAAGGTCCGATGCCCTTTATTGCGGTTCTTCCACTGTCGCAACGTCTTTTGTGTAAAATCCGAGGTCAGCTCTCCGAAGCCTTGCAACCAACCCTGAACGCGCTCAGTCGGCCCACCTTTAATAGGTAGAAAAATTAAGGGAGCATTTTCAGCCGTCACATAGGTCGGCACCGCAGGCGGGCGCGCCGGTTCGAAATTCGGCACCTTGCCAAGATCGAAAAGATCAATGGTTTGAACGGTTTCGACCAACTCGTCCATATTACGCACCTTGTCGGCGATGGTCTCTGGATTCTGCTTTTTAAACTTGCCTGAGAAACTAGTAATCTCGTGCTCAGCACCCAAAAACTTGCCCAACCCATTCACACACGCGATGTCCTGCGTGTCTTCATAATCGATATAGAATGCCGTCTGGCCGGTTCTCTGAAGCCGGTTTTTGATCTTCAACTGAAACGCTTTGTAGGCATAGAAGAACTCGGTGAATTCATGCGGGTCAAAGCGGACGCGAAATTTTTTGGCGTCTTTGTCGCTTGTCAGCGCCCATTGCTGCGTGGCCCAAGCGATACGGCGGCTGACATAGCTTTCGACCTGATTGCGGGTCAGAACCACTTTGGCACAGCGTGGATCATCAATCACATGCTCATAGATGCGCATATCGTGGTCGTGAAAGAAGCGAAACCCGGGAGTTCCATCCGTGTTTTCCTTCATACGTTCAAGCAGCTGCACTGGATCTTCGTCGCGCTGCTGAACCGTCACGCCGAACAGATCTTTCAGCTCGGGTTTGACCATGAAATACGGATTGAACGCTTCGCCATAGCATTTAAGGCCATCAAACTGATCCAGATTGCTTTCCAGAAAGTTGGATCCCGTGCGCATCTCGGCAAAGATGATAAAGCTGTCAAATCGGTTGTTCATGTCACTTTGGTACCAAATAGGGCGTCGCGCGCTGAGGCGAGAAATCGGTTGGGAAATCACCAACGAGATGTGGATGCATCCCCTGATTTTTCAGGTTTTGCAAGAAATCTCCGAACCCACCAAGATGTACCATCTCGGGTGGGCTGGTCAGCTGGGGGCGATCACGAGGGGCAAGCTGGTCCACAACTTCTTGCAGAGGCTGCAAAGGGTTCAGAACGAACTCGGACAAGGTTTGGATCCTGATACGTGCGCGGGCATGATCGGATCGCAGCACACGCAAGTGTTCGCATTCGATCTTTTGAAGGCGTGCGGCTTCGCGACGAATTTCTGCGAACGCGCCCTTAGACAGAAACAAAGGCACTGCCCAGGCACCGGTAATCACATGGATCCGCGCATTGTCATCCCGGGCAATGTTCCAGGTGATGTCCTGCGTGTCAGCCGGGCCAAACTGAAAACACTGACGTTCGCCCTGCGTGTTCCAAATCAAATTGGTCAAGAACGCACTGGTGTCATAATCGCGCAGCGCCGCTGACGAAGGCAGCGCACCAAAATACTCGGTCTCGCCGCCTTCGAAATGGGCGCGATCAGTGGCAAACAGATGCCCATGTACCCGCGTCCTACTGAAATCGGCCAGCCAAGGCTCAAAATTCCGAAACAACTCGGTATAGCCCTCAAGAACCACATAGGGTTCAGCCGTAACGCGGCTGCCCCATCGTTGATGTGGAAAGCGGCTTTGCATCAGCAACCCAGAACGCCCTTTAGTGCGGCGAAGAGTGGCCTTCGAGAAGATGCGATCAATCTTGCCCGGGTTTGGCTCAGCCTCCGCGCTAAGGCTGGGGCTTGCGGATAGAAAGCTATTAAAGAGCCGATCAGCTTGCGGCCAAATCTTGCGGGCCACAAAGCAGTCGGATCGGCGCAAAAGCTGCATGTGATCATCATAGAACACATGTGGCTTGCCCTGAAAATCAAACTTTGACAGGGTCAGCGAGCGACTTTCGATTTTTTGCGAATGCTGACGGGATAGGGTCTGATAATAGCTTTCGTCAGGGATCCAAACCTTACTGAAATAGGCGTCATTCACCACGCGCCGTGGATCGGTCAGAATAGCCGACAGTGTGTGCCGTGTCAGGCACCACCACTGACTGCCCAGATGGGGCGTCACGCCCAATGGAATACGCCTGCGATAGCCAAGACGTCGCTGTAAACCTACTGCCCAGTCAAACAGCCGGCGGTGACGTCTCCACGAAAATGGGAACCGCAAGGTGAACCGTTCCTCATTCAGCCCACCGATCGCCCAAGGCACATCTTCGGTGGTAACGCTTTCGATAAAATCCGTCGTGGGTCGATCACTGAGATAGGCAGTCATTTCTGCAATCGGGCGCAATGGCAAACAGCTGCCCGAGGCGAGAAGCACGTGCTGTACTTCTGGAAAGCAGTCGAGCATCATTTCCGAGGCGGCTTGACTAGCCTCGACCAGTGACCACGTCCCCCATTCGCAGTGCCTGCGGTCGCAAAACAGAATGTTTTTGTAATCGGAAACGCTGTCTACAAACCGGGAGTAGCTGTCCTGATCGACATTCTGATCGACATGAAGCACCACGGGGCAGCCGTGGTCCGCCCAATGCCGCGCCAGCTGCGTCGCACGGTGCAGCGCCTCGTGGACAATCATGACAACACCTAGACTCATGCCCAATTTCCCTTGGACATGAGGCCTAGGTGCTCGATCTGGCGCCAACCGTTATATTCTTCACTCCACTTGCTCCAAAGTACCGGGTCATCCGCCAAACGCGCGCTATAGGCACGGTATTCGTGGCTATTGGCATAGTGCTGACGGCGCTCGAGTTCTTCACGGGATTTTTCCTGAAACGTGTCCAGAAACTTGGTGTGCAACAAACAACCCGAGGCCTTTTCGCCTCCGCTTTCGTCATACACAAGGTTCAGACCACGCGGCAAAAGCATGTGGGTCGAGCTGATATAGGCGTAAGAGCGATGCCATTTGACCAGCGGGATCTTGTTTAGTGCAGGCGCACTTTTGGGGCTGTCATCAAAAAACACCCGCGCCCTTGCTCCACCCTGAATCCACAGGTTTCGAAACCGTGTATTTTTGCGGATCATATAGTTTCCGCTGTCGAACCAACGTGCGATCTCTAGCGGGTTTTGGCCAGACTGATAGGTCTCTTCCCCGATCTGACCCGATGGATACATGTCCAGAAGCATCGCCCCAAAACTGCGTATCTGGCTGGCATCCAGCCAGTCGGTCAGTGCGCGCAAGGGGCGCGCATCACAGAACGGGTAAATGAACAGCTCGTCCGTATCGACCGCCAGACACCAATGCCCGTGGCCGTATTTGCGCTGTAACCAGTTCAGCCAGTCCACGCCATATTTCGCACGTTTATAGCTGGCTTGCGTAGTCCAGAGCGATACATCCTCTTGCTGTTCGAGATACTCGCGCGAGCCGTCATCCGATCCGTTATCCACAATAACAAAGTGGTTCACGCCCAGATCACGATAATACTTCAAGAAAAAGGGCAATCGAACCAGCTCGTTACGCAATGTCGAGAAGATCAGGATATCTGATGGGTCGATCAGCGCGGTCCGATTTTGAACACAGGTCAGCTCGCGCCGTTTTCGAAACGCGCGGACATGATGGCGCTTACGCTTAAGCCTTAGGCGATATGAAGTCCAAGCGCCCAAGTCACCTCCTGTATGTGTCCCTTGCAACAGAAAGTGCGCGCATCACCTGCCCACTTCAAGCTAAAGTTGATCGCACCCTGTTATTGTTTGTATATACAGTATCTTAAACTTCCACCAGACACAGCGTAGATCACTTCATTGTGGGCGACGGACCTCAGCTCCACCCCCCGGCTGAGAGCAACCCAAGAGCCACCAGTTGTTGCCACCCCTCGAAACGTACTGCATGCGGGTGCCACAGGTCCGGTGCATCGCCAATCGCATCATAGTATGCGTCAAACTGATCTGATTGACCGAAATGCTGCTGTCTGTGCTTTTCCTCTTCCGAACGTTCGATCACGTCAGGCAGAAACTTGGTGTGCAGCAACACGCCGGACAGTTGATCGGTGCCCGAGACAACAGGAGGTCCGCCCCATTCGAGGTTTAGACGTGGCGGCAAAATAGAATGGGTCGAGTTCGTGTAAGCATAGCGTCGCGACCATTTGACCAAAGGCAATTTGTTCAAAGTCGGTCCGCGTGTCGGATTATCTGGGAAGAACACACGTTCACGCGCACCGCCTTGCAGCCACAAGTTCTGCATTGGCGCTTGCCTGACCGCCCGAAACGGACCTTCGTCGAACCAAGGAAGCGCATCGATTGGGTTCGCTTCAGCCTGCCCGGTATCCAGCGGACCTTTGGGATAGAGATCCAGCATCAACGCGCCCAGTGCCTGCGCACCAATAGTCTCTAACTGCCTTGTTAGAGACTTAATATCGCGTTTGTCATGACACGGATATATCAGAATTTCGTCCACATCCACGGTCAGACACCAATGCCCATGGCCATAACGAAACTGCAGCCATGTCAGCCAATCAACGCCAAAGCGCGACGCTTTATAGCTGGCATCGGTGCTCCAAAGCGAGACATCAGGCTGATCCGCCAGAAACGCGGCGCCGTCATCCGTGCAGGCATTGGCGACCATCAGGAAATGATCGACGCCCAGCGCGCGATAGTGAGATAGGAAATGGGGCAGGCGCTGCATCTCGTTGCGCAACACCACGAAGGCCAAGACTTGTCCCGGCTGAATATCACCTGTCCGATTGATGACGGACGTCAACTGATGGCGGGATCGTATGGACCGAAACAACAGACGACGGCGTTTCAGGCGCATCCGATAGACGGCCCACAGACCGGATACGCCCGCCATTCAGGACTACTCAGCCGCTTTGTTCTGGGCGATCAAATCGTGCAGATAGCCGGTAAATTCGTCGCGCAGCTCTTCTCGGGCCATGCCGAACGCCACAGTGGCTTGCAAAAAGCCCGCCTTTGACCCGCAATCAAAGCGCTGACCACGGAAGCGATAACCAAACACGTCACGTCCCTGCGCCAGCTCTTCCGCGATCGCATCAGTCAGTTGAATCTCACCGCCAGCACCGGTTTTCGTCTGGTTCAGGGTGCTCAAAACGTCCGGGGTCAGGATGTAGCGACCAATTACCGCAAGATTAGATGGCGCTTTGTCCACCGCTGGCTTTTCAACCATCCCTGAGGTCAACACCAGATCACCCATATCCTTTTTCACATCCAGCACCCCGTAAGAGCTTGCTTTCTCGGGCGGAACTTCCATCGCGGCGACCATGCAGCCGCCAGTGTCTTCATAGGCTTCCACCATCTGCTGCAAACACGGCTTATCGGCTGCAATGACGTCATCGGGCAGGATGACGGCAAAGGGTTCATCCGCGATCAAACGGCGGGCGCACCAGACTGCATGCCCCAAACCCAACGCTTTATGCTGACGCATATAGGCAATCGCACCAGATTCCATATTGGTATCTTGCAAAACCTCAAGAAGCTCGTCTTTGCCCTTCTTGCGCAGCTCTTGTTCAAGCACGGGCGAGTTGTCGAAATAGTCCTCAAGCGCGCCTTTTCCGCGCGAGGTGACGAAGATGAATTCCTTGATCCCGGCAGCACGTGCTTCGTCAATCGCGTATTGGATCAGCGGTCGGTCGACCAACGTCATGATCTCTTTAGGGATTGATTTCGTTGCGGGAAGAAAACGCGTTCCAAGCCCAGCCACAGGGAAGATCGCCTTGGTAACTTTACGATTCATTAAATTCACCTTTGTACATATCGCCGCAGTACCCTCATATCATTGTCGTCTGCTTAATACAGGCGTGCATCGCACTAGGGCTGCGCTGATTTCATTCAATCTGTAATTTATAAATTCTAAAACATCATGGTCTTTTTTAGTCATACTAGAGCAATCGGCAAGATTTCACGACTTTTTTCAGCACGTGTATTAGGCGCTCCGAGACGTAACCAAGGCTATTCGATCTCAAGCTCTTGCAAGATCGCTTCGATCTTCGGAGTGTCTTCGGGATTATTCACTTCCCAGAATTGGCGAGATCGGGCCTCCACTTCAACACAAAGGACAGGCTTGTCACGTTCCAAGAACCGAAGCTGCTCAAGCCCTTCCAGTTGCTCAAGTGGACCGGCAGGCCATAGTGGATAGGCCGCCAAAGCCGACGGACGATAAGCATAGACACCTACGTGGTGAAAGACCGGTGTCTGATCTTGGTCCGACCAACCGTTTCCTTGCGTATAGGGGATCACCTCTTTCGAAAAATAGAGCGCCTTTCCTTCGGCCCCAAACACCGCCGTAGTTGCCCCGACACGCCCGGCTTTGCGGTCTTCAAGGAAGCCGTTCAACGCCCGCCCGTCACAGCGCAAGACAGGGGTCGCCACCTCAGCAGTCGGGTGGACCTTCAGGGCGGACACAAGCTCTTCCACGAACCAGGGTGGCGTAAGGGGCGCATCACCTTGCAGGTTAATAATGATGTCAAAGTCACTGCCCAACGCGGTCAGGACTTCAGCGCAGCGCTCGGTCCCGTTTTCACAGCTGTCTGAGGTCATCACAACCTCGGCTCCGAAGCCTTCAGCCTCGACGCGGATGCGATCATCATCCGTCGCGACAACCACACGCTCAACACCACGCACAGCCTGCGCGGCCTCCCAACTGCGGTGGATTAGGGTCTTATTTTGACCCGTCGCCCCCTTGAGCGGCGCAAGCGCCTTACCCGGATACCGGGTCGAGGCATAACGCGCCGGGATGACAATCAGCGTCGCCATGCCGGGTCAGGCCTCTTTCAGTCCGACACCCGGCGCATAGGCGATGAAGAACGGGTTCTCATAGATCGGCTTGCCATAGGTCAGTGGGGTGTGATCGTCGAAACGTACCACGTCACCGCCTGCACCTTTCAGAACGGCATGACCCGCAGCGGTATCCCATTCCATCGTGCGGCCAACGCGGGGATAGAGATCTGCTTCGCCCGTGGCGACCAGACAGAACTTCAACGAGCTGCCCGCCGATTTGCTGTCTTTGACGTTGTATTTATTGATGTAATCCTCGGTCGCTTGGTCGCGGTGCGATTTCGAGGCCACGATGAACAATGCATCATTGTCAGGCGTCGACACATTGATTGGCGACAAAGTCCCCACGGTGTCTTTTGCAAATGGGCTTTGCTCTTCCACGCTTTCGCCATCCGCACGGGTAAAGAACATACGGCCCTTGGCAGGGGCATAAACCACGCCGCGTACTGGGGTGCCGTCTTTGACATAGGCGATGTTCACAGTGAAGTCGCCGCGACGGTGAATGAACTCTTTCGTACCGTCCAGAGGGTCGACAATCAGGAATTCTCTGGCCTGTTCACTGTGGCTGTCGGCTTGTTCTTCCGTGACCAAAAGCACATCCGGGAAGGCAGCACGCAGACCGGCAGAAATCAGCGCATCCGCTGCTTCGTCTGCTGCGGTGACAGGGCTGTCATCCGACTTGGCACGCACATCGAAATCGTCCGAGTTGTAGATCTCCATAATCACGTCCCCAGCTTCAAGTGCCAGAGTGCGCATGACGGTTTCCAGACGATCAAAATCCAAGACAGTGCTCCTTAAATATGGCCCAATCCGGCCTTGTTGATAACATTTTGCCCGCCCCTTATGATCAACCGGTAAAGGATCAGCAAGAATTCCCTGTTAAAACCCACAGTATCGCCGCTTAAGGGTACGCAATGTTCGAGGCAAAAAAGAAACAAACGCAGCTGTCTGTAACATTGTCGATGTTCGCGGTCATCTTCCACATGACTGCACACAGCATTCGCAGCAAGCACACAAATGCATTTGCAGCCATCGCGATAAACATGATTCAGGTCGTGATGATGGTTGCCGTGTTCTTTGTAATGTTCGAACTGCTTGGATTGCGCGGGGCAGCATTGCGGGGTGATTTTTTGCTGTATATCATGTCCGGGATTTTCATCTTCATCACGAATGTCAAAGCGATGGGCTCAGTTGCGGGATCATCAGGGCCATCCCATCCAATGATGCAGCACGCACCTATGAACACTTTTGTTGCAATGGTTTCAGCCGCATTGGGATCGCTATACATTCAAGTTCTTTGCATCATGCTTATCCTAATCATCTATCACACTGCCTTCACACCGATTGAGATTTACAGGCCCATTCAGGCGTTTATGATGATCCTTCTGGCTTGGTTCAACGGTGCGGCCATTGGCCTGGTTTTTCTGGCACTAAAGCCGTGGTTTCCGCAGCTCACAGGCATCTCGCAAACGATTTATATGCGCGTAAATATGTTTGCGTCGGGCAAGATGTTCGTCGCCAACTCGGCCCCTTTTTATCTTATCGCGATGGTCAGCTGGAACCCCTTGTTCCACATTGTTGATCAGACACGAGGGTTCACTTTCATCAACTACAATCCACACTATACAAACTGGATGTATCCGCTGGTCTTTTCGTTCGTAATCATGCTGATCGGCTTCATGGGCGAAAACTACTCGCGCAAGCACGTATCCGCCAGCTGGGCCGCTCGCCAGTGACACCTAAGGTCACCGTCGGAACGCCTCTCAGTTGGATGCGTTTGAATTTGAACAGCGCTCGACGGAACCGCAGAATGCAACGATCTGCGCACCTGCGTCAGACGCATTCGCTTGCAAAAGGAAGTGGGGGCCATCCACATCGCTAAGTTGGCTGCCATTTGCGGCAAAATCGCCAGACATCTTTGCAGGGATTAGTCGATCATGCGTGGCGCGCAGATACGACATTGGCGCAGAAGACATGCGCAGTTCCGAAGTCACATCAACATTGAGAACTTCTGCCAAGCGCCGGGAAAGCGTCTTGGCTGGAATAATAGCCATCGCCTGCGCGAAGCGTTTGGCAAACTCGACATCAGACCACTTCCCCATGAGGGCTGGTTGCACAAGGCGTGCCAGAAACAGAGACCTTACCGGCACAATTCGCAACAGATAGGTCAAACAGGAAGGGACACGACGTGGACTGCGCGCGAAAGTCGCGACGAAGACAGTTCCAAGATGATTGGGCAGGTTTTTCGCGCGGATCATTGCCGCTAGGGGGCCCGAGAACGACTCAGCCACGAGGACGAAATTGCCGTCTGGCAGTGACCGCATGACCCACTGCTGCAGCTCGTCATATGTGGCCATATCCGTTGGATAGGACAAAGCCGTGACCGGATAATGTGATGCAAGAAGATCACGTATTTCAACCAGCAAACTGCCTGTGCCATCCAGCCCCGGAAGAAGAACAATATTCATCCTCAAGCCCTAGCATTCCCGCATTACGAAGTCAGCCATACGCGCAGCATTTCCGAGGCATCCCGAAAGTTGCTTGGACCCGTCTACCGCTAGGCAAACTAGCGCCGAAATTCGGGCATCCGTGCGTGGCAAACCCGCTTCAGTCCAGCAAAACCTCAAGTTATCTCTGAATTTTGCGTCAATAGGGGCACGCGACCGCTTGCAGGCCCCATTTTGCCTACTTATATACGCCGAGACGCCGGAGATGGATTAACCCTGAACCGGTAAAAATCTGGGATCTGGGGCCGATGCTTTGCAAGGTCGGCTCCCGCAACATCGCCTTAAGAGAGGATTTTGAGCATGGCCAAAGTCATCGGTATCGACCTCGGCACCACGAACTCGTGTGTTGCCATCATGGACGGCTCGCAGCCGCGAGTTATTGAAAACGCAGAAGGTGCACGTACCACGCCTTCGATCGTCGCCTTCAAAGATGAAGAGCGTCTGGTAGGCCAGCCCGCCAAACGTCAGGCTGTCACCAACCCCGACAACACCGTCTTCGCCGTGAAGCGTCTGATCGGACGTAACATGAACGATCCGGCTGTCGAAAAAGACAAGAAGCTGGTTCCGTACGCTATCGTAGATGGCGGCAATGGCGACGCATGGGTTGAAGCTGCTGGCGAAAAGTATTCGCCCTCGCAAATCTCGGCCTTCATTCTGGGCAAGATGAAAGAAACGGCAGAAAGCTATCTGGGTGAAGACGTCACTCAGGCCGTGATCACCGTGCCTGCATATTTCAACGACGCTCAGCGTCAGGCCACCAAAGACGCCGGCAAGATCGCTGGTCTGGAAGTGCTGCGTATCATCAACGAACCGACTGCAGCTGCTTTGGCCTATGGTCTGGACAAAGAAGAAACCCAAACCATCGCGGTTTATGACCTTGGTGGTGGTACCTTCGACGTAACCATCCTGGAAATCGACGACGGCCTATTCGAAGTGAAATCGACCAACGGCGACACGTTCCTTGGTGGTGAAGACTTCGACATGCGCATCGTCCAGTATCTGGTCGACACATTCAAAAAAGAAAACCAGGTCGATCTGTCGAAAGACAAGATGGCCTTGCAGCGTCTGAAAGAAGCCGCTGAGAAAGCCAAGATCGAACTGTCGAGCGCATCGCAGACCGAAATCAACCAGCCCTTCATCTCGATGGGTGCTGATGGTGCACCGCTGCACATGGTCATGAAGCTGACTCGCGCCAAGCTGGAAAGCCTTGTGTCGGACCTGATCAAACGTTCGATCAAGCCGTGCCAAGCTGCGTTAAAAGACGCTGGTCTGTCGACTGGCGACATTGACGAAGTGGTTCTGGTTGGCGGTATGACCCGCATGCCGAAAGTGATCGAAGAGGTCACCAAGTTCTTCGGCAAGGAACCCCACAAGGGTGTGAACCCGGACGAAGTGGTTGCCATGGGTGCTGCCATTCAGGCCGGCGTTCTGCAGGGCGACGTGAAAGACGTTGTTCTTCTGGACGTGACCCCGCTGTCGCTGGGTATCGAAACGCTGGGCGGTGTTTTCACCCGCCTGATCGACCGCAACACGACGATCCCGACTAAGAAATCGCAGATTTTCTCGACCGCGGAAGACAACCAGAACGCCGTGACCCTGCGCGTGTTCCAAGGTGAGCGTGAAATGGCTGCGGACAACAAGATTCTGGGCCAGTTTAACCTGGAAGACATCCCGCCCGCACCGCGCGGCCTGCCTCAGATCGAGGTGACCTTCGACATCGACGCCAACGGCATCGTTGAAGTGGGCGCCAAGGACAAAGGCACCGGCAAAGAGCAGAAAATCACCATCCAAGCTTCGGGCGGTCTGTCGGATGACGACATCGAAGCAATGGTGAAAGACGCTGAAGCCAATGCCGAGGCCGATAAGGACCGCAAGGAACTTGTCGAAGCCCGCAACCAGGCGGAAAGCCTGATCCACTCGACCGAGAAGTCGATGGAAGAGCATGCTGACAAGGTCGACCCGACCACGATCGAAGCCATCGAGCTGGCAATTGCTGCTCTGAAAGACGACCTCGAGAAAGAGGACGCCTCGGCTGACAAGATCAAGGGCGGCGTTCAAAACGTGACCGAAGCGGCCATGAAGCTGGGCGAAGCGATCTATAAGTCGCAGCAGGAAGAAGCTGCCGGCGAAGCCCCGGAAGAGGCAGACGGCCCCTCGGCCGTAGACGATGACATCGTCGATGCCGATTTCGAAGACCTCGACGACAGCAAACGCTAAGTCGCTTAGGTTAAAGGGCGGGGCTGCAATGCGGCCCTGCCTCCCTCCCAAGTGGAGACGACCCCATGGCAAAACGTGACTATTACGACGTTCTTGGCGCTGATAAGGGCGCTTCGGCAGACGAGCTGAAGAAAGCCTATCGCAAGAAAGCCAAAGAGCTGCACCCAGACCGCAATTCGGACAACCCAAACGCCGAGGCACAGTTCAAAGAAGTGAACGAAGCCTATGACGTCTTGAAGGACGCCGAAAAGAAAGCGGCCTATGACCGCTTTGGCCATGCCGCCTTTGAGGGTGGTATGGGTGGACGCCCCGGTGGCGGACATCCGGGCCAAGGTGATTTCGCCAGCGCGTTCTCGGACGTGTTTGACGATCTGTTCGGCGACTTTATGGGCGGCGGACGTGGCGGTGGCCGCGCACGTGCCCAACGCGGATCTGATCTGCGTTATAACTTGCGCGTCACGCTGGAAGAGGCATTCTCGGGCCTGCAAAAGACCATCAACGTACCGACCTCGGTCGCTTGTGAAGAATGCCACGGCACGGGCTCGGAAAGCGGTGCGGAACCCACTGTGTGCCCAACCTGTCAAGGCATGGGTAAAGTGCGTGCGCAGCAAGGTTTCTTTACTGTCGAACGCGCCTGTCCGACCTGTCAGGGCACGGGTCAGATGATCCAGAACCCCTGTAAATCCTGCCACGGTGCAGGACGCACGGAAAAGGAACGGTCGCTGGCTGTGAACATCCCTGCTGGTGTTGAAACCGGCACGCGGATTCGTCTAGCCGGCGAAGGCGAAGCAGGCATGCGCGGCGGACCGTCGGGCGATCTGTACATCTTCATCGAAGTGACAGATCACGCCATCTTCGACCGTGAAGGCACGCATTTGCATTGCCGCGTTCCGGTATCGATGAGCGCCGCTGCCCTTGGTGGCGATATCGAGGTACCGACCATCGATGGTGGCCGTTCGCGCGTGAAGATCCCGGCAGGCAGCCAATCTGGCCGTCAGATGCGTCTGCGCTCGAAGGGTATGCCCGGTCTGCGTGGTGGACCCAACGGCGACATGTACATCGAGCTGGCAGTTGAAACGCCGGTCAACCTGACCTCGCAACAGAAAGATCTGCTGCGCGAGTTCGAGAAACTGTCGGAAGAAAATAACCCCGAAAGCTCGAATTTCTTTACCAAAGTCAGAAGCTTTTGGGACAGCATGAAAGGCTAAACTGCCTTTCAGCAAGCCTTGCGCCCCGGTGTTGTGAAGACGCCGGGGCGTTTTCTTTTTCAGGCAGGCGTTAACCTTTCATTCACCAGTTCTGGGGCAGTCTGAGCCCATGACCGAACACAGTGAATTCCAATTCGCCGAAATGCCGCAAAGCCTGTTCGATACGGACGAAGCGCCTGCGGTTCCGATTGAAGTGACACCGGGCAAGCTTCCCTCGTATATCAAGGATCATCGGCAACGGCTGCGCGCGCGGTTCAATGAGGGTGGGGCGCAAGCCATGCCGGATTACGAACTGTTGGAGCTTTTGCTGTTCCGATCCATCCCGCGACGCGATGTGAAACCCATCGCACGCGAATTGCTGGACACGTTTGGCGACTTTAACCGCGTGGTCACCGCGCCCGCAGATCGGCTGCGTTCAGTGTCTGGAATTGGCGATACCGTCATCACCGACCTAAAGATTATCGAAGCTGCAGCCCACCGCATGGCACGGTCCAAGGTAATCCAACGGCATGTGATTTCCAGCTGGGACGCGGTTCTGGACTATTGCCACACCACAATGGCGCATCGCGATACGGAACAGTTCCGCGTGCTGTTTCTGGACCGTAAAAACGTGCTGATCGCGGACGAGGAACAGGCGAAAGGCACCGTGGATCACGTGCCGGTTTACCCGCGTGAAGTGGTAAAGCGTGCGTTGGAGCTGAATGCCTCGGCATTGATTTTGGTGCATAATCACCCGTCTGGCGATCCAACCCCGTCTGAGAGCGACATACAGATGACGGCACAAGTACATGACGCAGCAAAGGCGCTGGGAATTGCGCTGCACGATCATCTAATTATCGGAAAATCGACGGAACTGAGCTTTCGGTCCGAAGGGTATCTCTAGAAACCTTCAGTTAACCCAAATTTCGACCCGGCGGTTCACACTGCGACCCCAAGCGCTGTCATCACACGCCATCGGCATGGCTTCGCCAAAGGCGTCAATCAGCATCTGAACACGCGCAGGATCGAACGCTTCCAGCTGCGCCAGAACCTGGTCACGCACGGCGCGTGCGCGGCGTTCTGACAGATTTCTGTTTTGCTCGGCTGCGCCTTGCCCGTCGGAAAAACCAATGAATGACAGTTGCTTACCGTCAAAGCGACCGCTTTCCAATGCTTCAGCCAGCAGGGCGACGTTCGACCGCGACGGTGCATCCAAAAGGGTTGAACCCCCTTCAAATCGAAAGCTGATCGACAGCCGCTCGTGCCCGTTCAAGGTACGAACCATCCGCTGCAATTCTTCCAGTGTGACCTCTTCACCAGCGGTGGAAACGGCGTTGGCCATCCGATCCCCTTGTGCGCGTATTGATTGGCGGGTCAGAGCTTGATCCACAAACCCCGCACGGCGCGTCACGAACTGTGCGCTGTCAGTGCGCAGATAGGACAGAAATTCGCGCCCAACCTGCGGCAGTCGGCGCTCGGGCAGATACAGGAACATCGGCATGGTCAGTGGATAATCTTCCGACTTAATAGACGCGCGCGACGCATGAACCGAAAATCCGCAACCTCCCGAAAGCTCGACCACTTCACCGCTGCCGCGCTGCGTATAGGTGGTCATCGCGATGCCAAATGGGTCGCGGGCGATGGCGTCCGCAAGCGTGCGGCTGGTGGGGTGGATCACCACGCGGTCAGACAGCGTGGCACCCTGCGCCGCGATCACATCCTGCATGAAAACCGGACCGAACCCTTCTTCGATATCCATCATATAGGGCGTAATCGGAGCGTCTTCGCCCCCAAGTTCGGACCAATTCTGGATTTTCCCCGCATAAATCGCGGCCAACTGAGAAATCGAAATCTTGGTAACAGGATTGCCCGGCGACACAATCGGCACCAGCGCATCCAAAGCGGCAACCCGGCTTTGACGCGCGATCCGAAGATCGCCCAAGCCCGCATCACGGGCCAAACTGCGTTCGCGCGTGGTTGCCTGCCGCATCGACAGAACCATATCGGCCTGCTGGCTAAGAAGATCTGCAAACCCTTCGGAACTGGTGGTCAGCTTGATGGTAAACCGCGCGACCTCTTGCCCAGTTCCGCCTTCCAAAAGCGAATAGAGCGTTCCAACGCCCTGAATTTCCTCGCGTTTTAACGCATACCCTTTGCGCAGCGCGAAACCTTCTACCAAAGCAGGAAACAGAACCGCCCCCATATTATGTGCACCCGAGATTGTCAGCTCTGCGACAAAGGGCCCAAGACTGGGGCAACCCGGACCATCACAACTTACACCCGAGCTGTCGATGGTCAAAATGCCGAACTCGGTATCCACACGGTAGAACTCGCCATCAAAGGTCAGAAGATAGCCTGTCAGCTCGATCGTTCCGTCGCGCGACGTTAAGGTAACGTCCTGTGCTTGGGCCGCAGAACCTGCAATCAGGACCGAAGCAATCGCCACACGAAACAGGCGCAATAGGGTATTCGAAACAGTACGAGTCACAAGATGACCATAGGGCTTTCTACGTCCAGCGCCAGAGCTTGCGGTTGCCGTCCGGATATTTCACAGCTGGCGTGGTTATTCCGTCAGCGTCGACCCTATCGCGTGGGCAAAGAACCCACTGCTTCGACAATGTCTGGCGCAATCAGTTCTGCGCCCGCAGGGCTGAGGTGGTCGTCATCCAAATAGAATATCTGATCACCATCCGCATGCAAACATCGCGCTATCTCGCTGTCACAAAACCGCCGGTGAATTGGTGCAACCGTGATGTTGTCCGACCACGCCGCAAGCATCGAAAACTCTGCCATCAGCACTTTCGTCCGCTCGACATAGGCGGAATAGGGCGTGGTTAGTGTCTGTTCTTCACCGCCATGATAGTACATCCTTTTCGCGATCAGCTCAGGCACATTCCAGCCCGCTTCGGGAATCGGAGCGAGCAGAACAAGGTTGAATTGCGCCGAAAGGGCCTCGATTTTTACCCTAATCATATCAACATTCCGACGCCATGGATTGTCCGGATCAGTATTCAGATCACGAATATCCATGCGGATCCCGTGTTCTACTCCGCCCTCGCCATTATCGAACCGAGTGCCCTGCAGATAAGCCGGGAAGCGGCCAGCCAGTATCAAAGTGTCGATGCCCGACTCGCCAGCATAGGCCAGCATCGCATCAACAAATTCGGCACATTTATGCGTGGTTGGTTTGTGCACGCGGCGGGTCGTGGGCAGGGGGATGCAACCACCGTAGGAGCCAACATAGACATTCCGCCCGCTGGCCTTCAGAGCGGAAACGGTCGCTCCCGCAATCGCCGCGACATGGCTGTCACCCAGAAGCATAACGGTGCTGTTCGCACCCGGTGTTGTGAAAAGGCAGCCTGGTTTTGGGACCAACAGAGACGTTGCCTCGTCGAAATGGCAGCTTCGATCAATCTGATCTGTGTTCAACTTCAATACCGCAAGGGCTTGGGGTGAAAACCGGTCAGGAAACCCCTTGTTTAGATGCCCCCACACACCAATCCCAGCAGTCAAAACCAGCCCAAAGATGCTGGCTGCAAAGACACCAGTCTGCGATGTCAAACGTGTTTGTAGCCCGGCGCGGAAGGGTTTTTCGACAAAGCGCCAGCTAAATGCGGCCAAGATCAGCGACAGCGCAGCCAATCCCAACATCAGGGCCAAACTTGGCTCGGTCAGGCTGCGAATGCGGGCGAAGGCGAACAGGGGTTGATGCCACAGGTAGGCGCTGTAGCTGATCAACCCGACCGCAACCAGCGGCTTGGCGGACAGCAACGCAGCCACCTGCGTGCCCTGACCGCCAAACAGGATGATAAGCACCACTCCGACCACGGGCAGCAATGTATAGAGACTGGGAAATGGCGTAGTACTGTCAAACAGGAAGATCGCCAACGCAATAGCAATCAGACCCAATGTGGCTGCAACATCATTGCCAGATAGGAGGCGTCGATGCAGGGCGAAGCTGCAAAGTGATCCGGCCAACAACTCCCACACGCGGGCAGGCGCCAGAAAGAAATTCGCGGCTGGGTGGCCGCGCCACCCCCATTCAGCGAGCCCAAGGCTGATCAGCGCGATCAGTGTCAGGATCCAAATCACCGTACGACGGCCCAATTTCCCCAACACGAGCAGCAGCACCGGGAAGACAACATAGAACTGCTCTTCAATCGCAAGGCTCCATGTATGAAGCAGAGGCTTCAGGTCGGCACCGGCCTCGAAATACCCGCTTTCCAGCCAGAATAGAAAGTTTGACGAGAACAGGCTGACTGCCACAAGGCTTTGAGAATAATCGCGTAATTGCGCGGGAAGCATCCATAAGATGGCGAAGGGAACTGTACAAATCACCACAAAGAACAGCGCGGGCAGGATGCGGCGTGCGCGGCGTTCATAGAATTTCAGAAGGCTAAAGCGTCCCAGTTCGATGTCGTCGATCAGGATCGAGGTGATCAGATATCCGCTAATGACAAAAAAAACGTCGACACCGACAAAGCCGCCTTCAAACAGGCCAAACCCGGCATGAAAGAAGATTACCGGAAGAACTGCGATCGCGCGCAATCCATCGATCTCGGGCCGATAAACCATAAACAAACAAAGTCCTGCCAAATACCACTTAACGATAGGCCAGCTATCGGCAGTCCTGCAAGAGATTGTTGTCACACGGTATCGCGCCGCCGAAGCGACGCGATTAGTTTAGTGTAGTTTAGTTTAGTTTAGTTTAGGCCAGCTTGCCGTGGCAGTGCTTGAATTTCTTACCAGAACCACAAGGGCAGGGATCGTTGCGCGACGGGTTACCCCATGTACTGGGATCGTTTTCATCAAATCCCTCGATTGCGTTTTCACTAGCTTCTGAAGTGCCTGATTCTGTTGCTGCTTGTGCTACGGCCTGTTGCTGCCGGACCATCTGCTCCATCATGGCTTGTTGCTCTTCCTCGGTCATCGGACGGATCTGAGACAGCTTCTGTGTCACATCGGACCGCAACCCATCCAGAAGACTTTCAAACAGCTGGAATGCCTCGGTTTTGTATTCGTTCAGCGGGTCACGCTGCGCATAGCCACGGAAGCCCACGACCGAACGCAGATGGTCCAGCGTTAGCAGATGTTCGCGCCATTTGGCGTCGATTGTCTGCAAAATCAGCTGCTTCTCAATCGAGCGCATGGTCTCGGGTCCGAAATCAGCCGCCTTTTTGGCCATGAACGCATCTGACGCATCATACAGACGCTCGCGGATGGAATCGTCATCCACACCTTCTTCGGCAGCCCAGTCAACAACTGGTTCTTCAAAGCCAAGATGCTCGATCACGGCAGCCTGAAGCCCATGGGTATCCCATTGATCAGCATAGGATTTCGGCGGCATATACTGATCGACCAGATCGTCGATCACTTGATGGCGCATGTCACCCGCAATCTCGGAGAGGTCTTCGGCTTCCATGATTTCCAGACGCTGAGCAAAGATCGCTTTACGCTGATCGTTCATCACGTCATCGAATTTCAGAAGCTGCTTACGCATATCGAAGTTGCGGCCTTCGACCTTGGCCTGAGCGCGTTCCAGCGACTTGTTCACCCACGGGTGAACGATGGCTTCGCCCTCTTCCATTCCCAATGTCGACAGCACTTTTTCCAGCCGTTCCGAGCCAAAAATACGCATAAGATCGTCATCCAGTGACAGGAAGAAGGCCGAGCGACCCGGGTCACCCTGACGGCCCGAGCGACCGCGTAGCTGGTTGTCGATCCGGCGGCTTTCGTGACGTTCAGTTGCCAGAACGAACAGGCCACCGGCATCTTTCACCGCTTGTTCATCGGCCTTGTGAGCTTCTTCAATCTGGGCACGTAGTGCCTCGTGGTCGCCATCAGGATTGGCCGCAATGGCTTCCATCACCTTGAATTCAACGTTACCACCCAGCTTAATATCTGTCCCACGACCAGCCATGTTGGTCGCAATGGTCACTGCACCCAGCTTGCCCGCGTCTGCGACAATCTGCGCTTCACGCTCGTGCTGACGCGCGTTCAGAACATCATGCTTGATCCCCGCATTTGTCAGAAGTTGCGACAGCTCTTCCGATTTCTCGATCGAGGTGGTGCCGACCAGAACAGGTTGCCCCTTTTCATTCGCCCCACGGATTTCTTTGACGATGGCGTCGAATTTCTCACGCTCGGTGCGATAGACAGCATCATGTTCGTCAATCCGTGCGATCGGGCGGTTGGTGGGCACTTCGACCACGCCAAGGCCGTAAATCTCGGCAAACTCTTCGGCTTCGGTCAGTGCAGTGCCGGTCATGCCACCAAGAGTGCCATAGAGGCGGAAATAGTTCTGGAACGTGACTGAGGCCAGCGTGACGTTTTCTGGCTGAGTCTTGCAGCCTTCCTTGGCTTCAATCGCCTGATGCAGACCGTCCGACAAGCGTCGGCCCGTCATCATACGACCCGTGAATTCGTCGATCAGGATCACTTCACCGTCGCGAACCAGATAATCTTTGTCACGGGCGAACAGCTTGTGGGCGCGTAGACCCTGGTTCACATGGTGAACAATCGTCGTGCTTTCCGGGTCATAGAGCGACTGGCCTTCTGGCAACAGGCCGCGGGCATGCAGGATCTCTTCCAAGAACTCGTTGCCTTCCTCTGTGAAGGTGGCGTTCTTGTCCTTTTCGTTGATATTATAGTGTTCTTCCGTCAGTTCGGGGATCAGCGCGTCGATAGTCGTATACAGTTCAGTACGATCGTCCGACGGTCCCGAGATGACCAATGGTGTCCTTGCTTCATCAATCAGGATCGAGTCCACCTCGTCCACAATCGCGAAGTTTTGGCCACGTTGGAACATATCCTTAAGCTCGGATTTCATATTGTCGCGTAGGTAATCAAAGCCAAGTTCGTTATTGGTGGAATAGGTGACGTCACAGGCATAGGCAGCGCGCTTTTCGTCATCCGCCTGATGTGGATAGACAACACCGGTTGTCATGCCCAAAGCACCATAAACTTTGCTCATCCACTCGGAATCGCGTTTGGCCAGATAGTCGTTCACGGTAACGATATGCACGCCCTTTCCAGTCAGCGCATGTAGATAGGCGGGGAAGGTCGCCACAAGGGTTTTGCCCTCGCCGGTTTTCATTTCTGCGATGTTACCTTGATGCAGAAAGATCCCGCCCATCAGCTGTGTATCAAAGGCCCTAAGACCAAGCGCACGTTTGGCGGCTTCGCGACAGTTGGCAAAGGCTTCCGGCAGGATCGCATCCAGCTTCTCGCCATCGGCCACGCGTCGCTTCAACTCTTCGGTCTTGGCGACGATGCCATCGTCCGACAGGGTGGCAAATTCGTCCTCAAGCGCGTTGATCTTTTCGACAATGGGTCGCGTGACCTTGATCTTGCGATCATTCGGTGTGCCAAAGACTTTGCGCGCGATTTTTCCAAGCATGTTTTTGTGCCTCAATGCGGTTTAACGCTGGTTTGACCAGAGGAAACTTGCCCGTCCCGATCCAGCCACCTATCTAGGTGCTCAAGAACCCACGCTCTCAAGCCCTTAGCGATGTAAGCGTCGGGTGGAAAACTGTCAATGTTGCCGGGGGATCCGGCCTGTTTTAAAGGATATTTTCATGCTTAATCGCCACGCAGCCGCATTTGGCTTTGCGCTTTCACTGACTTTGGGCGGTTCGGCCGTCGCGCAAGAGACCGCAACAGTGGAATCCGCGCCTAAGGTCGAGGTTCAGGCTGACACGGTCCTGGCAACAGTCAACGGCGAAAAGATCACCCTTGCCCACGTCATTGCTGCCCGTCAGGCACTGGCTCCGCAGTTTCAGCAACTGCCCGACGACGTTCTGTTTCCGGGGCTGGTCGAGCAGCTGATTCAGCAGGCCGTTCTGGGTCAAGCCTCGGACGAGATTAGCAGCCGTGGCAAAGTCATTTTGGAAAACCATCGTCGTGAACTTGCAGCCGCCGAGAAAGTGGATGACATCATTGCAGATGCCGTCACCGACGAGGCGCTGAAAGCTGCCTATGACGCGGCCTATGCAGATGCCGAACCGTCGCAGGAATTCAACGCCTCGCACATTCTGGTCGCCACCGAAGACGAAGCAATGGAACTGATTACCAAGCTCGACGGCGGTGCTGATTTCTCCGAACTGGCGAAAGAGTTTTCAACCGGACCATCCGGCCCCAGTGGAGGCGAGCTTGGCTGGTTTGGCCCCGGCATGATGGTAAAACCGTTTGAAGACGCCGTTATCGGGTTGGACAAAGGTGCTGTTTCCAGCCCCGTTCAAACTCAGTTCGGCTGGCACGTGGTCAAGCTGAATGATGAGCGCATGGTTGGCGCACCTGCATTGGACGATGTGCGCGCTGATCTGGCCGCGCAGATCGAAAACGATGCGGTCGAGGCTGCCGTTCAGGTGCTTCTAGAAGATGCAACGATCGAGCGCATCGAGCTGGAAGGGATCGACCCCGCCGTCTCGCGTGATATGACACTTCTGGAAAACTAATCTTAGGGGGCGAAGATGGGTAAGACGGCGAAAATCAAAAAGCTGAAAAAGAAGGTGTCCAAGCTGAAGGCCCAGCTGGTCGCAGCGAAGACCCACACACATGAGGTTTCGCCGCTTGCCCCTGCACGTTTTCCCGATCTGCCTGTAATAGCCGGGGCGCGGTTCTCGGCTGTTGCGGCGGGTGTAAAGTATCAAGATCGGCTGGACGTTATGCTGGCCGAACTTCAACCGGGCACGACCGTGGCGGGGGTTTTCACCAGATCCGCCACGCGCTCGGCACCGGTTCTGGATTGTCAGGCAAAACTGGGTTCTACCTCGGATCAGGGTGCCGCGATTTTGGTCAATGCGGGCAACTCGAACGCCTTTACGGGTGCTGCCGGGGATGGATCGGTTCAGGCCATCACAGCGACCGTCGCAAAGGCGCTGAATGTGCCTGAAAACCGTGTCTATTCCGCCTCAACTGGCGTGATTGGCGAACCACTGCCCCATGATCGTATCACCGCCAAGATCGACGCGTTGAAGGCCAACCTGTCTCCCGACGCGATGCAGGACGCAGCCCAAGCCATCCGCACCACAGACACCTTCCCCAAAGGGGCCAAGGCCGAGATACAGGTGGGCGACCAGACGGTGAACATCGCGGGCTTCGCCAAGGGATCAGGCATGATCGCGCCGGATATGGCGACGATGTTGGTCTTCATCTTTACGGATGCAAAGATCGCGCAGGCGGATCTTCAAGCAATGCTGTCGGACCTTAACGAAGACAGCTTCAACGCCATTACCGTGGACAGCGATACCTCGACCTCGGACACATTACTGCTGGCGGCAACGGGCGCATCTGACGTTGAAGTCGACCAATCCAACACCGCGTTCCGCACCGCGCTGAACGACGTCATGTTGGATCTGGCGCACCAAGTTGTGCGCGACGGCGAGGGGGCCACGAAATTCGTTGAGGTCCGCGTGACCGGCGCGAAATCCAACGCAGATGCAAAAATCCACGCGCTGTCCATTGCCAACTCACCCTTGGTGAAAACCGCCGTTGCTGGCGAGGATCCCAACTGGGGCCGCGTGGTCATGGCCATTGGGAAATCCGGCGCCTATGCCGACCGTGATCTTCTGTCGATCAAGTTCGGGGATATTCTGGTCGCCGAGAAGGGCTGGGTCTCACCCGGTTATCACGAAGAGGCCGGCGCAGATTACATGCAGCAGGACGAACTGCTGATTGATGTTGATCTTGGTGTCGGCGATGGCACCGCCACCGTCTGGACCTGCGATCTGACCCACGCCTATATCCAAATCAACGCGGATTATCGCTCGTGAAAACTGTACTTGTGTCTGCCGTCGCCCTGATTGATCCCGATGGGCGTATCCTGCTGGCCCAGCGGCCCCAAGGTAAATCCATGGCTGGGCTGTGGGAATTTCCGGGAGGGAAGGTTGAGCCCGGCGAAACGCCCGAGGCAGCTTTGGTCCGTGAATTGCATGAGGAACTTGGCATCGAGACGTGGGATTCCTGTCTGGCCCCGCTGTCCTTCGCCAGTCACACGTATGACGACTTCCATCTGCTGATGCCGCTATTTGCCTGCCGCAAATGGAACGGCACACCCAGCCCGCGCGAGGGGCAGGTACTGAAATGGGCACGGGTGAACCAGCTGCGCGACTATCCAATGCCGCCTGCAGATATTCCCCTAATCCCGATCCTGCGCGACCTGCTTTGACCCCGTAACAAAGGCAGCGCGCAAAAGGTTTACCGCGGGTTTACCAACCGCATGGTATTCTGACCCTGTTCAATTTCCGTGTCAGGGGAAGTCACATGCTTAAAACGATCATGATTGGCACATACAGTATGGTGCAGGGTCAGTTTGTGAAAACTCTGTCCGATGGCCGCCTCGTGGTGCGCGTGGGCGACCGGCTGCATGTTGGTTGGCCTGTGAAACGCGACATGGCGGCATAAGACACCACTAAAGCGTTTCGGGATAAACTTGAGACACAAGTTTGTCGCGAAACGCCCGCAACCCAGCAATCTTGCACTGCGTTTCGGTTTTCCCCTATGTCAGGTTAAAACCGAAACGCTTTAGATATGAAAAGGGGACGGAAAACCGTCCCCTTTGTCTTTTCCATCAGTCGACGCGACGATTAGTCCAGCGAGCGCTCGACCTCTTCGCGTTCGAAGATCTCGATCACGTCATTCGGACGGATGTCGTCATAGTTTTCAAATGCCATACCGCATTCCTGACCAGACAGAACCTCTTTCACTTCGTCTTTGAAGCGCTTCAGGGTCTTCAGCGTACCTTCGTGGATCACCACGTTGTCGCGCAGCAAGCGCACGCCAGCCGAACGGCGGGCAACACCCTCGGTGACCAGACAGCCAGCAACCTTGCCAACGCCCGACACTTTGAAGACTTCGCGGATTTCCGCGTATCCGATGAAATTCTCGCGAACTTCTGCCGACAGCAGGCCGGAAGCCGCCGCTTTCACGTCATCCACAAGGTCATAGATGACCGAGTAGTACCGGATCTCGACGCCCTTCTGGTTGGCCGAGTTACGGGCCGACGCGTTTGCACGCACGTTGAACCCGATAACCGGCGCGCCCGAGGCTTCCGCCAGACCCACATCGGTTTCGGTGATCGCGCCCACACCATAGTGCAGCACGCGCACGCGGACTTCGTCGTTGCCGATCTTTTCCATCGCCTGAACGATGGCTTCAGCAGAACCCTGCACGTCGGCTTTGACCAGAATGGGCAGCTCGGCCACATCCTTGTCGGCCTTCGCCTTGGCCATCATCTGTTCCAGCGTGGTCGCAGCACCGGCAGCGGCGCGTTTGTCCTTGGCGGCTTGCTCGCGATATTCTGCGATCTCGCGCGCTTGTGCTTCAGTGTCCACAACGTTCAGAACGTCGCCAGCTTCAGGTGTACCGTTCAGACCCAGAACCTCGACCGGAACGGACGGGCCTGCTTCTTTCACGCGATCCCCATGATCGTTGACCAACGCGCGGACTTTACCCCACTGCTCGCCCACGACGAAGATGTCACCCTGTTTCAGCGTACCGTTCTGAACCAGAACGGTGGCAACAGGACCACGGCCCACATCAAGCTGGGCTTCGATCACAGCGCCAGAAGCGGCACGCTTCGGGTTGGCTTTCAGTTCAAGGATTTCAGACTGCAGCGCGATGGCTTCCAGCAGTTCATCCAGACCGGCACCGGTGATGGCGGACACTTCCACGTCCTGCACGTCACCTGACATTTTCTCGACGATCACTTCATGCTGCAGCAGCTCGGCGCGGACCTGATCGGGGTTCGCCGTCGGCTTGTCGCATTTGTTGATCGCAACGATCATCGGAACCTCGGCCGCCTTGGCGTGGTTGATGGCTTCGATGGTCTGCGGCATGACGCTGTCATCAGCAGCCACAACCAGAACAACAATGTCCGTCACCTGCGCACCACGTGCACGCATCGAGGTAAACGCGGCGTGGCCGGGCGTATCCAGGAAGCTCAGCGTTGTGCCGCTGTCGGTTGTCACCTGATAAGCACCAATGTGCTGCGTGATGCCGCCAGCTTCGCCAGCCGTGACTTTTGCATCGCGGATCGCATCCAGAAGCGAGGTTTTACCGTGGTCAACGTGGCCCATGATCGTGATGATCGGGGCGCGGTCTTCCAGATCGTCCTCGTTGTCTTCAACGGAGTCGATGACATCTTCCACGTCAGCATCCGACACGCGGACGATCTTGTGGCCGAACTCTTCAATGATCAGTTCCGCAGTATCGGCGTCAATCGCCTGGTTCTGCGTGACCATCATGCCCATTTTCATGAGAGACTTAACGACGTCAGCAACGCGTTCCGCCATACGGTTGGCCAGCTCGGACACAACAATGGCTTCTGGAACCTGAACGTCGCGGATAACCTTTTCCCGCTCGACCGATTCACCCATGGCTTTCTGGCGTGCACGCTCTTGCTTACGGCGCATCGAGGCAACCGAACGCTGACGGCCATCGCCACCACGCATCGCTTGGTTCACGGTCAGCTTACCCGAACGGCGACCGTCATCGCGGCCACCTTTGTTGCCACGGTTCTGACGGTCATTTGCACCGCCACGATCGTCTTTCTTGCGCGGAGCGGATGACGGTTTACCTGTGCCGCGTTGCTCTGCCGCTTGCGCAGCTGCGGGGTCTGCCGCTGCTGCCGGAGTGGGCTTCGCACGCGCCGCTTTCGCTTCTTCAGCTTCACGCTTCTTGCGGGCTTCTTCTTCGGCCTTGGCTTTCAGCGCTTCTTCACGCTCGCGCTCGGCGCGTTCCTTGGCTTCGGCTTCTTCACGACGACGCTTACGCTCTTCCTCGCGGGCTTTTTCTTCGGCTTCGCGCTTGGCAGCTTCTTCGACTTCGCGTGACTTTGCAGCCTGAAGCGCCTTCATGCGGCGTTCCATTTCGGCATCCGAAATCCCGGCGGGACGCTTGCGCGGATCCCCACCTGCGGGTGCCTTGCCGGAACCGCCAGCTGCCGCACCTTGCTTGGGCACGACAACGCGTTTGCGTTTCGTTTCGACCACGACGTTCTTGGTGCGCCCGTGGCTGAAGCTTTGCTTCACCTGGCCGGGGCGGCTTCCGCGTAGGCCAAGGGTCTTTTTGCCGTCATTATCGCTCATCTGGTCTTCGTACCTTTCCGGCGAGCCTTCCCGCCGTCGCTATCTTGCACGCGCATCGCTGTCAGTTTCTGGGCTTCCTCTACAACACGAGAGGCCAAACCGCCAGACGCAAGCGCGCCATGTATCACATTTTCACGTCCAAACGCCAAACCCAGTTCGTCACCGGTCAGACATTCGATAAACCGTCCCTCTTCGCGGGGCGGTCTAAGCTTCGATTTTCCGCGCTCGGACCCATCCGAGGCTTGGATCAAAACTTTGGCCTGATCTTTCATCAGCCAGTCTTTAACTTTCTCATACCCAGCGACCGCCTGACCCGCTTTGCGTGCCATTGCGATCAGATGTGTCACCCGATCTGCATAGCTGCGTTCAAGCATCTCAAGCAGTCCGTCAGGTACGGTGACCTGCTTGCGCGCAGCGCGTGAAAACAGGCCTTTCTTAATCGCCGTGGCAATCGCCGCACGGTTGGCAGCGACATAGATCCCACGACCCGGAAGCTTGCCCAACAGGTCAGGCACCACCATGTCATCCGGCCCCACCACAAAGCGGATCAACCCAGCCTTTGGCTGTGTTTCACCGGTTGCGATGCAGCGCCGTTCCGGATCTTCCGGCCGCTTTTTATGTCCACCACGCGTCATGCGTTGCCCTCTGAGGCCCGAGGATCAGGCCTCGGCCCCTTCTTCTGCGGTTTCGGCGTCTTCTTCACCTTCTGCAGCTTCCGCTTCCAGTTCAGCCGGATCGACCCAACCCAAAAGAATACGGGCGGTCATGACCATGTCCTGAGCCTCTTCGAGCGAGATGCCGAATTTCTCAAGCGAACCATCGTCCTTGATGCGCTCGCCATCCACGGTGGTCCAGCCGCCAGCCAGCTCCCAGTCCGCACAGGTCGCAAAGTCTTCCAGCGATTTCACACCGTCTTCGGCCAATGCCTCGACCATCTGCGCGGTCAGACCTTCGAAGGCGATCAGGCTGTCTTCGACACCCATTGCGCGGGCGTTTTCCAGCGCCTTGGCGGCCTGAGCTTCCAGATATTCGCGGGCACGGGTTTGAAGTTCCTGTGCAGTGCCTTCGTCAACACCGTCGATCACCAGCAATTCATCGACTTCGACATAGGCGACTTCTTCCAGGTTGGTGAAGCCTTCGGACACCAGAAGCTGGGCAAAGAATTCGTCCAGATCAAGGGTGTCCATGAACAGGGCAGTGCGGAGCGCGAATTCTTTCTGACGACGCTCGCTTTCTTCGGCCTCGGTCATGATGTCGATATCAAGGTTCGTCAGCTGGCTTGCCAGACGGACGTTCTGACCGCGACGGCCAATGGCCAGCGACAGCTGTTCGTCAGGCACAACAACTTCGATCTTGCCGGCTTCTTCATCCAGCACAACTTTAGACACCTCAGCAGGCTGAAGCGCGTTCACAAGGAAGGTCGGCTGATCTTCGTTCCACGGGATAATGTCGATTTTCTCGCCCTGAAGCTCGTTCACGACGGCCTGCACACGCGAACCACGCATACCAACACAAGCACCAACCGGGTCAATCGAGGTGTCATACGAAATCACGGCGATCTTCGCGCGCGAGCCCGGATCACGGGCCACGGCTTTGATCTCGATGATGTTGTCATAGATTTCCGGCACTTCCATTTTGAACAGCTCAGCCATGAACTCGGGTGCGGTGCGCGACAGGAAGATCTGCGGACCGCGGGCTTCGCGGCGGACATCTTTGATGTAGCAGCGGATACGGTCGTTCGGACGATAGCTTTCGCGGCCGATCTTTTCGTTGCGGCGCAGGATGGCTTCGCCAGCACCTACGTCCACAATAACGTTGCCATATTCTTCGCGCTTAACCTGACCATTGATGATGGTGCCGGCGCGATCTTTGAATTCTTCGTACTGACGGTCACGTTCTGCTTCGCGGACCTTCTGCAAGATCACCTGCTTGGCGGACTGGGCAGCAATACGACCCATTTCGACCGGGGGAACTTCTTCGCTGTACACGTCGCCCACTTCGGGGTTTTCCATGTACTGCTTGGCCTGTTCGACGGTGAACTCGGCCTGATAGTTTTCCAGCTCTTCATCTGCAACAACGGTGCGCACGCGGGTAAAGGTGGCGCGGCCGGTCTTGCGGTCGATGGTCACGCGAATGTCCATTTCGGCGCCGTAGCGCGACTTGGCTGCGCGGGCCAGGCTTTCTTCCATCGCTTCGATGACCAGACCGGGGTCGATCATCTTTTCGCGGGCGACGGCCTCGGCGGTTTGCAAAAGCTCAAGCTGGTTAGCAGAAGTAATTGCCATTCTCAGTCCTCCTCGGAACCGGTGATTTCTTGAATTTCATCAAATTGGGCTTCGTCGATCTGGCCGGCATCTTTGCGCTGACGCAGTGCTTCGCGGATCAATTCGTCGGTCAAAACCAGCTTGGCATCTGCCAGCCAGTCAAAATCAAGGCCAATCGTGACCTCTTCGCCCTGGTTCTCGATCTCGATCAGAACCTCGTTTTCTTCAACGCCCGCAAGGTTCCCCTTGAAGCGTTTGCGTCCGTCGATCAGTTCCGATGTCTCGATCTTGGCGACATAGCCCGACCACGCGCTGAAATCTTTCAGACGGGTCAGCGGACGGTCGATGCCGGGCGAGCCGACTTCAAGCGTATAATTATCCTCGATCGGGTCTTCGACATCAAAAATCGCGCTTAACGCAGTCGAAATCTGGGCGCAGTCATCCACTTCGATCCCGCCTTCGGGACGTTCTGCCATGATCTGCAGCGTGGGCGTATTACCCCCCATCAGACGCAGACGCACCAGTTCGAACCCCATGTCTTCAATCACGGGGCCGGCAATGTCAGCCAGACGACGATCAATCGCGGATTTTGCAACAAGGTTGCTCACTCGCATCTCCAAAACAAAAAAACGGGCCAGCGGGCCCGTCGGATTTTTCCGGTGGAGCTTCGGGGGTGGAGACCGAAGCACCGCTGTTAAGAAGGCATATAGGGGAAAGCGCCTGAGTCTGCAAGCCTTACGCTTCAGGCTTCCTTACGATCAGGAAAAGCGCCTTGATTTTACCCTTGGGACGCCAGTCTTCGACGATCTCGAACCCAGCGTCGCGCATCATCTTGCGCAGCTCATCCTCGGTGAACCACGAGAGATGTGGAAACTTGCCCAGCGCCTTGCCGATTGGCGCGATCAGCTTCAACCACCAGACCCCACCGACGCATGCGGTCGAGCTGACAAACAGCCCGCCGGGATTCAGCGTGCCATAGATCTTTTCAATCGTGGCCTTGGGATCACCAAGAAGATGCAACGCAGAATGTGCCTGCACCATATCGAAGCTGCCCGGATCCAGCGGCATCTCTTCCACATTCGCGACCTGAAATGTCAGATTAGATGGCACATCTTTTGCCTGTGCGATCTCGATCATCCGATCCGAGATATCGACCGCCAGATAGTTCGCCACATGTGGCGCATGCAAGATCGCGGTGCTGCCCGTACCGCATGCAATTTCCAAAACAGTCATGTCCGGCCGGAACCGATCCCGAGTCAGCTTCAGCTTATGCTCATAAGACGCCACATCCGAAATCGGGTCCTTGGCATATTTATCTGCAATCTTGTTCCAGAATGTCGCGGTCTGCATTGGTCAAAGCCTCGCATTTCTTGCAATAGCTTCGATATAGGATCAAACGGGCGATCTTAAACCCCGATCGCTCGCGTTCACCGCGAGTTTTTCCATTACCGTCACCAGCTCGTCCGCAATCCCGCGCTCGGACAGGGCATGGCCGGCAAGGTGGATCATCCGCAGTTCGGATTTCGGCCAGCGTTGATGCAGTTTCCACGCCATCTTGGGTGGGCAGATCATATCGTGGCGCCCTTGCACAATCGTACCAGGGATATGCGCAATGCGATCCATGTCGCGAAGGATTTTGCCGTCTTCATCCAGAAACGCGCCATGCCGGAAATAGTGGTTCTCCAACCGCGCAAAGGCGCGCGCGTATTCGGCTGGGCTTTCGATCACCGCGCCCGCATTCTGGATCGAGGCAAGCGCGTTCTCCCACCCGGTCCACGCGCGGGCATAGCGTGCTTCTTCCGCGTAATTTCCAGAGAACAGGCGCCGATGATAGGCGCTGATCATGTCGTGACGCTCGGGTTCAGGGATCAGGCTTTCAAACCGATCCCAAAGCTCGGGCCAGAACCGCCCAGCGCCACCACCATAGAACCAATCCAACTCAGATTTCGTGGCAAGGAACACACCGCGCAAAACCAAATGCGCCACGCGGGACGGGTGCGCCTGCGCATAAATCAGGGACAGCGTCGCCCCCCAACTTCCGCCAAACACAATCCAGCGATCAATGCCCAGCGTCGTGCGGATTTGTTCGATATCACGCACCAGATGCCACGTGGTGTTATGGTCGATGCTCGCATGCGGACGCGAGCGCCCACAGCCGCGCTGATCAAATAGGATGATGTGGTAAAGCCGCGGGTTAAAAAACCGGCGCATCGCGGGCGACGACCCGCCGCCCGGACCGCCATGCAATACCACCACGGGAATGCCGTCGGGATTGCCGGATTGTTCGACATAGATCTTGTGGCCATCGCCCACATCCAGCATATGCCGATCAAACGGGTCGATCGGGGGATACAACCTTGCGACTGCGCTGTTTTTTCCTGCGGCCTTATCCATAAGACCTCTATATAATGACCACGACGCGCCCGCCATCAGAAAGAAGGTATCCGATGACTGTCGAAAACCAGACCACCGTCGACCCCGCCGAAGTCGCCAAGTTCGAGGCAATGGCCGCCGAATGGTGGGATCCCACGGGCAAGTTCAAACCGCTTCACATGATGAACCCGGTGCGTCTGGACTATATCACAAATCAGATCGCCGCCGAGTTCGGGCGGGACCTGAATGATGTCGAGCCATTCAAGGGGCTGCGCCTGTTGGATATCGGCTGCGGCGGTGGGCTTTTGTCTGAACCGATGGCGCGTCTTGGAGCCACCGTGATTGGCGCGGATGCAGCGGCGGGCAACATCCCGGTCGCGCAGGTCCATGCCGAACAGATGGGGTTGCAGATTGATTACCGCAATTGCACCGCCGAAAGCCTTGCCCAAGCAGGCGAGCAGTTCGACGTGGTTCTGAACATGGAAGTGATTGAACACGTCGCCGACCCTCTGGCCTATTTGACCGCCTGTCAGCAGCTGTTGAAGCCGGGCGGGCTGATGGTGGCATCCACGATCAACCGCAATCCGAAAAGCTATATGGTCGCGATCATCGGGGCCGAGCATGTGATGCGCTGGCTGCCCAAAGGGACACATGAATGGTCGAAATTCATCACACCGGATGAGTTGGCCGACCTGATCGCCGCCGCCGGTCTGAACGTGGTGGATCGCATAGGCATGGTGTTCAATCCACTGGGGTGGAGCTGGTCTTTGTCATCCCAAGACCTTTCGGTGAACTACGCCATAACCTCGGTTAAGCCGAAATAGTCTCTATTTCGGCGGCCGATAGGCAGCAACCGTTGTTTCAGCCAAGGTAAACCCGGCACGGCGATACAGCCGCCCGGCATCCGTATCCGCATTCGCCACGATCACCGGAAGCGCATCTGGCGCGCGGGATTTTGCCCAGTCCAGACAGATGCACAGAAGTGAAGAACAGATGCCGCGCCGGCGATATGCCGCATGCGTTTGAACGGACTGATAGCGGATGAGCCGGTCGTCATTAAAAATGCCCATGTCACCCGCAAGTGTGTCGCCGTCAAAAGCGCCAAACCACTGACCCAACCCTTTGGCGATTTGGTCTTGTCGCGCGATCGTCTTATTCATCAAAAAGGTGTCTAACCCTGCCTCAGGTGCTCCGTCATTCAATAAATCCAAACGACCGATGGCTTCGCTCTGACGCCAGTCAGATGCTGACACCAAGGGCCGGACAGTGATCCCTTCTGGCACGTCAACGCGCATCAGATCCTGTCGCAAAGCAAGAACATCGCCTTGCTCCACGCGCAGCCCGGTGGATTCAAATACGTCCCTCACAGACTGAATGCTCAGATTTGGAACATCCCAACTTATGCAGATGTGCTTAGCCTCGGGCAGATCAGTGTGAAACTGTGCGATTAGATCATCTGCGGATTTCGGTTGTTCATTGAAAACAACGCGGTTTCCAAACCAATAGTTAGGTTCATCTGGCGTGCGCTGAACGAACCGATCATCAAACCTCTGAATCTCGGTCTGGCCATCCTGAACCATGAGGTCCGTCGCAAATTCCAGCGATTTCATTCGATTTCGCTTAGGATTTGACGCATCTCTCGCAACACAGGCAGAACGTTACGCACATTATCCGCACCGATCTGTTTCACCATGTTCGAGATAATCGGCGTAATCGCAGCCAGCGCCGCATCGCGCGCCGCGCGCCCGGACGGGGAAATCGTTACGAATTTACGCCGCGCGTCATCCCAATCAGGCCGGATATGCACATGCCCGGCCCATTCCAGCTTGTTCAACGTGTTGGTCATCGCCCCGCGCGTGACGTGAAATGACTTGGCCAATTGCGCAGGGCTTTTTTCCTCGCCCACGCGGGCCAGATGGTTCAGCACGGAAAAATGGCTTAGCTCCATCCCCTTGGGCAGCGCTTTCGACAGACGGTTGCGCGCCAACTGGTCGGCCATGAACATCTCGCTGAACAGGGCGACGGACAGGGTTTCGGCAGAGCTTTCGGACATCAGGGGCCTTTGAATTCTCGATCATGCGTCAGGGATGGGACGCGTCGGCGCGACCTTCCCACGTCTGCAAGGTCAAGATCAACCATTGTGATGCCGGGGTCCGTTCCGCCATCGGCCAAAACCTCGCCCCACGGGGACACAACCAAAGAATGCCCGTATGTAGACCGCTTCGACCCGTGCTGCCCGCACATCGCCGGAGCCAGAATAAATACGCCGTTTTCAATCGCGCGGGCACGCAGCAGGCTTTCCCAATGCGCAACCCCCGTCACGGGTGAGAAAGCCGCAGGAACAGTGACTATTTCAGCACCAGCCTTGGCAAGCGCGCGATAAAGATGCGGGAAGCGCATGTCATAACAGATGCTCATGCCAATCGGGCAAAACTCGGTCTGGGCGACGACGGCGCGATCACCCGGACGATAGCCCACGCTTTCGCGATAGCTTTCAACGTCGTCAATCTGCACATCAAACATGTGGATCTTGTCATAGCGTGCGACAATATCCCCCAGCGGAGAAATCATGAACGACCGATTGGCGAAGCGCCCGTCAGGGTCGTCAGTTTTTAGCGCCAGCGACCCAATCAACAGCCATATGCCCAACGCATGCGCTTCATAACGCAAGGCGGCAAGCGTCGGGTCCTCGGGCTCGTGATGCAGGACGCTCTGCTGATGGCGGCGGCTGGTCGAGATGATGTTCGACACTTCCGGCGTCAAAACGAACTCGGCCCCATTCTGTGCTGCTTGCCGTATCATGTCGCGCAATGGTCCAAGATTTGCGGCCGGATCATCCCCGGCCGTAAACTGGATCAGCGCGACGCGCATGGGTCAGCCCGCCAGCAGCGGATCAAGCTTTCCGCTGCGTTCCAGGTCATACAGATCATCACACCCGCCCACGTGTACATCGCCGATAAAGATCTGCGGCACTGTGTGGCGGCCATGGGCGCGCGACATCATCTCTTGCTTCTTTGCAGGCTTCATCAGCACGTCGATTTCGTCGAATTCAACATTCTTGCTGTTTAAAAGCCGTTTTGCTGCATGGCAAAATCCGCACAGTGGCGAGGTATAGATCGTAACCAGTTGCATGACACCCTTCCTTCATATCCGTTCTGCACGTTTGCAGAACCAAAGGCAATTAGGCGTCACGGGTCACCCGCGCAAGGGACAGGACCTTCACAGATGCCGCACCGGCGCTCACAGCTGCGTGCGCGCAGGCATGAAATGTCGCGCCCGATGTCATCACATCATCCAGCAAAACCACATCGCGCCCTTGTAATATTGCACCATGTTTCGGGTGTGGTTCAATCGCATGCTCCATGTTCGCGAACCTATCCTCGACGCTCATCCCATCGTGAACCGCAGTACGGCGGGGACGGATCAGGGCCTGCGGCGCGTGCTTTAACCCGGTTTCCCGTGATAGCGCCCGCGACAGCTCGGCCGATTGGTTATAGCGCCGCTTCAATCGCCGGGTCCAATGGATGGGAATGGGAAGGATCACCATGTCGTCGTGCAACATATCCTCGGCCGCACGCGCCAGCCATGGGGCAAAACTGCGGGCAAGTTCAGGCCGGTCACCATGTTTCAGGGCAAGGATCATTCGGCGCGCATTCCCGCGATAAAGCAGTGCGGACCGCCCTTGCACCCAGGGACGCTGCCGCGTCATGCAGGCGTCGCAATGCGCGGTATTTCCATCATCCTCGCCGGGCAGGGGTTCACCGCACAGATCGCAGGATAGGCCTGTAATGAAGGGCGTTCCGCTCCAACATTCGGGGCACAGTGCAAAATCCGCATCCGTCGGCGCGTCACAACTGATGCATTGCGGAGGATATATCAGGTGCAGCGCTGATTGCATTTTCGCCCTTTCCAACTATGGTCCGCGTCGATGAGACTGCCTGACGACACCCCCAAGCTGACCAACCGCAACCAACTTGCGCAAAACCGCCGCCGCGCGACGGAGGACGGCATGTTCTTGCAAGAACTTGCCGCCGATGAGGTGAAGGATCGCCTGACAGAGGTTAACAGAACGTTTACCAAGCCAGCGATTGTCACCGGTTTTCCGCAGATTTGGGCCGAAAACTTCCCAGACGCTGTGATTGTGCCTGATGACGACGTCCTATCGCTGGAACCGGGTGCACATGATCTGGTGATCCACGGGCTATCCCTTCACTGGGCCAACGATCCGGTGGGGCAAATCATCCAATCCCGACGCGCTTTGATTAATGACGGGATGTTCATGGGGGTAATGTTTGGTGGGCAAACCCTGTCCGAACTCCGCGCCATTTTGTCCGAGGTCGAGGTCGCCCGCACCGGCGGCCTGTCCCCTCGCGTCGTCCCGATGGGCGAAATCCGAGACCTTGGTGCGCTTCTGCAACGTGCGGGCCTTGCGCTGCCCGTCGCGGACAGCGCTGTACGGCAGGTGACCTATGCAGACAGCTATTCCCTGATGCGGGATCTGCGCCTGATGGGAGAGCGAAATGCGCTGGAACAGAGACTTATTGCTCCCCTGAATCGCGCATTCTTTGATGATATCAAAACCCGCTATGCACAACACTTCCCGGCCGGCGGTAACCGCATCACCGCCAGCTTCGAGATGATCTTTCTGACCGGCTGGGCGCCCGATGAAAGCCAGCAAAAACCCCTGCGCCCCGGATCCGCCGCCGCCCGACTGGCGGATGTTCTGGGTACGGACGAGACCAAATTGTCCGATTGACCTGAAATTTATTCCGGTTAAGTGATCTGAGACGCGAACAAGGACGTAGCCATGATTATGCAAATGCCCACGGACCACCCGAAACTTCCCGCCCGCAAAGTCGGCATCCTGTTCGCCAACCTTGGCACGCCCGACGGATATGACTATTGGTCGATGCGCCGCTATCTGGGCGAATTCCTGTCAGACAAGCGCGTCATCGATTATCCCGCATGGAAATGGCAACCCTTGTTGCAAACCATCATCCTGACCAAACGCCCGTTTTCATCGGGCGAGGCGTATAAATCCATTTGGAACGAAGAGCTGAACGAAAGCCCTTTGATGACGATCACAAAGGCGCAAATCAGCAAGCTTAGAGACGCATTTGACGCCAAATATGGCGATCAGGTCATGGTCGATTTCTGCATGCGCTATGGCAACCCATCAACTAAGTCGAAAGTGTCCGAGATGGTCGCGGCAGGCTGTGATCGCATCCTCTTTTTCCCGCTTTACCCGCAATATGCGGGGGCTACGATGGGCACTGCAAACGACCAATTCTTCCGCGCGTTGATGGAAGAGACATGGCAGCCCGCGTCCCGCACGATCGAGCCCTATTTCGACGATCCCGCCTATGTGGACGCCTTGGCACAGTCAGTGGAAAAGGGCTATGCCGCGCTGGAAACGCGCCCGGATCTGCTTGTCGTATCCTATCACGGGATGCCGAAACGCTATCTGATGCAGGGCGACCCGTATCACTGCCAATGTCAAAAAAGCACACGTCTGCTGAAAGAACGTTTAGGTTGGGATGACACCGACATCACCACGACCTTCCAATCGGTCTTTGGCCCCGAGGAATGGCTTAAGCCCTACACAGTCGAAGAAGTCGCCCGTCTGGCAGAAGGCGGCAAGAAGAACATCGCGGTCATCGCGCCCGCTTTCTCAGCCGATTGCATTGAAACGCTTGAGGAAATTCAGGAAGAGATCCAAGAGGCCTTTATCGAGGCCGGGGGCGAAAGCTTCACCTATATTCCCTGCCTGAACGACGATGACGCCCATATCGACGCGCTGATCGGCGTGGCCCAGCGCAATCTGGGTGGCTGGCTGGGCTAAAGCGTTTTCAGGAATTTCCGAACCATGTGGGGACGCAATCGTGTTTGAGCCGAAGGCGAGAGGCAGCGAATGCGGCCTCATTAGAACCTGAAACGCTAACCCCCATCTCGGCGGGAATCGTCCCTTCGCGCAGGCAGGTGCTTGTGCGTCGCAAATCGCGTGTCCATATAGGGTGAAACCGAATTTGGAGGCGATATGGCGGATACGGAATTTCCCGGCTGGCATGGCACGACGATCATCGGCGTGCGTAAAAATGGTAAAGTAGTTGTCGCAGGCGACGGGCAGGTCAGTTTGGGCCCAACCGTCATCAAAGGCACCGCACGCAAAGTGCGGCGTCTGTCCCCCGGCGGGTTTGATGTTGTCGCTGGCTTTGCCGGATCGACTGCGGATGCGTTTACATTGCTGGAGCGTCTGGAGGCCAAGCTGGAAGCTACGCCCGGCCAACTGGCCCGTGCCTCGGTCGAGCTGGCAAAGGACTGGCGCACCGACAAATACCTGCAAAAGCTAGAGGCGATGCTGATCGTCACCGACGGCAAGGATCTGTTCGTGATCACCGGCGCTGGCGACGTGCTAGAGCCTGAACATGACGTGGCCGCCATCGGATCGGGCGGAAACTTCGCACTGGCCGCCGCGCGTGGCCTGATGGACAGCGATCTGGACGCTGAAGGCGTGGCCCGCAAAGCCATGGCGATTGCCGCCGATATTTGTGTCTATACCAATGGAAACCTAACGGTTGAGACGATTGCAGGCTGATCTGACATTCCGGCCAATGACGCCTGACGATATGCCCTTGCTGCGCAAGTGGATGTATCTGCCGCATTGGCGGGAATGGTGGGGCGACGACCCCGAAGAAGAGCTTGGATTTATCAACGATATGCTTGAAGGCCACGACCCATCGCATCCGTTTCTGTTTGTGCTGAATGATACACCCATCGGCTATATCCAATATTGGGTTATCGGCGACCACCAGACCGAAGAGCTGTGCAAGGAATACCCATGGCTTACCTGGCTGTCGCCGGAAACTGTGGGTGTCGATTTGTCGATCGGGCCAGCGGATCTGATGTCGAAGGGCCTTGGAACACGCATCCTGAAGGATTTCACCACCTACCTGCGCAGCATCGGGCATGACGATATCATCATCGACCCCGATCCTGCGAATATCCGCGCTGTTCGCGCCTATGAAAAGGCCGGATTTGCCGTGATCCCAGAATTTAAAGGCCGCACGGCAGATTGCCTGCTGATGCGCCTAAAGAAAGGAAACACCACATGACCGATCTGACCCCGCGCGAGATTGTCTCGGAACTTGACCGTTTCATCATTGGCCAGAATGACGCCAAACGCGCCGTTGCCGTGGCCCTGCGCAATCGCTGGCGTCGAAAACAGCTGGCGGATGACCTTCGCGACGAAGTTTACCCGAAGAATATCCTGATGATTGGCCCCACCGGTGTCGGCAAGACCGAGATTAGCCGCCGCTTGGCAAAGCTCGCCCGTGCGCCGTTTTTGAAGGTTGAAGCCACCAAGTTCACCGAGGTCGGCTATGTTGGTCGTGACGTCGAACAGATCGTGCGTGATCTGGTGGACGCAGCCATCATCCAAACCCGCGAGCATATGCGCGAAGACGTGAAGGCCCGCGCCGAAGAAGCCGCCGAGGATCGCGTGATCGAAGCCATCGCCGGATCTGATGCCCGCGACGCCACGCGCGAAATGTTCCGCAAAAAGCTGCGTACCGGTGAACTGGACGACCACGAGATCGAGTTGGAAATCGCCGATACCTCGAACCCAATGCCAATGATGGATATTCCGGGGCAACCGGGGCAGGGCATGGGAATGCTGAATCTGGGTGACATGTTTGGGAAAGCGTTCGGTGGGCGGACCGTGACAAAAAAGATGACTGTCCGCGACAGCTATGAGGTTCTGATTTCCGACGAGGCCGACAAGCTTCTGGATGACGAAACAGTCACTAAATCAGCACTGGAAGCCGTTGAACAGAATGGCATCGTCTTTTTGGACGAAATCGACAAGGTCTGCGCACGCACCGAAAATCGGGGCGGCGATGTCAGCCGCGAAGGCGTTCAACGCGACCTGCTGCCGCTGATCGAGGGCACCACCGTGTCGACCAAACACGGCGCGGTGAAAACGGATCATATCCTGTTCATCGCCTCAGGCGCGTTCCACGTGGCCAAGCCCTCGGACCTGTTGCCGGAACTTCAGGGCCGTCTGCCGATCCGCGTCGAGCTGCGCGCCCTGACGGAAGAGGATTTCGTGCGCATCCTGACCGAAACCGACAACGCACTGACCCGTCAGTACACGGCCCTCATGGGGACCGAGGACGTGACGGTCAGCTTCACCGATGATGGCATCGCCGCCCTTGCAACAATTGCCGCTGACGTAAACCAAAGCGTGGAAAACATCGGTGCGCGGCGGCTTTACACCGTGTTGGAGCGCGTGTTCGAGGAACTCAGCTTTTCGGCCCCGGACCGGGGCGGCGAAACTGTTGTGGTCGACAAAGCCTTTGTCGACACGCATCTGGGCGCGCTTATGACCTCGACCGACGTCAGCCGCTACGTGCTTTGATCTAGGCAGGGGCGGTCTCGTCGGCTATCCATTAGCTGTGTTTCAGGAGACTGCCCCGTGCGCCGTTTTGTTTTTCTTGTTGTTCTGGTCCTTTCCGCCTGCGCGCCGCGCGGCACGATCACCTTCTTGCCGGGTGCGGGCCAAATTGGTGATGTGCAAAGCATCTTTGTCACCTCGACCCGCGAAACCGACGAAAACGGTGCGCCGACCAGCAACCGCGGCGGCGATCTTCTGTTTGGAGAGGTAAGCGTTTCGATCCCGAAACAGCGCGAACCCGGAGAGATTAACTGGCCCGGTCGAAAAACCCCGGACCCAGCGAAGCACTTTCTTGTGGATAGTTACGAACGCTACCCCTCGCAGCGCGCATTCGAAACCGCGATGTCGCGCGCATTGCGGGGACGGCGGGGCGAGGAGCGAACGGCAGCCGTTTTTGTCCACGGGTTCAACAACCGTTTCTCCGAAGGCCTTTACCGGTTTGCTCAATTGAACGCAGATCTGGAACTGCCCTTCCTGCCCGTCCACTATTCCTGGCCCAGCGCCGGGCATCCGCTGGGATACGGATATGACCGCGATTCCATGCTGTTTGCGCGGGACGGGCTTGAGGCCACCTTGCGCTCGGTCTCGAAATCAGGCGTGGATGAGATCCTGCTGGTTGGGCATTCCATGGGTGCGCTTTTGTCGATGGAGGCCTTGCGCCAAATGGCAATCGCCGACGGGCAAAAAGGGCTTAGCAAAATCGGTGGGGTCGTTCTGATTTCGCCCGATATTGATTTGGACCTGTTCAGACAGCAAGCCAAACGCATCGGGAAGCTGCCACAACCTTTCTATATTTTCACATCGTCTCGTGATCGGGCGTTAAAACTATCTGCCGGACTGACGGGGCAAAATGCGCGGCTTGGCAACAATACCGACGTCGCCGAATTGGCCGAGCTGGACGTAACACTTGTGGATCTGTCAGCCTTCAGCGACGGGCAGGCGGATCACAATGTGGCCTTCGCCTCGCCCGCATTCCTGCGCCTGATCAACAGCATTCCGAACCTGTCGACCGCAATCAGTGACAGCCCAACAGTCCGCCCCGGTCTGTTGCCCGGAACTGTTTTGGTAGTTCAAAACGCGACACGTCTGGTTATTCCCAACACATCACCCTAACGCCGACGGCGCAGATAGATGTAATAGGCGCCTTGCCCGCCGTGTTTCAGATGCGCTTCGGTGATTTGAAGCACATGTTGACGAAGCGGGGCCGTGTTCAGCCAATGCGGCACCTGATGGCGCAAGACGCCGTGCCGCACAGGGATTGGGCCGCCCTCGTCCTTGTGTTTGCCTTTGCCGGTGATCACCAAAACAAGTCGGCGGTCGGCGTCCACGGCGTTCAAAATAAAGCGCGTCAGCATGGGGTGCGCCTGCGCAATCGTCATCCCGTGAAGATCAATCCGCGCCTCTGGCGACAGCCGCCCTTTCTTCATCTTGCCGAATGTCTTTCGGTCCATCGCAACCGGATCGGCTGCAATGTGATCGCGCAACGAAGGCGCCAGATCATTTAGGTTTCCAGATTTCTTTGCCCGCTCGCCCACACGGAATTTCGGGTGCGAGACCTTGATCGGCTTCGGTGGTTTTGGGATAGGTTCGGCTGGAATAGTCTCGGTTTTTGCGGTTGACGGCTTTGGCGGACGCAACCGCGTCGTGCTGTCCGTCACCTTTTGCCACAGCGCTTTGTCATCCGCGCTGAGTGTCTTTGGCCGCTTTGCCATATCACTCTTCCTCGGGCAGCAAAGCGTAGGCACGCTGGATGGGCAAAAGGACCAGCATCCGGCCCTGATCCTTGATCTGCCCTGCCAGCTTACCCGCTTGATCACCGGTTCCCCAGAAAATATCCGCCCGCTGTGCGCCCTTGACCCGCGATCCGGTGTCTTGCGCAACCATGAGGCGGCGAAACGGCTCGGCGCCGTCTTTTTCCAGCCAAACCGGCGCCCCTAAGGGCGTATATTTCGGGTCGACCGCCAATGACCGATGCGCCGTGATCGAACGGTTCATCGCCCCAAGCGGACCCTTTTCGGCAGACACCGCACCAATTTTTCGGAAAAACACATACGATGGGTTCGACATCAGCAAATCATGCCCCGCTTCCGGATTGCGGCGCACCCAATTGCGGATCACGGCCTGCGACACCTGGTGTTGGTTATACACACCCCGCCGGACCAGCTCTTTCCCAAGCGATCGGAAACTATGCCCGTTGGACCCACCATAGCCCAAACGGATGCTGCTGCCGTCAGACAGACGAATGCGGCCAGAGCCCTGAATTTGCAGGAATTGAAGATCCACAGGATCCGAGACCCACGCGATCTCTAGCCCGCGACCCTTCATGGTATCGCCCTCTTCGATGTTTCGCCGGGGAAGCCATTGCTGACCCGCAACCTCGGGGGGTTTGGCGTAAACAGGATAGCGATAGACTGAAGTCTCGAACCGCGAGCCTTGAAGTTCCGGTTCGTAATAGGCGGTGAAAAGGGGGGTAGCCCCGTCTTCGATCAGAAGCGGTCGAAAAAAGATCTCGAAAAACGCTTTGCCATCGCTTTGTGTCTGGGCCACTGCGCAGATCGGCCGCCACTGCGGTTCATCCAGATCGCGGCAGGTGTCCAGAAACACGCGCAACGCGTCTTGATGGTTGTCATCTTCCCAACCATCAAGTTCTTCAAATGGAATTAGGGTGATACGCGCCTCGCCCAAGCCTGCATGGGCAGGCATGGCCAAAAGGGCCAGCGCACATGCCAGCCCCCGAAGCATCAGCCGCCCGTGGCGACAAGTTGCCAGTTCGGGTTGTCCGACCCCATGACGCGGGCGAAGGTCCAGACGTCCTTCTGGCGCTTCACTTCGTTCGGGTTGCCCTCGATGATATCGCCGCCCTTGTCGCGCACGACCGACGTCAGCTCGCCCACGAATTTCACGGTGATTTCGCCTTCGCGCGTGGTTGTGTCAAACGCAGCCTCTTCCAGCTTCAGCTCGCGCACGCCGACAAATTTCGCCTCAACGGTCAAACCCTGCGCGTCGCGGGCTTCGACCACGCTGGCGAAGGTTTCATACACATCATCCGACAGAAACGGCTTGATCTGCGCCATGTCGCCTGCTTCGAACCCCATCAGGATCATTTCGTAGGCACCGCGGGCGCCGCCCAGAAACTCGCCGACATTAAACGACGGTTCGTTGGACTTCATGGCGGCCAACGCCAACGCACTGGGGCTGCCTTCTGCGGCATGATCCAGAATGTCCCGATCCGGGCCACCCTCGATCACTTCAAGGCTATTGCGGTCAAGGCGGCGATCCTCTTGACGCGGGACAACGGGCTTTTCAAACCCTTCGCGCGTACCCAGCACATCGCGCAGGCGCAAAATCAAAAACAGGGCAATGCCGCCAAGGACAAGAAGCTGGATCAGGGAAGAGCTCATGGATACCTCATTTTAAGCGCCAACTGGAAACGCGTTCATCGGTGACATATGTAGGTGCAGTACCCGGCCAAGTCCACCGGTCACACGAAAAGGAGACCCATTGCTATGTGGCTTTTTGCATTGTTCATCGCCGTTCCGCTGATTGAGATCGCCCTGTTCATCCAAGTTGGCGGTGCAATCGGGCTGTGGTGGACCCTTGGTATCGTTGTGTTAACTGCCGTCGTCGGCACCCAATTGATGCGTGCGCAAGGCGCATTGGCGATGTCACAACTGCGTGACAGTTTCGGCAAGCTGAATGACCCGACCGAGCCGTTGGCCCATGGCGCAATGATCCTGTTTTCGGGTGCGTTGCTGCTGACACCCGGCTTTTTCACCGATTTTGTCGGCTTTGCCCTGCTGATCCCCGCGGTGCGCCGTGCGGTTTTCAACTGGGCGCGATCGCGGGTGAAGGTACAAAGCTTCTCGATGGGCGGGCAGGATATGCATCAAGATACGCGCCGCCAACCGCGTGCAGATGACGAAGTGATTGACGGCGATTTCACCGATGTGACGCCCGAGAAGCGCCCAACGCATCCGGGTGTCGAAGGTCCCTCAGGCTGGACCAAACACTGAGGTCGAGTGCTTGCGCATATAGATCTGAAGCCACGGCGTAAATTGATCCGGGTTTTCCGCGATATTCGTCTCTAACGCAGCGCGATCCTGCCAATCGACGGCCTGAACCTCGTCCGGGTTCAGGTCCAGATTTGGGCGTGTGTCGCAGTGAATGACAAACAGGTCGACAACCTCGTGTTCGATCAGATCGCCGCCCACATCGGCGCGATACTCCAGGTTCTCGACCCAGACCGGATCGACGCCTTTAATGCCCAGCTCTTCATCCAACCTGCGGATCGCACAGTCACGCGGGTCTTCGCACCAATGCGGATGGGTGCAGCAGGTGTTCGCCCACAGGTTTGGCGTATGGTATTTCCCCGCCGCGCGTTGTTGGATCAAAACCTGACCGTCGCAGATCAAAAACACCGACACAGCCTTGTGGCGCAGGCCTTTCACATGTGCCTCAAGCTTTTCAACCGGGGTCAGGGTGCCGTCCACCCATGTAGGGATCATCGTTTTCATGCAGCGCTGATAGCGATTATCCCGCCTTGGGAAAACCCTTAGTTGAGGGTCTTCGTGCAACCTGATAAGCACATCCCCGACAGTTTTTCCCGAAGGAGATGACTATGGCCGACGAAGCCACCCCACAGACGCCCCCCGTTCCGCCTAAAATGCAGGTTCTGGGTCAATTTATTCGTGATATGTCGTTTGAAAACATTCTGGCGCAAAAAGGCGTTCAGGGCGAAGTTCAGCCCGACATCAACGTCGAAGTTGCGCTGGATGCCAAGAAACGCCCAGCAGATCACCAGTTTGAAGTGATCACGAAATACACCATCGGCTCGAAAAACAAGGCCAACGGCGAACAGCTGTTCCTGATGGAGCTGGAATATTCGGGTATTTTCCACGTGGAAAACGTGCCAGAAGAGCAGCTGCACCCGTTCCTGATGATCGAATGCCCGCGCATGCTGTTCCCGTTTGTGCGTCGCATCGTGTCGGACGTGACCCGTGACGGTGGCTTCCCGCCGCTGAACCTGGACACTGTCGATTTCCTTGCCCTGTACCGCAACGAAATCGAGCGCCGCGCAGCTGCTGAAAAGGCAGATGCTCCGGTAAGCTAAATAGACATCGTTTCAGCTAACTTACTGAAACTTCTTCCAGATTGCACCGTCGCCCAGCTTTTCTACAAAAGCGTCATGGGCGGCGGTTTCTTTTTCGTGGATCCGCGCGGGCAGGGCTTCAGGACGTGGGCGCGGGCGCCAGTTTTCACCTGCTTCACTTGATCCGGCCGACGCCTGATCACCTGCCAAAACAAGGTCCGGCTGACGGCCCCCGATCAGCTCAAGATACACCTCGGCTAGAATTTCACTGTCCAACAGCGCGCCGTGCAGCGTTCGCGACGAGTTGTCGATTGCATAGCGACGGCAGAGCGCATCCAGCGACGCGGGCGCGCCCGGAAATTTACTGCGCGCCATCGCCAATGTGTCCAACGCGCGTTCCCAAGGGATCTGCGGCAAACCCACCCATTTCAGCTCGGCATTCAGGAATTTCATGTCAAAGCTGGCATTGTGAATGACCAGTTTGGCGTCGCCGATAAAATCCAGAAAAGCTTGCCCAACCTCTTTGAAAACGGGTTTGTCTTTCAAAATCACCTCGCCCGGTTCAGCGGGACGGGGGCTGGCCAGAAGGTCGGGGCCGATGCCGTGAACGCCAAACGCCTCGTCCGGCATCCCGCGTTCTGGGTTGATATATTGGTGATAGGTCCGCCCGGTCGGCATGTGGTTCATCAGCTCAAGACACCCGATTTCCACAATCCGGTCACCGCTTTCAGGATCAAAGCCGGTGGTTTCTGTATCGAGCACAATCTCACGCATCCAACTGTTCCTTCACATGGGCAATGACTTCATCCACTGCGGCGCGCGCGCCGTCCATCGTTTCGGTCGGAATGATCACATCCGCGCGGGCGCGTTTGTCGGCATCTGGGACCTGTTTAGCCAGAATAGTCTCGAATTGTGCTTCCGTCATCGTGCCACGTTCCAGCACGCGGGCACGTTGAATCTCTGCAGGCGCCGAGACAACAACAACCAGATCCACATGTTCATGCGCGCCGATTTCAAACAAAAGCGGCATATCCAGAAGAACAATGGGCGCGGTACTGTCTGCCAAGAACGCGGCGCGATCTTGGGCGACCAAAGGATGCACGATGCCTTCCAGTGTTTTCAGCGCACTGGCATCATTCGACATCCAGTCTTTCAGCGCATCCCGACTGACGGCCCCATCAATGATTGCATCGGGACAGACGTTGCGGATTGGTTCGACTGCCGCGCCGCCAACGCCATAGATCCGATGCACCGCCGCATCTGCATCCCAAATCGGAACGCCCGCATCTGCAAACATTTGTGCCGTAGTGGATTTCCCCATCCCGATCGAGCCGGTTAGCCCGATAATATACGGCCCGCTCATACGCCCAAAACCGCTTGGCGAAGGCTGTCATCCACAACCGGGCGCATGCCAAACCAACGTTCGAACCCCGGAACAGCTTGGTGCAACAGCATTCCAAGCCCGTCGACCACATGGCAACCGGCGGCCTCGGCCTGTTGCAAGAAGTCTGTTTTCAGCGGGGAATAGACCAAATCATTCACAACCACACCGGGCTTCAACCCGTCCAGAGGCACGCGGAATGCGGGTTTTCCAGTCATGCCCAGCGACGAGGTATTCACCACCGTCACTGCATCATCCAGCATATTTCCTGCCTGAACCCAGTCATAAACCACAATCCGCGCGCCGAATTCGGCACGCAGCGCGTCCGCGCGGGCGCGGGTGCGGTTGGACAGACGGATTTCGGGCACGCCCAGTTCAATAAGTGACGCCAGAATGGCCCGCGCAGCTCCACCAGCACCGAAAACAGCAGCAGGCCCAGTTTCTGGCGCCCAGTCAGGCGCGGATTGGCGCAAGTTTTGCGTAAACCCATATCCATCCGTATTGTCAGCGTGGATTTTACCGTCATCGCGGAAAATCAGCGTATTCGCCGCCCCGATCAACGCGGCGCGATCTGTGACCACATCTGCAAGAGCCAATACGGCTTCTTTATGTGGGATGGTGACATTCAGACCAACAAACCCGGCTTTCGGCAGAGTGCGGATGACCGTTTCCAAATCATCGTTTTCTACCCGCATCGGAATATAGTGTCCGACAATCCCCATGCTGCGCAGCCAATGCCCATGCAACCGTGGGGACAAGGAATGTTCGATTGGGTTTCCAATGACGCCCGCCAGGGGGATGCGTGTATCGCTCATATCTTCAGGTCTCCTCGTACGATGAGATATGACAGAAGCTCGGTCAGGGGCAAACCCAGCACGTTGAAATAGTCGCCGTCCACTTTGGCAAACAGGCGCACGCCTTCTTCTTCCAGTTTATACGCGCCGACGGAATGGCAGATGCTGTCCCAGTTGCGTTCAACATAATCTTCTATGTAACCACTTGATAATTCACGCATTTTAAGGCGAACCAACCCTACATGCCGCCAAATTGGTTTGCCGTCTTCATAAAGCACAGCGGCAGAGAGCAACCGATGCACTTTGCCAGACATGGCAGCAAGCTGCGCGCGTGCGTCTGCCGGGTCTTTCGGCTTTGACAACACGTTCTGATCCAGTTCGGCCACCTGATCACAGCCCAGAACCAAGGATCCCGGATGCTTTTCGCTGATCTTACGGGCTTTGAACTCGGCCAGTGCGTCCGCCAGATCACGTGGGCTGGCACCTTCAGCTTCCAACGAGGCGCGGATCATCTCTTCATCAATACGGGCTGGGATGATGTCAAAACCGATACCTGCATTTCGCAAAAGATCCGCACGGATTTGCGATGAGGACGCCAAAATCAAGGATGTGGTCATGTGATAACCCTGTGGAAAAACTCTGTGTAATCCTGTTTTGGAATCGGCGCATAACTTGGCCCTCTTCCAAGAGGTGGGATAACTCCCCCTGTTACTAAGACGAAACTCTCAGTTCTTCCACTGTTGGTTTTCGCGCATCCCACCCCGTGGGCGAATCTTTTTAGCCAAATTTCATCCAGCGACTTATCCACAAACTCCGTGTCTGCGAATGCCCATGAAACAAACGCCATACGATTCAATCCAGAATCCAGATCTGTGTTTATCCACTTGTGAATAAATCGCGGGAGAAGTCATTAATCCCCATTATCCACAGGCCTAACAACAACATCATCTTTTCTTATTCTTTATTTTATTTATGAAGATCGAAGCGTAAGCGCACATAAGGGGCTTAGAATGGGTGACTTTCTGACTGACGCGTATTTCTGGACGAAATCGCTGCATATCGTATCTGTCATCGCTTGGATGGCAGGCCTGTTCTATTTGCCGCGCCTGTTTGTCTATCATGTCGAAGTCGTGGGATCTGGCAATGAAACAGATGATTTGTTCCAGACCATGGAACGCCGGCTTCTGAAAGCGATCATGAACCCAGCGATGATCAGCTCGTGGATTTTTGGCCTGTGTCTTGTGGCAACGCCGGGTGTGGTCGATTGGACGCTGATCTGGCCGTGGACCAAAGGGATTTCGATCTTGGGAATGACATGGTTTCACATGTGGCTGGCTGCCCGGCGCAAAGATTTCATGTCAGGCACCAATGTTTTGACTGGCCGACGCTATCGTATGATGAACGAACTACCGACGATATTGATGATCGTCATCGTCTTCTCGGTCATCTTCAAATACTGAATTTGTTGACTCATGGGCGGCCAACGCCTATGTCACCTGCTAAGCAGGCCGTCCGGCCATGCGTTTTTCCCAACTTGACATAGACCGCGTGTAAGCGCCGTCGTGATCTATTTCCGAGCATATCCATGTCTGAAAACCGTCTAAACCTAGCCGACCTGAAAGCCAAAAGCCCCAAAGAACTGGTAAGCATGGCTGAAGAGCTTGAGATCGAAAACGCCTCGACCATGCGTAAGGGCGAGATGATGTTCTCGATCCTGCGTGAACGTGCGGATGAAGAATGGATCATCGGCGGGGACGGGGTTCTAGAAGTGCTGCAAGATGGCTTTGGCTTCCTGCGGTCGCCCGAAGCAAACTATCTGCCCGGTCCCGATGACATCTATGTTTCGCCTGACATGATCCGCCAGTATTCGCTGCGCACCGGTGACACTGTCGAAGCGGTCATTCAAGCGCCCGGCGAGAACGAAAACTACTTTGCCATCACCAAGGTCGAGCGGATTAACTTCGCCGATCCTGAAGATGCAAAGCACAAGGTTGCGTTCGACAACCTGACGCCTCTGTATCCCGATGAACGCCTGAAGATGGAGATCGAAGATCCAACCATCAAAGACCGTTCGGCCCGCGTGATCGATCTGGTTGCGCCGATCGGTAAGGGCCAGCGTTCGCTGATCGTGGCACCGCCGCGTACGGGTAAGACGGTGATCCTGCAAAACATCGCTCACTCGATCGAAAAGAACCACCCGGAATGCTATCTGATCGTTCTGCTAATCGACGAACGCCCGGAAGAGGTGACAGACATGCAGCGGTCCGTGAAGGGCGAGGTTGTATCCTCGACCTTCGACGAACCCGCGACCCGTCACGTGGCTGTGTCCGAGATGGTGATCGAGAAGGCCAAGCGTCTTGTCGAGCACAAGCGCGACGTTGTGATCCTGCTGGACTCGATCACCCGTCTGGGCCGTGCGTTCAACACGACCGTCCCGTCCTCGGGTAAGGTTTTGACCGGTGGTGTGGATGCCAACGCGCTGCAGCGCCCCAAACGTTTCTTTGGTGCGGCACGTAACATCGAAGAGGGCGGCTCACTGACCATCATCGCGACTGCGCTGATCGATACCGGATCGCGTATGGACGAAGTGATCTTTGAAGAATTCAAAGGCACCGGTAACAGCGAGATCGTGCTGGATCGCAAGATCGCCGACAAGCGCGTGTTCCCGGCTATCGACATTCTGAAATCGGGCACACGGAAAGAGGATCTGCTGGTCAATGCAAAAGACCTTCAGAAAACCTATGTCCTGCGCCGCATTCTGAACCCGATGGGCACCACAGACGCGATCGAATTCCTGATTTCCAAGCTGAAACAGACCAAGTCGAACTCGGAATTCTTCGACTCCATGAATGCCTAATACGTAACTAAAACAATAGGTTAGTCCAATGGACACGATCTATGCTCTTGCCAGTGCCCGCGGGAAAGCGGGCGTTGCCGTGGTCCGGATTTCCGGGCCACATGCATTTTCGGCTGCGCGTGTTTTGGCCGGTGACCTACCTGCGCCGCGCCGCGCCGGATTGCGTCGTTTGTTAAGTGCGGACGGGACGTTGCTGGACGAGGCCTTGGTGCTGCTGTTCGAAGCAGGTTCAAGTTTCACAGGTGAAGACGTGGCCGAGCTGCAGTTGCATGGGTCAACTGCTGTCGTCCGCGCGGTGTTGGCCGAGCTGTCCAAGCAAGATGGATTGCGACCCGCAGAACCCGGAGAGTTCACCCGCCGCGCTCTTGAGAATGAATGCCTCGACTTGGCGCAGGTGGAAGGGCTGGCCGATCTTCTGGACGCCGAGACCGAGGCACAGCGCAAGCAGGCCGTAGGCGTGCTCTCTGGCGCTCTGGGGGATCTGGCAGGGGCGTGGCGCACCGACCTGATCCGGGCCGCTGCTTTGCTGGAAGCCACCATTGATTTTGCGGACGAAGACGTACCCGTCGATGTCTCGCCCGAGGTGAACACGCTGCTGGATGCTACGCTGGACAGCCTCGAGCGCGAGACCGCGGGCACCCGAATTGCCGAGCGTATCCGCGAGGGTTTTGAGGTCGCCATCGTTGGCCGCCCCAATGCCGGGAAGTCGACGCTTCTGAACGCGCTGGCGGGGCGTGAGGCGGCGATCATCTCGGACATTGCGGGCACCACCCGCGACGTGATCGAGGTGCATATGGAGCTTGCAGGGCTTCCTGTGACGGTGTTGGACACGGCAGGGGTTCGCGATACGGATGATCAGGTCGAAGCCATCGGCGTTGCCCGCGCATTGGAACGTGCGCAGGGGGCAGACCTGCGGGTCTTCTTGTTGGAAGGTGCGGATGATCAGCCCGCGATGAACCCGCTGAAAGATGATCTTGTGGTGCATGGAAAGGCCGATCTGGGTGCGTCTGGTGACTTGGTTGTCTCGGGCAAGACCGGGCAGGGCATGGATCATCTGGTGCATAAGATCTCGTCTGTTCTGGAAACCCGTGTTCAAGGCGCAGGGATCGCCACGCGTGAACGGCATCGCATCGCGATGGAGCGAGCCTTGTTCTCTTTGGAAGATGCGCGAATCGAGGTACAACACGGTCCTGAGCGCGCTGAATTTGCCGCAGAAGAAATCAGAACCGCCATCCGTGCCCTTGATAGTCTGGTCGGCCATGTCGATGTAGAGCATCTTCTGGACGAAATCTTTTCCAGCTTCTGTTTGGGAAAATAACGTGTGCGTAGCGAAGGAGTGTTTCACGTGAAACATCTGGATTTCGATGTGATTGTTGTTGGGGGCGGGCATGCAGGTGCCGACGCTGCCCATGCAAGTGCGCGTATGGGTGCGAAGACCGCGCTGATCACACTGCGCAAAGAAGACTTGGGCGTGATGTCCTGTAACCCCGCAATTGGTGGGCTGGGCAAAGGCCATTTGGTGCGCGAGATTGATGCGCTGGACGGGCTGATGGGCCGCGTCGCTGATCAGGCAGGCATTCAGTTCAGGTTGCTTAACCGCCGTAAAGGTCCCGCTGTACAAGGCCCACGGGCGCAGGCAGACCGCGCAATCTATCGCAAAGCCATGTCTGCCGAGATTCTGTCGACCGACGGTCTGACTCTGATCGAAGGCGAAACGACTGACCTGATCATGGACGGCAATCGCGTTAGCGGTGTTGTGCTTCAGGACGGGTCGCAGTTGCTCGCAGGCGCTGTGGTGCTGACCACAGGCACGTTCCTTCGCGGCATTATCCATATTGGCGACAAGCAAAGCCAAGGCGGTCGGATGGGGGATCGTCCCTCGGTCAAGCTGGCGGAGCGCATTGATTCCTTTGGACTTCCGCTTGGCCGACTAAAAACCGGCACGCCACCGCGTTTGAACGGGAAGACCATCAATTGGGATATTCTGGCGTCGCAGCCAGGCGATGACGATCCAGCGATGTTTTCCTTTATGAACAAGGCGCCAATCGCGCGGCAGATTTCGTGTGGGATCACACACACGAATGCGCAAACTCACGACATCATTCGTGCAAATCTGGATCGCTCGGCCATGTATGGCGGTCATATTGACGGTGTTGGCCCGCGCTATTGCCCCTCGATTGAAGATAAAATTGTACGTTTCGCGGACAAAGACAGCCACCAGGTCTTCTTGGAGCCAGAGGGGCTGGATGATGACACAGTGTATCCCAATGGGATCAGCACGTCGCTGCCGGTGGAAGTGCAGGAAGATTACGTGCGCTCGATCGGTGGACTTGAGAATGTTGAAATTCTTCAGCCCGGATATGCGATTGAATATGACTATGTCGATCCGCGGTCACTGACAGAAACACTGGCATTGCGGGATGTGCCGGGGCTGTACTTAGCTGGCCAGATTAACGGCACAACAGGATATGAGGAAGCAGCGGCGCAAGGGTTGGTTGCCGGAACCAACGCCGCACTTGCGGTTCAGGGCAGGGATCCTGTGATCTTTTCGCGTGCGTCTTCCTATATTGGGGTAATGGTTGATGATTTGATCACGCGCGGGGTGACCGAGCCTTACCGGATGTTCACGTCACGTGCCGAGTATCGATTGTCACTGCGTGCAGATAATGCAGATCAGCGCCTGACACCGTTGGGAATCGATCTTGGCTTGGTGAAAGAAGCGCGAAAATCCACGTTTCAGGCCAAGCGTGACGCATTGGAACGCGCCAAAGACCAGTTGACGCAAACGACCTATACTCCACAAGATCTTGTGGGTTTGGACCTCAATGTACGCAAGGATGGTACCCGCCGAACAGCTTATGAGCTTCTAGCCTTTCCAGATATGAGCTTTGATAAGCTAGTAAAACTAGATCCAGCGCTCTTTGAAATTGACGGGGAAGTTCAGCTTCAGGTCGCCCGAGATGCGCTTTATGCGAATTATATCGACCGCCAACAGAAGGATGTCGAGGCCTTGAAACGGGATGAGGCGCATGTAATCCCGGATGATTTTGACTATTCTGGGTTCAGCGGCCTCTCAAACGAGCTGGCATCAAAACTACAAGCCGCTCGTCCGCGTACATTGGCCCATGCCAGCCGCGTTGAAGGCATGACACCGGCCGCTTTGACGCTTTTGTTGTCAAAGATTCGACAGTTCGAACGGAAGCGCTCTGCATGAACTACGCCGGATTTTCGCGCCAAGTCGATGTTTCACGTGAAACATTCGAGCGACTCGAGGCGTATGTTGCATTGATGAAAAAATGGAACCCGGCAATCAATCTGGTTGCACCAAGTACGATTTCGCAGATCTGGTCCCGGCACATCTTGGATTCCGCGCAGATATATGGCCTTGTACCCGAAGACCACAATATATGGTGTGACCTGGGGTCGGGTGGCGGTTTGCCTGCTGTTGTCGTGGCCATCATGGCGAAAGATCAGCACCCCGACGCACGTGTGGTCTGCATTGAAAGCGATGTCAGGAAGTCTACGTTTCTGCGTACCGTCGCGCGCGAACTTGATCTGACGCTGTCGGTTTCATCTGAGCGTATTGAAAAGGCTGATCCGCAAGGTGCGGATGTCCTGTCCGCCCGCGCTTTGGCCCCGTTAAACAAGCTGTGCGGCTTTGCCGAGCGGCATCTGAAGCCAGGCGGGGTTGCGATCTTCCCAAAAGGGGAAAACTATCGCCATGAAATTCAAGAAGCGCTTGAAAACTGGTCGTTTCAGCTAGATACATATCCCAGCAAGACCCATCCTGACGCCTTTGTATTGAAGATTGGAGAAATCGCACGTGTCTGACCCATTTCATGATCGCGGGCCGAAGATTATTGCCATCACCAACCAGAAGGGCGGGGTAGGGAAGACAACAACAACAATCAATCTTGGCGCGGCATTGGCAGAAGCCGGAAAACGCGTTCTGCTGATCGACTTGGACCCTCAGGGCAATGCTTCAACAGGGCTTGGAATCGCAGTAGATGACCGTGAGATGAGCACCTATGATCTTTTGCTGGAAGAGGCGTCGATCCTTGAGGTTCTGAAGAAGACCGAGATCGATGATCTAATGATTTCACCCGCTACAACGGATCTGTCTTCGGCCGATATTGAACTGGTCTCGAATGAAAGACGCAGCCATCTTTTGCGTGATGCTCTGCGAGATGTAGCGTTAGCGGATCTGCGCATCGACTATATCTTGATTGACTGCCCACCGTCATTGAACCTTCTGACTGTGAATGCGCTTGTTGCGGCAGACAGCGTTCTGATCCCGCTGCAAAGTGAATTTTTCGCGTTGGAAGGGCTGTCTCAACTACTTTTGACGGTGCGCGAAGTGCGGGCTGCGGCCAATCAGGATCTGCGAATCGAAGGCGTGGTTCTGACCATGTATGATGCTCGCAACAACCTATCGCGACAGGTTGAACTGGATGCCCGGGAAAATTTGGGTGAGCTGGTGTTTGAGACCGTAATTCCGCGCAATGTGCGGGTAAGCGAAGCACCCTCTTTCGCCCTGCCGGTGTTGATGTATGATCCGACCTCCAAGGGTAGCCAAGCCTATCGCGATTTGGCGTCAGAGCTGATCAAACGGTAATCGGAGGCGAGTTATGAGCAAATCACAAAAAAATCGCGGTTTGGGCCGCGGCTTGTCAGCTTTGATGGCAGATGTCGCTGTTGATGAGGCTCCGAAAGGCGTGACGTCCGAGCCGCGCCGCGCGGATTTGATGGTGCCGATCGAGAAAATTAAACCGAATCCCGAGCAGCCGCGCCGGACCTTCACTCAGGAACAGTTGGATGATCTTGCTGCATCCGTGAAGGAAAAGGGCGTCATTCAGCCCTTGATCGTTCGTCCGCGCCCTGGAAGTGAAGACGAGTACGAAATTGTTGCAGGCGAACGCCGTTGGCGCGCGTCACAGATGGCCAAGCTGCACGAGCTGCCCGTCATTGTTCGGGAATATAGCGACACCGAAGCTTTGGAAGTCGCGATTATCGAGAACATTCAACGTGCCGAGTTGAACGCGATTGAAGAGGCTGCCGGCTATCGCGATCTTATGGATCGTTTTGGCCATACGCAGGAAAAAGTGTCCGAGGCTTTGGGTAAAAGCCGTTCGCATATCGCCAACCTGCTGCGCCTTCTGAACCTGCCAGACGATGTACAAAGCTTTGTGCGCGATGGGAAGCTGACGGCCGGACATGCCCGGACACTGGTCACCGCCGACAATGCCTCGGCTTTGGCACGAGAGATTATCAGCAAAGGTCTGTCAGTGCGCGCGGCCGAGAAGCTGGCGAAAGGCCCCGGACCCAGCAAGCCACGCGCGGCTGGCCCGAAGACCGAGAAAGATGCCGACACCAAAGCGCTTGAGGCGGATCTGTCGGCGGCCACGGGGATGAAAATTCAGATTGATCACAAAGCAGGCGGCGAGGCGGGCGTGGTGACAATTCGCTATCAAAACCTCGATCAACTGGACGATATCTGCGGAAAACTGTCTGTTTAGCCCGGCAAAAGCTCTCGCAAAATACCATTCAAAACGGGGCGGCCTTCATCGGTCGCCCTAAGTTTTTCTGGAGTCGAAGAAATCAAGCCCATTTCTTCTAAGCCATTGATTTTACTAGCATCTAGTAGGCTGTCGAACTGTTCCTGAAGTCGTACAAGGTCGATGCCCTCGCGGGTTCGAAGCCCCATTAAAAGGTATTCTGTTACCTGCTCTGACGAAGGCAGAGGTGCTCTCTCGCGCTTGTCAACGTCCCCCAGTGCGTTTTCCAACCATTTGCTCGGCGAGAGAGGGGTTTCCGTTCCCCACCTGTTCCGCCCAAAAGTCAGCCGGCCGTGTGCTCCGGGTCCAACGCCGATCCAATCGCCGCTGCGCCAATAGATCAAATTGTGCCGACTTTCTTCACCCGGACGTGCATGGTTCGAAACCTCATAGGCGGGAAGCCCGGCCTTGGCCGTGGCCTCTTGCGTATGGAAGAACATGTCGACGGCTAGATCTTCTTCTGGAAGGCCCGACAGTTTTCCGGCATCGAACCGCGCACCGAAGGCGGTGCCGGGTTCGATGGTCAGTTGATAGAGCGACAGGTGATCGGGCTCAAAGTTAAGCGCGCGATCAAGTTCGACCTTCCAGTCGGGCAGGCTTTGATCTTGGCGGGCATAGATCAAGTCGAAGCTCACACGGGAAAAATGTGTGCGGGCGATTTCCAACGCACGAAGCCCTTCGTCGACCGAGTGCATGCGTCCGAGTTTCCGCAGATCAACGTCGTTCAGCGCCTGAAATCCCATCGAGATACGGTTGACCCCGGCGTCGCGATATCCCGCGAAGTTCTGGGCTTCGATGGATGTTGGGTTGGCCTCGAGCGTGATTTCGATGTCGTTGGCAAATGTCCAAAGATCGGACGCCTTATCGATGATGGCAGCCACCGTCGACGGGTTCATAAGGCTGGGCGTGCCGCCACCGAAATAGATTGACGACAGGGTGCGGCCCTGCGTTTCGGCACCGTAGCGATCCAAATCTTTCAGATAAGCCGCGGCCCAATCATCTTGATCAATCGATGCCGAGACATGGCTGTTGAAATCGCAATAGGGGCATTTGGCAGCGCAGAAGGGCCAGTGGACATACAGCCCAAAGCCGCCAATTTGCCAATTCTCAAGCAAAGGCGCCCTTCACCAGCTTGGCGAACGCGTCGGCGCGGTGGCTCATCTGGTGTTTCTTGTCAGGATCCATTTCGCCGAAAGTGATGTCGAACCCTTCGGGGATAAAGATCGGATCATAACCAAAGCCCTGATCACCGCGCATGGGCCAAGTCAGCGACCCTTCGACTTTGCCCTCGAAAACCTCGTCATGACCGTCGGGCCAAGCAAGGCAAAGGGTGCAGCAGAACCGCGCGGTGCGGGGAAGGGGCGCATTCTTTTCTTCCAGAAGTGACCAGGTTTTTTGCATCGCCATCGGAAAATCGCGCCCGTTTGGCGTTTCAGCCCAATCAGCGGTGTAAACACCCGGCGCACCGTCCAACGCGTCGACCATGATGCCGCTGTCGTCTGACAGCGCGGGAAATCCGCTTTCTTTGGCGGCGAAATGGGCTTTGATCCGGGCGTTGCCGACGAAGGTGTCCTCGGTCTCTTCCGGTTCTTCCAGACCCAGCGTGCCGGCGGAGGTGACGGCGATGCCAAAAGGCTCTAACAAGGCGGAAATCTCGCGTAACTTGCCCGCATTGTGGGTGGCAACCACCAGTTTATCGCCGTCAAATTTCCGCATTATGCTGTCGCCTGAAGCTGTGCTTCAACCAGTACGGATACACCCTTATCGGCCAGATCCATCAGCTGGTTCATCTGGTCGCGCGTGAAGGTCGAACCTTCAGCTGACATCTGAACTTCGATCAGTTTTGGGCCGCACAGAACGAAATTTCCGTCAACGCCGGCTTCGCTATCTTCAGGGTAATCCAGATCCAACACCGGCTGACCCGCATAGATGCCACAGGATACCGCAGCGACAGGATCCATCAGCGGATCGGTGGTGATGTCGCCCGCTTTCAGCAGCTTGTTCACGGCCAGTCGCAGCGCAACCCAACCGCCCGTGATCGAGGCACAGCGGGTGCCGCCATCAGCCTGAATAACATCGCAGTCCACGGTGATCTGACGTTCGCCCAGGGCAACCAGATCGATACCCGCACGCAAAGACCGGCCAATCAGACGCTGAATTTCCACGGTGCGACCGCCTTGTTTGCCCGATGCGGCCTCGCGGCGCATACGCGAACCGGTCGAACGCGGCAGCATACCGTATTCGGCGGTCACCCAGCCCTTACCAGAGTTGCGCAAAAACGGGGGAACGCGTGCTTCAAGCGACGCGGTGCACAGTACGTGGGTGTCGCCCACGCGGATCATGCAAGATCCTTCTGCGTGTTTTGTGACCCCGGTTTCGATTGAAATCGGGCGCATTTGATCTAAATCTCGACCTGAGGGACGCATGGCTTCTTCCTTTGTTTCCGCTATAAAAGCGTGATAGCCATGGGTCCGGCAAAAAGGCAAGGCTAAGCTTATGGCAGATGCTCCTGAATTGATGGAAGACATGAATTCCCGCTCGCGCGAGGTGTTTCGTTGCATCGTCGAAAGCTATCTTGAGACCGGCGCGCCCGTTGGATCGCGCAGCCTGACGCGCAGTCTGGCAGAAAATGTCAGCGCGGCAACCATCCGCAACGTGATGCAGGATCTCGAGTATATGGGGCTGCTCGACAGCCCGCATGTTTCGGCCGGACGGATCCCGACAGATCTTGGCCTGCGCATGTTCGTGGATGGGCTGCTTGAGGTGTCGGACCTGACGACGGATGACCGCCAGAAAATCGACGCAACTGTTGGAAATGAAGCCAATATCACCTCGATGATGGATCGGGTGGGTGCGGCGCTGTCCGGGATCACCGCGGGGGCGTCTTTGGTTCTGACCCCCAAGCACGAAGCGCCGATCAAACATATTGAATTCGTCTCGCTTGGCCCGGATCGTGCACTTGCTGTGTTGGTTTTTGCCGATGGCCATGTGGAAAACCGGGTGTTCGAACCGCCGGTGGGTCAGACCCCCAGCTCGATGCGGGAAGCGGCGAATTTCTTGAATGCTTTGGCTGAAGGGCGCACGATTTCCGAGCTTCAGGGGATTATTTCGTCCGAGATTGCCAACAGACGGCAGGAGCTGGATACGCTGGCACAGGCGTTGATCGAAACGGGCGCAGCAATTTGGGAAAACGAAGGTCAGCCCTATGAGCGGCTGATCGTGCGTGGACGCTCGAATCTGTTGACAGAGGATGGGCCTGAGGTCGATTTAGACCGCATTCGCACCCTGTTTGATGACCTTGAACGTAAGCGGGACATCGCCGAATTCCTTGATCTGGCCGATCAGGGCGAGGGCGTGCGCATTTTTATTGGGTCCGAGAACAAACTTTTCTCACTTTCGGGTTCCTCTTTGGTGGTTTCCCCTTATATGAACGCTGATCGAAAGATCATCGGTGCTGTGGGCGTGATTGGCCCGACGCGGCTGAACTATGGGCGGATTGTTCCGATTGTGGATTACACCGCGCAACTGATCGGCAAGATGATTTCGGATCGAGGATAAAGGCCGAGGATAGAGGCAAAGAACATGACGGACGCGAAAACCCAACGCACAGATGATCTGGAACCGGGCATCGATGAGCTGATGACCGAAGAAGTGACCATTGAAGACGAGGTGAGCTTGGAAGACGAGCTGACCGCCGTTCGTGCTGAACGGGACGAGATGAAAGACCGTTTCATGCGTGCGCTTGCGGATGCAGAAAATACCCGCAAACGCGGCGAGCGTGACCGTCGCGAGGCCGAGAACTATGGCGGGTCGAAACTGGCGCGCGATATGCTGCCGGTCTATGACAACATGAAACGTGCGCTCGAGGCATCAAGCGAAGCGGGCGAAGCAGATAAGGCTTTGTTGGAGGGCGTACAGCTGACCATGCGGGCTTTGCTGGGCATTTTCGACAAGCACGGCATTCATTTGCTGGCGCCGGAAGTCGGTGATGAATTCGACCCCGAAGTGCACGAAGCCATGTTTGAAGCCCCAGTGCCTGGCACCAAAGCTGGTGATATCATTCAGGTGATGGCTGAAGGGTTCATGCTGCATGATCGCCTATTGCGCCCGGCACAAGTTGGCGTGTCGTCGACCCCCAAATAAGCACGTAGTTGTTATTTAAAACGCCCCTTTGATTGGGGCGTTTTACGCTTCCTACCCAAAACTAAATCACGCCGTAGAAGCACTCAAGTACCCGCACGCGGTGCGGGACTGGTGAGGATATTAAGGCGAATATCCTCAATAAAGCTCAAGCATTGCTCGTTCACTGTGGTTGTACCTTGGTTTGTCCCCACAAATAGGTAATCGGCATAAGCAGGGGCACCATCGGCAGCGATCAGCGCATCGCGAAGCTGATCAACATGCGCTTCTGATAGCTCAAACGTAACACTGGTCCGCGACGTACGGATCCGAGATACTCGGTGCTCTGAAAGGACGCTTGCGCGGCCTGCCGCCGCCATGAATTCGCGAAGTGACACTTCGTTTCCGTCGGAGGCGGGGCCAAGATGGAACCTTTTTGACGAGATCGGAGGGGGTGTGGACATCCCGAATTCAGTCGGCGCCAACCACGATCCTGAATGAACATTGTGAAGCACACCAGAACCAAATTGGGCCGAAGTTCTGCACCCAATGCTACTAAAGTTGTCGCCGTCACGTATTGAAACGGTCAGCGAGGCGGCGCGAATGTGCGAGGGGTCCGGCATTGTTGCTGATCCGCCGATTGACCGGGACAAATCAAACCGGACAGCTGCATTTAATCTGGTCAGCTGATCGCGAACGCATCTATCGTCCGCGCCTGTCGTTTCGTGGCCAACGACCACTGCGTCTTCACCAAGATCATCATAGAAATTTGGAAGCCCCAAACCCGTGTGGTCAACCCCACACCCAAACTGTGATCCAGAGTTTCCCAAGATCCTTTGAACATGCAGTATTCGACCGACAGGTTCGTACCTGCTTACGCCCCCTAGCCGTATGTCATGCCCGCAGCCCAACAACAGCAAAAACAGGGCGCATAGTTGCAACGATCTCGAGACCCCGAAGACATTCATGTGAAGACCTTCTCAGAAAAATAATCGATGTAAACACTATCGATGATACGTCACGTGTGATGGATATCAACCTTAAAGTGTTCTGGGTTATTTCTCGGAAAGCTCTTTCAACTCGTACAGCAGGTTCAGCGCCTCGATGGGCTTCAGGTTGTCGGGGTGAATGTCATTCAGCGCCAGATGCAGGTCACTTGGCCCAGCGGGCGCGGTCTGAACGGGTTCGGAAATGGCCGAGAACAGCGGCAGATCATCAATCACGGCTTTCTGTCCGGATCCTTCGCGCTCGCCCTTTTCCAGCGCTTCCAGAACGACATTGGCGCGGGCGACAACGCTGTCGGGAAGGCCGGCCAGCTTGGCAACCTGAACACCATAGGACCGATCCGCAGCGCCCTTGCGGACCTCGTGCAGGAAGATTACCTCGCCTTCCCACTCTTTCACCGCAATGGTGGCGTTCTCGACCCCGTCCAGCTTGTCGGACAGCTGCGTCATCTCGTGATAGTGCGTTGCGAAGAGCGCGCGGGATTTGTTGACGTCGTGCAGATGCTCCAACGTGGCCCACGCGATGGACAGACCGTCATAGGTCGCTGTCCCGCGCCCGATCTCGTCCAGAATAACCAGCGCGCGGTCGTCGGCCTGGTTCAGAATGGCGGCAGTTTCGACCATTTCGACCATGAATGTCGAGCGTCCGCGTGCCAGATCGTCCGATGCGCCGACGCGGCTGAACAGTTGCGAGACCAGCCCAATATGCGCCGCCTTTGCCGGAACAAAGCTGCCAGTTTGCGCCAACAGGGCGATCAGAGCGTTCTGACGCAGGAAAGTCGATTTACCTGCCATGTTGGGGCCGGTCAGCAGCCAAACATCGGCGGATTTTGCCCCGTCCGCGAGGTCACAGTTGTTGGCAACAAATGCTTCGCCCGTCTTGCGAAGGGCCGCTTCGACAACCGGATGACGCCCGCCTTCCACGTGAAACACGCGGCTGTCATCGACGGTGGGGGCTGACCAGTTGTCGGACCGCGCTAGATCGGCAAAACCCGTGGCGACGTCAATCTCCGACAGCGCGCGGGCGGTGTCAGATACCGCACCCACCTGATCCAGAATTGCCGTAGTTAGGCTGGAATAGAGACGTTTTTCGATCTCAAGCGCTCGGTTGCCTGCGTTCAAGATCTTGGTTTCCATATCGCTCAGCGCGACGGTGGTGAAACGCACCGCGTTCGCCGTGGTTTGGCGGTGGATATAGGTTTCCGACAGCGGTGGGTTCAGCATCTTTTCGGCATGGGTCGCTGTGGTTTCGATGAAATATCCCAATACATTGTTGTGCTTCACCTTCAGCGATCCGATCCCCGTGTGCTCGGCATATTGTGCCTGCATCGCTGCGATCACGCCGCGCCCTTCGTCACGCAACTGGCGGGCCTCATCCAGTTCCTCGTCATAGCCGGGGGCGATGAAGCCGCCATCCCGCGACAGAAGCGGAGGCTCGGCCACCAACGCTTGATCCAACAGCTCGATCAGATCACCGTGTCCCCGCAAGTTGGCCGAGGCTTCGGCCAGTTTCGCAGGCAGGTCGGATTGCGACAGGCTGTCGGCCAGATCATTTGCAGCGGCAAGGCCGTTGCGAATGGATCCCAGATCACGCGGGCCGCCGCGTTCCAGCCCAAGGCGCGACAGTGCGCGGTCAATGTCGGGTACGTTGCGCAGGAATTCACGGGTGTTTTCACAGATCTGTCGCTGCTCAGCCAGAAAACGGACCGCATCTAGACGCGCGTTGATTTCTGACAGACTGCGCGAGGGGCTGGAGATCCGACGTTCCAGCAGTCGTCCACCGCCCGCGGTCACCGTGCGGTCGATCACGGACAAAAGCGATCCTTCGCGCCCTCCGGACAAGCTGTGAGTTAGCTCTAGATTTCGGCGCGTCGCGGCGTCGATTTGCATCGTACCTTGCGCAAGTTCCTTCACGGGTGGGCGCAACAGGGGCAGCTTACCCTTCTGGGTGATGTCCAGATATTCGACAATAGCGCCCATCGCCCCAAGTTCAGCACGCGAGAAGATTCCAAACGCATCCAGAGACCCGATCTTATACAGATCCAGAAGTCGTTTCTCAGCGCCAGAACTGTCAAAGGCTGCGCGCCCCAACTCTGTTGGGGATGCCCCCGATTCAGTCACTATTCCAGCGCAATTTTGGTAATCTGCTTCGGACAACACAACCTCGCGCGGGGCAAGGCGGGCCAATTCCGGGCCAAGGCGAACAGGCGGGCAGGGCATCACGCGAAAAGCGCCCGTGGAAATGTCGACCCACGCTAATGCAGCTTCATCGCGGACCACGTTATAGGCTGCAAGGAAGTTGTGGCGTCGCGCGTCCAGCAGGCTTTCTTCGGTTAACGTTCCGGGCGTCACCAATCGCACCACATCGCGCCGTACAACGGATTTCGAGCCACGCTTCTTTGCCTCGGCCGGGTTTTCCATTTGCTCGCAGACGGCAACGCGAAAGCCCTTGCGGATCAAGGTTAGCAAGTAACCTTCGGCGGCATGGAAGGGGACACCACACATGGGAATATCTTCGCCAAGATGCTTGCCGCGCTTTGTCAGCGCGATGTCCAAGGCTTCTGCCGCCGCGATGGCGTCATCGAAGAACAGCTCGTAAAAATCGCCCATGCGATAGAACAACAGGGCGTCCTGATAGCCCTCTTTGATCTCAAGAAACTGCGCCATCATTGGCGTGATCTTGGCTGGTTTGTCGCTCACCTGCTGCCCCCCGGCGTATTGCTTTGCGACAGATTAGGGTGTCGCGCGCCGGGGTGAAAGAGGGGTCAGGTGTTTTTACGGCGCGAGACCCAATTCCAGCTGCTTTCGCACATGTCATCCAGACCGCGTTTGGCCTCGAACCCCAGCACATCGCGGGCTTTGGCCGGATCACCATAAACGCTGGCAACATCACCCGCACGGCGCGGGGACATTTGATATGGCAGCTCTTTCTCGGCGGCATTTTCATAGGCGCGGAGCATATCCATCACCGAATATCCTGTGCCCGTGCCAAGATTAACGGTGTGACCTTCGTTGGTTTTCAATAGCGCATCCACCGATTGCACATGCCCACGTGCCAGATCCATCACATGGATATAGTCGCGCACGCCAGTGCCGTCGGGCGTGTCATAGTCGCTGCCGAAGACCGAGAGCTTTTCCAGTTCGCCAGTGGCGACCTTGGCAATATAGGGCATCAGGTTGTTTGGAATGTCGTTTGGATCTTCGCCAATCAGCCCCGTTTCATGCGCACCAGCCGGGTTGAAATAGCGCAGGATCCCGAAGGCCCAGCGGTCATCCGCAGTGGCGACCTGCTCCAACGACTGCTCGCACACCAGCTTGGTATAGCCATAGGGGTTGTTAAAGCTGCGGGGCGCGGTTTCTGGAACCGGCAGTTGATCCGGCTGGCCATAGACGGTGGCGGAAGACGAGAAGACCAGACGGAACACGCCTGCCGCCTTCATGACGTTCAGAAGCGTATAAAGACCTGAGATATTGGTGGTCAGATAATCCAGTGGCTTTTCGGTGCTTTCACCCACGGCTTTCAGCGCGGCAAAGTGAATGACGGCATCAAACTTATGTTCGGCAAACACGCGGGTTAGCAGGTTCTGGTCCAGCACATCGCCATCCACATAGGTGACTTTTTCACCGCTGATGACCTCGAGTCGGTCAAGAACGCCACGATCTGCGTTCGAGAAGTTATCAAGGATCACAACTTGATAACCCGCCTTGGTCAGCTCGACAAAAGTATGCGAGCCAATGAATCCTGCGCCGCCGGTCAAAAGGACTTTTTGTGCCACGTGAAGCCTCCAATTCTAATGAACGACATATAGGATGGATCCGAAGGAATGGCACGTGTGAATGCGGTGACAGAATGAAGTTCCGATTATTGCGCTAACAATCAAACATAATTTCCAAGAATTACCCAAAAAGCCCAAGTGAAGACAGATTAATAGCATAATACCGGTTGAGGCCCGGATTTTCCCCCTGTAAGGGTTTGACTTCGACAGAAGATGACAAAGGCCCGAACCATGCCCAAAGCCAAGATCACAAATGAAGAGGCACTTGCCTTCCATATTGACCCCACGCCGGGCAAGTTCGAGGTCACGCCGTCGGTCCCGATGACCACGCAGCGCGACCTGTCTTTGGCCTATTCTCCGGGTGTTGCGGTTCCCTGTGAGGCGATCGCTGAGAATCCACAGACGGCGTATGACTATACCAACAAGGGTAACCTTGTGGCTGTGATTTCGAACGGGACGGCGGTTCTGGGTCTGGGCAATCTGGGTGCGCTGGCCTCGAAGCCGGTGATGGAAGGCAAGGCCGTTCTGTTCAAGCGCTTTGCGGACGTTAACTCGATCGATATCGAGCTGGACACCGAAGACCCCGAGGCCTTCATTAACGCGGTCAAACTGATGGGCCCGACCTTTGGCGGCATCAATCTGGAAGACATTAAAGCGCCCGAATGTTTCATCATCGAGCAGCGCCTGAAGGAAGAAATGGACATCCCGGTCTTTCATGACGACCAGCACGGGACCGCGGTGATTTGCGCGGCTGGACTGCTGAACGCTCTGCATCTGTCTGGCAAAAAGATCGAAGATTGTCGCATCGTTCTGAACGGCGCGGGCGCTGCGGGCATTGCCTGTATCGAGTTGATCAAGTCAATGGGCGCGCAACATGACAATTGCATCGTCTGTGACACCAAGGGTGTGATCTATCAGGGTCGTACCGAAGGTATGAACCAGTGGAAGTCGGCCCACGCCGCCAACACCGAACTGCGTACCTTGGAAGAAGCAATGGATGGCGCAGACGTGTTCCTTGGCGTGTCGGTCAAGGGCGCCGTGACCCAGGATATGGTTGCCTCGATGGCGGATAACCCGGTCATCTTCGCTATGGCCAACCCCGATCCGGAAATCACGCCGGAAGAAGCCCACGAAGTGCGCAATGACGCGATCGTTGCGACCGGGCGTTCGGATTACCCGAACCAAGTGAACAATGTGCTGGGCTTCCCGTATCTGTTCCGCGGTGCGCTGGACATCAACGCACGCGCCATCAATGACGAGATGAAGATCGCTTGTGCGCAGGCACTGGCCGAGCTCGCCCGCGAAGACGTGCCGGACGAGGTTGCCATGGCCTATGGCAAGAAGCTGACCTTTGGTCGCGACTATATCATCCCGACGCCGTTTGATCCGCGTTTGATCTATGTAATCCCGCCAGCGGTTGCCAAGGCGGGGATGGACACGGGTGTTGCGCGCCGTCCGATTATCGACATGGATGGGTACGAACAAAGCCTGAAGGCACGGATGGATCCGACGGCCTCGATCCTGCGCGGGATCACGGCGCGGGCGCGTAAGAACCAGGCAACGATGATCTTTGCCGAAGGCGACAACTCGCAAGTGCTGCGTGCTGCGGTTCAGTATCAACGCAACGGCTATGGCCGGGCGCTTGTTATTGGGCGGGAAGACGATGTGAAGGCCAAACTGGCTGCGGATGGATTGGGCGATGCGGTGCGTGAACTGCGTGTTGTGAATGCTGCCAACACCGAGCATTTGGACGCCTATAAAGACTTCCTGTACGAGCGCCTTCAGCGTCAGGGATTTGACCACCATGACATCCACCGTCTTGCCGCACGTGATCGCCACGTGTTTGCATCATTGATGCTGGCGCATGGGCATGGTGACGGCCTGATCACCGGCGCGACCCGGAAATCTGCCTATGTGTTGGACCGGATCAACCATGTGTTTGACGCCACCGCTGCCGATGGTGCCGTGGGTGTGACCGCCGTGCTGCACAAAGGCCGCATCGTGCTGATGGCGGATACATTGGTGCATGAATGGCCCGAGACCGAAGATCTGGCAAATATCGCCGAACGTGCTGCGGCTGTTGCTCGCGGACTTGGGCTTGAGCCGCGTGTGGCTTTCGTCAGTTTCTCGACCTTCGGCTATCCGGTGTCAGAACGTGCCTCGAAACTGCACGAAGCGCCGGCGATTTTGGAAGCACGTGGCGTGGACTTCGAATTCGAAGGCGAAATGACTGCAGACGTGGCGCTGAATGCTGACGTTATGGCGCAGTACCCGTTCTGCCGCCTGTCTGGTCCGGCCAATATTCTGGTGGTACCCGCGCGTCACTCGGCGTCGATCTCGGTCAAGATGATGCAGGAATTGGCAGGCGCCACGGTGATCGGTCCGATCCTGTCCGGCATCGACCAGCCGATCCAGATCTGTTCGACCAACTCGACGTCGAACGATATTCTGAACATGGCAATGCTGGCTGCGACCCGACTGGGTAAACGCTGATTTAGCTGAAATAGAGACGCATTCGGCCCGGAGCAGTTGCTTCGGGCTGTTTTCGTTCTGTGCGGGTGTGAACAGACCCGACGCGCATCGCGCTGAATTGTGCAAAGCAATTCGAATGCTATCTTCGTAACAGAAGATAGGAGGCACCGATGGGTCAGCTTGTGGATGGCGTTTGGCATGACGTTTGGTACGACACCAAGAAAACCGGCGGAAAATTCAAACGCGAAGATGCGCGCTTTCGCAATTGGGTCACGGCGGATGGATTGGCGGGTCCGACTGGTGATAGTGGGTTCAAGGCCGAAGCAGGACGATATCACCTTTATGTCTCCCTTGCCTGCCCTTGGGCACATCGCACCCTGATTTTTCGCAAGCTGAAAGGGCTGGAAGATCTGATCGGCGTGACCGCCGTGCATCCTCATATGCTGTCGAATGGGTGGGAGTTCGATCCCGCCGATCCCGATCCGCTGTTTGGGCACAGTTTCATGCACCAGATCTATACGACTGACAAAGCCGACTATTCGGGGCGCGTGACGGTTCCTGTTTTGTGGGACAAAGTGCAGGGGCGGATTGCCAGCAACGAAAGCTCCGAAATCATCCGGATGTTCAATTCCGCCTTTAACGGCCTGACTGGAAATACGCTGGATTTCTATTCGGAAGCGCTGCGGGACCAGATCGACGCGATCAACGACAACATCTATCAAAACATCAATAATGGTGTCTATCGCTGCGGATTTGCCACCACGCAAGAGGCGTATGAACAAGCATTCGACGTGCTTTTTGCTGCGCTGGGTCGGGTCGAAGGTATCCTGTCAGAAAGCCGCTTTCTGGTCGGCAATCAACTGACCGAAGCAGACTGGCGCCTGTTCACAACGTTGATCCGGTTCGACGCGGTTTATCACGGTCACTTCAAAACGAACCTAAAACGGATCGAGGATTACCCGAATATCTCGAACTATCTGCGCGAGCTGTATCAACATCCCGGTGTGGCTGAGACGGTGAACATGGAGCACATCAAGTCGCACTACTACTATTCGCACGAAACGATCAATCCGACGCGCGTGGTGCCGAAAGGTCCCGCGCTGGATTACACCCGCCCGCATGACAGGGGCCGGTTTGACAGGGTTTGACTTGCTGGATTGAGCGACCCTAGGCTGGCCTATGGGATATGCTCTGGACCATCTGCGCGGAAAGCACCCGCTTTGGCAAAGTTTCTGGGTCAACGGGGTTGCGGTTCGGCTGGCCGTTTATGCAATTACTTTGCTGGTCTTGCGGGATGCGCCGATCGCTTTGTGGGTGGCCGCCGTATTGGTTGGCGCTGATGCATTGTGCCTGCTATGGCAAGGTGTCGGCTATTTCCGTGCGGCAGAAGCACGCATACGCGATACCGGGTCCATGTTGCCGACATGGGTCGGGATGATCGCCTTGGTGATCGCGGTATTCGTGGTGGTGTCGCAGTGGTGGGCCTTGGGCCTTGCGACGCGTCCGGTAGATGACGGGCCCAGCTTTGCCGAACGTAAGGCGCGGGAACGGCAGGCCGAGTATCAGTTTAAGCGACAATCTGATGGGAATCTGCTGTTCCAAGGGCAGATTGTGTTGGGGGTAACCAAGGCAATGCGCCGAGAGTTGGCGCAAGCGCCGCTTCCGACAAGCATCACATTAGACAGTAAAGGCGGCAATGTGTTCGAGGCGCGCGGGCTGGCCAAGCTGATCACCTCTCATGGCCTCGACACCCACGTGGACGCCACCTGTAGCTCGGCCTGCACGCTTGTTTTCATTGCAGGATCGCAGCGACAGCTTGGACCCGATGCGCGGCTGGGATTTCACAGCTACATGCTGGAAGGCGCGCAGCGATTGCCTGGGTTCGACATCGAGGCCGAGCAGCTGCGGGACCGCGAGTTCATGTTGGGGCAGGGTGTTTCACCTGATTTCATAACCCGCGTGTATGACACGCACCCCAGCGGCATTTGGTTCCCAGAACACAGGGTTTTGCACCAATCTGGCGTTGTAACGCAGGACTGATAAAACAGAAAACCCCGCCACAAGGACGGGGTTTTCAGGTGATTTAGAGACGTATCAGTCGATGATTGCGTTCAGCGTGGCCGAGGGGCGCATCACTTTGGCTTTCAGCTCGACCGAGGGGCGGAAATAGCCACCGATGTCGGCTGCTGGACCTTGGGCTGCGGCGAGCTCGGCCAAGATGGCCTCTTCGCCTTCGGCCAGAGCCTTCGCAACCGGAGCGAACTCGGCAGCCAAGTCAGCGTCATCCGACTGCGCGGCCAAAGCGTCGGCCCAGTAGCGTGCAAACCAATAATGGCTGTCGCGGTTATCCGGCTGACCAACTTTACGCGAAGGCGAGTTGTTGTTGTCCAGAATGCCTTGGGTCGCAGCTTCGGCAGCGGCACCCAGAACACCAGCTTTGGCGTTGCCTTTGACGTCCGCCAGGAAGTTCAGGCTTTCACCCAGCGCACAGAACTCGCCCATCGAATCCCAACGCAGGTGGTTTTCTTCAACCAGCTGCTGCACGTGCTTAGGCGCCGAACCACCAGCGCCGGTTTCAAACAGACCGCCACCTTTCATCAGCTTCACGATCGACAGCATCTTGGCCGAGGTGCCCAGCTCAAGGATCGGGAACAGGTCGGTCAGATAGTCACGCAGCACGTTGCCGGTGATCGCGATGCTATCGTTGCCAGCCGTGATGGTTTTCAGAGACTGGGCGGTTGCTTCACGCGGGGCCATGATCTGGAACAGGTCGGCTTTGCCGGCAGCTTCCAGTGCGGGCGTCACGTATTTGATCAGCTCGGCATCGTGGGCGCGGTTTGCGTCCAGCCAGAAGATGGCTTCCGAACCGGTCAGGCGCTGACGGTCCATGGCCAGCTCGATCCAGTTCTCGATCGGAGCCTTCTTGACAGTGCACGAACGCCAGATGTCACCGGCCTCGACTTCATGCGCGTGCAGCGTGTCGCCATTTGCAGTCACGACACGGATGGTGCCGTTTGCAGGGGCTTCAAAAGTGGTCGGGTGCGAGCCGTACTCTTCCGCTTTCTGCGCCATCAGGCCAACGTTTGCGACCGAACCCGCGGTGGTCACGTCCAGCGCACCATTGGCTTTGAAGAAGTTGATGGTTTCGTCATAGACGGTGGCATAGCAGCGGTCAGGGATCACGCAGTTGGTGTCACCTTTCGCGCCAGCTTCGTCCCAGCCTTTGCCGCCCGCGCGGATCACGGCGGGCATCGATGCGTCGATGATCACGTCTGAAGGCACGTGCAGGTTGGTGATGCCTTTGTCTGAATCGACCATGTACATCGATGGACGGTCCAGCGCGGCAATCTCGGCCTTGATCTCGGCGGCATTGCCCATGCTGTCGATGGCGGCCAGAATGTCACCCAGACCCGAGTTCGGCGAACCTCCGGCGGCGGCAATCGCGTCACCGTGCTTGTCCCACACCGGACCCAACCATGCTTTCACAGCGTGGCCGAAGATGATCGGGTCCGACACTTTCATCATGGTCGCCTTCATGTGAAGCGAGAACATGGTGCCGTCTGTTTTGGTGTCGTCGATGGCGTCTGCCAGGAAGGACCCCAAGGCTTTTGCCGACATGAAGGTCGCATCCGCGATGGTGCCTTCTTCCAGCGGCCAGCCGTCTTTCAGAACGGTGGTTGCGCCGTCTTTGCCAACAAATTCGATCTTCGCGTCACCGGCCTGAGCAGCGGTGATGGTGGCCGAAACCTCGTTTGCGTAGAAGTCGTTGCCCGGCATGGACGACACTTTGGTTTTCGAGGACGCATCCCAAGCACCCATCGAATGCGGGTTGTTCTGGGCGAAGTTTTTCACGGCGCGGGCCGAACGACGGTCCGAGTTACCTTCGCGCAGAACAGGGTTCACGGCCGAGCCTTTGATGGCGTCATAACGGGCACGGATGGCTTTTTCGACGTCGGTCTGGGGATCTTCCGGGTAGCTGGGCAGGTCATAACCCTGCGCCTGAAGCTCTTCGATGGCGGCAACCAGCTGAGGCACCGAGGCCGAGATGTTCGGCAGTTTGATCACGTTCGCATCCGGCGTCTTCACCAGCTCGCCCAAAGCAGCCAGATCGTCTGACTGACGCTGATCGTCGGTCAGGTTTTCTGGGAAGGTCGCGATGATGCGGCCGGCCAGCGAAATGTCCGGCGTGCCAACGGTGATTCCTGCGGCGGAAACGAACTTGCGGATGATCGGCAGGAACGAGGCCGAGGCCAGCTCGGGCGCTTCGTCTACAATTGTATACAGTATGTCTGCTTGCGATTTATCGGTCATTTTAGAACACCTCTTTTTTCGCGGAAAACTTCGCCTACGGGTCGACACCCCGAACGGCGAAAGGTGGGATTTCCCCTTTCCCATACACAAGTACGGCACGAAAAAAAAGGGAGTTGGGGGTCAGATGTGCCGATTTCAGTCAAGATTGCGCTAGCAATGGCATGATCTGCTTTTTCAACAGATAGTGAGATGCAATTTGCTGCCCGTTCAGGACCATTGAAAACACTCCGTAAGGGTTTGGAACACGATCCCGAAGGTCCTGCGCGCTGGCGATTTCAGAGACATTGAAAGGGATCCCAGCCTCGGCAGCGGCGTCTTTTGCGTGTTGGGTTGCATCTTCAAGATACGGGCACTGCGCTGAATGCAGAACGGTAAGGCCGTCCCCTAAAGCTTTGGCTTTCTCGTCCCATTTCCCGACAAGCCGAGGCATCGAAACATCATGTTCAAATGGCAATGCCATCAGCGCGTATCCGGGCGCGGGGGTGTCAACCTCTGCATATCCACGTGCCTCAAGTATATGGCGATCGACGATCCAGTTTCCTGAACTTGTCAGCGCGGCGATGCCTTGAAAACCATGCGCGCGCGCATAGGATTCGGCGTCGTTCAGCAAGGCTTTGGCGTGGCCTTTGCCTTTACTTTTTCCGACCACCCAAAGGCAGTGAATGATCATAAAATTGGCTGCGTTTTCGATACCGCGCCATGCATGGCGTCCGGGCATAAATTCGATAAAGCCACGTTCGCCATCATCCAAAAGCCGCATCTGCAGACCTTCCTGAAAACGGTCTGCCAGCCAAGCGCGTTTCCGCCTCCAGGCTAAGGTTTTCCGCGCCGACATCTTGCAGAAGAAGCCGTGTTTTTCGACGGTGTCGTTGGTGATGGTGATCAAATTGGTCATGCGAGCCTCCGTTCGCGAAGGCTCGCACGAATTGCGTCAGACGTCTTTGCGGCGGATCAAACCCTTACAGACGATCCATAATCGCTTCGGCAATCGACATGGTGTTGCCGGTGCCGCCCAGATCCGGGGTGACACGGTCTTTGGCCTGAACAGTCTCTACTACGGCCTTTTTCAGGCGTTGGGCGTCGTCGGATTTGCCCACATGTTCCAGCATCAGGCCTGCGGCCATCAGGAAGGCGCACGGGTTGGCTTTTTGCTGGCCTGCGATGTCAGGGGCCGACCCGTGGACGGCTTCGAAGATCGCGGCGTTCTCGCCAATATTGGCACCCGGGGCAAGGCCCAGACCGCCGATCAAACCAGCAGCCAGGTCGGACAGGATGTCGCCAAACAGGTTCGTGGTGACGATCACGTCGAACGCATCCGGGTACATCACCATCTGCATCGCGCAGGCGTCAACGATACGCTCGTCAAACTCGACGCGGCCTTCATATTCTTGGGCAACCTTGCGCGCCTCTTCCAGAAACATGCCAGACAGCAGCTTCAGGATGTTCGCCTTGTGCACGATCGAGACCTTTTTGCGCCCGTTCGCCACCGCATATTCGAACGCAGCACGGGTAATGCGCTGGGCGCCTTCTTTGGTGTTATACCCGGTCGAGAACACCTTGCCCTCGGGGTCGCCATTATGCTCGATATAGCCTTCATCCGAGATGTAATACCCTTCCAGATTCTCGCGGAAGATCACCATATCGACGTTGTCATAACGTCCATCCAGCTTGATCGTCTTGGTCGGACGGACGTTGGCATACAGGTTAAACGCCTGACGTAGTTGAAGGTTGATTGACTTGAAGCCGCCGCCAACGGGCGTGGTCAGCGGACCTTTCAGTGCCAGTTTGGTGCGGCGGATGCTGTCCAGCGTCGCCTCGGGCAGGGGGGTTCCTTCTGCATCGAAGGCCGACATGCCGGCCTGCTGTACATCCCATTCAAAGGGGCTGCCCATTTTATCAAGAATGGCGGTGACGGCCTCGGTGATTTCGGGGCCAATCCCATCGCCGGGGATCAGAGTGGCTTGGATCTTGGTCATGGTCGTTTTCTCCATGCTGATGAGCGTATTTGTTGCCCGTATATACTGTATACAATGGAATACAATAAAATTTTCGACCCCGGAAGGTGAATAGAACCGGACAGTTCCCCCCCCGACGTTACGCATGACTTGCACCTACGGGCAAGGACGCTAACGTATCCCAGCAAGGAGGCGCCCGTGACCCTATTCAATCTCGGATCTATCAATATCGACAATTTCTATCGCGTACCGCATATGCCCGCGCCGGGCGAGACGCTGACCGCGCAGGAACACGCGGTTGGGTTGGGTGGAAAGGGGGCCAATCAATCCGTTGCCGCAGCCCGCGCCGGGGCGGATGTGGTTCAAATCGGTGCCGTCGGACCAGACGGGCAGTGGTGTTTGGATACCCTAAAAGGCGCTGGTGTAGATACCACTCAAGTCGCATCCCGAACGGTCGCAACAGGCCACGCAAATATCGTTGTGGATCCAAGTGGTGAGAACCAAATCATTCTCTATTCCGGCGCAAATCATGCTTTGACGGTGGATCAGATTGATGCGGCTTTGGCGCATGGCACTCCGACAGACACGCTGATCTTGCAAAACGAAACCAACATGATTGTCGAGGCGGCGAAAGTGGCGCGGGCGCGTGGGATGCGTGTGATCTATTCCGCAGCACCCTTCGTGGCTGCGGATGCAAAAGCCATGCTGCCCCATACAGATATGCTGGTGCTGAATCAGGTTGAGGCTCAGCAACTAACCGATGCGCTGGGCAAAACCATCGCAGATCTGAACCTGCCGGTGGTGCTGATCACCAAAGGGTCCGAGGGTGCGGTCTGGATTGAAAGCGGCGTCGAAACCGCGCAGGTTTCTGCTTTCCCTGTGACGCCCGTTGACACCACGGGCGCAGGGGATTGCTTTATCGGCTATGTTGCCGCCGGGTTGGATCAGGGCATGACGCCGGAACATGCAATGCGGCTGGGCGCAGCTGCATCTGCGATCAAAGTAACCCGGTTCGGCACGGCTGATGCCATCCCGTCACGCGACGAGGTGGATCGTTTTCTGGCAGGTTAGAGCCTATCTAGCCCTTAAGAAGCTGCCCAAGGCGCATCGCCACGGATACATCGCCTGACACTTTGATTTTACCCATCATGAAAGCGGTCATCGGGTTCAGATCGCCCTTCATCAGCTTCTCCAGATTGCTGCGAGACATTGAAATCGTGCAGTCCGTGTCCGCGTCTTCGCGCGACAGGGCGCCATCTTGCAGAACAATCACGCCATCCTCGCCGCAATCCAACTTTAGGCTTTCGTCGAACGACACTTTGGTCAGGCCGCGTTCGATCTTTTCTACGATGGGCGTCAGGGGCATGGTGATCCTTTCATGAAAAACGCCCCCGCGTGATACGGGGGCGTTTGAATTCGGTCCACAGTGACGTGGCGACTTACTTAACGCGCTTGTTTCGCATCGCGATCAGCTTCAGACGCAGTGCGTTCAATTGGATGAAGCCAGCGGCGTCGGTCTGGTCATAGGCCCCCATGTCCTCTTCAAAGGTCACATGCTCTTCCGAGTACAGCGAGTGATCCGACCAACGACCAACCACGCGGGCCAGACCTTTGTACAGCTTCATGCGGACGGTACCGGTGACGTGCTCTTGGCTGAGGTCGATGGCGGCTTGCAGCATTTCACGCTCGGGCGAGAACCAATAGCCGTTATAGATCAGCTCGGCATATTTCGGCATCAGCTCGTCTTTCAGATGCATCGCGCCGCGGTCCATAGTGATCGACTCGATGCCACGGTGGGCGTCCAGCAGGATGGTGCCGCCGGGAGTCTCGTAGATCCCACGCGATTTCATACCGACATAGCGACCTTCCACCAGATCCAGACGGCCAATGCCGTGCTTACGGCCGTATTCGTTCAGTTCGGTCAGAATGGTTGCGGGCGACATCTTTTCGCCGTTGATCGCAACGGGATCGCCTTTTTCAAACTCGATCTCGATATATTCAGGCGTATCCGGTGCATCTTCCGGGTGGACGCTGCGCTGATAGACGTAATCCGGTGCGTCTTCCGCCGGATCTTCCAGCACTTTGCCCTCGGACGAGGTGTGCAGTAGGTTCGCATCAACCGAGAACGGGGCCTCGCCACGTTTGTCCTTGGCAATCGGGATTTGGTTCTGCTCGGCGAATTCCAGCAGCTTGGTCCGCGAGCCCAGATCCCATTCACGCCAAGGCGCGATCACAACGATTTCAGGGTTCAGCGCGTAAGCGGCCAGCTCGAAACGGACCTGATCGTTGCCTTTGCCGGTTGCACCGTGGGACACCGCATCGGCACCGTGCTGCGCCGCAATCTCGACCAGACGTTTCGAAATCAGCGGACGCGCGATTGAGGTGCCTAGAAGATACAGGCCCTCGTATTGCGCATTGGCGCGGAACATCGGGAAGACATAATCGCGCACGAATTCTTCGCGCAGGTCTTCGATATGGATGTTTTCGGGCTTGATGCCCAGCATTTCGGCCTTTGCACGCGCCGGCTCCAGTTCCTCGCCCTGACCAAGATCGGCGGTGAAGGTGATCACCTCGCAGTCATATTCGGTCTGCAGCCATTTCAGAATGATCGAAGTATCAAGGCCACCCGAATAAGCCAGAACAACTTTCTTCGGCGCAGCCTGCGGCGCGGTGTTGGACGAAATCATCAGTTTCCCTTTCACAGAGTGTCACACGACGAAAAACGGCGCGGTTACGGGCCGATTATCCTTTATTTAAAGGCGGGGCAAGCTTTGCGTGGCGCAGGGGTAAGCCACTTAAAGTTGCGCGCGTGTCAGATCTGTGATTTTCAAGCGAAAACATTGTTAACGGAGGCCATTATGACCGGAACTGAATTGTTTAAACATGCCTACGGCATGATCGAGCGTAACTTCGGTGTTGCTATGCGGATCTCGTTGGTTTTGTTCGTACTTTCGCTTGCTTTTCAGGCAGCGATTACCTTTTGGACCGTATTCAATCCGCAGCTTTCTTATCGCCTTGGAACCGTTCCTTTCCTTGTCATTTCTTACCTGCCGGGGCTTGTGACCATGGTTCTTGGCGCATGGGTTGCGGTCGCGTGGCACCGCTATGTCTTGCTGGAAGAGGATCCGGGCGGTTGGATTCCCAATTTCAATGGGCGTGAGATCCTTGGTTATATTTTGTGGCTACTTCTGATGATGGTGATCTACTTTGCTATCCTCCTACCATTCATTGCGGTGGCTGCCCTTGCCGCGACCGGGTTGGAAGGTGGAGGTACCGCGGGTGCAGGCTTGATTATTGTATTCGTAATCAGTGGCTTCGCGACGATTATTGCCGCTGTGATCGTTCTCACCCGTCTGTCCACTTGCCTCGTTTCTCGCGCCGTTTCGCAGCGGCTAAGCCTTGCGCAGGCATGGAATGCAACGCGGGGTTCAAGCTGGCCGATTGTCGTCTATCTGCTGCTTATGTTTGCGGTGATGCTTGTTGTGGGCATTATCGTTTCTCTGTTGATGGCGGTTGTTGGTGTCGCGGCGTTCGTTATCGTTGTCCCCGCATATTTGCTGCTTACTTGGTTCCTGATGATCTTCCAGGTCAGCATCATGACGACACTATACGGGTACTACATCGAAGGCCGCGAACTGGTCGCCTGACGAAATCTGCCTTGCCAAGCTCATGCGCTTTGGGTCAGACATAGCGCATGAGCGATTTCCTGAAACGGGCCCGCGTGGCCGAACAGCAGATGCGGGCGCTTTTCCCCGCGACGCCACTTCAACGCAATGATCACCTGTCAGCACTGTATGGGGCTGACATTTGGCTGAAGCGCGAAGATCTCAGTCCTGTGCGCAGCTATAAAATTCGTGGCGCGCTGAATGCGATGGGCAAGGCCTTGGCGGCGGACCCATCGCGCGATCTGTTTGTCTGCGCATCTGCGGGCAACCACGCGCAAGGTGTGGCCTATACCAGCCGTCATTTTGGCGTGCGCGGCGTGATCTTTATGCCCGTCACGACACCCCAACAGAAGATCGAAAAAACACGCATTTTCGGCGGGGATAGTATCGAAATCCGGCTGGTCGGAGACTATTTCGATGACACTTTGAAGGCGGCGCAGGAATATTGCGAAGCCGAAGGGGGGCACTTTCTGTCGCCCTTCGACGACGCAGATGTGATCGAAGGACAGGCTAGTGTCGCGGCCGAGATCGTATCGCAGCTTGGGTGCGCGCCGGATTTTGTTGTTTTGCCTGTCGGTGGCGGCGGTCTGTCAGCTGGTATCACAAAATATCTGGGTGAAACTGCCCCGGAAACAGCGTTGCGATATGTAGAGCCGGTCGGCGGAGCCAGCTTGCAAGCAGCCCTTGGTGCCGGACAGCCGGTCACGCTGGCCCATGTGGACAATTTCGTTGACGGCGCTGCGGTGGCGCGGATCGGGGCGATGACTTTCGACGTGCTGAAGGATATCAATCCGGCCTACGTATTATCCGTTCCTGAAGATCGGATTTGCCTGACGATTTTGGATATGCTGAACGTGGAAGGTGTTGTGTTAGAGCCTGCTGGCGCCCTGTCCATCGACGTTTTGAAAGACCTTCAGGACGATATTCGCGGGAAAACCGTGATCTGTGTGACCTCGGGCGGAAATTTTGATTTTGAACGTTTGCCTGATGTGAAAGAGCGCGCGCAGCGGTTCGCGGGCTTGAAGAAATACTTCCTGCTGCGCCTGCCTCAGCGCCCTGGCGCGCTGAAAGACTTCCTTCAGATCCTAGGGCCGGACGACAATATTGCCCGGTTTGAATACATGAAGAAAAGTGCGCGTAACTTTGGGTCCGTTCTTTTGGGCATTGAAACAAACCGCCCCGAGAACTTCGACCTGCTTGAAAAACGGTTGGATGAGCACGGATTTGCGTTCTCGGACATCACCGATGACGACACAATTGCTGAATTCGTCGTCTAAAGCTTTGCCAGAAATTCGACCTTGGATTGGTCGTAGATTGTAAACACCGGGTCCAGCTGGATTTGGCTGCCTTGCCCGCTGGCTGCGGTTCTTTCGTTTTGATCGCAGATTTCAGATAGGCTTTGAAAGCCAAGATTTGAAGCAGATCCCTTCAACAGATGCATATCGTGTTCGAACTGCGAGGGATCGGGGTTGGATTTCAGGCGCGCAATCACCTCGTCCACTTCCTCAAGAAAGATCTCGGCAATTTCCCCAAAATCATCTTCGCCAATTTCATTCTTCAGCTCATTGACGCGACCCCAGTCGATCATGAATGCCTCCTACCTAGCTCGGGCAACAATCACTGAAACACGTTAAAATACTGTTATCAGTACAGATAATGTTGAATTTTAACTTTAAAGGCCTGTTAAATTGGCTGCCTTAAGGATGGGTCGGAACGAAGTTTGAAAACACAGTTTCGAGGTCAAATTGGGTGTTGCAAGACCATATAACGCAGGAACGATCAGCGTCGAGCCAACGCAAGAGGACGCGGTCAGACCTGATTCTATTCAGCGGATTCTGGTGGTGGATGACAGCCGCGCACAACGCAGTCTGATGTCCAAAACCTTGGCGCGTCAGGGTTATCACGTGGCTGAAGCGGGTTCTGGGATTGAAGCGTTGCAAGTGTTTGCTGCGCAAGATTTTGACCTAATCCTAAGTGACTGGATGATGCCGGGCATGGATGGGTTAGAATTGTGCCAAGCCATTCGGGCGCGGAAGGCAAGTGGATATGTTTACTTCATTCTGCTGACCTCAAATTCTGACAAGGACGCCGTGGCGCGCGGGTTGGATGTTGGTGCGGATGATTTTCTATCCAAGCCATTTAACCCCGACGAATTGCGTGCACGGATCGCTGCCGGGGGCCGCATCCTGTCGATGGAGCGAGAGCTTCAAGAAACTAACCGGCTGGTGACGTCCGCGCTTTCCGAGCTGAAAACGCTATATGATTCGCTAGACCGCGATTTGGTCGAAGCGCGGAAAATGCAGCAGTCTTTGGTGCGTGAATCCTTCCGCGACTGGGGCCGGGCCGAGGTGTCATTGATGCTGAAACCATGCGGTCATGTTGGCGGGGATCTGGTTGGATTCTTTGATGCCGGAAAAGACCATATTGCATTCTATTCAATTGATGTGTCGGGCCACGGGATTGCGTCCGCCTTGTTGACGGCGCGTCTGGCGTCGTACCTGTCGGAAGGATCGCCAACGCACAACATTGCCTTGATTGAACGCGCGGATGGAGATCACCGCCGCCAACCACCGGAAATGGTCGCTGCCCAGCTGAACACGTTGCTGACCAAAGATATGCTGTCCGAGCACTATTTTACCATGCTGTTTGGCTATCTTGATATGAACACTGGCCAGGTTGAATTCACGCAATGTGGTCACCCAAGCGCAGTCATTCTGGACCAATCCGGTCGCACCCAGTTTATCGGCGAAGGCGGGATGCCGATCGGGCTGATTTCGGCGGCCGAGTTCGAACGTCAAACCGTGAAGCTCCAACCCGGCGAGCGGCTGATCTTCTATTCCGACGGCTTCACTGAATGCGAAGACGTTGGTGGAAAACAGATTGAAGAACATGGGTTTGGAGAGATCTTGGAAAAGAACAGCGGGCTGACAAATGAAATGCTGTTTGATGCAATGGTTTGGGATTTGGATCGGTTCGCGGGCGGCCAAGATTTCGGCGATGATCTGTCCTGCGTGATGCTGACCTATAAGTCTCGAACATAGGTCTGAACGAAATGCCGGTCGCCTGCGCTGTGCAGGATCTTTGACGCCGTGCGCGCATCACTCCAGATTGCCGAGTGATCGGGCTCTAGCGGTGGGCAGACCTTGCGTACCGGGATCGCCGCAAAGATGTGGCAAATCTTTTCGGCCCACAGATCATATTCAGGCATGAAGGTGAAACGTCGATACGCGCCAAGCCGAACCGGATTGCGGATTGACCAGCCGGTTTCTTCCATCACCTCGCGATGAAGGGCCGCAATCGGGCTTTCGCCCATGTCGATCCCACCACCTGGAAGCTGATATTCGTCAAAGGCTCCGCCTTGATGGGTGATCAGCACATCTTGCCCCGTTGCAAGGATCGCATAGGCGCCCGGACGCGGAATATAGCGCTGATTTCGCTGCTTTGGCGCTCCAAATCTTCGCATCATCCCTTTTCCATTCGGTTGCTGCCACCATATAGACGCGGTATGCCAAGCTGAACGCCGATAGGAAAGCCCCATGACCCTTGGATCTCAAATCGCCTGGGATGACACGATTCTGCCATTCCAACTGGACAATAGCGACATCCGCGGCCGCCTTTTGCGCCTGGATGGAACGCTAGACACGATCCTGTCCCAACACAACTACCCGCCTGCAATCGAAGCGCTGGTGGCCGAAGCCGCTATGCTGACCGCGATGATCGGGCAGACGATTAAGCAAAACTGGAAACTGTCGCTGCAAATTCGCGGCGATGGTCCGGCACGTTTGATTGCCACTGATTATTATGCGCCGAAAGTGGCGGGCGAGCCCGCCGAAATCCGTGCCTATGCCAGCTTTGATGACGAGCGGCTGGACCCCACCGGACCCAGCTTTCCGCAGATCGGCAAGGGTATTTTTGCAATCTTGATCCAGCAAAACGAAGGCCAGCAACCCTATAAGGGGATGACGCCAATTGCTGGGAACTCGTTGTCCGACTGTGCGCAAGCCTATTTTGCGCAATCCGAACAGCTGCCGACCCGTTTCCATCTGACCTTTGGGAAATCGGTCTGGGCTGGCGGGCAGGAAGGTTGGCGCGCGGGCGGAGTGATGTTGCAACACATGCCCAAAGCCTCACCCGAAGTGACCGGCGAAGGTGGCTCGGGCGAAGGCGGCCTTCTGGCTCCGGGCGATCTGCTGACCGAAGACGACGCTGAAAACTGGAACCGTGCCAACATCTTGTTGGATTCGGTGGAAGAGTTGGAGCTGGTTGGCCCTTCGGTGCAACCGACCGATTTGCTGGTGCGTCTGTTCCACGAAGAAGCGCCGCGTGTGTATGATCCGCAGCCTGTCAGCTTTGGCTGCCCTTGTTCGGAAGAGCGCGTGCGCGAAAGCCTGTCGATCTATTCCGAGCGTGACATTGGCCACATGACCAATGATGACGGCCGCATAACTGCGGATTGTCAGTTCTGCGGCGCGCATTACGATCTTGATCCGGCCACGGTTGGCAAGGATGCGAAGGGTGCGGATGGTGACAGCGCCTAAGCAAATTGCGCAGCTTCGGGCGGCTTTGTCCCAGTCAGGGCCGGGCAGCTCGGATTTTGACCTGACGCCCGGCGTGAAACCTCTTGCCGGGCGCAAACTGCGTCCTGCGGGCGTCTTGATGCCCTTTATCGAGACGCCGAAAGGGCTGGATTTGGTGCTGACTCAACGCTCGTCCGCGCTGAAACACCACCCGGGTCAGATTGCCTTTCCGGGCGGAAAACGTGACGATGCGGATGCTGATATCCGCGCTACCGCCCTGCGCGAAGCGTATGAAGAAATCGGTCTGCATCCCAATCAGGTCGAGCTGCTGGGCCAGCTTCCCGAACATGAGACGGTGACGGGCTTTACAGTGACGCCAGTTCTGGGGCTGATCCGTGAAGAATTCACGCCCACGGTCGACCCCGGCGAGGTCGAAGAAGCGTTTCGCGTTCCCTTTAAACATGTCTCTAACCTTGCGAAATTCAGCAAACAAGGGCGGTATTGGCAGGGCCAGATGCGCTGGTATGACACTGTGCCTCTTGGCCCCTATTACATCTGGGGCGCGACCGCGCGGATGCTGCGCGGACTTGCCGAAAGGCTGGAGCAATGACCAGCGTGCGGGGCGAATGGATCAACGATCCCGGTGCGCAACAGGTTTGCGCGTTGCTGACGGATGCGGGGTATCAGGTCTATTTCGTGGGCGGATGTGTGCGCAACGATCTGCTGGGTGTTGCGATATCGGATCTGGATATGTGCAGTGACGCGCTTCCGGCCCGCGTGATGGAACTGGCCGAGGATGCCGGGCTGCGCGTGCTTCCCACAGGGATCGACCATGGCACCGTGACGATCGTCATCGACCACGAACCTTACGAAATTACCACCTTCCGTAAAGACGTCCAAACCGATGGGCGCCGCGCAGTTGTGGCGTTCTCGGATCGGATCGAGGATGACGCAAGGCGCCGTGATTTCACGATGAACGCCCTGTATGCCGCCTCGTCGGGTCGGGTTTTGGACCCATTAGGTGGGCTGCCGGATCTGGATGCGCGCCGCGTGCGGTTCATCGATGACGCGGGCGAGCGGATCCGCGAGGATTATCTGCGCACGCTTAGGTTTTTCCGTTTTCATGCATGGTACGGGAATGTTGCGGCGGGAATCGATCCCGACGGGCTTGCGGCCTGTGCATCGAATTTGGCTGGATTAGAGACGCTTTCGAAAGAGCGTATCGGCACAGAGATGCTGAAAATCCTGTCTGCGCCTGACCCGGCGCCAGCCATGGCGGCGATGGCGCAATCTGGCGTTCTGGCGCAGATCCTGCCCGGTGCGGATGCGTCAAAACTGGCGCTTCTTGTGCATCTTGAGGGCGTTTTTCCAGCCGATCCGCTGCGACGTCTGGCGCTTTTGGGTGGGCAGGACGTGCCGACGGCTCTGCGTCTGTCGAAGAAACAGGCAAAGCGGTTGGAAGATCTGCGCGACGGCATGGGATCTGCCGTCAATCCGGGCGAACTGGCCTATCGTCTGGGCGCAGATGACGCGCGCAATATCGCGCTATTGCGTGCGGCCTTGTTTGAAACACCCCTGCCGGCTGATGTGGACGATGCGATTGCGACGGGTGCGGCCGCGACGTTCCCGATCAAGCCCGCCGACCTTTTGCCAGACCTGACCGGCCCCGCGCTGGGTGCGCGGCTGCGCGAACTTGAAGCACGCTGGATCGCTTCGGACTTTACCCTGACCCGCGAGGAGTTGCTGACATGAGCGATCAGACACACACAATCACTCGGCTGGGGCATCTGGGCGATGGCATCGCCGATGGGCCGATCTTTGCCGCCCGCACTCTGCCCGGGGAAGTCGTGCGTGGTGACGTCGTGGGTGACCGGATTGAAGCGCCGAAGATCGTCACGCCCTCGTCCGATCGGGTCAAGCCTGTCTGCGCACATTATAACAGCTGCGGGGGCTGTGCGTTGATGCATGCCTCGGATGATTTCGTCGCGGATTGGAAAACCGGGATCGTACGAAATGCGCTGATTTCCCATGGAATAGAGACTGATTTTCGACCGATCCATACCTCGCCCACCCGGTCGCGCCGGCGCGCCGTTTTGTCGGCAAAACGCGGGAAGAAGACGCCGATTGTGGGCTTTCATGGCCGCCGGTCCGGCGCGATTACCGATGTGAGCGATTGTCATCTGATCGACCCTGCAATCCTGCAAGCCCTACCTGCACTGGGAGAGCTGACCGCGCTGGGCGGGTCGCGCAAAGGCGAGCTGGCGATCAATGCGACTGTTTCGGACGTGGGGCTGGATGTGTCGGTGACCGGTGGCAAACCGCTGGATCCCTCGCTTCAGGCGCAGCTTGGGCAGGCGGTGCACCGATTTGGCTTTGCGCGTCTGTCGTGGGATGGCGAGGTGATCGCGATGGAAACACCTCCGACGCAAACCTTTGGTCCCGCGGCTGTAACACCTCCGCCCGGTGCATTTTTGCAGGCCACCCGCGAGGGCGAGGCTGCCCTGCTGGCCGCTGTGCGCGAAGCCGTCGGGGGATCGGAGCGCATCGTCGATTTATTCGCCGGATGTGGCACGTTCACGTTGCCGTTGGCGGAAAATGCAGCTGTTCATGCGGTTGAAGGCGTCGATGGCATGCTGAGTGTGCTGGATACTGGCTGGCGTCACGCGCAAGGATTGCGCGACGTGACGACCGAAACGCGCGATCTTTTCCGCAATCCGCTTTATGCAGAAGACCTGAACCGTTTCGACGCAGCCGTTATCGACCCGCCACGGGCTGGTGCCGAAGCTCAGGTTGAACAGATCGCGGCGTCAGTTCTATCTGTGGTGGCGATGGTGTCGTGCAACGCGGTCAGTTTTGCACGGGACGCGAAGATTTTACTTGATGCAGGGTTCGAAATGGACTGGATTCAAGTCGTGGACCAGTTCCGCTGGTCGACTCATACCGAGCAAGTGGCGTGTTTCCGGCGCAGGTAAGCTGGAAATCGCGTTAATCCGTGGCGTGGGCTCAATCAGGTTTGAGTCACCTTTCGCGCTGGATACCATGAGGCCAAATAATAATACGGGTGATAAATGAGAACCGTCGTCGCAATCGCAGCAGTGCTTGCCCTTTTTTTTACCGCTTCGTGCGGGGACAAGGTCCATCAATATGACGGACCCGAGGTGACGCGCATCGTCGTGAATAAGGGTGACCGTAAGATGTATCTTCTGCACGGGACCGAAGTGCTAAAAAGCTATGATGTCGATCTGGGTTTTGCGCCGGAGGGACACAAGCAGTTCGAAGGAGATGGGAAAACGCCCGAGGGGCGCTATGTCATCGATCGTCGCAATCCCAATAGTGCGTTCTATCTGTCAATCGGCATTTCATATCCCAACCGCGAGGATGTGGAATATGCTAAGGCCCAGGGAAAGAAGCCCGGAGGCGAGATTTTCATCCATGGTGGGCCGCGCCCTAAAGATCCGGATGGACCTGATTGGACGGCGGGCTGTATCTCGGTTACGGATCGCGAGATGATAGAGATCTACACCATGGTTCGGTTGGGCACAGTGATTGACGTAAATCCCTAAAAGAAAAGACCCACCTGGTTGGTTGGGTCTTTCACATCAGTCACTAATCCGGCGTTATGCGCCAACTTCCAGCACCCACCAGATCTTGCCGTTACGCTCTTGGTGCCACGAGAAACCCATGTTGCGGCCGCGTGGATCCATGATGATCCGGCGTGTATAGGGATCTGCCATCCAAGCCGAGAGGGTCTGAAGTTCGCTTTCAAAGGTCTCGGAAATCGTTTCGCCGATATACAGCCCTGAATACCCTACGCGACGGGCGCGATCTACCGGCGATGAGCCATCAGAACCAAAGTGCCATGGGCGATTTTGAACCGACATGTCTTGGGCGTGGGTTTTGGCTGCGGCGTTCAGTTGACTGTTCAACTGCATGGGTCCCATACCAGAAGCAGCACGCAGTTCGTTCACCGAATCCAGCATGCGATACTGGATGGTCGAGGTCTTGACCGCAGAAATCCGATACACTCTGACGCCGTTTCCGGTCGTGGTTGTGCTTGTCGTACATGCTGTCAAAGCGGTGGCAGCAGCCAATGCCAACAAAATCGCGCGCATTTGTATCTCACCAATAAATACGTGTTTCCAAGCCTCTCTATAGATAGAATGCGATGAATTCAAACAAAGGGGGCGTGATCTTGCCGATTTCACAGTGGTTTGAATTGCGACTGATGCGAACGCGCAATATAGAAATGGGGAATAGACGTAAATTGTTTGGAGTGGCGAAATGAAGGACAAGGCAGGATTGACACTTGGGCGCCGCGCTTTTTTGGGTGGTGCCGCTGCAGTTGCAGGGGGGGCCGTGACGCCCGCCATTGCGCAGTTTGATAACTCGACCGCAGTCGAGCGTGACCTGACCGAAGTTGTGAAGCGCAATATTTCAAGCTTCCGCACGCTGGATTGGCGACCCTATTTCAGCAATACGAAGAATGGTGTGCTTTTGGTGGATATCAGTTCGCGCTGTTTGCACTATTGGTCCGAGGATCAGACGGATTATCGTCTGTATCCAACGTCGGTTCCTTTAAGCGAAGATCTGACCCGTCGCGGCCGCACAAGTGTGATCCGTAAAGTGGAAGGCCCGTCCTGGGCGCCAACCCCGGCGATGCGTAAGCGCAACCCGGAATGGCCCGCCTTTGTTGGTCCCGGTCCGGACAACCCGCTGGGAACGCACGCTCTGTATCTGGGCTGGAAATACTACCGGATCCACGGCACGCATGACACGCGCAAGATCGGGCGTCAGTCGTCGAATGGTTGCATTGGTCTGTATAATGAACACATCGCCGAGCTTTTCGCGCTGACGAAAAATGGCGCACAGGTTCTGTTGATCTGACCACTGATCAGCATTGAAACAAAAAAGCCCCGCAAAATGCGGGGCTTTTTATTTCTGGCAATGTGCCGGATCAGACGCTTTCGTCGATCCACGACTGCAGGGCTGCTTTCGGAGCTGCGCCAACCTTGTTCGAGATCACCTGACCGTCCTTGAAGATGAACAAGGCAGGAATGCCGCGTACACCTACCTGAGCAGGTGAGTTTGGGTTGTTGTCCACGTCTACCTTTACGATCTTGACCTTGCCTTCATATTCGACCGAAAGCTCTTCCAAAGCTGGTCCAATCTGTTTGCAAGGGCCACACCATTCGGCCCAGAAATCAACAACGACAGGGATGTCCGAGTTGCGGACTTCTGCGTCAAAGGTGGCATCGGTGACAGCGACGGTTGCCATTAGCATTCTCCTAAAATTTGGTTGCTCAGAACCTAGGTAGCCAGACCCCCAGCGTCAAGGCGACCAAATGCGTCATCGACAAGTTGCGTGTCTAACGCCATCAGCTCACGCGTTTGTGTCCACAGGATTGCGGTGTGGATCGGTGTATGCGGATAAATCGCCTGCAACATCCAGCGATAAGCCCCCATTTGCCGCAACAGACCTTCGGGCGTTTGGTCTGGATGGGTCGGGACAAGGCGGTTGGATTTGAAATCCACCACCAGCACGCGATCATCTGTGACGATCAATCGGTCGATATAGCCATGCAAGATCTGATGTGGCGCGTCTGGTAAACGCCCGGTGATGGGCGCCTCGGCAATGCTGTTTCCGTCAAACAGATGTGTCAGGGCGGGATCGGTCAACAGGGCTGAAACTTCGTCCGTCAGGGTGCGGATCACATCGGGTTCCGCCGCATCGGGGCCAGAGGACAGCAGATGCTGCGCCAATGCCTCCCATCTGTCTGCGGGTGTGGTTGGCAGATGTTCCAGTAACAGGTGGATTTGCCGACCGCGCACCAGCGGATCATGGCTGCCCGCCAGTTCAGCCTCGCCGGGCAACGCTTTTGCGCCCCCCAGATCGGACGGAGACAACGGTTTGGGGGTGTTGACCGGCGGCGCGGCCTGCGTCGTCAGCCATTCTGGCAACGGGTTCCGGGAAATGGCCTGTGCGGTTGGGTCATTTACGCCCAAATCTGGCCATTCTCCGGTCGCATACCGTTTGCCTGTGCCAGTCGGAAACTCGCATGTGGCCCCGCCTGCCATCTCCATCGCAGTTTCACAGACGCGGTACCAACCCGTGTCGGCTTTCCCCAGATCACCTGCCGCTGCAAGGATCAACCACTGCTCGGCCCGAGTCATGGCGACATATAACAGCCGCGTACGCTCTTCGATCTCGGCTTCTTTCAGGTCTTCGGCGACGCCCTCAATCGCCTCGGTCCGATCTGGTTTTGACGGGAACCAGAAGGGGCGATCCTGCGCCAGCTTCCCGATCTGAGGCGGGTCAGACGCGCGCCGCGCTGCCAGATCCGGCAACAGAACGATCGGTGCCTCAAGCCCTTTCGACCCGTGGATTGTCATCACACGCACCAGATGCCCTTTGCTGTCCACCTGACGCTTGATCGTGATGTCGCCGCTTTCCAACCAGCTGATAAAGCCGGTCAGACTGGGGATCTCTGACCGTTCGTAATTCATTGCCTGATGCAACAGCGCGTCAATCCCGTCCTCTGCCTCTTGCCCCAAGCGGGCAAGCAGTTTCCTGCGCCCCCCATGGCGCGTCAGGATACGTTCCAAGAGCTCGTAAGGACGTAAGAAATCCGCGCGGTCCCTTAGGTCATGAAGTGTCTCTAACGTCGCGGAGTATTGGTCTTCATCGTCAGATAACGCTCGCCACAGGAAGGTCTTCTTGTCGCGATAATGTGCCAGCCGGAACAGATCATCTTCGCTCCACCCAAACAGGGGGGAACGCAAGACGGTGGCCAGCGATAAATCATCCTCGGGCGTGGCGAGGAAAGACAAAAGCGCGGTCAAATCCTTCACCGCAAGCTCGGCCCCAATGCGCAGCTGGTCCGCCCCGGCAATCGGAATATCGCGGGCTTTACAGGCGCGGATCAGCTCGTGAAACAGCTCGCTGCGGGACCGGACAAGCACCAGAATATCGCCGGGATCAACAGGGCGCGAGCCGCCTTTGTCGTCGGGCAAACGCTCTTCGCGGATCATCCGTTGGATTTCATCCGCCAGATTGTCAGCCAGTTGCACGCGATGATCCCGCGGCGAGGGTCGATCGACCGGATCGTTCCAGTCGCGATCTTCTTCGTGTTTCACCGGCTCGATCGGGGGCCACAGATCCACGCGCCCCGGTTTGTCCCCGAAGAACGCCCGGTGCTTGAAGCTGCCACCAAGGCCCGAGCGCCCCTCAAGCGCCATGTCCACGAATCCCAGCACGGCGGGCGAGGACCGAAAGGAATATTCCAGCGGCTGCACCGCCAGTGCCCGCCCTACCTGCTGCAACCGATCTGCAAAGCTGTGTTGCATGCGTTGAAACTCGGCCGGTTCCGCGCCTTGGAACGAGTAAATCGACTGTTTCGGGTCGCCCACAACGAAAATGGTGCGTTCGATATCATCCCGCGCGCCCGATCCGGTGGTGAATTCACGCGCCAGACTGTCAATCACGCGCCATTGCACGGGACTGGTATCTTGCGCCTCGTCGACCAGAATGTGGTCGATGCCACCATCCAGTTTAAACAGCACCCAAGCGGCCACGGATGGATCGGTCAAAAGCCCGCCGGCTTTCAGGATCAGATCGTCAAAATCCAGCCAACCCCGCGCCAGCTTGGCGGCCTCGTATTCTTGCACGAAGACATGCGCGAACCGGTACAGAACCTGCGTGCGCCGCGCGTTGTGCAGGGCCAGCCGTTTGTGCCGCGCATCTTCGACCCGCGTCATCAGATCGTTCAACTGATCCATGATGGGCGCAAGAGCTCCAGTTTGCAGAGACTTGGTTGGAACAGAGCCTATCTTGGCGGAATATGGCGGTTTCTGCAGCAGGAGTATCTTTTCCAAACGCTGCAACAGATCCAAGTTTGGCTGACTTAGGTCTGCGCCTTGCAGGGCGTCCGCCCGCTTCTGATCTTGTGCACTTCCGGTTGCCGAACCTGCGTGGAACTTGGTCAGAAGCTCCAGATCCTCGGGCGCAAAACAATCCTGAAGCACGGCTTGCAGCTCATCCCCAGCGGCCAGCCCAAACCAATTGTTTATCTGCGCAGCGTCCTTTGCATCCCCAAACAACATCCGGGCCGAGGTCACCCCCGCAGTCAGTCGCGTCAGGTCTTCACCGGTGAACAGCTGCGCCAGATCTTGAACCAACCCCTTATGCGGCCCGTCGCTGAGTTGCTCCAAAATGCGCGCGCGCAGATCATTTGCTGCGCGGTCGTCCATTTCGGTGAACTGCGGCGACACGCCCGCTTCGGTCGGGAAACGGCGCAAAAGCGAGGCGCAATAGGCGTGGATCGTCTGAATTTTCAAACCGCCGGGCGTTTCAATTGCGCGGGCGAACAGTTGTCGGGCCAGTGACAGATCGCGCGTGCCCTCGACGCCCAGTTCGGCCAGTGCTTTGGTCAGGCTGTCATCATCCTTCATCGCCCATTCACCCAAGCGCTTGAACAGGCGGTTCTGCATCTCGCTTGCGGCAGCTTTTGTATAGGTCAGGCACAGGATGTTCTGCGGCGATACGCCATCCAGCAGCAACCGGGCCACCCGGTCGGTCAGAACACGGGTTTTTCCAGATCCCGCATTCGCCGATAACCAGGTCGAGGCCGTCGGATCAGCCGCGCGGATCTGCGCAAGGGTCGCATCGTTAAATTTCATCGTCCGACCTCGGTTACCATAGGGGTGTCGCTGTCATCCCATTCGCCAAATCGCGCCAGATGATCATAGTCACCGGCGAAGCGCTGCATGTGCATGGCGCGGCGTGATGTATAGCCCTGATTTTCGTCGGAATAGGCACTAATAAGGCTCAATAGCTCTTCTTTGACGGTATCGATGTCAGCGCTGGACAGGTTGGTTGCGACCTCTTTCTGCGGGGTCAGGCCGATATAGCTGACCATCGACACAGATGCAGAATCGATATCTTCAAACCCACCAATTTCGGCAATCACGGCCTCAAGTAGCAGCTGCTTGTCGAAGTGCTTTTGTTGCTTCTCGTTCGGGGGAGAGCCGGTTTTATAATCATAAATCAACAAAGACCCGTTCTGGTGCCGGTCGATCCGGTCCGCCTTGGCAACCAGTTCAAACTCCGGATCTTCAAATCTTACACGCCCCCAAACTTCGTTTGCTTGGTTACGAGAGAATGCGCGTCGTTGCAGTTCTTGCCCGACAAACCAAGGTGCGATCCGGTCGATCCGCGCTTTCCACAGAATGCGCGTTGCAAGGTTCGGCACCTGATCGGCCAAAACCTGATCTGCGATGTCACGCAAACGAACTTGTTCTTGCGTTGGATCGGGATCGTCTGGCGGAGAATCCACATATTTCTCGAACACATCGTGCAAAACTGTCCCGCGCATTAGCGCGTCGGACCCGCGCTGCAACGGATCCAGTGCACGCAGATGCAAAACCTTGTCGGCATATACCGCAAACGGATCACGGATCAGCTTTGAAACACCCGTTGCCGATAATTGGCGTGGCCGGGATGACGCGGGGGGCGCGGGGGATGGACGTTTCTCAGACGCAATAGTCTCTGTCGGTTGGTCGATCGTGCTGGCGAACTCAAGCCATTTAGCCCCACGCGCACGCATATCATCTAGCGCTTTCTCGCCCGCGTCTGACATGCCTGCCATCAGATTGCATATGCGGTTCAGCCAGCGCGACGGGACGGTTTCGCTGTCTTCGTCTTTGACCGATCGGGTCAGGATCACCTCTTTCGAGGCGACGGCCTGTTGGAAATCATGCGCGGACAGACCGACACGGCGCTCGGGCAAGGGAAGCCCCGCTTGCAGGCGCATTTGACGGTTAAGCCACGGATCCGGTCCGGGCAGTTCGGGCCAAACCCCGTCGTTCAGACCGGCAAGAATCACACGATCTGCGCCTTGCACGCGTGCTTCGAGTGTGCCCCAGAACATCACCTCGGGATGGGGTGTGTTGGGGTCACGGACCTCTCCTTTGGACAAGATGGACCGGAAGAGATCGCGATAGGCAAGCGGTGACAGTTCCCCGCCGAATGTTGCATTTTCTGCTAGATTAGACACGATTTCGTGGCACATCTGCCCCGCGGCACGGTTCCAAAGCTCGCCGGTATCATCACCTGAAGGGCCACGTGCAATGGCGCGGGCCAGTTCCAAGTGATGTTCCAGAAGTTCTGTCAGGGGCATGTCGTTGCCAAGCGGTGGCGCCAGACAAATGGTGGCGACCCAATCAACCCAGACAGCGCGATCTGGCTCTTCCTCAAATTTCAGTGCCCACTGCGTCAGTTCTTCACGGTCCGGCACCGAGGCAGCGCCCCGCAGCACCTGAAGTTCCAGATCACGTGTCCAACGCAGATGGTTCCCGCGGGCGTCACCGCCGGTGTTGGTCAGCGGGTGCTTTAGAAGCGCCAAAAGGCGATCTGCCGCTGGCCCCTCGCTCATCATTACGGTGATTTGTCGCAAAAAGCGGCCCGGCGCGGACAGGGCCAGCGGGCGACCTGCGCTGTCATCAGGTTCGATATTCCAGCGATCCAAAGCGGCAGCAACCTGACGGGTCAGATTTCGATCTGGTGTGATCAACGCGGTGCTGATCCCATCATCGACGGATCGACGCAGAAGCGCGGCAATCGCCAGCGCCTCGTCTCGCGGTTTCTGAGCTTCGATCAGCGTCAGGCCTTCGGTGGCTTGGGCGATGCCTTCAAACTGTCGGCCCTCGATCTGCCATTGATCGGTTACAGGTGCAGGCCGCAACGCAAGCGATATGAGTTTGTTCCGTTCCGTCGCGATCGTGGGCAGATCCGTCCAGTTTTGAACGTCCCCGCGCGTAAGATCCAATCGCTTCAGCAAGGCGGCAAATCGGTATTGCGGGTGATCTTCTGCCGACAATGCATCGTCCAGATCGTTCCAGGTCTGCTTCGGCAAATCAGTATCAAAGCCCGGAAGAATCAATGCGCCCTGAGGCAGATTGGCAACCGCCTGCATCAACAGCGCCGTGGTGCCCCGTGATCCGGTTGAACCGGCAATCACGATTGGATGTTGCGGGGGCGTCACCTGCCAGCCTTCGATGATCTTTGACACCACCATTCGTTGCCGGGTTTCAACGTCCGGCGCATGTCCGGCGCTGGGGTCAAAGAATGGGTTGATCAACGATAAAAACCGCAGACTTCGCGCCCAATGTTCGGACATATCCTGGACATCAAGTGTCTCTAACGCGGCGGGATTTACACCTTCACCATGCATTTCGTCCATTAGTTGGGCAACACTTTCAGCCAGATCAAAAGCTGCGCTTTTTGGCGCAAGATCGGGCTCTTTTTCCAGAAGGGCAAGGATCAGTTGGTGCAGCTCAAGCTGACGGCGTAGGGGGGCAACGGCGGCTGGAACGGTGTCGTCCAAAGACATCTGAGCCAAGTCGGTGATCAGGCGCAGGCGTGGAACAAATCCCGCTTCATCATCAAACAGATCACGAACGCGGTTCAGCATCCGGCGAGAGTTCACGAACAGTTCGACCTGCGCCATTTCATGTGGGGGTCGGTTCCGCATCCGTGCGCGCAGCCCGTGGACCAGTGCTTTGGGGAAATCAACACCCAAGGAAACTCCGAATACGCGGGCAGAAGGGGTGGGATCAAACATGGGTGTCGCCTAGCATCTGTTCCGCCAGCTCGATCCCGCCGGGATGCCCAACATCGCACCAGCGACCAGAGTAGCTTAACCCGAAAAGGCGGCTGGATTGACGAATGACATCCCACACCACGTTCAACGAGAACACGTCATCGGTCACCTGCGCCACACGTGATGATTTGATAATCTGGCACCCGACATAGACCAGTCCGGGGCCACGCGTTAGTTGCCCGTCGGGGGCCATCGTGAAATCACCCTTTCCAAGGTGGCCAATGGCATTCTCAGGTGGAACCATCAGCAACAAAGCGTCCATTCGCGACGGATCCCATGCCTTTAGAAGTGCGTTTATTGGATTTGGGCCAGACCACGTTGCGTCTGCATTCAGGGTGACCAGCTCAGGCATATTGCGCAGGGCTAGAGCCTGTTTCAGACCTCCACCCGTTTCAAGAAGTTCCTCTTCGTGCGAAAACAGAACATCCCGATCTGCCAGATGCGTGTGGATCTGATCTGCCAGATAATGCGTGTTCACCACGATCTTCGAGATGGCTTCGGAGCCATCAACCACCTGCAACGCGTGATCCAGCAGTGGCTTGCCCGCGACAGATACCATTGGCTTGGGCTGTGCGTCCGTCAATGCGCCCATGCGGGTGCCGCGGCCTGCGGCGAAGATCATCACGGTGTCGGGCATGGCTGTCTGAGCCTTTCAAGATACGCTGTGTCGGGTTCTGGCAGGATTGCATTCAGCTGCGTGCGCAGTTTGGTCAGTGGCGGGTGGGCCAGATCTGCTTGCAATAGGTTCCAAACCCGGGGGATCAAGTCGACATATCCCGGTTTCCCCATTTCCTTCGATAGGCGCGCGAAAATGCCGAGGATGCGCAGGTTTCGCTGTACGGCGACAAGGTGGAATTCGTCCTGAAATCCATCATGATCCAACCCACGGCGTATCGCAAAATCCTTTCGGGCTTTGTGCGCCAGATCGTCCGAGACGTCACGCCGGACATCGCGCAGCAGCGACACTAGGTCATAGCTGGGCAGCGTATTCACAGCGTCCTGAAAATCCAGAAGCCCCACGCGGGCAACGCCTGATCGACTGGGCAGCCAATGCAAATTCTGCGCATGGAAGTCGCGTAAGGACGTGCGCAGCTCCGATTTAAACGGGGATAGGGCATCTTCGATGGTGGCAAGGGCCTCGTCCACGATCGTGTGGGGCTGCGGAGCGTAGTGCAGAAACGCAAGATCGCAGGCCCGCGCCATATCTGAAATACCATAGTCTGGAACCTGTGCCGGCGGGGCGTCCAAAACTGTATGGATTACGTCAATTGCGCTTGAATAGAGACTGTTCTCAAGCTGCGGATCGCTGTCGATCAGCGAAGCGAAATCGTCATCTCTGAAGTCTTCGAGCAGTATAAACCCATTTGTCAGATCTGCCGCAAATATTGACGGGGCAGACAATCCAAGGGAAGACAGATGCCGCGCCATATCGACAAAAGGCTGCATCGAGCCGCAGCTTTGCCGTGGTGCGTCCATCAGGATCGCAGGGGCCTGTTGATCGGCGCGAAAATATCGTCGTGCAGAAGCGTCCCCGGTCAGCGCTGTGAACGACGTATGCGCCCAGTCGGTTGTGGCCAGAAACGCGTTGCGGGCCTGTGCGCGCGGGTCGCTCATTGCAGCGCCTTTTGTATGCGGGTTTCCCAGCGGTCGGCCTGCCCTGAAATTTGAGCATTGCGCAGATCCGGGTTGTCGGAAGCCGCATCCGCCGAGAATTCGATGTGCACCGCGTTTTGCGGGGTTAGCGCGCCCAAACGGTCAGGCCATTCAACAAGGCAAATCGCCGTATCGAAGGCGTCGATTAGGCCCAGTTCTTCCACCTCGTCCGGGTGGGTCAGGCGATAGAGGTCAGAATGCCAGATCTCGCAAACGGGATCGTCATAGGTCTGCACCAAGGTGAAGGTGGGCGATGGGACGTCCTCGGCACGCCCTTGCGCGGCGAGACGGTGCTGGATCACCGACCGTGCAAAATGAGTCTTCCCGGCACCAATCCCGCCAGACAGCAAGATCACATCTCCGGGCGCCAACTGATCGGCAAGCGCGGCCGCAAATGCAGTGGTGTGATCTGGGGTCGGAAAAGCAAGATCAAGGTGAAAGCTGTGCGTCATGACCCGAGTTTTAGACGCCCTGACCGTCGGTGCAAGACCGGATCACCTGATGGTGGGTTAGGGCGTCAACGACAGGGCGGTTTTCGGCTCTGGTTGCAGGTCACGCTGGGCGGGGTTGATGCTAAATCGGGCCATCGTGGCACCACGCACCATGGGTACGAATTGGCAATCGATCTGACGCCCATCCAGCAGGGCGATGCGGTCGGTCCAGGTCTGGCGCTCTCCGTGTGCGGCGACGAATTCTTTCAGCATCCGCCAAACGGGTGTATCGCCAGCCGTTCCGCGCCATGTGCGGATCGCGTCGCCCAGATTGATGTCTTCCAGCGTGGTCGAGGGATCATTGCCCCAAAGCTTGGTATAGGCCGCGTTCGACATGGACAGCACCCCACCGGGCGAGAAGATTGCAATGGCGTCTTCGATACAGTCCAGCGCGGACTGGCCCATCTCAAGCTCGCGACGGAAGCGGCGGGTGAGCGAGATTTCCGAAGTGATGTCTTCAAACAGGAACGCCACAGCGCCATCCGGGTGCGGGCGCCCCGTCACGCGATAGGTCTGGCCGGTCGGCAATGACCACGTTTCTTCATAAGTGCCGTTCACAGCCGCGCTTTCAAGATCTGCCATCTGTTGCCGCCACGAGACATAGTCCTTCGGCTCTGGCATCATCCGTTTTTCGCGCAGACGGTCCAGGAACGTGAACAGCGTGGGCTGGCCAACCAGAAACGATGCGCTCATCGCCAGAATGTCGGTGAGCGCTGGGTTGAACAGGCTAAGCTGTCGTTTGCGATCAAAAATGGCCAGACCGATGGGCAGATGCGCGAAGGTCTTGGTCAGGGTGGTCACGAACTCGGCCCGTGATTTTTCTGCGGTGACAACGCGATCCACGGGGATGGCGGTCAGCAGGGTTTCATCCCCCAATGGGGCGTCATACAGTTCGAACCAATGGCGCTTGCCATCAGCGGGAAGCTGCACCGCGACGCGTCGGGGTGTTTCAAGATTTTTGACGTCTTCAAGTCGCGGGCGATCAAACAGCTTCTGCGGGGGCCAGCTGGCCACGCCGTCAGGTGCGTTAGGGTCGATGGCGTGATCAAGATAGGATTTGTTCGCCCATGTGATTTTGCCGTTGTCATCTTCGCGCCAGATCATCACTGGAACATGCTGCGCCGTGGCCCGAAGCCCGTCCAGTTCGTACCGCATTGCGTCAAAGCTCATCCGATCTACGATGGGGGCGGTTTCGTTGGTGTGGATGCTTTTCAATTCGATCCGGGCCAGCCCATCGCGCCATTCCGCATCAATCTGATGCGCGTTGTCCGCTGATGGGATCGAGAGCGTTCCAAGCTCGGCTAGATCGCCAACCTGTTCGGTGAGGTTGGGAAAACGAGCGTCCAGAATTTGCGATAGATGCAGCCAGTCGGAACCGGATCTGTCGCGCGGCAAAGCATCCAGTATTTCGCGCCCCGCCGGGGTTGTATCTGTCAGCACTTGATCGTCGAACAGAAACACCACGCTGTCTTTTTCGCGCGCGGTCTGACTGCCCAGCTTTCGGTCCCGTGCCGGATCCAGCAATGCCAGAATATAAAGCGCTGCGATCGAGATCGTAAGCGCTGTCAGCACCAAAGCCACTGCATAAAGAGTATTCAGCATGTCCACACCTGTCGTTTCAGCGGGCTGCCTCCCGCGTTATCAACGGATTAACCCTAGGCTAGTGTGGTTAATGAAGGTTTAATCGTGCTGAACGCCCTGTGTCGTAAGGGGTTCTAGCCGTCGTGATGTGTGAAATGGGTGTTCTCGCCCAAGGCCGCACTGGTGTCTGTCGCCTCGAGTCCGGGCGTACCCCGCTGCCATTCCACCTGCGCTATAGCACCGGATTTTTCGCGCGGATGCGGGCGACCGGTATAAGGTGACGATGCATTAGCGAAGTTTAGTGTCGCCCCTGTGCGTTCTAGCAACGTTTTTGCGATGAACAGCCCCAGCCCCATGCCTTTATACGCCTGACGCTGACCACGCTCTGCCTGTGACTTGCGGCGGCGAATGAATGGATCACCGATCCAGCCCAGAACCTGCGGAGAATACCCTTTGCCATCGTCCAGAATGCGAATGGTGATACGTTCGTCGTTCCAACACATCTCGATCCACACCTTGGTCGAGGCGAAATCCACAGCGTTCTGAATCAAGTTGCGCAGCCCGTGGATGATCTCGGGACGTCGCACCATGACGGGTTGATGCATCGGGTCGGCCTCGACGCAGGCGATTTCGATCTCAAGCGATTTTCCACGTTCGCGGTGGGGTTCTGCAGCCTCGTCGATCAGCGCAATCAGTGGGGCATGTTTGACCAACATGTCATCTTTGCCCGCCCGGCCCATGGATTGCAGGATGTCGCGGCATCGGTTGGCCTGTTCGCCAATCAAGCGCGCGTCGTCGCGCAGCTCGTCCTGACCTTCCAGTTCTTCTACCAGCTCGGACGATACAAGCTTGATTGTGGCAAGGGGGGTGCCAAGCTCATGGGCGGCCGCAGCAACCACGCCGCCAAGATCGGTCAGGTTCTGTTCCCGCGACAGGGCCATTTGTGTGGCCAGAAGCGCTTCGGACATCGATCGCATCTCGGATGAAATCCGGTGCGTATAAAGCCCGATAAATCCAACAGATATCGTGACCGCCGCCCACAGGCCAAAGACAAACAAGCTGGGCATCTGCAGAACGCCAGATGCAGTTTGCAGCGGCAGGTTGATCCAGGTGACAAAGCTGGTCGCGGCCACAGCAATAGCGCCCACAATCACGGTTGATCGCGTCGACAACGCAGTCGCGGCGACAGTCACAGGGGCAAGGATCAAAACCATGAACGGATTGTGGATGCCCCCCGTCAGAAACATCATCGCGCCCAATTGCAGTGTGTCGAAGACCAAAATGCCGGTGGCACGGCGTTCGTTCAGCCGTGTGTTACGCGGAAAAAGCGCCGAGAAAACAAGATTGGCGATGACCGCAGCACCGATGACTGCTGCCACCAGACCAAAGGGTATCTGCACCGAAAAGAAAGACACCGCCACGGCGATCGCTGCGATTTGCCCCGCTATCGCAGCCCAACGCAGTAAGATCAGCGTGCGCAGGCGCACCCAGCTGCGCTGCTGGGTGGCGGGTAAGGCATCTGTGGCCGGGTCTGTCTGTTGTTCCGCCAATTGTGATCACCCAGATCCGCTTTTGGGTTGCGTCATTGTGTTCTCTTGCTAGTCCTGAAGAAAGGCGGGATCAATGCCTGCGCGAACAGATCGGAGAAATTCTATGCAACGCATCTATGCAGTATCGGCGGCCACAGCGATTGTGGCGCTTGTCGGGGTGACGTGGTTTGTCACCAGTGGCGAAGAAGATGCGTTTGCGGAATGTCGTGCGGGCGCTGTGGGAACCGGCGTTGCCTCGATCGGGGGGCCGTTTGAGCTGGTGGATGAAACTGGCGCCGCTGTGACCGAGAAAGACGTGATCACCAAGCCCACGCTTGTGTATTTCGGCTATACGTTCTGCCCCGATGTTTGCCCCTTGGACAACGCCCGCAACGCCGAGGCGATGCGCATTCTGGACGGTCAGGGCTATGATGTGCAGTCGGCCTTTGTTTCAGTCGATCCGGAACGCGACACGCCCGAGCATCTGGCGGATTTCACCAGCTATATGCATGAGAACATGATTGGTCTGACCGGAACGCCCGAACAGGTCAAAGCCGCAAGTCAGGCCTACAAGACCTATTTCCGCAAGCAGGAGCCCGAAGAAGGGATGGAAGAGTATTACCTGATGGATCACTCGACCTTTACCTATCTGATGTTCCCCGAAAGCGGCTTTGCAGATTTCTTCAAGCGTGACGAAACTGCAGCCTCTATGGCCCAGCGCGTGGGCTGTTTTATTGATGCCGGTGCATAGAGTGCATCGCAGCGTCAAAATTGACCTTACGGTACAAAATACCTAGGTAACATGAAGCAGATGCAAATCCGGAGGTGCTGCGATGACCGATGAGGAACTCATGCCGATTGGTGAAGACGCATCCCTGCTTTTGGTAGATGACGACGAACCATTCCTGCGCCGTTTGGCGCGGGCAATGGAAAAACGTGGTTTTGCACCCGAAACAGCAGGGTCAGTCGCTGCCGGCAGGGCCATCGCCACCGCCCGTCCACCCGCCTATGCAGTGGTTGATCTGCGGCTTGACGATGGCAATGGGTTGGATGTGGTGGAAACCATCCGTGACAAACGCCCCGATGCCCGGATTGTGGTTTTGACGGGGTATGGTGCGATTGCCACGGCGGTCGCTGCGGTCAAGCTAGGTGCTGCGGATTACCTGTCCAAGCCTGCCGATGCGAATGACATCACCGCTGCCCTTCTGGCCCTTCCAGACGAGCTTCCCCCACCCCCAGAGAACCCAATGTCCGCCGACCGTGTCCGGTGGGAGCATATCCAGCGTGTATACGAGCTGTGCGACCGCAATGTGTCCGAGACAGCGCGCCGTCTGAACATGCATCGTCGTACGCTTCAGCGCATTCTGGCCAAACGCAGCCCGAAATGAGGTGCGTTTGCGCGGCATTTGGCGTTGTTGTGGCGCTGTCGGCCTGCGTGCAACCCAGCGCACAGGTCCAACCCCGTAAAGGTGCGACGTTTCTGCCCGACGCACAGGGGCTGGCCGTTCAGCCCAGCGCGCAGCGGGTGGATTTCGGACGTTCGCCCAAGGGTGTGATCCCTGCGCTGACCCGTGAACTTGGCCGTCCGGCCGTTCTTCCGCTTACAGGTTGCCCGACCGGCATTGCACAGCGCATGCGGTGGGGCGATCTTGAACTGACCTTCACGTCAGAGCGTTTCGTGGGCTGGAAACAAGGCGAAGGCCAGCATGGGCGCGTCTGTACCTAGGCGAAATCGAAACGTTTTCGGATCTTGTCGACAAGCTCTCCATCGGACAGCTCAAAGCCATTTACACTGGAATAGTCTCTGAATCCCAACCCAGAATAGTATGCCAACCCCGGAGTATTGTCCGTGCGGATGGTTGCGTCGATGACGGAAACTCCGGCTTGCTTTGCGGCAAGCAGCGTATCGCGCCACAGGATTTGTCCCACGCCTTTGCCTTGCGCGCCCATATGCACGAAGGATGCGATGACGGCCCAGCCTTCCGGCAAGGCTTCTGGTCCGTCATAGTTCGGGTCGGCCCATTCAAGCAGTTGAAAACCCAAAAGCGTGTCGCCTTCGAACGCCAATGTGGTGCGGATCAAAAGCGGGGCTGTGATATGCGTGTCGCGCATTCGGTCAGCATCAAACAGGCGGCGATGTGCAGTGGTCGCACCCTCTTCGATAATCGGGTTCAGCAGCGCGCACATGGCGTCAGCGTCTTGGGGCTGCGTTGGGCGTGTTGTGATCGACATAGTCTCTATTCCACCTCAAATCGCTTGCGGATCACGCCGGGTTCGGTCGCATAGGTGATAAATCCAATCGCGCTGTAGAAACCTAACCCATTGTCATTATCGTCCCCGATCGAGGCTTCGATGGTCGTTATCCCAGCGGCCTGCGCTGCCTGAACCGATGCGGCGAACAACACGCGGCCAATTCCACCACGTCCAGCATCGAGGGCCACATAGGTTCCGATCTCGCCCCAACCTTCCGGGGTGTTATAGGGGTTTGTGGCGCTGGGCAGGATCAGGGACTGAAACCCAACCAGCCGTCCGGCGTCATCAAGGGCAACGGTGCAACGAATATTGTCCGGGTTCTGGATATAGTTTGCCAGCATATGGTCGGGATCGCGCCGCCGGGCGCTTTTCCACCCTTCCAGAATGGGCGTGATCAGATTGCTCATTGCTTGGGCGTCGTCCGGGGTGGCTTCGCGGGTGGTAATCATGACATCTGCTTTAACAGGCTGTTGTGACGGGCCGTAAAATCGGCGCGGACCTCGGCAGGTGGGCGCAGCGTGATGTCCAGCCCATCAACGATCTTTGGATCGGGTATGCCAAAGAATTTTCCGGCTTCCTCAGCGCTGAACCCGGCGATCTGAGTGGCTTCCAGATAGGCCGAAACCTTATCGGCGCGTTTGACCGCCTTCTTCACTGTGGCAGGGATCTTCGCGGGCAGGCCAAAGCGGATATGGATGGCGGCTGTTAGCCGGTCGTCCAGCTCTCCGTACCCTGCACCGACCGAGGCTTTCACGGGTGAAATCATATCACCGATCACATATTCCGGCGCGTCGTGCAGAAGCGCTGCCAATTGCCATTTTACAGGGGCTTTGGGGTTCATTCGGGAATAAAGTGCTTCGACCAGAAGCGAATGTTCGGCCACGGAATAAGGGAAATCGCCAAAGGTCTGCCCGTTCCAGCGTGCCACAAAGGCAAGGCCATGGGCGATGTCCTCGATCTCGATATCCACGGGGGTTGGATCCAGAAGATCCAGCCGCCGACCAGAAAGCATACGTTGCCACGCGCGGGGTTGCTTGCTCATTTCAGTTCAAAATCGTCCTCTGAGAACCGCGTTAGATAGGGGCGGATACGGTAGTAGTCTTTCACCTGCCGTAAAAACAGCAACGGCCACTTCCAGGCGTGTTTGTCATGTACATGACGCGTGGGAAGCGATGAAAAACGCTCGGGGAAGTGTGTTTTGATAAACCGGGAATAGGCGTTCACGTCGATAGCGGCGTGGTATCCTGAGACATCGTTCCAGGGTTTGCGTTTGCCCATATAATGCAGGAAACATGGATCAACAAAATGCCGATATGAAATGTAGTGGTGGCATGCGGGCCAGTTCCATACCGGGCCGAGCTCGACCCAATTATCGTAAAGCGCAAGGTTAAGCGCGCTTTGATCATTTTGTACGCTCAGTTTCGGATCGTTGCGTTGCGCGAATTCCAGCGCCCGCTCGCAAATGTCCTGTTCGAGATAGGCTTTGACATCAATCAGCATGACACCCGAGTTGAAATAGCGGGTGTTGTCCAGACCGGCGGCTTTGAATTCGGTCATACAGCGGCCCATTTTTCGGTGCTGATACGGGTCCAGAACCGCAGCAACCGGGTGGCCAGACAGATCAATCTCGAACAGTTTATGCAGGTCGCCGCGTTGATAGCGGATGTCCACGTCAAGATACAGCAAGCGATCATAGTCATCTTTCAGCATTTCAGGCACAGCGATGCGTTGAAATGCGGCGATGCTGAGGTGGCGATTGGTTTGCAGGCCGTCCAGTCGATCTTGCTGCGAAAAGGGTATCAGCCGTAGATCGTGCTGGGCAGCAAGCGGATGGTGTGGGGCTTCTCCGGAGTGAATAATGCAGATATCAAACCGTCGCTGCGGAAACGCCATCGCGATTTCAGATGCCAGAAACAGCGTATACGGAAAATAGTTTTCGTCGCAGGTGATGAACACTGCGTGTCGGTGCCGAGAAGTGCTGGTGTTTGATGAAGCGTCTGTCAATGACCAAGCTTTCTGATTTGGAACGTGTTGCTTGCTTGATAATTGAATGCTAGGCCTCCGGCAAACGTGATTTATTGGAGTGCATCATGTCCGAAGACTTTATCGTAAAAGATATTACCCTTGCCGAATTCGGTCGCAAGGAATTGGATATTGCTGAAACAGAGATGCCTGGCCTGATGGCTCTGCGCGATGAATATGGTGACTCGAAGCCGCTGGCCGGTTCGCGCATCGTGGGATCGCTGCACATGACCATTCAGACCGCGGTTCTGATCGAAACGCTGGTCGCGCTGGGCGCGGATGTGCGCTGGGCGTCGTGCAACATCTTCTCGACCCAAGACCACGCGGCTGCCGCGATTGCGCAAGCTGGCGTTCCGGTGTTCGCCATCAAAGGCCAGTCGCTGGAAGAACACTGGGACTATCTGGACCTGTCCTTCCAATTCCCGGAAGGCCCGAACCTGATCCTGGATGATGGCGGCGACGCGACGCTGTACATCTTGCTGGGTGCGCGCGTCGAAAACGGCGAGACCAACCTGATCGAAACACCGACCTCGGAAGAGGAAATCGCGGTGTTTGCCCAGATCAAAAAGCGTATGGAGGCCAGCCCCGGTTGGTTCACCAAGATGCGTGATCAGATCAAAGGCGTCTCGGAAGAGACCACCACCGGCGTGCACCGCCTGTATGATCTGGTGAAGAACGGTCAGCTGCCCTTCCCGGCGATCAACGTGAACGACTCGGTCACCAAGTCGAAATTCGACAACAAATACGGCTGTAAGGAATCGCTGGTCGACGGCATCCGCCGCGCCACTGACACCATGATGGCCGGTAAGGTTGCTGTTGTGTGTGGCTATGGCGATGTGGGCAAAGGCTCGGCCGCGTCGCTTCGTGGCGCTGGCGCCCGCGTGAAAGTGACCGAAATCGACCCGATCTGCGCGCTGCAGGCCGCCATGGACGGGTTCGAGGTTGTGACGTTGGAAGATGCCGTTTCTGACGCCGACATCTTCATCACAACCACCGGCAACAAAGACGTGATCCGCATCGAGCATATGCGCGCGATGAAGGACATGGCGATTGTTGGCAACATCGGCCACTTCGACAACGAAATTCAGGTGGCGAACCTGAAGAACCACAAATGGACGAACATCAAGGACCAAGTGGACATGATCGAGATGCCCTCGGGCAGCCGCATCATCCTGCTGTCGGAAGGCCGTCTGCTGAACCTTGGCAACGCCACCGGGCACCCCTCCTTCGTGATGTCGGCCAGCTTCACCAACCAGGTTCTGGCGCAGATGGAGCTGTGGCTGAAAGGCGACGAGTACAACAACGACGTCTACATCCTGCCCAAGCATCTGGACGAGAAAGTCGCACGTCTGCATCTGGATCGTATCGGCGTGAAACTGTCGTCGCTTAACAAAGAACAGGCGGACTATATCGGTGTCTCAACCGAAGGCCCGTTCAAGCCGGAACATTACCGCTACTGATCGTTCAGTGATGGAAGAAGACCTCATAAAGCGCCGTCCGTTCGTCTTACGGGCGGCGCTTTTTCTATTCTCGGCACTGTGTTCGCTGTGCATTTTCGCGCTTTTCGCGATGTGGTTGTTGGTGCGGCCCGACAGCGTGTTACCAGACCATTGGAACCCGACACGCCCGCTGTCGATCACCGCGCCGGTCACGCCAGTGACGCATTGGCAGCTGTTTCTGGCAGCGCGGGACGAGGCCGCCTGTCGCGATGTGTTGGCGCGGGCGGGGGTCGGCTTTTCGCAGCTTAAGGAGTTTACGTCGGGCGAACATTGCGGGATTGCGCAGCGGGGCAGCCTGTCGACCCTGATCGGGGCGCAAGTGGCCCCAGTCGAGACACGTTGCAGTACCGCGCTGCGCCTTGCCATGTGGGAACATCACGAGCTTCAGCCTGCGGCAAAGGCGCATCTTGGAACGGATGTTTCGCAGCTTCTGCATATAGGCAGCTATAATTGCCGCAAGATGCGCACCTCGCGCGGAACGTCGAGTGGATGGAGCAGCCATGCAACCGCGCGGTCCTTCGACATCACCGGGGTGCGTCTGTCAGACGGACGTCGGCTGACCTTGTTGAAGGATTGGGAGGGGGCAGGTCCCGAGGCCGCGTTCATGCGCCAGATCTGGCGTGGATCCTGTCGGTGGTTCCGTTTGGTGCTGGGTCCGGAATATAACAGGCTGCACGCGGACCATTTTCACCTCCAGACAACGGGCTGGGGTCTTTGCCGGTGAACCCGCGCGCCGGGGCTCACAAGTCGGCCACCATCCACGTGGCAAGATACTGATAGAAATGACTGATTTTCATCAGATGGGATGATCCTTACCCTACGTCGTGTTCGATGCTCGCTTCTTCAAGGCTTCCGGCGAACAATTTGTTGAAACATTTCTTTCATAGGCACGCTGTCGCGCATTGGGCGGCGAATATACGCCAAGCTCGCGCAAGGCGGGAATTTTCCGGGATTGTTCTCCGACACATCCCGGCGTTAGCGTTAGCACAGATCGGGCAAGGTGCCGCGGATGGCTGCACACTCCCGATGACGAGTAAGGAGAAAAGATATGAAAAAGCTTGCAGCAGTCGTACTGGCCCTGTCCTCCACTCTGCCCTTGGCAGCAACTGCGGAAGACTGGTCAGGAATCTATGGTGGTGCCGAAGTCGGTATCAGCAAACCGGCGTCAGGCCTGAGCAGCGGCAATGGTACAACCTATGGCGGCTTCGTTGGTTACAACTTAGATATGGGTGGCTCGGTCGCCGGTGCTGAATTGGGTTACTCGAACCCCGACCAGACGCTAAGCTCGGGTGCTGAGTTGAAAAACCAGATCAAAGTCAAAGCCCGCTACGGTCTTAAGTTGAGCGACGCTGGTTTGGCATATGGTACCGTCGGGTATCTTCGCAGCGGTGTTTCAACCGGCGGTCATGCCACAGGCTATCTGCTTGGCGTTGGCTATGACCACAAAGTTTCGGACAACATGTTCGTCGGTGCCGAGTATAGCCACAACCGCTATGAAAGCCTTCCCGGCGGTGGCGAGGCGATCTCGAACCAGTTGGGTCTGCGTGTTGGCCTGAACTTCTAAGCGCTGGCAACAGAGCAAAAAAGGGGGCCGTGATGGCCCCTTTCGCATTAGCCCACAAGGGTTAAAGGTTTTCGCCGAACCCGAAATTCTCGGTCACGTAATCGATATCCTTGTCCCCACGTCCCGACATGTTGATCAGGATCGACTTGCCCGGATGCTTTGGTGCTTCACGCATGGCGAAGGCCACGGCATGGGCGCTTTCCAGTGCGGGGATAATGCCTTCGGTGCGGCTGACGGTGAAGAAGGCGTTCAGGGCCTCCTTGTCGTCACAGGCAGTATAGTTTGCCTTGCCGGTGCGGTGCAGGTGCGCGTGTTCTGGACCAACGCCCGGATAATCCAGACCCGAGGCCACGGTGTGCACCGGCGCGGGTTCGCCGTTTTCGTCTTTCAGGACCATGGTGCGGAAGCCGTGGATGTCGCCGTCTTCGCCGAACGTGATCGTCGCGGCGTGCTCGCCCAGTTTCGACGAGGTGCCCATGGGTTCAACACCATGCAACGACACGTCTTCATCGTCGATAAAGCCCGAGAACAGGCCCATTGCGTTCGAACCGCCACCTACACAAGCGGCAACCATGTCGGGCAGACCGCCGGTCATTTCAAGGAATTGCTCGCGTGCTTCAACGCCCACAATGTGCTGGAAGTCGCGGACCATCATCGGGAACGGGTGCGGACCCACGACCGAACCAATGGCGAACAGGGCATTGTCAGCCTGCTCCATATAGCTGCCGAAACAGCTGTCCACGGCTTCTTTCAGCGAGCGACCCCCGAAGCCCACGGGAACAACCTCGGCGCCCAACAGTTTCATGCGGGTGACGTTGGGGGCTTCTTTGGCGATGTCGATCTCGCCCATGTGGATTTCACACTCCAGACCGAAATAGGCCGCGGCGGTGGCCAAGGCTACGCCGTGCTGGCCGGCGCCGGTTTCAGCCATCAGCTTTTTCTTACCCATAAACTTGGCCAGCAGGCCTTCGCCCATACAGTGGTTCAGCTTGTGTGCGCCAGTGTGATTCAGGTCTTCGCGTTTCGCATAGATCTGGGCGCCACCGCATTGCTCGGACAGGTTTTTCAGATAGGACACAGGGGTCGGACGGCCTTGGAAGTGCTTGCGGATATGGCGCAGCTCGGCGATGAAATCCGCCGACTTCGAGATCCGGTCATAGGCTTCGCGGATCTCTTTGAAATGCGGTTCCAGCGGGGGCGGCAGCATTGCGCCTCCGTATTCGCCAAAGAACCCGTCGCGTGTCGGTGTGGATTTAAGATAAGACGCCATTCCTGTGTTCCCTCGTGTCTATATTATCCACGAGATGAGACAGGGAATTGGCAGGTGCCACAAGTCGAAAATTGCGGTTCACATAGAAATATCGGAATAAAATTGCGGCCCTGCATCTGCAAGGCCGCATTCAACTGTTTCGTGTGGTCGCGATTACGCGGGGATGCGCAGGTTCTGACCCGGATAGATCTTGTCGGGGTGCGACAGCATCGGTTTGTTCGCCTCGAAGATCTCTTCATAGCGCGCGCCGTTGCCCAGCGTCTTTTCAGCGATCGCCCAAAGCGTGTCACCTTTTTCGACAGTGTGGAACGTAGGATCGGCTTCAAGGTCGGCTTCAACCTCGGCCACGCCTTCGACGTTGCCCACGGCCAGGATGACCTTCTCGCGATCTTCCGCGCTTAGGTTCTCGCCGCCTTTGACGGTGACTTTTTCACCTACGACCTGAATGTCCAGACCAGACGTATCAATGCCCAGATCGGCCACTTCTTTGTTCAGGGTGTCAGCGGATGCGGTTTCATCACCGCCACCAAAAAGCGACTTACCTGCGCCTTTAACAAAATTCCAAAGACCCATTTTTCTCTCCTTGAGTAGTATGTGTCGCAGTCATCCTGCGTCAAATAGGCGAAAAAACCTAGGGGGAATGCTGGCGCAAACTTTTCCTTTGTGGACGCCCTTTTTCCGCCTAGAGTTTCGAAGACTAAATTGGACCACCAGAAAATTGGGAGACAGAAATGGGAAAGCGTGACGATCTGATCGCGAAATATGCGGACGATCTTAAGAACAAATGTGGCATGTCGCCGGATATGGACCTGCTGACCAAAGTGACCATCGGATGTGGTCCTGCGATCTATAACGACGACGCCTCGACCGTTGCTGCCACGCAAGACAGCGAACTTGAGACCGTTAAGGAAAACTTCCTGATCAAGAAGCTGGGTTTGGCTGATGGTCCCCAACTGATGGATGCGATCAACGCCGTCATCGACACCTATGGCCGCAGCGAGCGCAACAAGTACCGCGCTGTTGTCTATTACATGCTGGTGAAGCATTTCGGGAAAGAGGCCGTATACGGCTGATCTGCCCGACAGACAGAATGCTGAAAGCGCGGCCCCTTGGTCGCGCTTTTCTTTTAACCACTCATTAAGTGTAACACGTTGCAATTGAATGGTATTTTACGGGCTATTCAATTGCGGGGCAGCGGCAACTGCGCTAGCTTCAACATACGGACCAGGATGGCCGGACCTTATATTTTCAGAGACACGTGTGGTGCTGAGGGAGCACGTGGGGTGAAGAAGGGGTCCGAGACGTCGGGCCCCTTCTTGTTTTTCGCTACATCAAGCCCAGAACGATGCCGATCACGGTGCAACCACCAACGGCATAGCCGCCGTCCAGCCAGATCAGAGATTTCGACCGGTCGCTAAACATGATGTTGTTGATCATCCACGGGGCGACCACGAACAAGCCAAGGCCCAGCCCGGTGACAAACCCTTTTCCGACGCCATCAATGCCCGCCATCGAAAACATGTGCCGCATCATGCCTGCGACAACGATCGCGCCCAGAAAGGCAATGATATAGGGTTTCGGGTCAGATGCGTTTAGCGGCTTCCCGTCCGCATCCGTCTGAATGCCGGACGCGGCAACCCATGGTTTCGCCAGTGACATGTACCAGATTGCGCCAAACGCATAGCCTGCGATGGCGGCAAGTATGACTTCCAACATGAAAATTCCTCCTGTTCGACTGGTCTTATGCGATCAGTCAAGCAGGGGTGTTGTCAAGCGTCGCCCGCAAGTTCCAGAATGATCTTCCATTCGGCATCAGCAACCGGTTGTACAGACAGACGGGTGTTGTTCACCAACACCATCTCGGTCAAGCGCGGATCTTCTTTGCACATGGCCAGCGTCACCGGATTTGGCAGCGCGCGTACGGCTTTGATGTCCACGCAATCCCAGCGTTCGTCATCTGTGGTGCTGTCTTGATGGCTTTCCGCGATGACCTCGACAATGCCGACGATCTCTTTTTCTTTCTGCGAGTGGTAGAAAAAGCCAAGATCGCCCACTTTCATCGTGCGCATATGGTTGCGCGCCTGATAGTTGCGTACGCCGTCCCATTCCTCGCCCGTGTCACCCTTGGCGACCTGTTGGTCCCAGCTCCAGGTCGAGACTTCGGATTTGAACAGCCAGTACGTCATTAGCCCACCACCCGGATCCACTGCTCAATGCGCACATCGGCAAACAGCCCGGCCTTCGCATAGGGATCGCCATCGGCCCAAGCCTGCGCTGCGGCCATGTCATCAACGTCCAGTACCAGAAGTGAGCCGCACATCATGCCATCTGCATCCAGAAACGGACCAGCCTGCGCGACCACGCCGGTTTCTTTGATATAGGCCAGATGCGCATCGCGATTGGCTTTGCGGGTCTCAATTGCACCGGCTTTGTCAGTGCAGATGACAGCTACGAGCATTCATTCTTCCTTCAAGGGTCGGGATAGCAGGCTTTCAACAGCCTGTCCTATCGTCAGTCGATTGTCCAGCACGGCAACGACCATCTGGGCGATGGGCATTTCGATCCCGGCGCTTTGCGCCAGGTTAGAGACTGCTTTGGCGGTCGCACGTCCTTCGACGGTGGTCCCTTCAGGCAGGGGATCACCGCGCCCAAGCGTCAGGCCAAAGCTGTAATTCCGAGATTTCTCGGACGAGCAGGTCAGCGTCAGATCTCCGAAACCGGACAGGCCGGCAAGTGTTTCGGGTTGCGCACCTTTTAGGGCGGCATAGCGCTGCATCTCGGCATAGCCGCGGGTCATCAAGGCAGCGCGGGCGCTTTCACCCAGACCGGCACCGATGGCGATCCCGCAGGCGATGGCGACGACGTTTTTCAATGCGCCCCCGATCTCGACCCCGGTCAGGTCTGCGGTCCGGTACAGGCGGATATTCTTGGTCGACAGCGCGGCTTGCAGCGCCTCTCCGTCTTCGCAGGCCAGTGTCAGTGCGGTGGGCAAACCGGCGGCGATGTCGACGGCGAAGCTGGGGCCGGACAGAATGGCAGGCGTTGCGGTGGGGCAGGTCTGGCGGATGATCTCGGCCGGACCGCGCCCGGATTGCAGGTCGATCCCTTTGCAACAGGCGACAAGCGTTTTGTTCTGAAAAAGCGCGGCGTGTTGGGCCAGAAACGCGGCCAGCTTCTGCATTGGAACCGCCAGCAACACGATCTGAGACGTTTCGACATCCTCGATGCGATCCAGAACAATCAGGCTATTCGGAAAGGGAAAGCCGGGCAGGCGGCGGGTGTTTTCACGCGCGGTTGCCATGTCGCCCGGATCGCGGGCCCACAGGCTGACGGCGCGCCCGTCTTGCGCCAGCGAGATTGCCAAAGCCGTGCCAAATGCGCCTGCTCCCAGAACGGAAATGCTCATGCTTTTGCCCCTTTCTTCCCGGATCCCAACATCGCAGGCGCGCTGCGGTCAAGCGGCCATCTGGGGCGGGCCTGCAGCGACATGTCGTCTTGATGGCCCGCGCGGAAACGTTCGATCCCAGCCCATGCGATCATGGCTGCATTGTCAGTGCACAGCGCCAGAGGTGGGGCAAGGAACGCGGTGTCATCCTTGGCGCAAACAGTCTCTAATTCGCCACGAATGGCCATATTGGCGGCGACACCCCCGGCCACGGCCAAGGTGGGGTGCGTGGGGTTCAGAGCGAGATATTCCGCCAAAGCGCGGCGGGATTTCTCGGCCAGAACGTCGCGCACGGCGGCTTGGAAACCAGCGCACAGGTCAGCACGGTCCTGCACGCGTAATCCGCCATGTTCCGCCACCAGACGGTCGCGTTCACGCAGAAGCGCGGTCTTCAAACCCGAGAAGCTCATGTCGCAGCCCGGACGATCCAACAACGGACGCGGGAATTTGAAGCGCTGGGGGTCGCCGTTCTTCGCCTCGGCCTCGACCGAGGGACCGCCGGGCTGTGGCAGGCCCAGCAGCTTGGCGGTTTTATCGAAGGCCTCGCCCGGTGCATCATCGATTGTGCCGCCAAGGCGGGTGAATTCGTCAGATCCCTTCGCGATCAGAAACTGACAATGCCCGCCAGACACCAGCAGCATCAGGTAGGGAAACGCCGCCTGATCCGTCAGGCGCGGGGTCAGGGCGTGGCCCGCCAGATGGTTCACGCCGACCAAAGGTTTCCCCGATCCAATCGACAGGCCCTTGGCACACATGACGCCTGCCAGCACGCCCCCGATCAGGCCGGGACCCGCGGTGACGGCGATGGCGTCCACGTCTGAAAGTGCCATTTTGGCCTGTGTTAGAGCCTGTTCCACGCAGCTATCCAACTTTTCAGTATGCGCGCGGGCGGCGATTTCGGGGACGACGCCGCCGAAATCTGCGTGCAGCTCGGTCTGGCCTGCAACGACGGATGACAGCACCTGCGGCATCTGGCCGGGCGTGTGTTGCACCACGGCGGCGGCGGTGTCATCGCACGAGCTTTCCAGTCCTAAAACAGTAAGAGGTCGATCAGTATTCAGCATCGGTCACGCGATCAGTTGCGGGGATGGGGTGGCACAGGGTAACACTCGGGTAACACCAAGACAGTTCGCAGACAATCCCGGCCACCATATGCACCAAACCCCGATCCTTGTTCTGACCCGACCCCAGCCCGCCGCGCTGCGGGTTTTGCAGCAGGTCGAGCAAGCCTTGGGGCAGCCTGTTGCGTCGGTGATTTCACCCGTGCTTCAGATTGTCGAAGCGGGGGATTGGCCCGCCATTCCCGATGGAACAGATGTTATTTTGACCTCGGAACATGCGGTGCGAGGTGATCTGTCGGGCATACATGTGCACTGTGTCGGCACACGTACGGCCGAAGCTGCAGCTGCCAAAGGTGCCAACGTCATCACGACGGGCGTCGATGCAGAGGATCTGATCAAGGCGCTGACCGATTGTCCGCGTGGTAAGGGGTTTCTTCACATATGCGGGTCGCACAAGGCCGTGGATATTGCCGCCCGCCTTTCGGATATGGGGTATAATTGCGACGAGCATCAGACCTATTCTCAGGTCGCCCGCCCGCTTTCGGATCAAGCCCGCGCAGCATTGGAAGGGGAAGACCCCGCGTTGCTTCCCCTTTTCTCGCCCCGCTCAGCACGGTTGATTGGCCGGGCGCTGACGTCTCCTGGATCACAGTTGTCCGTTTTGGCGATGAGCGACGCGATTGCGGACCAGTGGCAGACCTTTGCCGGCACCCCATGCAAGGCTGTCGAACAACCCACGGGTCACGCGATGGTGAGAGGGATTGTCGCAGCGTTGCGCGGTTACGCCGCTTGAGCGGCAACAAGGCAGGCGGTAGGCTGTTACGCAGCTGCAGCATTTTTAGCAAGATTCGAGAGGTCCGTGACATTGGCCAAGACCCCTAAAACAGCCAAGGAAAAGACTGAGCCGGTGAAAGATGCCGAAATCGTCGAAGAACCCAAGCTGGATGAGGAACCCGAGGTAACGCCGGACGAACCGCCGAAAGAAAGCTCTGAACCGCTGGTCAAACAGCTGGATGATGTCTCGGCTGCTGATGCCAAGGACGATGTTGGCGAAGATTTGCCGACGGAAGCCGAGGTTGTCGCTGACGCGTCTGATGACCAAGAAGACGCGATCACGGATGGTGCCGAAGATGCGGCGACTGATGATGTCGCAGAGGCCGAAGACGAACCCCAGCACGTTGAACCCGCCCAACCGGCCCCTGCGCCTGCTCGGAAAAGTGGGTCGGTCTTTGTGCCGATGCTGCTGGGCGGAGCCGTTGCGGCGGCGCTTGGGTTCGGTGCCGCGCGGTTTGTGGATCTTCAAGCCCCAGACGATGATCCGATCGAGGCCGAGGTGCTGTCACTGCTTGATCGCGTGTCGTCTTTGGAAAGCATTGGGGCCAGCCAATCGGATGCGCTGAAGGCGCTGCAATCCGATACGTCGGTCGATCAGTTGCGCGGCGATACGACGGCGACGCTGGACCAGCTGCGCACGCAGTTTGACGCGATGAACGTGAAACTGTCCACGCTTGAGGGCCGCCTGCTGACGGTCGAAAAACTGCCGCAGGGATCGGGAATGGAAGCTGCTGCTGCCGCGGCTGCGGCCTATGAGCGTGAGTTGCAGCAAATGCGCGCGATGTTGGATGACGAGCTTGCGCGGATCACCAGCCAGAAAGAGGATGCCCAGACGCTTCAGGTCTCGGCCGCTGAAACCGCCAAGGCGGCGGCGGCGCGTGCCGCGATGGCGCGGGTGCATGCAGCCCTTGAAACCGGCCAGCCCTTTGGGGATGCGCTGTTTGATCTGACCGAGAATGCAGGCGTCGCTGCACCGGATGCTTTGTCGTCCATTGCCGCTGATGGTGTGGCTTCGCAACAAGGGTTGCAGGCAAGCTTCCCAGATGCTGCGCGCGCGGCCTTGGATGCATCCGTACGGGCGGCTGTTGAAGCGGGTGAAATGGATCGGGTATCTGCATTCTTCCGAACGCAGTTGGGTACGCGGTCGTTGGAACCAAAAGAGGGCGACGACCCTGACGCCATCCTGTCGCGTGCCGAAGCAGCGTTGAAAACCGGCGACGTGAACACCGCTTTGACCGAGCTGACAGCAATGCCTGACGCCGGACAGCCAGCGTTGGCTGATTGGATTGCACGCGCGACTCAGCGTCGCGATGCTTTGGCCGCCGCCACCGACCTGTCCACGCAACTGAATTCGAACTGAGGATACGCCGATGCTTTGGTCTTTGATTAAGATTGTCCTGTTCATCGCCGGAATTGCGCTTCTGACACTCGGCGCCGGGGTCCTTATGGAAACGGATGGCGGGGTGCGCATTGCCGTCGGTGGGACCGAGCTGAACATGCAGCCCTTGCAGGCTGTTATCGCGGCGGTGCTTCTGGTGGCTGCGATCTGGCTGGCGATTATCGTGATCGGTTTGGTTATCGCTTTTGTGCGCTTTGTGAACGGCGATGAAACGGCGATTTCGCGCTATTTCGACCGCTCGCGGGAACGCAAAGGTTACGAGGCGCTGGCCGAGGGTATGATGGCGATTGCCTCGGGTGAGAGCACGACCGCGATGTCCAAAGCTGCCCGTGCCGAGAAATATTTGCGTCGCCCAGAGTTGACCAATTTGCTGACGGCACAGGCCGCGGAAATGTCAGGGGACAAGCGCAAGGCGGCTCAGGTTTATAAGCGTTTGCTGAAGGATGAGCGCACGCAATTTGTTGGCGTGCGCGGCATCATGAAGCAGAAGCTGGAAGAGGGTGACACCGAGACCGCGATGAAGTTGGCCGAGAAAGCCTTCGCGCTGAAGCCGCGTCATACGGAAACGCAGGATGTGCTTTTGGGTCTTCAAGCGCAGAACAATGATTGGGCTGGCGCGCGCAAGACCTTGGGCGCCAAGCTGAAATACGGCGCCCTGCCGCGTGACGTGCACAAGCGCCGCGATGCCGTGCTGGCCTTGTCCGAAGCCAAAGGCGTGATGAAAGACGGCAACCCCGTCGAGGCGCGTGAAGCTGCGATCGAGGCCAACCGCCTGTCGCCGGATCTGGTGCCTGCTGCGGTGATGGCCGCGCGTGGGTATATTGCGGATGGCAAGCCGAAATATGCCGCGCGTGTATTGGTCAAAGCGTGGTCGGCGCAACCCCATCCGGATCTGGCTGCAGCTTTTGCGGATATCGCCCCGGAGGAAAGCCCGGCCGAGCGGATCAAGCGGTTCCGTGCGCTGACCAAACATCAGGACGGTAATCCCGAGACCCGGATGCTTCTGGCCGAGCTGAACGTCGCAGCCGAGGACTATCCCGCCGCCCGTAAGGCGCTGGGCGATCTGCCCGACGCATTGCCGACGCAACGGGCCCTGACGCTTTTGGCGGCGATTGAACGCGGCGAAGGTGCATCGGATCACGATGTGCGGGCCGTTCTGGCGCGCGCAGTGACCGCGCCGCGCGGGCCGCAATGGGTTTGCGAAAGCTGTAACCACGTGCACGCGGCATGGCTGCCCGTCTGTAACAACTGTGATGGGTTTGACACGCTGGCCTGGACCTCGGCGCCCGAAGCTGAAGGTGCGGTCACCTCAGGGGCGGAAATGCTGCCCTTGGTGGTTGGCGACGCCCCTGTGGCCGAGATCGAGGATGCAGAACCCATCAGCGACGAAGCCCCCATTCTGGATGGCGAAGTCGTGAAAGAAGCGGACGACAAACCTGCTGCATAACCAACACATCAGGCGGTGATCCAAGGGTGCCGCCTGATGACCCGGCCCCGGTGCGAAACGCACCATTTTCGCTTGCGCAATGATCATGTCGGGTCTAAAACCCCCAACGCTGCGGGGCGCATGCCGCCCAGCAACATGTGGGCCGCTGTAGCTCAGCTGGTAGAGCACGTCATTCGTAATGATGGGGTCGTAGGTTCAAGTCCTATCAGCGGCACCACTACAATTTGCACGAAATATGTTGCAGCAAAGTCGTGGCATAACGGTTGTAAGGCTGCCTTTTATTGGAGATCTCGCCGCAGGCAGTAGGAACGATGCTCATTTCCTCTGCCATTTAAGTGGCGTATACCTTAGATATTCTTGGCGTTATCCTTGATAAATCGCTTCCGAAATACAACAAAACGGTTGCCCAAAAAGTTGAATATCATTCCAGACCCAATCCCAGCCAAGGCCGCGAGATAGATAGAGCCCTGGCCATCCGGTAAGGCGTATTTGGAAAGATAAAGTGCCACGCTGTAATTGACCGCCATCCCAAGGCCCGACGCGGACACAAATCCCACGAACTGTTTCCAAGGATTCCGGTCGCGTGCATAGCTGAAGGTGAAGCGTCGATTGAGCAGGAAGTTTGAGACCACGCTTACCGCAATCCCGCCCACGAGCCCAACAGAGTCCGAAGCACCAAGCCACAGCAGAAGCGATAGAGTCAGAAGATTGACCACGACTCCAGACGCACCAACTATCATGAACTGCAGGAAGTACATCGCATTGGCAAAGCGGTGAATATATAGGCGGCGGATATGCTTCAGGTAGTTGAGTTGTTCTTTCAGCGTCAACTTACTTTCACCGTGCATCCTGTCCTGGAAATGGATCGGTACCTCGGCAACATTGTCGACATCGCATTTGACGATCAGCTCTAGCGCTATCTTGTAACCCACCGGGCTTAAATCACGTGCGTGGTCGAAGCTTTCTTTCCTGAGGGCGAAGAATCCTGACATTGGGTCGCGGGCTGACGTCAATGGGGCCGCCAGAAGTGTTGCAATGCGACTGTTCAACCAGCGAAAGAAGCCCCAGTCGTCATCTGTGGATCCACCTTTCACATAGCGCGACCCTAAGACAAACTCCTGCCCACTGGCCAGCGCCAGAACCATCTGCGGAATGGCTTCCGGAGGATGGCTTAGGTCGCAATCCATGCAGATAAGAACCGGGTGCTGCGCAAGTTGGAAGCCGTCGATGACAGCGGGGCTTAAACCTCTTTCGCCATTCCGCTCGACGATGCGCACCCAGTCTTCCCCGATGGCGGCAACAGCTTCGACGCTTCCGTCGTTGCTTTTGTCATCCATGAAGATGAGCTCAATCTCGATGTTTTGGCTGTCGCGGAGCGCGCGCACCCTATTGAAAATGTGCGGAATATTCTCGCATTCCCGATAGGTTGGTACGACAATACTGATCGGAACTGTAACTGAAATGCGCGCGAGCGGCGCCGCTTCGTGGAATGACATGATTGAGTGCTTACGCGTGTTTGCCCTGTGACTATATTTGTGCACTAACATGCGCTAGAGGTTATGAGAACACCTTGTTTACGGCCTTAGAAAAGCTGAGCGTCGAAGATGTAACGGTTGGCCATGTCTGGAGGACAGGACTGTCGGAATGGCAAAAAGCAGTGTTTCAATCTTTGCGGCAATTTCGGTTGTACTTCTTCTGCTGGTTTATACCTCTGGCAGCATGCATGATTACATCGCCTATTCGCGCCAGTGGCAGAGCATTCTTACCGGCGCTGATCCCTGGGATGCTACATATGATGCGGTTGGCAGAATTCCAGAAAATGCCTATGGTCCAGTCCATGCCTTGCTTGCCGAGTTGGCTCCGCTTCACCCGCTATTACCGAAGTTCGCCATGGCGGCCCTCACGTTAGGTGTCGTTTGGATACCGTTTGGGCTGAACGCAACCACTAGGGATCGGCGTCAGGCGGCGTCAAAACTGCTTTGGCTTTATGTGCTGTCACCCGTGGTTGTCGTGACTGTTTTTGTCTTTGGAATCAATGACGCGCTGGTAGGCGTTCTGTTCCTAGTTACCTGCCTGCTGCGCGTGCGGCGGGCTTATGGTTGGACGGGGGTCATGTTGGGTCTCGCGGCACTTTTGAAGTTCTACCCCATACTTTTCACACCATTCTTTGCAGTCAGCCGGAGCGGAACGGTCAAGCTGCGCACTATGTTTGCGGCTGCTGCGACATTTGCGTCTGGGATGGGGCTGGCTTGGTTGAAGTGGGGCGATTCCATCTTCACGCCGTTCCTTTTCGGAGACGAACGTGGCCCGAAGCAGCTATCGATTCTAAAATTTCTGAATACGTTTGAGGACAAGCTGTCGATTGAGATCTATGTCGACTACTTGTTGAGCGTGAATTCTCTGGCGGTTGTTTCTGCTGCAGCGGTGGTATCAGTTTGGGGATGGCTTACGCGCCAAGGATGGGAAATCACTGGCCTATTTGGAATCTTGGTGATCTTCATGACCTACAAAGTAGGGCATGTGCAGTTTTATGTCTCGTGGATCGCGCTATATTCTTGGATACTGGCAGTTTCTCGGGATGAAAGAGCGGTATCTGTCGCGCGAGCGTTTGCGCCACTGGCTGCTTTTCTCGCCCTGTACCAGATATCTTACATTGTTAGTTATCTACAAACTGGCGCCTATTTCTTAGGGCCTTTTGTATGGTTTCGAGTCTATGGATCGGTCGTATTGTGGGTGGTTACCCTTTGGTGTCTGCGCCGTGCGTCATCGCATCTTGGACGCACAGTTGGCCCACGGGTTTCGATAAGCATTTGATGGGGCGCAACGTCTCAGCCACAATGGTCAGCCCCGAAATTCACGGCAAAGGTGGCGTTTGACGCGCTGCGATGTGGACAGATACTCGGCGGGTATCTCGATTTACATCATGTGAACGGAACTTGGCCGGAGTGTTCGAACATCGGTTGGACAATCAAAGACACAGCTCCGCCTAGATACAGGGCGGCATTTGGCCGATGGCGCCAACGCTTAAGCTTCAAGACTTGATTGCCATCGTCAGAGCATCGCTATCTATGCCAACCATCTGCCATAGTGAGCTAAGGTGGCACCCTTAACCCTCACCCAGCTCACATAGGGTCAATTTTATCATCAGAGGCGTTCGGCGATCACGCCCGGCAGCTCCTGAGAACTGGAGTATTATTTTTTAAGTGCCTTGCGACCAACTGTTTCTGAAGCTTACCTTCTGGGACAAAACGAGACAGGCGGGGGGTGTAATCGATTTCAGAGATCTCAGGAAAGATTGCCAGGATTTCTTCTCGGGACTCTGGGGGAAGTGATCGCAGGGCCTCTTCGCCTGTGAACAGGCTTTCAGTCGGGGTTCCTTCGGCGTAGATGATTTCATGAGTATCAAAGAGGATATGGAAATACTCGATCTCTTCCACAGTGTCGTCGACAAAAACACCTGGCAATGCCGTCAACTTGATAGCAGGTACCAGTACTTCTGGTCGACCAAACATGCGCTCAGAAACTTTGGAGTCAACAAGCATTCGATGTTGGCGAGAAACAAGCAGATCGCGCTGAGGTTGATCGTTCCCCAAAGCGCCCGCCTGAATCCGAACGGGTCGCAGCTTTTCGTTCTTTTCGAGCTGCGGTTTCGAGAGCTTTTTCTTACCAATCCATCGTATTGGCAGAAGCCCATTATCTTTTGTGACCACAAGATCGCCTGAAGACAGATGCTCGATTTCTACCGGGCCATTTTTCGTTTCAATAAGCGTCCCTGCTGTAAGGCATACAACGTTACCGATATCTGCGGTGTCGAAAAATAGGTATCCATGATACCCCCCAGCAGCCCCACTTGTAACCGTAATTTCATTAAACGGCCCTTGAACTGTGACGCTTTCTGTCTCGGGCGAATTGCCCGCAGATGAAGTATAAGTGGCCGATGTGCCGCTGGTTCCAAGCGCTACGTCGGTGACGACGGGTGCTCCATCAAGGTTCGCTTCAATTTCATAGGAATCCTGCCAAAATGAGCCGGAGTTCAGATCGTTAATTTCGAAAGTAAAATCTTTTACGGGCTTCGAGAAGGATAAGGTGAACGAGTCAGGATCGAGATCAATACCTCGGGTTCGCCAGCTCCAATCCGAAAGAATATGACTTCCTGAAGATGAAGGAATAAACCCGCCGTTAAACGTGGCGGTTACGGTGACCTCATCGCCATCCGCATCGGTGATCGTTTGCGACCCATTTGCCAGCAATGTCTGGAAGCTGATTTGAACCATGAATAATAATCCCTATTTTGCATAGCTGTGCCGCGACCCGGAAATGCAAATTCCGAGCTTTTCCGGGAAACGTTCCACGGTTGCAGCAGCGTTTGAATTGATCGACCTTGCGGCCTATGTGCCCGACTATGCGCCACTTGAGCTTCTGGTCGCCGTTGCTTGTACGACTGATGTCTCGTGCATACGTGGGGCGAATTGTGATGGGTGCACGGACCGATCTTCTGCCGGGCTTTCCCTCAGTCAATACTCAGGTATGCGCTCAAACTACACTTGAGGGCTATTCTAGATGTTTGACGCCATTTTTCCTCTCGACTGCCACCAGGCTTAGGCGACAAATGTGCGTCAGGCAGAGGTGCTCTAATCACAAACCTACCACTTGATACTCTGCCAATACGGATTTCTCATCAGGCGTCCAGCGTACGGGTTTGTCCCGCACTTGAAGATGGGGGATCAAGGAGGCCGGTCACCCAGTGATTGAGCCATATCGTCCAATTCACGCCTGAGGCGCACATATGTCGAGATCCTTGTAGAAGCATAAAAGAAATCAGTTCTACAAAATTTTACGTAACTTTCAGTTGTTGGAACGGGTTGTCCAGATTGTGAAATCTCCAGCGGTATCTCTTTGCTTTTGATATGCGTATCTGTCTGATAATGTAGGGTAATTGCCATATAGTTGCCATAACAAGTTTGTAGTTTTCACCGAAAAAACAACCCAAGGGGATGCGAACTGTGATTGATCGAAAGGCTGCCAAAGCTGCTCTTATCTTGGCGCAACATGGAAGTTTCAGCCTTTCTGCAGAGGTCATGGAAACGTCAGCGGCCAGTTTTTCGCGATACATCAAGCAAGCCGAAGAATATGCCGGGCAGTCTCTCTTCGAGCGTAGTCGGTTAGGGGTTTTGCCAACACCTGCCGGAAAAGCATTCCTGAAAATGCTCGTGACGCTTGAAGACTCAATTTCTCAGTTTGAAGAAGGTGCCGAGCGTCTACAGCAGGACGGGGCCAACCTCCTTAAAATTGGGTGTGGACCCCTTGCAGCGCGTGCGGTGGTTTCGCCGCTGGTTTCCCAGATGCTGGAAGAACATCCAGAGTTCCGATCACGCATTGCCGTCCGTGCTTCAAAAGAACCGCTGAGCGCTTTGCGCACCGGGATCTTGGACGTTGCTATTAGCGACCTCACACACACACCGGACGTCAGTGGTATTGAGGTGCTGGTTCTAAAAAAGCGCAAGACTGCCTTTTGGGCCCGGCCGCAGCACCCATTGCACCGAAAAGCACCGGCAACAGTTGCTGAGATTTTTAGTTACCCTGTCGCAACCCCATACCTGCCAGATTACTGGAGGAGCCTGATTGCACGGCTTCTGGGGGATAACCAAGACGCCTATGAACGCGTGAGCAGGATGCCGCAAATTGAAAGTGATGACTATTCTCTCTTGAATGACATTGCCTGTAGCACGGACCTTATCTGCGGAGGTATGCCAGAAGATTTCGAGCAGTATCGACGCATGGGTTTGCTTAAAGAGATTCAGAGCGTGGAAGAACTGACATGGAATATTTGCGCAGCCCGCCGTAGTAGCGCTGGTTTCCCTGCTCTGAACACGCTTTGGGATAAGATAGCTGACCAGTTCTGCGACTGAAGCAGACTTTTTATCTTCACAGATGTGCGAAGGCTTGTGCGTCTCCAGCCAATATCTCAGTCCATCAGGAGGGCTAAAAATACGCGAGCAGGTCAAGGCCAAGGGTATCGTATTTGTTGACCCCTCCGAGTATGTCTCCACTCTAATCACTCAAGAGGTGGCGTCTGGCTTCAACTCGGTATGTTTCACCACTGGGCGTGGATTCTGCTATGGCAGCAAGCTCGAACCATCGAACAAGACTGTATCGCACACGCCTATGTGTAATCGGATGTCCGGAGGTGTGGTCATCAATCGTGGCGTCACCGCTGACAGTGCCGCTTCGGTGTAATTGCGTGACCGTTTGGTGAAGGTGCTCCTAGCTACGCTGCGTTAGCAGCGTCGCGTCAGGGTATGAGCTCGTTCAGGCGTGTGATCTTGTGGTCGGCGGTCTGGGCGAGGCCTCATGAGAGCCAGGCTTGGGGATCTACGCGGTTCATCTTGGCGGTTTCGATCAGGGTATATGCAATGGCAGCGGCTTTTTCGCCGCCTTCGGAGCGACAAAAAAGTAATTCTTGCGGCCTATGGCAATCGGCCTCATCGCTTTTTGCGCAGTGTTGTTGTCGATGTCCAGGATGCCATGATCCAGATATGGTCGTAGTTTTTTCATCCGCGTCAGGGCATTGCGGATCGCTTTGGCCAGCTCGGATTTGCCCGGAATGCGAGCCAAGCCTCCAAATCATCAAGCAGTGGCTTTGACCGGGATTGGCGCAGTTGGACACGATCCTGCGGCGGCCAACCGCGTCAGCCAGCGGTTCCAGCAGTGCCGCAGAGTGACCGACCCAATCTGCAAATGTGGCCGATCCAGATCGATCCCGTCCCGTCCGTAGATTTGCGATTGCCGGTACAGAGGGCAGTGGTCCGCATATTTTCCGACCGGCACATAGGCCAAAAGGCCGGGTCCAGGACGGCCGCGCTCAATCGGGCGTGATGGCAGTGCTGATTGAACGATCAGGTCGCAATCCCGGCAGGGCATGCGCGGGCGGACAATACGGTTCACCACGAACCGGCCCGGCAGATATTCCAGCTCTTCCGTCACATCTTCGGCAATGGCCCGCAGCTGGCCGCCGCACGTGCAGGCTTCGCCAGGCGTCAGAACCTGATCAATCCGGGGCAGTTCGGGCGGCAGCGGCTTGCGCTTGGGTTAGATCAATGCGCAGGGCAAGAAATCCCGTTCGGCGAGGTCAACGTTAAGGGGGTAGATGCTAGACACGCCTTTCAATACACCCCTTTTATTGAGCGGGAATTCACGCATAGCCTCGTCCGATCAGGTACTGGCCCCCCTACGATCAGTGGGGCGTAGCAACGATCTTGACTTCTCTGATTAAAAGCATCAGGAAAGCGATCATAAGACAAGGCAGCACGTTTCTTACACTAGCCACCGACGTCATCAGCGACAGGGAACGACGTTAGAAACGTAGAACATTAGTGACAAATGAGCTTTGCGCTGGCTGTTTCGCACACCCTTCGGTGTGCATGTTGCCGTCGGCACGTGTGATCATTGACGAACTTTAACCCTACCGTTTTGTGACTGAATTCCTTGTGGCGTCAGACTGGCACCTAATGAGGAACACAGTAATGCCATTTAGAAATACATCTTGTTCTACCGCGATAGTGTTAGCTGTGACAGCCATGTCACCCACGCTTTCCAATGCAGAACAAAGCTATCCGATCACAATCGAACATGCCCTCGGTACGACGGTGATTGATGCCAAACCGGTCCGCGTTGCAACCGTGACTTGGGGGAATCATGAGGTTCCCTTAGCCTTGGGCGTTGTACCTGTTGGTATGGCGTTTATGTCATGGGGTGATGACAATGGCGACGGCATTCACCCGTGGGTCGAAACCAAGCTGAACGAACTTGGAGCCGAGGTGCCGACGTTGTTTAACGAAGGCGATGGTATCGATTTTGAAGCGGTTGCCGCGAGCAATCCCGACGTCATTCTTGCGGCCTATTCTGGTCTCAGCCAAGAAGATTATGACACGTTAAGCCAGATCGCACCGGTTGTGGCTTATCCTACATCGCGATGGACCACGGATTGGCGTACGACCATCCAGATGAACAGTACCGCAATGGGCATGGCCGAAGAAGGCGACGCTTTGATCGAGAGACTGGAAGCGAAGATCTCTGAGGTTGCTGGGAACTATCCGCAGTTGAATGGCCAAAAGGCGATGTTGGTGTCTCACACGGATGCATCGGATCTTAGCGTGGTCCGGTTCTATTCTGGGAATGACCCACGTGTTCAGTTCTTCAAAGAACTGGGTATGGAATTGTCGAATGCGGTTGCTGCAACGGTTGGCGATGACACCTTTAGGGGGGAATTCAGCGCTGAACAAATTGACACGTTTGACGATGTGACACTCGTTGTCACTTATGCTGGTTCGGAAATGCTTGATGCGATGCAGGACGATCCACTTGTGTCTAAAATGCCCGCCGTGGCCAATGGTGCTTTTGCCTTGTTGAACAACAGCCCGCTGGGGGCCGCAGCCAATCCAACGGCCTTGGTGCTGGAATACGCATTGGACGATTATGTGTCGGTCCTGGCCGCTGCCGCTGATAAAGCGAAGTAAACCGTCATGGGTTTAAGACCATCCCGGATCGTGGTTTTTCGCGGTCCGGGGAACCTGCGCGCTATGTGGATGCTTGCCTTGATCGTTGTGATCGCGGTGCTTTGCTTTCTTTCTATCACAATTGGGAACCGGTCGGTTGCCTGGGCTGATATTGTGGCGGGTGTCAGCGGTGAAACGGGTACAATCTCTCAGGCCGCTGTTGCGCGCCGCGTGCCGCGTACGGTTCTTGCAGCCATAGCAGGGGCTGCGCTTGGGCTGTCTGGTGTGATTATGCAGGGTATCACGCGTAATCCACTGGCAGATCCGGGGATCCTTGGCGTGAATGCGGGTGCCGCACTGGCGGTTGTGATTGGCATCGCAAGTTTTGACATGACCTCTGCCACTGCATTTATTTGGGTCGCCATTTGTGGCGCCGCCGTGACCGCGACATTCGTATACACCATTGGGTCGTTGGGTGTTGGGGGTGCAACCCCATTAAAGTTGGCATTGGCTGGCGCGGCTACCTCTGTCGCATTTTCATCGTTGATCACTGGGATCGTTCTATCGCGTAACGACATTGCCGGAGGCATACGAGACTGGCATATCGGCGGCGTCGGTGGTGCATCCTTTGAAAGGATCGCGCAGGTGCTTCCGTTTTTGGCGGTTGGCGCTGCGATCGCGTTGATATCCGCACGTAAAATAAATGTGTTATCGTTAGGTGATGAGACCGCCGCTGGATTGGGCGAACGGATCGCGATATCGCGTGGTTTCTCAGCCCTCGGTGCGATTATGTTGTGCGGTGGAACAACGGCGATCTGCGGCCCAATTGGCTTTGTTGGCCTTGTTGTACCGCATTTTTGTCGTTTGCTGGTGGGTGTTGATCACCGCTGGCTGTTGCCTGTTTCGGGGCTTGCAGGTGCAGGCTTGTTGATCGGATCTGATATCCTTGGTCGCATTGTCGTGCGGCCAACGGAAATGGAGGTCGGGATCATAACGGCGCTTATTGGTGCGCCCTTCTTTATCTGGATCGTCCGGCGCCAAAAGGTCCGCGCGCTATGACCGGCGCGACGCTTGCGCAAGGGCGTATGTCGCGACAGCGAGGGTACCGATTGCGTGTTGGGCTGTTGATGGTTTTGGTGGCTGGGCTTTTCTTAATGACGTTGATGGTCGGTCAATCGATCACGCCGCTAGGTGATGTTATCCGCGTCATCATGGGGGAAGACGTCGCCGGAGCATCCTTTGTCGTCGGGCAATTGCGCCTGCCGCGGGTTACAGTGGCGATACTGACCGGTCTGAGTTTTGGGTTGGGCGGCGTTGCGTTTCAAATCATGTTGCGAAACCCGCTCGCCAGCCCAGATATTATCGGGATCACATCTGGCGCGACAACTGCAGCCGTTTTTGCGATTGTGGTCTTGTCGATGACAGGCGTACAGGTTTCGGCCTTTGCCGTTATCGCGGGCTTGTTGGTTGCTGGCACCATCTATCTGCTGTCTCGGAAAGGTGGCGCCGTTGGAACCCGTATCATTTTGATCGGGATCGGCGTTTCTGCGATGCTTGATAGCGTCACAAGCTACTTGCTGACGCAAGCGCTTGTTTGGAATCTACAAGAGGCATTGCGCTGGTTAGCCGGAAGCCTGAACGGCGTCAAACTGCATCAGGCTGCGCCAGTGGCTGCTGCGCTCGCCGTTTTTGGCATGCCACTGTTGGGGCAAACACGATCCCTAGAGATATTGCGGCTCGGAGACGATACCGCCGCGGGGCTAGGGGTTTCTGTCGGTAGAACCCGCGCGATTGTAATCACCTGCGCGGTTGGTCTGATTGCCTTTGCGACGACAGCTGCGGGGCCGATTGCGTTTGTGCCGTTCTTGTCTGGCCCGATCGCGGCCAAGTTGATAGGCTCGCGTGGTTCGCTGCTGATACCAGCGGCTTTGGTCGGCGCAGTTTTGGTAGTTTTAGGCGATTTTGTCGGCCAGTTCGGCTTTGATACGCGCTATCCGGTGGGGGTGATCACCGGGGCCATGGGCGCGCCATACCTCGTATTCTTAATTGTCCGATCCGCAAAGAATGGAAGCCTGTTTTGACCCAAGATCACACCCTAAAATCCGAAAACCTTGATGTTGGCTATGATGGGCATCGCGTGATCAAGGGCCTGAACATAGAGATCCCGATGGGCCAGATCACGGCGATTGTCGGGGCAAATGCATGTGGAAAATCAACGTTATTGCGGGCCATGTCCCGACTATTGTCACCAATGTCGGGGCAGGTTGTTTTAGATGGCAAAGCGGTTCATCAAATTCCATCCAAAGAATTGGCCAGAACGCTTGGACTATTACCCCAATCGCCTATCGCTCCGGACGGTATCACTGTGGCCGATTTGGTTGGGCGGGGCCGGCACCCTTATCATCAACTGTTTAGCCGGTGGGGGGGCAGCGACGATGCGGCCGTTGCGCGCGCCCTTGATGTGACACAAACCGCGAATTTGTCCGAATCCTCGGTGGATGAGCTATCGGGTGGTCAACGGCAACGTGCCTGGATTGCCATGGCGTTGGCCCAGGAAACTGACATTTTGCTGCTGGATGAACCCACGACTTTTCTGGATGTCAGCCATCAGGTTGAGGTACTGGATTTATTAACGGATCTGAACCGCGATCTGGGGACAACGATCGTCATGGTGTTGCATGATTTGAACCTCGCGACACGTTACGCCGATCATCTGATCGCAATGAAGCAGGGGCAAGTTCACGCAACCGGCGCACCCGGGGCGGTCCTGACGGTTGAAACCATCCGCGAGGTTTTCGCACTTAACAGCGAGATCATTGTCGATCCTGTATCACAAAAACCCTTGATGTTACCAATTGGACGGTATCATCAGGGAAATCACCACAGCATAAAAGTGAGTGCATGAGTAAAGTCGGGTTTAATGTTTCAGCCAGAGCGTTAACTAGGCCCGCCAAACGCCAAAGCCCGCGCACCTAATCAATTATGAATGACGGCTTCCCCACATTGTGAAGAACAATTTTCAGCCGTAGTGAAAGTCAGCTTCGCGCCTTTTCATGCGACGGTTGTCGCAGCCGCAGCCGTGTACTTGCTGCTAAAACTCGTTTCTAGCCGCAGATCCCGCTCAAGCACGATTAATCCTTTGGCGCGTCATGAACGGTAAATTACCTTGAAGAAATAGGCAAAATTGGCCGGGCTAAGGTGCCATTGGCTGTGATTGAGCCAGATGTTGGGCCCGCGCTGGCCGCATAGGGCTGCGACGCCATTTTCGAAGCCACGTGCTTCGCGCCTGCAAAATAATACTTACGCGCCGTCGGGACGCCACGGGTGATGTAGAATTGGTTGACGTAAACCGTCTCACTGAGCCTCCCCAACTGAACTGGTCCA
>NZ_ML660022.1 GCF_007004645.1 Aliiroseovarius halocynthiae | reverse complement strand
GGTGGCCGTCACACGCCGTTCTTCGCGAACTACCGTCCGCAGTTCTACTTCCGTACGACTGACGTGACCGGCACGGTTGAACTGCCTGCTGGCACCGAGATGGTGATGCCGGGCGACAACCTGAAGTTCAACGTTGAACTGATCGCTCCGATCGCGATGGAAGAGAAACTGCGCTTCGCGATCCGCGAAGGCGGCCGCACCGTTGGTTCGGGCGTTGTTTCGAAAATCATCTCTTAAGAACGCACCGCGTTCTTAGGGCGGCAGGTGAATGGGCATAGCCAAATCGCCGAAAGCCAAATGATACAGACAAAGAAAGGGCGCCCATGGGGTGCCCTTTTTGCTTTGGGGGGAAAGGGGCAGGAGACTAATTCGCAAAGACTGCGTTCATTTTCTCTCGGTCATAGTCAAGCAGCCAATCATTGAACTGGTTGAAGATTGATTGGGAGAGTGCGCGATTGACGGAAACCAGATCCATTCCGCGATCATCATATGGATGAAGATAGAAGCCCTGATTGGTATCGACGAAATATAGATCTGCATTGGTCGTCGGCTTAATGGCTGACTCTTGTGACAATGTCAGCCACAGCAGTGTATCGATTTCGTCATGGTTGTTAGGCGTATAAGCGACCCAATGAAGATAGTGGGGGACGAACCATTCATCGCCCTTCTTGAATTCACTTCCCTGATATTGAAATCGGTCGCGTGAAAGCCGGTTTTCAAAAAAGACCCGTAAACGCATATATGGGGGGCTGGGTTCTTCAGAATAAAGCGAAGTCAGGACTTGAATTTTGCTTAGATCAGGAAAGAGGACGCGGCTCACAGCTCGAGCCCTGTCATAGGCGCGCGAGAACATGTGAATGCAATTGAGCGATCTTGGCGGACTGAGTTCAAATCGCAGGTCAAATTCGAACTTTCCAAACGGCCCGAAAAGTGGGTAGTCGACTCCAAATTTGGATCTGAATTTGTGCTTAGAATATGCCATGATTGCAGTTAGATAGGATGGTATACACAGGTCAACATGCGTCGGTGTGCCTCTATGCGTGATATGGGGTCGTTTGTTCTACCTTACTGCACTCGACGAAGCTGACAAGTGGCTATTAGCTTGCTGCGCGTTGCCGCAATCAAACGCCTAAGTTCACTCTTCCCAAAGAAACCTATTGCAATTTGTCCTCTAGCCCCCCATGTGAGCCTTGCTAACGTTTTTCTTTTTCGACCAACTGTCTCCTATCTTGGCGCTCAGTCTTTCGATCCAGACCGACCACGCCAGGCCGCTGCACATCCGCGAGCGGCACACCAAATAGGAGACTACGGATATGGCCAATGGCACCGTAAAATGGTTCAACTCAACTAAAGGCTTCGGCTTCATCGCACCTGAAACTGGCGGCAAAGACGTGTTTGTACACATCTCGGCTGTTGAGCGTTCGGGCCTGACCGGTCTGGCTGACGACCAAAAAGTAACATTCGACGTTGAAGCAGGCCGTGACGGCCGCGAGTCGGCGATCAATATCGAACTGGCATAAGCCCTTTCGAAGACAGTTTTGAACGCGGCCCTTACCCAAGGGCCGCGTTTCGCATTTCAGGGTGATTGTGGGTTTTCCCCCTTGCCACATGGATGATCGCCCTGTACTACGCGCGAGTTCGCTCGGCGAATTTATCAGCGGGATTCGGTCCCGCTTTTTGAATTTGTCCGGGGTTCGACGAGGGCAGGGGGAATGAGCTTCCTGTCGTCCTATCAACTTCCTGCCTGAAAGGGCGAATGCTATGACCAGTCAAAACATTCGTATCCGTCTGAAGGCGTTTGACTATCGCGTGCTGGATGCTTCCACACAAGAGATCGTCAACACTGCCAAACGGACCGGTGCAAACGTTCGCGGCCCCATCCCGCTGCCGAACAAGATCGAGAAGTTCACGGTTCTCCGTGGTCCTCACATCGACAAGAAATCCCGCGACCAGTTCGAGATCCGCACGCACAAGCGTCTGCTCGACATCGTCGACCCGACCCCACAGACCGTGGACGCGCTGATGAAGCTCGACCTGGCTGCTGGCGTTGACGTTCAGATCTCGGTCTAAGGAGGGTATCACAGATGCGCTCTGGTATTATCGCGAAAAAAGTGGGCATGACCCGCTTGTTCATGGAAGACGGCAAGCAGATCCCTGTGACCGTTCTTCAACTGGAAAACCTGCAGGTTGTTGCCAACCGTACCGAAGAGACCGACGGTTACACCGCCGTTCAGCTGGGTGCTGGTGAAGCAAAGGCAAAACGCACCTCGAAGCCGATGCGCGGCTATTTCGCCAAAGCTGGCGTTGCCCCCAAGCGCAAGATGGTGGAATTCCGCGTTCCTGCTGAAAACCTGATCGCCGTTGGCGAAGAGATCTCGGCCGAGCACTATGTTGAAGGTCAGAAGGTCGACGTTGCTGGTACGTCTATTGGTAAAGGCTTTGCCGGTGCCATGAAGCGTCACAACTTCGGCGGTCTGCGCGCGACACACGGTGTTTCGATCAGCCACCGTTCGCACGGCTCGACTGGTCAGTGTCAGGATCCCGGTAAGGTTTTCAAAGGCAAGAAAATGGCCGGCCACATGGGTTCGGTTCGTGTGACCACTCAAAACCTGGAAGTCGTGAAGACCGATGCCGATCGTGGCCTGGTGTTCATTAAGGGCGCTGTCCCCGGCTCGAAAGGTGGCTGGGTCACCGTTAAAGACGCCGTGAAAAAGAAGCTGCCCGAGAACGTTCCGTTCCCGGCTGCCCTGAAATCGGCTGCAACCGAAGCACCGGCTGAAGAAGCCCCTGCGGAAGGTGGTGAAGCATGAAACTTGATGTAATCAAACTTGACGGCAAAAAAGCCGGTTCGGTTGACCTGGACGAGGCCCTGTTCGGTCTTGAGCCGCGCGCCGACATTCTGCACCGTGTGGTTCGCTGGCAGCGCAACAATGCGCAGGCTGGTACTCACAAGGTAAAGACACGTTCCGAGGTCAAATACTCGACCAAGAAGATCTATCGCCAAAAAGGTACTGGTGGCGCTCGTCACGGTGCTCGTTCGGCTCCGATCTTCCGTGGTGGTGGTGTTTACAAAGGCCCGGTTGTGCGTTCGCACGGCCACGACCTGACCAAGAAATTCCGCAAACTGGGTCTGAAGCACGCCCTGTCCGCCAAAGCGCAAGCTGGTGAACTGGTTGTGATCGATACTGCTGATGCTGACGGCAAAACTGCTGTTCTCGCCAAAGCGGTTAAGGACCTGGGCTGGAAACGCGCCCTGGTTATCGACGGCGCCGAAGTGAACGAAAAGTTCGCTATGGCGGCTCGTAACATCGAAGGTTTGGATATCCTGCCGTCGATGGGTGCCAACGTCTATGACATCCTGAAGCGTGACACTCTTGTGCTCACCAAAGCAGGTGTCGAAGCTCTGGAGGCTCGCCTGAAATGACCGATAAAGCTGCACTCTATGACGTGATCCGCAAGCCGATCATCACCGAGAAAGCCACCATGGCTTCGGAGAACGGCGCCGTGGTTTTCGAAGTCGCTATCGACTCGAACAAGCCGCAGATCAAAGAAGCTGTTGAAGCCCTGTTTGGTGTGAAGGTGAAAGCCGTCAACACGACCATCACCAAGGGTAAAGTCAAACGCTTCCGCGGTCAGCTGGGCAAGCGTAAAGACGTCAAAAAAGCCTATGTTACCCTGGAAGAGGGCAACACGATCGACGTGTCCACTGGACTGTGATCGACGCTTTCACGACTTGAACAAGGCCTCCGCAAACGCGGGGGCCTTTTTCGTTTGGGGCTGGCGCACCGGCATTCTGGTGCCTATAGGAAGGGGATGACTGAAATGTTGCCAGCATGCCCCGCCTGTGCGTCGGAATTGACCTATGAACTGGGTGCGCTATTGGTTTGCGCTGAATGCGCTCACGAATGGTCGCGAGAGGAATTTGAAGTCTTAGATCAAGTGGTGCGCGACAGCGTTGGAAACGTCTTGATGGATGGAGACACCGTGACGGTGATCAAAGACCTTAAGGTTAAAGGGTCTTCATCAAAAGTTAAGGTTGGTACCAAGGTTCGGGAAATTCGTTTGGTTGTCGGTGATCATGATATCGATTGTAAAATTCCCGGAATTGGCAAGATGGGATTGAAATCAAAGTTTGTTCGAAAAGTATGATGTGGGCGGTGCCGTTGAGAGAGATCCCGAACAGTGGAGTAAGGATTTTGACTCGTCATTGCTCAGAATTGCCGTAACATAATGGTTTTAGAACCGACTCAGTCTGTAACTAGGAAGCACTGCCATGTTGACCCGCCGCCATTTTGTAATCACAACTGCTACGTTGTTTTCTGGCCCAATCAGCTCGCCACTTTGGGCGCAGGATGAAGAGGCACCGGACCTTCCTGCGGTAGAGCAGACTCAGGTAGCCGCCCCAGTCAAAGTCAAGCGCCGTCCGGTTTCAAACCGCGCGATGTGGAACAAGTATGACGCTCGGGTAACCCCGGCGAATTATGACCCTACGACATCGAACCCATGGGGGCTTAAAGAACGTCTGTTACCGCGCATTGTGCAGGCTAATGACGGTCTGAAGCCCGGTGATATTCACGTGGATGCGGTGGCGCGCTACCTTTATCACGTCCGCGACGATGGCACGGCGATGCGCTATGGTGTTGCGATCGGTCGTAGTGGATTGTACGAGCCCGGTGTTTATACCGTGGGCCGAAAGGCTAAGTGGCCGACATGGACTCCGACACCAGACATGATCAAGCGCGAGCCACATAAATACGAGAAATACGAAGATGGTATGGACGGAGGCCCATCGAACCCGCTGGGTGCCCGTGCGATCTATCTGTTTGAAGGGCGCCGTGACACCTATCTGCGAATCCATGGTTCGCCGCAACCGCGCTCGATCGGATCGCGCGCCAGCTCGGGCTGTGTGCGTATGGTGATGGCGCACATCATCGGGCTGTATGATCAGGTCGAAATGGGCGTGACCGCACATCTCTATCCTGCATAACCTTAGGTAAACTGGGTGCTAAACACGAAAACGGGCGGTCCGATCGGGCCGCCCGAACTTATTTCCGAACGGTTGTTAGGCTTCGCGTTTGACGCAAATCGCGCGGCCCTTTTTGTTGCGCAGAGGGATATAGGTGGTTTCAACCGGGCCTTTGTGGCGGTACATCAAACAGCCATCGCGGGCATCTACCCGAATATCACTGACATCTTGCCCCGGCGCTACCGTATCCAACACCTCAGCCGGCAACGTTGCGCGAGACTGCAGGTTCGGGTCGGACACATTCATCGCCGTGCCAGAGGGCGTTACACAACCCGACAGACCAAACGCGGCAGCGCCTGCGAGAATAATTTGGTTCTTCATCACACTCTTCCCAAAATTTTATTGCCGAGAGAATGGGGGATTTTGGAGTGGAAGGAAAGGGGAACTACTTCCGGAAACTGCAGAATGATTGGCGATGCGGAAGGCTTTGGATTATGCAGTACAGCGTCGGAGTTGCGAAGACGTTCTGGCGTCGCAGCATAGCGACAAGAGATAGTTTGGGGACGGTTTGGATGCGCACACGATGCGTACCACGGAGTATAGATGCGGTAGGGGGCTGAACGGCCGGGTAGAACGCGTCGGGCGTTGCGTGATCCCCCCAGCCGGGTGGTTAACACATCTCGCATGATCCACGTACAGACGGCTTCACTTGTGTCGACATTACTAGCCAACTCTCTTAACAAGGTGAGACGAAATTACTTGCGAAACTTTAGGTGCCAGTCCCAATGAGCCAAATGCCAAAAATTCCTAAAAAAGTTACCGGATTTGCGCATTTTCGTGCAGCAGCACGCTACTCTTTTGACGGGTCAAAGGTGCTCTTTGGAGAGGCAGCATTTCGGCAAGAGATTCTGGCTCAGCTAGTAATCCTAGGATTGTTCTGGTTCGTCGGTGTTTCGCCCGTCCACTATGTTGTTACCATCATATTGTTCTTGGTTACATCAGCAGTGGAAGCACTGAATACTTCGTTGGAAGAGATTGTAGACCTCGTTTCACCCGAGTGGTCGCAAAGAGCCAAGAACGCGAAGGATCTAGGCTCATTCGCTGTGCTATGCTTGCTCTGTTCAAACGGATTCTATGTTGCCTTTGCGCTTGCGACAACGCTGGGCTTGTTCTGAGGTACAGAAGCTCGGGCTATTTTTCCTGAACGTCTGTAGCATCTTTCGCACATCTGTCTTTAATCCGCCGCGCGAATATTGGCAGAGAAACCAGATAGATGGCGGAAAAGATCGTCAATGTCTCCCAGGGGAAGACCAGCATCAACGCAAATACTCCCGAGATCGCGACCATAAAATGGGATTGTCGCTTGTGAGGAATGCTCAGAGATTTCAGCGACACTGTGGGTATGCGGGAAACTGCAAGGTATCCGCAGAAGAAAAGAAATAATGTCGTTAGGATGGGGTGGTTTTTTCCAAATTCCCAACCTAGCAGCTGCAGATAGACGGGTGTTAGGCACAGCATAGCAAGGAGCGGCGCGGGGACACCTTCGAAGTAGTCAGTGTCTGAAGACTGCTGAGACGAATTGAACCGAGCCAGCCGATAGGCGCAGCAGACGCCAATAAACATCACAGCCACCCAGCTGAGATTTGCGTATTCCGAACCCAAAAACACTGACAAATAGATGATGAGACCTGGGGCGACTCCGAAGTTGAAAAAATCAGCCAAAGAATCTAGCTGTGCGCCGATCTCTGACTGGCTTTGTAGTGCACGCGCCAGACGTCCATCCAAGCCGTCCAGAACCATGGCGACCACCAAAGCGATCACGGCCAACTCATGCCGATCGCTCAATGCCAACCGGATTGACGACATGCCTGTACAAATTGAAAGAAGCGTCACGAGATTTGGCAGCAATGACCAATAATTCAGCTGGATCTGGGGGCGTTCCCTCTCGTTCATTTCGAAACCCCTAGATGTGCGACCGCGTCGGGGCGAAGGTCAGCTAAAACAGTTTCGCCAGCAATTGTTGTCTGCCCCAAGGATACTTGAAGCGTGGCACCTTTGGGGAGATAGACGTCAAGTCGGCTTCCAAACCGGATTAAGCCAAACCGATCACCCGCGCTAACAGGCATTCCGGCGTGAGCGAAACAAACAATGCGGCGTGCAACCAACCCAGCAATCTGTGTGATACCGACTTTCACGCCGTCCGAGCGCTCGATCGTGATCGAGTTCCGCTCGTTATGCTCACTGGCTTTATCCAAGGATGCGTTAAGAAACTTTCCATGATGATAGGTGATGTTTTGCACGACACCATCAATGCATGCGCGGTTTACATGGCAATTGAATACGTCCATGAACACTGACACCCGTGTCAGCGCCCCATCGCCTAGCCCCATTTCTTTTGGTGGCACCACATCTTGGATCAGGGAAACGACCCCGTCTGCGGGTGAAATCACATAGTTAGGATTCTGTGGCACGACTCGCTTAGGATCGCGGAAGAAATAGTAGCACCAGATAGTCAGAGCCAGACCTAGCCAAAACAGCGGCGCCCATACCCAAGTCAATATCGCTGTGATCACTGCAAAGATAGCAACAAACTTCCGACCTTCGCGATGCATAGGGATTATGACAGCGTCGAGAACATTCATACCTGAAACTCCAAATTTGGGCGAGCATGGCTGACAAGCTTAGTGACATCAGCGCAACGGGGTTGTAGAGACGTCACATAAATCACCGGATTTTACGCGAGCTTCAAGCACTTTGAGGTGTCTCGGCCGTGGAGCAAACAGATTGCGAGCAGAAAGACGTGCCGTTGACTAGGAACATGAAGCGCCAAACCTCTTGGAAACTCGGACTATTTACGGCCATCGCGCTCTATTCACTCATTAACATGGCCTTGTTCCAAGGTCCGGTTCTAAGCGTCATTTTGACTGCCATAGAACTGGGTACATATGACGGGAAATTGCTGCTGACTTCAACGCAGATCCTGCAATTCCTTGTGATGTGCATCGTTCTATTCTTGCTATCGATCTTTTCGGTTCGCTTGATGAAAGGGTTTATGTCCCTCAACCTTGTGGTGAATGCTGCCGCGCTGTACTACATGAATTCCTATGCGATCGTGTTGGATCGTACAATGATTGGGAATATCCTAAACACCGATCAAGGTGAGGCATCCCAGCTTTGGCATCCGGGACTTCTATTGTATTTGATTCCCGCGATCGTCGCTGCAATCCTTCTATTATGGTTCATACCAGTGCGGAAACCTGGTGTTGTGGCGCGCATAATGGGTTTTGTCGCCAGCTTCGCTTTGTTGGTCACTTGGGCGTTTTCCACGGCGACCACATGGTTTTGGTACGATCTTCACGGTGAGAGCATGGGGTCGCGTGTGCTGCCGTGGTCTTACGTCGTGAATGCGGCCCGCTATGCCAATCAGCAAGCCTTGCGCAACCGCGAGCAAGTCCTTTTGCCCGACGGAGAATTTGACGCTGTGGTCCCAGCCGGTCAGAAGGACGTCGTGATCTTGGTGATCGGCGAAGCCGCACGCGCGGATCACTTCGCGCACTACGGGTATGGAAAAGACACCAACCCGTATACGAAAGACACGGATATCGCCGTTCTTCCTATGGGGGAAAGCTGTGCGACGTACACAATTGCGGCACTGGCCTGTATGTTGACTCATGAAGGAAATGCCGCGTCGGCCCGTACAGTTCACGAGCCGATCCAAAGCTATCTGACGCGCCATGGTGTGCATACCGAGTTCCGGTCGAACAATTTTGGCGAGCCGCCTATTGAGGTCGACAATTATATCAAAGCGTATGATCTCGTGGCCGACTGTACCGGTGCGGATTGCCCGGACCCGAAGTTGGACGAGTCGTTGCTCTGGGAACTGCCAGAGCTTATTCAATCGACCAAGGCAGATCGTCTGTTTATCACGCTTCACCAGACCGGCAGTCACGGCCCTGCTTACTATTCGAAATATTCGCCTGAATTCGGTGTGTTCCAACCGGTGTGTGACACCGTACAGATCGCGAAATGCTCAGAGGAAGAGCTGCATAACGCATATGATAACACGCTGGTATACAACGATTATCTTCTCGCTGAATTAGTGAAAGAGCTAGCGGATATTCCTGACACCCGCACAGCCATGATCTTTGTTGGGGATCACGGCCAGTCATTAGGCGAAAATGGGCTGTATCTGCATGGAGCACCCATATCGGTTGCCCCGCCCGAGCAGCGTCTGATCCCATTCTATGTCTGGATGTCGGAAGGGTTTAAAGCCAGTCGTGGGCTGGATAATGACATGATCATGCGTGACAAGATCAATCCCCATGATCTGGTCTTTCATTCGATCCTTGGGGCGTTTGGCTTGACGATGGATGCCTATCTTCCTGAACGGGATCTGTTCAATCTACCAAAGGACGCATCATGACATTTCGCGAAATTTTCCAGTCAGCGGGCGCGGTGCTGCACGCCTATCCCATAAGATTCGCACTGGTCATGATGCTGATTTTGGCGTCGATGTTCTATCCAACCAATCTGGAGCGTGATTATCAGCCGTTAAAAAACGGACATGAAATCACGCATGTCGTCGCGATCGAGGATTATGGCCGCCACCTGAACAGTATTGTGCCGCTGGCAATTGCTTTGGTCAGCCGGGATGTGGTCGGGTTGAAGCAGATTCTTGTGGTGACTGTTGCAGGTATTGTGGCCACCCATGGTCCCAAACGAATGCTAAATGATGTCACCATTCAGGGAACACGGCTTGGCCAAAGGCCCATTAGCCCCGACAGTCAGCACAATACTCCATCGGGCCATTCGGCGCTGGCAGCATCTGGCGCCATGATTATGCTTCGGCGCTATAGCATCTGGTTGGGTATGCTTGGGTTAGTTGTAACCTTTTTGACTATGTATGGTCGGTACATGCTCGACAAGCATACGGTGTCGGCAACAATTGCAGGTACTTTGATCGGCGGGACGATTGCTGTCTTGTTCGTTACCAAACGACAACATTAAGCCATTCTGATTGATTGGCGGGTGCCAAATGCGCCTTTCCGCAGTCAACTCAGCGACAAGCAGCAGGCGATCAGATTTGGCGGCCTTGCAGCAAGCGTGGCAGATCCCCGGTCAGGCCCGCAGCTTCGCGGATGAAGTTGCGGCGCAGGCCGGGCATGGCGTTGACCGCGCCTAACCCGATATCGCGCGCCACGCGAAGGATCGGATTGTCGTTCGAGAACAAGCGGTTGGTGGCTTCCGTCATCATCACCATCTGTGACACGTCCCAGCGACGCCACTGTTGATAGCGTTCCAGAACGTCCAGACGGCCAATGTCCTCACCACGACGGCGGGCAAGCGTCAGAACCTCGGCCAGTGCGGCCACGTCTTTCAGACCTGCGTTCAACCCTTGCCCCGCGATCGGGTGCATCCCGTGGGCGGCATCCCCCACCAGCGCCAGACGATCCGCAACAAAGCTGTTCGCGACCGTCAGGTTCAGTGGGTAGGTGAAACGCTTTCCGGCTAGGCTGATGTCACCCAGGAACGAGCCGAAACGCGGGCGCAGCTCTTCCAGATAGCCGTTGTCGTCAAGCGCGTGAATGCGCGCGGCTTCGTCATGGGTTTCGGTCCAGACGATCGAGCATTGGTTGCCCGGAAGTGGCAGGATCGCCAAGGGACCGGAGGGCATGAAAAATTGATGTGCGGCACCGTTATGGGGCAACTTGTGATCAATGGCGCAGACCAACGAGGTTTGTCCGTAATTATGCCCATGCCGATTGATGCCAGCGCGTTCGCCGGTGCCGGATTTGCGCCCATCGCAGCCCACGACCATGCGCCCCGTCAGGCGCTTGCCCGAGGCCAGTTCCAATGTGACCGAGGCAGGTTCGATCACCTGATCCAGCACTGTATCCTGATCAATCAGTGTGACATTCGGGTGCGCTTCGACGGCATCTAGAAAGGCGCGGGACAGGAAGCGATCCTCGACCATGTATCCCATCGGGCCTTCATCGATCTCGGCGTGGTCGAATTCCAACACGAACGGGCCGGGGCCTTCGCCGGGGCGACCGTCAGAGATACGGATATCCAGAAGCGGCTGCGCGTGTTCGGCCACTTTCGGCCAGACACCAAGCGCTGCCAGTAGGCGCTGCGATGCCAGCGCCAGCGCATAGCCGCGCCCATCGAAATCGTCGCCCCCGCGCGCCCCTTTTGGCAGTGCATCGACCACGGTGACTTTGAACCCAGTGTCCCCAAGGGCCAGTGCAAGGGCGGGTCCGTTCAGACCTCCGCCCACGATCAGGATATCGGCATCATATGTCATACCCTCTTTCTGCCCCCGCTGTTTGGGATTGTCCATGCGTCGTCCTGTCGTTACCGTCATTCAAACACGGAAAAGGGGGCTGGGATGAGCAACGCGTGGCTGACCATGAGCATGGCCGATCTGGGCCGGGGCATTGCAAAGGGCGACATCGACCCGGTGGACCTGACGCGCACCTATTTGGACGCGATCAAAGCGCATCCATTCGGCGATCGCATCTATGCCCGTTTGACGGAAACCCGCGCCATGTCCGAGGCCCGTGCAGCATCGGAACGTGCCAAGTCCGGCCACCGCCTTGGGCCGCTGGACGGCGTGCCGATCAGTTGGAAAGACCTGTTTGATACGGCGGGTATCGCAACCGAATCCGGGTCTGCCCTGTTGAAAGACCGTGTGCCGGATCAGGATGCCGAGGTGCTGCGCAATGCCACCGCCGCCGGGCTGATCTGTCTGGGCAAGACGCATATGAGCGAGCTGGCTTTTTCTGGTTTGGGTTTAAACCCGGTTACTGCGACAAGCCCTTGTGTGAATGACCACGACGCCGTGTCGGGGGGCAGTTCATCCGGGGCGGCAACCTCCGTCGCGTTCAACCTTGCCCCGTGCGGGATCGGGTCTGACACCGGCGGGTCAGTGCGGATTCCATCAGCATGGAATGATCTTGTCGGGCTGAAAACGACCTCGGGTCGTGTATCTTTGAATGGAACCGTGCCGTTGGCGGCGCATTTCGACACGGTTGGCCCCCTGTGCCGCACGGTCGAAGATGCCGCCCTGATGCTGGCTGCGCTAGAGGGCGGTACGCCCGCCGATTTGCGCGGTGCGTCCCTGAAAGGCACGCGGCTTTTGGTGCTTGAAAACGGGTTCGAAGGCTGCCGGGACGAACCTTTGGCCGGGTTTGACAGCGCGTTGGGCCGGGTGATGGATGGCGGCGCGACGGTCGACCGTCTGCACTTGCCCATCGTTGATGAAGCCCTTGCCATGTCCGGCGTGTTGTTCACCACCGAAGCCTATGCCACGTGGCGTGATGCGATTAACGCGCAGCCCGACCTGATGTTCACTGAAATCCGCGAACGCTTTATGGCCGGCGCATCATTCTCGGGTGCGGATTATGTGGCGGCGTGGCAGCGTCTGGACCAAATCCGCGCGGAATACCTGCGGGAAACTGCCGGATATGACGCGGTTGTTTTGCCAACCTCGGCAATTATGCCACCGAATGTCGACCGCTTGCTGTCGGACCACGATTATTATGTCGAAGAAAATCTGTGGGCGCTACGCAACACGCGGATTGGTAACTTGCTTGGCCTGTGCGGGCTAAGCCTGCCAACGGGGCTTGGGTCGACTGGGTTTATGCTGTTGGGCGCACCGATGGACGAAGAACGTTTGCTGCGTCTTGGGGCCGCTTGCGAAGCCGTGTTGTCCTAAAAGCCACAGGCGGATCGCCCAAGCGTCGATTTTTACGGCGAATTTCTGGACCAGCCGAGTTTTGCAAGCTATCCTCGACCGTAACGGGGCGACATGACCCCGAAAACTGAGGCAGTATAAAGACGTTCCAATGACGTTTCCCGAGCGGTATTCCGGCTTGCCCGAGTATGCATTCCCGCGTTTGCGGACCCTTCTCGACGCTCATGCGCCGGGCGGAGAAGTCATGCATATGACGATTGGCGAACCCAAGCACCCGTTTCCGAACTGGGTGCCTGAAGTGCTGGCCCAAGCCGTTGATGGATTTGCGAAATATCCGCCCAATGACGGCGCGCCCGAGCTGCTGGACGCGATTTCCGGTTGGCTGGATCGACGCTATGGTGTGGATGTTCCGCAGAATCAGATCATGGCGCTGAACGGAACCCGCGAAGGGTTGTTCAACGCGTTGATTGCGCTTTGCCCGGAACAGACGGCACGTGGTGAGAAGCCCGTCGTGCTGATCCCGAACCCGTTCTATCAGGTTTATGCGGTTGCCGCCGTAACGGTTGGCGCAGAACCCGTATTCCTGCCTGCAACGGCGGAAAATCACTTTCTGCCCGACTATTCGCAGCTGTCGCCCGAGATCCTGAACCGCACAGAGGTCGCTTTCATCTGTTCGCCCACCAACCCGCAGGGTGCCGTGGCGGATCGCGATTACTGGGCCAACCTGATCGCGCTGGCCGAGAAGTATGATTTCAAGATCTTCGCGGATGAATGTTATTCCGAGATCTATCGCGACACGCCACCGCCCGGTGCGCTTGAGGTCGCCCGTGAAGGCGGTGCAGACCCCGAACGTGTGACGATCTTCCATTCGCTTTCCAAGCGTTCGAACCTGCCCGGCCTGCGCTCTGGCTTTGTGGCGGGTGGTCCGGAAAGCATCAAACGGGTGCGCCAGCTGCGTGCCTATGCTGGGGCGCCGCTGCCCTTGCCCTTGCAGCGCGTGGCCGAGCGCGCATGGACCGACGAGGCACATGTGGCCGAAAACCGCGCGTTGTACCAAGAGAAGTACCAGATCGCGGATCAGATTTTTGCGGGCATTCCGGGCTATAGAGCGCCGGAAGCCGGCTTTTTCCTGTGGCTTCCCGTCGAAGACGGCGAAGAGGCTGCAATGAAACTGTGGCTTGATACGGGCGTGCGGGTATTGCCCGGCGCGTATCTGTCGCGGGATGTGAATGAAGAAAACCCCGGCAAGGGGTTCATCAGGGTCGCCTTGGTGGCCCCAAAAGAAGACATGACGCGCGGGCTGATCCAGATCCGCGACTGTCTGTATAAGTAAGGACGAGGTGGCATGGCGTATCAGGCGAAACAACGGGATCCGATCTTTGACAGCACCACGCAAGCGGTGCTGGAACGGCGCGGGAAAGAGCTTTTGGGCATTGGCCTAATCGCCCTTGGCATCATCATTGCGCTGATCCTTGGCAGTTATTCGCCCGAAGATCCGGGTTGGATGTCGGCCACCGATACGCCCGCGCAGAATGCTTTGGGCCGGTTCGGAGCGTTTATAGCATCACCCCTGTCAGTGATCGCCGGTCTTGGATCATGGGCGCTGCCTTTGGTTTTGGTGGTCTGGGGTCTGCGCATGACCTTCCATTTCGGGGAAGAGCGCGCCGTTGGACGCCTGATCTTCGCCCCGATCGCTGTGGCGCTGTGTTCGGTCTATGCATCGACTTTGGTGCCTGGCGCGGGCTGGACGCATTCTTTTGGTCTGGGTGGACTGTTTGGCGATACCGTATTGGGTGCGCTTTTGGCGGCACTTCCGGTCAGCGCAGGCGCTGGGCTGAAAGTCATGTCAGCCCTCGCTGCCCTTGCTGCCTTGACTGCAACTTTGTTCGTCCTTGGCCTGGATAAGCCCGAGGTGAAACGCATCGGTCAGTTCCTCGTGGTTGGCGTTGTGATGACCTATGCAGGGATTGTGTCGCTGCTGGGAAAAAGCGCGAAAGGGGCTGCCATTGGTGCAGCCGCCACTGCCCGCCATATGCAGGCACGTCATGCGGCCCGCAAGGAACAGCAGCTTGCGCAGGACGATGCGGAAGAGCTGTTCGAGGAAGAGTTCTCGGCCCCGCCGCCGCTTCGCACCGCACGCGTGTTGCGCCCTGAACCGCCAATGCATGCCGAACCAGAGATCTTCGCACAGGAAGAGCTTGCGGCCGCTCCGGCCCCGCAAAAACAGGGCCTGCTGGCATCACTGATGCGCCGCAATGTCGAACCCGAGCCCGAGCTGGTCGAACCTGCCTTCTTTGAAGGAGAGATCCCGGAAGAGCTGGGCGGTGAAGATCGTATTCGTGCCAAAATCGCTTCGGCCTTGAAGAACCGGTCGCGTCAAGCGCCGATCGCCAACCCGATGCGCGCCGAGCCACCGCTGGAACGTGCTGTGTCGCGTCACCGTCGCAGCCCGGATCCGATGATTTTGGATACCTCGACACCGGCCGAGCCGGATATGACTGTGCCGATGGAAGATCCCGCGATGGACATCTATGCCGATCCCTATGCGGCGCCTTTGGCAGAAGCCCCCATGGTCGAGGCACCTATGATGGACGCCCCGATGGCTGCGCATATGATGGACGAGACCCCTTTGGCCGCCCAGCCTGAAGACAACGATCTGATCGTTGAAGACCTGATGGCCCCAGCAGTGGAACCCGAAGCACGCGTGTACACACCTCAGCATTCTGGCTTTACCCAGCCAGCTAAAAAGGTTGTGCAGCATCCTCCGAAGAAACCCGTTCAGCCGTCGACCCGCGCGAAGGCCGAGGCGCAACCCGCGCTGAAGTTCGAGGATGCACATCCGGGGTATGAATTGCCGCCGCTGAACCTGCTGGCCAACCCCGCATCCATCGAGCGTCACGTTCTGTCGGACGAAGCGCTGGAAGAAAATGCGCGGATGTTGGAAGTCGTGCTGGATGATTATGGCGTGAAGGGCGAGATCGTCTCGGTTCGCCCGGGTCCCGTCGTCACCATGTATGAACTTGAGCCCGCGCCGGGCTTGAAAGCCAGCCGTGTGATCGGTCTGGCGGATGACATCGCACGCTCGATGTCGGCCCTGTCGGCCCGCGTGTCGACTGTACCCGGCCGCTCGGTCATTGGGATCGAACTGCCCAACGAAAAGCGCGAAATGGTGTCCTTCCGCGAAATCCTGTCGACCCGTGATTTCGGCGATGGCAATCAGCGCCTGCCGTTGGCGCTGGGCAAAGACATTGGCGGTGAACCTGTCGTTGCGAACCTTGCCAAGATGCCTCACCTGTTGATCGCAGGGACGACCGGATCGGGTAAATCCGTGGCCATCAACACCATGATCATGTCGCTGCTTTACAAGCTGACGCCAGAAGATTGTCGGATGATCATGATCGACCCTAAGATGCTGGAACTGTCCGTCTATGACGGCATTCCGCACCTATTGTCGCCCGTTGTGACCGACCCGAAGAAGGCTGTTGTTGCCCTGAAATGGGTCGTGGGCGAAATGGAGGAGCGTTATCGCAAGATGTCCAAGATGGGCGTGCGAAACATCGAAGGTTATAACAGCCGCGTGGCGGATACGCTGGCCAAAGGCGAGATGTTCGAACGCACCGTGCAGACGGGTTTTGACGACGATACCGGCGAACCAATCTTTGAGACCGAGGAATTCGCCCCAGAAAAGCTGCCCTTCATCGTCGTCGTGGTCGACGAAATGGCCGACCTGATGATGGTTGCCGGCAAAGAGATTGAGGCCTGCATCCAGCGTCTGGCCCAGATGGCGCGTGCCTCGGGCATTCACATCATCATGGCCACGCAGCGTCCGTCGGTTGACGTGATCACCGGTACGATCAAGGCGAACTTCCCGACCCGGATTTCGTTCCAAGTGACCTCGAAAGTCGACAGCCGCACCATTCTGGGTGAACAGGGGGCTGAGCAGCTTCTGGGCATGGGCGACATGCTCTACATGGCGGGCGGCTCGAAAATCACTCGTGTGCACGGCCCGTTCGTGTCGGACGAGGAAGTCGAAGAAATCGTCAGCTATCTGAAAAGCTTCGGCCCGCCAGAATATGTGGGCGGCGTGTCCGATGGTCCGGCGGAAGACAAAGCCGACAATATCGATGCGGTTCTGGGGTTGAATACCGGTGGCAACACCAATGGCGAAGATGCGCTTTATGATCAGGCCGTTGCGATTGTGGTCAAGGACCGCAAATGCTCGACATCCTATATCCAGCGCAAACTGGGCATCGGGTATAACAAGGCCGCACGTCTTGTAGAACAGATGGAGGATGAAGGTCTTGTTTCCGCGTCAAACCATGTCGGAAAACGTGAAATCCTGATCCCCGAACAGCAGTAAACAAATTCCGGACAACGATCCGGTCTGCGGCGTCCCATGCGGGGCGCCGTCAACCTTCAACGACAATAAAAAACTGAGGCAAACTAATGATTCAACGTCGTCACACGACCGACCGAATGAGCCAAAGCGTCACGCATAAAAGTGTCGTCTATCTGGCTGGACAGGTTGGCACCCCCGGCAACAGCGTGGCTGAACAGACCCGCGAATGTCTGGAGCAGGTCGAAAAGCTTCTGGACGAAGCAGGTTCGTCCACAAAGCACATGTTGCAAGCGATTATCTGGATGGCTGACATGAAAGATTTCGCCGAAATGAATAAGGTCTGGGACGCTTGGGTGCCCAAAGGCCACGCGCCCGCTCGCGCGACCGGTTCCGCGGATCTGGCAACGCCGGATCACAAGGTGGAAGTGATCGTGACCGCAGCGGTTATCGAGTAACATCGGCGCTTGAAAAGCGCGTTATCGCCTATCACCTACTGTTCGGGCTTAAACTTCTCCCATCAAACGGGATAGAGTACGCCCGAGCAGTAAAGGTAGGATAGATGACCCCCTTGCGTATGACTTTCGCCGCATTGGCCTTGATGGCCACGGCACTTCCGGCTCAGGCCGAAAAAATCAGCCTGAATGCGATTTCGAATTATCTGAACAAGTTGACCACTGCGAAATCGCAGTTCACGCAGATCAATGATGACGGAACGATTTCGACCGGCACGATCTATTTGAAACGACCGGGCCGCGCACGGTTTGAATACAACCCGCCGCTGGATGCGTTGGTTGTCGCTGGCGGATCGCAAGTTGCGATCTTTGACGGAAAATCCAATGCCGGCCCGCAGCAGTACCCGCTGAAACGCACACCGCTGAATCTGATTCTGGCGCGCAACGTGGACCTTAGTCGGGCCAAGATGGTCGTGGGCCACAACTATGATGGGACCGCAACGACGGTTGTTGCGCAAGATCCGGATAACCCCGAGGTCGGCACGATCGAGCTGAAATTCACGGCCAACCCGACCGAGCTGCGCCAGTGGGTGATTACTGACAATGCCGGATCAAAGACCACTGTGTTGTTGGGTGAGCTTGAGAAGGGCGGCGCGCTCAGATCCTCGCTGTTTTCGATCACGTCTGCAATCTCGCAACGCGAGCGTCGCTAAAGCGTTTATAGATGAGCTTGAGCCGCAAGTAAGCCTGACCCGGGGAAGCCGGGTCAGGTGTGAACTTTAGCGGCAGTTTGTTAGCTGGATCTGATACATGATCGTGCGATCTGCGACTTTGTCGGCTACGCGCAGCAGCCAGGTTTTGGACCTGTATGTCCCCCGCAGATACCCGGTGCGACCTTCGTGATAGGCTAGATACTGGTTGCGCGCGTCATGCAATGGGATGCCGGTGACCTCGCGTGTTTTGTTCATGTACCAGCCCATGAAATCCGTTGCGTCCTGAATTTTGGTGCGCCTTGCGCTACGGCCGCCTTCGGCATTCTGATATTCTTTCCACGTCGCATCCAGCGCCTGAGCATAGCCATAGGCCGAACTTTGACGACCCATGGGCAACACACCTAACACATACTTCACCGGTGTGCGTGCATCGTGGACGAATTTTGACTCCTGATGGATGATCGCCATCTGTACATAAACAGGAACATTCCATTTGCGTTCTGTGCGCTCCATGGCACGCAGCATGCTCGGATCTTGGCGCACAATGCTGCATGCGTTGTCCAGATTGCGAGGGGGTTTGGACCCACCTCCGCATGATGCCACAAACGCAACGACCATGGTCGCGAGTACAAGTTTCTTCATCTGCCTACTGCTCATTTGGTTTTTCTTTATTCTAGCGGAATTTAAGGCATGTGGGAATCATAAGATCCACCTTTTTTACACCTGCAGCGCATCTTTGCTGGTCACCTGTTGTACGGACGTTTTCAGGGAAGTGTCGCCAAACTGTTTCCAACTTTTCCGGCCGGGCTGCATGGACAATCCGATGCGTTCGGCGTTAGTCATGGGGTAAGGTTTGGAGCCATGTTGAAGACACACGCAAAATATCATCTGGGTCAGGTTGTCCGCCACCGGAAGCATCCCTTCCGAGGGGTTGTTTTTGATGTGGACGCGATCTTTTCCAATACCGAGGAATGGTATGACGCCATTCCCGAAGACAGCCGACCATCAAAGGATCAGCCGTTTTACCACCTTCTGGCCGAGAATGACCAAAGCTATTACGTGGCCTATGTGTCCGAGCAGAACCTGATCGAGGATTGGTCTGGCGAACCCGTCGAACACCCAGATCTGCCTGATCTTTTTGGTGATTTCGAAGATGGACAGTATCCACTTCAAGTTCAATTGAACTGACCTATCTGGTCGCCTTCGCGGTAAATACCCCATTTTGATGTTTACGTCTGACGATGTGGGGAAATTCGGTTCATCAGGTCGGACTAGTTCTGAGCAACGGTATCCGCCGCAATGCGAAAGGTTAGAATATTCTGACCTTCGCGCCACTCATAGTGCAAGTTTTCCGTCAGCTCACGCACCAAAAGCCACCCGAATCCCCCTTCGGGCAAGTCGTCTTTTGCGCAGTTCAGATCATGCATCACCTGAGTGTGGGGCAGGTCCTTGGGCAAAGGCAGGCCTTCGTCCTTTACCAAAAAATCCAGTCCAGCGGTGTGGCGTTCGATGGTCAAATCAATCCGGCCAGTGGGACGTTCTTGATATGCGTGTTCGACAATGTTGTTCAGAACTTCGGCCAGAACAATCTCGACCACCGACTTTTCGTCTAACGACAGGCGCAGGCCCAACACCTGCTGCAATGCCTGCCGTACCGACAAGTTGTCGCTTGGAAACTTCAGATGAAGCTTTTGATCTGATTGTGGCTTCGCTGCGTTCTGCACGTTCAGTGCGCTCCTGTAAGGCTGGTCGCGTCAGCTGGCAGTGGCCAGACCACCATCAAGGGCTGAATCCACGCTGTCGTGAATGGTGAACACGGTGTCCATACGGGTCAGTGAAAACACTTTGCTGACTGTTTTAGACAACCCAGCCAGCTCGAAGCTGCGCCCATCGGGCACCTGCTTCATTGCGGCAACGATTGCGCCCAGACCACTTGAATCGATAAAGTCGACCGCGGTCATGTCCACGACTACGCGCTGTGGGCCATCGGATGTTATGTCACGCATCTGATCCTTAAATTTGATCGCAATTGCGGCGTCGATTCGACTGTTGTCTATGGTGATGACGCGGGCCGCAGGCCCGTCTTGGTAATTGAGTTGCACAGCGTCGCTCCTTCCACTGAGTTAGTAGAACTACAGTCTAGACGCCGTTCCTTACCATTCGGTAAGCGAGTATCAGAAAAGCATTGGTTGGAGGATAAGATGAAAAACGTGGTTATCGCAGGGGCGGCGCGGACCCCAATGGGCGGATTCCAGGGCGCATTTTCAGGGGTTCCCGCATCCGAGCTGGGCGGAGCCGCGATCAAGGCCGCGCTGGAAGATGCAGGCGCCGATGCCAACCAAATCGAAGAGCTGCTGATGGGCTGCGTTCTGCCAGCTGGTCAGGGACAGGCCCCGGCCCGCCAGGCGGGTTTCGCGGCCGGTTTGGGCAAAGAGGTGCCCGCCACCACGCTGAACAAGATGTGTGGATCGGGTATGAAAACTGCGATGATCGCCTATGATCAGGTGGCATTGGGTGGCACCGACATCATGGTCGCGGGCGGTATGGAGAGCATGACCGAAGCCCCCTATATCCTGCCGAAAATGCGCAGCGGTGCGCGGATTGGACATGGCGCGGTCGTAGACCACATGTTCCTGGACGGACTGGAAGACGCCTATGACAAGGGCCGTTTGATGGGCACCTTTGCCGAGGATTGCGCCGAGAGCTTCCAGTTCACCCGCGAAGCGCAGGACGAATACGCGTTGAAGTCACTGGCGAATTCGCTTGAGGCCCAGAAGACTGGCGCGTTTGAGGGCGAGATCGCTGCCGTGACCATCAAGACCCGCAAGGGCGACATTGTGGTGGGTGAGGACGAACAGCCCGGCAATGCACGCCCCGACAAGATCCCGACCCTGAAGCCCGCCTTCCGCAAGGACGGCACAGTGACGCCCGCCAACAGCTCGTCGATTTCGGACGGCGCTGCGGCTCTGGTCGTCGCCTCGGAAGACGCGGCTAACGCGGCTGGTCTGAAAATCCGTGCCCGCATCATGGGCCATGCCAGCCACGCGCAGGAACCCAACTTGTTCACCACGGCCCCCGTGCCTGCCGCGCAAAAACTGCTGGACCGTTTGGGTTGGACCAAAGACGACGTGGATCTATGGGAAGTGAACGAGGCCTTCGCCGTCGTCCCTATGGCCTTCATGCACGAAATGGGTCTGTCGCGCGACATCGTGAACGTAAACGGCGGTGCCTGTGCGCTGGGTCACCCGATCGGAGCTTCGGGTACGCGCATCATGGTCACGCTCTTGAACGCGCTGGAAAAGCGTGGTCTGAAACGCGGTGTGGCCGCGATCTGCATCGGCGGTGGCGAAGGCACTGCCATCGCGATCGAACGCGTGTAAGGTCACACAGACCTGCTAGATTAAAGCATTCGACCTTACAGGTGACGCGCGAATACCCTGCCATGCTTCGCATTCTCGGGACATTCGCACCGCACTAAGTTTCAGGTTGAAGGTCGGATGCTTTTGGAGCGCGGGTTTCCGCGCCCTTTTCATTTGGAAGACGCTATGAAGATCAACTACGCCGAAACTGCCCAGATTATCGCATCCCTGACGGAAGGGGAATCGGATGAGGTCGCCCTGATGGCCACCGTCACCTGCGAGCTGCACCACGCCGATGATCGGTTCGACTGGACAGGTTTCTATCGCGTGACCGAGCCCGAGATGTTGAAAATCGGACCCTATCAAGGTGGACATGGCTGTTTACAGATCCCGTTCTCGCGCGGAGTTTGTGGCGCAGCGGCCCGTACCGGTGAGGTGCAGTTGGTCAGGGACGTTGACGCGTTTCCGGGCCATATCGCATGTGCATCTTCAACCCGATCCGAGGTCGTCTTGCCTGTCTGGAATGCCAATGGCGCATTGATCGCAGTGTTGGATATCGACAGCGATCAGCCCTCTGCTTTCACACAGGAAGACGCTGATGCGCTTGCGAAAATCCTGTCGGATACATTTGCGCGTTAAGCCGAATTATCGCCGGATCCCCGCGAATTCGATCCGTTTCAAAGCCTGAACGCGACATTTCCCCGTCGTAATCAGGCTTGCGACGAATCACCCTTTTGCCCCAGCATGAAAAAAGGCGTGAAAATTTCACGACAACATTCATGCGGAGGTCACATGCTACACAGCGATCCACAGCACTTGCACCGGACCAGTCTGGGGGCTGACCTGCGGGCTTTGCGAAAATCGCGCGGCATGACGATCTCGGATCTGGCGGACGCTTTGGGCCGATCCATCGGTTGGGTCAGTCAGGTTGAGCGCGACAAATCCGACCCCTCAATCTCCGACCTGCGCGCAATTGCTCAGGCATTGGGCGTGCCCATGTCGCTTTTGTTCGCGCACAAATCCTCGCCAGCCGGTGAGCAGGGGCGGATCGTGCGGGCGGGCAACCGCCGTCCGATGGGCGCAAGCCACGAAGGGTTGCAGGAAGAGCTGCTGTCCCCCGACCTGACCGATGATTTCGAGATGGTACATTCCACCTTCGAGCCGCATTCCAAGATGCAAACCCCCGCCAGCCGCCCTACGCAAGAGGTCGGCTATTTGGTGTCGGGCAAGCTGGACCTGACCATCGGAGGGCGCAGTTTCACCGTGCAGGCGGGCGACAGTTTCCGCATCAAACACGAGACCTATGACTGGGCGAACCCCTATGACGAACCTGCCGTTGCGATCTGGGTGATCGCGCCGCCGGTCTATTGAAGGAGAGGACTATGGTGAACGGAAGCTGCCTGTGCGGGGCCATCACGTTTTCCACAAACGCAACGCCGAAGGCGGTCTCGATGTGCCACTGCAGCCAATGTCAGAAGCAGTCAGGCGGGATCTGGGCGTCCGCTCATGTGCCTGAGGACAAGCTGACGATCTCTGGCGACGTAACTTGGTTTGATGCCAGCGGCGTGGCCAAACGCGGGTTTTGTGGCACGTGCGGCTCTTTTCTGTTTTGGAAAGCCCACGACGAAGACTTGATCAGCTTCGCGCTGGGGGCGGTTGATGGACCCACCGGACTGACGCTGGAGAAGCACATTTTTACAGCGGACAAGGGTGACTATTACCAGATCTCTGACGGTCTTCCGCAACAGGATTAAGCCATGTTAGAGACGCTTTTGGCCATGGACCCTTGGGTCATCACCACCTTTATCGGGGCCTCGATCCTGCTGTATCTCACCCCCGGTGCGGACATGATGTTTGTGATTGCCAGTGGCATTGCGGGCGGTCCGAAATCAGGGTTGGCGGCCACGGCGGGTGTGATCCTTGGTGTGGCCTGTCAGGTCATCCTTGCGGCTGCAGGTCTTGCACTGTTGATTGCAGCATCCCCCATCGCGCTGGATGTTATCCGCTATGCGGGCGCAGTCTATTTGGCGTGGCTTGCATGGCATAGCTGGCGGTCCAGCGGTGCGCCAGATACCCGCAAGGGGCGCGCAGATTTGTGGCGTGCCTTTCGCCGCGGTCTGTTGACCAACCTTCTGAACCCCAAGGTAATCCTGTTTATCCTCGCTTTCCTGCCGCAATTCGTGGACCCCGCGATTGGCCCGGAATGGCAGCAGATCCTGATCCTTGGAATCATCTTCGCAATCGGCGGCTTTATCTCTGACGGGCTGATCGGCATCTTCGCCGGTTTGGCCGCTGACAAAGTCCGCAAATCCACACGCACCATGAACAAGCTGTCCGCCGTGATCTTCGGAACTCTTGCCGCACGGCTGGCTTGGAATTGACCAACAGGAGACCTTCAATGTCCGACTTCCCAACCAAAGTACGCGTCGTCATCATCGGCGGCGGCGTTGTCGGCGCTTCGACGCTGTACCACCTTGGCCTGAAAGGCTGGACCGATTGTGTGCTGCTTGAAAAGAACGAGCTGACGGCGGGGTCCACCTGGCACGCGGCAGGCAACGTGCCGACATTCTCGACCAGCTGGGCGATCATGAACATGCAGCGCTATTCGACCGAGCTGTATTCGCGTCTGGGCGAGGAAGTCGACTATCCGATGAACTATCACCAGACCGGGTCGATCCGGCTGGCGCACACAAAGGCACGGATGCAGGAGTTCGAACGCGCCTGTTCCATGGGTCGCTATCAGGGCATCGAGATGGAGATGTGGACGCCCGAGCAGGCGAAAGAGCGTTATCCCTTCCTTGAAACCCATGACCTGATGGGCGTGCTGTGGGATCCGTCGGATGGCGATATCGACCCGGCTCAGGTCACTCAGGCGCTGGCCAAAGGCGCGCGCGACATGGGTCAGAAAATCCTGCGCTTCACGCCAGCCACGGGCGTCACCCAGAAGGAAGACAAGACGTGGATCGTGCATACTGAAAAGGGCGATATCGAATGTGACTATGTGGTCAATGCAGCGGGTTACTATGCCCAACGTGTGGGCGAGATGTTCAAGCCTTATGGTGGACGCACCGTGCCGATGATGGTGATGGAGCACCAATATCTGCTGACCGAACAGATCCCCGAGATCGAGGCATGGTCCAAGGAACATGGTGGCAAGCTGCCTCTGATCCGTGACGTGGACGTGTCGTATTATCTGCGTCAGGAAAAGCACGGCTATAACCTTGGCCCGTACGAGCCGAACTGTAAGGCGCACTGGATTGGTGACGAAGACAACATGCCGGACGATTTCAGCTTCCAGCTGTGGCAGGAAGATCTGGACCGGATCGAGGATATCGTCGTCGACGCCATGGCCCGCGTGCCGCTTATGGAAACCTCGGGCGTGTCCAGCGTGATCAACGGCCCGATCCCCTATGCCCCGGACGGTCTGCCCCTGATGGGTCCGATGCCGGGTGTTGAGAATGCGTTCGAAGCTTGCGTGTTCACCTTCGGCATTGCCCAAGGTGGTGGCGCTGGCAAGGTTATGGCCGAATGGATCGTCGATGGCGGGACCGAGTGGGACATGTGGGCGGTCGATCCGCGCCGCTATACCGACTACACCGATCAGGATTATTGTGATCAGAAGGGGATGGAGGTTTATGGCAACGAATATGCCATGCACTTCCCCCATCATGAATGGCCTGCTGCGCGCGACAAGAAGCTGTCGCCTGTGCATGACCGCGTGATCGCCGCTGGTGGCGTCATGGGGGCCTATAACGGTTGGGAACGTGCCAACTGGTTTGCGCAAGACGGCGACGATACCTCGCTTGAGGCGACACACACTTGGGGCCGCCAAGGTCCGTGGGAGCAACGCATCAAGGAAGAATGCGAAGCGGTACGTGACGGCGTCGGCGTTCTGGACCTGCCGGGCTTCTCGCGTTTTGTCGTCAAAGGCGACGGTGCGGCCGAAGCGCTGCGCGGTCTGGTCACCGGTGGCCTGCCGAAGATCGGGCGCATCAATCTGGTTTACATCGCCGACAACCGCGGTCGTATCCTGACCGAGATGTCGTGCATGCGTCTGGGCGAAGATGATTTTGTCATGATCACCGCTGCCACCGCGCAGTGGCATGATCGCGATATTCTGGTTCAGGCGATGCCTGCAGGTGTCTCGGTCGAGGATGTCACCACCACCCGTGACACGCTGATCGTTACCGGGCCGAAGTCGCGTGATCTGCTGGCAGGTCTGTCGGACGCAGACCTGAGCCTAGGCTGGTTGACCCATCAGGCGGCAACCGTGGCAGGCAAGCCCGCGCATCTGGTGCGTGTGTCCTTCGCAGGCGAGCTGGGCTGGGAGGTCCACGCGCTGAATGAAGATATGCCCGCAATCTACGACGCCATCGTCGCGGGCGGCGCCAAGCCGTTCGGTATGTACGCGCTGAACTCTCTGCGTTTGGAAAAAGGGTATCGCGCGTGGAAGGGTGATCTGTCGACGGATTACTCGCTGCTGGAAGGTGGGCTTGGCCGTTTCGTCAAACTGGACAAGCCGCAGGACTTCCCGGGCAAGGCCGCAATCCAGAATGAGATGCAGCAGGGCATTAAGAAGTCGTTCGTCACCCTGACGGTCGATGCTGGCGACGCCGACGCGCCCTATATGTCCTGCATCTGGTCGGGGGATCAGATCGTGGGTGAAACCACCTCGGGCGGGTGGGGTCATCGCGTGAACAAGTCGATCGCGCTGGGTATGGTCCGCGCCGAACTGGCGACCCCCGGCACCGAGCTTGAAGTCGAAATCTACGGCGAAAAGTTCAAAGCCGTGGTGCAGGAAGACCAGCCGCTTTGGGACCCGTCGAACGAACGGCTGCGCGCCTAACACATCATCACCCCGTGCGGCATCGCTGCGCGGGGTATTCATGGGGGGATGACAGACATGATGTCACAGCCAATTCAGGTCGATATCCTGATGTCGGATGGGTTTGTCCTGACCGAACTCTCTGCCATTCTTGAACTTCTGCGTATCGCCAACCGGGTCACCGCCCGTCAGGTCTTTCGCTGGAAAAACCTGTCGCGCCACGGTGGGACAGTCAGTTGCCGCGCCGGGATCGACGTCGCAACCCAACCTTTCCGTCCGAAACCGCTAGCACAGTATGTCTTCGTGCTGGGCAATTCGGATCCCGACGCGAAAGAGCTGTCGCTGCAAAAGGAAATCAAGGCGTATCAATGGGCTGGTGCCCGCGTGATCCTGCTGTCCGAAGCCGCAAGTCGTCACATTGCCGAAACCGGGGAACAGACGATGAGCCACACTACTCATTGGGAAAACCGCGCGGTCTTGAACGAACGCGGGACGCCCGGTGTCGGGTCTTACGCGTTGGTGGCGGATGATGGGCGGATCATCACGTCTGCCGGGATGGGATCGACGCACGACCTTGTGCTTGCGCTTTTGGGCAGCCACCTGTCTGCGGCGTCCGTCGCGACGGTTGCCGACATTATGCTGCACGAGAAAATCCGCACGTTCTCGACGCTGCAACCCTTTGGTGGGAAAGAACTTTCCCTGACCGGCAACCGCGCGCTGGATCAATGTGTTGAGTTGATGCAGGCCAATCTGGAAGAACCGCTTCGCATCTCGGAATTGGTCGCGCTTCTGGGCATCTCGGAAAGGTCTCTGGAACGTCATTTCCGCGCGCATTTCCACACCACGCCCAACGCTTATTATCGTGAACTGCGCTTAAATCACGCGAACACCCTGCTTCTGAAAACCGCGATGAGCGTGCGCGACGTTGGGCTGGCCTGCGGCTTTCCAAACGGGTTTTCGTCCCTGTTCCGGCGCCATTTCGGCGTGACCCCGATGTCACTACGTCGGAGTGGAAACTTGCCGATCTACAATAATTGATTTCCGTCAATTTTGGCGGAAACAAGATGTTTTCTGAAGCCGCCCCGTGCCACGTTCAAGTCGAATCCATCAAGGAGTGATGCCATGTCCCTGCCCACACAAGCCCGCGTTGTCATCATCGGTGGCGGCGTTATCGGATGCTCTGTCGCCTATCACCTGACCAAGCTTGGCTGGAAAGATGTGGTGCTGCTCGAACGCAAGCAGCTGACATCGGGCACCACGTGGCATGCCGCCGGACTGATCGCGCAGCTGCGCGCGACGGCGAATATGACGAAGCTGGCGAAGTATTCACAAGAGCTTTACGGCGAGTTAGAGACTGAAACCGGCATTGCGACGGGCTTCAAGCGCGTGGGATCGATCAGTGTCGCGCTGACCGCCGAGCGGATGGAAGAGCTTGCCCGCCAAGCCGCCATGGCCCGCGCCTTTGGTGTGGACGTGGAAGAGATCACCGCCGAAGAAGCCCTGTCGCGCTATGAACATCTGAACATCGACGGTGTGGTCGGCGGCGTCTGGCTGCCGAAAGACGGGCAGGGCGATCCGGCCAACATCGCTTTGGCACTGGCCAAAGGTGCACGGCAGAAAGGTGCGATCGTCAAAGAGCGCACCAAAGTTACCGGCATCCAGCGCGACGGGCGCAAGGTGACGGGCGTTGATTGGGCCTCGGACGACGGCAAGGAACAGGGCCATATCGCTTGCGATATGATTGTGAATTGTGCGGGCATGTGGGGGCACGAGGTTGGCCGCATGGTTGGCGTCAACGTGCCGCTGCACGCTTGCGAGCATTTCTATATCGTGACTGAGGGCATCGCTGGCCTGCAACAGCTTCCCGTGCTGCGCGTACCAGATGAATGCGCGTATTATAAGGAAGACGCGGGTAAGATGCTGCTGGGCGCCTTTGAACCGAACGCGAAACCGTGGGGCATGAACGGCATCGCCGACACGTTCGAATTCGATCAACTGCCCGAAGATTTCGACCATTTCGAACCCATCCTTGAAGCCGCCTGTAACCGTATGCCCATGCTGGCCGAGGCGGGCATCCACACTTTCTTTAATGGCCCGGAGAGCTTCACGCCGGACGACGCCTATCACCTTGGTCTTGCGCCCGAGATGGACAATGTCTGGGTCGCTGCGGGCTTCAATTCGATCGGCATTCAGTCGGCGGGCGGTGCGGGCATGGCGCTCGCCCAATGGATGGAGGACGGCGACAAGCCTTTCGATCTTGGCGATGTGGACATCAGCCGGATGCAGCCGTTCCAGGGCAACAAGCACTACTTGTATGAACGTTCGAAAGAAACGTTGGGTCTTCTCTATGCCGACCACTTCCCGTTCCGCCAGAAGGCTACTGCACGCGGTGTGCGCCGGACCCCATTTCATCACCAGCTGAAGGAACAAGGCGCTGTGTTCGGTGAACTCGCCGGCTGGGAACGCGCGAACTGGTTTGCCAATGAAGGTCAGAAAGCCGAGTACGAGTACACATGGGGCCGTCCGAACTGGTTCAACAATGCCGCCGCCGAACATAAAGCTGTGCGCGAGAATGTGGGCATGTACGATATGTCCTCTTTCGGCAAGATTAGGGTCGAAGGACCGGACGCCGAAGCCTTCATGAACTATGTGGGCGGCGGAGATTATTCGGTGCCCAACGGCAAGATCGTCTATACTCAATTCCTGAACCGGCGCGGCGGGATCGAGGCCGACGTGACCGTCACCCGCCTGACCGAGACCTCGTATTTGGTTGTCACCCCCGCGGCCACCCGTTTGGCCGACCAGACATGGATGCAGCGCCACGTGGGCGATTTCCGTGTTGTGATCACAGACGTTACCGCAGGCGAAGGCGTCTTGGCCGTGATGGGTCCGAATGCGCGAAAGCTCTTGGAAAAGGTCAGCCCGAATGATTTCACCAACGCCACCAACCCTTTTGGCACGGCGCAGGAAATTGAGGTCGGCATGGGTTTGGCCCGCGCCCATCGCGTGACCTATGTCGGCGAGCTGGGGTGGGAGATCTATGCCTCGGCCGATATGGCGGGACATGTGTTCGAAACGCTGCATGAGGCAGGGCAGGAGATGGGCCTGAAGCTCTGCGGCATGCACATGATGGACAGCTGCCGGATTGAAAAGGGTTTTCGCCACTTCGGCCATGACATCACCTGCGAGGATCACGTGTTGGAAGCCGGGCTTGGTTTTGCCGTCAAAACCGACAAGCCGGACTTCATCGGTCGCGATGCGGTTCAGTCCAAGAAAGAAAGCGGGCTGGAAAACCGTCTAGTCCAGTTCAAGCTAACCGATCCCGAGCCGCTGCTTTACCACAATGAACCCGTCATTCGTGATGGCGAGATCGTGGGCTACCTGAGTTCGGGGTCATATGGTCACCATCTGGGTGCGGCCATGGGCTTGGGTTATGTACCCTGCAAAGGCGAAACCGCTGCGGATGTTTTGGCGTCGTCCTACGAGATCGACGTTGCAGGCACCCGCGTAAAGGCCGAGGCATCGCTGAGGCCCATGTATGATCCGAAGTCGGAAAGGGTGAAAGTGTGACCTTCGATAATCAGCCAAGTCTTGACGGCGAAACGCTGCGCCTGCACGGGCTGCGGGAAGAGGATCGCGAGGCCCTTTTCAATGCCGCCAGTGATCCCCAGACTTGGGCAGGTCATCCCGCGAAAGATCGCTATCAGCGCGATGTGTTTGATCCCTATTTCGATATGCTTCTGGCCTCCGGTGGTACGTTGATTGTCATTGACAGGGCGACGGATCAGGTCATCGGATAGCTCGCGCTATTATGTTGGTCCCGATGCGCCGGATGATATCGCCATTGGGTTTACGTTCCTCAACCACCGCTATTGGGGCGGAGAGGTGAATTTTCGCATGAAGCAGCTGATGCTTGATCACGCGTTCTTGCAGTTTGATCGCGTTTGGTTTCACGTCGCACCTGACAATATCCGGTCGCAAAAGGCGACAATGAAGATCGGCGCCGTGTTCACCAGCGACGAAGATCTTGATTTGTCTGGCAGTGTGCTTGCTTGGAAATGCTATCGTCTGGATCGTGCTGGGTGGCAGAAAACCAAGGCAGCTCGGTTGGGTGCGATGCATCACAAGTCGTGATGTGATCTTTCAAAGAAATCACCCTATCCAATGACTGCACGCGCCTGCCATAAAGGCAGAGATTGGAGCGCGCGATGACAACACCCACCAAACCCGAGAATATCGATACGCCGCAAGGGCTTGCCTTTGCGATCACGGCTTACGTTCTGTGGGGATTTCTGCCGCTTTACCTGAAGCTTCTGACCCATATGCCTGCGACCGAGGTGCTGGCGCATCGCGTCATCTGGTCCGTGCCCGTTGCGGGCGCCGTGCTGATCGCTATGGGGCGTACACGCGATTTGAAGGCGGTTCTGACTGACCGTCGCAGCCTGATGCTGGCTCTGGTCACGGCCACGCTGATCTCGGTGAACTGGGGGATTTACATCTGGGCGATTGGCGCCGGGCAAACCGTCGAGGCCGCACTGGGATATTACATCAATCCGCTCTTCTCGATCGTGATGGGGGCAATGCTGCTGGGTGAACGGTTGTCCCGCGCGCAATGGGTGTCAGTACTTCTGGCGGCATTGGCTGTGATCGTGCTGACGGTCGACGCTGGCAGGTTGCCAATGGTCGCGCTGGGTCTGATGCTTACTTGGGGCTTCTATGCCTATTTCAAGAAATCGCTTCCCATCGGTCCCAATCAGGGGTTCCTGCTTGAGGTCTTGATCTTGACGCCTCCTGCATTGGCCTATGTTGTCTGGCTTGGCGCGACCGGGCAGGGGCATTTGTTCACATCGACCGGGAATACACTGCTTCTGATGGGCTGCGGGATCGTTACGGCGGTGCCCCTGATGGTCTATGCAAATGGCGCGAAACTGCTGCGCCTGTCGACCATCGGTATCTTGCAATACATCGCGCCGACAATGATCTTTCTGGTTGCGGTGTTTATCTTCCGCGAGCCATTCGGCGGCGCCAAACTGATTGCCTTCCCGCTGATTTGGCTGGCTTTGATTGTGTATACGACGTCGATGTTTCGGCAAATGCGGCGCAAGCGGTGACTTGCGGCACTTGGCCTCAGCGGCTATCCCGCGCGCATGTCGTCTGAATATAACCCGCCCCAAGATCCCCTTGTGATCCTGCATCAAGACCACGAACTTTTGTTCGTTGACAAGCCGTCGGGCCTGTTGTCCGTGCCGGGCAAGGGCGCGCATCTGGCCGACTGCTTGATCGCCCGCGTGCAGGCCGTGTTTCCAGAAGCGCTTCTGGTCCACCGTTTGGACCGCGATACCTCGGGCGTGATGGTCTTTGCGCTCAGCGCTCACGCACAGCGCCATCTGGGGCTTCAGTTCGAAAAACGGCAGACCAAGAAAACCTATCTGGCGCGCGTCTTTGGACGGGTCGAGGAACGGGAAGGCACCGTTGATCTGCCCTTGATCGTCGATTGGCCAAATCGTCCGAAACAGCATGTCGATTTCGAAAATGGAAAGCCCGCCGTGACCGACTGGAAAGTCCTTCGGTACGAGGAAAACGCGACGCGAATGCGGCTGTTTCCGCAGACGGGCCGCAGCCACCAGCTGCGCGTGCATATGCTGGAACTGGGTCATCCCATTTTGGGCGATCCATTTTATGCAACGGGCGAAGCCTTGAACGCGCCGCGCTTGATGTTGCACGCCGAAAGCCTGCGGTTACGGCACCCCGATGGCGGAAAAGGCGTGACGATTAAGGCGAAATGCCCGTTTTAACACGGGTGACCTAGGGGCATCTCCCCTTGTCGTGGGCCGTGCTTCCTGCTTTTTTAGCAGAACCTGCGAGGAGCCAATCATGCACCAACCCGTCATTTCCGGAACTGGGGTCTTCACCCCGTCTGAAATCATCTCGAATGCTGAACTTGTCGAAGCGTTTAACGCCTATGCGAATGCGTTCAATGCAAAGAATGCCGATGCTATTGCGGCGGGTGACATGGCTGAAATTGGCCATTCGTCCGAAGACTTCATCGTTTCGGCCTCGGGCATTCATCAGCGTTTTGTTATGGATAAAACCGGAGTGTTGGACCCCGCGGTGATGCACCCGACCCTGCGTGAACGTGCGGACGACGAACCCGGTATCATGACCGAGATGGGTGTTGATGCCTGTCGAAAGGCCTTGGCGCAGGCAGGTTGCGACGCGGCGGACGTGGATTTGGTGGTCTGTGCGGCGTCGAACCACGAACGCGCCTATCCGGCCATCGCGATCGAGATTCAGCAGGCGCTGGGCGCGCGCGGCTTTGCCTTTGATATGAACGTGGCGTGCTCTTCGGCGACATTTGGCATTCAGGCGGCCGCGGATATGATCCGATCGGGCTCGGTCAAACGGGCATTGGTTGTGAACCCCGAGATCTGCTCGGCCCATTTGGAATGGCGCGACCGTGATTGCCATTTCATCTTTGGCGATGTGGCCACTGCGACGCTGATTGAACGCAAGGAAGACGCCCAAGGCGATCATTTCGAGATCCTGTCGACACGTTGCCTGACGCAGTTCTCGAACAACATTCGCAACAACAATGGCTTCCTGCGTCGCACGCGTGCAGATACTGCCGATCTGCCCGACCGCCGTGACATGCAGTTCATGCAGAACGGACGGAAAGTGTTCAAAGAGGTGCTGCCGATTGTGTCCAAGCACATCCTGGAGCACATCGGCGATATTGGTGTGGGGCAAGACGATCTTAAACGTCTATGGCTGCATCAAGCCAACAAGACCATGAATGACTTCATCGGGAAGAAGGTTTTGGGGCGGACACCAGAAGACGGCGAGCAACCCAACATTCTTCAGGACTATGCCAACACATCGTCTGCGGGGTCGATCATCGCATTCTCAAAATACTCGGGCGATTTATCCCCGGGAGATACGGGTGTGATCTGTTCCTTCGGTGCGGGCTATTCCGTTGGTTCTGTCGTGGTGCGCCGCGCTTGAATGGGTGCTAGCGCACGATGAATTCTGCATGAAGCGCACCTGCCGCTTTGATGCTTTTAAGGATGTCGATCATGTCGCGCGGGGCAACGCCTAAGGCGTTCAGCCCAGCAACCAATTCGGACAACGACGCGCCGCCGCTAACTTCCGCCAGTCCGATGCCCGGTTCTTCTTCGATCGCGGCATTGGTGCGGGGCACCACGATTGCCTCGCCGTCCGAGAACGGGTTGGGTTGTACCACAATGGGCTGTTCTTGAATGCGCAAGGTCAAGTTCCCCTGCGAGACTGCCACCCGGCTAATGCGGACGTCTTCGCCCATTACGATTGTACCGGAACGCTGGTCGACGACGACCCGCGCGCGCCGTTCCGGTTCAACCCCAATGTTTTCAATCGTGCCCAACGCATGCGCCGGAGAAATCGCACGTGTTGCAGAGATATCGACCACCACTGTGCCGCTATCCAACATCCGCGACACGACGCGGCCATACTTGCCGTTGATGGCGCGTTCAATGCGCTCTGCGGTGGTGAAGTCGGGGGTGCGAAGGGCCAGACGGATAGATTTCAACTTGGTAAAATCAAAGTCGATCTCGCGTTCCACCCGCGCACCGCTTGGGATTACGCCGCTGGTCGGGACGCCTTTGATCACTTGGGCGCCGTCGCCTTCAGCACTGGCCCCGCCGGCGATCACAGTGCCCTGCCCAACGGCATAGATTTCGCCATCCGCGGCATTCAAAGGTGTCATGATCAGAGTGCCGCCCAATAGGCTTTTCGCGTCTCCGATGGCTGATACGGTCACATCAATCCGTGATCCGGTTCGTGCAAAAGGCGGAAGGGACGCGGTGACGAACACCGCAGCTACGTTTTTCGGTCGGAATTGTTCGCCTGTGATGTTAACGCCCAAACGTTCCAGAATGTTCGACATTATGTCTTCTGTGAACGGCGCGTTGCGGATGCCGTCCCCAGTTCCGTTTAGCCCGACCACAAGGCCATACCCGACCAAATCGTTGCCGCGCACACCGTCGAACTCGACCAGATCTTTAATTCGAATCGAATTCGCCTGCGCCGCTGTGGTCAGGGCAAATAGAACCGTCAGGACGGTGAACAGATGTCTCATCGCATGTAATCCGTGAAGCTGAGTTTCGACAGGCGGGCAGTTGTCATATACATCGCCTCCATCTGGCCATAGAGCTGTTCCAGGCGTGTGGCCGTTTCATAGGGGTCCGCCGCAGTCAGGTTGTTGTAAGACAGCTCGAGCGCTTGCTGTTCGGCCGTGTTGTGGGCAACAGCGTTTTCTATCCGTGCTTCGACCGCCCCCACCCGTGCCTGCAGCAGCGTGGTCCGGTCAATCGCACCCAGCAGGGCATTTGATGACATCTCGGCAAGTGTTTGCTGCTGATCCAAATCCCCGTTCAGCGCGCCTTGGGCCAGAACCACGGTCTTTGCAACCGCGGACAGAAGGCCGCGAATCTCGTCATCATTTGCGCGGACAGGCAAGGTGGCCGTCTCGCCATTTCCCAACCGAATAGGGCCATAGCTTTCATCAGCGCCCAGATAGCCCAGAGTTTCAAAGCCGCCGCCGGGAGTGTTGAACCAGTCATCGATTTGCGCGGCGATTCCGGTGGCCGTTACTTCGCCGGCGATGGCGGTCATCAGTTCCCCGATAATCGTATCAGCGTCAGCCAGAGCGGGCTGGTCGGTGGCGGATCCCGCGAACAGCGACCTGCCACCAGCGTCTGTGTTCAGCTTCGAAATGATCGAGGCGAACTTCTGCTCAGCGTCTACAGCTGTCGTTTGCAACAGGGTGGCATTGTTCGCACTGCGTGCGGCAATCAGCCCGTTGGACAAATCCAGCGCCTGCGTATGGATCGTGGTTAACGCCACCTGCGTTGTATCCGCCATCAGCCGCGCTTCGGTCGTAGCCTGTTTGTGAGCAGCCATAAGTTTAAGGCTGTGCTCAATCCCGGCCACGGCGCCGATACCCCCGGTGGTGCTCGACCCCAGATCGGTTTTTCGGCCTGTCGACATCTCGGTGCTGAGCCGAGTCAGCTCTTGCCGCATTTGCGTGTTGTGCCGACGGGACAAGAAGGTGCTGGCCATGTCGCCAAATGTTGGAATGCTCATGTCATGCCCCTTACATTCCCAACAAAAGCTGCATCATTTCATCCGCCGCCGTGACCACTTGCGCGTTTGCCGCGAAGGCTTGTTCGATCACCAGCAGTTTTTGCATTTCTGCATCCGTATCAACGCCCTGCGCCAGTTCCATCTGGCGCAGGCTGTCATTTTGTGCCGTGTCAAAACTTAGCCGCGTTTCGGTTTGCTCGCGGGTACCGGTGATCTTGTTCAGAAGATCAGCCGCCAGACCAGACGCAGATCGTGCGATGCCAGAAAATCCACCTGAAGCGGCCACTTTGGGCGCATCAAGTGCATCTATCATGTCACCCAGAAGCGTGGCATTGCCCACATTGCCGGGGGTGGCAGCCCCCAACCCGTCACGCAAGCGCCACAGAGCGCCGCCTTGGGTGGGGTCGACTGCCGGGTTCAATGTCAGCCGCGTGCTGAGCGCCACTTCGTCAGCCGGATCAAACAATGCGCCTGCATCTGTGAACAGGCCAGCAGCGCCCGGTGCGCGCGTAGCGTCCAGTGCGGGATCCTGAAACCGTTCGACCAGATCACGGGCGAAGGCATCAACCTGTTCCTGAGCGGTGATGGCCAGATCATCGCGAACTTGGAAATGCGCAGCTAAGGAACCGCCTGCGATGGCATTGCGGTCGGCGCCCGTATCGATCGCTTGACCGTTGATTGTCAGGCCGGACAAGGCACCGCTGGCCTGCGTCATCTCGGGCACGATCATGTTGACGGTCGAGAACGCAAGCTCTGCCGGCACGCCGTCCAGCAGAATGGCCCCGCCGCTTGAGATTAATGCAACCTGATTGCCATCGCGGGGCACCTGTTTGATCGGGATGATTGATGACAGAGCATCGATCGCTTGTTGGCGCTGATCCATCAAGCCTGAAGGATCAGCGCCGCGTGACTGCGCCACCCGAATCTTGGTGTTCAGGCCTTGCACGTCTTTCAGGCCCTGATTGAGCTGCGTAACCTCTTGCGCGATGGCGCCATCTGCGGATAGGCGCGCCGCCTGAATGTGGTCTGAAGTCGCTTTCAGATGCGTCACGACATTGCGCGCAGCGTTCAGACTGGCATTCAGAGTTGCTTCGCTGTCGGGGCGGGCGGCGGCTTCGGTTAGCGCGGCCTCGAACTGGGCCATGCGCCCGGATAAAGACCCTGGTTGATCCGGGCTTCCCAATGCTTTTCCGAGCCCGGCCAGGAAGTTGGAGCGGGTATTGCCATGACCCATTGCCGCATCGGACATGCGCCGATCCCCCAGCAGCTGCGCATCCTCGTGGCGGTACACACCTTCGATGACAACCCCGGACGGCGCGCCGCCCAATGTGCGCGACGAAAGCTCTAGTGATCGGGCGCCATACCCCTCGGTCATCGCATTGGCGACGTTCGAAGACACCAGCTGTGCTGCGCGCGCATTGGCGTTCAGTCCAGTCAATGCATTGTGAAGGGCGCCCGAGATGGTCATTGGAAGCTACTTTCCATCCCTAGATCAGCGTTTGATGTTGGTTGTTTCCTGTAGCATCTCGTCGACGGTCTGGATGACCTTCGCGTTCGAGCTATAGGCGCGTTGCGTCTGGATCAGGTTGGTTAGTTCACCAGCCACGTCTGTGGTTGACCCTTCACGGGCGAAGCCAACGACCTCTCCCGTTGGGCCGTCACCGGCATCCCACATGAAGAAAGACCCGCTGTCTGGTGACACCTGATAAGCTTGGCTCGAGATGGACATCAGCCCGTTTGGGTTCGACACGTCCACCAAAGGCACCTGATAGATCGTGCGGATAAACCCAGTATCGTAAGTGGCCTTGATATATCCGTGTTCGTCGATCTGGACCGCGGTAAGGTTCCCAACCGGAGAGCCGTTTTTCGTAATAGCGACAGGTGCGAAACTGTCGGACAGCTGGGTCAAGCCATTGGGGTCGCCAATGCCGCCGATCGTTAAGGATAACGGGCCGCCCGCGACGGTCAGATCCAAAGTGCCTTCAGTCGCGTTATAGGCTCCGCCAGACACTACTGTGACCGAGGCCAATGTGCCCCCATCCGCGCGACTGTCATCAAAGACCAGGGTGTATTCGCCAATCACAGCCCCGTTCGACGCGCTGTCCGAGATCTGCATGGTCCAGGTGTTGGACGATCCGGTGCCAGGTACTGTTGGTGTGAAGGTGAAATCCAGCGTTTCCGAGGTGCCAAGGTTGCCGAAATATTCGACCGACAGAGGAAGCGGGGTGCCCGGGGATCCTGCTCCGGTTTCGACGGCTGGCAAATTCACACCCAGTTTCATATTGGTGGTTGGATCACCTGCCGTTTGGTTGGCGTTGATGACAACCGGTTCCAACCCGACACCTGTGTCACGTGGAAATGTTCCCACATTGCCATCTGCGTCTGCGGGCCAGCCCAGCAGAACAAGCCCCGTTTCAGTTTTCAGAACCCCTTCGGAATCTGTTCGAAAAGACCCCGTTGTGGTCATCATCATCGGACGTTCACCCGGATTTGAAGCAGCATGAACTTCGTGCGTAACGGGCAGCATGCCGCGCCCGCCAATTGCGATGTCCATGGGATTTGACGTGGGAATCAGCGGCCCGTGTTCGTCGATCAAGCGCTGAGTTGTGGTGCGCACGCCACCCGCGGAATAGGTGCCAGCCCCAGCATGCCCGCCAATGACAAGGCTTTGGAAATCTGCTGTGGCCCGTTTGTATCCGAAAGTCGACGAGTTGGCGATATTGTCCGAAATCGTTGCAAGTTTCGTCGCATGTGCGTTCAGTCCGGACACGCCGGCACTGAGAGAGGAGGAAATCGTCATGGTGCGCCTTTCTGCTGCATCTACCTCTGGTCGGGACCAGACTGGACCATGTGTCCTTAACAGCCGCCTAATAGGGACAGGATTTGCAGAGATTTCCCCTTAGGTTATGATTTCATTACCTTTTCGAACGAAGCAAGATCAGTTCGACCCGGTTATTGCGCACCGCCATTACATTGGTCGCAGCGGGCTCTCGGTCCGCATGACCGGTCACGCGCTGCACTTTCTTGGGCGAATCGACAAGCGATTCGAAAATGCTTCGAACCCGGTCTGCGCGATTGGACGACAGCTGCCACGCGGTGTTTTCGGCAATGACGACTGGCTGTGCAGCGACGTGCCCTTCGATGGCGACGCCGTTCTTGGCCAGCTGAAAGACCTCGGCAATCGTTGCCAGAATGTCTTCCATAAGACGCGTTGGCGTGGCGGTGCCTGCATGAAATAGCGGAGCGTGGTCAAGGGCGAACACTTCGACCAACAGACCTTCGTCCGTCACTTTGGTTACAATATGCCGCTGCATCTGGTCGGTGGCCATGCTTTCGCCGGACCGGCTTTGCAGCATCACTTCGACCTCTTTCAGCTTGGCAGTTTCCTTTTCGCCTTCCGCCCCAGCACCATCTGCCTGCTTACCGCCTTCGGTATTGGCAGGATCACGAGGTTGCCCACCCGTGCCGGTCTGCGACAGGCTTTCTTCGCTGAGCACGCTGTCGCCACCGAACGAGCCACTTCCACCACCTGAAACACGGGTGATTGGGATCGTTGGGCTAAAGTAATCTGCGATGCCCTTGCGTTGTTTTTCGGTCGTGGCGTTCAAAAGCCACATCAGAAGAAAAAACGCCATCATCGCCGTCACGAAGTCCGCATAGGCAACTTTCCATGCGCCGCCGTGATGGCCATCACCGCTGACCTTCTTCACTTTCTTGATAATTACCGGAGCTCGCTCATTCGAACGCATCCCACCACCTCATTTTTCACCCGGGGTCATGGATAGCAGACGCAAGTTTCCATCGGCTTAACTGTTCAAATTGTTGCCATTCCAATACTTCGCATGTGAAGCTTCCCTTTTCCTTGACTTCATTTCACATGCAACGATAAAATCACAGGGCAACAGGACGGCCCATCTGGGCATTGAAACGGATCGACATATGAATAAGCACAGCCCCTCGCGCGAGATGAACCGCGCGGTGTCCGCCGTTGGCACCGAAACACATTATATGCCCGGTTGGGCAAATGATTTCGAAACCGAGGCTCTGCCCGGCGCGTTGCCTCAAGGTATGAACAGCCCGCAGAAATGCGAATATGGCCTGTATGGCGAGCAGCTGTCCGGCACCGCTTTCACCGCGAACCCGCCTGAGCGGACATGGTGTTACCGCATCCGTCCGTCGGTGAAGCACTCGGCCCGTTACACCAAAATCGACATGCCGTACTGGAAGTCTGCGCCCTGCGTGGATCCGGACGTGATTTCGCTGGGCCAGTATCGCTGGGATCCTGTGCCGACGACCGAGGGTCTGAACTGGATCACGGGCATGCGCACGATGACCACCGCCGGCGATGTGAACACGCAGGTCGGCATGGCCAGCCACGTCTATCTGGTCACTGAATCCATGGTGGACGACTATTTCTTCTCGGCCGATAGCGAGCTTCTGGTCGTGCCGCAGGAGGGCAAGCTGCGCTTCTATACGGAACTTGGCATCATCGACCTTGCCCCTCAAGAAATCGGCATCATCCCGCGTGGTCTTGTCTATCGTGTGGAACTGTTGGAAGGTCCCGCACGCGGTTTCGTCTGCGAAAACTACGGTCAGACATTCGAGCTTCCGGGCCGTGGCCCCATTGGTGCCAACTGCATGGCGAACCCGCGTGACTTCAAAGCCCCTGTTGCAGCTTATGAGGACCGCGAAGTGCCGTCGACCATCACCATCAAATGGTGCGGCCAGTTCCACAAAACGGAAATTGGTCAGTCGCCGCTGGATGTGGTCGCATGGCACGGCAATTACGCGCCCTACAAGTACGACCTGACCACATACTGCCCGGTTGGCGCGATCCTGTTTGATCATCCGGACCCCTCGATCTTCACCGTGCTGACGGCGCCTTCGGGCCAGCCCGGCACCGCGAATATCGACTTCGTTCTATTCCGCGAACGCTGGATGGTGGCCGAGAACACTTTCCGTCCGCCGTGGTATCACAAGAACATCATGTCCGAGCTGATGGGCAACATCTACGGCCAGTATGACGCCAAGCCGCAGGGCTTCGTCCCCGGTGGTGTGTCCTTGCATAACATGATGCTGCCGCACGGGCCGGACCGGGATGCGTTCGAGGGTGCCTCGAATTCGAACCTTGGCCCGGAAAAGCTGGACAACACCATGTCCTTCATGTTCGAGACCCGCTTCCCGCAGCATCTGACTGCCTTCGCCGCAAACGAAGCCCCGTTGCAGGACGACTATATCGACTGCTGGGATAGTCTTGAGAAGAAATTCAACGGCACTCCCGAAGGAGATTGGTAACGATGACAGAGATTGCTCTCCTTGGGGTCAAAGGTGGCCCAGCAATTCGACCGGGGTCGCCTATGCCGACTTCGCATCTATTGCAGATGGATGGCCACGTGGTAGTCATTGATTGCGGACTGGGCGTGTCGCAGGGTGTGATCGGGCAGGGGGTGGCACTGGACATGATCGAGTTGATCGTGATCACACACCTGCACTCGGATCATTATCTTGAGCTTGGTCCGCTACTGCACACTGCATGGACCGCTGGGTTGAAACGCCCTGTGATGGTCGTCGGTCCCGCAGGGCTGGCGCGTTACTTCGAAGGCTTCTTTGCCTCAATGGCTGAAGATATCGACCTGCGGATCGAGGATGAAGGCCGTCCAGATCTGAGAGATCTGATTGATCTACGGTTGCTGGCCGAAGGTGATGTGGATACAGGCACATCACTTAACATTTCTGCCATGCGCAACGAACACCCGCCGATCGATGAAAGCTATGCGTTGCGGGTTGAGGGGGCGGTGCATTCTGTCGTGTTTTCGGGCGATACGGCGGCGATACCGTCCATGGTCGATTTCGCGCGTGACGCAGATATTTTGGTGCACGAGGCGATGCTGACAGCAGGCGTTGATGCGCTATGTGCCCGCGTGGGGAACGGTGATGATCGTCTGAAAAAGCACTTGCTGCGTTCGCACACCCCGGCCGCTGAGGCTGGACGTATTGCGAACGCGGCGAACGTGAAAGTATTAGCGTTGAATCATCTAGTGCCTTCGGACGACCCCGAGTTTACCAAGGAACATTGGCTTGCCGAGCTGGAAGGCACCTTTCGCGGGACGGTTCGGATCGGGCGCGATGGCATGGTTATTAGCCTTTAGGAGGACAAGGTGAAACTCTATACTTATTGGCGGTCGACTACATCCTATCGGGTGCGCATCGCGCTGAACCTGAAGGGTGTGCCGTTTGAAAGTCATCCGGTCAATCTGGTGAAAGGCGAGCAACGCAGCGCCGAGTATCAGGCGATGAACCCCGGTAAGGGTGTTCCTGTGTTAGAGCTTGAGGATGGCACCACGCTGTCCCAATCACTGGCAATCCTTGATTATCTTGACCGTACCTATCCCGACCCGGCGCTTCTGCCGGCGGATCCAATTGCGCGGGCCAAGGTGATGGCCGCGGCGCATGTGATCGCGCTGGATATCCATCCGGTGAATAACCTGCGCGTTGTGCAGCATCTGGACGGAATGGGGCATAGCAAAGCTGACAGTGTGGGTTGGATGGTTCATTGGATGAATGAAGGTCTGACCGCGTTTCAGGCCATGTTGCCACGGGGCACGCGCTTTGCCTTTGGTGACACGCCAACGCTTGCCGATATCTGCCTTGTTTCGCAGCTTTATAACGGGCATCGCTGGGGCGTGGATATGACGCCTTTTGCCCGTCTGACCGAAATTGAAGAAACCTGTCTGGCTTTGCCCGCCTTCGCCGATGCGCGACCCGAGGCACAGCCGGATGCCGAATGAGGACATCATGAGCCAACTGAAAAAGTCATGGGTGGACAGTGCGAACTCTGCCGAGACCCCCTTTCCCCTGAACAACCTGCCCTACGGCGTGTTCTCGACCGCTGACAGCGAGCCACGTTGTGGTGTGGCCATCGGGGATATGATCCTTGATATGCAGGCCGCCGAAGAGGCTGGCCTGATCGAGATTGGTGACGAGCCCGTCTTCGACGTTCCCTTCTGGAACGAGCTGATGGAGCTGGGATCGGACGCATGGTCCGCCCTGCGCGCCCGTTTGGGGCAGTTGCTGTCCGAAGGCTCGCCCGAGCGTGACGCGGTTGAGCCTCTGCTGGTGGCCCAAGCCGACGCAGAGCTGCACATGCCGTTCCTTGTGTCGGAATACACCGACTTCTACGCCGGTCGTCAGCACGCTGCGAACATGGGTGCGATCCTGCGTGGCTCGCCCGATCTGCCCGCCAACTGGTTGCACATCCCCATCGGCTATAATGGCCGCGCGTCGTCCGTCGTGATCTCGGGCACCCCAATCCACCGCCCCAATGGTCAGCGCAAAGCGCCGGATGCCGAGATGCCCAGCTTTGGCCCCTCGATGCGTTTGGATATCGAGCTTGAAATGGGGGCCATCGTTGGTAAGCCTTCTGAGTTCGGCCAGCCGATCACCGTCGACGAAGCCGACGACATGATCTTCGGCTATGTACTGCTGAACGACTGGTCCGCGCGCGACATCCAAGGTTGGGAATACCAGCCGCTGGGCCCGTTCCAAGGCAAGGCGTTTGGCACCTCGATTTCCCCGTGGATCGTCACCGCGGCCGCACTGGAGGAGTTCCGCGCCCCGACGCCCGAGCGTGAGAAAGAGCTGCTGCCCTATCTGGATGGCTCCAAGGACGGCCTTTATGACATCGAGCTTCAGGTGCTGATGCAGCCTGAAGGTGCTGACAAGGCAAGCGTCGTTGGCGAAACCAACTACACCCGCATGTATTATTCCGCCGCCGAGCAGCTGTGCCACCACGCCATCGGCGGTTGCGCGATGAATGTTGGCGACTTGCTTGGGTCCGGCACAATCTCGGGTCCGACGAAGACCGAGTACGGGTCACTGATGGAGATGAGTTGGGCGGGCCGCGAGCCGTTCACGCTCGACACCGGCGAAACCCGTACCTTCATCGAGGACGGCGATACCCTGACCCTGCGCGGTGCTGCCAAGGGCGACGGTTTCCAGATCGGCTTTGGCGATTGCGTCGGGCAGATTCTGCCTGCTGTCAACTGGCCCAAGTAAATGGGTGGCTGGGCATCATCCCCCTGCGCTTTGCCATTCGAGGATCGCCTCGGATGGTGCCAGCAGCATGATGATGTTCAGCGTCAGCCCATCGCGGATCAGGAAAGTGGTCAGCACTTCGAAGCCGACAACGATCAGAAGGCTGACCCAGATCGGCAGGCGAAGCGCCAGCCAGAAGCCAAGGAACATGGCCGCCAAATCCGCGGCCGAGTTCACCACGCTGTCGCCCCAGTATTCGCCCGACACGGTGAATTCGCGATAACGCTGGATCACGGCCTCGGTGTTTTCGGCCACCTCCCACGCGCCTTCGACAATGGTGGACACCAACAGCCGCCAGCCAAGCGCGAAGCGGCGCATCAGAAGGAAGGTCGCGCCGTAAAACAGGAACCCGTGGATCAGATGGCTGGGGGAATACCAGTCCAGCAGATGCTGCGACCCCTGGCCACTATCGTCCCCGGCATACCACAGCAGGGTATAGCCGCAGGGGCATGAGAAATTACGACCCATCGCCAGCAGGGTAACCAGCGTGGCGAGGGTGACAAAGGCAACGCCCCAGTAGGGCAGAAAACGACGATCAAACATAGGGGCAAGGAACCACTATCCTGCGCCCATGTCTAGTAAGGTGAACATGACCCAGTACGTTGGATACATCGCCACAAGCCTTGACGGCTACATCGCCACCCCCGACGGTGGCGTGGCATGGCTTGATCCGTTCAACGAAGCCGTTGCGGCCGATGGTGGCGACGGTGGCTATGGTGATTTCATCGCGGATGTGGATGCGTTGATCACCGGACGAGAAACCCATGAACAGGTGCTTGGTTGGGGCTGGCCCTATGAGGATCGCGCCAGCTATGTCCTGACCCATCAGGCGGATTATACCGCCGATCACGTCACCGCTGCTGGAGACATCCAGACCCTTCGCAAAGCCATCGAAAAGGCCGGGCACAAGAAGGTCTGGGTTATGGGTGGCGGCGCAACCCAACGCGCCGCGCTGGATGCGGGCATGTTTGACACCCTGCGCGTCTTCGTGATGCCGACCATTCTTGGCGGCGGGCGGAAGCTGTTCACGGACGGACCACAACACAACCTCACATTTGTCTCCAGCCAATCTCATGGCGGCGGCATGCTTCAAATCGACTATCGCATAAAGGACTAACCCCATGGCAAAGGCATTCGCGTCGCAAGGCGACATGACCGAAAAGAAAATCACCTTCGACCAGATCGGTGAAGGGCTTTATGCCTTCACCGCCGAGGGCGATCCGAACTCGGGCGTGATCATTGGCGACGACAGCGTCATGATCGTAGAAGCTCAGGCGACCCCACGTCTGGCCAACAAGGTGATCGAGTGCGTGCGTTCGGTGACCGACAGGCCGATCAGCCACGTGGTTCTAACCCACTATCACGCCGTGCGCGTGCTGGGTGCGTCGGCCTATGGTGCCGATCAGATCATCATGGGCGACCAAGCCCGCGCGATGGTTGTCGAACGCGGTCAGGAAGACTGGGACAGCGAATTCCAGCGCTTCCCGCGCCTGTTCGAAGGCCACGAGTCGATCCCCGGCCTGACCTATCCGACCACCACCTTCTCGGACGATATGACCGTCTATCTGGGCAACCGCCGCATCGATCTGATGCATCTGGGTCGCGCTCACACCTCGGGCGACATCGTGATCCACGTGCCGGACCAGAACGTCATGTTCACCGGCGACATCGTGGAAGACCACTCGGCCTGCTATTGTGGCGATGGTCACTTCTCGGATTGGGGTGACACGCTGGACAACATCGCGTCCTTCGACGTCGACGCCATCGCGCCCGGTCGTGGCGGAGCCCTGATCGGCAAAGAAGCCGTTGAACGCGCCATCGAAAGCACCCGCGACTTCGTTTACAGCACCTACGCCCCGGCCGCCAAAGTGGCCGCACGTGGTGGGTCGCTGAAAGAAGCATGGGACGCGGTCCGTGCCGAATGTGACCCAAAGTTCGCAGACTACGCGATCTATGAACACTGCCTGCCTTTCAACGTTGCCCGCGCTTATGACGAAGCCCGCGGCATCGACACCCCCCGTATCTGGACCGCACAGCGCGATCTGGACATGTGGGCCGCCCTTCAGGGCTAAGACCTTCGGGGTTCGGTCACGAGGACCGGACCCCGCCCGAAACGCGCGCAGCCGGAGGAGAACCCGATGTTCGATGATAGATACACGCTTGCCTATAAGCGCTATCCCTACAAGAAATCTGCCGATCAGGATGCGGCAACGCCTGTGCGTCATCCCGTCGTGGTGATGGGAGGAGGACCGGTTGGCGTGGCCACAGCGCTGGACCTTGGTCGCCAAGGCATTCCGACGCTGGTGCTGGACGACCACGAAGGTGTCGGCATGGGCTCGCGTGCGATTTGCTTTGCCAAGCGCTGCCTTGAAGTCGCAGGCCGCTATGGTTGCGGCAAGCCGATGGTGGACAAAGGCGTCGTGTGGAACATCGGTAAGGTGTTCAACAAGGACGATCAGGTCTTTGAATTCAATCTTCTGCCCGAAGAAGGCCACGAATACCCTGCCTTCATCAACATGCAGCAGCCCTATTATGAAAGCTTCCAGCTGGACCGCTTTGAAGAGCTGCAGAAGGACGGCGCGCCGATCGAAATCCGCGGCAAAAACCGCGTGGACTCGGTCGAAGTGCATGACGACTATGTCACGCTGCATATCATGACGCCGGACGGCCCCTATACGCTGGAAGCTGAATGGCTGGTCGGCTGCGACGGTGCCGCCTCGCCCCTGCGCACGATGCTGGATCTGGACTTTACCGGGAAGGTTTTTCAGGACAGCTTCTTGATTGCCGACATCAAGATGAAGAACGACAATTTCCCGACCGAGCGTTGGTTCTGGTTTGAACCCTCCCACGGCGGCGGTGCCTCGACCCTTCTGCACAAGCAGCCCGACGATGTCTGGCGCGTTGACTTCCAGATCGGCTGGGATGTCGACCGCAAGGAAGAGATGAAAGAGGAAAACATCCGTCGTCGTCTGGACGCCTTTCTTGGTGAAGGCGTGCAATACGACATGGTCTGGTCCTCGATCTATACGTTCCAATGCAAACGCATGGACAGCTTCCGTCATGGTCGCGTGTTCTTTGCCGGGGACGCCGCACACCAAGTGTCGCCCTTCGGTGCACGCGGGGCGAACTCGGGCATGCAGGACGTGGACAATCTGGGTTGGAAACTGGGCATGGTCATACGCGGTGAAGCGCCTGAGAGCCTGCTGGACAGCTATAATGACGAACGGATCCACGGCGCGGATGAGAACATCCTGAACTCGACCCGGTCGACTGATTTCATCACGCCCAAGTCCGAGATGAGCCGCCTTCTACGCGACGCCGTGTTGGACCTGTCGGAGAAGCACGAATTTGCCCGCCCCATGGTGAACTCGGGTCGTCTGTCGGTGCCCTGCACCTATGATGGCTCGCCGCTGAATTCGTCCGATGCGCTGGACGGCCCCGCCCGTTCGCGTCCCGGTTCGGTCTGCCCCGATGCACCGCTGGGGGATGACTTCCTGCTGAACAAGCTGGGCGACAAGTTCATCCTGCTGACCATCGACGCCGACGCCCCCGATGTGATCGAGGAAGCCGGCATCCAGGTCACCCGTCTGGCCCTGTCGACTACCGACGACAAGTCCGGTGCCTTGCGTGAACGCTACTTGGGCGACAACGACAAAGCCGTCTATCTGATCCGCCCGGATCAGCACGTCGCTGCCCGTCGCCCCAGCTTTGATGAAAACCAGATCCGTGCCGCGATCCGTCGCGCTATCGGTAAGGAGTAAGCCCCATGACTGATCTGATCCTGACCCCGAACATCGACGGCGTGGATGATTTCTATGCCGAGCTTCTGGCTGCGCATGAAGGTCTGTCGAAAGAAGACAGCGACGCGCTGAATGCGCGCCTTGTGCTGGTTTTGGCCAACCATATCGGAGACCGCGCGGTTCTGTCCAAAGCCCTGAAGGCTGCTCAGCTTTCTGACTGAACCCCGCCTGCGCAGTCAGTCATCCGCGCAGTTAGACAGGCAGACGTCAGCCCAATCGCCGAGGACGAACGAGATCAATGGATCCAGTACGTTCTCGGCGGCGATACTCAGAAATACGCCAAATACGACCACCAGTAAGAACCCCAGCAGCAGTACGAGCAGCGGGTGTCTTGCAATCAGGCGATTCAGAAGCCCGGTATGTGCATCAACATCAGAGTCTAGCTGAACATGTTGAAGCGTTTCGAACGCGTCCAGATCATAGATCGCGTCATAGCAATACCCAGTTTCGCTTTCGAAGATACGTATCGGGTATTCAAACAAGTCGTCACCCTCTGACGGGGCGGTTTCCGCACGAAGCGCTGACTTCAGCGCAGCAGCGCTTGCTGGTAACAATCCCTCTTCGACAAGCGGTTCTTCGTTCTGCTCTACATCTGACGTGTACGAGACATGCCAGTGTTTTAGGCCTTTGTGATACCCAGTGGCCTCGGCAAACATGACGGTCTCGTTCACCGAGCAGGCAAGAACATCCACGTCTTCGGACATCCCGCGCAGCGCATTGCGCATTAAATCGCAATAGCCCTCGCAATCTGGAACGAAGACCGTCCACCCGTTCTTGAGACGTCCAATCCACGCTGATGCATTTGATGGGTCGTCCGCGGGGCCAAGCAGGATTAAATCCAGCGCTAGTGCGACATCTTCAGGTGTGCGTGGCGTTGCTATATAATCACCGCGATAGCCCATGTGAATCTCAACCAGAAATTTGACGTTCGATGCGATTCTTGTCGCAGGAAAGCTGGCAGCTGTCGATACTTACAGATTGGTACTTGAGATATGCTTGTGGCCATCTGAAAGTCGCTTGTTGATCGATATTGTCATCATGGATCATCGGCGCTGATCCGCTTTAGGATTGACCCGCTATCTATAATTTGATCAAATTATTATTCCACGGGTTGCGCTATCAGCGCCACGGTGCCACAGTGCCCGCAAACCCGTCCAAGGAGTCAGGAATATGATCGAGAAACGCGACTTTTATATCAACGGCAAATGGGTCGCTCCGGCTGCCGCAAACGATTGCAATGTGATTGACCCCTCGACCGAAGAGGTCTGCGCGGTCATTTCGCTTGGTGATCAGGCCGACACGGATGCCGCCGTGGCCGCCGCCAAGCAAGCCTTCAAGACCTGGGGCTTTTCGTCCAAGGCCGAGCGTCTGGAGCTGATCGAAAGCATTTTCGACATCTACAACCGCCGTTCCGAAGATCTGGCCCAAGCGATGAGCCTTGAGATGGGCGCACCGATTGATCTGTCGCGTAGCTCGCAAGTGGGTGCGGGCAGCTGGCACATCAAGAACTTCATCCGAGCCTTCAAAGATTTCGAATTCGACAAGATGCTAAGCGATCGTGCGCCGAATGACCGTCTGCTCTATGAACCCGTCGGCGTGACCGCGCTGATCACCCCGTGGAACTGGCCGATGAACCAGGTGACGCTGAAAGTTGTTGCCGCTGCTGCTGCCGGTTGCACCATGGTTCTGAAGCCGTCCGAGGTCGCGCCGCTGTCCTCGATCATTTGGTCCGAGATCATGGACGAAGCCGGCACCCCCGCAGGCGTTTATAACATGGTCAACGGCGACGGCGTTGGCGTTGGCAGCCAGCTGACATCGCATCCTGACGTGGATATGGTCAGCTTCACCGGCTCGACCCGCGCAGGTATCGCCATTTCGAAAGCCGCTGCTGACACGATCAAACGCGTGGCGCTGGAACTTGGCGGTAAAGGGGCGAACATCCTGTTTGAGGACGCGGACGACAAAGCCGTGAAGCGTGGGGTTCAGCACATGATGCAAAACACCGGCCAAAGCTGTAACGCACCCTCGCGCATGTTGGTCCAAAGTTCGATCTATGATCGTGTGGTGGAAGAAGCGGCAGAAATGGCGAACAAGGTTCAGGTGGGCCCCGCATCGGAAGAAGGTCGCCATATCGGCCCCGTCGTGAACGAGCTTCAGTGGAACAAGATCCAAGACCTGATCCAGAAAGGCATCGACGAAGGCGCACGCCTTGTCGCGGGTGGCACCGGTCGTCCTGATGGCTTGAACAAAGGCTACTTCGTGAAGCCCACCGTCTTTGCCGACGTGTCCAATGACATGACCATCGGTCGCGAAGAAATCTTCGGTCCTGTTCTGTCAATCATGAAGTTCGAGACGGAAGAAGAAGCCGTCGAGATCGCCAATGACACGGTTTACGGCCTGACCAACTATATCCAGACGCAAGACGGCACCCGCGCCAACCGCGTGGCCCGCCAAATGCGCTCGGGTATGGTCGAGATGAATGGCACCTCGCGCGCCGCAGGCTCGCCCTTTGGTGGCTATAAGCAATCTGGCAACGGACGCGAGGGCGGCATTATGGGGATCGAAGACTTCCTTGAAGTCAAAGCCGTGTCGGGCTGGTCGAACGACTGACCCACGCCTCAGACTGAATACACGCACCCCCGGCCGGGCCGGGGGTGTTTTTTTGTCCAGTTGGTTTGATTTCAATCATAGCTCGCCCTGTTGCTATGTGGCTGTTACATCATTGGTATGAATGCATAACCAATGGCGCAACGCAGGAAGGGGCATATGACCGATACGCTTGGAAAGCTGTTCGGCTATTTGGGTGGCACTGCCCGTGACCTTGCCCCGATCCTTTTGATCGTGGGCTTCTTCCAGCTTGTTGTGTTGCAGCAACCCATCGACAATCTGGGCCAGTTCGCACTGGGCTTCCTGTTTGTTCTTTTGGGCCTGACGATTTTCATTCGTGGCCTCGATATGGCACTTTTCCCACTGGGCGAAGCGCTTGCGAATGCGCTCGCCCTGCGTGGCTCGCTTCCGCTGCTGGTCCTTTTCGCCTTCAGCCTTGGCTTCGGCACCACGGTGGCCGAGCCCGCCCTGATCGCCGTCGGGGCCGAGGCCGCAACCGTGATGTCCGAGGCTGGTGTGATCGGGCAAAGCGAGGCCGAGCTAAACTTCATGGCGACCGCCCTGCGTTATACCGTGGCTGCATCCGTCGGCGCGTCCTTGGTGTTGGGCGTCTTCCGCATCCTGATGGGCTGGCCGATCCAATGGTTGATCATCGGAGGATACATCATGGTGGTCGCCCTGACCCCCATCGCTCCGCGTGAAATCATCGGTATCGCCTATGACAGCGGGGGCGTCACGACCTCGACCATCACCGTTCCACTCGTAACGGCTCTGGGCGTTGGCCTGGCGTCGGTCATCAAGGGGCGTAACCCGATGATCGACGGGTTCGGGTTGATCGCCTTTGCGTCCCTGATGCCGATCATCTTCGTGCTTCTGTTCGGATTGGTGGTGGCGACATGATCACGATCCTGACGGACCTTTTGTGGACTTTCTTCAGCGTTGTGCGCGATGTGCTGCCCATCGCGGCAGTGCTGCTGCTGTTCCAGCTTGTCATCCTGCGCAAGCCGATCCCGCATACCAAGAAGGTTGCACTGGGCATGTTCTATGTGCTTCTGGGCCTCGCGCTGTTCTTGTCTGGACTGGAGCTTGCCCTGTTCCCGCTGGGCCGCGAGATGGCTGCGCAGCTGACCGACCCGGCTTTCTTGGGGATTGAACCCGGCGCAGCGGTCGAATGGCTGGATTACTATTGGGTCTATATCTTCGCTTTCGCCATCGGCTTTGCGACCACGATTGCCGAGCCGTCGCTGATCGCCGTCGCTCTGAAGGCGCAAGAGGCATCTGGTGGCGCGGTGAAGGCCAACGGGCTGCGTATCGCCGTCGCATTCGGCGTGGCGATCAGCCTTGCGGTTGGGACGTTCCGCATCGTGACGGGCACGCCGCTCTATCAATACATGATCGTGGGCTATGTGATCGTCGTGATCCAGACCCTCATGGCCCCGCGCATGATCATCCCGCTGGCCTATGACAGCGGCGGGGTGACGACATCGACTGTGACTGTGCCGTTGGTGGCGGCGCTGGGCCTTGGATTGGCCAGCACCGTGCCGGGGCGCAGCCCCCTTCTGGATGGGTTTGGCCTGATCGCTTTGGCCAGCCTGTTTCCCATGATTACCGTGATGGGCTATGCCCAAATCAGCAACTGGTTGTCGCGCCGCAAGGCCGATCAGGACAGCCAAGGAGAGAACCATGAAGTTTAAACTGATCATTGTGATGACACAGGATGAACTGACGGACACCGCCATCGAGGCCGCCCGCGAAAAGGGCGCGACCGGGTGTACCGTCATCACCTCGGCGCGGGGCGAAGGGTTGAACCCGACAAAGACCTTCTTTGGTCTGACCGTGGGTGGGCAGCGCGACGTGATCCTGTTTCTGGTCGAAGAACACCACAGCCGCCTGATCCTTGAAAGCATCGGTGCAGCCTGTCGTTTTGATGACGATCCCGGAACAGGGGTCGCCTTCCAAGTGGATATTGAAGACGCAATCGGCCTGTCTGGGCAAATCGCGTCGATCCAAGAGGAAATCAGCAAGGAGGACTTGTGATGGACGAGAACAAAAAGAAAGTCCGCGATGTGATGCAGGGCACGATCTATATGATCAGCGGTCTGGCAACGGTACGGGATGCGGTAAACGAGATGGACGCCAAAGGGGTCACCGCGCTGGTGATCGAGCGGCGTCACGAGGATGATGAATATGGCATCGTCTCGATCGATATGATCGCTGAACGGGCGATTGCTCTGAACAAATCGCTCGACCGCACGAATGTGTACGAGGTGATGGATAAGCCCGCCCTGACTGTTGCTGACCACATGGCCGTCAAATACGCCGTACGCCTGTTGTCACGCTTGGATCATCGCCGGGCATTGGTGATCGAAAACGGGACCGCCTGTGGTTTGGTTACTCTGCGCGATATGGTGTTGAGCTTCGCGGAGCCACAAAGCAGCTAGCATCTGAGCGCATTCCAACAAAAAACGGCCGGCGCAATGCCGGCCGTTTCTGTTTTCAGATCAGGCGTGATCAGTTCGATGCAGCCATCAGCTTTTCATTGTGCTCACGCAGGGTGTCCGACACAACAGCGTACCATTCACCAGACTCGCGCATCTCGTTCAGACCTTTGTTCAGCATCGACAGATACTGGCGACCAAACGGGTTCGAGCGGTGCACGATAAAGCGCAGCGACTGAACGGTCGACACGAAGGGGTTTTCGACGACATCATTGGCGGTCAGCCCCATCTCGGAAAGAGTATCCGACATCAACTGGACTTCGAAGGTGGCCACATCCGCGGTGCCGTTCAGCACGGCATCTACACACTCGCGTGCAGTGACAGGCTGAAGCAGCGTGATGGTTTCAGGTGCTTGCAGACCAGCGCCTTCCAGGTCGGCCAAACCCCAACCGGTCATGCGACAAACGGTCGAACCCTTCAGTTGTTCATACGATGTCGCTCCGGCATAGGAGCTATCCGGCAGTGAATAGACACCAAACACAGTATCGTAGACGGGAACCGAGGCATCAAACTGCGTACAACGTACTTCAGTCTCTTTCGACCATTCATAGGTGCGGTTTGTACAGTCAGGCTGCACCCATGCCATAGAGACGTCGAAAGCACCCAAAGGCAGCAAAACGTCGAGATGTGAATTCCAATCGTCAACAAAGCTGACCGAGAAGTCGCGCGCGTTGCCGCCCCGCTGCAGCGCGGTGGTGCCCAGACGGGTAATGAAGCCACCGCCGTTCAGCGATTCATCTGCAAATGGCGCCCAACCATTACCGGTAACCAGCTTGATCGGAGGTTCGTATGTGCTAGAGCGTTTTGTCTGAGCAAAGCGGCTTTCTTCTGCGGCGATGATCTCTTGGGCCGAACGTCCGTCAGGAAGGCTACCGTCTTCACATGGAAGGGCCAGAACCAGTCCCGGTTCGAGCGCGTTTGGGTTTGTAATGCCGCTACGGTTCGCGTTGAAGATTGGCTGGTAGTTAGATGTCCCATAGGCAGCGATTGCGATCGTCGCCAATGTATCACCATCAGCTACGGTGTAGTTGCTACAGGCTTGCTGAGCACTCGCCACCCCTGCCGACAATGCGATGGCCGCCGTCGTCGCGATTGCAAGTTGTTTTGCTGTTTGTTTAAGCATTTCCTATCCTCCAGATTTTTGACCAGCAAGGCCTTAACTGTTGTCCATTTGATGGCGCAGGGCAGTCGACACGATGTCTCGCCACTCGCCAGATTGCTGCATGATGTCCAACCCGCGGTTCAACATCTCAAGAACGGTTTTCCCATCCGGGTGGTCCACATGGGTCATCACGTTCAGAGATTTGATTGCTGCAAGGTTCGGGTTCTCGATAATGACGCCTTCATAACCCAGCCGACCGATTGCTTCGACGGCCAGATGGGCTTCGATTGCGATGATATCAGCGGTGCCATTTGCGATGGCATGAAAGCAGTCGTCGGGCGAAATCGGGCGGACCAACGTGATTGCAGGTTCATACAGGCCGACGGCATTCATATGGGTCAAAGACCAGCCTTCAGGGCGGCAGATCCGTGCTCCGGCGAAATCTGCATAACTTAGAGAGGCTTCGTATCCAGATCCATCCTGCGCAAAGAAAGTATCCACCACTTCATAGAAAGGGTTTGAGAAGTTGTAGGTCTCGCAACGCGCGCGGTCCTTTTCAGACAGCGCATCGGCCTCTTCACAGTTCGGGCGCGACCATGGGAATGTGCCATCAAAGGCCAGCGTCGGCATCAGCAGATCCAGATGCGAGCTCCAGTCGTTCACAAACTGAATCTTGTATGATTGCTCGGGTGCGGCGCGCAGGAATGCGGTTTCCACAAGCTTCGTGTACAGGCCGCGATTGGGCAGATTTTCGTCGGTGAAGGGCGCATAGTTGCCGCCGGTGATCAGCAGGATTTGACGTTCGTCCACAGCCGATGCAGCGGGGGCGGCGGCTTCGCGGATCAGCGCGGCACCTTCAGCGCGGGCAGCTTCGATGGCGGCGGCGGCTTCTGCTTTGGCGGTGGCAACAGCAGCTTCGCGTTCGGCGGCAGCCGCGGCCATAGCAGCTTCACGTTCCGCCTTGGCAGCAGCAATGGCTGCCTCAGCCTCGTCCTTAGCGGCAGCGACAGCGTCCTCACTGGCAGCTGTGGCCTCGGCCTTGGCTGCAGCAATGGCAGCTTCGCTGGCTTTCTGAGCTTCGGCTTCGGCAGCTTCGGCGCTTGCAACGCGGGCTTCAGCCTCGGCGATCGCAGTGGCGGCGCGAGCTTCGGCGGCGGCAATCAGCTCGGCTGACATTTCACGCGCCATTTTTTCGGCATCGCTGTTTGCAGTGACGATTCGAATGACAGAATTGTCATCGCACGGGATCGACAGTGTCATCCCAAGACGGATAATATTCGGGTCTTTGCCGATCGCCTGCTTGTTGGCGTTATAGATTTTGCGGAAATCGGTGGTGCCAAATGCACGCATCGAGATCTCGCGCAGGCTATCGCCTCGCTTGACCACATAGTCCGAGCAAGCCTCTTGGGCGACGGCAGAACCTGTCATTGCGGCAATTGCCAAACCGGATGCGAAGAAGAGGTTTCTCATAGTTCTTGTGGTTCCTCAGAATAGATTCTTTAGTTCAGATATTTAACGGTTTGATGACTGCGATCGTTGTGTTGTCCTGATCAGGATGCGCCTTCGCACGCAGGGCTTGTACAAGCGCTACAGCAAGGTCGCGGGCTGGCTGATCACGATAGCTGATGGCCAACGATTGAATCTGATCATCTTCGAGATACTGAAGCCCATCGCTGGCCGCCAAAAGCACGTCACCTTTGGCCAGTTCGACGGCCGTCTCGGGGCAATCCAGCTTGGGTACGGGCGCACCCATAATGACCGATGTCAGCTGGTTACGATCGGGATGGGTGCGTGCCTCTTCCTCAGACAGAGTGCCGTCCGATATCTGCGCGTCGATCATCGGGGCCATCGAGTGGTCTTCGTTTATCCGCATCATGAACCCGTTGCGACACAGGTAAAGCGGGGAATCCCCAACCGAGACCCAGTTCAACCGCTTGCCACGCAAAAGCACACCAAGAAGGGTCGAGCCCATACGAAGTTCGGATCCATTTTCGTCAAGATAGTTGGCAACGGCGTCGTTGGCACGCAAAACCACCTGGTTTAGCTGTTCAACCACATGACCGTCTTTGCAGTCTCCACCTTCAAGAATACCGTCCAGTTCAGATTGCCAGGTGGTCTTCACAAGCGCCGAGGCAACATCCCCAGCGTCATGACCACCCATACCATCCGCGACAACGACATATCCTGCATCAAGGTCATCAAAGAAGCGCGCTGCGATCGCGTCTTCCTGCGTGTCCCGCTTGCCTTGATCTGCCACAAGGGCAATGTCATATGCAGGGTTTGCCAGCATAGTTTACTTGTCCTGCCAGTCAAAGTTATCGCCGCAGAACGTTACGAACCGAAGCGTCGTGTCGCTGATGCGGATCATGTCACCATTTGATAGGGGAACGGTGCTCAGGACTGGTCCGCCGTTCAGGCGCACCAAGTTGGCTTTGCCTCCATGGCCCAGATAGCAGGTTCGGTCTTCAGTGTTATAGGCTACAACAGCGTGTCCCGCGCGCGAGATGCCATTGTCACCAAAGTCAAGCTGGATGGCTTGGTCGTCATTGCGGCCAAGCTGAGCCAAGCCTTCAATCAGCGAAAAACTGGTGCCGCGCCCCGGACCTTCGGTGATGACCAGCCACCCTACGGGGAAGCTGTTCTGGTCTACTTCCCGCTTCGATACAGGTGCAGCTTCCATGCTGTCCTGTACATGTGCGTCGGGGCGCTCAAAGCCCAGGAAGGTGGTCTTCACGCGTTCGCTGCGATCAATCTTCGCCTCAGCCTCAGCCGCAGGTGCCTGCGTAGGAGTCGCGGCGGGAACGGGTTCGACGACGGGCTCGGTCACGGCAACTGGCTCAGGCTCCGCAATCTCTTCCGGTTCGATTTCGGCGTCAGCCGGGGCGGCTTCGACCTTGATCGGCGCGATTTCAGCGATCCCAGTGGGTTCGGTCAGCGCGATGCTGGGCCCGGCCGAGTTGGGAACGTCTTCTGCCAGGATCGTGTTTACAATCACGTCGACCCCTGCATCCTCGGTCTGGGCAGCTGTTGCTTCGACTTCGGCAATGTCTTCCTCAACGGTAACAGGCGTGATGTCCTCGGCTTTGACCTCGGCGACCGCAGCGCGTTCAGGCGCTGTGATTTCGGCTGGTTCTTCTTTGGCTTCAGCAGCTTGATTGCCACCCGCAAGAACCTGACGAAGAGCGTTCAGATCCGCAATGGGCTCTTCTTCGGCTTCGTTACGCTCTTCCTCAAGAGCGTCGTCTTGATCTTCAGTTTTTGTGTTACCTTCAAGCAGCCGGCTGAGCGGACTTTTATATTTGAACATAGCTACTTCACCTTTCACTCGCTTACTGGGGTACAACCCCAGCACGTGATCGACATCCCAACCTGGTATCTCACCCAGCCAGACGTTAAGTTTTCAGGTACTCAGATACTTGTTAAGCACTGCAGCGGATCCAACATCCGCCCGGAACCAACTGGCCCGCAGAGAACACATTCTGGCAGTCAGTGAATGATACGTATCAAGATTCCTCAGCAAGTTGCATAGGAACCTGAACCTCGCCGCCGTTACGCAACACGGTCAGGCGTGCCTGAGACACACCGTCAGCGGCAAGGGTTTCAAGAACGCGGTCAAGGCTTTCGATGGCGTTGAGTTGCTGGCCAGTTACGTTTTCGGACAGCAAGATATCGCCTTCACGCAGATCATCTTTAAAATCGTCGGATACACGGGTGACCTGTAGGGCCCAGTCGCCGTTGTCGGCATTGTGCCCGGTCAGGGTAAGCCCATTTTCCAACCCGAAGAATCGGATAGCAGGCAGAGCCAAAAGACCGTTCAGGGCGCGCGGGCTGCCCGCCGGACGATACCGCGCCGCGACGCGGATATAGCCGTCAGGGTCCACTTTTACATCGTTAAGAATGCGGGTTGCGAAGCTTGCACTGTCAGTAACAGACTTGCCGTTGACCGAGAATATGATTGCCCCACGGCGCACCCAGTCACCGATGATTGACATGTCACGATTGGGGTCAATTCCTGTGATTGCAACGGCTTGGCCAATCGACAGGCGGCGCGTGCTGGTGGCGAAGGGGATCTCGACATCCCAGTGCCCAAAGGCGATCTGGTTTTGCAGCAGGTTTGCAGGATCGGTGGTGACAGGTGCTGGAGCTGCCTCTTCAGCTGTTTCTTCGGCAACGGCCTCGGGTTCAGCTGCGGCGGTTTCGGTCGCTTCTTCCTCGACGAGGGCGGGTTCTTCAACCACCTCTTCCGCAACCGGGGCAGCCTCTTCTACGACAGGCTCAGGTTCGGCGACGGCTTCCACTTCAGGTTCGGCTTCTTCGGCAACTGCCGGAGCAACCGGTGCCGGGGTGACCTCGGCAACTTCGACGGTCTCTCCGCCGTCGCTGCCCGATCCGCTAAACGCGAAGTACCCACCAGCGGCAAGCGCCAGAAGTGCAACGATACCGATGATGGCTTTGCTGCTGCCGCCCGAACCGCTTTTAACGACCGTAACCGCTGGTTCGTCGCTGGACTCAGCGTCTGGGTCAGCAGAAGACGTCAGGCCTTCGGACTGTGCAGCCGTTGCGACATCTTCTTCGCTGGCCAGCAGAGCGGTGACCAAAGCTTCTGCATTTTCGGTTTTGACCCGCGTGTCATCTTCGGGGCGTTCAAGTGCCACGATGACCGAGCTGGGGCGATAGCCGAACTCTTCGAACACAACAGCCGGGCCACGGAACATGCGCAGCCATTCAAGCGCAGATTGCACGCGGTCGACGACGTGAACTTCCATCGCTTTGTCCAGCGCTTCCAAGAAGCCGATGGGATATCCTGCGAAACGACCGGCAAGCGGAACATAGGGATCGTCCCTGCCTGCGTTGAACGCGTCCAAGCGCGATTTTCCGTCGATCGGGCGCTCGCCGCTGATGGCGTGATACAGGGTCGCTGCCAGCACATACAGGTCGCTGGTTTCGTCTTGATCGGCACCACGGGCATAAAATTCATGCGGCGAGTAGCCGTCTTTGATGACACGCAAAGTCAGCAGGGCGGCGGAACGGTTTGCGGCCTGTTCGCGGGCTGCGCCGAAGTCGATCAGCACAGGTTCGCCATGCTCATCGATCAGGATGTTGTCGGGCGAGATGTCGCGGTGCAGCATCCCGTTTTCATGGATGAATGATACAGCGGACAGCATCTTCTCGGTGACTTTTACAATAAAGTCCGGCGAGGCGTCGTTGCGGTCATCTTGAATATAATCCAGCAAGTCGCCGCCGTTGATTAGATCCATCGCGATATAGGCGGTCTGATTGTCCTCGAAAACCTGATGCACGTTCACAATGTTCGGGTGAACAAGACGTGCGTGGTTGCGGGCTTCCTGAATGAACAAATCAATGATCGAGCGCAGGTCTTCCGCATAGGCTGGGTCAACAGCTTCAACCTTGCTGCCATCGCGGCGGCAAAGCGCGCTTGGGAAGCATTCCTTAATGACAACATTCCGGTCTAAACTGTCGCGTGCAAGGTAGGTGACGCCAAAACCACCATTGTTCAGGAAGCTTAGAATCTCGTACTGGCCGCGCAGCAATTTCTCACCGGGCTGCAAGGCTTCAATTTGGGGGTTTTCAACATCGTGCCCCGAGGCCTGATTCTGGCTCATTTAGTCTTACCTGCGTGTCTCAATTACTACCGAGGGATACATCTGACCTTTTGGCCTTTATTGTGATGGTAAATGCAACCCCTGATGCCTGAAAGTTAGACTTATGAATTGAGACCAAACTGTGGCGGGCGCATGGCTTCGCTATGACTCAACGCGACAAATCTGGCCGCGTAGTGGCTTTGTTGCTCAAACGGAGAAGATATAGGCGTGCGCCATATGTTTGCGTGCACAGAATCCTTGATCAATTACACAAGATGAAAAGAATTTGTGCCCGGTTGGCTGAATGATTCTTAGCTTGGTTGACGTGATTCTGTGGATAAGTCTTGACTAGCCGTCATCTGCGCGCGTTCCAGACCACGACAGATTGTCAGTGAGCTGCGTCAGGATGCTCAATACAGTTTCAGATGCGTTTGGCGTGTCCTCGAACTGCATTAACGTCAATAGATCCGAAGCGTTTTCAAATTCGCCCACGATCCAATCGGCGGATGAATCGACGCTGCTGCCAGGTTCCAACTTCTGGGTGAAGTCATCAACCAGCTCCTGACACAAGCGCAATAGCTCGGTCGGTTCGATGTCCGGCGAGGCGCGAAGTTCGTTTGTCAGCGAGCGAATCTCGCTCTTCCATTCGTCGAGGAGTGCATTGGAAAGGGGGGCGGTGTCGGCTTGGGATGCCTTTGCGGATCCAGCGGGAGGTTCTGGCGCGGGGGCAGGGGCTTCTTCAGGTTCCGGCTCTGTCGCGGCCTGTGTCGGAGCCAACGCCACAAGCGCAGGAGCGAGTGTTGCTTCCCAATCCGCCTTGGCTTTCTCTAGATCTCGCGCTTTGTGCGTGGCAGCCAGATCCAGAACACATTGCGCCAGATCAGCGCCACCGCAAGAAGACCAAAGCTCGAAATCCGGCTCGGGTTCGTTTGCCATGGCTTGTGCAGCGACGGGAGTGGCGATTGGTACTACGGCCTGAAACATCCCTTCGCTGTCGCGCTTCAAATGCGGAACGAGGCGTGCCAGTGTTTCTTGTACGGTCGGTAGGTCTGTGTGGGTTACAGCCAGCAAGCTGTTTTCATGCAGGTCGGGCGAGACATGCGACCATAGGAAGCGTTCAGTCTCGCGCCAGGGATTGGTGCCGTTGGTGCACCAAATCGCGCAATCGACGAACTTCAGCAGCTCGAGCGTCTGCTTGTAGCTTTCATCCAACGCGCCCGCGCCCGGCAGATCAAACAGAACCAACTCCTGCAGGGCCTCTGATGGAAGGCCAATCGAGATGAAATCCGGTGAATGCTCGGCGGCCTTTTCCAAATCAATTCCAAGAGTACTATCCGCAGGCCTATCCCACCAGCCGACCGAGGTTTCTGGTTCTGCAGCATACTTAACGATGACTAGGGGCAGTTTCAGGTGCTGCGGACCTGTGGGCAGGATGTCGGTGCCGGCTAGCATGTTGGCTAAGCTGGACTTACCCGCGCCAAACTCGCCGGCAAAACCGATTGTGACGGCGCTTTCTAGCTGGTCGATATGTGCCTGCGCTTGTGCCCGCATTGCATCCAACGGGGCCGAGCTGGGCGCGGCCTCTGTCTTGGAAAGAAACTCGTTCAGATTTCCAAGCACTTCGTTTGTTTCTGGAAAGTTAATCACGTGGCCGCCTCGAGTCGCTGTTCAAGCTCTTCGCCCACGTCGAATAGCTCTTCCAGCTCATTTGAAAGTCTCTTGGCGTTTTCTAATGCGGCATGTGCATCAGGTCTAGATGCGGTTTCATCATCAGTCAGTTCTTCGAAGCGCGTAGCCAGAACTGCAAGGTGGTGATCGATGACTGTCGTGAGCCGTTCTGCCAGGTCGGAATGGAATCGATCCACCAGATCAGATGCGATGGACTGGAACTCACGGGTGATCATTTGCTCAGCGCGTGCGACCACGGATTGTTGTTTCAACAGGCGCGCCAGCCACGAGATGCGAAGTTCAACCGTGATGCCACGGGTCAAAGCGCTGGTGTCCGGGCGGTACCAGCGCAGTGCACTTGTATCCACGCTGAGGGGCGTGTCTTCGTCCTCGCTTCCGCGTTCCACAAGAGCCGCGTTAGATTTCATGTCAACGGTGTATAGCTCGTTCAACATGCTTTGGCACTGAGACTTTGCCACTTCCAGAAGCTGGTTACGCATCGACAGGCGCAGGTTGCTGAAATCAAGTTCGGTAGCGCCGCCGGGATCCAACAAGGGCGAAACGCCATCGCGACCCTGAACTACGTCCGACACCATATCGCGCACCGTAATATTCAGTGTTTGCCTCAATGCTTCGGTGCTTTGTTCGGCATGGGTATTCAGTTGATCCTTGGCGTCGATGATCATCTGACTTAGCTGCGAACGAATAGAGTCTTCCATCTGCACGAAATCGTTGTCACCATCATCATCATCCACCAGCTTCAGATGCACACGGCGGCGCTCCAGCTCGCTGGCGGCGAAACTGCGCAGATGCTGCGCGGCAATGTGAATGCGTTCGGCACGCGGCCCGTCTGAGATTTCACGGATCACATGGCTGCGCAAATCCGGCAGGCCCGACGCGATCATGGCCGCAAGGCGCAGGGCGCTTTCAGCAGCACCTTCCGGCCGTGTTTTCTTCAGGCGCTCAATCTCCTCCAGAAACCGTTGCATCTTTTGTGGGTGCGCTTTCAGCCAGGCCAAAATCTGATCATGATCAATGCCGTTACTTTCGCCTGTCAGCGCATAATGGGCCCATTGCGCGCTTCCCATGATGACGGGCATCTGGCTGCTACCCAGAGCTCGCTCAAGCCCAGCTCGCACATCGGCATGCACAGATACAGCATCCTCGACACCGCGATTCAGCTCGTCTACGCGGTTCACGAAGACAACCATCTGGCCAAGCTCAAGTGCCTGCATCAAGCGAAACAGTTTAAGGTCGGCCTGCGACAACGCCTGGTGTGCCGACATAACAACCACGAAGAAATCCGAATTGCGCAAATATTGATGCGAGATCTCTTCCCGGATCAGGAGCGGGTCGTTGATACCCGGAGTGTCGGTGACGGTCAGCGGGAAGGGGAACAGACCCTGTTCAAAAAAGACCTCGGCCTTTCGGGTCAGGTCGCTGAAATAGGGCGCGGTGTGCTCGTCGCGTTCCTCGCCCTCATCCTCGGGATCGGCTCCGGCGCTAACATAACGGGCCAAATCGCTTTGCGTCATGTCTTCCAGATCGTGCGACGTGCCCAGCAGATCTTCATAGCGCTCACCTAACCGAGCCTTAGCGCGCGTTTTCATCGCCTCGATCTGCTCTTCGATGATCTGGCGTTTATAATCGTCTTCACTATCGGGTAGCAGACCGCGAATTTCGTCACCTTCTGACAGCAATGCCTGCCACTGGTCGTTGTCGAAGAAGTGGAAGACGCCGCCCTTGGCGCGGCCGGAGGGGTGCCCGAAATGCATGTCCGTTACCACTGTGGTCCACGGATTCACGTCTGATGGCAAGAAATTCGCCTGACCAGTAAAGCCGTTAATCAACCGTGATTTGCCGGCCTTGATCTGGCCGACAAAGGCTATGCTAGGCTTCAGGGCTTTCAAATCGGTCAAAATACGCGCGATGAACGGCTGCGCGTCATCGCTTGCCGTTTGCGCCATCTGTTCGGCGATCCGAATTAATTCCTGTCGACGGGCCTCATCCATCAATTGACATCCAAATCACTTTTCAAAGCATCTCACCTCGCAAGGCGGTCGTAACAACATTTCAATCTATAGCCGTATTCAGCTGGATTTTTGTTGCGTTGTCAAAGTTTTCCACAATTGGACAACAGAACCGAGCTTTCGGGTAGGGTGTGCTGTCATGGCTGTCGCGTCCGAATCTCGACAAATTGTCAGGCTTGGCATGTCTTGGCTTTGGGAGCGCATTATCACCAATTGAGGCGCGGTGCCTCCATGATCGCTATCGTCTTCCCATGCGGACAAGTCATCCATCAGTTGTTGCACCACATCAATGTTCTGCGTCAGTATTCCGTCTGGACCAGCCACCGATTTGTCATCGTGCGCGACCAATACACGCTGGTCGCCGATTTTCGTCACGCTGGCAAAGAAGTCGGCGGCAAGACCCGAGACCGATTTGCCAGCTGCTTTCTCAGGTTCTGCAGGGGATTCCTCGGGTTCTGGCGGAGGGGGGGGCGCTACAGTCGGGGGCTCCTCCGGCGTGGCCGTTTCTTGGACAGGCGCCTGTTCTTCCGCAGGAGCATCCACCGAAATCTCTTCGAAAGCCGCTTTGATATCAGAGGCATAGATGCCCTTCGTTGCGATATCATCCGCGTCATTCGGGGCTGAGCTGTCCAGCTCAACGCCCTCTCTGGTACAAACTTTCATCAGCACCTCGGCTATCTGTAGGGCCGTCGCATCAGCAAGGTTTTCTATGGTCCCGTTGATTGTCACATCAGTGATTTCAGCCACGCGACCGTTGTTGACCGACAGCGTAGCCGAGTCGTTTTGCGCGTTCGAAAAGCGCACGAAACGGGGCAAGATGGTTGCCTGCAGGCCGGCAACCGCGGCGTGTCTGCGCGCGTCCGCCGTGTCCTGCTTCAGCGCGATAGAACGCCCGCGCCTTGCGATTGCGCCTTCGGCGATTTGCTCGAGGCGGTCGATGATATCTGCTTGGTTCATAACCTGTTTCCCGCCTAGACCGCAGCCGAAATCATATTCATTTTCGATGTGGATTTGGCCAAGGCCAGACCGACATTCGTGTGCCCTTTTGAAACAAAACAGACCACATGATCAGGCTGATCAGCACGTCTGAGAAGCAGGTAAAGGCGGTCGCCGGAATAGATTGCTATCTCGCCGAATCCCGAGCCCTGTGATTCTTCGCCACTAGACAGCAATTTTTCAAAAGCACTTATGCCTTGTCCAAGGATCAGGTTCGCAATCGAGGTCGACATGTTTTCTAGCGCAGCCATGCTGTCATCGTCACGCCCTTCAAGGCCCAGAAGGAACCCTGTCTGCATGTCGATATAGCCAGCGGCCACACAGTTTGGAACGCTCTGCATTGCTGCCGTAAGCGCATCATCAAGCGACACTGGTGTGTCACCTGCCATATCAGATTGAAGCATTTGCATTACAGTACGTGCCAGACGGTATCGCTATCAGCACCCGCGCCACTGAGCGCCTCAAGTGCGCCTTCGGATTGTTTCTCGTGATGCGCGCGGGCGCGCATGTCGAAGCGGGTCAGGAACTCTTGGAAGGCGTTAAGCAACGCCGATGGATCGTGAATGTGTTCAAGAGTCGAGAGATGTTCGGCCCATGCATCAGCCGCGCTTAGCGGATCCGTGTCCGGCATGCTGAAAAGCGTGGAGGCGGGGGGCAAAGCGATCGGTTCAGCGGTCGCAGACGTGGAGGCGGGTTCGATTACATCATCGTTGGCCGGTTCCGTCTCTGCCGTGTCCGACATCAGTCCACCGATCGAGGTCAAAAGACCATTTTCGTCATGAGGCACCGGTGGCGCTGCAGTCGCAACTTCAGGCTCGGCTGGGGTGTCATCTGCAGCGGTTTCCTGCGCTAAAGCAGCACGAAGATCCGGCAGAATGTCCCCTGTCGCGTCCGACTGTTCGGCAACCTCAGGAGTGGGTTCTGGCGCCGGCTCGGGCGCGGGTGTGGCTGGTTCGACTTCGGACGAATCCAGCGCGGCACGGATGCCAGCCAAAGCGGATGGAAGACCCAGATCAACCTCGGCAGCATCGTCTGTGTCGGCTTCCGCAGCTACCTCGACTACTTCAGGTGCCGAGGCGACCTCGTCAACCAGCTCAACAGCTTCTTGAATGGGGTCTACTTCGACCGCAGGGGTCGGCTCCTCGGGTGTCGACGGCATGTCGAATACCGATTTCAGGCCCTGAAGATCGTGGTCTTCTTGATTGTCCGCATGGACCTGAGCGCGCAGCTTGTCGGCCTCGTCGGCGTCAATGCGCTGGCGCGAAGAGCTTACGTCACGTGTTTGGAGCGTGCGGCGTGGGCGTGCCGGGCGAATACTGACAACATTTCCATCTGCCTGCGGCGCGCTTTCTGCCGCGGGTGCTGGCGCAGGACCAGGCGCTGGTTCATGCGTTACAACCGGCTCTGACGCTTGCACCGATGCTGCTGCTGTGGGTTCCGGTGTCGCCTCAGGGGCCCGAGCATGAATAGGTTGACGTATCGCAGGGCTTGCCGGCGTTGGCGCTGGGGCCGGTGTTGGTTCGGGTGTCGCTGCGACCTGCGGCTCTTCCGTTGTGGAAAGAACCGGGGCTGCCCAGACGCGCGTCGACGTCTCGCCACCCAACTGAAGCGCATTGCTTTCCGGCTGGGCGTTTGTGCCATCCGCTTGATAGCGCGCCAGCATAGTGGCACGCGCCTGCATGATGTCGGCAGTGATTTCCAGGAAATTGTCGACCAGCTTACCACCGCCACTGCTTTCCCACAGATTGGCATGCTCGGGGTTGTCGCGGGCAAGGATCGCATCGCGCGCCGAGATCGAGATCATGTTGCGGAACATGTCGCCGGCTTCGCGATTGATACGACGCAGGACCTTGTTCCGGTCTGTCTCTTTCAAGGCATCAGCGCGGGTGACCAGCAGGATCGAGTTTTGGCGCAGACGTTTGGGCAGCGATGCCCAAGTCGCACGCTCGGTTTCGCGCCACGCTTGCGTCGCGTGGGTACACCACAAGACGCCATTGGCTTGACCGACTGCGCGTTGCCAAACGTCGGACGAGATCTTGGGGTCCGAAATGCCTGGGGTGTCGATCAGGTCGACAGCTTCAAGAATTTCAGCTTCCAGATAGATGCGTACGAAATGCGCACCCTGAACACCAATCTCTCCGATTTTGGCAAGGTCGATTTCTTCGCGGCTGCCATCCAGTTTCTGGACATAGGCAGGTTTGTTGCCCCACGAGAACCAGATCGGTGGCAACTGGGTCGCTGTGACCTGCGTGGGCAGCGTGTTACGCTTCAAAAGGAAGTTCAGAAGTGTCGACTTGCCTGCGCTGAATTCGCCCATCAAAGCGAAGACGGGCTTACGATGCGACCAGCGCTTCAAACGCTTCCATTGATCGGCAGTAACAACGCGCGGAGAGTTCTGTTCTGTCATCTGTCTTAGGCCGCCTCGGTGCCCAGATCTTTTAGGATGTCACCCAAAAGCTCGTCCGGAGATTTCGTCGTCTGCAAGCCTGCTGCTTTCAGTGCGTCTGCATCCAACTGTGCCTGCTGCGCGTTGCGCGAAATCCCAAGCAGAGTCTCCTGCTGCTCGACCATGAATTCGGCCAGACCGGCGCGGACGTTTTCCAACACGGCGGCAATCTGGTTTTCTTCAATATCCTTAGTGATCGACTTCGCTTCCGAAGCTACAAGGCTGGTGTAATCAGCCGCATAGGATGCAGCCCCCTTACGACGCTGCCACCAGCGGCGCCACCATGTACTTTGCAGATCTAGCGCGATGGTCCGGCCGATTGCCAAGGGCGGCGGCACGTTGGGGACGATCGGCGGTTCGATCGAGAACTCGCCCAGATGTTGACCCATCAGGTTACGATAGACAGATTCAACATCATGTGCAGCCGACTGATACAGCGCGCCAACCTCTTTACGCATGGCGCGGGCGAAGTTGAAGTAAGCGGATTTCTGAAGTGCGCGGAAGCCCGCCGGATCATATGTCCATGTGCTGTCTTCTCCGGCGGTCTCGAGATGCTCGATGAGCGAAGCCGTGGCACGTTTGATAAAGTTCTCTTCGGTCCGGGCCAGACGCTGCATAACCGAATCGCGCAGCTTGGTGGTCAGATCGCCTACGCGGGTTTCATATTGGTCAGCAACGGTGCGGATGGCTTCCTCGGGCGTTTTGCCGTCAAGGTCATACACCATGGTGCCCGAAACCGTCATGTTCTTCGCAACCGAAGTCGCACGGATTTGGCTGGCAAGGTTGCGGGCGCGGTTGCGGACGCGGTTGCACAGACGTGCGCCTGCGCCCTCTGCAATCCGCTCGTTGATGGCCAACAGCAGGTCGGGCAGACCCGACAGCGCCCAGATCTTCTCAAGCGATGCGCCTTCATTGCCAAAACCGGCAGCAGCATACAGCTTGTTCAGCGATTCCGCCGAGTCGTCGTTCAGAACCGAGGAATCCCCTGTCAGGGCGGCTTCGGCCCACAGCGCGCTTCCGAAAATGACACCTGCATCGGTGCTGATGCCGCTTTGCTTCAGCATTTCGTTTACGCGGTCGCGGATTTCCGGCACTTCGGTAACCGGGTCATGCAATTCGTCGATACGGTTGATGAACAGGATGATCTGACGATTCTCAAACTGCGAGATCATGCGCATCAGCGCGAGATCCATCGTGGTCAGAGCCTGACTTGCGGCCATGACAACAACACAGACCTCGGAGCCACGTAGGCTGCGTAGGGTAATCTGCTCGCGGACCATGAACGTATCGTTCACCCCCGGCGTGTCGCTGATGTTGATCGCAATCGGATATTGCGGAATGTCCATATACAGCTCGGCTGTTTTGGTCACATCCGCGAAACGACCACTTTCGGCGCTGATATCTGGGTCATCTTCGTCGCCCATGCAGACATAGCGTTGAACCAGATCTTCGTCGAAATAGTCATACGAGTGGCTTTGGCCCATGATCAGGTCGAAATGCTTGCCCAGACGCTCTTCCGAGCGTGCCTTCATTGCCTCAACCTGACGGCGGATGTCGTCCATTTCGTCATCTGCCCCAGCACGATTGGCCAATTCACCTAGACGTCCGCCCCCGGCTGTCAGGTTCTGCCACTCGTCATGATCGAAGAAAGTAAATTTTGCTTTGGTATCGCCCGGAGTTCGCGTGTTCATATGCAGCGTCGTCGCGACCGAGGTCCACGGGTTTACATCCGACGGCAGCATGCCCGGACGTCCCGCCATAATGTTCACAAGCGAGGATTTACCCGCCTTTACCTGACCCACAAATGTCACGTTGGCGGTGAACTCGTCCATGCGTGTTTTCAGCTTCGCCAGACGGGCCGAACTGCGTGCGTCTGCAATCGCGGTCAGTTGGTCGATCGTCGCATTAAGGCCACCAAACGCATCGTTCAGCGGTTGCAGGGCCTCGTTTCCAGTGGCGAGAAGATGAATATTGCGAGCCATAATTTAACCCTCGGTGCCATTCATAACAGTGTTCAGACCCGCATCAGCGTTCAATTGCCCTGTCGGTAGGGAAGATGGGGCATCAATCAGTTCAACAAGATCAATGACGTCCTCAATCAGCTTACCTTCTGGAAAGTCCAGGTCTTGAAGACCTTCCGGAATATCCGCAAAAACGCTGATGGTCTGAAAGCGCTGACCATTGTCGAGCTTGGCAATCTGTTCGCCCGCGGGAAAGCCGTCCGCCTTGTTCTCTGGCAGCGCCATCCGCCCATTGGCGAGCATATAGTGCTCCCCTTCGAACGTCGTTAAAGACACTCCAAAGCCAATCCGAGGATATTGCGCGCTAAGAAAACGCAAGCGATCGCTTAGCGTACGGCGCAACAAAAACACGGCGCTCAATTGGATATCAACAACGTTGGACGTAGCGTGCACAGTCATGTCCTTGGTTTCAGGTAGAGTGGTTTACCAGATAGACCACTATGATAATGCGAGGTCGGGGGCTCATTAAGATACATCTTATTGAACTCGGCTTATAAGGGGGCGGATTTTGGGCGCAATTGAGGGTTCTTTGTGCGCCAAATGGGGCGGAAATAAGGCGGATCTGGTTTTGTCGTGCCTCCAGAATGGGTTGGGGCCAGTATTTTAAGGGGGGAATAGGTTGACGCACTCCGGATGGAAGATATCTGAATCCCATGTCAGTTGCCGGCAATCTGGTGCAAAAATGTGTCACGGGATGAGGGTGAATGGTTACCGCTATCTCCTAATAGGCGAATTCGAGAATTACTCGGACGGCAGCTAGGGAATCGCGTGAATGTATCCTTTTGACCATCAGACCGAGAATTTCCAAGTCCTGCACAAATTTAGCTAGAAAACTGTAGCGATTTGATTTGGGACAATTTCCACAACTCTAAGGTCAAGTAACACCCGTGACATAACCACTACACGAGGCCTGAAAATGACTAAACTCCTTCCCGCTTTTGCAGCGCTACTTCTGGCACCTTCGCTGGCGCTGGCAGAAGGTAACCCCGAAAAGGGCGAGAAAATGTACAATCGCTGCTCTGCCTGCCACGCGATTATCAGCCCTGAAGGCGAAGTTCTGGTGAAGGGAGGAATTACCGGCCCGAACCTGTATGGCGTCGTTGGCCGTGCCGCTGGAACTGAAGGTGACTATCGCAATGGCAGCGAGCGGCTTCCGGTCGGGATGTTCACGGATGATATGATCCGTGCGGGCGAAGAGGGGCTGGTGTGGACGACCGAGAACATCAGCGCCTATTCGCAGGATCCGATCGGGTTTATCCGTGAGTATCTGGGCGACCCTAAGGCGCGCCCCAATATGTCAGTTAAGCTGCGGAAGGGCGCCGATGATATCGTGGCCTACATCGCAACGTTTTCGCAATAAGACCAAAAGCGGCGGGGGTGGCCGTCGTTCTGTCGATTATTGGTTCTATCGCTGGATGATCAGTTTCATTTCGAGCTTTCAGCAGACTCGCGAGCGCGGGGTCGCCTGAAACAACAAAAGGCCCCGCGAGGGGCCTTTTTCAATGGTCGGGCTGAGAGGATTCGAACCTCCGACCCCCTGCTCCCGAAGCAGGTGCGCTACCAGGCTGCGCTACAGCCCGACCGTGCCGCGCGGGATAGCGCTTTGCAGGGCAAAGGGCAAGACCCGAAATCTGGTTTCAGGTCTTCTGCGTGCTCAGTCTTGCTGCTTTCGGGTGAACAGGTTCTTCAGCCAGATAAGTGGCAACAGCAAAACGAACCAGAATTTTTTGAGCAGAAGAAGACCTGCGGCCAGGAACCCTGTTTTCGTCAACACCTTTCCAGCGACAAGACCGCCCACACCCACAGCGGCAACGGTGTCCATCGACGGATTGAAGTCGGCATAACGATGCCCTTCGTTGAATTCGGTCATCGCGATCACACTGGGCAATGCGTTCTTTACGGATGGCAGTTCGTCCATGCTTGCGATGAAGTTCTGAACCAGCACACCCTTGCGCCCCAGAACACGCATGTTGAAATTCAGCGTGTGGTCAGGGGAACCACCAAACTCCAGCTCTTTGGCCCAATAGACGACGCGTGCTTCTGGGTCATAGGTCGGATCTTCGGCCCAACCAATCAGGCGAAGGGATTCATATCCGTTCTCCTGACGCCATTCGTTTGCTTCGCGCACCTCTGCCTGCAGATCCTTTAGGATCGCGTCATAATCCTGATCCTGTGCGTCTTTATCATCGACATAGCCGATGTCTTCGAACCAGAGCTCCATTCCCCAACCCGAGCTGTGTAAGGGGGAGGATTCGACCGGGAATACCATCCCCAGCCCACCGTCACTGGGGGGATTTCCCCAGATCTTTTGCAATACGTGGGCGGTGTCGGCCGGGTTCAGATAGAAGAATTTGCCATCCAGCGACAGGGTTGCGAGATTCCCACCGACCACCACGTCCCCGGTGATGAAATCAAGCGATTGAACCAACGCGCGATCTTCCTCGGTCAGTTGATCGGCGATGTCGGGATAGGCTTCATCGAATGAAATTGCATATGCGGGGGCCGCCGCGATGGCGACCGAGGCCGCGAAAATGAAGTTACGAAACATAGTCATCTTTCCAATTAAAGTTGACGTGACTTTGTTTCGAGTGCGTGAGGGTTGCAACTAAAAAGGCCCCCGATTTGACATCAGGGGCCTGAAATTTCGCGATATGTGTCTTACAGGCTGGCGTCCAGCGCAGCGATCACGGCGTTGCCCATTTCGCTGGTCGTGGCTGGCTTTACGCCAGCTTCGTTCAGCAGGTCGCCGGTGCGCACGCCGTCGGCCAGAACTTTCTCAACCGCAGCTTCCAGACGGTCAGCTTCCGCACCCATGTCAAAGCTATACCGCAGAGCCATGGCGAAGCTTAGGATACAGGCGCAGGGGTTGGCTTTGCCTTCGCCCGCAATATCTGGGGCCGAGCCGTGGACCGGTTCGTACATGGCTTTCGGGCGGCCGTTCTCCATCGGAGCACCAAGCGAGGCCGAGGGCAGCATGCCCAGCGAACCTGTCAGCATGGCGGCACAATCCGACAGGATGTCGCCAAACAGGTTGTCGGTATAGATCACGTCAAACTGCTTGGGCGCGCGCACCAGCTGCATGGCGCCGTTGTCAGCGTACATGTGGCTCAGTTCGACCTCGGGATAGTCTTTCGACACCTCGGTCACCACGTCGCGCCACAGGATACCCGATTCCATTACGTTGGCTTTTTCCATCGAGCACAGACGCTTGTCGCGTTTCATAGCCAGTTCGAAAGCAGCACGTGCGCCGCGTTCAATCTCGGCTTCGGTGTAACGCTGGGTGTTCACGCCAACACGCTGGCCGTCGACTTCGGAAATGCCGCGCGGTTCACCGAAATACACGCCCGAGGTCAGCTCGCGCACGATCATGATGTCCAGACCGGACACGATGTCCTTTTTCAGGGACGAGAAGTCGGCCAGCGCGTCAAAGCACTGTGCGGGGCGCAGGTTGGCAAACAGATCCATTTCCTTGCGCAGACGCAGAAGGCCGCGTTCCGGCTTCACCGAGAAGTCCAGATCGTCATACTGCGGACCACCCACGGCACCCAGCAGAACGGCGTCAACTTCCTGTGCCTTCGCCATGGTTTCGTCGGCCAGCGGAACGCCGTGTTCGTCATAGGCTGCACCGCCAACCAGATCCTCGCTGACATCGAAGGTCACGTCGCGTTTCGCGCCGATCCAGTCGATCACCTTGCGCACTTCGGCCATCACTTCCTGACCAATGCCGTCACCGGGCAGAATAAGCAGAGAGGGGTTCGTCATGGGGGCATTCCTTGCACTGAATTCGTCGCAGACGGGCCTAGCCTGCCCGGCCCTCAGCGTCAAGAAAACAAAGGCTCAAAACGCGATATCAACCCAGACAAGCCGGTGACGGGACGCGGTTTCGACCGTTTGCGCAAACGGATCGTCGGGCAGGGGCCAGATGACGCCGCTGTTGATCACCCGCAGACGGGTGTCGGGAAGCACATAGCTGACCCGCAGATTGCCCGGTTTCTGGTCTGGCCAGTCGACTGTATCAAGCGCCGGGTCGGCCCGATGGTCTGTATCTGCCGCCGCCGTGCCCCCGGCGCTTTGCGGGCGGGGGTCTTGCAGCTGCCTGTGCTGAAGAAGCGAGGCAATCGCGTTATGCCGACCATCCCCATCCACAGGGTCTAGATTGGCGTTTCCTGCAATCACAACCGGGCCGGTGGGTGCGGGAAACGGCAGGTCGCCGTCCAGATACTTGGCCCAAAACGTCACTTCGTCATGGTTGCGGCGGCCGTTGCGGTCTTCAGGGCCGTCAAAAACGGGGGTGTTGGCGTGGAAGGTTAGCAGATGAGACGGTGGAGCGTTCTCGGGGCGAAGTTCAACATCCCAATGGGCCACGCTGCTAAGGCGCTGGATCGTCAGGGCTTCGGGCGCAGGGAACGGAATCTCGTCCGCGCCGGGCAGAAGGGCGCCGGGCGTATCTTTCCACAGAAGATCCGAGAAGTCGCGCACATTGCCAATCGGAACGCGTGACAGAACTGCCATCCCGCCTTGCCCTGTGTAGCGGCCAAAGCTTTGCATATCCTCGGGTTCTGCCAGACGCCCGTCACCATCTAAATCGAACCCGGTTTCAATCCCGGTATTTGGTGGGGCGGAAAAAAGGTGGGGCATGTCGTGACCGGCTTGCTTCAGATACGCCTGAAAGGCTGTCAGTGCGTGCCCCTCAACGTCATAATCAAACCCCTGCAACGCCAGCACATCCGGCTGTGCGTGGACTATCACCTTTGCCAAAGCCGTAATCTGCGGGTCTTCCTTCAGGATGTCGCGCAGCAAAAGCCCCGGCCCTTTCTTCCGAATATCCATATGATAGGTCGCGATGCGCAGGGTCTCGGCCAGGGATGTGCACGGTGTGAGGGATAAACACAGCGTCAGAAGCCCGCGCCTCATGCGGTGACAAGTTGGCCGTTGCGGGCTGGTGTACCTTGCCGCTTGCGTTCTTCGTTGATCATAACTGCGACGCGCCGCATCGCAATCCCACGCATAAACATGCTGGCAGGCAAAAATGCCCAAGCGGTGACGGTCCAGATCAAGGTCTGGTCCGCAATCACGTCGAACGTTCCGAACAGGGATGCGGTTTCGACCACGAGCATAGGTGTCAAGAATGGCAACAGGAAGCCGATTGCAATGTTCCAGCGTGCATCACGTTTCAGGCGTCGTACGATGTCACCACCGCTGGTGGGGTCAAAAGTAGGCAGGTTGACCCAGACATTGAACGACGTTTGGCGGAAAAACGGCCAGTTGGTCAAGCGCAGTGCGATCAGGAAAACAGCGACCGATACCAGCGAAATCAGATAGGCCATACCGGCAAAGGCACGCAACTGCACCAACTCTTCGAACGGAGCGTCGGCAGGTAAAAGCGACACAACCGCGTGGACTGGACTAAATGGGAAATCAATCGCCTGCCCAATTAAAATGCCAATCGACGTCAAGAATTCGACAGCTGTTGTCGGATCTGTTTGCGATCGGGCGATAGTGGAAAGGCTGAGTACTGTGGCAAAAAGTGCCATAAAGCGAATGCGGTTAAAGGGGGGGGCATCACGGAACTCGACGATGCTGGGATAGGTCGAAGCATATTCAAACGTGGTTAGCGCTGCCGCTGCCAGTGCAAGGATGGACACAACTTGTCCTCCCTCGGTGCTGACTCCTGGAACCAGGACCGACGGGATAGCAATCAAGACTACCATCAGAAAGGCGCGTACGATGGCGCCGATCAGTCGTTTAACCAATGCCTCTTCCTCCGCATTACGGACGGTGCGATACATGCCGCAACCTTATTCCGCGGCTTGCCCCCACAGGGATTCAAGCCAGAGTGGTGTATTGCGCAAGCTTGTTTCGGAATTGGACGTACTGCAAGGGCTTAGTGGACGTCCAGAGGATTTTTGCCCCAAAAAAGACACAAATGATGCTGGAATGCACCAAGCAGGAGAAAAGAAGGGGCAGATCACTTAGAACAGCCCCTTCTTTTAATTCGATATTTCGCGCTTAGACCCAAGGCCGTGCCGCAGACGCTTTGGCTTCAAAGGCGTCGATCGAGGCTTTCTTCTCCAAAGTCAGCCCGATGTCATCCAGACCTTCCAGCAGGCAGTGCTTTTTGAACGCATCCACGTCGAAGGCGATGGTTTCTCCGTCCGAGGTGGTGATCTCTTGCGCTTCCAGATCCACCGTTATGCGGGCATTGGCGCCTTTTTCGGCGTCAGACATCAGGATGTCGACCTGCTCTTGCGGCAGAACGATCGGCAGGATGCCGTTCTTGAAGCAGTTGTTGAAGAAGATGTCGGCGAAGCTGGTCGAAACCACGCATTTGATGCCGAAATCTGCAATCGCCCAAGGCGCGTGTTCGCGCGACGAGCCGCAGCCGAAGTTATCACCTGCGATCAGAATCTCGGCGTTGCGGTACTGCGGCTTGTTCAGAACGAAATCTTCGATCTCGGTGCCGTCGCGATTGAACCGCATTTCGTCAAACAGGTTTTTGCCAAAGCCCGTGCGGGCAATCGACTTCAGGAACACTTTCGGGATGATCATGTCCGTGTCGATGTTCACAAGCGGCATGGGGGCCGCGATACCTTGGAGTTTTTCAAACTTTTCCATTTTGCGGTCCTCTTAAATCAAGTCACGAACGTCGGTCAGACGACCGGTCAGTGCGGCAGCGGCGGCCATGGCGGGCGACACCAAGTGGGTGCGGCCTTTATAGCCCTGACGTCCTTCGAAGTTGCGGTTCGAGGTCGAGGCGCAGCGCTCATTCTCGGCCAGCTGATCGGGGTTCATTGCAAGGCACATGGAGCATCCGGCCAGACGCCATTCAAAGCCAGCGTCCTCGAAGATCTCGGCCAAACCTTCTTCTTCCGCCTGTGCGCGGACCAGACCCGATCCGGGAACGATCATGGCGCGCATGCCGTCTTTGATCTTCTTGCCTTTGACCACATCAGCCACGGCGCGAAGATCTTCTATGCGACCGTTTGTGCACGAGCCGATGAAGACGGTGTCGATTTCGATATCGGTCAACTTCTGGCCCGGTGTCAGACCCATATAGTCGATCGAGCGGGCCGCCGCGTCGACTTTGCCGCCTTCGAAATCCGAAGGGTTCGGAACAACGCCCGAAATTGGCAATACGTCCTCGGGCGAGGTGCCCCAGGTCACAACCGGCTCGATCTCTTCGCCTTTCAGCGTGACAACCTTGTCGAAATGCGCACCTTCGTCGGTGAAGAGCGTTTTCCAATACTCGACAGCCTGTTCCCACTGAGCACCTTTCGGAGCATGGGGGCGGCCTTTGCAGTATTCAAAGGTGGTGTCGTCCGGGGCAATCAGGCCAGCGCGCGCGCCGCCTTCGATGGCCATGTTGCAGACGGTCATACGGCCTTCCATCGACAGATCGCGGATCGCTTCGCCGCAATATTCGATGACATAGCCTGTGCCGCCGCCGGTGCCGGTTTCGCCAATCACGGCCAGCGTGATGTCTTTGGCGGTCACGCCCGGCTTCAGCTTGCCGGTGATTTCCACCTTCATGTTTTTGGATTTTTTCTGGATCAGCGTTTGCGTCGCCAGAACGTGTTCAACTTCCGAGGTGCCGATGCCGTGGGCCAGCGCACCAAACGCACCGTGGGTCGCGGTGTGGCTATCGCCGCAGACAACGGTCATGCCGGGCAGGGTCCAGCCCTGTTCCGGGCCAACGATGTGCACGATGCCCTGACGCACATCCGAAACCGGATAGTAATGCACGCCAAATTCCTTGGCGTTGGTGTCCAGCGCCTGCACCTGAATGCGGCTTTCTTCGGTCATCTGTGCCGGGTCTTCACGACCTGCGGTTGTCGGCACGTTGTGGTCAGGTACGGCGATTGTTTTGTCCGGGGCATGCACAGTGCGGCCGGTCATGCGCAGGCCTTCGAACGCCTGCGCACTGGTCACTTCGTGAACCAGATGGCGGTCGATATACAGCAAGGTTGTGCCGTCTTCAGCTTCGTGGGCCACATGGGCGTCCCAGATTTTATCATAGAGTGTCTTCGGGGCGGTCATTTCGCTCTCCGTGGATGGTCAGGGAAAAAGGTAGGGCAACAGGGATCGGGCGCCCGCGCGAACGGGCGATAAACTTATAGGCAGGCAAGCACCGCGTTCTGGGCGCCGAAAAAGCGCCACGGCAGAAACGCGTGGTCATCCATGTCAAAAATCCGAGTCATGCCGTCCAGATAACCGTTCCCGCCCTTCAGAGCAAGGGCCGAGGCTCTGGACCTTCTATATGGGACCATGCCATGCTGCCAAAAAAGGAGGGGGAATGGAGCAGGATCCCGCAGCAGAAGTCAAACCGGGCGCGCTTGCCGAACCGGGTGGTCCATCGTTGACTGAACAGCTTTGGTCGCTGTGGGAAGACGGTGGCGACTTCGTGATGAGCCTTAGCCAAACATGGCGGCTGTATCAGGTTCTGATCATGCTTGGGCTTGCGGCGACGGCGTTTGTCGTTTCCCGTATCCTGCGTCCCCGTGTCGAAACCTGGCTCCGCGCCCAAGAAGGCTGGTCCAAGCGCAAGCTGCGCTTCGCCATCCACCTTCGAAATCGTATCGCAATGATGGTCTATATCGTGCTGTCGTGGGGCACCGTGTCGGTAATGCGCGAAGCCACATGGCCATCGCGCAGCTATCTGATTGCGCTTGTTGCCACGATGGTCACGGCGTGGCTTTTGGTCGGCCTTGCCGCGTTCCTAATCGAGAACCGCTCTCTGCGACGTGTCGCCATGTGGGGCATGTGGATCTATGTAACGCTCTATTTCCTTGGCATCACCGAAGAAACGGCAAGTGTTCTGGACAATCTTGCACTGGAAGTCGGGGATTTCCGGATCTCGCTTTGGACCATTCTGCGTGTGGCCGTTATTCTTGGGATCCTCTTTGCGCTGGCACGCATGCTCAGCCGTGGTTCCGCTGCACGCATTCAAGAGAACGAGGATATCTCGCCTTCTATGAAGGTGTTGGCGGTCAAGTTCCTGCAGATGGGGCTGTACGGCGCGGCCTTCTTTATCGCGTTGAAGGCGGTGGGTGTGGATCTGACCGGGCTTGCCTTCCTGTCCGGTGCCATCGGTCTGGGCCTTGGTTTCGGCTTGCAAAAGGTCGTGTCGAACCTTGTGTCCGGCGTGATCATCCTGCTGGACAAATCGATCAAGCCCGGCGACGTGATCAGCCTTGGCGACACGTTTGGCTGGATCGAACAGCTTGGTGCACGCTATGTGTCCGTGGTCACGCGGGACGGGCGTGAATACTTGATCCCGAACGAAGACCTGATCACCGGGCAGGTGGTCAACTGGTCCCACACAAACGCCTTTGTGCGCTTGGATATCTATTTCGGCACTGCTTATGATGACGACCCACACCAAGTCCGGCGTATTGCCATCGAGGCCGCCCGCAGCGTGGATCGCGTGCTCAGCTTCCGCCCACCTGTCTGTCATATCGTCGGGTTCGGAGACAGCTCGGTCGACTATATCCTGCGCTTCTGGATCGACGATCCGTCCGGTGGGCTGACCAACATTCGCGGCAATGTCTATTTGGCGCTGTGGGATGCGTTCCAAGAGAATGGCATCTCGATCCCATTCCCGCAGCGCGAGGTGAAAATGTTGGAAGACACTGGGCCAAAAATCGACCCGTGACTTGTTTACACACCCTTCACGCGGGCTTGACACAGTGTGGATTGAGCTTACCTGCGTGCGATGTTACGATTCTTGTATGCCCAGCACCGGGGTGGATCGGTGTGTAATGTTAGGAGGACAATGTCCTGTCTTTGCAAACAGAGGCTGCATCAGGCGCAGCCGCAGGGGAGCCCGCAATGACGGCCAACCCCGGAAAAACCACCAGCGAACAAATGCTGGCCTTGGTCCTGAAGTCCCTTGAAGATGACAAAGCCGAAGACGTTGTGGTGATCAGCCTCAGCGGCAAGTCTCAGATCGCCGACAACATGGTTGTGTGCTCGGGCCGGTCGACGCGTCAGGTGGCTGCCATTTCTGAGAAGCTGAATGAAAAGCTGAAGCAGGAAATGGGTGTCTTCTCGAAGGTTGAAGGGAAGGGGCAGGGCGACTGGGTTCTGGTCGACGCGGGCGATGTGATCGTCCATGTGTTCCGCCCGGAAGTGCGCGAGTTCTATCAGCTTGAAAAGATGTGGATGGAACCCGGCGCGGCTGACGCTGCGACCTGATCAGGGGGCGAGTGGATGCGCGTGCATGTCTGCGCGGTCGGACGGCTGCGCAAATCGCCTGAACTTGATCTGATCGACGACTATTCCACCCGGTTCGACCGGACCGGGCGGGCACTGGGCCTTGGTCCGCTTTCTTTTCATGAAGTCGAAGACAAGAAGGGCGGCGGCATGTCTGCCGAGGCGCCTTTGTTGGAACGCGCCATTCCCAAAGGTGCGCTGATCTGCACGATGGACGAGCGTGGCAAGGTTATGTCCTCGCCCGATTTCGCCAAGCTTCTTGGCCGTTGGCGGGATGAAGGGCGTCAGGATGTCGCCTTTGTCATCGGAGGCGCAGATGGGATCGACCCGGCTTTGCGCGCCAAGGCTGACGCCAGCCTGTCCTTTGGCAAAATGGTCTGGCCCCACATGCTGGTCCGCGTGATGCTGTCCGAACAGCTTTATCGCGCGGCAAGCATTCTGGCAGGCAGCCCGTATCATCGGGTTTAAGCCTTTCCCGCATCCTAAGTTTGAGCGCAAAGGGCATCGCCTGTCCGCGGGCGGAAGCGAAGCGCCCGCCCATGGGGGCGGACGGGCGCTGCCCGGCGGTGCCGCCGGGCGGAATGTCTACCGTTGCACAGACCCCTCTGACCCCATAGATAGAAGTCGAGCAGACAGAGGACCCCGCCATGACCACCCCGAAACCCGTCGTTTTGTGCATTCTGGATGGATGGGGTCTGCGCGAGGACACCGCCTTTAACGCCCCCGCGCTGGCAAAGACGCCGAATTTTGATCGGTTGATGGCGACTTGCCCGAATAATACCCTGATCACCCATGGTCCTGATGTGGGGCTGCCCACCGGCCAGATGGGCAACTCCGAGGTTGGCCACACCAATATCGGTGCGGGTCGTGTGGTCGCGATGGATTTGGGCCAGATTGATCTGGCGATCGAGGATGGCAGCTTCTTCAAGAACGAGGCGCTTCTGGAATTCGCCGCGAAGGTCAAAGCCGCCGGCGGAACTGCCCATATCGCGGGGCTTGTCAGCCCCGGAGGGGTGCACAGCCATCAGGATCATCTTGTGGCCGCTGCGAAGGCTCTGACAGATGCAGGTTTACAGGTGGCGATCCATGCCATCACCGATGGGCGCGATGTCGCCCCACAATCTGCCCGCGAACAGCTGGCCGCCTTCCAGTCCGCTCTGCCCGAAGGCGCGCGCATCGTTACCCTGTCGGGCCGTTATTTCGCGATGGACCGCGACAACCGGTGGGAGCGTGTTTCGCTGGCTTACGAGGCGATCACCCACGGCACAGGGAAGATCTTCAGCACCGTCGATGCGGCGATCTCTTCCGCTTACAACAATGAAATCACGGACGAGTTCATCCGCCCTGTGATCATCAACGAATATGCCGGTCTTCAAACTGGCGACGGATTGTTCTTCGTCAACTTCCGTGCCGACCGCGCCCGGGAAATCCTGCGTGCCATTGGCGAGCCGGAGTTCAATGAGTTTGAGGTTGGCACTCGCCCGACCCTGTCCGCCCTTCTGGGCATGGTCGAATACTCCGACGCCCACAACGCCTATATGACCACCTGTTTCCCCAAGCGAGACATCGTGAACACGCTGGCCGAATGGGTCGCCAAGCACGGCAAAACCCAGTTCCACACCGCCGAGACCGAGAAATATCCCCATGTCACCTTCTTCCTGAACGGCGGCAAGGAAGACCCGGTTGAGGGTGAGACACGCTATATGGCTGCTAGCCCAAAGGTCGCGACCTATGACCTGCAGCCCGAGATGTCGGCCCCCGATGTAACCGAGCATTTCGTGCAGGCGATCCATGAGGGCTTTGACCTGATCGTCACGAACTTCGCCAACCCCGATATGGTCGGCCATACCGGAGACCTCGACGCGGCCATCGCGGCCTGTGAAGCGGTTGATGATGGTCTGGGGCAGGTAATCGCTGCCCTCGAAGAGGTCGGCGGCGCGATGATCGTTACCGCAGACCACGGCAATTGCGAAACCATGTGGGACGAGGCCACGAACGGCCCTCACACCGCGCACACCACCAACCTTGTACCGGTGGTATTGATGGGCGGGCCCGACGGGATAACTCTTGCACATGGGCGTCTGGCCGATCTGGCCCCCACAGTGCTGGCGCTGATGGACCTGCCGCAACCTGCCGAGATGACCGGCGAAAGCCTTATCCGCCGGTGACCCTGCGCCGTGCTCTCCAGCCCCTTTTGGCGGGTCTTGCTTTGGCGATCTCTGCCGGGGCTTTATTGGCGCAATCTGATCCGACACGGACTGCCCGCGCCGCAATGGAGCAGCTTGAGGTTGCAACCCAAGCCCTGCAAGAGGCGCAGAAATCCGGTGATCGCATTGCGGCGTTGACCCAGACTGTTCAAGCCTATGAAGAAGGGCTGTCTGCCTTACGTGACGGGCTGCGCCGCATCAATCTGCGCGAAACCGCATTGCAAGCGGCCTTTGACGCTGAAAGCGACCGTCTGGGCCAGCTTCTGGGTGTGTTGCAAACGATCGGAAAAGCGCCCGAGCCAGCATTGTTGATCCACCCCTCTGGCCCTGTTGGTACCGCGCGTTCGGGCATGATCCTGTCCGAAGTGACACCGGCCCTGCAAGCCCAAGCCGAAGATCTGCGCGCCCGATTGGAAGAGCAACGCACCCTGCGCGCACTTCAGGAGAACGCAGTGGACACGTTACAAACAGGCCTGACCGGCGTGCAGGAAGCACGGTTTGAACTGAGCCTTGCGCTGGCACGCCGGACAGAACTGCCCCGCCGTTTTGTCGCGGATGAGGAGCGTATGAAAACCCTGCTGGAAAGCGCCGATACGCTGGCCAGCTTTGCCGAAGGGCTGATGTCAGACCCCAAAGCCAATGCCAGTGCGACGGCTTTGCCCGATTTCGCATCCGTACGTGGGCGGTTGGCGATGCCGGTTTTGGGGCGCGTGTTGCGCGGGTTTGGCGAACGTGATGCCGCAGGCATTCAGCGCCCCGGCCTGATTGTCGCCACACGCCCCTTGTCCATCGTGACCACCCCTTGGCCTGCCACAATCCGTTATCTTGGCCCACTTCTGGACTATGGCAACGTTGCCATTCTGGAGCCGGGCGATGGGTATCTGATCGTATTGGCCGGGCTTGGTCAGCTGTACGGAGACGTCGGTGAAGTATTGGCCCAAGGGGCGCCCGTGGGCCTTATGGGCGGGGCAGATCCCGCTGACACCTCACTGGATGATCAAGCGTTTTTGATCGCTGCCACGGAAGGAACTGGCGCAGAGCGCTCGGAAACGCTTTATATAGAGCTAAGAAAAGACGGAACGCCCGTGGACCCGACGACTTGGTTCGCGGCAGGCAAGGAATGATGGTATGAAGAAACTCGTGATGGCCGCGCTGGGCGGAACCTTGGCAGGCGCCATTCTGACCACCCAGGTGGCTGGTCCGCTTGTGGCGCAAGACGCCAGCGAAAACGCAACAGTGTACGAGCAGTTGGATCTGTTTGGCGACATCTTCGAACGCATTCGCGCACAATATGTGGAAGAGGTGGAACCCGGCGAGCTGATCGAGGCTGCCATTGACGGCATGCTGTCGTCGCTTGATCCGCATTCCAGCTATCTGTCGCCCAAGGATGCGGCCGATATGCGCGTGCAGACCCGTGGGTCTTTTGGTGGTCTGGGCATCGAAGTGACGCAGGAAGAAGGCTTCGTGCGCGTGGTTTCGCCGATGGATGGCACCCCCGCTGATGACGCCGGAATGGAGACCGGCGACTATATCACCCATGTGGATGGCGAAAGCCTGCTTGGTCTGACGCTGGACGACGCTGTGAACAAGCTGCGCGGTCCGGTTGGGTCCGAGATCATAATCACCGTGGTGCGTGAAGGCGCGGACGAGCCCTTTGACGTGTCGATTATCCGCGACACGATCAAACTGACCGCTGCCACGGCACGTACTGTTGGCAATACGGTTGTGTTGCGTGTGACCACCTTCAACGACCAGACCTATCCCAACATGGCTGAAGGTCTGTCCCGCGAAGTCGAAGCGCTGGGTGGGTTCGAAAACGTGGATGGTGTCGTGCTGGATTTGCGCAACAACCCCGGCGGTTTGCTGAACCAAGCCATCGCCGTGTCTGACGCGTTTCTGAACAGCGGCGAGATCGTATCGACCCGCGGCCGTAACCCTGAGGAAAGCGAACGTGTGAACGCCGAAACGGGAGATCTGGCGAAAAGCAAGCCCATGGTGGTGCTGATCAACGGCGGCTCGGCTTCTGCCTCCGAGATCGTGGCAGGTGCGTTGCAAGATCACCGTCGCGCCATCGTCGTGGGGACGAAAAGCTTCGGTAAGGGGTCGGTTCAGACGGTGATGCCGGTGGCATCCGAAGGCGCGATGCGCCTGACCACCGCGCGCTATTACACACCGTCGGGCCGTTCCATTCAGGCGCTTGGCGTTTCGCCCGATATCGTGGTTGAACAGCCCCCGCGCCAACCCGCAAGCGAGGAAACGGAAGAAGACACCCGCGGTGCGCGCAGCGAAGCTGATCTGCGCGGACGCCTGAACAATGACAGCCTGTCGGAAGACGAACAGCGCCAGATCGAAGAAGAACGCGAAGCCGCTGAACAGGCCGCTGAACTGCGCGACGAGGATTTCCAGCTGTCCTACGCCGTGGATCTGATCAAGGGTCTGGCGACGATCGCCTCGGCGAAATGATCGCCCGAAGCAGACTACAAAGGGCCGCCTTCGGGTGGCCCTTTTCCTTTGCACCTCAGCCCGGTAGGGTCGCAGAAAAACGAGGCCCCAATGACACCTGACGAGATCTCCAAACTGCCCTATCGCCCCTGTGTGGGCATCATGATTCTGAACGCCGACGGCAAAGCCTTCGTGGGCCAGCGCCTGGATGCCCCGAAACTGGGCACCGAAGCCGCATGGCAGATGCCTCAGGGTGGGGTCGACGACGGCGAAGACCCCCGCGATGCGGCCCTGCGCGAGTTGTGGGAGGAAACCGGCATCACGTCAGATCTTGTCACTGTCGAGGCCGAGCTTGATGATTGGTTGCCCTATGACCTGCCCCATGAGATTGTGCCGAAGATCTGGAAAGGTCGGTATCGCGGCCAGAAACAGCGTTGGTTCCTTTTGCGTTTCCATGGTGATGACGCACAGGTGAACATCGAAACCGAGCATCCTGAATTCAGCAATTGGCAATGGATGGCCACAAACCAGGTTGTCGAAAACATTGTTCCCTTCAAACGTGACCTCTATGCCAAGGTGATGGAAGGATTTCAGGAGTATCTGTGATGCGTTCTCTTTTCACCGCCATCTGCCTTGCGGGTTTGTCGGTTACGCCAACCACAGCCTCGGCGCTGTCCTGCATGCCCTATAATGCCATCGCGGCCTATAATGATGCAGCCAAGTCAGATGACGATTATGTTGTGGTCCACGGCACATTGCAATTCGACGAAAGCAAACTTCCCAAGGTGGATTGGCAGCATCAGGAAGACGTCAAACCGGACAATCACCTGACCGGTCGGATCGAGGGCAAAAGCCTGACGCGCAACGGGTTCACTGCGCAGTTCATGCGCGGCATCGACATCAATGTGCAATGCTATGGGCCGTGGTGTTCAGGGCTGACCAGTGGGGCAAAATATCTTGCCTATCTGAAGAAGGACGGTGACCACTATCTGCTGGAAACCAACCCCTGCGGCGGGTTTGCCTTCCAAGATCCCGACCGGGCCACCCTGTTCAAAGTCACAGCCTGCCTGAATGGCAAGCGCTGCGACCCAGATTTGCCCCGGCGCTAAGTTAGGGCGCGAATCTCCCTTCGCAAACCCGCGAAACCCTCTATAAGGGCGGCAAATCCATGCTGCCCGGAGACCCCAATGTCCTTTGACCGTTCCATCAAGATCGCCCCGTCGATCCTGTCCGCTGATTTCGCCAATTTTGGTCAGGAAATCCAAGCCATCGAAGCGCAGGGCGCAGATTGGGTGCACGTGGACGTGATGGACGGCCATTTCGTACCGAACCTGACCTTCGGCCCGCCCGCCGTGAAAGCCTTCCGCCCGCATGTGAAAACCTTCATGGACGTGCACCTGATGATCGCGCCGGTGGACCCGTATATTGAAGCTTACGCAGAAGCAGGCGCCGATATGATCGTTGCGCATTACGAAGCCGGGCCCCACCCGCATCGTACCTTGCAAGCCATCAAGGCCACCGGCGCCAAGGCGGGCATCAGCCTGAACCCGGGCACGCCCGCATCGGTGATCGAACACTTGCTGCCGCTCTGCGACATGGTGCTGGTGATGAGCGTGAACCCCGGCTTCGGCGGGCAGAAATTCATTCCTTCCTCGGTCGACAAGGTGCGCCAGGTGCGTGAAATGATCGGAGATCGTCAGATCCACATCCAGGTCGATGGCGGCGTCGACCCCTCCACAGTGGGCCCGTTGGTCGCTGCCGGGGCTGACTGCTTCGTCGCAGGCTCGGCGGTCTTCAAAGGTGGTTCGGTCGACAAGCCCGAAATCTATGGCGACAATATTCGCGCCATCCGTGCCGCTGCCGAAGCAGCACAAGGCTGACCACTTTTTCTTGTTTCAAATATCCCGGGGTGAGCGCATCGCGCGAGGGGCAGCGCCCCTCAGGCTCACGCCGTGAGCCACCCCCACCCGTATAGACGGGCGGGACCCTACGCTTTCCTCTAGATCAACACATGCGAATGTGACAATCTGATGCGAATACGTATCGGAGGACCCCCATGTTTCGCATCTCGACCGCCATCCTGACCTGCCTCGCGTTGCCCGCCTTCGCAGACGAGGACATCGCCGACCAGTATCCCGGCTCGGTTCTTTACGAAAAACCGGTTGAGGTCATCCCGGATGTCTGGTCCGCGATCGGGGCGACTGCTCCTCCGACCTATGAAAATGCGGGTCACAACAACAACCTGTCATTCATCGTAACGGGGGACGGTGTGATCGTGGTCAATGCGGGCGCGAACTATAAGCTGGCCGAAGCTCTACATGCGGAAATCAAGGACATCACCGATCAGCCCGTCAAGCTTGTGATCAACGAAAACGGGCAAGGCCACGCGATGCTGGGCAACAACTATTGGATCGGTCAGGGCGTCGAGGTTCTGGCACATGTGGATGCCGCCCATGAGTTCGAGGAATATGCCGGTCAACTGTTTGAAGGCATGAAGCGCTATGCGCAAGAGAACTGGGAAGGCACCGAACCAATGGGCCCGACCCGCACCTTTGACGAAAAAGAAGCCATCACGATGGGCAACAAAACCATCGAAGTCCTCTATTCCGGCCCCGCCCACAGCCCGGGCGATATTCAGGTTTGGCTGCCCGAAGACAGCCTGATGATCGCGGGCGACATGGCCTTCCACAATCGTATCCCGCCGATCTTTGAAGACACCTGCACCAGCTGTTGGATCGAGACTTGGGAAACCGTCTTTGCGCCGATCAATGCGACTTACGTCATTCCCGGCCACGGTTATCCGACCAACATGGCGCAAGTGGAAGATCACACGATTGGCTATCTCAAGCACCTGCGGGGTCAGGTCGGCAAGCTTCTCGAGGATGGCGGCACGTTGGATGAAGCCTATTATGTCGATCAGTCGCCCTTTGCCCATCACGACACGTTTGAAGAGCTGGCCACCAAGAATGCAGGCCAAGTTTATGCTGAGATGGAGTTCGAATAACGCGCAGCTCAGACGCTTTGGCGCAAACCGTCCAGCAAGGCGGCTGTCGCAAAGCCGTCTGGTACAAGCCCAGCGTCATTTTGATACGCCCGCAGCGCTTTGCGCGTGTTGGGGCCGGTGAAGCCATCGGCCCCTTGCGTGTCAAACCCGGCCTTGGTCAACAGGGTCTGAAACTCGGACATCTGATTGCGGGTTAGCGGCGTTAAGCCGTCCGGGCAGCGCGAAACCTTGGCCCGCAAACCGGCTAGACGATCCGACAGATGCCCAACTGCAATGCCATATGCCTCGGCGCGGTTATAGGTCAGAATGACGTGGAAATTGTGGTTCACCACGAAGGCCGGACCGGTTGCCCCTGATGGGCACAGCACAGATGCCGCACCATAATCTGGAAGGTTGCTGTCATCCGCACTGCGCACGCCCATCGCGTTCAAGTCGGCGATACGCATCCGTTGCTCTGGCCCGGTCATGCTGAAATCGAAGTCATCGGGCAGCTGGGCCTCAATCCCCCAAGGTTGGCTTTCGCGCCAGTCATGCTGGGTCAGGTAATTTGCGATCGAGGCCAATCCATCGATCGGATCATTCGACCAGATATCGCATTTCCCGTCCTTGTCGTGATCGACGGCGAATTTCAGAAAGCTTGTAGGTATGAATTGCCCATGCCCCATTGCGCCTGCCCATGAACCCACCAAATCCTCGGCACGTGCGTGGCGGTTTTCAATGATCGACAACGCCGCAGACAGCTCGTCCTCAAAGAACGCGGCCCGGTGTCCGTCATGGGCAAGATTGGCCAAAGCTGTCAGGACGGAATAGGCGCCGCGCACACGGCCATAGTCGGTTTCAACACCCCAAATGGCCAACAGGACCTGAGGGTCCACGCGATAGGTCCCGGCGATCTCGTTCAGGATCTTGCGTTGATCGCGGAATTTCGCACGGCCCTTGCTGACGCGATCAAGCGTGACAACCCGGTCCAGATATTGGGTGATGTTCAGCGCAAATTCGGATTGATTTGACTGCTTTTCGTGAATGCCTGGTTCAGGCACCAGAAAGGGCATGGCCTGCTGTAACAGCTCGCGCGTGACGCCGTTTTTCGAGGCGCGTTCGATATAGCCGTCAAGCCACTGATCAAATCCTGCGCCTGCGTTCACATGTGTTTGCGTCACAACCGACCTCGTATCCCCTAACCGGCATCAGCGCCGGGACCGTTTCACCTTTCGCTTGATTTTGGCGCTACGCTTCGCGTCGGTCATGGGTTTTCGGCGGCCAGATTTCCCCCCTTTGCGGGCAGATACGCGGGGCAATTTCCGGCCCTCAACCTCTAACAACTCCAACGCAAGGCCGCCGGTGGTTGGGATCGCCTCGGTCAGGCGCACGACCACACGTTGCCCCAGCCCAAGTGTTAAGTTCGAGCGTTCGCCGGTCAGGGTCTGATCATCGGCATTGAAGCGGAAATACTCGTTGCCCAGCGTGCTGAGGGGCACCAGCCCGTCCGCCCCGCTTTCGTCCAGTTTTACGAACATGCCGAAGCGGGCAATGCCCGAAATCCGGCCGGTGAATTCGCCGCCAACTCGTTCTGACAGATAGGCCGCAAGATAGCGGTCGGTTGTGTCGCGTTCCGCCAGCATCGAACGCCGCTCGGTTTCCGAGATATGCTTGGCGGTGGCTTCCAGCGTTTCGACATCCTGCGGTGTCAGCCCATCATCGCCCCACCCGTGGCCCGAAACCAGCGCACGGTGCACGATCAGGTCGGAATAGCGTCTGATGGGCGACGTGAAATGCGCGTAAGATTTCAGCGACAGCCCAAAATGCCCGAAATTCTGCGGGTAATAATAGGCCTGCGTCATCGAGCGCAGGGTCGAGATGTTGACCAGCTCGTCAAACTCGGTGCCTTCAGCTTGTGCCAGAAGGTGGTTCAAGTGGCGGGTTTGCAGAACCTGCCCTTTGGCCAGCGTAAAGCCGGATGCCTGTGCGACCTCGCGCAGGGCTTCCAGCTTCTCGGGGCTGGGTTCTTCATGCACGCGGAACAGAAGCGGGCGTTGCAGGCGCATCAGCTCTTCTGCGGCGGCGACATTGGCCAGAATCATGAACTCTTCGATCAGCTTGTGCGCGTCGAACCGTTCGGCAAAAGCGATCGAGGCAACCTTGCCATCCTCGCCCAGAATGATCTTACGTTCAGGCAAGTCCAGATCCAGCGGTTGGCGTGCCTCGCGTCCCAGTTTGGCCGCGCGATAGGCGGCGTAAAGCGGGGTGATCACTTCGTCCATCAAAGGCGCGCACTTGTCGTTGGGCGCACCGTCTTGGGCAGCCTGCACCTCGGCATAATTCAGCGACGCGTGGGATTTCATCAGCCCGCGAATGAAGCTGTGGCTGATCTTTTGTCCCTGCGCGTCCAGCACCATACGAACCGCCAGACAGGCGCGCGGGACGCCTTCGTGAAGACTGCACAGATCGCCGGACAGGCGGTCGGGCAGCATTGGCACCACGCGGTCGGGGAAATAGCTGGAATTGCCACGCTTGCGGGCCTCGACATCCAGCGCCGAGCCGGGCGTGACATAGTGCGCGACATCGGCAATCGCGACCCAGACGACATGGCCGCCGGGGTTCTTGTCGTTGTCATCCGCATGCGCATAGACCGCGTCATCGTGGTCTCGCGCATCGGCCGGGTCGATGGTCACCAAAGGAAGATTGCGTAGGTCTTCGCGGTTCTTCAGGCCCGCAGGTTTTTGGGCGTCAGCTTCGGCGATCACTTTGTCAGGGAAGGCATCAGGGATGCCATGCTGGTGGATGGCGATCAGGCTGACCGCTTTGGGCGCGGTCGGGTCGCCCAGACGCGCCACAATGCGGGCGCGGGGCAGGCCCATGCGGGATTTCGGCCCGGATTGCTGCGCCTCGACCAACTCGCCATCTTTCGCGCCCTCATCTGCGCCGGAATCGACGCGCCATTCTTTGTCGGCGCCCTTGTCGATGGGCACGATCCGTCCGCCCTCGGATCCTTTGCGGAAGATGCCCAGAATGCGTTGGGGGTTGGTGCCGATGCGGCGGATCAGGCGACCCTCGTAAGCGTGCCCGTCGCCCTTCACCTCGGTCAGGCGGGCGAGGATGCGCTCGCCTTGCGCCAGTGCGGGGTCGCCGCCCTTCGCCACCAGAAGCACGCGCGGGGCGGCACCTTCGCCTGTCCATTCGGTGGGATAGGCAAACAGATCGCCGTCCGCATCCGGTCCTTCGATCCGCAACACGGACACGGGCGGCAGTTTATCTGCATCGCGATAGGTCTTCTTGCGTTTTTGCAGATGACCTTCGGCCTCAAGCTCTTTCAGGATCCGTTTCAGATCAATCCGGGCCGCGCCACGAATGCCAAACGCCCGCGCGATGTCGCGCTTGGCGGTCATTGTGGGATTTTCCGAAATCCAATCCAGAATATCTTTCTTGGTGGGCAGTTTGCTCATGCGAAGTAATCCTGAATGATGCGGCTGTAGATGGATTTGAGCTGCGGGATCAGGGCAACCTCGACCCGTTCGTCCACCGCGTGCATGGTTTTGCCGACAAGGCCAAACTCGACCACCGGGCAATGATGCTGGACAAAGCGCGCGTCCGAGGTGCCGCCAGATGTGGATGCCTCGGGCACTCGCCCGGTTTCGGCCTGCACCGCGTTTGCGATCAGGTCTGACAACGGGCCGGGGGGCGTCACGAAGCTTTCGCCCGAGACGCTTACCGTCATTTCAATATCCACGCCCGTGTCCTTGCCAATGCGCTCGGCTTCGGCTCGCAGCCAAGTGGTGATGCTGTCCGAGCTATGGGCGTCGTTGAAGCGGATATTCACCGTGGCGCGGCTTTCGGCGGGGATCACGTTGGTGGCCGGGTTACCCGTGTCGATCGTCGTCACGGCCAGCGTTGAGGCGTCAAAATGGTCGGTGCCCCGATCCAGCTCATGCGCCGCAAGGTCTGCCATCAGGCGGGCCAATGCAGGCACGGGGTTCAGAGCACGATGCGGGTAAGCTGCGTGCCCTTGCACGCCGCGTGCAGTGAAATAGGCAGTCATGGACCCGCGCCGCCCGATCTTCATCATCTCGCCCATGTCATTGGGGCAGGTGGGTTCGCCGACGACGCAATCGGTCATCTGCTCGCCATTTGCTGTCATCCAGTCAAGGATCGCGACGGTGCCGTCTGTGGCGGGGCCTTCTTCGTCCCCGGTGATGGCGATGACAAGCGACGCATCGTGGGGCGCGTTGCGGGTGAAATCCACGGCGGCGGCAACCCATGCGGCCACGCCTGATTTCATGTCTGTCGCGCCCCGGCCGTAAAGGTACCCATCGCGGATCTCGGCGCCGAAGGGGTCGACGCTCCAGGCCTCTACATCTCCCACAGGCACCACGTCTGTATGCCCATTGAAACCCAGCGTGCGTGCGTTCTTTGACCCCCAGCGGGCGTAAAGGTTCGACACGTTGCCCCGATCGACACGCGTGCAGGCGAACCCGGCGTCGGTCAACAGACCCTCAAGCAAAGTCAGCGCCCCGCCTTCATCCGGTGTCACAGATGCGCAGCGCACCAGCTTCTGGGTCAGTGCAATCGGGTCAATAGAGGCAGGGGTGGTATCTGTCATAAAACTCTCCATTCCCCACCTCTGTATCAGGTGGGGCAGGCGGTGCAAATGAATGCAGGCTGCGAAAGCCTGCGCATCGCGTTAATACGTTCGCCAATACTGGACCATGGCGCATCTGCCCGCTAACCTTCGCGCAAATTTCAAATTTTGATCGGAGCGCCCAATGCGTAAAATCCTGTTCCTTCTTTGCCTGTTGCCCTTGTCGGCATGTATCGACGCCGAGTTGACCCTGAAGGTTGAGGGCGACAATGCGACGGTCGCTTCGGTGATTAGGATGGCGCCCGAGGCCTATCAGATGGCGGCGTCCAGCGGCGAGAATCTGTGTGAAGATGGCATCGGCGAGAAGCTTGATGACGGCGGGTACATCTGTTCGGTCGAGGAAACGGGCACAATTGACGAGATGATTGCCGAGCTTGAAAAAGTTAAAGAGAAATCGGACGGGATGGCGCCTGACGAAACGGCCCAGATTGAGCGTCTTGCCGACGGAAACATTCGCGTGTCGATGGATCTGGGGGCGTTGAAGCGTCAGGTTTCCGAAGGCGGCTTGGATCCCGCGATGATCGCCATGCTGCAGCAATCCTTTATCGGCAGACGCCTCCAGATGGAGATCGTGGGCAATATTGTTGAAACCAACGGCGAGAAAGACATGAACGGTCGGAAGGCATCTCTTACCGTTCCGCTGGACAAGCTTCTGATGCAGGACCCTTCGGTGCCGGACAGCTTCATCACCGTCGTGATGCCATAGGGCCTTACTTGATCAAGGACGCGATGACGCCCGGCAGTTCGCTGGGCGTTTTTACGTGTGCATCTGCAGTCGACAGATCATCCTGCCCGCCATAGCCCCAGCCAGCTGTTATGAAGGCCATCCCGTTCGCGCGCGCGGCTTTCAGATCATAGTGACGATCCCCGATCATCACGCAGCGTGCGGGGTCGTCCCCTGTGATGTCCAGCGCATAGGCCAGCAGTTCGGCTTTGTCATTTCGGGTGCCGTCCAATTCCGGTCCGAACTCGTGCGTCATGTACTGCGCCAAGTCAAAATGTGCGGTGATCTTGCGGGCATAGGCATGGGGTTTGGCGGTGGCAATGCTCATCCGGAACTGCGCCGTCAATGCTTCCAGAACGTGTGGAATACCTTTGTAGACAGAGCAATCATACATCCCGCCGCCTGTGTAATGCTTGCGATAGGCATCCAGCGCGGCCTCGGGGTCCGGCGCGCCCAGTTTCTCAAAGCTCCACAATAATGCGGGGCCGATGACCCATTCCAAATCGTCCGAATTGGGCGCGGGAAGGTTCAGGTCGGTCAGTGCTTTGATCACGCTTCCGGTGATGCCTGGCTTGGGGTCAACCAATGTGCCGTCAAGATCCCAAAAGATCATTGCAGGGGGCGCTTTTCATCATCGAAGAACGGGGTCATCTGGGCGACGATCACACTGTTTTCTGACAGCGCACGCCCCATCAGCTTGCGTTCTTCGGCGGGGATGTCGTGACCCTCGGCCAAACGGTCGTCCAAAGATCCGTATCCGCTGACGTCTAGGGGTGACAGATCCGCCTGTTTCAGGATGGCGACGGTCTCGCGCACGGCTTCGGCTTCGTCTACGCCAGACGCGTAGCACACCAGCGCCGCGCCCGTTGCTCCTTCAGGCAGCCCATCATCATCTTTTCGGCCCACCTCAACTAGAAGCGTATATACTTTGTGAGGTTTTTTGGTCTTAGTAGTCTTGGTCATAGAAAAAGGCGTGGCAGAACGCGACGGAAAGCACAAGTGGCAAACGCTAACAGTTGGCACGCGCGTTGTGGCACGGTATGTGAGAGGCCGAAGTGTTGGGAAGAAATGCGCGATGATAACACATAGGCTTTGCCACTTGGTCGCTGTGTGTCTGACAGTGATTTGTATGGCCACGGCGTCACATACACAGACGGCTGATCTTGAATTCGTGACGGTCGAAAGACCGCCATTCGCGATGTCTGGCAATGATGCGCCTTCGGGGTTTGCTATCGACCTTATGACGGCAATCGCAGCTGAGATGGGTCAGACGATCAGTTTTGAGGTTGCCGATAGCTTCCCCGAAATGCTGCAGTTGGTCGAAACCGCACAAGTCGATGGTGCAATCGCCAATATCTCGATCACACGCGATCGAGAATCCCGAATGGACTTCTCGCAGCCGATCTATCACGGCGGTCTTCGTATCTTGGTGCCGCGCCAGCAAGGAGGGGTCAGTATCTGGTCGACCTTATTCAGTCTTGATCTGGCATTGGCCATTCTGGCTGCATTTGCGCTTCTTTTGGGTGGTGGAATGCTGATGTGGCTTTTCGAACGGGATAAGCAGCCCTATTTCGAGGGCAGCGCTCGCGAGGCGATGTTCCCGTCCTTTTGGTGGGCGCTGAATCTAGTTGTGAATGGCGGCTTCGAAGAGCGGATGCCGCGTTCGGCATTTGGTCGGTTATTTGGGACATTCCTCGTGATTTCAAGCCTGTTTATTGTGTCTGTTTTTGTCGCGCATATCACGGCCTCGCTGACGGTCAGTGCGATTTCGGGCTCGATCCATTCTGTGTCTGATCTAGATGGCAAGCGCGTCGGAACCACCGAAGGTTCGACTGCGGCGATCTTCCTTGAGGACCGGAACATGGCTTTCTCGGGCTATGATTCACTGGACGCGCTTTTGGGCGATTTTGAGAATGGCGAGCTGGATGCCGTGATCTTCGATGGCCCCATTCTGGCGCATTACGCTCAGAATGAAGGCGCGCAATATGGCGAGGTGCTGGACAGTGTTTTCCGCCCGGAAAGCTATGGTATTGCCTTGCCCACGGGGACCCCGTTACGCGAGGACATCAATGTTGCCTTGCTGCGTCTGATCGAGACCGGGGCCTACTCAGATCTTTCCGAGAAATGGTTCGGCGGAACGCACTAAGTCAGGGTTCGTCGGCGGGTGCGCTGCGAGGCTTGATGCCATGATCGTGTTTTGTTACGAGATAACGTAACATAAACTTCGCGACATACCCCGATGACCAATCTAAGATCCTCTCTGAAAGCGCGACGGCGTGCGGCCAATCCGATGCAGGAATATGATTGTCTGCCCTCGGCATTGCGTCTTTGGCTTCAGGATGCTGCCCTTCCGTGGTCAGCACCCTCTGCGAAACGCGCGTGGCGCAACGCGATGAAGCAGGCAGGTGGATGTGAAAAACGCGCCATGTCCCACATGGCGCGCCTTGAGACGAAGTCCCTGCAAAAGGACGCCCCACATGTTTGGGGCGACCGCTATCCCGGGATCAATCGCGCAGCAGCTCGTTGATGCCGGTCTTCGAACGGGTCTTTGCATCCACGCGCTTTACGATAACAGCGCAATACAGGTTGATGCCGTTTTTCGAGGGCATCGAACCGGCCACAACAACCGAATAGGGCGGCACTTCGCCATATATGACTTCGCCGGTTTCGCGGTCGACGATCTTGGTCGACTGGCCGATGAAGACGCCCATCCCAAGGACCGAGCCTTCGCGCACGATGCAGCCTTCAACAACTTCGGAACGCGCACCGATGAAGCAGTTGTCTTCGATAATGGTCGGACCAGCCTGCATGGGCTCCAACACGCCACCAATGCCAACGCCACCCGACAGGTGCACGTTTTTACCGATCTGGGCACAGGACCCAACGGTGGCCCACGTGTCGACCATGGTGCCTTCGTCTACATAGGCGCCAAGGTTTACGAAGCTCGGCATCAGAACCGCGCCGGGGGCGATGTAGGCCGACTTGCGGACGACGCAGTTGGGCACAGCGCGGAAGCCAGCGGCTTTCCACTGGTTGTCGCCCCAGCCTTTGAACTTTGAATCGACCTTGTCCCACCAGCCGCCGCCTTGCGGGCCGCCGGATTGCTCTTCCATGTCTTTGATGCGGAAGCCCAGCAGCACGGCTTTTTTGGCCCACTGGTTCACATGCCAGTCACCGTTTGTCTGTTTCTCGGCCACGCGCAGCGAACCGCTGTCCAGCGCGTTCAGCGTGTCCTCGATGGCTTCACGGGTCTCGCCAGTGGTGGCGGGGGTGATCGTGTCGCGCGCCTCCCAGGCGGCTTCGATGGCGGCTTCCAGTTGGGCGTTCGACATGTCGGTATCTCCGTAGGCGCGTAATGTTCCACAAGGCCTATAAGGCCCACCCCCCTTTTTCGCAATGCCTTCAGGCCTTCGTGCGCCTATCTGCGTCGACCCGCGCACCCCAAGCGACGTTTTCGTTGCGCGAATGTGAAAACGAAGCTCTGGTCCTTTAGCGCTAAAGCCGCTACGCCTTGAGGGAAACGCAAACGTGACAGGACCAGTGCTATGAAAGACGATCGTAACCACCCGCTTCGCGACAGCCACCAAGACCGCGAGGCCGCGCACCACACCCCGGATACGCCACAGACCCGTGCGCCTGCCTATAAGCTGGCGTTTGACGATCCCGAGTTTCTGTGCCGGGACGAACTGCGCCCGGTACGTCTTCAGCTGGAACTTCTGAAGCCCGAACTGTTGATGCAGGAATACGGCGTGGAAAGCACCGTGGTTCTGTTCGGCGGCGCCCGTATCCCAGAGCCGTCGAAGAAAGACACGGCGCGTACGCAAACGCTGGCCGATCTGTCCAAGTTCTATGACGAAGCACGTGAGTTCGCGCGTCTGATGACGCTGCGGTCGAAGGTGAACAACCATCGCGAGAACGTCGTCGTGACGGGCGGCGGCCCCGGCGTGATGGAGGCCGGAAACCGCGGTGCAGAAGATGCGGGCGGTGTGTCCATCGGCTTGAACATCGTTCTGCCGCATGAGCAGGCCCCGAATGAATACGTGACGCCCGATCTGTGCTTCAACTTCCACTATTTCGCCATCCGCAAAATGCACTTCCTGATGCGCGCCGAGGCAATCGCGATCTTCCCCGGCGGCTTCGGCACGCTGGACGAACTGTTCGAGGCGCTGACCCTGATCCAAACCGGCCGCATGAAGAAAGTTCCGATTCTGCTGTTTGGGCGCGATTTCTGGACCAAGATCGTCAACTGGGATGCTCTGTCCGACGCGGGCACCATCAGCGCCGAGGATCTGGACCTGTTCAAATTCGTCGAAACCGCGCAGGAAGCGGTGGATGCCATCGACAACTGGCCCAGCGCCGAAGCGCGGGATGAGTTGCCGGGGCGGTAACGGATGCGTGGTGTGGCGGTGGTATTAGGCGCGGGCCTGATTGCCGCCCTCATGGCCGGAACCATTGTTGGGTTCATACGTTTCAGTTCGTTCACGAATGACGTCAAGCACTCAGAGCTAACGTTGTCTCCCGCGGCGCAAAGCTATGCGGATCAGTGTGGCGAGCATATGAAGGCTGGAATCGCCCAGCGCCACCGGGTTGGGCGATATGCTGAGTTTATATATGCTTCTGATGTCCAGCGCCGCTGCAATTGCGCGGCGGTCGAAATCGAAGTGTTGAATGACGGGTATGTTCAGGTGGCCCGAGAAATACTCGCTTTGCTGCCAGAGGGGCGATCCGATGAGATCACCCCTCGAATCAGGAACCAGATACGCGATGTCGGGAAACGAAATGAGTTGTCCGACAGTGGGCTTTTTGAGGTTCTTCGGATCAGCAGTCAGGCGATAAGGACCTGTTTTGCGCGCTAGGTGCGGGAAAATGCGTTAGACCGTCTGCGATTATACCCTATTCAGTTGATTACGCCCGTTCCCGTCAGGCTTGCGTGGGCTAAATGATATGGGCAAGCGGCCCGGCGAAATCCGCCGCGTTGACCTTAAGAACTTCAAAAGCTTGCATTTGATACACTCTTTGGGTGATTCTTGTTACATAGATGTAGAGTTCACCGGGGGCGCGTATGCCGGTATTTATTTCGCCTACGACGGCGCAGGTTCTTGATCCAGCCTTTTGGGCTGGGTTGACGATCGACGGCGATAGCACTTTCGACGCGACCGGCGTAGCGAATACCCATCAAATCGTGATGACCGCCACTGGGATCACGATCACGGACACGACTTCCGGCGTTGTAACCAGTTTCTCCAATGCAGATCTGGGTGGAGGGGCATTCAGCAATTTCGTATCCTTTCGCGCCAACAATGCGGATGCAAATGTCAGTGGGTCGGTGGGGCTAGGTGGCACTGGTTATCGTGGAGGATCAGGAAATGACACGTTTACCGACAGTGGCAGCGACGGAGGCACCATTCGCGGGCGCGGCGGGGACGACACTCTGATCGGTGGATCCGGCGACAACCAGATCCGAGGCGGAAGCGGTAACGATACACTGATCGGCGGTGGTGGGAATGACGACCTTCGCGGTGGTTCTGGTAACGACACGCTGATTGCAGGCACAAGCTCGGGCAACCTAATCGGTGGTGGTGGTGACGATACGATTTTTGTTGGCGAGAACACGTCGTTCGTAAACGGTAGTGCTGGTGACGATTCAATGGTGTTGCCGCCGGGTGCTACGTTTTCTCCCTTCAGTCCGGGCGGGCTTAGCGGCGAAATTACCTTTGCTGACGGGCGGGTCATCACCTATCTGAATATCCCAGAAGACAACATTACCGTCGCGTGTTTCGCCGCTGGAACGCATTTGCAGACGCCAACCGGGCAAGTGGCTGTCGAAAACCTGCAAGTTGGTGATCTGGTCGATACTTTGGATTTTGGTCCCCAGCCCGTGCGGTGGATTGGTGTTCAATCTGTGCCGGGGGTGGGGCGGTTTGCACCTGTCCGATTTGCCACCGGGGCTATCGGAAACACCGCACCTTTATACGTATCCCAACAGCACCGAATGTACATGTCTGACTGGCGCTGTGAGTTGTTGCTTGGCGAGGCCGAGGCGCTGTGTGCGGCAAAGCATCTGGTGGATGGAACAGCGGTAACGCAACGCCCCGTTGAAAGAGTGACCTATTACCATGTCATGTTTGACTGCCATCAAATCGTGTTTGCCAATGGCGCACCATCCGAAAGCTTCTTTGTCGGGGACTATCACGCGCGCGCCGATGTAGAGACCTATAACGAGCTGATTGCGCTGTTCCCCGAGCTAAAAGACCGTTCCCATCCCGCCCGCCAACCAGCGCGGATGTTTTTGAAGAAGTATGAAGCGCGGACCATAGCCGCGCTTCATTAGGACCATGCGATGTGCCGGTGGGTTATCCCGTCAGCTCGACACAGGTTCCATGATCAATATCGTTGATCACACCCTTGGCGTTCATATCATATGTAAGCTTTTTGAAGTCGATGGTGAATGTCAGAACTGTATCATCGTCGACCACCAGAAACGTCTCGGCAGCCAAATCATCGTTTTTGTCATGCAGCCCGTGCAGGACCTGCGCGTCTTTTGACAGGATGGGCGTGTCCAGATGGCCGTGTCGGCCCTCGGCATCCTGCCACAGTTTGATAACACTTCCATCCTCGACAGAGGTACACTCGAACTTACGGCCTTCGGCATAGGCGGGGGCTGCAGTCAGAAAGGTCACGCAGCAAAAAGTTGTCGATCTCATCAGGTCGTCCCGTTGATTTACACAAGCCAATTGGTTCGGACGCGGGGGCGTCTCGATATCTAAGGCAGGGTGTCTTAAGGTTCAGGTTGTGAAGCAGCTGGACACGGATGTGCCCAACTGTTTTCAGTGTTAAAGATCTTGGATGCAGGTCGTCAACTTAAGAAAGAATAAATATCTCTCTATACCACTCAAAGGGGCATCTAGGTGTTCAGACCCGCTTCTGCTTCGATCTGCTTTCGCGACTTGCGGGCACGTTCGGTCGCAGATTTCAGCTGGCCACAAGCCGCCATGATATCCTCGCCGCGTGTTTTGCGGATCGGGCTGGCATAGCCAGCCTGATAGATGATGTTCGCAAAGGCGCGGATGCGGTTGTTCGAAGACCGCTTGTAAGGCGCGCCGGGCCATTCGTTGAACGGGATCAGGTTGATCTTGGCCGGGATGTTGTGGCGCTTGATGTGGTCTATCAGGCGATGCGCGTCTTCGTCTGAGTCATTCACGCCATCCAGCATCACGTATTCAAACGTGATCCGTTCGCTGTTCGACGCCTTAGGATAATCCGCCAACGCGCCCAACAGCTCTTCGATGTTCCAACGTTTGTTGATCGGGACCAGCACATCACGCACATCATCCGTGGTGGCGTGAAAGCTGATCGCCAGCAAGCAGCCGATTTCCTCGGCAGTGCGGGCGATTTCAGGGACAACGCCCGATGTAGACAGAGTGATGCGGCGACGCGATAGCTGGATGCCCTCGGCGTCCATCGCAATCTTCATCGCGTCGCGTACGTTGTCGAAATTATACAGCGGTTCGCCCATGCCCATCAGCACGATGTTGGACAGCAGGCGGGTTTCATCCTTGGGCGCACCGGGGACAGGCCATTCGTCAAGATCGTCGCGTGCCATCATCACCTGACCGATGATTTCACCAGCGGTCAGATTGCGCACCAGTTTCTGCGTGCCGGTGTGACAGAAAGAACAGGTCAGCGTGCAGCCAACCTGAGACGAGATACACAGCGTGCCACGCCCTTCTTCAGGGATATACACGACCTCGACCTCGTGCCCGCCCGCGATGCGGCACAGGTATTTGCGCGTGCCGTCCTCGGATACCTGACGGGTCACGACTTCGGGGATCTCGATCACGAAATGCTCGGCAAGTTGAGCGCGATAGGCTTTGCCCAGATTGGTCATGTCGGCAAAGTCGCGTTTGCCCCACTGATAGATCCACTGCCAGATCTGACCTGTGCGCATCTTGGCCTGCTTTTCAGGCGTGCCCATTTCGATCAGCGCATCCCGCATCTGGTCGCGCGTCATCCCCACGAGGTTGCGCTTGCCAGCCTCAATGGTCTTGCGGGGGATGGTCATTACATCCTGAGTGATTGGGGCCTTGGGGTCCATGTCGCGTTCCTTACCGTGCAGGGCGGCAGTCTATAGGGCAACATACATAGCTTGTCACGCGAAGGTTTTCACCCCCGCGTGGCAGATAACCTTAGTCGGTCGGGAAAACCGAAGCGCTTTAATTGGTGCAGCGCTTACTGGCTTCGTCCACGGCGGCTGTGAAGCCCAGCAGGCTGAACGAGTCCTGTGTCTTCGTGCCACGTGCCGATTGTGCCGACAGTACCGCCTTGGCGCCGCCCTTCATCGCCTTGATGATTTTCGTGTCATCTGCCGGGCTTGCTGCCCAAGCCCATTCGCCGTCAGTGAACAGCTGGAAGCTGTTGCTGCCAATCGTCATATCCACGGTCGAACCCGGCGCGAAGGGATAGCCGCCCGTGAAGGACACTTCGCCTTTCACTTTGTTGCCGGGGCGATAGCTGACGAACAGCAGGATATCACTGCGCTTCACAGCAACGGCGCGGCCGTTGCGGGTGTTCACCGTTTCCTTAGGGCTAGAGACGCTCCAGCACTCGGTCGGGTTTTTCTCGACGAAAACGCTCCAATCGGTGTTCGCGGCCACCCGGTTCGAGCTTTCTTGTGCCATGACACCTGTCGCTGCCACTGACAGTCCAAAGGCACCTATTGCACCCAAAATCAAACGATTCATGTCTAATACAGCCTCCGCTGCCTCTGCCTCGGACCGTCGCGCTGTCATGGCCATCTTAAGTGGCCCTTGACCAAACCGCTCAGGTCGTTTCCATGTCTGCACGCGCAGTTTAGCGTGAAAAGACAGGGTAATGAAAGCCCCAGCGGCGGAATTCCGCGTGTTTCTGGGAAGTGGGAGAACAAGATGAGCAACGCAGAACGTTTGGTCGAGGTCTGGCGTGGTGGCATTCTGGAAAGTCAGCACCGGGGACACGCCGTTGTTGTCGATAAAACGGGCGCGATTGTGCATGCTTGGGGGGATCCCGATCAGGTGATTTTGCCGCGTTCATCCGCCAAGATGTTGCAAGCCTTACCGCTTGTGGAAAGTGGTGCCGCAGATGCGGCCGGATTGACGACCGAGCAGCTGGCTTTGTCCTGCGCCAGCCATCAGGGTGCGGCCATTCACACCGACCGTGTGACGCATTGGTTGGCGGATATGGGGCTGGGTGCTGATGATTTGCGCTGCGGTCCGCAATGGCCCGCCGACAAGCCCGCCAAGGTTGGGCTGATCAAGACAGATGACAGCCCCTGCCGCATCCACAACAATTGCTCGGGCAAACATGCGGGGTTCCTGACGCTAAGCCGCCATATGGGGGCGACGGACCCGGAATATGTCGACGTGGATCACCCAATTCAGGTGGCCATCAAGCAAGCATTTGAAGAAGTCACGGACGAGGTTAGCCCCGGATATGGGATCGACGGCTGCTCTGCACCCAATCACGCCAGTTCGCTTTTGGGCATGGGCCGGGCCATGGCAGGGTTCGCCGCCGCGAAAGAGGATGGCGACGCGCGCGCGCGGGCATCCGTTCGACTGCGCGAAGCGATGATGCTGCACCCCGATCTGGTGGCCGGTGAAACCCGCGCCTGTACCGAGCTGATGCGCTCGGCCCCAGGAAAAGTTGCTTTGAAGACCGGAGCCGAGGCGTTCTTTGTCGCGATCATCCCCGAGCTGGAGGTGGGCGTGGCGCTGAAGATCGAGGACGGCTCGACTCGCGCGTCCGAATGCGCTGTCGCGGCGATTTTGGTGAAGCTGGGCGTTCTGGATCCGGCGCATCCGGATGTGAAGAAACGTCTGAACCCGGATGTGTTGAACTTCGCGGGGCTGAATACTGGCAGCATCCGGCCGTCTGAAGCGCTGTTGACGCTGTAAGCCGCCATGCCCCGAGCGCCAGCTCGGGGCTACACCCAACCCGAACCGACCGTCAGGTCGCGTAAGGGGCGGGAGCGGCTTCCTGACGGAAACCGCGCTGTCGGTGGCTCACTTCGTGAGCCTGAGGGGCGTTGCCCCTTGTCTGACATTCCTGCGGAACGTCAGACTACCCCAGGATATTTCGGACGAGAAAAGCTATAGTAGATCGGTGATCAGTTTAAGCGCCATGGCGGAAGACGCGATGACCAGCAGGGGTTTGATAAGTTTGGCTCCGATGCGCGAGGCAAGCGAGGATCCGACATAGGCGCCCGCCATTTGGGCGGCACCCATGGCAAGGCCGATTACCCAAAGCGGTGAGAGGACCAGCAGGAACCCAGCCAGCCCGCCCACATTCGAGGCGAAGTTCAGAAGTTTGGTATGGGCTGTGGCTTTCAAGATGCCGTGACCTGCCATGGCGACAAATGCCAGCATGAAGAACGCCCCGGTTCCAGGGCCAAGAAGGCCATCGTAGAAGCCGATCAGAGGGACAAACGTGAGGGTAAACAGCGCTGGCGTCAGGCGCTGGTGTCGGTCCGTGTCATCCAGTCCCGGTTTCAGGGCGAAGAACAGCGCGATGGCGACCATCAGGATGGGTAGGATCCAGCGGATCAATTCGGTCGGAAGGGCGTTGACTGACAACGCGCCAACCAAAGAGGCCACAAAGGATATGACGGCTGGTTTTATCTGCCTGCGCAGATTGACATGCCCTTTGCGCGCATAAGTCACCGCAGCCATACCTGCGCCAAACAAGCCCTGCACTTTGTTCGTTGCCAGCGCAGTCACGGGGGGGACGCCCGCCAGAAGAAGGGCCGGGACAGTGATCAAACCGCCTCCGCCCGCGATGCTGTCGATAAAGCCCGCAACAAAACCTGCCACCAGCAGGAACAGCAAGATTTCCGTTGAAAACTCAGCCATTTACGAAGTCTGACTGGGCATAGCCTTGGATGTAGAGCAGTGCGGTCAGGTCGCCGTGGTTAATGCGGATATCACATTCGGCGGCAACAGATGGCTTAGCGTGAAGGGCAACCCCCGCGCCAGCCAGTCCAAGCATGCCCAGATCATTGGCACCATCGCCCACGGCCATTACCTCATCATGAGACAGGCCAAGGCGGGCGGTGATCTCTTTCAGCGCCTGCACCTTTGCCTCGCGCCCTAAGATGGGCATGCCCACCGTGCCGGTCAGCGCGCCGCCGTTGGCGTTCAACGTATTGGCGCGGTTTTCGTCAAAGCCCAACGTGGCTGCGACATGGGCGGTGAACGCCGTGAACCCCCCGGACACCAGCGCCGCGTAAGCGCCGTTTGCTTTCATCGTCGCCAACAGTGCCTTGCCCCCCGGCATCAAGGTAATGCGATTGGCCAGAACGTCGCCAATAACGCTTTCGGGCAGACCTTTCAGAAGCCCGACACGTTCGGTCAGGGCGCCTTCAAAGTCCAGCTCGCCGTCCATCGCACGCGCGGTGATGTCTCTGACGCGCTCACCGACGCCCGCCTCGTCCGCCAGTTCGTCGATGCATTCCTGCTGGATCATGGTCGAGTCCATATCTGCCAGCAGCATCTTCTTCTTGCGCCCTACAGCGGGCAGAACGATCAGGTCGATGCCCATATTTTGCAGATCTTCCCACACGTCCCATTGATTGTCAGGCAGCGCGTCCAGCGAAAACTCGGCCGCCTCGTCCGGCGCCAGCCATGCGGCGTCACCTCCGCCCCACGCGTTGCGCAGGTTTTCGACCAGTGCGGGCTCGAGGTTGCGGACAGAGGGCGAGGCGATCAGCGTGGCGATATACATGCGTGGGCTTTCATCTGGTCTTTTGGTTGCCTGTTTCATGCGGCAGATCAGGCAAGGTTCACAAGCATTAATCGGCCTGCGCAGCTTGAAAGCCGGGTTTCCAGCTGTGACGCGAGTTTCCGATAGTGGTCATTTCGTGCCCGTTTTCGACATGTCAGACGTCAAATCCGACGCTTTTTTGCTTGTGCAGCATCCGAACGCGCCTTACTTCGGTCAGTGGGACACCCTTCCCCAACGAAGGGCACATATCTGCGAGGGTATCATGACTGATATTTCGAAACCGGCTACGCGGCCGGCAAATCCGCGTTTTTCGTCTGGCCCCTGTGCCAAACCCCCCACATGGAATCTTGATGCCTTGGCCGACGCCGCCTTGGGCCGCTCGCACCGTGCCGCCATCGGCAAGGACAAGCTGAAAGCGGCTATCGAAGGCACGCGCGACGTGCTGGGCATCCCCGCTGACTATAAGATCGGCATTGTTCCTGCGTCGGACACTGGCGCGGTTGAAATGGCGCTGTGGTCGCTTCTGGGTGCCCGCGGGGTCGAGATGCTGGCATGGGAAAGCTTTGGTTCGGGCTGGATCACGGATGTGAATAAACAGCTGAAGTTGGACGCCGTCGCCAAAACCGCCGATTACGGCCAACTGCCTGATCTGGCATCCGTAGATTTTGCAAATGACGTTGTCTTCACCTGGAACGGCACCACCTCGGGCGTACGTGTTCCGAATGGCGACTGGATTGCCGATGACCGCGAAGGTCTGACCATCTGTGACGCGACCTCGGCCGCGTTCGCGATGGACCTGCCGTGGGACAAGCTGGATGTGACCACGTTCTCTTGGCAGAAAGTGCTGGGTGGCGAGGCTGCACACGGCATCCTGATCCTGAGCCCCCGCGCAGTTGAGCGTCTGGAGAGCTATACCCCCGCATGGCCGCTGCCGAAAATCTTCCGCCTGACCAAAGGCGGCAAGCTGATCGAAGGTATCTTTACCGGAGCCACGATCAACACGCCGTCGATGCTTGCGGTCGAGGACTATCTGTTCGCACTTGATTGGGCGCGTTCGGTTGGCGGGCTGCAAGGCCTGATCCACCGCGCGGACGCCAACACCAAAGCCGTCGCGGATTTCGTCGAGATGCGCGATTGGGTCGACTTCCTTGCCGAAGACGCGGCGACGCTGTCGAACACTTCGGTCTGCCTGAAGTTCACCGACGATCGCATCAAAGATGGTGCAACCTTTGCCAAGGCCGTTGCCAAACGTCTGGAAGCAGAAGGTGTGGCGCTGGACGTTGGCGCATATCGTGACGCCCCTGCCGGTCTGCGCATCTGGTGCGGCGGCACGGTCGAGACGTCGGACGTCGAGGCCCTGATGCCGTGGCTGGATTGGGCGTTCAATGCCGAGATCGCAGAACAATAAAGAATTTGCTCTGCGCAACGACGCGCAGAGCCTTCCCCATCATCTTTGAAGAAGGACCAACACCATGGCCCCCAAAGTTCTCGTATCCGACAAGCTTTCGGAAACCGCCGTTCAGATTTTCCGCGACCGCGGCATCGAAGTAGACTTCGAACCCACGCTGGGTAAAGACAAGGACGCTCTGGCTGCCAAGATCGGCGAATATGACGGTCTGGCGATCCGCTCGGCCACCAAAGTGACCGACAAGATCCTTGAAGCCGCGACAAACCTGAAGGTTGTTGCGCGCGCTGGGATCGGTACCGACAATGTGGACAAAGTAGCCGCGTCGAAAGCCGGTGTGATCGTTATGAACACGCCGTTCGGCAACATGATCACCACCGCCGAGCACGCCATTGCGATGATGTTCGCTGTTGCCCGTCAGATCCCGGAAGCTTCGGCCTCGACCCATGCAGGGAAGTGGGAGAAGTCGAAGTTCATGGGTGTCGAGCTGACCAACAAGACGCTTGGCGTCATTGGTGCAGGCAACATCGGTGGCATTGTCTGCGACCGTGCGCTGGGTCTGAAGATGAAAGTGGTCGCTTACGATCCCTTCCTGTCGGAAGAGAAAGCCGACGCAATGGGCGTCGAAAAGGTCGAGCTGGACGAGCTGCTGGCCCGCGCCGATTTCATCACTCTGCACGTGCCGCTGATCGACGCGACCCGCAACATCCTAAGCCGCGAGAACCTGTTGAAAACCAAAGCCGGTGTGCGCATCATCAACTGTGCCCGCGGTGGTCTTGTCGACGAAGAAGCCTTGGCAGATTTGCTGAAATCGGGTCACGTTGCCGGCGCTGCATTTGACGTCTTCGCCGAAGAACCTGCGACCGAAAACCCGCTTTTCAACCTGCCCAACGTGGTCTGCACCCCGCACCTTGGTGCGGCAACGACCGAAGCGCAGGAAAACGTGGCGCTGCAGGTGGCGGAACAGATGTCGGATTATCTGTTGACCGGTGCCGTTCAGAACGCGCTGAACATGCCGTCTGTGACTGCCGAGGAAGCCAAGGTCATGGGCCCGTGGATCAAACTGGCCGAGCATCTGGGTGCTTTCGTAGGTCAGATGACGGACGAGCCGGTGAAGGCTGTGAACATCCTTTATGACGGTGTTGCGTCCGAGATGAACCTGAAGGCGCTGGACTGCGCCGTGATCGCGGGTCTGATCAAGCCGCAAACCCCGGATGTGAACATGGTGTCGGCGCCGGTTATTGCTGCGGATCGTGGGATCAAAACCTCGACAACGACACAAGCCAAGGGCGGCACATTTGACGGGTACATCAAGGTGACCGTGGTGACGGAAAACCGCGAGCGCTCGATCGCGGGCACAGTCTTCTCGGACGGCAAGCCGCGTTTTATCCAGATCAAAGGCATCAATATCGACGCCGAGATTGGTCAACACATGCTTTACACGACCAACAACGACGTGCCGGGCATTATCGGCACGCTGGGGAAAACCATGGGCGAAAACGGCGTGAACATCGCCAACTTTACGCTTGGCCGGAAAGAGACCGGCGGTGACGCAATTGCGCTGCTTTATGTGGACAATTCGATTCCAGAGCCGATCTTGAAGAAGCTCTGCGATACGGGCCTGTTCAATTCGGTCAGCCCGCTGGAATTCGACGTCTAAGACGCTGAAGTCAAAGAAAAGCCCCGGATTTCCGGGGCTTTTCTGTTTGCGGATCAGTCAGCGTCAAGCAGGCCTGATCTGAACAGAACGCCTGCTGCGACAGCGCCCAGAATGGGGGCCGCAAAGAACAGCCAAAGCTGGCTGATGGCGTGGCCGCCGGCAAATAAGGCAGGCCCAAAAGACCGGGCGGGGTTTACCGACACGCCGGTCACGTTGATGCCGACAAGGTGGATCACAACCAGGGTCAGACCGATGGCCATGCCGGCCACAGCAGCGGGTGCTCCTGCCCCGGTGGATCCAAGGATCACCACGACAAACAAGAAGGTCGCGACCAGTTCGAATACGAAGGCGGCGGTCATGGTGTATTCACCAAGATATCCTGCACCCCAGCCGTTCTGCCCCAGACCAGATACGGCGACGTCATATCCGCCACCTTTTCCGGTCGCGATGACGTAAAGGATCGCGGCGCCAACCACGGCACCGGCCATTTGTGCAAGGATATAGGTCACGGCTTTGGAGCTGGGCAGGCGACCTGCAATCACGGCGCCGATGGTCACGGCTGGGTTGATGTGACAGCCCGACACGCTGCCGATCCCATAGGCCATACCGATCAAGGCAAGGCCAAAGGCGAAGCTGATACCGGTCAGGCCAATATCGGCCCCGGCGATGACGGCGGCGCCACATCCGAACAGCACCAAGGTCATGGTGCCGATAAACTCTGCTACTGCGTGTTTCATAGGGGGAAGTCCCTCTTCCATAATTTGTATTGCCCTCCATTCTGGGCTGGACAAAGACGCGGGTCGCGGGGAATTTGGCATCATCGAAACCCACAAGGACATACCGACATGACGCGCGCTTACGCGATCGGAGATATTCACGGCCATCTGGATAAGCTGGAAGCGGCACATGCGTTGATTGCGGAAGACCGCGCACGGTGTGGTGACGACGCTGCTCCGGTTGTTCATATCGGAGACCTTGTGGACCGTGGCCCAAACAGCAAAGGCGTGATCCAATATGTGATCGATGGCCAAGCGCGCGGCGAAAATTGGGTGGTGCTGAAAGGCAATCATGACCGCATGATGGAGATGTTCCTGCGTGAACATCCCATGGTCGACACTCAGCTTCTGTATGACTATAACTGGCTGCATGCGCGGATAGGCGGGATCGAAACGCTGGCGAGCTATGGTGTTGAGGTGCGCGAGGGGCTGCGCACCTTCCAGTTCCATCCGTCCGCGCGTGCCGCTGTGCCAGAAAGCCATCGCGCATACTTGGCGGGCCTGCCGTCATTCTACCGTCTAGATGACCTATACTTCGCCCATGCAGGCATCCGCCCGGGAGTCGCACTTGAAGACCAGACCGAGGATGACCTGTGCTGGATCCGTAAAGAGTTCCATCAGTCCGACACCAATCACGGCCCACTGATCGTGCATGGGCATACGCCGGTCGACGAAGTGACGCATTACGGCAATCGCCTGAATATCGACACGGGCGCAGGGCATGGGAAAGACATGGCTGCCGTCGTTATCGAAGGGCGGGACGTGTGGCAGCTTGGGCCGGACGGACGGCGGGACGTGAAGCACGAGAAACCGATCTTCAATTTTTAACGCGCCGTTTCCGGGGATAGCTACTACAGCGGAGCTCGATACAGCTCTAACAACGGCTTCATGTTCTTTGCATGCCGCGCAACCAATTGCTTTTGCAGCATCATGTCAGGGATCAGGCGTGCAGGATCGGGAAGATGTTGCGCATCCAGAAGCTCGGGGAAGATGGTCAGGATCTCGTCGCGGGCTTCGGGCGCAATTGCGTTCAGAGCTTCGGGGCCTGTGTACAGGCTTTCGCTGGGTGCGCCTTCGGCGATCAGAACTTCATGTGTGTCAAACAGCAGGTGGACATAGGTCACCGCATCCACCTGATCATCAACATAAATCCCCGGCAGCACAGTCAGCTTAATGGCTGGGATCAGCACGTCGCGTGCGCCAAACATCCGGCAGGTGATTTTCGAGGATACAAGCATCCGGTGTTGGCGCGACACATGCAGGTCCCGCTTGGGCATACCATCGCCCAAGGCCCCTGCGGTTATGCGAACGGGGTGAAGCTTGGGGTTTGCGGCCAGTGCATCTGTGTCGATCCGACGGTGATAGCTGCGAAGAAGCGGTTTGGCTATGGGCCTTCCGCTGTTGGCATCTAGGGTCAGGACCAAAGCGCCGTCGGCCAGATCCTCGATACGTGCGGGGCCGCTTGGCGTTTCGACCAGCGTTCCGGCGGTGAAACAGGGAATACCCACATCCATCAGCTTGGCATCAGTATCCAAATCTGATGGCGGCACGCCCACAAGCCGTACGGTTTCGCCATTCGGGAAGGTCAGGATTGATCCGCCTTCGCCATCCGATGTGACAGTGACATCGTTCACATCGACCGGATTTCCCGTGTCGTCATTCAGCGCGGTGACGTCCAGCAGGTCCTCGCCGATGTTGAAGTCGCCGACCGTGTCGTCGCCGCTGCCGTCGGCCAGCACGAAGACGTCATTTCCAATGCCGCCTTCCATATAGTCATCACCGGTGCCGCCAGTGATCTGGTCGTCACCCTCTTGGCCATAGATCAGATCATTACCCGCGCCGCCATCGATGATGTCATTGAATGAATATCCACTGGCCGCTGCGCTCGCGGGCGTCAGCGAGATGCTGACATTGTCCAGCAATACGCCAAGGCTGTTGTCTTGGCTGGCAATTTCGCGGAACCCAATCGTATCGGTTCCGGGGGCGCCTGTGATGGTGATTGTGGTCGTCGTGAAGCTGCCGATGGATGACGGAGATATCGTGGCGACCACAATGCCATTTACAGTAACTTCGAAATCATCGCCTGCGCTGCTTCCGGGCCGCGCCGCGTGATCAAACGTCAGTTGATAGGTGACCCCATCTTGCAGGTCGGTATCTGTCTGGACATGGTCAATGCCGCTGGTGTTACCGTCAAGCTCGATAAAGGTGCCGCCGTCGGCCGGGTTTAACCCACCGAAGCCAAACCCCCAACGCTCGATCGTGCCGCCCGATCCAGTATTGTACCAGCCATCAATGCTTCCTGCGCTCCAGCCGTTGTCGCCCTGGTTGGATTGCAGGCTGCCATTGTCCAAATATTGCACATCGCCATAGATAATGTCGGCCCCACCCCCGCCCGAGATGGTATCATTCCCCTGTTCGCCAGCGATGGTGTCGTTGGCGTTGTCTCCGTCCAGAATGTCGTCCCCATCCGTCGGGGTGCCAGTTACCGTCATGAGTTGGCCTGCGTTAAGGTTACTTATGTGCTCAATAGGTTGTTTATCGGCGTTCTGAAGCTTCGTAACGGGGATTTCTGCCGATTTTATGACCTATAGCTGCGCGGGATGGATGTGGGGTTAACGCTTTACGTCAAGAAAAAGCCCCGGCGTTTCCACCGGGGCTTTCGTTTGGTTGAAAACACGCACTCAGCCGAGACCGGGTGCCGGTTCGGGTTACCCCGAACCGTTCGAATTACTCGTCAGCGTCTTCTTTCTTTTTCTTCGGCTCAGGGGCAACCTCTTCGCCGGTTTCCTGATCGACAACTTTCATCGACAGGCGAACTTTGCCGCGGTCATCAAAGCCAAGCAGTTTGACTTTGACTTCCTGGCCTTCCTTCAGAACGTCCGAAGGATGGTTCAGGCGGCGGTTTTCGATCTGGGATACGTGCACCAGACCGTCGCGCTTGCCGAAGAAGTTCACGAAGGCGCCGAAGTCGACGATCTTCACAACTTTACCGGTGTAAACTGCGCCTTCTTCCGGCTCGGCGACGATCGCGTGGATCATCTCGTAAGCCTTGTTGATGGCGTCGCCGTTGGGTGAAGCGATCTTGATCACGCCGTCGTCGTTGATGTCGACCTTGGCGCCCGACACTTCCACGATCTCGCGGATGACCTTACCGCCCGAGCCGATCACTTCACGGATCTTGTCGGTCGGAATGTTCATGGTCTCGATGCGCGGTGCGTGCGCCGAGAATTCCTGACGACCTTCGGTCAGCGCCTTGCCCATCTCTTCGAGGATGTGCAGACGGCCACCTTTGGCCTGCTCCAGAGCTTTCTCCATGATCTCGGGCGTGATGCCTGCGACCTTGATGTCCATCTGCAGCGAGGTGATGCCGTTTTCGGTACCAGCCACTTTGAAGTCCATGTCGCCCAAGTGATCTTCGTCACCCAGGATGTCGGTCAGAACAGCGTACGAGCCGTCATCTTCCAGGATCAGACCCATGGCCACACCAGCAACAGGCGCTTTCAGCGGAACAGCCGCGTCCATCATGGACAGCGAGCCACCACAGACCGACGCCATCGAGCTGGAACCGTTCGATTCAGTGATCTCGGATACCAGACGGATGGTGTAGGGGAAGTCAGTTGCCGACGGCAGAACCGCCTGCAGCGCACGCCATGCCAGCTTGCCGTGACCGATTTCACGACGGCCCGGAGGGCCAAAGCGGCCAACTTCGCCAACCGAATACGGAGGGAAGTTATAGTGCAGCAGGAAGTTCGACTTGTAGGTGCCGGTCAGCGCGTCGATCATCTGCTCGTCGTCGCCGGTGCCCAGAGTGGTCACAACCAGACCTTGGGTTTCACCACGTGTGAACAGGGCCGAACCGTGTGTACGCGGCAGGATGCCAACCGTGCTGTCGATGGCGCGGACAGTGTCTAGTGCGCGACCGTCGATACGCTTGCCGGTTTTCACAACGTCGCCACGTACAACAGCCGATTCCAGCTTCTTCAGAGCAGTGCCGAGGTTTGCGTCCTCTTGCTGCTCTTCGGTCAGGGCGTCGATAATGTCAGCTTTGGCAGCCGAAACAGCAGCAACGCGTTCCTGCTTGTCGGTGTTGCCGTAAGCCGCGCGAATTTTGTCTTCACCAGCGGCTTTTACAGCTTCGTACAGCTCCGAGTAATCGGCAGGCTGGAAGTCGAACGGCTCTTTCGCGGCGTCTTCGGCCAGATCAATGATCAGGTCGATGACCGGCTGGATCTGCTCGTGCGCGAACTTCACCGCGCCCAGCATTTCAGCTTCGGACAGTTCGTAGGCTTCCGATTCCACCATCATCACGGCGTCTTTGGTGCCGGCGACAACAAGGTCCAGACGCTGGTCCGGGTTGTTGCGCAGATCGTGCATGTCGTCGCAGGTCGGGTTCAGGATGTATTCGCCATCCTCGAAACCAACGCGGCAGGCGCCGATCGGACCCATGAAGGGCGCGCCCGAAATGGTCAAAGCCGCCGATGCCGCGATCATAGCAACCATGTCGGGGTCGTTGACCAGATCATGCGACAGCACGGTACAGATCACCAGAACTTCGTTTTTGAAGCCGGGAACGAACAGCGGGCGGATCGGGCGGTCGATCAAGCGCGAGGTCAGCGTCTCTTTTTCGGTCGGACGGGCTTCGCGTTTGAAGAAGCCACCGGGGATTTTACCAGCGGCATAATATTTTTCGTTATAGTGAACTGTCAGCGGGAAGAAGTCCTGACCGGGCTTCTGCTGGCGCGCGAAGGTCACGTTGGCCATGACAGAGGTCTCGCCCAGAGTGGCGATGACCGAACCGTCGGCCTGACGGGCAACCTTGCCCGTTTCCAGAGTGAGGGTTTCTTCGCCCCACTCCATCGATTTTTTGGTTACGTCAAACATCATGTTTTCCTAATTGGGAGCACTCCCGGCCCTCCGGGTCTCCCGTTATCATGGCGGCCCCATTGCCGCCGATCCCTCTATCTTTTCATGCGCCGGGACCGAAGCGTCACGTCTCAGATGGGCGCTCTGTATAGGAAAAAAAGAGCATTGGGAAGTTGTCACAAAGAAATGGCACTAAAATGAGCGAAAGCCGCGATGATCTGGCCTGTTGTGTCTGCGGGCGCGTTCAGCAACTATGGCGCGTGTTTTGAAGGACGACGCTGATATGACCCTTGATACTGTCCGCATTCAGACCTGCATTGACCGCTTCCAAAAGGCGCAGGGCCTGCCCGATCTGCAGGTCAGTCTGGGCTTTTCCGGACAGGATGACATCCATAGCTTTGCAGGATGTGCGGGCGCGACGTCGGGCGATCCCGACGCAGGTTATTTTCTGGCCAGCGCCACCAAGCTTTTCGCATCTGCGATGATCTTTCAGTTGCGGGACGAGGGGCATTTGTCGCTGGACGATCCTATCACCGCGTTCTTCCCCGAGGGCGCGTTGGACGGCCTGCATTTCTATAAGGGGCAGGATTACACGGCGCAGATCACAGTGCGCCAGCTTCTGTCACATCGCGCGGGGTTGGCGGATTATTTCGAACAGAAACGTGTGGATGGCAGCGTCTTTGCGGAAGGCATGTTGCAGGGTCAAGACAAGGCGTGGAGCCTTGAGGACGTGATTGACGCGAATAAAACAAGCCTGACGCCACTGTTTCCGCCCGGCGCGGCGGGTAAGGCATCTTATACGGATACCGGGTTTCAATTGCTGGGCGGCATCATCAAAGCGGTGACTGGACAGGACGAGGCCACCGTCGTTCAAACCCGTATCGCGGGTCCGCTTGGCCTGACATCAACCGGGCTGTTTCGGCGCGACGGGTCCACCGTGCCTGCGCTGCCGCTGCGAATGAACAAGGCCCCGCTGTCGATCCCCGCCGCGCTGGAAAGCACGCGCTTGGATGGTGGCGGATATTCCACCAGCGCCGAGATGCTGCGCTTTCTGAAAGCCTTTTATGAAGGTGCTTTGTTTGACATCGCCCGGGTCATGCAGGTGCAAGAGTATCGGCGCATCTTCTTCCCGCTGCGCAATGGGACGGGGATGATGATGTTTCACACGCCTTGGTATTTCTCGCCCTTCAAACGCCAGCCGGATCTGCTGGGGCATTCGGGGATCAGCGGGGCGTTTGCCTATCATGCGCCTTCGACGGGGCTGTATATCAGCGGAACCACCAACGAGCTGGCAAAGCGCAGCCTGCCATACCAGCTGATGATTCGCCTGATGTCACTGCTGTAGAGCTTATTGCGTCTGCGGTGCCTGCTTGCGGGTCAGCTTGCCGCGCGGCACTTTCTTGATGCCAAAGGCCTTGCGGGCGGTGACCAGACGCAGATCCTCGGGATCCATGCCCATGGACAGGATGGTGTCGCGGTCAAACCGCTCGCGCGCCAGTTCAGGGTCGTGCTTGGTGCCGAACAGACGGTCGATCCAGTTCATGCCGAAGCTGACATGGAAGGTCGCTTCGTGATCCTGAAAATGGTGAGCCAAGTGGGTGCGCGTGACGCGCTGTCCGAACCAGCCTTTCGGCACGCTTACATGGGCCAGAGTGTGGCAATATTCATAGAAGGTGAAGGCGCTGACTGATCCCACATACAGCGCGACATAGGCAAACAACGCCGCAGGCCCCAAGCCAAGGAATGGCCACAGGATCAGCGTATGAACCACGAACGAGATTGTTCCGAATTTAAGAGCATACCAGTGATCGCCGCCTGTGAAGAACTCGGGGTCATTGGGGAATTCATGATGGCCAATATGGCTTCGGTACAGGTCGTTGAACACGCCTTGGTCCGTGGGTGGTTCGCGATGCAGAAGGAAACGGTGCATGACGTATTCGACGAAGAATTGCGCGACCATGCCATAAGCGATGGCCAATATCAGCCATGGCGTGAACCAATACACCAAGGCAAACAGCCCAAACAGCCAGAATGGAAACAGCCGGTGCAGGCTGCCCATATTCATCAAAACACGGATTGCTTGTATCATCGTAGTCTCCTCAGCTTTCCATAGGCTGCACAATGACCGCCGGTCATTTCAAGCAAAACCAAACGTCAAGCTTCAGCGCCCCCGGGATGTACTGAATTTGAATCAATCCTTGGTTGACTCGGCGGCGACTGCTGTCTCACATTTTAGATAACTTCTTCGCTCATGTGTGGTGGGCCACTCCAAAGGTGTGCAAATGATTAGAACACTAGCCCTCATCCTAACCTTGTTTGCCGGATCTCATGCGGCGATGGCCGGAGAGCGCGACGCCCGGATCTTGGTGATCGGGGACAGTTTGATGGCATGGCATAAGATGACGGGCCGTTCGATCGGGCATATGTTAGGCCGCTATTTGCACGAGCCTGTGGTGAACCGCGCGATTGGCGGGGCACGCATCATCTATAACCTGCCGATTTCGGGAAGTATGGGGATGAAGATCAGTCGCCAGTTTCGCGACGGAGATTGGGATTGGGTCGTCCTGAATGGTGGCGGCAACGACCTGTGGTTCGGATGTGGTTGTAACCGCTGCAACCGCAAGATTAACCTGATGATTTCGATCAATGGCCGGTACGGGCCGGTGCCGGATCTGATCAATCGGATCCGCGCGACAGGGGCGAAGGTTATTGTAATTGGCTATCTGCGATCACCTGGTGTGGGATCGCCGATTGAGAACTGCCGCGACGACGGTGATGCCTATGAGGCGCGGCTTCAGCATATGGCCCAGCAAATGAAGGGCGTCTACTTCATGTCGAACAAGGATCTGGTGCCCCATGGGGATCGGTCGTATCATGGCATTGATATGATTCATCCGTCTTTTAAAGGGAGTGCGATGATCGCGAAGCGCGTGGCGCTGTTGATCAAGAAGTTGGATCGCAAAAGGTAATGGCTTGGCGCTTATGCAGCGTTCAAGTACCCCACAAACAGCGAAATAAAGGCACCCACATGAACTACCATGATTGCCTTGTCCTTCCACATCACACCAACTGCGAACCAAAGGAAAATGCCTACGAAAAAGGCATACACGTTCCAAGGGGTCATGTTTAGACCAGTCATGCCATAGCCAATCAGCTGGATTACGGTAGCGGCCCATTTCACGATATCAACTGTTTGCACGGCACTCTCCTGTAAAGCGGTAAACTGACGGTACCGTGAAAAAAAACGCCCGCCTTTTGCAAGACGGGCGTTTCTATCCAAGTGGTTCTGGTCTTAGCGACGCAGACCCAGACGCTTGATCAGGTCCTGATAGCGTGCTTCGTCTTTGGCGCGGGTATAGTCCAGCAGCTTGCGGCGCTGGGCAACCATCTTCAGAAGACCACGGCGACCGTGGTTGTCTTTCTTGTGCGTTTTGAAGTGCTCGGTCAGGGTCGCGATGCGCGACGACAGGATGGCAACCTGAACTTCGGGCGAACCGGTGTCGCCTTCTTTGGTGCCGAATTCCTTGATCAGGCGGTTCTTTTCTTCTGCAGTAATCGACATCGGGGTCTCCTTCATAGGTTAGAGTGGATGGCGCAGGCCGGGATGTCGTCCAGCAAGGCCCATGGAGATACCCGCCATTTATAGCGGATGCGGGTGTCTAGTCGGATTCCACGCTAAAGGCAAAGGAAATCATTGCGCGGGTGGTGCGACCTTGATTTCGTCAATGATCTGCGTGGCCCAGTCGCCCAAAACTGGGATGAAATCGATCGATCCCAGCATATAGATGACCCACGAGACCAAAATGGTGGCACCCAGCACGGATCCCAACCCGAATGCCAGTCCGCGATACAATTGAAACAGGCCCAGCTTGAACAGGCTGTCATGCAGCCGGATAAAGCGGTGGTTGTTCATGCGCGCGACCTCGGCCCGAAGGGCGCGCAGCTCAGTCGAAAGCTGTTCTTTGCTCAGAGGCGCCTCTTTCTCAGGCGTTTCAATGTCAGAATTTGGCATCACTTGATCTCTAGTTGTCTGGCGCGGTTGGGTTGTTAACGCTTTGTTAACTTTTGGTTTGATTAAACTTATTCGCAGATTTCAGGCGAAGAATGCTCGGTGTTTCATACATTCGCAAGTGGTGATGGGCACAATCAGGTCTGATGATGTGTTACCAGACTAAGACAGGCGGCGTACCGAATGCTTTTTGGGTTACTATTATTAAGTCTTATACCAGTGGCTTTCGTTGCAGACAGCTTCACCAATGATTTGCTGGATGACAACCAAGGCAACGGCGGGAATTCTGGCGATTTGGATGGCGGTGCTGGAACTGCACCGACCACGCCTGATCCTGACACAGTCCTAAAGCCGAATGACGGCTCTGGGGATGATGATAGCCCAGACAAAAGTCAAACATTGCTGGATCAGCTTCTGGGCAGCGAAACCGACTCGCATTACGGGCGCGAGAATTTGGATCATTTTGTGCCGGTCACCAAAGAACACGTTCTGACTGATGGCGATGATGAAATGGTGATCCGAGGATCGGGGGGCAGCGGTGATCCGGGCGAGATCTCGACCGTCAACGGCACGGCTGTGGTAAGCGGTGACGGCGCAGTCGATGTTTATGACGCCGGTGCGGGCGATGATACGATCCATGCCGGGGATGAGGCTGCGTATCTGTTTGGCAATGACGGCGATGACACAATAGTTGCCGGTGATGGCGCGCTGGCCGCGTTTGGCGGGCAGGGGGATGATCGGCTGGATGGATCGGAGAGTGCCGACGGCTATCTTGATGGTGGCGCCGGGGATGACGTTCTGATCGGCGGTGATGGCGACGATCAGCTGTTTGGCGGTCGCCATGAGGATGGCGATCGCGCGAACAATGCGCATCCCGGCGGAAGGCCGGGGGATCACGACGCTTCGGATGATGACTATCTGGATGGTGGCGACGGCGACGATATCCTGAAAGGCGGGTTGGGTGAAGACTGGCTTCTGGGCGGCGACGGCAATGACATAATTGACCATTTCGGCCATGCGATGGAAGCAAGTGGCGCGGAACGCCACGACTATGACTGGCATAATGACCATGCCTCAGATGTCCTGGATGGCGGGAAGGGAGATGATACGCTGATCTTTGGCGCCTCAGATGTTGCGACAGGCGGCGAGGGTAACGATGTCTTCTGGCTTTACCCCGATGGGTCGGAAGCTGAACAGGTGGCTCAGGTCACAGATTTCAAATCCGGCGAGGATTTCCTGCGTATCTCTTTAGCCGAGGATGCCAATCACAAGGATCTCGATTGTGTCGTTGAGCCTTCGGAGAGTGGCGAGGATGGTATCGTTACGATTGGCGGGCAGGTCGTTGCAATCCTGAAGGGTGCCCCCGACGCGACCGTACATGACGTTTATGTCGAGGTTCGCCCTGATATTTTTGCGTAGTCCTGACGCTTAGAACCAGCGCTCCGGCTGCTGTGCGTAAGCGATATAGAGTGGGTGTTTCGGATGCCCATCCTTGGTCAGGCCCAAGTGAAAGGTGGGTTGGTTGGACTGCCGTAGAAGTGCCTCGACCTCAGCACCACGTGACAAATGTGCGCCATGGGTGCCCCAGCCACAGATAATCTGATCGGCCCATGGGCAACTATCCAGAATAGCTGCATCATTTGCGGGGCCGACCGGATCGCTGGCGGCCCGCATTTTGCGCGGGTCTGTGTCGCGCCACGCGAAGATATTAGTCACTCGAAACGCGCCAAAACCAAGCGTACGTGCGCGCCTTTCGCACCGCTCGACGGTCGGGTCGTTTTGCACTTCGGTGGCCGTCGATGGGTTCAACATGATGAACAGCGCTTTGCGCCCCTCAGGCTCCCACACACGTGTCAGCGTATAGCGGTATTTCTCGCAATCCGAATATACGGCGGTGGATTGGGCATCGCCCTTCTGGAAGTCGCGTGTAATCATGGTTGCTTTTTTGGGGCGTGACCTGACCCTTGGCAACCCCTTGCGTTCCTTCGGGATTGGTCGGAGACTGAAGAAAAAACGGAGCAGACTATGTTGATTTCCGAAGTCATCCGCAAAAAACGAGATGGCCAAACCCTGACGCATGACGACATCGCGGCGATGGTCGCGGGCATTGCTGATGGCGGGGCCAGTGATGCACAAGTGGCGGCATTCGCCATGGCGGCGTGGCTTAAGGGCCTGTCGCCGGACGAAACCGCCGCTTTGACATTGGCAATGCGCGACAGCGGCGATGTGTTCCAATGGTCGGATTTGCCGGGGCCAGTGGTGGATAAACATTCAACCGGAGGCGTCGGCGACAATGTCAGCCTGATGCTTGCCCCCATTCTGGCCGCGTGCGGTGCGTATGTGCCGATGATCTCAGGCCGTGGTTTGGGGCATACGGGGGGGACGCTGGACAAAATGGATGCGATTCCGGGCTATGTCTCGCAACCTGACAACGCGCTGTTTGACAAGGTCGTGCGCGAAGTTGGTTGTGCCATCATCGGCCAAACAGGGGATCTGGCCCCAGCCGATAAACGGCTTTATGCGATTCGCGATGTGACCGCGACGGTCGAAAGCATCCCGCTGATCACAGCCTCGATCCTGTCGAAAAAGCTGGCTGCTGGGCTGGGATCGCTGGTGATGGATGTGAAATTTGGCAGCGGCGCTTTCATGTCCAAGTTCGAGGATGCGCGCGAACTGGCAGCATCCCTGCAACGTGTCGCGACGCTGGCAGGTCTGCCGTGTCACGCGCTTTTGACGGATATGAATGAACCGCTTGCTGATGCGGCAGGAAATGCGGTCGAGACCCTGAATGCGATTGAGTTCCTGACTGGAGCGCGTCGCACGTCGCGCTTGGAAGAGGTCGTGATCGCCCTATGTGCCCAGATGCTTGTCGCGTCAGGGATCGAGGCTCATGCGCAGACGGCAAGATCGCGCGTGACGAAGGTGCTGGTCAGCGGCCACGCCGCCGAGGTGTTCGGCAAGATGGTTGCCGCGCTGGGCGGTCCTGCCGATGTGGTTGAACATCCGGAACGCTATCTGGCGCAAGCCCCCGTGATCACCGAGCTGCATGCCAATGACGCTGGATACGTCAGCGCAATTGACGCCCGCGTGGTCGGTCTGGCGGTGGTCGAACTTGGTGGCGGACGCCGTCGTGCGTCAGACCAAATTGACCCGGCGGTTGGATTGACCCGGCTTGCCCCATTGGGCGCAAAGTTAGAGAAAGGCGACCCGATAGCAGTGATCCACGCGGCAAACACATCAGATGCTGATACGGCCAAATCGCAGCTCGAGGATGCCTATCGCATCGGTGCATCCCCCAAGATCGGCCCAGTTGTGGCCGAAGTTCTGGTCTAAGCGACCGCCCGTGCCGCAGGCACGGGCCACCCCCAACCAGCGCAGCCCGTCAGGGCTGGCGCTGGGCGGGAGCGCATGTCTGCGATATTACAGTCCCAACACATCCAACATGCTGTATTCGCCGGGTTTTTTGTCTTGCCCCCAAAGGGCTGCCTTCACGGCGCCACGGGCAAAAATAGCGCGATCTGTGGCCAGATGGCGCAGCACGATACGCTCGCCGGGGGCGGCAAACATCACGTCATGCTCGCCCACGATGTCGCCTCCACGCACTGCGGTAAAGCCAATGTCGCCGCGTCTGCGCGCACCGGTGATGCCATCGCGTCCACGATCCGAGACTTCGACCAGATCCACACCACGCCCTTCAGCAGCGGCTTCGCCCAGCATTAATGCCGTGCCTGACGGTGCGTCGACTTTGTGGTGGTGATGGGCTTCGATGATCTCGATGTCGAAATCCTCGTCCAGCGCAGCGGCAACTTTTTTGGTCAGCTGTGTCAAAAGGTTCACGCCTAGGCTCATATTGCCGGCGCGCACGATGGTGGCGTGGCGACCGGCCAGTGCAATCTTTTCCAGATCTTCGTCGGTCAGGCCTGTGGTGCCGATCACATGCACAGCGCGGGCCTGTGCGGCGATCTCGGCCATATCCACGGTGGCCGCGGGGGCCGTGAAGTCGATCACCGCCTGCGCCTTCGCCATGGTTTCTAACGCGTCATCGGACACCGTGATGCCAATGGGCTGACCCCCCATGCACTCGCCCACATCGCGCCCGACCCAATCACTGCCCGAGCGTTCCAGTGCGCCCACAAGGCGTGCTTTGTCATTGGCAAGCACCTCTTTGATCAGCATTTGGCCCATACGGCCTGATGCGCCCATCACTACAATGCCTGGCAAATCGCTCATGTCTGGTCTCCGATCTTGTTTAGGGGTGTCTAACCTGCGCATGCTCACTTGGCAAAGCCCTGTTGCGTACGGGCGCATCAAGGAATACATGGCGGATATGGCAAAGAACCGTTTTGAAGACCAACGTGGCCCCAACCAGCGACAGCTGCGCGTGGCAGAACTGATCCGCCGGACCCTGTCCGAAGCCCTGATGCGTGGTGAAGTGCACGACCCAGACCTGTCGCGCATGTCCATCACCATCGGCGAAGTGCGTCTATCCGCAGACCTGTCGATTGCGACTGTCTATGCGCTGCCTTTGGGTGGCAAGGGCGGCGAGGAAGCCGTGAAGGCATTGGCGCGCAATAAGGGCGAGCTGCGCCGCATTGTCGGCCGCGCGATCAAGATTAAGCACACCCCCGAACTGCGCTTTCTGGTGGATGAGACGTTTGACCAGATGGATCACACGCATCGCCTGTTGCAACAGGAAGACGTGCAGCGCGATCTGCGCAAGTCGGATGACGAGGCCGGAGACGACTGATGGGACGCCGTAAGAAGGGGCGCGATATTCACGGCTGGCTGGTCGTGGACAAGCCCGCTGGTATCAGCTCGAACGCTGTGGTGAACAAGGTGCGCTGGGCGATGGACGCCAAGAAGGCGGGCCATGCGGGCACGTTGGACCCGGAAGCGACCGGTGTATTGGCGGTGGCTTTGGGCGAGGCGACGAAGACCGTTCCCTATATCACTGACGCACTGAAGGCGTACGAGTTCACCGTGCGTCTGGGGCAAGCGACCAATACCGATGACGCCGAGGGTGAGGTGGTTTTGGAAAGCGCTGCTCGCCCCGCAGACGAAGATATTCAGGCCGCTCTGGCGCAATTCACCGGCGACATCATGCAGGTGCCGCCGAAGTTTTCCGCCGTGAAGATTGGTGGCGAACGTGCGTATAAGCTGGCCCGCGATGGCGAGGAGATCGAGATTGCCGCCCGTCCTTTGTGGGTCGAAGAGCTGGCATTGGTGTCCCGTCCGGATGCAGATCACGTGACGCTGGAAATGACCTGCGGCAAAGGCGGGTACGTCCGCTCGATCGCACGTGATTTGGGCGAGGCGCTGGGCTGTTATGGTCACGTGCGCAATTTGCGCCGGATTTGGTCGGGGCCGTTTGACGCAGAAGATGGTGTGAGTATCGAGCTGATCGAAGAGCTGGCCAAGACCGGAGAGCTGGACGCCTATTTACGCCCGCTTGAAGAAGGCTTGCAGGACTTGCCGGAACTCAAAGCCAGCGCAGAAGGTGCGACACGCCTGCAGCATGGCAATCCGGGCTTGGTTCTGACTTCGGACGTGGAATATGGCGACGAGGCATGGGCATCTTACGAGGGCAAGGCGGTCGCGGTCGGCACGTATCGAGCGGGCGAGCTGCATCCGAGCCGCGTGTTCAACCAGTAGTGCTCCCGCGCCATTATGACCTGACGGTCAACGGGCTTGGGGGTGGCCGCGCTGTCGCGCGGCGGATCTTTGCCTTCGGCGAGGATATTTATGACAAGAAAAAGCGGGCTGCGGGTGTGCATCGATCAAAAGTCGATGGCGATGCCCTTCTTTTCCCAATCCCCAAAGCGTACGGGTTCAGGGCCATCGCGACCGCCGAGTTCGGTGGGTAGCGATTTCGCTTCGTCCTGGGCCTTTTTGCGGCGTTCTTCGGCTTCTGCAAGCGCACGGATTGCGGCAGGGGGCAGGTCGCGCTTGGGGGGCTGGGGTGCGGCATCTTTCGATTGGTCGACCTTAGGGCTATCGTCTGACATGCGGCGCTCCTTGTTTCGGTGTTGGGGATGATATAGGGCGCAAAGCAGCGAAACGCAAAGGACGTGAGATGAGCAACCCGAAAGATGTACGGCATGTTGTGGTGGACCTTCTGGACGATGTGACCATCGAGAAGCGGTTGCTGTCGGAAGTATTGCCCAAGCGCCTTGCGAAACTGCCCGCCGAGGATCGCGCCCGTGCACAACGTTTGGTAATCCAGACATTGCGCGACATGGATCGTTGCGATCGGATGCTTGGGCCGTTTCTGCGCCAACGTCCTGTCCCGCGCGTGCTGAATGTTTTGCGTCTTGGTGTGTCTGAGATTTGCAATGGTGGCGCTGCGCATGGCGTCGTGAACGCCTGTGTTGAGATTGCAAAAGCGCAAGCCGAGACGGAACATGCGCGGGGCTTGGTAAATGCCGTTCTGCGCAAGATCGACCGCGAGAAAGACAAGTGGGACACGCTGCCCATTCCGCGCCTGCCCAAATGGCTACGCAAGCCGTTGCTGGCGGACTATGGGAAAGAGGCCGTCGCCGCGATGGAGGAAGCACAGTTTGCGGGTGCTCCTGTCGACTTGACGGCGAAGGGCGATGTCGCCGCTTTGGCGAAGGCTGTGAAGGGTACGCAGTTGCCCACGGGGTCGGTCCGTTTGTCAGATGCAGGGCAGATCACCAATCTGCCGGGCTATGCCGAGGGCGACTGGTGGGTTCAGGATGCCGCTGCTGCCTTGCCAGCAAAAGTGCTTGCCGCGCAGGCAGGCGAAACCATCTTGGATATGTGCGCAGCCCCCGGTGGAAAGACGATGCAGCTTGCTGCTGCGGGTGCGGCTGTCACGGCGTTGGATGTGTCCGAAGGGCGTATGACGCGTGTGGAAGAAAACCTGACCCGCACCAAACTTTCGGCCGAGCTGGTCACACGTGATGCGTTAGAGTTTGAAGGCGGGCCGTTCGATGCAATTTTGCTGGATGCGCCGTGTACCGCGACGGGCACCATCCGCCGTCACCCGGATTTGCCCTATGCCAAAGATGGGGGCGAGTTCCCCGGACTGTTCGAACTGCAAGAACACATGATCGACCGGGCGCTGGGGCTTTTGAAGCCCGGCGGGCGGCTGGTCTATTGCACATGCAGCCTGTTGATCGATGAAGGCGAAGAGCAGGTGCGCGACGCGTTGGCGCGTCACGAAGGTCTGGCTGTTGATCATGATGCGCTGCGCCTGCCGGGCGTCGAGGCTGACTGGATCGGCCCTGAAGGGCTGCGCCTGTTCCCGCATTACATGGCCGATCAGGGCGGGATGGATGGGTTCTTTATCACCTGTCTGCGCCGGAAATAACAGCGTTCGCGCGATTTCGTCATGACAGCTGCTGGTCGACTTGATATGTTTTGTCGAGTCCCCCGAAAGAGGGGTGGGTCGAACTGACCACGGGCAGGATTGAAAGAGACGAGGCGTTACTGTGGCTCCACAGATCGGTTCTTCCGGGTTTGGCACCCGATTATTAAATCGATGGCATGCAAAACGCGCTGCGCGTGCGCGGCCTGCTGCGGCTTTCCTCTCGCAGCCGGAACCGCGGACCATTGGATCTTTCGCGCGTGGCAAGCAACTTTTGGCAGGTAACTTCCTGTTTGCGGGCCATCTGGTAGATGCCCCGGATCACATGCTGTGGGACATCTCGCCGCCTAGCCCTGCCTTTATAGAAGAAACACAAGGCTTTGCTTGGCTGGATGATCTTGCCAGTGTGGGAGATCTGGAGGCGCGAAAGCGGGCGCAGGACTGGGTTTTCGGCTGGATAGATGCCTATGGAAAGGGGCGCGGAGAGGGCTGGACGCCGGATCTGACTGGACGGCGCCTGATCCGCTGGATAAGCCACGCGCTTTTTCTTATGCGGGGTATGTCCTCGGAGCAAAGCACGCTGTTTTTCCGCTCTTTGGGGCAGCAAACGATATTTCTGGCTCATCGGTGGGATGGGGCAACGCCAGGACTGCCGCGATTTGAAGCGTTAACTGGCTTGATCTATGCAGGCTTCAGCCTGACAGGCGTCGAGGTGCAAGTCGATACGGCAATTCGGGCCCTGTCGCAGGAATGCTTGGACCAGATTGATAATCAGGGCGGTATCCCGACTCGCAACCCGGAAGAGCTGTTGGAGGTGTTCACGCTGCTAAACTGGGCGGCACTCACCTTGCGTGAAAGTGGCCGTGATCCTGAACCTGCGCATATCGAAGCGATCAGTCGGATTGCGCCGACCCTGCGCGCTTTGCGCCATGCGGATGGTGCACTGGCGCGGTTTCATGGCGGTGGGCGCGGGCTTGAGGGGCGTTTGGACCATGCGCTGGCAAATTCCGGCGTGCGCATTGGCTCTGCCGAAGATCTGGCCATGGGCTATGCTCGTCTGTCGGCGGGGCGGAGCTCCGTGATCCTTGATGGTGCCGCCCCGCCGGTCGGCAATGCTTCCGCGAATGGGCATGCGTCGACACTGGCGTTCGAGCTGACTTCTGGCCGTCGCCCTGTGATCGTGAACTGCGGTTCCGGTATTCAATTTGGACCGGAATGGCACAAAGCTGGGCGGGCGACCCCGTCGCATTCGGCTCTGGGGCTTGCTGGTGTTTCAACGTCACGCCTGACCCAACCGCAGGTGCTGGACGGGATTGAACGCACCTTCCTGACACAGACCCCGGAACATGTTCCTTTGCAACACGTGGTAGGTACAGGGACGACCGGTATTATTGCTGCTCATGATAGCTATGTCGCGACACATGGCTTGACCCACATGCGCAAGCTTGAATTGAGCGTATCGGGGCGTGAACTGTCGGGCGAAGATACGTTGGCCGCTGTCAAAGATGCGGACCAAAAACTGTTCGACAAGGTTTTGGACGGGACCTCATTGCAAGGGGTACCTTTCACGGTGCGTTTTCATCTGCACCCCGAGATCGATGCGACCCTTGATATGGGTGGTGCGGCGGTCTCGCTGGCGCTGCGATCTGGTGAGATCTGGGTCTTTCGCTTCGAAGGCCGCGGCGAATTGGCGCTTGAAAGCAGCGTTTACTTGGAAAAGACGCGTTTAAAGCCCCGAAAAACGAAACAAGTGGTTCTCTCTGGCGTCGCAATGGACTATGCGACACGCATCCGCTGGACGCTGGCCAAGGCGCAAGACACCCCAACGGTTTTGCGTGACCTTGAGATGGGCGACCAGCACGAGCTGCTGAAAGCGCTTTGACGTATCCTTGTATCCCGATGATGGGTCAGGGCGCTGCGCGTTAACCGACTTCAGGCCTTGGGGGGCCCATATCATGACCGACCTTCATCCCGTGCGCCGTGCGCTGATTTCCGTATCTGATAAGACTGGCTTGATCGAGCTGGGACAAGCGCTAGAGGCCCGCGGGGTCGAGATCCTGTCCACCGGTGGTTCCGCCAAGGCGCTGCGCGACGCGGGTGTTGCTGTGAAAGACGTAGCCGACGTCACCGGCTTCCCCGAGATGATGGACGGTCGTGTAAAGACCCTGCACCCGATGGTGCATGGCGGTCTTCTGGCGCTGCGTGACAATGATGCGCACGTCGCTTCAATGGACGAGCACGGCATCGGCGCGATCGACCTTTTGGTGGTGAACCTCTATCCGTTTGAAGAAACCGTTGCCAAGGGTGCCGACTATGACACCTGCATCGAGAATATTGACATTGGTGGCCCGGCGATGATCCGAGCAGCAGCAAAGAACCATGCTTTCGTGAATGTGGTTGTGGACGTGCAGGACTATGACAAGCTGCTGGGCGATATGGATCAGCATAATGGCGCGACCTGCCCGAAATTCCGTAAAAAGCTGGCCCAGACCGCCTATGCCCGAACTGCGGCCTATGACGCGGCGGTCTCGACATGGCTTGCAGGCGCGCTTGAATTGGAAGCTCCGCGCCGCCGCGCCTTCGCGGGCGAGTTGAAGCAGACCCTGCGCTATGGTGAAAACAGCCACCAGAAAGCGGCGTTTTATACTGACGGGTCGAACCGCCCCGGCGTCGCAACCGCGACTCAGCTTCAGGGCAAGGAACTGTCCTATAACAACATCAACGACACCGACGCCGCGTTCGAACTGGTGGCCGAATTTGACCCTGCCGTCAGCCCCGCCGTTGCCATCATCAAACACGCGAACCCGTGTGGCGTGGCCCAAGGTGCAACGCTGGTCGAGGCCTATCAGAAGGCATTTGACTGCGACCGCACATCGGCCTTCGGTGGAATTGTTGCGCTGAACCACCCCCTGGACGCAGACACCGCCACCAAGATCGTCGAGATCTTCACCGAGGTCGTGATTGCCCCCGGTGCGTCGGAAGAAGCCAAGGAAATCTTCGCCGCCAAGAAGAACCTGCGTCTGCTGCTGACTGACGGTCTGCCGGACACCCGCGCTGCCCTGACCGCCTATAAACAAGTGGCCGGCGGCGTTCTGGTTCAGGACAAGGACGTGGGCTATGTCGGCATGGATGACCTGAAAGTGGTCACCGAGAAAGCCCCGACTGACGAACAGATGAAAGACCTTCTGTTCGCATGGAAAGTCGCCAAACACGTTAAGTCGAACGCCATCGTTTATGTGAAAGACCAAGCCACTGTTGGCGTGGGTGCGGGCCAGATGAGCCGTCTGGACAGTGCCAATGTCGCCGCCTCCAAAGCCGAGCGTATGGCCGCAGAGCTGGGGCTGGATGAAAGCCTTGCCAAAGGGTCGGCTGTGGCATCGGACGCATTCTTCCCGTTCCCTGATGGTTTGCTGGAAGCCGCTGCTGCTGGCGGGACCTGCGTTATTCAGCCGGGCGGTTCGATGCGTGACCAAGAAGTAATCGACGCAGCCAACGAGGCCGGGCTTGCCATGGTCTTCACCGGCATGCGCCATTTCCGGCACTAAGCCCATGATGCGCGTGGTTGGCATATCGGCACTGGTGGCATTCCTTCTGGATCAGCTAACCAAAAATCACGCGCTTTACGTGCTTGATCTGGATCGCGTGGGCGTGCTCCAGATCTGGCCGCCTTATCTGGTTTATCAGATGGGCTGGAACACTGGCATCAATTTCGGTTTGTTTGGCGGTGCGGATCCCAGTGTGACCCGTTGGATCTTGATCGCCGTTGCCGTGATTATTGCTGTTTGGGTGGTGTGGTGGGTCCGAAAGGAACAGGTTGGGCGACTAGGGCAGATTTCGGCCGGGCTTTTGGTTGGCGGAGCGTTGGGTAATGTCGTGGACCGAGTGATCTATGGCGCGGTGGTTGATTTCCTGAACATGTCATGCTGCGGTATCCAGAACCCGTTTTCCTTTAATGTCGCGGATGTTTTCGTCTTTGCTGGGGCCATTGGGCTGGTTCTTTTCACCTCGTCTCACAAGACCCCGTGACGCGGCTTTGCAGATGAGCTAATAAACCCATAGATTACCTTGGGGATGGTCGAGAAATGCGTATATCCGTTGTAAAATTTCTGGCTTTTGGCGTGCTTCTTCTGGGGCTGAGCGCGTGTGCTAAACGTGACAACTCGCTGATGAATCTGCGCGCCACGCAGGGTGGCCCGGATGAATTTGCGATTCTGCCGACGAAGCCCTTACAGGAACCGAAAAGCTATGCCGAGCTGCCGACACCAACACCGGGACGCGCAAATTTGGCCGACCCGACACCCGAGGCTGATGCTGTTGCTGCGCTGGGCGGCAATCTGCGCGAGGGTACGCTGCGCGGCGGCGAAGGTGCGCTTGTCAGCGCGGCCAGCCGCTATGGTGTTTCGGCAAATATCCGCGAGGTGCTGGCTGCGCAGGATGCCGAGTGGCGGAAGGATAACCGGGGCCGCCTGCTTGAACGTTTGTTCAACGTGAATGTCTATTATCGCGCTTACGATGCTGTGGCATTGAACCAGCATGGTGAGCTTGCGCGTCTGCGTCGTCTGGGTCTGTGGACGCCCGCCGCTCCGCCGCAAGTGGTGACCGATCAGTAGTCGATCTTGGAACGGGGCCTGCGGGCCCTTTTTCGTTTCTGCAACGCACGCGGGCTTAACCTTGATCACATCTGCGTTGCCAAGGCTTGAAGCGCGCATCGGTATGCGTAGTTTTAGCGCGATACAGAAGGAGCATTACATGCGTTTCATTCTTGCAGGAGTGTTGGCCTTGGGGCTGGGCGTCGGATCGCCTGCAACGGCCAAAGGCGATGTTAGCAGCTTTACCCTAGAGAACGGGCTGGAAGTTGTGGTGGTCGAAGACCATCGCGCACCCGTTGTCGTCCATATGCTGTGGTATCGCGCCGGGGCCGCGGATGAAGCTCCGGGCGTTTCGGGGATCGCGCATTTTCTGGAGCATTTGCTGTTCAAAAAGACCAAGAATTTCGAAGCCGGAGAGCTGAGCCGCGTGGTGGCTGAAAATGGCGGGTCTGACAATGCGTTTACCTCGCAGGATTATACAGCATACTTCCAGCGTGTGGCCGCCGACCGTTTGGGCTTGATGATGGAGATGGAAGCAGATCGCGTGCGCAATCTGGTCCTGTCCGAGGATGACATCGCAACCGAACGCGACGTGATCTTGGAAGAACGCGCACAACGAACCGACAGCGAACCGGGGGCGTTGTTTCGCGAACAAATGAACGCTGCGGCGTTCCTGAACCACCCTTATGGCATTCCGGTGATCGGCTGGCGCCACGAGATGGAAAACCTGTCGCGTGAAGATGCATTGGCCTTCTATGAACGTTTCTATGCCCCGAACAATGCCATTCTGGTGGTCGCAGGCGATGTGAAGCCTGACGAGGTGCTTGAGCTGGCCAAGACATATTACGGGCCGTTGGCACCAACGCCTGATCTGGGCGCGCGAGAGCGGGTTCAGGAACCTCCTCAGCTGGCTGAGCGCCGCCTGCGTTTTGCCGACCCGCGCGTGTCACAGCCTTATGTGTTGCGGACCTACCAAGCGCCCGAACGTGACAGCGGTGATCAAGCAGAAGCAGCTGCACTGGTCTATCTGGCCGAGATTCTGGGCGGCAATGGCGCAACCTCAGTTCTTGGACGGGCGTTGCAGTTTGACGAGCAGATCGCGGTCTATGCAGGGGCGGGTTATCGCTCGGTCTCGCTTGACGACACCAGCTTTACATTGATTGTCGTGCCGGCGCCGGATGTGGCGTTGAAAGACGCAGAAGCCGCGCTGGATCGCGAAATTTCTGAGTTCCTTGAAGCCGGCATTGACCCGGAACAGTTCGAGCGTGTGAAGTTCCAGATCCGCGCCGACGATGTCTATGCCCAAGACGATGTGTACGCGCGCGCCGAGCGCTATGGCTCGGCTTTGACGTCTGGGCTGACGGTTGAAGACGTACAGGCATGGCCGGATGCGCTTCAGGCGGTAACCGCTGAAGATGTGATGGAAGCAGCCCGCGCGCTGTTTGACGAACGCAAAGCGGTGACTGGCTGGTTGGTCCCCGAAGACGGAGAAGAGATGTAATGAAACGGATTGCTCTTGTTTTGGCAGGGCTGATTGCCCTGACCTTGCCTGCCCGCGCTGATGTTAGCATTGAAGAAGTGTCGTCAGATAACGGCCATGTGGCATGGTTGGTCCACGAACCGGCCCTTCCCTTCACCGCATTGGAAATCCGCTTTCGTGGGGGAACAGTGCTGGACCGCCCCGGCAAACGCGGGGCTGTAAATCTAATGGTTGGCCTTTTGGAAGAAGGGGCCGGAGACATGGACGCGCAGGGCTTTGCCCAAGCACGCGAGGCACTGGCGGCGTCGTTTGGATTTGATGCGGGCGAAGATTCGCTTGGTATTTCCGCTCAGTTTTTGTCCGAGAACCGCGATCAGGCTGTGGATCTTCTGCACCAAGCCCTGACGGCGCCTCGTTTTGAAGATACCGCGCTAGAGCGTGTGCGCACACAGGTGTTGTCGCATCTGTCGTCCCGCGCCACGGATCCAAAATCGCTTGCTGGTGATGCGTTTGATGCTGCGGCCTATGGTGATCATCCCTATGGCACCTATGATGGCGGGACGGTAGACAGTGTTACGGCGTTGACCCGCGAAGATATTGTGGCTGCATATCATGACACATTGGTGCTGGATGGTATCTATGTTGCCGCTGTGGGGGATATCACCGCAGACCAGCTTGGTGCGTTGATGGATCAACTGTTCGAAGGCTTGCCAAAGACAGGTGCCGCCTTGCCGGATCACGCAGAGTTTGGCTTGCTGGGGGGGACCACCGTTGTCCCATTCGATACGCCGCAATCGGTTGCTATTTTTGGCCATAGTGGAATCAAACGCGAAGATCCGGATTTCTTTGCGGCCTATCTGGTGAACACGATTATGGGCGGTCCAAGCTCGCTATCGCGCCTGATGAAAGAGGTGCGGAACAAGCGCGGGCTGACCTATGGGATAGGCTCGTATCTGGTTCCGGCAGATTGGGCCGAAAGCGTGATTGGGCAGTTTTCCAGCCAGAATGCAGTGATTGGCGAAGCAATGGAAGTGGTGCGCGACGAATGGGCCAAGATCGCCCGCGATGGCATCACGCAAAAGGAACTGACCGCTGCGCAGACCTATCTGACCGGATCTTATCCGCTGCGGTTTGATGGCAATGGAAACATCGCGAACATCATGGTTGGAATGCAATTGGAAGGTCTGCCGATCGACTATATTGCAACCCGGAATGATCAGGTGATGGCCGTGACCTTAGAGCACGCAAATCGCGTCGCGTCCGAGCTGTACGACCCTGATGCGCTGCATTTCATCGTGGTCGGCCAGCCTGAAGGTGTCGTGTCGAATTAAGCCATTTTGTGGAATGGTCGAATCGGGCGTGTCTATGCTAGTTCTTGTGGCATGCCCGAAGACAGCCCCCATATAAGCCCGGATTCTGCCGTGAAGCGTCCTGTTATCCGCCAATTGGATGATGCCGCAATCAATCGGATTGCAGCCGGTGAAGTGGTGGAACGCCCGGCGTCTGCCGTGAAAGAGCTGGTCGAGAACGCCATTGATGCAGGCGCGACACGGATCGAGGTCGCTTATGCTGACGGTGGCAAGACACTGATCCGTGTGACGGATGATGGCTGTGGCATTGCCCCCGATGATCTGGCGCTGGCAATGTCGCGTCATGCGACGTCGAAAATCGACGGCTCGGATCTTTTGGACATCCACACATTCGGGTTTCGGGGCGAAGCGCTGCCATCATTGGGCGCGGTCGGTCGGCTAACCATTACGTCCCGTGTGGAAGGGCATGATGCTGCGATGATCCGCGTGGCAGGCGGGCAGATGGATCCGGTGAAACCCGCTGCCCTGTCCGGTGGCACCGTGGTCGAGCTGCGCGATCTGTTTTACGCTACGCCTGCGCGCCTGAAGTTCCTACGAACGGATCGGGCCGAGGCGCAGGCGATCAGCGATGTGATCAAGCGACTGGCTATGGCCGAGCCACAGATCGGCTTCACCTTGCGCGATGTATCTGGTGGTGGCGAGGGTCGTGTGACCTTCCGTGCAGACCCAGAGACGGGGGATATGTTCGATGCGCTCTCGGGGCGTTTGGCGGCGATCCTTGGGCGGGACTTTGCGGAAAACGCTATTCCGATCGATGCGGAACGGGAAGGGCTGCGCCTGACCGGTTTTGCCGCGCTTCCGACCTATTCACGTGGCGCAGCAGTGGCGCAATTCCTGTTCGTGAATGGCCGCCCGGTGAAGGACAAGCTGCTGACCGGCGCGTTGCGGGCGGCTTATTTCGATTTCCTGTCGCGTGACCGTCACCCTGCTGCGGCGCTTTTCGTGTCCTGCGATCCACATTTGGTCGACGTGAACGTCCACCCTGCGAAATCCGAGGTCCGGTTTCGCGAACCCGGTGTTGCGCGCGGTCTGATCGTGTCAGGCCTGCGCCATGCGTTGGCGAATGTCGGGCACCGGGCGTCCTCGACCGTGGCGGATGCGACTTTGGGCGCGATGCGGCCCGAGCCGACTGAACCACGTGTCTATCAGATGGACCGTCCCAGCGTGGGGGCAATGCGGTCGTCTTATCAAGCGCAAATGCCCGCACCAAACGCGTCCGGTTTTGCCGAGATGTCCGCGCCCTCGGCCCGGTTCGACCCGGTGGTCGAGCCAGAACAGGAGGCCCCGAAAGAAGCACTGCCCTTGGGGGCCGCCCGTGCACAGGTGCATGAAAACTATATCATCGCGCAGACTGAAAATGGCATGGTCATCGTCGATCAACACGCGGCTCATGAACGTCTGGTGTATGAGAAACTCAAACGTCAGATGGCGGAAAACGGCGTAGCCCGTCAGGCGTTGCTGATCCCCGAGATTGTTGAACTGTCCGCAGGCGATGTGGCACGCCTGCTTGAGGTCGCGGATGATCTGGCCGGGATGGGTCTGGTCATCGAACCCTTCGGAGGCGACGCCGTCGCCGTGCGCGAAACCCCTGCGATCTTGGGCGAGATCAACGCCACAGCGATGATCAAGGACGTGCTGGATGAACTGGCGGACCTTGGCGATAGCAATATGGTGCAAGCGAAGATCGAGGCCGTGCTGTCCCGCGTCGCCTGCCATGGTTCAATCCGCTCTGGCCGCTGGATGCGCCCCGAAGAAATGAATGCCCTTCTGCGCGAGATGGAGGCCACGCCCCATGCCGGCCAATGCAACCACGGGCGCCCCACTTATGTAGAACTGAAACTCGCTGATATCGAAAGGCTGTTTGGACGCACATGATCCAGATCGGTGACACAACTTATGATCTCTCTGACCCGCTGGTGCTGTTGACCCTCGGGGGCATCGTGCTGGCGGTGTTGATGTTCATCCTGCTGGTGGCCGTGCTGCGCCGCGCAGGCCGCTCGACCCAAGTGACCGAAGACTTGGCCCGCCAGATGGGCGGGCTTGGGCAGGCGGTTCAGGTGCTGGGTGCAGGGCAGGATCAGCTTTCGGGCGGGCTGCGCACCGTGTCGGATGCACAAGCGACCGGGCAAACGCAGGTCTTGCAAGCGATGGAAAGCCGTTTGGCCCATGTTCAGCAGCAGATGAACGACCGTCTGCACGACAACGCGATGAAGTCGGCGCGTGCGATGTCTGAGCTGCAAGAGCGCATGAAGGAAAGCCTTCAGGGCAATACGGTGAAGACCACCCAAAGCCTGACGCAGTTGCAGGAACGGCTGGCGGTGATCGACAAGGCGCAGGACAACATCACGCGGCTGTCGGGCGATGTGCTAAGCCTTCAGGACATCTTGTCGAACAAGCAAACTCGCGGCGCGTTCGGGGAAATCCAGCTGACCGATATCGTGTCCAAGGCGTTGCCGAAAGACAGCTATGACCTGCAACAGACACTCTCGAACGGCAAGCGGGCGGACTGTCTGATCCACTTGCCGAACCCTCCCGGCCCGATCGTCATCGACTCCAAGTTCCCGCTGGAGGCCTACGAGGCGCTGCGCAAAGCCGAGACACAATACGAGCTGAACGAAGCCGCCAAGGCGATGAAGGTCGCGGTGAAGGCGCATATCAAAGCAATCTCGGAAAAATACATCATCGAAGGCGAAACCGCCGATGGCGCGCTGATGTTCCTGCCGTCCGAAGCCGTCTATGCAGAGCTGCACGCCAACTTCCCCGAACTGGTCCGCGAAGGGTTCGAGGCGCGCGTCTGGATCGTGTCGCCCACCACCTGCATGGCGACCCTGAACACCATGCGCGCGATCCTGAAAGACGCGCGGATGCGTGAACAGGCCGGCGAGATCCGCAAGATGCTGAAGAACCTGCACCGCGACGTGGAGCTTGTGGTCGAACGCGCCAGCAAGCTGGAGTTGCATTTCGATCAGGCGCGCCGCGATGTCGAGGGGATTACGACGGCTGCCGAGCGTGCCGGGAAACGTGCCGCACGGTTGGACAACTTTGATTTTGAAGAGCTGTCCGACGGGGCCGAGAACGTGGTGCCGATTGGAAAGGGGTAGAAAAGATTGGAAGTAAGCACGACGCGTCGGGCGGTTACCCTCCACCGCTAGCGGGTGGGCGATTTTACGACCCTACTTTGTCACCGATACTGTTTAATTACTGGCGTGTCGCTGAAGCTTGATAACAACCCAGTTTCAACAAGAAATCGAGAGGCGGACATACGATTGACCATAAAGTATACAAAGCTACCTTCATTCAGCTCTGACCAAATTGAAGCTGAGATATTTGGGGAAGATGTACACCCAACAAACAAAGGCACTCTGATCTACGCTGCGGTTTATACTCTAGATGATGCAGCTGTTGTGAGTATTCTTAAACGAACGTTGGCTGCGGTGGATCTTGAGACCCAACTAGTTGCATTGGAAGCGATCGAAGCATTCATGCAGTCTCGAAAGACGGCATATGGCGCAAAGGAGCTGAAGGTTTCAGTAACTAAATTTGCTGCTGACAATCCAAATCACGCGACGGAGGCATTAAGCACCTTGGCGACGATATCCGAGTTTGAGAAGCTATTCTCGCGGTGCTAGTTGGCGGTGGGATGGCAGCGCAATCGAGATCGCTCAAATTCACCTATCCCGCACCTCATTCAACTCCATATGCCCCTCTGACCGGCTGAACACACGGCGGAGCATCGGCTCGAAGAACTCCAATGGTTTCGTCGGATAGTCCGGGTCGAACGAGTTCTGATCGTACTCGTGACAGAACCTCACACAGGCGTCGTAGTACGGACTGTCGCGGTATTTCTCGCGGGCGTGGCGGTCTCCGCCAAGGTGGTGGTTGTAGTAGTAGCCTTGGAAAACGCAATGGTGTTTCAGGATCCAGTGGGTGCGCTCGCTGACGTATGGCTTCACGATGGCGGCGGCCAGTTCGCCGTGATTGAAGGGCGATAGTGTGTCGCCCAGATCGTGCAGAAGTGCGGCGATGACAAGGTCTTCTGGCTCGCCTGCTTCATGGGCCCGCGTGGCGGATTGCAGCGAGTGCTGATAGCGGTTGATCGGATAGGGCGTGTCTTCCTCGTCCAGCTCTTTCAAGGCATCAAGCAGACGGTCGACGACGGCGTTCGCGTAGGCCTCGTCATATTCCATAACGGCAAGGAAATCTTCCTTGGTGGCGTTCTCGAAACTTGTCCAAGTCGGTTTTGATTTGTCCAGCATGGCGGCCTCCCTTTTTGGGAAGCCTAACATGGCGTATCCGCCATGCTGGTCATTTTACGACATCGCAATCAGGCGGTGTGATCGACCACGGCCACGTGCTGCGCCAGTTCCTTCACGTGACCCATCCACGTCTCGATCAGTTCGGGATCGGCAGTGGCAGCGGTGACACCTGCGGGGGCTTTGCCGTCAAGCACCATGTCGATGGCGAGCGATACGGGCGTGGATACCAGACGCGCCATCGCGGTGCCGCGATCATCGCCCCACGCGTCCATCACATAGGTTTTGTGATAGGCATCAGCGCCGTCTTTATGGGCCTTCAGCGCCACACACATGATCACGCGGTCGGGTTCGCCTTCGTCATAGGAATTCTCGTCCCAGAACTGGTCGGACATTTCCTTCAGGCGGGCGTCGCCGGCGTCACCTTCCAGCGTTTCAACCTCGGCGAACACATCTTTCCACGCGTCAGCCCAACCGTTCAGGCGCAGGGTGCCGCGCACGAACAGATCGACGTCCCATGCGGGGTCGAATTTGTAGTCTTCCATGAAGGGAAGCGAGTCGCGGTTGGGGTAGACCTCGAAGCTTTCGGGTTTTTGCAGTGGGGCGTCATAGCTGCTGATTGCATCCCACGGGCGGGCCACGTCGTAGGGTTGGCCGTCTTTGATGGATTTTGACGGCGAACGCAGGGCCTTTAGCACGCCCAGCGGGGACCAGCTGAACTTATACCGGAACGGGTTCGGAATCTTCGGCACACCGCCACAATAGGATATGAAGCTAAGCTTATTGCCCGCGTCATAGGCGTCCGAGGCGCGGTAGTCCGCGACCAGCCAATGCGCCATCAAGTGGTCAATTCCGGGGTCCAGCCCGATCTCGTTCACGCAGGCCAAACCGGCTTCTTTAAACGCATCATCCAGCGCCTTTATTTCCGGCGCGATATAGCTGGACGATACGAAATGTGCGCCGTTCTCAAGGCACAGTTTCGCGACGGGAACGTGCAGATCTCCGGGCAGCATCGACACGGCGATGTCGCCGGGTTTCAGTGCTTCCGCAAGCTCGTTCAGAGAAAAGGCGCGGATGTCTTTGGTCAGGTCGCCAACGGCCTCTTCAGCCTTTTCGACGGTCCGGTTCCAGACAGTGACTTCACGCCCGTTTTCGATCAGGCGACGCAGGCCGGGGATGGCCGACAGGCCGGTGCCACACCAGTGGATTGTCATTACGGTTCCTTTCAGCCGAATTTCAGTTTCGCAACGATGATGGACCCCACCAGCGCTATCGCGATTGCATTTGCGATGACCATCGGCCACGCGGCCAGCATGACGCCATAGATCAGCCACAGCGTGACCGACAAAAGCACCAGAAGGTTGGTGGACAGCGACAAATCTTTGGTTTGCCGTGTGCGCCATGTGCGGATGGTTTGGGGCATCCAGCAGATTGTGCTGACGATCCCTGCGAGGCTGCCAATCAAGGTTTCCATCTTAGATGTCCTTCATATGGGTGTGGAAGGTGGCCTCAGCTCGGCCCCAGACGCCCGTGGTCAGATCAGTGAGCGTCGCGAGGGATGGCAGAAGCTGTCCGGCGTAATCAATCGAGCTTTCCAACGGTAGCATCGAGGGAAGATTGTCGATGGCCATCACATCAAGCACAGGGTCAACTGCCACGCGCAGGGCTGGGGCGTCCCAGCTGGTCGCTTTGTCATAGACTGGCACGGGGTTATAGTCGCTGTCCGGGTCGCAGGCTACATCGCCGATGGCGGTCAGTTTGCGGTCTGCGGTCTGTGCGTCTTTAGGAACGAATACGGGCGTTTTCGGCCCAGCAAGGATGCAGTTGATGAACAGGTTGTGGTCCAGGATCTGGGGGAATGGTCCACCATGGGCGGTTTCGGCCATGTCCCATTTGGTGACCGTGACGCCCATCGCTTCCATCAGGTCGGATGCGCCCGTGCCCACGCGACCAAGCGCACCGATGACGATGGCGTTGGGGCGGTCGCTGCCTGTCGCGTCCAGTTCTGCCCGAAGTTCGTCCAACAGCGCGTCTTTGTTTTTGTAGGCCCCGACCGGACCGCACACGGCGCCTTGCTGTTGCGCAGCCCAGCTTTTCAACGTCACAGCGGCCCCCGCGAACCCGGCCCAATAGCCAAATGCAGCCACGCGGCGGCCAGTTTCATCCACCAGATACTCGAGGTCATAGAGCGTTCCGCCGCCTGCCTTGAACCGTTCCAGCAACGCGAGACCAGAGTGCTGGCCTTTGAAGGCGTGGCCGAACATGATGTGGCGATGGGACAGCGGGGTGCCGTCCTCGGGCAGTTCTTTCAGGCCGAAGATGATCGCGTCACGCGGCGCATCGGGCCAGCTGTTTTCCGCCGCGATATCGCAGCCTGCATTGCGGTATCCGTCAATGCCGATGGCGCGCACGCTGCTGTCTTCGACGGTCACACGGATACCTGCCTTGATCAGCTCGGCAGCGCCCTCTGGCGTCAGGCCGACCCGGTCTTCATTCGGGCGCTGTTCGGCGCGGACCCACAAATGTGTTTCGGTCATGGTGTCTGTCCTTCTGGTCAAAGAAACCCGGCCGCGCGGATGCGGATCGTCGCGGGGCGGGTGTTCATGGCGTGCATGAAATCCTGTATTTTCGGGTAGTTTGCGATGTCGACCTTGTCCCCTTCCAGCCAGTTGCACACCGCATAGAGGTAAAGATCGGCGAGACTTATCTGTTCGCCCAGCACATAGGGGGCAAAGGCGCAGCTATCTTCCAGATGGGTACAGCAGGCAGCCATGGTTTCCGGCACTTTTGCCGTCATGTCTGCCCAGCTTTCAGGGCGATCCGCCCAGCGATGGCCGCGCAGTTTATGTGCATGTGCCACATGCATGGTCGAGGCAAGGTAGTACATTACCTCGCGCATCCGAAAGGCGTCCATCGGGTCTTGGGGGATCAGCCCGGCTTCCGGGGCAAGTTGGCCAAGATACTCAAGAATCGCGCCGGTTTCGGTCAGGATCTGTCCGTCTGTCGCCAGCGCCGGGACACGGCCCTTAGGGTTGATGTTCTGGAATGCCTTACCCGTCTGTTCCGACTGCGAAAAATCAATCTTGATCGGCTCATATAGCAACCCGGCCTCTTCCAACGCCAAAGCCGAGGCGACGGCGATTGTTCCGGGGGCATAGAAGAACTTCATCAAGACCTCTTAGAAATGGGTTTGCGCGTGGTGGCGGTCTTTGTGTTCCAGATGTGGGACCGCGTTGAACTGGGTCAGCGTCAGCCCGGCAGGCATCAGCCGCATCCGGTGGATCGAGCTGTTCATGATCGGCAGGATGGCGCGGGTGAACGGGCCAATATCCAGCCCCATCACAACCCGCGTGGCCATGCCGATAAACCCGCCCGAAGTGAAGATGATCGCATCCTCGCCGCGCTCGGCAATCTCGTGAATCACGTCCGAGACACGGGTCTGGAAGTCGTGAAAGCTTTCGGGCGGGTTCTCGATCTTGCCTTCCTGCCATGCTGCAAATGTCAGAGGCAGATGATCAATGAAATCTTCGTGTCCGGTGGGGTGCGGGATACCGAACTGGGCATGCATGCGCTCGGACAGATCGAAATAGCGGACCTCGTCCAACCGCGCATCGGCGGTGAAGTCCTCGGTGCCCCATTCCTGCGCGGTCTGCTGATGACGCGTCAGCGTGCCGGTGTAAATCCGCGCATAGCGCTGGCCGGTGTCGCGCATATGTTCGCCTAGCCAACGCGCTTGTTGGCGGCCCAGATCAGACAGCCGGTCATAGCCGGCCTCGTCTGTGGCGGTGTTGTTGGCTTGCCCATGGCGGATCAGGGTGATGGTGGTCATTGGCGACTCCTTTGCGCCCATTGCTAGTGACTTGGACCCCGTTCGAAAAGGGGGGCTGGCGCAAAAACGATGCCTTGCGTCGGGAATGGCGAACTGACGACGCGCCGTGCATGGTTTATACTGGGGATTGGATGACGGAGGAACGGATGAGCGACGGAATCAAATTCACCCTTGATGGGCGCGAAGTCACGGCGAAAGACGGCGAAAGCATTTGGGATGTTGCCAAGCGTGAAGGCACGCTGATCCCGCACCTGTGCCACAAGGATGTGCCGAACCTGCGCGCCGATGGCAACTGTCGCGCCTGTGTGGTCGAGATCGAGGGCGAGCGCACGCTGGCCGCATCCTGTATCCGCCAGCCGTCCGAGGGCATGGTCGTTACCACCGACAACGCCCGTGCCAAATCCGCCCGCAAGATGGTGATCGAGCTTCTGGTCGCGGACCAGCCTGAAGAACGCCACGACGCGTCCTCGCATTTTTGGGATATGGCCGATCTGAACGGGGTCGAGCAAAGCCGCTTCCCGAAGATGGATGAAGGCCGCGTCCCTCTGCTTGATGACAGCCACGTTGCGATGAGCGTCAATTTGGACGCCTGTATTTCCTGTAACCTTTGCGTGCGCGCCTGCCGCGAAGTGCAGGTGAATGATGTGATCGGCATGGCTGGTCGCGGCCACGACGCGTTCCCGACCTTTGACATCGACGACCCGATGGGGGCGTCGACCTGTGTGGCCTGTGGCGAATGTGTTCAGGCATGCCCCACCGGCGCGCTGATGCCGGCCAAGGTGAAAGACACGCTGGATTTCGACAAAGAGGTCGAAAGCATCTGCCCCTTCTGTGGGGTTGGCTGTCAAGTCAGCCTGAAAGTCAAAGGCGACAAGGTCGTCTATGCCGAGGGCATCAACGGCCCCGCGAACGAAGGCCGCCTGTGTGTGAAAGGCCGTTTTGGCTTTGACTATATCAACCACCCGCATCGCCTGACCAAGCCGCTGATCCGCAAGGAAGGCGCCGAGAAGGGCCTGAACGTAGATCCGGCCAACCCGCTGACCCATTTCCGTGAAGCAACGTGGGACGAAGCGCTGGATGTGGCCGCCAAAGGTCTGACGCGCCTGCGTGACGACCATGGTGGCGAGGCTGTGGCCGGCTTTGGCTCGGCCAAATGTACCAACGAAGAAGCCTATCTGTTCCAAAAGTTCATCCGTCAGGGCTTTGTTCATAACAATGTCGACCACTGCACCCGCCTGTGTCATGCGTCATCGGTTGTGGCATTGCTGGAGAACGTCGGATCGGGCGCGGTTACCGCGACGTTTAATGAAATCGAAAATGCGGATGTGGCGATCGTCATCGGCTCGAACCCGATTGAAAACCATCCGGTTGCCGCGACCTATTTCAAGCAGTTCACCCAGCGTGGTGGCAAACTGATCGTGATGGATCCGCGCGGCGTGGGTATGGGCCGTTTTGCGGCGCACCGCCTGCAGTTCAAACCCGGCGCGGACGTCTCGATGCTGAACGCGATCATGCATGTGATCGCCGAGGAAGGCCTGCAAGACGACGCTTATATCGCCGAGCATACCGAGAATTGGGACGCGATGCGCGAGCATCTGAAAGCCTTTACGCCCGAAGCGATGGAAGAGGTCTGCGGCATTCCTGCAGATGAACTGCGTGCTGCCGCGCGCACCTTTGCAAACGGCAAAAACGGCATGATCTTCTGGGGCATGGGCGTTAGCCAGCACGTCCACGGCACCGACAACTCGCGTTGCCTGATCGCGCTGGCGCTGATGACCGGGAATGTGGGCCGTCCGGGCACGGGTCTGCACCCGCTGCGCGGTCAGAACAACGTGCAGGGCGCGTCGGACGCGGGCCTGATCCCGATGTTCTATCCCGACTATAAGTCGGTGAAGGACGAGGGCGTTCAGGCGCTCTATCGCGACGTTTGGGGCGTCGACGAACTGAACCCGAACCCCGGCCTAACCGTCGTTGAAATCATGGATGCTGTTTATGATCGCAAGATCAAGGGCATGTATATCCTGGGCGAAAACCCGGCCATGTCCGACCCGGATGTGAACCACGTGCGTGAGGCGCTGCGCCGGATGGAGTTCCTGGTGTCTCAGGACATCTTCGTGACGGAAACCGCCTGCTATGCGGATGTCATCCTGCCCGCCGCTGCGCTGGCCGAGAAGACCGGAACGACCTCGAACACCAACCGACAGGTGCAAATGTGCCGCCCGGCTGTTCCGCCCCCCGGAGAGGCGATGGAGGATTGGCAGATCACGACCGAGCTTGCCAAGCGTATGGGCATGGGTTGGACCTATGATCACCCCAGCCAGATCTTTGCCGAGATGGAACTGGTGATGCCCTCGCTGGCCAATATCAGCTGGGACCGTCTGGAAAAGCAGAACGCCGTGACCTATCCGTCGCTATCGCCTGAAGACCCCGGTCAAGCCGTTGTGTTCGGGGATAAATTCCCGCGTGCAGGCGGTCGTGCCCGTTTCGCGCCAGCCTCAATCATCCCACCTGCGGAAACCCCGGATGAAGATTTCCCGATGGTTCTGACAACAGGGCGTCAATTGGAACACTGGCACACCGGATCCATGACCCGCCGCGCCACGGTGCTGGACGCGATCGAGCCTGAGGCGAACTGTTCCATGAACCCGAAAACTCTGCGCGACATGGGTGTGCAGCCGGGGGATATGGTCCGTCTGACAACTCGCCGCGGCACCATCGACGTGATGGCGCGTGCGGACTACGCGGTGGCCGAAAACATGGTCTTCCTGCCTTTTGCATATGTCGAGGCAGCAGCGAACCTGCTGACCAACCCGGCGCTGGACCCCTATGGCAAGATCGCCGAGATGAAATTCTGCGCGGTGAAGGTCGAAGTGCCGACCCAGATCGCGGCGGAATAAATCAACACATAAAGGGCGCCCCAACCGGCGCTCTTTTTCTTGCCTTAAATATCCTGGGGTAGCGTCAAATCGCAGATTTGGCGCAAGGGGCAACGCCCCTCAGGCTCACGACGTGAGCCACCGAAACCTAACGGGCGATTCGCATCCACGTATCGATGGCGGCAAGCTGATCAGCATCCAACAAAAGCCCCAGTTTCGATCGCCGCCAAACCACATCTTCGGCACGTTGCGCGTATTCTTTGTCCATCAGCCATCTAAGTTCTGCTTCGGTCAGCGTCGCACCGAAATCTTGACCCAGATCGCCCAGCGATTTCGCATCGCCCAGAATGTCGCGTGCCTCGGTTCCATAAGCGCGGACCAATCGTTTGGCGTGGCGCGGGGATAGGAAAGGGAAATCACGCAGGACGTCGCCAACCAACCCGTCGAATCCATCCACTGGGAAGTCTCCGCCCGGAAGGGGCACGCCTGCGGTCCATTTGTCGGGCTGCGGGCCAAGCACTGCGCCAATCTTTTCTAACGCGCTTTCCGCCAAGCGGCGATAGGTGGTGATCTTGCCTCCAAAGATGTTCAAAACCGGTGCGTCCCGCACCGTGTCGTTGCGCAAAACATAATCGCGGGTGGCGGCTGCGGCCGATCCGCCGCCGTCATTATACAGCGGGCGCACACCGGAATAGGTCCAGACGACATCGTTGGCCGCGATTGGATCCTTCAGATAGCCATTGATGAAGGTGACCAAATAGTCGCGTTCCTCGTCCGAACACCGGGGGGGTGTATCAGGGTCCTCGTGATCTGCATCGGTTGTTCCGATCAATGTGAAATCGGTCTCATACGGGATCGCAAAGATAATCCGCCCATCCTGTCCTTGGAAGAAATAGCACTTGTCGTGATCAAACAGGCGCTTGGTCACGATATGGCTGCCGCGCACCAGACGGATATTGGCGGGCGCATTGCTTCCAAGAGTCTGGCCCAAGGTCTCGGCCACCCAAGGACCGGCGGCGTTGACCAGCATCCGGGCAGTGACCTGACGGGCTTCGCCGGACTTGGTATCGGTCAGGGTGGCGCGCCAGCCGCCATCATAGGGTTCGGCAAGGGTGACCTTGGTGCGGGGATTAATCTCGGCCCCGCGCGCTTCGGCGTCTCGGGCGTTCAGCACGACCAGACGGGCATCCTCGACCCAGCAATCGGAATACTCGAACGCGGTTTCGAACATCGGGTTCAGGGGCTGGCCCTCGGGCGCGGATGTCAGATCTACGCGGGTCGTGCCGGGCAGGATTTTTCTCCCCCCCAGATTGTCATACAGGAACAGTCCCAAACGGACCAACCAACCTGGCCTGCGCCCTTTCATCCATGGCATGACCGTGTTCAACAGCCGCGACGTCGGGGTCGAGCTGTCGAACCGCATTGAATGGTGATAGGGCAGCACAAACCGCATCGGCCACGAGATATGCGGCATGGCACGCAAAAGCGTTTCGCGCTCTTTCAGGGCTTCGCGAACCAACCGAACCTCGAAATATTCCAAATACCGAAGCCCACCGTGGAACAGCTTGGTCGACGCAGACGATGTTGCGCCACCGATATCCCCCATTTCAGCCAGACAAACGGACAGGCCACGCCCCGCCGCGTCACGCGCGATGCCGCAGCCGTTAATGCCGCCGCCAATGATCAATAGGTCGAAGTCGCTTTGCATATCTGCCCCATGGGTGAGTCGCGTTCACGCGGACATTGCGCGAAATCGGTGAAAAAGAGAAGCTTTGAGTGTTCGAAAATATTCGCTTTGTGTGAATTTATCACTGAACCTCTGGATTTTCTGCCCGAATACGCGTCATATGGCGTGAAAACGAACATGAGGGCGCGATGAGCACCACTTTGCGAAAATCCGAGATCATCAATGTCGCCCGTCGTGAAGGCAAAGTGACAGTCGAGCGTCTGGTGGATTTGTTCAGCGTCACACCCCAGACCATCCGCCGCGACCTGACCGAGCTATCCGACGAAGGCGCGCTGGAGCGGGTGCATGGTGGCGCGGTTCTGCCCTCGTCGACCGCGAATATCGGCTATGACGCGCGGCGGCAGTTGAACCAAACGGCCAAGGTCGACATCGCGCGCGCCTGTGCGCGGCAGATCCCGAATGATTGCTGCATCTTCCTGAACATTGGCACCACGACCGAGGCCGTCGCACAGGAACTTCTGCACCACAAGGGCCTGTTGGTGGTGACGAACAACATCAACATCGCGGTGATCCTGTCAGCGAACCCCGATATTCAGGTGATCGTCTCGGGCGGCAGCTTGCGCCGCGTGGATGGCGGGCTGGTCGGCGAACTGGCGACTGACCTGATCCGCCGCTTCCGTTTTGACATTTCTGTCATCGGTTGTTCGGCCCTGAACGATGCGGGCGACATTCTGGATTTCGATCTGCACGAGGTCAGCGTCAGCCAAGCCATCATGGCGCAAAGTGATAAAGTGTGGCTGGTCGCCGACCACAGCAAGTTCGAGCGCAAGGCTCCCGTGCGGATCGGATCGCTGGCGGATGTTGACGCGATGCTAACGGATCAAGCGGTGCCGGAACGCTGCGCAGTATTGTGTCAGGCCAATGACACCACGGTCACGCTGGTTTAGCCCCAGCGCACATCCCCCAGAAAGATATACCCGGCCCCATAGATCGTCTTGATCAGGCGCGGGTTTTTGGGATCTTCACGCAGCTTCGTGCGCAGACGCGAGATGCGGACGTCCATTGCGCGGTCAAAGCTCTCACCTGCCACGCCACCCAGTGTTTCCTGCATCTGTGCGCGGGAAATCAGACGTTTGGGGGCATCAAGAAACAGGCGCAGAACCTCGCCTTCGGCATGTGAAAACGTGGTTTCTTCGCCAGCCTCGTCTTCCAATACATAGCGGTCGAAATGCGCGGTCCAACCGTTGAAATGGGCCGTGTTCTGGGCGGTGGTGCCCGGTTTCTGGTCGCGCAGACGGGCACGAACGCGGGCCACGACCTCGGCCGGTTCAAAGGGTTTGACGATATAGTCATCCGCCCCCAGCTCTAACCCTGTCACGCGATCCTGCACCAGTGACCGCCCCGAGATGATGATGATCGACGCGCCGCTTTCCAGCGCCAGCCGGTGGACCAGCGTCAGTCCGTCACGATCTGGCAGACCCAGATCCACAAGGCAGACATCGGGCGACATGGTGTTCAGCGCGGCCTCGAATTCGGTGGCGCGGGCGAAGGCTGCGGTGCGAAACCCGGCTTCTTCCAGCGCATGGGACAGCATGTGGCGGATTTCGGGTTCGTCATCTAGGATGGCGATCATATGTTGGGTCACGATGGGACCTCCTGCGAGAGGAATGTGGCCAACTCACCCGAGGTGAACGGCTTGGGCAGTACCGGGAAAGCGGCGTTTGTGCGGTGTGGATCGTCGGGGGGCAGTGATGTCATCAACAGCATGGGCACGTCCAACCCGGATTGTGCAGTTGCGTTCAGGAATTCGGGCCCGGTCTGCGCGCCTTCCAGCATAACATCTGACAAGATTAAGCCCAGCCCTTCGATGTCGGTCAGCCCTGAAGCCTCTTCGGCGGACGAGGCTTCGACCACCTGATGGCCCATGCTGATCAGCATCTCGCGCACGGATGTGCGAATGGTTTCATTGTCCTCGACCAAAAGCACAAGCCGCGGCGCGATTGGTTGTGCCGGAATGCGCAAGGGCAGGCGGATCGACACGATTGCACCGCCGGTTTCGCTGTTGTTGAAGATTTTGACGTGGCCACCTGCGACGGTCGTCTGGTCATAGACCATGGACAGCCCCAACCCTGATCCTTCTCCGCCTTTGGTGGTAAAGAACGGATCCAGTGCGTGCTCCAGCGCGTCCGGGGCAAAGCCGGGTCCGGTGTCGGTCACGCGAAACTCGATCCAGGTTTCGCGGATCTGACGGGCCGTCAACAGGATGTCGCCACCATCTGCGCCCAGGGCGTGCGTTGCGTTGATGATCAGGTTCAGAAGCCCGTCTTGCACCGCACCGGCATCAAGGACGACGCGTTGGTCCACTCCGCACACGTCGATCTTAAGGCGAATGTTTGCGGGCAGGGTCGGCACCGTCAGGCTTTCCAGCCCTTTCAGCATCTCGTGAATGTGCACCGGCTCCATATGCACATCGCGCCGACCCGAGATCGTAGCGATCCGTTCCAGAAGCTTCCCACCGCGACGGACGGCAGCGTTGGTGGCCTGCACCAGCTCTTGCGCGTCATTGCCGATCTCCATTTGCGCCAAACGGCTTTGCAGCCCCATGATGATGGTCAGCAAATTCGAGAAATCATGTGCCACACCCGATGTCAGCTGCGCGGCCAGCTCGCGTTTTCGGGTTTGGGCAAGGGCGGCGCGCGACTGGGCTTCTTCGGTGACGTCCATCGACAGAATGTAAACGCCAGTGATCTGATCTTTGCCCTTGTCAGGGGTCAGCGCGACGCGAATTCGGCGGCCGGATGTCTCGTGCGTAAACTCGAAGACGCTGGATTCACCGTGAAAAGCACGAGTGAAATAGGGGCTAATCTGAACAAAGGCTTCGTCGCCCAACGCATCACGGGCATGAAGGCCCAGAAGATCGGTCGGACGTCCCGGGAAAACCTTCCCCAGACGGCGGTTCGAGAAGGTATAGTGTAGATCGCGGTCAATTCGCGCGATATGCGCGGGCATCATTTCGGCGGTCAGGCGGGTGCGGCTTTCCATCACGGTCAGCTGCCGTTTTGTCTCTTCGAGGGCGATGTTGGACGAGGTTAACGCCCGGTTCGTTTGAGCCAGCTCTTCCGTATAGGTCAAAACCTGATCCGAAAGCTCTTCGGACCGGGCGCGCAGCAACGATTCTTGTCGTTTGATCGGTGTAATATCCGTATAGACCGTCACCCATCCCCCTTGCGGCAGCGGATGCCCTTCGACCGAGATCACACGCCCGTTGGCGCGGGTGCGTTCCATATAGTGCGGTTCGAAAGCCAGCGCTTGATCTACGCGGGACTGGACGAAAACGTCGACGTCTCCGACTGCACCATAGTCACCGCGTTCAGCAAGATAGCGTATGGTTTCGGAAAATGGCGCGCCGGGCTTAACCAACTGGTCTGGCAGGTCGAACATATCTTGAAACTGGCGGTTCCCAATGACCAGATTGAGCCGTCGATCATAAATGGAAAGCGCCTGCTGAATCAGGTTTAGACCGGCTTGGGTCAATGTGGCGGTTTCTGAAGACTGTAATGGCACCGGGTCCCCCTCTGTTCCTATCGCTAGCATCGGTTCTGCCCAGGGAAAAGAGGAATGCGGCCCCGGGAAAGAATTCACTGGACCCTGTAACAATTCGATAGAATTGGGAAAAAGTGCCGAAACCTTTGACCGCGAGATTTTTTCCGTCAGGGTTGTCGAACAAGATTCGTTCGGTGACCGGGAACGTCGGCTGACCGACGGTGGGAGGAAAATTTGGCACAAGAACTAGCCTCTGCAGGCGCGTTTGCCTCTATTCCAGCGCTTCTGGCGCGGAATGTGAAGGAATATGGAGATCGCCCGGCTTACCGGGAGAAAGAATTCGGGATCTGGCAAAGCTGGACCTGGGCAGAGGCTGCTGAAGAAATTCAGAACCTTGCCCTGGGTCTTTTGGCTTTGGGGATCAACCGCGGGGACCACGTGGCCATCATCGGCCGCAACCGTCCGGCCCATTACTGGGCGATGGTTGCCGCACAAAAGGTAGGCGCCGTACCGGTGCCGCTTTACCAAGATGCGGTCGTGGAAGAGATGGAATACGTGCTAGAGCACTGTGGCGCACGTTTCGTCATCTGCGGGGACCAGGAACAGGTCGACAAAGTGATCGAGGTGCAGGACAAGATCCATCACATCGAACACGTGTTGTACTATGACAAGCGTGGCTTGCGGAAATACGACCACAGCCATTTGCATTGGTATGTCGACATTCAGGAAGAAGGCCGCGTGGCCCATGCCCGTCTGGAAGACGAGATGGCCGCCCGCGAAGCCGAGTTGAATTATGACAGCACCTGCGTGATGCTGTACACCTCGGGTACCACCGGTCGCCCCAAGGGCGTGGTTCTGTCGAACCGCAACATCATCGAAAGTGCCAAGAATTCGTCCGAGTTCGACAATCTGGGTATGAACGAAGACATTTTGGCCTATCTGCCAATGGCGTGGGTGGGTGACTTCATCTTCTCGCTTGGTCAGGCCATGTGGTGTGGCTTCTGTGTGAACTGCCCGGAAAGCGCCGACACGCTGATGTCGGATCTGCGTGAAATCGGGCCGACCTATTACTTCGCCCCGCCCCGCGTTTTTGAAACGCAGTTGACCAATGTGATGATCCGCATGGAAGACAGTGGCGACCTGAAATACGCCATCTTCCATCACTTCATGGACTTTGCGAAAAGCGGTGCCGGCGAGAAATACGGCATGCCTAAGCGCAAAGTAACCACCGAAAAGAAGACGCTGGAGCAGAAATTGCGCCATGGCTTCAACTATGCAATGGGCATTGGCTTTGCAGCCGAGACCATTATCGAAAACGGCATCCGTCTGGCCTTTGCCAAGCTGCGCCACGGCAAGAACGTGCGTAAGCATTTCAAAGCCAAGGATCCGATTGGTCTGAAGCTGTATCGCGGCAACTTGCAGGAATACTTCAAGTATCGCTGTGGTGACGTGCTGGTGTACGGCCCCTTGAAAGACACGCTGGGCTTTGGCCGCATTCGTGTTGGTTATACCGCTGGTGAAGCGATTGGTCCGGAAATCTTCGCGTTCTATCGCTCGATGGGGATCAACCTGAAGCAGCTTTATGGTCAGACCGAAGCGACCGTGTTCATCACTGTGCAGCCGGATGGCGAAGTGCGCAATGATACTGTTGGCGTGCCTGCTCCGGGTGTGGAAGTGCGCATCGAGGACAATGGCGAGATCTTCTATCGCTCGCCGGGGACTTTTGTTGAGTATTACAACAACCCGGAAAGCACGAAGGATACCAAGGATCCTGAGGGTTGGGTTGCAACCGGTGATGCTGGCTTCTTCGACAAAAAGAACGGCCATCTGCGCATCATCGACCGCGCCAAGGACGTGGGCAAGATGGCCGATGGCCGGATGTTCGCACCCAAATATGTTGAGAACAAATTGAAGTTCTACCCGGACATTCTGGAGGCAGTTGTCTTCGGCAATGACCGCAACATGTGCACGGCCTTCATCAACATCGACCTGACCGCCGTTGGCAACTGGGCCGAGCGTAACAACGTGGCCTATGCATCCTATCAGGAATTGGCCGGCCACCCGGAAGTGGTGTCGACTATTCAGGAACATGTTGAAACGATCAACAAATCGGTTGCTGAAGACGAGATGCTGTCAGGCTGTCAGATCCACCGTTTCCTGATCCTGCACAAGGAATTGGACGCAGATGACGGCGAGATGACCCGCACCCGTAAAGTGCGCCGCAAGATCGTGGAAGAGAAATACGCTCCGCTGATTGATGCGCTCTATGGCGGCAAATCCGAGCAATATATCGAAACCGAAGTGACCTATGAAGATGGTCGCAAGGGGTCGATCAACGCCACCCTGGAAATCCGCGATGCGGCTGTGGTGGGCAACATTCAGGGGATGGCGGCAGAATGACGACCGATATGAACGCCGACAGCTACGTCACAGAAGACGGGCGCACCATTGGCCCCGTAGTCATGGACCTTAAGAACATCACGCTGCGATTTGGTGGTGTGGTTGCGATCAAGGACATCAGCTTTGATATCCGCGAAGGCGAGATCCGCGCGATCATCGGCCCGAACGGTGCTGGTAAATCCTCGATGCTGAACGTCATCTCGGGGTTTTATAAACCCCAAGAAGGCGAGGTTTGGTTCCGCGGGTCGAAACGCCCGCCGATGCGGCCCTATCAGGTGGCGCGTCAGGGCTTGGCACGGACCTTCCAGAACATCGCGTTGTTTGAAGGCATGACCGTGCTGGACAACATCATGACCGGCCGCCTGAACAAGATGAACGCCAATCTGTTTCAGCAGGCGATCTGGAAAGGCAAAGCCGAACGGGAAGAGCTGGAAAACCGCGAAGCCTGCGAGAAAGTCATCGACTTTCTTGAAATCCAGCACATCCGCAAAACGCCTGTTGGGCGTCTGCCTTACGGTCTGAAAAAGCGTGTGGAACTGGCGCGAGCTTTGGCCGCTGAACCGTCGCTGCTTTTGCTCGACGAACCAATGGCCGGCATGAACGTCGAAGAGAAAGAGGACATGTCCCGCTTCATCCTCGACATGAATGACGAGTTCGGGACCACGATCGCCCTGATCGAGCACGACATGGGCGTGGTTATGGACCTGTCCGACCGCGTGGTCGTTATGGACTACGGCAAGAAAATTGGGGACGGCACACCCGACGAGGTGCGCAACAACCAGGATGTGATCGACGCCTATCTCGGCGTGTCACACGACTAAGGGGGAGACTATGCCTGAACAACTACTCTTTGCGATGGAAGTCACCCTGAACGGCCTGATGGCCGGGGTACTTTACGCACTCGTCGCGCTGGGCTTTGTCTTGATTTTCAAGGCGTCCGGTATCTTTAACTTTGCCCAAGGTATGCTGGTGGTGTTCGCCGCCATGACCTTGGTGGGTGTTCAGACGGGGCAGATCCCCTTCGCACACCTGATCAACACGATCTTCGGAACCAAGGTCCACCACTTTGGATGGACCGTGCCAACGATCCTAGCGATTATCGTGGCTGGCGCTGCCATGGTGTTTGTCGCCTGGGTGATCGAGAAATACATCCTTCAGCACCTGATCGGCCAGCCTGACATCATCCTGTTCATGGCCACGATCGGCATGTGGTACTTCATGCACGGTTTCGCACCGCTGATGTGGGGTTCGGAAGTGATGAAGCTGGACGTGGGGCTGGCGCAGGGTATCAACGAAACGATTGATACGACCACCTATAACTGGTTCGGCTATGGCTTCTTTATCGACAACCTCGATATCGTTGCGGCCATCGTTGCAGCCCTTCTGGTGACCGCGCTGGTTCTGTTCTCGCAATACACCAAGCAAGGCCGCGCCCTGCGGGCTGTGGCAGATGATCACTCGGCAGCTTTGTCGGTCGGTATCTCGCTGCGTTTCATCTGGGTACTTGTCTGGTCGATTGCTGGCTTTGTGGCGCTGGTCGCCGGGATCATGTGGGGCTCGAAATCGGGTGTTCAGATCTCGCTGGCTGAGGTTGCTCTGAAAGCTCTGCCGGTTCTGATGCTGGGTGGCTTCACCTCGATCCCGGGCGCCATCATCGGCGGCTTGATCATCGGTGTGGGCGAGCAGCTGTTTGAATTTGCCGTCGGTCCCCTTGTGGGCGGCGCGACGCAAGCCTGGTTCGCCTATGTGCTGGCACTTGTCTTCCTCATCTTCCGTCCGCAAGGGCTGTTTGGTGAGAAAATCATCGAAAGGGTCTGATCAATGTTTTACCGCGAAGCTGGTGATTTCAAAACGTCCTACCGTGACGACAACCAGACCTTTCCGATCCGCCTTGATCGGGCCGGATACTGGATTGCCTTGTTCGTCGCCTTCTGTGTGATCCCGTTCTTTGTGAACGATTACTGGGTGAACTCGATCTTTGCTCCGTTCTTCATCTATGCCATTGCAGCGCTGGGGCTGAACATTCTGACGGGTTACGCCGGTCAGGTATCGCTGGGTACGGGTGGTTTCATGGCTGTAGGGGCCTACGCCTGCTATAAGCTGATGGTCGCCTTCCCGGACATCAACATCGTGTTCCACGTGTTGATCGCTGGTGGCATCACCGCCGCCGTGGGTGTGGCCTTCGGTCTGCCGTCTCTGCGCATCAAAGGGTTCTACCTTGCGGTTGCGACCCTTGCCGCGCAGTTCTTTCTGGTCTGGTTGTTCAACAAGGTGGCGTGGTTCTACAACTATTCGGCCTCGGGCCAGATTAACGCCCCTGAACGCAGCGTTTTTGGTATCGTCGTTACCGGCCCCAACACCGAAGCCTGGGCGAAATACATGATCTGCCTTGTGTTCCTGGTTGGAGTTGCTTGGATGGCCCGCAACCTGACGCGCGGCATGACTGGCCGTAAGTGGATGGGCATCCGAGACATGGACATCGCAGCCGAGATCATCGGGGTGAACCCGCTGATGGCTAAGATGTCGGCCTTCGCTGTCTCGTCCTTCTTTGTGGGTATTGCGGGCGCGCTGTTCTTCGCCGTCTATCTGGGCGCGGCAGAGGCGGGTGAAAGCTTTGGTATCACCAAGTCGTTCCTGGTGCTCTTCATGGTCATCATCGGCGGCCTTGGCTCGATCTTCGGATCCTTCGCTGGTGCAGCCTTCATGGTCCTGATGCCGGTTCTTCTGAAGAACGTTCTGGTAGGCACCATGGGCTGGCCCACTGAAATCGCTGCCGAGCTCGAATTCATCATCGTTGGTGGTTTGATCGTGATCTTCCTGATCCTCGAACCCCATGGTTTGGCCCAACTGTGGCGTCTCACGAAAGAGAAGCTGCGCCTGTGGCCCTTCCCGCACTAAGCGGGCAAAAAATCCGGACATCCGGCCAAGAGGAGGGTCGGGTGTCCAAATGCAATGCTGCCCAAAAGGGCACAATATTTTGCTAATCTAGGGAGGAAGCAAATGACTTTTAAACGTGTTGCCGCGGCATCAGTAGCCGCATTGATGGTAGGCTCGCCGGTAATGGCGGATCTGGTATTCCCGTCGCTCAGCTATCGGACCGGCCCTTTCGCCGCGGGCGGTATTCCTTACGCTGACGGCTTTGCAGACTACATGACCCTGCTGAACGAGCGTGACGGCGGTATCGGTGGTGTGGCTGTAAGCGTCCCCGAGTGTGAAACTGCATATAACACCGAAAAGGGCGTGGAATGCTATGAAGCCACCAAAGGTCAAGGCGCCTTGGCCTATAACCCGCTGTCGACCGGTATTACGTATCAGCTGATCCCCAAAGCGACTGCTGACGACATTCCGCTGTACACCCCCGGTTACGGCCGTACCTCGGCTGCAAACGGCGACGTGTTCAGCCACGTGTTCAACTTCCCGGCCAACTACTGGAACGGTGCTTCGGCAGCGATTAACCACGTGCTGGACCTGAACGGTGGTGACCTGAAGGGCAAGAAGATCGTTCTGCTGCACTTCAACGGCGCATACGGTAAAGAGCCGATCCCGACCCTGACCAAGCTGGGCGAAAAGCATGGCTTCGATCTGACCACCATTCCGATCGACTATCCGGGTCAAGAGCAGAAAGCTCAGTGGTTGCAGATCCGTCGTGAAAAGCCTGACTACGTTCTGTTCTGGGGCTGGGGCGTGATGAACCAGGTTGCCATTCAGGAAGCCGCGAACATCCGTTACCCGATGGACCAGTTCATCGGCGTGTGGTGGTCCGGTGCCGAGCATGACGTGAAGCCTGCTGGTGACAAGGCCACCGGCTATAAGGCGATGACCTTCCACGGTGTTGGTTCGGACTATCCGGTCTTTGCTGACCTGCAAAAACACGTTGTAGACGCTGGTAAAGCAGCTGGTGACGGCTCGAACGTTGGTACGGTTATCTACAACCGTGGTGTTTATGCCGCGATGATGTTGGCTGAAGCTGCGAAGAAGGCTCAGGAAATCCACGGTGTTGCAGACATCACATCGGCGCAGATGCGCGATGGTTTGGAGCAGCTGGAGATCACCAATGCACGTATGGCCGAACTGGGCATGGAGGGCTTCGGCCCCGAGTTCAAAGTGAGCTGTGCAAACCACGGTGGTCCGGGTGCCATTGCTATCCAGCAGTGGGATGCTGCTGCCGGCAAGTGGTCGCTGATCTCGGACTTCGGTGGGTCGGACATGGATGTGATCCAGCCGCTGATCGACGCTGACTCGGCCGCTTATGCTGCTGAAAACAAAATCGAGCCGCAGTGTAACTAATACACCGGCACGTCCGGGCCTTCGGGCCCGGACGACCCCAACGTAACGACTAGGAACAGGACGACCTGATATGCTGGACGATATAAAGACCGACGAGACCCTGCTTGAGGTCAACAATATCGAGGTCATCTATAATCACGTGATCCTTGTGCTGAAGGGCGTAAGCCTGTCTGTTCCCAAGGGCGGCATCACCGCGCTTCTTGGTGGTAACGGCGCAGGTAAAACGACGACCCTTAAGGCCATTTCGAACCTGCTTCAGGCAGAGCGTGGCGAAGTGACCAAGGGCACGATTGACCACAAGGGCGAAAATATCGCCGAGCTAAACCCGGCCGCTTTGGTGAAACGTGGTGTCATTCAGGTGATGGAAGGCCGTCACTGTTTTGAACACCTGACCGTTGAAGAGAACTTGCTGACCGGTGCTTACACCCGCACCGATGGCCGCGCCGCGATCGCAAAAGATCTGGAAATGGTCTATGACTATTTCCCCCGTCTGGCCGAGCGCCGCAAATCGCAGGCTGGCTATACCTCGGGTGGTGAGCAGCAGATGGTTGCCATGGGCCGCGCAATGATGTCGCGCCCAGATATGATCTTGCTGGATGAACCGTCCATGGGTCTGGCTCCGCAGCTGGTGGAACAGATTTTCGAGATCGTGAAGCGCCTGAACGAAGAGCAGGGCACCACATTCCTGCTGGCCGAGCAGAACACCAACGTGGCGCTGAGATATGCCCACTATGGCTATATTCTGGAAAACGGCCGCATCGTGATGGACGGCCCCGCCGCCGAACTGCGCGAAAACCCTGACGTTAAAGAATTCTACCTGGGTATGTCGGATGAAGGCCGTAAGAGCTTCCGCGACGTGCGCTCGTATCGCCGCCGCAAGCGTTGGCTGGCCTAACCCAGCTACCATCCACGGTGACCCAAATTTTCATGATTAAACCGCCGATCTTGGTCGGCGCAGACAGAGGTTTTGCTCATGTCCAACTATTTTGATGCGCTCGAGACCCGTTCGGAAGATGAACGCGCAGCGGGCTTGGCGGCTGCTCTTCCTGATCAGATCGCCCGTGCCAAGGCATTGCCCGGCTATGCCAATCTTCTGGCGGATGTCGACGCGGCAAGCGTTACCTCGGCAGATGCTTTGGCTGCGCTGCCTGTGCTGCGCAAATCCGAGATCGGCAAGGCGCAGGCAGCGGACGGCCCCCTGGGCGGGTTCGGAGGTTTGCCAACGCATGAGTTCGCGCATATCTTCCAAAGCCCCGGCCCGATTTATGAACCCGGCGGGGTTAGCCATGACTGGTGGCGCATGGGGCGTTTTCTGAACGCTTGCGGCATCGGTAAGGGCGACATTGTGCAGAACTGCTTTGGGTATCACCTGACGCCTGCCGGCATGATTTTCGAGAATGGAGCACGTGCTGTGGGTGCCGCCGTTCTGCCTGCTGGCGTTGGCCAGACCGAGCTTCAGGTCCGCGCCGCTGCCGATATCGGCACCACCGCCTATGCGGGCACGCCGGACTATCTGAAGATCATTCTGGACCGTGCGGATGCGGATGGCGTGGCGCTGAAGATCACCAAGGCGGCCGTCGGTGGCGGGGCGCTGTTCCCCAGCCTGCGTCAGGAATACGCCGATCGCGGTATCACCTGCCTGCAAAGCTATGCGACTGCAGATTTGGGCAACGTGGCTTACGAAAGCGACGCGATGGAAGGCATGATCGTGGACGAAGGCGTGATCGTCGAGATCGTGCGCCCCGGCACCGGCGATCCTGTTGCTCCGGGTGAGGTGGGCGAGGTCGTCGTGACCACGCTGAACCCCGACTATCCGTTGATCCGTTTTGCAACCGGCGATCTGTCAGCCGTACTGCCTGGCGTCAGCCCCTGTGGCCGCACCAACATGCGCATCAAAGGCTGGATGGGGCGCGCGGATCAGACCGCCAAGATCAAGGGCATGTTTGTGCGCCCTGAACAGGTGGCCGACTTCGTCTCGAAGCATTCCGAGATCGCCAAGGCCCGCGTCATTGCCACCCGCGAGGGCGAGATGGACGCCATGACGGTTCAGGTCGAGGCCGATGGCGGCAACGCAGACACCTATGCCAAATCGGTGGCAGATACGCTGAAGTTGAAAGGCAAGATCGAACTGGTCGCGCCGGGCAGCCTGCCGAATGACGGCATCGTTATCGACGATCAGCGCGTCTACGACTAAGGCATTATAGTTTTCTCCCGGATGGGGCTGGGGCAACCCGGCCCTTTCTGTATGGGGGAAACTGCTCTACGCTGGCCACTGATTTCGTGACGATAAGGCTGGCGATGATCCTTCACTGTGTATTCTGCAATTTTCGGACTGACGTCAGCGAGGATCAGCGCAATCAAGTGCTGACCGCGCTTGCGCAATTCAGCGCGGGGTTGAATGGGGTCCTGGGGTTTGATCACGGGCCGAACCTGGATTTCGAAGGAAAATCGGCGAGCTATGACGCCGGGTTCGTCATTCGCTTTGCAGATCACGAAGCCCTTCAAACCTATGCAGATCACCCAGAGCATCAGGCACTTGGTCGGCAATTATGTGATCTGTGCAATGGGGGCGAAAACGGGATCAAAGTATTTGATCTGAAACTCTGATCCCGCGCGGAGTATGGAAAGGTAGGGCGGAGTTGCCGCCCCTTCCGTGGACAGCTTTATTGAGGATCCGGAAGGCGCGGGTCTGGGTCGCGCTCGGGCTCACGCTCGGGATCCGGATCACGGTCTGGATCGGGCTCGCGCTCTGGACGTGGATCACGATCTTTTGGGCGGCGCGGATCCGAGCAAGGATCAATGATGTTACCGGCCGCATCGTAATAGGGACGTTCGTTACAGTCGTCATCATCGGGTACGCAGGCCGCAGGATAATTCCCGCCTGTCACCAGCACCATCCCGTCGCTGCATCCGATGGCTTCGCCCAGCTTGTCAAACTTCGGCTCGGCGCGGATCGGATCCGGTGTTGGACTGGTGCACCCAGCAAGCGCGGTGCAACCTGCGAAAAGAGCCGCAGCAATGGGTCTTAATGTCATGTCAGTATCCTTCCAATCTGTTGCGCGATGACCGGTGCTTGCTGCCCGTTGACGGCTGGCGGGTCATCGCGTTCGCGCCTTTCTAGCGGGTTCAATGCTGCAGTTTAAGAATGACGGATGCCTAACAATCCTGCATAATCGCAGGAAGCTATAAACTTAGGGCGGGATAATGGACTGGAGCCACCTGAAAGTCGCATTGGCGATTGCACGGGCGGGGACCCTGACACGGGCGTCGCATATGTTGGATATGGACCAAACCACGGTTGGCAGGCGGCTTACTGCGCTTGAGGGGCAGTTGGGCACTATTCTGTTTGCTCGCTCGAAGTCGGGGTTCATTCCCACGGATCAGGGGCGCACCGTGATCGAACATGCGCGTCGGATCGAAATTCAACTGGGACAGATGACCGACATCCTTCAGGATCAGGCTGAGGCGGCCGTGGGAGTCGTGCGCTTGATCAGTAACTCATGGGTCTTGCAACATCTGGCCAAGCGCGCGCTGAAAGAGTTTTTAGAGATCCACCCACGCCTTGAGTTGCGTTTGTCTGGGCGCTTGCCGCCGGTGCCTCCGCATGGGGAATCTACCATCTCGCTATGGTTTGATGCACCTGCCAGCGCGTTGGAATTTGCCACGCCGTTTTGCCGCATCCCTTATGCCAGCTATTCGGCGGTTGGGGCGCCGGCAGGGGGGACTGACTGGGTTCTGTTTCGCGATGACGATGCGCCCGGCCCGACGATGACGCGGCAACTTCAAAAGCGATTGGGACCGGATGCACGTGTGGCCATGACGGCGACCGACGCCGCCGTGTTGCGCGAATGTGTGGTGGGCGGGATTGGGAACGGGTTGCTGCCTGAATGCCTGGCCGAGGCGGATCCGCTGTTGAAGCGATTGCGCGGTGCGACGCCAAATATCACGCTGGATCGCGTGCTGCATATGCACCTGAACCCGGACACGCTGCAAAGCCGTCGTGTGAAGGTCGTGATCGACTGGTTGCGTCAGGTGATGGTGCGCGATTTTGGGGCCGAGTTAATCCAGCAGGCTGCCAAGTGAACTGTGTCAGAAAAAGAAAAAGCCGCCCAAAGGGCGGCCTTTCGGTAACGCTGCTGAAGCGATTAGCCCTGACGGGCTTTGAACCGGCGCTGCGTCTTGTTGATCACGTATACGCGGCCTTTACGGCGCACGACGCGGCAATCGCGGTGACGGTTTTTCAGCGAGCGGAGCGAGTTGCGAACTTTCATAGTCGATCTCCTTCTACGCGGCGCTGCGGTTGCGCCTAGGCTTCAGTTATACCTTCTGACCTTTCGGTCATCTGGCGGTTCATGGTGGGCGATACTGGGATCGAACCAGTGACCCCTTCGATGTCAACGAAGTGCTCTACCGCTGAGCTAATCGCCCGAAATTCTGTGTCTAAACAACCCTTTCAGGCGAGTCCAAACATAACGACGCGGGAAACCCCGCGCCAGTTCGCGTTGCTATAAAAGGAGTCGGGGCCGCGTGCAAGGGCTTTTGGCAAGAGTTTTTTACTTTATAAAGAACTTAAGGCGTTTTGGTTTAAGCCAGAGTCACACGAAACCGAAACGCTGGAGGAGGCAAAGATGCGCGATCAGACATTTTCAGTGTATCACCCCCGCAGCCGGGACACGAGCGTTGTGTTCGCGTCCCCTCATAGCGGGCGTTACTATGATGATGCCTTCTTGAAGCAGACCATTCTGGACGAGCGTTCGATCCGGTCGTCCGAGGACGCGTATGTGGACAGGCTGTACGCCTTTGCAACGGAATGTGGTGCACCATTTCTGTGTGCCAACACACCACGCGCCTATGTCGATCTGAACCGTGGCTTGGAAGAACTGGATCCCGCACTGATTTCGGGGCTTCGCGGGACGACCTTGAATCCGCGCATTTCGTCGGGGCTTGGTGTCATCCCACGCGTCGTTGCCGGTGGACGGACGATTTACCGTGGAAAGATGACGCTTGGCGCCGCGCAGAAGCGTCTGAATGCGCATTGGCATCCATACCACACCAAGCTGCGACAGCTGATGGACGACAGCCTGACGCAACATGGGCAGGCGATACTGGTTGATTGCCATTCCATGCCGCATGAAGCTTTGGCCAGTTTGCGTCGCAAATCCTCCGACACACCCGAGATTGTTCTGGGCGATCGGTTCGGCACCTCGGCGGGCGTTGAAATCGTGGATGCGATCGAGGCTGCTTTTCAGGGTGCTGGGTTTCGGACGGCCCGGAACATGCCCTTTGCGGGCGCCTTCATGGCGCAGCATTATGGGCGGCCCCAGATGGGGCGGCACGTGGTCCAGATCGAAATCGACCGCTCGCTTTACATGGACGAAGCGTCGATAACGCCCAACTATCGCTTTACCGAGATTCAGAACCGCCTGCGCGCGGTTATCGCGCGGATCGCTGATGTCGGGCGGAGCAACGCTGCGCTGGCGGCGGAATAAAATTATTAGCGCAGTCCCCGTCCTTTGATGATCGCATCCTTGCCAAAACGTGCGCGGATCTTGTCCGTGGCCTTTTCCGCCTGACGGCGCTGTTCGGCATTTGGGTCCAGCAGGTCTTGTGTCACATCCGTCTGGGTTGCCGGGCCAATATGGCTGATCCCCACGCCGATCAGGCGGAATGGTCCCTTGTCCAGAACCGTATTCAACAAGGCGCGCGCTGTGCGATATATGCGGTCGCTGCTCTGGGTCATGTCGCCCAGATTGCTTTGACGACTGAGCGCCCGGAAATCGGCGCGTTTCAGTTTCAGCGTTACAACTTGTCCTGCCATGTCGCGTGCCTTTGCCCGGTCCGAGACATTCTCGGCCAATCTCCACAGATGACCATCCAGCAGGTCGGGGTCAGACGTATCCTCGAAAAACGTGGTTTCGTTCGAAATCGATTTGATCGGTGTATGGGCCGAAACGCGGCGCTTGTCCTGCCCACGTGCCAGGTGCCACAGCCGGTCGCCCATGCTGCCGAAGCGGGCGACTAGGTCTTCTTTTTCCCAGCGCAGCAGGTCCTGAAAAGTATGCACGCCCGCCTTGTCCAGCTGCGCTTGGCTGACGCCTCCAACGCCCCAGATCAGCCCCACCGGTTTGTCGTGCAGGAAGTCCATGGTTTCGGCCTTGCCGATGATTGAAAAACCGCGGGGCTTGTCCAGATCCGACGCGACCTTGGCCAGGAACTTGTTGTGACTCAGTCCGATTGAACCAGACAGGCCCAGCTCGTCCTCCATCCGGTTGATCAGCCGCGCCAGCATCACGGCGGGCGGAGCGCCGTGCAGTGCGGCGGTGCCGGTCATGTCCAGAAATGCCTCGTCCAGCGACAGGGGTTCGATCGACGGGGTCAGTTCGTCCATCAAAGCGCGGATCTGCTTTGATACAGCGGCATAGTGGCTGCCGCGCGGGCGGATCACCACCGCGTCTGGGCACAGTTTCAGCGCTTGAAACATTGGCATGGCGGATCGCACGCCACGAATGCGTGCCACGTAGCAGGCGGTCGACACGACGCCCCGTTTGCCACCCCCGATGATGACCGGTTTATCCGCCAGTTCCGGGTTGTCGCGTTTTTCGACCGAAGCATAAAACGCGTCGCAATCCATATGCGCGATCGACAGGTCAAACAGCTCGGGATGCGACAGCACGCGGGGGCTGTTGCAGGACGGGCAGCGGCGGCCCGTTTCAAACTGGGTCAGACATTTTCGGCATAGTGACGGCATGGTGCGAAATTAGCGGATGCGGCAGGCGGGGAACAGGCCTAGTCTGAGACGATGAGCCAAGTTGACTATATCGGCGCAAAGTTGGTCCTGCTGATTGGCGGGAAGCTTGTTACGCTTTTGCGCGATGACAAGCCTGACATACCGTTCCCCAACATGTGGGACCTGCCCGGAGGCGGGTCAGAAGGCAACGAATCGCCCGAGGACTGCGTGCTGCGCGAGACGATGGAAGAGCTGTCATTGGTGATCCGCCAAGATCAGCTGGTTTGGAAGAAACGCTTCGAAAGCCCGCATGTTGCCGGGACATATGCATGGTGGTTTGGGGCGATCCTTCCGCACAGCGCGACGGATCTGATCCAACTGGGTGACGAAGGGCAATGCTGGCGTTTTATGTCGCCTGAAGAATGGCTGGCTAACCCACGCGCCATCGAGCATTTCAAGCCGCGCGTTCGGGCCGGCATTGCAGCGCTTACCGGCATTTATGGTTGAAATTTCGCAGTTTCATGCCCATCTAACTATCAAACGTGGACAGTGAAAGGCCATCTTAATGGACGAGATTATTAACGGTTTGGGCGGTGGCAACATTGTATTGCTTCTGCTGGCCGCATTTCTGATTTTGACAGTTCTACGGGGCGTAAAAATCGTTCCGCAAAGTGAAAAATATGTGGTCGAGCGCTTCGGCCGCCTGCAGTCGGTCCTTGGGCCGGGCATTAACTTTATCGTGCCGTTTCTGGATCGCGTGCGCCACAAGGTGTCGATCCTAGAGCGTCAGCTTCCGACCGCCAGTCAGGATGCGATCACCTCGGACAACGTGTTGGTGCAGGTCGAAACCAGTGTGTTCTATCGCATCCTCGAGCCAGAAAAGACGGTTTACCGGATCCGCGATGTGGACGCTGCAATTGCGACCACCGTCGCTGGCATCGTGCGTGCCGGAATTGGCGAGATGGAACTGGACGAAGTTCAATCCAACCGCCAGCAGCTGATCTCGCAGATCAAACAACAGGTTGCGGATGCCGTGGATGACTGGGGTATCGAAGTGACCCGTGCGGAAATTCTGGACGTGAACCTGGATGCGCAAACGCGCGAAGCCATGCTTCAGCAGTTGAACGCCGAACGAGCCCGCCGTGCGCAAGTGACCGAGGCTGAAGGGACGCGTCGTGCCGTCGAGCTTCAGGCCGATGCCGAGCTGTACGCAGCCCAGAAAGAGGCGGAAGCCCGCCGTGTGTCCGCAGACGCCGAAGCCTATGCGACTGAAGTCGTGGCAAAGGCGATCAAGGAAAACGGCATCGAAGCTGCGCAATATCAAGTTGCCCTGAAGCAAGTCGAGGCTTTGACCGCTGTCGGTGCAGGCGAAGGCAAGCAAACCATTATCCTACCCGCCAACGCGTTGGATGCGTTCGGCGATGCCTTCAAATTGTTGAAAGGAAAAGTGTGATGCTTTGGTCAGTCTGGTGGGCGTGGATCGGTGGGGCGATCGCGCTTGTAATCCTTGAAATCCTTGCCCCCGGCTATGTCTTCTTGGGCTTTGCGATCGGCGCAAGCGCTGTGGGTATCCTGCTGGCATTGGGCATCAGCCTTTCGCTGCCAGTCATGCTGGTGATCCTTGGCGCGGTGGCACTGGTGTCCTGGCTGGGTCTGCGCAAGTTCTTCGGCGTGCGCAAAGGGCAGACTAAAGTTTGGGACACGGACATCAACGAGATGTAAGGCTTGGTCCCAACCAAAGAATAAACGCCCCGTCTTTTGGCGGGGCGTTTTCGTTTAAGCGTTTGGGTTCTGTGCTTGCGGGGATGCCATCTCGGCCAGAATGGCTTGCGCCGCTGCACGGGGATCTGACGCGTTGCGAATTGGGCGGCCCACCACGATGTGATCAACGCCATCTGCAATGGCTTGCGCGGGGGTCGCGATCCGCTTTTGATCCCCAAGATCAGCGCCAGCGGGGCGCACGCCGGGTGTGACGATCAGCTTGCCTTCGGCTTCGGGTAGGGCGCGGATCAGGGCAGCCTCTTGCGGGGAAGCAATGACGCCATCGGCGCCGGCTTCCATCGCGCGGGCTGCGCGTTCCAGCACCAGATCCTGCACGTTGCCGGGTTTGATCAGGCCTGCATCCAGATCCGAACGATCCAGCGACGTCAGGATTGTCACAGCAAGGATCTTCATGTCCTTGCCGCCCTTACCTTCTTGCGCGGCGCGGACCACATGCGGATCGCCATGCACGGTTAGGAAATCCAGATCAAACTGTGACAGCCCACGTACCGCGGCCTCGACCGTGTTGCCGATGTCGAAAAGCTTCATGTCCAGAAAGATCTTCTTGCCGAACTCGTCTTTCAACTCGTTCGCCAAAGCCAATCCGCCGCCGGTCAGCATCCCCAGCCCGATCTTGTAGAAATTCACGGCATCGCCAAGCGCTTCGGCCAATTTCAACCCCTCCAGCGCGTTGGGCACATCAAGGGCAACGATTAAACGATCATCGGTCATGTCTGGGGTCTCCGTTCCGGTTCGCCGGTTCCTACGCTGATGCGACGAAAAACGCAAATCTGTCGCAGGAAATCGTCTTGAATTTCACCCCTGAAACCCCAAATTAATCCCGAGGCCCAATAAGATGTGCTGCAAAGGCGGGCATCTGAACGAAAGGGCGCTTGAAAAGGAGAGTGACATGGATTTGTCAAAGTTCACTGAACGGTCGCGCGGCTTCATTCAGGCTGCACAGACCATCGCCATGCGCGAAAATCATCAAAGACTGGTTCCCGAACATCTGCTGAAAGCCCTCATGGATGATGAGGAAGGCATGAGCGCCAACCTGATCACCAAGGCAGGCGGTGCACCCGATCGTGTGCGTGCAGCTGTGGATGCGGCGATTGGCAAATTGTCCAAGGTGACGGGCGATGGCGCGCAGGTTTACATGGACAACAAGACGGCTGGCGTGATCGACGAAGCGCAGAAGCTGGCCAAGAAGGCTGGCGACAGCTTTGTGCCGGTTGAGCGGCTGCTGACGGCTTTGGCCGTGGTGAAATCCGGTGCACGGGATGCGCTGGACGCAGGTGCCGTTGACGCGAAGAAGCTGAATGCTGCGATCAACGAAGTACGGCAGGGTCGCACGGCGGACAGCGCCAGTGCAGAAGATAGTTATGAAGCGCTGTCGAAATACGCGCGCGATCTGACTGTGGCAGCGGCAGAGGGCAAAATTGACCCGATCATCGGACGTGATGAAGAAATTCGTCGCACGATGCAGGTGCTTAGCCGCCGCACCAAGAACAACCCGGTTCTGATCGGTGAACCCGGCGTGGGTAAAACCGCGATTGCGGAAGGTCTGGCGCTGCGCATCATCAATGGCGATGTGCCCGAAAGCCTGCGTAACAAAAAGCTGATGGCGCTGGATATGGGCGCGTTGATCGCCGGTGCGAAATACCGTGGTGAATTCGAAGAGCGCCTGAAGGGTGTTCTGAACGAGGTCACTGACGCTGCCGGAGAGATCATCCTGTTCATCGATGAAATGCACACGCTTGTGGGTGCCGGAAAATCGGATGGCGCGATGGATGCGGCCAACCTGATCAAGCCTGCGCTGGCCCGGGGCGAGCTGCACTGTGTCGGTGCCACCACGCTGGATGAGTACCGCAAATACGTCGAGAAAGACGCAGCACTTGCCCGTCGTTTCCAGCCTGTGATGGTTGAAGAGCCGACGGTGGAAGACACGATCTCGATCCTGCGGGGCATCAAGGAAAAGTACGAACTGCACCACGGTGTGCGGATTTCCGACAGCGCTTTGGTGGCTGCATCGACTTTGTCGCATCGCTATATCACCGACCGCTTCTTGCCGGATAAGGCCATCGACCTTGTGGACGAGGCCGCAAGCCGCTTGCGGATGGAAGTCGACAGTAAACCGGAAGAGCTGGACGCCTTGGACCGTCAGATTCTGCAAATGCAGATCGAGGCCGAAGCGCTGCGCGTCGAGGATGACAAAGCGTCGAAAGACCGGCTTGAGAAGCTCGAGGCCGAGCTGTCGGATCTAAGCGAAAAGTCCGCGTCGCTCACCGCGAAATGGCAGTCCGAGCGTGACAAGCTGGAAGGTGCACGCGAGCTGAAAGAGCAGTTGGACCGCGCCCGTGCTGAACTGGACAGCGCCAAGCGCGAGGGCAATCTGGCGAAAGCGGGCGAGCTGTCCTATGGCGTCATTCCGGGGCTTGAGAAAAAGCTGGAAGATGCCGAAGGCGCCGAGGCCGAGATGATGGTCGAGGAAGCCGTGCGTCCCGAACAGATCGCATCCGTTGTCGAACGCTGGACAGGTATTCCGACCTCGAAAATGCTGGAAGGCGAACGCGAGAAGCTTCTGCGCATGGAAGAGGATCTGGGTCGTCGTGTGATTGGACAGACGTCGGCTGTGACCGCGCTGTCCAACGCCGTGCGCCGTGCGCGTGCGGGCCTGAATGACGAAAACCGCCCGCTGGGCTCGTTCCTGTTCCTTGGGCCGACCGGCGTGGGTAAGACCGAGCTGACCAAAGCTGTGGCAGACTTCCTGTTTGACGACGACAGCGCGATGGTGCGCATCGATATGTCCGAGTTCATGGAGAAACACGCGGTCGCCCGTCTGATCGGCGCGCCTCCGGGTTATGTCGGCTATGATGAAGGCGGCGTGCTGACCGAAGCCGTGCGGCGTCGACCCTATCAGGTCGTGCTGTTTGACGAGGTCGAGAAGGCGCATCCAGACGTGTTCAACGTGCTGTTGCAGGTTCTGGACGATGGAGTCCTGACCGACGGGCAGGGGCGCACCGTGGACTTCAAGCAGACGCTGATTATCCTGACGTCGAACCTTGGCGCACAGGCGCTAAGCCAGCTGCCGGACGGGGCCGATGCCTCGGACGCGAAGCGTGACGTGATGGATGCGGTGCGGGCACATTTCCGGCCTGAGTTCCTGAACCGTCTGGACGAGACGATCATCTTTGATCGCCTGACCCGTGAAGACATGGACGGCATCGTCGAGATCCAGTTGGGCCGCCTGACCAAACGGCTGGGCCGTCGCAATATCGCACTTGAGCTGGATGAGGCTGCGATGAAGTGGCTGGCGGACGAGGGCTATGACCCCGTCTTCGGTGCACGTCCTTTGAAGCGTGTTATCCAACGCGCGTTGCAGAACCAGTTGGCAGAGATGCTGCTGGCAGGTGATGTAATGGAGGGAGATACGATCACGGTCAGCGCTGGCGCTGACGGGCTGCTTGTCGGGGATCGTGTGTCCAGCTCGAACCGGCAACCGCCTGAGGACGCGGTGGTTCACTAAGGAATTGATAACAAGAGCCCGCAGGTTGCGGGCTCTTGTTATTGGGGGGGGAGGCCAACTGCTTGACCAAACGATACATGCATGCCCTCGATGGTGGGCGCCAAGGTTGCTGAGATAATTACCAATAAACTCCCGCTAATTACTGGCCCATAGTGATCAATCGTGAGAATACTAAAGGTGACGCTGCTCCGAAAATGTCTGGAGGGAATTGATGCGCCGCTTCGTTGAAGCCAATCTGGCTGAGTTTTGGAAAGACTCAGACTATGCGCGGGAAGAATATGTGCTGCCTTCGCTCACTATTTCCATGATCGAAAATGTTCAGGACAGGTTGGGATACCGTCTTCCGTCCGCCTACATCGAACTGATGCGGTTTCAAAACGGCGGTATTCCCAAAAAGTCGGCTTTTCCGACAGCAACGCCTACCTCATGGGCCGAGAACCACGTTGCGCTCAGTGGAATTATGGGGATTGGAGACGAGAAGGTTTATTCGCTCTGCGGTGAACTGGGCAGTCAATTCATGATTGCTGAATGGGGCTACCCACCCATCGGTGTCTATTTTGGGAACTGCCCTTCAGCTGGGCATGATATGATTTGTTTGGACTATCGAAAGTGCGGTCCCTCGGGAGATCCCGCAGTAGTCCATGTTGATCAAGAGAATGATCACACGATTACGCATCTCGCTGACAATTTTGAAACTTTCATAGGTGGCTTAGTAGACGCAGCGCAATTCGACGAAGTTGAAGATCAACACCTTGCCGAGCTGATTTGGCATGCAGACAGTATCAATGCGCATATCCAACGTGACGATGAGTTTCTCAGAATTGGTCAGTATCTTCATCTAAGTCAGACGCTCTCGCCAACGGAGACAGGCTGGCTCAACATGAAGCTGAGTATTCCCGAGCACTGGAGCGTGCACAGTATTACCCTGAGAAACGGGGTCGTTTGTCTGCAGACAGATAACGCAGGTATGTATTGCCTTACGCGCGACAATGTTGGCGGGCTGTCTTTCGAACTTCTGGAAGGCGGCCATGACAATTCAGACGATTTGCTTCAGGCCGTTTGGAGTAAGCATGCGGCCATCGACGACTAGATGCGTCGTTTCAAATGCTGTCTAGCTGCTCTTTCTGGCAGAAGGCTGAAAGAACCTGGACAACGAAGTTAACCCTGCCGGCAAGTTTCTGAAAGGCGACTTCCACCCAACAAAAAACGCCCGCCGATCTTCACCGGCGGGCGCGTTCTTTTGTGAGTGGTGGGCGGGTAATTTAGGTTTCGCTTGGAATCAGACCAGCTTCTTGCGCGGCGGCCAGTTCGTCTGCGTCCAGTGCGCCGTCGTCATTGGCGTCAGCGGCCGAGAAGATCTCGGCGGTGACGTCCGGATACATCGCGACGGTTTCGTCAATGGTCACCATGCCGTCGCCATCGGCATCAAGGCCTTCGGCAAATGCGGCGGATGCGGCAGTCAGGACGATGGCGCTGGTCAGGGTTGCAAGTTTCATGTGTAACTCCGTGAGTGTTGAGTGTTTCGTGCACACCAGATTGGGTGCAGGGGCAGTGAAGCGGGTGTGCTGGCCGGATCCCACGGCAAAACTGAATTTGTCGGTATTTCAGCGCGTCTTCGCGGTTTTTCGGGGCAGGTGTTGGCGGAAACCTGCGGGGGTAAACCCAAACACGGCCTTTGGGCGAAAGCTTGCACTGGCTATGCCAAGAAACGGGCGACACCTTGCCGAAAAAACGGGTGCGCTAACGCTCGGCCGATTCGCGCCAAGGTGGTCGCGAATCCCTTCCCTTAACGTAAAGTTATGCTTGGTGGTGTGGCAGGTCCGTGGCTAGGGTCGCAGAAAACGAAAAACGGGAGGACGAAACATGCGCCGCATTGATGCGCTTTTAGAGGAATATGGCGAGAGCCATCAGAACCCCACAAACAAGCTGGTACATTGGATCTGTGTGCCCGCCATCTTCTGGACGGTCATGGCAGGGCTGTATGCGCTGCCGGCGCCCGGGCTGTTGGGAGCTGGGGGCTGGCTGTCAGTCGTCGCCCTTCTGGCGCTCGCCTATTATCTGGTTCTGTCGCCCCGTCTAACCATTGGCCTGCTGGCGTTCGTCGCGCTGTGCTATGCGATCATCATCATGGTGGCGTCGGCGGGATACACGGTTTGGAAGGTCGCAGCCGTTCTGTTCGTACTGGCGTGGATCGGGCAGTTCTGGGGACATAAGGTCGAAGGTAAGAAGCCATCCTTCTTTAAAGATCTGCAATTCTTGTTGATTGGCCCTGCCTGGCTATTAAGCTTTCTCTATCGCAGGTTCGGTCTTCGCTACTGACACACAGAAATGTCACCACCCGCTTCTTCCGCGTCCGGCCCTGCTTGGCTAGACTGGGCGCGGATAAACGGAGGGTTTCATGCAGTCGATGTTCTGGGCAATCGAGCTTTTAGCGCAGGTGCTGATCTTTGCGGTGGGCGTTATCTTAGCGCTGATCCTGACACTCTATATAATAGATCGCTTTCAGACCCATGACGCGGTGCGCCGGAACTATCCAGTGATTGGGCGCTTTCGGGCGCTGTTCTCAAATCTGGGCGAGTTCTTCCGACAGTACTTTTTCGCAATGGACCGTGAAGAACTGCCGTTCAATCGGGCGCAGCGCCACTGGGTTGAACACACGGCTGCTGGGCATGGGAACACCTTGGCGTTCGGGTCGACGCGGAACCTGAATGTGGTGGGGACGCCGATCTTTGTGAATGCGGCATTCCCTCCGCTGGACAATCAATTCGCCCAAACCGCACCGATGATCATCGGCCCCCACGCGCGCGCGCCCTATGAGGCGAAGTCGATCTTCAACTTGTCCGGCATGAGTTTTGGTGCGCTGTCCCGTCCGGCGGTCGAAGCGCTGTCAATTGGTACGGCCAAGGCGGGCGTGTGGATGAACACCGGGGAAGGGGGCTTGTCGCCCTATCACCTGAAGGGCGGTGGCGATGTCGTGTTTCAGATTGGAACGGCGAAATATGGTGTGCGCGATCATGACGGCAACCTGTCCGACGATAAGCTGCGCGAAGCCTCGGCCCACGCGCAAGTGAAGATGTTCGAGCTGAAGCTGGCGCAAGGCGCGAAGCCGGGCAAAGGGGGCATCCTGCCGGCCGAGAAGGTCTCGGACGAGATTGCAAAGATCCGGGGGATCCGAGTAGGCGAAGCGTCCATCTCTCCGAACCGGCACACCGAAATCGACGATTGGGACGACCTGTTGGATATGGTGTCACATATAAGAGAGGTCACCGGCAAACCCGTGGGGTTCAAAACCGTCGTCGGCGCGACGCAGCCGTTTGAAGAACTGTTCGACCGGATCGCCGCACGGGGTGCCGAAGCCGCCCCGGATTTCATCACCATTGATGGCGGCGAAGGCGGCACGGGTGCAGCCCCGATGCCTTTGATGGATCTGGTCGGCATGCCTATCCGCGAGGCGTTGCCACAGATCGTGGACCTGCGCGACGCGCATGGGTTGCACGATCGCATTCGGATCATCGCCTCTGGCAAGTTGGTCAATCCGGGTGATGTGGCCTGGGCGATCTGTGCGGGCGCGGATTTCGTGGTCTCGGCGCGGGGCTTCATGTTCTCGCTGGGCTGCATTCAGGCGCTGAAGTGCAACAAGAACACCTGTCCAACCGGCATCACCACCCACGATCCCCGGTTCCAGAAGGGGTTGGTGCCGGAAGACAAGTGCGTGAAGGTCGCGCGTTATGCCAAGGGCATCGTGAAAGAGGTCGAAACCATCGCGCATTCCGTCGGCGTGGCCGAGCCACGTCAGATGCGCCGCCGTCACGTGCGTCTGATGCAAGACAGCGGGCGATCGGTGCCAATGAGCCAGATTTACCCTTCAGTTGTTCAGCCAAGTCAGCCCGATTGATAAGTGGCTCTGACGGCTGGCAGTCATATTAGAAACGGCTGCAATTAAGCTCGGTTCATCATTGGGTTTCTTGCACGTTCGGCAAGAGGCTTGTCTGCAGAAGGCTGTGAGGCATAATATGACGGCGACGTTAGCCGTCTGTTGACTGGTATGTTTCGCGGTATGATTTGAGGTGTTGTGATGCCTGACTACACGTTTTTCGGCTGGACAGCCGCTGATTTAGGAATGAGTTCCATCTTCGACCTGTTTTCGGGCGGGCCATTTACAGTCGCGGGAACGGCGGAAAATATTACCATTAGCGACGGTGCTGGTGACACATCATTTGATGATGCGCCCGATCAGGGTTCTCCTGACCCACTTGGGGATCAGCAAGCTTCTGGTGATATAATATTAGATGGCACGGTTGTAATCCCAGATGGTGGCAGCGTCTGGAATATCGGCGAGTTCACCGTCACTAACACGACGACGGGTGAAGTCGGGACGTTGATTGTTTTTGGCGACACGGCAGGCAACCCAATCGGCATGGCGTCGACGATTCAGTTTTCGGTTGGCGATGTCCTGACGTATTCGAATTTCAATACGAATGGTGCGCAAAGCTATGATAGCTTGGTCTGCTTTACTGGCGGCACGCATATTGCGACCGAACAAGGCACACGCCTGATCGAGGATTTAGAGGTCGGCGATAAGGTTCAAACCCTGACGAACGGGTTGCAGGAAATTCAGTGGATTGGTCGCCGGAAAGTTCCCAAGTGGATGCTGGCTCAGAATTCCAAGCTTCAGCCCGTTCGCATCAGTAGCGGGGCATTGGGAAGTGGATTGCCTGTGCGGGATCTTGTGGTTTCGCGTCAGCACCGCATGTTGGTGCGTTCGAAGGTCGCCACCCGCATGTTTGGTGAACCCGAAGTTCTGGTTGCGGCGATCCGGTTGGCGGAATTGCCGGGGATTTTTGTGGATACGGATCACGGGGATGTAGAGTATTTTCATCTTCTGTTCGATCGTCACGAGGTGATTATTGCTGAAGGTGCGCCATCGGAAAGCCTGTATACCGGTCCAGAAGCCTTGAAGGCGGTTTCGCCTGAAGCACGTGAAGAGCTTCTCGCCATATTCCCGGAATTGATGGACCAGACAGACAGTCTGGTTCCAGCCTTTCAGGTCCCCTCTGGGAAACGGCAGCGGAAGCTGGTGTTGCGACACTCAAAGAACGGCATCAAGTTGATAGATGGAACGAGCGCAGCTGACCTTAGTGGTAGCAACAGCTAGGCCGGACTCTATCTCGCGGGTAAATGTTACAATCCTCTGGCGCGGACGTGAGCCATTGTGCTTTGGCTTTGCGCGCGTGGCGCCTTAGATCAGAATAAGATCAAAAGACGAGGTGCCCGTGATGGCCTATAAGAATGTGCTGAAATACTCGGATGTAACGCCCAAGGCAGATTACATGAATCGCCGCCAATTGATGGGCGGCGCCGCCGGGTTGTTCGCAGGTATGGCCATTGCCCCAGCGCTGGGCGCGTCCAAGTACTCGACGGATGCCGCGCCGAACACGTTCGACGAGATCAGCGCCTATAACAATTTCTACGAATTCGGGACCGGCAAGGAAGATCCTGCACGTCACGCGCATCAGCTGACCATCGACCCGTGGTCGGTGCAGATCGGCGGGATGGTCGACAAGCCGGGCAGCTATGGGCTTGAGGATATTCTGACGAAAGTCAGCCAAGAAGAGCGCATCTATCGATTCCGTTGTGTTGAGGCATGGTCGATGGTGATCCCGTGGTATGGGTTCGAACTGAATCAGTTGCTGAACATGGCAGGCGTGCAGTCAGGTGCCAAATATGTGGCGTTCGAAACGCTGGTGCGCGAGGAAGAGATGCCCGGCATCCGCTCGGTCAACATCGAGTGGCCTTACCGTGAGGGCCTGCGCCTTGACGAAGCCATGCACCCGTTGACCATCATGGCGACTGGCATTTATGACAAACCGATGCCGAAGCAAAACGGTGCACCGCTGCGTCTGATTGTTCCGTGGAAATATGGCTTCAAGTCGATCAAGTCGATCGTCCGCGTCACGCTGACTGACAAGCAGCCGCAAACCACATGGAACATGCTGCAGCCGCGTGAATACGGCTTCTATTCAAATGTGAACCCTCAGGTCAGCCACCCGCGCTGGTCACAAGCCACCGAGCGCACCATTGGCGGCGGGCTGTTTGCTAAGCGCAAAGAGACGCTGATGTTCAATGGATATGAAGAAGAGGTTGCTGGGCTCTATACTGGCATGGACCTGGCGAAGAACTTCTGATGGTGATCACGGATCATATTAATTCGGGCGCGCGCAAGTTGCCGATCTGGGTCGTCTATGCGGCGGGATTGGTGTGGCCTGTCTGGTTGTTCTATCTGGCCGCCACGGGCGCGATGGGGATCGATCCGGTCAAGGCGTTGGAGCATGAGTTGGGTGAACTTGGACTGCAGGCGCTGATTGTCGGCCTAGCCATCACCCCCCTGCGGGCAATGGTAGGTGTGAACCTGATCCGGTTCCGTCGGGCCATCGGGATCCTGACGTTCTATTTCGTGTCGGCGCATCTTCTGGTTTGGCTGATCTTGGACGTGCAGATCCTGTCCGAGATCTGGAAGGACATCCTGAAGCGCCCCTATATTACGGTTGGCATGGCGGCGTTTGTGTTGATGACGCCTTTGGCAGTCACCTCGAACAGCTGGTCCGTTCGCAAACTGGGTCCACGGTGGCGCAAGCTGCATAAGCTGGTCTATCGGACCGCGGCGCTGGGCGGCATCCACTATATAATGGTGGGAAAGACGTGGGAGGCTGAATCGCTCATATATATGGTCGTGATTCTGGCGCTGCTGGGGTGGCGGGTACACGACTCGCGGAAAAAACAGCGTGGTCGTGCAGCGCAGAGTGGGAGTTCGACGAAACTTGCCTAGAATCGCTCTTCATGTTGGATGCGACTTGAAAACGCCCAATGTTTCCTGTGAACCGGTCGGGCGTTTTTAGTGAATCGCAGGCCGCTTATCTGATAGGCTGTGGATAAGTCAGTGCTCGCTCGAGGTTGGGGGTTAGGGGTGCAAATATTGTTGCGCTAAGCCCGGTGATTTTTGCCATTCGTTCTGGCAACGCACCATTTTTAAAGAGAAAAACAGATTTTTGGAAAAAAACGCGATTTTCTAAAAAAAGCGCTTGCGGGTTT
>NZ_ML660021.1 GCF_007004645.1 Aliiroseovarius halocynthiae | reverse complement strand
TTGGACCAGTCAGATGAGGCTGCTCACCCTACAGCCATACTACGACTAATATTTGTGGAAGACGCCCTATCTGACCCCATAGCGCCTGCACACTTCAGAAGTCGATCTCCTGCCTCCCCGTGACACGCTCATCTGAATAATGAGTTCATCAGTAGTTTTGTCTTCATTTTCCGTCCTTCTACCGGGCGGACCCTACACAAATCTGGCGGAGTTTTAGGAGCTCAAATCGGTATTACACAGTTCTGAAACAAACAATCAGCATGGTCCTTTTGCATCACAAGAGACTTCTTGGGTTGAAACTTCCCTTACGATTATCAATTCTGCGTGTGTAGCGATCTAAAGGACGATCCATTGCGAAACATAATCTCCAGTCTATTGAATCCAAACACATTTGCGAACGCAGTATCAAAGGATTTGCGACGTCTTCACGTGCTCCAACGCGGGCTGGGGGACGCGGCAGTGGCATATGTATTAAAGGACAAGGGCGGTAGTGTTCTATCTACACTTGCAAATGTGGATGCAGCAAAGACCCTTGGTCTGGACAATACCTATTCGGATGATCCGGGTGACAAGGCACGGCGAATGTACATCGCGCGCGAAGCGGATGATGCGGAAACTCTTGCACGTTACAGCGAAGTTCTGGGTGCAGCCATTGGCCAAGAGAAGGGCTATCTTGCTGGCTCAAAACACGTGCCGTTGGGTTTGCGCGTGTTGTTCACCAAAGCCGGGATGGGATTGATCGAATCGGTCAACACTTGGCCGCGAAAGGTAGTCGATGCCAAGTCTTGTGTTCTAACTCCTGAGTTCTGTGTCGAAGTTTGCAAAGCTGCTGGTGGCAGTGCTGAGGATCTGTTCGACATTCTTTTCAATGATGAAGGGCGTTGGAACACAAGTGATGAAATTCGCCGCCTGACCGAGATTTTTGATTTCACGTCGCTTGCCCGCAGTCATAAAGTTGAAATGCTGGCGGCGGGGCGTCGTATGGGTGCTGGTGGCAAAGTGCTTTTGATCGCTAAACTGCGCGAATGGAAGATGTTCGTTGATCCGGATGCGCAAGCTTATCTGGTGGATATGACGGCCGACAGCGCGAAATCCGTTCGCAATGAAGCCGTCCAGTCGATGATGACCTTGCCGGAAGATCAGATCCTGCCAATCGCCAAGGAAAAGCTTGAAGGCGGAACCGCGACGGTTCGTGCCGCGATGGTTGACTTGCTGGCAGGATTAAGGTCAGACGCTGGTTTTTCCCTGCTACGCGATCACCTTAAGTCCGAAAAAACTGCCCGGATCAAAGCCGCCATCGAAAGCGCCCTGACAGTCGACGAAGCCACACAGTCTGATGACGATGCCGAAGGCGATGATACCAGCTATCTTGCGCTTGATGGCAGCCGTGTAGACATCCCGCCTCTTCAGCCCCTTTCCAAAGAACCGGACTTTAAGTTCGGTGCAGAGGATCAAAAGAAGCTTGAACAGATTATCGCCAAAGAAAACGAGGATATCGACAGGCGTAACGAAGCACGCAAGGGAAAGTTCAAGTATGTAGAGCCCAAACTTAAACCATCCATGGCAGGGCAGATCATCAAGTTGCTGAACGGCACCCCGGAAAACTGGGTGGGCAAGGATCACTCGCGCTTGTGGCAGTTCTTGAACTTCACGGCACGGGACAAGTGGACGATGGACGCTCTGTCGCGCATGTCTCAGGATCGGGCGCTCCGATTTGCGACTGCATCCAGCCGCGACTTCTATTCAGCCTTTCACTTGCAGGAATGGGGGGCGATGCAAGCGGTTATCGTCCGGTATGTAAACAGCGAAGGGGCGGATTACCGCAATCTGGAAGCCTTAAACTCAGAAGCTAATGACATCGTTTCAGGCCCCTGGAACGCACGCAAAACCCGTAAAGCGGAACCAGGCGATCTTTTGCGGGCTGAAATCGGTCGCGACTGGGGAAATTACGATGTGATGGACCTGAACAGCGATGCGCTGTGGCCTTTGCTGGCCGAAAGCTTCGATATATTTGACGAGGCGTTCGGCCTGCGCCCCGCAGGCGAACCTGCGCCGCAGAAAAGCCGCGCCATTCAGTTCCTGCGGCTGCTCCCCAAAACGCCACAGCGCTATTATGGCCCGCTGCTTGAAGTTGCCACCGGCACCACAAAAACCGGACGGGCCGAGGCCCGTGCGATGCTGGAAGGCGCTCCTGGACTTGAGGATCGCGCTATCGCCCTTTTGGACGACACGCGGCAGGACGTACGCGCAGGCGCTGCCGAATGGCTGGCCGATCTTGGCGTGAAAGACGCGGTTAAACCGCTAAAAGCGCGGCTTAAGAAAGAGAAATCCGATCTTGCAAAAGCGGCCATCCTTACCGCCCTGTCGCGCTTGGGCGTTGACCTGTCCGACTATGTCGGACCCAAGGCGCTGTTGTCCGAGGCTGAAAAGCTTCTGAAGAAAGCGAAATTTGACAAGCTGGACTGGCTGGTCAATGACCACCTTCCGGCGCTGAAGTTCAAGGGCGGCCAGAAGGTTCCGGCAGACGTGATCAAGGCGTGGCTGTTCTTGGCCAACAAACTTAAGCAGCCCGGTGGAAATAAACTGTTCGACATCTACCTTGATCAGCTTACACCGGACAGCGCACGGACGCTTTCGACCTGGATTTTCGACGCTTGGATCAACTTTGACACCGTCCGTCCGGGTGACGACGAAGCCAATGCCCACGCCGAGCAATATGCCGACCAGAATTGGAAAGCCTATCAGAAATGGGACAAAACCTATACGCGTGAACAGGCCTATCGCGAGCTGTATAACGGTATTAAAAGCCAGTACTTGAATTCAGGTGCGGCGACCAAAGGCATTCTGGCACTGTCCAAGCACGTCGACCCTGCACATGCCGCTGCATCGGTGCGGAACTATCTGAAACAACATGGCTCGCGCACATCGCAAGCATCATCACTGTTGGAAGTACTTGCCGCCAAGGGTGATCCGCTATCGCTTCAAATCGTCATTTCTGCGGCGACGCGGTTGAAGCAGAAGGGCGTGCAGGCGCATGCTGGAAAACTGATCGAAGCGGTCGCCGATGCGCGCGATTGGTCGATGGACGAGCTGGCCGATCGCACAATTCCCACAGCAGCGCTGAACGACGACGGTGTGTTAGAACTTCCGATCGGCCCTGACGAGAAACCGTATTCTGCACGCATGGACGATGAATTCAAACTTGTTGTTCTGAACCCAGACGGCAAGCAGATCAAAGGCCTACCTGCCGGCGATGATGACAATACCAAGGCCAGCAAGAAACAGCTTTCAGCGTCGAAAAAAGAGCTGAAGCAGGTGATCGCCTTGCAGGGTGAGCGGCTGTACGAAGCACTGTGCGCAGAGCGACGTTGGCCCGTTCAGGATTGGATGCGGGATTTCCGTGCCCACCCCTTGATGGGTCGATTGACCGAGCGCGTGATCTGGCTGGGCGAAGATAAGGCCGGAAAAATTGTCACCGCGTTCCGCCCCACTGCGGAAGGGGATTACGTGAACGCAGACGACAACGAAGTAGATCCACTTGATTTCTCTGCCATTCGACTGGCACACGGCGCCTTGCTGTCTGATGACGATGCGAAGGCTTGGGAAACGCATTTGGCAGACTATGAGGTCAAATCGCTCTTTACGCAGTTTGGCCGCCCGCTTCTGTCTCTGGATGAACAGATGGGCAAGGCGACGCGGATCGAAGATCGCAAGGGTTGGATCACCGACACATTCAGCTTCCGTGGCGCCAGTTCCAGACTGGGATATGAACGCGGCGAAGCGCTGGATGGTGGGTATTTCAACGAATACGTCAAAACGTTCCGAAGCGCCGGGCTTTGCGCTGTGATTGAGTTCTCGGGCAATTGCTTACCAGAAGAAAACGTCGCAGCTGCGCAGATCCATTTGGAGTTTGCCAAACTTCACGGTTCAAACCGACGGGGACGTGCCATTGCGTTGTCTGAAGTGCCCCCCGTGTTGCTGTCAGAATGCTGGAATGACTACCGGGACATGGTCGCCAAAGGTGCCTTTGATCCAGATTGGGAAACGAAAATGCCATGGATGTAAAATCAAAAGCCGCCCAGAAACTGCCCGCCGAGCTGCGCTATGAGGCAGAGCTGGAACGTTTGGCCGAGACGGACAAAGACCCGAAACCTGCGGGCTGGGCGTTGTCGCCCCGTGCTGTGCGCCGCTTCATTCTTGGCGACACGGCATTAGATGTCAGTCGCAAGTTCTACGGCGATGACCCGTTGGTCGATCGTTGCATCGTTGCCCTTATGGGGCATCAAGGTTTGATGTTGGTGGGCGAACCCGGCACCGCCAAATCGCTTCTGTCCGAGCTTCTGTCCGCAGCCATCAGTGGAAATTCGCGGCTTGTCGTGCAGGGAAGCGCCGGCGTGATCGAGGATCACCTGCGCTATGGTTGGAACTATGCTCTTTTGCTTGCTGAAGGGCCCAGCGAACGTGCCATGATCCCATCGCCTGTCCTGACAGCAATGCAAGAGGGGAAGATCGCCCGGATCGAGGAACTCACCCGCTGCGCCCCTGAGGTGCAGGACGCGATGATCTCGCTTCTATCGGAAAAGACCGTTGCCATGCCCGAACTGGGCGCAGGGCGGGAAGTTCGGGCCGAACGCGGTTTCAATGTGATCGCCACGGCCAACTTACGGGATTTGGGCGTGAACGAAATGTCCAGCGCGTTGAAACGTCGCTTCAACTTCGAAACCGTTGATCCGATTGCGGATGCGGTCTTTGAGAAAGAGCTGATCGCCCGCCAAGTAGACGCGCGGATGGCTGAGTATGAAATAACGGCGGAACTGCCCGAAGATGTACTTGACGTTGTTGTTTCGGTCTTCCGTGACCTGCGCACGGGGCGGGCTGAAGATGGTGCCGTCGTTGCGCAACCAAAATCCGTGATGTCCACGGCAGAGGCGGTGAATGTGGCACATAGCGCGTTGCTGGATGCCAGCTTTCTGTCGGGTGAGGTTCCGACCGGTGCTCATGTCGCCCGGCAACTGCGTGGGGTAGTATTCAAAGATGATGCCGATGACGCTCGGAAATTGCGGGCTTATGTCGACACAATCGCCCGTGCACGCGGACGAAAAAGCCGCGCATGGGCGGCGTTTCACAAGGCCGCCAAAGATGATGGATAAGCGCAGGCGCAAAGGCTGATCATGCAGGGCGAAGCGCTTATTCATCAGGTAAAAGAGCAGTTATTTCAGCCGGAAACCGGCCTGTATCTGGCACCAATTCGCCATCACTCGCCTGCCTGCGCGTGGGCAGTGCGGGCCATGATCCGCGAGCTAAAGCCTGCGCGGATTCTGATTGAAGCCCCGCACGATCTTGCCCATTTGATTCCGCATCTATTGGATCCCGACACCGTACCACCAGTTGCAATCGCCAGCCTTCTCGATCAAAAGCCCGGCCCACGCCTGGCGGCCTATTATCCATTCTGTGGACATTCTCCGGAATGGGTAGCGTTACGCGAAGGGGCCGCGATGGGTGCCGAGCTGCGCTTTATTGATCTTGGATCAGACGCCAAGATGAGTTCTGGCGAAACAGATCAAAACGGGCCGCGCGCGCTGGTGCAAGAACAGGGCTTCGATAGCGGCGACTATGTTCGCGCACTAAGCGCGCGACTGGGCTGCCGCGACGGATATGAGCTGTGGGATCATCTGTTCGAAACACGGCTGGGCGAAAACGATTGGCGAGGATTTCTGGGGGATGTCGGGGCCTATTGTGCAGCCTTACGTGCCGCAACGCCCGAAGATGAAATTGCGCAGGGTGACGATCCCCAGCGCGAGGCGCATATGGCTGCCTGCCTGCGGGACGCACTGGCCGAAGGCACAGCCAATGGTCCCGTGATTTGCGTCATTGGTGGCTTTCATGCTTGGCCACTGCTGTCACCTGCCAAGACTGCGGGAAAGATCAAAGCGGGCGGTAAATCCGACGCTGCATCATATCTTATTCGCTATGGCTACAAAGAGCTCGACGCGCTGATGGGATATGGCGCAGGCCTGCCCCAACCCGCCTATTATCAAGCGCTTTGGGATCATGCCGAAGCACGCGGGGCTGCCCCCAGCTGGCCCGAACTTGCCCACGATCTTATCGCAGAATTCGCGACCCAAATGCGCGACGCCGGATACGGAGTATCGGTCCCCGCCCAAGTCGAATTGCTGCGCAGTGCCGAAACACTTGCGCGACTACGCGGCCGTCCCGGCGCATTGCGACACGACCTGTTCGACGGGCTTACCTCATCCCTTCTGAAAGGCGAAGCAAGCAGCGCCGATGTTTGGCGCGAACGCTTCACCCAATTTCTGCGCGGTCACGCGCTGGGAGAGGTCAGTGATGCCGCGGGCCAACCTCCGGTCGTTGCCGATGCCCGCGCCCGAGCGCGGCGCCACCGGTTCGATGTAGGCGACGGGCAACGGCGTGAGCGCAGCCTAGATATTCGCCGAAAGCCGGGCCATCTGGCCGCATCGCGATTTGCCCACGCGATGTCCCTTTTAGAGACAGGATTTGCCACGCGCAGCGGCGGCCCGGACTTTCTGAATTCGGTTCAAACCGGACTGTTATTCGAGCATTGGGAATATGCCTGGTCCCCGCGCGTTGAAGGTCAGCTGATCGAGGCAGCGGTGCACGGTGACACACTTCCCGCAGCCTGCATGGGCAAACTTTATGCCCAGCGCGCTGCACTGGCTGACGACGGAAGGGCGGATGACCTGCCCACATTGATCGCCCTGTTCAAGAAGGGTCTTCTGGCCGGGTTGGGCGTCAGGCTGACAGATTTCCTGGACGAGATTTCGGGGGCCATCACACGATCCGCAGATTTCCCCGGCACGGCGCGTACCATGCTTGATCTGCACGCCATCGAAACCTCACGCGGGCCGCTGTCTTTACCCGAGGGCCTGGCGATTGAACCTGTCATGCAGCAAGCTTTCGCCCGCATGATCTATCTTTGTGACGAGCTTCCCAAAATGCGGGAAGAGGCGATTCCGCCTTGCTTGGATGCGTTGCGACTTCTGTCTGAATTGCTGCGCGGCGCGGCAGCTGAAGAGTTCGACACCACACTTTTCGACGCAGCTCTGGATCGTGTGTCAGATGCCGACCCTGCCCCGGAATTGCTTGGTGCAATTACCGCAATTGGTGTGGAAAGCGGCAGGAAACCGGACAATGCGCTTCCAGAATTACTTGATGCACAGCTTCGGGGCAGCTCGCCTGACCTGCCATCGCGGCTGGCAGGTTTGCGCGGCGTCCTTGCTGTTTCCCCCTCGTTGCTTTGGACTGTATCCGGGGTTCTTGAGTGTCTGGACGCGTTTTTGAACGGCCTTACAGATGACGAATTCCTTGAGGTCCTTCCACATCTTCGACTTACTCTGTCTGCGTTATCACCGCGCGAAGCCGATCAGGTGGCCGAGGCGTTAACCCGTCGGCACGGTGGAACCATTGGCGAGTTTACGGCCCATCACCATGACATTGACGCACAGGACGCCGCCGCAGGAGCATTGATAGATGCCGCCCTGCGCAAAAGCGTTGCAGCGGACGGGCTAGAGGATTGGATCATCGGGGGACGCACATGAGCACGTCGGACCCGAACCTTGCAAAACGCCGCTGGCGCCTTGCCTTGGGTCGCTATGCTGAACGGCAGATGGGCGGACTAAGCGGAGCAGACGCGCGTGCGGATCGCGCAATGGATTTCCTATACGGCCGCGAATATGAAAAGCGCGGGTTGCATCGCCCCTCTGGGCCCGGATCGCTTGATCCTACCCAGATGAAAGCGCTGGACTGGTTGGGGGAAGCACGCAAACTGTTTCCACAGTCTGTATTTGAAGTGATGCAGGATCACGCGTTGGATCGCTATGGACTGTCCGATCTATTGGAGGATCCCAAGACCCTTGACAGTTTGGAACCCAACCAAGAGCTTTTGAAAGCGCTGCTCAGCTTTCACGGTCGGGCAAAACCAGAAATAAAAGACAAGCTTCGTCAGGTTGCGGATGCTGTCATTCAAGATATTTTGCGCAGATTAAAATCTGACGTGCAGCGCGCATTCTCGGGTCGCCGGAATCCGTATAAGCGGTCACATGTTGCATCGGCTGCGAATTTTGACTGGCGCGGGACATTGCGACGAAATCTAAAGAACTTTGATCCTGAAACAGGTCGGATCATCGCAGATGATCTGCGCTTTGTATCCCGCGAGCGCAGGCGCCTACCGTGGTCGGTCGTGCTGTGCGTGGACCAGTCGGGATCGATGACCGACAGCATCATTCATTCTGCCGTAATGGCCGCCATCCTGTCGGGGCTGCCGGGAGTGTCGGTGTCCATGGTGCTATTTGACACCTCGATCCTTGATGTGACCGACAAGCTGACCGATCCGCTGGAAACCCTTCTGTCCGTGCAGCTGGGCGGAGGAACGGATATCGGCAGGGCGGTAGAATACTGTGAACGGTTCATTGAAACGCCTGAACGCACGGTGTTTGTCCTTATTTCGGATTTTGCCGAAGGGGCCAGCCCTCGGCGTCTTTATCAAGCAATCGCACGCATGAACGAAGCCAAAGTCAGGATGATTGGCTTGTCGGCGCTTGATGATCTGGGCGACCCCTATCTGGACAAACAGATTGCGGAGCGCCTTTCAGGCCTTGGCATGAAGGTCGGCGCGATGACACCAGATAGGCTGGCCGTGTGGTTGGCCGAGGTGATGCGATGAGCTTGCGCACCCTTGTCGCCTCGTTTGACGATGATGCGCTGGTGGCCTTGGCAAACAAGGGCCTGTTGCGCCGTGCGATAAAGGCAGTGGAGCAAGCGAAGCTTGTTCACTTCAGAGACGACGACGCCAAGGTTTTGGTCGATGGCCATCACGTATTGATCCCGGCCTCCGGGCCGCAATCAGCAACCTGCAATTGCCCCGCACCCGGAATGTGCAGCCACATCCTGACTGCGATGCTTGTTTTGCGGAATGTCACGGACGCTGAACCTTCGGCCCCGATCGCCCCACATTCTGCCGCGCCGTCGTTGGATGAAGCATCCCCCAAGGTGGGTGCGATTGATTGGATGGTCGCGCTGGATGCCCAAACATTGCGGAAATTCGCAGGTGCTGATTATCCGGGTGCAACAAACTTGGCGGCAACGGCAATCATCCTGGACAGGGCCGCCACGGCCCAAATCAACTTCACGTCTCCAGAAGCGTCAGTGACCTTCGTCTCCGAACAACCGTTGAAAGATGCGCTGTACAAAGGACCCGGCTCTCGCAAAAGGCTGGTGATTACGGCGGCGGCTCTTGCCGTAAGGGATCGCGAAGGAGTGGCGCGCGATGCACTCCAAGACACTGTCGCCCAAGAACAATCAGCGGCTTTGACCGACGCCACGCTGTCCGATATCTCGGCCGCGATCGAGGCTGCCATAGCCCAAGTATTTCTTGGGTCGCCAACATTGGCGCAAGAGCGGCTGTTGGACCTTGCAATCTCGGCCAAGGTCCAATCGGCCCCACGCCTGACAAGCCAGCTTTTGACATTGTCCAGCCAAGCAGGTTGGGCAGATACGGGCGATATCCGATTTGAGGGCGGACGGTTCCTTGCGGCACTTGCCCAAACATATGCTTTGGTGATTGGCCTTAGGCAGCGCCCGCTCGATCCTGACTTGCTGGGCATTGCGCGTCGCATCTATGAACCGGTGCCGGATATGGATCTTTGGTCTTTGGGCGCAAAGGGGTGGACAACGCCAAACGGCGCGCGAGGCCTGACGCTTTACTTGTTGAACCCCGACACAGGTGGCTATCACGCCGCGACTGTCGCGCGGGCGGCTGGTATGGATGCGACGTTCACGCCTTCCCGCGCCTATGCCGGCCCAATTTGGGGGGCCACATCTTTCGCAGAGTTCACAGGAAAAGAAATCACACTCGATGCCCCGCATCTGGCCAATGACGGACAGCTTTCCACGTCGACCAAAACCATTGCGAAAATCCATGGGCCGTTGAGTTCAAAAGAAATGCGGGAAGCTACGTCAGTTTACAACGACTGGGAAAAGCTTCTCGCAGATTTACGGTCAAGAGTAGGAACTGGACTGTCGCGAGCCGCCACCCCGTTGCCAAGTCTAATCGCTCCCATATCGATCGATGAGGCGCAATTCGATGACATTGCACAACTCTATCGTTGGCAGGCACGTGATAGGTCAGGTAACGTCTTGAGCCTGTCGGCGCATTCACGGGATGTGGATCATTTAAAATCACTGCATACTCAATTTCCAGGCGCGGTCGCGCTACTAGTGATTTCTTCCATCACAGCAGATGAACTCAGGCATGATCCGGTCACATTGCTGCGCCCGATGGGAGAAGGAATTTCTGCAACTAACCTTGATTTCCAACCCGCGCCTGACGGGAAATTGATAGTCCGAGTAAAACGTGGACTGCAGCGCGGGTTTCGTAAGTTGCAGGGTGGTGTTGGATCAAGCCCACAAGCTGGCTTTGCTAGTCAGGTACTTGCCAAACTAGCCGAACAATGCCGCCATCACCAACCAGATACACTTGCAGCGCTAGCCAAGACGGCAGAGGCGCGACAACTCCTTTTGCTAGCGGATAGCTTGGAAAAGCTGATAACTGATCCAGACCCCTCAAGCATTCTTGCTGCAGCATATCTGAGTCACAATCTTATCCTATCAGACTCTCTCAACTGCGCTGCCGTTTAGTGCAATTGCGCATCAAATGGAACACATGTTTAGTAAAGGTCGAGCTATATGTAGCCTTACAATCATATAAGGCATCGGGCGAGTTTGACCTTTCCCTATGTTCTCTGCGGCCGCGCCAATGATCGCGAAAGAAAAGTACACGCCCGATTTCCGGCAGCATGCCATCGGCGTGGAGAGTGCGACATTGAGCGCATGGGCTTCGATCCTTCCACAATTAGAAGAAGCTTCAAACGGCAGTTCGGGATGACCTTTCTTGAAATGGCGCGACAACGTAGACTTCACGAAAGGTTTGAGACCATGGCGGACGGAGGGCAGGTAATCGATGCTCAAATGGAATCTGGTTTCAAATCCGCCAGCGCTTTTCGCGCAGCATTTGCGAAAAGTGTTTGGGACGAACTGCGGCAAATCCCGCCCGGACAGACACACAGCTACTCAGATATCGCGAAACAGATGGGGCGCCCGTCCGCCAGCCGCGCCGTTGCGCGTACAAACGGCGCCACCCAAATCGCTCTTATCGTGACCTGCCATCAAGTCATCGGCGCCGATGGTTCGCTAGCGGGAAATGGTGGTGGCCTCTGGCGCAAGCAGAAATTGCTCGAAATCGAGCGATACTACCGAACAATACCCAGGAAAAGGCTGGGTCGAAGGCGATTACAACAGGCAGTTGGTCAATGACCGCTGCACATGGTTTCGAAGACGGTGAGGTCATCCCTCTTGATTTCGTACTCCGGGTCATTGAGCGGATCACATCGACTGTCGGCCTCCCTGTCACAGTAGACTTTGAGGGTGGGTACACGACCAGGCCACAACAGGTTGTCAAGAATGTCAGACGAGTCATTCAAGCTGGTGCTGTCGGAATCAACTTTGAGGATCGCGTAGTTGGTGGTGAAGGACTCCTCGGCATTCAGAACCAAGTTGAACGGATCGACGCTGTGCGGCATGCCGTTCAAAAAGAAAGCCCCTTTGTCATAAACGCCCGGACAGATTTATTCCTTGGAACAGATCCAAAGACTCATAGTAGCCTGATCACCGCGGCGATTGACCACGAAGCCGCCTATAGGGAAGCTGGTGCAGACGGGTTCTTTGCTCCAAGGCTACCCGACCCCTCTCTCATCGAGACAGTCGTTGATGGTGAGCGCTCCGGCCTTGGATGCCAGCGGCCCGCGCTTTGGCCGCAAACCACTGCCCGGCAGACTTTGCGCTTCGCGAGGTCCCAAAAGCAGTTGTGATCCAGGTAATATGTTTGTCTGGCCGCGCATCCAAAGCTGTGCGAAGGCACTGAAGATCGCTTTGCATGCCTGAAGCAAACTTCGGTAAAGGGCGGTTAAACGGAATTGCAACTTCACCGCCAGTTTTCTGCTGACTGAATACCAACCAACCGTCCTGATCAACATTACCCTGTCCCAGCCGGATGGCATCTGAAATTCGCGCTCCGGTAAAGTAAATAACCTCAAAAGCAAGACGTTCCGGTGTCTCAATGGGCCAGAACGCGCGGAAAGCCGCAATATCTTCTTTGCTCCATGGAACGCGGCCGCGTGACTTGGGTACTGGTGATTTTTTAATATTCTGAGCCGGGTCTTCAATCTTGTAGATCTCTTCAAGCCACTTGCCAAAAGCGCGCCAGACTTTGAGGCGGTTGTTTCTTGCATGCCCAGAGAATTTGCCGAGAGCGGCCTCGACATGCTTGGTCCGGAGATCACGAACCAGCCCTTTTCCATGGTTCTGGCGAATTTCATCCAATATGCGACGTCGGGAGGCGCGGGTCCCGTCAGACAGGGCCGCAAAGCTGTCGGATGCAAGGTATCTTGGGACAGCTAGCGCGAGACTGCCTTGCCTTGGTCGGGGATTGCTTGGTACCTCGCCACCTGAAGCCGCCATGTATGCATCAAGAAAACGCTGATCATCTGGGGGAAGATCGGGCATGGCAATGCCCTTCTGGCCCTTGGGGCGGTAGTAGTACCGAACATTGCCGCTTGGAAAGCGCCCGGACGGATTGAGGTGTTTCAACTTCACGTACACCCAAATGCCTCATCACAGCTGTTTGTTGGGTTCCAGTCTGAGCCCGAAACCGTCGGAAGCTCGGCGAGGGCGCTGTCAAGTTCCCAACGCAGCCAGACAGCGACACCATCTGCGTCGCGTCCCGGTGGATAAATGCCATTCTTCACAAGCTTGTCGAAGTGCCCGGCGGAATGACCACAATACCGCGCAGCATCGGCGCGGCGCAATGCAGCACCCCATGAGATGGTTAAAATGTCCCGCTTCATATGGACGTGCTGCCCTCAGCAACCTCACTGCGGTGTTGTTGATGCTCTTGAGTTACAGTTTCCAGGCTCCAAGTTCCAATGATGGCGCGCTGAATCAGCTCAGACATGCTTAGTCCCTGGCTGAGAGAAGCGATGTATGTAGATTTTTCGGTAGGTAAACCGAGGTATGTTGGATTTGGTTTTTGTCACGCATAGATGCCTGCCCATAAAATGAACTAATGTCAGGCACCCGATTTCGACAAATACTAGGGCGAGGTCAGAGAGCAGAACTCTCACTACATGATTTTAAAGCGCGGTTAGAGGCGAAGCCTCACTTCAATTTTATTGGTGCCTATTTGAACTAATAATCCATGGCACTGTGAAACTCAAGCACCAAAACAAAAAAGTGTTTTAAATCAAATACGTATACAAAACCGTTACAGCCATAGTTGATATGCATGCGCATTTCGAGCCAAGATTTCTTCGCTTCTGGCGCAAACGGCCCTTTGCTGCCGTTCCCCTCGACATCGAATTGCTGCAGTCGCAGCCCGCATAGCCGTCATTCGCTTAGGCTAGAGCCATGCTCTCGTCATGAGCCAATGCCTTCAATTCCATTCCGGAAATGGGCCACCCTCAAAAAGATAAGCGTACAACCGCTTAAGGTAACCGTAGAACTGGTCGTCACTTTCAAACTCAATATCGACCTTCTCTTCATAATCTTGAGCACTTAGCTGTCGCGCGTTTAGGACGTACTCAAAGTTGCTCTTCAAGCGTTCAGACCACTCGGACTTTTCTGCAGTGACCTGTCGTAGTTTTTCTGGGTCATATGTGTTGCCCCCGCAATACAGTCCGATGTCAGACAGCCACGCTTCGGTTCTGAGGTCTATGCGGGTCATCTGCTTCCCCCAATCGGAAATAGTGTAATCAAAACAGGCTCCCCGTCTGGAGTAAGTTCATAGACAGCTTTTACCTGCCCGCCATAAACCACCTCAAGATGTCCATTATCAACAATGGACATTATCACTCTCCTTCAAACGGCGGCAGAGCGGGTAGACCAGACGGTTACCGTTGATGCTATTAGCCTACCGGTCAACGTCATGATGCCCGGTGATCCTAAATCAATCGAAAGCACCGCTGATCTCGGCGTTGCTAGAGCAATCTATGGTCCCAGCCCGTACGTCACGACAATGTCTGAATTTCAAGTGCGGTTTCGCGCCTTAGATTAGATACTAACGCTCTGACTCATTTGCTCTTGAGTAGATAAAAGCAGACACTCGAGCAAACTGCAAAAGTGGTTAAAGTGCGTAAACCCGTCGTGATGCGGCACTGCATGGCCTATATCTGACCGACAAGCCCTGTGGACGTCTGCTGTTGCTGCGGAACGTTGACATAATCGCCAGAGATGGGCCCGTGGGCATTCTAGCGCTGCCAGAAATTGTGGACGCCTATGATATTGTTACAGATCTTGAACACACGAAACGTGAGGCGCTTTAGTTTAGGCACGGGCGTCAGCATAGGTCTGCGCCCGCCCAAGGGCCGTTGTTTCAACCTTGGCATCCAACTCGATTATACCAAAATAACAGGCACTTGATCTACGTGATGCACATGTGCGTCTGTTGAAAAAACTGAAGACAGAAAGCCGTTGGTTACAACTTGTGACGGATGACCTTCGGCGCGGATTTTCCCGTTCGAAAGTGCAACAAGGTGATCGGCATAGGCGCAGGCATAGTTCAGGTCATGCATGACCACGACAATGGTGCGCCCCTTTTCTTGCGACAGATGGCGCAGGGTCTGCATCAGGCTGCGGCTGGCGGCAATATCAAGATTGTTCAGCGGCTCGTCCAGCAAGATATAATCCGTGTCCTGCGCATAGGTCATCGCCACATAGGCGCGTTGTTTCTGCCCCCCTGACAGGGTGTCCAACACGCGATCGGCAAGAGGTGTCAGGTCAAAGTCCTGTAGGGCCGCGTCAATCTTAGTGTGATCCTCTGACGTTGGTTGGCCTTTGTGGTAAGGATACCGGCCAAAGCTGACCAGTTCGCGTACGGTCAGTCGGGGTGCAACTTCGGTGTTCTGAGGTAAGATGGACAGGTTCCGCGCCAGCATATCCGACGGGCAACGAGACACATCCAGATCACCCACATGGATGGATCCTGTTTGCAGCGGCGTCAGTCTGGCGATCAACGACAGAAGGGTCGACTTGCCCGCCCCGTTCGCGCCCACCAACGCGGTAATCCCGCCCTTCGGTATCGTCAGTGACACCTGATCCAGAACCTGTGTGCGACCGTGATGGTATGAAAGATCAGATATCCGGATCATCTGCGTGTTCCTTTCAAAAGCAGGGCAAGGAAGACAAAGCCTCCAATGAAATCGATGACGACGGACAGGGGGGCAGCAAGAAACAGGACGCGCTCCGACACCATCTGGCCGCCGACCAATACGATGCACGAAATCAAAGCCGCCGATGTCAGAAGCACAGCATGTTGCGCAGTCGGTGTAATCAGACGGGCAAGGCTGACCACCAGAAGCCCCAGAAAGGCGATGGGGCCAACAAGGGCGGTGGACACCGACACGAGCACCGCAATCAAGATCAGAGCTTCGATCTGCCCACGTCGCGGGCGCTCTCCTAACCCAGTGGCCATGTCTGGGCCAAGCGCCAGAACATCCAACCGGTGACGCATCCGCCACACAAATCCCAGCGTAAGGAGCGTCAGTATCGTTGAGATCAACAAAAGATCTGTGTTGATCTGCGTGAACCGGGCGTATGAGCTGACCTGCACCACCGCATATTCGTTCGGGTCTATCATGCGCTGAAGAAATGCAGTCAGTGATCGAAATAAAGCGCCGAAAATGATGCCGGTCAGCACCATACGCATTAAATCCTGTCGCGCTCCAGCCAGCAATGTTCCGAACAATAAAAGCGATGCCAAGACCAGCATCACAGTGTTCACGCCATAAACCGCAAGCGGAGGAAGCCGGATCAGACCCTGCCCGCCCAGGACAAACACAGCAACGGTCAGGATTAGCACGTATAGCGCGTCAAACCCCATGATGGAGGGCGTTAGAATGCGGTTTTGCGTGATCGTCTGAAACAGCACTGTGGCAGTCGACACAGCCACCGCGACCAATAGCAGAGCAGCCAACTTGGTGGCGCGAAAGGGCAGAATGAAGTTCCAATTGCCCTTAGCACCCAGCACCATGTACAGCACGGCGAAGAGTGCCAGAATGGCTCCCATCGCGATCAGTCGCCTAGCGTGCATGACCCGGCCTCGCATAGAGCAGCCACAGGAAAACAACAGCCCCAATCACGCCAAACACAGTGCCCACAGGGATTTCGAACGGATATCGCAACACCCGGCCAAGAATGTCAGAAGCCAGCACCAACACCGCCCCCAAAAGTGCCGTAATCGGAAGGGTACGGCGCAGGTTATCCCCCAACAAACGCGAGGTTATGTTGGGCACCACAAGGCCGACAAACGGGATCATGCCTACTGTCACCACGGTCAGCGCCGTAACAATCGAGATCGCAACCAGACCAATCGTGATAACTTGGCGGTAGTTTAGCCCCAGACTGATACTCGCAACGCGCCCCATGCCCACGATGGCAAATTGATCTGCCACCAGATAGGACAGCGCCGCAACGGCAGCGGCAACCCATATCAGCTCGTACCTGCCTTTCAGAACCCCTGAGAACTCGCCATTCATCCAGATGTCGATGTATTGCAAAAGGTCCGCCTGATAGGCGACGAACACAACGCCCGCGCCCAGAATGCCCCCGTAGATCATGCCGACAAGTGGGACGAGCAGTGGCTGAGTGGGTGGCAGGCGGCGCACAATCGCAAGAAATCCGAAAGAGCTGATCAAGGCGCAAATTGCAGCAAGAGACATCTTGGCAAAAAGCGGAACGGCCGGGAAGAATAGCGTCGCAATCAGAATGCCTGCCGCTGCCCCCTGCCCCGTGCCCGCGGTTGAGGGTTCGACAAACCGGTTGCGCACCAGCATTTGCATGATTGTGCCGGTCACCGCCAAACTCGCTCCGGCAATCACTGCCGCCAAGGTGCGTGGAAGGCGGCTGATGCCCATCAGGCGCATGGCCTCGGGATCATGCCATAGATCTTTGGGGGACACATTCATCACGCCGACAAACAAGGACACGCCCATCAGCAAAAGCAAGGCCACCAGCCCGAAAACACCAGTGGCCTTGCGTGTCATGGATCAGCCCTCGAAAGCGGCTTTGATTTGGTTAAGTGTCGATGTCATCGACTGAATGCCACCGCCTGCAATGTAAAGCGGCGCGGGATCAAGATAGATCACTTTGCCATCTTTCCATGCGTTGGTGCCATGAACCAATTCGTTGTCTAACGTGACTTTCGCGCTGTCGCCCTCTTTGCCGATGGCGGCCAGGCGGTCGATCACGATCAAAATGTCGGGATTGGCATCGGCGATGAACTCAAAGCTGATCGCTTCGCCATGGGTGGCCTGTTCGACGTCTGCGATCGCTTCGGGCAGACCCGTCGCTTTGTGCAGCCAGCCAAACCGGCCCGCAGCGCCATAGGCCGAGACTTTTGGCCCGTTCGTCATCACAATCAGCGCTTTGCCTTTACCTGTGGCGGCCTCTTTGGTTTCTGCAAGCGTGGTGTTGAAGCTTTCTGCCAACGCGGTTGCTTCGGCTTCTTTGCCAAAGATTTTTCCGAAGGCGCCCAGGCGCTCTAGCCCCTGACCAACTGTGTCTTCCCAGATCGTCATGTCGATGGTCGGAGCAATCTTCGCCAATTCCGGAGCCACTTTCGAGGATCGGCCACCGGCAATGATCAAGTCAGGCGCCAAAGCTGCGACCGCTTCGAAATCCGGCTCGAACAGGTTGCCAATAGGTGCGGCATCTTTTGTCGCGTCATCAAGATAGGTCACGTAGACATTGGTAACTGCGCCAGCAGGCTTCACACCAAGCGCGTCCAGCGTGTCGATTGCGGCCACGTCAAATACTGCGATATTTTTTGGGTTCACCGGCGCATCAGCGGCCCCGGTATAGGTGTTAACGTTGACGGTGTCTGCAAAGGCCGGCCCTGCGATCAACAGCCCGGCCACGGCGAGTTTCTTCAGCATATCATGCATCCTTTTGGCTTGGGCATGGCTGTTTGAGCTGGCTGTGCCGGTATGATTTCGCTTGCTTACGAAAGCGAAATCAGAGAGTCCAGAATTAACCGACAGATTTAATAGGAATTAGATGATATGCCTCAGACTATCGGAACTTTTGCCACCGAAAACGCGTCGAAATACCTGCAACAGCTTTGCAAGCATTTCGGACATAAGATTGAGGTTGAGTATTCATCCACCGAAGGCACCTGCCATTTTGAATTCGGCCCCGCGAAGCTGTCAGCAGATGACGCGGGGCTGACTGTTCAGATTGATTTGGCAGAAGCCACAAAACGAGATCAGGCGCATATGGTCATCGATAAACACTTGGAACGTTTCGCATTTCGCGAAGGTTTCAAGACGATGAATTGGACAGACTAACCGAAGTTCAATCACATAAGAAAAGGCGCCCCCGCAAGGCGCCTTTCGTTTTTGTACTGGTCGATATGCCCTATTCGGCGTTGTCAGCGCTTTCAGCGTTCAACTGGCCGTAATTCTGTGCGCCAATCGTGTCGTGCAGACTGATCTGAGTCTCCAGGAAATCAATGTGGCCTTGTTCGTCCAGAATAAGTTGTTCGAATAGGTGCATCGAAGCATAGTCGCCCACATCTGAACAGTATTTGCGCGCCTCGTTGTAAAGCTTCACGGCTTCTTCTTCTGCTTCCAGATCACAAGTTAGCGTCTCACGTACGTCTTCACCGATGCGCAGTGGATCCAATGTTTGCAGATTTGGATGGCCCTCCAGAAACAAAATACGGTCAATCAGTTTATCCGCGTGTTCCATTTCTTCGATGCTCTCTTCGCGCATCTTCTTGGCAAGCTTGGTAAAGCCCCAATCGTTCTGCAACCGATAGTGCAGCCAGAATTGGCTGACAGCTGTCAGTTCGACCCGCAGGGCCTTGTTGAGATATTCAATAACTTTCGCGTCGCCCTTCATGGCGCTGTCTCCCTTTTACTGGCGTGTGTGCTGGTTGTGGTCTCAATCCGCGGAGTTCCACCGGCACTTCCAGTTTAGGGTTTGCGCGCATTGACGCAACGAAAAGCTTCATACAGCCACCACATTCCGGAGACTTGCCCAGTGCATGGTAGATTTTTCCAGGAGTAATTATGGCCGTTTCATCCGCCGCGCGCATCCAGTTGATGGCGGCATGAATGTCTTTGTCACTGATCGCTTGGCAGCTACAAATGATCATAGGCCCTTACTTTCCTTTCCTAAGCTTTTCTGACTAAAAGAGTATGAAAAGTCAATTCCGACTGTTTCTATAAGATAATCATTGAAAGCAGAGCCTTAGGTCGATTGAGGTTCAAATTCGCGGGTCTGAATTCGGAATTCTTACGCGGAAAGTCACCAAGATTGGATGCCCGCAGACCTACATAAGAATCATTCGGCGCCTCATGTGGGACCTCATTGCAGTAACCATACACTCAGAACCGACTGTGGAAACTACACAGAGCACCTAGAACTCGGTGTCCTTATCTAGTGTCATTTCGCGATGTTTTCGTTGGTTTGTGGCTAGTTTATGGATGCCAGAGCAGGGTGGTCCTGCATTCCTTTCTCTTCCGGGCTAACAACCTTGGTTCCACTGACAGGGTCCGCGTAAACATGAGCCTGCACCCCATAGACACGTTTAACCAAGTCAGGGGTTACGACTTGATCTGGGGGGCCGCTTGCCTCGATCCGGCCATCTTTCATCACGACAATATGGGTGGCAAAGCGTGCGGCCTGGGCGATGTCGTGCAACACGGCAACCACGGTTTTTCCAGCTTTTTGCAGAGTCGACATAAGCTCTAGCACCTCGAACTGGTATCGGATGTCCAGAAAGCTTGTGGGCTCATCCAGCAGGATGAACGGCGTATCTTGGGCAATGCACATGGCCAAAAATGCACGCTGACGCTGGCCGCCTGACAGGCTGCTGACCGCCTCACTTTTCATGGCGGTGAGTGAAACCATCTCTAAAGCCAGTTCGACAGCCTGCTGATCATCGCGGGATTGGTAACCAAACAGATTTTGATGTGGCGCCCGCCCGTATCCCACCAGTCTTTCGACGGTAATCCCCGGCGGCACAACGGGGTGTTGCGGAAGGACGGACACCCGTTGCGCCACAGCCCGCGTGCGTAGTGTCGAGATATCTTCATTGTCAACATGGACACGCCCCTTTCCTGGCGCTAATTGCCGGGAAATTGTCTTAAGTAAGGTGGACTTACCGCAGCCATTCGGGCCGATTAAAGCGGTCAGGCTGCCGGTGGGAATTTGGGCCGTCACGTTTTGCAGGCGGAACCGATCATAACCTGCGGTGATGCTGTCTAGCTGGATGCTCATTGGGTGCGCTCCGCGCGGGTGGTGAGAAGAAGGAAGATGAAGAACGGTGCGCCGAACATGGCCGACAGGATCCCGGCGGAGACTTCAATCGGCGGCATAAGCGACCGCCCCGCGGCATCGGCCAACAACACCAACAGCGCTCCGGTCAACATCGCGACGGGCAGGACCACCACGTGTCGCCCTCCGACCAGTTTGCGCGCAATATGCGGCGCCATAAGACCGACGAAGCCCAGCACGCCGACTGCACTGACCGAAATTGACGCGAGAAATGTCGCAAGCCCAAGCAGCGCGAACCGTTCAACCCGGATGTTCATGCCCAGCCCCATCGCTTGGGTGTCGCCCAGCCGTATCAGGTCAAGCCGATGGGCCATCGCCAGACAGGCCAACATCAACACGACGAGTTGTGGCCATACGGTCGCCAAATGTGACCAGCCGCGCCCCCAAAGCGATCCAGTCAACCACACTAGCGGGGCGGACACCGCATAGCTGTCAGCTGTAACCAGCAGGAAATCAACACCTGCGTCAGCAGTCATTCCAACCGCGATGCCCACCAAGGCCAGACGGGCTGCTGACACGGATCTAAGCTCGGCCAAGAGGTATACTATGCCTGCCGCGATTACGCCTCCGACACCGGCGATCAGCGGCAACCAAACGGGCGGCAGTGACGGCAGCAGCAGTGTTGCCAGCAAAACCGCCAAAGCTGCACCAGAATTGATGCCAACGATCTTTGGGCTGGCCAGAGGGTTGCGCAGAAGCGCTTGAATGATCACACCAGACAGCGCCAGCGCCCCGCCGGTCACAATCGCAATCAAGCTACGCGGCAGACGCGAGCGGTTGACGATGAATTGTTGCTGTTCTCCGTCGAGGTCGAAAAGGGTGTTCAGGACGGTTTGCAGGGGGATGTCGACGGCACCCGCCGTCAAGCTCCAGTAAAGTGTGATCGAAATTGCGAGGGAAAGCCCGAATAGGGAAACGAGGGTTCGGGTCATCATTGGAATGCATCTCGGCGAAGTGTCTGCCACAGAAACCATGGCGCACCGATTAAGGCTGCGATCACGCCGATCGGGGCCTCAATGGGGGCGGTCAGGATCTTGGACAGCCCGTCTGCGACCATCATCAATGCCGCTCCGATCAGGGCGGTGGTGGGCACCAGAACACGGTTGTCTTCGCCAAACAAAAAGCGCGCAAGATGTGGCACGACAAGACCGGTAAAGGCAATCGGTCCAGCCACCGTCACGCTGACCCCTGCCATAACTGCGGCGATTAAAGCGCCAAGAGATAGCGTTACCCGGGGATCCGCGCCCAGACCTTGCGCCTGATCTTGCCCCATCGCCATCAGGTTCAGGCGATGCGACAAGGCGAATGCCGCCAACAGGCCCGGTACAGCCACCCACGCCAGACGATTGACTGCAGGCCAGCGAATGTCAGTGATATCCCCGACCGTCCAGCGCACAACAGTGCGCGCGATGTCGTCATCCAGAGTATAGGTGAACCGAACTGTCGCGAAGGCAAACGCCCCCACGGCCATGCCCCCCAGTATCAACCGCATCGGGTCAGTCTTTCCGGAGAAGCCGCCCGCAATGGCAAAGGTGATCGCGCCGGCGCCTATCGCGCCTGCGACGGCCATCACGTCCTGCGCGGCCCCCGCCAACCCGGGCAATATCAAGCTGAGTGCCAATCCAAGCGCTGCACCCTGATTGATGCCCAAGATTGACGGCGACGCAAGCGGATTGCGGGTCACAGCCTGAAGCACCAGCCCGGCGATCCCAAGGTTAATGCCCAGCAGGGCAGCGACCAGAGTACGCGGCGCACGGATATCGGCAAGGACCGAAGCAGCAAGGCCGTCCGGTGAAAATAACTGCCACAGCCCGACATCCGTGCGCCCGCCGGTCGAAAGCGACAGCACCCCACCCGCCACCAGCGCCAACAAAAGCGCAGTGACAGGCAGGGCGCGGCGTATCACGGTCGGGCCAATATGTGTCGCGGTCAGAGTCACTTCACCTGGTTCATGATTTCGACAAGATCCGCGGCGGTCAGTTCAGCCGCCAACATGCCACGCAAACGGGACCAGTTATGCGCCGTCACATTGAACACATTACCGGATTTGACGGCTTTCAGATCCTTGTAAAGCGCATCCTTAGCCCAACCATCAACGAAGGACGGGTCAGCATAGGCACCGAACACCAGAATATCAGGATTGGTGACGGACAGTTGTTCAAGCGTGGTCGGGACATAGGTCGCCTCGTACACGCCGCCCTCGGTGGGTTTCATCGTGCTGTCGAACCCGAACATCGCCAGAAGTGACCCGTTATAGCTGATCGGAGAATGCAGCCACAGGCCCTTGGCATTTGTCACGCCAAACTGTGCAGACATACCTTGGATCTTCGGGGCAATCTGCGTGACATAATCAGCCATCGTGGCTTTGTGCTTGGTGATTCGGGCTTCCATTTCCTTGGGTTTGCCAATAGCCTTTCCAATCACGCTCATCTGTTCGACCGACGCGTGATAGTCACCTGCCAAACTGTCCAACACAATGGTAGGAGCAATCTCGGACAGGGTTTCATACGCGGCGGCGTGACGTTTCTTGTCTGCAATAATCAGATCAGGCTGCAAAGAGGCAATAACCTCAAGGCTGGGCGTTTTGCGTGTGCCAACAGAAACCCATTCGTTGCCAATAACATCGGTATAGGCGGGAATGATGCGGTCTCGTTTATTGTCGTCTGCAATGCCGACCGGTGCGACGCCAACTGACGCCAAAGCGTCAATAAAACTGAACTCAAGCACAACAATTCGCTTCGGGGCGTCGGGCACGGTGGTGGTTCCAAGTTCGTGCGAAATATCCGCAGCCACCGCTGGTGGCGCAAGGAATACAAGTACGCACAGAATGTTTAGTAGTCGGGTCATTCGCAGTCTCCAATTAATCCATCAGGTTGGCTACGAAGACATTGTTTGGCTAACCCGCTGCCGTCATAGAAGTCTGAGTGTTTTTGTCAAGTTAATCCCGACCAGGCTGACCACACCTAGACGCCAGAGCTTTTCGTTTCGGTTTTTTGAATCAGAACTGAGAGTAACCCGTGAATTCCTTGGACAGGTTGTTGGGGTTCCTGGCATGATTGCGGGCGTGGGCTCGAATTTCAGCGTGAAAATGCGAATGTGACTACTGGTAGCGTCAGTTAGCCGTAACAACGACTAATTCACGCAACTAATACTATTTCACAACTCTATTCCTAGTTTGGAAGAAGGCAGTTTCGTGGGTCGTATAAACGCGGATATCAGTTTCTGGCGCGGCTATTAGCTCTTACCAGACGTTCTGATCTACCCCACTGGAATTCAGGCACGGAGGCAAGCTGCGACTTGTCGTCTGCTGATTTTCGACGCAAAAGAGATCAGAAATGTCTGGTTGGAAACAACATCACCCAGCCCCCATAGCCAAGGCCGCTTTGGAGCCGGTGAAATGTGAAGAAACGGCCAGCGCGTGTGCAAGCCAGTTGGGTTTCACCCAACGATGATCCATGAAGGGAAGCGAGCATTTCCAGGAGGTGTGTTTGATCGGGGCTGCCGCAAGGCGGCTGGGGTCGGAGACGAGCAGGTCAAAACCTCCGTGCCAAGTTCGGGAAATTGGCCGCGAAATAAAACAACCACCACCCCAATCAGCAGGCCCGAGAACGGTGGCGAAATGACCAGGATCTTGGCGAGCCGTGGAGGACTCGAACCCCCGACCTGAGAATTAGAAGTTCCCTGCTCTAATCCAGCTGAGCTAACGGCCCGCACTTGTTTTGGCTGTATCGTTCAATTTCCCCAGCTTTGTCAACTTGGTAATCATACGGGATGTCTGCCAAGAAAAAGCCGTCTGCTTTCAATTCGTTGCCCGAATACGATAAGATTTAGAGTGATATTTCTGCTCTATCCAGTTGAGTTACGGGGCCGTCTTTATCTGGCGTATGAAGCAGATGATACTTCTGTGAAAAGAGCCTTTCATCTCTTTGTAGGCACAAAGGTTTACACTTATCAGATAGGCGGAAAACCGGAATGTAATTGGGCAAGCGTGGATCGAGAGGTGACTTCATCTCACCACCTCAGAAGGCTAGGAGCATCTGATTCCATCAGTCGATAAGGATAAGCCGCTCCCAACCCGCCGAAGGATAGAACGCGCTGAATAAGTCCCAGAAAGAGCACGACGTAAAGAGTCTCGAGGCCTCCACGACCCAGCAGTTTTCAATCACCTTGGTCTGAAAGTCCTTTGTTTTGATGCCTGACTGGGTTTTTCAACGGTATGATATCAGGGGGCAAAGCTCAAAGGGGGAACACGACCTCATTCAGGTGCGATCGCGCTGAGCTAACCCTTTAAGTCTTGCAGCATTGCCCACACCAACTATGGAACGCGCTCTAAACCAGTTCGATTTGGCGCACAGTTTCGGCGAACGCGACTTTGTTGCATCCAGAGCCCCGATTACCGAGGCTCTGATACGTTTCTCAATACCCTATTAAGGGCGGCGGAAAGACCCCTGATGCAATACAGGCTCAGGTCATCTTCGCTACCTGCTCTGCCGCGAGGCCGCGGAGCTTTTTACGTTCGCCTAGCATTAACATCGCCGGCGTGACCAAAAGCGTCAGGACCGTAGCGAACACCAAACCACCTGCGATTGCGCTTGAAAGCTCGGTCCACCACTGCGTGGAGGGCGCTCCATAGACGATCTCTCGTGTGAAGAAATTGATGTTTAGACCGATCACCATTGGCATTAGCCCCAAGGCCGTTGTAACCGAGGTAAGCACAACAGGGCGCAGGCGTTGGGCACCAGTGCGAATTGCGGCTTCGATTGGCGACATCCCGGATGCTTTCAGGTTATTATAAGTATCGATCAAAACAATGTTGTTGTTCACAACAATGCCAGCCAACGCGATGACGCCAATTCCACCCATGACAACTCCAAAAGGTCTGCCGGTGATCATCAGGCCCAGCAAAACGCCTGCAATCGAAAAGACGATCGCTGACATCACGATAAAGGCCTGCCAGAAACTGTTGAACTGCGTCAGAAGGATCAGGAACATAAGCCCGATCGCCGACAGGAAGGCTCCAATCAAGAACGTCATCGCGTCCTGTTGTTCCTCAGCCTCGCCACCAAAATCAACGCTGACGGTCGGCGGCAGATCAAGCTCGGCGATGGCGGTTTGCAGCGCCACAACCTGATCGTTCGCAAGCAAGCCGGGCGATACGTCTGCAGTGATCTCGACCACTCGCGCCTGATCGATACGGGTGATCACACCACTTCTGGGTGTTGGCTGGAAGCTGACGAAGTTCGAGATCGGCACCAACCCCGAACCCGTTGGAACACGCAGCGCCTCAAGCTCGGCCAAGGTGCGGTCAACGGCTGGAAAGCGAACGACAATGTCCACTTCCCCGTCGGAATCGTCGGGGCGATAGTCTGCAACGGTGATCCCCTGCGTCAGCAACTGTACCGCCTGACCAAGCAACGCCACATCGGCCCCACTGCGTGCCGCTTCCGAGCGGTCCACTTTGATAGACCATTCCACGCCCGGCGATGGGCGTGTTTCCACAACATCAATGAATCCGCCCAGACGGTCCATCGTCTCAAGGATCATTTGGACGCCCTTGCCCTGCTCTGCGGTGTTCTTGCTGAGCACTTTCAGATTGATCGGTTTGCCACCACCCGGACCACCGGAATCCGTCTGAACCTGTACGTTTACGCCCGGAATGGATGCCATGTCGGCGCGGATGTCTTCGGCGATCAGCGCAACCGGGCGTCGTGTATCCCACTCGGCCAGCTCCAGCTGTAAGGACCCAATCGTGTCGCTGGTGAAGGACCCGCCTGAACGTGCATAGACACTGCTGATTTCCGGGTATTCCTGCAGTTTCTGCTCGACCTCACGCACAAGTGCATCTTGCTCATAGACCGAGAAATTGTCTTTCGCGAGAACCTCAACCTGTGCGTAATCCGGTTCGACCTCGGGAAAAAAGGTCACGCCATTCCCAAGGCTGGCATAGGCCGTGAAGGACGCAAACAGGGCAAATACAGCCAAGAACACTGTAAACCAGGGGCGCAACAGCGACCATTGCAGGATCTTTACATAGCCCCCCATGAACCCGGTCATATCCCGCGGGTCACCACGTTCAGCGGCATGAAGCTGCTGCTTTTCACGTGCCGAGTGGCTTTGACGTCGACCAATAAGCCCCCCAACAACCGGGATAAACACCAGCGCCATAAACAAAGACGCCGACAGCGTGATGATCACCGTGATGGGCAGGAACTTCATGAACTCGCCAACGGTGCCCTGCCAAAACAGCAGCGGGAAGAACACACACAGCGTGGTGGCTGTCGACGCGATAATCGGCCAAGCCATACGTTTGGCCGCCAGTGCATAGGCTTCTTTCGCAGGTTTGCCTTCGGCAAGGTTCCGGTCCGCAAGCTCTACCGTCACGATGGCACCATCCACCAGCATTCCGACAACAAGGATCAGCGAGAACAGGACCACGATATTCATCGTGAACCCCATGAAGTAAAGACCCGCAACACCGGTCAGAAATGCACCGGGGATCGCCAAGCCCACCAGCAGCGATGACCGCACACCAAGTGCGTACACCACCACGATCATCACAAGGATCACGGCAGCAATCACGTTCGCTTCGAGGTCTGTCAGCATTGACCGAACCTCTTTGCTTTCATCCAGAGTATAGCTGACCTGAACGCTATCCGGCCAATCCTTCTGGGCTGCATCAATGACGCTGCGAACCTGTTTAACGGTCTCGATGATGTTGGCGCCCACGCGTTTCTTGACTTCAAGTGCCAATGCCGGTTGCCCATCAATCCGCGCAAACCCCGTGGGGTCCTTAAAGGTTTTACGGACCGTGGCCACATCGGCGAAGGTAACCACCGTCTGGCCCCGAACAAGGACGGGAAGTTCCATAACGTCTGCCAGATTTTCAATCAAACCAGGCACTTTCAACACAAGCCTGCCCGCTTCGCTTTCAATCGCTCCGGCGGCAATCAGCTGGTTGTTACGGGTGATCGATCCAATCAGCTCATCAAACGTGATATTATAGGTCTCGAACACGGTGGGATCGATCAGAACTTCCAAAAGCTCGGTACGTTTGCCACCCACATCGACTTCCAACACGCCGCCCACGGCTTCGATGTCATCCTTCAGATTGTCAACAAGCGCGTTCAGTGTCCGCTCGGGAACCGGGCCCGACAGGATGACGTTCAGAATGGGGAACAGTGCCGTGTTGATCTCGGTTACCGTAAGATTGGCGTCCTGTGGCAACTCGTTCTCGGCGCGATCGGCAGCCTCGCGAACTTTGTCCAGTGCCGCATCCGCATCGAAGCCGGGCTCAAACTCCAGCTGCACAGAAGCGTGACCCTCGCTGGCATGCGCCGTCATTGTCTTGAGGCCGGTAAGTGAGGCGAATTCGGTTTCCATTGGACCGACAAGAACATCCTCGGCGTCTTCGGGGGAAATCCCGTCCACACCCGTTGAGACATACATGATCGGAATGGGGATTTCCGGATTGCTCTCTTTCGGGATGGCGATATAGGCCAGCGTGCCGACCGCCAAAAGGAAGACCAGGATAAGCTGAACTACTTTGCTTCGGCTAAAGGCCGCATCAATCAGCGCATTCATTGCGACACACTCGCCAGTTCGGCAGTCTCGCGATCAATTGGCTCGACGATGTCGCCGGCTTCGACGAACCCCTGCCCGACCGTGATGATCCGCGCGTTATCCTCTAGCCCGGTCACCCAAACCCCGTCAGGCTGGGCCCGCACGATGGACACTGCATTGAAAACCACTTCATTGGCGTCATTAACGGTTTTCACGCCAAGATCGCCATTAACCCCCAATGACAGGATCGCCGGCGAGATAAAGTGGCCACGCGCCTGTCCGGTTGGGATCGAAATTCGTGCACTCAAACCCGCAGGCATCTCGCTTTCCGGATTATCGACCGAAATCTCAACCCGGAAGGTTCGCGTTTGGCTGTCAGCGTTTCGACCAATGAAGTCCACCACACCAACCCGCTTTTCGCCGGTGATAAAAGATACCTCTGCCGCTTGGCCTTGCTTTAGTCGCCCAAGTGCTTGCTGAGGCACTTGCACAACCACCGACAAAGGATCGTTATCCAATACAATAGCAACGGCGTCGCCATCGTTGACGAATTCACCTTCGCCCAATGTCATCTCGTTCAACCGACCCGAAAAGGGGACGCGAATGATTGTATTATCCAGCTGGTGCTGAATATCCGTGATCTGCGCCTGTGCAGTCGCTTTGGCCGCGCGGGCCTGGAAAGCTTGGCGTTCTGTTGCGATGCCTTGGCTCAGAAGCTTCTCAACACGCGCAAGCTCGGTCGACGCTTGTTCAAGTTGCGCCTGTGCTTGCGCTAACAAGGCTTCGACAGTTTCGCTGTCGATACGGGCGATCTCTTGGCCTTGTTCAACCAGCTCGCCACGCTCCACACTGACGGACATGACCTGCCCCGAGGCTTTGGCGGGAATATTGGTCGAGCGATCAGGGATGGATTGTCCCTCGGCAGACAAGACCAACTGCACGGAGTCAGCTTCTGACATCATAGTCTCAACCGCAACCGGCTTGATCTCGGTATCTGCGGTTTCTGGCTCAACTCCCTCGGAGGGAATGATAAAGCCGCTGCCCATCCAACCAACAAGGATCAGCGTCATAAAAATGGCGAGCCATTTTGAGCGCCCAGCGCCCGCGTCAGATTGGAACTCTAGCGTCCCTCGGAGATCAGGGCCTGAATCGGTCGTCATTTCAAAGATCCTTAAGATATTGACAATTTGGTCAAAGCAGTCAGCAAAGTGGATTTAGGCCTCCACCTCCGGGTATTCCAGACTCGTACTCAAAAAAAAGTAGAAACGCGCGCACCTAATTGACCTGGAACAGGCTGATCGGTGTGCAGAGTGCCATTGCGTCTTGGCAAGATCATCTAGCACGCAGCCAGAAAGGATTGTCACAAGGTTGCGATTGATAGATTCGCTGATCGTGTAGGGCATGCCGCGCAAAGTGTATCGCACCACCCTGTCGAATTGTATCGCACTTGAGCTCTCAACTCCCGCCAGGAGCAAGTATTAGAGACGCCCAATCTGATGAGGGCTGCGCGCTGCAAGTTTTCTATTCTGCTGGGATTTCCTTGACGTTGGCGTGACAACAAATCAGAACACACATAGTGTAATATACTAAATAGTACTGTTGGAGACGCGTATGGAGATCAGCATTCCCAAAAAATTGGGGCATATCTGGATCGGGCCCCTGCAGCCCCCAATTGAGTGGATGCAAAGCTGGAAAGATCACCACACCGATTGGGAATACACGCTCTATGACAACGAGTATCTGTTGTCGCGTCGCTGGCGTGCTCAAAGTTTGATCAACGAATACTATCGTCGCGGTCAGTACGCTGGCGTTGCTGACCTGATGCGTTATCAAATTCTCTATGAGCAGGGCGGCTTGATCCCCGGTGCGGATTCGCGTTGCCTGCGCCCAACTGATGAACTTTGGACCACGCCGTCTCTGTTTACTGTCTATGAGAACGAAGAGAAAAAGCCAGGACTAGTCTCACCATTTCTGGCTTCGGCCAAGGGTCACCCATATTTGGACCAAATTTTGCGTCGATTGGTGAGGCGAAGTTCACCCGAACGGTTGGAAACCCCTTGGAAATCTGTGGGAAATCAGTTTCTAAAACGCGCCATCTCGACGCAGCCTCCAGAGAACCTGGTTATCTTCCCATCCCACTACTTCATTCCAAAGCATAAAGAATCCCCGCGTTATCAAGGAGACGGTCCAGTATACTGTGACCAGATGTGGGGAACGACCTTGAATCTATACCAGAAACCAGATGGCGTTGATATTGAGGCAATCAGAAAAGAGCACATCACAATACTGGAAGCCAAGCTAAGCTAACATCGTTACCGTGGGGCAAGTTATGCGTGCGTCTTAGCGCCTTGGAGTATCTACGACGAAAATTTGCGACAACCGGCAGATAGAGCAATTCAACGCAGCTCTTCAGCGTTCAAGTGGAAACCAAATCCAAGATCGCAAGAGCTACACCTTTCGTTGCACTCAAAGGCGGCGAAAGGTGTAAACTTGCTTCAGCGTCAGTCTATTCTGGGACCGTAATCATATATTGCTGGCCAAGTCGAGTTGGGCGGTTGGTCATGCCCTGAGCACGCATAGTGTCCAGAACGGCCTCTTTCACATGCATTCGATCATTGCGCTTCCAGAAGAAGTCATCACCCGCGATGGTACCTCCGGGGCGAACTTTCCGGAAAGACAGTTCCAGATCCTTACATACGAAATCGTACAGGTGATTACCGTCAATATAGACCCAATCGAAGTAGTTGTCTGGGTATGAAGCAAGTACCTCGGCTGAGAACCCCTGACGGACCGACACGTTGGACAACGATCCATAAAGGGCTTCGACATTCTTGCGCATCACGCGCATTTCTTCCGCTTCGCTGTGTTTTTTATGTGTCCAATCATCAGGATTCTGGTCGGCAAGCAAATCCCAAGGATCGATCAAAACCAGCTCGGTCGGCTGGGTCACGTGCAGAATATGCTCAGAGAAGCCGCCGTTCCAAACGCCAATTTCTGCACCCCTCCCGCCTTTTGGGAGAGTTTCCAGCATGCGCAGTCGGTTCTGGTGGCGCTTAGGCGCTTTCAGGGTCAATTCCCGTGCTGCACTATTGACAGAAGGGGTGTCAGCCGGGGTTTCCAGAGGCGATACTGCCAAGATCTGTTCTTTCAGCTCTCGATAATCCGGCTGTTTCAGCAGATGCTCAACTTGAGCTACATGGCACTCTTTAGCGGCCTCGTGAAGATGACGCACAACGGGATCGGATTTCAGAAAAGACAGTTCTTTCTGGAGTCCCGGCATCATTCTTGAGATCGACGTTTCGCGAATGCCGCCGCGACACCAGCGTTTCCAATAGTGTAACTCCAGCCTATTCTCGGTGGCATTCCCATCCCCACGATCGCGTTTCAGCAAAAAGGAATCTACTGTTCGCACTGCGTAGTGATTAATCTGCGCAACGTCATAGCCATAGTTGGTCTGGGGACGCGCAGGGGTGTCGGCATGCCCATCACCACACCAAGGCGCACCGTAGACAGCGTTTTCCGCGAAACTTTCGTTGTATTTCGGCTCGTGGATACCAAAGCGTTCGATGTTTGGATTAGGCTTGAAAAGCGTCTTAACGAAATGGCCAACTTCATCTGGCCGCGCATCCGGAAGCTCTGCGTCAAGCAGTGCTTCGGTGGTTAGGCCGTTAACAATCTTTTCTTGTCCGTCGTTAGAGAACATACGCCAACAAACTGGTATGGCATCGGCTTCCGGATAAAGATCCAGCAGGTCGCTCAGCTGACCATCTTTAACTTTGATGTTTAGAAACTCATCGACGTCAGTGATAAAAACCCAATCGGCCCCGGAGTAGAGCGGATGGTCTTTCGCGTATTTGAGAGCCGATTTATGCGGTCCACGCTTGAGCACTTTGCTGCGTACATGGGTGACAATGCCATTGGCATCAAGACGATCCAAAAGCAGGTCAGTTCCGTCCCTGCAATCGTTCGTATAGATTAGGAAATCTGTAAATCCTATGGAACGATGATAGGCCAACCATTCCAAAATATAGGGACCCTCATCGCGCATCGTCGAAATGATAAGGAAACGGTCGTCACTGGTCATAATACTCTATTGCTCCGTCGTCTCATACAGAGATGTTTTTGTCGGCTGTTGGCACGTTAAGGCTTCGAGATGATTTCACAAGTGCCAGCGTGTAGCATCTTGTAATCATAACCTGCTTGGTTTGCAAAGCTGGCACGCGTCAGTAGGACTACAGAAAGAAACATAACAGCAACAAGCAACCCTCATTTACATCTTGGAAAAACCACGAAGCTGTCCAAGACTGAGCCCACTTCTGATTATGCTATTCATGAGGCCCGAGGTAGCCTATTGGGTTGCTACAGTATTTTAGCTAGAGGTCGTGTTCGTATGTCGGGTGACTCATGGAAACCAAGAGAGCATCACCACACGAGAACCCATGGTTATTCCCGTGGAACGTTGCTTGATGTGGTGTGCACCGAAAACGAGAACTGGCTGTTTTTTTCGCGAGACACAGATTCGGAATCGATATCTATTCCTGAGAACCTAACGGAGCTTCAACGTTTCACAATTGGGAATTGTCCAGTCATTTCAACGACAGCACCGCAGGAGATCCAACCGATTCTGATATCGATTGCTGGCGAGAAACGACTGGTACAACCAAGACCATCGCAAAAAGCGGCGTTCACCGGGATGAACGTCCTTTTTGCCGAGGTAAATGGCCAACCTCCGGAAACTGTGCTGAAATGGTTGGAATACTACACGAAATACCATCAGCTTCAGGGTGCGTTACTGCTGTTTCGAGATGACGCCTCGGGGGATATCAATGAAGTCATACGCCTCAGTCAAACGCTGCCCGATCTGAAGCGGTTGATTTGCTTGGACTTCGACACCCCATTAGGGGCACCCGACCTCCCTTCGGCCACGCATCCATTCAACTGCTTTTCGGCGCCAGGCAAAGATCGTATGGAACGTCCAGCCGCCGATCCCCAGACAAGCCCCTTGGCTGCGCTACATCTATGCGAATACGCTCGCCACGCCTATTTGGGGGACGCGGCCGCAGTCGCCAATCTTGATGTGAGTGACTTCATCCCCCCACTTGATGGCAGCACTCTGTTTGACGAAGTTAAAAAGCGGCAGGCGGACTATTTACGACTTGAGGGTATTCCCTGCTTTCCCTGGCGCCCGCGCAACATCGAACAGCCACAGTTCGGCGATCACATTTGCCACCAGTTTGACCAGCCGCGTATTGTCCCGCGCTGGTGTCTGATCCCAGCGCGCATTTCTCCGTCAGCCCGATGGCGTATAAGGGGCATTCCCCGCGCCACCCCGGAAATAGCAACCCCGTTGCAGTTTTATCGCGCCATGGCTATCCGACACCCGAATGTCGAGGTTGGGAAAATTGCTCCGAAATCCAGCCTGATCGTTGATAGAGATTTGCAAAACATTTCGACCCGTACTCTGGGCTATGATCCCATTCTTCCGCCCAAGGTTGAACGTCCGGCGAATATTCGAGAGGGCTCCGTTACGGTCGTCACCACGATGAAGAACGAAGGTCCCTTCTTGTTAGAGTGGCTCGCGTATCATCGGGTGATCGGAGTTACAGATTTTCTAGTCTACACGAATGACTGTGACGATGGCACGGACACTTTTTTCGATCTGCTTCAAGAAAAGGGGTATTTGCAGCACCGCGAAAACCCGTATCGAACGTCAGGACAGAAACCACAACACGCAGCACTTTTTGCAGCATCGCAGGAAGACTTGGTCAAGTCGTCTGATTGGCTGGTCTGCATTGATGTGGACGAGTTCATTACCATAAAGGCCGGGGATGGGACGCTGAAGGGGCTTTTTAATGCGGCTCCCAATGCCAACATGATTTCAATGACATGGCGCCTTTTTGGGAATGGTAACCATGACGACTTCAATGACGAACTTACGACGGAAACCTATACAAATTGCGCCCCAGAATTCTGCCCGCGTCCACATCAGGCGTGGGGATTTAAAACCCTATACCGCAACAACGGTATTTTCAGAAAAATGGGGGTGCACCGTCCTAAGGGTTTAAATGCGCAATTGGTTGACGAAGTAAACTGGGTTAATGGATCCGGCAGCCCGATGCCCCGGGGGGAATATAGAAATGCCTGGCGCAGTTCGAAGAAGACGTTTGGGTATGACCTCGTATCTCTAAACCATTATGCCGTCCGCAACTCCGAGAGCTTTCTTGTAAAGCGAGATCGTGGAAGAGTGAATCACGTAGATCGCGATCAAGGGCTGGCATACTGGTTTCGCATGAACAACAACGCCGAAGAAGATCGCAGCATTCACCGCATGCTGCCCGCCCTAAAAGCCGAGCTTGAACGCCTGAAATCTGATCCCGAAATTGCCGCCGCGCATGCGTACTCCGTGCGCAAGCACCGCGCTAAGATTGATCAGCTTTTGACCTCAAGCAAAAACAGAGAATTCTTCAATGAGATAAGTGGCGACCGAATGCGCCGCTTATCTAGATTACACCGCTACTTCGGCATGAATGTATTCCTTGCCGGACCAGAATCTGTTCCAGATGACGTCGTGAATGGCGACTTGCCAGATGACTTCTTTTTCACCGTCGAAAAGACCGAGACAAAACACTAGTAGGCTTAAGATCTGGTTAGGATTTATCCCTAATTATCTGCAAGTAAAGTTCAATTGGAAGGCGCTTACTCTCCGCTATTCCCCGCAAGGGATAGCTGCCACACCAAGCGAAACATATCTTCTTTCTGAATCGCGTTTTGCGCAACCTGTCGGTGATGCCGCACGGCCATTCGATGTAAATCCTGCAATTCATCGCCCCGTGCAAATCCAGCACGGCAGGTTTTTAAGCCAGGCAAAAACCGTTGAATACTACGCTCCTCCAGCGTATTGAAATTCCGCTCGACCCAATAGCCAAGTCCAATCTCTTTGCTGCGCCGATTGGGTAGCCCGCGATTGATTTTAACCAGGAAATCCTCCACCGACCGCAGAGAATAGTGGTTCAGTTGTACAAGTGACCCCGCGTGAGGTTCGCCGACTTTCAAGATCATGTGTTCCGCACCTTCGTCGGCTTCCGGAACAGACTCACCCGAGGCAGTCACCCAATTGGCCATGCGACCCTGTGCGCGAGGTTTGGGGCGGTGCACGCCAGGACGCCCAAATGCGGTACGCCTGTAGAGGGTTTTGAAAAAACAGTGCCAGTTGGCCCGCAAAGCCAAAGGAGCCGCCTGTGTGAATGCTTCTAACGTCAGACCGCCACCCATGACACGTTGCCGGTTGTTACCAAAAAGGCGCCAGGGCAGCATGATCGCATCTGTCTTGTCCGGCATTGCCTCAACCAGCTCGCGCAGGTCGGAAAGGGGTTCCGCAAGATTTACGAATTCATCACAATCAATCACCATCACCCAGTCGGCGACTTGATAGGCAGGATGGGTTCGGGCTTGCTTAAGAGCCTGCCATTGAACGGATTTGTTTGCCGGAACGTCATGGCGGATGTGATGCAGCCACCCTTCACCCGCCAAAATATCCAACATTTGGCCGGTGCCATCTTCACAATCATTGGTAAAGATCAGAAATTCATCCACACCTAGCGCGCGATGATGGGCGATCCACTCTAATAGGTGCGGCCCCTCATTTCGCATGGTTGTGATGCAAAGAACTTTCACAAGCTGACCAAGCGATGCTGAAAGCGTGATCTTGCCTGCAATTGTTGGCGTCGGAAGCAGGGTTGCTTAAAGGCGCAAAACTGTGTGATCGGGCTGTCGGGCCTATGCGCCCTTTTGTTAGCAGGTCTCATGTTCAATTCCACCTCGCCCACTTTTCCCAAAGCCATTTTCCGCACGACACCATACCAACAGAGCCAAGACCCTTGCGTCAATTTGTTTGCAAGTTACGACCGTCGGCAGTTTGTGTCTAGCGACTACACCGCCGCATCGCTGGCGGCGCTTCTCATGGCGCGCCCATCTCTCAGACCTGAAGCACTATCTGTCTCTCTTTAATTGAAACAGCTTGAAACGAGAATGCTCTTCGATCTGGGAATAGTTTTCATTCAAAAACGCCAACAGCTCGGGGAAATGCTGAAGCTGTCCTTCGGAGGATCTGGGGTTGCCCGTAGCCCAAGGGGTGGCGTCTTGGAGTTGAACAACAAAATGCGTGGGCGGCACGGTCTTCAGCCGGTTGAGAAGATCGCTATCATAACGCCCATCATTGTGGGCAACCATAAACGGCCATGCGTAGGGAAACTTATAGCGCGGAGGCGTTTCCGCCAGAAAATACAGCATCGTCTCGAACCCCCAAACAAAGAGCGTGTCATCTGGCCCGTGATGCTTCTTTAGGGTTTGCGCAAACTCTAGCGTTTCAAGGATATCGAAATCAGAAAATGGGACCAAGTTTCCAACATACACAGCATCGCCATTTGCCGCACGTAACGCCCGAACTCCAGACATATTTTCCGTGGCTGCCTGGCTGGGAAAATAAAGCCCAAGCAGCAAGGAAAATGCAACTGCATTGGAAAAAGCGCGGCCACTGGTTCGATGACAAATGTACTCAACCGTAAATCCGATCAGAATGGCATAGGCTGGCACAAGTGGTAGAAAATGATAGGCGAACCCCTTGCCTTGTGCTGCACCGGACAACCATCCAGAAAATATCCACAGAACAGCAACCACCAATACAAGGGCGCGCCTGTTCCTAATCCAGTCGAAGACCATCAACATTAGCCCTACGCCCACACACACCAACAGATAAACCGAGATCATTCCGGGCAGCTGGAACCCAATCAAAGGACTTCTCGCATCCGAGCCTTTGTACCCAACATAGCTCATCACGTACCTTTGGATCTCGATGAAATCATCCCAGGCACCATATGTGGCAAGCGTCATCATCACCACAAACAGGGCGACCGCCCCCCCAAAGAAGCACGCCAGGAAATCAGTAAAATAGAAGCGGGCTTCATCTTTCCCCAGAAAATTGACCGCTAATGGAGTGAAGACCAGCACCCCTGCACCGCCGATTGTATACTTGAAGCAAAACGCCACACCAAGGATCGCCCCAGAACCCAACATAGCCAAAAACCGCGATCTGCCATTCGGGCATGCCCACGCCTTGAGCATTAGCACTACCGCAGGGATCAACAGAAACCCAGCCCAACCGTCTGTCTGCGCGTGCTCCCAATAGCCATAGCTGTAATACAGGGTGGCGAATCCAATGGCGGCTGCGATTCCAAAGACAGGCGTTCGGTGCAGCTGCCGTCCGATCTCAACCAGTCCAAGCGCCGCAAGCGTCGCGGCGCCCAGATCAAGCGCACGGATTGCCATCATGCTATGTCCAAACAGTGCCTGTGATACCCAGTGCATAACAGTCGTTAGCGGTGGCTTCACGTTGTAGACGTCTCGGTAAGTCACAAGCCCTTCATCCAGCGCGAAGGCGATGGTCGCATGAATACCCTGGTCACGACCGAAAGGTTCAAGAAGCGTATAGATGCCAATAATGGGCACGATGACGGCGACAAGAATTCGAACGACCCACCAATCCGACTGCCGCGCATGATGTGATTGCATATGGTGTCCTGTCGAGAAAACGCTTTTTGTTTTAGTTCGTTTGATCTTATAACCGCGCCTATTGATTGAACAAGACCAGCCAGAAAGCTCTCACATGAATCGCACGTCAATGGCTGAAAATGTAGATCCCCAAGCGCAGGTTGCTTCGGGTGATTCCAGCGTATCTGTTGTTGTCCCATTTCTTGACGAGGTTTCGACAATCGAGACGTTAAGTGATCGCGTGCACACCGTGATGGGACCCATGAATCGCGAGTGGGAACTGATCTTCGTTGATGATGGAAGCACTGATGGCGGCGGTGACGTCGCTGCTGATCTAGCGCGGCGAAAGTCGAACGTGAAGCTTATCCGCTTCACACGAAACTTTGGCAAAGCATCTGCCCTGTCTGCAGGCATCGCGCAAGCCGCAGGCGATATCATCGTCACAATGGATGCGGACCTTCAGGACGACCCAAACGAGATTCCGCGCTTCTTGGAAAGTATCGCGGACAAGTATGACGTCGTCTCGGGCTGGAAACAGACACGGCGTGATCCGTTAGGGAAAACGCTGCCGTCACGCGTGTTCAACCGCATGACCGCCAAAATGTTTGATATCGACATCCACGACATCAACTGCGGCTTCAAAGCCTACACAAGACGCGCGGCGAAACGCCTTAACCTGTATGGCGAGCTTCACCGTTTCACCCCTGCCCTGCTGCACGCCGTCGGCTTTAAATGCACCGAGATCGTCGTACAACACCATGCCCGCGAGCATGGCCAATCAAAATACGGCGTGATGCGGATGGTCAAAGGCTTTCTGGACCTCAGCACCGTGAAGCTGCTGACGCGCTATCAGTCCCGCCCGCTCCATTTCTTCGCAATGATCGGTCTTCCACTTTTACTGATCGGGTTGAGCTTTATTGCCTATCTGTCAGTGCTGTGGCTGCTGGGTATGGGTCCCATCGGAACACGTCCGCTTTTGTTCATCGGAATCCTGTTCACCGTCACCGGTACACAAATCCTAGGCGTTGGTTTGGTCGCAGAACTTCTGCAAGCCACAGGCCTGCGTGAACGCGACAAATATGTGATCGACGAGATTGTCTAGCTTGCCGCTTAACCCAACTGAGTATTCTACGTGAAAAGCACCATTCGCACCCTCTATGTAAAGATCATGCGGAGTATCCGCTTTCTGACGTCTACGGTTGGAATAACACGTTGGCTAGAACGGCGTGATGGTCGCCTAGCTAAATGGGCAAGGTCATTAATGGCGATTTATGACATCGACGACATGGTGCATCTGGATATTCCTTGGTGGAGCTTCGATGCGATTGATGCAGTGGACAGAATGCTTTCAGAAACCCCGCAGGCTCGCGTTTTCGAATGGGGATCAGGCGCGAGCACGGTTTGGCTGGCGAAACGCGCATCTGAAGTTATTTCGGTTGAACATGATGTCAGCTGGGCAAAGATCGTTGAGCCCAAGTTGAAGGACTATAACCACGTTCAGAGTATTCTAGTTCCCGCTCAAGCCGAGGGCATGATTATGTCTGGAAAACACGGCTTTGAAGGGCAGTGCTTTGACAATTATGTCGATGCAATCAACACTGTGGTTGGCGGTTTTGACCTGATCGTAATTGACGGGCGCGCCCGTGAGGCCTGCCTTGAAGTCGCATTCAGACGCTTGAAGCCCGGCGGGCATATTCTGCTCGATGACTTCAAGCGCAAAAGATATCAGATTGCAGCCTCGAACCTAAACCTAAAGGTCACATCTTTTGATGGTTTGGCTGCCTGTCTTCCGCTCCCAGACAGCACAGCGCTTCTCTCTCGCAAGGACTAGCCGACATCACCCTTCATCTCGCGGCGGCGTATCAAAAAAATATTATAGAGCATTAACAACAACGTCGCTCCCATCACCAGCGTGATCGACAGCGACCCAATACGTATACCTTCGAACGTTAGAAGCCCTGATGCCAAGGCACGCAGTGCAAAAAAGCTCTTCGACACAACGGCCTGTTCAGCTTGACGGGATTGCCAAGCTTGCAACACCCATGATCCAAAGAACACCGCCCCGCCGATCAGACCTATAATTTCACCGGCCGAGAAACTGTCTATACCCATTTGAGAATGCCCCTCTGGATCTGGCGCGGCCTAAGCTTTTCCAAGTGTAATCCCCAAATCCCTACCCCGGTCAATGCCGGGGCAGGATCTTTTGTTTTCAAGCGCGTCAATTACTGAAGCTGAACGCCGTTTGCGAAAACGCCACCGTCGGCTTTGACTTCAACCTCGGTCATACGTGCATCATCGCCGTTCTCAGTGTCTTCGACCGAGAACATCTCGAGCATCATCATAGCGCCGTAAATCTGCTCGGCGGGAATGCCCAGCTGCTCTAGCTTCTGCGACAGTACTGTAAGGCCTTTCGCGCGCAGGGTCAGCTTACCTTCCGGCCGCGGCAGGCCTTCGAAGGTTTCCAGATCACTCGAATCGAAGGTAAACGCACCTTCACCCGTAATCTCGGCGCCAACGGCCGACACACGCAGAGCGTTCAGGGTTGCGCTACCTGGCTCGACCGGCAGCATCTCACCAAGAGCATCGAAGCTGGTTTCGACATTCGCGAAGTCCAGCCACTCGATATTGTTCTTCAGCGTACCGCTCAGATCGATCTTCAGATCAACTGGATCGTGTGGCAGGGCACCGGCGGGGTCACCCATGGCCCACAGCATTTCGTCCAGCTCCAGACCGGTCAGCTCGAAACTGACAGCAGCCGGGCCAAAACCGTCATCCTTCAGAAGCGGCGCCTGCACCGTTGCCGAAACCGACGCGATCTTGCCGCCCAGTGGTAGACCCGGCATCATCGGCATTTCCATCTGGATCTGAACATCACTTGCCGGACCCGAGATCATGGCACCCGAGGCATCAACCTTCATTGTCGTTTCATAGCTAGCCGCCGATGACGTCTGCGCCATCACGACGGTGTCGTTTTGTGAGCTAACCTGCTTCGAGCTATAGCCCGCAATGCTGTTGGTGCCCTCTAGAACAAAACCGTCGCGCAAAGCCTTAGCGAGATTTGCCAGATTAATGCCGGCAGACGGCGTCACCAAACGCGTATCGCCTTCAACGCGGCCAGACGTAGTGATCGCCTCAACCGTTATGGGGTCTTCGCCCTCAATGGCCATAGTCTGTGTCATCGTCATGCTTTGCTCTTGGAAAGCATATATGACGTTGGTCGTGTTCATGTCCGCCCTAGAGGTTACAGATTGACCTTCGAAGCCAACAATTGAGCCATTCATCGTAACCCTTTGTAGGTCAGCTGGAAGGTCGGAAATGTCAAATTTGAAATCCAGCCGATCAGCTTTTTGATCGAATGTAATCTCTTCAGGTGTGCCGGACAGAATATTGCTCAGACCCTGCTGCGTCATGGTCATGCTTCCGTCGAAGCTCTCGCCATCTGTATCCGTATAGGTCAGATTGTAGACCGCGCTTTCGGGCACGATCATCTCGACCCGGCCGTCGCCCATATTGCGCAGATCGAACGCGCCAAGGTCCATCTGTACGGTACCAAAATCAAACGGCAACGGCAGATCGAAGACCACTTTTTGAAGCGCGAGCCCGTCGTCGCTTTCTGATTTCTGACCATTCAACGTGCCGCCAAAAACCGACGAGCTTTGCTGAAAATGCTGCCAGACATCGTCCGCGGTGAGGTCCGCATATGCCGGGCTAGACAGGATAGAAACACCAAAAATGGTAGCACTGGCAAGCCGAGTCGTAAGAGTTCGCATGTGCGTTAATCCTTTGCACTTAACATTGAATCAGTGCGACAGTTAGGACCCCATAGAGACTGTTGCAAGACATTACTGAACACTGCCTATGAAAAACCACTGATGCACAAAACAATCACTGGTGTCTGCCCCCGACCCCATCACTCACCTCGACCTAATCAATTTGCAACGGTCAGAATAATAGAGCCGCTCTCCAACAATGCGGCCAGATCGTTTCATTTGCAAAAAACTCTGGACCCGCCGATGATCAGGCCGCAAATAAGGGAAAAGAAAACGCCACACGAGACAAGGGCAACACATAATGCCCGGTCCAACACGGGAGTCTACATATGAGCGCTGCTCTGTACACCTATCAGTCCATCGCCCAATCGCTGGTGGACCACGACCACACCACAATGTTCGGCCTGATGGGCGACGCCAACCTGTTTATGGTCGACCACTATGTCCGCGGCTGTGGCGGCAACTTTGTTCCGGTCGCCTATGAGGGTAGCGCGGTCCTGATGGCACTGGCCTATGGTCGCGTGTCCGGCAGCGTCGGCATTGCCACCGTCACCCATGGGCCCGCCCTGACCAACTGTGTGACGGCCCTGACCGAAGGCGTCCGTGGGCGTGTGCCGATGGTTCTTCTGGCCGGCGATACCGCTGTGTCCAACCCTCAGAACCTGCAAAATATTGACCAGCGCGAGACGGTGAAGATCACCGGTGCCGGGTTCGAACAGATGCGCTCGCCTGAAACGGCGTCCTATGATGTGGCACATGCGATTTACCGCGCCGAAGTCGAAAAGCGGCCCATTGTTCTGAACATGCCTGCGGATTTCATGTGGGAAGAAGCTCCTCACAAAAAGCATGTCTTCCCCGGTTTCACAGCCCCGGCTTATGTGCCGGAGGGCGATGATCTGGACGAAGCCATCGGCATGATCGCCAGCGCCAAGCGTCCGATCATACTGGCGGGGATCGGCGCAAAGGACGCGGTGCAGCAGATCACCAAGCTGGCTGATCGTCTTCAGGCCCCGCTGGCGACCACGCTGAAAGCGAAGGGGATGTTTAACGACCACCCGTTCAACATCGACATCTTCGGCACGTTGTCGACACCCGCCGCGTATGACGCGATTGCCAAAGCCGATTGCGTTGTGGCCTTTGGGACGTCGCTACACCACTTCACCACTGACAAAGGCGCGCTGATGAAGGGCAAGCGCGTGGTGCAGGTGAATGATACCGTGACCGAGGTCTCGAAAAACTATCACCCTGATGCCGCGCTGGTCGCCGATGCGGGTCTGACCGCCGACAACATTGTCTGGTGGCTGGACGAGGCCGAAATTCCCCCCAGCGGCTTCACCGCCGAACTGGACATGGAGGTTCTGACCGCCCACCCCAAAGGTAATCCCGACAAAGCTGCACCGGGCTTCATCAATTTCGAATACGCGCTGGACCGTCTGGATGCTGCCCTACCCAAGGACCGCTTCCTGACCACTGATGGCGGCCGCTTCATGACCGAGGTCTGGTGCCGCGTCGCCGCCCCCGATGCAGAAAGCTTCATCGCCACGACCAATTTCGGGTCGATCGGGCTGGGTCTTCAGGTGGCCATCGGCGCGGGCTTCGCCGTGAAGGGCCGCCCCGTGGTTCTGTTCACGGGCGATGGCGGTTTCATGATGGGCGGGATTAACGAATTCAACACCGCAGTGCGTATGAATCAAGACCTGATCGTGATCGTCGCCAATGACAGTGCCTATGGGGCCGAGCATATCCAGTTTCTGGACCGCAAAATGGATCCGGGCCTGTCCATGTTCGACTGGCCGTCCTTCGCTGAAATCGGCACAGCACTTGGCGGGCAAGGCATCTATGTCGACAGCGTCGAAACACTGGAAACCGCAATCACTGCAATCGACACACGCACCAAACCTCTGCTGATTGAACTGCGACTGGATCCAAACGACGTGCCGCGGATGCGGATCTGAATTGCGCACCATTTGAACAAAAAGAGCCCCAACAGGAGGGGCTCTTTTTATTAGACTCAACGCCCTTCAGCGCACGCGATGTCCTGCATCGTCGAAGCGATAGGCCCGCGCGCTGTCATAGCCGAATTGTAGCTGCTGCCCTGCGGCGATGTCATGCTGCCCGAAAAGCCGTGCCGTGATCCGTTGATCGCCCGCATGGGCAATGACGTTGGTGTCCCCGCCCAGTTTCTCGACATGGTTAACGGTCACGGACAACGCGCCATCATCGGCCAGTCGCAAATCCTCGGGGCGCACGCCAATGGTCAAATTGCCGCCTTCGCCCACCACGCCAGCCGGGAAAAAATTCATCGCAGGCGAGCCAAGGAACCCCGCCACGAACTGGTTTGCCGGATTGTTGTAAAGCTCCATCGGGCTGCCGACCTGTTCGACCCGCCCGTCGCGCAGAACAACGATCTTGTCGGCCAACGTCATCGCCTCGGTCTGGTCATGGGTCACATAGATCATCGAGGCCGCAAGCTGGCTGTGCAGCCCTGCAATCTCGATCCGCGTGTTCATGCGCAAGGCTGCATCAAGGTTCGACAAAGGTTCGTCAAACAGGAAGATCTTGGGGTGGCGCACGATGGCACGGCCAATCGCCACCCGCTGACGCTGCCCGCCAGACAGCTCGGATGGATAGCGATCCAGATAGTCTTCAAGATCCAGCATCCGACTGGCCTCGGCCACCCGTTGTTCGATCACGTCCTTGGGCTGCTTCTCCTGCTTCAGCGCAAGCGACATGTTCTTGCGGACATTCAGATGTGGATAAAGCGCATAGGATTGGAACACCATCGCAATGCCCCGCTTTGACGGGGGCGTCAGGTTCACTACATCTTCGCCAATCTGGATCTCGCCCGAGCTTGCATCCTCAAGCCCCGCGATCACACGCAAAAGCGTGGACTTACCACAGCCCGACGGGCCAACGAAGACGGCAAACTCGCCCTCTTCGATCTGGATATTGATGTCTTTCAGCACATGAATCTTGCCGAAGGACTTGTTCACATTGGTCAGGGTCAGCGCCGTCATGGCGTTTCCTCCTTCAAATCTACAGGGGTCCCGGTCCGTACACTTTCATCGGCAGCAAGGCAGATCGCCAAAGACTGCACCGCGTCCTGCATGTGTCGGGTCAGGTCGATATCGTCGCGGATCGCACGCAGCACAAAAGCTTGCTCAGCGTCGCATAATTCTTGATGGCCGGGCTCGTCCGGCAGGTCGATCAGCGTGTCGCCGTCCACACGGTGAACCAGCAGCCCACCCACTTTCGTATGGCCGTCCACATCTGATGATCCGGCTTTGTCGGCTTCGGTGATCGACACCGACCCAGCGGGCGAGATTACGTCTTTCACGAAAAACGCAGTCTCGGACATCATGGGGCCCCAGCCAGCCTCGTACCAACCGACGGATCCGTCATCAAAGACCACCTGAAACTGGCCATAATTGTACATGTCTGGCGCGATTTCGTCCGACAGGCGCAGGCCCATCGCGTTTACCCGCACCGGCTTGGCATCGGTGATCTGACACCAGACGTCGACATAGTGCACACCGCAATCGACGATCGGCGCTGTGGTCTGCATCAGGGCCTTATGCGTTTCCCACTCGGCTCCTTTGGATTGCTGGTTCAGGTTCATCCGAAACACGTATGGCCCGCCCAGGGTGCGTGCTTCTTCGATCAGGCGAACCCAGCTGGGATGGTGGCGCAGGATATATCCCACAACCAGTTTCCGTCCCAGCCGGGTCGCTGTATCGACCACCCGGCGCGCATCTGCCACTGTCGTTGCAAGCGGCTTTTCGACAAAGACATGCGCGCCTTGTTCCATCGCAGCCACCGCGAAATCTGCATGGCTGTCTGAATAGGTGGCGATAACCACGAGGTCGGGGTGAGTAGCGGCAAGAGCCTCGTGGAAATCAGTGTAAATTGGATAGGTGGCCAGTTCAGGCTGATCTGTCTGACCTGAGCGATTAACCAGCCCCACAATCTGGGCGTCTGGGTGATGGTGGTGCGCCAGCGCGTGGCTAAGCCCCATATTGCCGAGCCCTGCAATCAAAACACGGGTCATTTTACCGCTCCCGATGTGATGCCGCGGATCAGCTGGCGCGAGAAGATGACATAAAGGGCCAGCACCGGAAGGATCGCCATCGACAGGGCCGACAGAACGGCATTCCAGTCGGTTACGAACTGGCCGATGAAGACTTGGCTGCCCAGCGTCAGCGTTTTCACCTCTTCCGAGGGGGCAAGGATCAGCGGGAACCACAGGTCGTTCCAGATCGGGATCATGTTGAAGACAGCGACGGTCGCCATGGCTGGGCGCACCAGTGGCAGCACCAGCTTGAAGAAGATCGTATATTCCGACAGCCCGTCAATACGCCCTGCATTTTTCAGGTCATCGGACACTTGCCGCATGAACTCGGACAAGATGAAGACGGCCAGCGGAAGGCCTTGAGCGGTGTAAACAAGGATCAGCGCCCAAAGCGAATTGACCAACCCGGTCGCCACCATCATCTCAAGGATCGCGACGGTGCCGATGCGGATGGGGATCATAATGCCAAGCGCCAGATACAGCCCCATCAACATATTGCCCTTGAAGCGATATTCACTCAGCGCGAAGGCCGCCATCGCGCCGAACAGCAGCACAAAGAACAGCGACGCCACAGTCACAATCATCGAGTTCTGGAAATAGAGGAAGAAGTCCCCCTGCTTCATCACCGTTTGATAGCCGATCAGCGAAAAACTGTCCGCATCCGGCATGGCCAAGGGCTCGCGGAAGATGGCTTTGCGCGTCTTGAAGCTGTTAATCAGGATGACGAAAACCGGGAACAGCGCGATCAGCGTATAGAGGATCAGCGCCCCGTGCATCGCGGCCGTATTCAGCGGATTTGTGCGGGCTTTGTTCATAATTTGATCCCCTTACAGCTGATACCGGCGCATCCGGGTCTGGATGCCGAACAGATAGATACAAACGCCCACAAGAATGATCGCGAACATGGCGCCTGCGATTGCCGATCCCATATGCGGGTCGCCAAGCTGAAGCTGGAAGCCAAAGAAGGTGCGATACATGAACGTGCCCAGAATATCGGTCGAGAAATCCGGCCCTGCCAGCGCACCCTGCGCGGCATAGATCAGGTCAAACGCGTTGAAGTTGCCCACAAACGTCAGGATCGAGATGATGCCAATCGACGGTAGGATCAGCGGAAGCTTGATTTTCCAGAAAGCCGACATGCCGGTTATTCCATCAATCTCGCCCGCTTCCAGAACCTCTTCGGGGATCGACAGAAGGGCGGCATAGATCAGCATCATCGGGATGCCCACGAATTGCCAGACCGAGATCAGCGCAAGCGTCGTCAGCGCGTATTCTTCTTTGCCAAGCCACGGCGCAAACAGGGATTTCAGCCCAACCGCATCCAACATCCCGGGCGCAATGCCCCAGATGGGGGACAGGATCAGTTTCCACGCGAAGCCAACAATCACAAAGCTGAGGATTGTAGGGATGAAGATGGCCGACCGGTACAGCGCAGCGAACCGCAAACGCGGATGGCTAAGGATAGCCGCCAGCGCGATGCCGATCGGGTTCTGGACCAGCATGTGGATCAGGAAAAACCAGAAGTTGTTGCCTAAGGCATTCCAGAACTGTTCGGACCACACGGGGTCACCAAACAGGGTCTGGAAATTCTGTAGCCCGACATAGACGCGTTCTTGATCTACTTTGCTGAACAGCGAAAGGCGAAGCGTATTAAATAGCGGGAAGATCATCACTGCCGTATAGACAAGCACCGCAGGGGCAAGGAACACAGCGATATGCCATCGAATTCGGGGCTTTTGCATGGGGAACTCCGATCAAGCGCCCGGGCGCGGAGATGGCGCCCGGGGCAAGTGCAACAGGTTGGATGTTACTGTTGCGGTGCGTACCAGCTGGCCAGACCGTCTTGCAGTTCTTGGCTCAGCTCTTCAGGCGAAGAGGTTCCTTTGATGGCGGCAACCGAGGCACCCCAGGTGTCGTTCTCAAGGTTTGGCGTGCCGCGCGACAGAATCTGATATGTCGAACGGATCGTGCTTTCGCACTCGCCGCGCCAGCCGACGATCTCTTTCGCCAGTGGATCTTCCAGTTCAACAGGTGTGCTGGATAGCGGGAAGAAGCCCGGCAGAGCATTGCCAAAGATCGACGCGAACTCTGGGCTTGCGACCCATGACAGGAAGGTCTTGGCCGCGTCCGGATTGGCAGTCTTGGCGTTCATGCCGATGCCGATATCGGTGTGGTCCGAAATATAGCAGGTGTCGCCTGCGTTCTGGACGGGCGGCTTGAACGCACCCATTTCGAAATCAACCAAAGCGTTGAAGCCCGAGATTTCCCAAGAACCGGCCGGATACACAGCAGCACGACCCAGCGTGAACAGGTTTTGGCTGTCTGGATATGTCTGGGCTTCATAGCCGTCACCCAGATAACCACCCCATTTGGCCAGCGTCGCGTAAGGTGCAACCCACTGCGGGTCAGTCAATTTCTGTTCGCCTTTGATCAGTGCCAGACGACCCTCTTCACCTTTCCAATAGTTCGGACCGATGTTGTTGTAACCCATCGTGGCGGCTTCCCACTGGTCGTTGGTGCCCATCGCCATCGGAATATAGCTGCCATCTTCCTTGATCTTGTCGAGGGCTGCAAAGAACTCGGCTTCGGTGTTCGGAACCTCGATGCCCAGCTCGGCAAAGGCGTCTTTATTGTAAATGAAGCCGTGGATCACGGATGCCATCGGCACACAGAAACTGGCCGAGCCATCGTCGGTTTGCCACGCAGATTTCGCCACGTCCGAGAAGTTGCCCATGGCTTCCATGCCGCCCAGATCAGCCAGATGACCGGCATCATAAAGGGCCAGCGACGCGTCGAACGGGCGGCAGGTGATCAGATCACCGGCAGACCCGGCGTCCAGTTTCGAGTTCAGCACCGCGTTGTATTCCGCTGGAGCCGACGGGGTGAACTTCACCTTAATGCCGGGGTGTTCCGCTTCAAACGCCGGGATGATCTTATCCTGCCACAGGGTCAGGTCGTCATTGCGCCAACTTTCGATGGTTAGCGTCACGTCTTCTGCATAGGCGCTTGTTGCGACCAATGCGGTGCCAGCAAGCGCCAGCGAGATAATATTGCGTTTCATTTTTTCCTCCCAGAAATATGATTTATTGGTTCTTGAGTGTCTCCAGCACCGGGCGAAGATGTCCATTGCTGGCATTCAAAAGCGCGTTGGCCTCGGACAAGCTTGTGATGCCCGATGCAATCAACACGGCGGGCTTTACAGCCCCGCCCGCCCGCGAAAGAGCGGTTTCGGCGACGGCGTCTTCTACGTCCGCGATCGTCGCCACAATGCCGCGCGCACGGCCAAGCAGCTTTGCGTTGTCCGCAGTCAGATTGACCATCATGCCATCGTGGACGTGACCCAGTTGAACGGCCATCAGTGTCGACAGCATGTTCAGGGCAATCTTCTGCGACGTGCCCGCGCCCATCCGGGTCGAGCCGGACAGCAGTTCGGGTGGGGTGGCAAGAAGGATGGGATAATCACTAAGGCGCAGCAGTTCGGCCCCGGCATTATTGGCGATCCCGATCACCGTGGCGCCGGCGGATTTTGCAATCCGGGCCGCTTCGCTTGTGTAGGGGGTGGATCCGCTGGCCGACACAGCAATCACCGTGTCTAACGGCGTGATTCCAATCATGGCCTCACGAATTTGGGCTGTCTCGTCTTCGGTGTCCCCGGGCATCTCTGCCCCCGTCGGCAATCCCCCGGCCATATGAATGCGGATCTGAGTGGGCGGGATCGAAAAGGTGCCGCCCAGCTCCATCGCATCGGCGGCGGCCATCAAGCCCGAAGATCCCGCGGCAACATAATGAAGCACAGCATTCTGAGTGATGCTCTGGGCCATGGCTTGGCTGGCGTCGGCGATCTGGCGCGCTGCCGCATCCACTGCGGCCGCAGCGCTGCTTTGCCCTTTTGATAAAAGCAGTGCGATCTTGGTTAGAGGTTGGCGATCAAGCCCCTCTGCTCGTTTGTGCAATTGCTCTGTGGCACGTTGTGACACGCGATTCCCCCCTTGGATTGACAAGAAACATACCTATTAAATACCATTTGTCTACCATTTTGTTTTGACCTTGAAATGCAACACGTTTTCGGCAGGTAATTGGGTATTTGGGCCACTTTTGGTCTTTTAATGTGAAAATAGGTATTATAAAGGTATCACATGAATCAATCTTCCACACATATATCCAATCCTGTTGTGGCCATTGATGGCGGCGGAACACGTTGCCGTCTTGCCCTGCGCAACGGCATCGTCGACACGATTGTCGAAACGGGTTCCGCGAATGTCACCACCAATTTCGACGCGGCGATTGCCGAGATGACGCGCGGCCTGACACAGCTTAGCGCGCAGAGCGGATGGGATATGGATGCGCTGAGCCAATTGCCCGCCTATGCCGGACTTGCTGGCGTGGCGGGGTCCGATATGGCTGACCGGGTTGCGCAGGCTTTGCCCTTCGCGCGCATGCGGGTGCAGGATGATCGGCCATCGGCGCTGACGGGCGCTTTGGGCAATCAAGACGGCGTTGTCGCGCATTGCGGCACCGGTTCATTCATCGCCGCTCAGATCGACGGCAACCATAGATTTGCGGGCGGCTGGGGCCCGGTTCTGGGCGATCCAGCATCGGCGCAATGGGTCGGACGACGCGCGCTGACCCTGACCCTTGATGCGGTGGATGGGATCCGCGAGCACAGCGACCTGTCCCGCCATTTCCTTGAGACCTTTAAGGGATCCGCAGGGATCGTGGCCTTCGCCGCGCCCGCCCGCCCCGTCGATTTCGGCGCACTGGCCCCGACGATCACGGCCTATGCCGAACAGGGCGACGCATTGGCCCTTCAGGTCATGCAGGACGCGGTTAAAGTCATTACCGACCTGCTGCCCGTATTAGGCTGGACCCCGGACATGGCCCTGTGCCTGACCGGCGGCATCGCGCCCCAATATGCGCCCTATTTACCCGCACGCATGCAGGCCTGCATCATCCCGCCCGCAGGCGAACCCCTGACCGGCGCACTTTTGCTGGCCCAATCCTTTGCTGGGGAGATCACGCATGCACATCTCTGACTTCCTCGATCCGCAAGGCTGGTTGGGACAAAGCGCTGGCCCGCGCTATGTGCAACTGCGCCGCCGCATTGAAAAGGCAATCGACACGGGCATCCTGTCACCCGACAGCTCGCTGCCGCCCGAACGCGAGATTGCCGAGATCACCGATCTGTCGCGCGTCACCGTCCGCAAAGCCATTCAAGAGCTTGTGAAACTGGGTGTCGTTGAACAGCGTCAGGGCTCGGGCTCTTTCGTGCGTGCGCCTGTCGCGCGGGTCGAACAGTCGCTGTCACACCTGACGTCGTTCACCGAGGATATGAAGCGACGTGGGCTGGAAACAACCTCGCGCTGGTTGGAACGCGGTGTGTTCATCCCCTCGCCGGAAGAAGTCCTGACACTGGGCCTTGCCGCCGGAGATTCCGTCGCCCGTATTTACCGTCTGCGCGAAGCCGGCGGCCAGCCGATGGCGCTGGAGCGTGCGTCGCTTCCGCTAGACATCCTGCCTAACCCGATCGAGGTGTCGCGGTCGCTTTACGAAGTGCTGGAACAATCCGGCAATCGTCCGGTGCGTGCGATCCAGAAGATCTCGGCGATCAATCTGAACCCGGAAGATGCCGATCTGCTGGGTGTGGCCGAGGGCACAGCGGGGCTGAGCATTCAACGTATTTCTTATCTGGACAGTGGCCGCGTGGCCGAGCTGACCAGATCCGTCTATCGCGGCGACGCCTATGACTTTGTGGCCGAACTGCGCCTTTCCACGTGACCTTACAAACATGAAGGCTGCCTGACATGTCCCAAGACACGACAACGCTTATGCGACGCGAGATCGACGAAATTCCCGATGCCGTCGAGCGGCTTTTGACCGAAGGACGCGCGGGCGTTCTGGCCACGGCCAACGAAATTCGTGAACGCGATCCCCGTTTCCTTTTATCTGTCGCGCGCGGATCATCCGACCATGCGGCGACCTATCTGAAATACGCCAGCGAGCTGTTGCTGGGCTTGCCCATGGCGTCCGTGGGGCCGTCGATCAAATCGATCTACGGCGTGGATGTCGCGGGCGAGGGATCATTGTGCATCTCGGTCTCGCAATCGGGACAAAGCCCCGACATCGTGCGTCTGACAGAAGCATTTTCCAAAACCGGCGCCTATACGGTCGCAATCACAAATGACGCCTCATCGCCCCTGTCGCAGGCAACCTCGGCTACCCTGCCGATCCATGCTGGACCCGAGCTGAGTGTGGCGGCTACCAAAACCTTCGTGACATCTCTTGTCGCGGGTCTGTGGCTGCTTGCACAGTGGAAAAACGACGATGATCTTATCGCGGCGATCAACGCCCTGCCCAAGCACTTGCAAGCGGCAACCGAATGCGACTGGTCCCCGGTTGTCGAGGCGGTCGTTGGATCGGGCGAGTGCCAATCGTTGTTCACGCTTGGGCGCGGGCCAAGCTGGGCGATTTCGAACGAGGCCGCGCTGAAGTTCAAAGAAACCTGCCAGATCCACGCCGAAAGCTATTCGTCTGCCGAGGTGCTGCACGGCCCCGTGTCCATCGTCGAGCCGGGTTTCCCTGTGATTGCCTTCGCAGCCCGTGATGCGGCCGAAGACAGCGTAGCCAGCGTAGCCGACGCCCTGGCCGAGAAAGGCGCGCTGGCCTTTACGACCACGGACAAAGCCAAGGTGGCAACGCAATTGCCCCATGTCAGCACGGACCATTGGATCACCGATCCGGTCGCCTCGATCGTATCGTTCTATGGCATGGTCGAAACCGTTGCCGCCCGGCGCGGGATCAACCCGGACACGCCACGCCACCTGAAGAAAGTGACGGAAACGGTATGACACAGGGCAGGGTGACATTTCGCGGTGGACGGATCTTTGACGGGACGCGGTTGATTGATGGTCACGCGGTCAGTTTCAAGGATGGCCAACGCGTGGCGTATGGTCCCGATGCGGATGTGCCTGCTCTGGGCGATGTCGTTGACCTTGGCGGTGATATCCTTGGCCCCGGCTACGTGGATTTGCAGGTCAATGGCGGGGACGGGATCATGTTGGGGGACGATCCGTCGGTCGAAACCCTAAGGCGGATTGCCCGCGCCCACCGCTCGCTTGGCGTGACGCACCTGCTGCCCACCCTGATCACCGATACGCCCGAAATCACCCGTGCGACCATCGCGGCGACGATTGACGCCATCCGTGAAGGTCTACCGGGAATCGCTGGTCTGCACCTTGAGGGGCCGCACCTGTCCGTTGCCCGTAAAGGCGCGCATGACGCGGCGCTGATCCGCCCTATGACAGAGAATGATCTGGCCGAGTTGCTGGCCGCCGCCGCAGCGCTGCCCTGCCTGAAGGTCACCATAGCGCCGGAGAACGTAACCGAGGCGCAAGTCACCGCAATGGCGCAGGCCGGCATTCTGGTGTCGCTGGGTCATACGGATGCAGATTTTGACACGTGTCTTGGCTATATGGCTGCTGGTGCACGCTGCGTGACCCATCTGTTCAATGCGATGAGCCAATTGGGCAATCGCGAACCGGGGCTTGTCGGCGCGGCGCTGTCTTGCGGCAACGTGTCGACTGGGCTGATCGCCGACGCGGTGCATGTTCATCCGAAATCCATCCGTGCTGCATGGGCGGCAAAAACCGCGCCAGGGCGAATTTTTCTGGTCAGTGATGCCATGGCCGTGGCGGGATCTGACAAGACGCAGTTTACGTTGAAAGACCGCACGATCCTTCGCCGGAATGGTCAATTGACGCTTGCCGATGGAACCTTGGCCGGGGCAGATCTGGATCTGACAACGGCCATCCGGGTGATGGTTGAACAGGTCGGCCTGCCACTTGAGGCGGTCTTGGGCGCGGCAACGACCACGCCAATGCAGTTGCTTCAACGGCCCGTGCTGACACCAGTCGACGCAAACTGCCACCTCTCGGATCTCATCCGCATCGCGAAAGACCTCGATCACGTGCAGTACCTAGGTTAGGGTACAAACTTTTCGTGTCACAAACCGTCTTAGGGTGTATGTGTCAACTCGACTCCCATTAGCGCCCCGTCACGGGCGATGGTCAACTGTGCTGTTTCGGCATTCTGCGCTGACAGTTTCTCAAACATGGTCACAAGCCCTGCTCGGGTAACGAATTCCACCCCGGTTACGGCTTCGGACACAAGAGTATCTCCGGCGCGCAAATCAGTGACCAGCCCCTCAGGTACATCCGTAACACGCGACACAAACCGACCCGATGACCCTGGCGCAACCGTGAACTGAAGGCCGCTCTTCATTTTGACCACCTGCGCTAACAGGATCGTCAGGTCGTGTTCAGTGATCGAGGCTTCGGCGCTCGTTTTGATCTTCAACCGTGCTGTTACGCGATCGTCGCTCTGCCCTTCTGCTGCGGACACAAGCGCTTGTTGAATGGTGCTGTCATCCACAACAAGGTTTCCGTTCACCGCATAGATGATGCTGCCCGAACTCAGCCAATCCTGTGTCGCATCGCCAATATTCGAGCGCACCATCGTCACCATCGAGAACGTGCCCTCGGGCTGTTCACTGGATGATGTAGCGAAAGGAACGAGTGGTTTGTTAACTGATGTGATGGTCCAGTCAACTTCCACAACTGCTGGGCTGATCTGAGCCTCAGATGCGGGTTCCGAGGCCGCGCCAACTTCAGCAACCTCGACCGCAGCGGGTGGCGTGTCGTCAACCCGGTCAGCACTGTCTCTCGGCGCGGGTTTGGTGGCTTCGGTCTGAACCTGCGCTTCTTCGACCTTCGGCTCTGGAGCAGGGTCGGCAGCGCTGGGCGTCTCGGCGACCACGGCATCTTCTGTGGGCGAGCCAGCAGCAAGGAAAAAATATCCCCCGCCAACCAGTCCCGCCAGCACCACAAGTGCCAGAGCGATACGGCCTATACCGCCGCCCTTCGCGGACTCGCGAACGACGATCGTGTCATTGATTTGCTCAAGCGGGGCCTCGGTTTCTTTGCTGAGGTTTTGCAAAATCATATCCGCAAAAGACGAGCTCGAGCCAAGACTGACACGCCAGTCTTCGGCATTCGCGAACCGATTGCTTGGGTCCAAGCTCAGCGCACGGTCGATCGATTCCAGCAGTTCCTTGGGGTACTCTGGATACGAACCTGCCAGCGGAACGTAAGGATCCGGCTGGTTTTCGGCAACGCACGACACGCGCTCTTGGCTGCTAATAGGGGCCGCGCCTGTTATAACGTGATAGAAGGTCGCCCCAACAGAATACAGATCGCTGTATTTGTTATGGCGACCACCCTGCACATACAGTTCGTGCGGCGAATATCCTTCTTTCACGGCCCGCAACAGCGTTACAACCCGGTCGGATTTATCCGCATGTGAACGCGCGGCGCCGAAGTCGATGATCACCGGCTCGCCATCTTTGTTGATCAGGATATTGTCCGGCGAGATATCGCGATGCAGCATACCTTGTGCGTGGATGAACCCCACAGCTTCAAGAACCCGCCGCAACCATTTGTCGACCTCTTCAGGGCGAATGTCGTCCCGTTCTTCCAGCGTATCCAGAAGGTCGTTCCCCTCGACGAAATCAATCGCCATATAGGCCGTATCATTGTCTTTAAAGACCTGATGCACGCCAGCGATATTCGGGTGCTCCAGTTTGGACTGGTTGCGCGCTTCTTCGACGAAAGATTCCACCAATGCTTCAAACGACGTCACATGCGCCTGCGAGCGTGCGCGCACCGTGGTGGCCGTACGGCGACAGATCGCTTCGGGGAAGCATTCCTTGATCACCACCGTGCGATCAAGGCTGTCCTTCGCCAGATAGGTGATCCCGAAACCACCGCTGTTTAGAAAACTGGTGATCGTGTATTGGCCGGACAGCAGCTTTGTGCCCGGTTCCAATTCATCGGTCATTTCAATCTCGGTCTGTGCCATTTTACTAGCCACCCTCGTCTTTCATCGACGCCTCGCCCGCGTCACTTACCAAAACTCTTGCTCACTCACACATACTGGTCGCGCAGAACTTACTTGCGCGCCCAATCCGCAGAAGCACCACCCAGGCTTCTGGTTTCCACCCACACCTCGACGCGACGGTTTTTTGCCCGCCCCGAAAAGGATGAATTGCAAGCCACGGGGGCCATCTCGCCATAGCCCCGCACCTCAATTTCCGTTTGCCCCAGATCGCCACCCAGCGCTGAGACAAGGCGTTGCTGAACCTTGCTGGCCCGCACGCTTGACAGATACCGGTTCTGCGAAAAACCGCCGCCCGCATCGGCAAACCCAGCCAACACTAGCCGCGCAGGCTTAACGTCACGCACATAGTTCACGATCCGCGCAATGTCACGCTGGGCCTTGTTGTCCAAGTTCGACGATCCCGGCGAAAAGCGGAAGGTCGTCGACAGGCGCGTGGTTGCAAGTTTATCCGCGACAAAACTGGCAACTTCTTTACCTGTTGCGGACGGATCCATCGACGCAACTGACTGCTTCAGATGAAACAGCTTCTCGGCATCGCGCTGTTCGATTACCGACAAGCTGACCATGCCTGATTTCGCAATCAGACCGTCAATCTTGGTGCTGTCCAAATAGTCGATAAAGGCCGCGCCCAGTTCGCTCACGTTTTGCGCGTTATAGGCGGTGACCCGGTTTTGCAGCTCGTATTCTTCGGTTTTCATGCCGAAACGGTTCGGCAGATGGGTAATACCACATTCGCTGAGAAGCGGCACCGCACGCGCGTCGCGGATGCTTGAAAACCGCAAAACACTGAACCCATAGGGATCGTCTTCAACGGTACGCGACAGTTCACGCACCGACCGCACGCTTTTGGCGCCTGCCTGCAAAGTCCGCTGCGTTGGCGTCAGCAGAAGCTCTTCCACGCGCTGCGACGCTCCCGTCGCTTCTGGCAGAGTATAGACGTTGATCTTGCGGTCTGGCCCGCCAAGCGCACTCCAATTGGTGATCTCGCCGGCCATGATCTGCGACACCTGCCCGACCGTCAGGCCGGGCAGCTTGTTCTTAGGGCTAACAACGGCCGTATAGCCGTCAACCGCCAGCACATGTGCCTGATCGATCGACCCAAGATCACCCAAACCATTACTGCGCGCGCGCGCAAGGTTCGCGTCCGAGATCGGCGTCTCGCTGATGATCACGTCGCTTTCGCCGGTGATCAGCAGCTCGGCCAGCGCATCGCCGCTGGCCTCTTGTACTTTCACATTGTTCACGGGAAGCGAATCTTCATCCGTGATCAGAATATCAAACGCATTCTCGCCCGCGTCCGCGGCGTTGGCGTCGAAACGGAAGCGATCCGGAAGGGGCAGACCCTTCAGATCAAACATTCCTGAATAAAGTTCCTGCTCTTCGGCAAACCCATCAACCACCAAGGGCATGATAATGTCCGCAACGCCCCCTGCCCCGGCCACAACCAGATCGGTTTCCGACGGCAAATCACGCGGGCACGCGGCCCCGGTGCAGGTGTACAGATTGGCGTCAAAGGTCAGGACGCCCACATTAGAGCGCACGGTAAACTTCCCACCACGCGCCGAGACCAGCTCGCCCACAACAGTGCGGGTGCCGTTTTTTTCAGTCAGTTCAACTTCTTGCCCCGCCGCGGTCGATCCCACGGTCAGCAGACATGCAAGAAGCGTATATTTTTGCCAGTTTTTCATGCTCGAAGAAACAATTCGCCTAGTATTTTAATAATGCATCTTTTTTAGATGCAGAGAGCAGCCAGCCGAGGTTTCCCCCGGCTGGCCAAACTTATCTTATTCGACAATCCATACTTCAACGCGACGGTTGATCGCACGTCCACGTGGGCTGTCGTTACAGGCAACAGGCTCTAGCTCGCCATATCCCGAGGACTTCAGGGTAATGCCGTCCAGCTCGCCGTTGGTGGCAACCTCTTTCAGGTGCTCCAAAGCAGCTTCCGCACGTTCCTGCGAGATTAGCAGGTTCGAGTCAAACGGGCCCTTGTTGTCGGTGAAACCCACGATGACAACTTCGCTCGGCTTCTTGTCGGCCAGATACTTGATCATACGCGCCAAGTCGCGTTCGGCTTTGTTGTCGAAGCGCTTCGAACCCGGTGCAAAGCGGAAGGTCGTCGACAGGCGCGAATGGGTGTTCATGTTCTTCAGCAGATCTTCAACCAGTTCTGCTTCGTACTCGTTCTCACCCTCTTCCAGCTCGGCCAACAGACGTTCAGCCGCACGTTCCTGGCTGTCCGACGTGATCGACAGGTCAATATAACCGGCTTTCGCGACCAGACCGTCCAGGCTTTCCGAGTCCATGAAGTCCACCAGCTCGCGGGCATAGCCGTCTACGTCCGAACGGTTATAGGCCACAACGCGTTCCTGCAGATAGTATTCCTCGGTCTTCAGATTGAAGGTGCTGGGGTCTTGGATAATCCCACACGTGGTGCGCAGCGGCACCGCACGCGACGACCGCTTGGCCGAGTAGTTCACGATGCCGAAACCGGCCACGTCTTCCATGATCGCGGTTGTCAGCTCGGTGCGGTTGTGCACGATGCTGGACTGGTCGGTCAGTGTCTTGTCCGACTTTTTGAACAGCAGCTTTTCGATGTGGTGGAACGCTTCGGTATCCGGGTCAAACGAATAAACGTGGATCGGCGCATCCGAACCGCCGACTTCCGACCAGTTGGTGACGTCGCCAGACATGATGTCACGTGCTTGCTTCACCGTCAGGTGCGAAATCTGGTTCAGTGGGTTCACGATCATCGCATAACCATCCACCGCGATAACGCGTTCCTGATCGAAGTCACGCAGGTTGCCGCCCTGCCCTTCCGACACGATTGCGCGGTCGGCTTTGCGGGCTGCGGATTGCGAGAAAATGATCGAGGCTTCGTTCTTCGCCAGACGTTCGAACAGGCGCGAACCTGCAGCGGTGTGGATCCCGAAGGTCGCAACATCTTCGCCTTCCAGATCGGTCAGCTGCAAAGCGAAGTCCAGCTCATGGCCGTATTTGTGGTCGCCCACGTCAGTGGATTCTGTATCTACCGGTTCGCCGTTTGAATCAAACAGCTGTGCTTCCGCTTCCAGTGCTTCGGCGGCATAACCTTCGGCCAGGATCGGAACCAGAACTTCTGCCAGTTCGTCCGGAGCCGTGATTTCCAAGCTATAGGTATAGTCTTTTGCTTGGGGGCAAGCGTCGCCTTCACAGGTGACCAGATCCTGATTGATGACGAACTCACCAATGTCAGTCTCGACCAGATATTTACCATCACTTGACGACAACAGGTTGCCGGTGACGTTGATGTTGCTGTCTTTACCGATCAGCCGCACCTCTTGCGCGAAGGCCGATGTGGCCATGCATCCAGCGAGAATTGTCGCGGATGCAAACAGATGAGAAGATCTGAAACCCAACATGTAAACTCCTTAATTACTACGTGCGTACGTTGTGTGTTGCCCTGATTTGGCTGCGCAAAAAGGGCGTGATTGTGACAGATCGTCGTCCAAACTTTGCTAGAAACCTTAACATTCCACCTAAAATAGCCTTCCGCCCATTGGCGGTTGAGCTTCTCGATTTCACCCGCTGATACTTCCCTAACGGCAAGTGTTAGATCAGCCAGGTTTCCGGTCGATTTCCACCAAGGTTTTCCGTATCCGATTCGTCTTTAGTCTTACTTAAGTTCGTCGAGTACATACAAAATTCAGACATTCTGCCCTGATGATGTTTACCTTGAAGGATAGTTGGTTTCAGCCGCCAAGCTCTCTCAAGCTCGACGTGAGGCATGTACATCTGCACACGCCCCGATTGTGGTTACGACGTTGCCTTGATTGCGTTTTCGTACTGAAGCGCGACGTCCTCGGCGGTCAGTTCGATGGCGTCCATCTCGGAGCAGAAAGTCACTATATCAGCGACGGCGGGGATGGCCTCGCTGTCCAGCTTTGTGACGGTTGGCTCGATCGCGACCCACTGCTCTTGCAGCTTGACCAGCGCACTCATGGCTTCACTGCTTGGCGGTTTAGCCATCGTGATCATGCCATTGCCGCCGTTAATCAAAGCGTCAATGATCTTGCCGAACTTGGTCGCGTTCTTCTTAAATTTCTTGTGGTGCTCATCAGCATCCTTACCCAAAGCGGTAAAGGCGATTTCTTTACAGATCTTCTGGGTGTACATCCGCTGGCGGCCAGCGAAATCAAGTGCCAAAGCCAAGGCCAGATCGATATCCACGTCACCATAGGCTTCTTCAAGCTTGCGGACCACTTCGTGGCAGGCATGCTCAAGCGCTTCATCATTGTCCAGGATCATATGCGAATGTGCGTCATCCACCGATCCTGCCTCGACGATCTCTTCAATGGCCACGCGATACGGCGCCCAAAGTTCTTCAACATGCTTCAGTGCGTTGTTGACTGAAACGAAACGTTCACGATCCACACCCGAGGTGCCTTTGCCTTCGCGGAAGCCCAGCAGGATGTTGTCGAACTCGTCATGCGCGTGCATCATCTCTTCCAGATTCCGCGCGACATTGGCGTCCATCTGGATCAGCAAAACAGACTTCGCGACTTTCTCGGTCAGAAAGCTCAGCTTATCTGCTGCCAAGATACGATGGGCCACCTGACCCGCCGCCATTGCCAGCGCGTAACTTCCACCTGGAATCAAGGCTGCCATGGCAGCGCCCGACGCGGTGGAGATGAAAAGTCTTCGATTTATCTTCATACTATTAACCCATTCTTTCTTCAGTCGTGGCACGCTGCGCCGGCGTTTGCGAAGCGGCCAATGTGAAAATTCAAAGCGGCCAACCTAGTGCTTGCGAACATCGTTTTATTGAAAACTCAGTCCACCATGGCGGCTCTATGTTCTCTTTCTTTCGTTACTCTTTTCCTAAGCGGTGCAAGGAATCGACGGCTTCACCACCACGACCGAGACATTGTCCTGATCGGGATGGTTCAGTGCGCGCACAGCGCTCATCAGTTCGTTTGCGACACTTTGTGCCGGTTCGGATTTATGACGCAGGACAATGGCCTCGATCTGATCGTCATCGAGGTATTGAAGCCCGTCACTTGCCACCACCAGCACATCATCTTGCAACAGCTCGAAGGGGGTTTCCGGGCAATCCACTTTCGGGATGGCCGCACCCATGATGACCGACCGCAATAGATTCCGATCCGGATGCGTTCTGGCATCATGACGCGAGATCTCGCCGCTTTCTGCCTGTGCATCAATGATCGGCGCCATCGAGTGATCATCATTCAGCTGATGAAGCTGATCATCCCGGACCAAATACAACGGCGAGTCCCCGATTGAAATCCAGAACAACCGACTGTCCAGCATCAGCGCACCCAGCATGGTCGATCCCATCTGGATGTCATCTTCATGGCTCTCGACATGATCCGATATACTGGCATTCGCCCGCATCGCCGCCATAGGCAGCGCATCGATCAGCGCGGTCTCGTCCTGCGGCGAGGTTTCAAGCAAATTGTCCAGCATCCCGCGCCATGACGACATTACCAAACCCGATGCAATGTCACCCGCATCATGCCCACCCATTCCATCGGCCACGATGGCATACCCGGCGCCGGCGGTCTCGACGTACCGCGCAGCAACCGAGTCTTCTTGCGCGTCCCGCTGACCCAGGTCGGCCAAAACCGCAATGTCAAAGTTGGGCATGTTCAACATCAATCACTCAGTCCGCCAGTCGAACGCCTCGTCGCAGAACGGCATGAACTGCATCGTGGTATCGCTGATGCGGATCGTATCGCCTGCCGACAGCGGAACGGTGCTTAGAACCGGGCTGCCATTCAGACGGACCAGATTGGCTTTGCCGCCATGGCCCAGATAGCATTTGCGCGTCTCAGCATCATAAGCGATTACCGCGTGGTTCTCGCGCGAAATGCCGTGATCCCCGAAATCCAACTGAATGGCTTGGTCGTCGTTGCGTCCCATCTGCATCAGCCCTTCCACCAAAGTGATGCTTGCACCACGGCCTGGTCCTTGGGTCACTACAAGCCATCCAACCGGGAAACTTGCTTGGCTCGAACTAGGTGCGGCCGCAGGTTCGCTTTCCAACAGCGACTGAACACCGTTGTCAGATCGCTCATACCCTAGGAAGGTTGTCTTGACGCGCGGCTTTCGGCGACGACGCGACATTGCGGCCTCGGGTACTTCTTCTACGGACGCAGGCTTTGCGTCGATAGCTTCAGCGGCTGGCGCGGTTTCTTCTTCCGGCTGCACATCAGCGGCAAATTCGGACGGCACATCGGCCTCTCTTTCTTCCTCGACCATATCGTCTGCGGCAAGCTCTAGAACTTTCTCAAACTCGACATCTGCCTGTTCGGCTTTGGCTGTCTCCCCAGACAGTACAGAACGTAGCGCGGCCAAGTTGGTAACAGGCGCTTCTTCTTGCGCATCCGCATAGTCTACGTCTTCATTCAAGATCCGCTGTAGCGGGCTTTTGTATTTGAACATCTTACTCTTCATCCACTTTTGTCGTGACCCACCCCGTCACGTCTGCAATCAGCATCAAGCATCTGATCAATGTCGCATTTGGCAGGTATTATGACGCTGCCACGACGCTCAATGATTTTTAGGAACATCGAATCTGGACAAAATTGAGGCTAATTTGAGCGAACAAGCGTAATCCAAGCAATATTGTCATGCCAACGCCAACCCAAGGTTGTATGCGCAACATCGCATCTATTTTACTTAGTTTTCTGATGGATTGTTAACCAAAACACTCGCCCTGCGCGCTTTGAACTCATGCTAGGGTGATTCTATCAGGTGCCCTTACGCAAACTCAGCCTGAACTTTCGATGATATTGCACGCGCCAGCAGCGCCCTCCACACGTGCTGCGTGTGCACCGAAATCCCTGAACACGCACTTGGCATGTTCTGACAGACCTATTGGCCCGCCAAGTCTAGCGCTCTACTGACATAAAACGCTCACCCAAAGGTGAATAACGGTCGTCGTTTGCGACGCGCCCAACCTACTCTAGGCGCTATCCCGTACAACCAGCTGGCCAGAAAGTTTTTGCAAACCTCGTAGCTTGGTCTCGCCTTTCAGGGTTTGCACCAACCCCTCTACCATTTCCGAGATCGGCTGGTGATAGGTCGTCAACTGATATTGCGGACTGGCGGCCTGTGGCGTGTCATCGAAACCAGTCAGAGTAACGTCCTCGGGAACCCGCAACCCCAAACCATGACGCAGCGCGTCATAAGCCCCCATTGCGATGGCATCATTCTCGCAAACCAAAATGTCCGGTCGATCATCTGGGCCAATCTTGGTGAAATGCTCGTTGATCAGCGCATAGGCCTTTTCGGGATCGTAACTGTTGGCCGATATAAAAGCAGGCTCGACCCCCTTGACCTGATGCCACCGTTCTAGGAACGCCTCTTTGCGCAGCAGATGTGCGGACCGCGTCTGAGGTCCCGCGACGAACAGCGGCCTCTTATATCCCTTGGCAATCACATGATCCGTCATTTCGGTCATTGCCAAATGATCGTCACAACGAATCGAGATCGTATTCGCGTTCTCGGACATCCGTGCAAAGACAATCAGCTTTCTCAAACGACGCGAGCCCAGCGCCGTCTTCAGCGCTTTGTCGTCACATCCACTGCCAATCAGCACAGCAACATCTAAGCGCCGTTGACTGGCATTCAGCAATGCGGCCGAAACATCTTCGCTGTTCAAAGTGTTCACAAGGAGAGTGTCCCAGCCATGCCTGCGCAAAATACGCGTCAGGCGTTCCAGCATCACCAACTTATGTGGATTGGCGAAATCATCGACCGAAAGCGCAACGAGGTTTGACCGATCAGACGCTAAACTGGCCGCCCGCATGATCTTGTCGCGCGCCTTATCGGAAATCGAGGCCTCTTTCTTGAACGCGCGATTGACGGTCCAACGCGACACACCGGCCAGATCGGCCACATCGTCCGCAGTTACAAGTATCAGGGGATTTGTCTTTCGCCATCGCCGGGCCTCCACCGCGACCCCAGCGCGGGTCTGGGAAAGTACCAGCCAGCACACTATGACGCGCACTCCGCAAAACCGCCATTCCATACCCCGCCAAGCCAGAAACCCTTGTCTGATCACAGCGACCAACCTTGAACCCGCACGATCTACTCCAAGTGCCCACGGCCCATTGATGATCTGCGCGACAACGCCTGCTCATGCGCCCCGACCAATCGTCAGGATCCGAGCCAAAGGCTCTTTTCTGACCGTCAGACCAACGTTCCATTCTTCGTTTCAGGTAACAGCAACAGCACCTGCGACAGCGCCAAGTCCATCGTCCATGCCGCCATTGTCACACCTTAGCTTCTGACGTACCGTCCGGTTATTGTGGCGGTGCAGGTTTCCGACCCTCCAGCAATGGCAGCCATGGCCGGAGCCAACTTAAGCAGCACCCGCGACCAGATGTTGATTTGCATGTCAGAGGAAGCAGACAGCGCCATGGTTACGCTAAGCGCCAAGCCAGACCCGGCGGCATCGACACCGGTTGAGAACGGCTCGGCGAAATATCCATTGCGCCCGACAGGGGTCCACACGAAACGGGCGTAATCGCTGTTGATATCCGCCGGGCGCCAGTGCGGGGCGCTAAAACGGATCTGTGTCACGCCGGAATGCACCACTTGCGACGCGGCCACCTCGGCGATACCGGGCGGGCAACCGACAGCGTTTGAGCTATCAATGTGGATTACCCACGTGCCGTCTTGCGGAACGTGGGCCTTAAGACCTGCTTGCGCATAGAAATCGGCCGGGCCTTCGAAGCCCTTCGACACCACCAATGCCTCGGCTTGGATGAATGTCAGATCGTCACCGGCGTCGGCTCCCTCATCCTCTGAGACGTCCAAGTCATGGCGCACATCCGTCCCTTCGTCTTCCGAGAACTCGAGATCCTCGCGCAAATCTGTGCCTTCGTGTTCCTCAAAGATCAGGCCATCATGTTTGTTCTCGATCACGCCGTCTCCCATGGGGGTCTGCGCAAGTTCGTAAATTTCCGGAGAAATGTACGAGGCAGACGTCGCGCCGCTTTTCGCGTCCTTTACAATCATGACTGGCTGACCAAAGGCATCCACCACGTCCTGCCCCCCAAGCAAGTCGGCAATCTGCGCTTCGGACAGCATATCGCCCGTAAAGCTCAACTCTCCATCTTGGTTGACGTATAGCGGCAGCTCTTCAGACTGCGCCAAGCCCGGGAGCACGAAAACGCATATAATACCGGTTCGAAACGTCTTCATATCCATCCCCTTAGTAATACCTGACAATCGCGCCACGGTTGCTTTTCATGTTGAGGATCTGTCCTGACCATTGGTTGGACGTCCCATCCCAGCCGCTGGGCCGCGAAAGCGACAGCGCAATGCTTACGCCGTTCACATCGAATGTCCCATCGATGTATCCGATTTTTGCGTCGTCTCCCCAATTCAGCGCAAGCTCGGCTTCGACAATCGGACTGTCGCTGATCCCCAACAGCACGGAATCCGAAAGCTTTAAAAGCGCCTTCACGTTGGCTGCACGTTCCTCGGGTTGCTCGAACTTCAGCAGGCCGATCTGCTGCCCCAGCGCCTTGTCCTCGATGGTCCAGCTGCGCCCCAAAGGAAGATCGCCCAATGCAGAAGGGAATACACCCAGCAGGCTGTCCCTAATCAGCGCATAATCTGCAAGATCGCGCACCACTTCGGTTTCATCTCGGCACAGCATCCCTTGTGGAACGTCCTCGCATGGGCCTGTTTGCGTATCCCACTGGCGCGGGTTCAAGGCAACCAACATGGCGCCGTTGCGAGCGCGTGCCATGTGTACGGTGGGGTACTCTGCTTGTGCACCGGCGGCAGTGACATAGTAAAACGGCTCTTCGCTGATCCAATCCAAAGGCAGCGCCCATTCCAAGCCAACGCGCTTGTCCAGCACACGACACGGGATATCGCCGTCACAAGCTTTCCAGACGGAAAACGGGATCTCTTGCCCGCCATTTTCGGCGGCCAGTTCCTCGGGACTCAACATCGCGCCGGTGTCTTCGAATTGGTCCTCGGCAGAAACCGTAGATTGCGGATCTTGGGGCAGGATGTCGACCACTTCAAGATGGTGCCTGCTGCCGTCTTCGCGGTAAAGCTCCAACCGATAGACGCCGCCCTCAAGCCCCGGCGGGACCAGAACAGATCCATCATCTGTAATCAAAGATGACTGTGTCTCTTGACCGTCCAGGCCGATGAACAGCACCTCGTCATTCGCCCAGAATGGGCCACTGACCAGCAACGCACCGCTCATACCGGCCCTTACGGGGTCCACAAGTTGTGCAATCGAAGGCTGAGACTGCGCACTCGACGCAGCATCCGCAGCGTCTTCGCTTGGCTGGAGATCGGCCCCCGTTTCAAACAGCTCCACCGAAATCCGTCCAAGGTTCTCACTCAAATCATAGGTGCCGTCTTGCAACACAAGGATTTCGTACTCACCTGCAGGCAGACCGTATTCCCACGGGAAGAAGTTATGCTCGGTCGTTTCGTCATCAAATCCGAAGCGATAGCTGTAGGTGATGTGTTGGTCAAACTCCGTCGCGCCACCAATGAAGAGCATCACATTATAGGTCGCATTCTGTTGCAATGTCGTCAAACTGCGTACCTGTACCGAAATCGTGCCATCTGTCAGGAACGGCCCTTCAGCTTGCAGTTCGAATAACCCGTTGTTTGCCTTGAAGGGAATGGCGATTTCTTCAGTGGCCTCGGACAGCGCGACCTTGATCTCGCCGTTGCCGCCGTCGCCATTAGCGGTGAACGCCCAGACACCGGCAGGAAGGTTGACATTCACGCCCGAGATCACCTGATCTGCACCGTCAAGCTTTGCCAGCTCGATCATTTCGCCAGTTTCTGCGTTCCGGGCGCCAAGTGTCACAGAGGCTGGCCGTACAGTGCCAGCAGCCATGGTAAGTGTGAGCCGAACAGGTAAAGTTCCCGTGGGCTCGTCTGGCGCACCTGAAACACTGCTCAGAGCGTCCGCCAAAGATTTGGCGTCGCGCGCATCGACGTAGCGCCCACCCGTCGCCTGCGCCAGACATTGAAGCTGCGCCTTCTCTGCCTGTTCGCGAATATCGAACCCGACGACATGAGCGGTGAAGTTAACGCCCAACTGCTCCAACTCGGCACCTACGGCACAAGGGTCCAGATTGCAGGTCTCTTTCCCATCCGTCAGCAAAACGACGGTCGCCGCGTTTTCTGTGTATTTCAGCTCTTCCGCCGCCATGCGCACGGCCTGCGTCAACGGCGTCTTGCCGCGCGGGGAAAGCCCCTGCACGATCCCGGCCAAGCCAGCGGTGGCGCCGGTGGACGGCGGGCTGAGCATTTCGATGTCCGAACAATCCCCTTTGCGACGATGGCCATAAGCGATCAAGCCAACCGACTGGCCCGAGCCCAGCCAATCCCCAGAGATGTCCGCGAAAACAGACCGTGCAATTTCGATCTTGGCTTGTCCGCCGACCTGTCCCCACATGGACCCGGACGCATCGAAAACCACCATCAGATCGTCCTGCGCCTGCACCGTCCCGGCAGACGCCACCAAAGCGCCGAGCATTGCCCCCGCGCCCCAGCGGCGCGCACTCGTCACAAATGCCATACCTATATGACTCCTCAAGAATTTTCCCGAAATGATCAGGATCACCGCCCCGATTGGCAATTTATCAAAATTGATATATCAAAAATGAATGAACCGAGATTTACTGGAAGCCGCCTATAAGCTTGAGATCACAGGGTCGCTGGACAAGCTGTGGCACATCATTGTTGACGCGATGTCCCGTCACGGCATCCAGCACGCCCTTTACATCATTCGCGATGACGGCCCTGTTCCCAACTGGTTTATCCTGTCCAACTTGCCCGAAGATTGGCCCAAGGATGAGGTTCAAAATCCCGCCTTTCGCGAACCCTTTGTGTCATATTGCTGTGCCACGTTTGAACCCACCAAGCTGGGCATCGAGTTTTTGGAACAACATCGGGATTTCATCGATGACTATACCCGCACCTATGTTGCCGAGATGGCACGATATAACTGGACCATCGGGCTGGGCATACCGTGCTGTCTGGTAGGGTCAGGACAGCATGGCGGTTTTTTGTTTGGCAATGACATGAAACGGCATGATTTCGAGCGCAGCGTGATGCCGCTTGCGGACCAGTTGCAAGCCTTCTGCCAGATTGCCCATCGCAAGATCGAAAGTCTGCGTCGTGCCGACGCATGGAAAGCACCCCGTCGACGACTAAGTGCGCGCGAGTACCAGGTGCTTGAATTGATCGCCAAAGGGCTGCGCCCCAAGGCGATCGCGGGCCAACTTGGCCTAAGCGAAGCAAGCATCCGATTATACGTCAAAAATGCCCGGTTAAAGCTAGGTGCCGCCACGAAGGAGGAAGCGTTGATCCGCTTCATGAAGTTGCAGCCGCGGGTTGATCAGGACTGATAGCACTGGACCTCGCCTCAGTCTGCAAAACAAGAAAAATGATCACCACTATACTCGGCTATCAACCCCCTCTGTCAGGGAAATCATACAAAACTGTAATACAGAGGTAATGCAGTTTTGAGGTTGATCTCATTTGTTGGTTCTTGACTGGAGAGACCGTTGGGTTCTCTCGAAACGCACAGGAAACCATCATGACGGAACCAGCCCTTTCTATCATCATCATTACGTTGAACGAGCAACAGCGTTTGCCGTTTCTACTGGAGGATCTTGCTGCTCAATCTTGGGTGAATTTCGAAGTCATCCATGTGGATAGCAACAGTGACGACGAGACCCTTGCACGATCCCGAGAAGCTTCAGCCTTCTTCGCTAACTATCGGATTGTCGAAATGAAGAAGCGGGGCGTCAGCCTAGGGCGCAATGTGGGAGCCAACCTTGCACGAGGCAAACGACTGCTTTTCTTGGATGCCGACACGCGCCTCTCGCCCGAGTTCCTTGAACGGGCCGTCCAAAGTCTGGATCAGAGTGCTGCCGAAGTTGGCGTGGTCTGCATGTCAGCAGAAGGTTTGGGTTTGCATTATCGGATCGGCTTCGCATTATTCAATGCAGGGATACGCGCAACTTCGCGCTTCTTTCCAACTGCGATTGGCGCTTGCCTGTTTTCCACGCCAAGTATGCACCGACAGATCGGAGGCTTTGACGAGCAGTTGAATCTTTGTGAGGACTGCAACTACGTGCTTAAAGCGCACCACATCGAGAAGCGAAAAGTCGCGGTTCTGGAGCCAAAATTCCGTTTTGATCCTCGCCGGTTACAGCAGGATGGCTTCTTTACCACCGGGTTGGTATATTTGCGGGCAAACGTGCGGCGGTTTTTCGTCGGTGAGTTGCGCAATCAGGAAATTCCCTACGCTTTTGGGCATTACCGCTGAGAATTGAACAATGGGCGAGCTTCTAGGCTTTGCAACCAGTTTTCCTGGCTATCTTCTGCTTGGGGTTGTGGCATTTTGCGACACACTGATCGGAGTAGGCTTTTTCGTGTTTGGCGAGGCAGCATTCCTGACAGCGGGTGCAGTTTGGGCGGCAAATGGACAGATCTGGCCCGCGTTCATTGTGCTGTTCTGCGCATGGGCTGGTGACATTTCCAGCTATGCGATCGGAAGGCATTATGGGGCGCGTCTTTCCTTGCGCTATCTGAACCGGCTCAAACGTCGTCGTGCCTGGCGTCGCGCCAAAGACGCGCTGAAGCGGCGTGGAGCAGCGTTTGTAATCTTATCCAGATTGCTTGGGCCGACCGCATGGGTGACGCCATTCCTCGCTGGCTCCATGTCTATGAAGGCCTCGCACTTTGCACCCGCCGCCGCAATCGGTGTGCTGATAGGCGTTGGGCAGTTTATCCTTCTTGGGGCGGTGGGTCTTCAGGGCTTTTCCCAAATTGCACCATTCGTGACCGATCATATTGGAACCATAGTGCTTCTAATTCTGTTGCTGGGCAGCAGCGTCTATGTTTGGCGGCGCAGTGAAGCCGGCTATTTCATGCGTGCACTCAAGGCGGCTGGAGCGGCGATCGCATTGTTTCTGGCTAGCAATGTGGCCTACTTCTTTGTGCTTAATACCCACGGCAGAGCGATCCACCCGGCCCCGGTGATCCGGTCGGTCTGTGACATTCCCAATCACCCCCTGCTTGTGCACCCCGGTGAAACCAGTTTGCATTTACCCCAGCCTGTTAATGTGATTCTGATTTCCAAGGCCTCCGGAGCCGAGTTGATGGACGATCTCGGCTGGCACCAAAATCTCACATTTTCAAGAAGTAGAATTACAATCGTTAGCTTCGTCAGGTTGCTCGCCCATAAAACTCCACCCGTGTCCGAACTGCTTCTATCCGGTCAGCCAGCCAACAGCGCCTTCCAGATGCCCGGAACGCTCAAGACACGTGAGCACATCCGGTGGTGGGATTTTGGTAACGATGTTTCATTTGGCGCAATCAGCCGGGATGACGAACTCGCTATCAAGTATTATCGCCAGCTGCCCGTGCTTTTGCATGACATCGATCCGCGTGTGGATCTGTCGCGGGATTTGCTGGCGCCGCAGATCGAAAACAGCAACCGGTTCGAAGTTGTTGGATACGCTGGGTTGGGCGATGCTGTTTCTGACGGTGTGCTCGCTGACTTTCAGACAGATGGGCGCATCCTGATAGTGGCTGACCGTTGGGCTACCATTTCGCCTGAAGCGATTGAATGTCTGAACATCACGCCTGCCACCGCCTCCTGAATGCAAGCTTACAAAAATGTAAGCCAGACCACAGGAAGATGTGAGAATTGGTCCCGATATAGTGCTCATCACCACTCAGGAGCCGCGGGTATCTTCCATGCAAGTCAAGTTCTTACTTACCAACGCGGGCTTTTCGCCACTGCATCTCGCACGGGTCGTCCCCTTGCCCCCAGATGCGGGCGTTCTGTCCGCACCGCTTGGCGCGTCCCAGACTGGCGATGGGGCTGTGCATGCGTGACGTGCGACACCACACCTCTTCGTTATGTCTCTGGGACTAAGACCTGCGGCTCCATCCCCCAATAACCACCCCCCCGAAAGGACACAGCAGTGATAAACATTTCTCAAACTCCAGCTCGCACAACCGCTATTGCACTTACGGTAATGCTTACCAGCACGTCAGCGGTATGGGCGCAATCAAGCGAATGGCGCAACATCATTCCTACAAACGCACCGGGTTGCGCTGACGGATCGGACTATTCGTTCTGGGCTCGCGCAGCCAACCCCAGCAAACTTGCTGTGATCTTTCCCGGTGGCGGCGCGTGTTGGAGCGGAGGTAGTTGTGACCAAGAAAACGAATATTCCAACTATGAAGCGAACTCCACTTTGGAGGGGGATCCTACTGAAGATGGCGGCATTTTTGACCTGAACAACCCGCAAAACCCGCTGTCAGACTATAGTTTCATTGTCCTGCCAACATGTAATGGTGATGTTTCCTTGGGTGACAACACCATTACATACCAGACCCAAGTCGAAGACGGTTCTTCCAAAGAATACCAGGTTCTGCACAAGGGCTTTGGGAACGCGATGGCGGGAATTGAATGGGCACAAAGCACATTCCCAGATGCCAAGGATATCACAATTATGGGATGGAGTGCTGGAGCTATTCCTTCGCCGCTCTATACACACATTATTGCCCAACGATATGAGAACGCCAAAGTATCTCACGTTGCCGACGGTGCCGGCGGGTACAGGGTTGACGACGAGCTTGATCTAGCCTTCGAAAACTGGGGAACCAGAAACGTGTTCAAGCAGGTAAAAGGCTTCGAAAGCCTGGCGGATGGGAAACTGTCATTTGAAGATATCTATGTTCGAGCAGCACAACTCAATCCTGACATCAACTTCCACCAACTCAACATCGCACATGACTATACCCAAGCATATTTCCTACAGGCTTTGGGAGTAGATGAACCGAATGTGTTTGCACGGATCAAAACGGCTCAGACATACATTAACGACAACGTCAGCAACTTCCGCACATACACCGCAGGCGGTGAGGCCGAGAACATTATCGGAGGGTTCTACGACGGCATCCTGAATCACTCGCTGCAAAACAATGGTAAGCCATATGTGCTGGATCGCCTGTACACCTACCAGTCAGATGGCACACCAGTTCTTGAATGGATCAATTCCGTCGTCGCACATGAAAACGTAAAGAATGTGCTTTGCGAAAACTGTGGTGAGCCGAGCTATACCGTAACGTTCGAAGACGAAGACTGAGGTCAGAAATGAAAAAAGCCGCGCCAAATGCTCGCAAAAAGGCTGGGAGATCACCTTTTTTGCGGCGCTTGGCGCGGCATTCAAATCAATAGTATCGTCTCGGGCATAAGCGATACTTCTAACGCAGTGTGATTTTCGTGTGCAAAACACCAGCATGCAGAAACATGTTCACAACGGGCATACTGGCTTTCAGACATATGGATTGACCAAACTGCTTAAGATCGGCAAACCAGTTCGAAATGCCACCCAGCAGCTGGTAACCAGGCAGGAAGGGCAAACAAATGCGCTTGTTGGTTCTTGAAGATGATACAACGCTCGGTCCTTGGATCGAACAGGGGCTAAACGAAGCAGGCCACGTGGTAGACCTTTTTGCTGATGGCAAGGATGCACTGATCGCCGCGACCACCCAGCCCTATGACGCACTGATCCTTGACCGTATGGTTCCCGGCCTCGATGGCCTGTCGGTACTGAAAGCCCTACGGCAGGCCAAGGTGACAGCCCCAGCGATTTTTCTAACAGCACTGGGGGAGATCGAAAACCGCGTTGAAGGGCTTCAGGCTGGCGGAGACGACTATCTGGTAAAGCCCTTTGCTTTTAGTGAACTCAGTGCGCGGATTGAAGCAGTCACCAGACGCCGCAGCAGTTCAGAAAAGGAAAGTGCACTTCTGGAAGCCGGGGATATTACAATTGACCTTCACAAACGCATCTGCACGCGCCAGGGGCAAGCCGTTGACTTGAATCCCAAAGAGTTTCTGTTGCTGGAAGTGTTCGTCCGTTCGAAAGGCCGGGTGCAGACTCGTACGATGCTGTTAGAGCGCGTTTGGAGTATGAATTTCGACCCAACAAGCAGCGTTGTTGAGACCCATATCAGCCGTCTGCGCGCAAAGATCGAAAAGCCCTTTGGGGATACCGTTATTCGCACCATCCGAGGCTCGGGCTATGTTTTTGAGTCAGCGTAAGGGCTTCCTTCGGCAATCCGCTATCCGTCAGGCGCTTGGCCTTCTGGCTGTATTCGCGTTAATTTCCACGGTCACATGGGCGGCGACCTATTTTCTGGTGATGCGCGAAATCTACCGCATGGTGGATGCTAGGCTTGCCGCCCAGATGACCGCAACCATTGAGACTCTGGAAAGCAATAGCACTCTGCCCTCTCCGGGAATTGGCCAGTCCATCGCAGTTATGATCGATAGCCAGATAAGATACGGAAGTCTCCCTTTCGACATCGATGTGAAGGCCCGGCCAGATGGCTTCTTCGAGCGCCATGCGGGTAGCCCGTTCGCGCCTGACTATCGACACCTTCTACAAACAACGGACCATGGTCGCATCATAATTTCTGAGAATGTCGAGCGACAGGACGAGCTGCTAGATGTATTGCTGGCTGGCTTGCAGGTTGCACTGCTGGGCTCGCTCATCGCAGCGCTCTTGACAGGACTTCTTATCGGGCGACGCAATCAATTACGACTTGATGCGATCAGTGATGGATTGGCCGAAGTTGCGCGTGGAAATCTAGGCGCCCGCATCAATCTTCCTGATCAGCAAGATGACCTCAGCCTGCTGGCAAATCGGATTGACATTACGTCCCAACGGCTGGAACGAACAATCGAACAGATACGCGTGCAATCCTCAAATATTGCCCACGATCTACGTACTCCTCTTGCGCGATTGAGAGCGTTGATCGAAACTCAATATATCGCCCTGACCGAAAAGAATGATGTTGTCAGTCCCAATGCAATTGAAGCTGCTTTGGAACAGATCGACCGCATTGTCGGGACCTTTGATGCTTTGCTACGTATTTCTCGGATCGAAAGCGGTACGAGACGAGAGGCGTTTGCAGATCTGGACCTCGCCAAAGTGATCCAGTCTGTCGAGGAAACCTTTGGTCCGGTCGTTGAGGACGCTGGGAATAAACTATCTGTGTCAGTATCCGAACCTGCCCAGATATCCGGCGACCGGGATTTGCTTTTGCAACTGTTTGCGAACTTGCTCCAGAATGCACTGCGATACGGGCCCGAAGGCCAGACCATAACGCTCGCCATTCTTGGAAATGAAGTATCGGTCTCGGATCAGGGGCCGGGTATTCCAGTTGCCGAACAAGAGAAGGTGCTTGAGCCTTTATATCAACTTCACGACAGCCGGCAGGGTGAAGGTTTCGGACTGGGCCTGTCGCTTGTGCGCGCCATTAGCGAGCTTCACGGCGCAGTGCTGACATTGTCGGAAGGTCCAGATCAGAAGGGGTTGAAAGTCACTCTGAGCTTCCCGGACACATCAGAGTTTCAGCCGTGAAAATACGGTGTTTTTAGGTTCAGTTCCTATCATCACGTCAATGGCAATGAAAACGCACAGGTGGCCTGATTTTGCGCCCAGAACGTATCGAAATCGTAAGATCCCGCTACGCCGGATAAGCAAACTCACCCTATCGGCGGCGGGGTCATCCACCCCCACCGCTAACAGTCGTTAGCCGACCTTATTGCCCTGACTCCAGACACCACGCAGCAACGGCGTGTCTCCGCATAGTCGCACGCGCAGGACATCGCCGCGATACCCGGCTTGCAGAACGCCGCGATCAGTCAGATCCGTCGCCTGCGCGGGATTGCGCGTGACGGTCGCGATGGCGCGGGGCAAGTCGTCCCAGAGACGCGCCAGATAGAAGGCCGACATCAGAAGCGAGGACGGCACATAGTCCGACGACACGATGTCCAGCAGGTTTGCCTCGGCCAGCTCTTTCGCGGCAACATTGCCGGAGTGCGAACCGCCCCGGATCAGGTTCGGGCCGCCCATCATCACTGCGATGCCATGGGCGTGGCAGGCCTCGGCCGCTTCAAGCGTGGTGGGGAATTCGGCAAAGCCCACGCCGTTCGCCGCAGATTTCACCACGTGATCGGCGGTTGTGTCATCATGGCTGGCCAGCACTGCGCCAAGGCGTTTTGCTTCGACCACGGCGCCCTCTTCGTGTTTGACACCAAAACGGCTTTGCAGGTCTTTTAGGTTTTCGACATGATCAATGAACTCGGCATCGCTCATGCCACGTTTCTTCGCTACATAGGCTTTCAGCGCACCAAGGTCGCGGAACTGGCGTTGGCCCGGCGTGTGGTCCATCAGGCTGACGATTCCGATTCTGTCTTCGGGCCCGAAATTGGCCAGCTCTTCCAACAGCGTTTCCGAGCAGATCTCGGCGCGTAGATGGAGGAAGTGGCTGATCTTGAACAAGCCTTTGGCGCGGGCTTCCAGAAGCTCATTGGCCAGTTGGCGGGCATAATCGATATAGCGCCCTTTGCCGCTATGAATTGAACCCACACGCATCGCATCGAAAACCGTTGTGATACCGGTGGATGCAAGCTCGGCATCATGGGCAACAAGCGCCGGGAAATGGGGCCAATCGACCTCGGGGCGGGGCTCCATATGGCGTTCAACATTGTCGGTGTGCAACTCGATCAGACCGGGCAATACAAAATCGCCAGCGCAATCCACAGCACCGACTGGCACGTCACCGCCTTCGGCAATTTCAGTGATTACACCCTGTTCGATGGTGACGGCCCCGGTGACCACCTGATCGGTTAGCACCAGTTGTGCATTGGCAAGGCAAAGGTCACCTGACATATGAATGTCACATGCGTCTGTAAAAGAGGCCGCAGAGAAAGGGGAATTCATGTCATACTCTCGCTTTGCTATTTATTTCGTTCCGCCCGATGGGCCGCTGGCGACGTTCGGCGCGACCTGGTTGGGTTGGGATGTGATCTTGGGATGCGACGTGGCCCAGCCCGATGTGCCCGGTTTGCATGACATAACCATGACACCCCAGAAATATGGTTTCCACGGCACCCTGAAACCGCCGTTTCGGCTGGCCGAAGGTGCCTCGGTCGAGGGGCTGATACAGGCGACCGCAAATCTGTCGGCCACGCTGCGCCCGGCCCATTGTGATGGGTTGGAACTGACGACGATTGGCCGCTTTCTGGCGTTGACGCCACGCGGTGATCTGGCCGGGCTGCGGGATGTTGCAGCAGGCTGTGTCCGCGCGCTGGACCCGTTTCGCGCCCCTGCCCCAGCGGGCGAGCTGGCACGTCGCCGCGCGGCTGGCCTTACATCGGCGCAAGAGGCCTATCTGCTGCAATGGGGCTATCCCTATGTAATGGACGAGTTCAAGTTTCACCTGACCCTGACTGGCAAACTGCCCGAGGACAGCATAGCCCACTGGTCCGACGCGGTGCGCCAGCATCTGCCCGCATTGCCCACACCCTTCGCCATCGACCAGATTGCCCTGTGCGGTGAGCGGGAAGATGGGCGGTTCGAGCTTCTGCATCGTTACACGCTTTCCGGCTGAAGCAACGCCACGCCGCGCGCGATCGTGTCGTGCAGCGCGCCATCATTGGACAAATGGATGACGTCTAGCCCCGATGGTAAAGGCTTATCCGCCTGTGCTAACCTCTTGGCGATCTCGTCTTGTGTCTCGCGTCCGCGTGCTGCCAGACGTATCGCCAAGGTTTCGGGCTTTGCGGTGATGTTCAGCACCAGGAAGCGCGGAAAGATCTGCGCAGCCTCGCCCAATGCCTTGCGCGAGAAATTGGCAAGGCAATCCGTACCTGCCGCAAGCTGATCAGTGATCGCGTGGGGGATCCCATAGAACAACCCATGCGCGCCCCAATGCACCGCAAATGCGTCGCGCCCGACCATCGCATCGAATGTGGGGACGGACACGGCATCATAATCCTCGCCCCCCAGTTCCGGCGCGCGGGTTATTACGCGCCGCACCAGATGCATGGCGGGCATGGCGGCGTGCAGCCCAGCCATCACGCTGTCCTTCCCAACGCCGGACGGGCCAACAACTGCGATAAGGCGGCCCTGACTCATGCGGCTAGGCCCCGCGTGAAACGGCTGACATCGATCTCGCGGTCGCAGACGCGATCGCGGGCGGCTTCGTCATGGAAGATACCGATGATGGCAGCCCCGCGCGCTTTCGCATCTTCGATCAAGGACAATACAACCTCGCGGTTGGCGGCATCCAGACTGGCAGTGGGCTCATCCAAAAGCATCGCGGGATAGGTATGGGCAAAGCCGCGCGCAATGTTCACACGCTGTTGCTCCCCGCCCGAGAAGGTCGTGGGCGACAAAGACCACAACCGTTCGGGGATATTAAGCTGAGACAACAGTTCCTTGGCGCGGACCTGCGCGTCTTCGGCTGAGACCCCAACGGCGCGCAATGGCTCGGCCACCACGTCAAGAGTCGGCACACGCGGCACCACACGCAAAAACTGGCTGACATAGCCCAGAACGTCGCGTCGCAGGGCGATCACCTCGCGCGGCTGGGCCTGCACCAGATCCACATCACCAATCCGAATTTCGCCGGACTGGGTCAGATAGTTGCCATAGATCATCCGCATCAGAGTGGATTTCCCGGCACCCGAATTCCCGGTCAGTGCAATGCATTCACCTGAGGCAACGGCAAAACTGACATCGTTGATCACTTCGATCACCGCGCTGCCTTGATTGTGCAGCGTAAAGGTTTTTGAGACGTCTTTAAGTTCAATCATGGCTCATACCTGCAAAACAGAGCTAACAAGAAGTTGGCTATAGGCGTGCTGCGGATCATCCAGCACCTGGTCGGTGAGACCCGCCTCGACCACGCGGCCCGACTTCATGACCATCAACCGGTCCGCCAAAAGGCGCACCACGGCAAGGTCATGGGTCACGATGATCGCAGACAATCCCATGTCGCGAACAAGACCGCGCAGCAGGTCCAGAAGACGCGCCTGGACCGAGACATCCAGCCCTCCGGTCGGTTCATCCATGAAAACCAGACGCGGCCCGGTGACCAAATTGCGTGCGATCTGCAAACGCTGCTGCATGCCACCCGAGAAGGTCGTCGGGCGATCATCCACTCGGGATGCGTCGATCTCGACCCGTTCCAGCCAGTCGGTGGCCTTATCGCGGATATTGCCATAGTGGCGATCACCCACAGCCATCAGGCGCTCACCAACATTGCCGCCAGCACTAACGCCCATGCGCAGCCCATCACGGGCGTGCTGGTGGACGAATGCCCAATCGGTGCGGCTCAGCATCCGGCGTTCGGGCTCGGACATGGTTACCGTATCACGCGGGCCATCGGCACGGGTGTCAAATACCACCGCGCCCGCGTCAGGCTTCAAATGCCCCGCCATGCAATTCAGAAGCGTCGACTTGCCCGAGCCACTTTCGCCGACAATGCCCATCACCTCGCCGGGATACAGTTCGAACGAGACATCAGCGCAGCCAATGTGACTGCCGTAAAGTTTGGTAATTCCCTGAACGGACAACAAAGGTGTCATGCCGCGTCCTTTCCTGTGTGACCGGCGGCCTGCCGGGCCTCGCAAAAATCAGTGTCCGAGCAGACGAACATACGCCCGCCCGCATCGTCGGTAATCACCTCGTCAAGATAGCTGTGCTCGGCCCCGCAAAGCGCGCAAGGGTGATCCGCTTTCGAGGCTTCAAACGGGTGATCCTCGAAATCCAGACTGACGACATCCGTATAGGGCGGCAGCGCATAGATGCGTTGTTCGCGCCCCGCGCCAAACAACTGGATCGCGGCCATGTCGCCAAGCTTGGGGTTGTCGAATTTCGGGATCGGAGACGGGTCCATCACATAACGCCCCTCGACCTTCACCGGGTAGGCATAAGAGGTGGCGATATGGCCGTGGCGGCTGATGTCTTCGTAAAGCTTCACATGCATCAGCCCATATTCCTCAAGCGCATGCATCTTACGGGTCTCGCTTTCACGCGGTTCAAGAAAGCGCAAGGGTTCCGGGATCGGCACCTGATAGACAAGAATCTGACCTTCGCTCAGCTTCTCTTCCGGGATCCGGTGACGGGTCTGGATAACGCTAGCCTGCGCGGTCTTGGTGGTCGTGGCCACCTGCGCCGTGCGTTCAAAGAAGGTGCGGATCGACACGGCATTGGTCGTGTCGTCGGCGCCTTGGTCGATCACCTTGAAACGGTCCTCGGGCGTCAACACCGCGGCCGAGACCTGCACGCCCCCTGTGCCCCAACCATAGGGCATCGGCATCTCGCGGCTGGCGAAAGGCACCTGATAGCCGGGAATAGCCAGACCTTTCAGAATGGCGCGCCGGATCATACGTTTCGTTTGTTCGTCCAGATAGGCGAAGTTGTAAGCGCTTTCCGTCATAGAATCCCCCGTGTTTTCAGGCCTGCCGCAAGCGCATCAGGGCCTGTGAAATGGATCGCATCCATGCCGGCGGCCTTCGCGCCCAGACAGTTATGCAATCCGTCATCTGTGAAAATGCAGTCCGCGGGCTTCACCCCGGCCTTGGCGCAGAAGTGCTGATAGATCGCGACGCTGGGCTTCACCATGCCGACCTGACCCGAGACGATCGTGGTTTCGAAGACCTCGGCCAGTTCGGGATGCACTTTGCAGCCCTCGGGCCATGTCTCGGCGGACCAATTGGTGATGGCGAAGACCCTTACACCTGCGTCTTTCAACGCATAAAGGATATCCCACGTGCCCGCGATTTTCGCCGGAACCGTGCGCCCGTAACGTTCCACATATTGCGCCAGCCGCGCCGCATCATCGGCATCCGGCAGAAGCCCAGCGGCTTCAGCAAAGGTCGCGCCTGCATCGCAGGCATAGTTCAGCTTGTCGAAATGGGCCCGGTCAAGGAATGCGCGGGCTTCAGCCTCGCCCAGCTCGTCGCTCCACGCCAAAGCCGGATTCCAGTCAATCAAAACCGCACCGATATCGAAGACAACATGCTTCATTCCGCGGCCTCCTGCATCTGGTCTGCCCCGGCCTCGCGGCGCAGCTTGCGCACCAGCTCAAGCTCGGACTGGAAATCGACATAGTGGGGCAGTTTGATGTGCTCCAGAAAGCCCGTCGCCTGAATATTATCCGCGTGATACAGGACGAATTCCGCGTCCTGTGCAGGCGCGCCTTCATTGTCCTCGCCCAGCTCTTCCCAACGCAATGCGCGGTCCACAAGCGCCATCGAGATTGCCTTGCGCTCGGTCTGCCCAAAGACCAGCCCGTAACCTCGTGTGAATTGCGGTGGCTCGGTTTTTGAACCTTTGAACTGGTTCACCGTCTCGCATTCGGTCAGCGTCACCTCGCCAATCTCGACAGCAAAGCCCAGCTCGGGGATCTCCATCTCGACGGGCACCGCGCCGATCCGCAGCTCGCCCACGAAGGCATGGTTCCGGCCATAGCCGCGTTGCGTGGAATAAGCCATTCCCAGCGTAAAGCCCTCATCCGCACGGGTCAGGGCCTGCAAGCGCAGGGCGCGTTCGGCGGGCATCTCTAACGGCTCGCGCGTCAGATCGGGCGGGGTGGTGTCGTCCAGCGGCGCCTCTTCGATCAGGCCCTCTTGGTTCAGAAACTCGGTCACATGGGGAACGTCAGCAGGGGCTGCGCTGCGGGTCGGGGCCTCGGGCACCTCGCCATTGGCCGCCAACGTGAAGTCCAGCAGGCGGTGAGTATAGTCGAAGGTCGGACCCAGAACCTGCCCGCCCGGCAGATCCTTGAACGTGGCCGAGATACGACGATCACAGGCCATCGCGCCCGTATCGACGGGGTTAGACGCCCCAAACCGGGGCAACGTCGTGCGGTACGCGCGGATCAGGAAGATTGCCTCGATCAGATCGCCGCGCGCCTGCTTGATCGCCAGCGCCGCAAGGTCAGGATCATACAGCGAGCCTTCGGCCATGACGCGATTGACGGCAAGGCTAAGCTGTTCGCGAATTTGTGCGATGCTCAGTTCCGCAACCGAGGTGTCGCCCCGGCGTTCCTCGGCCAGCCAGGCATGGGCGCTTTCAATCGCGCGCTCGCCTCCTTTTACAGCAACATACATTATTGCACCTCGGTCGTTCGTGGCAGCGCGGCAAGGCGGTCACCACTGGTGAAGATGAAATCAAGTCCCAGCGGGAAATGCACATGATTGGCTTGGAAAGCCGCATCATCAGGCAAGGACAAGGACGCGCTGGTCTTGATGCCCGGGCCAGTCAGGGTCGCGCCCGTCTGGGTCAGGTCGGGCGTCTCGACAACCAGCGTAGCAGAGCGGTCGGGATATTGCGCCGTCCCGATCGGATAGACGGACAGGGGCATCAACGCCTGCCAGGTTCCCAGCGCAAACATGCAGGTCGCGGGACCGGTGATCGGCGCGCCAGTATGAAAAGCGATCCACGCCCGCACCGCGTCGCAATCCACATCCCCGGCCAAATAGATTGGCGTTTCCGTGTCGCAAAGTGTCAACAACACCGCCCCCGCCGCGTTCGACAGTGGCGCGGGCGGCGTGGCCCCGGCGATATCCTGCAGCGTGCCGGGGCGGGCCATCGCCTCCATCACGCTGCGAAAGGCGTGGGCTGACTGGATTGCCGGGTCGGCGAAACCGCCAGATAGAGTGTCTGCCTGCATCAGTCCTCTCCTCGTGCCAATGTGAAGAATTCAACTTTCGTTGCTGCCGCCTTGGCCGCACGGGCCGCTTTTGCGGCGGTCAGCTCTTGCATCAGCGGGTCCAGAACCGAAGCGCGCAGGGCGTCCGCGGCATCTGTTTGCATCAAGGCATCCACCAGCGCTGCGGCCTCGGCATCCGACTTGCGGCGGCCTTGGATATAGGCATGCCCGACCTCGCCGCTGGGCAGGGTCAGCGCGCAGCGCGTAACCGTCACCTCGCCCAGATTAAAGGGCGCGCCGGTGGCACCCGCACGGCCACGTACCATCGTACTACCGATCTCGGGCGCACGCAGCCAAGTGAAGCCAGGACGCGCCTGCGCCGTATCCAACAGCGCCGAAATCCGCCCTTCGGGGGCCTTAGCCAGAAGGCTCATCCAATCCTTACGAGGATTATTTCCATCAAAAGCGTCTTTCATCTCGACAACTTTTCCCATTCCTATACAACTATACACATATTACCACAAACGGCCTATGAAGACAGCGGAGATTTGTGAAGATTGCGTGACACTGCCCCTTCGAAGACCCCGATCTGGCAGGCCATCGCCAGCGCGTTGCGCGGTGATCTGGCCGAAGGGCGATACAAGCCCGGAGACAAGCTGCCAACCGAAAGCGCGCTGGCGGAACGGTTCGGCGTCAACCGTCACACGGTGCGACACGGCATCTCGGCCTTGGTGGATGAGGGGCTGATCCGAACCCGGCGCGGATCCGGCGCGTTCGTCGCCGCAACGCCCACAGACTATCCAATTGGCAAACGCGTCCGGTTTCACGAGAACCTGATTGCTGCGGGGCGCAGACCGGACAAACGTGTGCTGGATATCGAAGAACGTGCCGCAACCGAGGGCGAGGCAGCAGCCCTGCATATCGCGCCCGGCGATATGATCTGCACCTATCACGGCCTGTCGCTGTCGGATGGTCAGCCGATTGCCGTCTTTGAAAGCCTGTTCCCGCTCACCCGCCTGCCCGGCATCAGTGCCGCGTTCCAAGACAACAGCAGTGTGACCAAAGCCCTGCAGTCACAGGGCATTGCCGACTACACCCGTGCCACGACACGGCTGACAGCGGTGCGCGCGTCGGCCACACAGGCCTTGCATCTGAACGTGAACGAAGGCGATCCGCTGCTGAAATCCTCGGGCGTCAATGTGGATGACGCGGGCCAGCCGGTGGAATACGGGCGGACATGGTTCGCCGGGGATCGGGTGACGCTGACGTTAGAGGAGTAACGCTAGTCTTCGTAGCGCTCCAAGAATACCTCGGCGGGCAGCGTGCGGAAATCCTGAAGCGCAGCGCGGATCGCATCATGCGACCAATCCCACCACGCCAGCGCAATCAAACGATCCGCGACGTCGCGGGACTGGCGCAGGCGCAAAGGCTTTGCGGGCGTCCCGGCCACGATGGTGTAAGGATCCACATCCTTGGTCACCACAGCACCCGCGGCGACAACCGCCCCGTGGCCTACTGTTACCTCAGGCTTAATCATCGCCCCCGCACCGATCCATGTGTCATGCCCGATATGGGCCACGCGGGATTTACGATGTGCAAAGAACTCCTGATCCCGTCCCGCATCATCCCAATAGTCATCCGACCGATACAGAAAATGATGGCACGAGGCCGTGTCCAGCGGATGATCCGTCGCCCCAATCCGCGAGAACGCCGCGATGTTCGAGAATTTCCCAACCCGCGCATTGGCAATGTCCGCATATCGGTCGCAATAGCTGTAGTCACCCAGCACCGAGCCCGTCACACGACTGCCTTTCCCGATCTCGACATAGGCACCAAAAGTGCTGTCCACGATCTCGCATTCCGGGTGAATGAACGGGGTGTCAGACAAGCGCGCCATCAGTCTTTGCGCCCGATCAGTTTGCCGCGCAACCAGCCCGAGAACCAGTCCATGAACATCACCATAATGACGATCAGGACGATATAATAGGCGACTTCTTCCCAGTCTTTCTGGGTCTGGATGGCTTGGGTCAGCATCAGACCGATGCCGCCCCCGGTGATCGCGCCGATGATGGTCGCCGAACGGGTGTTGGATTCCAGGAAATACAGGATCTGCGCCAGCAGCACCGGCACCACCTGTGGGATCACACCGAAGCGATAGCGTTGCAGTGGCTTTGCCCCGGTCGAGCTAATGCCCTCGATCTGTTTCTGGTCCACATTTTCCAACGCTTCCGAGAAGATTTTGCCGAAGGTGCCCGTATCCGTGATCAGGATCGCCAATGCGCCCGTCAGCGGGCCGGGGCCAAAGGCGCGCGCCAGCACAACCGTCCAGATCAGCGCATCAACACCGCGCACGAAGTCAAACAGACGACGGGTTGCGGCGCGCAGCACCATTACCGGTGAGAACCGCTTGGCTGCCAGAAAGGCCAGAGGCAACGCGATCATGGCCCCGCCCATCGTGCCAAGAAAGGCCATCAGGATCGTCTCGCCAATCGCCCAAGCGACATCTTTGTGCCGCCACATCGGGTTGTTCCACCAATCCGACAGCGCCCCTGCGATATTCGAACGCGTGGGGTCCAGACGGTCGCCAAACAGGATCGTCGTAATCCCTTGCCCGTAGTATGGGCTGTCGAGGGTGAACCAGAACAGCTCCCACCCGGTGAAATAGTTGAAAACCTCCGACCGCGCGCCCGTCAGCGTGATACGACCCTCGGGCGTGGTGATGGCAATCCGCCGGTTCGACGCCGAGATCCAGTCGGGCAATTCCTGCGGCAAGTTGCTGATCAGAGTGCGCCCTTCGGCCTGCACCTCGATCAGCGGGAAGCCGGGAATTTCAACTTCGGTCCGGTTCTCAGGCAGATAGCGCACAATATGGTCGCGGCCCAGATCGATGGTGGTAACTTCGGACCCACTGACCCAATCGGGACGCTGGCCATCTGGATAGGTTCCCTTGCGCTCACCCTCAACGGAATAAACGACGTCTCCGCTTCGATTGTCGCGGGTCACGTGCACCTTGTGGGACCAACTGTCCGAGGCCAGCGTGACCGCATTGTTCAGATTGATCCGCCCGGCAAGCCCCGCAATATCGAAGGCGAAAAAGATATAGACGAAGTACAGCACGATGGCGACGGGAATGCTGAAGGCAAACAGGCGTTTGCGCTGAAACAGCGAGTCGGCGCTGTGCTTTGCGAAATCAAGATCGATAGCACTCATTGGCCCTGTCCTTCGGTCAGACGGTTACGGAAGCGGCTGGACAACTGATCGAAGAACACGATGGTGCCAAACAGCAGAACGAAGATCGCGCCCGCTTCGTCAAAGCGACCTGGGCCCCATGCCATTGCATTGCGCAACTCGTAGCCAAGACCACCTGCGCCAACAAAACCAAGGATGGCAGATGCGCGGATGTTGATCTCGAACCGCAGCAGGGCATAGCTGATGTAATTCGGGGCAACCTGCGGCAGGATTCCCAAGAGCATACGCTGGGACCATGTCGCCCCGGTCGAGGCCAAACCCTCGACAGGTTTCAAATCGGCATTCTCGGCCACTTCGGAAAACATCTTGCCCAGCGCGCCAGCGGTATGGATCGCGATCGCAATCATCGCAGGCACCGGGCCACCGCCCATCACAAAGATCAACACCAGCGCAATGACGATTTCCGGCACGGCGCGCATGATGTCCGAGATACGGCGAAACACCGGGATCAGGCGCGGCCACTTGGCCAGCCCTCGTGTACCCAGCAACGACAAGAACAAGCCTCCAAAGGCACCGAAAAGGGTCGACACGGCGGCGATGTTGATTGTCTCAATCAATGCGGGGAAGTATTTGACAATCAGCGCCGGAAGATCCGCGCGTTTTTCCCATGCCTCTGACAGCACATCTGCGGGATAATCAAAGATACGATGCAACCCGTCCCAGAACCCGCCCGCATTGCGTTGATCTGCAACATTGAAGCCCGCCACCATCAGGATGACAAAGATCATAAGCGCCAGCCCACCATAGAGCCTGCGTTTTTGTACCTGAGCCATATAGCTGGACTGGATGCTGTCCAAGCTGTGCGGCGCCGTGCCGATTGTTGTATCTGTCATTCCGTCCCCGCAAAGAAATATCGGCAGCCCCGAAGGGCCACCGATGTCGCCATAAAAATGACTTAGCTACCGATCTTCGCTTTGCGCGCTTCAACGATCGAGATGTAGGTCTCGTGAGTAACCGGCTTAGCGCCTAGGTTGTCTCCAGCAAACACGCCGTACGAGCACTCGGGATCGTTCTCATACAGGTTGTCGATCAGGTCGACCATTTTGGCTTTCACGTCAGCCGGCAGGGCTTTACGCAGAACAACCGGACCTTCAGGGATCACGGCCGATTTCCAGATCTGAACCAGATCGTTCATGTCGATCAGGCCTGCGTCTACGGCTTTGCGCAGCGCGCCCGAGTTATAGCCGTCTTCCCAGTTACCCTGACCGTCAGCCCAAGTGACGCCACCGTCGATGTCGCCATTGTTCACAGCAACAATGGTCTGCTCGTGACCGCCGGTGAACTTTACTTCGCCGAAATACTCGCCCGATTCCATCGTGATGCCGTCTTTGTATGTCGGGATCTCGATCGAGGGGATCAGATAGCCAGAGGTCGAGTTCGGATCGCCGAAGCCAAACACTTTGCCTTCCATGTCGTCCAGCGAGGTGATGCCGCTGTCCTTACGGGCGAAACCGATCGAATGATAGCCGATCGAACCATCCAGATTGACCTTAACCAGCACTGGCTCGACCGCTTCGGGGTCCTGCAGATAGGTGGCGGCATAGGACGAAGCACCCAACCACGACATATCCAGCGAACCGCCCAGCAGGCCCTGGATCACGCCGTTATAGTCAGCAGGAGTGAAGATCTTGACCGGGACGCCCAGCGCTTCGGTGGCATAGTCCGCCAGACACTGATAGCTGTTCACACGGTCTTGGGCGTTTTCGCCACCCAGCAGGCCGATGCGGAATTCGGTGATCTCTTCGGCAAATGCGCCCGAGCTCATGGCAGTCGTGGCAGCAAGTGCCAGTGCGAGGGTCTTTTTCATCAGGTTCTCCATTGATTGATGAAGGTGGCCCGCGCAAATCACGCGGGGTGAACTGGCTCAGATCCAGGCTTCCGCCTCGCGGACCTCGGGTCTGTCCAGAGTTTCGATTTCAGTGGATGTGGCGGCTTCGGAAAAATCGTCGCCAGCGCCATAGATATCGCGCGCCACACCGGTGGTCAGCTGCGCGGGCGTACCGTCAAAAACGATCCGCCCGTCCCGCATTCCAATCACGCGATCGCAATAACGACGTGCAGTATCCAGCGTGTGCAGATTGGCGATGACCATGCGGCCATCTTCTTCGTGGATGGTACGCAGCGACTGCATCACCACCTGTGCGTTCATCGGGTCAAGCGACGCAATCGGTTCGTCCGCCAAAATAATCTTGGGGTCCTGCATCAAGGCACGTGCAATGGCGACACGCTGTTGCTGTCCGCCTGACAGTGCCTCGGCGCGTTTAGGAGCCTGTTCGGCAATGCCCAGTCGATCAAGGATCTCGATCGCTTTGTGAATGTCGGCCTGCGGATATAAGTTGAATATCGTCGCAAGGGTCGAGCGCTTGTTCAGTGTCCCATGCAACACGTTCGAGACCACATCCATGCGCGGCACAAGGTTGAACTGCTGGAAGATCATGGCGCAGCGCGACTGCCAGTCCCGTTTGGCGGCACCCTTCATCAAGGTGACATCCTCGCCTTCGAAGGTAATGCTGCCCTCGGTCGCATCGCTGAGGCGGTTGAGCATGCGCAGCAGCGTGGATTTCCCGGCACCCGAACGCCCGATGATCCCGATCATCGTCGGCTTCTCGACCAAGATATTGGCCGCATCTACAGCGGTCTTATCTCCGAAGCGCTTGGTTAACGTGTCAATCTGCAGCATATCGCCCTCGTATTTTTCCGAGGTGGATAGGGCGATTAGACGACAAACTCGTGACGCTTATGATTCAATAACGCAACAGTTGCGCAACAGTAATGTGACAACCCCCGACGACCCGCACGACTACGCAGCTTAGTTATTGAAGGGCTATCCACCCATCGCCACAGAACCGTTACTTTATTGGCCATCTCGGGTTATCCTACTCGTATGTTCTTTCGCCATGTGTTTTTAGCTCTGATCGGTCTGACGGCGCCTTTAACGGCCCAAGCCTCAATAGCGGATATCAGGTGCGATGACCGCGCCAGAATTACCGACACGTTGAAAAATGCACTTGGAGCCGAACGCCGAGGTATTGGATTGCGCGACCCGGATACCACGCTGGAAGTCTGGGTAACGTTGCACAGCGGAGACTGGTTGATTATTCAGAACTACGCCAACGGTACATCGTGTATCGTCGCGATGGGCGAACACTGGGAAGACAGCTTTGCTGACCCCACATAGCTAGGTGCGCCATCTCCGGACGCAAACTCAGCATGTAGAGCACTTACCCCAAAGCGACGCGGGGTCTGCCGCTGGCTTCGACCATTACGGTGCACTCGACAAACACGTTCTGGCCCTCGATCTGAGCCGAGCGGATATCGCGATTGACGATCACACGGATATCTTCTGCACCAGCATCCTTTGCAGCAGTTTGAGCATCCGCGCGCAGATAGTCCTCCATTGCGACCATGGCCTGCTCTGCGTCCATGAAATCCTGCGGGCCGGTCGTCATGTGAACGCGGTATTTTCCCTCGGCAGGGGTGGTGACGGTACCCGAACGGCGGAAGGTGACGCGTCCGACGACAGCCCCGACAGCGTTCGCAACGCCAGCATGTTCGGGCAGCTGCATCTTGCAGTGCAGCCGTTCACCGACCGCCGGATAGTAAGATGGTGCCGAAGCGCCCAGTCCGACAATCTGAACATTCAGCGCTGCATCCAATGCCAACAACCCACGGTGACCCGCCAGTCCGCAACGGGTTAGAACATGGCGCGCCAGCACCTCGGGCGGCAGGCCGAAATCCTCCTGCTCTTCGGCGAAAGCGGTTTCCAACAGGGTCAGCGCCGTTTGTTCGGTCATCTGGTCAATGATTTTCTGCGCCATGTCTTCAGGCGAGGTCGCCAGTCGGTCGCCGCTGCCGACACGCTTACGCGAAAACAGCGTCAGCCCTTTGCGGGCAGCCTCGGCATCCCACGCATCCAGACGGCCCAGAACATGGCTGGCATCCGAAGGCGTCACGCCCGACACCTGCACGATGCCACGATCAACCAACCGTGTCAGCGCGCTGCCCTCTAACCGGGTTCTGAGCAACATGTTCAAGGGCATAATGTCGTCGCCAAGACGTTCAAGAATGGTTTCGGCCCGTGCATCAACCCCTTCGGTTGGGACGCCCAGAACCCGGCGCGCAAACCGCGCGTCATGCTCGCCCGGAGCACTGGCCCGCAATTGCTCGTCCAGCGCAGCATGCACCGCATCTGGGGCCTCGGCCGCGATCAGTGACACCGGAAGCACCCGGCGCGGCCCCAGAAAGACGCCACCTTGCAAACCTTCTGCAACGGGATGCACCTGACTATCGCCACCCAGACCGTGGGTGCGCATGGCGACGGCCTCGACCATGGTACGAAAGCCGCCAACCTGCGCCCCGGCGGGGTCAATCATCGGCTTTCCATCACGGATCAAAGCGATATCGGTCGTGGTCCCGCCAATATCCGAGACCAGCGCGTTCTCGGCATTGGTCAACCAGCGCGCACCAACGATCGAGGCAGCTGGGCCACTGAGAATGGTTTCAATCGGGCGGTCGCGCGCTTGCTCGGCGCTCATCAATGCGCCATCCCCCCGCACAACCATCATCGGCGCCTCGATCCCGATATTCCGAAGCGTATCCTGCGCGCGACCAATCAACCGGTCAATCATTCCGATCAGACGTGCATTCAAAACCGCCGTCACAGCCCGTTTTGGCCCGTTCAGCTTGGACGACAGTTGGTGCGAGCAAGTGACCGGCGCGCCCGTCACATCGGCAATGGCCTGCGCCACAGCCAGTTCATGCGCCGGGTTGCGGGTGGCGAATTGCGCGGCGACCGCAAAACCTGAAATGCCGTGATGCTCGGTAAGAAACGCATGAAGCGCGTCAAGATCCAGCTTGGCCGCTTCAGTGCCTGAATGGCTATGCCCGCCAGCAATCACCAAGGCAGGGTCGCCCTTCAAAGCGTCCCGCAGCCCGTGTTTTTCAAGGTCACTTTCGCGAAAGCCAATATATATAAGCGCGACACGCCCGCCCTGACCTTCGACCAAGGCGTTCGTGGCAAGCGTGGTGGAGAGGGACGCCATCGAAATCTCGGCAGGCGCAACATCGGCACTTTCCAGCACCGCCTGAATGGCCTTGCCCATGCCAATGGCAAGATCCGTGCGTGTGGTCAGGGATTTGGCGCTGGCAATGACGTCGGTCTCGTCACGGATCAACACCGCGTCGGTATAGGTTCCACCCGTATCTACACCCAAAGACAACGCCATAACTACTTCCTTATCTGACCACGCCCCGCCATAGCAGCGCCGGGGCCACGCAGATTGTCAAAGAGCGTCATTTTTCGCCGATTTCAAGCATCAGTCAGTCGCGCAGCATCTATTGTGTCGTCTATTGTGTGGGCGGGGCAAAACATGCGGACATGTCAGATGGCAGCGTACTGTCATCGATCTGAACCGGATACATTTGTCCATCACGGCTGCACACCAGTTGACGCACCACGGGGTCAATCATGCCCGGCTGATCCGTATAGGACAAAAGGTCCGACCCCAACAGCGTATACAGCCCAGACACCGTGGGGACCGAGAAATACCCCTCGGACAGAATGACCTGAGGTGTCGCAGCGAACACGCCGGTCTCGAGGCTTTGTACCTGAATGCCCGTTTCGTTCGCCGAACCAACCACCCGCACAACATGACCATCCTGAATATGGGTGGGCCACAGCCCTGTGATCTCTGTCCCGCCAATGGTCAGTGGCTGACCGGGCGTGACGTCAAAGACGCTGCCCTCGATCCGGGCGGGACTGTCATTGGCAACCCGATCAATGCGCGAGGCTATGACCTGCCCTTCCTGCCACAACCCGCTGATGGCAACCATATCACCCTGCCCCAACCCTGCGATCAGCTTGGGCTCGGCCTGGATCGTTGTGCCCAACACGTCGAATTGACCATCCGAAATGCTCTGTACCGGGCCAACAAGCGGGGTGATCTGACGAATATAAGATGCTTGCCAGCCCGCACCGTCAGGCGCAGCAACCACGGCGACCGTATGACCGGGCAACAATTGGGCCGCTGTGCTGACGGTGACGCCATCCGTCACCTCGAACTCTGGCGCGAAGCGAATATGCTGACCATTCACATAGATTGAGCCCAGCGCGGTAATCGTGCCCAGAATGCCGGTGCCAAGGATGCCACCCTCACGCTCGTCCTCTTCCGTCGCCATCGCCGCGGTCGACACGGCCAGCATCAGGACAGCAGACAGAAATGTTCGAAGCCAGCTCATTCCGTGTCCTTCTTGGTGTCTTGTTCAGGCAGCACATACGCCCCGGCAGCGAAACGGCCATGTACCCCCTGATCCGCGTCACGATCTTGCAGCTCACGCGCGCGGGCATTCAGGCGTTCTAGCAATGCTTGCGATTCCGCACGCGCCAATGCCTCAAGCTCGGCGACCGAGCCATCGCTGAGGTGAGAATATTTCACGACACGGTCGAAATGGCGGGTTTCGGTGGGTGCGGCCAGAAGGTTCTGAGTTGCAGCCGTCATATGGGTCGTCAATGTCGCACGGTATGCGGCGACCAGCTCTTTCGAACCGGCGCCGGGCACCAAAGCATTGGTGACAAGGTGCAGCCGGCCATCGTCGTCTTCTGTAACCGCACCGTGATCCAGCAGCGCCCGCCGCATCGTTCCCGGGGCCGCATCCAACCGCACGTGCCGCACCAGATCGTCAAACCCCGGCCCTTCAGAAGATATATCGCGCGGCAATGCGCGGGGGCGGTCGTTTTCCCCCAGAAAATCCGGCGCTGTGGCCCAGTGCCCAATCAGCAGTGCCAGCCGGTTTGCGGTTTTGCGTCCATCCGTCATCGGCGCGTCCGAGCGCAGACGGCGCACATCCTTGCGATGCAATCCGGTCATGACACTTACCCGACTGTCCGACACGTCTTCCCCCTGCGCCTCAATCGCCGCATTCAAAAGCGCCACTTTCATTGATTCTGTCACCGCCCCAACGGTTACACCATGGGCAACCATCGCCCGCGCAAGTGGTGCGAGCAGATCAGACAACGCGTCCGAAAACATGTCAGGCGTTTTTTCGCTCAATACAGATTCCCTTTCCCCTCAAGGAACTTACGACGAATTCAGCAGGATTTGTATCAGTTTCACACATGGACGTGAGGCGACGTCAGCCTTTGTGATGTGTAAATGGGTTTTTTTCCCATTACTACAATAGCAGACACACCAATAAGGAGATTTAGCCATGCAAGACCTTGCATCCGAGACCCAGCTCCATACCCCTCGCCAGAACTCCATTGCGCCAAGCGCTGCGAATCAACTCGATTTGCAGGCGCTTTCGGCCTTTGACCGCGACCGTTTCTTTCGCTTTGGATGGGGCCCATCCGTCACCCCCCGCTTCGCAACCATATTAGAGGGCTTCAGCTATTATGCGGCCCTACAACCCGACGTGACCGCTGCCGAACATCAGGGCGCGTCGATCACCTATGGCGCGCTGGATCAGGCGTCAGATCGGTTGGCGAACCTATTGGCCCAACAGGGCGTGAAGCGTGGCCAAGTGGTCGGCCTGTATCTGCAACGCTCGATCGAGATGGTCGTCGGTATACTGGCGGTCATGAAAGTGGGCGCAGCCTATGCTCCGCAGCATGTGGGCGTCGCGCCGATCGAGGGTCTGAAATACATCGCCAAACAAACCGAAGCTAAGGTTCTGCTGACCCTGTCGCGTCTGGCGGATGACGTGCCTGTTGACCGGGATCATCAGGTGCTGATTGCGATTGACGAGGTGATGAGCGACACATCCCGCCCGGCTATCGCGCCCCAAGGAAAGGACTATCTGCTGCAACCCGATGACCGCGCCATGGTGCTGTTCACTTCGGGCACGACCGGGGTGCCGAACGGTGTACAGGTGACGCACAGAAACCTGTGCAACATCCTTCAAACCCGCCCCGGCAATCTGGGCATGCGCCCGGGTCTGCGTGTGGGGCAGATCCTGTCCATCGCCTTTGATATGGCCGCGTGGGAGACTTTGGGTGCCCTGTCTAACGGCGCCACTTTGGTTATCCGTGGCAAATCGATTGCCGAAACCGCGGCCAAGGTGGACATCCTGATTGGCACGCCCTCGATCCTGAACACGTTGGACGTCGAAGGCTGCCAGCACATCAAGGCTGCCGCCGTCGCGGGTGAACCCTGCCCGCGCCCCTTGGCCGATGCATGGTCGCAATTCTGCACCTTCTATAACTCGTGCGGGCCGACCGAAACGACGATCATCAACACTGCCGAGCCGCACAGCGCCCACAAAGCCGAGCTGTCCATCGGCCGCCCTACCCCCAACAACACCGTTTATGTGCTGGACGAAGATCTGTCCCCGCTGCCAATTGGCGAGAAAGGCACGATGTGGGCGGGCGGTGACTGCGTGACCGCAGGCTATCTGGCGAACCCGAACCTGACGGATGAACGCTATCGCCCCGATCCGTTCCGCCCCGGCCACATAATGTTCAACACCCGCGATCTGGGATCGTGGACCGATGACGGAGAGCTTCTGCATCACGGCCGCGTCGACGATCTGGTCAAGATCTGCGGCTTCCGGGTCGAGCTGGACGGCGTATCCTCAGCGCTGGAAATGTCCGAGGGCTGCGAACAGGCGGTGACGTTGAAATATGACGACCGCAATCTGGTCAGCTTCATCGCGCCCGCGACGGCCGATCCCGAACTGGCGACCCAATCGGTCGTGGATCGGCTGCCCTATTACAACAAACCCGCCCTTGTGATGGCGTTGGACGAACTGCCCCGCACCGCACGCGGCAAGATCGACAAGCGTCTGCTCTTGGACATGGCCAAGGCCGAGGTTGAAACCCGTGGTGTGGAGCTGAAATGATGGCTACTGAATCAGTAAATATCGAAACAGCCGCCCCACGCTGGCGGCGCATCACACGTCACCCGGCCCTGATGGAATATCGCCGATTGGCCTTTCTGGTGGCAGTGGTCAACCTGACCGTCTTTGGCATCGGTCTGCGCGATGGATACTGGCATGACGGCACGGCTTATACGCTTGGCCCGATTGCCGACATGGCGCTGATCAACCTGTCACTTGGCATCCTGATCCGCCAGCAGCGCGTGGTGAATGCGTTGTTCTGGCTGGCGACCCGCATTCCCACCAGCTGGCCCCTTTGGATTCGCTGGGGCGCGGGCAAGGTCTTTCACTTTGGTGGACTACATTCCGGCGGCACCGTGACCGGCACGATCTGGTTTGGCTTCCTGTTGTTCGCGATGGTGGCGAACCGCGTTAGCGGCGCAGCGCTTCCGTCTGATCTGACGCTGGGGCTAAGCGCCACTATGGTTGGTCTGATGTTTCTGATGATCATCTCTGCCATTGGTCCGATCCGCGCGAAATTCCACAACACGTTTGAGGGCATACACCGTTTTGTCGGTTGGACTGTGCTGGGGCTGTTTTGGGCACAGACAGTCTCGATCACCCATGACATGGGGGGGACGCTGACACAGACCCCCGCCTTCTGGATGCTGCTGCTGATTACCCTGTCGATCCTGTCGCCTTGGCTGACCCTGAAGCGCGTGAAGGTCGAGATCGACAAACCCTCGAACCACGTGGTGATTGCTGGATTTGATTATGGCGATACGCCCTTCGCGGGCAGTTCAAACGCGCTGTCACATACGCCCTTTGGTCAGTATCATTCCTTCGCCAACATCCCTACGCCCGGCAAGCCCGGATACCGTCTGGCAATCAGCCGTGCAGGCGACTGGACCGGAGATTTCATCGACAACCCGCCAAGCCATGTGTGGGTGAAGGGGATCACCACATCGGGCGTTGCTCGGATAGAAAAGCTGTTCACCAGCGTCGTCTATGTGGGTACTGGGTCTGGCATCGGCCCCATCCTGCCACACCTTCTGAAAGGTATGGTGCCAAACCGTCTGATCTGGTCCACACGCAGCCCCCGGGCAACCTATGGCGATGCAATCGTGGACGAGATTGAGGCCAGCACCGAAAATCCGGTGATCTGGGATACGGATACGGACGGAAAACCGAACCTGTCTGCCCTTGCCCTGCAGGCGGTGCGTGACAGCGGGGCCGAGGCGGTGATCGTGATCTCGAACCAGAAACTGACGCGCAGGGTTGTGCATGACATGGAAAGCCTTGGCATCCCCGCCTATGGCGCGATCTGGGACAGCTGACGCGCAAAAGCCATCGAAACCAAGGTTCTGAAGCGGGTCACAACGATCCGCTTCGACCGGTCGGGTAATTTGAACGTGATGGTGATCGAGGGCTAGCCCTTTGTTTGCGCTGTTGACTCTCACGTTGGGTCAGGCCCCATCGAGGGGTCATGGAAAACCGAATCGAAGAATATACCGTTGGCGAGTTGGCACAGGCTGCGGGAGTAACTGTTCGCATGCTGCACCACTATGACTCGCTTGAACTGCTCAAACCGGCCTTTGTGACCGCCAAAGGGTATCGGATTTATCGGCAGCCTGAACTTCTCAGGTTGCAGGAAATCCTATTCTACCGCGCGGCAAACATGCCTCTGAACGAGATCGCTGAACTTTTGGGCACTGGCAATCGTGTCGAAAGGCTGACCTCGCACCGCGAAAAGGTTGCGAAGGCTTTGTCCGAGCAAGCGGCGATCATTGCCACGCTCGATCGGACCATTGCAAAACTGAACGGAGACGACCCCATGACAATCGAAGACCTTTACAAACCTTTTCCCAAGGAAAAGCAGGCAGATTACGAAGCCTGGCTGGTTGCGACATACGGTCAGGATATGGCCGCAGAGATCGCCAGATCACGCGAAAACCTAAGCGCCGGCAAGGGCGACATTCTGAACTCCCAGAATGAACAACTGAAAGGGATCGAGGCGGAGCTTGTTACCTCTTACGAAGCGGGATGCGACCCTAAATTGGCAAATCTGGCCGCCCATCAGAATTGGGTAGCCGAGATGTGGGGATACCCCTGCACCGCTGCTGCCTATGCCAAGTTGGCCGAACTTTATCTGGCTCATCCTGACTTTATCGCCCGTTATGAAACGCTTTCAGAGGGGTTTAGCCAATGGCTGGCACAAGCAATGACCCTGTGGGCAGAAAGACACAAATAGGATCCAACAAATTGCCGCCGTTCGCGTTGAAGACACAAATAGCGGCAAAGGCCCGACACCTCATCGCTGAGCAGGTCCGGTTGTGGCAGTATTACAAGGCTACGTCCGCAAACTGGCCCAGAAAATCGGACGCGCCGCCGAAAGGGATGCGAGCACCCTGAAGAAGCGCCGGGCGGCCTGCAGCCCCTCTCACATCACTCGACGTCATGACCGCCGGTGCTGACTCCCCTTGACCCATTGCGGAATTTCGTTGAAATGGCCTGTGATGGTTTTCGGGTACCAATTGGGCCCGGAATAAAAGGGAATACGGTGCGGTGCCGCTTGTTGGTGCCAAGTCCGTGACTGCCCCCGCAACTGTAAGCGGCGAGCAACGCTGATATGCCACTGGGACACTCCGGGAAGGCCAGCTTCGCAACGACCCGCAAGTCAGGAGACCTGCCATCGTAACTGAAACTCAACCCGGACGGGGCGTCCGGACAGGAGGTCATGATGGCGATACGGCTTATACCGTCTGAAAACATGTCTGCTTGCGCCCCGCTTCATCGCGGAGGGCGACATGGGCACACCACATCATCACATTACACTTTGCACGACCTGTCCACATACGGGCGACACTTGCCGTGTTGGCTATGACCTGATCAAACGCCTACGCAGCGCAATCGAGGCGGCCGGCGACACGATCACCGACGCGTTCGAGATCTCAGGCACGGCCTGCATGGAAGACTGTGTGCGACCCTGCACCCTCACCTATCACAGCACGCGCGATGCGTCGTATCTGTTTGCAGGCGTCACGGCAGACGATGACATTTACCAGCTAGTGGAGTTCGCACAAAGCTGTGCGCAGGCGGGGGATCACTGGCCGGGACATCAGTGTGACGCATCGCAGCACCAACTTGCGCATGAGCCATCGATGATGTTGGCCGTCGAAGCAGGCGCGGTGGCATTGTCTTAGGCGCAGGGCGCGGTCGGCTTATCGGCGGCAGATTTCCAGACAGGCACGCAGGCCGTGTTGGCCGGTTTCAAAATATAGCCGCCCGCCGTGCTGCTCGGCCACTGTCGCCACAATGGTCAGGCCAAGCCCGAAACCATCAATCGCGCGCGTGTTGTCACCGCGTTTGAAAGGGGCGACGACGGCCTCGACATCCGCAGATGACATGCCGGACCCTTCATCCTCGACCACGATGGTGGCGTGACCCGGTGTGGCCGTCAGTTGCACCGACGCCCGCCGCCCATATTTCAGCGCATTGTCGATCAGGTTCGAAATCGCGCGTTTCAGCGAGATCGGACGCGCTGTAATCAGGATGCGCTGCTGGTCGGGCAAAGATCCAAGACCCGAGGTTGTGGCGAAGACCGACCGCCCCGCTTCCACACTGGGACGTTCCTGCGCGATCAGAGAAACCGGGCGCTCCATATCCTGATAATCCGCCACCAATGCATCCACCAGCGAGGTCAGCGACAGTTTGCGCGGCGTTTCCTCATTCAATTCGGCACGGGTATAGGTCAGCACGCTTTCGATCATCTCGGTCATGCTGTCGATATCCGCCTCAAGCTTCTGGCGCAGGTCCTTTTCCTTGATCAGCGCGGTGCGCAGGCGCAGGCGTGTGGCAGGTGTGCCAAGGTCATGACTGACCCCTGACAGCACCATCGCCCGTTGGGAAATCTGCGCGCGTTCCTGTTCCAGATAGGCGTTTACCGCCAGAACCGTCTCGCGCAATTCCGCCGGGCCTTGCACCGCATAGCTTTCCGGCCCGCCCAAACGCCCGCGATCACGCAGCGCGCTGGCGAAACGATCGAAATAGGACGAGGTATCCAGAACCAGCGTCGACAGGATCGCAGCCGCCACCAATGCCAGCAGCACAGCGGCCAGCCGCAGATCTGTGGGGGCGGTGGCACAGCCCCAGATATCTTGCCCGTCAATCCGCAACCATGGCTGCCCGCCCATCCGTGCAAACAGCACCGGATCACCGCAATACGTGGCCAAAAGACGTGTGACGTTACCGAACTTCTGCGCGGTCGCCTGCCCCTCATCAGACACAAGCTCGGATACGGAATATTGCAGCTTGTTGGACACAATCCCCACACTCAAGGACGAGCCTGACAGCGGATCGCGCCCCGGTCCGATGATCGAGATATTCGTAACCAGCGCAGGCATGGGAATACGGGTCAGCTGCGAAAACGCACCTTGCGTGGCCAAATCGGACTGGTCCTGATCCAACGGCGCGATGTGGATGCCGGCAGGCGGCTCACCCCCAACCCGCAGCGCTTCATACAGCGCAATGCCCGTGACATAGCTGCGGGTCAGGCGATCCTGCCAGGCTTTGGCCGAAGAAAACCACATCCACCCTGCCGCAAATGCGGCAGTGAAGCACCCAAGGATCAGAAGAAACCCAAGTGACCGGATCGACAGACCTCGGCTCATGATGCCTCTTCGGTCTGCACATCGGCGGTAAACACATAACCGGTTCCGCGTTCGGTGCGCAGCATCTCGGGATGTTTGGGATCGTTTTCGATCTTACCGCGCAGACGCCCCACCAGCACGTCGATGGCCCGCCCCGAGGCCTCGGCCCCTTGTCCTTCGCCAGTCACGTCCAGCGAGGTCGCGATTTCTTCGCGCGTTAGCGGGATATGCGGATTGGCCAGCAGCACTTTCAACAGCGCGGTTTCCTTGCGCGACAGCGCGACTTGATAGCCTTGGGGCGACGTCACCTCATCCAGCTTGGCGTCATAGGACCAGCCTGCGAACCGAAAGGTCGAGACGCTGCGGCGATAAACAAGCGATGCGCTTCGCTGGGCACGATGCAGCACTGCGCGCACGCGGGCCAGCAAAAGCTCTGGGTTAAAAGGCTTGGCGATATAGTCATCCGCGCCGACCTGATAGCCCGCCATCCGGTGATGATCTGCCGACAGGGCTGACACAAGAATGACCGGCACATCCTGTTCGCGCCGCAGACGTTCACAGATCTCGACGCCGTTTTCGTCCCCCAGCATGACATCCAGCAAGATCAAATCCACGCGCCCAGCGTCCAGTTGGGCGCGAATGCTGTGTTCGCTGTCACACGGCAGCGCAATAAACCCGCTTTGATGCAGGAACTGGGTCATCATGCCCCGAGTCTCAACGTCATCATCAACGACCAGAAGTCGAGGAATCGCCATGTCATGTGCCTCCCATGTGGCGGATGCCCCGCCACGTCACAATTCATCTGATTGTAACAGCGTGCAACAAAATCAAGTCTTGCGTAACATCACGTAACAAAACTGCCAACTTTCCGACGCGACGCCCCATTCCAATCGATTTGCAGCATTGCACAGACGGGGGTTGGGTCGGCAATGTTTCTGAAGCGCCGCTATCCAAGCGGTGATCTATGGGAGGAAATTATGAAGAAATCCGTATACGCGGCCGTCTCGGCCGTTGCGATGAGCTGTGCCCTGCCGGTAATGGCCGAGCCTCAGGCAGAAGTTCTGCACTGGTGGACATCTGGCGGTGAAGCCAAGTCCGTCGCTGTTCTGCAAAACGAATTCGCCGAAAATGGCGGGACCTGGACCGATATGCCGGTTGCGGGCGGCGGCGGCGACGCGGCCATGACTGCACTGCGCGCACGTGTTCTGTCGGGCAACGCGCCGACCGCCGTTCAGCTGAAAGGCCCTGCCATTCAGGAATGGTATGAAGAAGGCGTTCTGGCTGACATCTCGGCCGTGGCCGAAGCTGAAGGCTGGGCAGACGTTCTGCCTGCATCGATCGCTGGTCACATGATGTGCGAAGGTACGTGGTGTGCTGCCCCTGTGAACGTTCACCGCGTGGACTGGATCTGGGCCAACGCTGACGTTCTGAAAGCCAACGGCATCGAAATGCCCACCACATGGGACGAGTTCAACGCCGCCGCTGACAAGCTGGCAGCCGCAGGCATCACCCCGCTGGCCCATGGTGGTCAGGCTTGGCAGGACGCCACCGTGTTCGAAGCTGTTGCTTTGGGCACCCTTGGCGCCGATGGCTTCAAGAAAGCCTTTGTTGATCTGGACATGGACACTCTGAAGTCCGACAAAATGGTCGCTGTCTTTGACCAGATGCGCAAAATGCGCGGCTATGTTGATGACAACTTCTCGGGTCGTGACTGGAACCTTGCCACCGCAATGGTCATGAACGGCGAAGCCGGTTTCCAGATCATGGGCGACTGGGCCAAGGGTGAATTCCTCGCTGCTGGCAAAGCCCCCGGCGAAGACTTCCTGTGTGCGTCGGTCCCCGGCGATGGCTTCCTGTACAACGTTGACAGCTTTGCCATGTTCAACGTGGACGGCGACGATAAGAAAGCCGGTCAGGACCTTCTGTCCAAGCTGATCGTTGGTCAGAACTTCCAGAAAGTGTTCAACCTGAACAAAGGGTCGATCCCAGCACGTGTAGACGTTGCCCTGGACGAGTTCGACAGCTGCGCCCACCTGTCCGCCAAGGACATGAGCGAAAGCTCGGACAACGGTTCGCTGCTGCCCAGCTATGCCCACGGCATGGCGCTGCGTGGCGCACAGTCGGGTGCCATCACCGATGTGGTGACTGCGCACTTCAACTCGGACATGTCCTCGGCTGATGCCGTGAACCAGCTGGCCGACGCTGTCGCCAACTCCATGTAAACCTCCCTGGCCCCGCGCCTGACCTTCAGGTGCGGGGCCTCTTTTATTCAGGGGTCGTTACAATGACCGAATGGCTTGAACGTCATATCCCCAAGATGGTGCTTGCACCCTCTTTCATCGCCATCCTCGTTTTCGTTTACGGCTTCATCGCCTGGACTGCTTGGGTATCGCTGACCCGCTCGCGGCTTTTGCCAAAGTACGAGATTGATGGCCTCATCCAATATGAGCGCCTGTTCGCGTCGCCCCGGTTTGACACCGCAATGATGAACCTTTTCATCTTCGGCACGCTGTTCATCATCATCTCGATGGTTCTTGGCCTGCTGATTGCCATCCTGCTGGATCAAAAAATCCGCACCGAAGGCGTGTTGCGCACGATCTATCTTTACCCCATGGCGCTGTCGATGATCGTCACCGGTACCGCATGGAAATGGATCATGAACCCCGGACTGGGCATCGAAAAGATGGTTCGCGACTGGGGGTTCGAGAACTTCTCGTTCAACTGGGTCGTTGATCCCGACATGGCAATCTATGCCGTTGTCATCGCCGGTGTCTGGCAGGCCTCGGGCTTTGTCATGGCGCTGTTCCTTGCCGGTCTGCGCAGTGTGGACGGAGAGATCATCAAGGCCGCACAGGTCGATGGTATCCCCAGCTGGCGCATCTATTCTGCCATCATCATTCCGTCGATGGCCCCGATTTTCCTGTCAGCCTTCATTGTGCTGGCGCACCTTGCGATCAAAAGCTTTGACCTTGTCATCGCATTGACCGGAGGCGGTCCCGGCTATGCCACCGACCTGCCTGCCACCTACATGTATGCCATGGCGTTCTCGCGCGGTGACATCGGACAGGCGGCCAGCTCGGCCATGGTTATGATGGCTGTCGTCTTCGCGATCATCGTTCCCTACCTCTATTCTGAACTGAGGACGAAACATGACTGATATTGCGCTTAACACCACTCACGGCCCGTCGCGCAATTGGGGGAAGCTTGCCCTGCGCTGGCTTCTGTTCACCTTGCTTGGCATCTTCGCCCTGTTCTATCTGATGCCGCTTTTCGTAATGGTCACCACATCACTGAAAAGTCTGGAAGAAATCCGCACCGGCAGCCTTGTGGCCTTCCCCCGTGAAGTCACGTTCGAGGCCTGGCGCACCGCGTGGTCCGGCGCCTGTACCGGCATCCAGTGCGAGGGCCTGCGTCCTTACTTCTGGAACTCGGTCATCCTTGCGATCCCGGCGGTTGCAATCTCGACCATTCTTGGTGCGATCAACGGCTATGTAATTGCGCAGTGGAAGTTCAAAGGTGCGAACCTGATCTTCTCGCTGATGCTGTTTGGCTGCTTCATCCCCTTCCAGGTGGTGCTGCTTCCGATGGCACGTATGCTGGGCATCATGGGCATCGCCGGCACCATTCCGGGTCTGATCTTTGTCCACGTGATTTATGGCATCGGGTTCACCACGCTGTTCTTCCGCAACTACTATGTGTCGATCCCACAAGAGCTGGTGAAAGCCGCAAAGGTGGATGGCGCTGGGTTCTTCCGGATCTTCTGGTCGATCTTCCTGCCCCTGTCGCTGCCGATCATCGTTGTGACTGTCATCTGGCAGTTCACCCAGATCTGGAACGACTTCCTGTTCGGTGTGTCCTTCAGTCAGGCTGGCACTCAGCCCATCACCGTGGCCCTGAACAATATCGTAAACTCGACCACCGGCGTGAAGGAATACAACGTGGATATGGCCGCAGCGATCATCGCCGCCCTTCCCACGCTTCTTGTCTATGTCGTCGCTGGCAAATATTTCATCCGCGGACTGACCGCGGGTTCCGTGAAAGGTTAATCCCATGGCCCCCATTCTGGACATCAAGAACCTCTACAAGAACTATGGGTCCGTCGAGATCCTCAAGGACATCAACGTCGCCATCGAACCCGGAGATTTCTTGGTTCTGGTCGGCCCCTCGGGCTGCGGCAAGTCCACGCTTCTGAACTGCATCGCAGGGCTAGAGCCGATCACCAGCGGGTCAATCGACATCGGTGGCCGCAACATGACCGAGGTCAGCCCAAAGGATCGTGACATCGCCATGGTGTTCCAGTCCTACGCACTGTACCCCACCATGTCGGTGGCCAAGAACATCACCTTCGGCATGAAAGTGCGTGGGGTGGATCAGGCCACGCAGGATCAGAAACTTCAGGAAGTGGCCCAACAGCTGCAGATCGAACAGCTGTTGCATCGTCGCCCCGGTCAGTTGTCGGGTGGCCAACGTCAGCGTGTCGCCATGGGCCGGGCGCTGGTGCGTGATCCCAAACTGTTCCTCTTCGACGAGCCGCTGTCGAACCTCGACGCCAAACTGCGGGTCGAGATGCGGACCGAGATCAAGAAGCTGCACCAGAACCTGAATGCCTCGATGGTCTACGTGACGCACGATCAAATCGAAGCCATGACGCTGGCCACCAAAATTGTGGTCCTGAAGGGCGGCGTGGTGCAGCAGATCGGATCGCCTGCCGAGATCTATAACCGTCCGGCCAACCTGTTTGTTGCAGACTTCATGGGCAGCCCGGCGATGAACCTGATCCCGGCGCGTGCAACCAAGAACGGTGCAGGCACGCAGATCGAAATCACCCGCGAAGGGGCCGAGCCTTTGGTCCTGACCGACACCCATGCGCACGACCTGCCCGAGGATGTAATCCTTGGCCTGCGCCCGGAAGACATTGCCGAGGCAGGCTTCCGCGCAGGCGAAGACGTGCAGACCGCTGACTGCATGATCGAAATGGTCGAACCCGCCGGCGCCGACACGTTCGTCGTATCGCATCTGGGCGGCAAACAGGTCACCGCGCGTCTGCACGCTGAAACCAGCGCGCTGCCGGGCAAGAACCTGTCACTGGCCTTTGATCTGGGCAAAGTGTCCTATTTCGCACCTGACAACGGTGAGCGGTTGAACTGAGCCCAACGTTCGACGGTTAGATAGGAAGATGTGAGACCCGCGAGTTTTCTCTCGCGGGTCTTTTGTATGCAACTTCCGTGCACGGGGTGTCGACTATTCCGCACTTGCCCTATCAGGATCCATCTGAATACTATCGCTGGCACCCGCGCCACTTTGACCGAGACCACGATGACTGACCTCTGTGTTGATGCGCTGCGCCAAGCCACGCATCAGATCTTCATGAAAGCGATCGAAGCCGCTGACCCCGCGTGCGCCATCAAGCACACAGTTCGTCATGCGCCATTTCCAACGCCGGGTCCGGGTGGAAAAAGCATCGTGATCAGCATCGGCAAAGCTGCCCCAGCAATGATGCAAGAGGCGTTGAAGCACGTTGATGGCGCATATAGCGCATTGTGCGTCACGCATCCCGAAAACAGAGACACGGTTGACGGGGCAAGAGTAATCTATGGCGCGCATCCGGTGCCGGATGAAACCAGTCTGGCTGCGGGACAGGCAGTGGCAGATCTGTTGTCGCAGGCCGGGGATGCGGATCAGGTGATCGCACTGATTTCAGGCGGAGGTTCAGCACTGATGGCCCTTCCGGTGCCGGGGATTTCGATCGCAGACAAGGGCCGGGTCAGCGCAGCACTTCTGGGCGCCGGCGTCGAGATCACCCAAATGAATCTTGTGCGCCAGAAGCTTAGCCAACTAAAAGGCGGCGGGCTGTTACACGCCGCACATCCAGCGCCCGTGTCCGCCTATATCTTGTCAGACGTGATCGGCGACGATCTGCGTGCGATTGCCAGCGGGCCCACCGTAGGCCCGATTGGAACCCGGGAAGAGGCCTTTGCGATTTGCAAAAAATCCGGGATCTGGGACGATCTTCCAGCCGCGGTACAGATTCATCTGTCGCAGGCCGAACCCAAAGAGACACCTCTTTCAGCGGTTCAGAATATTCTTATCGGCTCGAACGGTCACAGCCTACGCGCGGCACAGGTGGCAGCACGGAAGGCTGGTACGGTTCAGGTTGTCTTCGACATGCTGACCGGTGATGTCAAAAACGCCGCCACCACGCTTTTGGACGCAGCCAATTCTGCCCCGTCAGGCACCACCACGGTGTTGCTGGCGGGCGGCGAGACCACTGTGCATCTGACCGGAAACGGGCGCGGAGGGCGCAACCAAGAGCTTGCAATGCACGTGGCGATAGGCGCGGACAAACGTGGGTTGGTTGGTGACTGGGCGTTTCTTAGCGGCGGCACAGACGGGCGCGATGGCCCTACCGACGCGGCGGGCGGAATTGTTGATGCAACCAGCCTTGCACGGATGCGCAGCGCGGGCGCAGATCCTGCGGCGCTTTTAAGCAACAATGACAGCTATGCAGCGCTTGCGGCCTCGGATGATCTGCTGATGACCGGTGCGACTGGCACCAATGTCGCTGATATCCAGTGCCTTATTATCTCGAAACCCTGACGACGAAAGACAGCACATGATCATCTGTTGCGGAGAAGCCCTGATCGACATGTTGCCCGTGGACGTGGGTGGCAAATCTGCCTTCGCACCTCATCCCGGCGGTGCGGTGTTCAACACCTCAATCGCGCTGGGTCGCTTGGGCGTACCGGCGGCACTGACATCGGGCGTCTCGACCGATATGTTCGGCCAGTTGTTGGTGGATGAAGCCGATGCCAGCAAGGTTCACACGCGGTATCTGGCGCGGGTGGACCGCCCCACCACACTGGCCTTCGTGCGGCTGGTGGACGGGCAGGCCCGCTATGCCTTTTATGACGAGAACACTGCCGGGCGGCTTTTAACAGCGGAGGAGCTGCCCGCCCTGCCTGATACTTGTTCCGCGATGTTTTTCGGCGGGATCAGCCTTGCGGTTGAACCCTGTGCCGACACCTATGCCAACCTGTTGACCCAAGCGCCCGAGGATTGCGTGGTCATGATGGACCCCAACATCCGTCAGGGATTTATTGGAGACGAAGCCACCTATCGTGCGCGTCTGGCGCGGATGATGGCGCGGGCAGACATCGTAAAACTGTCGGACGAGGATTTGGATTGGCTGGTGCCGGGCGAAGTCCCAATTCCGCAGAAGGCCGCACAGCTTCAGACAGATGGTCCGGGGGTCGTGGTCATCACAAAAGGGGCCGATGGCGCCGAGGCGCTCTTGCCAACCGGGCGCACGGTCAGTGCCCCAGCAGCACAAGCTGCCGTTGTCGATACGGTCGGCGCGGGTGATACGTTCAATGCCGGGCTTCTGGCACAACTGCATGAAGACGGTTTGCTGACGCGGGCGGCGCTTGCCGGGATCACGGACATGCAGATGACCCGCGCGCTGACCAAAGCGGCGCGGGTGGCAGCCATCACCGTCTCGCGCGCCGGGGCAAATCCCCCATGGGCGCACGAGCTTGCGGAAGCTTAGTCTTTGCCCAAGAAGGCCGTAACCTCGGCCCCGACGTCCTGTCGCTGGGTGTACATCAGAAGATGCCCAGCAGGGTATACATGCAGCTTGGCGTTGGGCAGCATGTTGGCCAGCAGGATCTGATTGGCAATCGGGATCAGCCCATCGAATTGCCCTGCAATCACCAGCGCGGGCTGGGTCAAAGACCGTAACCACGGCAGGCTGGTCCATCCAAGCATCGCCCGCACTTGCGCGAAATACCCTTCAGGGCTGGGGCGAATGGCGTGTTTCGAGTATTCGCGGAACTCGGCCGGTGCAAACATCGCCTCGCCGCCATACATCAACGGGCCGACAAAATCTCCATAGGCCTTACTGGTAAAGCGCAGCGGGAACATGATTTCGGACAGGGCGATAGGCGTGCCCCACCAACTGCCAAGGCCACCTGCTGAACAGATGGCCAGAACCAGTTTCGCCACCCGATCCGGAACGGTATGGGCGATTTGCTGGGCCAAGGCGCCGCCCCAAGAGATGCCAAGAATGTCAAAATCCTCGACCCCGATCTGATCCAGCACCCGCAGCGTGAAATCGGAATAATCTGGAATGGTCGAGATGCCGTCGATCATATGCGACCGCCCCGTACCGGGCATGTCGATCGCGATCAGGCAGCGACCCTCGACCTGATCCAGCAGGGGCAAAAGCACCTCGATGGATTGGGCAAGACCGTTGCAGACCAAAAGCGGCGGCAGGTCCGAGTCCACGACCCGATGAAAATAGCGGATCTTCGCGCCATCCACCTCGATCATGTGGAACTTGGATGTGTCGATGGTCTCGATCACTTCTTGCACGCCCATTAGCGCTCGCCCTCGTGCACATAGGTGCCAGGTGCGTCTGCCAGTCGCTTGTATTTGCGGTTGCCCAGCGTCTTTGCAGGCGCCGCGCGTTCGGCCTGGTTGTTCTGGTCCAGCCACTCCAGCCAATGCGGCCACCAGCTTCCGTCAGTCAGGGTTGCGCTGCTCTGCCAGCTTTCCGCGCTGGAGTTATCCGAACCTGCAACCCAGTATTTGCGTCGCGTCTTGGCCGGGTGATTGATGATCGTACCCGATACGTGACCACCTGTGGTCAGCACAAATTCCGTTGGTCCCGACACCAGATCTGTCGCCGTGAACGAGGTTTTCCACGGCACGATGTGGTCGCCATCCGCAGCAAGGAAATAGCACGGCACGTCGATGTTTCGCGTATCGACCGGCGTGCCACAGATGGTCAGCGCACCCGGCTGCATCAGCTTGTTCGCCAAATACATCTCTTCCACATAATAGCTGTACCACTTGGCGGGCAGGTTCTGCGTGTCGGCGTTCCAGTAAAGCACATCAAACGGCGCGGGTGCTTTGCCCATCAGATAGTTCGAAACCACAAAACCCCAGATGCTTTCATTCACGTGCAGCATCGCCATTGCGTTTGCGATGTCACGCCCCAGCGCGACTTTTTCAGACTTCAGCCGCTGGTTATAGGCTTCGACCTGCGGTTCATCGATGAAGACTTTGACCTGCCCCGGATCTGAAAAATCGATCATGGATGACAGGAAGGTTGCGGTGCCGACCTTGGCTTTCAGGTCCTCCGGCATGACGGCCAACGCGGCGATCAACATAGTTCCGCCGTTGCACCAGCTCATCATATCCACGGCATCGGATTTCGAGATATCGGACACCGCGGTCAGCGCTTCGAACACTCCGCCTGCAACATAGTCATCCCATCCTTTGTCACCGCTTTCTGGCATAGGGTTGCGCCATGCGATCATGTACACGCTTTGCCCTTGCTCCAGCAGATAGCGGACCATGGACTTCTTTTCATTCAGATCGAAGATGTAGAACTTGTTCACGCAGGGCGGCACGATCAGGATCGGCGCTTTGCGGGTTTTTGCGGCCATCGGCGTGTATTGGATCAGTTCGATCAGATCATTGCGGAAGACAACCGACCCCGGCGTTGTGGCAAGGTTCTTACCCACCTCAAATGCGTTTTCATCCGTGGTGCTGATATAGCCCTTTTCCAAATCAGCCAGCATATTCTGACAGCCGTCGATCAAGCTTTGCCCACCGGTTTCCTGCGCCAGTTTCTGCGCTTCCGGGTTAGTGGCCAGAAAGTTCGACGGGGACATATTGTCTGCCGCCACACGGGCATAGAAGCTTAGCTTGTCTTGTTCGTGATCCGACAGACCAGCATTGTCAGCCATGTCCACCATAGCTTTGGCAGTTAATTCATAGGAATGGCGTAGAAGCGGGAAAATGCCTTCGTTCCACGCGTCGTCCCGGAAACGATGATCCTTTGACGGCGCGATCGCGTCGCCCGCCTTAAGCGCAGTGGTCATCCACAGCTTCGCCATATCCTGCTGATAGGTCATCCATGTTTCCGCCCACGCCCCCATCGGGTTCGTGCCAGATTTCCCCATCTCTTCAAGCATCTTGAAAAAGTCCTTGGACATGCCGCGCCTTTCCTGATTCCCGTGTGTTGCGTCGCATTATCCCACCGAAATGCTTCACGAGTTTTTCAATGCCCGGAATTTGGTCAGTTTTCAGCGCCGTCGCGTGCCGAATTCAACTTGCCCTGAAGTTTCTCGTCTTTCTCAGGAATCAACGACGCCAGACCTTCGATAAGTCCTGAAATATGCGCGTCGGGCACTTTGTCTTCGATTTGCGACAGCATCAGGCGGCCATAGACTTCCCACATTTGGGCCCGCAGCGCCTTTCCATCATCCGTAATCCGCAAGACCCGACCGCGCCGGTCGCTTGGCGCGGGGCATTGTGTGACCAGCCCATCATCCACCATGCGCTTAATCGTGCGCGACAGGTTGGGCTGATCAAACAAAGATTGGCTCTCAAGTTGGTTCTGGCGCATCCCGTCCTTGGCCCGTTCAAGCGCCCACAAAATATCGTACCACGCTGCCGACGGCAGCCGGGCGCGTTTCAGCTCGGCCTCGAATGTTTGCGTCACCCGTTTATGCGCAATGTTCAGAAGCACCCATATCGCTGTTGTCTGATCATTTGGCTTCTTGTCCATCTCACATTCCCGTTACCAAGCCCATCAACGCCTTCCCTAGCGCCGCGCATTTAGATACATGCACATGCATCTATTAATCCATCCCACGTTGCCCCGCAACATGACAAAGGAGCTGTCACAATGAAACCTCTTCTGACCGCCGCTGCCCTTGGACTGGGCCTTGCCGCTGCTGGAACCGCCACTGCCGAGATCTATAAGTTCGATCCCGGCCACACCGAAATCCGCTTCTACTATAACCATGCAGGCCTGTCCGAGCAGTCCGGCCAGTGGAAAGTGATCGGTGGTGAAGTTGACTTTGACCCGGCGAATGTCGCCGCCACCAAAGTGACTGTGACCGTGGACCCGGCCAGCATCGACACCGGCGTTGGCCCGCTGGATGATCACCTGAAAAGTGCCGACTTCTTTGACGTCGAAAACTTCCCCGAGATCACGTTTACCTCGACCGGGGTCGAGCAGACATCCGACACCATGATCACTTTGGTGGGTGACCTGACGATCAAGGACAACACCAAGCCGATCACCATGAACTTCACCCTGAACCACAATGGTCCGCACCCGCTGGGCGAATTCTTTGACTATTACCAAGGCGAATGGATCGGCGTTCAGGGCACAGGTGACATGCTGCGCTCGGACTATGGCGTGGGCATGTTCGCGCCCGTGACATCCGACGAAGTCCGTCTGGAAATCTCGGCCGAGATGCGCGCGGGCGGCTGGGAATAATCCATGCGCCTGACGAACACGACACAAAGCTGGGGCGCGCTTGCGCGCCTCCTGCACTGGGCGATTGCGGGGATCATCCTGTATCAATTGGGGATGGGCGTCTGGATGACGCAGTTCGTGACCGATGCTTTGGCGCAGTTTCCATTGATTCAGACCCATAAAAGCTGGGGGTTTGTGGTGTTCGTGCTGGCTGTGATCCGCGTGATCTGGCGACTGCTCAATCGAAGCGCCCCGGACCTTCCGGCGCATATGCATCCATTGGAAAAAATGGCGGCAAAGCTGGGCCATCTTGGGCTTTACGCGTTGATGTTCATCATGCCGCTTTCGGGGTGGTTGATGGCCTCGGCCTCGCCTTTGCAGGATCGATTTGGCGTGAAGAACAAAGTCTTCAATTGGTTCGAGATGTACGACCCTTTCGTGCCGGGAAGCGAAGCCCTGTCGACCTTCTTTGCACAGGTGCATTTCTATTCCGCCATTGCCCTTGGGGCCCTGTTGTTGGGCCATGCAGGTGCTGCGCTGTGGCATCATGTCCATCACAAAGACGATGTGCTGAAACGCATGACTTGGGGCAAATAACCCACCACAAATGAAAAGGCCCGGCGCAATGCCGGGCCTTTCCGTTTTCAAGCAGCGGAACGATCAGTTGTCGTCAGTCCCAAGGGAATTCGGGGCAAACACATTCCCGAAACCCGAGTTGTTCGACGTCCCATCGGCCCCCTCATCCGATGCACCTTCGTCCGCCCCCTCGTTATTCAGCGTGTTCGGAGCGAACACCCCACCGAAGCCCGAGTTATTGGACGGCTTAGGCGCTGTCTGAGTTGCCCCACCTTCCGCACCTTCAGCAGCAGCTTTTTCTGCAGCTTCTTTGGCACGGCGGTCACGCAGTTCCTGAATACGCTTCTCTGTCTCGAGGCGCTTTTGTTCCTGCACGTTGGCGATGCACTGATCGGGGCTGTAAGCCATGGCCGACGCCGTCACCGACACCACACCTATCACCAACACGATCAAGGCAATCGCGGCTGGATTGCGGCTGATGATGCCGGGCACCTCGATCTTACCAGCCAATTCACCAACAGTGGCATCCTTGCGGGCATCCGCGATCATCTTCTTACGCTTGATGTTCGCTTCGTTGATCAAGGCAAAGAACACCGTCAGCGCCACGATCATGAACGCCAAAGCTGAAATCGCCGGCGTAATCCCGTAACGCACTTTCTGCGCCAGCTCGATCGTCAGGGTTGGATATTCGCCGAACGTAAACGTGGTGGTGTTGTAGTTCTCGAACGAGGCCAAGAACGCCAGCACCGACGCCGACAAAAGCGCGGGCATCATGAAGGGCATCAGCACCTTGCGGAATGCCTGAGCATGGGTGGCACCCAAGTCCAACGCAGCCTCGGTCAGCGCAATGTCATAGCGCTGAAGGCGGGCCACCAGCACTAGCATACAATAGCTGGCGATGAAGGTGGACTGACCGATGATGGTCAGGAACAACCCGTTTGACAGGAAGCTGTCCGCGCCCAGTCCAAGCATCCGGTTGATCCGATCCCAGAACACCAGCGTTGAGATGCCGATCACTACGCCCGGAATAAGGATGGGCGCAATGATGATCGTGTAATAGGTCGCCCGCAGCTTGGGCCAGATCTGTGTGAGCATCAGAGCCCCCGCCAGACCCATCGACACCGAAAGGATTACCGTGCCAAACCCGACAAGGATCGAATTCCAGATCCCATTCAGAATGCGCTCGTCCCTAAACAGCTCGCCAAACCAGTTGAAGGTCAGGCACTCCCACGGTGTCATGCGCGGGAAGCTAGGCGAGTTGAACGCCGTCACCGACATGATGATCAGCGGACCAAGCAGATAGGCGAAAAAGATTCCCAGATAGACCCAGATGGATACGCGAATGATTTTATCAGTTGTCATTTGCCAATATCCCCCATGTTCACCTTGAACAGGCGCATCACAGCCAGCACCAGCAGGATACAGGTGACAAGCAGAACGATTGCGTAGGCAGCGCCTTGCGGCCAATCAGAGTTGTCGTTGAACTGCTGATAGATCAGCTGCGTGAACCACAGGCTGGACGGACCCCCAAGGATTTGGGGCGCGGCCAGAGCACCTGCAGACAGCATGAACACCATCGTACAGCCCGAACTGATGCCCGGCTTGGCATAGGGAATGACCACCCGCTTGTGAATGCGCCACCACGGGGCGCCAAGGTCACGCGCGGCCTCGATCTGGTTGTGATCAAGGCTTTCGATCACGTTGTAGATCGGGAAGATCATCAGAAGGATATAGGCGTACCCAAGACCCGCATAGAGCGCGATGTCGTTGCGGATGAAGTCAAAGGGTGTGTCGAATATCCCAGACCCCACAAGCAGCGTGTTCAACACCCCGCTTTCGCCAAAGATGATCCGCAACGCGAAAGCGCGCAGGATCTCGTTAATCCAATAGGGGATGATCAGCATCAGCGCGAAAACACGGATGTGATTGCCCTTGGTCTGACCCAGATAATAGGCAATCGGATAGCACAGGATCAGGTTGAAGATCGTCACACAGACGGCCGCCACCAACGTGCGGAAGAAGACTTTCAAATCCACCGCGTTATAATCCTGCGACCCGCCTTCTGGGCCATAGATCAGATATTTATAGTTTTCGAGTGTATAGACGTCCTTCGGCCCACCGATCTCGGGCGGGGGAAGGTTCGGACGGAACGAAAAGTCGAGCATCGACAGCTGAGGCAAGATAATCAGGCCAACGGTCCAGAAAAGGACCAGACCCAGCATCAAGGATCCCATCAGCGTGCCGTTCCGGTTGAAGAATTCCTTCAGGAAACCTGGCATCGCTCCACTCCTTATTCCGCGGCCAATTCGCCGGCGGGAACCGCAACGGCGTTGTTCACGTCATATTCCAGCGTCATGTCCTGACCCGAGTGGTCATCGAACGACTGGCCGTGGTTCGGGATTGCAACCTTCAGCTCTTTCCCGCCGTCGCCTTCCATGAAGATGTTGAACGAGTTGCCTTCGAATTCTTCGTGGTTGACCTTAGCGGTGACGAAATGATCGCCCTGCGTGCCGGTGGGCGCCAAGGACAATGCCTCGGGACGGATGAACATCATGGCATCATCGCCCACATTCATCTTGCCCTGATTGGCGGTCGAGATCCGCGACAGCAGATCGCCCGAACGGTTGGTTCGGATGAGGGCCTGATCACCGCGAACCTCTAACACCTTGCCGCGGAAGACGTTGTTTTCACCCACAAAACTGGCAGCAAAAGCGGTTGCCGGATCGTTGTAGATGGTTTTGCCATCAGCGATCTGGTCGATCACGCCTGCCCGCATCACGGCGATATCGTCTGACATGGTCAGCGCTTCGCCTTGGTCGTGCGTGATATAGATGAAGGTAATGCCGACGCGTTTCTGAATTTCACGCAGCTCTGTGCGCATGTGCTGGCGCAGCTTCAGGTCAAGCGCGGAAAGCGGTTCGTCCAATAGCAGCACATCAGGTTCGGCGCACAGCGCACGGGCAATCGCCACACGCTGACGCTGACCACCTGACAATTCGCTGGGCAGCTTGTCACCCTGACCGGGCAGCGCGATCATGTCCAACAGCTCGTCCGCACGTTTGCGACGATCACGGGCCGAGGCCCCAGCGATCTCCATCGAGAACGTGATGTTTTCCCAGACTTTCATTAGGGGAAACAGGGCTAGGTTCTGGAAGATCAGCGCGGTTGGGCGCTTGTTCGGCCCGATGCCCTTCATGTTGTTGCCGCCAATCAGCACATTACCTTCGCTGGGCTCAAGAAAGCCCGAAACGGCACGCAGGATCGTGGTCTTGCCACAGCCCGATGGCCCCAGGAACGAGAAGAAGTCGCCCCCCTTGATGTGCACATTCGCGTCGCGCACAGCGACGAAATCTCCAAAGCGGATCCAGAGGTTTTCAAGATCGACGCCTACTCCGGCACTCATATGGTCTCTCCCCATAGACGGGTCGTTCACGCGCTGATCTCAGGCGTGCGACCGTGTTTTCCAGACGTTTCAGTCAGTTTGGTAAGGCGCCCCCGCCCATTGGCGGAGGCACGCGCTTTCAAGTCGCTTAGGCGCTCTTGAACTTGTTGACGAACTCGGTACGCACATCAGCATACCAAGGCGCTTCAGCCGGCCATGGGTTCAGATTGGCAAGGCTTTCACCCGGATAGGCTTCCGAGAAGTTCTTTTTATAGGTGTCACCCGAATAGGTATCGGCACCCAGAACCGGCGAGTTATAACCGTGGCTGTCAATTGCAACGCCAGCTGGCTGCTGACGATAAGCGTATTCGATGAAGGCATAGACCTGCTCTTCATTCGACGCGCCGACAGGCATAGACATACCGTCAACCCACGCCATCGCACCTTCAACAGGCGCCTGATAGTGTACTGGCTCGCCTGCCGATTTCAGAGCAAGCGGCGGACCATCCCAAGTTTGACCAACCACAACGCCTTCGTTCAGAAGACCGTTCTTCTGGGTGTCGGCATCGTTCCAGATCAGCTTGATGCGGTTCTTACGCGCAATACACCAGTCAGCGATCTGACCCCAAACTTTGCGCATGGTGTCTTCGTCATTATAGGCGGCCCAAACCGAGCCCGGCTCCATCTCGCCCGAGGCTTCCATGTACAGGCCAGCACCCAGCATCATCGAGTGTGCGCGACCCATGGTCTTGCCAGCGTTTTCTTCCGACCAGACGTCGCCATAGCTGGGTGCGTCACCCGCTGGCAGCCATTTATCGGTACGATAGGCAATGCCTTCGGTGCCCCAGATATGCGGCAGCCAGTGCGCGCCGCTGTCGCCAAAGTTCCATGCATCGGTGCCGATCTTTGCCATCGCCGGGTTCACCGCGTCGATGTTTACTTTCGCCAGATCGAAGGGCTTCAGAAGCTCCAGCGGCTCCCACTGCAGCGAACGGTTGTTGGTCGGCGATACGATGTCGAAGCCTTGACCTTTGGTCGCTTTCATCTTGTTGATGATTTCTTCGTTCGAACCGATGCCGGTGTAGTTCACCTTGATGCCGGTCTCGCCCTCAAAGCCCGCGATGAACTCGGGCGGCAGATAGTCCGACCACATCAGGATGTTGATCTCGCCCGAGGACGCCAGTGCGTTCTTCACGTAGAGCGGCGTCGCCAGTGCGGCGGCACCCATCGTGGTCGCGCCTTTCAGCACGGAACGACGACTGAACTTGTTATCTGTTGTCATTTTCTTCTCCCGTTGGTTTTTTCTTTTTTGTCTTGCGACAGTTTTTTTCATTATCCGGCGCACCAATAGCGCCAGCTGTTGTCGCTTGTTCGGTCCAGTTTTGATGTAATGCTTGGGCTTTTGGCAAAATGCCGGGCAGTAACTGACGTCAGGCCCAGCTTTGAAACTGATTTATTCCTTTGCTTTCAGACTACTATATACCCAGATTAAAACTGGCTACATCAGCATCCCACCCTTCGATTTCATCTGGACCGACTCCTCGACCACTATAAGAAGTGAACGCCTTGAAAGGGGTATGTGTCAACAGCTTAGACCTAGCTCAATTCGAATCCTCATCAGATCGAAAGACCAATCAGTGCCACCCCCCCGGCCATCAGGACAGCCGCCAGCAACCTGCGGTGCCAGTTGCCTTCGCCCAAGAAAACAAACCCAATCAATGCGGCGAAGATGACCGATGTTTCACGCAAGGCCGACACCGCCCCAAGAGGCGCGAAATTCTTGGCGTAGAGGACAAGACCATAGGCGGTCATCGACACCATACCGCCCAGTATGCCGATCATCCATGTGCGCCTGGGCAGCGCAAGCAACGCACCTCTGCGGCGCATGGCCACGAAACCGGTGATGAAGATATGCAAAACCGAATGCCACGCCCAATAAGACAGCGTGTCACCCGACAGGCGCACGCCGACCCCGTCCACCAGAGAATAGCCCGAAATGCAGACCCCCGTGCCAAGCGCGAAAATCAACGCCGCCCGTCCGACCCCATGGCGAAGCGCTGCCCAGCTGGAAATCTGTATGGCCACCGCGATCAGCGCGATGCCGAACCATGCTTGCGCGGGCAGAACCTCGCCCACGAACAGCATCGCCCAAAGCGACACCAGTGCGGGGACAATACCGCGCGCAATCGGATAGACGACGCTGAGGTCTCCGTGCTTATAGGCCTGCCCCAGCATATAGAAATAGCCGAAATGGATCACTGTGGACGTGATCAGATAGGGCCAACTTTCGGCTGACGGCCATGGCAGCACCGCCACCATGACCAGGCCGGGGATCACGTGGCCCAGAGCCACCAAACCCAATGTGGCTGTCCGATCCCCCGCCGTTTTCACGATGGTATTCCATGTGGCGTGCAGCAACGCCGCCGACAGGATGATCAGGACAATGCCCGTGGTCATCGAGTCAGATCACATCTTCAAACAGTTGGCGCAGATTTTCACGCGTCAGTTCGACCGGGTTACCGCCACAGCTGGGATCCTTAATAGCCCCTTCGACCAGTGCATCCATCTGATCGGCGCTCACGCCCATCTCGGAAAGCTTGCGGGGGATTTCGAAACTATCATTGAAATCCTGCACGAAGCTTTGGAAACCTTTGAAGCCGCCGTCGATGCCCAGATAGCCCGCAGCACGGTCGAACCGATCGGCGATTTCACCCGTGTTGAACTCCAGCACGGCAGGCATACAGACCGCATTCGTGGTCCCGTGGTGGGTGTTGAAAATAGCTCCGACAGGGTGGGATAACGCATGAATTGCGCCCAAGCCCTTTTGGAACGCAGTCGCGCCCATCGCGGCGGCGGACATCATGTTGGCCCGTGCCTCAAGGTCGGTGCCATCTGCATAGGCGCGCGGCAAATAGTCGATGACCAGCCGCATGCCTTCCAGCGCGATGCCTTGGCTCATCGGGTGATAGTGCGGGCTGCTGAAGGCCTCGACACAATGGGCAAACGCATCCAAACCTGTGCCTGCGGTGATGAATTTCGGCATTCCCACGGTTAGCTCAGGATCAGCAATCACGACGGCTGGCAAAACCTTGGGGTGGAAGATGACTTTCTTCTCATGCGTCTCAGAATTCGTGATGATCGAGGCACGACCCACTTCCGAGCCCGTCCCCGCCGTGGTCGGCACCGCGATGATCGGCGCAATCGCATCTGAATCCGCACGAGTCCACCAGTCGCCAATATCTTCGAAATCCCAAATCGGACGTGTCTGGCCTGCGTAGAACGCAACCATCTTGCCCAGATCCAGCCCCGAGCCGCCCCCGAAAGCGATCACACCATCGTGGCCGCCCGCCTTATAGGCTTCGACACCCGCATGCAGATTGATCTCGGAGGGGTTCGGATCCACGTCGCTGAACATGCCACGGCCCAGACCGGCGGCCTCCATAATGTCCAACGTGGCCTTCGTGATCGGCAGATCTGCCAAGCCTTTGTCGGTCACCAGAAGCGGGCGCTTCATGCCCGCCTGCGCACAGGCCTCGGGCAATTCCTTGATACGGCCTGCGCCGAATTTCATAGCGGTCGGATAGGACCAGTTTCCAACAAGGCTCATGATGTCACCTTCTTCAGATGGTAGGATTTCGGGCGTGTCAGGTTGTGGAAGCCGATCACGGACAGCCCCCCTCCGCGCCCAGTGTTTTTGCAGCCGGTCCAGCACAGGCCAGGATCAAGATAGTCGGCACGGTTCATGAAAACTGTCCCGGTTTCGACCTGATCGCCCACGCGCGCGGCACGATCCACGTCGCTGGTCCACAGGCTCGCCGTCAGACCGAACTCGCTGTCATTCATCAGCGCGATGGCTTCATCATCGCTGGATACCTTCATGATACCCACAACGGGTCCAAAGCTTTCGTCCCGCATCACGCGCATAGCATGGGTCACATTGGTCAGGATCTGAGGCGTCAGATACGCGCCACCATTGTCGCTCGCAAACGAGGCAATATGCGCCGTCGCCCCCTGTTCGACCGCTTCTGTGATCTGGGCCCGGACCTCTTGCGCAAAACGCACATTCGCCATCGGCCCCATCGTGGTCTCAGGGTCCAGCGGGTTGCCCAGCTTATAGCCCTTCACGATCTCAACAGCCTTGGCGACGAAATCATCATACAGGCTTTCATGCACGTAAATCCGTTCGATCCCACAGCAACACTGACCCGCGTTGAACATGGCACCGTCGATTAGCGTGTCGACCGCTGCGTCCAGATCAGCGTCTTCCATGACATAGCCCGGATCCTTGCCGCCCAGCTCGGTTCCGACACCGGTAAAGGTGCCCGCAGCCGCGCGCTCCATCGCCTGACCGCCACCAACCGATCCGGTGAAGTTCACGAAATCAAAAGCGTTGCCCGCGATCAGATCATTGGTCACGTCATGCGACAGGAAGACATTCTGGAACACATCGGCGGGAACCCCGGCCGAGGCAAATGCGGCCGCCATCCGCTCGCCCACCAACAGGGTCTGCGTCGCGTGCTTCAACACCACCGCATTGCCAGCAATCAGCGCAGGCGCGACGGTGTTGATCGCGGTCATGTAGGGATAATTCCATGGGGCAACGACAAAGACCACGCCATGCGGCACGCGTTTGATATAGCGCTTGAAGGTCGCATCCTCGCCCACCTCGATATCAGCCAGACTGTCTGCCGCGATCGACGCCATGTGGCTGGCGCGCTCATTGAACCCGCCGAACTCTCCGCCATAGCGCACCGGGCGGCCCATCATCTGGGCCAGTTCCGGCACAATCTCGTCATTCAATGCGCCAACGGCGGCAACGCCCGCCATCACCAGCTCGACCCGCTCGGCCAATGGGCGCGCTGCCCAGTCTGCCTGTGCGCTGCGGGCACGCGCTACGACCTCTTGCGCCGCGCCCAGCGACAGCACCTCGCGCTCGGCAAAGACCGATCCATCGATCGGCGAGATACATTTCAACATCTGGCCCATGCCATGTCTCCATTCTCTAAGGGATCAAATCCCTTTTTCTTGTCACAAATATCCTGGGGGTCTGGGGGCTAGCCCCCAGCCTGATTCCGTTACGCCCGTTCGAACCCACGTGCGATTTCCCAATCGGTCACGACGCGGTCAAACTCTTCAATCTCGACTTCCGCAGCGCGCGTGTAGTGATCCACCACATCATCGCCCATCGCGGCCCGTAGCATCGTTGATCCGTGCATTGCATCGCGTGCTTCGCGTAGATTGCCTGGGATCATTCCGGTTTCCCCCTGATAGACATCGCCAGTGGTTGGGGCCTGAAGCTCCAAACCTTCTTCAATACCAGCAATACCTGCGGCCAGCATTCCGGCTATGGCCAGATAGGGGTTCATGTCCGATCCAGGGATGCGGCATTCCACGCGCACGGCCTTGGTGCCATCGCCGCACAGACGGAAGCCCGCCGTCCGGTTGTCCACGGACCAGATGATCCGGGTGGGGGCAAAGGTGCCCTTCATGAAGCGCTTATACGAGTTGATATAGGGCGCCATGAAATAGGTGTAATCCGGCGCGTATTTCAAAAGACCCGCCATGTAGGACTTCATCAGGGCTGACATACCCAGCGCGTCATCCGCGTCGTAGAACACGTTTGCCCCATCCTTCCACAGCGACTGATGCACATGGCTGGACGAGCCCACCTTGTCATGGTGCCATTTAGGCAGGAAGGTCGCGGCATGCCCCTGCTGCCATGCGATCTCCTTCACCGCGTGTTTGGCAATCGTGTGATACTCGGCATTGTCCATCGCGGGGGCGTATTTGATGTTCAGCTCTTCCTGACCAGTCTCAGCCTCGCCCTTCGAGTTTTCGATCGGCAGACCGGCGTTCCACAAGTGATTACGGATCGGCCGCATCACGTGTTCTTCCTTGGTGGTCTGCAGAATGTGGTAATCTTCGTTATAGCCCGAGATCGGGGTCAAATCGCGGAAGCCGCCTTTGCTGATCTCGTCAAAGCTCTTCTCGAACAGAAAGAACTCCAGCTCGGTCGCGGTCATGGCGTCGAAGCCCAGCTCGGACAAACGCGCCACCTGACGCTTCAGGATCGCACGCGGGGAATGAGGCACCTCGGCATGCGTATGGTGATCAAGGATGTCGCACAACACCAACGCCGTCCCCTCAAGCCACGGCACCGGGCGCAGGGTCGACAGATCAGGCTTCATCACATAGTCGCCATACCCATTTTCCCACGAAGTCGAGGCATAGCCTTCCGGCGTACCCATCTCTAGGTCTGTGGCCAGCAGGTAATTGCAGCAATGGGTTTCCTCATATGCACCAGCCACAAAATGGCCGGCATGGAAGCGCTTGCCCATCAGACGCCCCTGCATATCCACCAAACAAACCAGCACCGTGTCGATGCTTCCGTCTGCCACTTGCGCCTTAAGATCTTCGAAACTCAGCATGCTTTCACTTTCATTCTCCGGTGCCATTTGGCAACTCCGTTTGGCTTACAGGTTCTACAGGCTGCTCAGAGAATACCGACATCGCCAGTGCTCGCATCTCATCCAGATTTGGCTTGCCCTCGTAGAAACCAAGAGTGGCATGGCTATTAGGTTCATACAGATCGGCATGATAAAGCCTGTCATCACCTGTGGAGCCCTCACCATCGAGACCCATCGCTGTCAGAGCATAGGAACCGATAGACACCACTCGCATCAAGCAATCGCCCTCGAACTCAGCGAATAGGTATGCTTTCGCGTATTTCCCTTTGAGTGGTCCGAAAAGTACTTCATGCACTTCGCGGCCCCGCGAAGTGGGATAGGCGTCTACGACTTTGAACTCCTGGGGACCGGGATTTGTGAAACCCGACCATCTGTAATCTGGACAGCTATCTGCTGCTTGGGCCGCCAAAGGGACGGTCGCCCAACCAAGCGTTGTCGAAATCGCTACCACCAAAAAGCAGCCGCGCTTAAATGCTGTTCGTAGCCAAGGAAACATCAGTTGTCTTTCAGTTAGGTTGGCAGAGCCCTAAGGTCAGAGCTCTGCCGGATTGCTTACACCTTAGCCATAGCGATAGGGCCGTCCAGCCTTCTGCATGTCGGCGTTATACTTGCGGAAGATCTCGACCACTTTGGCCTTGGTCGGGCTTTCTGCAGCGATCTCGTCCCAGAAGGCGACGGCGGCCTGTTCGACCTGCGCCCATTCTTCATCCGGGATGGTGGTCAGCTTCATCTTGTCGCCGTTGACGCGCAGGCTGGCTTCTCCGCCCCAATACCACCACTGGCGATAATAGTGCGACTGGTCACAGCAAACGCGGAACAGGGTTTGCAGATCTTCCGGCAACTCGTTCCAACGATCCAAGTTGGTGAAGAACGACCCAGCCCATGCGCCCGAGATGTTGTTGGTCAGGAAATAGTCAGTCACGTCTGCCCAGCCCACGGTGTAGTCTTCCGTGATGCCCGACCACGCCACGCCGTCCAGTTCGCCTGTTTGTACAGCGACCTCGATGTCTTCCCACGGCAGGGTCACGGGGACCACGCCGAACTGCGACAGGAAGCGACCTGCAGTTGGGAAGGTGAAGACGCGCTTTCCCTTCAGATCGGCCAGCGAATTGATCGGATCCTTGGTGGCAAAGTGGCACGGGTCCCACGATCCGGCGCTGACGTGTTTGATGCCAACGGCCGAGTATTCCTCGTCCCAGATCTCATTCAGGCCGTACTGGTTGAACAGGACCGGCACGTCCAGCGAATAGCGCGAGGCGAAGGGGAAATAGCCGCCGAACACGGTCACATCCGTGGGCGACGCCATCGAGTCATCATCCGACTGCACCGCATCAATCGTGCCCTTCTGCATAGCGCGGAACAGCTCGCCTGTTGGGACCAACTGGTCCGCATAGAACAGTTCGATCTGCATGCGATCGCCTGCGATCTGGTTGAACATCTTGATTGCCGGATCGATCACGTGGGCTGCCAGCGCGGGGCCTGCATAGGTCTGCATGCGCCATTTGATCGTGCTTTGTGCAAGTGCGGGTGTCGCCAATGGGGCGGCGGCCATGCCAACCCCGGCGGTAGTTAAGAACTTACGTCTTGTCGTCATTTCTTCTCTCCTAGTTGGTTGAATTTATTATCGTTATTTTCCGTAAACGTAATTGGGCAGCCACAGAGCGATTTGGGGGAAGGTCATGATGATTGCCAAGGCCATCACCATGATAAGGACGAATGGCACGATCGAACGGTAAATGTCCCCCAGCCCAATTTCTGGCGGTGCCATGGCCCTCATAAGAAACAGGTTATAGCCAAAGGGCGGCGTCATATACGCGATCTGGGTGGTGATGGTGTAAAGCACCCCATACCAGATCAGGTCGAAGCCCAGCACTTTGACCAAGGGCACGTAAAGCGGCGCCACGATGACCAGCATCGCGGTATCGTCCAGAAACGTACCCATGATGATAAAGCTTAGCTGCATCAGGATCAAAATGACCCACGGATTCAGCCCAAGCTGTTCGGTAAACAGGTTGTCGATGGCCTTGACCGCGCCCAACCCGTCGAAGACAGCGCCAAAGCCCAGCGCCGCCAGAATAATCCACATGAACATGCAGGAAATCAGTAAGGTCTGCTTGGTACAGGTCTCGAATATCTGCCACGTCATGCGGCGCTTGGCGACCGAGGCGAACAAGGCCGTCAGCGCGCCAATGGCCGAGCTTTCGACCAGCGAGGTCCAGCCGTTCACGAAAGGCACCATCATCGCGGCGAAGATCGCTAGCGGCAGGATACCCGCACCCAGCAAGCGGATCTTTTCAGCGCGCGAGACCTGATGCGCATCTTCCATCGCCGGGCCAAGATGCGGTTGGATTTTGCAGCGCAGCCAGATGTAGATGATGAACAGTGACGCCATCATCAGCCCTGGCAGAACGCCCGCCAGCCACAGCTGTCCCACGGGCTGGCGCGCGATCATCGCGTAGAGCACCAACACGACCGAAGGCGGCACAAGGATGCCCAGACTGGACCCGGCTTGGATCACCCCTGTGACCATGATTTTGTCATAGCCCCGGCGCAGAAGTTCGGGCAGGGCAATCGTCGCGCCAATTGCCATGCCTGCGACGCTCAGACCATTCATGGCGGACACCAGAACCATCAGGCCGATGGTGCCTATCGCAAGGCCTCCGTTCACCGGACCCATCCAGACGTGGAACATGCGATACAGGTCATCAGCCAAGCGACTTTCGCTCAGGACATAACCCATGAAGATAAACATCGGCAGGGTCAGAAGCGGATACCATTTCATCAGCTTCATCGCGGCCGAGAACGGAATGTCCTGCCCGCCCACGCCCCAAAGGGCAAGCGCGGCAATGGCACCCACGGCCCCGATCGCACCGAACACGCGCTGGCCGGTGAACAGCATCAGCATCATCGATGCGAACATGAAAATGGCGATATATTCTTGGCTCATGCGCGTGTCACACCAATCTCGTTGCCGCGGATGCGGGCGATGTCTTTGAACAGTTCGGAAATGGCCTGAAGCAGCATCAGGAAGAAGCCGACGACCATGATGGATTTGATGGGCCAGGCATAGGGGCGCCACGCGGTGGACGAGCGCTCAAGCCGCCCGACCTCTTCCGCCCCGGTGATCAGCCCCCAGAAATACGAAAACGGCGCATCGCCCCAATATCCCAGAGAATAGGCGGTCGATCCGACACCACCCCAAACCAGCACGCCCAGATAGATCAGCAAAAAGAACACTGTGAACGCGTCGAACCACGCTTTCTTGCGGTCGTTCCAATTGTGATAAAACAAGTCCATCCGCACATTCGACCCCATCTGAAGCGAATACGGCCCACCCATGATGTAATAGGTCACCATGGCAAACTGCGCCATTTCCAGCGTCCAAAGCGAAGGCACAAAAAACGTCTTCGAGATCGAGGACCACAAAAGGATCCCCATCATGACGAAAAGCCCCCACATCATCACGCGACCGATGCGGTAATTCACGGCATCAACGACACGTACATACCCAGTCATCAGAGCAGTCATGCGGTGCTCCTTTCGGTCAAATGGGCCTCGGCCTGAGCAACCCAAGCCGCCAACGCACCAGCAATCGCTGCCTGCTGCGCTTCGGTTTCGATCAGGTCATTGCGGATTTCGATCATCACGTTCGGCAAACCGTACGGCACCGCGTGTTTGTTCAGCGTATGTGCAACACCATCTGACGCCGCATATGGCTCATTCAGCTGAACCTCCATACCCAGATCTGCGGGTATCGTCTGCATCATCGCATGCGCCAACCGGTCATCGTCGCCATGCAAAACGCCGATCTGCACATCACGCGTCTGACCACGATAGACAGGTGTAAAACTGTGGACCGTGACCATCATCCGAAGATGAGCCCGGTGCACACCGATCTGTTCCGTGAGTGTTGTTGAAAACGGGCGATGAACTTGGTCCACCCGTGCGGCGCGGTTGGCGTCGCTTAGATCAGTGTTGCCGGGGATCTCGAATACCTCGCTGCGGGACGGAATTGCGTCTGGCGCATTGGGTGGGCGGTTGCAGTCATACACCAGACGCGAAATTCCACCGTAAACCAGTACCGCGTTCAGACGGCGCGCAATCCCTTTGGCCACGGGCAACGCGCCGGGATCCCAAGCGATATGCTGGGTCAATGTGTCGGCATCCAGCCCCAAACCCTTCAGATGCGCGGGCACCCGGTTCGAGGCATGTTCACACACCACGATCACCGAGGGCGCATCGGCCATCTGGTCCACATGCACGGCCGGACCGAATGCTGATTTCAACGTCTGCGATTCCATGCGGAAAAACTTCCACAGCTTCTTTAACTGTGTCAATATTTTTCCGTAGCAAATTAACCACCCTTGATTTCCCTGTCGATATTTTGACAGAATAGTGAAATTCAATGCAAAGGATGTTGCCTGTGCGCGTAACCGATCAGCTTTTACAACATCGCGAAGACATGACACCTTCCGAGCGTCAGCTTATGAACGCCATTCTGGATGACTATCCGCTGTCAGGGCTGGGCAGCATTACGGAATTGGCCGCGGCGGCGGCGGTGTCCACGACTACTGTCGCGCGACTTCTGCAGAAAACCGGGTTCAACGGCTACCCACAGTTTCAGGCAGCACTGCGGCGCGAGCTGAAAGAGATGATCTCGGACCCAGTCGCCAAGCGCGATGTGTGGAAGACGGATCTGCCGGAAGAACACACGCTGAACCGCTATTCCCGGCAAGCGCTTGAGAACCAAAAGCGCAGTCTGGACGAAGTGGACCCCGACGAGTTCGACGCGCTGTGCAAGCTGATCTGCGATCCGAACCGGCGGATCTTCATCACCGGAGGCCGCATCACAGGAACCTTGGCGCAATACCTTTATCTGCACCTTCAGATGATCCGCCCGGATGTGCGTCTGTTGCCCTTTTCGGCCTCGTGGACACACGAGCTGCTGGACATTCGCAAAGGGGATATTCTGATTGCGCTGGACGTCCGGCGCTATGAAAATACGACACTTGTGATCGGGCAATTGGCCCATGAACGCGAGGCCGAGATTGTGCTGTTCACGGACCAATGGCGTTCGCCCATTCACCGGCTGGCGCGCCACACGTTCAGCGCCCGTATTGCCGTTCCTTCGGCGTGGGATTCGATGTCAGCTCTGCTGGTCCTGCTGGAATGCGCAGTGGCCGAGGTTCAGGAACGCCTTTGGGACAGCGTCAAAGCACGCACGGACGAGCTGGAAGAGGCCTTCGACCGCACAAAATTGTTTCGCAAGTTTGGCCAAAGCAGCAGCGGCGGTGGCCCAAGCTGAGCCAATTCACCACAGCACTTGCATGAGCTTCAGGCGGCGGCAGGTATTGCACCACAAAGAAGCAAAACGGCTTTGCCAGATAAAGATTCATCAACCCACACTTGAACTTACCCGACGTCCTCATTTTTTCTCTGGATTTTTGGATCCAATGCTCAATATGGTGCAATCACCACTCGCGGACAATCCGACCTCCCAGAAGGGTCGTCGCTGAAACAGGACATTTCACACTATGGAGCGCTCGCCCCTTCACTTCACCATCTTCTGATGTCTGAAGGGCAATCGGCACACCACCGATTGAGCAACACACAAATCCATCAAAGAGAATGCGCTGCGCAGTCCACCCCCAGGGACGCGGCAATACAGTTTCACTGACGCTCCGATGACGGGAGGTGTCGAACGCAACTTGAATGCGTGTCTGCGCATCGAATCCGATTCGATGACCTCGACCCAGATCCGGCCGTCACCCAGGTACATTTCATACTCCAATTGGGTGCGGTCGGTCTGGCAGATCTGCTCCCATCGGAAAGCGTCATCGGCAGCCCCTATCGCCTATCCTGTACGCCGAGCCCGAACGGGGGCGTGATCCCATCAATCACGGGCCAAGCTTTTATCATGGCCGAAGCGCGATTGATCTTTGACCCGGCCGATCCTTTCAGGAATGGTATCGGGACCTGATCCACTTTTCCTGCAAGGTTCGACATGGCTGACGACATCACAATCATCGGCGCCGGCATCACCGGCATCAGCATCGGGCTGGAGCTTGCCCGCCGTGGCCAAAAGGTCCGCGTTCTGGACCGTAAGGGCGTCGCGGGTGAAACCTCGGCCGGAAATGCTGGCGCCTTTGCGTTTCAGGAAATCGAGCCGCTGGCCAAACCCGGCATCATGAAACAAGCCCCAAAATGGCTATTGGACCCATTGGGGCCTCTGTCAGTCCCGCCCGCCTATGCGCTGCAAATCGCGCCGTGGATGCTGCGGTTGTGGAGGGCCAGTTGGCGGGATCGTTATGAAGGTTCGATGAAAGCGCAGGCCCAGCTGATGCACGTGGCGAAGGCCGCCTTCGAACGGCAGGTCGCGCATATCAAGGGCGAGGACCTGATCCAGCGCAAAGGTCAAATGGCGCTGTACGAGGGCGAAAAAGCTTACCTGAGCACCCTGCCCGCATGGGAATTGAAGAAACAGCACGGCTTTGACGCAATCCACCTGACCAGCCCCGAGGCAATCGCGGAATACCAGCCGGGCCTGCATCCGCGGTTCACCCACGGCGCGTTCACCCCGAACTGGTTCAACACCGTGGACCCGAAGCTGTGGACCGAAACCGTGGCGCAAGCGCTGCGCGACGCGGGTGGCGACATCAAGATCACTGACGTTCACAGCATCACCCCCGCCGAGAGCTGTATGCGCGTGCAAACAAGTGACAGCCAAATTGAGACCCAGAAGCTGATCATCGCCGCAGGCGCATGGTCCCACCATCTGGCGCGCCGTCTGGGCGACAAGATACCGCTGGAAACCGAGCGCGGCTATAATACCACCTTGCCCCCCGGTGCCTTCGACCTGCGCACCCATCTGACCTTCAGCCAACACGGTTTCGTGGTCTCGATGATCAATGGCGGTGTGCGCGTCGGCGGCGCGGTAGAACTTGGCGGGCTGAAGCTCCCCCCAAACTTCAAACGCGCCGATATCTTGCTGAAGAAGGCACGGGATTTCCTGCCAGGGCTGAACACCGAGGGCGGCAAGCAATGGATGGGGTACCGCCCGTCCCTGCCTGACACGCTGCCCGTCATCGGGCGCTCTCCGCAAGACGCGCGGGTGGTTTATGCGTTCGGACATGGCCATCTTGGCCTGACCCAATCGGCGGGCACAGCGGAACTGGTCGCAGATCTGGCGCTTGGCGCGACGCCGGAACTGGCGCTGGATCCGTTTGCCCCCACGCGGTTCTAAGGCCCAATTCGTTACAGATCACTCACGTCAACGTGCTTCACCGGACGCTTCCAATTTGGCCTACAGACCCCATATTCTTGCCTCAACCCGAAGGAGGACCGCATGCGCTATCAAAAATCCCAAGACGCCATTGATCGCCTGACCCCGGAAGAATACCGGGTCACCCAAGAAAACGGGACCGAGCGGGCGTTCACGGGCGAGTATGACAAGCATTATGAACCCGGGATCTATGTAGATGTCGTCTCGGGCGAGCCGTTGTTTTCGTCATCCACCAAGTTCAACTCAGGCTGTGGCTGGCCCGCGTTTTCGACCCCGATCGAAGCCGCCCACGTGACTGAACACCGCGACAGCACGTTCGGGATGGAGCGAGTTGAAGTCCGGTCCACCCATGGCGACAGCCATCTGGGTCACGTGTTCCCGGACGGCCCGCGCGAAACCGGCGGGCTGCGCTATTGCATCAACTCGGCTTCGCTGCGATTTGTGCCGAAAGACCAGATGGAAGCCGAAGGCTATGGCGACTATCTTCACCTTGTGGAGGGAAACCAATGACTGAACGCGCAATTCTGGCCGGTGGCTGCTTCTGGGGCATGCAGGATCTGATCCGCAAGATGCCCGGCGTGACGAAAACCCGTGTGGGATACACCGGTGGGGACGTTCCCAACGCGACCTATCGCAATCACGGCACCCATGCCGAAGGGATAGAGATCTGGTTTGATCCGGCCAAGATCAGCTATCGCACGCTGCTTGAGTTCTTCTTTCAGATCCATGATCCGACCACGGTAAACCGTCAGGGCAACGACCTTGGCACCAGCTATCGCTCGGGCATTTACTATTTGTCGGACGAACAGAAAGCGACCGCGCTGGACACCATCGCCGATGTCGACGCCAGCGGGCTGTGGCCCGGCAAAGTCGTGACCGAGGTGAAACCCGCCGGTGATTTCTGGGAAGCAGAACCCGAGCATCAGGATTATCTGGAGCGTCTACCCAACGGCTATACCTGCCACTTCGCCCGCCCCGATTGGGTTCTGCCCAAACGCGGCGCGGCCGAGTAAAATCCGGTATGGCTCATCCAGATTTTGACAACAGCTTCGTCCGCGAGCTGCAAGGCTTTTATGTCGAGTGGAAGGGGGCGCAAGTCCCCGACCCAAACGTGCTGCGCCTGAACCGCCCCTTGGCGGACGAACTTGGGCTGGATGCCGATTATCTTGAGACGCGCGAAGGCGCCGAGGAATTGGTCGGCATGCGCATTCCCGACGGTGGCAGCTCGGTTGCGATGGCCTATGCAGGCCACCAGTTCGGGGGCTTCTCGCCCCAGTTGGGCGATGGTCGTGCCCTGTTAATTGGCGAGTTTCTCGACACGAACGGCAACCGCCGTGACCTGCATCTGAAAGGCTCGGGCAAGACGCCATTTTCGCGCGGCGGCGACGGGAAGGCCGTGCTTGGCCCCGTGCTGCGCGAATATCTGATGGGCGAGGCGATGCACGCCCTTGGCATCCCGACCACCCGCGCGCTTGCGGCCTCGACCACTGGGGAACCGGTGCTACGCCAGAACGGCCCTGAACAGGGCGCTGTGCTGGCGCGGGTCGCGGCCTCGCACCTGCGGGTGGGCACGTTCCAGTTCTTTGCCGCGCGCGGTGATCACGCACGGGTCAAGCAACTGGCCGACTACGCCATTGCGCGCCACTATCCCGACATCGAGGGTGCCGAAAACCGCTATCTGGAACTGTTCCGACAGGTGCAGGCCCGCCAAGCCGCACTGATTGCGCAATGGGTTCATGTGGGCTTTGTCCATGGGGTGATGAACACCGACAATATGACGATTTCGGGCGAGACGATTGACTATGGCCCCTGCGCCTTCATCGATGCCTACAGCCCGGACGCAGTGTTTTCGTCTATTGACCGACAGGGGCGCTATGCCTTTGGAAACCAACCCAATCTGGCGCAGTGGAACCTTGCGCGGTTTGCCGAAACGCTGGTCTTGCTGATCAACCCAGACGACCAAGACGCAGCCATCGCGGAGCTGATGCAAGTGCTTGAAGAATTCCCGGCGCTTTATCAGCAGCATTGGCTGGATGGGATGCGCAAAAAGCTTGGCCTGTTCACCGCGCGTGACGAGGATCTGGATCTGGCGAACGACTTGCACAGTCTGATGCAGGGTGCGGGCAGCGACTATACCCGCACCTTCCGCGCGCTGTCGCGTGTGGCCGGCGGAGATGCGTCCGCGCTGGATGGGATCGTCATCGCCGAAGGCACCGCGGATTGGAGCTCGCGCTATCTGCACCGGCTCAGCCATGACGAGGATAACTTTGCGCGGCCCGACGCGATGGACGCCGTGAACCCTATCTATATCCCGCGCAATCACAAGGTCGAAGAAGCCCTGTCCGCCGCATCTGATGGCGACATGGCCCCTTTTGACACGTTGCTTCAGGTTCTGTCCGACCCGTTTCGCGAACAGGACGGGGCCGAGGCCTTCGCCCTGCCCGCACCAGACGGGTTCGGTCCCTATACAACCTTCTGTGGCACCTAAACCGGCAGAAATGTCGGTTTAGGTGCCTTATCAGACCATTTCCAATGGCTTAACGCGGCTTGCGCTGTGGCAGAACGGGCCTGTATCAGGGATGCCTGTACTGGGCTAAAGGCGGCAAATGTCGGATCTGTGGGAAGGAATAGGCCAGGCGCTCTGGCTTCTGGTGACGCTGGACGCGGATCTGGTAGAAATCACGCTGCGTTCGCTGCGCGTGACGTTGACGGCATTGGTCATTGCCTGCGCCATCGCCCTGCCAATCGGGGCCTTTCTGGCCGTCCGCCGTTTCCGCGCGCGCCGTTTCACCATCGCGCTTCTGAACGCGTTGATGGGCCTGCCGCCCGTTGTGGTCGGGCTGATCGTCTATGTGCTGCTCAGCCGCTCGGGGCCGTTTGGGGTTATGGGACTGATCTTCACCCCGACCGCCATGATCATCGCGCAAGTGGTCATCATCGTGCCGCTCATCTCCTCCATCGCCCATCAGGCCTTGCGTGAACTGTGGTCGGATTATCACGACCTTCTGATCTCGCTGAACACAACGCAGCGCCAGCGTATGGCCGCCCTTCTGTGGGACGGACGCCGCGCGCTTCTAACCGCCGCGCTGGCAGGGTTTGGCCGCGCAATAGGAGAAGTCGGCGCGATCATGATCGTCGGTGGCAATATCGATCATCACACCCGCGTGCTGACCACAGCCATCGCGCTGGAAACCGGCAAAGGCGACTTTGCCATGGCGCTGGGTCTGGGCTTTGTGCTGATCCTGCTGGCGATTGCCGTGAACCTTGCGATCCACATCATTGGCCGCACCGAACAAGAGGGACGCTGGTGATGCGCAGTCTGTTCCCTTTAACTCTGACCGGGGCCACGATCCGCCGCAAAGGCAAGCGGTTAGTCGGGCCGATTGACCTGACGCTGCAAGATCAGGGCATCACGATTGTGATCGGGCCAAACGGCGCGGGGAAGACATCACTTCTGCGGATGATGCACGGGATTGCGCGTCTGTCCGATGGTGCGATCAACTGGGGTTGTGATCTGGACACTGCGCATGCCGCGCAATCCTTCGTCTTCCAGCAACCCATTCTGCTGCGCAGGTCGGTACGCGACAATATCGCCTATCCGCTGCGTCTGCGCGGCATCGCGAAAGCCATGGCACGCGCACAGGCAGACACGGCAGGTACTCGGGTCGGGCTTGGCCCCATGCTGGATCGCCCCGCCACCTTCCTGTCTGGTGGCGAACGGCAGAAACTGGCCATTGCGCGTGCGCTGATCACCAAGCCCGCGCTGCTGTTTCTGGACGAACCTTGCGCGTCGCTGGATGGCCGCGCCACCCGCGAGATTGAAGAGATCCTGCGGCAAGCTGCCACCTCGGGCACCCGGCTGATCATGTCTACACATGACATGGGGCAGGCGCGCCGACTGGCAGATGATGTGTTGTTCCTTCTGAAAGGGCATATCCACGAGCACGCGCCGACCCCCCTGTTTTTTGACCAACCGCAGACCGCCGAGGCTGCAGCCTTCCTGAACGGAGACATCGTCGAATGAAATCCCTGCTGACCGGACTTTGGGTCGCCCTTGCCACAAGCAGCGCCGCCTTTGCGGATGACATGAAACTGGCCGTCACCACGTCCTTCCAGAACTCGGGTCTGGCGGATGTTTTGCTGCCCGCAATCAAGGAAGACACGGGCATTGATGTGCAGCTTCTGGTCGTCGGGACTGGGCAGGCGCTTCGCCTAAGTGAAGCAGGCGATGTAGACGCCATTCTGGTGCATTCGCGCACGGCAGAGGAGGCATTCGTCGCCGCGGGCTATGGCACCCACCGGCGCGAAATCATGTATAACGATTTCGTTTTCATCGGCCCCGACACGGACCCCGCTGATATCAAAGCAGCAGACACCGCCAGCGTGGCTCTGGCCAAGATCGCAGACGCCAAATCCCCCTTTGTCAGCCGGGGCGATGACAGCGGCACACATAAGGCCGAGCTGAAGCTTTGGGCCGCTGCCGATCTTACACCGGCTGGGAACTGGTATCGGAAGGTCGGCGCAGGCATGGGGGCCACGCTGAACATCGCATCAGGCATGCCTGCTTATGTGATTTCCGACCGGGCCAGTTGGCTGAATTTCGGCAACAAGGACGGGCTGGCGCTGCTGTTTGCAGGCGATCCCGTGCTGTTCAACCAATACGCCTTCCTGCCAGTGAACCCGGCCAAACATCCGCATGTCAAAGCTGATCTGGCACAGACGTTGGAAGACTGGCTAACCTCGGGCACCGCCAAGGCGCTGATCGACGGGTACGAGATCAACGGCGAAACGCTGTTCACCTTCAACGCGGAATAGGCTTAGCCACGCGCCATTAAGCGGGCGACGTCCAGCATGCGGTGGGAAAAGCCCCATTCGTTATCATACCAGCCGAAGACCCGAAGCAAGCCGCCCTCAGACACCGAGGTTTCGGGGCCGGAAATCACAAGGCTTTCGGGCCGCATGCGCAGGTCCGAGGACACAAGAGGCTCCTCGGTCCAGCCCAGCACATCGCCCGTTGCGCCCTTTTGCAGGATGGCGCGGGCCTGATCTTCGTCCACCTCTTTGGTGACCCGCACGCTCAGATCGATACAGGATACAGACGCGGTGGGAACTCGGATCGCCCGCGCCTCGACCTTGCCCGCCAGTTGCGGCAGCACATCGCCCACCAGCTTATGCGCGCTGGTGGTGGTGGGCACCATCGACAACGCCGCCGCCCGTGATCGCGCCGGATTGGCGCGCGGTTTGTCGACGGTGGGCTGACTGCCGGTATAGCAATGGACAGTGGTCATATGTCCGCCAATCACGCCCAGCCGATCGTCCAGAAGTTTCAAAAGCGGGGCCAATGCGTTGGTGGTGCATGACGCGTTCGAGACAATTCGCTGCCCCGCCAACTGATCTTCATTCGCGCCCAGAACCACGGTCACGTCGGCCTCGGATGACGGACCAGAGATCAGAACATTACGCGCACCTGCCGCCAGACCACGCTCGGCCACCGCGCGCTTGCCTGCCATGCCCGTGCATTCCAGCACAACATCCACATCGGACAGATCCATCGTGCTGATGTCTGGGATGGCATAGAACGGGATGCTCTGCCCATTGATCACCAGCGCCTGATCGGCCGTCGTAATCTCGCCCGGAAACGGGCCAAACACGCTGTCATATTTGAACAGATAAGCGCAGGTATCCAAGCTTTCGATATCGTTGATAAAGACCACGTCAAACGGGCCTGCATCTTGCGCCAATATTCGCAGAATGGACCGGCCAATGCGACCGAACCCGTTCAATCCGATACGAATCTTCTGTGACATCGTTGATCCCTCGCGCTTGTGTCACAGCCACAGAAGGGGAAACGCGCAGAAGGTTCAAGCCTTTTGATCAAAAACCGCTCAGCGGCATGTGGCGGTTTACGTCCTTATAGAGAAGATAGCGAAACGGCCCCGGTCCGCCCGCGTAACAAGCCTGCGGACAGAAGGCACGTAGCCACATATAATCGCCGGCTTCGACCTCGACCCAATCTTGATTCAGGCGGTAGACGGCTTTGCCTTCCAGCACGTAAAGCCCATGCTCCATCACATGGGTTTCGGCAAACGGGATGACCCCGCCCGGTTGGAAGGTCACGATATTCACATGCATATCGTGGCGCAGATCCGTGGGATCGACGAATCGCGTGGTCGCCCAAGCATCATCTGTATCCGGCATCGGAATCGGGTCATGGTCCGCTTCATTCGTGACAAACGCCGTGGGGGCGTCGATGCCGTCAACCGGTTGAAAGCGCTTGCGGATCCAGTGAAAGCTAACCGGCGCGTCCGAGGTATTCACCAACGTCCATGACGTGCCCGCTGGTATAAATGCATAGCCACCCGTTTGCATCTGATGGGTGACGCCATCAAGCGTCAGCTCCATCGCACCCGCGACCACAAACAGCACGGCTTCGGCCTGCGCGTTCTCCTCGGGCCGGTCACTGCCACCACCCGGTGCGACCTCGGCGATGTAATGCGAGAATGTTTCGGCAAAGCCCGACAAGGGGCGCGCCAAGACCCAAAACCGCGCCGCATTCCAATGCGGCAAGGCCGAGGTCGTGATGTCCGATAACGTCCCCTTAGGAATCACCGCATAAGCATCGGTAAACACCGCACGATCCGTCAGCAGCTGCGTCTGGGGTGGCAAGCCACCTTCGGGCGAATAGTAAGTCGGTTTCTTCATCAGGGCCTCCGATTGACGCCCCATTCAATCGCAACCTGCCCCCTCCGCCAAGGATTTTCGCACTGATTTCATGACGAATGCTCACGTTTTCGTATGCCGCATGGACGCGGCAGGCCGATCTGGTCCAAGTATCGCATCAAACGCCGTACCATTGCGGCAATGGGAAAGGGCGCGTCATGCTGGACGCTTATGCACGTAAACTGATTGACCCGCCGCTGGATCGGGTCGGCGGCCTGTTGGCCCGCGCGGGCGTCAGCGCCAATTTGGTGACGCTGATCGGGCTGGGGATTGGGCTTTTGGCCGCGATCAGCATTACCACGGAACATTTCACATTGGGCCTATGGTTGCTGCTTGCCTCGCGCCTCGCGGATGGGCTGGACGGGGCGGTGGCCCGCGCCAGCACCCGCAGTGATTTCGGCGGTTATTTGGACATCACCGCCGATTTCGCATTCTACGGTGCCATTCCTTTTGCGTTCGTTCTGTACGATCCGGCAACCAATGGGATCGCAGGCGCATTTCTGCTGCTAAGCTTCTATGTGAACGGCGCCAGCTTTCTGGGCTATGCGATACTTGCGGAAAAGAAAGGGCTTCAGACCCGCGCGCAGGGCATCAAGTCGCTTTACTATTCCAACGGCATTCTGGAAGGCACCGAAACGATCCTATTCTTCGTCCTTCTCTGCCTTCTCCCCCGTTTTTTCATGCCGCTGGCGTGGCTGTTTGCCATCGTCTGCTTTGCCACGGCCATCTTGCGCGTCTGGGGCGCGTATCAGGCCTTTGGCCCCATCCTTTCCGACCAACAGGAGCCCAAATGAAACATCTTGCACTTGCCGCCAGCCTGCTGGCGTCGACCCTTCTGCCAACGACCAGCTTTGCCGACCCCGATCCCGCGAATTGGGATACAGTTCTAGACGAAGCCAAGGGCCAGACCGTCTATTGGAACGCATGGGGTGGGTCGCCCACCACAAACGCCTTTATTGAATGGGCGGGCGACCAAATCAAAGACCGCTATGGCGTGACACTGGAGCATGTGAAGCTGACCGACACCGCCGATGCCGTGACCCGCGTTCTATCCGAAAAACAGGCCGGTCAGGATGACGACGGTGCGATCGACATGATCTGGATTAATGGGGCGAATTTCGCGTCTATGAAGGACAACGGATTGCTGTTTGGCCCGTTCGCCGAGGATCTTCCAAACTGGCAGTTCGTCGATGCTGAAGGCAAAACTGTCCGCTCCGATTTCACCGTTCCGGTCGAAGGCTATGAAGCCCCGTGGGCTATGGCGCAGGTGGTGTTCATGTACGATACTGCAGACATTGCCGAACCGCTCCCTTCCGCCGCGGCGATCCTTGAATGGGCCAAAGCCCATCCCGGCCGTTTCACCTATCCCCAGCCACCTGACTTCCTAGGCACGACATTCCTCAAGCAAATGCTGGTCGAACTGCTGGAGGATCCATCCGTGCTGGCTGAACCGGTGTCAGATGAAAACTATGTCGAGGTAACCACACCGCTGTGGGATTATCTGGAAGAGCTGACCCCAGCCCTGTGGCGCGAAGGCCGCGCCTATCCGCCCAACGGCACCCGTCAGATCCAGCTGATCAATGACGGAGAGCTGGATATGGCTGTGTCCTTCAGCCCCAGCGCCGCCTCGACCGCGATTGCAAACTTCGAACTGCCCGACACCGTGCGCACCTTCGTTCTGGACAAGGGCACGATCGGCAACGCGTCCTTCGTGGCGATCCCCTATAACTCGGGATCGAAAGCAGGCGCGATGGTGCTGGCCGACTTCCTGATGTCGCCCGAGGCGCAGGCCCATGCGCAAGACCCGAACGTGCTGGGATACGGCACGGTGTTGAACATGGCTGCGCTGTCAGACGACGACCGCGCCCGATTTGACGCACTGGATCTGGGCATCGCAACCCTAACGCCCGCCCAGCTTGGCCGCGTGCAGGATGAACCGCATCCCAGCTGGATGACCCGCATCGCCGAAGACTGGCAATCGCGCTACGGCGTTCAGTAAGAAGTACCATTGCCCCGCGCATCGCGTGCGGGGCAATACTCTCCTATGAAATACCTCCCCCGCCTTCCCCTGTTTCCATTACTGACGGTCCTGTTTTTGCTGGGTCCGTTAGTGGCAGGGCTGTGGGGAACGATCCTGCCAGCCTTCGGGCATTTCCCTGCTGGCGGACACTACGGCCCTTCGCTAGAGGCATTTCGCACGCTGTTTGACTGGCCCGGATTGTCCGCTGCAACGCGCCTATCACTTGTCACGGGCATCGTCTCGGCGCTTCTATCTTTGGCCATCACCGCATTGATCCTTGCAGGCTGGACCGGCACGCGCGGGTTTCGCGTGCTGGAGCGTCTACTCTCGCCTTTCCTGTCTGTCCCCCATGCTGCCGCCGCCTTCGGATTGACCTTTCTGATCGCGCCATCAGGCTGGATCGCACGTCTGTTTTCCCCGTGGCTAACCGGGTGGGAGCGTCCGCCAGACCTGTTGATCCTGAACGACCCTTGGGGGCTTTCGCTGATCGCAGGCATGGTGGTGAAAGAGGTGCCGTTCCTGCTGCTCATGTCCATCGCGGCCTTGGGCCAAATCGACGGACGCCGCCGCATGGCGTTAAGCCAAAGCATGGGATACGGCCGCATCAAGGCGTGGATGATCGCCATCTTCCCCGCCCTTTACGCCCGCATCCGCCTGCCCATTTTGGTGGTCCTGACATGGGCTATGTCGGTGGTCGATGTGGCGGTGATCCTTGGGCCATCGACGCCGCCAACGCTATCCGTGCAAATCGTGCGCTGGATGTCCGACCCGGACATTGGCTTTCGCCTGCTGGCCGCCGCCGCCGCGCTGTGGCAGCTTGTGTTGGTCATCGCGGGCGTCGGCCTGTGGTTTCTGGGCGAACATCTGATTGCCCGCCTTGCCCGCCGCCATGTCCAAACCGGACGACGCGGACGCAGCAACACCCCCCTGCGCGTCGCGGGGTTTGCTCTTGGCACCACCGTCTCGCTGTCCCTGCTTTTGGGTTTCCTCGGCCTGATCATCTGGTCCTTTGCAGGGTTCTGGAGCTTCCCTGACCTGCTGCCCGACCAGTTCACTCTGCGCAGCTGGATGCGCCACCGCACGGGCAGTCTGGACGCACTGGGGGAAACCGCGTTGATCGCAGGTGTCTCAGTCACGATCGGAATGATCCTGACCATCGGCTGCCTCGAGACCGAGGAACGTCTGGGCCTGCGCCTGACCCAGCGCGGTATGTGGCTGATCTATCTGCCGCTGATCCTGCCGCAAACCGCCTTCCTACCTGGGCTGCAAACGCTGCTTTTAAACCTCGGGCTGGGCATGGGACGTCTGCCCGTCATTTTGGCCCATCTGGTCTTTGTCCTGCCCTATCTGCGCCTGTCGCTGGAAGGGCCCTGGCAGTCTTGGGACAAGCGCCAAGCCACCGTCGCCAAAGCGTTGGGGGCCACGCCGAACCAAGTGCTGTGGCGTGTGCGCCTGCCCATGCTTCTGGCTCCACTTCTGACCGCGACCGCCGTGGGTGTCGCCGTGTCCGTCGGGCAATACCTACCCACGCTTCTGGCGGGCGGAGGCCGGGTTGAAACCCTGACCACCGAAGCCGTCGCGCTTGCATCCGGCGGGGATCGCCGCGCCATCGGAGTTTTCGGCCTGATGCAAACTGCCGCCGCGATGCTACCCTTCGCGCTGGCCTTGGCGCTGCCAGCTTTGGTATGGCGCAACCGAAAGGGGCTTTTGAATGGCTAACGGATTGCATCTGGATCAGGTCCGCATCCTGAAAGACGGCGCACCGCTGATCGAGATCGATACCCATGTCGCGCCCGGATCGGTGCTGACCATCATGGGCCCAAGCGGCGTGGGGAAGTCAACGCTGCTGTCGGCGATCATCGGCACGTTGCCCCCTGCGTTTGAACTGCAAGGTCACGTCCGCCTAGAGGGCCGCGACCTGCTGCCCCTGCCGCCCGAGGATCGCTGCGTCGGGATCCTCTTCCAAGACGCGCTTCTGTTCCCGCATCTCAGCGTTGGGGCCAATCTGGCCTTTGGTCTGACCAAAGGCGGCACCCGCGCGGAACGCCGCGCGAAGATTGACACCGCGCTGGCCGAAGTGGGGCTGGAAGGTTTTGCAGACCGTGATCCAGAAACCCTGTCAGGCGGGCAGCGAGCGCGGGTCGCTTTGATGCGCATGCTTCTGTCCGCACCTAATGCGCTGCTGCTGGACGAGCCGTTCTCAGGTCTCGACGCCGAATTGCGCGGGCAGGTGCGCGATCTCGTCTTTCGACACGCCCGCGCCCGCGCTTTGCCTGTTCTGATGGTGACCCATGACCAAGAAGACGCGGATGCAGCGGGCGGCGAGGTTGTGCGGTTGGGGTGACGCTAGGGCGGAATGCTAGATTCGCACCAGTTTCCGATGCTCCAACCGATAGCCTTCGGGCGCGATTTCAGCGCGGAAGTCCGGGGCGTGGCTGACCAGCAGGATCGCCTGATCCAGCCCGTTCAGGATCTCGATCAAGCGGCTGTAATTGTCGGGGTCCAGCGCATTGGTTGGCTCGTCCAAGATCAGCACTTCTGGCTCCATCGCCAGCACGGTGGCCAGCGTCACCAGACGTTTCTCGCCGCCAGACAGTTTATGTGTGATCCGGTCGCGCAGATGCATCAAGCTAAGGCGGCTGAGAACCTGATCGACAATCGCCAGCGCCTCGTCCTTGGACTTACCGAGGTTCAGCGGGCCAAAGGCCACGTCCTCGGCCACGGTGGGGCAGAACAGTTGGTCATCCGCATCCTGAAAGACAAAACCGATACGGCGGCGGACCTCGTGAAAATCGGCTTCCTCGGCGCGCGGCTTGCCGAAGGCGTGGACGGTCCCGGTATCGGGCACCAACAGCCCCATGATGATCTTCAGAAGCGTGGATTTTCCCGCGCCATTCGGCCCAACGATCGACAGGCGTTCGCCCGGCTGCATCTGCATGGACGCGCTTTCCAGAACTGGATCCAGTCCCGGATAGGCGAAATGGATATCGGAAAGCTCAAGCAAGGGCATAAGCGACCTCGGCCCAGATCAGGGCAGACAAAGCAAGCAGCATCGCGCTGACAAACACCACATCCGACCGGGTCAGGCGGAACTCTTCCAAGAGCACGATCCGGCCCGAGAACCCCCGGCACTTCATCGCGGCCAGAATACGTTCCGAACGTTCAATCGCGCGCACCAGCATCATACCCACCAGATAGCCATAGCTGCGATAGGTGTGCCAGTTCGTGCCCGGACGAAACCCGCGCAACTTCATCGAGGTGCGCAGACGCATGTATTCCTCGCGCAGCACGTCAATATAGCGGATGGTGAACATCATCAGATGGACCAGCCGTTCGGGCGTTTTCAGCGCAAACAGGGCGTGGCCCATCGTCACCGGCTCCATCGACCCGACCAGCGTCATGACGGCCAGAATGACGGCATTGGCGGTCAACGCAATTTCAGTCGCGCGCCACAGGCCTTCCCATGTGGCGTCAAAGCCGAAGACGGAAAACATCGGCGTGCCGGGCATGGTGAAGGGCAACAGGATCAGGGTGAAGATGATGAACCCGTCCATCATGGCCATGCGTTTCAGCGTCTTCTGAAACGGCAGACCCGAGATCGCCAGAAGCCACATGGACAGGATCAACGCGCCTGACAGCACCCGCAGATCATCCAAGGCCACCACGGTGATCGCATAGATCACGGTCATCACGATCCGCATCCGGGGATCAAGTGACGATACCGCTGCCCGAAGCGCGCCAAAGCCGGTAAGCGGCTTTTCGTCCGATGTTAGGACATATGTCACGCGTCGCCCCCCATCTTGCGGCGGGCCGCGATGTAGAAGCCCAAACCAAAGAGCCCCGCGATATAGCCCAGCCCGCCCAAAACAGTCTGCAGATCGTTCTTGTTCTTATAGGCGCTGATTTCTTGACGTAGGGGGCGCAGCTCGGTCCGGATCATTGTCGCAAGCTCGGCGCGGGTCTGATCGGACAGACCGGTCAGGTCTGCCCGGGACGAGGCGGGTATCCCGACAGAGGCAGATGCAGACGATTGGGCAGCGTCCTGCCCCATCAGTGCAGCGACCTCGGACGCGGGCATTATGACCTCGGCCACGTGTCCCGCACCCAGATCACCGCGGAAGATGTGGGTGACAGGTTGCGAGGGCGTATAGATAAAAAATCCGTCGGCATCGGTCTTCGTCTCGCCCAGCTTATTGCCAGATTCGTCAAAAACCTCGATCAGCAAATCGGTGGCCATATCGCCGCTGGAAAAACCGATCTCGCCCTCGATGTCCGACCCCGATGGGAAGACGGACGAGATCACGTTGTGCGCCAAGGCTGGCACAGGGGTCGCCAAGGCGAGGATCAGAACTAGGGATCGGATCATGCCCATCCTCCTTTCGAGCCTACGAAAAGCTCGGGCTTTACGCGGCGGGCCAAGAAGATGGCCGCGCCGGATAGAAGCGCTTCGATGATGATAACAGGAATATGCGCCACGAATACCAGCTTGGCTGCGGGGATGAACTCGTCCCCCGACAAAGCAAGCGAGAATGCAACCGCGACCGTCGTGGCGGCGATGGCAAAACCGCCGCCGATCCCGCCCCAGATGGCGCCCTGCATCGGGCTGCCTCGGGCAATCAGCCGCCCAAAGATCAAGCCGGCCAAGACCGCTGGCAGCGCAATATTCACCGCGTTCACGCCCAGCACGGTCAACCCGCCAAAGCCGAAGAACACGGCCTGCAACAACAGCCCGACAAACAGCGCCGGAAACGCCGCCCAACCCAGAACCAGCCCCGCCAACCCGTTCAGGATCAGATGGACCGAGCTGGGCCCGATTGGCACGTGGATCAGCGAGGCCACGAAGAAGCTTGCCGACAGCACGCCTGCCGCCGGAATACGTTCCAGCGGCAGCTTCTTCAGGCCCATCGCGATACCGCCCACAGCCAAAGCCGCGCCGCCGATCAGCACGGGATTTGACAGGGCTCCATCTACAATGTGCATCGCGCGGTCCTTACTTCAGTTCGGTGGCGTTGATCCACAGAACAGCGTCTTGGCTCAGCTCTTTGCCCTCGTGTTCTTTCGACGGACCTGACCCCAAGGCTGCGAAGCCCCAGTTGCCCGCTTTCGGAATACCGAAGGTGAAAACGCCGTTCGCGTCAGTCAGGGCCACGATGGTGCCGCCGGGCATCGCACCCACTGTGTTGTCAGTGGCTGCGAAGGCGGTCAGATCTGGTTCGGCGGCCATGTATTCGATCTCGATCTCAGCGCCCGGAACGGGTTTACCATCAGCCAGCACCACGCCCGAGAAGGTCGAGCCGACAACAACGTTGTAGGGTTTGTTCAGCGGCAGGATCTCGGTCGGAAGACCGGCAGGCTGATCCCAATCAGTGGGAAGACCGTTGCGGTTCAGCATGCTTTTGGTGATCTGCTGGATGAAGATGTCTTCGCTTTCTTCATAATATGGCGCAGGCACGGTCACGACCACATAGTCGCCCGAGCGCTTGACCGGCACTGACGCGGTAAAGGCCGCAGATTCATTGTGCTTACCCTTGAATGTCGCAGGGGCCACGTGATCCATCAGGTCGGTTTTTTCACCGTTATGGATCATGAAGAATTCCTGCGGAGTGGCCATATCCATGGCGTGCCCGTTCTCCATCGGGTGCCAAAAGATCAAGCCCATCGGCACATCGCCGGGCTTTTCGATCAACACCTCATCGGTGTGATGCAGCAGGAAATGCGCCTGTGCAGAAACAGGAACAAATGCGGCCAGAGTAGCGGCCAGAATAGTTTTTTTCATATCGTCCTCATTCGACGTCGCAGGGAAACCTGCAATCAGGAATGAACGAACGGGGTATATTGGCACGGAAGGGTCTTTGGACCGCCGGGCCAGACGCTCACCCCGGCGTCCGGTGGAAATGGGCAATTGCCCAGCGTCCGGCAGGTCTCCTGACTTGCGGGTCGTCGCGCGGCTGGCCTTCCCGGGATGACCCCAGTGGCATGTTCAGCGTTGCTCGCCGCTTACAGTTGCGGGGGCAGTTACGGTCTTGGCGCCTTATGGCTACACCTCACCGTATTCCCTATTACTTCCGCGGTGCCTCTGCACACGCGAAACCGATCGCTGGCTTTGAATGTCAGAACTGGCAGGGACGAGTCAAGCGAAAGCACGGTCGGCGCATGGTCGCATTCGCGGCGGCAAAGGTCGCTAAATCTTCAAGCAATTGTTTTGAAAGCGAATTAACTTCCGCGATATGTCGAATACCCATAAGGCGACAGCAGAAGCGGCACGTGATAATGCGCCTGTTCGGACATTCCAAACCGGATCGGAACAACATCTAAGAACAGAGGGTTTTCACCGTCTTGACCGGTTGCGCGCAGATAGTTGCCCGCGTGGAAAACCAGCTCGTAGGTTCCGATTTCGAACACATCCGAGGGCAGGATCTGTTCATCTGTCCGGCCATCGTCATTGGTCACAAGCGATTTCACCAACGCGCGCGTGTCGCCTTCGATCCGATACAGATCAATGCGCAGCCCCTGCGCAGGGCAGCCGCGTGCCGTGTCCAGAACATGGGTGGTCAGATATCCGGTCATGATATGTCCTTTCATTGGCCCCACTATTGGGGGAACCGTGCCGACGTGCAATCCTATTTGACGTCATGGCCGTTCCTTGGAAGGGTGGTGCGGAACAAAGCAGAGGGAACCCATGCCCGACAGATACTCACGCGATATGCGCGGCCACGGTCCGACACCGCCCAACCCGAACTGGCCAAATGATGCCAAAATCGCCGTTCAGTTTGTTCTGAATTATGAGGAAGGTGGCGAGAACTGCGTGCTGCACGGCGATGCCGGATCCGAGGCATTTCTGTCCGACATTCCCGGTGCCGCGCAATGGCCAGGTCAGCGGCACTGGAACATGGAAAGCATCTATGAATACGGTGCACGGGCCGGGTTCTGGCGGCTGCACCGCCTGTTTACGGGCGCGGATATCCCCATCACGATCTATGGTGTCGCCACGGCCCTTGCGCGAAGCCCCGAACAGGTCGCAGCGATGAAATCCGCCGGATGGGAGATCGCAAGTCATGGCCTGAAATGGGTCGAGCACAAGGATATGCCCGAAAACGCAGAACGTGCCGCGATCGCCGAAGCTGTGCGCCTGCATACCGAGGTCGTGGGCACACCTCCACGCGGATGGTACACAGGGCGTTGTTCTGAGAACACCGTGCGGCTGGTCGCCGAACACGGAGGGTTTAGCTATATTTCAGACACTTACGACGATGATTTGCCCTATTGGGCCGAAATAGGTGATCGCGATCAACTGATCATCCCCTATACGCTCGAAGCCAATGATATGCGGTTTTCCACGGCGCCCGGTTGGATTACCGGGGACGATTTTGGTCGCTATTTGATTGACGCTTTCGACACGCTCTATGCCGAAGGGCAGGCCGGTGACCGCCCCGCGATGATGTCGGTCGGCCTTCATTGCCGCCTGATCGGTCGCCCCGGTAAGATCGCAGGCCTGCGTCGCTTTATCGACCATATCCAACGCCACGATGACGTCTGGTGTCCGCGCCGGATCGAGATTGCCGATCACTGGGCAACACAGCACCCCCACACCCGCATCGAGCGTCCCAGCCAGATGAACCGCGACCGTTTTGTGGAATTGTACGGGGGCATCTTCGAACATTCGGCATGGGTCGCCGAACGCGCGCATGCGTTGGAACTTGGCCCGGCACATGACAGCGCGGTTGGGTTGCATAACGCGCTTTGCCGTGCCTTCCGATCCGCAAGCGGGGATGACCGGCTTGGGGTCTTACGCGCACACCCGGATCTGGCTGGCAAGCTGGCCGCAGCAGGTCGATTGACGACAGAAAGCACCCTGGAACAGGCGGGGGCCGGATTGGATTTGCTGACAGATCATGAACGCGCGACCTTTACCCAGTTGAACACTGAATATGTCGACAAGCACGGCTTTCCCTTCATCATTGCCGTGCGCGATCATGACAAGGCGTCGATACTTGCAGCGTTCAAAAGGCGTATTCACAATGACCGCGACACCGAGTTTGCCGAAGCTTGCCGACAAGTCGAACGCATTGCCGAGTTTCGCCTGATGGACCTGCTGCCATGACCGAAATTACCGCCCAACCTCTGACCGCCGGAGCCTTCGCCCCGTTCGGAGATGTCTTGGAGCTGACAGACCGGGACAGCCTGACCATCAACGCAGGCATGTGCCAGCGCCATCATGACTTGGCGCAACTGGATTTTGGTGAAGGGCGTGCCGGGATCAGCCTGTTTGACGGCAAGGCGCGCCACTTTCCTTATGCGCTGGACATGGTCGAGCGCCACCCGCTGGGATCACAGGCTTTTATTCCAATGAACGGCGTGCCGCTTCTGGTCAGCGTCTGCCCCGACAAAGACGGAGCACCCGGCACTCCACACGCCTTCATCATGCGCCCAGATCAGGCCGTCAATCTGCACAAGGGAACGTGGCACGGCGTGTTAGCACCCATTGCCGCGCAAGGTCTGTATGCGGTTGTTGACCGGATCGGAGGCGGCGAAAACTTAGAAGAATTCCGCTTTGCCGATCCGGTATTAGTTCATCCACCAAGCGGGTGATCAGTAGAACAGAATGTCGTCCACAAGGCTCATTTTGTCCGAGACGTCCTCGATGATCAGCTTGTCGCCATTTCCGAAATCAATGTGGACATCGCCGTTGACGACGCTGGCTTTCGAGCTCAACAGCTCCCTAACGGACTTGCCACCAGTAAGCACGTCATCAATATAGATACTGTCACCCTCTCCGGCGCGGAAATCTTTAATGACATCCTTTCCATCGTCAAAATAGAAGCGGTCCTGACCCCCGCCGCCAATCAAGATGTCATTTTGCTGGCCACCATACAACCAATCCGCACCAAGACCGCCATACAGCTTGTCAATTCCATTCCCACCGAAAAGTCGGTCATTACCAATCTCTCCGTGAAGGCTGTCATGGGCGAATCCGCCATACAAGACGTCATTTCCGCCACGCCCGACCAACAAGTCATTCCCATTGTTGCCGACTAGTTTGTTGGCCCCGCCATCTCCTCGAAGCAAATCATGTCCGGATCCGCCAACAAGGCCTTCAATATCCAGAAGCGTATCCCCCGAAGCGGCGCCTGCCGTTCTGTTGGCAAGCAAATCAATATCAACTCTGGTGGTAGCCGTTGAATAGTACGCTGTGTCGATCCCAGCACCACCGTTCAGATGGTCAGCACCAACACCGCCGGTGAGTTTGTCATCCCCCAAACCACCAACCAACCAGTCGTTTCCTGCGCCTCCATCAAGCACGTCGCTCCCCATATCGCCATACAACTTGTCAGCCCCAAAGCCGCCATTCAGCTTGTCATTGCCGATTCCCCCAAAAAGCCGGTCATTACCAACTTCTCCGTGAAGACTGTCGTTGCCCAATCCGCCAAACAGGTTGTCGTTGCCGCCGCGCCCGACCAACAAGTCATTCCCATTATTCCCGACCAGTTTGTTGGCCGCGCCATTCCCCCTGAGCAAATCATGTCCGGATCCACCAACAAGGCCCTCAATACCCGAAAGTTTATCCCCCAAAGCGGCACCTGCCGCTCTGTTGGTAAGCAAATCAATGTCAACTCTGGTGGTCGTCGACTTATAGAATGCTGTATCAAATCCGAAACCACCGATCAGAGTATCCGCACCAGCGCCTCCGGTGAGTTCATCATTCCCATTGCCACCCAGCAAACGATCATTCCCGTTGCCACCAACCAACCGATCGAATCCGTCGCCGCCATTCAGCACATCGTTGCCGTTTCCACCGCTCAGGTGGTTTCCCTTTAGGTTCCCGATCAGTACGTCGTTCCCCGACCCACCTTTGGCATTCTCGATCAACGTGCCAAACGCAACGACGAGGTTTCCCTTATAGCCAACGACGAGGTTTCCCTTATTATAGTCAAGCACGTTGGAAATCGCGCCCTGACGCAGATCAATCCGCTGATGGGCGCTTGAGTTAGAAAAATCGAATGTGTCAACGCCACCAGTGTCAAACACGGTCATCGCAGAGCCAATCGATCCCCCGGAAAGCTCTGTAAACTTGCTTGCCGGACCTTGGGCATTTGACCCAAAGCCCCAGACTGTATTGCCACCATTCACATTTGTCGGCTTACCATACATCTTCTGAACGGCCAGAATATCAGCAATCATAGGCGTTAACGTGTACGCAAGGTCCGCGTTCACATTCGAGTTCTCGGTCTGGGAAAGATACGACATAACCGACATCTGCCAACTGTCGTTGGCAAATACGAGGTCATCAGAACTGACCGTTCCGTTGTAGTTCCCAGCATGTCCCAGTCCCAAAGCATGGCCGATTTCGTGCAGATAGGTCTGAAAAGAGTAACTGTGCAGGTCGTTCTCATCACCGGCATACCAACTGGTAGAAATATTCACGGTGGCCTGACTAATTATCCCTGGCGCTTTCAGACTCACCCCGGCAAATGCACCAGGTCTATGATCCTGAAAGATAATGTCAGAACTTGCACTATTTTGCTCGACGAAATTGAGACCTGTCACCGCGCTCCAGGCTTCAAATGCTTTACGAGCAAACCATTTCCCTGCGTCCTCGATCCCTGTCAGCGAATAGGTAATCGTACCGCCAGTGGAAACATCAAACTTATGAGGTTGAAAATTTACATCCTGCCAATACCCGTTAGTCAGATAATTCGCTACCTGATGGGGCGAATAAGTTGGAAGAGCTGCTGCAACAGCCCCACCACCGACGAGGCCGACCGCGTCGTTTTCATCATCAGCTATATGATACATATTACCGCAGTTCAGGCACATTTTAACCTCTCATCAATAAGTTGCGTCATACAAAGCAAATTTCGACCTTCGTCGCAAGGTTGTTGATAAACTTCAGGCATCCACGCGGACAGCCACCTAGTCTTCCCGCGTGGATGCGCATCATTCCGCGCAGTGGCGATCCACCATGCGCTGGACCATCGGGGCAAAGTGCCAATAGTCCGGCGTCTCCATCCCGGCGCGTTTACCAGCTTCGTCCAGATAGCGGACGGCAATGATCTGTTTCAGGTTGGGGTTCTTTTCGAACGTCGTGACCTCATCCTCGCTCATCGGTCCACCCTGCAGTTCCAGCGTGTGCACTGATGCCGCGCTTAGGCGGTCGAAATAGGACGGCTTTGTCGCGCAAAGGTATCGCTTAGCCGCCACGTGAAAGCGGACGCAATCGGTGATGACGCTGGGAAAGAACTGCTCCAGCACCTCGGCACCGGCGTCTTCATGATGACGATCTTGTGTGTCGTCAGGATGATATGTGCCGAACTCGGACGTGAAGTGGCCGATGTCGTGCAGCAAAGCCCCCACGATGATTTCCTCGCTTTGGCCGTTCTGCTCGGCAAAGGTGGCGCCTTGCAGCATGTGTTCGGCCATCGTGACGTCTTCGCCCAGATACTCTTCGTCTCCGCGGCGGTCGAATATACCACCGATGAACGCGACGATGTTTTCGGGGGTGAGGGTTTCAATATCCGGCTTCATTCCGCGGCCTCCTGACGGTGTGACCGCGCAAGCGCAGCGTGGGTCGAGCGCAATCCATCCTTGTCGGAATAGCACCCCTGAAGCCAACGTGTGCCTTCGCCGGAATAGCCTTTACGCGCATGCAACACGCGGGTATTGTCGACGACGAAACCTTCGCCGGGTTCAAGGCGGAACGTAACCTCCATCGCAGGGTCATCAATGATCTCGCCCAGATGACGGTATGCTGCATAATAGGCCTGCATTTGATCAAAGGGCACATCCGTCACTGCGGCCAGCGATCGGTTGTTGAAACGCACGCCAATGATCTCGCCATCGGGGGCCAGTTCGATCATGGGGCGGCGCGATTGCAGGCAGACGCCTTCTTCGCCCGCGTATTCAAAGCGCGCGCAGTGGTTGGCCAGAACGTCGAAGGCGGCGGGGTCTTCATCACGCAGACGGCGGGCGGCGGCGAAGCCATCGACGACCATGTTCTCGCCCCCAGCGGCCGAGCTTTCCAGACAATACAGCACCTGAACCGAGGGCACCGGGTCACGATAGGGGTTATCCGTGTGCGCCTGCAATCCCAACCCAGTGAAGGCAAGGTTGGTCGGGTTCACCTCGGTCCGAACCTCAAAATGACGACCATAGTTAGTTTCGCGCACATAACCGAACAGACCAACAACGTCGAACAACGCACCGTCCTGAACCGGGCCGTTCACGACTTTACCAAAACCATAGCGGGTGACCTGTTCAAGCCACGCGCCCAGCGCGGCGGGGTCAGAGGATAGCTGTGCGAAGTCACCGATTGGCACATTGCCCATAAGTCCCGCATCCCATGCCTCGATCCCGTCGCCCAGCCAACCACGTCGGGCCGGTACAGGGCGGTCATAAGCGTTCTGGATCAGCCAGCCCGCATCATAGGTGAGGGTCTTGCCTTCGGGGGCAAAGCTGACGGTAATCTGGTCCCCACTGACGGATGCGTCGGTCATATGCGTGTCTGCGGGCAGCTCGCCCAGCGACAGCAGGCGCTGGCCATTGCCAGCGGCGCGGGTTTCGGGATCCCACGAATTGTCACGCAGCCAGATTGCGTGAAAGCGAAGGGGGCCGTTGGGCGTGGTCAGGGTCAGAACCTGGCCCGATGGATCGAGCTGGGTGGTAAACATGCGCGTGTCTCCTGTGACGCGTTGATCTTGTGGTGATTGTCCGCGCAAAGCGTGATAAGAACAACCAAGCGAAAACACACCTGAGACCCCGAACTCCTTATGGATAACCCTCTTTCCAATCTGCCCCTCGACTGGGTCCACGCGTTCGAGGTCGCCGGGCGGCTGGGCAGCTTCACCGCCGCAGCAACGGAAACCGGGCTGACGCAGGCGGCGATCAGCCAACGGATCGGACATCTGGAAACCCGGCTGGGCGTCGCCCTGTTCATCCGCAAACCGCGCGGCGTTGTCCTGTCGGTCGAGGGCGAGGCATGGCTGCCTTACGTTACCCACGCACTTGGGACACTGCGCCACAGTTCGGAAGAGTTGTTCGGCATTCAACGCACGCGCCTAACGGTCTGGAGCAGCACCTCGGTCCTTGAACACTGGATTGCACCCCGGCTGGCCGGGCTGTCGCTGGGCGCGGATGTGCAGCTGTCGTTCAAGACGTTGATGCTGGCTTCAGAGGACACCCCGCAATCGCGCGGTGTTCGGTTGCGCTATGGCAGTGGCGATTGGAACATCGCCCATCGCGCCCGCCTGTATGACGAAGAACTGGCCCCCGTCGTCGCGCCCGCCCTGATGCAGGGACGGGACCCCGCGCATTGGCAGGATCTGCCCCGGATCGGATTGTCCGGCCCGCGCATGGGCTGGCACGAATGGGCATCACAGACAGGGGACGCCCCCACCCCCATCCCGCATCTGCGCTTTGACACATTCACTGCAGCACTTTCTGCCGCATGCGCAGGGGCAGGAGTTTTATTGGCGTCGCTTCCTTTGATCACATCCGCGCTGAAACGTGGGGAATTGATCCGACTGTCCCCTCAAAGCCTGCGATCAGAAAGCTCTTACTGGATGGTCGCCGAGCAAGGTGAGTTGACCAAGCGTCAATGGGTTGCGCTAACAACCGCATTCTGCGCCTGATCTGATCAAATTCGACGGTCGAAATGCGATGCGGTAGAACTACGTTTTCTGCATTTTCTTGCAGTATTTCCGGTTGCGTCCCGTTAAAAGGCCCGGCAAACACCTGCAAACTTCGGGCCTTGGAAAGGGCGTATGGACAGTCAGATGAAACCCGCGCGGATCGAATTTAGTGCTGCCAGCTTTGCGGTGGCCGAGCGTCGGATTCTGTCGGACTTGACGGTGGACCTGACCGGTAAACGCATTGGTATCATCGGACGCAACGGATCGGGCAAGACCAGCTTCGCGCGGCTTCTGTCCGGTCTGGTCGCGCCCAGCGCGGGCACGGTTCGGATCGACGGAATAGATCCCGCCAAAGATCGCCGCGCAGCGCTGTCGTTGGTCGGCATCCTATTCCAGAACCCTGATCATCAGATCATCTTCCCCACAGTGGTAGAAGAGCTGACCTTTGGCCTCCGCCAGCTTGGGTTGGACGATCCCGAAGCCGCAGCCCGCGCCCAATTGGAACGCTTCGGCAAAAGCCACTGGGCGGAAAGCCACGTGCACGGGTTGTCTCAGGGGCAGAAGCAATTGGTCTGCCTGATGGCGGTGCTTGCGATGGCTCCGCGCATTCTGGTGCTGGACGAGCCTTTCGCCGGGCTGGACATCCCCACGCGGATGCAGCTTGGCCGCTATCTTGATCAGTACGAAGGCACGCTGGTCCATGTCACCCATGATCCCAGCGATCTGACAGATTATGATCACGTAATCTGGATCGAAGCCGGTAAACTGGCGCAACAAGGCCTGCCCGCCGACGTGCTGCCCGCCTTTTCCGCCCAAATGAAACAGCAAGGAGAGAGCGATGATATCTCTGACCTCTCCGATTGAGACCCGCGCACACGGCTGGCCCGCCGGTCTGAAGCTGGCCGGGCTATGCGCCGTAACGATCGTCCTGTTTCAGATGCAAAGCCTGTGGTTCCACATGGTTGCCTTCGCGGCCACGCTGACGCTTTACGCCCTGCCCGGCCAAAGCTTCCTGCGCGCCGGGCTGCGGTCGCTGAAAGTGCTGTGGCCTTTCGTGCTTCTGGTCGGGATCTATCACTTCATCACACGCAGCCCACTCGACGGGATGGTAATCATCCTACGCATGTTGACCGCAGTCGGGCTGGCCAACCTGGTCACCATGACAACGCGCCTGACCGACATGATCGCCGTGGTCCGGTGGCTGGCAACGCCCTTGCGTGGGCTGGGGCTGCGTACCGAATATCTTGAGACCGCCATCGCGCTGGTCATCCGTTTCACGCCCGAGCTTCTTGCCAAGGGCACCCACCTGACCGAGGCATGGCGCGCCCGGTCTGCCCGCCGTCCCGGCTGGCGTGTTATCCTGCCATTCACGGTTCTTGCGTTAGACGACGCAGACCACATTGCCGACGCGCTGCGTGCACGCGGCGGTTTTGATGCCATGAAGGAATCTTAATTCAATGGAAAAGAACGTAACCCTTATCGCGCTGTTCGCAGCGCTGATCGCAGCCCTCGGCCTGATCCCCAAGATTGACCTGTTCTTTGGCGTTCCGATCACCGCCCAAAGCCTTGGCATCATGCTGTGCGGCACCATTCTGGGCGCTAAGCGCGGGGCACTGGCCGTGCTGCTGTTCCTGCTGCTGGTCGCCATCGGCCTGCCGCTTCTTGCAGGCGGACGCGGAGGCCTTGGCCTCTTTGCAAGCCCCACTGCCGGCTTCCTGATCGGCTTCCCGATCGCAGCCTTCGTCACCGGCCTGATTACTGAGAAATGGACCGCCGGGCCCGTCTGGCTGAGCGCTGGCGTGGCTGCCGTCATCGGCGGCATCATCGTGCTTTACGCCTTCGGCATCCCCGGCATGGCGATCGTGCTGGACAAGTCACTGATCGAAGCCACTGGCCTGATCACCGCCTTTATTCCGGGCGACCTGATCAAAGCAGCCCTTGCCGGCATGCTGACCGCAGCACTGGTCAAAGTGCGCCCTGCAAGCGTGCTGTCGCGCGCCCAAGCCTGATCTAAAGCCGCCCTCTCGGGCCAAAGCCGCAGCCGCCCCGCGCGCTGCGGCTTTTTTGTGCGACCATACCAGTTTGATGTTTTCTCACGCTCCAGAGAAACTTCTGCTGGACCCAAAGAAAATCCATGCCCTATCAATTTCGAATAAGGGGAGGGATCCACGATGACCGCCAAGAAAAACGTGCTGTTTATCATTATCGACCAACTGCGGGCGGATTGCCTGCATGGGGCGTTGGCGGATCATGTGGACCTGCCCAATCTGCGTGCGCTGATGGACGAGAGTGTCACGTTCAAGCGCCACTTCTCGGTCGTTAACCCGTGTGGACCATCGCGGGCGTCGATCCTGACGGGACAGTATGCGATGAACCACCGCTCGGTCCGCAACGGCACCCCCTTGCGTCACGACATCCCCACCATCGCCAGCGAGATGCGCAAGGCGGGCTATTTGCCGATGCTGTTTGGCTATACCGATACCTCGCAAGATCCCCGCGTCTTTGCGCCGACCGACCCGGCCGTGCAGACCTATGAGCAGGCCATGTCCGGCTTTGTCGAGCAGGTCGAGATGCGGCTTGAGATGTCGTACCCGTGGCGATCATACCTGATGAGCAAGGGGCATAGCTGGAACAACTACTGGCAACTGCATATGCCGGGCGGCGATGGCTCGTCCCTGAACGCCCCCGCCGTATATTCAGCCGAAGACAGCGATACAGCTTTCCTGACCAATCAGTTCCTTGACCGGATGCCCGCCTATGCCGACCAAAGCTGGTTTGCACATCTGACCTATATCCGCCCGCACCCGCCACTGGTCGCGCCAGTGCCCTATAACGACATGTACGACCCGGCCACCCTGCCCGCACCCGCTCGCGTTGGCTCGCGTCAGGACGAAGCCGCGGTGCATCCCTTCTTCGATCCGGCATTGGCGAATGAAAAAGCTGCCAACTTTGTGCTGGGCGCAAAGGCTGACGACAGCGACGAGACGCTGCAAACCCTGCGCGCGGTCTATCTGGGACTGGCGACCGAGGTCGACCATCATATCGGCCGCGTTGTCGCCTTCCTGAAAGACAGCGGCCAATGGGACGATACGCTTCTGGTCGTAACCGCCGACCATGGCGAGATGCTGGGCGATCACCATGCATGGGGCAAACACTCGGTCTATGACGCGGCCTATCACACGCCGCTGATCATCCATGCGCCGGGCTGTGATGCGGGGCACGTGGTAGATGTACCGACCGAAAGCATCGACCTGACGCCCACCATTCTGTCTTGGGTCGGGCAAGAGGTGCCGAACGCGATGGATGGGCGGTCTTTGCTGCCATTCCTGTTAGGCAACACGCCTGACGAATGGCGCGACTATTCCTTCTCGGAACTGGATTTCGGAGACCCGGTCACACCGACCCTGTGGCAAAAAGAGCTTGGAACCGATGCCAGCACCTCGTGCGTTGGCATCCTACGGGATGAACGGTTCACACTGATCGAGTTCGCCGCCGATCTGCCGCCTTTGCTGTTCGATCACGACGAACAGGGAGAGCTTCAGAATGTCGCCGAAAACCCAGCCTTCGCGACAGATTTGGCCCGCCTAACCCGCCAAATGCTACGCCACAGAATGCGGAACATGGACCACACGCTGTCGTATGACATGATCACCGAACAGGGGCCAAAACGCGCACCGCGTTACCCCGAGAATGACGCAAGCGCGTAATCGGCCACATCGTGAAGGCTGGCGGCACGCGCCATCGGCTCCACCCCAAGCCGCTCGATCGGCAAGCCCGCTCGGTTCAGCCATATGGTGTGATAGCCAAACCACGTGGCCCCGCAGATGTCCCAGCAGTTGGACGAGACGAACAGGATTTCGGACGCGTCACAACCGAATGCGTCCGACCCCATCTGATAGGCCTCGGGCGCGGTTTTGAATTTACCGACCGTGTCGACGGACAAAACATGATCCAATAAATCCTCTAGCCCCGCCGCCTGCAGCGCACTGTCGATCATTGCGCGCGTCCCATTGGACAGGATTGCCATCGGAACCCCGGCAGCTTTCAGGCGGGTCATCTGTGCGTGATTTTCGTCAAACGCGGTTAGCGTTTCATATGCGCCCATCAGCGCCGCACGTTGATCGACGGTCAAAACCACCTTGTGAAACTCACAGGCATAGTCCAACCCGTCCCCCGTCACCTGCCAGAAATCCGCATAGCGATCGCACATGGTACGCAATCGCGTGTATTCGATTTGCTTGTCGCGCCACATGGCTGCGATGGTCGCCCCTTTACCGGGAAAGAATTCTTCCGCCAATGCGCCTACAGAGTAGACGTCCAGAAGCGTTCCGTAAGCGTCAAACGCGATGGCTTTGATGGGCATAGGGTTCCTTTCTGTTCGGCGAGGACACAGTTTTGCCGCTGGGCTGTTTAAGTCCCTAAACACAGGCATATCTTGTGCGTAATCTGATGTTAATACTCCAAAGGATGCACCCGACCCATGACATTCCCAAAGATATTTGGCTTCATCACAGCCGTGGTTGCGGGCACAGGCAGCGTTGCCAGTGCCGATCCGCTGTCTCAGCTTTCCGACGAAACATATCGATCCGCACCACGCTATGCGCTGGGTGTTGCAATGGGCGTCGACGGGCAAGAGCCTGAAACGCTGACATTCGGGCCGCAAAGCAGAAAGCTTGATGCGCCCGTTGCACCCGACGCGCCGTGGCATATTGGGTCGATCACCAAAACCTTCACCGCCACGCTGGTTCTTCAGCTCGTTGATCGCGGCAGGCTTTCGCTGGACACCCCTATTGGCACATACCTGCCGCATGAAACCGATATGCATGCAGACTGGAAAAATCTGACGCTTCGGCAGTTATTGTCCCATACTGCGGGCCTGCCCCCCAACCCACCCGACGACACATTCATGGTGAGAACCGCCAAAGACCTGCACGAAGTTCGGCGCCAAATCCTGCAAGGGCTGTGGACTGCTCCGATCCCGGCAGGTCAAGGCAGTTTCGACTATTCCAACACCGGCTATGTCCTTGCAGGCTATGTGCTTGAGACTGTGACCGGGAAGGGTTGGGAGCATCTGGTGCAGCAACAGATCGCTGCGCCGCTTGGTCTGACCTCGCTTGGGTTCGGTGCACCTACGGCGAAGGGTTCAGCTTGGGGGCACAGAAGGTCATTGTTCCGCCATGTCCCCGTCGCGGCACTGGGCGAGGTTTCGGATAATCCGCCTTGGGTGGGACCTGCGGGCACCATTCACATGAACCTGCGGGATCTTGCCCGTTGGGGGCAAGCACATCTTAGCGCCTGTCAGGGCAAGATGCCCGCTTTTCTAAGCATGGAAAGCTGCCTTGTGATGCAGACAGCTGCAACGGATAGTTACGGATTGGGCTGGGTGCTGACGGACAGTCCAGAAGGCCTTTTGGTCTGGCATAACGGGTCCAATACAGCTTGGTACGCAAATCTGGTGCTGCGCCCGTCGGACAATCGCGTTTTTGTCGCAGCAACAAACCGACCTGATGGAGACCCCATCGAAGACCTGCTCCGCGCGCTTCTGACGGCCTATGCAGAATGAAAAACGGCCCGCGCATTGCGGGCCGTTTCTAAACTTAGTCGATGACGCGTACAGCGCCTTTCGCTGCGGATGAGGCCAGCATCGCATAGGCCTTTAGCGCTTTCGAGACCTTTCGCTTGCGTGGCTCGGCAGGGGTCCAGCCCTTTTCATCCTGCGCAGCGCGGCGGGCCGCCATTTCTTCGTCCGCGATCATCAGGTTGATGGTGCGGTTCGGAATGTCGATCTCGATCTTGTCGCCATCCTGAACCAGACCAATTGCGCCACCTTCAGCCGCTTCCGGCGAGGCGTGGCCGATCGACAGACCCGAGGTCCCACCCGAGAAACGGCCATCGGTCAGCAGAGCACAGGCTTTGCCCAGACCTTTCGATTTCAGATAGCTGGTCGGGTACAGCATTTCCTGCATCCCCGGACCACCGCGCGGGCCTTCATAACGGATGACAACCACGTCGCCTTCCTTGACCTTGCCGGTCAGGATGTTGTTCACGGCAGCGTCTTGGCTTTCGCAGACATGCGCGGTGCCGGTGAAAGTCAGGATGCTTTCATCCACACCTGCGGTTTTCACGATACAGCCGTCTTCAGCGATGTTACCGAACAGAACTGCTAGACCACCGTCCTTCGAGAACGCATGCTCTGCCGAACGGATCACGCCACCTTCGCGGTCCGTGTCCAGTTCCTTAAAGCGGTTGGACTGCGAAAACGCCTGCGTGGTGCGTACGCCCCCGGGGGCTGCTTTGAACAGGCTTTCAGCCTCGGGGTTGTTGGCAACCTTGATGTCCCATTTGGCAATCGCCTCGCCCATGGTCGAGCTGTGTACGGTCGAGCAATCATTGTGCAGAAGCCCCGCGCGCGACAGTTCACCAAGGATCGAGAAGATGCCACCCGCACGGTGCACATCTTCCATATGGACGTTGGCCGTGTTCGGCGCGACCTTGCACAGGCAGGGCACTTTGCGGCTTAGCTGATCCATATGGGTCATGTTGAAATCAACCTCGCCCTCGTGAGCGATGGCTAGAAGGTGCAACACAGTATTCGTTGAACCACCCATCGCGATATCCAGCGACATGGCGTTTTCAAAGGCTTTAAACGTCGCGATCTCGCGCGGGAGCAGACCTTTTTCCTCGTCCACATAGTGACGCTTGGTGATGTCGACGATCTTGCGGCCCGCTTCCAAAAACAGACCCTTACGGTCCGAGTGGGTCGCCAGCGTCGAACCGTTGCCCGGCAGCGCCAAACCCAGCGCCTCGGCCAGACAGTTCATCGAGTTCGCGGTGAACATACCCGAGCACGACCCACAGGTCGGGCAAGCGTTCTCTTCGATATGCTGGACCTGCTCGTCGGTGTATTTGTCGTCGGCAGCAGCAACCATCGCGTCGACAAGGTCGATCTTCTTGGCATCCAAATCGGCAATGTCGATCTTGCCCGCTTCCATCGGACCGCCAGACACGAAGATTACGGGGATGTTCAGGCGCATCGCGGCCATCAGCATACCCGGCGTGATCTTGTCGCAGTTCGAGATGCAGACCATTGCATCCGCACAGTGCGCGTTGACCATGTATTCCACGCTGTCCGCGATCACTTCGCGCGACGGCAGCGAATAGAGCATCCCATCATGGCCCATCGCGATCCCGTCATCGACAGCAATGGTGTTAAACTCCTTGGCAACACCGCCAGCGGCTTCAACCTCGCGGGCGACCATCTGGCCCAGATCCTTCAGGTGAACGTGACCCGGCACGAACTGCGTGAAGCTGTTGACGATGGCAATAATCGGCTTGCCAAAATCCCCATCTTTCATGCCAGTCGCGCGCCAAAGCCCGCGCGCACCCGCCATATTGCGCCCGTGTGTCGAAGTTCTGGATCTGTAAGCAGGCATGTGGCCCCCACCTTGTCTGGAATTTCCTATCTGGCAGCGATTACCACCTCGTGCGCGTTGAAACCAGAGCAGATTGACATTCGCGGCGGGTTTACACCTTGTCACCATGCGCTGGCCAAGACACTTGGCGCATGCGATTGCGGTGTTTAGAAGTGTAACTGACGATTTCATAAAAGGTCATTTTTAATGGGAAAACGTAAGGTTCTTGTGACGGGTTCGGCCGGATTTATCGGCTATCACTTGTCAAAACTTCTGCTGGAAGACGGCTTTCGTGTGCACGGCTTCGACGGGATGACGGATTACTACGACGTCACCCTAAAACAGCGCCGTCATCAGATGCTGTTGCAGAACGAAGGGTTCACCGCCACCGAAGGGATGCTTGAGGATCTAGAGCTGTTCGACCAGATGGCGGATGATTTCGCGCCTGACATCATCGTGCATTTGGCCGCTCAGGCGGGCGTGCGTTACAGCCTTGAGAACCCGCGGGCCTATATCGATTCAAACGTTGTCGGCACGTTCAACGTGATGGAGGCAGCTCGCCGTCACAAGGTAGACCACCTGCTGATGGCCTCGACCAGCTCGGTCTATGGCGCGAATGATGAAATGCCGTTTACGGAAACGGAAAAGGCGGACACCCAGCTGACCATCTATGCGGCCACCAAGAAGGCGAATGAAAGCATGGCACACAGCTATGCGCATCTGTGGAACATCCCATCGACGATGTTTCGCTTCTTCACCGTTTATGGCCCGTGGGGGCGGCCCGACATGGCACTGTTCAAGTTCACGAAGGGGATCATCGACGGCACGCCCATCGACATCTACAACAACGGCGACATGTTCCGCGACTTCACCTATGTCGAGGATCTGGTCCGCGGCATCCGACTGTTGATCGACAGCCCACCGGTGCGCCCCGAAAGCAAAGACGACATTGAAGAAGGCGACAGCCTGTCCCCCGCCGCGCCTTATCGCGTGGTGAATGTGGGGAATTCAGACAAGGTACGTTTGATGGATTTCGTCGAGGCGATCGAGGACGCCTTGGGAAAGAAGGCGCTGCGGAACTATATGGAAATGCAGAAGGGCGACGTGCCTGCCACATGGGCAGATGCAACATTGCTGCACCGCTTGACCGGATACCGCCCCGCGACGGACTTCCGCGACGGAGTAAACCAATTCGTGGCGTGGTATCGCGACTATTACAAAGTCTGATCCCCCTCATCAAAAGAAACACCCACCATACTCGGGCTGGCTATGATCATTCTTCAATCGGGATGGGGCTCAGTCCCAGCAAAGGGATCACATTCCGCGGCTCGACCCCGATGATGGCCAACAGCTTTCCCGGATCAGGTGCAGGAGGCAACGGCGACATCAGAGGTGACCATGTCTCAAGCACGGACTGCGCGCGCATTGCAGCCGCCAGGTCAGCAGTAGGCGCATGCGCTGGCGCATTCAGCGAACTCGAAGCTACCAGTGGAAAATCATCTGATGACAACAGGGATGCTAAAGCGAACTTCATTCCGCCTGCATCCTCCCACCCAGCGCTTCGAAACGTCTGCGCGTCGTCCATGATGTTCCCCACGCACAGTGCAAACTGATTGGCGTCGTCAATCATGTTTTCTGGGCAAATAATGGTGATGCGCAATGTCATATCGTTACTCCGATTTGCTCGGCCATCCAGCCTTCTAGTTGCTCGATCTGGGCGGTGTCGGGCTGCGTCTCTGCCCCGTCCCAAACCTGCATCCCATACAAACGGAATGCCCCCGGAATGCTGGCAGTGCTCACCCCCAACCCAACACGCATCGCCTGCGCATCCAAGAACTCGCCGGCCAAAATCTGCGTGCTTTGCTGAACAACGGTTCCATCCAGACGAATGACAACCTGACCTGATGTCGCCTGAAGCGTGGCAACGTGCCTTGTGTGCCCCCCCAACGCGCCAAGAGCTTTGATGTGGCTAATGCCCACCCCTTGATCATCAATACGGCTAAAGAACTGCAGCCGATCATTAAGTGGCTGTGCCCCGAAAGAAGTCGCATTCTTATTATCTTTGCTGATCTCAACAAAATTAACGCGTTGCGTACCGATCGCAGAAATCATTTGATACCCAATAACAATGGTCAGAGGGTTTCCCAGCTTCAGAATCGGGTCCGTAGCCAAACTATCGTCCACACCATCCATCTCAATCCAGTGATGTGCGCCATCTGTACGGTAACTTGGACGGGCGGCACTCACTGCCTGACGCAAATCCAGACCATTTGTCGTTTCATCCTGCCAAAGCCCCACGGGCTGGTTGTCTCCAATCACAGGGGTCGCGCCGGCTGAATCTTGGTACAATTTTGCAGTATCTGCCGGATCGAACATAGCCGACGGCGCTAATTGCAAGGGTGAGAATGCCGGTGGCGATGACGACGACGCCCCTGCTGGTCGCAGGGCCACCGCCGGTAACTCGAATCCATAACTAAGCATCAGACAAGTACAAACGCGTGGATGCCCGATGCGGTAGTTCCGGTTGACAGCACTTTTCGCACGCCAACTGGCAAAATCGAGTTATCTGCAACCGTTACGGAACGCGTCGCGCCCACCACGCTTTCAAACGTGATCACACCGCCAGCTTCAACATAAAGCGACACGGCAACATTAGGCAGATCAGTCACATCGGACGGCAAGACCGGCTCGATATCGGTGGCAGGGCCGCGCAGGGATGGCGAGCGGTTCTCGAAGGGGTTGGACATAGCAAGCTCCTGGCAAGTTCACACGCATCAGGCAACCAGAGACGGTCACCCCACGTGATGGGATGTCGAGCTTTCTAAGCAGAGAGGTTGAAGAAGCCTTAACCAGTCCGAACGCTCTGTTGCGCAGCAACCGACGAGAACGGCACAGCGTTTGTATTCAAATCCGATAACCGATCCCAAAGACCGTTTAACGTGCCCTTGCTATTTTTGGGATCGCGATAGATGCGGATCTCAAGATCCGTGGTCAGGCGACTATCCACGATGGTAAGCATCCCGGCATCGATTTCGGATCGGCACAGGCTGAGCGGAAGCCACCCCATCCCGAACCCCTCAAGGATCATCGCCTTCACACTGTTGGCCAATGCATTTTGGTTGACGACGAACACCTTGCGCGGGCTGACAATCTGCTCGACCACAAAGTCTTGCACCGATCGCAGCGCTGACACCGCACCGTAAGACAGCAACGGCATCGCTTCTTTGGCAGTATTACTGAAGGTGAACTCGGCACTACCACCGGGCTTACAGCGCGACACAGGCACGAACCGGTCACGGGCAAGTGTCATGTGCTCGAAATTGGCGACCTCAAGCGGGCCAAGATAATCCATCGACGGATGCCAATAGGTCAGAAACGCATCGCAATAATGCTGTTGAAGCGCACTCACAAACTGATCGGCCGCCCACGAGGTCGAATTCAGATCCGTCTCAACCCCGCCTTCGGTCGCCAGTGGCGCAATCAATTGCTTGTAATGCGTCATGTAAAGCGACTGCGACGCGGCAATCCGGATCACGTTTTCCTTGGCCGCATCAATGGTCTGACAGCGCTCGATCGTTTCTTCATAGGTCCGCAGCATAAGGCGCGCCTGCGACAGGAATACGTCCCCTGCCGGGGTCAATGTTAACGGCAACGTCTCGCGATTGATCAGGCGTACGCCGATATCATTCTCAAGCGCTCGGATTCGGCGCGAAAACGCCGGTTGGCTGACATTGCGATCCTCAGCCGCGCGCGAAAAGTTTCGACACGCGACCAAGGCCTCAAAATCTTTCAACCAAACTATGTCCACGGATCGGCTCGCCCTTAGAGGCCGGGCGCGTCCGCATCCAACCGACCTTCTTCAAGGGCGTGACAGGCAACAATGCTGCCGTCTGGCTGGTGAATGGCGCGCGGCTTTTCACTTTTGCATCTGCCATTCGCAAAAATACAGCGGCTTTCGAAGGGGCAACCTTGCGGCAGATTGATCGGCGTCGGAATCTCGCCCTTCAGGCGGATATGGTTCGGCCGGTCATCCTTCAACTGCGGAACTGCGGACAGCAAGGCTTTAGTATAGGGGTGTTTTGGATTCGAAAACAGGGTTGCCGTATCGGCAACCTCGCAGACGGTTCCCAGATACAAAACCGCAACCCGTGTGCCGAAATGCTCGACCACGCTTAAATCATGCGTGATGAACAGATAAGTCAGCCCGCGGCTTTCCTTGGCTTCCAGCATCAAGTTCAAAACTTGCGCCTGAATAGACACGTCCAATGCGCTGATTGGCTCGTCCGCGATGATGAACTCGGGATCCACCGTCAGCGCGCGCGCAATGGCGATTCGCTGACGTTGTCCGCCAGAAAATTCATGCGGATAGCGTTTGATCCACGTGGGATCGACACCCACCGACATCATCACCTCAGTCACCTTGTCCCGCACTTCGGCGGCCGAGAATTTCGGGTTGTGATGGCGCACAGGCTCTTCCAACGCCTGCAGAATAGTCATGCGCGGGTTCAGCGACGCATAGGGGTTCTGAAAGATCATCTGGATCTTCTTGCGCAAGGGAAGCATTTCATTGCGCGACAGATCATCAATGCGCTGCCCTTCATAGTGGATCTCGCCAGCACTTGGGGCCAGAAGCCCCGCCACCAGCCGCGCAACCGTGGACTTCCCACAGCCACTTTCACCAACCACACACAAGGCCTCGCCCTTCGCAACGTCGAGATTCACGTTGTTCACCGCATGGACCGAACGTGTCTCACGCGTCAGACGCCCATCTTTGAACTTGACGGTCTCAAGAAAGCCCTTGTCCAGATCGAAGCGCTTTTCCAGCCCCTTGATTTCCAGCAGGAGTGTTTGCGTTGCCATATCCTTCATGCTTTTGCCTCCTGCCGTGCGTCATTGGATTGCAGGCGCTGAACCTCGTGGCAGGCCACCTCGACCTCGCCGAAATGCGAGATCTCGGGGATGCGCGAGCGGCACAGGTCGGTCGCATATTCGCAACGCGGGTTGAATGGGCATCCCGGGGGGATATTCGTGAGTGATGGCATGTTCCCCGGGATCTGCTTGAGCCTTTGGCCCGGCAGTGTCTGTTGTGGCAAGGCGTTGATCAGGCCCTGCGTATATGGGTGTTGCGGATCGTTGATGATCTCGCGCGTGCGACCGCTTTCGATGATGCGGCCCGCATACATAACCAGCGTGCGCTCGGTCATCTGGCTGACCACACCCAGATCGTGGGTGATCAGGATCAGCCCAACTTGGTTGGACTGGCACAGCTCAAGCAGCAGCTCCATGATGTCCGCCTGAATGGTCACATCCAGCGCAGTGGTGGGCTCGTCTGCGATGATCAACTGCGGATCCAGAAGCAGCGCAATCGCGATGATGATCCGTTGGCGCATACCTCCCGACAGCTCGTGCGGGTATTGGTCCAGACGATCTTCGGGCGATGGAATATAGACCTCGCGCAGCTTTACGATGGCGATCTGACGCGCTTCTTCGCGCGACAGTTTGCGGTGCGCCATCAAGGTCTCGATCATCTGCTGGCCGATGGTCAGAACCGGGTTCAGCGTCACCATTGGATCCTGAAAGATCATCGCCATGCGGTTGCCGCGCATGCCGCGCAACTGCTTGTCATTCATGCCGACGACATCTTCGCCCTCGAACATAATCTGACCACTGTCAATGAAGCCCGGACGGCTGAGCAGGTTCATCAGGGCAAAGCCGGTGATCGACTTACCTGCACCGCTTTCCCCAACGATGCCAAGGCGTTCGCCTTTGGCCACGTCGAAGGAAATGCCGTTCAAAGCGGTGACCGTATTCTCGCGCATCGCGAATTTCACGGTCAGGTCACGGACGGAAAGAAGGCTCATCTCGTCACCCCTTGTAAAGTTTCGGGTTCAGGACATCACGCATCCAGTCGCCCAGCAGGTTAATGACAAGGACCAACACGACCAGAATCACACCCGGAATGACGGTGATCCACCAGCTGCCCGAAAAGATATAGTCGAAGCCCGACGAGATCAGCGACCCAAGCGAGGGCTGGCTGGGTGGCATGCCCAGACCAAGAAAGCTCAGCGACGCCTCAGAGATAATCGCGTTCGCCACCTGAACGGTCGAGATCACAAAGATCGGCGACAGCGAATTCGGCAGGATGTGCCGCACCATGATGCGGCCCGGCCCAAAGCCCAGCACGCGGGCGCTGTCCACGTATTCTTTCTTCTTCTCAGCCAGCACGGTCGCCCGCACAGTCCGCGCATATTGCGGCCATTCGGCAACCCCGATCACGGCGATCAGGAAGAAAACAGCGTATTGGTTGAACGTCTCGGACCCAAACATCGCCTGCGTCACAGCAAGGAAGATGATCGCGACCATCAGGGTCGAGAAGCTTAGCTGAATATCTGCCAGACGCATCAGAAGGCTGTCCAGACGCCCCCCGACATAGCCCGCGATCAGACCGATCGAGATCCCAAGGAAGGCTTGCAGCGCAACGGCACAGACGCCGATCAGAAGTGACAGGCGCGTGCCGTACAGGATCGTCGACCACAAGTCGCGGCCCTGGTCGTCGGTGCCAAGCGAGAAGTCAGGCAAAGACCCATCCACCCAGAAAGGCGGATATTCCGAGTTCATGATGTCAATCGACGCTGGATCATAGGGATCATAGGGCGCGATCAGCGGGGCGAAAAACGCGGCTACTGCAATCATCAGGAAGATGATCATGCTGACCACTGCCACCGGGTTCTTCCGGAAGCTATAGCCCATGTTCGAGTTCCAGATTTTCGTCCAGCGCGATGGCTCGGCGGTGGGGTTCAGGCTTTCAGTGCTCATGCGCCCATCCTCGCAATATTCACGGTTGGGTTCACAAGGCCATAGATCAGATCAACGATGGTGTTCGTCACCACGAAGATAAAGCCCACGACGATCAGATAGGCCACGATCAGGGGCGTATCGACGCGGTTCACGGCCTCAAGGAACATGAAGCCCATGCCCGGCCACTGGAACACGGTCTCGGTCAGGATGGTATAGGCCACCATGGTCCCGATCTGCACACCACCCACGGTGATGACTGGCAGCAGCGTATTTTTCAGCGCGTGCAGGAAATAGATGCGGCGCGGGTTGATGCCCTTCGCCTTGGCAAATTTCACATATTCGGATTGCAGCACTTCCATCATTTCCGAACGGATCAGCCGGATGAAAAGCGGCAACATGATCGACGCAAGTGCGAAGGATGGCAGAATGATATGCATCCAACCATCGGCGGTCAGGAAGTTCGTCTCCCAATAACCCCAGACATGCACGACATCGCCACGTCCAAATGACGGGAACCAACCATAATGCACCGAGAAGACGAAGATCATCATGATGGCGGTCAGGAAGACCGGGATCGAGATGCCGACAATCGACAGGCCCATGATCAACCGGCTTAGGATCGTGTCAGGCTTGATGGCCGTATAAACGCCCAGCGGAACCGAAAGGCCAACAATGATCAGCGTCGCGCCCATCACCAGCTCAAGCGTGGCGGGCAGCTTTTTCAAGATGACGTCCAGCGCGGGTTCTTTGAAGAAGTACGAGGTCCCCAGATCGCCCTGAAGCGCATTGCCTGCAAAACGCAGGTACTGGGTCATGAAGCTGTCATTCAGCCCCAGCTCATCCCGCAACTGCTGTCGGGTTTCCTCGGATACGGATTGTCCGACCAGCTCTCGCAGAGGGTCGCCCAGATTGCCCTGGATGGCAAAGCCGATCAGCGAGATGACAAACATCACCGCAATCGCCTGAAATACTCGCTTTACGAGATAGGCAAACATCGTATTGACCTTTGTAGACGTTTTCTGTTGCGCGCTGCCCGAAATGTCAGGTGGCTGGCCAATCTGCAGGGCCGAAGGGGTTCACACGCGCAAGCGGATGTGGGTCCGGGCCAACACATGGCTGGCCCGGATGTATTCTCCTTACTGGACGACCAGATCGCCGAAGTAGGGGAAGTTCAGAGCGTTGACGATGTCAGTCGAGTTCATGTTCGACTTCGATCCCCAAGCCAGGTTCTGCCAGTGCAGCGGAATGAAGGCTGCTTCATCGTACAGGATATTTTCCAGCTTCTGCAGTTGCTCTGCACGTTTTGCCGGATCGGTTTCGCTGTTCGACGCGTTCATCAGCGCATCAGCTTCTGCGTTGCAATATGCACCCGAGTTGTACTGACCGTTGCCGGTCGCTTCATCTGGGCAGGCCGACAGGAACTGGTGGAAGTTCGCCGAATCTTCGGTATCTGCGTGCCAGCCGATCATCATCATGTCAGCAGCGCGCTCGTCGAACTTGGGCCAGTATTGGGCTTTCGGCATGGTCTGCAGGTCAACCTTGATGTTGATCTGAGACAGCATCGACGCAACAGCCTGTGCGATCTTGTCGTCGTTCACATAGCGGTTGTTCGGCGCCATCATAGTGATCGAGAAACCGTCAGCATAACCAGCTTCAGCCATCAAGGCCTTCGCTTTTTCCAGATCGAAACGCGGCGTGATTGCTGGGTCGTGACCCAGATAACCAGCGGGCGATGCCTGTGCACCAACGGTGCCGAAGCCACGCATGATGCGGTCAACGATACCTGCGTTGTTCACGGCATAGTCGATCGCCAGACGCACCTTCGGATCTTTCAGAGCTTCAACGCGGTTCTGGTTCATCTGGAACGTGATGATACGCGTGCCAGCCATGGTGATCAGATCAACACCGTCAGCATCGCCAACGCGTTTCAGATCGGTCGGCGGAACCGGCGCGATGAAGTCTACATCGCCCGACAGAAGCGCGGCCACACGGGTCGGGTCTTCTTTAATCGGGGTCAGGATGATCTTGTCGACGTTGCCAGCTGTTTCAGTATCCCAGTAACCGTCAAAACGATCGAAGACCACTTTAACGCCCTGCTCACGCTCGGACACAACAAACGGGCCAGTACCCGAGATGTTGCGCGATGCGAAGCTGTCGCCGTGCTTCACGATTTCCGACTTGTCTTTGCCGTCATCGGTGGTGCCGGTATAAAACGCGCTGTCCATCGGGAAGATGTATGTCGCGGTGTGCAGCACCAGCGGATAAGGCTCGGCTGTTTTCAGGTCGAAGGTCATGTCATCGACAACTTCAACATCCGTGAAGGGTGCGAAGATGCCTTTGAAATCGTCACTGGCCTTCAAGCGGTCGAAGGTCCAGTCCACGTCTTTCGCGGTCAACATGTTGCCCGAGTGGAACTTCACGCCGTTCTTCAGCTTGAAGCGCATGGTGGTGTCGTCGATCTGTTCCCAGCTTTCGGCCAGACGGGCTTCGAACTGAAGATCCTTGGTCCAGCGCACCAGCGGGTCAAAGACCATGTGCGACAGCTGAAGCGTGCCGCCAGACAGCTGTTCATGCGGGTCCATCGATACCGGGTCAGCGTCATAAGCAACGCGCACGGTGGTTTCGGCATTTGCTGCCGATGCCAACGTTGCCACTGCGGCTACGGCCGCAAGGCTACGGACAAATTTTGTCATGGATTTACTCCCCTGTGGTTGTGACCAGAACGCTAGCCGCCTGGGAAGATGGGCGCAAATGCCGATATCGAATAAGGTATGCACAGGGCGCATGCACTAAATGATAAATTGGTAAAATATTGATAATAAAGGTTTTTTACTTACCGAGAGGCTCACCTCCCTCAATCGGGAGGACCTATAAGCTGCATATCAAGCTTAAGGAAAACTGTGACGCAGATCAGAGTGACCCTCGCGCAAGTCTTACTAGCAGTTTTGAAAGCATCAAGGAAATAAGCTACCCGCATCGGATCTCCAACTCGAATTTATGGAGTATGACCCACCAAACCATCAGCCCACAGAGTTTGTTTTCTGCACACACAAAGCGCGTGGAAACCGATATGATGTTGGCCGGCTCCGCATTGCGATCAGTTCGTTTCCCGCATAAGAACTTCATGATTCCACCCATCACTTCCCCTCACAATCACCCGACAACGCAGCTGTCGAGACGTTCTACAAAGCAATCAAGGCTGAACTGCTGTGGAAGAGGTCTTGGCGGGCACGACGCGATGCTGAAATGGCCACCTTCGAATACATTAACGGCTTCTACAATCTACGACGCAGGCACTCAGCCCTCGGCGGGAAAAGCCCCTTGGTTTTTGAAAAAAGGCTGCTTGAGTGAGCAAACAGAGCGGCATCAAACCGTGACTGGTCCAGGGGATCGACGGAAAACCCGCAACGGGTCGGTTTCCGGGCTGGGGCTGCGAGTAACTGCGCATGGCGCAAAGTCTTTTGTTCATTCCTTCAGATTCAACGGCAAGCATCGGCGCAGCGTGATTGGCTGCCCAGACACGATGAATGTGACATCTGCACGGTTTATGGTTTTGCAGCGCAACAACGATATTGCGGCAGGGATCGACCCGGATGAAAACATGAAGACCGACTATCGGAAGAAATATGGCGAAACGCTCGGCGACGTCATCGACGCTTATTTTGAGCAACACCTCCCATCCAAAGCACCGTCACATCATGCAGAGTTCAGCAGGCTTATCGCTCCATGGACCCGCGCAACACCCAAAAACCGGAACCGAGGGGCAAAGCGCTCAACTCGCTTAACCCTTGGTGAGATGTATCGGGACACGTTAGTGGCCGATCTAACCCCCCAGCATATTGGTCCATACTTGCAGCGGATCTCAGCAGACAGCATCGCAAACAACACACTGCGCCAGTTGCGGGCTTTGTTCAATTGGGTGATCCGCATGCAAATCGTGGATATGCGCAATCCATGCTCGCCATTTCAAATGCGAAAAATGATCAAGCAGCGGCGCGACTATACGCCAGAACAAGTGAAAGAGATTGCAAGGCATGTGTTCAACCCACCGATGCGGCAGGTTGTAAGCCTAGAGGGACTGTCGGGGCGTGAGAAGCAAGTCGCAGCGCTCAAAGCAGGTCATGCAACGCAAAATCACGATCAGCTTGTCGAGCTATGCAATTACATGGGCATATTGTTCCTCACAATGGCGCGGCCAATAGAGGTCAAAACAGCCCGGTTTGAACATTTCGATTTAGACAGACTCATCTGGCACAAGCACAACACCAAGGGGATCAAACTCTCCCGCTCGACATATGAATATGCGTTTAGATCCGTGCCAATCCATCCAAAAGTCGCCGAACTGGTACGGCATCAACGTGCGCGATGGCCGGAGAGCGATCTCCTCTTTCCCAATCACGCTGATCAAATGCAACCACGCGACAACTTCCAACGGGCCATCAAGCGGTTCAAACAGCTAGACGGCGTGCCGAGCCATTTCCAGCTCTACGATCTCAAACGCATGGCGATATCCATGATGATGGTCGGACAAGGCGTGCGACGAGAAGATGTGTCGCACTATGTGGATCATCGTGGAAATCTTGATACGACCTTGATCTACGATTTGGGATTTGTTGATCCATTGAGACCTGTGACGCAAAAGTTAGGGGAGGTACTGGGGGTGTAAGTCGTCGCGATCCCGCGAAACGCCAAACAGACTTGGAGTGAGAATAGTTTTTCCGTGGCGAAAGCGGGCAAGCTATCAGGTGGTCTAAAAGGTGGGCTGATTTTGGGATTTGAAAAACCGTTCAAAACTAAGCTCTTGCGAAGTTTTGTGGTGCCCAGAAGAGGACTCGAACCTCCACGTCCATACGGACACTAGCACCTGAAGCTAGCGCGTCTACCAATTCCGCCATCTGGGCACGGGTTGGTGAAGGGGGATTTAGTGTGGCGGGTGAAGAGTGTCAACCGCATTTCGCTGCTTTTCTTCGATTCCGTTTGCACCTTGCCCAAACGCGCGTGGAAAGCTATTCAAAAGCCAAGGAATTCAAGGAGAGTTTCCATGTCTAAGCTGGTCACGATTTATGGCGGTTCGGGCTTTGTCGGGCGCTATATCGCCCGCCGCATGGCCAAACAGGGCTGGCGCGTGCGCGTCGCTGTCCGCCGCCCAAACGAAGCGCTGTTTGTGAAACCCTATGGCGCCGTGGGTCAGGTCGAGCCGATCCTGTGCAACATCCGCGACGACGATTCAGTCCGCGCCGCGATGCAAGGCGCGGATGCGGTTGTGAACTGCGTGGGCGTCCTGAACTCGATCGGGAAGAACAGCTTTGATGCGGTGCATCACGATGGCGCTGGCCGTGTGGCCCGCATCGCGATCGAAGAAAACGTGGGCCAGCTGGTTCAGCTGTCTGCCATTGGCGCCGATGAAAACAGCAAAAGCGAATATGCGCAGACCAAGGCGAAAGGCGAGGCCGATGTGAAAGCCGCCTTCCCTAAGGCTGTGATCTTGCGCCCGTCGGTCATCTTCGGAAGCGAAGACCAGTTCTTCAACCGCTTCGCTAACATGACCCGCTTCGGGCCGATCCTTCCGATCACCGGCGGCAACACCAAGTTCCAGCCGGTTCACGTCGACGACGTGGCCAAAGCTGCCGAGGCTGCCGTTCTGGGGCAGGTCGAGGCTGGGATCTATGAACTGGGCGGCCCGGACGTCGAGACGTTGCGCCAGTCGATCGACCGGATGCTGAAAATCACGCAGCGCCGTCGTCTGGTTCTGAACCTGCCTTTCGGCATCGCGCGGCTTCAGGCCGGTATCTTTGACATGATCCAGTGGATCTCGGGCGGGCTGATTGCATCGCCACTGACCCGTGATCAGGTGACCAGCTTGGGCTATGACAATGTGGTTGCGGAGGACGCCAAGGGCTTTGCCGATCTGGGCATCACCCCACGTGCCATGGCTGCGATCCTACCGGACTATTTGTGGCGTTTCCGCGCTGGCGGGCAGTACGCCGAAATCCAAAGCTCGGCAAAGAACCTGCGCACCGACGGTTAAGCCGACGGAGCATCAGATACAAAAGGGCGCGGTCTTCCGCGCCTTTTTTGCTAGAGATAGGCAATGCCCAGCAGCAGCACGCCCAGCGCGATCCGGTAAATCACGTAAGGCGTGAAGCTGACGGATTGCAGCAGCCGCATCATCAGGCTGAGCGCCAAGAGCGCAGCAACACATGAAAACACCGCCGCAATCGCGCCATCACGGGCAATCTGTGCGTCGGCATTGGCTGCAACCTCGGCCCCCAACAGAACGCCCGACGCAATAATCGTCGGGATCGACATCAGCATTGCAAGCTTCGCCCCATCTGCACGCGTATACCCCAGCGCCCGCGCACCCGAGATTGTCGCCCCAGATCGTGACGTGCCGGGGATCAGCGCAAGCGCCTGCCAAAGCCCCATGATGACCGCGTCACGCAAGCTCCAATCACCTGCCTGTTTCTGCTCGGCACCCTTCTGATCGACCCAATACAGCACGAGTCCGAAAATGATCATCGTCCACGCAATCACCTTAATCGACCGCATTTGATCACTCAGCCCGGACACCTTAAAGATCAGCCCAAGCACGATCGCTGGAATGGTGGCGACGACCAACAAGAACGCAAGCTTTGCCCCCGGCGTATCGATTTTGCCTATCAGCATTCGGGGAATACCAGCCAACCCGATCCGCACATCGCGCCAGAAATACACCACAACCGCAACCAACGTGCCGATATGGACGGCCACATCAATCGCCAACCCCTGATCCGGAAGACCCGTCAAATGCGGGACCAACACCAGATGGCCCGATGACGAGACCGGCAAAAACTCGGTGATTCCCTGAATGATGGCGACCAAAAGAATGTGGGCAAGCGACATGCTCGGATCCTTGGAAATGGTGATTGGCGGCAAGCTAACGCAGCGGGTCGGAAAGGAAAGAGCTATTGTAGGTAAGATATTATGACCTATTATTTGTATGACTGACCGGAATTTTCTGGAAATTAGCAAATATTTCTGCATTTATGTCAGCATTATTGACTTTTCTTTTTTTCCGAGTCCCCTTACAAGCCAAACTCCAAGCCAACGACCTGCCCGCAAAGGGCCAGCCGAGGGAGAGCCAGGATGGCAAAGCAGCCAATGTTGAAATTCGTGTCGGTCGATCGGGATATGCCCTCGAAACGCACCGCTGAAACCCGCAAAGAAGATTTCAACGAAATCTACGCCGAATTTGCCGCCCAGAAGGCTGAAGAGCAGGCCAGCCGCTGCAGCCAATGTGGTGTACCTTATTGCCAGTCGCATTGCCCGCTGCACAACAACATCCCCGATTGGCTGCGCATGACCGCGACAGGCCGGTTGAAAGAGGCATATGCCCTCAGCCAATCCACCAACACCTTCCCCGAGATCTGCGGCCGCATCTGCCCGCAGGACCGTCTGTGCGAAGGCAATTGCGTGATTGAACAGTCCGGCCACGGCACCGTCACCATCGGCGCGGTCGAGAAATACATCACCGACACGGCTTGGGAAAACGGCTGGGTCGAAGACATTACACCGGTTGCGGACCGGTCCGAAAAGGTTGCCATCATTGGCGCAGGCCCCGGTGGTCTTGCTGCGGCTGACGTTCTGGTACGCGCTGGCGTGAAAGTCACCGTCTATGACCGCCACGACCGCGCGGGCGGGCTGCTGACCTATGGCATCCCCGGTTTCAAGCTGGAAAAAGACGTGGTTATGCGCCGTGTGAAGTTGCTGGAAGATGCGGGTGTTGAGTTCGTTCTGAACTGCAATGTCGGCGGCGACATCACCTTCCAAGACATTCGCGCCCAGAACGACGCGGTTCTGCTGGCCACCGGCGTTTATAAAGGCCGTGACCTGTCGGGACCGGGTGCAGGCGCGCAGGGTATCGTGCCCGCGTTGGACTATCTGACCTGCTCGAACAAGCTGAGCTTTGGCGACACCGTGCCGGAATTCGAAAGCGGCGCGCTGAATGCCGAAGGCAAGAACATTGTCGTCATCGGCGGCGGTGACACCGCAATGGACTGTGTGCGCACAGCGATTCGTCAGGGCGCCAAGTCGGTGAAATGTCTGTATCGCCGCGACCGCGCCAACATGCCCGGCTCGCAACGCGAAACGCAGAATGCCGAAGAAGAAGGCGTGGAATTCGTCTGGCTGTCGGCTCCGAAGGGCTTCTCGGGCAATCCGGTGAATGGGGTGATTGTGCAGAAGATGCGTCTTGGCGCACCGGATGCCTCGGGCCGTCGCAGCCCGGAAGTGATCGAAAGCTCGGATTACACGGAAGAGGCCGATCTGGTGATCAAGGCGCTGGGTTTCGAGCCCGAAGACCTGCCGACCCTGTGGGGCGAAAAGGATCTTCCCGTGACCCGCTGGGGCACCGTGAAAGCCGCCTTTGGCACGCATAAGACTGATCTGGATGGCGTCTGGGCCGTCGGTGACATCGTACGCGGTGCTTCGCTGGTCGTTTGGGCCATCCGTGACGGTCGCGAAGCAGGTGCCAGCATTCTGGACAGCCTGAACGCACGCACCGCTGTCGCCGCCGAATAATCACACCTCTGGGCATGCCGGGCACCCCAAACCATCGTGTCGCCCACGCCCATCCGCAAGGAGAGCCGAAATGACGAAATACGATGAAAACTGGGTCCGCCGCGAGGAAGCCAAGCGCACCTTCATGAACGAACACAGCCTGTATCGCGAAGAAGACGAGCACAGCTCGTGCGGTGTGGGCCTTGTGGTTGCCGTCGATGGCAAACCGACACGCAAAGTGGTCGAAGCGGGCATTGATGCGCTGAAAGCCATTTGGCACCGTGGGGCTGTGGACGCGGACGGCAAGACCGGTGACGGTGCTGGCATCCATGTGCAGATCCCGGTGCCGTTCTTCTATGATCAGATCCGTCGCACGGGTCATGAACCGAACGAAGATCAGCTGATCGCGGTTGGTCAGGTCTTCCTGCCCCGCACGGATTTTGGCGCACAGGAAACCTGCCGGACGATCGTGGAAACCGAAGTCCTGAAAATGGGCTATTACATCTATGGCTGGCGCCACGTTCCCGTCGACATCGATTGTCTGGGCGACAAGGCCAACGCCACGCGCCCTGAGATCGAGCAAATCCTGATCTCGAACTCGAAAGGTGTCGATGAAGAGCAGTTCGAACGCGAGCTTTATGCCATCCGTCGCCGGATCGAAAAAGCCGCCGCTGCGTCGCAGATCAACGACCTGTATATCGCGTCGCTGTCCTGCCGCTCGATCATCTATAAAGGTATGATGCTGGCCGAGCAGGTTGCGGTTTTTTATCCCGACCTGATGGACGAACGCTTCAAATCCACCTTCGCGATCTATCACCAGCGTTATTCGACCAACACCTTCCCGCAGTGGTGGCTGGCGCAACCCTTCCGCATGCTGGCCCATAACGGCGAAATCAACACGCTGAAGGGCAACCTGAACTGGATGAAGTCGCACGAGATCCGCATGGCCTCGTCCTTCTTTGGTGACCTTGCCGAAGACATCAAGCCGATCGTGCCCAACGGCTCGTCTGACTCGGCCGCGCTTGATGCGGTGTTCGAGGTTATGGTGCGCGCGGGTCGTTCGGCCCCGATGGCGAAAACCATGCTGGTGCCGGAAAGCTGGTCCAAGCAAGCCATCGACCTGCCGCAAGCGTGGAAGGACATGTATTCCTATTGCAACTCAGTGATGGAGCCATGGGACGGCCCCGCCGCCCTTGCCATGACCGATGGTCGCTGGGTCTGTGCCGGTCTGGATCGGAACGGCCTGCGCCCGATGCGCTATGTCGTAACGGGTGACGGTCTGGTTATTGCGGGTTCAGAAGCGGGCATGGTCCCGACTGACGAAGCCACGGTTGTGGAAAAAGGTGCGCTTGGTCCGGGTCAGCTACTGGCCGTGGATACCAAAGAAGGCAAGCTGTACCACGACGTTGAAATCAAGAACAAACTGGCCGCGGCCCAGCCATTTGGCGACTGGGTCGGCAAGATCAACGACATGGAAGAAAACCTGTCGCAGATCGAAGAAAAGCCGCTGTTCACGGGCGATGAGCTGCGTCGCCGTCAGGTGGCTGCTGGCTATACGCTGGAAGAGCTTGAGCAGATCTTGGCCCCGATGGCCGAAGACGGCAAGGAAACGCTGGCCTCGATGGGCGACGACACCCCGTCAGCGGTTCTGTCGAACAAGTACCGCCCGCTAAGCCACTTCTTCCGCCAGAACTTCAGCCAGGTGACGAACCCGCCGATCGACAGTCTGCGCGAATACCGCGTGATGTCGCTGAAGACACGCTTCGGTAACCTGAAAAACGTGCTGGACGAAAGCGGCGCGCAGACGGAAATCGTCGTGCTGGAAAGCCCGTTTGTTGGCAACGAGCAGTTTGTGAAGCTGATCGAATCCTTCGAAACATCCGTGACCGAGATCGACTGTACCTTCCCAGCCGGCGGTAGCGAGGCTGAACTGCACGTCGCACTGGAAGACATCCGCGCCCAAGCGGAAGAGGCCGTGCGCTCGGGTGCTGGTCACCTTGTCCTGACCGATCAAGCACAGGGCGACGCCCGTGTGGCGATGCCGATGATCCTTGCGACATCGGCCGTGCACAGCTGGCTGGTCAAGAAAGGTCTGCGGACTTTCACATCGCTGAATGTGCGGTCGGCAGAATGTATCGACCCGCATTACTTCGCGGTTCTGGTGGGCTGTGGTGCGACCACGGTGAACGCCTATCTGGCCGAGGACAGCTTGGCCGATCGTATCGAACGTGGCCTGCTGGACTGCTCGCTGACCGAAGCCGTCAGCCGCTATCGTGAAGCCATCGACCAAGGTCTGCTGAAGATCATGGCGAAGATGGGTATCTCAGTCATCTCGTCCTACCGCGGCGGCCTGAACTTCGAGGCCGTCGGCCTGTCGCGTGCCATGGTCGCGGAATACTTCCCCGGCATGACCTCGCGCATTTCGGGCATCGGTGTCGGCGGCATTCAGAAGAAACTGGAAAGCATCCACGCCGCAGGCTTTGGCGGCGGCGATAAGGTGCTGCCGGTTGGTGGTTTCTATAAGGCGCGCCGCTCGGGCGAGACGCACGCCTGGGAAGCCCAGTCCATGCACCTGATGCAATCGGCCTGTGACCGTGCCTCGTTCGAGATGTGGAAACAGTATTCGGCCAAGATGCGGTCGAACCCGCCAATCCATCTGCGTGATCTGCTGGACATCAAACCGATGGGCAAGCCTGTTCCAATCGAAGAAGTGGAAAGCATCAACGCAATCCGCAAGCGTTTCGTGACGCCGGGCATGTCGCTGGGGGCGTTGTCGCCCGAGGCCCACAAGACCCTGAACGTCGCGATGAACCGCATTGGCGCCAAGTCGGATTCGGGTGAGGGCGGTGAAGATCCCGCACATTTCCACCCGGAACCCAATGGCGACAACCCTTCGGCCAAGATCAAACAGGTGGCATCGGGCCGTTTCGGTGTGACCGCCGAATACCTGAACCAGTGTGAAGAGCTTGAGATCAAAGTCGCCCAAGGTGCGAAACCCGGCGAAGGTGGTCAGCTGCCCGGCATGAAGGTCACCGACCTGATTGCCCGCCTGCGCCACTCGACCAAAGGTGTGACGCTGATCTCGCCGCCGCCACACCACGACATCTATTCGATCGAGGATCTGGCCCAGCTGATCTATGACCTGAAGCAGATCAACCCGCGCTGTAAGGTCACGGTGAAACTGGTGGCATCGTCCGGCGTCGGCACGATTGCGGCCGGTGTTGCGAAGGCGAAGGCCGACGTGATCCTGATCTCGGGCCACAATGGCGGCACGGGCGCATCGCCCGCGACCTCGATCAAGTTCGCGGGTCTGCCGTGGGAAATGGGTCTGACCGAGGCACACCAAGTGCTGGCCATGAACAACCTGCGTTCGCGCGTCACGCTGCGGACCGATGGTGGTCTGCGCACCGGTCGTGACATCGTTATGGCCGCGATGATGGGCGCCGAGGAATACGGCATCGGCACCGCCGCGCTGATCGCGATGGGCTGTATCATGGTGCGTCAGTGTCAGTCGAACACCTGCCCCGTTGGCGTCTGCACCCAAGACGAAGAGCTGCGTGGCAAGTTCACCGGCAATGCCGACAAGGTTGTGAACCTGATCACCTTCTACGCCCAAGAAGTGCGCGAGATCCTGGCCGAGCTGGGCGCGCGTTCGCTGGACGAGGTGATTGGCCGTGCAGATCTGCTGTCGCAGGTGTCGCGTGGGTCGGCGCACTTGGACGACCTCGACCTGAACCCGCTTCTGCTGGTGGTCGATGGTGCGGACAAGATCGTCTACAACCGTGATCGTGACCGGAATGCCGTGCCCGATACTCTGGACGCCGAGATTGTACGCGACGCGCAGCGTTTCCTGGAAGATGGCGAGAAAATGCAGCTTTCCTATACGGTGCAGAACACGCACCGGACGGTCGGCACGCGGATTTCGTCGCATATCGTGAAGCGTTTCGGCATGCGGAACTCTTTGCAGCCAGATCACCTGACGGTAAAGCTGCAAGGCTCGGCCGGTCAGTCACTGGGTGCCTTTGCAGCGCCGGGCCTGAAGATCGAAGTGTCTGGCGACGCAAACGACTATGTGGCCAAGGGTATTTCCGGCGGCACCGTGGTTGTGCGTCCGCCGCTGGTCAGCCCGCTGGTTGCTTCGGACAACACGATCATCGGCAACACGGTTCTGTATGGTGCGACCGACGGCTACCTGTTCGCGGCTGGCCGCGCGGGCGAGCGTTTCGCGGTGCGTAACTCGGGCGCGAAAGTCGTGATCGAGGGCTGTGGCTCGAACGGGTGCGAGTACATGACCGGTGGTATCGCCGTGATCTTGGGCTCGATCGGTTCGAACTTCGGGGCCGGTATGACGGGCGGGATGGCCTATTTGTACGACCCGGAAGGCGAGGCACAGGACCATATGAATATGGAAAGCCTTGTGACCTGCCCGGTTGGTGTTGATCACTGGGAAGCCGAACTCAAAGGCCTTGTCGAACGCCATGTGGCCGAGACCGGCAGCCAGAAGGCGACCGAGATCCTGCGCCACTGGGACAGCGAGAAAGGCAACTTCTTGCAGGTCTGCCCGAAAGAGATGCTGAATAAGCTGCCCGCGCCTTTGACGCTGGAAGCTGACGCAATCCCGGCAGAGTAAACGCCAGATGAAACCAAAAGCGCCCGCAGATCTTGCGGGCGTTTTTTATTGGATCGCCGCACGCCGACATGTGGCTGTCTCTGTTTGCCGAACGTTGACCACCCCCGCAGGGTATGGGACAACCCAAGCGTGACCCGGAAAACGAAGAAAAAAACGAGCAGAAAGACCGGAACCAAACGCAAGACCAGCAAAGCGGTAAAGCCGCGGCGGGGATTGCGCTGGTGGATCAGACGCGTCTTGTTCTGTGTGATCGGTCTGATGGCGCTGTGGGTGACGCTGTATGCCTTTGTGGCACCACCCACCACACCCTACATTATCTCGGAAAAGATGCGCTTGGGGTATGCGGATCGGCAATGGGTCGACTTTGATGAAATCGCGCCAGTCATGGCGCGTTCGGTCGTGGCTGCCGAAGACGCGAATTTCTGTCGGCATTGGGGCTTTGATATGGGGGCAATCCGCGCCGCAATCGAAGATGGCGGAAATCGCGGGGCGTCCACGTTAACCCAACAAGTCGTGAAGAACACCTTTCTGTGGCACGGTCGATCATGGTTTCGCAAACTGCTTGAGGCCGGACTGACGCCAGCGGTCGAACTGATCTGGACCAAGCGGCGAATCGTCGAGGTCTATCTGAACATTGCCGAGTTTGACGAAGGTGTGTTTGGCGTCGAAGCCGCGGCACGCCACTATTTCGGCGTTGGACCGGAAGACCTGAGCGCAACACAAGCCGCCAGACTGGCAGCACTTTTGCCAAACCCGAAAGAACGCTCTGCGTCGCGGCCCTCTCCTTTCGTGCGAAAACGCGCTCAGTCAATCCGAGATGGGGCGGCCACGATCCGCGCGGATGGGCGTGCCGATTGCTTCGAGGATTGATCCCGAAGCCCGTTCAGGGCAATACGGAACATATCCCAAGCCAGAAGCACCCCATGAACCGACTTTTCCACGTTCCGCTCTCTCCGTTCTGCCGCAAAGTGCGGTTGTCTCTTGCCGAAAAAAAGGTCGAGGTCGAGCTTGTCGAGGAACGATATTGGGAACGCAGTGCCGAGTTTCTGCGCCGAAATCCAGCGGGCAAAGTGCCGATCTTGAAAATTGACGGGCAGCTTCTGACCGAAAGCGCCGCAATTTGCGAATATCTGGAAGAAAAATTCCCTGAACCTGCCCTGCTGCCGCGCGACCCTGAAGGGCGTTACGAAGTGCGCCGTTTGGTCAGTTGGTTTGACGATAAGTTTCATAACGAAGTCACCGCAAACCTGCTTTACGAGCGTGTGAATAAGAAAGTCATGGGCGCCGGATATCCCGAAAGCAAAAACGTGAAAGCTGGTGCAAAGGCGATCAAATACCATCTGGATTATTTGGGTTGGCTTCTGGATCAGCGACGCTGGCTGGCTGGAAACACAATGACGCTGGCCGACTTTGCTGCGGCGGCGCATTTGTCATCACTGGACTATATCTGCGACGTGGATTGGAACCGGAACGCGAATGTGCGGGACTGGTACGCCAAGATCAAATCCCGCCCGGCCTTCCGGTCGATTCTAGCGGATCAAATCCCAGGCTTCCCCCAGCCCGCGCATTACGCGGATCTGGACTTTTGAACCGGCGCGGCGGCAAACCGCGCCGCGTCCCCCCTTCTGAAGACAGCGCATCGCGCAAGGCCGAGATCATAGCGCAGGCTCAGGCCGAGGGCTTTGCCATGGCGCGCATTTGCAGGCCAGATTCGGTGCCCGATATCGCCGCTCGGCTTGAGCAGTTCGTGGCCGAGGGTCGGCATGGCGACATGGGCTGGATGAAGGATCGGATGCATTGGCGCGGCAACCCCGCCGCCCTGTGGTCCGAGGCAAAATCGGTGATCATGCTGGCCGAGCCCTATACCCCAAGTCACGATCCGATGGAGGTAGTTGAGCAGCCAGATCGGGCCGCAATCAGCGTTTATGCCCAAAATAGAGACTATCATGACATCGTTAAGAAGCGGCTGAAGCGCGTTGGACGATGGATGATCGAGCGCTTCGGCGGCGAAATCAAAGTCTTCGTCGACACCGCCCCCGTGATGGAAAAACCCTTGGGAGCGGCTGCCGGGCTTGGCTGGCAAGGGAAGCACACCAATCTTCTGTCGCGCGAGCTGGGGAACTGGTTCTTTCTGGGGGCGATTTTCACCACGCTGGAGTTGCCGGAAGATGAACCGGGGCGGGAAAATTGCGGGTCCTGCACCTCGTGTCTGGATGCTTGCCCAACCGATGCGTTCCCCGCCCCGTTTCAATTGGATGCGCGGCGCTGCATTTCCTATCTGACCATTGAACATAATGGTCCCGTGCCCGAAGAGTTGCGCGCCAAGATGGGCAACCGGATTTATGGCTGTGACGATTGTCTGGCCGCCTGCCCGTGGAACAAGTTCGCGGTCGAGGCACAGGAAATCCGCTATGCCGCACGCGATGACTTGGTCGCGCCAAAACTGGGCGAGCTGCTGGATCTGGACGACACCGCGTTTCGCGCCAAGTTTTCCGGCAGCCCGATCAAGCGGATTGGCCGCGACCGGTTCTTGCGCAATGTGCTTTATGCGGTGGGAAACTCGGGCGATAGCGCGTTTTTGGCCAAGTTAGAGCCTCATTTGCGTGATCCACACCCCATCGTCGCCGACGCCGCACGTTGGGCCAAAGAACGGCTTCTGATGCCCTAGCCGCCAAGGCCTTCCGGCGGGATGACCATGCGATATGCGCCAACGGCTGCGCTAATTCCCAATGACGCTTTCGATGCGGGAAAGGGCCCGATGGTTGACGCCCCAAACACGAAGGCCACGGACATGTCCTGCCCCGGCATGGGATGCCGTTTGACGACTCCGACAACACCCTTTGCTTCAAGCGAAAACATGATTGTGTTGCCCAGCGCCTTGCTGGCCTGCTGATCTTCGCTGGGGTCGTATTCGATCCAGATGATCAGCATTCCGCTTTCATCTGTCGTACGCGCCATCAGCGCACGCTTGGTGATACCCAAGGGCCGGATTGTTGGATCTTTGGTCACAAAATACCACGTCAATGCGCCCGCAGTGGGCAGCACAACGATTACGATAATGGCTATCAGTATCTTAACGTTCTTGGACAGCAAAACACCCGCCCCCTTTAAAGATAGCTGAACGCTAGGGGGCGGGTGTTCACAAGGCGTTAAGATGTCTTAGCTTCTGACAAGTTTTTCGTAACTTTGCGCGATATCACGGGTCAGCGCGCCTACTTCGAAGGTATAGTCTCCGATTTGACCGACCGGCGTGACCTCGGCTGCTGATCCCGTCAGCCAGCACTGTTCAAAATCGGCCAGTTCTTCGGGCATGATATGACGCTCGCGTACGGTGATTCCCTTTTCTTTCAACATGCCGATCACGGTCTGGCGCGTCAGTCCGTTCAAGATCGCGTCAGGAATCGGGGTGTGGACCTCTCCGTCTTTCACAAAAAAGACGTTGGCACCGGTCGCCTCGGCAACATAACCGCGATAGTCCATGAACAGCGCATCCGAGCAGCCCTTGGCCTCGGCCGCGTGCTTGGACATGGTGCAGATCATGTAAAGACCAGCGGCTTTGGCTGCCGTCGGGATGGTTTCGGGCGACGGACGCTTCCACTTGGCGATATCCAGCTTGGCGCCTTTCATCTTGGCGTCACCATAGTAATCACCCCAGGCCCACGCGGCCACGGCCATACGGGCCGGGTTCTTGGCGGAACTAACACCCATATCTTCGCCCGCACCGCGCCACGCAACAACGCGAACATAGGCGTTGGTCAGACCGTTTGCCTCGACAACCGCACGCTTGGCGGCTTCAATTTCATCCACGGTGTAGGGGATCGGCATGTCCATCAACTCGCCCGACTTTAGCAGGCGTTCCGAGTGTTTACGGCTAAGGAAAATCTTCCCGTCATACAGGCGCTCGCCTTCAAAAACCGACGATGCATAGTGCAGCGCGTGGCTGAGAATATGGACGTTTGCATCGCGCCATTCGACCAATTGGCCGTCCATCCAGATCTTGCCGTCGCGATCATCATATCCGCTCATGTTTCCGTCCTTTCCAGTTCTGAGCCACAGGATCATCCCGTAGATTTTTGCAATTATTGCGCAATATCAGTCCGGTTCGGACATAATATTTCGCAAAATCCGCAAATCGCTAACAATTGATTCTTGGAAAGTCAACAACACTGACATAAAACTGAAAACTGTAACATGATTTGTGATGAGGATGTCATGAGTGATCGGCAGCCCCCCAGCGGGCAAGGCCTTCTGTTTCTAACGGATGAACAGCTGCGCAAAGGCATCGAAGCGATGTTCTTTGCTTATCGCGGCTTTACTGCTGACCCGGATCGTATTTTGAACAAATATGGCTATGGCCGCGCCCATCACCGTGCGCTGCATTTCATCAGCCGCGCCCCAGGCACAACTGTGAACAACCTGCTGTCCATCCTTGGCGTCACCAAACAGTCGCTGAATCGCGTGTTGCGGACGTTGATCAAGGACGAGCTGGTCGAAAGTCGCGTCGGCACCCGTGACAAGCGCGAACGGCACTTGTTTCTGACCGATAAAGGGGCAGTGTTGGAACAGGAACTGTCGAACGCCCAACGCGAACGCATGCGGCAGGCCTATCGCGAGGCAGGACCCGAAGCGGTGCAAGGGTTCCGCACTGTGCTTGAGGCAATGATGGACCCGGATCTGCAGCGCCATTTCACCCGGATGAAGGAAAGTGCAAATGACTGATGTTCCTGAAGCACATCTTCTGATCATCGACGATGACGAACGCATTCGTGGGCTGTTGCAGAAATTCTTGGTGCGCAACGGCTTTTGGGTCAGTGCCGCGCGTGACGCGGCCCACGCCCGCCGCTTGTTGGCCGGGTTGGATTTCGACCTGATCGTGACCGACGTAATGATGCCCGGCGAAGACGGGATCAGCCTGACCCGATCGCTGCGCGAAACCCTGACCACACCAATTCTGCTTTTGACGGCAAAAGGTGAAACCGAAGATCGCATCAAAGGGCTTGAGGCTGGCGCGGATGATTATCTGGCGAAACCCTTTGAACCCAAAGAGCTGTTGTTGCGGATCAATGCCATTCTGCGACGGATGCCCACCACCACCGAAGACGAGAGCCCAAGATCCCTGACCCTTGGTGACAAGACTTATGACGTCGAGCGGGGCGAGCTGTGGCAGGGCGAAACTCTGATACGCTTAACCGCGACCGAAGCGAAGCTGATGCAGATTTTCTCGGCCACATTGTCCGAGCCCGTCAGCCGGACGTCACTGGTGGAACAACTGGGTCGGGATCAGGGGCAGGCGCAGGAACGTGCTGTGGATGTACAGATCACGCGGTTGCGTCGAAAGCTTGAAATAGACCCTAAACAACCGCGATACCTGCAAACGGTACGTGGTGCGGGATATATGCTGGCGCCGGATTAACGGGCAGTTAGTCGAAAAGCGCCTGGCATTCCGGCGGCATCTCAAACAGCCAATCCTGAACGGCAAAAGCCGGAGACGAGACGGATATCGAACGGGATGCGCCGTCCTGCCCTTCCGAGATTTCGCCTTTCCCAGTAAGCAAATTCAGATCACAACTTCCGCTGTCTTCCAAGTTCAGCGTGTCATACCAGCGATACGTGTATCCAACGACCCGCATCGCGCCGTCCCGCCAGGCAAGTGTATGGATCTGCTCCCACCGGTTCCGACCGATGGAGCTGTTGTGGGACATCATCTGAAGTGAACCATTGGGAGTAACAGTAAGCGATGGCTGCTGCCCGATCCCACCGACCCAAATAAGGTTGTGCAACCAAATGGTCTGCAATTTACCACCCATCTTTAGAAGCAGATCGGCTTGGCCATGGTCCCCAAACTCGACCAGCGCGACGTGATCGGCGATACCATTTGCATCGAAATCGGCGGTAACTTGTGTCGTAAACCCCTCGGCTATGGCAGGGGGTGCGGCCAAAAGAAATGGGACAATCCAGCGCATCGGAACCTCTCTTGTTGTCGGGTCAGTATTGCCCTAGCGTCGCGCCATGACAACGCTGCTATACACACACCCGGTCAGCTTCGACCACATCACCCCGCCCGGCCACCCCGAGCAGGTGGCAAGGTTGGAAGCGATCGAAACCGCCCTTTCCGCCCCTCCGTTTCAGTCTCTAATCCGGCCCGAACCGCCAATTGCAACGCTGGATCACGTGCGCCTTGGCCATTCCCGCACCTATTTCGAGCGGATCGAAAACGCGCAACCGACCGACGGTTGGGCACAGTTGGATGGCGACACGTTCATGGCCCCCGGATCTTTCGAGGCCGCATTACGTGCCATCGGTGGAAACGTCGATGCCGTTGACCGCGTCATAGCAGGCGAAGCGCGAAACGCGTTTGTCGCCTGCCGCCCTCCGGGACATCACGCGGAAAAGGCAACACCGATGGGTTTTTGCCTGTTCTCGACCGTGGCTATCGCCGCCATTCACGCGGCCAACGCCCATGGGCTTGATCGCATCGCCGTGCTGGATTTCGACGTCCATCACGGCAACGGCACGCAGGATGTGCTGTGGCATGAAAGTCGGGTGCGCTTTGTGTCATCGCATCAAATGCCGCTTTATCCGGGATCGGGTGGCATTCACCAGAAAGGCGCTTTTGGTCAGGTGATCAACATCCCGCTTGAAGAAGCAACCGGTGGCGAGGTGATGCAAGAGGCGTGGGAAAGGGTCATTTCAGCTGAAATAGAGCCTTATGAACCGCAGCTTGTGCTGGTCTCTGCCGGTTTTGACGCCCACCGCCGCGATCCATTGGCTGGCCTTCAATGGGAGACCGAGGATTTCGCGTGGCTTGCGCATCGCATTTGCGATCTGGCGGATAAATGCTGCGATGGACGGGTGGTATCGTCGCTTGAGGGCGGTTATGATCTGGAAGCCCTTGGCGACAGCGTCGGGGCCTATGTCAACGTGATGATGGAGCGGGGCGCATGAGCGACAAACCGGTAACCGAAATGTCCTTTGAAGAGGCGATGCGCGAACTTGAGGCCGTCGTAGGACAGCTTGAACGCGGTGACGTGGCGCTTGAGGATTCGATCAAGCTGTACGAGCGCGGGGCCGAGCTGAAGGCGCGTTGCGAAACGAAGCTGAAAGAAGCCGAAGAAAAAGTTGCCGCGATCACGTTGGATCAGAACGGCACCCCCACCGGCACCACTCCAGTCGAAGGGCTGTAATGTTCAAGACCCGATTGGACGACACTGCGCGGGCTGCGCGGGCGCATCTGCACGCAGCGATTTCCGATAAGGGCGCTTTGGCGGAGCCCATGCGCTATGCCACCGCAGGCGGCAAAGGATTGCGCGCCTTCCTGGTCATCGAGGGCGCCCGCATTCATGGCGTTCCCGAAACCCGCGCGCTTTGGCCAGCCGCCGCAATTGAAGCCATCCAGTCCTACTCTCTGGTTCATGATGACCTTCCCTGCATGGATGATGACGACCTGCGGCGTGGCCTGCCAACCGTGCATAAGAAATGGGATGACGCCACAGCCGTTTTGGTAGGCGATGCACTGCAAACCCTTGCGTTCGAGCTGTTGACCCATGATGACGTCGCAGACGCTCGTGTGCCGCTTGTTGCTTCGATGGCCCGTGCTGCTGGGCAATTGGGAATGGTGCATGGGCAAGCTTTGGACATCGCAGCAGAATCTGCCGCTTCCCCCTTGACGCTTGAAGAAATCACTGAACTTCAAGCTGGCAAAACTGGCGCATTGATCCGGTGGTCTGGCGAAGCGGGTGCCGTTCTGGCAGGTGCGGATATTACCCCTTTGCAAGATTACTCCACCGCATTGGGTCTGGCCTTCCAAATTGCCGACGACATTCTGGATGTCGAAGGGGATGCAACCGCCGTTGGAAAAGCTGTCGGGAAAGACCAGGACGCCGGGAAAGCCACCTTCGTATCGCTTCTTGGACTAGAAGCAGCAAAATCCCGCGCAAAAGAACTTGTAAATCAAGCCTGTGACGCACTTTCCCCCTATGGTAACGACGCCGAAACCTTGCGAGAGGCCGCGCGCTTCGTTATCCAGCGGGATAGATAGGAAAACCGGGGTAATTATGGCCGACCGACCCGACACACCCATTCTGGACCGCATTGCAGTCCCCGCCGACATGAAACCATTGTCGGATCGCGAGCTTGAGCAGCTGGCCCAAGAGGTCCGGGCCGAGACGATCTCGGCCGTGTCCGAAACCGGTGGCCATTTGGGCGCAGGTCTTGGCGTTGTCGAGCTGACCGTGGCGCTGCACGCTGTCTTTGACGCCCCAAAAGACCGGATCGTCTGGGATGTCGGCCATCAATGCTATCCGCATAAGATTCTGACCGGACGCCGGGATCGCATCCGCACCCTTCGCTGCGAGGGCGGGCTGTCCGGTTTCACCAAACGTTCGGAAAGCCCGTTTGACCCGTTCGGCGCGGGGCATAGTTCAACCTCGATCTCGGCAGCACTTGGCTTTTCGGTCGCCCGCGATCTGGGCGGTGCACCTGAACACGGGATCGGCGACGCAGTGGCTGTCATCGGTGACGGATCCATGTCGGCTGGCATGGCATTCGAAGCGATGAACAATGCGGGCCATTTGAACCGCCGGCTGTTCGTGATCCTGAACGACAATGACATGTCGATTGCGCCTCCGGTCGGGGCGCTGTCCAGCTATCTCAGCCGCCTTTACGCCGAAGAACCGTTTCAAGAGCTAAAGGCCGCTGCCAAAGGCGCGGTCAGCCTGCTGCCCGCGCCCTTCCAGGAAGGCGCACGTCGGGCGAAGGAAATGGTGAAATCCATGACCGTCGGCGGCACCCTGTTCGAAGAGCTTGGCTTTTCCTATGTCGGCCCCATCGACGGGCACGATATGGACAGCCTTCTGTCCGTCCTGCGCACGGTGCACGAACGCGCCACCGGCCCAATGCTGATCCACGTGATCACGAAGAAGGGCAAAGGATACGCGCCCGCCGAAGCTGCCCGTGATCGCGGCCATGCTACGGCAAAATTCGACGTGCCCACAGGCAAGCAACACAAAGCGCCATCGAATGCGCCCAGCTACACATCGATCTTCGGGAAGGAACTGACCCGACTAGCCGCTGAAGACGACAAGGTCTGCGCCGTGACGGCTGCGATGCCGGACGGAACCGGGCTGAACCTGATGGCAGAACGCTATCCGTCGCGCTGTTTCGACGTGGGAATCGCCGAACAGCATGGCGTAACCTTCGCCGCAGCGCTGGCTGCAGGCGGAATGAAGCCCTTCTGCGCCATGTATTCAACCTTCTTGCAGCGCGGGTATGACCAAGTTGTGCATGACGTGGCCGTGCAACGCCTGCCCGTGCGCTTCGCCATTGACCGCGCCGGACTTGTCGGCGCGGATGGGGCAACGCATGCAGGATCATTCGACATTGCATATCTGGCCAATCTGCCAGACATCGTCTTGATGGCGGCGGCGGACGAGGCCGAGCTAATGCACATGGTCGCCACGGCGCACTCGATCAACGACCGCCCCTCGGCCTTCCGCTATCCACGCGGTGAAGGCGTGGGCGTTGAGCTGCCCGAACAGGGCGAGGTGCTGCAAATTGGCAAAGGCCGCATGATCCGTGAAGGTGCGCGCGTGGCGATCCTGTCCTTTGGCACCCGCCTGTCCGAAGCCGAAGCGGCGGCCGAGGCACTGACAGCGCGTGGCATCAGCCCAACCGTTGCCGATGCCCGCTTCGCCAAACCGCTGGATCGGGACATGATCCTGTCACTGGCTGAAAACCACGAAGCCCTGATCACCATCGAAGAGGGCGCAATCGGCGGCTTTGGCAGCCATGTCGCGCAGCTTTTGGCCGAAGAGGGCGTGTTCGACACGGGCCTGAAGTATCGCTCGATGGTGCTGCCTGACACGTTCATTGACCATGCATCGCCTGCGCGAATGTACGAAGATGCCAAGCTGTCCGCCAAAGACATCGAGGCCAAAGTGCTGGACGTGCTGGGCGTCGCGCAGATCGGCGAAAAGCGGGCTTGACAACCAAAGGTTGCTGTATAGGAAATGCATCTATCAATAAGTGATAGGTATTTCTATGAATCGCATAAACAAAGTAACACGCGTCAATTTCGCAGGCGGACTAATCGGACTGATTGCAGGAAGCTCGAAGGGGAAAATCCAGAAAGCAATCATGGATGAAAATGCAGAAGGCTGGAATTTTGTCGAGTATATTCCGGATCAGCCAAACCTGATTATCTATGTTCTCCGCCTTTTGCTTCTGATGCTCACATTGGGCCTTTGGACCCTATCAACTGGGTATTTGTTCGTCTTTGAGAAACCTCGGTAATCTCACTCAAACACGCTCCCGCGCACTCTTCGCTTTGGTCATCACGCTTGGGCGTGGCTCACGAAGTGAGCTACCAAACACCCGAGCCGTGGGCGAGGCCCCTATTTCCGCTCACGGATCAATCGCTCAATCTCGTCCAGCCGCGCCAGCACATCATCGCGATAGCTATCCGTTTTGGCGACGTCCTCCTCGTGATGGGCGTCCTGCATCGAGTTCACGATCAAACCCACCAGCAGGTTCACGACGGCAAATGTTGTCAGCAGAATGAACGGAACAAAAAACAGCCACGCATAGGAATAAGCCGCCATCACAGGGCGCACGATCCCCATAGACCAGCTTTCCAGCGTCATGATCTGAAACAGCGTATAGGCGGACAGCCCTAGGGATCCGAACCAATCGGGGAAACTGTCGCCGAACAGCTTCGTGGCCATGACCGAACCGATATAGAAGATCACCGCCATCAGCAAAAACACGCTGCCCATGCCGGGAAGCGCGGTGACGAAGCCCTCGACCACCCGGCGCAAGCGTGGCGCGACCGAGATGACGCGTAGCACACGCAAGATTCGAAGGGCGCGCAATACGCTGAAGGCCGCGGCCCCCGGCGCCAACGAGATGCCCACAATGATGAAATCAAACAAGTTCCAACCATTGGTGAAGAACCGCAGGCGATAGGCGAAAAGTTTGGCCAGAAGCTCGACCACGAAGATCATCAAGCAAAGCGTATCCAGTATCGTGACCAGCGGCCCGAAGGACGAGGCCATCACGCTTTTAGATGTCTCTAATCCAAGCGTAATCGCATTAAACAGAATAACGCCGATGATCACATTTTGAACGATCGGGCGCTCGACAATCTCTTGAACGCGCGCGCGCAGTCCGTCGGGCTGAACCGAAATATGGGTCATGGAGTCTCCTGCTTCATCAATGCGGTCAGACCGGACTTATAGTCGGGGAAGTGCAATTTCACCCCCAATTCACCCTTGATGCGGTCATTTTTCACGCGTTTGCTTTCTGCATAGAAACTGCGTGCCATCGGGGTCATCTCGGCTGTCTCAAAATCCTCGGACGGTGGGATGGGAAGGCCAAGTAATTCGGCGGCATGGGCCAGCACATCCTCGGGCGGTGCGGCGTTGTCGTCGCAGACATTATAGATCCGCCCCGGATTAGGTTGCGCGATCGAAGCTGCAAGCACCTGCGCGATATCCTCGACATGGATACGCGAGAACACCTGATCCTTCTTGATGATCCGGCGCGCGGTGCCCTTGCGGACTTTGGAAAACGGTCCGCGACCGGGGCCATAGATGCCCGCCAACCGGAAGATGTGGAGGGGGAAACCGGCGTCTTCGGCCAGCGCCTGCCACGCAGCCTCGGCCTGAACACGCAACTGCCCACGCTTGGTCGAGGGTGTCAGCGCAGTATCCTCGTCCACCCAACCGCCTTGGTGATCGCCATAGACGCCAGTTGTAGACAAATAGCCCACCCACTCCAACTGCGGCGCAATCACGACAATATCGTCTCTAACCCGGCGCAAAACGGGATCTCCATCCGCATCTGGCCCGGCTGAAATCAGCAGATGCGTCGCCCGCGACAGCGCATCCTTAATGTCAGATCCCGGCCACTCGATCACGTCCGGCCCGCCATTGCGCGAGGTACCGATGACGGTGAAATCGTCTGGCAACTCACGCGCCAACGCGCGGGCGGAATAGCCAAATCCAAATACAAACAGTGTCTTTTTCATGGGCGCAGTATCCATCTGACAGGGCGAATGAAAAGCGCAAACCCGGCGCTCTCGTTTAGGGCTTGCGCTAACATCGTATTTCAGAACAATTGGTACATGGAAAGTCACAAGCTTACATCATGGCCTGAAAGCGCCGCGCGGTTGATCGCCGTGGCAGCTGGCCGCAAGCCCGCCGATACCGTCATTCAAAATGGACGCGTTGTGAATGTTCACACGCGCGAGGTTTTGAACTGGCATATTGCCATGTCCAATGGCCGTTTCGCCTATGTCGGACCGGACGCGCGCCATTGCATAGGGTCGGACACCGAAGTCATCGACGCGGGTGGGCAATACCTAATCCCCGGTCTGTGCGATGGGCATATGCACATCGAAAGCGGGATGCTGACCCCTGCTGAATTTACCCGCGCCGTTATCCCCCACGGCACCACCACCATGTTCACCGACCCGCACGAGATCGCCAACGTGCTGGGGCTGGAAGGTGTCCGCTTGATGCATGACGAGGCTCTGATCCAGCCAGTTAACATCTTTACGCAGATGCCGTCCTGCGCGCCCTCTGCGCCGGGGCTTGAGACCACGGGCTTTGAAATCACCCCCGAGGACGTGGCCGAGGCGATGACATGGCCCGGCATCATTGGGCTGGGCGAGATGATGAATTTCCCCGGCGTGATTCATAGCGATCCCAAGATGCTGGCCGAGATGGCCGCGACACAAAACGCCGGAAAAACCATCGGCGGGCACTATGCCAGCCCTGATCTTGGCCCGAATTTCCATGCTTATGCGGCAGGCGGACCTGCGGATGACCACGAAGGCACCTGCGAAACCGACGCGATTGCCCGTGTCCGTCAGGGGATGCGGTCGATGATGCGGTTGGGATCCGCGTGGTTTGACGTCGAAAAGCAGATCACTGCCGTGACCGAAAAGGGCCTGGACCCGCGCAACTTCATCATCTGCACCGATGATTGCCATTCCGGAACATTGGTCGAGGAAGGCCACGTAAATCGCGCCCTGCGCTATGCGATCAGCTATGGCTGTGACCCTTTGATTGCGCTGCAAATGGCGACGATCAACACCGCGACCCATTTCGGGTTAGAGCGGGAATTAGGCTCTATTACACCGGGAAGACGCGCGGATGTGATCCTGACCGGCGATCTGACCACCCTGCCGATCAACCGCGTTTTCGCCCGTGGTGTCAGCGTTGCCGAGGCTGGAAAGATCACCGTGGACTGCCCGCATCTGGACTGGCCTGCCCACGCAAAGGCTACGATGCATATGGGTAAAGAGATCGTGCCGGATGACTTCATCGTGGAAGCACCCGAGGGGGCGAATTCGGTCACCGCCAAGGTCATTGGCATTGTAGAAAACCAAGCACCGACCAAAGCGCTGACGCGGGATCTTTCGGTGTCTGACGGCATCGTCCAGACGGACGAAACACAGGACGTTGCGCAGGTTGCGTTGGTCGAGCGTCACAAAGGCACCGGCGGCGTGGTCAACGGGTTCGTGAACGGATTTGGATACACGGGTCAGATGGCCATGGCGTCCACGGTCGCGCATGACAGTCACCACATGATCGTGGTCGGAACCTCGCATGACGACATGGCGCTGGCAGCCAATCGTCTGGCCGAGGTTGGCGGCGGAATGTGTGTCTATCAAGGCGGAAAAGAGCTGGCTTTGGTCGAGCTTCCCGTTGCAGGCCTAATGTCCGACGCCCCTGCCACCGAGGTCGCCGAAAAAGCCAAAAACATCATTGACGCGATGGAGACCTGCGGCTGCACCTTGAATAATGCCTCGATCCAACACAGTTTCTTGGCCTTGGTCGTCATACCCGAGTTACGGATCTCTGATCTGGGATTGGTGGATGTGACCAAATTCGAACTGACCGATTTGTTGAAGGAAAATTAATGACCCCCAGCGCACCCTCTATCCCCGTGGTCAGCCCCGATGGCGGCGACTATCAGGTTTTTACCGACCCCAAAGCCGCGGTGGACGAGCTGAAATCACTTTATGAAAAGGCCTGTGTCTTTCTGTGTGACACGTTTGAACAAAACGCCAGCGGTGCGCAGCCGCCCAACCGGTTCCGTGCGTTTTACCCCGAGATCCGCCTTACCACGACCAGCCACGCGCAGCGCGACAGCCGGCTAAGCTTCGGTCACGTTTCATCCCCCGGTACCTATGCCAGCACAATCACCCGCCCGGATTTGTTTGAAAACTATCTGGAACAGCAGATCGCGCTATTGATGCGCAATCACGGGGTGCCCGTGCAGGTCGGATATTCCACCACGCCGATCCCGGTGCATTTCGCTGTGTCGCGTAATCCAGACATCACCGTGCCGCAGGAAGGGGCGATGACCTATCCCTTGCGCGATGTATTCGACGTGCCGGACCTGTCGACAACCAATGATGACATTGTAAATGGCGTGGCCGAGCCCGATGACAGCGGCGCCTCGCCCTTGGCGCCTTTCACCGCGCAGCGTGTCGATTATTCGCTGGCGCGCCTGTCGCATTACACCGCGACCCTGCCCGAGGATTTCCAGAACCACGTTCTGTTCACCAACTATCAGTTCTATGTCGAGGAGTTCGAGGCCTATGCCCGCCAGATGCTGGCAGATCCTGACAGCGGCTATGATGGGTTTGTGGGGCCGGGTTACCACCGGATCACCTCGGCAGACGCGGACATGCCGATCCCGGCGAAACTGCCGCAGATGCCCAGCTATCACCTGACCCGTCCGGATGGATCGGGAATTACCTTGGTGAATATCGGCGTCGGGCCGTCCAATGCAAAGACCGCAACCGACCATATCGCCGTGCTGCGCCCGCATGCTTGGCTGATGGTGGGTCACTGCGCCGGACTGCGCAACAGTCAGCGCCTGGGTGACTTCGTTCTGGCGCATGCCTATCTGCGTGAAGACAAGGTGCTGGATGACGATCTGCCGATTTGGGTGCCGATCCCCCCGCTGGCTGAAATCCAGATCGCGCTGGAACAGGCTGTGGCGAAAGTGACCGAATACGAAGGGTTCGAACTGAAGCGCATCATGCGGACAGGGACCGTCGCCACGCTGGACAACCGCAACTGGGAGCTGCGCGACCAGTCCGGCCCTGTGCAGCGCCTGTCGCAATCCCGCGCCATCGCGCTGGACATGGAAAGCGCCACCATTGCCGCAAACGGTTTCCGCTTCCGTGTGCCTTATGGCACGCTTCTATGTGTCTCAGACAAACCTCTGCACGGAGAGCTGAAGCTGCCCGGCATGGCGTCTGATTTCTACAAGACGCAGGTGGCACGCCACTTGCAGATTGGGATCCATGCGATGGAAACCCTGCGCGACATGCCGATCGAGCGAATTCACAGCCGGAAACTGCGCAGCTTCGAGGAAACGGCATTCTTGTAAATCGGGCCCAAATGGCCTTTTGGCGGCCATTTCAAACCTGACCCTAGGGAAGACGCGCCATTTTTTAGCGAAAAAGCGCTATTTCCTAGGGAAATATGAGCAACAAACGATTGTGTCGCACCTCTACATACAGTTAAATGCCCGCAATGAAGCCCAACCAATGGGCAATTGTGAGGAGTGTTATACATGTCGAAACCGATGACGAAGACCCAGCTGGTAGCCGCTTTGGCTGAAGAAATGGGCTCGGACAAGAAGTCTGCAACCGGTGCTCTGGAAGGTATCATCAACATCATCACCCGCGAAGTTTCGGGCGGTGGCGCTGTGACCCTGCCCGGCGTTGGCAAAATCTATTGCCGCGAGCGTCCGGCACGCATGGTGCGCAACCCCGCCACCGGCGAGCAGATCCAGAAAGAAGCCGACAAGGTCGTCAAGATGACCATCGCCAAAGCGCTGAAAGACAGCGTAAACGGCTGATCTGGTCACAAGGGGTCTTGCCCCGCTGCCAGAATTCGGAAAGGGTCGCCAAGTTGGCGGCCCTTTTCTTTTGGAGACGACATGGATCTGCGCGCAATTTTCATGGGGCTAGCTTTCGCCCTGATGTGGAGCTCGGCCTTCACATCGGCCCGGATCATCGTTTCTGACGCCCCTCCTTTGTATTCTCTTTCTCTAAGATTTCTGATCTCAGGCATCCTTGGCGTTCTCATCGCGCGCGCGTTGGGGCAAAGCTGGCGGCTGACCCGGAACCAGTGGCGGGCCGTCATCATCTTCGGTTTTTGTCAAAACGCGCTGTATTTGGGTCTAAACTTCGTTGCCATGCAGTGGGTCGAAGCCGGGCTGGCGTCGATCATCGCATCGACCATGCCGCTGATGGTCGCCTTCGCTGGCTGGATCCTTTTGGGGGATCGCTTGCGCCCAATGGCGGTCGCTGGCCTGTTTGCCGGTGTCGTTGGCGTGACGCTGATCATGGGATCGCGCCTATCTGGTGGCGTGGATATCACCGGGGTCATCCTGTGCTTCATCGCGGCCGCCGCGCTGACGGCTGCCACCCTATCGGTGCGCACGGCATCTTCGGGCGGCAACCTAATGATGATCGTCGGCTTGCAGATGTTTGTCGGGGCCGGAGCGCTCTTTATCGCCGCCCTGTTCCTTGAAAACCCGTCCTTCACGCCAAGCCTGCGACTGGGGATGGCGTTTACCTATACCGTTCTTGTCCCCGGCTTGTTGGCGACGTGGGTTTGGTTTTCCCTTGTCGGGCGCATTGGCGCGGTCAAAGCCGCGACGTTCCACTTCCTGAACCCGTTTTTCGGCGTGGCGATTGCGTGGTTGCTGCTTGGCGAAGCGCTTAGTGTGGTCGACTTCATCGGTGTTGCCATCATCACCGTTGGTATCCTTGCCGTGCAGCTTTCGAAACAAATTCCCACAGAGACGTGAAGCCGCTTGCCCGCTTCGTGAGATGACATTCGCAGCGATATCCGGGACATTCCAAGCATGGAACTTGTGTTTGGATATCTTGCCGGGCTTCTGACCCTGATCAACCCCTGCGTTTTGCCGGTGCTTCACATCGTGCTGGCCACCGCGCTTCAGGCCAGTCGCTTTGGCCCCTTGGCCGTCGCCGCCGGGATGAGCGTGTCTTTCGTCACGTTGGGTCTGCTGGTCACCGTGCTTGGATATACCATCGGGTTGACCGAAGACATGGTCGCGCGGGCGGGGGCCATCTTGATGGTGGGCTTCGGGCTGATCCTGATGACCCCGGTCCTGTCTGAACGCTTTGCCACCGCCACGGCGGGGGTTTCGTCGCACGCGGACACGTCGCTGGACGACATAGATCGGGGCGGCCTGTCAGGGCAGTTCCTTGGCGGCATGTTGCTTGGCGCAGTTTGGAGCCCCTGTATCGGCCCAACATTGGGTGGCGCGATATCGCTGGCGTCGCAAGGCAAGTCGATCCCGTGGGCTGCTGCCATCATGATCGCCTTCGCATTGGGTGTGTCCACAATCATCATCGCATTGGGCTATGGCGCACGGGCGGCGATCATGCGCAGACAGGCTCTAATGCGGCGGATTGCGCAGAAATCCCGCCCCATCATGGGGGTGATCTTTGTCGCAGTCGGCCTGATGATCCTGTTCCGTTTTCACCACGTTTTAGAAGCCTGGGCCGTGCAAACACTGCCCGCCTGGCTGAATGACTTCTCTGTATCCCTCTGAAAGGAGACAACCATGAACCGTCGAGATTTCCTGTCCCTCACCGCGGCCGTATCGCTTGTGCCTGCCTTGGCCCGAGCGGGCGCTATGGACTATGCCCCCGGGCTTGTTACCAAAGCGCTGGAAAACGGGGAAACCGTGTTTCTGGACTTCAAAGCCAGCTGGTGTGGCACCTGTGCCGCTCAGGAACGTGTGATCAACGCGCTGAAAGCCGAAAACCCTGCTTATGACGACGCGATCACCTTTATTGATGTCGACTGGGACCAGCATGGAAAGTCGAAATTGACCCAATCCCTGCGCATTCCGCGCCGTTCGACCCTTGTCGTACTGAAAGGGGACCAAGAACTGGGTCGCATCGTGGCCGGCACGTCAAAAAGCGATATTAAAGCCCTGATGGATACCGCGCTAACCGCTGCAACCGCGTAATTGAAAGCGCTTGGATTGGCTGGGGACCGCGCCCTAGCCAATCTGGCCGCGTGGACCTTCGCCGATCTGCGCGCGATGCAGCATCAGGTGATCAAGGATCACGCAGGCGGCCATCGCCTCGCCTACGGGAACGGCGCGAATGCCGACACAGGGATCGTGGCGCCCCTTGGTGATCACCTCAATCGGCTCGCCTGTCTTGGTGATCGACTGGCGCGGCGTCAGGATCGAGCTTGTGGGCTTCACAGCGAACCGCACAACGATGTCCTGACCCGACGAGATGCCGCCCAAAATGCCCCCGGCATGGTTCGACGAAAAGACAGGCTTTCCATCGTTCCCAAGGAATATCTCGTCAGCGTTTTCGGTTCCGCGCAGGCCAGCTGCGGCCATACCTTCGCCAATCTCGACGCCTTTCACGGCATTGATCGACATCATCGCAGCCGCCAAATCAGTGTCTAACTTGGCATAAACAGGTGCCCCAAGGCCAACAGGCGCGCCGCGCACGCAGACCTCGATCGCGGCACCGACGCTGTCATTTTCCTTGACGCGCAGATATTGAAGGTAATCTTCCCAGTCCTGAACGGCGCTGGCATCTGGCAGCCAGAAGGGATTGTCATCAATGGCATCCCAATCGAACTTCGACCGATCCAGATGCTTTTCGCCCATCTGGGTCATATATCCCTTGATCTCAAGCCCCGGCACCAGTGCCTTCAACGCTTCGCGGGCGACGCCACCTGCAGCCACACGCGCCGCCGTTTCACGGGCCGAGGACCGCCCTCCGCCGCGCGGATCACGGATCCCGTATTTCTGCCAATAGGTGATGTCAGCGTGACCAGGGCGGAAGGTCTTTTCAATCTCGCCATAATCCTTCGAGCGCTGATCGGTGTTTTCAATCATCAGCTGGATCGGCGTGCCGGTCGTTTTGCCCTCATAAACACCCGACAGAATACGCACCTGATCGGGCTCGTTGCGGGCCGTGGTATTCTTGTTCTGACCCGGACGGCGCTTGTCCAGCCAGACCTGAAGCATCTCGGGTTCCAGCGGCACACCGGGGGGACACCCATCCACGGTTGCGCCCAAAGCAGGACCGTGGCTTTCACCCCAAGTGGTGACGCGGAAGATGTGACCAAAGCTGTTCATCGACATGGGGACGCTCCTTCATTCCCACGCGTGATAGCGAAGGGGGGAACGAAAGGGAAGCGCCCCGGCGCGTCACGATCCGCTTTGTTGAGGCCTGCGATGTTTTGGTTTCGGGCTGACACCAGCGTCATAGCGCATATTCGGGTTGCGCAGGATCGGATTGCGCTCGGACACTTGGGGGCGGCTTTCGCGCCAGACGATGAAGACGCCCGATGCGATGATAATCGCAGCGCCAACACCGACCCACATGTCCGGAAATTCACCAAAGAACAGCGCACCGAAGGCCGTCGCCCACAGGATCTGACTGTATTGCGTCGGGGCCACCACTGCGGCGGGTGCCGAACGATAGGCAATAATGATCGCGATCTGCGCCAAGACGGACATCAGCCCAACGGATGCCGCAAGACCCAGATCATTGATCTGCATCGGGACATAGACAAAGGGCAAAGCCGCCCCCATGAACAGGATCGACGATAGCATGGGATACAGGATCATCACCGCTGTCCGCTCCTCCCCGCCGATCTTACGCATGATGACCGAGCCAAGCGATGACATCACCGCCGCCGTCAGTGCTGCGATATGTCCAAAGCTGATTTGGGTTACACCGGGACGCAACACCACGATCACACCCACAAGCCCCACAAGAACGGCAGCCCAACGTTGTGCGCGAACCTTTTCCCCCAACAGCCATGCGGACAGGGCTGTGATCAACAAAGGCGTTGCAAACAACAGCGCATAGACCTCGGCCAGCGGCAAAACCGTGAACGCATAGAAGGCAGACGACATTGCCACCACAGTGGCAACGGATCGCATAAGGATCAACCACGGATGGTGTGGGCGGAAATTGTCGACCTGCCGATCCGCAAGCATCATCACCGACATCGGCACGAAAGCAAAAAGCATCGCAAAGAAGATGATCTGAAACACCGAATAGTTCACGCCCAGAGCTTTGATCACCGCATCATGGGTGGCAAAAATCGCAAAACCTGCAAAGGCATAGCCAAGTCCAGCAACAGAAGTGCGTGGGGTGTCGGTCATAGCCAACTCCATCCTAAATCATGTCGGGTGTTATCGCTGACATTGCGGATTCAAGACGCGACGTCAAGGGGCGGGATGGCCCGCCCCCCGTAATTCACGCATCAGCGGGTGCCGGTGGTGCCGCGCTTCCTGCCAGAAGCCCGCCATCCACGTTGATTTCAGCACCTGTCATATAGGCAGCCTCGTCCGAACCAAGCAGAAGGCAGATGGCGGCGACTTCATCGGCCTCTCCGAACCGCTGCATGGGCGTATCCGCCACAAACGCCTTCATGCGCGCCGCGCGGTCGGGGCCGGTGCCCAGCAAAGGCTCCCACATTGGGGTCAGGATCGCGGCGGGATGGACCGAGTTACAGCGGATGTTCAGCCCTTGCTCGGCGCAATAAAGCGCCACAGTTTTGGTGTGATTGCGGATCGCGGCCTTACTGGACGCATAGGCCGCCGCCGCCGGGATACCCACCAGCCCCGATCGGGACGAGATGTTGATGATCGACCCGGCCCTTTTCGCCCGCATCGCCGCGATGGCATAGCGGCAGCCCAGAAAGGTACCGTCCAGATTGACACGATGCACGGCACGCCAAGTCTCTAACGTCGCGTTTTCTGGGTCGTGCGGGGCTATCCCGTCTTCAAATCCAGTGACGCCTGCATTGTTCACCATCACGTCGATCTGCGGGAATTCGTCTGCAAGCGAGGCCCAATGGGCTTCGACTTCCACGTCCAAAAGCCGCGCCTGACCACCGATCTGGCCCGCCACATCCTGTGCACTGTCCAGATCCTTATCGGTAACGATCACATCCGCCCCTTCACGAGCAAAAGCCGTTGCGATTGCGGCACCAATACCGCGCCCTGCGCCGGTCACGACGCATGTCTTCTTGTCCATTCGTTTCATGGGATATCCTTGAAATAGGTGTTGTTGTGTCAAATGACGTCATCCCGTACGCGACGGGTGAACATGTTCTCGGCTGTGCCGTGTCAGTTGATCACTGGACCTACTCCTTGGTTGTGGACAGACTAAGCGCCGCGACTGGACTTATCAAGACCCCCGAATTCCCTTGCCAACGTTAACCGAAATATGGTCTTACGGCCCTACCTCGGGGTGCTGTGTTCCCACAGCTGAGATGCGCAATGCGCGGACCCGTAGAACCTGAACCGGCTAACACCGGCGGAGGGAAGGTGATTTGGATGCCCCAAATGCCCCCATCCGTTCGGCGCATATGGAGGACCCAATGAAGACAGCCCTTTCATTTGTCGCAGGACTTGCTTTGACCACGACCGCCGCCCTGGCTGCGGATAAACCCGTGCTGCAAGTCTATGCCCCTGACTATTTCGGATCCGAATGGGGCCCTGGTCCCGGAATCGAAAAGGGGTTCGAAGCACAGTGCAACTGCGATTTGCAGTTCATCACTGGCGACGTACTGCCGCGTCTTTTGCTGGAAGGCGAGCGTACTGAAGCAGATCTGGTAATCGGACTGAATACCGACGTGACCGCCCGCGCCCGTGCTTCGGGTCTTTTTGCGCCTCACGGCCAGAAGACCGATGATCTAACCATGCCCATTGAATGGACGGACGAGGTCTTTCTGCCGTTCAACTATGGTTACACGGCGTTCATCTATGACAACACAAAGATGGACAATCCGCCAAAGACATTCGACGAACTGCTGGATATGCCCGACGACATAAAAATCGTTGTGCAGGACCCGCGCAGTTCAATCTCTGGCCTTGCGTTGATGTTGTGGGTCAAGTCGATCTATGGCGACAAGGCGCTTGATGCTTGGGCAAAACTTGCGCCAAAAATTCTGACCGTCACCAAAGGGTGGTCGGAAAGCTATGGCATGTTTACCGACGGCGAAGCCGACATGGTTTTGTCCTATACGACATCGCCCGCCTATCACATCATCGCTGAAGAGGACATGACCAAGTCCGCCGCGATTTTCGACGAGGGCCATTATTTCATGGTCGAACTTGCGGGTAAAATCGCAGGAACCGACCAGCCGGAACTGGCAGACCAGTTCATGGATTATATCCTGAGCGAAGAGTTCCAGTCGATGATCCCCACCAGCAACTGGTCGTACCCGGCCAAGCTGGACGACAGCAAGCTGCCCGAAAAGTTCAGCCTGCTGGGCGTGCCGGGCAAAGCCATCTTCTATTCGGAAACCGAAGCGGAAGCCCTGCGTAAACCGGCGTTGGACGAATGGCTGTCCGTCGACTGGAAATAAACAAATGCACCGTCCCCGGCCTTTTGGCTTTGGGGGTGGTGCTTGCCTTGACCCTTGGCACGCTGGCCGCTGTGGCGTTGCGTGCCGAACCGGGTCAGGGCCTACTTCCGCGTGACTGGGCCGCCATTCGCTTCACGCTGTGGCAGGCGGCTTTGTCAGCGGGCCTGAGTATTCTATTTGCGATCCCCGTGGCACGCGCCTTGGCACGCCGCAGCTTTCCGGGTCGTTCTGTGCTGATCACCCTTCTGGGTGCACCGTTTATCCTGCCAGTCATCGTCGCTATTCTGGGCCTGATCGCCGTCTTTGGCCGCACTGGGCTGATCAGCCAAGTCTTGGGCCTGTTCGGGATCGAGCCGATCTCGGTCTACGGCTATCACGGCGTCATCCTCGCCCATGTGTTCTTTAACCTACCACTCGCCACCCGCCTCATCCTGCAAGGCTGGCTGGCGATCCCGTCAGAACGGTTCCGTCTGGCGGCATCACTGGGCATGGCCCCCTCCGACATCGCACGCACGCTGGAACGCCCCATGCTGCGCGAGGTCGTTCCCGGCGCGTTCCTAGTCATCTTCCTGATCTGCCTGACGTCGTTTGCCGTCGCGCTTGCCCTTGGCGGCGGACCAAAAGCCACCACCGTGGAACTCGCCATCTACGAAGCGTTCCGTTTCGACTTTGACCTTATCCGCGCGTCTCTGCTGGCGCTGGTGCAGTTCGGACTGGGCGCGGCGCTAGCCCTGATCGCCCTACGCGTCGCCATGCCGTCCGACATGGGCGCGGGGCTGGATCGCGCCGTCACCCGCTGGGACGACCGCCCTGCCCTGTTGGTGCAGGACATTGTCGCGATCACACTGGCGACGCTGTTCCTGTTGCTCCCACTGGGAATGGTGGTGCTGGACGGCCTCCCCCGCCTTCTGCACCTGCCTCAGGTCGTCTTTGGCGCAGCTCTTCGGTCCGTCATCGTCGCGTTGATCTCGGCCTTGCTGACCCTTGCCCTGTCCCTGCCCATCGCCGCCCTCGCCGTGCGCCACAACTCGCGCGTGGTCGAGGCATTGGGCTATCTAACCATCGCCGCCTCTCCGCTTGTCATCGGCACAGGGCTGTTCATCATCACCTTCCCCTTCGTGAAGCCATCCGACCTTGCGTTGCCCATCACCGCCGTGGTGAACGCGGCCCTCAGCCTGCCCTTTACCCTGCGCGCGCTGGTGCCGGCCTTGGCTGCAGTAGAGCGAGATTACGGCAAGCTGGCGGATGGTCTTGGCATGACCGGCTGGACGCGCCTGCGCCACCTGTGGCTGCCCCGCCTGCGTCGCCCCATGGGGTTTGCGCTGGGACTGGCTGCCGCGCTGTCGATGGGAGACCTTGGCGTCATTACTCTGTTTGCCGACGGGGACAACGCCACGCTGCCCTTGCAGCTGTTTCGCCTGATGGCGGCCTATCGGATGGAGGACGCCGCCGCCGCTGCGCTGCTGCTTTTATCCCTGTCGCTGCTGCTGTTCTGGATCTTCGATAAAGGAGGTCGCGTGAATGCTGACCGTTGACCAATTGCGCATCGAGATGGGCGATTTCAGCCTTACCGGAGACCTCAAGATTGCGCCCGGAGCGCGCGTAGCCGTGCTTGGCCCGTCTGGCGCGGGTAAATCGACGCTGCTGGCGGCCATTGCTGGGTTCCAACCGCTGAACGCGGGGCGGATCCTCTGGAACGACACAGCGATGCCCAATGACCCCGCCGCGCGGCCGATCAGCATGGTGTTTCAGGACAACAACCTGTTTCCCCACCTCACCGTCGCGCAGAATGTTGGCCTTGGACTGCGCCCGAACCTGCGGCTGTCCACTGACGATCACGCCTACGTTGCCCAAGCCCTGACCCGCGTGGGGCTGGAGGGGATGGGAGACCGCAAACCCGCGCAGTTGTCCGGAGGTCAGATCGCCCGTGTGGCGCTGGCCCGCGTGCTTCTGCGCGACCGCCCGGTGCTTCTGCTGGACGAACCCTTCGGCGCACTTGGCCCTGCGCTGAAATCTGAAATGCTGGAGCTGGTCCGCACGCTGCTGGACGAGACTGGCGCGACCCTTCTGATGGTCAGCCACGACCCACAGGATGCCCGCGTGCTCTGCGATCAGGTCGTACTGGTGGCGGACGGGCAGGCTCTTGCCCCCGTCGCGACGGAAGAGATGTTTGCGAACCCGCCAGAGGTGATGCGCGAGTATTTGGGTGGGTGACGGAACTGACTAGCAGGTGACTATGACCCCGTATTAAGATCATTGGCAATCGCCATGAACTTGGCGGCACGCTTGCGAAGGTATTCCGCTTCTGTGTGATCCAGCCGTGTAACTGCTGTAAGGGTTCCCGGTTGGATAGAGAGAATGCCAACACCCGCAGATTCCGGTTCCGCCATCTGCAAAACTGTTAGCAATCCTCGCTCTTTCTTTCTGGGTAATTGTTCTTTACCGAAATGGAGACAAATAATTCTTCTCTGGTTACTTGCTTCTGTCCGAAGATACCAAGCTGTGGATATCTTTAGGTCCGAAATTTCTGCCTCTACGCGCTTGTGGCCTTCCCATATCAGCCCATGATCTTCTTTCAGGGCCAAGTAGTTACGAGAAAGAACTTCGTAGCCCGCAGACTTATTGGCGGACACCGATTTGTACAGATCTAAAAAACTCTTTTCCGACAGTTTTTTGCTTTCAAATGCCCTCATAGCATCTCGAAATTTTCTATAACGATCCTTGGCAATGTCATATTGATCTTCAAGTTCGGTAATAATACTTTTTACTTTAGCCTTGTCGCGTCGTTTGTCTCCATATGCAAATTCAACAAACTGATTAACTCTAATTCTCATACCTTCTTCCTAAGCGTTGATTAAAATACCTTAAGTAGAATTGATGAATTTCCCTGCTTCTTCAAGGCGTTTCTAGTTCTTATCTTAAAGTAAGAAGCCCTTCAGTCACCAACACAAAAAAAGGGCGCCTTGCGGCGCCCTTCTCTATTCTATCGAAACCCAACGCTTATGCGTCGAATTTTTTGCCCTTGTGCGGCGCCCATAGCTTCTTGTTCGTCAGGTACAGAAGCGAGGTCAGCAGGACCAGCATGATGACCGAGATAAAGCCGGTCTGTTTGCGGGCCATCATCTTGGGTTCAGCAGTCCACATCAGGAAGGCAGACACATCTTCGGCCAAGTGATGGGCCGAGTTGTTGTGGCCGTCATCATACTCGACGGTGCCGTCTTCCAGCTGCGGAGGCATGGATGTCCAGCCGCCCGGGAACACGTCGTTTCCGTTCAGGTACTGGCCAGCGACTTCCTGCTCTTTGCCGTTAAAGGCCGTCAGGAACGAAGCGATGTATTCAGCGCCACCCATGCCTTTGACCAGCTGGTTGATGCCGGTACCAGCAGGACCGTGGAAGCCAGCGCGGGCTTTGGCCATCAGCGACAGGTCAGGACCCATGCCTTCACCAGATACGGTCGGGAAGAAGTCAGCCGGCACGCGGGCGCGATCATCATCCAGTTCCGGATCGTAGATGGTGAAGTTTTCGGCCGCATAAGCGCGTACTTCGTCCTCGGTGTACTCGGGGCCACCTTTGTCCGACAGGGTGCGCAGCGGCACGTAGCGCAGACCGTGACACGCCGAGCAGACCTCGGTGTACACTTTCAGGCCACGACGCAGCTGTTCTTTGTCGTACTTGCCGAACGGACCCTCGAACGAGAAGGCCGTGTCATGGACTTCACCGCCGGCGCCTGCGGCCTGAGCCGCGCCAGTGGCGAGACCCAGAGCGATGATAGCGGTTGCTGTGAGTTGTTTGATCATTGTTTTCGATCCTCTCACTCGGCTGCGCCGGGATAGTGGGCGTTGAAATCTTCCTCGATCGTTGCCGGGGGTGTGGTCGGTTTTTCGAACAGACCCAGAAGCGGCAGGATAACCAGGAAGTAGGCGAACCAATAGGCAGACGCGATCAGCGAGATCCAGTCATAGGGCGGATCCGTCGGACGCGCACCAACCCACATCAGAACGATGAAGTCGATCAGCAGCAGGCGATACCACCACTTGAACGCGGGGCGATACTGACCCGAACGTACCGACGAGGTGTCCAGCCACGGCGCCAGAGCCATCACAAGGATCGCACCGAACATCGCCAGAACACCAAAGAACTTGGCGTCGATGATGCCACCGGTCACGAAGCTGACCAGCTGCACAACCCAAACGTCCGCAGTGAAGGCACGCAGGATCGCGTAGAACGGCAGGAAGTACCATTCGGGCACGATGTGTGCGGGCGTCGCCAGGGCGTTTGCCTCGATATAGTTGTCGGGGTGACCCAAGTAGTTGGGCATGAAGCCGACAATCGCGAAGAAACCGATCAGGATCAGGCCCAGCGCGAACAAGTCTTTGATCACGAAATAGGGCCAGAACGGCAGGGTGTCTTTCTTGGCTTCTTCTTTCGACCCGCGGCGCACTTCAACACCGGTCGGGTTGTTGTTGCCCGTGGTGTGGAAGGCCCAGATGTGAACGGCGACAAGCGCGGCGATCACGAAGGGCAGCAGATAGTGAAGCGAGAAGAAGCGGTTCAGCGTGGCGTTGTCCACAGCAGGTCCGCCCAGAAGGAAGGTCTGCAGCGGCTCGCCGATGAATGGGATCGCACCGAACAGGCCGGTAATAACGGTTGCGCCCCAGAAGGACATCTGGCCCCAAGGCAGAACGTAACCCATAAAGCCGGTGGCCATCATCAGAAGATAGATGATCATGCCGACGATCCATGTGATCTCGCGGGGGGCCTTGTACGAGCCATAGAACAGGCCACGGAAGATGTGGATGTAAACAGCTAGGAAGAACAGCGACGCGCCGTTCATATGGATGTAGCGGATCATGTGACCGCCATTTACGTCACGCATGATGTGTTCGATCGAAGCAAAGGCCAGATCAACATGCGGAGTATAGTGCATCACCAGAATGATACCGGTCACGATCTGCATGACCAGGCAGAAGGCCAGAACGATGCCCCAGATCCACCACCAGTTCAGGTTTTTCGGTGTGGGGATCATCAGCGTGCCATAGGCAAGGCCAACGATGGGCAGACGTTCGTCCAGCCACTTTTCAAAGCCCGACTTGGGCTCGTAATGGTCGTGAGGAATTCCAGACATGTAAGCCTCCCTTATCCCAGTTTGATCGTCGTTTCGTCGACGAACTCGGCGACGGGAACGGGCAGGTTTTCAGGTGCTGGACCTTTGCGGATACGGCCCGAGGTGTCGTAGTGCGAACCGTGGCAAGGGCAATACCAGCCGCCGAATTCGCCAGCGCCGTCACCCAAGGGCACACAGCCAAGGTGGGTACACACACCCATCATCACCAGCCATTCGCCGGTTTCGTCCATGGCGCGGTTTTGGTCGTCAGCCGACAGATCCGCTGCGCGGTTGTCGTTACGTGCGAAACCATCGATCAGGTTGTCGGCGGTGTTGTCCGCGCGGGCCTGTTCAATTTCTTCTGCGGTACGGCGGCGAATGAACACCGGCTTACCCAGCCATTTCACGGTGATCTGGCTGCCGACGGCGACGTCAGCAATATCAACGCGGATCGAGCTAAGCGCCCGAACGTCGGCAGAGGGGTTCATTTGGTTGACGAGCGGCCATACAGCAGCACCAGCCGTTACGGCTGCGGCGCCACCGGTCGCATAATAAAGGAAATCCCGGCGGGTCCCTTCGTGGTCGTCGGCGTGTGACACGAGCGCATCTCCCTAGCTAGGTTGCAATATGGCAACCGACACGACTGAAGACCGCTTGCGAAAGCGGTCCGTTTCGCGGCTGTTTAGCTAAGGAAACGCGCCCAGTCCAGAAGTCATTGGGACGCAGGGTGCGGTTTTCAAGAATGTCATACCCTGAATCAACACATATTTCTGACATGTTGGCGCGAACATGTTGAAAGCGATGACTTCTACGTCGCTGCGCCGCCGTGAATTCGGTGTTTTGAAAAGCTGAGTCGTTGGGCCATCATACCCCCATCGAACCAAGACGGAGCTTATCTGATGACCATACTGGGCGCACCTTTGATTGATTGGCTTACTCTGCTTGTCGGCTTGGTCAGCGCGATGGCGACAGTCGTTTTGACCTATGTAATCTTTCACTGGACACAAAAGGCCGAGAAGAACGAAATCACACGCGGTATTCAAAATGACTGGCGCGACTACAATCTTGCGGTTCTAGGGGATCAGGATCTTCAGACCATCGAAGCAGGTAACCATCTGTTCGAAGGGCTTAGCAGTTTCGAAGTGAAGAAGATGTGCATCTATTTCATCAAGCTGAACGTGCCATACAATATGTGGATTGCCGCGCAGAACCACTTTCTGGACATGGCAGATGTTGACCGAGAATTGGACAATCAAGCCGCCCTGATGCATCGCGATCAAGAGTTCATCGAGACGCATATTTTCCCGCGCGGATATGATGATGCATTCTGCGCACTACTGCGTAAACGATGGATTGCGATCGACAGGTCTGATGACGGGAAGGACCGCGACGCCTAAACTGGCTTCGTCGCCCTCATGCTGTCCCGCTCGCAAAACACAGCAAACCAATCGTCCAGCGCGTCACGGCCTTTGCGCCAGCCGCGATCATCGTGGCGGAAATCCAGATAGCCCAGCGCGCAGCCGACGGCGATTTGCCCCATGTCCAACGGGCCGGACAGGTGGCTCATCCAGCGGGTGTTCAGCGCGTCCAGCGCACCATCAACCTTGCCCCACTGGCCTTCGATCCAATCCTCGAACCGCATTCCTTCGGGCCGCAGGCGGAGTTCATAGGCCATCAGAACGGCCGCATCCATCATCGCATCCGCTGTCGCTTCCAGTGTCAGGACATCCCAGATCTGATTGTCGGGATAAAGCGTCCCGCCACTGCGGGCGTCCAGAAAGCGAGTTATGACACGGCTGTCATACAGCGCCGGGCCGTCAGGCCGGATCAGCGCTGGGATTTTAGACAGGGGATTGGCTGCGCTGACCTTTGGATCGGGCGCGGTGGGAAGCGTGGCGACTGTGATCTCTTCCACATCGCCTTCCTGATCAGTCTCTTTCAACACCACGCGCACTTTGCGCACGAAAGGCGAGGTCACGGACGAAATCAGCTGCATATTCTAAACTTTCTTAAATCGAATGCGGGTCAGGCCGACGGCGTCAACCTCGATCCCCGGACCGTTTTCACCCAGACGGATCACGCGACGCATCCGCGCTGTGGCGTTCACCTGTTCATGTTCCTGAGCTTTTTCGCGATGGGCGGTCAGCCCCTCGGGCATTTCATCAAACGCGTCTTCCACGCGCTGATCCCGCCGTCCACGTTCAACCGAACGCGCGATAGCATAGGTGGTCAGGGCGACAGCGCCATAGCGCAGCGCAACAACAGCAATTGGGGCAAGCGGTAAAGCCATAAGATCCTCCTTACGTATAAATGTAGGAAGGCCGCACGCTTATGTCCACTTACGCGGGCGGATCAGCCATCAATTTCGCGATTTCAGCAAGCTCTTGCCCAAAACCCGTGTGCATTTGCGCCGCCGCAGCTTCGCGCACCGGATTGTCCTTGTTCTGACCCAGCTTCCATGTGCCGTCGATCGTCTCGACCTCGAACCGCATCGGAACGATCATACGTTCCATCTTGGTGATGACATCGGGCGTCATCTTGTCGAATGTCCACGGGGCCTTACCGGCAATCCGTGCCTCGTATGCAGCCGCCTGACGGACCAGAATGTCGTGCAGCGCATCCTGCTCCAGCGGCACCAGCCGCCCACGCAGATGCACAGCCACATAGTTCCATGTGGGCACCTGATCCGCCGCACCATACCAATCGGGCGAAACATAGCCGTCGGGCCCGGTGACTGAGATCACAGCATTCGTAGCGCCAACCCGCGCAATAGGGTTCGAACGCACCAGATGAAGCTCGGCCTGCGCTCCGTCATCGGACAACAGAAACGGAACATGAGACAGAAGCGGCGTTTCCCCTGCAACGCAAAGCGTGCCAAAGGCACGCGTCTGGGCGAAAGCGATGTTCTGGTCGCGCTGGCTGCCGCGAAAGACTGGATTGGGGTGCATGGCTGATCCTCGGACGTGCTGAGGGCAGAGGATCAGACAACCAGCTGTTTGTCCACAATCCGCGTGGGCGTGGCGGTGATCAGCGCCCCTTCTTCCTGAGGGGTATCGAACAGAACCTCGGCGAAATGGGCGGTGCGGCCCATCGTGGGGTTCTCCATCAGAATCTGATGTTCCTGCCCCACCTGTGCCTGCAAATGCCGCAGCACCTGCGCATCCCCTGCCGCCCGCAGACGCGCCGCGCGTGCCTTGATCACATTGCCATCCACCTTGCTGGGGATTTTCGCAGCAGGCGTGCCTTCGCGCTTCGAATACGGGAAGACGTGCAGCCATGTCAGGTCACAGTCCTCGACCAGCTTCAGGCTGTTCTCGAAATGCGCATCAGTCTCGGTCGGGAAGCCTGCAATGATGTCGGCACCGAAGGTGATGCCGGGGCGCAGTTTTCGAGCTTCATCGCAGAAGGCAATCGCATCGTCGCGCAGATGGCGACGCTTCATCCGCTTCAGAATCAGGTCATCCCCGTGCTGAAGGCTGAGGTGAAGATGCGGCATCAAACGCGGTTCAGACGCGATGGCCAGCATCAGATTCTCATCCGCCTCGATGGAATCGATCGAGCTGATGCGCAGACGCGGCAGATCGGGCACCAGACGCAGGATCCGCATGACCAGATCGCCCAAACGCGGCTCTCCGGGCAGGTCAGCGCCCCAGCTGGTCAGGTCCACTCCGGTCAAAACGACCTCGTTAAACCCACGATCCACAAGGCGCTTGATTTGATCGACGACGACACCAGCCGGGACAGAACGCGAGTTCCCGCGGCCATAAGGGATAATGCAAAACGTGCAGCGGTGATCGCAACCGTTCTGAACCTGCACATAGGCGCGGGACCGCGTGCCAAACCCATCGATCAGGTGGCTGGCGGTTTCGGTCACGGACATGATGTCGTTGACCCGCACGCGCTCGGTCTGGCCGATCAAGTCGGGGGCAAGACCCGCCCAAGTCTCGGGCGACATCTTCTCATGATTGCCAATAACAGCGTCGACCTCGTCCATGTTGGCGAAGGTCTCGGGTTCTGTCTGCGCCGCGCAGCCGGTGACAATCACCTTGGCGTCCGGGTTCTCGCGCCGCAGCTTTCGAATTTCCTGACGCGCTTTGCGCACAGCCTCGGCGGTCACGGCGCAGGTATTCACCACCACCGCGCCCTCGACGCCGGCCCCATCGGCAAGGCGTTTCATCGCCTCGGTCTCATAGGCGTTCAGGCGACAGCCAAGCGTCGCAAATACTGGGGGGTTCGCGCCCATCTTACAGACCTTTCAGGAAGGCTTGGGTCAGCTGGCCACTATATACAAAGGCGGTGGGGCCGGTCATCCAGACGCCATCTTCGCGCCAATCCAACATCAGCCAGCCGCCATCCAGCTCCATCCGCACCTTCTTATCGGTCAGACCGCGCTGATGGGCGGCGACAGCAGTGGCACAAGCGCCCGAGCCGCAGGCCAGCGTAATCCCGGTGCCGCGTTCCCAGACGCGCATACGGATCTCGTCACGCGACCGGATTTCGGCAAATTCAACATTAGTGGCTTCGGGGAATAGCGGGTTAGTCTCGAACCCCGGTCCGATCCCGGCAACATCCACAGCGTCAGCATCGTCCACAAAGAACACGCAATGGGGATTGCCCATGCCGACCGCAACCGGATCGCCGTCCAGCGGCAGGTGTTGCAGATCAACGTCATGCGACAGGGGAACCGTGTCCCATGTCAGTTGAGGCTGACCCATATTCACCGCGACCAGATCGCCATCGGCCCGCGCCTCAAGCACTCCGCGCGAGGTGCGGATTGTCAGGGCATCCCGGCCCGTCTGATCCATCATGTACTGCGCCACGCAACGGGTTGCGTTTCCACACGCCCCAGCCCGGCTGCCATCCGCGTTCCAGAAATCCAGATCAATATCGGCCGCGTCCGAGCTACGAATCTCGGCCAGCTGATCAAAGCCAACGCCGCGATTGCGATCGCCCAGCCCAGCGGCAAGTTCGCGATGAACCACAGCATCGCGCGCCCGTGAATCAATCATCACGAAGTCATTGCCCGCCCCATGCCATTTCATGAACTCAAGGCCATCCATATGTGTCTGCGCATCTGCCATGAGGCGCGATATAAGCCCTTGGCAAAACTTTTGCCAGAGATCGTGCAGATTCATTCGAAAATGGGGTTGACCCCGCCCACCAGTCCCTTTAGTCACCGCGCTCACAGAGTGGGCCGTTAGCTCAGTTGGTAGAGCAACTGACTTTTAATCAGTGGGTCGAAGGTTCGAATCCTTCACGGCTCACCACTGAAATCAATGACTTAGCTGATTTTGAACCATTGCCACCTTTTGCGTGGCTACCACCGGGCTACCACCAATTGGAATTTCACGCCGCTTTACGTTCAGACGGGCGCTGGGCGCATAGGGCTATAGAATCAACCCTCGGCGCGCCATTGGGTGCAGACGGGGAACCCGTCGCGCAAAATTTGCGATTTCGCACTTTTCCATGAATGCTGAAGGCGATTGGGGCAAAACCTTCGAAGTTGCCATGCGCTGGGCGCAAGGCTGCAAAACCCCCTGTAACTTTGTAACTTTGTTACTTATATATATAACTAATTGATTTTACTTACTTATTACCTCTTTATTTGGTAACAAAGAAAGTAACAGAAATTTTGATCTGTTACGCCTACGATACTGATTTTATTGAGAACGCCTGTTCTTCGAGGATCTGGAAAAGGCTGTTTTCTGTGTAGTTTTGCACCGTTTTGGACCAAGGTCACAAACAGGAAAAAATACCACGTCAAATGGCACTTATTCCCCTTCTATCTGCCTCGATCTGTGCAAGCCCGCAGTTGGGCGACACTGCGTTGATCTGCCCAAAAACATCGAGGTCAGACCCAGTTTTGAGCCGTCGCTCAGAGGCCAACAAATAGCCTCTCACAAGACCTAAAAACTGGCCCATTTTGAAATTCTTCTCTTGCAGGAAAAAAATCTCCGACTGAGGGGGATGCGGGTCTAGGGATCGGGTGGTTATGAACTTTTGACCGCCCCCCCCTTGCTTGACCTGCGGCCTGCCAAAGCCTCTGCGCTAAGGTATAAGCGCCCAAAGAAACTGCGCACCACTTAGCCTACCAGCATAGATTTGCGGGGCCTCAGCCCTTTCATGGCGTCTCTGGTGGCCATTGCGCGCGCATTTTAGGGATCAACACCGCCGCGCGACATAAGTGCTACCCATGCTGGGGCGCGGGGTGTGAGCAAGCCCCGTCACACATGAGTGCGCGGGGCTTACATGGTCCATGAATCATGGAAGGGTCAGGCTGAGGCGCTGAGTATTCCTTCAACGTCAGACCACAGCGCAACCATATCCGGTTCGGATTCTGAGACAGTGCGACAGACAACCCAAACCTTTGTTGCAAGAGTTTGAAGATCCTGCACCGGGCGCTCCATCAAGGATTGTTCAATCATCCAGATGAGCGGCAGAAGTAAATCCGACACTTGATCGCACACACCAGCATCGAGTGCTTCAATGATAACTTCGCAAAAGCGGCGAGCGTCCGCTACGCTCAACTGATCAATTTGCGTCCGTTCAATCATGCAGCTCTCTTTGTTCGCGATCTGTGGCGTCTCAATGGTATTCGTCATGCCGCCACCTCAAACACGTGTGCCAAACCATCCAGACGGATTTCTGTGACCGTCGAAAGATTGACCGAGCGAGGCGCAGCTTTGTCCGCATCCCACACAGACAGCAAGTGAGGATGGCGGGCCTTGCGTGTTTCAATCGCTTTGCGAGCGCTGGGCGTAGCCTCATCGCCTTTGACATGGTATTTCAGCTTAGCAGGCTGATTAAGCATCACGCAGGTACTGCCATCTTTCTTGATGAACGTCACAGAGGCAAAGCGGCCACCCGCTGATTGGATCAGCTCGCGCTTCTCATCGTGGTCAACTTGAGCCTGGGCCTCAGCTTCTCGAGCCTTTGCACCTTCATAGGCGCGGCGAAGCTGGCTCAAGCGTTCGATACCCCGAAAACCAAGGCGGTCCCGGTTTTCCAATTCCAACAACTCAGCCCAAAGGCTTGCGGCAGATCGAGCCAATAGCGCTGCGGCGGCTTTTGCTTCTGCCCATGCGCGGCGTAGGCAATACGCAAACACGCTGCGCAGCTGGCGGCGCGCGTATCCAAAGGTGTCCATTCTTTCCTGCGTGGCCTTCCAAGCGGCTTTCATAATTTCGGAACGGTTCAGTGTCATCGGGTTGCCCTTTCTTCTTTGATAGAATATCTATAACAAAGGATGGGCTATCTTTCAATAGATAATCTATCATTAAAGCAAGATTACCTATTGAGGCCGCGGATGACAGGTGAACAGATACGGGCGGCACGTTCATTGCTTGGTTGGACTGCAAATGATTTGGCGGCAGAAAGCGGAATCAGTTACCCGACTGTACAGCGCTTGGACTCCACCCAAGGCAAGCTTTCCGGCAGACACGGCACCATTGAGGCTATTCGCGGCGCTTTGGTTGCAAACGGAATTCAGTTCCTCGAAAGCGGTGACACTGCCAACGGACTGGGTGTAGCGCTCAAACAGACGGACACCTAACTTGCCGATAAAGTATGACGTAAATCAGCGCACCGTTTTGTTGTGTGACTATAGCAAGGGCGGCTTCAAACCGCCTGAAATGGTCAAGCGGCGACCAGTCATAGCAATATCGCCTCGGCTGCGCCATCGCAGTGGGTTGATAACCGTTGTTCCTCTCAGTACGACGCCACCAGATCGGATTGCCCCACACCACTGTCAGATTGAACTGCCATATGAATTGCCGCATTTCCCAGAAACCAATTGCTGGGTTAAGGCAGATATGCTTGCAACCGTTGGGTTTGATCGCCTCGATTTATTCAGGACCGATCGCGACCAGACCGGAAAGCGGAAGTATTTGACACCCCGCATTTCCGAAGTGGAGTTTGCCAAAATTCTTGACTGCATTAAAGTAGCGCTGGGCCTATAGCGCATGATTGCCACCGTATTCTTAGTAGCATTGCCGTCCAGCCCTACTAAGACTGAGCGACAAGTGTTCGAATCATCAAACAGTGCAACTTAGCTTTGGCCGGGAGTGCTGAGACCTCACACATCGCAGCACTTCAGACCAGAGCGGTGTTCTTTTAGTGGCAATACGTTGTTTTTCAACGGGGCGGATTGCGGTCATCCGGCGCGACTACACGTTGCGTTAGCTCATGAAATAGATGAGCCTATCGCCCCGCTAGATCACGCAGCACGAAGGCCCATAGACCTTGATGACGGACAGTTACTGATCCCCGATACCAATTGATCTAGCAGTTCACGATTTAACCGTTGAACGCATATCGATCAGCACTTCTCTAATCGTGTGGTGAGAGCCGGTGTTTGCTACTAGCAGCTCTCCTTTTTTTCGAATACGACCATCAAACGTCATCAGAAACCCGATGTGGACGCCTTCGTTCTCCATGTAGTGCTGTATTTGCTGATCACCACTTTGCGCATATGTCGTGGAGTATCCGCCACCGCATATCTTGAGCTCAATTATCACCCGCAAGCCACCAGCGAACTGTGCTAGAACATCCAGTCTGCCTGCCCCAACATTCAACTCCTCGAAAATTTGCACGCTGTGGAGAAAGCGAGCTTTAAGGAAGGTGTGCAGCAAAGTCTGACCAAAGCGCTCAGGATTCTGAACCCAGTTGTGACCCTTTTCTTTTTTCTTTCGTCGCCAAAACTCCATACGTTTGGCAGAGGAAACGAAATTGCCAAACTCGCGCAAGGCGGCATCAACCTGTTCCAGAGTGACATGGGAGGGTGGCGACAAATCAATGGGCTTTGACGGCATAACGCCGCCGAGTTGCAGCGCTCGTTCACGGAGCTCCGTAGCTGTTTGATGAATATCGGATTCTGTCGAGGCAAGTTTCATGGATTTGGTCAGAGCCTGAACCGCCCCGCTCAAATCACCCGCTTCAAACAGCGAACGCCCATAAGCGAACACATAACCTGGTTGCTCCCCAAATCTAGCGATCTGCTCTGCTAACTCGGTTGCAGCGTCACCCCATTGATCGGCTTTCCAGAGAGCGTCGACAAGTGATGTTGCTGCTTGAACATCTAAGGGATTGTCATCTAATATTTTGCGAAACCATCGCGCTGCATTCTCAAAATCGTCCAATTCCTTGAAGCATACGGCGACACCCATTCTTATTGGCTTGAGTGTCTCGGTTTTTGTTCTCAGCTTCTCCAACTCAGTATGAAGCGCTTCAAAACGCGCAAGTTTATCGACATTGCTGAGTTTGGAGTCTCCAAGAACCGCAGCGGTCTCAGAGGCGGCTATCAGTTCTGTGTCCCCGCTTTCTCTTGCTTCCCCAATCAGCGCGTCGGCTTCTGATCTATCAAAACTCTCCATCAAGCTCGTTATCCGTCTGCCAAACGCGAAATGTCGAGAGCCTGTCATGCGTTCCAGTTCAGCCGCCTCATCGACACATTTTTCTTTCGTTTCGTCATCTCCGCAAAAGTTTGCAGCGATAGCCGCAAGGTGAAGACTCGAAATCAAGCCCTCTTCTGCGCCATGCAGCCCGCGCCGTATTCTCGCAGCTTCAAGCGCAGAGGATTGGCATTCGTGGTGCCGACCGGCGTCCAGCAATCGTTTAGCTTTTGCATAATGAACGGTGGCTGTAATTTCTTCGTCTAGAGCCCCGTGATTGCTGCACAGCTCGAGCATTCGATCAAACTGATCAAAAGCCTCGCCTGCGCTAGATTTCGCTAGAAGCTTGGCAAGCTTTTCTGAAGTATCAATGGCGCCATTCTTATCGCCAGCTTCAAGAAAGGCATCTATCGCTTGCTGAAAGCATTCAACTGCGCGTTTTTGAGATCGTGGATGATCGATCTGAAGGTAGACAAATCCCATGTTACGGTAGATCCAGCCGCGCTCGCCCGGGCGGATACCATCATGCTCCGAAAGCAAATTCTGCCAAATTCTAAGCGCAGCTTCTGGTGCGCCACGCTCTGCTTCAGCTAGCCCGAGCATGTTGGTTAGGGAATGCTTAAAGTCGTTGTCGTGATCTTCGAGCGATGCAAGCAACTCTTTGGTCTGCTGATATACAGGTGCAAAAATGCCAACCTTGGATGCTAAACCGACGATGAACTTCAGAAACTCCTCTCGGTGCTCTTCACTAACGCGGGTGTGGTCGACGTTCAAAGCTGCGTGGAATAGATTGCGTCCTTCTGCAAACATAAGGGCAACATGCGCCTCGTCCGATAAAGCAAGCCTGGCAGCTTCCTCGTGATCGTATGCGTCGCATTTCGCTTGGAGCTCCTCGGCGAGCCGTGCCTCGTTTTGGCCAATGGAGCCGATGGACTTGAAGACATTCGCGGCGATGTCTCGAGAAAGCTCATTATCCTCCACTGCATCATGGCGCCCGAAAAAACGACCGGACCGTGTGTCCATTTGGATCGAGATTTCGAGCTTACGTCCGTCCGCAACTTCTTCAGCGTATTTCTCAGATGTTTCAGGTGTTTCGCTCATATCTCTCAAACGATCATAACATTAGATATTGCCGTCAACCACGTCGGCTTCCAGTCTACCACGCGTGAGTGAGAACTGAATGGAAAGTTCATGACCTAAAACCCAACTTCTCTCCAGTTGTTAGGAGGATCCATCAGTGTTTGTCCACAGAGCCCGCCTCACGTTGTATTTGACACATGTGATCGCAATGGCAGCTTTCGGGAAGCTGACCAAAACTGTGCGAACGTCCGCAATGGGCCGATTCTGCCCAGATTCGCTTCCAAATTGGCGTACCGCCAATATACGCTTGGTATTTTGAAGCTGGAAGACCTTGTGAGTAGGGTGTTTTGCACCGCTTACTGCGAAATGGTTGTACGCCCTGCCTTAGTAGGATCGGGCCCACAACCATGTGGGATCGAACTGCATGATCGCCTGATATTCCGCACTATAGCGCTGCGTTAAGTTGACGTTATAGGTTTTCTACCCTATATGTTCCTTGTCAGCTCGCGCCCAGCGTTGAGCCTCAAAACCACACCAGTGGTAGCCCCGCTAAGACGATACCAAGTCCTGCGGGGCTTTATTTTTCTAGCGCCTTCCGCGCTTTAGCCTCTGCCTCATCACGTGACATGCCAGCCTCATACTCATAGATAGCAGCCCGCTCTCGCATAAGATCTAGGGCAAGCCATTTCGGCATGGGTTCACCAAGATACCTCACAGTGTCACCCTCTGAGGCGCCGGGCTGGCTATCAAGGGACGGAGCGAAAAGCTTGCCCAGCGCGTCCCAGTCAGGCTTACGAGGCATCGTCCGTTCCAAGTTCTGCGTTCAGCTTGTCGCGATCGATCTGATATAGGCGGTGCTTTCCACCACCACTGGACACATGGAACACCTTGTTTGGCTTGCCATCCTGATCGACAATAACGCCAGAGGCGACTAGCTCCGAAACCACTGTCCGAAAATCGAGGCCCGCCAATTCCTGTTTGAGGGGCTGCACCATGAAAAAGTAGGTGCTTTCTGTTTCCTCAATATCTGGATCGCCTTCGATTTTCACGAACCCCATTCGATTGGTGATCACCATCCGATCAGAGCTGCTTTTCGCCCATTTCTGGAACCGACTGGCACCATGTAGCTGCAGCACCTCAGCTATGCGTCGCTTGGCTTCTGCCACCTCGCTAGACCCAACCCCGCCACGCTCGGACAACCAGTCTTGAAAGCAGCGCTGGGTGGCGCTGAGCGCAGCACCAGCGGGCCACCCCGTCAAACCGATATTTGTTGCCAACTCACCCGCCGCAGCCACCAGAGCGAAGCGATCCGCCACGCGGCGCACTTGCCCATCAGATCCCTGTGGCAAAGAGGTATCCATGAAGGACTTACGAAGCGCTGCCAGCCCTTCACGGTGTCCCGCCAAGTCATTGACCAACCCAGCCAAAAAAGCGCGCCCCGGCGTCCCGTAGAAGCTATTTGCACCCTTCTTTAGGCGCTGGGCGAAACTGGCTGGGTCAGCGGCCTCATGGGTGTCTTCGAAGATCCCCATACCTGCGCCTGCATCTGCCCGTAGATCGACAACCCTTACCTCCATTCCAGCCGCAATGCGCCCGCCACCTTCTTTGATCTTGTCCTCAAGGGCGATTTCGCCATTGGACAGAAACAGGACACGCCATTCCAGCACTTTGCGAGCTTGACCCTCGCGCCCAGCGCGGGCCTTACCTTTGCCATTGGCAAGCATGTAGGCAGCAGACCCTGCGGCTTTGGCATCAACCTGTGACAGCTCATCGAGGCACAGAAGGGCGTCACATGACAGCGCAGCTACGCTTTCCAGCGCGTTATCCGTGGCCCGCCATTGTCGGACAAATCCGCGCGTCCCGCCACCGCCCCAGACCGATCCAGCAACCGTCAGAGCCGTTGACTTGCCGGAGGATGATGCACCCCGAAAATGAAACCCGCCGCCCTCATCGCCCAGTAGCGCCAACAACGGCGCGGCGAATGCCGCAGATATGGCCAGCACCAAGCGCGAATTGCCCAGCGCCGGGGCTGCGACCTGTGTTTTCCATTCTTCGAGGGTGCCCGCGACATTAAAGGCATGATCAGGCTTTTCTGCCGATTGCAGAATGACCTCTTCACCGCCCTCGGCTGCGCCTATAGGACCATCTGGCAGCACAAATGTTTCGCCGTGCCATCCAACGCGGGAAACACACCGTGCGCGCTTTTCAGGGTCTGCTGATATCAGATATTCCAACAGCCATGCCTTGGCATCCCTGCGCGGCTCAAGCTCAAAACCCAAGCGAAACAATTCCCCTCTCAGGGGATCACCAGATCCAGCCAGAAGCGCCGCTGGCATTGCCCAGAGGTGGCGTACCCCGTCACGGTCCACGACTTCAAGTAGCCGCCCCCAGTCTTCGCCCTCATCATTCCGGGTGAGTGCCATGACGCGCAATTCACTGCCCCAGCGCTGCCAAGTTGTGCGCTTGCTGCCATCATCGGTTTCACGTTCAACCCGTCGCCAAACGCCATTTTCGTCCACCTTGAACGGAAAGGGCCGTTTGGTCTTTTTGCGCTGGGCCTTTCCGTTCCGCCCAGCGCCCGAATTGGCCTTCGACTTGGCGTCCTCTACTGCGCCATCGATCGCGTTTTTGATTTCTTCCTTACCCATGTGCACCACCTCGGAGCACATCATTGAAGTCCATACCTTCTGCTTGGGGTGTGATGATTGAGACCGCACGGCCCTCGGCTTCCAACCTCAAGGCCGTTTCTTCAGCCGCCAGTAACCCCGCCGAGTCATGGTCAGCCGCGATAACCACAACCTCAGCAACTGGTGGTGGGGGCAGGATCAAACCTTTCATCCCGCTTGTGCTTAATGTGGCCCAAACAGTCAGCCGCGACGCAACACCAATGCTCAGAGCGGTCTCTATTCCCTCAGCAAGCGCGATCACCGGGCGATCTGGCCCGAAGCGCACTGCACTACCCCCGCAGCTTCCAAGCATAAGCTTAGCGCCGCCCGGCAGATCAGCTTTGCCCGATCCATCGGGCTTCAGATACGTGCGGTGCAGACCAGTAGCGCGGCCATCTGGCCCGCGCAGACGCGCGATCATGGCGGGCAGCTTTTGCTTTGTTCCAGTATGCGGCAGTGCTGGGTGATAGCGCAGTGTATGGCGCATCTTGTGCCATTGCGCTTTAATTCCGCGCCCTTCTAGGTACACCTCAGCCAGGGTTCCCGTTATGGGCACTGCATGTGAGAACAAGTCATAGCAATAGGCCCACGTCCTTTCTCGCTTTTTGCGGCGCTCCGCTTTTTCGCGTTGGATATCAGCGGGTGAACGCTGGATGCTATGCCCATTGCCCTGCACAATCCCGCGCCCGCGCAATTCCGTGAAGATATCAGGCGCTGGGCAACCTGACTTATGACACGTCAACAGCGTCCGCCCGCCCGAATCCTTCACGCTCAAGCCACGCTGATCCCGCCGCCCTTCTGACTGGCATATCGGGCAGGGTGCGAGTCCGGTGTTGCCTTTCCACTCGCCGCCCAGCGCCTGCACCACATTTCTTGCCTCAGTCATCTTGCGCACCCCCGAGAACCGGAAGGGTGGCTTGCTCATATCTGCTGATAAGGCTTTCAACTTGCTCGACAGATTGCACGAACGCATGCCAGCGGTTCAAAGCATCAACGGCAAAACCCACCTTTTCCAGAGTGGCGAGGTCATGTCGTGACAGGTCGAGACGGGCGTGCTGGGCTTGGTCAGCCCGCGAAAACGTCAGGCAACCGTTTGGAGCCTTCAGAATCTCTGCAGGTTTACGGTTCGCATTCATGCCTCGCTCCCCCCTTCAAAGGCGGCAAGGCGACGCTCGATCTCTCCCAACCGGGCCGAAAGGGTGGCTTGCTCATCGCAGCATACCTCCGCTAGGTCTCGCGCATCACTGGCCACCTGTTGTGCATCAGTCGCAGTTTGTTGGGCGTTTTCGACGTGCTTGCGCAGCGGAACCCCGTCCCAGCCTTCAACTTCGCGCTTCATTGGCCGACCTCCTGAGAGGTGGAGGCCACACGACGCGCCTCGATCCATTCCCGCACATCTTGCACTCGATAGCGGACAGCACGCCCCAAGCGGACCATTGTTGGGCCGTCCCCTTTAACCGCAGCAACCTCAAGAAAGCGCCGCGACAAACCAAAGCGAGCTTCGACCTCGGCCCGCGTCAGCAGCTTATCAGCATCATTTTCTTGCATATTCTTGCACTCCATTTCGTTTCAATGTGAGTGCAATCTGCGCTTGCCCAGCGCTGGGCGTCATTTGGGAAGGTTTGGAAACTAGTAAGTAAAAATGTGGTTACTTTTGAAAAAGTCCGTTGTCTTCCAAAGATTTCAATATCTTGCTCGCAGGCAAGTATATTGCATCTTTCGCCGCATTTTCGGATGCCGCAACTATCTGCCCCTTTTTTGCAGATCCTCTAGGCCCCCAGCCCAACTCTCGCACAAGACGTAACGCAGAGGCATGGGCGTTTGCCTCATCGCCATCCACGACACGGCGAACAGCTTCCTTGATAGCTGGGCCATTTCTGGCAGGTGTCCGTTTCCATTCGCTAAGAGACTCTGCCGCCAGCATCCAATCCACTTTGGCAGGCGCTTCGGATATGCCATTGAGGTTGGTGATATCAACCGCGTCAGCACCTGCTCCCTCAGAGAGGTAATCGACCACGATATGACGAGCAGTCCAAATTACCTCACATGGAGACCAACGGCAAATTGGTCGCATCCAGTCAAGACGATCCATGCCATCTTTATTGGCTTGCTCTATGCGCTCCAACTCACTTCGATCGAACGCCAGATCTTTAAGCGCCACCCGCGCCACGTCTGCATCCGACTTGATCAAGGCTTTGAGTTCTTCATTGTGCTGCGGGAATTTGGCGAATGGCTCAAATGGGTCTTCTATCCGATCATCGATAAGACCCGGCCAACAAATGAATGAGCGCAATTTATCAAAACTATGGAAATCATCTGAGTCTAGGCCTCGCAGGTGCCCGCGACAACCCGGAGGCGTGGCACCGTACTGGATCAAGAAATTGAAGCGATTCAAATATAGCGCATTTGCGCCTAATAGGAACGATTGGTCACGGTCTATAGACTTCAGCATCTTGCTGCCCTCGCCAGGCGCTCGCACATTGCAAAACGGGCGGCGGGCCGGGTGCGATATCCGACTGTTCAGCCGCTAAACCTAGCCGCCCAGATGTAACATACGCCCAGCGCTGGGCGAAAATCAACGAAACACAACATCTTGTGCCGCCAACTCTGGACGATACCGCCGTCAACGGGCGATTTTAGTGGTTTTTTGTGGCGCACCGACAAAGAGCCTAAACCACGCCAGATTGCACCCAGTTGCCGTGATAAACACAAAGGCATCGGAAAACGTAACAAAACCAAAAAGCTGTTACTTGTAGCGTCCGTTTTTGTTACCTGATTTATCAAGTAATTTCTGGCGGTTACGGGCATTCGTAACAAAGTTACAAAGTTACAGGAATTTTGGGTGTATACAGGAGTATCAAAAAGCCAGATGCGACACCCGCCAAGCACAAGATATGGTGGGCTTTTGTATCGCGAATCCAACCTTAAAGGTAAGCTGCCTGTTCGCCCTCTGGCGTGATTTCATAGTAATCAGCCGGATAATTCGGATCAGTGTTGGGCCTGACCCAGCCTTCAGCAAGCAAGCTATCCAAAGTAACCTTGCCCGCACCGACAAAGAGCCCCCATGGCTCAGGGGTTCCGGCAAACCCTCGGAGCACTTTTTGCTCCCTTGGATTTGGCTTTCTCATGCTGCCCTCTTGATGTTCTCACACACAAGAACACGTCTAACGACCTTTTCGCAGTGGAACCACCTCAGCGCCGCTTTCCGGCCCGCGCATCGCGTCGGAAATCCGGCCAGCAATCAAGTCAGCAGCCGCGCGTTGTGGATCATCCGACAAATGCGCGTAGCGTTGCGTTGTGCGGGTCTCGCGGTGGCCCAGCAGCGCCCCAATCATGGGCAAGGACAAACCACCTGCTACCGCGATCGATGCAAAAGCGTGACGAAGATCATGCGGGCGCACATCATCTAGCCCTGCAGTCTGACGGATTGCACCCCACGGCCCCTTGATGTTCACAAGCGGCACCTCTGGGTCAGATCCATCCCCACCCCGGATTACGTAGCCTTTGCCATCTTCTGGGCGGTCAGCCGCCGCCAACACCTCAAGCGCTGGGGCTGGAAGTTGGATTGCCTTCTTGCCGGTCTTGGAATCCGGCAGGTTGGCGCGGCCATTGCCCGAGTCGATGTGTTCCCACCGAAGACCAAGGATTTCACCCACTCGTGCCCCCGTGAAAATCAACAGGCGGATAGCCCGGATTGCCTGAGGGTTCACCTTTGTTAGGCGTTCCTTGCCATCGGCAACGGCAATGCGCAGCGGTTCCCGCTCAGCCTGTGCCAGGACTTCACCCAGCCGCTGAAACTCAGCACCAGACAAAAAGCGTTCGCGTGACTGTTCCTTGAAGCGTTCAACCTTTTTACACGGGTTCGACCCATCCGGACGCATTCCCCAGACCTCAGCAAGCCCAAAGGCTTTGGATAAGGCGGCAAGCGCCCGATTGGCCTGATACGGTGTCTTTGCGTTCGCGTTGTGAAACCGTGCCACATCACCAACAGTCACGTCAGCGACCTTAAACCGCCCCAGCGCTGGGCGGATAACATTGTCCACCAGCAAGGCAGCATTCTTGGCGGTGCTGCCCTTGTTCTTCTTTCCCACATGGTCAGTCAGATACAGGTCAAGCAAATCGCTCACGGTGGGCGCGCTGCGCCATTCTGCCTTTGCACCCGCCGGATCGCCCCCGGCTGCTACGTCTGATGCCCAGCGCCGCGCGGTTTCCCGTGCCTGATCCGGTGTTAGCGTTCCATGAGCGCCGATCACCGCCCAGCGCACCCGGCCCGATCGGCCCCCGCCAACACGATATTTCAGAACGTAGGTTTTCCGCCCAGAGGGAGCCACACGGACACCAAAGCCGGAAATCTCGGCATCCCACGCCACGAAGCGCTTTTCGCTGGGCTTGAGCGCGTCCACCGACCGCTTGGTTAGCTTCACCTTGTCAGTCATGGCATTCCCCTATCTTGGCTACCACCAGGCTACCACGGAAACTGAAACCCCATGCAAACCCATGCAAGTAAGATATGCACTTTATCCATTTATAACAAGGTTATGTGATACTTGAAGCAACCCGGTGAAATTCCAAGAAAACAGTGAGCCCAGAGACTTTTAATCAGTGGGTCGAAGGTTCGAATCCTTCACGGCTCACCACTTTCATCTTAATGAAAGATGACACGAAGTTTGTCTCTTTCGACAGGAGTCTGTCGCTTTTTAGCGCAGATCAGTGGATTTTGCACATCGCGAATTTTGTGAGCACCGCAGATTTAGGCACTCTCGATAGAATTCAGACAAAAACAGTGTTCATAGCTGCCCATTTGCAAGCTGCTCTGGTTTCTATGCAGTTTTCCCGAATCCCAAGTAGACTGCTGGCACTTTGTCAGTGAGCCAAACGCCGTTGTCGGCGCAGTAGAACAGAAACCCGTCCTCAAACATTCGTTGCGCCTCGACTATTAGAACAACAGGTTTTCCGTGTCTTTGGCCGACGCGTTTAGCCGTGTCAGGATCCAAAGAGAGGTGAACTTGATGACGACGCCCAGGGTTTAGTCCGTCTGAGAATATTGCATCCAGATTTGCGCTGGCTGTGCCGTGGTATAGCTCGTCAGGTGGACGTCGCGGTTCTAGGCCCAAGTCCACATTGACTGAGTGACCTTGAGCTGCCCTGATCCACAAGCCGTCCTCGGACTGAGTGAAGCGCTTCTTATCGTTGTTTTCGACAAGCTGAATGAGTTCGTCACGGCTTAGCTTGCGATTGGCTTTCTTCAGCTTCCGCAGCA
>NZ_ML660020.1 GCF_007004645.1 Aliiroseovarius halocynthiae | reverse complement strand
GCTGCGCATTGGCGTTACGGGCTTTCAAAAAGCTGATCTAGGTTTTCTTGCAGCGCTGTGATCACGTTAAATGCACAGCGCGTATGTTGATGAACAAAGCGTCGTGATCTGCGGAATACTCGTTCAGATTGGCTTGCGTTCATGCACCCCACTCCTTGTACGCGGACACGCTGCTTACTATCTCAGAAACTTATCATTCTTCACAAACCGAGTTTCAGATGTCCCAAGATCAGCAAAGAAAGAAGAAGTACACCAAGATTATCCTTGTTTATCCAGTTGCTCTAATTATCGCTAGTCTTCTGATAAATATAATATTTTCCGGAGTTGATGGGTTTGTAGTTGCATTGCCGTCTCGTGCGGTAACAGTGGCGATGGTTCTTGCGGCGGTGTTGCTGTTGATAAACCATACATGGCTAATGACCAGCACCGAGCTTACACGCCTGCGGTATGATATGCATGCGACACCCGAGGAATGGGCGGCGAGTGCGAACTCGAAAGACGACGTTTCAGATGAAGCTCTGGAAGAGCTTCAGCGGCGCCATAACGCGCATAGGAATGCGACCGAGAACACAGTTCATTTTGTGTTTCTGGCTATCCTAGTTGGTCTTATTTCGCCGGTGACTATTGCTGCCCAAGTGTGGATCTTGGGATTTGCGGTGGGCAGATTGGCCCACACGTATTTCTATTTGGTTGGCAACGACAATGCACGAGGCTTCGCAATGAGCCTTAGTCTCGTTTCTTTGTATGGGTTGGCCAGCTATGCGGTTGTTAGTCTTTTTGTGTGAACTCTAGAACGCAGGCCGCATTTTGTGCGATGTAACATGCGCTTGTACTGGCGCATAAAAAAGCCCGCGCGTTTGCGCGGGCTTTCAGATCTATGGCGCCATAGTCGGCTTACACAGCCAGGTTCGGAATGATCTGCTTTTTGCGGCTCATGATGCCGGGCAGGACCACGGCGTCGCCCTCGACAGTTGCACCGAAGCTCTTTTCGGCCACGTCCTTTACCACGTCGTTCGGGATCAGCAGGGTGGCTTCTTCCTTCAGGATGTCCACGACGAACAGCAAAACCTCGTCTACGCCATCTTCGGCTGCGACGGTTTTGAAGGTTTCCATCAGGCTTTCTTTACGGCCCAGCGGGATTTCCGGCGCGGTGGTTTCCAGAACCGACACGCGGAACTTGGTGCCCGACACTTCGTATTCTTTCGAATCCATGCGGATCAGTTCGGCGTCCGAGAACTCGGACACGTCCGATTTGGCGGCGAACATCTCGGCGGCGTATTCGGACACATTCACACCTAGATCGGCGGCCAGAGCGGCCACCACTTCGCGGTCGCGGTCGGTGGTGGTGGGCGAGCGGAATTCCAGCGTGTCCGACAGGATGCAGGTCAGGGCAGCGCCTTTGATATTCTCCGGCATTTTTGCGACGTCGTCACCCATCAGGTCGTACATGATGGTTGCGGTGCAGGCCAGCGGACGGATGGTGATGTCGATCGGGCCTTTGGTTTCCAGACCACCGACCAGTTTGTGGTGGTCGATGATGGCCTGAACGTCTGCGCCATTGATGTTGGCGGGCAACTCGGCCGGGTTGTTGGTGTCGACGATGACGCAGGGCTGGTCGTCAGCCACGTCTTCGATGATGTCCAGCATATCGAACCCCCAGCGCTTCAGCATGAAGGCGGCTTCGGTGTTGGGCTGGCCAAGCAGCACTGGCTTTGCCTCAACGCCCTTCACTTCATTCAGATACCAAGCCCAGATCAGCGGCGAACCGGTCGAGTCCGTGTCAGGTGATTTGTGACCAAAAACGAGGGTTGTCATATGCGTCATCCATTATTTTGTGCGACAAGTTTGCCGCCTTATAGGGGGCATGCCCGCCCTTGTCACCTGCTGCAACGCAGCAAGATGGGCGGGCATACCTGTTATGCGCGCGCGTATTCCAGCAAGGTGACACCGTTGTCGTATGGGGTCACCGCACCGGCTGCCCATGACGTCGGGTCGGTCAGTCCCTCGAACAGGCGAATGCCTTGTCCCAGCACGATGGGCGCGCGTTTCAGGATCAGCCGATCAACCAGCCCGTTTTGGGCCACCCACCCGGCGAACATCCCGCCGCCACACAGATAAATCGGTGCGCCGCCGGTCTTTTTCAGCGCAGTCAACTGCGCGAGCCAGTCATCGCGTATCACCGCGACATCAGCATCCTCTGGCACCTTCAGTGATGTCGAGAAGATGTGGTGGTCCATATGCGGATAGGCACGTGCGCCGGGTTCCAACCCGAACGCGTATCCGAACTCATAGGTGCTGCGCCCCATGATCACGGTGCCATAGCTGCCCAACCGTTCAAAATAGGCATCTGCGTGTGGGCCGGTTTGCGGGAAAGCCGAGGCGTCACCGCCCGGTGCTGCGATAAAGCCGTCCAAGCTGACGGCCACGTCATAAATGATCTCTCGCATGAGGGATCTCCTGTCATGTGTAAGTAAACGTTCCCCAATTGGGGTATCTGATGCAGATGGCTTACTTGATCACTGTCAGGGCACTCCTCTTTCTGGGGCGACGATGCCAGCAAATGCGTCAGATGTAAACCGCTTGGCGTGCAGCGGGGTGGCGGATAGAAAGAGGGCATGACGAAACCTGCCGAAACAGAGCTGTACGCCCCGATCAAATCGTGGCTCGAAGGTCTTGGCTATGAGGTCAAAGCCGAGATTGGGGCGGCCGATGTGGTTGCGCTGCGGGCGGGTGATGATGTCCCGGTGATAGTTGAATTGAAGGCGGGGTTTTCACTGACACTGCTGCAACAGGCTGTCGCCCGGCAGGCCATCAGTGATCTGGTCTATGTTGCGGTGCCGCGATGGGCCGGAAAGGCAGGCTGGCGGTCTTTCAAGGGCAATGTCGGATTGTGCAAGCGGCTGGGGTTGGGCGTGGTCTCGGTTCGTCTGAATGATGGGTTTGTGCAAGTACATGCCGATCCCGGACCGTTCCAGCCGCGTAAATCCAAGGTTAGAAAAGGGCGGTTGTTGTCCGAATTTGCGCGACGTGAAGGGGACCCGAACATTGGCGGTACGAATGGTAAGTTGGTGACTGCATATCGACAGGATGCGGAAAAACTGCGCGCCTATCTGGATGCAAGCGGACCCAGTCGCGGCGCTGACGTTGCCAAAGCCACAGGGGTCGCGAAGGCAACAAACATGATGGCGATAAACCACTATGGCTGGTTCGAGCGGGTCTCGCACGGGGTCTATGGCCTGACGCAGACCGGGCGCGATCAGACATAAAACCGTCGCGCAAAGTGTGTATTATGTTGTGCAATTAATCTGATTGTTTTGATCGGGATCAAGTTGCGCTCTCAGTCTTCTGCGCTAGAACGGCGGGGCCAACCTAAGGAATTTTCGCATGCGCTTGCTTCTGACTGCCGCCATACTGACTGCCTTCGCCTCGCCTGCAGCAGCTTTTGACACCATGGAAAAGCTGGGCGAGGCGCTGTTTTTTGACGTGAACCTGTCAAAGAGCCGCACGCAGTCCTGCGCGACATGCCATGATCCGGAATTCGCGTTTGTAGATCCGCGAGAGACGGATGCAGGCCGCGCAGTGTCGCTGGGGGATGATGGTGAAAGCCTTGGGGACCGCAGCGCGCCGACCGCAGGCTATGCTATGTTCACTCCGGACTTCGAACAGCTTGATACAGCCGCTTGGCGCGGCGGTATGTTTTGGGATGGGCGCGCGGCCGGGCTGGCCGGTCAAGCGGGCGGGCCACCCTTGAACCCGATCGAGATGGGCATGCCCGACAAGGCATCCGTCGTTGAGCGCCTGAAAGAAGATGATGTATATATCGCGGCGTTCAAGGCGTTGTTCGGCGATGATGTCTGGGCGTCTGATGAGCGCGTGTATGACGCGATGACACAGGCCATCGCTTCCTTTGAAACCACGCCGCTTTTTGCGCCGTTTGACAGCAAATATGATCGCTACTTGCGGGGCCAGGTCGAGTTGACCTCTGAAGAAGAGTTAGGGCGCGTGTTGTTCACCTCGCAGCAGTTTACAAGCTGCAATCTGTGCCACCAACTGCGCACGTCCCCGATCGCAGCGGACGAGACTTTTACGAACTATGAATACCACAACATCGGAACGCCGGTGAACGCAGAGGTGCGCGGTGTAAATGGGGTCGAAGGGCCAGATGTGGGGTTGAAAGCGAACCCAGCCGTGAATGCAGCCGAAGCGGCCGGGCGCTTCAAGGTGCCGACGCTGCGCAACGTTGCTGTGACTGGCCCCTATATGCATAATGGCGTGTTCAAAGACCTGCGCACGGTGGTGTTGTTCTATAACAAATACAACACCACCAACCCCAAGCGTCAGATCAACCCGGAAACCGGGCAGCCATGGGCCATGCCCGAGATTCCGCAAAATCTGTCGGTTACAGAGTTGACTGAAGGCCCCGCATTGGATGATCGACGGATTGATGCGCTTGTTGCATTCATGAAGACGCTGACGGATCAGCGATACGAGCATTTATTGGAAGATTAAGATGCTTGCTGCGTCGCGGCGTCGAAAAAACACGGGTCGTTGTTGACTCCCTTACAGGTGACTCCTAACTATGCGCCATTAGCACTCGCAACAGGTGAGTGCTAATGGAACGTTAACTGAGCTTAGGGAGCTTAGAATATGGCTTTTACCCCGCTGCATGACCGCGTGCTTGTTCGCCGCGTAGAGAGCGACGAAAAAACCGCTGGCGGTCTGATCATTCCGGAAAGCGCTAAAGAAAAACCCGCCGAAGGTCTGGTTGTGGCCGTGGGCGCTGGCGCCAAGGACGACGATGGCGATCGTATCGCAATGGACGTCAAAGAAGGCGACAAGATCCTGTTCGGCAAATGGTCGGGCACCGAAATCACCGTCGACGGTGAAGAGCTGCTGATCATGAAAGAAGCTGACATTATGGGCATCCTGTCCTGATCGTCTGCTGACTGAATTATCTGAATTACACGAATTTACTGGAGTAAGCTAAATGGCTGCTAAGGACGTAAAGTTCGACACCGATGCCCGCAATGCAATGCTGCGTGGCGTCAATATCCTTGCTGACGCTGTCAAAGTGACCCTGGGCCCGAAAGGCCGTAACGTGGTTCTGGACAAGTCGTTCGGCGCACCCCGCATCACCAAAGATGGTGTGTCGGTTGCCAAAGAGATCGAGCTGGAAGACAAGTTCGAAAACATGGGCGCGCAGATGGTCAAAGAAGTGGCTTCGCGCACCAATGACGAAGCTGGCGACGGCACAACCACTGCCACCGTTCTGGCCCAAGCGATTGTTCGCGAAGGTCTGAAGCAGGTTGCAGCTGGCCTGAACCCGATGGACCTGAAGCGCGGCATCGACCTGGCAACTGCCAAGGTTGTTGAAGGCATCAAAGCGTCTGCCCGTGACGTGAAAGACAGCGACGAAGTTGCGCAGGTTGGCACCATCTCGGCCAATGGCGAAACTGAAATCGGCCAGCAGATCGCAGACGCGATGCAAAAAGTCGGCAACGAAGGCGTCATCACCGTTGAAGAGAACAAGGGTCTGGAAACCGAGACCACTGTTGTTGAAGGCATGCAGTTTGACCGCGGCTACCTGTCGCCCTACTTCGTGACCAACCCTGACAAGATGATTGCAGATCTGGAAGACTGCATGGTTCTGCTGCACGAGAAAAAGCTTTCGTCGCTGCAGTCGATGGTTCCGCTGCTCGAGCAGGTGATCCAGTCGCAGAAACCGCTGCTGATCATCGCAGAAGACGTTGAAGGCGAAGCGCTGGCAACTTTGGTTGTCAACAAACTGCGCGGCGGCCTGAAAATTGCTGCTGTTAAGGCTCCGGGCTTCGGCGATCGTCGTAAAGCCATGCTGCAAGACATCGCGATCCTGACCGGTGGTCAAGTGATCTCGGAAGATCTGGGCATGAAGCTTGAGTCCGTCACAATGGACATGCTGGGCACCGCCAAGAAAATCGAAATCACCAAAGACGAAACAACCATCGTTGACGGTGCTGGCGAGAAAGCCGAGATCGAAGCACGTGTTGCTCAGATCCGCACCCAAGCTGAAGAAACCACCTCGGACTACGACCGCGAGAAACTGCAAGAGCGCGTTGCCAAACTGGCCGGCGGTGTTGCTGTTATCCGCGTCGGCGGCATGACCGAAGTTGAAGTGAAAGAGCGCAAAGACCGTGTCGACGATGCTCTGAACGCAACGCGTGCTGCTGTTCAGGAAGGCGTCATCGTTGGTGGTGGTGTTGCTCTGGTTCAGGCTGGTAAAGCACTGGCTGATCTGGAAGGCGCAAACTCTGACCAGAACGCTGGTATTGTCATCGTTCAGAAAGCCATCGAAGCGCCTCTGCGTCAGATCGCTGAAAACGCTGGTGTTGATGGCGCTGTTGTTGCTGGCAAAGTGCGCGAAAGCGACGACACTTCGTTCGGCTTTAACGCACAGACCGAAGAATATGGCGACATGTTCTCGTTCGGTGTGATCGACCCGGCCAAAGTGGCACGTACCGCATTGGAAGATGCAGCATCGATTGCTGGCCTTCTGATCACCACGGAAGCCATGGTCGCTGACAAGCCGGCAAAAGACGGCGCTGCAGCTGGCGGCATGCCCGACATGGGCGGCATGGGTGGCATGGGTGGCATGATGTAATCAGAATTCGCTATGCGAATTCTGATGCGACAGGCGATTGGCCGTCAGGCCAATCTGCCGAGAGCCATCCAACCATACGACAATAAACAAAGGCGTCCCTCGGGGCGCCTTTGTTGCATTTGAGGGGCGGCTCCTTTGCTTGCGGGATGACGCATGGGTTGCCGTCCGGATTTCCGTTGGATTTCTTGCGATCCTCACTTACAAATCCGATAACACCTCCTATGTTAAGGTTGATAACATCATCTCTATCGGCAAGGGACAGCCATGCTTCGTTCATTCCTTCTTCTGTGCGCCACTTTGATCGCAACCCCCAGCCTCGCGGACGAAGTGTATCGTTTCGGCGAAGACGCGTATATCGCTGGTGACAATGTCACGCTGTCGGGTGACGCCGTGGACGACGCTTTCGTGGCTGGTAATACCGTGGTGATCTCGGCGCCTGTGAATGGGACGGCCCATGCGGGTGGTCGCTCAGTCTCGATTTCAGGACCCGTGGGCAACAACGTCTATGCGGCTGGGATGAACGTGAATATTTCGGGGCCTGTAGACGGAGACGTTCAGCTGTTTGGCGACACTGTTCTTGTGACGGCACCGATTGGGAAAGATCTGCGCCTGGCCGCCCAGCGGGCCGAGATTACAGCATCTATCGGTGATGATGCGCTCATTGGCGCCGAGCATATTTTGCTGACCGGCGTGATCGCTGGTGACGCCAGTTTTTCGACCAAGACCATTAGTTTTGGAGAGAATGCCAAGATCGAGGGCACATTGCATCTTTATGTGAATTCAGAGGATGCCGTTGAAGTTCCCGCCCATGTTGTGCCCGCCGACCGCATCGTGCGCCACGCCACAGAAGCATTTGATCCCTCGGTCGACCCGGAAGGCGGCGCGACCGCCGAACCCAATTCGGGCGGTTGGATGGCTTGGTTGAGCGGCCAATTCACCAGCATCTTGATCCTGGCGGCGCTGGCAACGTTGATCGCAGCGCTGGCCCCAGCATTCCTGATAAACCTGCGTGAACGCACGTTGGAGACACCAATGCGCGCCGTGTGGATGGGCTTTTTGTCGATCTCGGCCCTTGCGGGATCGCTGTTCCTGTTTGCCTTGACCGGCTATGGGATCTTGTTGGTCCCGGCGTCGATCGTACTGGCGTTGTTGTTGGGCGTCGCAGGCTATGTGATCGGCACCTACATTCTGGGCGTTGCCGTTCTGAGCGCGATGAACCGCCCATTGCCGGAGACTCTGACCGAACGCGCGATCGCGGCGGCAGTGGGTGCGGTGTCGGTTACGGTTCTGGCAATGATCCCTGTGATCGGTTGGATCGGCGTTCTGGCTGTGGCCATTGCCGGGGCAGGGGCGCTGATCATTCGCTGGTTTGCCCCAGGCTTTCACACCGAAGTGCGCTGAACAGCGCCCATTGGGTGGATAACTGGCCGATCGGCTCGAACCTTAATGTTGATACGGGTATTCTGGTCTCATGAGATTGACCGCTATATTCGCCCTTCTGATCACCCTAGGTGGCCTGCTTCCAGCCCGCGCAGATTGCGTTGTGCTGTTGCATGGGTTGGCCCGCTCGGAATCATCCTTATGGGTGATGGAAGAAGCGCTCGAGGCCGAGGGCTATAAGGTTGTTAATTTGGGCTATCCTTCGACCAAGGCCGAGATCTCGGTCTTGGTCGAGGCCGCTATACCGCCTGCCGTGGCCCAATGTGGGAAAGATCGAATGCACTTCGTTACGCATTCGATGGGCGGCATTCTGGCGCGTGTTTGGCTTGAGAAAAACCGCCCAGCCAATCTGGGGCGCGTGGTGATGCTGGCCCCGCCCAACAAGGGGTCCGAACTGGTCGATCAATTTGCCGAGTTGGAACCGTTCGAATGGATCAATGGTCCTGCTGGATTGCAGCTGGGCACCGGAGAGAACTCGGTTCCCAATCAGACCGGCCGCCCTCGGTTCGAGCTGGGCGTGATTGCGGGTAACCGGTCGCTGAATCCGATCTATTCTGCTGTGATCGAGGGTGAGGATGACGGCAAGGTTTCGGTCGAAAGCACGCGGATCGACGGTATGGAGGACCACATCACCCTACCCGTGACGCACACGTTTATGATGGTGAACCCGTTGGTCATCGCGCAGGTTGAAAGCTTTCTGCGCGATGGGAAATTTGAACACGGCCTGACCTGGACGGATGTGCTGGACCGCATCGCCACCGAGGCAGGATACCGCAAAAAATCACCCTAGCGACTTTGCGTTTCCTCGATGGATCAGGCGGGAACTACACCGCCTGACTATGCCCGCTTTCATTCATATCATATGCGTCAAAGTGGCGGGCGATGATACGGGCAAGTGGCCGGGATGCGTCACGAATGGTCAGGACGTTATCGATCAGGTCCGTGGTTCCGGGCATCGCGGTCTCAAGCCCACTGACCCACTCAAGAAGGGTCTCTACCGGCAGGGACTGCTCCTTGGCCAGCGCCGCCAAATCAGCCCGGAAATAGCACAGAAGCTCTTCAATAATGCGGCCACGTGCGATGTCTTCGCCTGTGAAACTATGTCCCTTGGCTGCGGCCAGAATCCCGTCCCGTGCAGCGGCTTGGTATTTGGCGGTGGCCGGCTGGTTTTGCGCATAGCCTTGCGGATAGCGCGCAATAGAACTTGCGCCGATACCCATCAGCACCTGAGACGCATCTTCGGTGTAGCCTTGGAAGTTCCGTTTCATCGTGCCCGCCTTATGGGCCTGCGCCAGACCGTCACTTGGCAGGGCAAAATGGTCGATGCCGATCTCGTCATAGCCATTGGCGACAAACAGGTCGCGGGCGGTGTTGAACAGCTCTAACCGCTCTTCAGCCGAGGGCAGGGCCTCGGTCGGGATTAGGGTCTGACGGCGGGCCATCCACGGAACATGGGCGTAACCGAACAAGGCGACTCGGTCCGGGCCAAGGCTGATCAGCTTCTCAACTGAATCTGTGATCCGGGCTGTGTTCTGATGCGGCAGGCCATAGAGGATATCCATATTCAAACTGTCGATCCCGCGCGCGCGTATCCCGTCCACAGCGTCCTTTGTGATTTCATAGCTCTGCGGGCGTCCGATGACCTCTTGGATCATAGGGTCGAAATCCTGAACCCCGATCGATGCGCGGTTCATTCCTGCTGCGGCCAGCGCGTCCAGACGGGTGTCGTCGACTTCCGACGGGTCAATCTCGACCGAGAACTGCGCCCCGTCGGCAAGCGGCATCGTGTTCAGAATGGCCATGGTCAGATCGGCGATCATCTCGGGCTGCAACAGCGTTGGCGTCCCGCCGCCCCAATGCAGATGCTCGATCTCGATCCCCGGGGCCAGAAGCGATTTGATCGTGGCCAGCTCAGCTTTCAGGGTGTCGACATAAGCGGCCACCGGCTCGGCGGTCGAAGTGCCTTGGGTGCGGCAGGCGCAGAACCAGCACAGGCGTCGGCAAAACGGGATATGCACATAAAGCGAAATCTTATCACCTGCTGGAATCGCGCGGATCCAGTTGGTAAGCGTGTCGGCCTCGAAGCCTGCCTTGAAATGCGGCGCAGTCGGATAGCTGGTGTAGCGGGGTACCCGCGCGTCAAAAAGACCAAGGCGTTTGAGTTGCGTAAGTGTCTGCATTCGAATACGCTGTAACACCAAACGCGCCACTGACATTGATCAGGATCAAAGCAAGATACTTCTCTTGTTCAGGAAGCCATGAACGACACCAGTTTCAACCCCAGAGATTGCGGAACCTGCCCGATCCGCCACCGTGCCGTGTGTTCGCGCTGCGAACCAGAGGAGTTGGATCATCTGGACGACATTAAATATTACCGAACCTATGAAGCGGGGCAGCCCGTGATCTGGGCTGGCGACCCTATGGAATTCGTGGCCAGTGTAGTGACGGGAATCGCAACATTGAGCCAGACGATGGAGGATGGCCGCACTCAGATGGTGGGCCTTTTGCTACCGTCTGATTTTATTGGCCGCCCCGGTCGTGAGCATGCCCCGTTTGATGTGGTTGCCGTGACTGATCTGACCTTGTGCTGCTTTCGCAAAAAGCCGTTTGAATCGCTGATGGGGTCGACGCCGTCGATTGGTGGGCGGCTGTTGCAGATGACGCTGGACGAGCTGGACAGCGCGCGCGAGTGGATGCTGGTTCTGGGTCGGAAAACTGCGCGCGAAAAGATTGCGAGCTTGCTTTTGATCATTGCCCGCCGGGATGCGGCGCTTCACAAGCGTTTGCCGAAGGACGGGATGAGCTTCGATCTGCCCCTGACGCGCGAGGCGATGGCAGACTATCTTGGACTGACATTGGAAACGGTTAGTCGCCAGATCTCGGCCTTGAAGAAATCCGAAGTGATAAACTTGCAGGGCAAGCGTCAGGTGCACATCCCAGACCTTCAGAAATTGATAGGCGAGACTGGGGATGATGTGGATGGCGGCCATATCTTCTAGGCCGCCAATATGTGTGCTGTTGCGATGGCGTTAATGCGCCATCAGCACCGGAACTTCTGCAACCTCAAGCATATGCCGTGTCGCGCCCCCAAGAATGGATTCGCGGAAGCGCGAATGGCCATAGGCCCCCATCACGATCAGATCTGCATCCTTGTCGCTGGCATGGCGGTTCAGAATATCTGCCACGCGCGGCATGGTTTTCGCCAGCACCGATACCTCGGCCCGCACGCCGTGACGCGCCAGCATTTGGCTGAGGGATCCGCCCGGGTCTGACCGTTCTGGCCCGTGCTGAGGTGGGTCTATGATGGCGATCGAAACTGACGTCGCGGCTTTCAGAAATGGCATGGCCGCACGAATCGCGCGAAGCGATTCGGAGCTTTCATTCCACGCGATCACCACGTTGGTTGGTGCATGCGTCAAAGAATGCCCGTCGGGCAGCACCAAAACGGGCACGCCGCCATCAAACAAAGCGCTTTCGATGATTGCTTCGGCATTATGGCCGCGCCCTTCACCGTAGGGGCGGGGCAGTACAATCAAATCTGCGAATCGACTGCGATGTGATACAATATGGTTCAGCGTGACCGATTGGGTTGCCAATGCCGTGGTGGACCAAGGCAACACGTTCGAGGCCAAAATCTGACGGACTTCACCTTCGAGTTTTTCGACATCCGTACGAACTTGAACCAAGTTATCCTGAACCATCATTGCCGAGGCACCGGCATAGTAAAACCCTTGCCGTGAAGGGTCTATGCCAAGACAAAGGGCATCTAGATGGGCGTCGAAACGCTCGGACAGGCAGCGCGTAGTGTCCAGCGCGGGCCGATACCGCGAATCGTCCGAGATGATAGTCATGATCGTTTTGTAGTTCATGTCAGGTCTCCAGCCATTGTCCTAATGAGGGTGCCAAGCCTTCGGTTGCGACGCTTTGACATGGGTCAAGCGCCGAAAACCGGCCGGGTGCGTCAAGTTTTGACATGGATCAAGGCATGGTCCCGGGGTTAGGTCCAAACCGACACAAGTCGAAAGGTGTCTCTGCCTCGTGCTGGGGTGAGAAGACATATGACAATGACGAAGGGACGCAAAATGTGGGATTACCTCAAACTGGTGATTTTCGCGCTGATCACAGTATTGGCCGCTATCGCCGCAAGCTATGCCCGCGACGTAGCCTACCAAGTACATGCTATTCTGGTGGTTCTGATCGCGGCAGGCCTGTTTGTTTATACGCTGCGAGGTGTGGGGAACGAAAAGGTCGTTGAAACCGGATATATGGATGGGCCCGTACGCGTGGGCGTTGCCTTGACTGCCTTTTGGGGCGTCGTAGGCTTCTTGGTTGGAACGTTTATTGCGTTCCAGTTGGCGTTTCCTGATCTGAACTTTGCCTGGGCCGAGGGCTATTTGAACTTTGGCCGCCTGCGCCCGCTGCACACATCAGCGGTAATTTTCGCGTTTGGTGGTACAGCTCTGATCACCAGCTCGTTCTACGTGGTGCAGCGCACCTCGGGCGCGCGTCTTTGGGGCGGCAATCTGGCTTGGTTTGTGTTTTGGGGTTATCAGATTGTTATCCTGTTGGCAGCGACCGGATATTTGCTGGGTGCAACTCAGTCAAAAGAATACGCTGAACCCGAATGGTATACTGACCTTTGGCTGACCATCGTCTGGGTGGCCTATCTTCTGGTCTTCATGGGCACGCTGATGAAACGGAAAGAGCCGCACATCTATGTGGCCAACTGGTTCTTCCTGTCCTTCATCGTCACCGTCGCCATGCTGCACGTTGTGAACAACCTGTCGATTCCTGTTTCGCTCTTCGGTTCGAAATCTGTTCAGGTCTTCGCTGGTGTACAAGACGCCATGACACAGTGGTGGTATGGCCACAACGCAGTGGGCTTCTTCCTGACCGCGGGCTTCTTGGGCATGATGTACTATTTCGTGCCGAAGCAGGCTGAACGCCCCGTGTTCTCGTACAAGCTGTCGATCATCCACTTCTGGGCGCTGATCTTCCTGTACATCTGGGCTGGTCCGCACCACCTGCACTACACCGCTCTGCCGGATTGGGCGTCGACCCTTGGCATGGTGTTCTCGATCGTGCTGTGGATGCCCAGCTGGGGTGGCATGATCAACGGTCTGATGACCCTGTCGGGTGCATGGGACAAACTGCGCACCGATCCGGTGATCCGTATGATGGTTGTGTCCATCGGCTTCTACGGCATGTCGACCTTTGAAGGTCCGATGATGTCGATCCGCGCCGTGAACTCGCTGTCGCACTATACTGACTGGACCATTGGTCACGTACACTCGGGTGCACTTGGCTGGAACGGCATGATCACCTTCGGGATGCTGTACTTCCTGGTCCCCAAACTGTGGAACCGCGCAGGACTTTACAGCCTGAAACTGGTCAGCTGGCACTTCTGGCTCGCCACGATCGGTATCGTTCTGTACGCCGCGTCGATGTGGGTCACCGGTATCATGGAAGGCCTGATGTGGCGTGAAGTTGATGCGCAGGGCTTCTTGGTGAACTCGTTCGCTGACACCGTTGCCGCCAAGTTCCCGATGTATGTGGTCCGTGGCCTGGGAGGGGTTCTGTTCCTCACGGGGGCAGTGATCATGTGCTACAACCTCTGGATGACCGTGAAGCGTGCACCGGCTGCTGAAGCAGCAGGCGACGCAGCAGCGGCACCGGCAGAATAAGGAGGGAATGACTGATGGGAATTCTCGACAAACACGTTGTTCTTGAAAAGAACGCAACGCTTCTTCTGGTCGGTAGCCTTCTGGTTGTCACCGTGGGTGGTATCGTAGAGATCGCACCGCTCTTCTATCTCGAAAACACCATCGAGGATGTGGAAGGCATGCGCCCCTACTCGCCGCTCGAGCTTGAGGGCCGGAACATCTATGTGCGCGAGGGCTGCTATGTCTGTCACTCGCAGATGATCCGCCCGATGCGCGACGAGGTAGAGCGTTATGGCCACTATAGCCTTGCAGCTGAAAGCCAGTACGACCACCCGTTCCAGTGGGGGTCGAAGCGGACAGGGCCTGACCTTGCCCGCGTCGGTGGCCGCTACTCGGACGAATGGCATGTGGACCACTTGGCGGATCCGCAGTCGGTCGTGCCGGAATCGGTGATGCCGAAATACGCTTTCCTTTTGGATAAGTTGATCGAGCCGAAATACATCCAGGATGTGATGAAGACGAACCGGATCGTGGGTGTGCCTTACACTGACGAACAGATCGCGAATGCGGAAGCAGACTGGCTTAGCCAAGCTGACCCGGACGGCGACAATTCGGACGTCGATGCGCTCCAGGCTCGTTATCCGAAAGCGCAAGCGCGCAATTTCGATGGCAAGCCGGGTGTGTCCGAAATGGACGCTCTGATCGCCTATATGCAGATGTTGGGTACTCTGGTCGACTTCTCGACCTTCACACCTGACGCAAGCCGGTAAGGAGTAGGGATGATGGACACCTATGGCATTATGCGAGCCTTCGCTGACAGCTGGTTCCTGATCGCGATGTTCGCCTTTTTCGTCGGGGCAGCACTGTTTGCGTTCCGACCGGGATCCAACAAGATCCACAAGGACATTGCGAACATCCCCTTCCGCCACGAAGACAAACCTGCCGGTGACCGGGACTGATGTCCCGGGCGCTCAGCTCAAAAGGAGTTGCGGCAATGAGTAAAAAACCTGTTGAAAAGAAAGAGCCCGAAACGACGGGCCACGAATGGGACGGCATTCAGGAGTTTAACAACCCGCTGCCTCGTTGGTGGGTCTGGGTGTTCTACCTGACCATCGTTTGGGGGATCTGGTACACAATCGCCTATCCTGCATGGCCGATGATCAAAGGGGCCACGGCTGGTTACCTTGGCTTCTCGACCCGTGCGGAAGTTGCTGACGAGATCGACCGCTTCAAGGGCATGAACAGCGAACTGGAAGCTCAACTGGCTTCCGCTGACTTGACTGCACTGGAGCAAGGTTCGGATCTGCACAACTATGCCATTCAGTCGGGCCGTGCGACCTTCGCCACCTGGTGTTCGCAGTGTCACGGTTCGGGAGCAGCTGGTAACGTTGGCTATCCCAACCTGTTGGACAATGACTGGCTTTGGGGCGGTGCGCTGGAAGATATCCAGACAACTGTTGCCCACGGCATTCGTTCGGAAGATGACGACGACACGCGTTATTCCGAGATGCCCGCCTTTGGCGACGACTATCTGAGCGACGAAGAAATCGCACAGGTCGTGGCCTATGCCATGTCGCTGTCGCCAGAGACCAAAGATGCTGCTGACATGTCGTTGGTTGCGGATGGTGCTGTCGTCTTCGCCGATAACTGCTCGTCCTGCCACATGGAAGATGGCACGGGTGATCGCAGCCAAGGTGCGCCGAACCTGACCGACGCGATCTGGCTGTTCGGCGACGACAAAGACACGATCACCTCGATCGTGTCGGAAGGCCCCTATGGCGTGATGCCAGCCTGGAGCGGCAAGCTGACTGACAGTCAGATCAACGCTGTGTCGGCATATGTCCACCAGCTGGGTGGCGGCGAATAAGCCTCGGCCTTTGGCCAAAGAAATTTGCCCTCGCGCAGCTGCGCCGGGGCAGCCCAAGATCCGGGGCCTCACTCCCCGGTCAAAGGCACCGACCTCTGATCCTGTTCGCGCGTTTCTCCGAGGTCGGTGCCGTCCTAATTGAAAACCCGGGTGCCAACGCATCCGGGTTTTTGCCTATTCGAGTGTCCCAAAATGAATTGCGTGACTTTTATCGGGGGAGTTGTCACGTTCCATTCTGCAAATGGTAGATTTATGGATTGAGGGACGATCGATGAGAAACGCGAACTCTGTATTCTGGCCCGAACTCTTGGCGTGTGGCATCGTGGCTGTATCGGCATTCTTGGCAATGACACAGCTTGCTCAAACCAGCCCAGCATTTGCGACTGCGGTCACGCTGGACTTCTTGATCACAGCTCCCTTTGCTTACTGGTTTTGTTCCCGAAAGCGCGACCTTCCCAGATGGGCCTTTGCGCTTGTCTTTGCAATCGCACTTGGGGTGGCTTGGCTTACGCTTCCTGTCGACAATCGCCAGGTGTTTGAACATCTCTCTGTCGGGTTACCAATTGCGATCGAGCTGGCGGTCGTCGCGGGGCTCGCTTATGGGCTTTGGACGCTTCCCAAGCAAAGCAGTTCAGATCTGTACACACGGCTACAGGCGTCATCCCTTCATGTTTTGAAAAACAAGCGTGTCGCACAGATATTCGCATCCGAAATCGCATCGCTGCTCTATTGCTTCTGGGCACCCAAACCCGTCTCACTTCGGATTGACCAGTTCAGCAGTCACCAATCCACTGGATTCGGGGCAATTCTGTGTGCGTTGGCAAGCGTTGTCCTGCTGGAAGCCGTTGCGGTGCATTTCGCGGCCGCTTTGATCTCGGAGCTGTTTGCCTGGGTTCTGACAGGATCAAGCTTGATGCTGTGTGTGTTCTTGATCGGTCATGCGCGGGCATTGTCGCGCCGTCCACACGTCGCAGCGCATGACCAGCTTCACCTGCGAAGTGGACTATTCGGGTCGGTCTCGGTTCGCTACGAATCCATCGTCGCAATTGACGTAGTGTCCTCTGTGCCATCGGATGCCCTACAGTTGGCCTTATTGCCGGGTATGGAGCAGCAGAACGTGGTGATAACATTGTCGCATCCGTCGCAGATCAGTTTCACCCACGGCTTCTCGCGGATGTCAGACAAAATCTGTGTGCACGTGGATGATCCAGAATCGTTTGCCGATGCGGTACGCAATTCACAGCGGGCCCTGCCTTCTGCGCCAGATTAAGGTCCTGCGACCTTTTTGCACTGCGTCACTCTGCAATCTCGCGGTTTCTCAGAGGGTTAGATAGGGCTGTCGCGCAGATCGGCCAAATGATGTCTTGATCCACATCAAGGCTATGATCTGGAATTATTCTTACTTGGAATATCAAGCGAAACACAGGATCCGAGAAACAGTCATGTCTGACGCCCCAGAACAGCTATACGCCCCGCGCGAGCCAATCTTCCCGAAACGGGTAAAGGGCACCTTCCGAAGCCTCAAGTGGTGGATCATGGGGCTTACCCTTGGCGTTTACTATCTTGCCCCTTGGATCCGTTGGGACCGTGGGCCAAATCTGCCCGATCAGGCAATCCTTGTGGATATGGCCAACCGCCGTTTCTTCTTCTTCTGGATCGAGATCTGGCCGCACGAGTTCTATTTCATTGCGGGCCTTCTGATTATGGCGGGGCTTGGGCTGTTCCTGTTCACCTCGGCTGCCGGGCGCGTGTGGTGTGGCTATACCTGTCCGCAAACCGTGTGGACCGACTTGATGATCCTTGTAGAACGCTGGATCGAAGGCGACCGAAATGCCCGGATCCGTCTGCACCGCCAGAAATGGGATGCCGAGAAGATCCGCAAACGTATCGTTAAGTTCATCGCGTGGATTTTGATTGCGGTCGCGACGGGTGGTGCGTGGGTGTTCTATTTCGCGGATGCACCGACGCTTTTGATGGATTTGGTGACAGGTCAGGCGCACCCGCTGGCGTATTCGACCATCCTGGTGCTGACCCTGACGACCTTCTTCTTCGGCGGCATCGCGCGTGAACAGATCTGTATCTATGCCTGCCCTTGGCCACGTATTCAGGCCGCGATGATGGATGAAGACACCATCACCATCGCCTATCGCGAATGGCGGGGCGAACCACGAGGCCGTGGTAAGAAACGGGACGATCTGGGCGACTGTATCGACTGTAACGCCTGTGTCGCGGTCTGCCCCATGGGCATCGACATTCGCGATGGCCAGCAGATGGAATGCATCACTTGCGGTCTGTGTATCGACGCATGTGACGAGATGATGGTGAAGGTCGGCAAGGAACGCGGCCTGATCGACTATCTTGCACTAAAAGATGAAGCATACGAGCGTGCTGGGAACCAGAAAATCCCGGTGATGAAGCACCTGCTGCGTCCGCGCACCATTCTGTACACCTCGCTTTGGACGCTTGTTGGGGTCGCTCTGACCGTGGCTATTTTTGCCCGTCCCAAGGTGGACGTCACCATTCGCCCCGTGCGCAACCCGACCTATGTGACGCTGTCGGACGGCTCGATCCGCAACACCTATGATGTCGGCGTGCGCAACCGTCACGGTGAAGAATGGCCCTATTACTTTACCCTGACCGACGGCAGCAATCTGACGGTAGAACTGGAAGGGTCGGACAAACTTGTGCTAGTAGCTCCGCCTGACACCGAGGCCAAACAACGGCTGTACGTTGTTGCGCCTCCGGGTTCGGAAACCGCAAAGCTTGATCGTTCTGACCTGCGCATCTGGGTCGTGGATGGTGTGACCGGAGACCGTGCCCATCTTGACACTGTCTTTAACGGGAAAGGGCGCTAAGCCATGGCAGACAAGTCCGAGAAGAAAGAGTTCGAACTGACTGGCAAACATGTTCTGGCCATCGTGGTCACTGCATTCTCGATCATCATCGGAGTGAATGTTTTCATGGCCTATTCGGCCGTGGGGACATTCCCCGGCTTGGAAACCAAAAATTCCTACGTTGCCAGCCAGCAGTTTGACGCCAAGCGTACCGCACAAGAAGCCCTTGGCTGGGATGTCTCGGCCCGGATCGAAGGTGAGACGCTGGTTTTGGACATCAAAGACGTGAACGGAGATTCCGTGACCGTCGCGTCGCTTTACGGCCTTCTGGGCCGTGCGACGCATGTGAACGAAGATCAAGAACCTGACTTTCACCAAAGCTCGACCGGCGCTTATGTTGCACAGGTGGGCAAGCTGGGTGAGGGCAACTGGAACCTGCGGATGAATGCGGTCGCCGATGACGGCACCAGCTTTCAACAACGTATCCAGATCCATCTGAAGGCCAACTAGGTCGTCATCTGAGGTGTAAAAGGGAAAACGCTATGGCTGCTCCTATCTCTGCCTGTCCGGCCTGTGATGCCGCCCCGCTTGCAGAAGCGCAGGCGGGCAAAGGGTATAACGGCAATGGGATGGAGGCGAAGCGGATCGTTTTGTCGCTGCCTCAGATCTATTGCGCGGCTTGTATCGCGGGGGTCGAGCGTGGGCTTGCCAATCAGGATGGCGTACGGGCTGCGCGGGTGAACCTGACGCTGAAACGCGCTGTTGTTGATGTGGATCCCGATGTCGAGGCACGGGATCTGGCCGACTATTTGACCGGTGTCGGTTTTGAAGCTTACGAGCTGGATCCGGGTCAACTGACCGCGACTGCCACAGACAAACACGGCAAAGATCTTTTGATGCGCTTGGGCGTGTCGGGTTTCGCCATGATGAACGTGATGCTGCTGAGTGTTGCGGTCTGGTCCGGTGCTGCTGACGCCACGCGCGATCTGTTTCACTGGATCAGCGCGGCCATCGCCATTCCGACGGTGGGCTTCTCAAGCCAAGTGTTCTTCAAGTCCGCTTGGTCGGCCCTTCGGGTACGCCGCTTGAACATGGACGTGCCGATCTCTCTGGCGATCCTTTTGGCGCTGGGAATGTCGATATACGAGACGATGCATTCAGGCGAACATGCCTATTTCGACGCGGCTTTGTCGCTGACATTCTTTTTGCTGGCGGGACGCTATCTGGATTATCGCACCCGCGCTGTGGCGCGGTCTGCCGCCGAGGAACTGGCCGCGCTTGAAGTGCCCCGCGCGCTCCGTGCGGTGGATGGCCAAGCCGACGAGCAAGTCCCCGTGTCCGAGCTTGAACCGGGTCACATCGTGCGCGTCGTGCCGGGATCGCGCGTACCCGTGGATGGTATCGTTACTGGTGGCGAAAGCGAGCTGGACCGCTCGCTTCTGACGGGGGAAAGCCTGCCTGTGGCTGCATCACCTGACAGCATTGTGTCAGCAGGCGAAGTGAATCTGACCGGCCCCCTGACGGTGCGTGTGACCGCCGCCGGGCGCGACAGCTCACTGCACCGAATGGCTGATCTGGTTGCGATCGCTGAAACCGCGCGCAACCGTTATACGTCGTTGGCAGACAAGGCCGCTGCGGTCTATGCGCCGGTCGTGCATCTGCTGTCCTTTGCGGCCTTCCTGTTCTGGTTTTGGTATTCTGGCGACTGGCGCATGTCGATGAACATCGCCGTGGCCACGTTGATCATCACTTGTCCCTGTGCGCTGGGCCTTGCGGTCCCTGCGGTGACCACCGCAGCCTCGGGCCGTCTTTTTAAGCAAGGGATGCTGTTGAAGTCCGCCACCGCGATGGAACGTCTGGCCGAGGTCGATCACGTCGTCTTTGACAAGACCGGCACGCTGACCGAAGGCAAACCCGCGCTGGACGCGCTGAGCCGTCACAAGGACCGAGACTTGCAGGTTGCCCTTGCGTTGGCCGAGGGTTCCAGCCACCCGCTGGCACAATCTCTGACCCAAGCCGCGCGCGCTGCCGGTGTGCAGCCTGCCGAGGTCACACAAGTCACCGAAGTGCCGGGCAAGGGCATCGAAGGTCAATGGGACGGCAAAACTGTTCGCCTTGGCCGCGCGGAATGGCTGGGCGCTAATGCCGTCGGACAGACCGCAACGTATCTGTCGATCTCGGGTGCCAAGCCCATAGCTTTCACGTTTACCGACGCACTTCGCCCCGGCGTGGAAGCGGCGATCACAGCCCTGAAAGCCAAGGGCATGGGCGTCACGCTGATCTCGGGTGACGTACCCGCCGCCGTGGCCGACATTGCTGGCCGTGTGGGCATCGAGGATTGGAAAGCTGACACGCTGCCTGAAGACAAGGCCGAGTACGTGGCCCGTCTGGGCAAATCCGGTCGTAAGGTTTTGATGGTTGGCGATGGTCTGAACGACACGGCGGCATTGGCGGCCGCTCATGTGTCCATCTCGCCCGCCTCGGCGCTCGAGGCTGCGCGCGTGGTGTCCGATATCGTGCTTCTGGGGAAATCGATGGAGCCGCTCTCGGGGGCCATCGACATGTCGAAATCCGCCACCCGCCGGATCAAGGAAAACTTTGCCATCGCTGCAGGTTATAACGCCATTGCCATTCCGATCGCATTGATGGGGTTCGCAACGCCATTGGCTGCAGCGCTTGCCATGTCGACCTCATCGGTGACAGTGTCACTGAATGCTCTGCGTTTGAAGAAAGGCTAAGCTAATGAACGTCCTTGTGTACCTAATCCCGATTTCCCTGCTTCTGGGCGGATTGGGGCTGGCCGCGTTCTTCTGGACTTTGAAATCCGAGCAATATGACGATCCCGAAGGGGATGGTCATCGCATTTTAAGCGATCGGTGGGACGACAAGCCGCCTGAAGAATAGTCGGGTCAGACGATCCCGTTTCTAAGTGCAATCATGGCTGCATGGGTTCGGTTCTTCGCCCCCAGCTTGTTGATGATTGATCGCATATGCATCTTTACGGTCACTTCCTGAATGCCGAACAAATGCGCGATTTCCTTGTTCTGTTGCCCCTCGCACAAGCTTTCAAGTATTTGCATCTCGCGGCGCGACAATCCGGTCTCGTCTCGTTTGAAACTGGACTGACGTGCATTGGGATAGACCATCAGGCCGAAATCTTCGTAGATCAGATTCAGAATACTGGCCAAGGCACTTTCCGAGATTTCAACTGGAGCACCGACGCAAGCGCCGGTCCGCAGCGCCTGTCGAGAGGCCTCAGTTTCCTTTTCTGGCAGCAGCAGAACGACAGCCAAGTGCTTGTCGCGACGGCAAAGCTTTTCTACCGTTTTCAAGCCGCCAAGATCGGGAAGACGATAGTCCAGTATCGCGCAGTCAAAGCTGGTGGATTTTTCTAAGATATCGAGGGCGCGCTGCATAGATTGGACCCCGGTTGGAGTCGGCATGTCACATATATCAGCGGCTGCGAGAGCCTTGCGCTGCAGCGCAGAATCGTCAGAGGCGATCAGTATCTTCAAAGCGGCGCTCCGCACCTTCGCGTCGAGCCTGAACGCTCGAACTGCTACAACGGGACGTCAGATTGTCACAGTAAGGAACCCCCCGATAGGTGTCTCAAGGGATAGGTTTTACTGCTACCCGTTTAGTAAATCCCGTCACGCTCAACTTATTGTGGCGTCGCGGAGAAATTATCTCAGAAAGGATACCACAGCAGGGACCATTTTGTCCACGATCAGGGCGACACCTTCCCTGTTAGGATGCAACCCATCGGCCTGCAAGTACAGGCGTTGGGCATCTGCGAAGCTGCCAGCGCTGGCGATGCCTTCTAGAAAATCTGGAAACAAAGCAACATCGAAGGTTTCCGCAAGGTCCGGAAAGACTTGTTGGAACTCAGTGCGATAAACTTCCCCGAAATTGGCTGAAGCCAACATTCCGACCAGCAGTGTTGGAATATCCTTGTTGCCCAGTTCGGTCAGTATCTTTGACAGATTGCGTTGTGTTTCTTCGGGCGAGATTCCGCGCAGCATGTCATTGCCGCCAAGCGCGACAAGTGCGACGTCGACCTCGTCTGTCAGGATCCATCCCAGTCGCGCAGCCCCGCCTGCCGATGTATCCCCGGACACGCCGGCGTTCACAATGTGAACGTTCAGTCCCTGTGCATTTAGCGCCGCTTCCAGCTGTGGTACAAAGCCTTCGCCTTGTGGAAGGCCGTACCCAGCAGTCAGACTGTCGCCTATCGCAAGGATGGTCGTAGTTTCTGCATGTGCAGCGCAGTTCATCAAAACTGCCGCGATGAGTCCCTTGAGACCGCTGGTCAAAACCCCATATGCACGTGATACCATGTTGTACTCCTAAAGAAGGTTCGCCGATGACGTCTCTGGTTCTTTCCCTGCGCGATGTGCGCCTGACGCTTGGCCATAGTGCAGGCCGGACCGAGATCCTCAAGGGCGTTGACCTAAATGTGACCACGGGCGAAACCATTGGTCTGACGGGGCCATCCGGGTCGGGCAAATCCTCGCTTTTGATGCTGATGGGCGGGCTGGATCAGGCCACAGGTGGGACTGTTCAAGCGCTGGGTCAAGACCTTGGCGCGATGAGCGAAGATCGGCTGGCACGATTTCGCCGTGATCATATGGGCGTCGTGTTTCAGTCCTTCCACCTGATCCCAACCATGACTGCGCTGGAAAACGTCGCAACCCCATTAGAACTGGCAGGTGTGCCGGACGCGTTCGACCGCGCCACGCAAGAGCTTGAGGCAGTTGGCCTGTCCCATCGATTGCACCATTACCCCAGCCAGATGTCAGGGGGGGAACAGCAACGTGTCGCGTTGGCCCGCGCCGCAGCACCGCGCCCCGAAATCTTGTTGGCAGATGAACCCACGGGCAATCTTGATGGCGCCACCGGTGCGGCCATCATGGACCTTCTATTTGGCCTGCGCGACCGACACGGATCGACGCTGATCCTTGTTACCCACGCGCCCGAATTGGCCGAGCGATGTGACCGCGTGATCCACATTCAGGATGGGCTGATTGCATGATCCAGAACGTTGCAATGGCGTGGCGTCTGACCCGGCGCGAATTGCGGGGTGGGATTAAGGGTTTCCGCATCTTCCTTGCTTGCCTGATTTTGGGTGTCGCGGCTATTGCTGCCGTCGGATCTGTGCGCGAAGCCCTGCGCGCGGGACTGTCCAGCCAAGGAGCAGTTTTGTTGGGCGGGGATGCGTCCGTGTCCTTTACGTATCGGTTTGCAGATAACGATGAATTGGCCCTAATCGAAGACGCGGCGGACGCGCTTTCGGTCATCGCGGATTTCCGGTCGATGATCGTGGTGGGCGATGAACGCGCGTTGACGCAGGTGAAGGCGGTTGATGATGCCTATCCCCTCTATGGGCAGGCGAAGCTGGATCCGCCGATGCCCATGGCCGCCGCGCTGGATGGTAGGGACGGTCTTTCAGGCATCGTGATGGATGACCTGTTAATCGACCGCCTGGGGCTTCAGATCGGGGATAGTTTAACGTTGGGCGAAGTCCCATTTGTCCTGATGGCCGAGCTGGTGAGCGAACCTGACAATGCTACGGCTGGTTTTGGCCTTGGTCCTCGGTCGATCCTACGCCGCACGGCCTTGGATGGTTCAAGCCTGCTGTCTGAAGGCACGCTTTTTGACAGCCACTATCGTTTGCGCCTGCCTGAAGGGGGCATTGTACCAGCTTATGCGCAGCTTGTGCCCCAGTTGGAGCCGCGTGGCGCGCGTTGGCAGGATGCACGTAACGGTGCGCCCGGAATGCGCCGCTTGATTGACCGTCTGGGTGCCTTTCTGGTGCTGGTGGGGCTGGCGGGGCTGGCGGTTGGCGGTGTCGGGATCTCGGCGGCGATCCGGTCGTATTTGGATGAAAAAACCGGCACGATTGCGATCTTGCGCGCCTTGGGGGCCGAGCGTCAGGTGATCTTCCTGACCTATTTCTTGCAAATCGGTATCCTGACCTTGCTGGGGCTATTTTTGGGTGTGATGCTGGGTGCGCTGATCCCCGCGCTTCTGGTCCCGATCATCGCACAATCCCTGCCGATTTCGACCGAGCTGACCATCTATTCCAGCGCGTTAGCAGAAGCCGCATTATATGGGGCTCTGGCCGCCTTGCTATTTACACTCTGGCCGCTCGCCCGCACGGAAGAGGTCAAGGCCGCCGATTTGTTTCGCGATGCGGCTCTTGGGTCAAACCGTCTTCCTCGGCCTTTGTTCATCGGGTTGTGCATTGCCATTCTGGCGCTGCTCGTGTGGGTGGCTGCGCGGTTCTCAGGCATGCCGGGACTGGCGATGTGGAGCTTCGTTGGTTTGGGCGGAGCCTTCGCGACGCTGGTCTTGACCGGCGTTGCAGTTAAATACGCTGCGCGCTGGCTGGGTCACCGAAAGATCCTGCGCCGCGTCCCAACTTTGCGGATGGCCTTTACCGCAGTCGGAGGGCCGGGCGGAGAGGCCGGCGCGGTTGTGTTGTCCCTTGGTCTTGGGTTGGCGGTGCTGGCCGCAGTCGGCCAGATTGACAACAATCTGCGCGGTGCGATTTCGCGTGACTTGCCTGATGTGGCCCCCAGCTTTTTTGTTGTGGACATTCAGCCCGATCAAATCGAGGCCGTAAAATCCCGACTCGAGGGTGATCCCTTCGTCAGTCGTATCGACACAGCACCCATGCTGCGCGGCATCATCACGCAGATCAACGACCGCCCCGCGCGCGACGTCGCTGGCGGCCATTGGGTCATCCAGGGTGATCGTGGTTTGACCTACTCGGCCCACCCCACGCGCACCACTGTGGTCGAGGGTGAATGGTGGGCGGAAGATTATCAAGGCCCGCCCCAGATCAGCTTCGCAGCAGAAGAGGCGCGCGAGATGGGGATTGGTCTGGGCGATGTCCTGACCGTCAACATTCTTGGCCGTGATATCACTGGCGAAATCACATCCCTGCGCGAGGTCGATTTCAGCCAAGCGGGGATGGGATTTATACTTACCATGAACCCCTCGGCGCTGGCTGGCGCACCGCATAGTTATATCGCTACGATCTATTCTGAGCAGGACGGCGAGGCCGCAATCCTGCGCGACTTGGGCAACGCCCACCCGAATATCACCCTGATCTCGGTGCGCGATGCGATTACCCAGATCACCGGGCTGATGGGGCAGGTGGCTGCTGCGATCACCTATGGCGCACTTGCCACGCTGGTCACGGGCTTCGTGGTGCTGATGGGGGCCGCCGCCGCAGGCGAGCGTGCCCGCACTTACGAGGCCGCAATCCTGAAAACTCTGGGAGCGTCCCGCGCTGGGATCTTGCTGAACTTTGCCATACGCTCGGCCATGCTGGGCGCTGCTGCTGGTGTCGTTGCGGTGATTGCGGGCGGCATCGCAGGTTGGGCCGTGACGCATTACATCATGGAAGAACGCTTTGTCTTCGATCTTCCAAATGCGCTTGCGATCGTGTCAGGCGGTGTCATCGCCACGGTTTTGGCAGGGTTGTTCTTCGCCTATCGTCCGCTATCCGCAAAACCCGCACGCGTCTTGCGCGCGCGCGAGTAGCCTTGCGTGCTATCCCAACAGCTCTTTCAACACCAGGGCCATCACGCCCGCGCTGTCGATCATGTCTTGCACGCCCACCCATTCATCGGGCTGATGCGCCAGATCCAGAATGCCCGGCCCATAGGCGATGCAGTTCTTCAGCTTGCCAATCCGGTCGATGTGCTTTTGGTCATAGGTGCCCGGGCTAACCACATAGGATGGCTGTGCGCCCAACACCTTTTCAATCGCTGCCGCGGTCGACGTCACGACAGGCGCGTTCTTGTCGGTCATCGTCGGGATGACTTCGTGCATGTCGCGGATCTCGTACTCGAAATTGGGGCGTTCGGCCCGGATTGCTTCCAGCATCCGGGTAACCTCGGCCTTTACCTCAGTGATGTCTTCTTCCATCAGGAAGCGCCGGTCGATTACAATGCGACAGCGGTCCGCCACGCAGGGCGCGGGCAGGCCGGTGAAGTTGGGATCCTGCTCCGCTTCTCCGCCGTGGATCGAGTTGATGTTCAACGTCGATTGCTTCGCGCCCTCCGGTACGACGGGCATATCCGTGCGCTTGGTGGCCAGCAGGGGAAAAAGGTGGCGCTCCATCTCTTCCAGCACGGCGCCCATATGGCGAATGGCGCTGTCGCCCAGAAACGGCATAGATCCGTGGGCAATCCGCCCTTTTGTCTCGATCTCGGCCCACCAGACGCCGCGATGACCCAGACAGATCCGATCCTTGTTTAGGGGCTCGGGGATGATCACATGTTGCACGCGGTCCGGGTCGAAATAGCCTTTTTCGGCCAGATAGGCGACGCCGCCATAGCCGCCGCTTTCTTCGTCTGCTGTGGCGCTGATTTCGACCGCACCTTTATGGTTGGGGTAAAGCGCCACGAAGGCCTCGGCCGCGATGATTGACGCGGCCAACCCGCCTTTCATGTCGCACGCCCCGCGCCCATACACGCGCCCGTCTTCCAGTTCGCCACCAAACGGATCCTTGGTCCAGCCGTGCCCAACTTCAACCACGTCGTGATGGCTGTTGAAATGCACGCATTCGCCGGGCTGCGTGCCTTCGTGTCGGCAGATGACATTCCAACGCGGATAGTCGGTGCAGTCACCCGGTGTGCCCTCCGCCCGGATCAGTTCGACCGTCCAGCCCTGTGCGCCCATACGCTCGGCGATATAGGTGCAAATCGTGCGATATTCGCGGCCGGGCGGGTTCAGCGTTGGGATGCGGATCAGGTCTTGGGTCAGCCGAATCAGGTCATCCTGACGGCGCGCAATTTCGGCAAGAAGCGGGGCGGTGTGATCAGTCATGGACAAAGCCTAGGCGTGCAGCGCGCCTATCTCAATGGTGGATATCAACCCAGCCGAATTTCCCGGAAAACGCGACGGAAAACGCTGTTGCGGGTCTTTAATTCGCGGTAAGCTCGACCTAAATACCAATGTAATAAACATTAACATTTTTTGCGCGGGCGGTAAGACCTTGCTGAAGAATTGACGGAACGTAGGAGGGCACATGTCCAGCTTTGATAAACAGATTCGTGAGAGCCAAGCGCAAGTTCAAGAAGCGCAGTCCAAGATCTCGGAACTGACAACGCGGATCGAAACCGCGCGCGCAAAGGCCGCGACGGGTGAAGATATTTCAATCGACATTGAAAATGCGACGCTGGACGACGTGCATTCCCATACTGAAGCGATGAATGCCAACATCGCCGAGCTGATTATGGGTCTGGATGATGTGACCTCGGGGTTTTCGTCGGACTTTGACCAGATGCGGTCGAAGACGGGTTGGGAGACGTTTGTCGGCATCTTTTCGAAGGGCAAATCCGAAAGTATGCGCCAGGAACGGATGCGCACGGCGTCCATCGACGACAAGTTGCAAGAGCTGATTGCGCAGTCGGATTCGATTGTGAACCTTCTGGAAGGTCAGCTGGCCATGCTGAACGAGCAGAAGGAAAAGGTGGGTGCGAACCTGACCACCACGCTGGACGAGCGCGAAATGACCGTGGGCGAGCTGGAAGCCCTGCGTTCCGAGATCCTTGGTATGGATCCAAAGATCATCGAGCTTGAGGGGAAGATCGCTAACGAGCAGGACGCCGCCAAACGCACGCAGCTCGAGACTGAACTCGCCGATCTGAACAGCCAATACAACGAGATGGTGCAGGAAGAACAAGTGAAGCTCGCCAAGTCGCAGACGCTTGAGCGCTATATCGAGAAGGGCAAGACCTGGGTCGACTCGCTGCAAAACCAAGCGGCGACGCAAATGGTGCTGATCAACAAGCTGCAGACAGACACCAAGCAGCGCGTGGTGCTGTATGACGCGTTGACCAAGTCGTTGAAAACCGCGCAGCAGCAAGATGTGGCGCACCGGATCAACGAAATCGGCGTCGAGACCGACAAAGAAGCCCAAGCCGCGATGGCCGCGATTGGCACGGCAACGAACCAACGCATGGCGGACATGATGGAAGCCCACGAAGACCAGATGGTCTTTGCCCGCGACGTGCTGGAACAGAAGGCCAAAGCCGACGAACGCTTCGCCCGCCGCTTTGCCGAGATCGTCGAGAAGCATGACAAGAACCTTTATGGGGGGTAGGGCGCATGCGATACCCATTCACGCAACCGCCGCGGAGCTGGCGTGATTGGTTTGTGGATCTTGTTTGTTTCCTTCCGATAATGATCCTTCTTGACGTAGTTACCTTACTGCCGTCAGCGCCGTTCTGGGCGATTAGCGCATCTGCCTTTGCGATTTCGGCAACTCGTTTAAGGAAGGAGCAACGAAGAGGCCAAAGTGCAAAGCCAAAGCCATATGAAGTATCGCCCGGTCGATAGACCGGGCAGCGCCCGACCCTCCCCACGGGAGGGCGCTTCGCACCCACCCACGGTCAGGCGCCGCCCTCATCGGTTTGATTGGAAGCTATGACGAACGACACGAAGGCATCGAAACAGCTAACTGAGATGAGTGAGAGAAGCGCAGTTGTCAGGTTGCTTTTGGTGACTCTTTTGCGCGGCTCCATTGGAGTGGCCTTATTTCTCAGCCTTGTGATCTTGGCGGACGAGTATTTTGGGCTTGGCACTAGCTTTGGTAGGGTGTTGGTGTTGGTTGCTACCGCGTTTTGGATAGTTTTTGCTATGTCGGAATTGGCAAGGACACGGCAAAAATACCAACAAATTCAGAGAGAGCATCGCCCTTGGCTGTTCAGAAAACCTAGAGATGAAGTCAACGATGAGCGATAACATCAAAACCACTGAACGCGCCTCGGCAGGCTTCGCCCGCCCGGATCATGCCGAGCTGACGGACACGCAGATCACGCGGCGCTATTTCTCGAAGTTCGAGAAGATCACCGCGCATCTGGCCCGTGTGGCTGGGCAGATGGAGGTCGAGGGCAAGTTGACACGCGACGAGGTCGATGTGCTGGCCCGTTACGTGATCAAGCTGGGTCTTAGCTTTAAGGCGCTGGCCAACAAGTACCACATGTCCGAAACGGCCTATGGGCTGGGCGGGGCGACGCTGACCTTTGATCGGCGTGACAGCGGGTTTCCGATCCATGCCGAGCTTTTGCAGATGGCATCCGACGCCGCACAGGCGGGTACGCATTTAAAGGGCATGGCCTCGGTCGAGGACCTCAAAAGCCAGATGGTCAGTCAGATTGTCGGTGACCTGTCGGTTCCAAAACGGCTGCAATACGCACTGTCGCAACGGCTCTATTATGAAGAGCTGCAAAAGGGCGAGCTGTTCTGGCCGCAGATGCATCCCGATGTGATTTGGCTGCGCAATCAGGGTGAAGCGCGCGACCCTCGTCGCACCTATCTGACCCATTGGGCCGTCTATGACAGCGAAGTGAATCTGCCCACCATCTATCTGATGGAGCTTGAGGATACGGGCCGCACCGCGCTGCCCAAAGATGAACGCCGCTGGCCTCAGGTCCAGTCACATTTGATGGCGCAATCCATGGCCGGGTTGCAACTGGTGACCATTGCCACCGGATTTGACAAGGATTTCGATGACCTGCATCCGAAACGTCTGCGGCGTTTCCATGTCGGCCCGATGTACAGCCACACGTTCACGCGCCAGACAGGCCCCCTGCGCGAGGTGTTGGAGCAGGCCAAAAGCCCGCCCGGCGAAGACTGGGCGCTGGCCTGGACCGTGGAAGAGCTGAAAAGTGCCTCGGTCAAAGAAGAAAAGTCTGGCTGGTTCGGCAAGGTAGAGCGTGAAATTTTTGCGCTGGATCCCTTCGCCGGGTCCGGCTCGAACATCGGTGCCACCAGCATGGAACGCGCCATCATCATGCCTGAACGTCCCTTTCAGGTGCTGGCCGAAAAGAACCCCGCCGGGTTCCACGATGTACGTAAATTTGTTGTCAGCCCGGGTGGCCGGGTTTTGAGCTATCGGTAAAGAAGATGTGCGTTGAGATTGAGATTAACGGGATGGTCGCAGATGATTTGGCCTCGCTTGCCAAATCGGTTGATCAGATTGTCTACGATGATGCTTACGATCCACAAAGGCTCACTCTGGATGCGTGTTTGTGCTGTGTGGATCTACTGGCGACGGCAAGCGCGAATGGCTTGCAGATAATCAAAACCCAAGATCCATTTTATTTGAAGTTTGCGTTTGGAGAAGACAAATGAGCCTGCCTGTTGATCTGATGGAGCTTCGCGAAGAAGAAATCCGCGCGCATTACGCTGCTGCTGCGGGGCATCTGGATGGGTTTGATCATACGCCCCGGATTGCCAAGCCGAAGGAAGCGCCCAAGGCAGAGCGCAGCCCGGGCATTGGGCGGGCGCGTCGATTCCGATCCACGACGCCGGGTCTGGTGACACGATCAACCGCGCGGCCCGAAGGTGTGCATTTGGTGGAACGGATCGAAGGATCAGACGGGGACGACCCGCTGGTGTCTCCGCTTCAGGCGACCGTTCTGCACACCCTGCGCCGTGCCATCGCGATTGCGCTTGCCGTGGGCGAGGGCTTTGCAGAGCAGACCGAACTCGCCGCGCTTCGCCGTGCAAACCTTGAAGGCCGGTTGGGCGCGGACAAATCCGCCGCGTTCTCGGAACTCCTGACCGCCGAGGCGTTGATCGTCCTTTATGTCTTCGGCAACGCGACGTCGTACATGTTGGCTGAACACGCCAGCGAGACACCTATCGAAGTCGGCGCTGTTGAGGAAATCCTGACGGACAACGCTCCGCTGGCTTTGAACGGTGCCCTATGGGAGCTGGATCAGGAACTCGCCACCTTTGTGACATCCGAAGACAAGCTCGTCCCCACGGTGCTTGCCTATGTCGAACAGCTGATGGAAAAAGTTGCGCTACGTGCGCAAACTGCCAGCCATCTTGGCCCGTTCACCTCGGCCAACTACCGGGTCGAGGCAGATGAGCTGACGATCTCGGGCTTCACGCCATCGCGCGCCCATCGTGGGTCCAAGATCACGATGACCTTCAAGAAGCCGAACGAGGTCGTGGGCAACCACATCGCCAAATACCAAGCGATGAAGCTCAGCAAAATGCTGATGGCATATGACTTCGATCGCAAGCTGAACCCGTTTGCGGAACTCGGCGGCTTCATCTTCACCTTCATGGGCGACGGTGCGCCGGGTACGGGGAAAACCACGCTGATCCAGATGATGGCCGGGCTGGTCAATGATTACTGCGCGGTGGCGGGTTATCCGTTCCGATACCAAAACTTCGGCATCGACAATATCGACAGCTATCAGGGTAAATCGGGCCAGAACGCGAAGGCATTCATCAACAATGTGCTCGACCCCAATGTGATCGGCTTTGGCACCGTGGATGACATCGACCAGATTGCGGGCAAACGCGGGGATCGCCAATCCAGCGCGGGCCAGCAAGAAGTCACAGCGGTCCTGATGGAAAGCTTCGCGGGCGCCAACACCGTGGTGCGCGGGAACTGCACCTTCGGCATGTTCTCGAACTATCCCGAGAATGTGGACGACGCCCTGCGCCAACGCGCCGGCGCGCGCTTCTTGGTCGATGGCCCCCAAACGCGCGAGGATTATATCGACATCCTGCATCTGCTGATGGGCAAGAACCACGACATCCCGCTGGGCAAGCATGACCTTTACGGCGCGCAGGAAATCAAATCCGCCGTCGCGCGCAGTTTCGAGGCGCATAACAAGCCGCAGGAAACGGGGCTGATGAACGTGTTCGACCGCGTGCATGACAAGATCGGGGAACTCGACGATATCGCCAAAATCGGCACCTATCTGAAAGGTATTCAGGAGGCCGACGAACGCTTCACGGGCCGCTCGATCAAAAACATCACCGACGCGGTGAAAGTCCGCGCGATGGACTTTGAACTGCCCGACGAATGGATGGAAAACCCCGAGCTGTTCTTGGTGAAAGACTATGACACCAAGAAAGACATGATCGCCGAACTGCGCGTGCCCATCACCACCGACATGGTGATCCAAGAGGTCAACCGCTACGCCGACTCAGAATTCCGCTATGCCGACAAATCAGACGAGGTCGCCATCGAGGCGATGGTCCGCGACTTCGGTCGTCAGGAAGAGGCGAAGAAGCGGTATTTGGAGGGGAAAGGGTGAGATCGTGCTACATCAGGCCGTAGTCTTCGGAATCCTGCTCCCGCCGTTGTTAGTATCAGTTGCAGCGGGTTGGTTAGCGGTTTGGGGTGAATGCTCCAAGAGACGTGTTCGCATTGGTGTATGGGTCTCAGTTTTGTTTGCAGTGATCTACTATGGGGCCCTTTCGCTTCTGGCGATTATCAATGCTCTGGACACGACGGTGTCCTCGCAGTTTGTCCTGATCTTGGTGATCGGTGCTCTCTGCGTTTTGGTTCCTGTTCTTGTTTGCCAAGGCGCGTTTTGGTTGGTTTATCGTTCTCGATTAAAGGTGAAAGTCGGATGAGTGTGGAATGGGAGCATAGTGGTTTTTACGCGGCAACGCCGCGACGCGCCCGACCCGCCCCACAGGGCGGGCGCGTTCCGCACCCACCCTCGGGCCGGGCGCATCGCTATAGCGTAGACTCTGATGCGTTTGATTTGGGGAACCGTCATGAAAGGAACAGATTGTGTTTGTTCTGACTTTCTCAATCGTTTCACTAGTCCTAGGCGTTCTAAGTATAGCGTTTGTTGCTGCTTTTTGGTGGGATTGGGCTTCGAAGATTAGCCCCTATCTGTCTCTGTCGATCAGCCTTTTGTGCACCTCGGCATTGATGGCATCACTTAGCCTGATCTCCCTTCTATATTCCGCAGGGGCCTTCTGCCCTGAGCTTCTAACAACTACGAACAAATGCGAAGCTATCGAGAATTGGGGATGGTCAATGTGGTTGCTGGGGCTTTGGATCCCGGTGATGCTGTATGCTCTGTGGAAACGTTTTCAGATGCACATTGCGAAAGAGAGCTTTGAATGAAACGCCTCATCCAACGCGGCCTTATGTTTGGCAATTTGATCCGGGTCGACAGCCCTGCGCTGATCGAGCGGTATAACCGTGCGCTCAAGGGGTTGGCGGGCAAGCAAACAAAGCTTAAAGAATTTCATATCGATGTCTCTGGTTTTTCGCCCGAGATTGGCGAGGAATTCAAAGACCCGCTCTACCTCAACCCCAATGGCTGCAACCGGCAGTTCATCATTCTGACGGTGGACCAGAAGAAGGCGCCGCTGTTGGGTGCCATGTTCTCGACCTCGCGCGGGATCTTGCGGCAGTTCATTGCGGATAACGAGGCGAAGCTCTTTGCCCTGACCGCCCATGACGCGGTGGCGGGCGAGTTGATGAACTCGGTCTACGACATCTCGGACCCCGCGCGTCTCTTTGACATCCGCAAGATCGTGATCGAGGCCGACACGACCCAAAGCCACGTCAAAAACGCCCGCGAGCTGGCCGAGAAGATCGACCATTTCCAGACCGCGCCGAACGCGTGGTATGATGACGATCTGATTGCTCAGATGATTGATCTGGCTCGCGAAACCGGGGACGTGACCAAGGTTCCGGTTGATCTGGGCGTGCAGGAATACGAGCAGGGGAACTTCTGGACCGCGCATTTCGGCGGGCTGTACATCTTCCGTGATGTGGAAAGCCCCTGCGTGGTGGTTTCGGGCGACAAGGACCGGATGGAGCGGTTCCCGCGTCTGCCGTTTATCGACACGACTGAACCCAACCGGATCGCCAGTTTTCTGCGCAAGAACGATTTGGTCGAACCGCTGGTGTCCTCGCGTGGCGAAGTTGGCGCGCGCATTCTGCGTCAGAAGATGGAGTTCATTTTGGTGGACGCCGCAACCTCGGCCGGGATGGAGCTAGGCGACATGTCCTCGCGCACGTTGCGACATGTGGCGCAACGCATGGGGCGGGATCTTCCGCAGGCTTTCCACGGGCTGGCAGCACTGGTGCGCTGGGCCGAGGCCGGCGGGCAGTGGCCCCGGATTGACAGCCGTCACCCGGCGTATTTCTATACTCTGCGCGCACGCCCTGACCACCCGGATCGCGATCTGATCAACCGGTTGCTGTCCGAATTGGCTCCGATGGATTTCCGCCAGCTGTTTATATGCCATAAAGAGCTTTTCTATGCTTCCTACGCCACATGGCCTGACGAAAAGCGCGAATTTGTGGCAGAATTCCTGCATCGTGACTATATGGCAAATAAGGCCGGTGCGCGGGATAAGCTGTTTGGTGGGCGCAAGGAAAGCCTTAAAGTGCCGCGCACATCGCGCAAGCGTACGCGCGAGCAGGTGATCGAAATGGTTGGCCCATGGGGCGCTGTTAAGGGGAGGGGTTAATGGTTGCTGCGTTACGACTGATCGTGTTTGGGTTCATTGGGCTAAGCATCGTGTATGTCTTGGTCAGCCTGTACTCCCGTTCGGTCCGGCTGGAAAAGCTGGAAGAGAAATGGCTGGAAGATCATCCCGACGGGAATGAAAGCGACCGCGAGGCATGGTTGCGCGAGGGGATGGCGGACTATCAGAAGAGCTTTCGCCCCAAGTTGATCTTGCTGGTCTATGTCGTGCCCGCTCTTCTGGTTCTGCTGTCGATTATTCTTATTAACTGAGGTTCAATATGCGCCGTTTCCGTATCATCATCCGCAGCCTGATCGCACTGATCCTGTTTGGCGTGCTGCATTACACGTTGCCGCAACATGACGTCGTCCGCGTTGTGAACACCTATCAAGAGCGGCAGGACCTTGGCGACTGGACTCGGATTTTCTGGTCGAAACCAGATGATCAGGCCAGCGGGCTGATCAACCGCGATGTTCAGTTCATCCAGACCGTTAAAAAGAAGACCTACCTTTTGGGTTTCATCCGCACTGATGCGGACGAAGTCATGGTGTATCGTAACGAAGATACCGGCTGGTCGTGGCCCTTCTATTTCAAATTCGACACCGCCAGCCTTCAGACCGAGGTCGACGACCTGCGCTCGACTGCGGAAGAGCCGAAATGGGCCGTGATCACCCATTACGGATGGCGGAACGAACTGATTTCGACCTTCCCAAATGCAGTGGCTATTCGACCCGTTGCGGGGCCGGACGTGACCATTATCCCTTGGTTCAACATCTTCTTCTTCCTGTTCGTTGCTATCGCACTGGGATTCGTACGGGCGCTTTGGCGTCAATTCCGCCAACGGTCCATTGACCCTGCATTGCAAGACGCAAGCGAGGCATGGGACGCCGTCGATGCCCGCGCTGATCAGGCCAAGGGCCGGTTCTCGCGTTGGCTGGGAAGCTGGCGCAGTAAGTAAGCGCTAGCTCGTCTCGTAAAAGGGGTGCCTGTTTTTGCGCAGGCGCCGCATCAAATTGCGCTGCGGTGCGTTGCCGGGCATGAAATGGGCAGGTGTGGGCGGTTTCGCGCCCTCGACCAGCTCGGGAAAAATCGCGCGGATCTCTTCAAGTGCCTCGGGCGTCATGCTGTGCTTAGTCTGTGTGCCCAGATACAGAGTTTCCGCGGGCATTCCGTTGGCATACACCACTTCATGAGTGTCACACAGAATGTGGCAATACGTAATCCATCCAAAACTGTCGTCCTGCCGGACACCGGATAGCACCGTAAGCTTGTTGGCCGAGATCAGTGCTTCGGGTGTGTCAAACATCCGTTTCGCAACTTTGGACCGGCACAACATGCGATGTTGGCGCGACACGCAAAGGTCCTGTTTTGGCAGGCCCTGACCCAAAGCACCCGCTTTGATCCGTATTGGGGCCAGCTTGTCGATCGCCGGAACGCTTCGAATGCCAACCCACCGTATGGTCTGGTCGCCGCTGTTAAGGGTGCAAACCTTATCCCCCGGAGACAGCTGTTCTACTGAAACCTCACCATCCGGTGTCAGAATTCCCGTGCCTTGCGCAAAGCACGTCACAAAGTTCCACGCTTGACGTGTTCCGGTCAGGCCCGAGTAAGTGCCGCCAATCAGGCTGTCCAAGGTGATCGACCGTAATGCACCGGATTCATACAATGCCTGATCCGCATTTGAAGAAAACTCGGGCGCTAGGTATGTATTGCCAGCCGTGTCCTGAAAGACGACAGCGGTCACGTTGGCTGTTGTGCCGTCGGTAAAGGTGATCGTAGCGTTGTAAGGGGCCACCGCATCGAAGGTTTGCGCAGGGCCGCCGTCGATCGAAAACTGGTCGTCCGAGTTGTTATTGTTGTTGTCGTAAGCCGTGTTGTTGCCGCCAGTGAACCCAGCGCCGGCCGACGATAACGATACGAAATTATCTAGCAACGGATCACCAAGCGCACCTACGGTCAAACCAACTAGGGCCGAAGCGTTCTCGATTGTGTCGCTGCCTTCCGTTGGGTCAATTAATGTTTGGACCCCAAGTGAAATTACATTGAATGTGGTCGGCATTGCCTACCTCAGTTTGCTCTATAAGTGTTCCCCAACAGCAACTGAATAAGTTGCTTAGAGCGCATCTATACATGATCAGTGCTAAATCAGTAGTGAATCTCGTAAGAAATAGAGAAATTTGGTAGAGAATAGATAACAATTGCGTGTTCCAGGCCGAATATCCAAAGGTCCGGCCTGAAATTATCTCATGCAGTGTAGTGATCCAATTACTCTCCGTAAGGTACCCACACTGTTTTCACCTCGGTTGCCTGACCCAGGAAGGATTTTCCTTCGCCATCGGTGCCCATCCAGTCGCGCGCATGGGCGTTGTTGACCCAGCTACGTTTCAGGTTTCCTGCGCTCTCCAACTCGACTGTGGCCGAGATATCTGCGCCGGAATGCGACCAGACGGCGTCGACGCCCAAGTGACCCGCCAATGGCGCGGCCAGCGTTGCGTGATCACCGGTGACGATGTTCACCACGCCGCCCGGAAGATCCGAGGTTTCGAGCACCTGATAGAAGTCCGTTGCCGCCAGCGGATAAGCTTGCGATGCGGCCAGGATCACGCGGTTGCCCATGGCGATTGCCGGGGCCATTAGCGATACCAGACCTAGAAGCGGTGCTTCGTCTGGGCAGAACCCGCCGATCACACCGACCGGTTCGTTCATCGCCAGCGCAACACCGCGCATCGGAACCGGCTTGGCGGCCCCGTCGAACTTGTCAGCCCAAGCCGCATAGGTGAACAGGCGCGAGATTGCGGCCTCGACTTCGGTCTTGCCGGACTTGCCGCCTGTCATGGCGTCGATCCGCGCGGCGAACTCGTCCGCACGGGCGGACAGGTTTTCGCCGATATAATACAAGATCTGCGCGCGCGCGTGGCCGGTGGTTTTTGCCCAGCCGCTGGCACCCGTCGCCGCTTCCACGGCGTTACGGATGTCTTTGCGGTTGGCAATGCCCACATGGCCCAGAAGCGTGCCGGACTTCGACCAGACCGCTTGGCTATAACCACCATCAGGCCGCGCCTGTTTGCCGCCGACATAGAATTTGGCGGTGCGGTCCAGCGCGTCCACTTTGGCGTCTTTCGGGGCGGCGATCGGAGCGATGGGCTTTACCGCCACGGCTTTACCGCGTGGCTTGGTATATGCCTGCAGCCCTTCCCATCCACCTTCGCGACCAAAGCCGCTTTCGCGGACGCCGCCGAAGCCAGCTGCCGCATCAAACATGTTGGTGCCGTTCACCCAAACAACGCCAGCCACCAGTTTCGGCGCGATATCCAGCGTCAGGTTCACATTCTCGGACCAGACCGAGGCTGCCAGCCCATAGCGGGTGTTGTTGGCGATCTCGACCGCCTCTGATGGCGTGCGGAAAGTGGTTGCGGCAAGAACCGGGCCGAAGATCTCTTCCTGCATTAGAGTTGAGGCCGAGGATAGCCCGGTGATCAGCGTGGGCGGATAGAAGCAGCCCTGATCCGGAAGTGGGCAGGGGGCTTGGTACAGCTCGCCTTCCGCGGCACCTGCGTTCACCATATCGGTGATGCGCTGATGCTGGATCGGGTCCACAACCGCGCCTACGTCGATGGATTTGTCCAACGGGTCGCCAATGCGCAGCTTGCCCATCCGAGCTTTCAGCTTGGTGTAGAAGCGATCCGCGATGCCTTCCTGCACAATCAGGCGCGAGCCTGCGCAGCAGACCTGTCCCTGATTAAACCAGATCGCGTCGACCAGACCTTCGACAGCTGAATCAAGATCGGCGTCGTCAAAGACGATATAGGGCGACTTACCCCCCAGTTCCAGCGTCAGAGACTTGCCTGATCCGGCGGTTGCGCGGCGGATGTGACGCCCAACATTGGTCGAGCCCGTGAAGGCAATCTTGTTGATGTCGTCATGCGTGACGATGGCTTCGCCCACCTGACCGTCGCCGGTCACTATGTTCACCACGCCTTTGGGCAGGCCAGCCTCGTCACAGATCTGAGCGAACAGAAGCGCAGTCAGCGAGGTATACTCCGCAGGTTTCAGCACCACGGTGTTCCCCATCGCGATCGCAGGCGCGATTTTCCACGCCAGCATCAGAAGCGGGAAGTTCCACGGGATGATCTGGCCACAGACGCCCAAAGCCTCGCGGTCGGGAAGTTCGGCATCTTGAAGCTGCGCCATACCAGCATGGTAATAGAAGTGGCGGGCCACCAGCGGGATGTCGATGTCGCGGCTTTCACGAATTGGCTTCCCGTTATCCATGCTTTCCAGCACCGCAAACAGGCGCGAATGCTTCTGCACCAGACGTGCCAGAGCATACAGGTATTTCGCGCGGGCATGGCCGGGCAGCGCGGCCCAGCCTTTCTGCGCCTTGCGGGCGGCAGCGACAGCAGCGTCCACATCATCAGCGCTGGCCTGCGTGACCTGCGCCAATACCTTGCCGGTTGCTGGGTTGCGGCTGTCAAACAGCGCACCCGGTGCGGTCATCGCACCATTGATATAAAGCCCAAACGCGCCATTGTGCGCGCTGATCCAATCCAACGCTTCTGTGGCGCTTTCCGGTGCAAGCCCGTAATCCATCGTCTCGAATATCTCTTTCACGGTCATGTCGTATTCCTCAACCCATCGGATGGCGGTAGGTGGCCGAGTAGTGGCCGGTCACGTGGTGTTCCAACTGGCGCTCGATATCGCCCAGAAGCGAGCTTGCGCCGAAGCGGAACAGGTGCGGGTTCAGCCAGTCATCGCCCAGCTCTTCCTTGATCAGCGACAGGTAAACCAGCGCGTCCTTGGCTTTCGAGATGCCACCAGCGGGCTTATAGCCTACCTTATATCCGGTGGCGTCGTAGTAATCGCGGATGGCACGGATCATCACAAGGCTGACGGGCAGGGTGGCATTGACGCTTTCCTTGCCGGTCGAGGTCTTGATGAAATCAGCACCCGCCATCATGCAAACAAGCGAGGCACGCGCGACATTGCGTAAGGAGCCCAGCTCTCCGGTCGCCAGAATGGCTTTGACATGGGCTTCGCCGCAAGCCTCGCGGAAGTCGCGCATCTCGTCATACAGGGCCTGCCAGTTGCCGGTCAGCACATGGCGGCGTGAGATAACGATGTCGATTTCCTCGGCACCGGCGCGCACGCTTTCACGGATTTCTTCGACCCGCAGGTGATAGGGGCTAAGGCCAGCCGGGAAACCTGTCGACACGGCGGCCACAGGCATCGATGCTCCAAGCGCCTTTAGCTGAGAGACGGCGGTCTCGATCATATCGTGATAGACGCAGACGGCACCTGTCGTGACCGGCTCCATACCTAAGGTGGCCATGATCTCGGGGCGAACGGGCTGAGCGGCTTTGGCGCACAGGCGACGTACGCGGCCCTCGGTGTCATCGCCCGAAAGGGTGGTCAGGTCGATCATGGTGATCGCCTTCAGAAGCCACGCGGCCTGATGCGCTTTCTTCACACTGCGTCGCCCGGACAGGGACGCACAGCGACGTTCAATGGCGGATGTGTTGGCTTGTACAGCCCGCACCCAGTTCATATCCAGGTCCATCCCTGGATTGCGTGGCAAGGCCAGCTGCGGCAGCTGGTCAGACGACGCTTTCATCCCCTCGTCCGAGGATACCTGCGGTTCGCTTTTCACGGATTTCACCCCTTGGGCATTTGATGTGTTCATAGTTTTACCAAATGGTCGCATGCGAAACGCCGAATGGCAATAATCACCGTTACGTCAGAGGTGGTGACGCAAACAACCGTTGAATTGACGATGTTGCCCGTCATAACGACGAAAAGATGTGGTAATAACGCCGAAAAAACGGGGAACATGGGTGGATGTCTTGTCGCGCCGTAAACGGTTGTTTCCAACTTAGTCTTGCGCTTAGGATGCTCCATCGACAGGAGAACAGGACCTGAGTCTTTCGTGGTTCCTGAACAAACAGAATCTACCTGTCCTACTGTAAAACTGACTAGGGAGAACTTTCATGAACATCTCGATCAAAGCTGCCCTGCTGGGTTCGGCCATTGCGTTAGCGGGCCCGGCCTTCGCAGACAAGATGCACCCGACCACAGGCGAAAAGCTGGCTGAAGACCAGACCTTCACCTATCGGGTTCTGGACGAACACACCTCGGTCGACCCGCAGATCGTAGAAGACGTTTCAGGTTCGGAGATCGTCCGCGACCTGTTCGAAGGTCTCTATAACCAAGACAAAGACGGCAACTTGGTGCCGGGCGTGGCCACTGGCTATTCCACCAACGACGACAAAACCGTCTATACGTTCACGCTGCGTGACAATGCTAAATGGTCCGACGGCAAGCCTGTGACCGCACAGGACTTTGTATATGCTTGGCAACGTCTGGCCGATCCGGCGACGGCTTCTGAGTATCAGTGGTATGTTGAGGTGATGAACCTTAAAAATGCTGGTCCAGTGATGGCAGGTGAAGCGCCTTTGTCTGATCTGGGGGTGAAAGCCATTGATGACCACACTCTGGAAGTGACGCTGGCAAGTTCGCTGCCTTACTTCGCAAAAACCACCACGCACGCGTCGACCTTCCCGGCACCTAAATGGGCCATTGACGAGCACGGCACGGACTGGATTAAACCTGAGAACATCGTTGTGAACGGCGCTTACACGCTGACAGAACATGTGGCAAACGAGCGCTCGGTGCGCGAACGTAACCCGATGTATTGGGACAATGAGAACACCATCATCGACAAAACCGTTGCCTTGGTGATCAACGACGAGAACGTCGCCTTGACCCGTTATCAGGCAGGCGAGCTGGACCGGACCGAGATCCCTGCTGGCCAATATCCGGCGCTGGAGCAGAGCCATCCAGAAGAAGCCGTTATCTTCCCGCGTTTGTGTTCGTATTACTATACGATCAACGTGTCGGACAGCGCGCCTGAGTTCCTGAAAGATGTACGTGTGCGTCAGGCGCTTTCTTATGCGATCGACCGCGATGTGATCACCGAGAAAGTTCTGCAGGCGGGCGAAATCCCGGCTTATACTTTCACTCCGGGCGCAACCGCTGGCTTCGAAGTGCCTGCTGTTGACTATGCTGGCTGGAGCCAAGATGAGCGTAACGCAAAAGCGGTCGAACTGATGGCCGAAGCTGGATATGGCGCGGACAACCCGATCGACCTGACTTTGCTGTACAACACTTCGGAAGCCCACAAGAAAATCGCCTTGGCGGTTAGCCAGATGTGGAAGCAGAACCTTGGTGTGAAGGTTACTCTCGAGAATCAGGAATGGAAAACCTATCTGACCACTCGCGGCGAGCAGAACTACGAGGTCGCGCGCGCTGGCTGGTGTGGCGACTATAACGAAGCGTCCACCTTCCTGGATCTGGTTCAGTCGGGATCGGGTTATAACGACGCCAAGTACGCGAACGAGATGGTCGATAGCCTGCTGGCAGACGCCAAGACGATGGACAATCCGCAGCCGAACTATTCGAAGGTTGAGGAAATCATCGCCGCCGATATGCCGATCATCCCGATCTACCACTACTCGGAAGACTATATGCTGAGCCCCGAGATCGTCGGCAGCTGGCCGGTGAACAATGTTGAACAGAACTGGTACTCGAAAGACCTGTATAAGGTCGCCAAGTAACCCGGATCCGTTCCGAAATAGGGGCACCGCGCATCGGCTGCGGTGCCCCATCCGCATCTGCGTATCAAATCCAAACCAAAGCGTATATTGTCAACTTCACCCATGGCGCGTATCCGTCGCCATCCGGAAGTCGCACAGACACTACACTGGATTTTGCGTTCGCACATCTCAGGGGTAAAGATGCTCAACTTCATCATACGCAGGATCGCCGTCGCGATCCCGACACTTATCATTCTTCTGATCGCTTCATTCTGGCTGATGCAGACCGCACCGGGCGGGCCGTTCACCTCAGAGCGTCCCCTGCCAGCGCAGGTCCTCGCCAATATCGAGGCGAAGTATGGGCTGGATCAGCCCGTATACAAGCAGCTATGGGACTATGTCGTGGGTATCTTGACCCAGTTCGATTTTGGTCCGAGTTATAAATACAAAGACCGGTCTGTGAATGACATCATCGCACAGGGTTTCCCGGTGACGCTGACCTATGGCGTGATTTCGTTCCTTGTGGCGATCATCGTTGGCGGCGCGCTGGGTATCTCGGCGGCGATCCGCCAGAATAGTTGGCTGGATTACTTCGCGGTCGGTGTGACTATCGGCGCGCAGGTGCTGCCGAACTTTGTCATGGCGCCGATCCTGATCCTTGTCTTCACGCTGTGGCTGGGCTGGCTGCCCGGTGGCGGCTGGAACGGCGGTCAATGGCAGCACATCATTATGCCAGTTATCGCGCTTTCGACCAGCTATATGGCCTCGATCGCGCGTCTGATGCGTTCGTCCATGCTGGAAGTCTTGCGCTCGAACTTCATTCGGACCGCACGTGCCAAAGGCCTGCCCGAACGCACGATCATCTGGCGTCACGCGCTGAAGCCTTCGCTTCTGCCCGTCGTATCCTATCTGGGCCCGGCCTTTGTCGGAATGGTCACTGGATCGTTCATCATTGATGCGATCTTTGGCACCGGAGGCATTGGCTATTTCTATGTGAATGCTGCCTTCAACCGCGACTATGCGGTGATGATGGGCCTGACAATCCTTCTGGGATCCATGACGATCCTGTTCAATATGGTGGTTGATATCCTCTATGCGTGGATCGACCCCAAGATCCGTCTGTGAGGGGCAAGATCATGACAGATAAACTTGCTCAACCCTTCCAGCAGCCCAAAACCGCCGATGCTGCCGAACGCATGGTCGAGAACGTCCAAGGGCGTTCGCTTTGGGCCGATGCGCGTCGTCGTTTTATCGGAAACAAAGCGGCTATGGTTTCGGTCGTCTTGTTGACACTGATCGTGCTGTTCTCGATTTTCGGGCAGAGTATCAGCGAATATGACATCGAGACGATCGACTGGGATATCCTTGGCAACGTTGCCAATGCTGGCCAGCCGTCGCTGTCGAATGGCCATTTCTTTGGCTTCGACGAAAATGGCCGTGACCTGTATAACCGCGTCGTTCAAGGGTCGCGGATCTCGCTGGCGGTGGGCGTCATTGGCGCGCTTGTCGCGGTGGTCGTCGGAACGATCTATGGTGCAACTGCGGGCTATCTTGGTGGTCGCGTGGATAGCATCATGATGCGTCTGGTCGATATCTTCATGTCGATCCCGTATATGTTCGTGCTGATCCTGCTGCTTGTCGTTGCGGGCCGTTCGATCACCATGATCTTTGTCGGCATCGGCCTGACCGCATGGTTGGATATGAGCCGCATCGTACGTGGCCAGACCCTGTCCCTGAAAAACCGCGAGTTCGTGGAAGCCGCAGTCGCAACCGGCGTTCCTACATGGCGCATCATTCTGCGCCACATCGTTCCGAACTTGCTGGGCGTTGTGGTGGTTTACGCGACGCTTCTGGTGCCGCAGATGATCCTGACGGAAAGCTTCATTTCGTTCCTGGGCCTTGGTGTGCAAGAACCCTTCACAAGCTGGGGCGCGCTTCTGTCCGAAGGCACGAAGACCATGAACTATGGGATGCTGTGGCAATTGGCCTTCCCGCTGTTTTTCTTCGTCGTCACCATCTTCTGTTTCTTCTTCATCGGGGATGGTCTGCGCGACGCCCTTGACCCAAAGGACCGCTGACATGGCGCTGCTTTCAATTCGTGATCTCAATGTGAACTTTCAATCCATGGACGGCACGGTCGAGGCGGTGAAGTCTATATCGCTGGATATCGAGCCGGGCAAATGTCTGGGGGTTGTGGGCGAATCCGGCTCTGGCAAAAGCCAGACCTTCATGGCGGCGATGGGGCTTTTGGCCCCGAACGCACGCACCTCGGGGTCGGTGATGCTTGAAGGGCAAGAGATTCTGGGCCGCTCGCAAAATGAGCTGAACCAGATCCGTGGCCGTGACATGTCCATGATCTTTCAGGATCCGCTGACTGCCCTGACGCCGCATATGAAAATCGGCATCCAGATGGAGGAAATGCTCAACCTGCATTCCAACATTCGTGGAGCAGAGGCCAAGAAGCTGTGTCTAGACTGGATGAACCGTGTCCACATTCCCGAAGCCCGCGCCCGTCTGGGTCAGTACCCACACGAGCTGTCGGGTGGGATGCGTCAGCGTGTCATGATCGCTATGGCTATGCTGAACCAACCCAAACTGCTGATCGCAGACGAGCCGACGACCGCGCTGGACGTGACCGTGCAGGCGGAAATTCTGGACCTGATGCATACGCTGAAGACCGAGGAGAACACCGCGATTGCACTGATCACCCATGACATGGGCGTCGTGGCCCGTATGTGTGACGATGTGCAGGTCATGCGGCACGGTCAGTTTGTCGAAGGCGGTACAACCGATCAGATCTTCTCGAACCCGCAAGAGGCTTATACGCAAGAGCTTCTGTCGGCGATGCCGCGCATCGACGGCGACGACGTGCGCCCGGATATCTCGCCCGATGCGGGGACCGTTCTGGATGTGACGGATGTCGAGGTCACGTTCGACGTGAAAAAGCCCGGCGGCCTGATCCCCAGAACCTTGCCGCTGCGTGCCGTGCGTGGCGTGTCTTTCGATCTGGCCGAGGGTGAAACGCTGGGTATCGTGGGTGAATCCGGTTGTGGCAAATCCACACTGGCCCGCGCTGTGTTGCAGTTGATCGATCCAACGCAAGGCTCGGTCGCTTGGTTGGGGCGCGATCTGGTGGGGCTGTCCAAAAGTTCACTGAAGCCGCATCGCAAGGATTTGCAGATCGTGTTTCAGGATCCGTTGGCCAGCCTTGATCCGCGCATGACCATTTCGGCCTCGATTGAAGAGCCGCTGAAAGAGTTTCAGCCCGGCCTGACACGAACCCAGCGGCTTGAGGTTGTTGCGGATATGATGGAGCGTGTGGGTCTTTCGGCCAACATGATCAACCGCTACCCGCACGAACTGTCCGGTGGTCAGAACCAGCGTGTCGGTATTGCGCGCGCCATGATCAACAAGCCGCGCCTGATCATCTGTGACGAGGCTGTATCCGCGTTGGATGTATCCATTCAGGCGCAGATCCTGACGCTGTTGAAGGATCTTCAGGCTGAATTCGGCATGTCCATGCTGTTCATCAGCCATGACCTGTCGGTGGTGCGCTCGATCTCGAACCGCATCATGGTGCTGTATCTGGGGCGGGTGGTCGAAATGGCCTCGCGCGATCAGATCTTTGATGATCCTAAGCACCCGTACACGATGTCGCTGATTTCGGCGGTGCCGGTGCCTGACCCCAAGGTCGAGGCCTCGCGCCAGCGTATCCGTCTGCCGGGCGAATTGCCTTCGCCGATGGACCCAGGCGCGATGTGGCGTTTCCTGCCCAGCCGCAAGCCTGAAGAGGGCTCGGTCGAGATGCCGGGTATGACACAAGTGGCCCCCGGTCATGTCGTTCAGGAGCACGACTCGATCGAGGACATCCATCGCCTGACCCCTCAGGCGTAAGATTGTCGGGCGGCGCGGGTGACTGCGCCGCCTTTACTTTCCTTACCTGACCGACGTCGGGAACCCGATTTCGTCCAAAGCATCGATCACGGCGGCGGGCTCCAGCCCGTCCAGCTGCACCTCGCGGGCATCCATGTCGAAGCTAAACGTGACCTCGCCCAACCGTTCCAGTGCATCGGTGATCGCGGCTTTGCAGTGGCCGCAGCTCATATCGGGGATGTGGAAAGTGGTCATGGACGGTCCTTTAGGTTTTGATTTTCCTTGCATAGCGCGGATCACGGATGGGTCAATGCGACAAAGATGATGTGACCTCTTGACCTTCCAGTAACTAGAACCCTTATCTGTCAGGCGAACCTTCGGAGAATCCCATGGCCGCCCTGAAATCCCTGTCGCTTGAGTTGGAAAACCTGTCCTGTGCATCCTGTGTCGGGCGGGCTGAACGTGCCTTGGCAGCCGTCGACGGGGTCGATGCCGCGCCTGTCAATCTTGCCACGGAAACTGCGCGGGTTTCCTTTGCTGCGCCCGCGACAACCGAAGTTCTTTCAAACGCCCTTGATCGCGCCGGCTATCCCGCACGGCGGGACACGGTGGTTTTGGATGTGCGGTCCATGTCATGCGCTGCCTGCGTGGGTCGGGTCGAGCGGATGCTGAAAGCCACGCCGGGCGTTTTGGACGCGCGGGTCAATCTTGCCTCGGAACGAGCGTTTGTGACCTTCCTGACCGGATCGGTCACGCCTGATCTGCTGTCTGCCAAGATCTCCAAGGCAGGGTTTCCGGCCGCGCCGCGCACTGACGGCAGTTCTGCCGGGCCGCGCGATAAAGCGGACGAGGCACGCGCGTTGAAGCGCAAAGCGTTGCTGGCCGCAGCCCTGACCTTGCCAGTCTTCGTGGTCGAGATGGGCGGGCACCTCTTTCCGCCATTCCACCATTGGGTCATGCACAATATTGGGCAGGGGGTGTCGCATTGGCTTCAATTGATCCTGACGACGATTGTCTTGTTCGGCCCGGGTCGCCTGTTCTTTGCCAAGGGCATTCCGGCCCTTCTTCGTGGCGCACCCGAGATGAACGCGCTGGTCGCGTTGGGGGCTTCCGCCGCTTATCTCTATTCGGTTGTGTCGGTCCTTACCCCGGGCATTCTGCCCCCGGGCACCGTGAACGTGTATTTCGAAGCCGCCGCAGTCATTGTCAGCCTTATCCTTCTGGGACGCTGGATGGAGGCCCGTGCCAAAGGACGCACCGGCGAAGCCATCCGCGCGCTGGTCGAGCTTGCGCCGGATGAGGCCATCGTCGATGTCGACGGCCAGCAAATGAACCGCCCCGTTGCGCAGGTCATTACGGGCGAGGTCATCGTGATCCGCCCGGGAGAACGCGTGCCCTTGGATGCCGAGGTTATCGAGGGTGAAAGCCTTGTCGATGAAAGCATGATCACCGGCGAACCGATCCCAGTCGCGAAAGCCAAGGGCAGTCCGATCACGGGTGGCACGGTGAACGGCACAGGCGCCCTGAAGGCACGGGTGACCGCGGTTGGCCCGGACACGATGCTGGCCCAGATCGTGCGGATGGTCGAAGACGCGCAGGGAGCGCGCCTGCCTATTCAGGCGCTGGTAGACAAGATAACGGCTGTATTCGTACCGGTTGTGATGGCTGTGGCTGCACTGACTGTCGCTGTGTGGCTGCTGGTTGGCCCCGATCCGGCATTGGGTCTTGCGCTGGTCGCGGGCGTCTCTGTCCTGATCATTGCCTGCCCCTGTGCGATGGGTCTGGCCACGCCGACCTCGATTATGGTGGGGACTGGACGGGCCGCTCAGCTGGGTGTGCTTTTCCGGCGCGGGGATGCGCTTCAGGCGCTGCAATCGGTGGACGTGGTGGCGTTCGACAAGACTGGCACGTTGACCGAAGGGCGGCCCAAGCTGGTGGCGTTTGAGGTGACGGAGCGGCAGGCTGCAGACACGCTTTTATCGTTGATCGCTGGCGCTGAAGCACAAAGCGAGCACCCGCTTGCGCAAGCCATCTTGTCTGGTGCAACGGGCCGTGGGCTGATCCCAGCAAAGGTCAGCAATGTCCAAACCGAAACGGGCTTTGGCCTGTCCGCCGACGCCGAAGGCACGCGTCTGTTGATTGGATCACAACAATATATGGCACGCGAGGGGGTGGCGTTGACGGATCTTGTCGACCGGGCCGATCCCATGCGCGCGGACGGTCAGACCGTATTTTTCGCAGCCCATGATGGGCAGCTTGCCGCTCTGATTGGTGTCGCGGATCCGGTAAAACCCGATACGCTTGAAGCGCTTGACGCATTGCGTGACGCGGGAAAAGAGCTGGCTATGATCACAGGCGACGATCCGACCACCGCAGCAGCGATCGCAGGCCAGCTGCATTTGGACCGCGTTGTGGCGGGCGTCATCCCCGGTGAAAAGCTGGACACGATCGCCCAGATGCAGGGCCAAGGTCTGAAAGTTGCCTTCGTCGGCGACGGCATCAACGACGCCCCCGCTTTGGCTCAAGCGGATGTGGGGATTGCCATCGGCACCGGTACGGATGTGGCCATCGAGGCGGCGGATGTGGTTCTGTCCTCGGGCGCATTGTCTGGCGTGGTCAACGCACTTCAGGTCAGCCGCCGCACAATGACCAATATCCGCCAGAACCTGTTCTGGGCGTTTGGCTATAACGTCGCCTTGGTGCCCGTCGCTGCCGGTGTGCTTTATCCCATCTGGGGTGTGCTATTATCACCAATGCTGGGGGCAGGGGCCATGGCTGCGTCTTCGGTCCTGGTGCTGACCAATGCCCTGCGTCTGCGGTTTATCAAGCCCACACTGAAGGAGGCCACATGAACATCTCGGACGCCGCCAAACACACTGGCCTGCCTGCAAAAACCATTCGCTATTACGAAGAGATCGGGCTGGTCACGCCGCCACGTGACACCAACGGCTATCGCGTTTTCGGCGAGACCGAGTTGCACAAACTGACCTTTCTGGCACGCGCCCGTGCGTTGGGCTTTGCGGTCAAAGATTGCCGCACGCTTCTGGCTTTGTACGAAGATCAATCCCGCGCCAGTGCTGATGTAAAACGCATCGCACGCACTCATCTGAACGAAATCGAGGCGAAAATCGCTGATCTGATTGCCATGCGCGATACGCTGTCACATCTTGTACAGGCCTGTGCAGGCGATGACCGCCCCGATTGCCCGATCCTTAAAGGCATTGAAACCACGTCATCGGTAAAAGCTTGAGGCAAATCAAAGACGCCGCAGTCTTGTTGGCGTTTACCCGAACCCATGTTCCGGGCGCGTGTATCGCGCCGCCTTTCAAGGATCTATCCGATGGACAAAAGCCCGCTGACCCCACTGTTTGATCCGTCCTCGGTTGCCGTGTTCGGTGCCAGCCCGACCGGCAACTCGGTCGGCGCGATGGCGTGGCGTAACCTGATCGCAGGCAGTTTCGACGGCCCGCTCTATCCCATTAACCCCAAGCACAAGAGCATCGGGGACACCCCCTGCCACGCGCGCATCTCGGATGTGAGCGACGAGGTAGACTTGGCAGTGATTGCCACACCTGCGCGAACCGTTCCCGGCATCATGCGCGATTGCGCCGAGGCCGGCGTGAAATCCGCCATCATCCTGTCGGCGGGTTTCGGCGAAGGTGATGGGCGGGGCAAGGATTACGAGACGCAGGTCGCCGCGGCGGCGCGCAAGGGCGACATCCGCTTCATGGGGCCGAATTGCGTTGGTCTGGTGCGTCCATGGCTTGGGTTGGATGCAAGTTTTCTGCGCGCAGACCCGCCCAAGGGACGGCTGGCATTTGTGTCGCAATCCGGGGCGCTGGTCTCGGCGATTGCGGATTGGGCTGGGCCGCACCATTCGGGCTTCTCGGCGATGGTCAGCTTGGGGAATTCTACTGATATCGACTTTGGCGATGTGCTGGATTTTCTGGCGATGGACCCGCGCACCGATGCTATCTTGCTGTATATCGAGGGCATAAAGGACGCTCAGAATTTCATGTCGGCCCTGCGCCGTGCCGCGCGTTTGAAACCGGTGATCGTGCTGAAATCGGGGCGCCATGCGACCAGCTCGCAAGCGGCGCATACGCATACGGGTGCGTTGATCGGATCGGATGATGTGTTCGACGCAGCGCTTGAACGTGCCGGGGCGGTGCGGGTTGGCACATTGGGCCAGCTTTTCGCAGCGGCCGAAGTGCTGGCGAATACGCGAAAAGTTGGCGGTAATCGTTTGTGCATCATCACCAATGGTGGTGGTGCGGGTGTGCTGGGGGCGGATCGGGCGGGCGATCTGGGAATTGATTTGCCGCCACTTTCAGACGCGACCAAAGCCGCATTGGACAAGGTTCTGCCCGCATATTGGAGCCACGCCAACCCCGTCGATATTTTGGGCGATGCCGACGCGGCGACCTATTCGGCTGCCGTGAAAGCAGCGCTTTCGGATCCCGACAATGACGGCATTCTGGTGTTGCTAACGCCGCAAGCCATGACTGATCCCGTGGCCACGGCGCAGGCCGTTGTGGATGCACTGCCCCAGCGGCGGAAGAAACCCGTCATGGCGTGCTGGCTGGGTGAGCCGTCCGTGGCCGAGGCCCGTACGATCCTATCCAAGGCGGGTGTGCCGGACTTCCAAACACCTGAACGTGCGGTCGAGGGGTTCAGCTATCTGGTGCAACACCGACGTAACCGCAAACTTGCGCTGGAAGTCCCCCGCGCCCGTGCATTCGAGAAGGGGTTGGACCTGGACGGTGCGCGGTTGATCATTGCATCTGCCCTGTCAGAAGGGCGCAAAATGCTGTCTGACACGGAAAGCAAAGCGTTGCTGAAAGCGTTCAACATCCCCGTGAACATGACGATCGAGGCGACGACGCCCTCGCAGGCTTTGGTCGCTGCCGAAACCGTTGGCTATCCGGTCGCGATGAAAATTTCCTCGCCCGACATCACGCATAAAACCAATGTGGGTGGGGTGCGTGTGAACGTGGCGCATGCGACGTCGGTTTCTCGGGTGTTTCACGAGTTGGTCAAATCTGCCAAGACCGCTAGGCCCGACGCGCAGATCAGTGGAGTCACAGTCGAGCCGATGGCCGGTTTGAAAGACCCGCGCGAGCTGGTGATCGGCGCCAGTCGCGACCCGGTATTCGGCCCCACTGTTCTGTTTGGTGCTGGCGGCACTATGGTTGAGGTCATGAAGGACAGCGCGGTCGCGTTACCACCCCTGAACGCGGTTCTGTCCGAACGGCTGATTAACAAAACGCGCGTCTCAAAAGCGCTTGAGAGCTTCCGCGATTCCGATGCTGTCGACCGCGATGCGCTGGTCGACGTGCTGAAACGCGTGTCTATCATAGTCAGCGAACTGCCCGAGATCACAGAGCTGGACATCAATCCGTTGTTTGTCAGCCCGGATGGTGTTCTGGCAGTGGATGCGCGTATTTCGATCCAGCGGGCACCTGCCAAAGACGGTCCCTATGACCATATGGCCATCCACCCCTATCCGCGCCATCTGGCACGCGAGGCATATCTGTCGGACGGCACGCTGCTTGTAATCCGACCGGTTCGACCAGAAGACGCCGAGTATCTGCAATCCTTCATGCGTGATTTGTCACCGGAGGCCAAGCAGATGCGCTTCATGGGGTCGGTGAACGAACTGAGCCCCGAAATGCTGGCCCAGTTTTCCGCCATCGATTATCGCCGCGAAATGGCCTTGTGTGCCATGGCTGAAATTGATGGAAAGGACGTGTTGGTTGGAGTGGCACGCTATGTGATCAACCCGGATCAGAAAAGCTGTGAATTTGCAGTCGTCGTATCGGACCGGATCCAGCATCAGGGGTTGGGGACACGTCTGATGAAGGGATTGTTCAGCGCGGCGCAGGATCACGGATTGGACGTGATTGAAGGGACGGTTCTGAAGAAGAACGACCCGATGTTACGCCTGATGAAAGAGCTGGGCTTTACCCAGCGGCCAGACCCCGATGATCGCGATGTGGTCATCGTCGAACGCTGGCTTTGAGAAGGAATTGGGGGGAGAGAGCAAATGCTATCCATCATTTCGCACAACGAATGTCGTGACCACGACGCCGGGCCATTGCACCCGGAAAGCAAGGCGCGGCTGGATGCGATCAATAATCAGCTGATCATGTCGGGTATGGATTATGTGGTGCGCCATCACGATGCGCCGCTGGTCACCCGCGAGCAGTTAGAGCGTGTGCATGACAGCGACTATCTGGATCGCGTTTATGCGCTGGCGCCTGGGCAGGGGATGGAAAGCGTCGAGGTGGATGGGGATACCGTGATGAGCCCGGGCACCCTGCGTGCAGCCGAACGCTCCGCCGGGTCGGGCTGCATGGGTGTTGATCTGGTCATGTCCAAGGAAGCCAACCCGATCTTTTGCATGGTCCGCCCGCCCGGCCACCATGCGGAAAGTGACAAGGCGATGGGGTTTTGCCTGTTTAACAATATCGCGGTGGCCGCGGCCCACGCGCTTGAAGCGCACGGGCTGTCGCGCGTGGCGATCATCGATTTCGATGTGCATCACGGCAATGGCACCGAAGAAATCTTCAAAGCGGAACCGCGCGTGCTGTTTTGTTCCAGCTTCCAGCATCCATTCTATCCCTTCACCGGTCACGAGAAAGAGACCGACAACCTTGTCGATATCCCCCTGTCTGCCGGTGCAGGCAGCGCGGAGTTCCGCGAGGCCGTGTCAGGCCACTGGATCCCGCATCTACGCGACTTCAAACCGGAATTTGTGTTTATCTCTGCTGGCTTTGATGCCCATGTCGCTGACGACATGTCCAGCGTGCAGTTGACGGACGCGGATTATGAATGGGTCACGCGCGAGCTGAAATCCATCGCGGATGAATTCGCCGAGGGTCGGATCGTTTCGATGCTGGAAGGTGGGTACGAGCCAGACGTGCTGGCGCGTTCAGTCGTGAAGCATCTGGACGTTCTTTTGGGTTAACCAAACCGCGCGGCGGCTAGGCTGGCGACAGTCTTTGCGTCCAGCTCGGACGGGGTGCCGCCCACGATATCTGCCAGCAACTGCGACGCTGCTGGGCTGGACTGCATGCCATAGCCGCCTTGCCCGGCAAACCAGATGAAGCTTGGATCATCCGCAGCGGGGCCAATGGCAAGGTTGCCGTCGGGGGTGAAGCTGCGCAGACCTGCCCAGTTCGAAATCACGCGGGTGACGGGTTCAGTCACCATTTCCTCATAACGCGCCAGCCCTTCGGCCAGCACCATGTCATCGGCCCACGCGTCGTGGGGCGTGGTCAATTCTGCATCCGCGGGTGATACGATCAACGCGCCGGCATCGGGTTTCGCATACCACGTTTCGCCCGCGTTCAGCACCATGGGCCAGCCGGATACGTCCAGCCCACCCGGTGCGGGGATGCGCGCCATCGAACGGCGCAGGGGGCGGATACCGATTGGGACCACGCCTGCCATTGTGGCGACGTCGTCCACCCAAGCCCCGGCCGCGTTGACCAAGTGGCGCCCCTGGAACACCCCTTTTGCTGTTTCGACCTGCCAGCCATTGGATTTTTTTGTGATCGCTGTGACCTTGGCGCCGGTCACGATGGCTCCGTTCGTACGCAAATCACCAGCGTATCCCTGCACAAGCCGATCGGTGTCGATGTCCAGCGCATCGGAGTGATAGCCAGCGCCGCAGAGCGCATCCGGGTTCAAGATCGGCATGAATGCACGCGCCTCGTCGACGCTGATAGCGTCCAATTTCATCTTGTTCAGATCGTCGACCAGTTGCGCATCCTGCCCCTTGGCCCCAACCACCATCAGCCCACGTGGCGTCAGGTATCCTGCGTCCTCGTGATAGCGGCGCGAGGCATGGTTCATCGCCACCACAGCGGGGGTGCCATAGCTTTCTTCAAACAGAGCAGCCGACCGGCCCGAGGCGTGATAGGCCAGCGCATCCTCGGCTTCCAGAAGTCGTACTTGGCCCAGCTTTGCCAGACGCGCCCCGGCGGAAGTTCCGGCGACGCCGCCGCCAATGATCAGGAAATCATCCATTTTCTTCGATCCGATCTGTTGCGGGGGCAGGGGTTGGCGTCAGGGTGGATAGCTGTGCGCGCAGGTCGGTGGGCATCTCGTACGACAACGCGTCCAAAGACGGTTGCAGTTGCTCTAACGATCGTGCCGACAGGATGGGTGCAGGCCTGGACGAGTGGCCTGCCACCCAGGCCACAGCAAGTGTTGCCGGGTGCATGTTCGCTTCGCGCGCAATTTCGGGCAACGCTTCCGCAGCCTTGTGCATCCAGTCCAGACCATAGCGCGCGGCATAGCGATGATCTTCCGACAATCGGCCCGTGCCACCTTTGGCATATTTTCCGGTTAACAGCCCCCCGCCCAGCGGAGAGTAGGTTGCCGCCAGCATACCCTCGGACGCGCACATAGGCAGAAGTTCGACCTCGGCCTGACGTTTCACAAGGCTGTACATGGGTTGGATCACGTCGATTTTCGTGCCGAGATTTTGCGCGATCGACTGCGCTTTCATCACTTGCCATGCGGCAAAGTTGGACAGTGCCAGATATCGGGTCTGCCCGCTCGATTGAAGTTCGGCCAGCAGTTCGATCTGGGCGTCCATTGCAAGGTTTGGATTGAACCGATGTAGATAGAGGACGTCCACTGCATCCAGCCCCATCCGGGTTCGGGATGTATCGAATTGCGCACGCAGGGCCGCGACTGTGTCGGGCGCATCATAGCCGATCTTGGTTGCGATAATCAGACGTTCGCGCATCGGCGCAATCAACCGCCCTAGAATTTCTTCGGATGCGCCACCCGTATACAGATTGGCCGTGTCAAAATGGGTGATGCCCGCGTCAATGCAAGCGTCAAAAATCGTGCGCGAGGCGGTTTCGTCGGCGGTGCCGCCAAACTGCATTGTGCCAAATGCAAAGCGCGGTGCGGGGGTGCCATCAAGGGAAATCAGATCGGTCATGGCGCGACATTGCCACGATGGTTTGAAAAGAAAAAGACCCCGCCCGAAGGCGAGGTCCGAAAGCTTTGGATCCGGGTCGGATTAGTTCGACGGGATCTCGCTGTCGATGCCTTCAACATAGAAGTTCATTCCAGCCAGACCGTTGTCGCCATAGTCAGCAGCAGTTTCACCTTCTGCCAACCATACGCTGCCGTCCTGCTTGTTCAGCGGGCCGGTGAAGGCGTGGTATTCACCCGAGGCCAGCGCGTCACGCAGAGCTTCTGCTTCGGCTTTCACGCCTGCTGGAACAGCGTCCGAGATCTCGCCGATGCCGACCATGCCAGCGCCGATGCCGTCCCAGGTCGAGACGCTTTCCCAAGTTCCGTCCATCACGGCTTGGGTGCGGGCCACATAGTACGGTGCCCAATCATCGATGATCGATGAGACGCGCGGGAAGGGGGCGTAGTCACCCATATCCGAAGCCTGACCGAAGGTGACAACGTTGCCAGCCTCTTTTGCAGCTGCCTGCGGAGCGGTCGAGTCGGTGTGTTGCAGGATTACGTCTGCGCCTTGCTCGATCAGAGCCTTGGCAGCGTCGGCTTCTTTGGCCGGATCAAACCAAGTGTAGGCCCAGATGATTTTGAACTGAACGTCCGGGTTTACTTTCTTGGCGTGGATGTAAGCCGAGTTGATGCCACGGATAACTTCCGGAATCGGGAACGACGCGATGTAGCCGATGATGTTCGACTTGGTCATCTTGCCTGCGATGTGACCCTGAACGGCACGACCTTCATAGAAGCGGGCCGAATAGACCGATACGTTGTCGGCTTGCTTGTATCCGGTGGCGTGCTCGAATTTTACGTTCGGGAACTTCTCGGCCACGGCCACGGTTGCATCCATGAAACCAAACGACGTGGTGAAGATCAGATCCACACCCGACAGCGCCATTTGCGTGATCGGGCCTTCGGCGTTCGATTCCGAAACGCTTTCCACATAGACGGTTTCAACCTTATCGCCAAAGGCAGCTTCGACAGCTTTACGACCTTGATCATGTTCATAGGTCCAGCCGCCGTCACCCACGGGGCCGACATAGATAAAGCCGACCTTGGTCTTGTCTTCGGCCATGGCGGCCCCGGCCAATCCGGTCGCCAACGCGGCCGTTGCCAGAAGTGATTTCAATACACGCATGTTAATCTCCCTTGGTGTTTTGAGCAGAATTATCGGTTTCATCAGCGGCGTTTTCGCGGTCTTCCCGAAGCCGCCGCTGGATGTTGGTTTCGCTTTCAAGAAGCGCAGTTGTGACGATGGCAGAGGGCACGGCAATCACACCCAGCCCGATGAACAGGACGAAAGTTGTGAAGATCCGTCCCCCTGCGGTGATGGGAAACATATCGCCATATCCCACGGTTGTGAAACTGGCGACCGCCCACCACAGGCTGTTGGGAATAGACGAGAAGACTTCCGGCTGCGCGTCATGCTCGAAGATATAAATTCCCACTGCGGAAACATAAAGCATAAGCGCCGCGATGACGCCGAAAATCATAAGTTCGCCTCGGACGGCACGGAAGGCGACAACCAGTCGTTCCATCGCGTGGCTGCCCCGGAAAAGCTTTAACAGTCGGACGAGGCGCAGCAGGCGGAACGTGCGCACGACCTGCCATTGCGGTGTCAGAAGTGCGATGGCCGGGGCGAAAGACAGGAAATCAACCAGTCCCCAAAAGCTGAAGGCATAGCGCAATGGGCGCGGGGATGTTACAAGCCGCAGAACATACTCGGCGGCAAAGATCACCAGCAGCAGCACCTCGAATTTGAACAAAAGCCCGCGCAGATGATCTGGCAGTTCGGGCATGGTTTCAAGGCTGATGGAAATGGCCGACAACAGGATCAGCACATCCATGACACGCGCGACATTCACACCGCCCAGCGGTTTGTGTCCGTCAAGAATGTCCTGAATGTCGGCTTTGGTCATGTGGTTGCCTTAATGGGTTGCATGGAATTCACGTCCCAAGGATCCGGGTGCGCCGTGATTGCCGCGAAGCGAGATCACGACCAGCACCAGAATGGTGATCAGGTAGGGGCTCATTGCAAGAACCTCGACCGGGATGGCAACGCCTGCAGCTTGAAGGTTCAGCTGCAACACCGAAATCCCACCGAACAGATACGCCCCCAAAAGCACGCGCCACGGGCGCCAGCTGGCGAAGACCACGATGGCAAGGGCAATCCAGCCCGCGCCCGCGGTCATCCCCTCGACCCATTGGGGGACGCGGACAAGGCTAATATAGGCCCCGCCCAGCCCGGCACAGGCCCCACCGAAGGCAATCGCCATCAAGCGCACGCGGATGACTTTGTATCCAAGCGCATGGGCGGCATCATGGTTTTCACCCACGCCCCGCAGGATCAAACCCGCTCGGGTGCGCGCCAGCACATACCATGTCAAAGCGACGATGATCAGGCTGACATAGACCATCGGGTCATGGCGAAACAGGATCGGTCCCAGTGCCGGAATGTCGGACAGAAGCGGGACCTCGTATTTGGCCATTGTGGGGGCCTTTATCCCTTCAAAGGGCTTGCCAATAAGCGCGGACAGTCCCAACCCGAACAGCGTCAGGCCAAGGCCCGTCGCCACTTGGTTCGACTTCAGATACAGGACAAGCACGCCGAACAACATCGACAGCGCGGCGCCAGCGAAGGCCGCTGCAACAAAGCCAATCGACGGCGCCCCTGTGTTGACGCCAATCGCAAAGCCGACCACCGCGCCTGTGATCATCATGCCTTCCACGCCTAAGTTCAGCACGCCGGATTTTTCGACCACGGCTTCGCCGATTGCGGCCAGAAGGATGGGGGTTGCCGCCACCATGAGCGAGGCCAGAAGCAAGATCGGGTTAATCTGTCCAAGATCCATTATTTCGCTCCTTCTTGCGCCGCCGCCGGGGTTTTCCACCGCACGCGATAGTGTGACAGCACGTCCATCGCCAACAGGAAGAACATCAGCATCCCCTGGAACATCTGAATAGCCGCACCCGGCAGACCCAGCATCAGCTGCGCCAGCTCTCCGCCAATGTATGTCAGCGCCATCAAGAGCCCCGCCAGCAGAATGCCGATCGGATGCAGGCGGCCCAGGAAGGCCACGATGATTGCAGTAAAGCCATAGCCCGCGTTGAAATCGATCGAGATCTGGCCGGATGGGCCCGAGACCTCGAATAGGCCCGCAAGTCCCGCCAGTGCGCCCGATGCGCCAAGGCAGAACAGGATCAGCCGTGTCGGGCTTACGCCAGAAAAGCGCGCCGCGCGGGGCGCCTCGCCGGTCAGGCGGACCTGAAAGCCCAGCATGTGGCGGGTCAGCAAGATATAGGCAAAGATCACTGCGATCAGCGCTGCTGCGACGCCCCAATGCATCCCGGTGCCCTCGATCAGGTCGGTATTATGCGCTGCGGGGAAGTCACGGAAGTTGCGCGAGCCGGGAAAACCCATGCCGTCGGGGTTTTTCAAAAGCCCCTGACTGACAGACGCCAAGATGTTCTCGGCCACATAGACCAGCATCAGGCTGACCAGAATTTCGTTGGTCCCGAACTTCACTTTCAAGACGCCGGGGATCATCGCCCACGCCCAGCCCCCCATCGCGCCTGCCAGCACCATGGCGGGGAAGATCAACACATTATCCGAAGGGTAGAAGGCCAACCCCACAGCCGCGCCGCAGATGGCGCCCATGATGTACTGACCCTCGGCCCCGATATTCCAGATGCCTGCGCGAAAGCCCAGCGACAGGCCAATGGCGATTAGGATCAGGGGGCCCGCTTTGACCAGCAATTGCGGGCGCGAATAGGGGCCGAAAGTTTCGTGAAACAGCGGATCCCAGAAGATCGTGCGAATGGCTTCCAGCGGTGCTTTGCCCAGCATCCAGAACAGGATGCCGCCTGCGATCATCGTTGCGATCACGGCCAAGATCGGGGTGACAGCGGCCCAGAATTTAGACGGCTGCGGGCGTTTCTCTAAACGGATCATGCGGCCACCTCGTCACCTTCTGCGCCACCCATCATCAGGCCGATTTCTTCGACACTCAGCCCCTGCGTGGGCACCGGGCGGGCCAGCCGTCCCTCGTTCAATGCTGTGAACCGATCCGAGATTTCCATCAGCTCGTCCAGATCCTGCGAGATCACGATCACCGCCGCGCCTTTTTGCGCCAGATCCAGCAAAGATTGCCGGATGGCCGCTGCCGCAGCAGCATCCACGCCCCACGTGGGCTGGTTCACCACCAAAACATCCGGGTCTTGCAATACTTCGCGACCGATGACGAATTTCTGCAAGTTTCCGCCCGACAGAGAACCGGCCGCATTGTCTGGGCCGGGGGTGCGGACGTCGAAGGCTTCGATGATACGGCGCGCGAATTTTTCGGTCTTGTTCCAACGCAGGAACCCGCGATCCACCAGCTTTTCACGGACGGCCCCAGTCAAAAGCGCGTTTTCGGTCAGGCTCATTTCAGGGGCTGCCGAATGGCCCAGCCGTTCCTCGGGGGCTGTCAGCAACCCGCGCGCGCGCCTTGCGCCCGGCGGCAGGGTTCCGATTTCGTCCCCGGCCAGCGTGATGGATCCCTCGCGGGCCCGAGCTTCACCTGACATGACCGCAAGCAGTTCGTCCTGCCCGTTGCCTGCCACGCCGCCAATCCCCAGCACTTCGCCCTTACGGACCTCAAGCGTAACATTGCGCAAATCGGTGCCGAACTCGCTTGGCGACGGCATCGAGACGCCGGACAAAGACAACGCCACCGCGCCGGGTTCTGCCGCCTCGCGTGTGGGGACATGCAATTTGTCACCGACCATCAGCTCGGCCAGCTCACGCGCCGATTTTTCCCGCGGGTCGCACGTGTCGACCACCACGCCATGACGCAGGATCGTGGCGTGTTCGCACAGTGACCGAATTTCTTCCAGCTTGTGCGATATATACAGGATCGATGTGCCTTCCGAGGTCAGTTTTCGCAAGGTTTTGAACAGGATTTCAACCTCTTGCGGGGTCAGAACACTGGTTGGTTCGTCCATGATCAGAAGCTTGGGGTTTTGTAAAAGACAGCGAATGATTTCGACCCGCTGGCGTTCCCCTGCCGACAGATCGCCCACGATCCGGTCAGGGTCCAGCGGCAGACCATAGGCTTGGCTAACCTCGCGGATGCGGCTGGCCAGTTCGCGCGTCGAGGGCGGGTTGTCCATGCCAAGCGCGATATTTTCCGCCACCGACAAGGCTTCAAACAGGCTGAAATGCTGAAATACCATCGCGACGCCAGAGGCGCGGGCGGCGGCTGGATTTACGGGGCTGAAGGGCGCGTCATTCAGGGTCATTTGACCCGCGTCAGGCTTCACCAGCCCATAGATCATTTTAACAAGCGTGGATTTCCCCGCGCCGTTCTCACCCAATAGCGCATGCACCTCGCCGGGTAGCAGCGAAAAGGAAACCTGATCGTTGGCCACGACGCCGGGATAGGCTTTGGTTAGCCCCTCTAACGTCATTAGCGCATTCTTATGGCGCGTATCCCCTGTCAAAAGCACGTCCCCTGTCATGATTATTCTTTTGTGCCACGCATTTAACTAGCGCGGTCGCAACCCCCAGAGCAATGGCCTGCGGGTGTTTTCCCAAGCTCGGATCCCCGATTGGGCAGTCGATTTGATCAATTATTGTGCAACCGTGGCCCAAATCGACCAGCCGCTTTCTGAAACGCGCCCATTTGGTGGCGGATCCGATCAATCCGGCGCTGGCAAACTTATGCGAAAGAATCGCATGGCAGATCTCAAGATCCATCACATGGCTATAGGTCAGAACAAGATGATGCGCGTCAGCGGGGGCAAGAGAAACCGCCTTGGTTGGGTCGGGCGCAGGCAGGCAGGTGACGCCTTCGGGCACGTCGTCCGGGAACCGTGGCGTGTCGACGTCGATCCAAGTGATGGCCAGATCGGGCAGGGGGGAAAGGGTGTGCACCAGCGCGCTCCCGACATGACCCGCCCCATAGATCCAAACCGGTGCTTGAGGGCGCGCAACGGGTTCGACCATCCAACCCTGGATGAATTCGGGGGGCGGCATCACGCCTTGATTGCGGGCATGCGCCACGGCCCGCGTGACAGCCAGCGGCGCATTGTCGGGACCGCTGACCGCGCGTGCGTGAATAGGAAGGTCTGCCAATCGCGCCACGTCTTCCGCCTGATAAATCTCGGTCACGATAGTGACGGCTCCGCCGCAGCATTGTCCAAGCGCGGGGCCAAGTGGCAGGCGGGCCGTGCTAGCGGGCCGCCCTTTCTTAAGCTGCGCGCGGGCGTCTTGGGCTGCGCGATACTCCAGCTCTCCTCCGCCAATCGTGCCGGATTGCCCACCGTCCCAGACCAACATCGCCGCACCGACTTCGCGCGGGGTGGAACCGGAGGTATCGGCCACGACGACCCGTGCGACCGGGCCGTGCGCTTGTATGGTGCGGTCTAGCTGAGGCAGATCAATCGCCATCGCGGACCCTTTCCACGGCGGACAGAACCTCTTCTGCTGTCGCGGGTGCGTTCATGCCGTGGAACCCGTGGCCACAGGCCGCCACAGCATCGGCCAAAGCCAGCCATGCCGAGATGCCCAGCATAAAGGGTGGCTCGCCTACTGCCTTGGACCGGAAGATCGTGTCTTCGTGGTTGGGCTGATCCCACAGGTCCACGTTAAAGACGCGCGGACGGTCGGAACAGGCCGGGATCTTGTAGGTTGACGGCGCATGGGTGCGCAGGACGCCCTTGTCATCCCAGACCAGTTCCTCGGTTGTCAGCCAGCCCACACCCTGCACATAGCCGCCTTCGACCTGCCCGATATCCAAGGCCGGGTTCAGGCTGGTGCCCGCGTCATGCAGGATATCCGCGCGCAAAACACGGTTTTCGCCGGTCAGCGTGTCGATCACCACTTCGGTCAACGCCACACCATGGGCGAAATAGAAAAACGGCCGCCCCTGTCCTTTGACGCGATCCCATGTGATTTCGGGCGTCTTATAGAACCCAGTGGCCGACAGGCTGACCCGCGCCTCATAGGACAGCTTTGCAGCCTCTTGGAAGGTGACACTTTGCGCGGGGCCATGGACCTGACCGTCAGCAAATGTGACTTCCGCAGGCGTGCATTGCCAGATTTGCGCCAGATGCTCGGCCATCCGCTCGCGAATAGTTAGGCAGGCTTTCTGCACAGCCATCCCGTTCAGGTCCGACCCAGATGACGCTGCCGTGGCCGAGGTGTTGGGCACTTTCCCTGTATCTGTCGCGGTGATCTTTACCAGATCCATTGGAACACCAAAGCACCGCGCGGCCACTTGCGCGACCTTCTGGAACAGGCCCTGTCCCATTTCGGTCCCGCCATGGTTCATTGCGATCGAGCCGTCCTGATACACATGCACCAGCGCGCCCGCCTGGTTCAGGTGCGTTAGCGTAAAGCTGATCCCGAATTTCACAGGGGACAGCGCCAGCCCCTTTTTCAACACAGGATTTTCGGCGTTGAATGCATCGGCCTCTACCCGGCGCTGCGCAAAACCTGCGCGTTCCAGCAAGGCATCTGTCATTGCCGGGATGTGGAACCCGTTGATTTCCTGCCCATAATGGGTGGTCTGCCCGTCATGGTAATAATTCACTCGCCGCACATCCATCGGGTCCAACCCACGCGCGCGGGCGACATGGTCTAGAATGCGTTCGATCCCGAAGACACCCTGTGGTCCGCCAAAGCCGCGATACGCCGTGGCCGAGGCCGTGTGTGTTTTCAACCGGTGGCTTTCGATCCGCACATCCGGAAGGTGATAGGCATTGTCCGCATGCAACATCGCCCGATCCGCGACAGGCAGCGAAAGATCCTGCGCCCAGCCACAGCGTACCAGATGCGTGACGTCCAAAGCGACCAGCCGGCCGTCATCATCCACGCCCGCACGATAGCTGATGCGGAAGTCGTGCCGTTTGCCGGTGATGACCATATCGTCGTCGCGGTCATAGCGCATCTTGCAAGGGCGACCGGTCTGACGCGCAGCCACCGCACAGGCGACCGCCAGCGCATTTCCTTGGCTTTCCTTGCCACCGAAGCCGCCGCCCATCCGGCGCGTTTCGACCCGCACGGCGTGCATGGGGACGCCGATGGCATGGGCGACCTTGTGTTGGATCTCTGTCGGGTGCTGGGTCGAGCTTTGGACCAGCATATCCCCATCATCTTGCGGCACTGCCAATGCGGCCTGACCTTCAAGATAGAAATGCTCTTGCCCGCCCATCTCGAACTGGCCTTCGATGATATGTGGGGCGGTCTCCATTGCCGTGGCTGCGCCGCCGCGTGACCAGATCACAGGTCCGTTTTCAAAACGACTGTCTGCGGCCATCGCGTCATCAATGGTCAGGATCGCCGGGCGCGGATCAATTGTGATCTGCCCCAAACGCGCGGCCTTGCGTGCCGCCAGATGGCTGGTTGCGACGACAAGAAAGATCGGCTGTCCGTGATAGAAGACCTCGCCCTGCGCCAACAAAGGTTCGTCATGGATCGAGGGCGAAACGTCATTTTCAAACGGCAGATCGGCGGCGGTCAGGACTGCGACGACGCCGTCGGCGTCGCGCACCTTTGACAGGTCAGCGTGGGTGATCACCCCCCGCGCTTGGTACGAAAGTCCAAACGCCAGATGTAAACAGTTCGCGGGCATCGGAATGTCATCCACATAGCGCGCGGCACCTGTCACATGCAGGGCGGCGGCGTCATGGGGCAAAGAGGTTCCTGCGCTCATACTGACACCTCCAGTACCGAGGTTTCGGTCCCGTGACCTTCATGGAAACAGCGGATCAGCATGTTCTGACAGGTACGCATCCGGTAGTCGGCCGAGGCACGCATGTCTGTCATGGGTGTGTAATCCTTGGTGAAGGCCTGTGCGGCGTTTTCAACTGTTTCCAGCTCCCATGACCGCCCGATCAGCGCCGCTTCAACATGTTTGGCCCGCTTTGGTGTGCCGGCCATGCCGCCAAACGCAATACGCGCCGTCGACACCTTGCCGTCTTCGACCGCAATATTGAATGCGCCTAATACGGCGGAAATATCCTGATCGAACCGCTTCGAAAGTTTATAGACACGCAGATTGCCCGGGCCGCGCGGGATCGAGATCGCCTCGACAAATTCGCCCGGCTGGCGGTCCTGCTTGCCATAGTCGATGAAGAAATCCTCTAGTGCGATCTGCCGTCTGACATCCCCGCGCCGCAAATGCAGCACTGCGCCCAGGGCGATCAGAGGCGGCGGCCCGTCCCCGATCGGCGAGCCATTGGCGATATTGCCGCCGATCGTCGCGACATTCCTCACCTGAAGCGAGGCAAACCTGCGCAGCATCTCGGCGAAATGCGGGTGGTGATCCTGCATCACGTGGCGCAGCGCTTCGAGGCTGACACCTGCGCCGACATGGATGTGCTGCTCTGTGAGGTCGATCTTATTCAGATCGTCGACGCCATTCAGGAAGATGGCCGGACGAATGTCGCGCAGGGCTTTGGTCGACCACAGGCCGACGTCTGTTGCACCTGCCACCAAGGTTGCGTGAGGATGCTGCATCAGCGCCTGTGCCAAAGCGTCCGAGCTTTTGGGGCGCATCGCATCCGCAGCCGTGTCAGGAAGGTTAGGTGCCTGTGCGAAACTATTGGGAACGGGGGCCGTGGCGGCCTTTTCTGCCGCCCGCACAATGGGCGCATAGCCTGTGCAGCGACACAGGTTCCCGGCCAAAACATCATCATGCGCCCGGTCTCCGTTCAAGTGTGCTGTCGCCAGCGACACCGCGATTCCCGGTGTGCAAAACCCACATTGCGATCCATGTTCGTCCACCAGCGCCTGTTGCACAGGGTGCAGGTCTTTGCCGTCAGCCAATGCTTCGACCGTGGTGACAGATTTCCCGTCCAGTTGTCCCAGAAACAGGATGCAAGCATTGACTGCTCGCGCCCCATCCGCGTCGCGCAGCATGACCGTACAGGCCCCGCAATCGCCTTCGTTACAGCCTTCTTTCGTGCCGGTCAGACCCTTGGCTTCGCGCAGCCAGTTCAATGTGGATTGCGTGGGATCAACATCGCGCAGGGTCACGCTCTCTCCGTTCAGAAGAAAGGTGATGTTCATGTGTTTCATCCTGCCGCCATACCCTGTTGGTGGCCCCGGTATCTGCGTCTTCGATGCGGCGTAGAAGGCGCGCGGGGGTATGTTTTTGTGTCCTATAGGAAAGCCGGGAAAGGGGGGTGGGGTCAAGTCTTGGGTTTGCTGTGATGCAGTGGTTGATTTTGTATGCAATTGTATGCAATAAGCATTGTGCGAAATTGATGTTAGGTTTCAACATGCTGACCAACTTGCACCACGTACAACTTTCGATGCCCGCTGGTCAGGGAAAGAAAGCCCGCGCCTTCTATGGTGATGTGCTTGGGATGGATGAGGAACCAAAACCCGAGCCTTTGGCCAGCCGAGGAGGCGTCTGGTTTCAGCAGGGCGCTATCCGCCTGCATCTTGGTGTTGAAACGCCGTTCTCCCCCGCCCGCAAAGCACACCCTGCCATGTGCTGTGATCAAATCAATCGTCTGGCAGAAAGGCTGCTCGACGCTGGGTACGCGGTGCGCTGGGATGATAACCTGCCTGGAATGCGGCGGTTCTATACCGACGATCCATTTGGCAACCGGATCGAAATTCTATCGGCAGGATAACGCACTCTCTCTTTCGTCCAACCCGGTGCTGGTCTAACTTGGTCAGATGAGCAGCCAACCCCGATTCATCCACCTTCGCACCCATACGCAATACTCGCTTCTGGAAGGCGCAGTCCCGGTTAAGAAGTTGCCCGGCCTTTGTGCTGCGCATGATATGCCCGCAGTTGCCATGACGGACACGAACAACATGTTCGCGGCGTTGGAGTTTTCGGTCACTGCCGCAGACGAAGGTGTGCAGCCGATCATCGGATGTCAGGTTGATGTCTGCTTTGATCCTGCCGCGCCCGGCGAGGCGCTCAAAGCCCCCGCCGCTGTGGTTCTGCTGGCTCAGAACGAGGAAGGCTATGAAGGCCTGATGCGTCTGAACACCTGCCTTTATGTAGATAAGGACGGTGGGCTTCCTCAGGTCACATTGGAGGATCTCGAGGCCAACTCCGCCGGTGTCATCTGTCTGACCGGCGGTGCAGAAGGCCCAGTGGGTCAGTTCCTGCAAAACGGCCAGCGCGATAAGGCCGAGGCTCTGATGCGCCGCCTGCACACGGCCTATGGCGACCGCCTGTATGTCGAACTTCAGCGCCATCCGGGCGAGGGCGGCAAGCCCGCGGAACCCGAGCGTCTGACGGAACGTGGCTTTGTCGAAATGGCCTATGAGATGGGCATTCCGCTGGTTGCGACCAATGATGTCTATTTCCCCGCACAAAAACTTTACGAAGCCCATGATGCGCTGATTTGCATCAAGGAAGGCGCCTATGTGGACCAACAGGACGGCCGCCGCCGTCTGACGCCTCAGCACTATTTCAAAACGCCCGAAGAAATGATCACGCTGTTTGCGGATCTGCCCGAGGCGATTGAAAACACAGTGGAAATCTCAAAGCGCTGCGCCTTTATGGCCTATCGCCGGGATCCGATTTTGCCGAAATTCGCAGATGACGAAGTGGCCGAACTGCGTCGACAGGCTGAAGAAGGTCTGGAATATCGCCTTTCAATGATTCCGCATGCGGTCAGCGTCGAGGAATACAAAGAGCGGCTCGATTTTGAGCTGGGCATCATCGAAGGGATGGGCTTCCCCGGCTACTTCCTGATCGTTGCCGACTTTATCAAATGGGGCAAAGAACAGGGTATCCCGGTGGGGCCGGGCCGTGGCTCGGGTGCGGGCAGCCTTGTGGCCTATGCCCTGTTGATCACCGACCTCGATCCCTTGCGCTATTCACTGCTGTTCGAACGCTTCCTGAACCCTGAACGTGTATCGATGCCGGACTTCGACATCGACTTCTGCATGGACCGGCGCGAAGAAGTCATTCGCTACGTTCAAGAGAAGTATGGTCGCGACAAGGTGGGGCAGATCATCACCTTCGGTGCGCTTTTGTCGAAAGCCGCCGTGCGCGACGTGGGCCGCGTGTTGCAGATGCCATACGGGCAGGTGGATCGCCTGTCCAAGATGATCCCGGTCGAGGGCGTAAAGCCCGTTTCCATCGAGAAAGCGTTGAAAGACGAGCCCCGTCTGCGCGAAGAAGCCCGCGCGGAAGAGGTCGTCGACCGCCTTCTGACATACGGCCAACAGATCGAGGGGCTGCTGCGCAATGCCTCGACCCACGCGGCGGGTGTTGTGATCGGCGACCGACCGCTCGACGCGCTGGTCCCGCTCTATCAGGATCCGCGGTCGGACATGCCCGCGACACAGTTCAACATGAAATGGGTTGAACAAGCCGGGCTGGTGAAGTTCGACTTTCTGGGTCTGAAAACCCTGACCGTCATTCAGAATGCTGTGGATCTGATCCGGGGGCAGGGGCGTGACATCCATACGGGTCCGAATGGCGATCAACTCTACGATCCGCCCGAAGGCGCGGTGAATGAAATCAACGCCATCCCGCTGGATGACGAACCGACCTACAAACTTTACGCCGCCGCGAAAACCGTCGCCGTGTTCCAGGTGGAATCAACGGGCATGATGGACGCGCTGCGGCGCATGAAACCCACCTGTATCGAGGACATCGTGGCGCTGGTGGCGCTTTATCGTCCCGGCCCGATGGAGAACATCCCGACCTATTGCGAGGTCAAGAATGGCCAGCGCGAGATTGAATCCGTCCACCCCCTGATCGACCATATCCTTGAGGAAACTCAGGGTATTATCGTTTATCAGGAACAGGTTATGCAGATTGCGCAGGTCATGGCGGGCTATTCGCTTGGCGGCGCCGATCTGCTGCGCCGCGCGATGGGTAAGAAGATTAAAGAGGCGATGGACGCCGAACGCCCGAAGTTCGAAAAGGGTGCTGCCGAAAACGGCGTACCTGCCAAGAAGGCGTCGGAAGTTTTCGACCTTCTGGAAAAATTCGCCAACTACGGCTTCAACAAATCCCACGCCGCCGCCTACGCGGTGGTCAGCTATCAGACCGCGTGGCTGAAAGCCAACCACCCTGTCGAGTTCATGGCTGGCGTGATGAACTGCGATATTCACCTGACCGACAAGTTGTCAGTTTACGCCAACGAAGTACGGCGCGGCATGGATATCGAGATCGTGCCGCCCTGCGTGAACCGCTCGCTCGAAACTTTCAGCGTGAAGGACGGGAAGGTTGTCTATGGTCTGGGTGCATTGAAGAACGTGGGCATCGAGGCGATGAAACTGGTCGTCGAGGGTCGCAAAGTGGATGGCGTCGACAAGCCCTTCGCGACGCTCTTTGACTTCGCCCGTCGGGTTGACCTGAAACGCGTCGGTAAACGCCCGATGGAAATGCTGGCCCGTGCCGGCGCTTTCGATCAGCTCGACAAAAACCGCCGCCGCATCTTTGACAGCCTTGATGGTTTGGTCAGCTACTCGGCCGCGATCTTCGAGCAGCGCGCGTCTAATCAGGTATCTCTGTTTGGCGAAGCTGGCGACGACCTGCCCGAACCGCGCCTGTCCCCCGTGGGCGACTGGCTACCCAGCGAACGGCTGGCGGAAGAACAGAAGGCCATTGGCTTCTATCTGTCCGGCCACCCACTGGACGACTACATGGCCGCGCTGAAGCGTAAACAGGTACTATCCCTGCAAGAGCTTGAAAAGAAATCTGAACGTGGGGCTATGGTGGCGAAGCTTGCTGGCACCGTCGCTGGCCGGCAGGAGCGTAAATCTGCGCGGGGCAATCGCTTTGCCTTCGCTCAGCTAACTGACCCCACCGGACAATACGAGGTCACGATTTTCTCGGACGTTTTGGAGAAATGCCGCGATCATCTGGAAACCGGTGCCAATGTCGTTGTGACGGTCGAAGCCACTATGGAGGCTGATCAGCTTAAACTTCTCGCTCGCTCGATCTCGCCCATCGACAATGTGGTGTCAGATGTGGGGGGGATGGCGTTGAAACTGTATCTGGAAAGCGCAGCAGCGCTGCCGCAGGTGGCTTCGGTATTGCAAAATGCTACCCAAAATGCGCGGAATGCCCGGCCTGGCGAAGTCTCGGTCTGCCTGATGGATCCTAGCCTACCTGGCGAGGTTGAAATGACATTGGGTCAATCCTTCCCGTTGAACCCGCTGGTTAAAGGTGCGCTGAAGTCGCTGAATGACGTGATGGATGTAGAAGAGGTCTAGGGGCTTTGCCCCTCGGCCTTCGGCCTCACCCCAGGATATTTTAACAAGAAAAACGCGCACTGGTCTTTTTCTTGTTAAAAATATCCCCGCCGGAGACCTCGAACCTGCCGAGCGAAGCGAGGCTACCCCCAACCTGATGCGCCCGTCAGGGCAAATCGGGGCGGGAGCAGTCGGCATCAGTAATGCGGTGGGCGCTCGTCTCCAAGGATAACGCCACCTGTTCCAGCGCTTTCGCGCTGGGCTTCGCGCTCCATCAACATTTTCACGCGGTGGGTCATTTTTGACAACTCGGTGTCCTGACGGGCGACGACCTCGTTCAACTCCTCAATCTGACGGGTCAGGTGGGCGATGGTCTCTTCCAATTGGGTTATGCGATCTTGGGTCATGGACGCGTGATAGCGTGGCAGGCCGATCGCGCCTAGCGAAATCCGCAAATGGTGACGATTGCGCGGGAATTTGTGAAGAAACACAGGCTTTCCTTGCCCCGGGCGGCCCCATCCGCTAGACCGCCCGCGATACTATTGTGAACCGGGACCAGACATGGCCAAGCAGAAAAAACAGCCCCGCCCCAAGGCAATCACGCCCAAGGGATTTCGCGACTATTTCGGAGCGGAAGTCGACGAGCGTAAACATATGCTCGACCAGATTGCGGCGGTGTATCATCGCTATGGCTTTGACGCGCTGGAAAGCTCGGCAGTGGAAACGGTCGAGGCGTTGGGCAAGTTCCTGCCGGATGTGGATCGCCCGAACGAGGGCGTCTTCGCGTGGCAGGAGTTCGATGAAAAAGATAATGGCGATTGGATGGCGCTCCGCTATGACCTGACCGCGCCTTTGGCCCGCGTCTATGCGCAGCACCGCAATGATCTGCCGACGCCTTATCGACGCTATGCGATGGGTCCGGTTTGGCGCAATGAAAAACCCGGTCCGGGACGGTTTCGTCAGTTTTATCAATGTGATGCGGACACCGTGGGCACGGCCTCGATGGCGGCGGATGCCGAGATCTGCGCCATGCTGGCCGACACGCTCGAAACCGTCGGCATCCCGCGTGGCGACTATCTGGTGCGGGTGAACAACCGCAAAGTTATGAATGGCGTGCTGGAGGTCATGGGCGTGGGCGAAGGTCCCGAACGTGACGCGGTTCTGCGGACCATCGACAAGTTCGATAAGGTCGGTGAAGCGGGGGTGCGCGAGCTGTTGGGCAAGGGGCGTCTGGATGCCTCGGGCGCGTATATCGACGGCGTGGGCCTGTCGGATGAACAGGCAGAACCGGTGCTTGCGTTCCTGACCTCGAAAGGTGCAACCGCCGACGAAACGCTGACCAATTTGCGCGCCGCCGTGGGTGAAAGCGCAATTGGTGCGGAAGGCATCGCCGAGATGGAGCAGATCGCCGATCTTCTGGCCGCACAGGGCTACGGCCCCGACCGGATCGAGATTGACCCGTCCGTCGTGCGCGGTCTGGGCTATTATACCGGTCCTGTGTTCGAGGCCGAGCTGACCTTCGAAATCCAAGATGAAAAGGGCCGCCCGCGTCAGTTCGGTTCGGTCGCAGGTGGTGGGCGATATGACGATCTGGTCAAGCGCTTTACCGGGCAGGCTGTGCCTGCGACGGGCGTCTCGATCGGTGTCGACCGCCTTCTGGCCGCGCTGCGTGCCAAGGGCCGGATGGGCGGCAAGGCTGTTGGGCCGGTCGTCGTTACCGTGATGGATAAGTCGCGGCTGGCAGATTATCAGGCAATGGTTTCGGACCTGCGCAATGCGGGCATCCGGGCCGAGGTCTATCTGGGCAATCCCAAGAACTTCGGCAACCAGTTGAAATACGCCGACAAGCGCAACTCGCCCGTCGCGGTGATTGCCGGGTCGGATGAGTTCGACGGGGGCAAGATTCAGATCAAGGATCTGGTGCTGGGGGCCAAGATCTCCGAAAGCGCCACGCTTGAAGAGTGGAAAGAACGCCCCAGCCAGTTCGAATGCGACCGTGCAGACATGGTCACAAAGGTCCGCGAAATCATCGAGGCTTCTGATGGCTGACAAGGCACAGATTCGGTCTGAAGCTGCGCGCCTGATGGCATTCTTTGAAGCCAAAGGTGCCACCGCAGTCGAAGCGGACATCCTGCAACCCGCAGGCACGCTTCTGGACCTTTATGGTGAAGATATTCGGGGCCGCGCCTTCGTGACCCAAGACCCCATCCGGGGCGAAGCGATGCTGCGCCCCGACTTCACTGTGCCTGTTGTGCAGATGCATATGGCCGATGGGGCTGAACCTGCCCGCTATACTTATATGGGCGAGGTTTTCCGGGCTCAGGAAGAAGCCGCGCACCGGGCCGCCGAGAACTTTCAGGTGGGGTACGAGGTCTTTGACCGCGACGCCCCCATCGAAGCAGATGCCGAGGTTTTTGCCCTGATCCAAGAGGCGCTCGCCCCTCTGTCATTGCGTGCCGCCACAGGCGATATGGGGCTGCTTTTGGCTGCCGTTCGCGGTTTGAAAACCACGGATCGTCGCAAGGCTGCATTGTTGCGCCATGTCTGGCGCCCTCGTCGGTTCCGTGCGCTTCTGGATCGGTTCGCCGGACGTGCGCCGCTGCCCGAGGGCCGCGAGGCAATGCTGGCCAAAGAAGACCCGATGCAGGATGCTGGCCCTCAGATTGGGTTGCGCTCGGCTTCTGAAATCGCCGACCGCATCGCGGCGTTGTGTGAAGATGCCGCCGCCGCGCCGATTTCGGCGCAAGAGGTCGAGCTGCTGGACGATCTTCTTGCCTTGCGTGAGACCACGGTAAATGTACTGGAGCATCTGCGCGACATTGCCGTCGACATGCCTGCCATTGCCGATGCCGTGGATCGTTTGGAAACCCGCGCCGAAGCCTTGGCCAAACGCGGTGTGGATGTCGGGCATCTGGATTTCGAAGGCAGCTATGGTCGCACTTCGATGGAATATTATGACGGGTTTGTTTTCGGCTTCTACGCTGAAACCCGCCCCGATCTGCCCCCGGTGGCCACAGGTGGGCGCTATGACGCGCTGACCCGCGTTCTGGGGCGTGCAAAAGGGCACGAGATCCCCGCCGTCGGAGGCGTCATTCGCCCCGAGATCGTGTTGGAATTGACCGCAGGGGGTGACGCATGACCCTAAAGATTGGTGTGCCCTCAAAAGGTCGTCTGATGGAAAAGACCTTTGACTGGTTCGGCGCCCGTGGTGTCGAGCTGGCCCGCACGGGGTCGGACCGCGAGTATTCGGCTTCGGTGAACGGGATCGACGGGATTGAGTTGGTGTTGTTGTCAGCGGGCGAAATTCCGCGCGAACTGGCCGCAGGGCGCATTCATATGGGCGTCACCGGGTCCGACCTTGTGCGCGAAAAACTGGGGGGATGGCAGGACAAAGTGTCAGAGCTGGCGTTGATGGGCTTTGGCCATGCTGATCTGATCATCGCGGTGCCGAAATGCTGGGTGGATGTGAACACGTTGGACGATCTGGACGCCGCCGCCGCCGCCTTCCGTGCCAAGCATGGATTCCGTTTGCGCATCGCGACCAAGTTCCACCGCCTGATCCGCGATCACCTGCGCGACCATGGCGTGGCGGATTATCAGCTGGTGGACAGCCAGGGTGCGACCGAAGGTACGGTGAAGAATGAAACTGCGGAAGCTGTGGCTGACATCACGTCGACCGGGGAAACTCTGCGTGCCAATCACCTGAAGATCCTAGCTGGGAAACCGGTACACAAATCGCAAGCGACTTTATTCAAGTCGCGCAATGCCGACTGGAACGAAGATACACGTGCCACGTTGAATGCGCTGACAGAAAAACTTGGGCTTCGGGCCTAAGTCAGGCCATCGGCCCAAGCGCCAGCTTCATCCAATTGCGCAGCGGGTCCATAGCTTGCAATTCTCTTGCGATGATATCCGGCGCATCTGGCCCCATGATTTCATCCTGCGCGACGTGATCGTTCCACCAGACGATCCCCTTGCGCCGCAGTAAATCGCCCTGCGGATGATCCGCTGCCCACGCAAGCGGGATGCGCTTCAACTCTGGCTCGGACAATCGCAGCCCAGCTGCCTCGGCGTTGGCGTGCAGCTCTTGCAGGATTTCCCCCTGAGGTCCCGCAACGGTCTCGCGCCAATGCGCTAAAGCCTCGCGTTCAAACGCAAAGCGCCCGAACCCCACAACAAGATGATCTGTCTGTAACCCGACCATCCAGCTGGCCCCGGTTTGGGCGTCGACCAACCCGATATGGATATGCGTGTTATAGGGTGTCTTGTCCTTGGAAAACCGAAGATCCCGATGCATTCGAAAGACACGCGTTTTCACATCCGTCCCATAGGTCGTCGCAAGCCTTTGGTTCAGCGCATCCGAAAATTGCGCTGCAGGCGTCTTTACATGGGTCACATAGCGCGACTTGTTGGCTTGGAACCAGTCGCGGCTGTTGTTCTTTGACAGGTCGCGAAGAAACAACAGGGTTTCACCGCTGAACCACGTCATGATGCCGGGTCGACCGGATCCGAAAACCCTGCCGCCTTGTGGCTGCCGTCACAGAAGGGCTTGTTCTGAGATGCCCCGCAGCGACATAGGAAGGCTTTGCCGACCGTTCCAATCCTGCGCCCAGTGCCAGAGCAGAGTTCGAGATTGCCATCAATCACAAGCGGACCATCTGGTCGGCGCGAGACATCTGTTGGGCCACCCGCCTCGCTTGTCTCGGGCGGCGTGGTTGGATCTGGCTCTCCAGTTGCCACGAACCCGCCTTCCACGTGGCTATAGTCGCAATAAGGTTTGTTCTTCGACAGCCCACAGCGGCACAGGGCGACGCGTGTTTCTCGATCGTGCCCCTCGACGCCGACATCGCCGGCCAAAACCAATGGACCGTTTTCAAGCACCGCAAGCCGGTTGATCTTGGGCGCGCGCTCTTCAACGCCCGCATTCCGGCGAAACGCCAATGCCCCCGATGGGCAGGTGCGGATCATCGCAGCGACTTCTTCGGCGCTGGCATTGTCTGGCTGGACCCACGGGCGTTTTGTTGGGTCAAACACCTCGGGCAGTTGCAGAAAACAGTTGCGCGCATGAATGCAGCGCTTCAGGTCGAATGTGACAGTAATGTCCTGTCCGGCATACTCTTTAAGTTTCATGGCTGGCTCCCTCGCTGGCTTCTTTCAGCCTAGCCCAGCCCCGCGAATTCACAAAATCACGAAAAAAGGCGCCGGTTTCCCAACGCCTTGCTTTTCTTGTCATCAATATCCCGGGGTAGAGCGCAGCCGCAGGCTTCGCTCAAGGGGCAGAGCCCCTCAGGCTCACATCGTGAGCCACCGAAACAGCCTAGCGCTTGCGCGAGCGCAGGAAGCCCGTGATGTCATAGGCACGATCCAGAATGGGTTGGGCAATCGCCTCGGCCTTGTCGGCGCCTTCGCCCAGAATGCGGTCAATCTCGGCCTTGTCGTTCATCAGCCGCGACATCTCGGACGAGATCGGGGCCAATTTCTCAACGGCAAGATCTGCAAGAGCAGGCTTGAACTTGCCCCAGCCCGCGCCCGCATATTCCGCGATCACCTGTTCGTTTGTCAGACCCGACAAGCCCGCATAGATGTCCACAAGGTTCTTCGCCTCGGGGCGATCTTTCAGGCCGTCCAACGTCTCGGGCAGAGGCTCGGGATCGGTTTTGGCCTTCTTGAACTTCTTGGCAATCTTGTCTGCATCATCAGTCATATTGATGCGTTCCATGTCGCTTTCACCCGATTTCGACATCTTCTTGGTGCCGTCGCGCAGGTTCATAACGCGCGTGGCCGGACCTTCGATGATCGGCTCGGGTTGCGGGAAGAAATCTTCGGCCTTGAAGTCGTGGTTGAACTTCGCAGCGATGTCGCGCGTCAGCTCCACGTGCTGCTTCTGATCCTCGCCCACCGGCACGTGGGTCGCATGATACAGCAGAATGTCAGCCGCCATCAGTGACGGGTAGGCATAAAGCCCAAGCGAGCTTTGCTCGGCGTTCTTACCTGCTTTGTCCTTGAACTGGGTCATCCGGTTCATCCAACCCACGCGGGCCACACAGTTGAACAACCACGCAAGCTCGGTATGCGCCGCAACCTGACTTTGGTTGAACAGGATCGACTGGCTGGGATCAATGCCCGCAGCCAGAAAGCCCGCGGCCACTTCGCGGGTCGCATCGGTCAGCTCTTTCGGGTCTTGCCAGACGGTGATGGCATGCAGGTCGACGACACAGTAAATGGTCTCGAAATCCTGTGCCTGCATGTCCACGAAACGCTTGATGGCGCCAAGGTAGTTGCCCAGCGTCAGCCCGCCCGAGGGTTTGATCCCCGAAAATACGCGCGGCGTGTGATTGGTCATGTGTGTACTCCGTCTGGAATTCTGTGCTCATGTCGATTACCTAGCTGGGCAGAGACCGTCAAGGAAAGCCCGGATAAACGCGGGCAAAGGAGCAGCCAGTGACCCATCCGCATGATGAAAACCCCATTAATCCCCTGCCGCCAGTGGTTATCGCGCTGTCAGTCTTTTTGGTGGGGGTCGAGCTGGTGTTCGTGGCGGGTAATTCCGGCCTGATTGGCGGGCCCGAGGCCGCTGGCTGGCGTATTACCATGATCGAGAACTGGGGATTTCGCGAGCCGCTTTTTGCATGGATGATTGAAAACGGACGCTTTCTGCCCGGCGAGCTTGTGCGCTTTGTCACCTATCCTTTCCTGCATCTCAGCTTTACCCATCTTCTGTTTGTGCTCGTGTTCCTGCTGGCCTTGGGAAAAATGGTGGGCGAGGTGTTTTCGGCCTTTGCGTTTCTGGTCGTCTTCTTTGGATCGGCCATTGCGGGCGCGCTGGCCTATTGGCTGGTCTGGGACACCGGTGTCGTCCTGTTTGGCGGCTATCCAGCGGTTTATGGATTGATCGGGGCGTACACGTTTATTTTGTGGGCCGAGCTTGGCGCGCGTGGGGCCAGTCAGGTGTCAGCCTTTCGTTTGATCGCATTTTTGCTGGGCATACAGCTGATCTTTAGCCTGCTGTTTGGTGCCGGTTTGAACTGGGTTTCTGAGGTTGCTGGGTTTGTCTCGGGATTTGGTCTGAGCTTTCTGGTCAGTCCCGGGGGCTGGGCGCGGGTTGTACAGCGGTTACGTCAGCGATAGGGCTTAAGGTGGCTCACGTTGTGAGCCTTTAAGGGGCTTTGCCCCTCACGCCGCTGGCGCTCACCCCAGGATATTTACGACAAGAAAATGCGACGTTGGTTCAGTCTTTGCGGAATGCAGCTTTGATTTCCGACAAGCGGAAAGCTCCGAACAACTGACCGAACAGACCGTAAAGCGCGATGCCGCCTAAGACGAGGATGGCAAGTGCGGCGAATTTCAGGCCCGCGATTCCGAACATGGGACCCGTTAGGATCAGCAATCCCCACAGCGCGGCCCCCATGGCCCAACTGGCCGCAATGATGCGCCAGAAGCGTGACCAGAAGCGGGCGTCAAAGCGGGTGTCTTCGCCCATGCGGGCGGATCCGACCCATGTCAGGCCTGTGATGGTCCATCCCGCGACCGTCGTCGCGATGGCGGCGGCGATGAAGCCCAGATGATAGCTTAGACCAATGGCGAGTACAGCGTTGACCACCATGCCGACCAGCGCAAAATGGAAGGGTGTGCGGGTGTTTTCGCGTGCGAAATAAGTAGAGGCCAGCACCTTTTGAAGCACGAAGGCGGGAAGGCCGACGCCATAGATGGCGGTGGCTAATGCGGTGCGGGCAGTGTCGTCTGCAGTGAAAGCGCCGCGTTGGAACAGCACTTCGATCAATTGGGTCGGGACCACAATCAGGGCCACAGCGGCAGGAATAGTTAGCGCGAGCGACATCTCGCCCGCGCGGCTCAGGGCTTCGCGGCTGGCGGCCATGTCGCCCGCGCGCAGGTTGCGCGAAAGCTCTGGCAGCAACACGATGCCGATGGCGATGCCCACCACGCCTAAGGGCAGTTGATACAGGCGGTCTGCATAATAAAGCCACGCAACCGCGCCCTCGAAGAAGCTGGCGACCTGACGGCCCACCAGAAGGTTGATCTGGGTAACGCCACCCGCCAGCGCTGCGGGGGCGGCGATGATGGCCAGTCGTTTCAGCTCGGGCGTCATATGCGGCATACGCGGGATCAAGCGGTATCCGGCGCGGCTGGCGGCGATCCAGACCAGCGCCACTTGGGCAATCCCTGCGACGGGGACGGTCCACGCCAGAGCGGTGCCAATGTCGAACCCAGCAAGATCTGCAACCAGCATGGCGGCGATGAAGATCACGTTCAGAAGCACCGGCGCGGCGGCTGCCGCCACGAAGCGCCCCGTGGCGTTCAAGACGCCCGACAGAAGGGCCGCGAGCGAGATGAACAGGATATAAGGAAAGGCGATGCGCCCATAGGTGACCGCCAAATCAAAGCGGTCATCCACTGTGAAGCCCGAGGCCATGGCATAGACCAATGCGGGCATGAAGATCTGGGCCACGATGGAAAAGATCACCAGAATGAAGGCCAGTCCAGCGAAGGCATCACGCGCGAACTCCAGCGCGCCGTCATTGCCTTCGTGTTTCTTGGCGAACATCGGCACGAAGGCCACGTTCAACGTGCCCTCGGCAAAGAAGCGGCGAAACATGTTGGGCAGCGAGAAGGCAATCAGGAAGGCCTCGGCCACTGCGGACGATCCCAGAAATGCGCCGATCATGATGTCGCGCACGAAGCCAAGGATGCGGCTGGCCATGGTCCAGCCACCGACCGTCATAAACCCGCGCGCCAGTCGTGATGCCATTATGCGGTCGCCCTTTCTACACCTTTTTCAATTGCTGTGCGCAGCTTGCCTGCCAGCAGGTCTTGCTTGTGCTCGGCATAGTATTTCAGGCCGAACATATCTTTGACATAGAAGCTGTCGACCACCTGTTCGCCATAGGTCGCAACCACGGCCGAAGCAATATAGACATTCGCATCGGCCAGCGTTCGGGTCAGATCATACAGCAGGCCGGGGCGATCGCGGGTGTCGACCTCGATGATCGTATAGATCTCGGACCCGTCATTGTCGAAAGTGATGGTCGTTGGCACTTTGAAGGCGCGTTCGCGTTTCTTGATCTTGTCGCGCCCTGCGATGGCCTCGCGGGCGACGACCTCGCCCTTCAAGATTTTATGGGTCATCTGGGTCAGGCGCTTTTGCTTTGCCACGTCGAACGGATTGCCATCGGCATCCTGCACCCAGAAACAGGCGGTCGCATAGCCGTCTTTCGATGTATACGTGCGTGCATCCACGATGTTTGCGCCGACCAATGACAGCGCGCCCGAAAGGCGCGAGAAGATGCCCGGGTGGTCGGCCAGAACGAAATAGGCGCGAGTCACGTCGCGATCCTGATCCGGTTCCAGTTCGATCCGGACTTCGTTGTCCGGAATGTCGCGCAGAAGACGGGCAAAGACGATATGTGCCGAAACGTGCAGACCTTGCCAATAGGCGTCATAGTGCCGGGCGGTTTCTGTCTTCAGATCCTTTGGCTTCCAGTCGGCCAGCGCTTTACGCAATGCACGTTTGCTGTCAGCCCCGCGGCTTTCGCGGTTCAGCGCTTCAGTTCCGTCTTCCAGAACGCGACGCGTTTGGTTGTAGAGCGTGCGGATCAGCGTAGCTTTCCAGTTGTTCCATGTGTCTGGACCGACCCCGCGAATGTCACAGACGGTGAGCACGGTCAGCAGATCCAGCCGCCGGACCGAGCGTACCGCCTTAGCAAAATCTTGCACTGTGCGCGGATCGGCAATGTCGCGTTTTTGCGCCATATCGGACATCAACAGGTGATAGCGCACCAGCCATTCGACCGTCTCACACTCTCTTTGTGTCATCCCCAGACGCGGGGCGACTTTGCGGGCAATCTTGGCGCCCAAAACTGAGTGATCCTGCGACCTGCCCTTGCCAATATCATGCAGCAGCATCGCAACCATCAGGGTCTTACGATTGACGCCTTTGTCGAGGATCTCCGAGCTGATTGGCAGCTCATCATCCAGCTCGTGCCGTTCGATTTGCGCGAAGTTCGAGATCACCTGAATCGTATGCTCGTCCACAGTGTAGGAATGATACATGTTGAACTGCATCATCGCGACGATGGGTTCGAATTCAGGGATGAACGCGGCCAGAACGCCCAGCTCGTTCATCCGTCTGAGCGCGCGTTCCGGGTTGCCGTGCTTCAGAAGCAGGTCAAGGAAGATGCGGATGGCTTCTTTGTTTTGCCGCGTCTCGTCATCAATCAGGTGTAGATTATGTGAGACTAGGCGCATCGCATGCGAATGGATCAGCATTCCGGTGCGCAAGGCCTCCTCGAACACACGCAAAAGGTTCAAGCCGTCTGACAGAAACGCGGCCTCGTCCGCTACATCCAAGCGCCCCTGTCGTTCAACAAAGCCGTGTTTCAGCTTGCGACGCCGTTTGAGAATGCGCAGCAGGCGCGGCTCTTTCTTAAGATGCTGCGCTTCCAGCGCGGTCAGCACGATCCGGGTCAGATCGCCGACTTGAGTGGCGTGCCGGAAATAGGCCTGCATGAAATGTTCTACCGCGCGGCGGCCTTCCGTGTCTCTGAAGCCCAGCCGGTCGGCGACCTCGACCTGCAGATCGAATGACAATTGGTCAGAAGGGCGATTGGTCAGAAGGTGCAATTGGCAACGCACCGCCCACAGGAAGCTTTCAGCGTCGCGGAAAGTTTCAAACTCGTCCTCGGTGAACACACCTTTCGAGACAAGCTCGGACTGGTGTGCGACGCGGTATTGATACTTTGCAACCCAGAAAAGCGTCTGCAGATCGCGCAGCCCGCCTTTGCCCTCTTTCACGTTGGGTTCAACCACATAGCGCTGTCCCTGCTTGACGTGACGCGCATCCCGCTCTGCCAGTTTGGCTTCGATGAACTCGGCCAAGGTGCCGTCAAACAGGTCTTTCCACAGACGATCATCCAGATCATGGGCAAGTTCGGCGTCACCGCAAACAGGGCGTTGTTCCAACAGCGCTGTGCGGATGGTGTAGTCTTCGCGCCCCAGCCGCAGGCAATCGTCGATCGTGCGCGAAGCGTGCCCCACTTTCAGTCGAAGGTCCCACAGCATGTAAAGCATGCTTTCGATTACGCTTTCGGCCCAAGGCGTGATTTTGTAGGGCGTCAGGAACAACAGATCGACATCGGACTGCGGCGCCATTTCGCCGCGCCCATAGCCGCCCACAGCAATCACGGCGATCCGTTCAGATTTGGTCGGGACGGGCAGGGGGTGCAAACGCTCGGTCGCGACACGGTGGACGCAGCGCACGATGCAATCGGTTAGATGGCTATAAGCTGCTGTGGCCGGATGGGCGTTAAGGGGCGCTTCGGCAAGGGATTCTGCGATCCGGGTGCGGCCTGCTTTGATGCAGGCGCGCAGCTCGGCCACGGTCAACTTGCGGATTGCGGCCGCGTCCTTGGCATCTTCGAATGCGCCGTCAAGACGTTGCCACAGGGCAGCTTCGTTCAGAATGTCATCGGCAGGGCAGATAAGCCGCCCCACCGTTTGGTCCGGATGTATCCGGTCGGCCTTAGAATCCGGCACCGGAGAAGCTTCTGGGCGCAGGGTCAATGATCACAACAGAACCGTTTTGGATCTGAGCGATGGCCAAGCCACGTTCGTTGGTGCCATTGCCACGCAGACGGAAGATCCCGTTCACGCCCACAAAGCCCTGCGGTTGTGTCAGTGCGGTCGTGGTCAGCGCGTTGGCTTTGCCTGCTTTGACCAGCGCACCAATTGCAGCGATGCCGTCATAGGCCAACCCGGCGATCGGATGCGGCGCAGCGCCATAGCGGGCTTGGTAACGGCCCGAGAAACGACCGCTAAGCGCGGGATCCGGGATTGCGAACCAGCCACCCTGAAGGCCGGGCAGTGACAGCGCATTGGCGGGAATGTCCCAGCGTTGCAGGCCGATATATTGGATGTTTGCAGGGTTCACACCGTTTTCTGGCAGAAGTCCTGCCAAGAATGGCAGTGCACCAGACGTGCCCGAGGTCAGGAAGATCGACTGAGCGCCCGAGCTGCGCACCTGTGCGCTGATCTTTGGAAGGGCGTTCACGATACCGTTTTGCGACAGCTCGAATGACGTTGTACCTGCCAGCGAGGCGCCCGAATTCTGGATCGCAGCTTGGATGGCGGCACGGCCTTGTGCTTCGGCCTGATCATTGCCGTTCACTACCAGGATTTTCCCTTTACCCTGACGGGCAGCATAGCGTGTCAGGCGATTGGCGGTGTTCTGGAACGTGTTGCCCAGAATAAAGACGTTGCCACCTGCAATGCTGGGATTGTTCGAAAAGCTCAGCACATTCACATTGCGACGCGAGACCGCGACACCTGCTGCGTTGGCGCTTTGTGCAAAGACCGGGCCAAGAATGATTTTTGCCCCGTCATTAACCGCTTTGGTCGCCATCGAAGCTGCCTGATTCGCGTTCCCTGCTGTGCTGTATACGCGCAGATCAATGGTCACGCCGGACAGTTCGGACATGGCAAGACGGGCCGCGTTTTCAAGCGATTTGGCAAGGCTGGCATCGTTGGCGGATCCGGACCCTGACGGCACCAGAAGGGCCACTGGCACGGGCTTATTGGTGTTAATGCTTGGACCGCCTGTCGAATTTGGAACGTTACAGGCAGCAAGGGCAGTGAGTGATGCAAAGATGGTAAATGCACCCAGCGCCTTGCGGGTGCGTGCGAAAACAGCGAACATATAAATTCCTTTCCCGGGCGAGGCATTTCGCACCCCGACAGACAGTGACATAATAACCCTCAGAACAGACAGGTCCAGTGTGAAACCCGACAGAACTCCCCTTGAGCCCGGACTTTATCTGGTGGCGACCCCAATCGGAAATGCGCGCGATATCACGCTTAGGGCGTTGGATGTGCTGGCCTCGGCAGATGTGATCGCGGCCGAGGATACGCGGACCACGCGTAAGCTGATGGAAATCCATGGAATTGCTTTGGGCGACCGCATGTTGATTGCCTATCACGATCATTCTGGGCAAGCGGGGCGTGATGGGATAATGAAGCTGATCGCGCAGGGGAAATCTGTTGCCTATGCCAGCGAAGCGGGCAGCCCGCTTGTGGCGGATCCCGGCTTTGCCTTGGCGCGCGACGTGGCGCAAGGCGGCGCTCTTGTAACGGCGCTTCCGGGGGCAACGGCTGCCATTACGGCACTCAGCCTGTCGGGATTGCCTTCGGACCGGTTCTGCTTTGCGGGATTTCCGCCTGCCGCCAAAGGCGCACGCCAGAAATGGCTGGCCGATCTGCTGGCCATCCCCGCAACGCTTATCCTTTATGAAAGCCCCAAGCGCATTAACCGGCTGCTAACCGATTTATGTTCGACTGACGCCAAACTACGCCCCGCTGCTGTGTGCCGGGAACTGACCAAGAAGTTCGAAGAAATTCGGCGCGGAACCGTGCAGGAACTAAGCGACCAGATTTCTGACATGACCCTGAAGGGCGAAATTGCGTTGGTGCTGGGGCAGGCAGAAGAGAATACGGAAGATGTGGATCTGGAACAAATGCTGGGGACTGCGTTGAAAGAGATGAGCATGAAAGATGCCGTCGCGATGGTGACTCAGGCCACCGGCTTACCGCGACGCACAGTCTATCAGACCGCCCTGACCATGGGCCGGGATGGATGAGCGGAAAGGTCTCATATCTGTCTGGCATTGCTGCCGAAGACAGTGTGGCGCGTATCTACAAGGGGCGTGGGCAGCAAGTAGTTGGTCGACGTTGGCGTGGTAAGCGGGGTGAGATTGATCTGATCGTGCGCAACCGCGACGAAGTGATCTTTGTCGAGGTCAAGAAATCCCGTGACTTCCTGCGCGCTGCAGAAGCATTGTCTGCGGCCCAGATCAAAAGGTTGTATCAGACAGCGGCTGAATTCCTGTGCGACGAACCCAAGGGCGATCTGACCCCCAGTCGGTTTGACGTGGCCCTTGTGAACGGCGCGGGCGAAGTTCAAATCCTAGAGAACGCATTGGGACATTGATCTAAAAAAGTTTCGGGCGGGAAGCCCATTGCACCACAGGGCGCTCTGCCCCATTTATGGGGGACTGAATTTTGACGGAGCCCGCCCATGTCGCTTAAAATTGCCATTCAAATGGACCCGATCGACCATGTCGACATCAATGCCGACAGCTCGTTTCGCATCGCGGAAGAGGCACAGGCACGCGGGCATTCGCTGTTTTACTATACGCCCGATCAGCTGTCCTATCGCGAGGGTCGCGTGATCGCGCGTGGCTGGCCGCTGACGGTTCGCCGCGAGCAGGGCAATCATTTCACCTTGGGCGAATTGCAAGACATGGATTTGGCCGAGATGGACGTGGTCTGGTTGCGCCAAGATCCGCCCTTCGACATGGGTTATATCACCACGACACATATCCTTGATATGATCCACCCAGAGACGCTGGTGGTGAATGACCCGTTCTGGGTGCGCAACTATCCCGAAAAACTGCTGGTGCTTCAGTTCCCCGACCTGACGCCCCCCACCATGATCGCCCGTGATTACGAGACGCTGAAGTCCTTCAAAGCGCAGCATGGCGACATCATCCTGAAGCCGCTCTACGGCAACGGCGGCGCGGGCGTTTTTCGTCTGGATGAAAGCGACCGCAACCTTGCGTCGCTGCACGAACTGTTCGCTGGCATCAACCGCGAGCCGCTGATTGCACAGAAATTTCTGCCTGACGTGTCGAATGGCGACAAACGTGTGATCCTTGTGGATGGCGAACCCGTCGGCGCGATCAACCGGGTGCCTGCGGCGGGCGAGACGCGCTCGAACATGCATGTGGGCGGACGGCCCGAGAAGATCGGCCTGACCGAACGCGACCTTGAAATCTGCGCCGCCATTGGTCCGCTTCTGCGCGAGAAAGGCCAGATTTTCGTCGGCATCGACGTGATTGGCGATTATCTGACCGAAATCAACGTGACCTCGCCGACCGGCATTCAAGAGCTTGAACGTTTCGACGGCACAAATGTTGCCGAGAAGATTTGGCAGGCTATTGAAGCGCGCTGCGCATGAGCTGGTTACGTCGCCCCCTGAACTTTTGGCTGCGCCTGACGGAACGCCCGGCGTTGACCCGTGCCTCGCCCGATAACGTTGGCCGGGTACGGAAACGGTTCGAACGTGTGGCGCGGCTTTCCCTTCATCCGCCACGCGGTACAAAATACACGTGGCATGATATGTCCCGCCCGGTCATGGAGATCGGCTCCCGAGCACCCGATAATGCGCCGATCTTGCTGTACTTCCACGGCGGTGGTTATTTCTTCGGGTCACCCAGAACCGTGCGCAACCTGGTCGCGCGAATGGCCCGCTCTGCCGGGCTGCGCGCGCTTTTGCCCGCCTATCGACTGGCCCCGGAACATCCGTTCCCCGCAGCACCCGACGATGCGCTTGCAATCTATCGTGACGTGATTGAAGCCCATCCCGATCGCGCGATTGTGCTGGGTGGAGACAGCGCCGGTGGCGGTCTAGCACTTGTTCTGCTGTCGCAGATCATGGCGCTGGGCCTGCCGAAGCCGTTGCTGACGATAGCTTTGTCGCCATTGACGGATTTGACCACAAGTGGTGCATCCATCCGCGATAATGACGCCACCGAGGTTGTCTTGCCGGCCGAGCGGATGGAGGAATTGGCCGCCTTCTATCTGGATGGTGCCGATCCCCGCGATCCTCGTGCCAGCCCTTTGTTTGCGGATTTCACGGGGGCGCCGCCGGTGCTGATCACAGTCAGCCGATCCGAGATTTTTCTGGACGATGCCCGCCGCATGGCAAACGTCCTTGAAGAACAGGGCGTGCGCGTTGATCTGCAAGAAGCCGACGGTCTGCCTCATGTTTGGCAGATGTTTGCGGGGCAGTTACCCGAGGCCAATAAATCCATTCAATCCATCGCGCAGGCCATCAAAGCGGCCATTGACGATCACACGGCTGGACCGACCAAACGATAGCCCAAGGCTTCGGCGACATGGCTGCGACCCACATGATCCGCCCCGTCCAGATCCGCAACCGTACGCGCCACGCGAAGCACGCGGTGATATCCACGCGCCGATAGGCCAAAGCGATCAGCCGCTTTGTTCAAAATTTCGCGCCCATCCTGATCAGGTGTCGCAACCTGCGCCAGAAGATCCCCCTCGATATCGCAATTTGTCGTGACATCGGGCTGGTCGGCATAGCGTTCGGTCTGTCGCATCCGTGCCTCGGCGACGCGGGCGGCGATGGTGGCGGATGGCTCGCCGGTTGCGGGCAGATCAAGATCCTGAAAGCTGACTGGGGGCACTTCAAGCCGCAGGTCGAACCGATCCAATAACGGCCCTGATATCTTATTCATATAATCCGCGCCGCAATTGGGGGCGCGATTGCAGGCACGGCCAGCATCGGTCAGATACCCGCATTTGCAGGGGTTGGCGGCGGCCACCAGAAGGAACCGACTGGGATAGCGCAGATGCGCATTGGCCCGTGCAACCGTGACATCTCCGGTTTCCAACGGTTGGCGCAGCGTTTCCAGTGTCTGGCGGTTGAACTCGGGGAACTCATCCATGAACAAGACGCCGTTATGGGCCAGACTGATCTCGCCGGGTTTTGCGCCACGCCCCCCGCCGACAATTGCCGCCATTGACGCCGTATGATGCGGCGCACGGAAGGGGCGCGTCCGCGAAATGCCGCCTGCATCCAACAGGCCCGATACAGAGTGAATCATCGAGGTCTCAAGCGCTTCGCGCGCGGATAAAGGCGGCAGGATACCGGAAAGCCGTGCCGCCAACATTGACTTGCCCGAACCCGGTGGCCCAACCATGAGCAGGTGATGACGTCCTGCGGCGGCGATCTCGAGCGCCCTTTTGGCCCGTTCTTGTCCTTTGACTTCAGACAGGTCTTTTGATGTCACAGACGTCGTAACGTGTCCGGCCGATGCAGGTGCGATGGGAGATTGCCCGGTAAAGTGCTGCAAAACGCCCGCAAGGCTGTCGGCAGCCAGAACCTTGGTGGCGTCAATCCACGCGGCTTCTGCCCCGCAGGCTTTGGGGCAGATCAGGTCCAGCTCGTTCTCAGCAGCCGTCAAAGCGGCTGGAAGTGCCCCTAAGACCGGGATCAAGGATCCGTCCAGCGACAATTCTCCGATGGCCAACGTGCCCGACAATTCTTCGCGTGGGACCAATCCCGCTTCGGCTAACAGGGCCAACGCTATCGGAAGGTCAAAATGCGAGCCTTCCTTGGGCATGTCTGCGGGCGACATGTTAATGGTGATCTTGCGGGGGGGCAGGGCGACTGACATTGCCGCCAGTGCCGCCCGGACCCGTTCGCGGGCTTCAGACACTGCCTTGTCTGGCAGCCCTACGATGGCGAAGCTGGGCAGACCCGGTGACAGGGCGCATTCGACTTCGACAATCTTGGCGTCGATCCCTTCAAACGCCACCGTGCTGATGCGTGCCACCATGATCCAACCTGCCCTTTTTCAGGCAGGCTAGATCGGCATGGTTAGCAAAAGGTTAACCGTCGGCTAACTGTTGTGTGCAGACACCATGTCCATAAAGGCAGGCCAGGCTGCGGGATCATTCACGGTCTTGTCGCGGCATCCGGGGTTGCAAAAGCCCCATACCTGCTCGTCAAGTTCCATAAAGTCCGTAACCGGATCGCCCGAATAAGGGCAGATGTCGTTGATCGATGGACCGTCACAGGCTTTGGCGGCAAGCGGGGTCGGGCCGGGCCACGCCGAGACAGCCATACCATCGATATACGGAACGGGATCATAGGATTTCAAAAGCCCCACCGCCCGCCAGCGCCGGAACACCGGGTCGGCCAGATGTGCTGCCACATACGTTTGTGCATCCGCGCTGACCGGCAGGCCAAACCCTGCGATCCGCGCTGCGACCGGCGCATAGAACACATCCGCCAGCGAATAGTCTCCGAACAGCCACGGACTGTCCTCGCGACCAAATTTTTTGCGGGCGATCGACCAAAGTTCCTCGATCCGCGCAAGATCTGCCATCACGGCGTCCGATGGTTTGAAGCCGTCAACGAAGCCCAAAAGTTGCATCGGGCAATCGCCGCGCAACGCGCCAAAACCCGAATGCATCTCGGCCACCAACCATCGCGCTAAGGCGCGGGCCTCAGGATCTTTGGGCCACAGGCCCGCCTCGGGGTGGTTCTCGGCCAATGTTTCGGCCATGGCCAACGTGTCGCCCACTGGAAAACCTTCGGGCGTCTGCATGGCGGGGACAAACCGCGCCGGGGCCAGTTCGGCCAAATCTTCTTTCAACGAGCCGCTATACAGGCCTGCCATATGGGTGCGGAAGGGGATGTTGAACGCTTCGAACATCAGCCATCCGCGAAGCGACCAACTGGAAAATGTCTGGTCGCCAATATAAAGGTCATAACGCATACGCTTAACCTAGCGTGATGACTGCAGTGCGCAATTTCAAATTTGTGACGTGCGTCTTCACGGCAGGTGATTGATTGCCCCGATTGACCAATCAGCCCCATCCCAGTGCAAACGCGTCACGGACAGGTTGTCGATTTTATGCCCCAGCGCCTGATAGGCGGTCATCCCACCCGCCCGTGCAATCTGGGTCAGGATCACGCCAAAATGGGCCACCGCAACAATGTTTGCGTGGCCTGCGCGGTTCATCCCGTCCACGACGCCCGACACCCGCGCGGCCAGCTGGTTCCAGCTTTCCCCCCCCGGTGCGACGTGATCGCCCGGCGTTTCCCAAAAGGCGCGTGACAATTCGGGGTCGCGGTCCGCGACCTCTTTCCAGCCCAGCCCGTCCCAGTCGCCAAAGTGAAACTCGCGCAGGTCCGGGGTGTGCGGCAGGCGTGTGCGCCCTGTGTCGATGGCATCAGCTGTCGCCACCGCGCGGATGAGGTCGCTTGAGACCACAGCCGCACCGTCGGGCAGGTGACCTGACAAACGCGCCAAAGCCTCCGTGTCGGACAGATCTGCCGGTAGATCGCGCCAACCCACCATGTTTTTGGCATGCGTCGGACCGTGGCGCACCCACCACCATGTGACCGGCGTGCTCATGATGCACCGCTGGGCATGGTACCCTTCAGAGCCAAGGGCAGCCCGGCCATCACGGTCACGACCAGATCCGCACGCTGGGCGATGCGCTGGTTCAGCTCGCCCTGCGTCTGACGAAAGCGTCGCGCCAAGGCGTTTTCGGGCACGATGCCCGCGCCGACCTCGTTCGAGACGATGACGACAGGGGCCTTGCAATCCGAAATTGCGCTGAACAAAGCGACTTCTGCGTCACCTAAATTACTCTCGGCGAATAGCTGATTGGACAGCCACATGGTTGCGCAATCAAACAAAACAACCTCGGATTCTTCGGCGCAGGCAAAGGCGTCAGCCGCGTTCAGCGGAGCCTCGATCGTGCGCCAGCCCGCGCCGCGCCGCGCTTGATGAAGGGCGATCTTGTCGTCCATCTCGGCGTCAAAGGATTGCGCCGTCGCGATATACAACATGGGGCGGTCCGTGGCCGCGACCAACTGCTCGGCATAGTCCGATTTGCCGGATGCTGCGCCGCCCAGAACAAGGGTCAATGGAGGAAGTGTCATGCTCATCCATCTGACGTGACATCGCGACCCATACTGCGTCAAGGTGAAAGCGCTTGAGACATGTGGCGGGTCGTTCTAGCGTCGCCTCATGAAATACGCTTTCGTCGCTTTGATCCCGCTTGCCGCCCCAGTTTTCGCCCAAGATGCGACCCTGTCCGCCGATGATCTGTCGCGCCTGAAAGGGGCTGACGTGGTGATCGTGGGTGAGGTGCATGACAACCCGACGCATCATCAGGTGCAGGCGCAGATCGTGCAGGCATTGGTCCCGAATGCGCTTGTGGTCGAAATGCTGGGGCAGGACGAGGCCGATAAGCTGGCAGCAGATCCGGCGGGCTATGCGGATGCCTGGGCCGAGAGCGGTTGGCCGGATTATCAGATGTATCTGCCGGTTTTTCGGGCCCATGCCGGTCCGATTGTCGGGGCTGGTGTGGATCGCGATGCAGCCCGCGCAACCTATTCCGACGGGGTTGAGGCGCATTTTCAAGGGGATGCTATGGCCTATGGCCTGACCGAGGCGTTGCCAGAGGCGCAGCAGGCCCAACGAATCGAACTTCAATTCCAAGCCCATTGCGAAGCCATGCCGCGCGAGATGATGGGTGGCATGATCGAGGTGCAGCGCCTGCGTGATGCCACATTGGCAGCGGGTGTGGTGCGGGCGCTGGGCGACACTGGCGGGCCTGTCGTGGTCATCACCGGCAACGGCCACGCACGAAGGGATTGGGGTGTGCCAAGCTATCTGGCGCGGGTTGCACCGGATGTGACAGTGGCTGTGGTTGGACAGGGCGAAGATGACGTTGCACCAGAGGGCGGGTTTGACATCATTCTGGACGCCCTTGCGCCCGAACGCGACGACCCATGCGCGCAGTTCAAATAAAACCGCCCATTGAAAGGCGGGCCGTGCTCCCGTAACTGTTTGGATGTACTTCAAAGGGGATCCTCATGCTGGCAGGCAAACACATCCTTCTGATTATTGGCGGCGGCATTGCGGCCTTCAAATCTCTGGACCTGATCCGGCGTCTGCGTGAACGCGGGGCCGAGGTGACCCCAGTTATCACCAAGGCAGGGCAGGAATTCGTGACGCCGCTATCTGCATCCGGGTTGGCGGCGAACAAGGTCTATACGGATCTGTTTGATCTGACGGACGAGGCCGAGATGGGCCACATCGAACTGTCCCGCGCGGCCGATCTGGTGGTAGTTGCCCCGGCGACGGCGGATCTTCTGGGCAAGATGGCCGGGGGGCTGGCGAATGATCTGGCCTCGACCCTGTTGATGGCGACCGATAAACGCGTGTTGGTTGCGCCTGCGATGAATGTGCGGATGTGGGAACACCCTGCGTGCCAGCGCAATGTTGACTTGCTGAAAGGTGACGGCGTGCTGTTCGTTGGCCCAAATGAAGGCGCGATGGCCTGTGGCGAGTTCGGCCCGGGCCGCATGTCCGAGCCGCTGGAAATCGTGGCGGCTGTCGAGGCCGCGCTGATGGATGGTCCCTTGAGGGGTAAGCATGTGCTTGTGACCTCGGGCCCGACGCACGAGCCGATTGATCCGGTGCGCTATATCGCCAACCGTTCATCCGGGGCGCAGGGCACCGCCTTGGCGCGTGCATTGTCGGCGTTGGGTGCGGACGTGACCTTTGTGACTGGTCCGGCGGATGTACCGCCACCCGACGGCGTGAATGTGGTCAAAGTGCAATCTGCGCAACAGATGCTGGAGGCAGTTCAGACCGCTTTGCCAGCGGATGCAGCCGTATTTGCAGCAGCCGTCGCTGATTGGCGCGTGGTGTCTGCATCCGACAGCAAGATCAAGAAAGATGCAAAAGGCAGCCTGCCCGTGTTGGAGTTCGCTGAAAACCCGGACATCTTGGCCACTGTCAGCCAAATGAAAAAAGGGCGCCCGCCGCTGGTGGTGGGTTTCGCTGCTGAAACGGATGATGTGATGGCCAATGCCACAGCGAAGCGGGTGCGCAAGGGCTGTGACTGGATTGTGGCCAATGACGTCAGTCCCGAGACGGGGATCATGGGCGGGTCGGAAAATGCGGTGACGTTGATTTCGGACGATGGTGCTGATGTGTGGCCGCGCATGGGCAAAGATGATGTCGCCCGCCAGTTGGCCGCGCGCATTGCGGATGCGTTAGCGGGTTAGGTCTGTGCCTCCGGCGGGGATATTTGAGACAAGAAAAACGAGGGGCTGATGCCACAGATCAATTTAGTTCGTGACGAGGGAGCGGATGTATCCATCGCGCTGCCGTCCTATGAAACCGCTGGGGCCGCAGGTGCCGATCTTCGTGCCAATCTTCCTGAAACGGACCGCGCCGCTGGCTGGGTCTTGGCCCCGATGGAGCGCCGCATCGTGCCCACGGGTCTTCGCGTGGAAATTCCCGATGGGTTCGAGATGCAAATCCGCCCGAGGTCCGGCTTGGCTGCGAAACATGGCGTGACGCTGGCCAATGCGCCGGGCACGATCGACAGCGACTATCGCGGGCCGCTTGGGGTGATCTTGATCAATCTGGGTGCCGATCCCTTTACAATCGGTCATGGTGATCGCATCGCGCAGGCCGTCGTCGCGCCCGTCGTGCAGGCGGACTATGCGTTGGTTGACGCTTTGGGTGACACCCAGCGCGGTGCAGGTGGATTTGGGTCCACAGGGCGCGGCTGATATGGCTTGGGTGCTGTTGACACTGGCGTTGATTTGGCTTGGCGGCGCATATTTGCGGTTCACCAAGTCGCAGCGCTGGTATTTGACTGGGTTGCTGGCCGCGGTCATTCTGCTGAGCTTCTCGGTTCTGCCCGAGGGCAACCCGATCACAGCCGGGTTGGGGGGGAACTTCACAATCTGGGCCGTGTTCTTCGCGGCCATTGGTCTGGCTGCACTGTATGGGCGCGGTTTGGCGTGGTTGAAATCCCGTGTGCCCGCTGCACCAACGGCAGGCACAGATGATGGGCCCTTCACCGATACCGAGCTGGACCGCTATGCCCGCCATATCGTCCTGCGCGAGATCGGAGGGCCGGGGCAGGTTGCGCTGAAAGAGGCCCGCGTGCTGGTCATTGGAGCCGGGGGTCTTGGCTCGCCAGTGCTGTTGTATCTGGCCGCGGCGGGCGTGGGAACCATTGGTCTGATCGACGACGATGTGGTCGACAATTCCAACCTGCAACGGCAGGTCATCCACCGCGATGCCGATATTGGCACGCCAAAGGTCTTCTCGGCCGAAGCCGCAATGAAGGCCCAAAACCCCGCGATCAAGGTCCGCCCCTATAACCGCCGCCTGACGGAAGACATCGCAGTTGAACTATTGGCCGAGTATGACCTGATCCTTGAAGGCTCGGACAATTTCGAGACACGCTATTTGGTGAACCGCGTGGCCGCGAAACTGGGAAAACCCGTCATTGGCGGTGCGCTCAGCCAGTGGGAAGGGCAGGTGTCCACCTTCGATCCGACCCATGGTGCCCCGTGCTATCAATGCATCTTCCCCGAAGCCCCCGCGCCGGGTCTGGCCCCCAGCTGTTCCGAAGCTGGCGTTGTTGGCCCGCTGCCCGCTATCATCGGCGGGATCATGGCGACGGAAGCGGTGAAAGAGATCACCGGCGCGGGCGAAGGACTGCGCGGCCGGATGCTGATCTATGATGCGATGTATGCGGAAACGCGGGTGATCAAGACGAAGCGGCGGGATGGGTGCGTATGCTGTGGGTGAATTGGCTCAAAAAACAACGGAAAAAGTTCGGGCGGCTTCCGGGCCGGGATGTGACAACTGGGGTCCTTGATTGCGCAACACAGCCAGATGTGGTCGTGCGTACAAAGATCGAAGCCCTGGAAGCGGCGTTTGCAGACAAGAATCCTTTAGCTTTCGAGGAAGCCTTGGTAGATGCGCCAACATTTGAGCCAAGAGACAGAGTCTGTGCCCTGCTGACACGCGCGCTTGAAGAAGACTGGTTCTTTCCGCATGAGGACATAGTTCAGTATATTCAGGAATTGCGCTGCTGCGATGCGGTGGCTGTGCTTGAAAAACGGGCCATCGATATCCCGGAGCACCTTCAATGGGATGACGGTTTTTCGTTCTCGCGTAAATGCACATGGGCGCTTGCGGATATTGGAACGACTGACGCACTGGCTGCACTTGAACGGCTTGCCCGATCCGAGAACTCTGCGGTTCGCGATTTTGCGCAGCGCCGATTGGATAGGTGGGAAGCGGAGCTTGAGCGTAAGGGTGTCCATCCAAGCTAGCGTGATTTTGATTTATGGATCATGGATCGCATTTCGGACAAGCTATCGAGAGGGCGGCGTTTTCGAAACATCGTTCAAGCCAGCCCCCCCTTCCAATCCCCAGCTGCTCCCACTAGCTTCCCCTCAAAGGAGACACTTATGACCAATCCGCTTCTGTCCGCTTGGGACACGCCCTTTGAGCTGCCGCCGTTTGATCTGATCTCGGATGCCGATTTTGAACCGGCGTTTCATGCCGCATTGGACGAAACCCGCGGGGCGATTGCTGCGATTGCAGACAATCCGGAAGCGCCGACATTCGGTAACACAATTGAAGCGTTGGAACTTGCAGACGCGCCGCTCGATCGGGTGTTGGGAGTGTTTTACAATGTGGCGGGGTCCGACAGCACGCCCGAACGGGAAGAGTTGCAGCGCACGTTTTCCCCGCTGCTCGCGGTGTTTTCGTCCGAGGTGACGATGAATGCGGATTTGTTTCAGCGGATCGAAGCCTTGTGGCAATCGCGCGAGACGTTGGGTCTGACGGATGAACAGGCCCGTGTGCTCATGCTGACTCGCCGCCGTTTTGTGCGCTCGGGCGCGCTTTTGGAAGGGGCGGATCGCGATCGGTTGAAAGAGGTGTTGGAGCGCCTTGCGACCTTGGGAACCGAGTTCACGCAGAATCTTCTGGCAGATGAACGCAGTTGGTTCATGCCCTTGGGCGAAGGCGACTTGGACGGATTGCCTAAGTTCGTGCTGGACGCGGCCCGTGCCGCTGGTGCGGAGAAGGGCGTTGATGGGCCTGCTGTGACGCTCTCGCGTTCGGTCATCACCCCGTTTTTGCAGCACTCTACGCGCCGTGATCTGCGTCAGAAAGCGTACGAGGCATATACCGCCCGCGGTGCGAATGGAGGCGACACCGATAACCGTGCGATTGCGGCGGAAACGCTGAAACTGCGCGAGGAACGGGCGCACCTGCTGGGGTATGACAGTTTCGCGGCGTTCAAGTTGGAAACCGAGATGGCAGGTACGCCCGACCGGGTGCGTGATTTGTTGATGCAGGTGTGGGAGCCAGCACGGGATGCCGCGAACAAAGACGCGGCGCGAATGACAGACATGCTGCATGCAGATGGCCATAACGGCGATCTGGAGCCATGGGACTGGCACTTTTACGCGGAACGTAGGCGCGAGGCAGAGCATGATCTGGACGAAGCCGAGATCAAGCCGTTCTTGCAGCTTGACCGGATGATCGAGGCGTCGTTTGACACCGCCAACCGCCTGTTCGGATTGGAGTTCGCGCCCTTGGACGTGACGCTTTATCACCCGGACGCCCGCGCTTGGGACGTGACGCGGAATGGCCAGCATATCGCGGTTTTCGTGGGTGACTATTTTGCCCGTGGGTCGAAGCGCTCGGGTGCGTGGTGTTCGGCGATGCGCAGCCAGCAGAAACTGGCGGGTGATATCCGCCCCATCGTGGTGAATGTCTGCAACTTCGCGAAGCCCGAGGATGGCCAGCCCGGGCTTCTGTCTTGGGACGACGCGCGGACGCTGTTTCACGAGTTCGGCCATGCGCTGCACCAGATGCTGTCGGATGTGACCTATCCGTCGATCTCGGGCACCTCGGTTGCGCGTGATTTTGTCGAGCTGCCTAGCCAGCTTTACGAACACTGGTTGGAAGTCCCCGAGGTGTTGGGCAAGTTCGCGACCCATTCCAAGACGGGCGAGGCGATGCCGAAAGTACTATTGGATAAGCTGCTGTCGGCGTCGACCCATGATACCGGGTTCCAGACGGTCGAGTTCCTGTCCTCGGCCATCGTGGATCTGGATTTCCATGACGGTAAAGCGCCCGCTGACCCAATGCAGGCACAGGCAGAGACGTTGGAACGCATTGGCATGCCGTCTGCCATCCGTATGCGCCATGCCACGCCGCATTTCGCCCATGTCTTTGCAGGCGACGGATATTCGTCGGGCTATTACAGCTATATGTGGTCCGAAGTGATGGACGCAGACGCCTTTGATGCCTTTACCGAAACCGGTGATGCCTTCGATCCGGCGATGGCCGAAAAGCTGGAAAACCATATCCTGTCGAAAGGTGGGTCGGTGGATGCGGCGGACTTGTACACTGCGTTCCGGGGTCGTTTGCCCGGTGTTGAACCGCTTCTGAAAGGTCGCGGGTTGGCTTAACCTTTTTGGGGGTCGTCCGGATGCGTTTCGACCCCCACCGGATCCTTGTGGATCAGCACATCCGTATTCGGATAAGCGCGCAGGATGGCGCGACGCAGGCTGGCGCCGATGGAATGCGCCTCGTCCAGCGTTTGCTTGCCATCCAGCTCGATATGCATGTTGATAAAGGTGATCGAGCCCGACCGGCGCGTCTTTAGATCGTGAAAGCCGTGGATGCCGGGGTGGTCGCGGGCAATGGCCTCGACCCCTTCGATCACGGCGGGATCGGCGGCGCGGTCCATCAGCCCATCCCATGCGGTCTTGAAGATACGCAACGCGCCAACCGCCAACATGAGGGCTGCGCCGATGGCCACGACGCTGTCAATCTGTTCCATCCCGAACCAGGCGGCGGCCCATAAGGACAGGATCGCGCCGATATTGGGAATAAGGTCGCCCAGATAGTGCAGGCTATCCGCCTTGACCACCGCAGACCCGGTGCGTGTCGCCACATGGCGCTGCCACAAGACCAAGGCCAGCGTCAGCACGATGGATATCACCATGACAACAATGCCGCTTTCATGGGACATGATCGGGGCGGGCTCGCCCGACAGCAGGCGCGCGACGGCCGCCCAAGCAATGATCCCGGCAGAAACCATGATGAAAAGGCTTTGCCCCAGTGCTGCAAGATCCTCGGCTGAAGAATGGCCGAAGGCGTGATCCTCATCCGCCGGGCGCGCGGCGTACCAAATCGCGGTGAGCGCCCCCAAAGACACCATCAGATCCATTGCGCTGTCGGCCAGCGACGCGGCGACGGACAACGCTTGCGTTTCGCCTAGCGCCCACAGCTTCAACGCCACAAGCGTGACCGCAACAAGCGCAGATGCGGCACCTGCGGACAGGTTCAGTTTGGTGTTCTCGGGTCTGCTCATTGCTCTGGGCTAGCTTACAGGGGCAGGGGGTGCAAGCTTTGGCGGTTATTTGATCTCTTCATCCGGGCCGACGCCCCAGATCGTTTCTTTGGTGGTCCATCCCCGAATGCCATCTGCCTTCAGGCGGCACCAAACCGGCCCGCAGCTTTCGATCCGCGCAATGACGCCCGCCTCGAGATAGGCATTAATCTGGCTTTCAGGGTCAGCACGGCTGTAAAGCGGCATAAGATCTTGATCCACAATCGCCGTACGTGCGCCCGACAAAAGCGAATAATGCACCCATCCGCCGACGCCGTCGCGATCTTGCACCTGTCGCCAATGTTCGTATTCGCCGATGACGCGCAGCGGCATGCCGCGCTGTTTGTACACCCAGTCGATCCGGTGGCGCAGCGATGGGCCGCGCCGGACATTGCCTTCGCCCCCTTTCAGGGACACGAAACGGGGGATTGGCAGGTTGGTGACCGCGCCGCGTTCATCCGTCGCGTTTGACTGCGCAAATCCGGCCTGCACAGCCATACACACAGCCAAAACAGGGGCCGCAAAACGGATGCCTATTCGAAGTCTCACGCTGATCTCCTGCTGCCTACCCCGTTCGCGCAATTTTATTTCGTCTGCGATCCGGAGAGAGCTTGTACCTTGCCTCGTTCCTTGTCACTTTGGCAGGGACACGCGCAAAAGAAAAGCCGTAGGGAGGGCTTGCATGAGTGCTGAACGTCTAAGTGTTGTTGTGACGCGACGGTTGCCCGAGGTTGTCGAGACCCGGATGATGGAACTCTTCAATGTCGAGCTTCGGGATGATGATCAACCGATGAGCCAAGCCGAGCTGGCAGAGGCGATGAAACGGTGCGATGTGTTGGTACCGACTATCAATGATCGCATCGACGCAAACATGCTGGCCGGGGCTGGCGAACAGCTGCGTCTGATCGCCAATTACGGTGCTGGTGTCGATCATATTGATGTCGGGTCAGCCCGACAGCGCGGCATTCTGGTGTCAAATACGCCCGGCGTGTCGGCAGATGACACGGCGGATATGGCCATTGCGCTGATTCTTGCGGTCACGCGCCGCTTTCCGGAAGGCATTCGCACCATGGCGTCCGGCGAATGGGCCGGATGGTCTCCAACCGCCATGTTGGGCCACCGTATCCAGGGACGCCGCGTCGGCATTCTGGGCATGGGCCGCATCGGTCAGGCCGTCGCAACCCGCGCGCGTGCTTTTGGTATGCAGGTGCATTACCACAATCGACGTCGCCTGCATCCGCAGATCGAAGAGCAGTTCGAGGCGACCTATTGGGAAAGCCTTGATCAGATGGTGGCGCGGATGGATGTGATTTCCATCAACTGCCCGCACACGCCCTCGACCTTCCATCTTATGAACGCACGCCGACTTAAGCTGATGAAGCCAGAGGCTGTGATTGTGAACACGTCGCGCGGGGAAGTGATAGACGAGAACGCATTGACCCGGATGCTGCGCGCGGGCGAGATCGCAGGCGCTGGTCTGGACGTGTACGAGCACGGGAACGAGATCAACCCCCGTCTGCGCGACCTGCCCAACGTGGTGGCCTTGCCGCATATGGGATCCGCCACCGTCGAAGGGCGCGTCGAGATGGGCGAGAAGGTTCTGATCAACATCAAAACCTTCGCCGACGGCCACCGTCCACCCGATCAGGTCGTGCCGGGGACGCTGTAATCCGCCATGCGCCGCCTTCTGGTCATTCCCCTGATGGTTGGCTTTGCCTGCGTGCTGGCTGGGGCCTATGGCATCGTGCACAACCAGATCAGTTTTACGATCGGACCTGACTATTTCTATGCGCTGAAATTTCCGCAGTTCCGTATCCCTGACTTGCTGCAAAGTCGCGTGGGTGCCGCCTATGTTGGATGGCAGGCCAGCTGGTGGATGGGCCTGGTGATCGGCATTCCGATTGCGGTCATGTCGCTGGGAATCCCGTCGTCTGCGCAAACACGGCGCGTCTTTCTTCGTGCTGCCATGCTTGTTGTTGCGATCACCTTTGCGCTTGGCCTGGTCAGCTTGGCATTTGACCCACCAATGGACCATATCCCGGTGCCAACCGCTGCCAAGGATCCCATCGGATACGGGCGCGCGGCGATGTTGCACGACACTTCGTATCTGGGTGGGATGATCGGGCTGGTCATTGGGTTGATCTATACTGGCGCCAAGGTGCGCGCCGCCCGTCGGAACGCATTGAAACCCCAGTCAGAGGGGCGTTGAGATGATCAGATACGTCATTCTTGTCGCGTTTGTCTGCTTGGCGGCCTGCTCGCGCCCGTTATCTGAGAACGAGGTCGAGATGTCTCGTGTCCTGTTCGGCGAATCTTTGGACACCAGCAAGGTGCGCGTCCGTGCGGGGATCGGGGTTCTGCCGCTTCCCAAGCCAGAACCCATTCCGGCAAGTGCGCCCAAAGCCGATCCGCGCAAGCTGCCGAAAACGATCTGTGACCGCGTGGCGCAACCCGATCGGAAATGGACATTCCCGGCGGGGTTCGTGTTGTGGAATCAGATCTATCTGAAACGCGACTTTTACCGTGACGACATGTTCGAAGGCTGGCCGAAAAGCCTGCCGATGCCACATGCGCTTTTGATGGCGCATGAACTGGTCCATGTCTGGCAATGGCAAAACCGCGAGCGCACTGGCTATACGCCCTTCAAATCAGGTGCTGAAAGCTTCCAGCCGGGGGACCCCTATTATTGGCCGGGACGCGAACCCGGCGCTTATCTGTCTTACAATTTCGAAGGGCAGGCCGCGCTGGTCGAGGATTATATCTGTATGACGCTGTTCGTGCCGGACCATCCACGGCGAAAGGAAATCGAGGCGTTGATCACCCCCGTGATCCCGGTGGACCAGTTGGCCGACGCCCTAAAGCGTTGAATCCGCCGCTCATGTCGTTTTCATTCTGTGTAAGGTCGGGCAGGTTCGGACCTTGGCCCCACCTTTCGGCATCTATAATGCAACAGATTTTTCCCAAGGGAGTCGCCCCATGAAAACCAATGTAAAAGCGCTTGTCGTCGGCGGTGGTGCCGTTGGCACGGCGATTGCCTACCACCTGGCCAAAGCTGGCTGGGACGATGTGATGCTGATCGAACGTGACGAACTGACGTCGGGCTCGACTTGGCATGCCGCCGGTTTGCTTCCGCTGTTCAACATGTCCTATGCGACGACCCACATCCACGACTACTCGGTCAAGTTCTATAAGGAGCTGGAAGCCGAGACAGGCCTGAATGCTGGTTTTGCCGTTGTGGGCAACCTGCGTATGGCGCAAACCGAAGATCGTATGGACGAGTTCAAGCTTTATGCCTCGACCGCAGATACGGTTGGCATCAACTACGAATTCTTGACCCCGGATCAGATCAAAGAGCGCTGGCCGCTGATCGAAACCGGCGACCTGAAGGGTGCGCTGTATCACACCGAAGACGGATACATTAACCCGGCAGACGTGACGCAGGCGATGGCCAAAGGTGCCCGTCAGCGTGGCGTTGAAATCGTGCGCAAGATGCAGGCCGATGATTTCCACTGGAACGGCACGCACTGGGAAGTCACCTGCACCAAGATGGTCGAAAAAGGTGGCAATCTGATCGAAAGCGACGAGAAGGTCGTGATCACTGCCGAGCATGTCGTGACCGCTTCGGGCAACCACGCACAGCGCACCGCGAAGATGCTGGGCATCAAGATGCCCGCCATCCCGGTTGAGCACACGTTCATCGTTATGGACACCGATCCCGAGCTGGTGAAGTGGCGCGAAGCTGGCAACCCCGAGCACCCTGTTGTGCGCGACGCCGACAACGAAAGCTATGCCCGTGAGGAACGCGGCGGCTGGATCCTTGGCATCTATGAACACGGCGCGCCGGCTCGTTTTGAACATGGCGTGCCAGACAGCTTCCGTGCGGACCTGTTCCCACTGGATCTGGACCGGATCGCGGATCAGTACATGGCGATGGCCGAACGCGTGCCGTCCTGTGCGGAAAGCGGGTTGAAAGACGATTTCAACGGACCGATCTGCTATACCCCTGACGGCAACCCGCTGGTGGGTCCGGCACCGGGTCTGCGCAACATGTGGCTGGCTGAAGGCTTCAGCTTTGGTATCACCGCGGCTGGCGGCACTGGCTATTATCTGGCCCAGATGATGGTCGATGGCGAAGCCGAAATCGACATGGCGTCGCTTGACCCCAAGCGCTATTCGTCGAACTGGATGACCACCGAGTTCGCAGCGCGCAAGAACGAAGAATGCTATGAGCACGTCTATATCCTGCACCACCCGGATGAAGAACGTGCTGCCTGTCGTCCGCTGCGGACCGCGCCCGCCTATGACCGCCAAAAAGCAAAAGGTGCTCAGTTCGGTTGGGTCAACGGCTGGGAACGCCCCAACTATTACGGCCCGGTTGACGCGCCTGCGAACTATGATGAAGAAAGCCGCAGCTTCCGTCGCGGTGGCTGGTGGCAGCACGCTGTGGACGAGGCGAAAGCGATCCGTGAAGGCGTTGGTCTGATCGACGCAACTGCCTTCACCAAGCACGTTGTCAAAGGCCCCGGTGCAACCCAGTTCCTTGACTGGTTCACCTGTAACAAACTGCCGCGTATTGGTCGCATCAACCTGACCTATGCGCTGACATCGGCAGGCACCACCCGCACCGAATACACCATCGTGCGCAACGGCGAGAACAACTACTACCTCGTCTCGGCCGGTGCATGGACCGAGTACGACGCCGACTTCCTGCGCAAGGCGGCCGAGGACAAGATGGACGAGTTTGGCTACATCGAGATTCAGGACGTGACGACCCAGTGGGGCGTCTTCGCCATCGCCGGTCCGAAATCGCGTGACGTTCTGAAAGAGGTTATCGTCGATGCAGACCCTGAAAACGCTTTGACCAACAAAGCGTTCCCATGGCTGTCCGCCAAGCAGATCGAACTGGGCATGTGCCCGGTGAACGCGATCCGTGTGGCCTATACCGGCGAGCTGGGTTGGGAACTTCACCACCCGATTGAGATGCAGAACTATCTGTGGGACCTGCTGAACAAAGCAGGCGAAAAGCACGGCATGAAGCTGGTTGGTGCCCGCGCCCAGAACTGGCTGCGTCAGGAAAAATCCTATCGTGCATTCGGCAACGAACTGGGCCGCGATGCGACCCCCGCCGAAGCCGACCTGCCGCGCTTTATCGATCTGGAAAAAGACTTCCACGGCAAAGAAGCCATGGTCGAAACCGGTGTGCGTTTCAAATGCTGCACGCTGTTGATCGATGGGCCGGATGATGCGGATCCGTGGGGCAGCGAAGCGCTGTTCCTGGATGGCGTCAAAGTGGGCCGTCTGACCTCGGGTGGCTATTCGGTGGCTTTCGAGAAGTCGATCGGAATGGGCTATGTCTCGCCCGAGCTGGCAGTTTCGGGACAGAAGCTGAAGGTGAAAATCATGGGCGAACTGTATGACGCTGAAGTCACCGTAGACAGCCCCTATGACCCGAAAAACGAAACGATCCGCGTCAACGGCTGATCGCTTTGAAAACTGGATGAGAACGGCCCCCAAGTGGGGCCGTTTTTTGTTTGCCCTCGTTGCGGGGCTGTGATCGGATGAGCCATGCCCGATAACTGAAAAAACAGAACCACTATGAGCTATCGAAGGTCAGCCCCGACAGAACGCGAAAAATGGTTGGAAACACACAAGCGTGCGTTAATTGTGCTGGGCGTTCCTGAAGCGGTCGTTGCTGACTATTGGCGTTTTGTCAGCGCGATTGAAGAGGGCGAAGATCATGAAACGAATTGGCATATCGGTTGGATTGATCCCGCAAATTTCGAAGATCTGCATCGCTTGTTGATTGAAAGATTCAGTGCTGACGACAGCTATCTTATCAGCGATCTGGAAGCGCGTTTGTTGCTGTCGAAACACTGATGGCGAGACGGCCACCCAATTATTTGTTTGTCTTTTGTTCTCTTTTTTGCGACCGTCCCGTTGACATTTTGAGGAGACAAAGATGGAGGAGAAAATCAGTGGGTCATGTCATTGTGGTGCGGTCACATTCGAGGTTAGCGCGCCTAAATTTGTCGTTTCGTGCAATTGTTCGATGTGCCGCCGATATGGCGCATTGTGGGCGCATTGCCCTCCAAATGAAGGTGCCATCCTATCTGGGCAGAACCACACGAAAACCTACAGCTGGGGCGATCACATGATCGACTTCCATGCCTGTAAAACATGTGGGTGCATTACCCATTGGGGGCCGGGCAAGAACACCGATCAGGACCGGATCGCGGTCAATTTGCGCATGGCCCCGCTTGAGGTCATGAACGCGCTAACTGTCCGCCACTTTGACGGGGCAGACAGTTGGGAGTTTCTGGACTAGCGGTTACTTTGACAGCTTTGCCATGATGTCGTCGACGACGGACCCGTCGCCATCAGCATCCAGAAGCGATGTTAAAGCAGACAGGTCAGGACCGCCCTGCTGGTTTCCACCAAGCAGACCGCCGACAAGCCCCATCAAGCCGCCGCTCGAGCCCTGAGATTGCGCCGCTTGCAGCGCGTCGATCGACGCATCGGGCATCTGTTTTTGCAGACCACCCTGTGCCATCGCACCCAGTGCAGGCAGGAAGGCCATGATCTGTTCCATACCAATACCAGTGCGTTCAGCTGCTTGTTCGGCCAGCGCATTGGTGCCGTTGTCGCCCAACAGACCGTTCAGGAAATTTGCACCCTGCGCAGCACCTTCGGGACTGGCAGCTTGTGCAACATCGTCAAACATTCCTGCCTGTGCTTCACCTTTCAGCGCACCCAGAATGCTGTCCAGCCCGCCGCTTTCGGCTTGCTGTTTGGCAGCTTTGCCGATCACAGGTGCCAAAAGGCTGGTAAGATCCCCGGCCTGTGTCTGATCCAGACCAACCTGTTCTGCCAGTGCCGACAGGCCCTGACCGTTTTGCGCTTGTTGCAGCAATTGTAGAAGGGACATGGTGTTCTCCTTATTTGAGTTGTGGTCAAGATGATGCATCGGTGGTCGCCACATAAGGGGAATGCGGGCGATTTCGTACCCACGCGCCGTTTTGCTAGACGGATATGGGCACCAGATGATTGTCCCACGCCCAGTCGCCCCCGACGGGGATCAGCGTTTCCGTGCCGTTCATGCGAAGTACCAACCCGCCATCACGGGTGATCATTAGACCGCCGGTTCGGGATTGCGCGACGCCGGCTGCTGTACCGTGCTGTGACGATCCGTTGGGCGTGCCATCCTTGTTGAAAAATAGCACATGGCTGCCTTTCGGACCAGTCACAGCGATTTCGCCCGTCTCGGCACAGGTCGCGATTGATCCTGCATAGTGCTTCAACTGACGTTCGTCCGGGTGCGTGAGCAGCTTCAAGTCTTCGCCGCGTGTGTGGCGCAGGACCAAGGGCACATTCTTGGTGGGCAGTCCTTGCCATTGCAGCGCTGCGACCACATCACCGTCCTGATCCAAGGCGATGTGACGGATTGAATTCTGGTGCAATTCGCCCGCCAATTCTGCTTGTGCCGTGATCTTACCTGCCGCATCCAGATAGGTCAGGTTGGTGCGCATTTGGGGCAGGTTCAGCTTCGCGCGCCCCATGTCGGGATGGGTTTGAATGCCGCCATTGGCAACCACGAAGCCGCCAGTCGGCAGAGCCAGAATTTCATGCGGCCCGATGCCACCGGATGGCACCTCTCCGATCCGTTTATACCCGTCGGTCGTGTCCCAGATGCCCAACACACCAGCAGGTGCATCAAAGTCGTTCTCGGTCGTGAACAGCAAAGACCCATCGGATGAGAACGCGCCGTGGCCATAGAAATGCCGCCCATCAAGGCTGTTCAGGCGTGCGACCTCGGTCCCCTCAGCGCAATCAATAATAACGGCGAAACGCCCAGGGCGCCGGGCGAAGGCAACCGCTTGGGGGCCGGTTGGATGCAGTGCAGCGGCATGGCCGCGTCCGGGGATTGGGATCTGGAAACGTACATCTCCCGTGGCAGTCAGCCCAACCAACCAAGTCGAGTTGTCGGGTTTATTCCCGGCGGTCACGAAATCGGGTGCGCCTGCGTCGGCCCAGCCGGGCAAGGGCAGGGCGGCGGTGCCAAGCCCTGCCACCACGCTGCGAAAGAAATTACGGCGATCCATGGATCAGTCCCCATCGCCTGCGCTGAAGCCGGTTTCGACCCCAAGGCCGGGTCCGATATCCTCGTCCATCTGAAGGCGCAGGTATTCCAGCTTGGACATGATGCCCTCGATGCGCACGCGCATTTGCGGATCCTCAACAGCGTCGAGCAAAGGCGCGCCGATGGCGTCCACGCGGGTCTGCGTGTCTTTGATGACCTTCACCACCCATGCGCGCGACGGATTGAAAACCGCGCCCGCGAAGCCAAGATTGATCACCTCGATCATACCGTCCAATTGGGCAATCATGATCTGGTTGGTCAGCCCGGAACGCCAAGCTTCAGCCCGTTTTGGGAAAGCACGTTGATAGGTGCCAAGCGGGCGGCCTAAACGGTGCTCGCGCAGTCGCTGGATCGAGAAGCCGAGTGCGGTGTAGATCTGTTTGGTGAACTCGGTATTTGACAAATAGACAGGGTTTTCAGGCCCCGCAGCGCGCACCAGCTCTGCCCAGCCTTCGGATGCGAACCACCCGTCATGGAGGTCTTGCGCGATCCGGGCCAGATTGCCGGTCACACCAACCAAAGAAGGGCACGTTGGCAGATCCTCAAACAGCAGACGTTCGATTGCAGGTAGCCCCTGCAATGCTGCACTTGATCCTGCCACGATGGCTGCATCGCCCTGCTCGGCCTCGGGCCGTTTCAGATGCTGACGCAGCGCGCGGCCGGTGAAATTCTTCTTGTCTGGAAAGAAGTTAACGGTAAGGGCGGCGGCCTGCTGTTCGATCGGGCCGAACTGATAGGCATCCAGCGGGGCCCAAGCCAACCATGTGGCATCGAAGGCGTCTAGAACCGGTTCACGTGCGCCACCGTCACAATAGGTCACAGCAGTGTCGGCTAGCGCCGCGCTTTCATCACGAAACGCGCCGAACTGGCGGTCGAACACCGTCAATACGCGATCCGCGATTTCGGAATGGTCTACACGGGGGGCGACCTGAGCGGTCAATATCTGTGCGGGCAAAATGCAGGCAGCAACGATGGAAAGCAGGCGCATCAGAGCGACTCCAGAAATGTGATCAGCGCAGCACGGTCAGACGGGTCCATAAAGCGCACGGTGTCCCGCGCGGCCTTCGCTTCGCCGCCATGCCACAGGATGGCTTCAAGCAGTGAGCGCGCGCGCCCATCGTGAAGAAAGGTCGAGTGCTCGCTCACCTGGCCCGTCAGGCCGATTCCCCACAAAGGCGGCGTGCGCCACTCTTGCCCGCTAGCTTGCCATTCTGGGCGGTGATCTGCCAGCCCCTCTCCCATGTCATGCAACAACATGTCGCTATAGGGCCAAATCAGTTGAAAGGATCGTGCCGGATCGTCGGGCAGGCGATGGGTGACGAAAGCCGGAGTGTGGCACGCCGCGCAACCAGCGACGTGGAACTGCTCTTTGCCACGCAGGACGTCGGGGTTGCTTGCGTTTCGTCGCGCAGGCGGTGCCAATGCGGCGACATAGGTGGTTAGAACGTCAAGCGCTTTGTCCCCCAGCTCGACACCGTTTTGCGCTTCCGTTCCACCGTGACGCTCGGTGCGGCAATCCACCTGTGCCTGCGTGCAATCGCCCCAATGATTGGGGAACAACGTCGAGGACAAGCCGATGTCCCCGTTTGCTGCATCGGCAGATTGCTGGCGCAGGGTTGGGTTGCCAGCCTTGTGACCAAAGCGGCCCAGCATCGGTTGGTCAAATATGTGTGACCAGACAACATTTGGACGCCCCGAGATGCCGTCTCCGTCCGCGTCATCGGGATCGGCCTGTGCCAGAATGTCAGCTTCGGGAATGGCTTCAAGAAGGCCCAGCCCGATCATTTGTGGTGCGATCCGGGGCGATGTCATAGCGTCCGGGGCAAGATCCCCATGCGCACCATCGTGCACCGCATAATGTGGGGCGCGAAGCATCACGATTGTGCCGTCACCCAGCGTGATAGGCGTTTCCTGATAGGTGATGGAAAGCTGCCCTTCGGCGTGGTGGCCCGAAATGGCACGGGTTTGCAGCTGAAAGCCATAATTTGGTTCGGGCTGCATGCCCTTACCCGGGACAGAAAGACGCAGAACCAGCCCCTTGTGATCCTGAGGATCTGCCACAAAACCGCGCCCGTCCTGCACGTGACATGCCGAACAGGCGCGGGTGTTGTACAGCGGGCCAAGCCCGTCGGATGAAATAGTCGAGGCAGGTGCCTGAACCCAAAGCTTCTCAAACATCGCCTCGCCCAAGGTGAAGTCGAGCTTCTGATCGGCTGGCAAATTTGGGAAGGGGGTCGAAAACAGCGCACGCGGCTGCGGATCCATCTGCGTCGCTGCCCCTGCGCTTCGGACCTCGAAGCTGTTCGGGGCTGAAAAGTCGGTCGGTGAAGCTGTGGCCGCCTGAATGCGCTCACGTTCAGCCTGGGTCCGCGGTGCGGGTGTCAAATGCGGTTCGCCCCACGGGCCAAGATCCTCGGCGAGACATGGCGATGTGACGGCGGCAAGGGCCATCAGGAAAGATGTTTTGCGCATCTGGCGGCTCCTGTTTCCCGGCGTTGTAGGGCGTGGGCCGGGTAAGGTAAAGGTAGCTGACAGAAATACTCTGATAAGTGCTGCGGCAGCTTTATAGCTCCCAACCGCACAAATCCAGTAGAGTGATGTCCGCGATGGCGCTGGTCAGAATCGTGCCTTATTGCGTACGAACTGCTCGATCGCTGGGGCGGGGACAGCGCCAGCTTGGCGGGCGATTTCCTTGCCGTTCTGGAATAAGATCAGCGCGGGGATTCCGCGAATGCCAAACTTGCGCGAGGCATTTGGGTGGTCTTCCGTGTTGATCTTGGCAAACCGGGCATGAGGCGCGACCGCCCGCGCAGCCTGCTCGAACGCGGGCGCCATCATCCGGCACGGCCCGCACCACGGTGCCCAAAAGTCCACCAAAAGCGGCGTATCGTCATTGCGCTGAGCCTTGACCAGTGTCGCTGGATCCAGCTGCCTGACCTTGCCGTCATTCAGTTTGGCCCCGCAGGTTCCGCATTTTGGCCCTGCCGACAGTTTGTCTTTCGGCACGCGATTCACCGCGCCACATTCCAGACAGGTCATTTTCAAAGCGTTGGACATCTTGGGCTCCATTCATATTCCGCTATACGCATATGATTATTGCAGACGGGCAGGTCAAGGTCACACGGTGCTCAGCAAGATGCTGGTTTCACTGTTGGTGATCCCTTCGACCACACGGACGTCGCGCAGGACGCGGTCGAAGTCGGTCAGGCTGTCAGCGGTCAATTGCGCCACCAGATCCCACTTTCCATTGGTTGAATGCAGAGACCGAAGTTCGGGCAGCCCACGCAGGCGCTTGATCACGGCGGTTGTGGATCGACCTGAAACCTCGATCATCATAATCGCATGCACCCCATCTGGCCCATGATCCTGACGCGCGCGGATGGTGAAGCCCAGCACCGCGCCGCTGTCGAGCAGTCGATCCAGACGTGACTGAACCGTTGCGCGGGATACGCCAAGGATGGTTGCAAGTTTTGAGATCGGGGCACGCCCGTCTTCACGTAGGATCGAGATCAGGTCACGGTCGAGGTCATCAAAGATATGCATAACAAATTGTTAAGTTGGTAATAGCAAATTGTCAAAAATATACGCTTCAAAAGAACATTAGTGACATATCTCTGAAAAATTATCGGTTGCTAGACTGTTCACAACCTCTTCCGCGAACAGAGACCATAATGCCTCAGACATCGCTTCAGGCCCCAAGTGCCGTCATCATGATCCGCCCGCACCATTTCCAGCCCAATGCGGAAACGGCGCAGGATAATGGGTTTCAGACCGCGCCGAGTGATGTCGCGTCAAAGGATCTTGTCAAACGTGGCTATGATGAAGTGACCAGTATGGTCGAAGCCCTGCGTCAAGAAGGGATCGAGGTGAACCTGTTTGAAGACCCGCGCGATGATCGCCCCGATGCGGTCTTCCCCAACAACTGGTTTTCGACCCATCCCGGCGGACATGTTGCTGTCTATCCAATGTATTCGCAAAACCGACGGATCGAGCGGCGGCAGGACGTGCTTGAGATGCTCAAGACGCGCTTCCGGGTGCAAGATATCATCGACTATTCCGGGCTGGAACAGGACGAGTTGTTTCTGGAAGGTACTGGCGCAATGGTGCTGGATCACGTGGAACGCGTCGCCTATGCCGCGCGGTCCAAGCGCACCAGCGAAGTTCTGTTGGAACGGTTCTGCACGCATTTCAACTATGAACCTATGGTGTTTGACGCCTATGACGGGGATGGCCTGCCGATCTATCACACCAACGTTTTGATGTGCATTGGCACCGAGGTTGCACTGATTGGCTTGGACACAATCCTTGATCCCGCCCGGCGCGACGTGGTGCACGAGCGGTTGGCGCGGGGCGGTCGCGACGTGATTGCTTTGACGCAAAAGCAGATCGCGGAATTTGCGGGCAATGCGATTGAGTTGCAGGGCAAGGATGGCCGTATCTTGGCCATGTCCTCGCGTGCGCTGGCAGCCCTTGAGCCCGAGCAACGCTGGCGGATCGAAGCCAGCCTGAAAATCCTGCCCTTGGATATCCCCACCCTTGAAATGGCTGGGGGATCCGTGCGCTGCACCATTGCCGGTATTCATCTTAGCCCCAGACCTGAAGGAGCCACCGCATGACCAATATTCACCTTCTTGGCGTCCCGCTTGAGGAAGGCGCCGGGCGACGCGGATGTATCATGGGGCCAGACGCCTATCGCACCGCAGGGCTGGCAGAAGAGCTGGCCGCGCTGGGGCACAACGTCACCGATTTAGGTGATGCGCAACGGGTGGACACCGGCCCGATCGAGACCGAGCATAACCACCTGAAATTCCTGCCCGAGGTCGCCGGCTGGACCAGAAGCCTGCATGATCATGCCTTTGCGTTGGCGGGGGCGGATACGCTGCCGATCTATCTGGGTGGCGATCATGCGCTGGCCCTTGGTACGGTAACGGGACATGTGGCCGCAGCGGCCCAGATGGGGCGTCCGCAATATGTACTGTGGCTGGACGCGCATTCCGATTTTAACACGCCTGCCAGCTCGCCCAGCGGGAATATCCACGGGATGCCCATGGCGTTTGCCTGTGGGCTGGACGGATTCCCTGATCTTCTGGGTAAGCCGCTGCCTGCCGTACTGGATCCGCAGAAACTGTGCATGATGGGGCTGCGATCCGTCGACCGCGAAGAGCGCGAGCTTTTGCAAAGCTCGGGCGTACAAGCCCATGATATGCGCGCGATTGACGAACATGGCGTGGCGCGGATCTTACGTCCATTCCTTGACGAGGTCTCGCAGGCAAACGGGCTGCTTCACGTCAGTCTGGATGTTGATTTCATCGAGCCAGAAATCGCGCCCGCCGTCGGCACCACCGTCCCCGGCGGCGCCACCTTCCGCGAGGCGCATCTGATCATGGAGATGCTCCATGACAGCGGCCTTGTCACCTCGCTCGATCTGGTCGAGCTGAACCCCTTTCTTGACGAACGTGGCCGCACCGCGCGCCTGATGGTCGATCTGACGGCAAGCCTGTTTGGCCGCCGGGTGCTCGACCGTTTCACAACCAGCTATTAAGGAGCGCCCAATGCCGCCTCTTCCTTCCGAACTTGCCTATGTTCCTTTCGTGTCTGTCGAGCACATGATGGGCCTTGTTCATCATATCGGGATCGAAACGGTTCTGCGTGACATCGCGACCGAGATCGAAAATGACTTCAAACGGTGGGAGCTGTTTGACAAGACGCCGCGCGTGGCCAGCCACTCGGATGTGGGTGTGATCGAGCTGATGCCGACCTCGGACGGCGAGATGTATGGGTTTAAATATGTCAACGGACACCCCAAGAATACTAAGGAAGGGTTGCAGACCGTGACGGCGTTCGGGCTGCTGGCGGATGTGGATACGGGTTATCCGAAACTGTTGACCGAGATGACAGTGCTGACCGCATTGCGCACGGCAGCGACCAGCGCAATGGTGGCCAAGCATCTGGCCCCCAAGGGCGCAACCACGATGGCGATGATCGGCAATGGGGCGCAGTCGGAATTCCAGTGTCTGGCCTTCAAGGCGATCTGCGGCATCGACACGGTCCGGCTGTATGACATCGACCCTGCTGCGACCGAGAAATGCGCGCGGAATCTGGCGGGGCTGGGCCTGAATGTCGTGCCCTGCAAAAGCGGCGAGGAAAGCATGGAGGGCGCGCAGATCATCACGACCTGCACCGCAGACAAGCAAAACGCCATGATCCTGACCGACAACATGGTCGGCGAGGGGGTGCATATCAACGCGATTGGCGGCGACTGCCCCGGCAAGACGGAACTGCACCGCGATATCCTTTTGCGCTCGGACATTTTCGTGGAGTACCCGGAACAGACATGGGTCGAGGGCGAGATTCAGCAGCTGGATGCGGGCCATCCCGTCACCGAGATGTGGCAGGTTATCACGGGGCAGGTCAAAGGACGCACCAGTGACAAGCAAATCACGCTGTTTGATAGCGTGGGCTTCGCGATCGAGGATTTCTCGGCCCTGCGCTATATCTCGAAAGCGATCGAAGGAACGGCGTTTTTCACCCGCCTTGATATGCTGGCAGACCCTGATGATCCTCGCGATCTGTTTGGAATGCTGGAACGCTCGAAAAGCTGACATGAAAAAAGGCGCGGACCGATCTGGTTCGCGCCTTTTTCCGTCTAGCTGCCGGATTTAGCTGATGAAGTCCTTATAGGCCGCTTCATCCATGTAGTCGTCCAGCGGGCTGGTGTCCGAGGCTTTGATCTTGAAGAACCACGCGTCGTTTTCTGGATCATCGTTCACCTTGCCGGGCTCGTCCACGATGGCTTCGTTCACTTCGACGATTTCGCCGTCCAGCGGGGCCAGAATGTCGGATGCGGCTTTGACGCTTTCGATCACCACAACCTCGTCATCCTTAGAGACAGTGTCACCCGCCTCGGGCAGTTCGACAAAGACAACATCGCCCAGCTGCTCGGCCGCGTGGGCGGTGATGCCAACAACGTACAGACCGTCTTCTTCGCGCAGCCATTCATGTTCTTCGGTGAATTTCATTTGGGGGCCTCCTCAGGGAATTTGGTCTAAACGTATCGCCGCGCTGCCGGGGCGGCAAGTGCTTGTATTCCGTGGCATGCGGGTGCCATGGTGTCGGAATGAAAGACGTTTCCGCTGACCCGCATTTCTTTGGCTATGGTTCGTTGGTGAACCGGCAGACGCATGGCTATTCGAATGCGCGTGCCGCCAAGGTGACGGGTTGGCATCGGGCGTGGCGCAGGTCGCCGCATCGGGCGCTGTGCTATCTGACGGCGGTGCCGGACAGTGCCGAGTATATCGAGGGGTTGATCGCGTCGGTTCCAAACGCGGATTGGACGGCATTGGACGAACGCGAACGGGCCTATGCACGGGTGCCGTTGGGATCAGAGATACGCCATGATGGCGGGGATCTGGACGTGGCGATCTATGCCATTGCACCCGGCGAACACCACGCGCCGACCGATGATAATCCGGTATTGCTGTCCTATCTGGATGTGGTGGTGCAGGGCTATTTTCGCGAATTTGGTCTGGATGGCGTTACCCATTTCTTCGAAACGACCGAGGGATGGCATGCGCCCATCCTGAACGACCGGACGGACCCGGTTTATCCGCGCGCGCAGGTGTTAAGCGCCGAGGAAACTGCCTTGGTGGACGCGGGCCTGTCGCGCTTATCGGCGGTTGTGAAACAGCGAGATTAGGCGGGTCTGTCGCTGGTACGGATGCGCGGTGCCGGAGTATAGACCGGCCTCGGCTTTGCGCAGGACACGGGCTGACAGGATCATCGCAATCCCCGCGAAGGCCACGCCGCCAATGGCTTGCCCGATCAACACGCCGGGTGCACCCCAATAGGCCGCACCGATCATCACCAATGGGATGGTGCCAAGGGTCTGGCGACCCCAGTTTACCCACGTCGAATAGAAAGGGTGTCCAAGGTTGTTAAAGCTCGCGTTGGTGACGAAAATCACGCCGTTGAAGTACCATGCCAGCGCCAGCGGACCGCAAAACAAGAAGACCAGCTCTCGGCTTAGGCCTTCTGCGTTGAAAAGATCCGCAATCGGGCCACGCGCCAAATAGAGGATCGCCGTGACGACCAGCGTGACCACCAAGACAAACAGCAGCCCGTCGCGGATCGACCCACGCACCCGATCCATTTTTCCCGCGCCGTAGTTTTGCCCAACGATCGGGCCGATTGCCCCGGACAGCGCAAAGATGGTCCCGAAAGCAACGGGAACCAGACGCCCGATGATCGCCATCCCTGCCACGGCATCTTCCCCGAACTCGGCCATGGATCTGGTGACGTAAGCTTGTCCCACAGGTGTGGCGAACTGGGTCAAGATGGCAGGCAGGGCGATGGTGGCGATGGCGGGAAAATCCACACGGAACTCGGCCTGTGTGGGGCGATCCAGCCCGCCGTAGAACTTGAAAATCGGATAAATCGACATTGCTGCCATCGTCAGGCGTGCGGCCACAGACGCCAGTGCGGCCCCTGTCAGATCCAGGTTAAGGCCAAAAATCAGGATGGGATCTAGGATCGCATTCACAACGCCTGCGCCGATGGTGGCCATCATGGCGCGCCTTGCGTCGCCATGCGCACGCAGGATTGCGCCACCGACCATACCTGCAATCAAGATGGGCAGGCTTGGCAGAATGATCCGCAGATAGGATGTTGCAAGTTCCAGCGTGTCCCCAGATGCGCCCAGAAGAGCCACGAGGTTGGGGGTGTAATACCAGACTGCGGCCGCGAAGACCGCCCCGATGATCATGCCATAGAACAGCGCAGTTGCGGCCCGACGACGCGCTGTATGTGGTTCTCCTTCACCCAAGGCCCGCGCCACCAATGCGCCCGCTGCGATGGACATGCCAATCCCGAAGGATGAGGTGAAGAACAAGAGCGCGCCCGCATAGCCAACCGCTGCGGCCAGCTCGTCCCGACCCAGCATCGAGATGAAAATCATGTCGACCAGATCGACCAAAAAAATGGCCATCAGCCCGACCGAGGATGTCAGAGACATCACGGTGATGTGCCTCAGCAGGCTGCCTTCCAGAAATTTCGCCTGTGCTTCAGCCATGATCGTCACCTTACCTGTTTGCTGTCGGCCAGCATGACGCAGATAGACGATGGGTACCAGAGAGAAGAGCGCACAGGAATTGTGCGGCTGTGCACCTTCTTAGCCGTACCAGCAGCGGCGCGTATACGTGCCTAAGAACGCTTTAGATACGGCGCAAGGCAAATCCCATCCAGACAAACCATGCGATGAAACCAAGGCCAAAGACCATGCCAGCGGGTTCGAGCAGTGGGATCATGGTCATCAAACCGCAAGCGCCGATAACAATTCCGGTCCAGCGAAGAGCAGGCGAGATAAAAGCGCGCGCTGCCAGACTGGTCACGATGATCCAAACGCCCCCGGCGATTTCATTGCCGCCGCCAATCCCGTTCTCGACGGTCGTGACGACGCGCCACATGCGCGCGGCTTCAACCGGGTCTTCTATGCCAAGCGTGGTGCTTAGCCCAACATTCGCCATCATGCCCGCCCCAAGGATCAGAACGCACCAGATCAATCCAAACGCGCCGGACAGCTTGGCCAAGTCAGGCTGAGTTGCATGGCTTGTGGCGTAAAGCGCGACGACAAGCACGGTCAGCGCGATGGCGTTCAGGACGTAGATAATAAGGTACCACGACGAAATCAGCGCGGCATTTTGGGTTAGAATCGCGATCAACTGCTCGGCATTCGTTTCGGGTGCAGAGAACCCGGCAGGTTCGAGCACGGCAAGGAAAACTGCGAAGCCATAGATGTAGGTCGCGGCGCAAATGAAGGCAGCGATGCTGCCAAGGCGGGGCAAGTTTGACGCAGTCTGATTCATCGCGTTTTCTTCTTCTAAGAGGTGATCAATGGGTGTCGGCTTTGTTCTGGACACATCCTAAGCGAGATTTGTTAGCGCAATCAAGGTGAATCTTAAAAGGATTAACATTGATCCGCAAAAAAGAAACGCCGCACACAAGGCGCGGCGAATTCTTTGGGTTCGATTGTGCGATCAGCCTTTGGCACGCACCACTTGCAACAGCGGCATCAGGGATGACATGTCCGGGCCGCGTTCCATGCCGGTGACGGCTTTGCGCAGCGGCATGAACAGGCCTTTGCCTTTGCGGCCTGTGGCTTCTTTCACGTCCTTGGTCCAGTTCGACCAGCTATCGCCATCATAGGGGCCGTCGGGAAGCAACATCATGGCCTGCGCGATGAACTCGTGATCTTCTTCGTCGATCAGTGGCTCGGCGCCGTCGCGGCACAGGACCCACCAGCCCTCCAGATCACCCAGCGTGGTGATGTTCTCGCGGGCGACGGACCAGAAGGCCTCGGCCATATCAGCGGGAACACCAATCGCATCCAGCTTATCGGCCACGGCCTCAACCGGCAGAGAAGCCAAGTGGCGGGCGGTCAGTGGGAACAGGTCTTGCACGTCAAACTTGGTCGGGGCCGCGCCGAAGGTCGACAGGTCGAAACCCTCGATGATTTCTTCCAGAGAGCTGCGCAGCTCGACAGGTTGTGACGATCCCAGACGGGCCAGAAGGCTGAGCAGTGCCATCGGCTGCACGCCTTGCTCGCGCAGATCGCGGATGGCCAGCGTGCCAAGACGTTTGGACAGGGCTTCACCCTGTGGTCCGGTCAAAAGCGAGTGGTGCGCGAAGCTTGGCAGGGCTCCGCCAAGTGCCTGAATGATCTGGATTTGCGTTGCAGTGTTGGTCACGTGATCGGACCCGCGCACCACGTTGGTGATGCCGAAGTCGATGTCATCACAGACCGAGGCCAGCGTGTACAAAAACTGCCCGTCACCGCGGATCAACACCGGGTCCGACACAGATGCCGCGTCGATTGAGATGTCGCCCAGAATGCCGTCGGTCCAGTTGATCCGCTCGTGATCCAACATGAAACGCCAGTGGCCCTGACCGCGCTCTTCGCGCAGCTTGGCCTTTTCATCCTCCGACAGGGCCAGCGCCGAGCGGTCGTAGACCGGCGGCTTGCCCATGTTCAGTTGTTTCTTACGCTTCAGGTCCAGCTCGGTCGGGGTCTCGAAACACTCATAGAACCGGCCCATGTCGCGCAGCTCTTGCGCGGCGGCCTCGTACCGGCCCAGACGGTCCGATTGCTTCTCGACGCGGTCCCAAGTTAGGCCCAACCATTCCAGATCTTCCATGATCGCGTCTGCATATTCCTGCTTCGAGCGTTCAGGGTCTGTGTCATCCAAGCGCAGGATGAATTGGCCACCCGATTTGGCAGCGATCAGATAGTTGAACAGCGCGGTGCGCAGGTTGCCCACGTGGATATAGCCGGTGGGCGAGGGGGCGAAACGGGTGGTGGTCATGGTTGATCTCCTTGCCGGTCCCTCTTTCATATTGGCGGATAATTGTCCATAATATTCCCTATGGTGACATTTTCTGCCCCCAGTTTGGCGCAGATCGAGCACTTGGCGCTTGAGGCCCGTGCCCATCTGCCTGACCAATTTGCCGAGGCGGCCCTTCGGGTTTCAATCCACGTGGCCGAGATCCCGGATGCGCGCGTGCTGGCCGATCTGGATGTCGCGGATAGTTATGGGCTGACGGGTGCGTATGTTGGTGTGCCTTTGGCCCAAAAAACCGCCAGTGATCAGCAGATGGGAACGGATGCGATCTGGCTGTTTAGGCGGCCCATCTTGGATGAATACTCTGTGCGCGGTGACGTCACGCTGTCCGAGTTCGTGACCCATATTGTTGTGCGCGAGTTTGCACATCATTTCGGTTGGTCGACAGCGGACGTCTCGGCCATTGATCACTGGTGGCAATAGTCGCCAATCAGGTCGGTTGGACGGGCCATTTCTTGTTCAGGTCCGACAGTCCCGTGCGGATCAGTTCGGCCAAAACGTCCAAATCAACATCGGACAGCTTATTCACGTAAAGGCAGGACTTGCCCATTTTGTGTTTGCCCAGACGCGATAGGACGTCGCCGTAATCTGCATATCCCGGCATAATATAGATCGAGTGGCGCGCCTTGCGGGGTGAGAATCCTGTGGCCAGAAAGTCACCCTTGCGCCCGCTGTCATAGGTGTAATGATACTGCCCATAGCCGATGATGGACGGTCCCCACATCACGGGCTGATACCCGGTGATGTCGCGAAAAAGCTGGTCGAGTTTTTCAGCGTCGTAGCGTTTCGCGGCGGGTTCTACGCCACATATGAAGCGCGAGACATCGGCGTCATTTGGTTGGGTTTTGTTTCCTGACATAGGGGAATTCTAGCTCAAATCTGCCGAAATGGTCCAGTTTATGACTTCGAAGACACCATCCCTAGCGTATTTTGAAGTCTAGGGTTGCAGGCGAAGTGGAATTATCTGAAAACGCAAGCGACCTAAATCGCCTTGGGGGCTGGTTTGACATGAAACACATCGCGGTAATTGCGACGGTTCGGAATGGTGGGATCTTTCTGCCAAAATGGATTGACTATTATGGCCAACAGTTCGGTGAGCAAAACCTGTTTGTGACCCTGGATGGTGCTGATGAATCGCACCCCCGTGATACGGATGTGAATTTCACTGCGATCCCTCATCGCCCGATGCCACGTGTGCCTGGCGAAAAACGCCGCGCTGCTTATCTTTCAGCACAGGCGCGGACTTTATTCATGCAAGGGTATGACGCGGTAATTGCTACAGATATTGACGAATTCATAGTGGTGGATCCACGGGCGAATGTGTCGCTGGCCGAGTATCTGAGTGCTGTGGATGGGGTCGAAAGCTTGTCGGCGCTTGGTCTGGATGTGATTCAACATCTTGATAATGAAGGCGAGATTGATCCGAAAAGCAACTGGTTGGCGCAACGCAAATATGCGCAACTTGCGTCGCGGTATACGAAGCCAAGTATCACGTTTAAACCCCTCAATTGGGGCAGTGGAATGCACCGGATTAAGGGCAGGAACTTCCGTATCGATCCGAATCTTTTCATGATCCACACCGGAATGATCGATGCTAAAATCGCAAAGGTTATTGGGATGGGCGACGATCGTGTGTCCCAAGGTTGGAGCGCGCATCAAGAGCGGCGCGAAAAAGTATTTCAGCAGATTCGCAAAGAGCCAGCCGAAGACGGCAACGCCGCATTCACACGCGCGCGCCGAAAAATGTCAGTCCTGCGTCCGATTCATGCGTGGAATAAGCCGGGTAGCATACGAAAGAACTCGATCGTGAAGCTTCCAGACGAGTTCGCCGACATTTTGTAAGTGCATGCAGGGACGTCCTAGCTGTCGTCCCGCCAGCGGTTCACAATGGGATAACGGCGGTCCAGCCAGAAGCTGCGCATGGTTAGGCGGGTGCCGGGTGCGGACTGGAAGCGTTTGTATTCGCTGATGAAAACAAGGTGCTCGATCTTTTTGACCGTTGCCTTGTCAAACCCTTCCGCAACCAATTCAGCCACGGATTTTTCGACATCAATCAGCCCTTCAAGGATTGCATCCAGCACGTCATATGGCGGCAGGCTGTCCTCGTCCTTTTGGTCCGGGCGAAGTTCGGCTGAGGGCGGCTTGTCGATGATCGAGACCGGGATGACCTCGCCTTCCGGGCCTTTCATCCAATCGCGGTGATTGGCGTTGCGCCAGCGGCATTGTTCGAACACGCGTGTCTTATACAGGTCCTTGATCGGGTTATAGCCGCCCGACATGTCACCATAGATCGTGGCATAACCCACGGCGACCTCGGATTTGTTGCCGGTGGTCAAAAGCATCGCGCCGGTCTTGTTGGACAGCGCCATCAAAAGCAGCCCGCGCAGGCGGGACTGGATGTTTTCTTCGGTCACGTCAGGCTGGGTGCCTTCGAAGAAAGGGGCAAGCGTATTGGTGATCGCGTCGCGGCCCTCTTTGATCGGAACAAAGTCATAGGTGCAGCCAAGACGGGTCGCGATGTCCTTGGCGTCATCCAGCGAGGCTTGTGAGGTGTATTCCGAGGGCAGCATCACGCAGCGCACGTTCTCTGGTCCCAGCGCGTCTGCCGCGATGGTCGCCACAATGGCGCTGTCGATCCCGCCGGACAGGCCCAGCAGCACCTGCTTGAACCCGGTTTTTCCCATATAATCGCGCAGGCTTTCGACCATGGCGCGATAGTCCAGCTCCCACTCATCGATCGAAGGCGTGATGTGTCCCGGTTGGATGCGCCAGCCGTCATCCGTGTGGATCAGATCAACATGGCGGATCTCTTCGTCGAAATCGGCCATGCAGAATGCCAGCTCGCCGCCCGGGTTCAGCGCGAAGGACGCGCCGTCAAAGACTTGATCATCCTGCCCGCCAACCATGTTCAGATAGATCAGCGGCAAGCCGGTTTCGACTACGCGACCCACCATGTGGTTCAGTCGCACGTCAAACTTGTTGCGGTAATAGGGCGAGCCATTGGGGATCAGCAGGAACTCGGCCCCGCTTTCGGCCAGCGTTTCGCAGACGTCTTCGGCATACCAGGCATCCTCGCAGATCGGGGTGCCAATGCGGATTGGACCCAGCGCATACGGGCCTTGCGGGTCGGCCGAAGCGAATTGGCGTTCTTCGTCGAAAACGGTGAAATTGGGCAGGCGCTGTTTCAGAATGCGCGTCGCGATCTTGCCGCCCTTCAGGATGTAATAGGCGTTATACAGATTTTCGCCATCGTGATAGGGCGCGCCGATGCCGATTTCTGGCCCATCCGCACAATCCTTTGCCAGCGTCTCGACCGCGCTCATCGCGTCACGGAAGAACTGTGGGCGCATGACCAGGTCCTGTGTCTGATAACCGGTCACAAACGCCTCGGGCAGGGCCAACATCTCGCTGCTAGCCTCTTTGGCTTGATGCCATGCCGCACGCGCCTTGTCGCAGTTCGCTGCAATCGCACCCACGGTCGGGTTCAGTTGTGCCAGTGTCAGGCGGAAAGTATCACTCATCGCGCAGTCCTTTTCCCGACAACGGGCCGGGGATCCTTCGCGACAGATGTAGCAGGTTTGGCCGCAGGTTAAAGAGGTGGCGCGGGAAAAGCGTTGTCTCGGCTTGGGGGACGGCATAGTCTGTGCGCAAACGTGCTTCGGCCGTCCAAGAACAAACCACAGAAATTGCACGAGGTTTCAGATGCAACGTCCCCTGATCGGTCTTCGCAGAATGCTGACCCTCGCGCTTTTGATGCCAGCAGCTGCTGTGGCTCAGGTTGAGACCAGGCAATACGAAGACGGTTCGGTCTATGAGGGGACGTTCAAGGGCGGGTTGCAGCACGGGATGGGCGAGCTGACCCTGCCCTCGGGCTATCAATACACAGGCGAGTTTATCGACGGCGAAATCTTGGGCCAAGGTATCGCGCGTTTTCCCAATGGTTCGGTTTATGAGGGCAGCTTTGTGAAGGGCAAACCCGAAGGGTTCGGCAAGATTACCTTTGCAGACGGTGCAAGTTTCGAAGGCGACTGGGTGGATGGCAAGATCAACGGGTCGGGGCAGGCGATCTACGCCAATGGCATTCAATACGAGGGCGGCTTTCGCAACGCGATGCATCACGGACAAGGCCGCCTGCAAAGCCCTTCGGGCTATGTCTACGAAGGTGACTGGGTTGCTGGTGTGAAAGAGGGCAGGGGACGCTCGACTTATGCTGACGGATCTGTCTATGAAGGCGAAATGCGCGGAGGTGAGCGCGACGGTGAGGGTAAGCTGACCCAGCCTGACGGCATGATCTATGAGGGCAGTTGGGCGCAGGGCCAGATGGATGGTGCAGGCACGCTGGCTCAAGCAAATGGAGACGTTTATTCCGGCGCGTTCCAAGCCGGTTCCCGTCAGGGTGCGGGGGCCGTCAATTATGCGAACGGAGATCGCTACGAAGGCGGCTTTGATGCCGATCAGCGGCACGGGCATGGTGTTTTTACTGGTACGGATGGTTATCGCTATGAAGGCAACTGGGTGGCTGGCGTGATCGAAGGTCAGGGCACAGTCACTTATCCCGACGGTTCGATTTATAAAGGTCAGTTTCGTTCTGGGTTGGCCGATGGTAAGGGCATGATCACCTATCCTGACGGTAGCAGTTTTGAGGGCGCGTGGGCCCGTGGTGTGATCGAAGGCAAGGGCGTAGCCCTACTTACCGATGGCTCCCGTTATGAAGGGACATTCAAAGATGCGCTCTTTGACGGAGAGGGCGCCTTGGTGACCCTGGATGGAGCGAATTACTCTGGCGGATGGAAAGCCGGCCAATTCCATGGGCAAGGCGTTTCAACATTGGCGGATGGCTCGACATATGAGGGCTCATTTGTGGACGGCAAGCGCGACGGGCGCGGCGTGTTCGTGACGCAGGATGGATTTCGATATGAAGGCGACTGGCGTGCGGGTCTGTTTGATGGGCAGGGCGTTGCCACCTATCCAGGTGGTGACCGCTATGAAGGTGCGTTCAAGGACGGCAAGCGCAACGGCCAGGGTGTTGTGATCCGCGCGGACGGAAGCCGGGACGAAGGCGCTTGGGTGAATGGCTTGCTTGCCGACGCCGTCACGGCCGCGCCCCCCCCGGCGTTGGACAGCGCAGCTGCGGCTGCGGCCGCCGCTGCAGCGGGGGCCGCGTCGACGGCTGGGACCAACACCGCCGCAACAGAGGACCCCGCCGAAGAGACGGCAGCGGGCGAGTGATTGCCCGCGATCCCGTATGCCCATTCGTGCGAGTTCGCGAAAAAAGGGCTTTAACTTGGATCAAACCTCCGTATAGTCGCGGCCATGAATACGCAGAAACATATCACGTTCCGCCCTGCTGTGGGCCTTCTGCTACTACTTAGCCGCCTCTGAGCGTGCCGTTTAGGCGCGACCGCTCAGGGGACACGCCGACCGCGCCACGAACCGGCCCGAACCTTATGGGCCACCAAGGCTAAGAACTTCTATTTAAAGAGACCAAGACCATGACCAATCCTTCGGATCACGTGTTGATTTTCGACACAACTTTGCGTGACGGCGAACAAAGTCCCGGCGCGACCATGACGCATGATGAGAAGCTGGAAATCGCTGAAATGCTGGACGAAATGGGCGTCGATATTATCGAAGCTGGCTTTCCGATTGCGTCTGAAGGCGATTTCGCGGCTGTTTCCGAGATCTCGGAAAACTCCAAAAATTCGGTGATCTGCGGCCTGAGCCGCGCGAACTTCAAAGATATCGACCGCTGTGCCGAGGCCGTGCGCAAAGCAGCCAAGCCGCGCATTCACACGTTTATCGGCACCTCTCCTCTGCACCGCGCCATTCCCAACCTGACGCAGGATGAAATGGCCGACCTGATCCACGAAACCGTCAGCCACGCGCGCAATCTGGTGGATGACGTGCAGTGGTCGCCAATGGATGCAACCCGGACCGAGCATGACTATTTGTGCCGCGTGATCGAGATTGCCATCAAAGCAGGTGCCACGACGATCAACATCCCCGACACCGTGGGCTATACCGCCCCGCGTGAAAGTGCTGACCTGATCCGTATGTTGCTGGAACGTGTGCCGGGCGCGGATGAAATCGTGTTTGCCACCCATTGTCACAACGACTTGGGGATGGCGACCGCCAACGCCTTGGCCGCTGTCGAGGCTGGCGCGCGCCAGATCGAATGCACCATCAATGGTCTGGGCGAACGGGCCGGCAACACCGCGCTGGAAGAAGTCGTGATGGCCTTGAAAGTGCGCAACGACATCATGCCCTTCCAGACACAGATCGACACCACGAAGATCATGAACATCTCGCGTCGCGTGGCGCAGGTGTCGGGCTTTGCGGTGCAATATAACAAGGCCATCGTCGGCAAGAACGCTTTCGCGCATGAAAGCGGCATTCACCAAGACGGCATGCTGAAGAACCCCGAAAACTTCGAGATCATGCGTCCCGAGGATATCGGTCTGGCCGGGACGTCCTTGCCCTTGGGCAAGCACTCGGGCCGCGCGGCGTTGAAGGCCAAGCTGAATGATCTGGGTTTTGAGGTGGGCGACAACCAATTGAAAGACGTCTTTGTGCGCTTCAAGGATCTGGCCGACACGAAGAAAGAGGTGTTCGACGACGATCTGGTCGCCCTGATGACCGACGGCACCGACGATGCCAACGACCAGTTGCAGGTGAAATCCCTGCGTGTGGTTGCGGGCGGTGAAGAAAAGAACACTGCTGACCTGACCATGACCGTAAACGGGGTCGAACACAAAGTGACTTCGGATGGGGATGGTCCGGTGGACGCAGCGTTCAACTGTGTGAAAATGATCTTCCCGCATGAAGCCAAGTTGCAGCTGTATCAGGTGCATGCCGTAACCGAAGGGACGGATGCGCAGGCCACTGTGTCTGTGCGGATGGAAGAGAGCGGCAAGATCGTAACGGGCCAATCTTCGCACACGGATACGATTCTGGCATCGGTTCGGGCTTATGTGAACGCCCTGAACAACCTGATCACGCGCCGCGATAAAACCAAGCCCGAGGGCGTTTGATCAGAAATCCCCATGCGGGCGATGAAAATTGCCCGCATGAGCATTTTGTTCGAGAAGTGAAAGCCCGGTGCTTCATCTATGGGGAGCCGTTCGCCAATTGTACGAATTTCCTTCGTTCTTGGCGATAAGCCGCTTGCGTGTCTTTATTAGGGCTTTCACCACAGCGCTTCGACGCTTATACATCCATGGGTCTGCATTCGGGTAGAGTCGCGGGCGAATACGTACATATGAACGGGATAGGCATCCAAATGGCAGGGCTTTCGAGTTTGTTTTCGTCGGATATGGCGATTGACCTTGGGACCGCGAATACGCTGGTCTATGTGAAGGGCAAAGGCGTCATTCTGAACGAACCCTCGGTGGTCGCTTATCATGTCAAGGACGGTGTGAAGAAAGTCTTGGCCGTGGGTGAAGACGCTAAGCTGATGCTTGGCCGTACGCCGGGCTCGATCGAGGCGATCCGCCCGATGCGCGACGGTGTCATCGCAGATTTCGATAGCGCGGAAGAGATGATTAAGAATTTCATCCGCAAAGTACACCGCCGCACGACCTTCTCGAAGCCAAAGATTATCGTTTGTGTCCCGCATGGGGCGACTCCGGTTGAAAAGCGCGCCATTCGCCAGTCGGTGATGTCGGCAGGCGCCCGTCGTGCCGGTCTGGTGGCCGAGCCGATTGCAGCTGCCATCGGAGCAGGCATGCCGATCACCGATCCGACCGGGAACATGGTTGTGGACATTGGCGGCGGAACGACCGAGGTGGCGGTTCTGTCGCTGGGTGACATTGTGTATGCGCGTTCGGTGCGTGTGGGTGGTGACCGTATGGATGATGCGATCATTAACTATCTGCGTCGCCAGCAGAACCTTTTGGTCGGCGAAACCACCGCCGAACGTATCAAGACCACCATTGGTACCGCGCGGATGCCCGATGATGGGCGTGGCACCTCAATCCAGATCCGTGGTCGCGATCTGCTGAACGGTGTTCCGAAAGAAACTGAAATCAGCCAGGCGCAGGTCGCCGAAGCGTTGGCCGAGCCGGTGCAGCAGATTTGCGAAGCTGTGATGACTGCTTTGGAAGCCACGCCGCCCGATCTGGCCGCTGACATTGTTGACCGCGGCGTGATGCTGACCGGTGGCGGTGCGTTGCTGGGTGAGCTGGATCTTGCCTTACGCGAACAGACCGGCTTGTCGATCTCGGTCGCGGATGAAAGCCTGAACTGCGTTGCGCTGGGTACTGGCAAAGCGCTTGAGTTTGAAAAACAGCTGCGCCACGTCATCGACTACGACAGCTGATCGGGTCTGCCCCGCCGGTGGGGCGCGCCCGTCGGGTAACCGGAGGCCAGATTGGCACGCAAACCAAACCAGACCGAGGAATACGGCGCTCCGCTGCGCAGGCTGCTTGTCGGCCTGTTGATGCTGGTCCTGTTTCTGATCTTTCTGATCTGGCGGATCGACAGCCCTCGGGTTGAACGCTTTCGTGCCAATTTGATCGACACGGTTGTCCCCAGCTTCGACTGGGCGCTTGTGCCTGTGACCAAACTGGTCGGCATGGTCGAGGATTTTCAGTCCTACACCCGGATCTACGAACAGAACCAAGAGCTGCGCCGCGAACTTCAGCAGATGAAAGCGTGGAAGGAAGCCGCGCTTCAGCTGGAGCAAGAGAACGCTCAGCTTCTGAACCTGAATAATGTGCGGCTGGATGCGCAGCTCAGCTTTGTCACGGGCGTTGTTCTGGCAGATAGCGGATCACCTTTCCGTCAATCCGTCCTGCTCAATATCGGCACCCGGGATGGTGTGGTTGATGGCTGGGCCGCGACGGATGGGCTGGGATTGGCCGGGCGGATCGCCGGTGTTGGCAAACGCACCAGCCGTGTGATCCTTCTGACCGACAGCAACAGCCGCATTCCGATTATGGTGCAGCCGTCTGGGCAGAACGCGTTGTTGGTGGGCGACAATTCCGCCGCCCCTCCCATCGAATTTCTGGAAAGCCCTGAAAAAGTTCGCCCCGGTGACCGCGTTGTGTCCTCGGGCGATGGCGGGGTGTTCCCGGCGGGTCTATTGGTGGGCCATGTGGCGTTGGGCAGCGACCGTCGCCTGCGCGTGCGGCTGTCTGCGGATTACGAACGGATGGAGTTCCTGCGCGTGTTGCGCAGCCACCCCGGCGAGATGGTTGAAGGCGAGGGCAGTTTGATCGTGTCCACGCCCGCTGCGCCGCCAACCCCTGTTGTCGAAGACGAACTTGCTTCAGACGCCTCCGCGACCTCTGAGGAGGGAGGTAGTGAATGACCGACCGCGTCACGCTTTTGCGCTGGGCTTTTTGGGGGCTGTTGGTCGCGATCTCAGCCGGCCTTTTGTTCGTGCGACTTTTGCCGCTGGACCTCAGCGCGGGGCGTTTTCCCGGCCCGGACATTTTCATGGCTTTCGTGATGGCCTGGATGCTGCGCCGCCCGGATTACGTTCCGATTTTTTTGGTTGCCATGCTGATTTTCCTGACGGATCTGATGTATCAGGACATCCCAGCCGTCGGCGCGCTGATGGCGGTTATTGGGCTTGAGGTGCTGCGCCGTCGCGAACCTGGCCTGCGCGAGCAACCCTTCCTGATCGAACTCGGCGTAGTTGCTGCTGTTCTTCTGGGGATGCTTCTGGGCGAGCGGATCTTGCTGATGGTCTTTTTTGTCGAACAGATCCCAGTTGGTCGCGCATTGCTACAGTTCCTGACCACTATTGCGATCTATCCGTTGGTGGTGTTCCTGTCAGTTTTCGTGCTTGGGGTGCAAAAGCTGCAACCCGGTGACGACCCGGTAAGGAGACAGGCCGCGTGAAGCGTTCCCCCGCAGATACTGAAGCCAGCGCCCGAAAAATCACACGGCGTGGCTTGCTTTTGGGCGGGCTGCAAGTCTCATTCGCGGCGATGCTTGTCGGGCGGATGCGCTATATGCAGGTCGAGCAGGCCGACGAATATCGTGATCTGGCGGAAGAAAACCGCGTGAAGTTTTCGCTCATCCCGCCGGCGCGTGGCTTGATCCATGACCGAAACGGGGTGCTGATTGCAGGAAACGAGCAGAACTATCGCATCGTGATGGTGCGCGAAGATGCTGGCGACCCCGAAGCCGTGCTGACCCGCCTGCGCAAGATCGTCTGGATTGACGACGCAGACGTGAGGCGCGCTTTGGACGAGATGCGCCGCCGCAGCCCATTTGTTCCCGTCACAGTCGCCGACCGCATCGCGTGGGAAGACGTCGCTGAGGTCGCGGTGAACGCCCCTGCGCTGCCCGGTGTCACTGCCGAAGTCGGCTTGTCCCGGCTTTACCCTCGGGCCAATGATTTTGCCCATGTGATCGGCTATGTCGGACCGGTTTCGGACTATGATCTTTCTAAACTGGTTGACCCGGATCCTCTTTTGCAAATCCCGCGCTTCCAGATTGGGAAAAGCGGCGTTGAAGCAAAGATGGAGCTGGATCTGCGCGGATCTGCCGGCACGCGCGAGGTTGAAGTGAACGCGGTCGGTCGCGAGATGCGCGAGCTTGGCCGAGAGGAAGGTCGCGCAGGCGACAACATCCAGCTGACCGTGGATGCAGACCTGCAGGCCTATGTTCAGGCGCGTCTTGCCGGGGAAAGTGCGGCCGCTGTTGTGATGGATACGGTAACGGGGGACGTGTTGGCGATCGGGTCCGCACCGACCTTCGACCCCAACAAATTTGTGCGTGGGATTTCCAGCAAGGACTACAACACGCTGATCAACGACATTTACCGCCCGCTTGCCGCGAAACCGGCGCAGGGCACCTATCCGCCCGGTTCGACCTTCAAGATGGTGACGGCACTTGCCGCGCTTGAGGATGGCGTGATTGACCTGAATGAAACCATCCGTTGCAATGGCCATGTCGAAGTTCACTCGCGTCGCTTCCATTGCTGGAAACGTGCAGGGCACGGGCCCGTCGATCTGGCAAAAAGCCTGCGTGAAAGCTGTGATATCTATTACTATGAAATCGCCCAACGAGTTGGAATCGAGAAAATCTCGGCCATGGCACGCAAGCTGGGATTGGGCGAGCGTCATGACCTTCCTCTGTCCGCTGTGGCGCAGGGGCTGATCCCGACCAAAGCCTGGAAACGCGAAGCACGCGGGGCCGATTGGGTCGTGGGGGACAGTCTGAATGCCGGCATCGGGCAGGGGTTTGTCTTGGCATCACCACTGCAACTGACGGTAATGACGGCCCGCCTTGCGACCGGGCAGGCGATCCATCCGCGACTTGTGCGGTCGGTCAACGGGGTTGAAACTCCGGTACGCAATGATGGTCCGCTGGATATTAGCACCAGTCATTTAGAAGCGATCCGCCAAGGCATGTACGAAGTTGTGAATGCCCGGCGCGGCACGGCGGGACGGTCCAAGATCGTCGGCGATGATATGCGTATGGCAGGTAAAACCGGCACCAGTCAGGTGCGTAACATCACCACCGCCGAGCGCGCGCGGGGTGTGTTCCGCAACGAAGATTTACCGTGGGAACGGCGCGATCACGCGCTGTTTGTCGGTTATGCGCCCCACGACAACCCGCGCTATGCTGTGACGGTCGTTGTGGAACATGGCGGCGGCGGGTCAAAGGCCGCTGCCCCCATCGCGCGTGACGTGATGTTGCAGGCGGCCTATCAGGGCCAGCCTCCGCTTGAAGCGTATCCCTCAAACCAGCGTGGAACGATCCGGTCGCGCCAGCGCGATATCGAAGAAATGTTGGAAATGCCCCATGCTGAGCGGGAAAAAGCCGCCGAGGGGCGCGCATGAGCTATCTTGAATACAACGTCAAATACGTCCCGTCCGGTCTGCGGAAAGTCCTGTATCTGAATTGGTCTTTGGTGCTGCTGTTGACGGCTGTTGCAAGCGTCGGCTTCCTGATGCTGTTCTCGGTTGCCGGGGGCAAGATGGATCCATGGGCAATGGCGCAGATGAAGCGCTTTGCCCTTGGTATGTTTCTGATGTTTGTTATCGCGATGGTGCCCATTTGGTTCTGGCGCAACATGGCCGGGCTGGGATACCTGATCTCGCTTGTTCTGCTGGTTTTGGTCGAGGTCATAGGATCGGTCGGCATGGGCGCTCAGCGCTGGATCGACCTTGGCTTCATGCGATTGCAGCCGTCTGAGCTGATGAAGATCACTTTGGTGATGATGCTGGCTGCTTATTACGACTGGCTGGATGTCAAGAAGGTCTCGCGACCACTTTGGGTACTGCTGCCCGTCATTCTGATCATGCTGCCCACTTTTCTGGTGCTGCGTCAGCCGGATCTGGGGACCTCGATTTTGCTGGTCACAGGCGGAGGCGTCATCATGTTTCTGGCAGGCGTCAGCCTGTGGTACTTCGCGGCGGTCATCGCTTCGGGTGTTGGGCTGGTGACGTCTGTGTTCATGTCCCGTGGCACGGATTGGCAGCTTTTGAAAGACTATCAGTTTCGCCGGATCGACACATTTCTTGACCCGTCATCAGACCCGCTTGGGGCGGGCTATCACATTACCCAATCCAAGATCGCCTTGGGATCTGGCGGATGGACCGGACGGGGCTTCATGCAAGGCACGCAGTCTCGGCTGAACTTCTTACCAGAGAAGCATACCGACTTCATCTTCACCACTTTGGCGGAAGAGTTTGGCTTTCTTGGCGGTGTGTCGCTTCTGACGCTTTATGTGTTGATCCTGGCCTTCTGCGCCATTTCGGCCTTCCAGAACAAAGACCGGTTTAGCTCGCTTCTGATCCTTGGGGTCGCGGTCACCTTTTTCTTGTTCTTTGCGGTGAACATGTCCATGGTGATGGGCCTTGCCCCGGTGGTTGGGGTGCCCTTGCCGATGGTCAGCTATGGCGGATCTGCCATGCTGGTTCTACTGGTCGGTTTCGGCTTGGTTCAAAGCGCGCATGTGCACAGAGCGAGACAAAAGTGATGAGCATCAATATCCTGTACGCAGGGAACCCAAAACGGTGGGAGATCTATCAGCGTGAAATCACCAATGCGCTGAACGCCATCCAGATCGAAGCCACCCTGACCTGTGATCTGCCCGCTGATCAGGTGGACTATATCGTCTATGATCCCAATAGCGCGCTTCAGGATTTCACGCCTTTCACCCGCGCCAAGGCCGTGTTGGGCCTTTGGGCTGGGGTCGAGCGGATCGTCTATAATCCGACGCTGACCCAACCCTATGCGCGCATGGTGGATCAGGGGCTAAGCGAGGGCATGACTGAATGGGTGGTCGGCCATGTCCTGCGTCACCATCTGGAGATGGATCAGGATATTCACAACTCCATCCCCGCTTGGGGGCGTCTGGCGCCGCCGCTGGCGCGGGATCGTCGCGTTGGCATTCTGGGGTTGGGAGAGCTGGGGCGGGTTGCCGCCAAAGCACTGACCCATCTGAACTTCCAAGTCTCAGGCTGGAGCCGAGGTGCCAAGTCCATCGACGGCGTGACCTGCCTGCACGGCGATGACGGGTTAGAGCAGGTGCTGCGCAGCTCGGACATCCTGGTCCTTCTGCTGCCCGCCACCAAAGCGACCGAGAATGTTCTGAATGCCGAACGAATTTCCATGCTGCCGAAAGGCGCGGTGATCATCAATCCGGGCCGTGGCCCCTTGATCGACGACGCTGCCTTGCTGGATGCGCTGGATTGCGGCCATATCGGTCATGCGACACTGGATGTGTTCCGGGTTGAACCTTTGCCGGATGACGATCCCTATTGGGCTCACCCGAAAGTGACCGTCACGCCGCATATCGCGTCAGATACTCGGCCTGATACAGCCGCCAAAGTCATTGCTGAAAATATCCGCCGCGGCGAAGCCAAGGAACCCTATTTGCATCTGGTCGATAAGAAGGCGGGATACTAGGTCTTCATTTTCTTGTCGAAAGTATCCTGGGGGAGCGCGAGGGCCAGATGGGCCTCGCGTGGGGGCAACGCCCCCCGAAGGCTCACAACGTGAGCCACCATCAGCCTAAAATTCCATCCAAATCGTGACAGGTCCGTCGTTCACCAAAGAGACCTTCATGTCGGCACCAAAACGACCTTGTGCGACCTCGATTCCATGCCCGCGCAGTTGATCGGAGAAATACGCATACAGCCGTTCGCCTTCATCCGGGCGGGCTGCGGTTGAAAACCCCGGACGGTTCCCGCGTGACGTATCTGCCGCCAACGTGAACTGGCTGACCACCAAAGCCGCGCCGCCCGTGTCCAGCAAAGACCGGTTCATCTTGTCTGCGTCATCCTTGAAAATCCGCAGCTTGGAAATCTTGGCCGCCAGCGTGTCTGCATTCGCCTCGGTGTCGCCTTCCATCGCGCAGACCAGAACCAGAAGGCCGGGGCCGATCTCTCCAACGATCTCGCCGTCAACGCGGACGGAAGCCTCGCTTGCGCGCTGTATCAAAGCTCTCATTCGGTGTCCTTTCCATGCCAATGGACCCATTCACCCAACTCCGCCCGTTTGGTGCGGAAGCTGTTGGCAGGGTGGTCGTCGTCACTGCGCCCAAACGCAATACCGCACAGGATCACGCGATCTTCGGGCAGGTCAAACCAGTCGCGCAGAAAGGGCGCGAAAGCGGCCACGGCGGCTTGCGGAATCGTCGCGACGCCCTGTGCGGTTGCGGCCAGACAGAACCCGGTCACGAAACCTCCGCAATCCAGATAGGCATAGGGGCCAAGTTCGACAGGCGCGGTGATCAGGGCGATATGGGGCGCACCGAAAAAGCGGAAGTTCTCAAGCATCTGCTGACCTGATGCCGCACGATCCCCGGGTGTCACACCGACGCTTCTATAAAGTTGTAAGCCACAAGCCTTGCTGCGGCGTTGATGCAGTCCGGTATAGGCGCTGGGCCAGTCGACATCTGGTGTCTGCGCGGTGTCCATCGCATGGGCATAGAAGGCTTCGCGCAGGCGGTCAGTCTCGGGCGCGGTGGTCACGTCGACCTGCCACGGTTGCGCATTGCACCAGCTTGGTACCTTTTGCGCTGACCACAGGATCTGTTCAATCACCGGCGACGGAATTGGATCCGGGTGAAACGCGCGGCATGAATGGCGCGCGCGCATCAGTGCGTCAAATTGATCGGGATCCATGAATGCTCTCTATTGGTTTTGGGCGGACAGATAGCCGATGACGCCGGCCACGATCAGTCCCAAAATTACGGCAAAGGTAATTTTCCAGACCGAATAGGGGCGTTCCCCCTGCACCCGGCCGTTTTGCCCGTTCACCACGAAGCGATAGGTCTTGCCGCGGTATTTATAGGCCGCCAGCCAAACCGGCAGCAGGATGTGTTTGAAGGTCAGGCCGGACATATCCGTATCCATCGAGGTGATACGCTGGCGATCCCCCCCAATATCAAATCTCACATCCCGCTGGATGATACGATTCATATAATCGCGTGCCTCGGTAAAGCCCTCATCCAGCTCGACGGTATAGCCCTCGGCGCGGAAACCGGCCAGAAACTCGGGGCGATAGGGTTCAAGGCGCGACAGATCCCATGGCTCCAGCGCGTCTGTATATTTCTTCGGCAGGCCTTTCGATGCCAACACCAAAACATCATCAAAGAAGCGCGCAACACGGCCTGATACGGATGTCCACCGAACGTGCCGCGTGGTGCGCTGTTCGCGTTTTCCGTTCACGGTGACGGTGCGGGTGCGCTCGTGTACGGTGCCACGTTGGCCTGCATATCGCGTCTTCGTGTCCGCATCGAAGGTCCAGTAGGGCACATAGATGCCCGTCATCTTGCGCCCTTTGCGGGCATAGTCCTGAAGCCCATTTGGTGCAAACCAAAGCCGTCCCAACCAATTGGTCATGGCCTTGCGGGCCTCGCGTTCTTCGATCTCGAACGGGGCAAGTCCTTTGGGTTTGATATGCCGGTGCGTGCCCGTGTCCGCCACCACGGGCGTGGCACAGAACGGGCATTCGGCGGCATGGGTGGCCGCGTCGAATTCAAACTGAGCCGCGCAGTTGGGGCAGGCCACCACGCGGGTTTCTTCCAGTTCGTGATCAGGCAGATCAGCCGACAGTGCGCGTTTCAAATCCAGCTCGCGGATGACCGTCTGCGGGGGCTGGCGATCCTCGATCGGAGCTTTGAAACCGCAATGGTCGCAGGTCAGCTGGTTGTGTTCAGGGTCGAACCGCAGATCTGCCCCGCACTGGTCGCAGGGAAAGCGGTGTTCTTCGATCGGTGTCTGGGTGTCTTCGCGCGGAAAGGCCATCCGGGGAAACCTTGTCAGAGATATGCGTAGGGCAGGGCGACCCGACAGGCCGCCCCTTTTCGTTCTTGAACCAGATCACGCACCCGGCGGGGGCGGGGGCAGAATGGTGAAGAGCTGCGCCAGCTCGGCCACATCCTCGGCCCGCATCCAGCCGTCTTGGCCCGGTGTCCAAACGTGGCTGTCGCGGGTCAGGCTGCCTGCAGCGGCCATGCGGCCAATCGCGGCCTTTGAGAATGGTCCTTTGGTTTCGCCGTTTTCGGCGACATGCCAGACATGTTCAACGGGTGGGGGAGGCGGTGGCGTTTGTGCGCGCGGGGCGGCAAGGGCAGCGCCCCACGGGCCAGACTGCATCTGACCTGCCATCCCCATACCCATGGCTGCCCCCATGCCAGCACCCATCGACGACGCCATGGCCGAGTTCTCGGCACCCATCGCTTCGGCTGCGTTGAACTTCATGTAGTTGTCCAGATTGCCTGCGATGCCCATCGAGGTGCGTTTGTCCAAGACCTCTTCCACAGCCGGCGGCAACGAGATGTTCTCGATATAAAACTCGGGGATCGACAAGCCGTATTCAGCGACAATGCCCGTGATCTCGGCTGCGACAATCTTGCCCAGATCGGCGGTATTGGCGGCCATGTCCAGAACGGGAATGCCAGCGCCTGCGATCACGCGGCTGAACGCCTGCACGATGATGTTGCGGATCTGGAAGCTGATCTCGTCCATCGTGAATTCGCCATCGGTGCCGACGATTTCAACCAAGAAACGTGCCGGATCAGAGACGCGCACCGAATACGAACCAAATGCGCGGATACGGGTCGGGCCGAATTCGGGATCGCGCAGCATGATCGGGTTTTTGGTGCCCCATTTCAGATCATTGAAGCGGGTCGTGTTGACGTAATAGATCTCGGATTTGAAGGGCGATTTGAAGCCGTGGTCCCAGTGATTGATCGTCGTCAGGATCGGCATGTTGTTGGTTTCCAACATGTACAGGCCCGGCGTGAAGACGTCCGCCAGCTGACCTTCATGCACGAACACAGCCGCCTGACCTTCGCGCACAGTCAGCTTCGCGCCATATTTGATCTCGTGGTCTTCGCGTTCGAACCGCCAGACCATCGTGTCACGGCTGTCATCCACCCAATGAATGACGTCGATGAATTCACCGGTCAGAAAATCAAGAATACCCATGGTCAAATCCTCCTAGGGGGCAAATGGGGTCACACAGAGCCGCTCATAAGTTCGGCTGCAATTTTGGTAAAGATCGGGCGGGCTTCGTCTGCGCCCATCCCGGGCTGAAGGCGCGGGTCATAGAGCATCTGAAGCAAGAGCTCGTCATGGTTTGTCAAAAGCCCGAATTCGTCGGAATCGTTGAAGATCGAGGGGCGGGCGGACGGGCTGTCATTGGGCAGGCCCAGTCCTTGCGCCAACTCTTCGTGCAGGCAAGCCGCGCGCATCAGGGTTGGCAGCTCGGCCCGGATCACGGCCACGGCGCGGTCAATGCGGTTGTCGTTGCCGCGATCGCGTGCAAACACGGCGCATTGAGTGTCGCGGCGCATGTTAATGACGTCATGCAGGTCCGCGTCGCTGATATCTGGCATTGTGCGGCGCAACGCGGGTGCGATGGCGCGGCGGTCATCCTCGGTCAGGATGAAGACAGTGAAATTCACCCCCAGCGGAACGGTTTCGGACACCGCACTGATGGGGTGGTTCGTCAATCGCGATAAACGAGCGATATAGGGCGTAAAAACCTGTCGGTCGACGCCTCGTTGTTCTTCGGATACGCCGTCCCCGAAGCTAAGTGCGAAGCGTACCGGCTTGGACCAGCGGGTCAGTTTCACCGGATGTTCCTTGGTGATCCGGCGCTCTTCGACTTTGCTGTATTCGCTGTTGAAGGCAATGCGTTCAAAGTTGCGCGCCAACATCGCTTCTGTGAAGGGCGTATCCGGTCCCCCCCCATCGCCGCGCAATTGATCATGAACCAGACGGGTGGCCTGAATTCTTGCGTAATAGTTTCGCAGATAGGCGCTGCTGTCTTTTGGAGTGTCGATCACCAATTGCGGAATGGGTTTTTCAGGCGCAGGAGGAGGCGCAGGCGTAGGCGGAGTCTGTTGCAGAGTGCAGGCCGCCACAGCAGTCAGGGCCGTCGATGCAACGACGGCCCTTACAAGGTTCTGGAATGCGGATCTGCTCACCACGTTGCCTTTCTGGGGTGTGCCGGCCTTAGCTGCCCGACACGCTTTCGGCCAGATTGTGGCCAGATGCGGTGCCGCGTGCGCTGGCGGCGGCCAGCGTGTTTTTCAGCTCGGCCTCCATCTTCACCAGCTCTTCTTCGGCTTCGGCACGTTTGGCCTTTCCTTCGTCCGCGATGGCAAGGCTTTCCTCGATCGTGGCGATCAGGGTGGCGTTGGCCGACTTGACGGCTTCGATGTCGAAGACGCCGCGCTCCATTTCCTGACGGACCATGCGGTTGGCCTCTTGCAGGTTTTCGGCGTTGGCGGTCAACAGTTCGTTGGTCAGGTCGGTTGCGTCTTTCACCGCAGCCGCGGCCTCGGCCGAACGCTGGATGGTGACGGCTTGCGCCAGCTGAGTTTCCCACAGCGGTACGGTGTTCACCAGTGTCGAGTTGATCTTGGTTACCAGGGACTTGTCGTTTTCCTGTACCAAACGGATCGAGGGCAGCGACTGCATTGTTACCTGACGGGTCAGTTTCAAGTCGTGTACGCGGCGTTCCAAATCGTCACGCGCGGCACGCAGGTCGCGCAGTTCTTGCGCTTTGACAACGCCCTGATCTTCAGGGGCGGCTTCAACCTCTGCCACTTTGGCAGGGATGATGGTGTCGTCCAGCTCGGCCAGTTTGGCTTCGCCCGCCGCGATATACAGCGCCAGCTCATCGTAGAAATCGAGTGTTTTTTCGTAGAGTTTGTCCAAGGACTTGATGTCTTTCAGCAGGACATGCTCGTGGTTCAGCAGGTTGTCGGTGATCTTGTCAATCTGACCCTGCACAGTTTCATAGCGTGCCATGAACTTGGCTGCTGGCGCCATGCGACCCAGTAGTTTCTCCCACCAGCTGCGCTTGCGGCGCATGTCCAACTCGCTGATCGAGAACCCACGGATGGTGGTGACGATGTTGCGCAGGCTGTCGCCCGCCGGGCCCGCATCCTTGTTGCGCACACCTTGCAGCATGTCTTGGCTGATGACCTGCAACTCGGACTGCGCGGCCGAGCCGAATTCGATGATCGACTGGCTGTTGGCCATGTCAATCTCGTCCATGCGCTTTTGAATTTCAGCGCTGGTGGGCTTGTCTGCTTCAGTCAGCGGAACCAGGGCAGTCGACGGTTCGGGCAAGACCACGGCAGTGGCTTCTTCGATTTCGGCCAGCACGGCCTGTGCTTTTTCGCGGGTGGTTTGGGTCATGAAATTGTCCTCGTCACTTATTCTTCGGTGCGCACGCCTTCGCGTGCCAGTCTTTCGCGTAGCACCTCGATTTCGACATCAAGGTCGCTGCGGTCGTCGTTCAGGAATTGCTTGGTTTTCGCGGCGAAATTCGCCTCGAGATCATCCAGTAGGGTTTCATAGTCTGTCAGAGCGCCGCCATGCGGGTCGCGCAGGTGGATATCGACGAACTTGGTCGTCGCATCACGTGCACCCAGCAGATAGACACCCAAATACTTGCGGGCCGATGTCAGGTCACGCGGGTCGTCTTCCACGGTGCGGAACATGTCGCGGGCGGTGGCGATGAACTGGTTCAGCCGCGCCTCGACCCGGCGATCGCGAATGCGGGACACGGCGTCACGCATAGCGTCCAAGTGCTTTTCTGCTTCGCCCACGGCGCGGGCGACACGGTCTGTCTGAAACTCGTCAACGCCCTCGGCACCCTTGTTGCGCATGGGGTCGGGACCAAAGGCAGCCAGGTGCAGACCGGTGCCAAGCGCGCCAAAGATCACGGCATTCAGAACCGAGCCCCCGGCAAACCCGACCAGAGCCAAACCCGCCCCCATCAGGGCAGCCCCGAAAAGCTTGCGGGGAATGGCCGGGCGGCGGGCGATCTTACGCGCGTCATAGGCTTGATGCGCAATGACTCCGTCGCGGGTCAACCAAGCCGAAGCGATCAAAAGGCCGAACGCAACAAGCGTCAGAGCCATTTCAGCCGGTGGCTGAAAAAACGCACGGATGGCAAGGGGCAGGGGCGCCAGAAACAGGAAGTTCACCCGCCCAGCGCTGCGCGCGGGTTCTTGCCCATCAAAGGGGCCACGCGCGGGTGGGGCTTTCTTTGGCTGTCCGCCGGGGCTGAATTCGCCCCCAAATCGCTGTGCCATTACGCGCCCCCCATGATCGACACATAGAGGATCAGCGCAACCAGCATGAAGAACGCAGTTTTCTGCAATCCGTTTTCTGACACGTTCAGGCCCCCTGAAAATTCGCTGTCTGTGGTGTCCAAAGCGCTGTGCCTTTGACTTGCCTAGCAGCCTATTAGAACACAATGTTCCATCTTTTATGTCAGTTGGAAGAATAAGCCCGGATTGCTGATTAACAAGGGGGAATGCTATTCAAGGCTCCCCCTTGGCGGGTAATTACTGGCGCATCATCATGTCCGATATCGTCTTGTCTATATCAGACATTTCTATTTCAGGCGTTGCGGCGTCCCTAACTGGTGCTGGTGTCACCAGGTTATTCGTGGTTTCCGGTGACGGTGTTTGTGGCTTCATTTCAATCCATTTAAGCAAAGCCCGATCCATGATGCGGTCCCATGTTGGCGGGAAAAGAGCTAGGAAAGTCATGAATGGCAGTGAATATGGGAGCATCGGAACCGACGACGCCTCAGGCGGTTGCAGCGCCGGGTGCCGAAGTGTCGGTTGGGCATAGTGGGCAGAGGCGCGAGGTGCATTCAGCATCATATGGGACGTAAACCAGTGGCACGAGTTCCAGCTGTGTTGTTGGCTAACTGGCTCGAGTGTGCCATCCGCCAGCTCGGCGCGCTGCAGGCCGTAATGCTGGACAAAGTCAATTTGTAACTGCTGAAATTGTACATAGGCACATAGGAACAGATACCCTACGAAACCAAAGAAGCCGCCTAGGATCATCGACAGAATTACCATAGTCAGCCCGCCTGCTGCGTAAACGATATACGGGTTCCGTAGTGTGCTACGCCCGGCGCGCTCCAGCTCGTGTGTTTCGACCTCATATCCAGCAATAAATGCGCCAACCCACGCGCGTTGGAGGAAGTGATAGAAGTTTTCGTCGATCTGTCCGGTGTTGGGGTCATCCTTAGTTGCAACAAAATGATGATGTACTTTCAGGTGTGACGAATTGAGGTGCCCAGCGAGAAACGAGGTGAAAATTCCGATTCCCAGCCAACGCATTCGCCTGTCGGTATGGTGGATTAACAGATGCGCATTGGCATTTGAGACCTTCCCGAAGTACATCCCGGCCCCTAGGAACAGGCCCAGACGTTCCCACCCCGACAGGCCTGTGACGCCGGAAAATGCGACAATTACAAGGACAAGCGTGATCGTGTGCGACGCGGCAATGATGAGGGACAGCCGATCGGCGTCCTTGGCAACGCTGCTTTCAGTCAGCGCTGGGGCGGTGCGACGTAGAGCCAGATCTGCAACAGCGGCTATGACTGTCATGTAAAGTATTAAAATTAGACAGAAAAAGCCGCCAAGAAAGCTGGCGGCGATGATTAGAGCTGCAGGAATTCCTGTTGCGATGGCGAAAAGCCTAAGTGGATGAGACACTTGTCACCTCGGACGGTTAATGTTTGGTACTGCATGTAAACTTGAAAATCATGTTCTGCGCAATCCGTCGTGGGTGTGTCGTTTTTGAATGGCGCGTCTTTTGAGGCGGACGGTATGATATTCTTGTGCTTCAAGGGGAACATCATGGCGCTGGACGAGAAAAAAGGCATCTGGAAATCGGGCAAAGGCAAAGGGCGCCGGACGCCCAAGGGCCGTCAGCTGAATATGGATGCGCTGGAGCGTGTGCAGGCGCTGTTGGGTGACCGACCGCGTCGGCGGGACCTGCTGATCGAGTTCCTGCACCTGATTCAGGATGAATACGGCCACCTGTCGGCCGATCATATCCGCGCACTGGCGCAGGAAATGGGTACTGGGCAGGCCGAGATTTACGAAGTCGCCAGCTTCTATGCCCATTTCGATGTGGTGAAAGAAGGCGAAACCCCACCGCCCGCGCTGATCATCCGGGTCTGTGATTCCCTGTCATGCGAGCTTGCCGGTGCCGAGGCGTTGCAAAAGGCACTTGAAGACGGATTGGATGCCTCAGAGGTACGCGTCGTGCGTGCGCCCTGCATGGGCCGTTGCGATACTGCGCCGGTTCTGGAACTGGGCCACAACCACATTGATCACGCCACGTTTGACAAAACCGTAGCTGCGATCCAATCGGATGACACTCACGCCCATATCCCCGACTATCAGGATCTGGCAGCCTATCAAGCTGAAGGCGGCTACGCCAAACTGGCCGAGCTGCGCGATGGTGGTGACTGGAAGGACGTGCAGGAAACCGTTCTGAGTGCTGGTCTGCGTGGCCTTGGTGGTGCGGGTTTCCCGTCGGGCACCAAATGGGGTTTTGTGCGCGCCAATGAAGGTCCGCGCTATTTGGCCGTGAACGGCGACGAAGGCGAGCCCGGCACCTTCAAAGACCGCTACTATCTAGAGCGTACCCCGCACTTGATGCTGGAAGGCATGCTGATCGCCGCTTGGGCGGTCGAGGCTGAGACCTGCTTTATCTATATGCGCGACGAATACCCTGCTGTGCTGGAAATTCTGCGTTGCGAGATTGCGGCGCTGGAAGGCGCTGGCATCGTGGAACCCGGCTATATCGATCTGCGCCGGGGCGCGGGTGCCTATATCTGCGGCGAAGAAAGCGCGATGATCGAATCGATTGAAGGCAAGCGTGGCGAACCACGCCACCGCCCGCCCTTTGTGGCGCAGGTCGGTATCTTCAATCGCCCGACCTTGGTGCACAACGTCGAAACCTTGCTGTGGGTTGCGCGCATCATGCGCGAAGGGCCGGAAATTCTGACCTCGGTCGAGAAGAATGGCCGCAAAGGTCTGCGCTCGTATTCCGTATCCGGCCGCGTGGCCAATCCGGGCGTACATCTTTTGCCCGCAGGCTCGACCATCACCGATATTATCGAAGCCTGTGGTGGCATGGCAGAGGGCCACAGCTTCAAAGCCTATCAACCGGGCGGTCCTTCCTCGGGTCTTCTGCCTGCGTCGATGGCCGACATCCCGCTGGATTTCGACACGCTGCAGCCGCATGGCACCTTTATCGGCTCGGCCGCCGTTGTGGTCCTGTCCGACAAGGACAGCGCGAAAGAGGCCGCGCTGAACATGTTGCGCTTCTTCGAGGATGAAAGCTGCGGTCAGTGTACCCCTTGCCGCGTCGGTTGCGAGAAAGCTGTGAAGCTGATGCAGGCGGATAAGTGGGATCAAGATCTGCTGGAAGAGCTAAGCCAGACCATGGTTGATGCGTCGATCTGTGGTTTGGGGCAGGCTGCGCCGAACCCGATCCGACTGACCATGAAGCACTTCCCGAACGAAGTCTGATCTTCCAATTGCGGTTACGTCAAGCTTGACCCGCGCGTCATGCGCGGGTTGGCTGGGCGCGTGTTGGCGGTGGTCAACGCGTCGTTAACTGACTTGGACTACGCAAAGATATGGCCCAACTGCCCCTTATCCTTGGTCTGCTGATCTCGCTGGCCTATTTCCCGCTGACATCGCGCGCGCCCACATGGCCGCGCTCGATCATCAAGACCCTGCCGCTTCTGGCTTTCTCGCTGGCGGCCTATCTGGGGGGGGGATCCGCCTATTTGGTCGCCGGATTGTTTCTGTCGGCCCTTGGCGATTTCGGCCTGTCACGCGACGGGGACGGCCCGTTTCTGTACGGCCTGTCCGCCTTCGCCTTGGCGCATCTGCTGTACATCCTGCATTTTCTGGGCCTGTCTGGTGCCCCGATCTACGAGGCGTTCTCGACCGCAACCATTCCAGCACTTGTGCTGGTTGGTCTGATGGTCTCGACCGAGCTGTGGCTGGCGACCCATACGGGGCATTTGCAATGGCCGGTGCGGATCTATGTGATCATCATTGGCGTGATGGGACTGACCGCTCTGGCTCTGCCCTTAGGTTGGACGGTGATTGGCGCAGGGCTGTTCATCATCTCGGACGTTATTCTGGCCATCAGCCTGTTTCGGATGTCAGACACCTATCACCACCGACTGAAAGCGGGCTATGCGATCTGGGGCTTCTATATCACTGGGCAGGTGCTGATCCTTCTGGGTGGAATTGCGCCCCCCACGATCAGTTAGTCTGCCCCCTTCCATCCGCCCTCAATGTACCTTACTTGGAAAGCAAAGGGACTATGGGGGCGCTCGCATGGCATTCTTCTCGAAACTGAAGGACCGGTTGTTCAAATCGTCGTCGAAGCTTGAAGAAGGGCTTGAGGCGATCGTCGATGACGGCGGCGAGGAAGAGCTGATCGAGGCCAACGAGCCCGCGGTAGAGGCGAATGCCACCGCCGAGACGCCGGACCCCGCGCCTGTTGACGTACCCGTTTCTGTCGAAGATGCAGTGCCTGAGCCTGAGCCTGAGCCTGAGCCTGAGCCTGAGCCTGTTGCCGTCGTTGAAACGCCGATTAAAGTCTCGCCGGAACCGGTTGATGCGCTTGTTGACCCCGCGCCTCAGGACACTGCGAAACCCGGTCTTTTGGGCCGTATGCTTGGGCGTCGCGAAGCACAGAAGGTCGTGCGTCGGACCGTTGACGACGATATGCTGGAAAGCCTTGAGGACCTGATGATTACCTCGGATATGGGCGTCGACACCGCAATGCGTGTGACCGCCAATATCTCGGAACGGTATCTGGGCAAAAGGCTTTCTGTGGATGAGATCAAGGCCGTGCTGGCCGAGGAAGTCACACGGATCATGGAGCCCGTGGCCGTGCCGCTTCCGCTTTATCCAAAACGCCCTCAGGTCGTTTTGATTGTCGGCGTCAATGGTGCAGGCAAAACCACCACCATCGGGAAGCTGGCCAGTCAGTTTACTACCGCCGGTAAGAAGGTCGTGATTGCGGCGGGCGATACGTTCCGTGCCGCTGCGGTCGAGCAGCTGCAGGTTTGGGGTGACCGCGCCGGCGTGCCGGTGCTGACCGCGCCCGAAGGATCAGACCCCGCATCGTTGGCGTTTGATGCGATGACGCAGGCGGAAGCGGACGGCGCCGACCTGTTGATGATCGACACGGCGGGACGTCTGCAAAACCGTTCGGACCTGATGGAAGAGCTGGCCAAGATTGTCCGCGTCATCAAGAAGAAAGACGATACCGCGCCGCATAATACACTTCTGGTTCTGGACGCGACGACGGGCCAGAACGCGTTGTCTCAAGTCGGTACGTTCCAGGATCTCGCGGATGTGTCGGGCCTTGTGATGACCAAGTTGGACGGCACCGCAAAGGGGGGCGTCTTGGTGGCGCTTGCCGACAAGTACGCACTTCCGATCCATGCGATTGGCGTGGGAGAGCAAATCGACGATCTGGCCCCCTTCGATCCCGAAGAATTTGCCCGCGCGCTGATCGGCATCACGGACTGATCCGGGATGAGCGCTTGGCTCACCTCGCTCGAGGGGACGGCGGATGGGCGGACGCTCGCGCTGATCCTCGCTCTTTCGGCGGCTTTTCTGCACGCACTTTTTGGTGCGCTTCAAAAGGGACGCCATGATCCGTGGCTGTCGCGTGGCGCGATTGATTTCAGCTATGGCCTGATCGCCGCGCCTTTTGCGCTGTTTGTGGTTCCGTGGCCTGAACCGCATATGTGGCCGATCTTCGCCGTCGTTTGGCTGATCCACGTGGGCTACAAGCTGGCGCAAAGCTATACCTATGTGCTTGGATCTTACACCGTCGTTTACCCTGTGGTGCGCGGTACCGGCCCGCTGTTCACGGTGATCGGCGCCGGGTTTCTGTTCGGAGAGACGTTCACCTTGATCCAATGGGGTGGCGTGCTGACCCTTGTTGCCGGGATATTCGCGCTTGCCGCCTATAACCTGCGCCACTGGCCGCTTGGCCGTGACAAACTGAAACCCGCGCTCGCGATGGCTGTTCTGACGGGGGGCTTTGTCGCAGCCTATACGACCTATGACGCCTATGGCATCCGGGCAACGGCGGACCCGTTTACCTTCCTTGCGTGGTTCTTTTTTATCGACGGGTTCTTCATGCCAGTCATCGCAGCCCTTAGATACAGGGGAATGGCCGCGCGTCCTGCACTTTCCCCCTTGATGGGGCGCGGCATTTTGGGGGCGTTTGTGGCGTTTGCCAGTTTCGGCTCGATCATGTTGGCCACACGGCTGGACAGCGTTGGCGAAGCAGCAGTGTTGCGCGAAACCTCGACGGTGTTTGCGGCCCTGATCGGCTGGATCGTGCTGGGCGAAAAGGTGGGCCCGCGCCGATTGGTGATGATGGCTTTGATCGCGGCAGGTGCCGTGCTAGTGGAAATGGGCGGATGAAGGAGACCCCATGTCAGAGAAACAGGTAAATCCCGCCCTGCGTGGCGCATTGGAATATGGACCAATCATCCTGTTCTTCGCGGCCTACACGTTCCTAAAAGACCAGAGCTTTATGGTTGCAGGCACCGAGTATTCGGGTTTTGTTGCCGTCACAGCTATGTTTATCCCGGTTCTGGTCGTGACCACGCTGGCCATGTGGAAACTGACCGGCCATCTGTCGAAAATGCAGATTGTGACGCTTGTTCTGGTTGTCGGCTTCGGCGGGTTGTCGATCTGGTTCAATGACGAACGGTTTTTCAAGATGAAGCCCACCATGATCTATCTGCTGTTTGCAGGCCTTCTGGGCTTTGGCTTGATGCGGGGCGAAAGTTATCTTGAGGCGGTTATGGACAAAGCCCTGCCGTTAGAGCGCGAGGGTTGGATGCTTCTGACCAAGAGGCTTGCAATCTTCTTCCTGCTGCTCGCCGTCGCGAATGAGGCGATCTGGCGCATGATGTCGACCGATGCGTGGGTGAACTTCAAAACGTTTGGTCTGCCCGCAGCCACGTTCGGATTTTTCATGTCGCAGGCCGGCTTGTTCAAACGGTTCGGAAGCGACGAAGAGATCTCCTGACTTTTTCTTGTCTGAAATATCCCGGGGGAAGCGCTTGCCGGACGGCGAGCGCTGGGGGCAGAGCCCCCCAGGCTCACACTGTGAGCCACCCGGTACCATGAGCGCGCTTAGCGCTTGAACAGAAGGTCCTGCGCCTTTCGGTCATCTTCTAAATTGCTGCGATTATCGGCCGCCACGGCGCGACCACGCTGAACGGCAGGGCGTGCGCCGACCTCGTCCAGCCAGCGCGTTAAGTTCGGCTTGTCGCTAAGGTCCTGCTGCTGACCTTCCCACAACGATGCCCAGCCCCAGCAGGCCATATCCGCAATTGAATAGAAATTGCCTGCCAGATAGCGGTTCCCCGCCAGACGCCGATCCATGACACCGTAAAGACGGGCCACTTCGGCCCGATACCGGTCTTTGGCATAGGGCAGATCCTGCGGCGGATCCATTGCGGGGGCATATTTCAGGAAGTGATGCGCCTGACCGGCCATCGGCCCCAGCCCTCCCATTTGCCACATCAGCCATTCTTCGACGGCCACGCGATCACGTTCAGTTTCGCCATAGAACTGTCCGGTCTTACGGGCGAGGTATTGCAGGATTGCCCCGCTCTCGAACACCGAAATGGGGGCGCCATCTGGCCCGTCCGGATCGACAATCGCGGGCATCCGGTTATTCGGTGCGATCTTCAGAAACCCGGGCGCAAACTGGTCGCCCGCGCCAATGTTGATCAGCTTCACCTCATAAGGCAGGCCCATCTCTTCCAATACGATCGAGATTTTCCAGCCGTTAGGTGTCGGCCAATAGTAAAGTTCAATGGGGTTGGACATCGTGTTTCCTTTCGCGTCCTTCAGAACATGGCATTCCTCCGCGAAATGGCAAGCATGCAGTTTTCACGATGTGGCGAGCCTTTCTTTGGTGGCTCTTGACGCCTTAGTTTGCAGGCGCTAGGGCTATGCCCGAGGCGATTTGTCCACCGGATTGCGGGCCTCGTAAAACATTCTGCTAAAGAGGTCAGGGTAGACGGGGCATCCCGTGCTGTAATCCCCCGACGCTCGCTGCGGTGGGGGTTTTTTTGTGCGAAAGGAACGCGCGATGACAAAATGGGGTAAACGCACCGAAGCCGTGCATGGTGGTGTACGTCGCAGCCAGTATAATGAGCTGTCCGAGGCCATGTTCATGACGCAGGCTTTTGTTTATCCGACGGCGGAAGCTGCCGAGCAGCGCTTTATCGAAAGCGGCCCGGACGAGTTCATCTATGCACGCTATGGCAACCCGACCAACCGTATGTTTGAAGACCGTATTGCGGCGATGGAAGGCACGGAAGACGCGTTCGCCTGTGCGTCCGGCATGGCTGCGGTGAACGGTGCGCTGATGGCGCTGACGCAGGCAGGCGATCACGTTGTGTCTTCGCGCGCGCTGTTTGGCTCGTGTCTTTATGTGCTCGAAGATATTCTGGGTCGGTTCGGCGTGGAAATCACGCTGGTTGACGGCACCGACAATCAGGCGTGGGAAAACGCGATCCGTCCGGACACCAAAGTTGTTTTCCTTGAAGCGATCTCGAACCCGACGCTTGAAGTGATCGACTTGGCCCATGTGGTAAAGCTGGCCCATGCGAACGGTGCTCTGGTCGTGGTGGACAACGCCATGCCGACACCGATCTTTTCCTATGCGACGGAAATGGGCGCCGATCTTGTGGTCTATTCAACGACCAAGCACGTTGATGGCCAAGGCCGCATGTTGGGTGGCGCCATCTGTGGTTCACGCGAGCTGATCCGTGGCCCGATCGAGACCTATGTCAAACACACTGGCGGCGCGATCAATCCTTTCGCCGCGTGGACCCATCTGAAAGCGCTGGAAACGCTGGACTTGCGCGTGCGTGCGCAGGCGGATGCTGCGCTGAAAGTGACCGATGCGCTGCAGGGTCATCCGAAATTGTCGCGTATCAGCTATCCGACCCATCCGTCGCACCCGCAATACGACATCGCAATCCAGCAGGCGCCCTCGGGCGGGACAGTGCTGGCCATCGAGGTGGATGGCGGCAAAGAGGCCTGTTTCCGCTTCCTGAACGCGCTTCGGATCTTCACGATCTCGAACAACTTCGCGGATGCCAAATCCATCGCGACCCATCCGGCGACCACGACCCACCAGCGCCTTCCGCAAGACCAGAAAGATATGCTGGGCATCTCGGATGGTTTGGTGCGCCTGTCGATCGGGCTTGAAGACGTCGACGATCTGATCGCGGATCTTTCGAACGGCTTGGACGCAGCCTGATCTGTCGCATTTCGCCCATCGCGTTTGGCGTTTATGTGTCAAATGACTATGTTATAGGCGTGCGGCAGCAGGATGGGGGTTCGCTATGAACCAAATGAAGCGCAAGGGCGGGGACGCGGTGGATACCGCGCAGGCACAGGATGCTCTTGAAGTTTTGCGCAACTGGGCTGCCAAGGCGGACCCGGTGGAAGTGGCCGCGCTGGACCCGGCCATTGCGCGTCTTCTGCCATCAGCCGATCTTCCGAACTATCCTGAACTCAGCCGAATCTATCCGGACGATTTTGCGCCGGATGCGGATTACAAGGCGTCGATGCCAGACCTGCAGAACGGCCCCGCCAGCCTGATCCAAGGGGCGAAGCGGCACATCCAGCACGTCGGCATTTCCAATTTCCGTCTGCCCATCCGCTATCACACGCGTGACGGATCGGACGTCACACTGGAAACCGCTGTCACCGGGACAGTCAGTCTTGAGGCCGGCAAGAAGGGCATCAACATGTCGCGCATCATGCGCAGCTTCTATGGCCATGCTGAAAAGACCTTCAGCTTTGATGTGATCGAAGCCGCGCTGGACGATTACAAGACGGATCTGGAAAGCTTGGACGCGCGGATCGAAATGCGCTTTTCCTATCCTGCACGGGTGGAAAGCCTGCGCTCGGGCCTGTCTGGCTATCAGTATTACGACATTGCGTTGGAGCTGGTTGAGCACCGTGGTAAGCGCCGAAAGTTCATCCATCTGGACTATGTGTACAGCTCGACTTGCCCCTGTTCGCTGGAGCTGTCTGAGCACGCACGCCAAATGCGCGGGCAGTTGGCCACGCCGCATTCGCAGCGCTCGGTCGCGCGGATCTCGGTTGAGAAGATCCATCAGCCCACCGGCACGCTTTGGTTTGAAGATCTGATTGATCTGTGCCGCATCGCTGTTCCCACTGAAACGCAGGTAATGGTCAAGCGTGAAGACGAACAGGCCTTTGCCGAGCTGAACGCCGCAAATCCGATTTTCGTGGAAGACGCCGCGCGCCTGTTCTGCGAGCAATTGCAGCAGGATGACCGGATCGGAGATTTCCGCATCGTCGCCAGCCATCAGGAAAGCCTGCATAGTCATGACGCCGTGTCGATTTTGATCGAAGGCGACACGTTCGAAGCGGAAAGCTTTGATCCGAAGCTGTTCTCGACCCTGTTTCACGTCGGCTGATACCTCGCGCATAGCAGGGTTGTGGAATTTGCAATTGTTGTGTCAGGGATGCTTACCTAAATTGGCAAGCAGGGAGGAAACCTAATAGCTTTTTCAAGAGGTTTCCAATGGCTACGCAAACAACGACCATCCAAGCTCCGGCATTTTCACTGGGTTCGGCTCTCCGCACGTTTTTCGCGGCATTCGGCCGCGCCATGATCGCTGCAGGTGAAAACTCGTCGCGTATGCGTCAAGTTGATGCTCTGCGGTCCATGAGTGACGACGAACTGGCGAAGCTTGGCTTGAAGCGCGATGACATCGTCCGCCATGTGTTCAAGGATTTGATGTACGTCTAAGCCGCGACGACACTAACGACGCTTGACACCGCAGGCGCAGGGGGCCAACCCTGCGATTATGTTGGATTTGCGACCAGTTATCTATGTTATCGGGCTTCTTGTCGCCGTTCTTGGGGTCACGATGTTGATCCCTGTTGTGGTTGACCTTCTGGATAGCAATCCGGATTGGCAGGTCTTTCTGCAAAGTGCGATGGTGACCATGCTAATCGGTGGATCGATGGCCCTGTCGACGGCTAACGGCGTCGGCAAGGGGCTGACGATTCAGCAGACCTTCCTTCTGACCACCGGGGTGTGGGTCGCTCTGCCAATCTTCGGCGCGCTGCCCTTTGCTTTGGGCGAGCTGGACGCCCGCCCGGTGGACGCGTTTTTCGAAGCCATGTCAGGTCTGACCACCACCGGGTCAACCGTTCTGTCGGGCCTGGATGATCTTCCCAAGGGACTTTTGTTCTGGCGTGGGCTTTTGCAGTGGTTTGGCGGCATCGGCATCATTGTTGTGGCAATGGTATTTCTGCCGGAACTGCGCGTTGGCGGCATGCAAATCTTCCGGTCCGAGGGCTTTGATACGTTTGGGAAAATCCTGCCCCGCGCGACCGAGATCTCGTCACGTATCTCGGTCATCTATTTCACACTGACAGCGCTGTGCGCGTTGGTGTATTTTTCGCTGGGCATGGGTTTTTTCGATGCAATCACCCATGCCATGACGACCATCGCGACAGGTGGGTATGCTAATTATGATGCCTCGTTCGGTGCGTTTGGGGCAGGGGCGGAATACGCCGCCGTTGTGTTCATGCTTTTGGCGGCACTTCCTTTTGTGCGCTATGTTCAGATCCTTCAGGGCACAGCGCGCCCGTTGTTGCACGACCCGCAGGTGCGCGCATTTTTCATGACGCTGGTGGTGATCGTGCTGATCATGGCGCTGTGGCGTTGGCTGGCTGCCGGGCAGTTCAGCGAAGAAGCCTTGCGCAAAACTCTGTTCAACCTGACGTCGATCCTGACGGGCACCGGCTATGCCTCGCAAGACTATATGCTGTGGGGCGGCTTCCCGGTGGTAATGTTCTTTTTCGTCGGTCTGATCGGCGGATGCGCTGGATCGACCGCCTGTTCCATCAAGATCTTCCGCTATCAGCTTTTGTTGTCATCGATCAAAGCGCAGATCCAGTCGATCCATTCCCCCCACGGCATTTTTACGCCCCGCTATGGCGGTCGCCGTGTGGATGAAGAGGTTCTGTCCTCGGTCATGGGGTTTTTTGTGTTCTTTGTTGCGACCTTGGGGGTGACCGCCGTAGCGCTTGGCTTGACCGGGCTGGACTTTACCACATCTATTTCTGGAGCAGCGGCAGCTTTGGCGAATATCGGCCCGGGCTTAGGCGACCAGATCGGGCCTGCCGGAAATTTCTCGGGGCTAAGCGACACCGCCAAGTGGATACTGATCGCGGCGATGCTGATCGGACGGCTCGAGCTGTTGGCCGTTTTCGTCTTGTTTACGGTGACGTTCTGGCGGGGTTGACGCTTTGCTGAACAAAAAAGGCCCGGTGCAACATGCCCGAGCCTTTGTGTATCTGACGTTAGGGGGCGCTCAGTTCCAGCAGCTGACCAGTACCGTCATGTCGGCGGCTTTCATGTTCAGTTCGACCGGATCGACCGATGCAACGCTGTCCGTGGTGCTGGCCGTGATGCCATGGGCGGACAGGAATGCGGCGACCGTGTTCGCATCCGTTGCAAAGCTGGTGTCCGCTGGAAGGGTTCGGCTATTTGTGCCCCTTGCGGGCAACAGCATACCCATGACCGATCCGCTGGTGCTCAGAACCGGTCCGCCCGCATCTCCGGGTAGGGCGGCAAGCGTCAGACGTGTCAGCTCGCTTTCGCCGTTCAGGCCAGTCAATTCCGAGAGCGTGCCGAAAGTCAGGCTGGGCGCGCTGAGACGCCCCTCGTACGAGAAGCCTGCAACGGCCACGTCAGATTTCAAACGCGGCTCGGCGTTTACAAAAGATGCGAACGCGATCGGAGCTTGGGCCGATGCCGGTTCCAGAAGGGCAAGACCCAGTGCCTCGTCCGAGGCGATGACATTCGCATCAAACGCGTCATTGACCGACACGCGGGCGCAGGACTGAACGGCCTCGGTGGTGGTCAGGATATGGCCCTTGTTGTCGACATAGAAGCCCGAGCGGGACAGGTCAGGCGTGCGAATTTCAAGGCCCGACAAAAGATCTAAGCTTTGTGTGGACGCGTCCAGCCCAGCGTCGTCAGCTAGTGCTTGTTCGCCGAGTGACGAAAAGCTTGCCCGCATATCGCCAAGCGCCAGAGCCCGACGTTTGTCGTCGCCTTTGGGCCAGACCAGCGTGAAGCCTTTTACGGTGCCATCCAGAAGTTTGACCTGCGTGAACGAGCTGATCTTGTCGTTCTCACCTTCGATGGTGAACCCGTTCTTGCCACGCTCGCGCGGCCCACCGGTGGGGACGATCTCGAGCGTTTGCAGGATGTCATAGAGACCAAACAGAGTGTTCTGATCGCCGGTCTGGCTGATCATAACAAGCTGCACATCGCTGCCATCTTTGGTTTTGAAGTGCACAAAGGGTGCTTCATAGCGGTCGAATTCAACCATACCTGCGGGGATGGCCATCGAGATGCCTGCGGTCTGGTCCTCGTACGGGGCCATGCCAAGGACAGCCAATACAGATTGATAATTGTCCATAAGCACAGCGCGCTGCCTAGTGGTCAGAATGCCGGTCGGCTCGTAGCCGTAGTCGGTTTGCCACGCGGCCATAGACCGCCGGGTGCCCGGGCCGAACGCACCGTCGATGGTCGAGGTATAGTAGCCCTCCCATTGCAGCGCGACTTGAAGTGCTTTGCGCGCGTCCCGATCCAGTGCGCGTTCGCTGACTTGCGCCTCGCGTTTGGTTTCGTCAGGTAGCCCGACGACCGCTTCTGTTGACGTGGTCGGGGCAACCGCAACCGGTTCGGGCTGGGGGGCTTCCTGCGTCTGTGCAGGTGCCTCGACCGGGGCGACGTTTAGGCTGGAGGCTCCAACAGGCCAATATTGCTGACGGAGCTGGTTCGAGAACGCGATGAAGCTGTCGGCGGGAATAAGGCCTGCACTTTTTAGGTTGCGCAGTTGCAGTTCAGCCGCGCTTTCGGTGTAGGGCCCAAGAACGATTGCATACCAATTACTGCCCAGTCGGAACCCGTTTACGCCTTCAAGCCGGCCAGCATAGGCACGTGCACGCGCCTCGGCTTCACGCAAGGTTGGTTGTGCCTCGACCTGGATCCAGCGCACCGACTGTGCGTTCGATACTTGCTGTGCCATGGCGGGCTGTGCGGCAACAAAGGCGGTGACGCTGGTGGCCGCGACCGTTGATACTGCAGGAAGAAGGCCGGTGGCCAATGCAAAGGCAAATTGTTTGGTCATGGATCCTCGTGGCCATAAAGGCGAAATTGTCTGAATTTCGCGCAAGTAACACATCGGCCCCCTGCTAGGTCAATATCGCGGTGCCGCCTTTCGGAAATTAATAGGTTCATGGGGCGGGAAAACCCAACCCTTTGGGCCGTTTCCCGCGTTGACCCTTACACACCCAACGCCTATTGAGTGGCAGACTTTGCAAAAACCAGCTCAGGGCAGCGCCATGGCCAAGACCGACACGAAACCAAAGTGCTTTCAGGACATCATCCTGCGGCTTCAGAATTACTGGGCACAGCAAGGCTGCGCGGTGATGCAACCCTATGACATGGAAGTCGGCGCAGGCACATTCCACCCGGCAACCACATTGCGATCGCTGGGAACGCAACCGTGGGCCACAGCATATGTACAGCCGTCGCGCCGCCCGACGGATGGTCGCTATGGCGAGAACCCGAACCGCCTGCAGCATTACTATCAGTTCCAAACATTGATCAAACCCAGCCCGCCCAATTTGCAAGAGCTGTATCTTGGGTCTTTGGAAGCGATCGGCATCGATATGGATATACATGATATCCGTTTCGTCGAGGACGACTGGGAAAGCCCCACGCTGGGCGCCTGGGGGCTGGGCTGGGAGGTCTGGTGCGACGGGATGGAAGTCAGCCAGTTCACCTATTTCCAGCAGGTCGGCGGCCACGATTGTAAACCAGTCTCGGGCGAGCTGACATACGGTCTGGAGCGTCTGGCCATGTATGTGCTGGGCGTCGATCACGTGATGGACATGCCCTATAACGATCCGCAAACACCGATTGCGCTGACTTATGGTGACGTGTTCAAGCAGACCGAAGAAGAATACGCGCGCTGGAATTTCGACGTGGCCAACACGGATGTTCTGCTACGCCATTTCGAAGAGGCCGAGGCCGAATGTCAGGCGATCCTCGCGCAAGAGCATGTGGATCCCAAAACGGGTAAGCGGATCATCATGGCGCACCCGGCCTATGACCAGTGCATCAAGGCCTCGCACCTGTTCAACCTTCTGGATGCGCGTGGCGTAATCTCGGTCACCGAGCGTCAGGCCTATATCGGGCGCGTGCGTACTTTGGCCAAACTCTGTGCCGATGCCTTTGTTCAAACCAGCGCCGGTGGCTGGACCGCCGAAGGGGACGCGGCGTGAGCGGCCGTCTGGTAGGGATATTTATAGTGGGAATTGCCCTTGTTGCTGGCGCTGCGATCTATTGGTTGCAGCTTTACGCCTTCTACGACGAAGTCTCGGCCGAGGATGGCGTTCGGATGACCAATCTGGTGACCGGACAGCCTGAAATCGTGCTGTATGACAGCTTTGAAGGGATCGACGCCGACAGCTCTCCCCTGCGCTATCGCAGCTGTTTCACCACCACGATGAGCCTTGCCATGCTCACCGAAACTTTCGAGCCCTACGAAAGAGCCACCCCTTTGACCGCCCCCGGTTGGTTTGACTGCTTCGACGCGACAGCCATTGGCGCTGCGCTTGAGAATGGCGAGGCACTGGCCTTTCTGGGCGAACGCAACATCCGTGACGGGGTCGACCGCGTGGTCGCAATCTTCCCCGATGGCCGCGGCTATGCCTGGCACCAGCTGAACGAAAAATATAGCGAGTAAGCACCATGCCTGACCTGCTGATTGAACTCTTTTCCGAAGAAATCCCGGCGCGCATGCAAGTGCGGGCGGCCGAGGACCTGAAAAAACTGCTGACCGATGGACTGGTCGAGGCTGGCCTGACCTATGCGGGCGCCGCTTCCCTGTCGACGCCGCGCCGCCTGACGCTGGCGGTCGAAGGCTTGCTGGCGCAATCGCCTGACACGCGCGAAGAGCGTAAAGGCCCTAAAGTGGGTGCGCCGGACAAGGCCATCGAAGGTTTCCTGCGCGGTGCAGGCGTGGCCCGCGAGCAACTGGAAGAGCGTGATACCCCCAAAGGCCCGGTCTATTTCGCCACCATTGAAAAGCAGGGGCGTCCGGCCGCTGACATCATCGCCGAGGTGCTGGAAGCTGCCATTCGCAACTTCCCATGGCCCAAGTCGATGCGTTGGGGCACCGGCAGCCTGCGTTGGGTGCGTCCGCTGCATTCGATCCTGTGCATCCTGTCGGACGAGGCAGGTGCTTCGGTGGTGCCGCTCAACATTGACGGGATTAAATCCGGCGACACGACACAGGGCCACCGGTTCATGTCGAAAGGGGCAATTTCCGTCACCGGGTTCGACGACTACGAGGCCAAGCTGAAAGCCGCAAAGGTGATCCTGTCGCCGTCCGAGCGTGCCGATCACATCTGGGCCGAAGCCCAGAACGCCGCCTTTGCCCAAGGGCTGGAAATCGTTGACGACAAAGGCCTGCTGGCCGAAGTCGCCGGTCTGGTCGAATGGCCCGTTGTGCTGATGGGCGACATTGCGGATGATTTCATCAACCTGCCGCCCGAGGTGCTTCAGACCTCGATGCGCGAGCACCAGAAGTTCTTCTCGGTCAAGAACCCGAAAACCGACCGGATCGAAAAATTCATCACTGTCGCCAATATTGAAACCGCCGATAATGGCGCGACCATTTTGGCCGGGAACCAGAAAGTGCTGTTTGCCCGTCTGGCAGACGCCAAGTTCTTCTGGGAAAATGACATTCGCGTTGCCGAAGCTGGCGGCCAGCCATGGCTGGACAGCCTGAGCAACGTGACATTCCACAACAAGCTGGGTACAGAATCTGATCGGATTGAGCGTATCGCCGCCATGGCCAGCGCTCTGGCGCCTGCCGTATCTGCTGATGCTGATCTGACCCAAAAAGCTGCTCGCTGGGCCAAGGCTGATCTTTCCTCGGAAATGGTCTATGAATTTCCAGAGCTTCAGGGCTTGATGGGCAAATACTATGCGGGTCCCGCCGGCCACCCGGTCGAGGTTGCGAATGCAGCCAGCGAACATCGCTCGCCGCTTGGTCCGTCCGATGACGTGCCGTCCGCACCCGTGTCTGTTGCCGTCGCGTTGGCTGACAAGCTGGACACGCTGACGGGCTTCTGGGCGATTGACGAGAAGCCAACCGGCTCGAAAGACCCGTTTGCGCTGCGTCGTGCGGCTTTGGGTGTCATCCGGCTGGTACTGGACAACGGATTGCGCATCGAGCTGGATAAATTGTTTGACGCGCAACTGCTGCGGCACGAAATCGCGCTGAACGAAAACGGAGATGTCCGTACAGCTTTGCTGCGCGATTTGGACAATGAAATTGCAGATCACGGTGTGTTCGGCGCCGCCATTCGCACAATCTTGGATCACTTTGATGGCGATTTGTCCAAACATCTGGAAGCGGTTAAAGAAAGCCTGCCGGATACGTCCAGCGATCTTTTGGGCTTCTTCCACGACCGCCTCAAAGTCTACCTCAAAGACAAAGGCATCCGTCACGACGTGATCGACGCCTGCCTTGCGATGCCCGGAAATGATGACCTGACGCTGCTGGTGAAACGGGCCGAGGCGCTGGCCACCTTCCTGTCCACCGACGACGGCGAGAACTTGATCCAAGGCGTGAAGCGCGCCTCCAACATCCTGACGCAAGCCGAAGAAAAAGACGGGGTTGAATACTCCTATGGTGCGGATGTGAAATTCGCGGAAGATGACAGCGAAAAGGCGCTTTTCGCAGCCCTTGACGCAGCCGAGGCCGCCATCACCCCCGCGATGAAGGCCGAGGATTTCGCCACCGCCATGACCGCTATGGCCGCCCTGCGCGCGCCGATTGATGCCTTCTTTGAAGCCGTGCAGATCAACGCGGACAATCAGGTCATTCGGCGCAACCGCCTGAACCTGCTATCACGCATCCGCACGATCACGTCCGGCGTGGCTCACCTGTCCAAGATCGAAGGCTAACCGCTTTTTCTTGTCGAAAATATCCCGGGGGAGCCTGAATTCCCCCGGAAATCAGGCGGGGGCAGCGCCCCCATCCCTGTATCCATCCGCACTGAGCATGTAACCCTTGTGTGACAGATGATCCGCGTTATGGTGTGGGTGAAAGGCGGTGCTGCAGTGCAGAAAAATCGAGATTTGGGCTTCACGGAAATCACCCCAACGGCGGCGATTGACACCGCGCGTCATGGCGGGCGGGCGAAGTGCCTGCAACGGCTGATCCGGCTGGACATGCCAGTTCCGCGTACGGTGGCACTGGATTTTGATGCGGTACACGGCGTGTCTGCCGGGGATCTGCCCGATTTGGGCGCGATGCTTGCATTATTTGGCGACGATCCGCTGGTCTCGGTTCGCCCGTCTTCGGAAGACCCTGACTGGGGCGGGCCGGGTGCCATTTTGAACATCGGCATGAATGACAAGGTTCATGCACGCCTGATTGAATCCCATGGCGAAACGGCGGCAAACGCACTCTATCTGCGTTTCATCCAATCCTATGCGGTCAATGTCGGGCGTCTGGACCCGGACGAATTCGACGCACTGACGACGCCCACCGCGGATACGCTGCGCGAAGCGTTGGACCTGTACGAAGAAGAGACCGACGAATATTTCCCTCAAGACCCTGCCGAGCAGCTGCGTGAGATCCTGCGTTCGATGGCGCGCGCATGGGAGGGCACAACTGCGCGCCTGCTGCGTCAGGCCAAAGGTGCGCCTGCTGATGCAGGGCTTGGGCTTGTGGTGCAGAAGATGGTGCTGGGCGTCGGGCAAGGGATTTGCGGTTCAGGGGTCATTCAGTTTGTGAACGGCACCACCGGGCACCGTGAAATCCGCGGACGCTATCTGTGCAAAAGCCAAGGGCGCGACGCGCTGGCGGATGCTGAAGATCGTGACGTCATGTATCTGACCAAGGATCCGCGTGGCCGTTCGATCGAAGAGGTTCTGCCCCAGAATTTCGCAGACCTCGTCCGGTACGGAGAATTTTGCCGCGCCCGGCTGCGCGAAGAGATGGTGATCGAATTCACCATTGAAAACGAAGAGCTGTTCATTCTGGATGCTGTGCGCGTCCCGCGGTCCGAGCGTGCAAATGTGCGCATTGCGGTTGGGCTTGCCAAGGACGAGATAATCAGCCGGGAAGATGCCGTGTTGCGCATCCCGCCCCGCGCATTGACCGAGTTGCTTCACAATCAGATTGATCCCGAAGGCGCACGCGACCATTTCGTCACAGGCATCGCCGCCAGCCCGGGTGCGGCAACTGGCAAGATCGTATTCAGCGCTCGCGCTGCTCAGACGCTCGCTGCACAGGGTGAAAATTGTATTATGGTACGCCGTGAAACCAGCCCAGAGGATATCCGTGGGATGCACGCTGCCAACGGTATCCTAACCATTCGCGGCGGAATCACCAGCCATGCAGCGGTGATTGCGCGCGGGCTGGGTCTGCCTTGCGTGGTCGGTGCGGGCGATTTGATTTTGGACAAGCGAAAGGGACGCGTGCAGACCGCAGATGGCCGAACTCTGCGCGAAGGCGATGTGATCACGATTGATGGCAGCACCGGCGAGGCCCTTGTAGGTGGTGTCGATATGCTGCCACCGGAATTGGGGGAAAGCTTCCAGACCCTGATGACATGGGCCGATGATCTGCGCGATATCGGCGTGCGCGCGAATGCGGATACGCCGCCGGATGCGCGTAATGCCCGGATGTTTGCCGCCGAAGGGATTGGCCTTTGCCGGACCGAGCACATGTTCATTGATGACGACCGCCTTTTGGCCATGCGCGAGATGATCTTTGCCGATCACACCGACGACCGGCGTGCGGCGCTTGACCGCCTGCTTCCGATGCAACGCGCGGATTTCACCGAGCTGTTTGAGATCATGCAGGGGCAACCTGTCTGCATCCGCCTGTTTGACCCACCCTTGCACGAATTCTTGCCCCATGGGCGCGAAGGTCTGCGTGAATTGGCCGAGGCATTGGATCTGCCGATGAAAGACGTCGAACGCCGTGTGGCGGGCCTGCGTGAGTTCAATCCGATGCTGGGTATGCGGGGAGTGCGTTTGGGCGTAACCGTCCCCGAGATCTATGACATGCAAGCGCGTGCAATTTTCGAGGCGACGATCGAGGCGTCAAAGTCTGGCGACCCGGTGGTGCCCGAAGTGATGATCCCTCTGGTCTCGGCCAAGCGCGAGGTCGAGATCGTCAAAGCACGTGTCGATGCGGTCGCTGCGGCGGTTCGGATCGAGCAAGGGGCAGATTTCAACTATCGACTGGGCGTCATGGTGGAAACTCCCCGCGCGGCGTTGCGGGCCGGCGAAATTGCGCAACACGCGGCCTTCATGTCTTTCGGTACGAATGACCTGACCCAGATGACATATGGCCTGTCGCGCGATGATGCGGGGCGGTTCATGGGCGAATATGTGGCGCAGGGGGTCTATGACGAAGACCCGTTCCACATGCTGGACGCGGATGGCGTGGGCGAGTTGCTTCAGATGGGTGCGGAACGCGGCAGGGCCGAGAATTCTGACCTGACCCTTTCTATCTGTGGCGAACATGGGGGCAATCCAGAAAGCATCCGTTTCTGCCGCGATGCAGGGTTTGACTATGTGTCGTGTTCGCCGTTCAGGGTGCCAGTGGCACGTTTGGCGGCGGCGCATTTGGCGATCACATCTCCGAAACCTTCTGAAACCTAGTTGGTGCGAGGGGTAGACGTAAGGGCGACAAGTACCTAAGTGTCCCGACGCAATTGTCTGGGAAGTATTGTTCGATGCGTATCAAGTGGAAACCTCAACTATGTGCCTTTGTCGTCATTGTCGTGGGGGTGGTCGCGCCTCTTCAAGCATCTGAATCCGACATCGCTCCGAACCCATTCCGCGACGCGCTGCTGCAGGAGCATTTTGGCCTTGGCGTGATGGGTGGCGAGAAACTGAACGCGATTTCGATACTTCCCAAAGTTTCGGACGAGGCTGCGAATGGGTTTGAACGCTCGGTTGCTTGGCTGACAGCACAACCCGCACCTACACAAGATGCTGAACTTAAGTGCCTTGCGGAAGCTCTCTATTTCGAAGCGCGGGGCGAGACCATCGAGGGGCAGTTCGCCGTGGCCGAGGTCATTTTGAACCGTGTGGACCATGTTCGTTTCCCAGGCACTATTTGTGGTGTAATCAATCAAGGGACGGGCAAGCGATACGCTTGTCAGTTTACCTATACTTGTGATGGACGTGCCGAAGTGATCCGCGAACATGCCATTTATGACCGCCTGAGCCGCATTGCGCGCGCAATGATAGATGGTGCGCCGCGCGATCTGACCGATGGCGCAACGCATTACCACACCACTGCAGTATCACCCCGCTGGGCGCGCAGCTTCCAGAAAACCGCGTCGATTGGGGTGCACCGGTTTTACCGGATGCCTGGCTAAAGACGCCTGATCACGCCGATCCGTCGCTTTACGCTGGCGTTTCGCGGCGTGTTCAAGGCATGGTCCGGCTAAGTTCAAAGGGGACATGTGATGACCGACGCCAGCTTGGCTTTTTCTGATCTTGAGGCGCGCGCGCGGGCTATGGCCGGCGATGTGCCAGCAGACCGTATTTCGGTGCGTGATCACGTGGTTGACGTGGAAATTGGCGCCTTTCAGGCCGAGCGTGGCGTGACGCAGCGCTTAAGCTTCAGTGTTGTTGTCGAGGTCTCGGATCATGGCGGTGCCCAGACGGATGACGTGGATGACATCCTGTCCTACGACACAATTACCGAAGCTATCATGGCCGAGCTTGATGCGGAACGTCTGAACCTGCTGGAAACGCTGGCGGAACGGATTGCGCAACGGTTGCTGCACGCGCCGCAACCGCAGCGCGTGTTCGTACGGATCGAAAAGCTGGATCGCGGCCCCGGAAAACTAGGGGTCGAGATCGTGCGCGACCGGTCCGGTCAATCGGGCACGGCTGGGACAGATGATACGCCCGCTCCGATTTTAACTTTTCTGTCATCGACTGCCCTGAAGTCGCATGGGTTGGGGACATTCCTTGATCAACTGGAACAAGACGGCGTGCCAACCATTTTGGTGGTCGATGCCGATCTGCCCACTGCGACAGACAGCTGGCCCGCCCGAAACATTGCACTTTTGCAGGCGGATCAGGCAGCGTGGCGACTGGCGGCTGACGACGCGCGTTCTGTGCCCGTAGGAACGCGGACAGAGCTGGACTGGGGCCTGAAAAATGGGCAGCTCAGCGTGTGGGCGCCATCAAAGATGGTGCTGGATGCGGTGGACGCCCCCGTATCGACCGATCTTGCGGACCTGACGCTTTGGTTTGCGCAACAGGTTGACGCCTGCCAGATTCTTTGGGTGGGCTGTCCGGCGCGCGATATTCCCGGTATCTCGTCACAATCTGTGATGTTGGAGGATCTACTATGACCCGGCGCATTCAACCGATCGCCCGTTCAGGACGGCCGTTTTCTGGCCATAAACTCTGTGGCAATCGCAGTCTGTGGTTTGACCAGGCCCTTGAACGCCAGCGCGGAGGGGCAGAGACGATTGTCGATCTGTCAGATCTTGAAGACGCAGCGATCACCCGCCTAAGCGCACCACGCCCAACGCTGTGCGGGCTGACCATGGATCAGCCGCGCCTGATGGGCATTCTGAATGTCACACCTGACAGTTTTTCGGATGGCGGCGAACTGGATACGATCGAGGCCGCAGTCACCCGCGCACGTCAGATGGCGGGCGATACGGATATTCTGGACATCGGTGGGGAAAGCACCCGTCCGGGCGCCGAAGAGGTTGATGTTCAAGAAGAAATCCGCCGAACTGCCCCCGTGATCGAAGCGATCCGCGCGGCGGGGGTGAACACGCCGATCTCGATCGATACGCGGAAGGCTCGTGTGGCAGAGGCTGCGTTGGATGCGGGCGCGGATATCGTGAATGACGTGTCGGCATTTACCTTCGATCCCGAGCTTGCAGACCTTGTGGCCGAACGCGACGTGCCCGTTTGCCTGATGCATTCGCAGGGGCGACCCGAGGATATGCAGAACGATCCGCGCTATGACGATGTGCTGTTCGATGTGATGGATTATCTGGAAGAACGCATCACCTTTGCCGAGGGTAAAGGCATCAAGCGCGAGCGGATTATCACCGATCCCGGCATCGGTTTTGGTAAGACTCTGGAACACAATGTGACTTTGCTGCGTAACCTGTCACTGCTACATGATCTGGGTCTTCCGGTGCTGTTGGGTGTCTCGCGCAAGCGGTTCATTGGCACGATCGGGCAGGCCGAAGTGGCCCGTGATCGGGTCGCCGGATCCGTGGCCGTTGCGATGCACGGCATTGCGCAAGGCATGCAGATTTTGCGGGTCCATGACACATTTGAAACACGGCAGGCGTTGCTTCTTCATGCAGCCATGACCGATAAAAAGTAAGAACGAGGGCAGCAGAATGGTCGAAAAACTCTTCGGAACCGACGGGGTTCGCGGGCTGGCAAACTCGTGGCCTATGACAGCCGAAATGGCGTTGAAGCTGGGGGCCGCTGCGGGGCGCCACTTCCGCCGTGACCACTCGAACGGACACCGGGTGGTGATCGGCAAGGACACGCGTTTGTCGGGCTATATGCTGGAAAATGCACTGACTGCGGGGCTGACTTCGACGGGGATGAACGTGCTGTTGTTGGGGCCTGTGCCGACGCCCGCTGTGGGCCGGATGACCCATTCCATGCGCGCGGATCTGGGGATCATGATCTCGGCATCACACAACCCTTTCCATGACAACGGCATCAAGTTTTTTGGACCTGACGGCTTTAAGCTGTCGGACGAGGACGAGGCCGAGATCGAGCGGCTGGTGCATGAGGGCGTGGATCCTGTGCAGTCCCAGAATATCGGCCGCGCCAAACGGATCGAGGAAGCTCGCCAGCGCTATATGGAATATCTGAAAACCACGTTCCCACAGAATAAACGTCTGAACGGGATCAAGGTTGTGATCGACTGCGCAAACGGTGCGGCCTATCGCGCAGCGCCAGATGCGTTGTGGGAGCTGGGCGCCGACATTATCCCGGTCGGGGTCTCGCCCGACGGGACCAACATCAACAAAGGCTGCGGGTCAACAGACACCGCACTTGCCGCGCGTACTGTGGTCGAAACGGGCGCGGATTTGGGCATTTGCTTGGACGGCGACGCGGATCGCATCATGATCATCGACGAAAAAGGCCGTGTGGCCGACGGTGATCAGATCATGGCGCTTTTTGCGTCACATTGGGCGTCCGAGGGTCGCCTGAGCGGCGGAAAGCTGGTCGCGACCGTGATGTCGAATCTTGGTCTGGAACGCCACATGGCCGCGCAGGGGCTGGAACTTCTGCGTACCAAAGTGGGCGATCGCCATGTGGTCGAGGCGATGCGCGCCGGTGGTTATAATCTTGGTGGTGAACAGTCCGGCCATATCGTGATGACCGACTATGCCACCACAGGCGATGGCCTTCTGGCCGGGCTCCAGTTTCTGGCTTGTATGATCGAAACAGGCAAGCCCGCCTCTGAGCTGTGTCAGGTGTTCGAGACGGTGCCACAGCTTCTAAAGAACGTCCGCTATACGCTGGGTCAGACCCCGCTTGAGGCAGAGCGCGTCAAAGCGTCGATTGCCGATGCCGAGGCGAAGCTAGACGGCAAGGGGCGCCTGTTGATCCGCAAGTCCGGCACCGAGCCGCTGATCCGCGTGATGGCAGAATGCGAAGATGACGCGCTTCTGTCTGAAGTCGTGGACGGGATCGTGGCCGAGGTCGAAGCCGCGACCGCTTAACGCCCGACCAGCATCTTGCGCAGGCTGAACCACTGGCTGATGGCCAGCCCGGTCAAGATCAGCGCAAGGGCCGCGAAAAATCGCAGGGGCAGGGCCTCGGATAGGATCCAAGCGCCGAACACCATCGACCATGCGGGCACTTGGTAGTTCACCAGCGTCATGAAGACCGAACCGGCGCTGCGGATGATTGCCACCCGCAGCAGGGTGGCCAACGCTGTGGGGAGCAGCCCCAATGCGACGATGGCAAGGCCGGGTCGCGTGCCTTCCCACGCGGGCCAGCCTTCTGTTGCCAGCATGATGGGCAGTAGGATCACCGACCCAACCACAAGCGTCAGTGTGGCCAAGACAACCGGATCAATCGGGGGGCAGCGCCGGGTCAGGATCGAGGCAACAGAATAGCAGAACGCCGCACCAATGCAGGCCAGCTGCGCCAACGGTTCAGCGCCTTGCCCCAATTGTGCAAGGCCCGGTCCGATCAAAACCAAAGCGCCGCTAAATCCAAGCGTCACGCCGATGAATTTACGCGCGTTGAGCGGCTCGTCCGAGAAGAAATGGGCCAAAGGCAACACCATCAAAGGGATCGCTGCCATGGAGAGACCGGCAAAGGCCGACGGTACGTATTGCTGCCCCCAGCTTAACAACAAGAACGGCAAGGCTGTCGAGAGTATCCCGATGATCGTAATCGACCACCAAAGGGCTGCACTGAATTCCGGCATCCTCTTTCCCGTGGCACGCATCAGCACCCAAAGCGCCAATGCGCCCAGCGTGGTGCGCGCGGTGGCAACGGTCACTGGGCCATAACCCTCTAGCGCTATGGCCACGACCATGAATGTGCCGCCCCAGATCAGGCCAAGTGTCACGACGCCCGCCCAATCGCGGGATGTAGGGTTGTCTGTCATTGGTGCTCTCAACGAAAAAGGGGCGCCCGCAATCGGACGCCCCACTTGATCTTTTGTTGCGATGGAAATCAACCCATCGCGTGACCGTGTTCAGGTCTTAGTTCTTTTCCTGATCAACCAGTTTACCAGCCGAGATCCAAGGCATCATGTCGCGCAGTTTCTTACCGACAACCTCGATCTGGTGCTCGTCGTTGTGACGACGCGATGCCTTGATGGTGGGTTGACCAACAGCGTTCTCCAGCATGAAGTCACGCACGAATTTACCGGTCTGGATGTCTTCCAGCGATTCTTTCATGGCTTTCTTGGTGGCTTCATAGGGCAGGATGCGCGGACCGGTGACATACTGGCCGTATTCTGCGGTATTCGAGATCGAGTAATCCATGTTCGCGATGCCGCCTTCATAGATCAGGTCAACGATCAGCTTGGTTTCGTGCAGACACTCGAAGTAAGCCATTTCCGGTGCGTAACCGGCTTCAACCAGAGTCTCAAAGCCACAACGGATCAGTTCAACGATACCGCCGCACAGAACAGCCTGTTCGCCGAACAGATCGGTTTCGCACTCTTCGCGGAAGTTGGTTTCGATGATGCCCGAGCGGCCGCCACCGATGGCCGAGCAGTACGACAGGCCGATTTCCAGCGCTTTGCCGGTTGCGTCGGTGTCAACAGCGACAAGGCAAGGAACGCCGCCGCCTTTGACGTATTCGCCACGAACGGTGTGACCCGGGCCTTTCGGGGCCATCATGATCACGTCGACGCCTTCTTTCGGCTCGATCAGGCCGAAGTGGACGTTCAGGCCGTGGGCAAATGCGATGGCTGCACCAGGTTTGATGTTGTCGTGTACGTATTTCTTATAAGTCTCAGCCTGCAGTTCGTCGGGCATGGTGAACATGATGACGTCACACCAAGTAGCCGCTTCGGCGATGCCCATGACTTCCAGACCTTCAGCTTGCGCCTTCTTGGCCGATGCCGAGCCTTCGCGCAGGGCCACAACAAGGTTCTTGGCACCCGAGTCGCGCAGGTTCAGCGCGTGGGCGTGGCCTTGCGAGCCATAGCCCAGGATGGCAACTTTTTTGTCTTTGATCAGGTTAATGTCGCAATCGCGATCGTAGTAAACGCGCATATCGGGTGCTCCGTTGCATGGGTTTTCGTTCTGGGTCGCATCATAGGCATGAATTTGCGGTGTTCGAGATGATTGGGTGGTAAACTTCGCGCATTATTGAGGTTAACTATTCGTCAGATAGTATGATAATGACAGAATCATGCTAAATGACTTCGACAGGCGTATTCTGAGACAAATGCAGGCGGACCCGGGCTTGAGCGGGACTGAGCTGGCAGACCGGATGGGTCTGTCCGCCGCGCGCCTATCGCGTCGGGTCGAGCGACTGCGTGATCAGAAGATCCTGCGCGGCCCACGTGCCGTGATTAATTGGCGTGCCTTGGGGTATGAGGTCGAGGTTAGTCTGCGCGTGACGCTCGACAAGACACAGCCCCGCGCATTTGATGACTTCATCGATGCCGCGCGTGATATCCGGGAAGTGATCGAGATCCAAACTTTTGTTGGTCGTGTCGATGTCCGCCTGTCCGTCATCGCCCGCGACATGCCGCATTACCAAGGTATCTATCGCGATCAGATTTTAGCACTTCCGCATATCGCAGATATCGAAGCCTTGATGCATGTGGCGCGGATCAAATCGGACGAAAGCCTACCGCTATGACCGAGTTTGACGAGACAGATATGGCCCTTCTGCGCCTTCTTGCCGAAGACGCCACCCAATCGGCCGGTGCCTTGGGGCGCGAGGTCGGGCTGAGCCAACCGGCAGCGTGGCGGCGCATCAAGCGCTTGTCGGACCTAGGGGTGATCGCGGGACGGCGTTTGGATCTGGACCGCGAGGCTCTGGGGTTTGGTGTGACCGTGTTTCTGGGTGTAAAACTCGCCACAAAGGGGCGCGTCAGTTTGGACGACTTCGAACGCGCGGTGTCGGCGATCCCGGAAGTGCAGACGGTCGAACATGTGCTGGGCTTGTATGACTATCGGCTGCGTGTCGTGGCCCGCGACATCTCGGATTTCGAACGGGTGCTGCGCCGCCGGATCATGACCATGCCCGGCGTCGGAGACGTCGAAGCCAACGTGCTTTTGTCCGAAGAACGGCGCCCTGGGCCTATTTGACCTCTTCCCTGTGCCGGCAATCTGGGTCACGCTGTTCACGAACTGTGAAGGAGCTCCAATATGTCCGCACTTCTGCCCGATATTGATCCCGATGGGATGCTTGAGTTTTCGGTCGTATTTACCGACCGATCCCTGAACCATATGTCGAAGGCATTTCAGGGCGTGATGACCGACATCTCGGCCACCCTGAAAGAGGTCTATAATGCTGATGCCGTCGCGCTTGTTCCCGGCGGGGGCACCTATGCGATGGAGGCCGTGGCCCGCCAGTTTGCAACCGGCAAGCGTGTAATGGTCATTCGCAACGGGTTCTTTTCCTTCCGCTGGAGCCAGATTTTCGAGATGGGTAGTATCCCGTCCGCAGAGACCGTGATGAAAGCGCGCCGCGTGGGCAACGCCCCGGATGCGCCATTTGCCCCAGCCCCGATCGATGAGGTCGTTGCGAGAATTCGGGACGAGAAGCCGGATGTTGTGTTCGCCCCGCATGTGGAAACCGCGTCGGGCATGATCCTGCCGGACGACTATATCTCTGCCGTGGCCGACGCCGTGCATGCGGTTGGCGGGATCTTTGTGCTGGACTGCATCGCCTCGGGCTGTGCTTGGGTTGATATGAAGGCGACCGGTGTGGACGTGTTGATTTCGGCCCCGCAGAAAGGCTGGTCGGCGCAGCCGTCTGCCGGGATTGTCATGATGAACGACACCGCGCGGGATATGGCGAAAGCCGCGACCTCGACCTCGTTTGCGGTGGATCTGGGCAAGTGGCTGTCGATCATGGAAGCCTATGAAGGTGGTGGGCATGCCTATCACGCGACCATGCCCACCGACGCGCTGCGCGCCTTCCGCGATACGATGCTGGAAACCAAGGAATACGGGTTCGAAAAACTGCGCGATGCCCAGTGGGAGCAAGGCCGCCGTGTCCGCGCCCTGTTGGCTGATAACGGTATCAAATCTGTGGCCGCCGAAGGGTTCGAGGCACCCGGGGTGGTCGTGTCTTATACCGCAGATCCTGACATCAAGGCGGGCAAGGCCTTCGCCGCAGAAGGTGTGCAGATTGCCGCAGGCGTGCCCCTGATGGTGGACGAAGGCGATGACTATTCGTCTTTCCGTCTTGGGCTGTTTGGTCTGGACAAGCTTTACGATGTCGATGCCAGTGTCGCACGTCTGAAGGATGTGCTGACAAAAGTTCTGTAAAGACAAACGGCGCATCCCTGTGATGCGCCGTTTTCAAATTGGAAGCCGGGTTTACCCCTTGCCGCCTGCCATGATGATCAAAAGCAGATAAATAACGGGCACCATACCCACGGCGACCAAACCCACTCCGGCCAGTCCCAAGGCTAGAAATCCACCGCCAAGGGTTGCGATGATCGCGACGATGATCAGCCACGCGACCTTCTCGGCGCGCGCGTCTTTTGCTTTCTGTTCGGCTGTCAGTTCAGTGGCCATGTTGATGTCTCCTGTTCACGTTTCGCGATGCGTATCCTGCATGTGTTCAGGAAGGGAATGCGACAATCCAGTCATGTGGCGGCGTGCCGCAGGCAGGTCAGTTTGGGCCAAGCCCTGCACGCATCACGCGCTTGCGCATGGGCCCCACATCATGCACCGCTTTCAAGCCCAGAAGCCGCACGGTTTGCATCACGCCATCGCCCGAGCGCGTGACGCGGTTGAACAGGTCGATGGCACGGGCGCGACGTGCGATGTCGGGGCCGCGTGCCGCGTCATAGGCCTTCATCATCGCGGGATCACCAAGGGCGTTTGGAGTTGCCTCGGCCAGTTCCAGCAGGGCGATCACGTCGTTCAGCGAGGTGTTCAGCCCCTGCGCCCCGATGGGGGGGAGCGCGTGGGCGGCCTCGGCGACCACGGCCACGCGACCCGAGGTCAGCTGGTCTGCCGTCTGCGTGATGATCGGCCAGACCGAGCGATTGCCCTGAAGATGCATCCGCCCCAACAGCCCGGTTGATCGTTGGAACATCACGTCTTCGAATTCTGGCACGTCCATATTCATCAATTCGACCGCACGTGGACCTTGGTTCATCCACACGATCGCCGAGGCATGTTTGCCGCCCATGTCGGGCAGGGGCACAATGGTGAATGGTCCGCCTTCGTTATAAATCTCGGTCGAGATGTTGCCATGCGGCAGGTCATGCGTGACGGTGAAGGCCAGTGATTTCTGCCCATAGCGCGTGGTGGACACGGTGATCCCCGCCGTCTCACGCAGGGGGGAAAACTTGCCATCCGCTGCAATTCCCATGCGGGCGCGAACGCGGTCGCCATTGGTCAGCGTGACAATGATCTCGTCTGTGCGTTGGACGATCGAACGAAAGCCCGTGCCGTAAAGAGGCGTGATCAGAGGTTGCTCTTGCAGATATGTCCAGATCTCGCGCCGGACGACCCAGTTCATCAGATTCCAACCAAAGGGATCGTCGCCCATATCGTCCGAGCGAAATACGCGACGATCCCGAATTTCGGGTGGCCAGCCGGTCGTGTCGATGACCGCCAGTTGATCAAGCGGCTTGGCGTGATCTTTCAAACGCGGCCACAGGCCCACGCGGTCGAAAAGCTGACGTGCTGGGCGCAGGAAAGCGGTCGATCGAAGGTCGGATTTTTCTTCATTTGCTGTGGTGACGGGCACGAAGGGGTCGGCCATGACCACGCTGAACCTGGCGGCGGCAAAGCCCGCTGCCGTGACCTGACCGGCGATCCCGCCGCCAGAAATGAAGATGTCAGCACGATGTTCGGTCATGGCGTGTCCTTCGGCTATCTTACCAACTGCTTCAAAAACGCAGTCAGGTCATCCGTGTGGTGGTGAATGTGATCCGCCGGTTCCGGCGCCGGTGCGACATGAACGGTTTTCATACCCAGTTCGTGCGGCACCGCCAAATTGCGGGGGTCGTCTTCGAACATGGCCGCGACATCGGGTTTCACGCCGTCTCGGGCGAAGACGGCCTCAAATGCGGCGCGGTCGGGTTTTGGATGAAAATCCGCGTGTTCGACACCGTAAACCGCATCAAAAAGCCCCGACAATCCGCGCCCAGAAAGAACCTGTTCGGCATAAGGGGCAGAGCCGTTGGTATAGACGATTTTGCGCCCCGGCAGGTTGGTGATGTGGCTGGCCAGATCGTGGTCAGGCTCGAGCGCATCAAAGGAAATGTCGTGCACGTCGTGCAGATAGGGGCCGGGATCCACATCATGTTCGCGCATCAAGCCGGCCAGCGTCGTGCCGTGTTCGCGCCAGTAGGTTTGCCGCAGGCGATCAGCCTCGGCACGATCAACGCCAAGTTCATTCATGACCCAGTTGGTCATGCGCACTTCGATCTGGTCAAACAGCCGAACCCGCGGGGGATACAGCGTGTTGTCCAAGTCGAACACCCAGTGACTGACATGTGAAAAAAGATCTGCGATCATGCGCTGAAGGTAGTCCGCCGTGATGGCAGGTTAAAGGTCTTATTCAACGAAAGTGCCCCATGCGACGACGCGACACGTGGTTGTGTTTGCCATGGGCGGGGCGGCGTGCTTATCTGTGCGGATCAAGACGGGCCGGGAAGGAATAGATGTTGGCTGAGGGTAAACAAGGGCAGCGCGACGCGTACGAGATGATCCTCGAAGCGATTGATACGGGGACCTATAAACCCGGCGATCGTTTGGTCGAGAACGAACTGGCGGAACGGTTTGGTGTTTCACGCACGCCGATCCGCGAAGCGTTGCAGCGTCTGGAAACTCAGTCGCTTCTGACCCGTGACGGTCGCAGCCTGATTGTGGCGTCTTTGGATCACAACCAGTTGGCGGAACTTTACGTCGTGCGGTCCGAACTTGAGGGGTTGGCAGCATCACTGGCTGCACAGCACGCTGCCCCAGAAGAAATTCGCGTTCTGCGTGAAATGGTCGAGGAAGACCGGCTTTTGTTGGACAACCCAGCCGCGCTGGCCCGCGCCAACCGACGGTTTCACAAGCAGCTGCATCTTGCATCCCATAACCGCTATCTGGTGCAGCAGCTGGATCTGGTGCATCGCTCGATGGCTTTGTTGGCAACAACATCTCTGGCCGCCGAAGGGCGCAGCGAGGATGCAATTTCCGAACATGATGCCATTGTGACGGCAATTGAGGCCCGCGATCAGGATGCTGCGCGTGACGCTTTGCGCAAACACATTTCGCTTGCGTTCGAGACACGGATCAAGCTGGATTCGTCGCTGTCAGAGTGATCTCGACCTCGGGCGGCTTGGTGGCTGGTTGCTGATCGAACTTTCCGTGCTGGGTCTTGTCCCAGTAGAAGGGCTTGGTCATGATTTCGAAAAACCCTTTCATCGCGGCCAGTGACGCCAGCGGATAGTAGAAGTGCAGGGTTGGGACCCAGTATCTTAGCCACCGATGCTTCGTGTTGCTGACCGCCTGCACGCCGACTGTGATTGTCAGCAGTTCGGCTGCCATGAAAACCGTTCCCAAGACGACCAGAAGATTGTGCGGCGCGACCCCGCGCAGCGGGTGGGGCAGGCCCAGTGGGAAGGCCCAGAAGGTCCACAGGATTGGGGCCAGAAGGAATTGGGACAGCGCGCCCAGAAACAGGATCTGAAAGCCTGCGAACTTCCACCAGCCAAGCTCTTTGCGCAGCTGGCGCGGGTTGCGCATGTGGACGCCATAGGTCATCGCATAGCCCTTGATCCAGCGCGAACGCTGTTTGATCCACGGCCAGACACGACAATTGGCTTCTTCCTCGGTCACGGTGTCGATCAACTCGGTCCGATATCCGCGCCGGGCTAGACGAATGCCAAGATCCGCGTCCTCGGTCACGTTATGGGCGTCCCAGCCACCCAGTTGCTCAAGGGCGGCACGGCGGAAAAACAGCGTGGTGCCACCCAGTGGGATGGCAAACCCCATCCGCTCGACGCCCGGCAGAACAAGACCCCACCATGTGGCGTATTCCACGGTGAAACAACGGCTTAGCCAATTTGTGCGGGCGTTGTAGAAATCCAGTTTCCCCTGCAAGCAAGCCACATCAGGCCCGCGTTCAGAAAACCGGCGAACGACTTTGTGGATTTGATCCGGGTCAGGGGCATCTTCGGCGTCATATACACCGATGATCGAGCCCTTGCAGAAGTCCAATGCGAAGTTCATCGCGCGTGGCTTGGTCTTGACCATGCCACGGGGCACAACGATCTGGCGCATCCAGCGTGGCAGGTCAGAGTGCGCAAGCGTCTGCTGTGTTAGTGCGTCGTCCTCTTCCACCACCAGACAAATGTCCAGAAGCTCGCGCGGGTATGACAGACGTTCCAGCCGCTTCACCAAGCGACCGGCGATCTCGCGTTCCTTATAGAGCGGGACAAGGATCGAGACAGTCGGCAGTTTCAAGAACCCCTGCGTTGATCGCGCTGTAACGAATGTGGCTTCAGGGTCGTGTTTGCGGCGCCAGAATTGCCAGGCTGCGATGGCTTTCAAGGACGAGTTCAGAATCAAAGTCAGCACCGCCCAGCCGACCAAGACTGCAAAGCCTGCAAAGCTGGACACGATGAACACTGCGCTGAGTGCAGCAATGACGGCCAGCCCATACCGCATCACCGCAGCTTGTCGCCAGTTGCGGCAGCTGTCTTCTTCGGCCACCCGGCTTTCGGCGCGTTGTGCAAGGCTGCGATGGCGCAGGTTTATCAAAGCCGAATGGATGTCTTCCTCGGGTGCGATCGCCAGATAACATTCACCCCACGTGGCAGGGAATGACTTTGAAAGGCTCTCAAACTGATCGGGTCGCGCACAGATTACAATGGTCGCAGCCCCGGCGCGTTTCCAGGGAACGATGCCATTCTGGATGCAAAATTCAGCCCCGATTTGGTCGATCAGACGCACGTCTGGGTGTTGGGTAGCCAGGTCGGCAATATCGCAATTGTATTGAAGGGCCAGCGCTGCATAAAGATCGGGCTTCCTGATCCATCCGTTGGACAGCAAAATATCGCCAAAACGGGCATCTTCGCGTGCCATCAAGGCCACGGCCATGGCTAGGTTTTCGGGAGATAAAGCGCCCATTTCCACAAGAAGCTGACCCAGCGGTTTACGTCGCGCAGGCGCGTTAGAAGGCTGCACTGGGGTGGCCGGGCGGGCCCTGTGCGATCCGAATGCACGTGCTTCTTCGATCCCTGCCTGAACCGAAACCGCATCATTCGAATGGACGATACGCAATTTTGAGGATGGCATTTTATGCTCGTTAGGCTGTCAGACCCGACGAGCTTGGGTCCAGAATGGTTAATGGCGGGTTAACCAACCCGCCATCATGTGTAAAAAGTGCAATTTTATATAAGTTCGCGCGTCCTGCAGGCCACGCTGCCCTTCACGCGCCCGCGCGGGCGTCCATCGCATCCGAGAACCGCTCGAACAAGTAATAGCTGTCCATCGGCCCCGGGCTTGCTTCGGGGTGATACTGAACCGAGAAGACAGGGCGGGTTTCCATACGGATCCCGCAGTTCGAGCCGTCAAACAGCGACACGTGCGTCTCGATCACACCTTCTGGCAGGCTGGCCGTGTCGACCGCAAAGCCGTGGTTCATCGATGTGATCTCGACCTTGCCAGTGTCGTTGTCCTTGACCGGGTGGTTAGCACCGTGGTGGCCGTGGTTCATCTTGATCGTGCGTGCGCCAAGGGCAAGCGCCAGCATCTGGTGGCCCAGACAAATGCCAAAGACGGGCAGGTCGGTCGTGCCCAGAATGGTCTTGATCATTGGTACGGCATATTCGCCAGTGGCAGCCGGGTCGCCGGGGCCGTTCGACAGGAATACGCCGTCGGGATTTTGGGCCAGAACCTCTTCTGCCGTTGCAGTGGCGGGCAGGACGGTGACATCGCAGCCAGCCGACGCCAGACAGCGCAGGATGTTGCGCTTGGCGCCAAAGTCCAGCGCGACGACCTTGTGGCGCGGGTTTTCCTGCTTGGGATAGCCATCCGGCCATGCCCATCGCATCTCGTTCCACTTATAGCTTTGGGCGCAAGTGACTTCCTTGGCCAGATCCAACCCCTCAAGACCCGAGAACCCGCGGGCTTCGGAAATCAGGGCTTCGATGTCGAAATTGCCGTCCGGGTCATGGGCAATTGCAACGTGCGGAGCACCTTGGTGGCGGATGGCGCGGGTCAGGCGGCGTGTATCTACGCCTCCGATCCCGATGCGGCCGGTCTTGGCCAGCCAGTCGACCAGTCGTTCGGTCGAACGCCAGTTCGACGGCTCGGTCGGATCCCACTTCACGATCATCCCGGCGGCAACCGGGTCGGTGGTTTCATCATCTTCCGGGTTCACGCCGACATTTCCGACATGAGGGAAGGTGAAGGTCACAACCTGCCCGGCATAGGACGGATCGGTCATGATTTCCTGATATCCGGTCATGGCGGTGTTGAAGCACAGCTCGGCGGTGGTGATGCCGGTGGCTCCGAACCCGTGACCGTAGAAGATCGTGCCGTCAGCAAGGGCAAGACAGGCGGTGGGTTTGGCATTTTCCTGAGAAAGGGCGGTGGCAGCGGACATTGGGCGACTCCCGATCGACAAATTGGCGCGAACCTAGTGTCGCGGCCGGGGCGGGTCAAGGGCTGCAATGTACTGATTTTCACGACGCATCAGTTAACCACTCTGATTGATGCATTGATCGGCGGTAATGCTGCGATTGTAGGTCTTGATATATTGGCCGCCCCATTGGCTGCGGTGTTTCACGCTAAATACTGTGAAAGCCGAGTGGGCCTTTGTCCATCACACTCGTTAACTGGCCCACCCGACAGAGGTCGGGCCAATAAAGAGTAATTCTTTGGCTAAAAGTATCCAGCGACACAAAACGGTAACAATGATTATGGTAGCGCTAACATGTGGCTGTTCAAGGGATTAGTATAGATGGAGCAGAGCCACTTTTCAGGAATTACTCTACGTGTGTTATCGGTCTTTCTGATGACGGCGATGTCGGCGGCTGTACACACCGCGGCTCAGACCGTTCCCGTGGGCCAGATCATGTTCTGGCGCTCGATCACGGCCCTTATTCCGATCACTCTTTATGTTTGGCTGATTGGGGCTTTCCCACACGGCGTTGTACCCAAACGCTTGGGGCTTCACGTTACGCGCGGCCTTTTTGGGGCATTCTCTATGTTTCTGTCCTTCGTATCCTTGGCCTACCTCCCGGTCGCCAATGTACAGGCCATTGCGTATCTTGCGCCGGTATTGACCGTGCCTTTGGCGGCATTTCTTCTCAAGGAAGATCCGCCCAAGTCTTTGTACATCTGGGTTACCATTGGTTTTGTTGGTGTTCTCTTCGTGCTTTGGGACGCGCTGGAGGCCCCCGAAGAACGCATGTGGATTGGCGTTTCTGCAGCCCTTGGTTATGCATTGACTATGGCGTTTGTGCGGGTCCACATCAAGAAAATGACCCATACTGAAAGCGCGTCGGCGATCGCATTTTCCTTTGCGATCATTTCTGCATGCGTTGGCCTGTCAACGTTGCTATTTGGTTGGTCCGAGTTGAACTGGACCGAAATGCGCTGGTTGGCGCTTGCAGGTTTATTGGGCGGTGCAGGGCATATTGCATCAAGCGAAGCTGTGGCCCGTACTCGGGTCAGTATGCTCGCGCCATACGACTATACGGGTCTCATTTGGGCGCTGACGTTCGACTTCTTGCTATTTGCTACTTTGCCACATCTTATGGGATGGGCGGGGATGATCATGATCATCGTTGCAGCAGTGGCAGTTGCATTGATGCCAAGGCGACTATGAATTTCAGGGTTGCTTCCACTTGGAGAGTTATCGCGGGTTAGCAAGGCTTGTTCTGGTCGAGCATTCCATACTGCGTTTGACGACCGGAGTCTCACGTCCGATGGCCTTACATTGTTAGCGTCTAACAGAGCTGTTGATTGACATCTCGGTTTTGGGTAAAGATCGGTCTTCGTGAATGCCACAGAATATGGATGGACCCATGGACATGCGCAGCCGGGTGAATGACGCCCTGAAAACGGCCATGAAAAACAAGGATGCCGAGCGGCTGACGACGCTTCGGCTGATCAATGCCGCAATCAAGGATCAGGACATCGCCCTGCGGGGGAAAAGCGAAGACACGCAAGTTTCGGATGCGGATGTCTTGGCGATTCTTGGCAAGATGGTTAAGCAGCGACAGGAAAGCGCACGGGCCTATGAAGAAGGTGGACGTCTGGAGTTGGCCGAAAAGGAACTGTCCGAAATCAAGGTGATCGAGGATTTCCTGCCAAAACAGCTTTCAGATGACGAAGCCGAAGCCGCCGTGATTGCAGCCATTGCAGAAGTGGGGGCTGAAAGCATCCGAGACATGGGTAAAGTGATGGGTGAACTTAAATCCAAATACACCGGCCAGATGGATTTCGGTAAAGCTGGACCAATGGTGAAGGCCAAGCTGGGTTGAATTGGGTTGTGGATCGTTAAGTTTTATTGATAGTGGAGGCGCCTGGATTTGGGCGCCTTTTTCTATTGGAGATCAAATTGAAGCAATTGTTGTTTGTTGTCGCCGGGCTTGCACTAACCGCTTGTGTAACCCCAACCTATAAAGTTCCACCTTATGACGGATACAAGCGCGTAACGTTCAAAGCGAACGAGCCAAATAAAGTGTTCCACTATCTTTGCAAGCCGGGCAGCAGCGACGAGGAAGTTTGGGCGCGAGGTGAAAAAGCGCACGGGTATGCGAACCAACAGCGCAAAGAGTATTACCCGTTGTTCCTTCCACGAATTAAGGACGTGATCGATCAAAGGAATGTCGAGGAGCGTGCAAAATTGCTTAAAGATATGGAGAGCTACTGGGACAACGTCGAACAGACGATGGAAGCGCGGTACGAGTGTATTTTCTATCGCACACCGGACGAAGCGCGTATGGGGCTTTAGTATGATCTGAGTTCGACCAGGCGCTGCGACAGCTCATCATGCAGGGCAGGGCGTTCTTCTTCTGACAGAAAAGCGCCCAGTTCGACCTCGCGACCATTGCCCTTGAGCGTGACGTAGTCCGGGATGGGCCCGCCGTTCTTATGCAGGTGAACCGTGACCCAATATGGGTTCGCCTCCCATTCCTGTAGATCGCCGCGCGGGCCATGACGGGTCAGTGTCATGTGATCTGGCCAGATGCGCAGCTCTTCAAGGATTTCGCCGTCTTTATAGCTTTTTTCGATGAAGAACCATAACGCGCCCAAAGCGGCCAGTCCGAAGGGAAGGAGCCCCCAAAGGGCCATCGTTCCCACCACGCCTAACAGGGGCAGCAGCATCAGTCCGAACCCCATCCCCATGATCCACACAAAACCGCGCCGGGGCAGGGACCGATAGGGCCACAGGTGAAGCTCGGCTTTGGGGGCGTCTGGCCCGTCGGGTTGGACCCATTCATAGGGCATCGGGAACCTCTTTCTGAACAGGTAAGTTTTCGCAAATGTGACGAGCCTTTGGCAAGCCTGTCAGGTCGAATGCTCGCTGCGTTGTGATTGGTCTTTGTGTCTTACTGGGGGCAAGGTGAGGCAAAGACAGGAGAGTGCGATGCGTACAGTATTACTGGGGCTGGCCCTCATGGCAGGTCCCGCGTTTGCAGATGACGCGGTGATCGAAGGGGCGGCGGCGCGGGCAAGCGCGTCGGGGTGGAGTTTCAGCGTCACACTGCGCCATGCCGAAACGGGATGGGATGACTATGCAGACGGTTGGCGGGTCGAAACCGAGGATGGCGAAGTTCTAGGAACTCGCGTGCTCGCTCATCCGCATGTGAACGAGCAGCCCTTTACCCGCAGTTTGTCCGGAGTTGTCGTGCCCGAAGGGACGACCGCCATCGTGATTCGAGCGCGGACAAGCGCAGATGGCTGGGGAAAGGATCTGTACCAGTTGGATCTGCCTTAATCGACTGACCCATCAGAAACAAAAAAAGGCCCGGAAGATCCGGGCCTTTTCTTTATTCAGTTTCACCTTAGTGCGAGTGGCCTTTATCCCACTCTTCCTGCTTCGGCAGGATTTCAAAGGTGTGCTCTGGCGGCGGGGTGGGCAGTGTCCACTCCAGCGTATCCGCGTATTCGTTCCAATAGTTGTTCTCGGTCACGCGTTTGCCGCGGGTCAGCGTGTAGAACACGATGCCGATGAAGAACACGAACGAAGCGAACGAGATGAACGCGCCATACGAGCTGATCTTGTTCCAGTAGGCAAATGCTTCCGGGTAGTCGATGTAACGACGGGGCATGCCTTGGCGGCCCAGGAAGTGCTGCGGGAAGAAGGTCAGGTTCACGCCGATGAAGAAGGTCCAGAAGTGGATCTTACCAGCCCATTCAGGGTACTGACGTCCGGACATTTTGCCGATCCAGTAATAGATACCTGCGAAGATACACATCACCGCACCAATCGACATAACATAGTGGAAGTGTGCAACCACATAGTAGGTGTCGTGATACAGACGGTCGACGCCAGCCTGCGACAGAACCACGCCGGTCACGCCGCCGATGGTGAACAGGAACAGGAAGCCGAACGCGAACAGCATCGGTGTCTTGAATTCGATCGAACCACCCCAAAGCGTCGCAATCCACGAGAAGATCTTAACGCCTGTTGGCACCGCGATAACCATCGTGGCCAGCATAAAGTAGCTTTGCTGCTGCAGCGACATACCAACGGTGTACATGTGGTGTGCCCACACAACGAAACCGATGGCGCCAATGGCGATGATCGCCCAAACCATCGGCAGGTAGCCGAAGATCGGTTTGCGGGCGAAGGTGCCGATGACGTGGCTGATCAGACCGAAGCCCGGCAGGATCACGATGTACACTTCTGGGTGTCCGAAGAACCACAGGATGTGCTGATACAGAATCGGGTCGCCACCGCCAGCAGGATCAAAGAATGTCCCGCCGAAGTTACGGTCAATCAGAAGCATGGTGATGGCGCCCGCCAGAACTGGCAGCGACAGAAGGATCAGCCATGCGGTCACGAAGATCGACCAAGCAAACAGAGGCACTTTGAACAGGGTCATGCCGGGGGCACGCATGTTCAGGAACGTGGTGATGATGTTGATCGCACCCAAGATTGACGACGCGCCGGAAACGTGGACCGCGAAGATCGCCAGATCCATCGAGTATCCGCCTTCGGTCGTGGACAGCGGCGGGTACAGAACCCAACCGACACCAGACCCAAGCTGGTCGTTACCACCCGGAGCGAGCAATGAGGCAACGCCCAGTGCAACACCCGTGGCATACAGCCAGAACGACAGGTTGTTCATGCGAGGGAAGGCCATGTCCGGTGCACCAATGTGCAGCGGCATGAAATAGTTGCCGAACCCGCCGAACAGCGCCGGAATGACGACGAAGAACATCATCAGGACGCCGTGATACGTGATCATCACGTTCCACAGGTGTCCGTTTGGCGTACATTCCGCAGTTGCGTCTGCGATGAAACGAGCACCTTCAAGGCACATGTATTGAACACCGGGCTCCATAAGCTCCATGCGCATGAAGACGGTGAATGCGACCGAGATGAAACCCGTCAGACCTGCAAGGAACAGGTACAGAATACCAATGTCCTTGTGGTTGGTCGACATGAACCACCGGGTAAAGAAACCACGATCATCGTGGTGGTCATGGTCGTGGATGGCTGCGTCCGCCATATATCCCTCCCTTTGGGGTTAACGAGGACAGGGCAGGGAGTCACCCCACCCGGCTTTTTAACGTGTGTAATATGCGAGGCGGGTCAGGGGCAACGCTGCATTACAGCGAAATGCCAAAAAAAATGCGTCCCAAACCGGGAATTTCGGTTCGGGACGCACCGTTAGCGCAATAACGCGACCGGCTGGCCGAGTTTTTAGTTGGTGGTGGCCGATTCGGCTTCCGCGGCTTCGCCTTCGGCTGGCATTTCAGCCGAGAAAGTGGCCAGATAGGCGATGATGTTTTCAGGCTTGCCCCATTTGAAGGTCATCTTCGATTTGGCTTTGCTGTCTCCGGTGGTTTCTTTCAGGAACCCTTTGGGGTCCTTAATATAGGTGGCCAGGTTGTCAGCATCCCAAACCAGACCCGCCGCACCGGCGTCGACGATCGAGTTGCCATATTTAAAGCCTTCCACGGTGCCGGCCTGACGACCAACAACACCATACAAATTCGGGCCAGTCTTGCCGCCTTTGAAGATCACTTCGCCTGCGTCATCGACAATGGCGTGGCAAGATTTGCATTTCTTGAAGTCTTTTTCGCCCTTGGTGGCATCGCCTTCGGCAAACGCAGTGCCGGACAGAGCGATGATCATGGCTGCGGATGAGAGAATCGTTTTCATAGTAGTCCTCTTGCTTGATCACATGCGCCAGTTGACGCGAATTCTGGGGGAACCTGCGACATATTCACCTGAATTGGAAGGTGTACCTATGTCGCAGGTGAGAATAGCTGAATTCACTGCTGTTCTGCGCCAAACACGTCATCAAAGATACGTCGCAGGGCAACATCCAGATCACTCATGGTCACTGGCAGACCCAGGTCCACAAGGCTGGTCACCCCGTGTTCGCTAATCCCGCAGGGCACGATACCCGAGAAATGCTCGAGGTCCGGTTCCACATTGATCGAAATGCCATGAAAGCTGATCCACTTACGTAAGCGCACGCCAATTGCAGCGATCTTGTCTTCAGGTGGTTGCCCCAGCGCAGTCAGTGGTTTGTCATCGCGCACGACCCAAACACCCACGCGCCCCTCGCGCCGTTCGCCGGTAACGTTGAATTCGGCCAGTGTTTTGATCACCCACTCTTCAAGCGCGGCAACAAAGGCACGCACGTCACGCCCGCGTTTTCCGACATCCAACATGACATAAGCCACCCGCTGACCCGGGCCGTGATAAGTATACTGTCCGCCGCGCTTGCTTTCGTAGACGGGGAAGCGGTCCGGCGCGACCAGATCCCGCGGGTTTGCCGAGGTGCCCGCCGTGTAAAGCGGCGGATGCTCTAACAGCCAGATCAACTCTTCTGCTTCGCCGCGGGCCATGGCATCAGCATGGGCTTCCATTCGCGCGACGGCGGTCTCGTAGTCGACCAGATCGGTGGCGACTTCCCACGTGACGGGGGGCATATCCAAAGCGTTGTTCATCCCTGTCATTTGGCACCTGCGGGGGCACATGTCAAAAAGCCTGACGAAATTCTTTTCCTGCGTCGGTTTTGGTCTTCACAACAACCGGACCCTTCGCTATGAAGCGCGTCACCTAGCCTGACATGCGGTCGTGGCGGAATTGGTAGACGCGCAGCGTTGAGGTCGCTGTGAGGTAACACTCGTGCGGGTTCGAGTCCCGCCGACCGCACCAAGGCTTCTGGTTTCTCCTGAGATTGCAAATAGTTAAGCTATTTCAGGTGTTTGTGTTTGCCCGCCCGCTACAAAGGGCGCTACAAATGACGATCAAAATGACCTCTCTGAAACGCGATAAGAACGGCGATTGGTTTGCCCGCAAAGGCATCCCTTCAGCTGTGCGGGAATCCTATAAGCTTGCCTTCGGTCGCTCTCAGGAAGAACGCTTTCGGCGGCCTGCGGAACTTCCCGTCCATCGCGCAAAGATCGAGTTCTCAGACTGGCTTGCTGAAGTCGAAGAGCGAATTGAACGTCTACGAGCATCAAACCCTTCGGAGATTAAGAAGCTATCAATGCGCCAGCAGCACGCCCTGATTGGCCGCTGGTATGAGTGGTTTACGGCCAAGAACGATGAGCATATCGAACTACCTTTGGAGGCACTGGAAAGTATCCATGAAGGATACCTTCAGGTGGTCGATAGCGTTGCAGGTCCGCTTTCGTCATTGGATATTGACCGCGAGGAAGCGAAAGAGCGTTCTCCAAGACACGCTGCTAGGGTCGCTGCGTTCATTGCCACTCGTTCTGAAATCGACATCTTTCTGGCGAGCGAGGGCATAACGCTTGTCGGTGACGAGAAGGCGGAGCTGCTGGCGGCAATGGAGGGCGACTTTGACGCAGCTTTATATGTGCTTAAAAGGCGTGCGGGTGGTGATTATGGCCCAGACCAACGTGTAGCAAAGTATCCGCGCCCCACTCCCTTCACTAAAGCACCTGCTTCCGAGACTCTGGCTGGGTTGACTATTTGGGGTGCGTTCGAGGGGTGGGTGAAGGAGAGACAACCTGCTGTATCGACAGTGAACCGTTGGCGCGGTGTTTTTGAGAACTTGGATAAATATCATGAGGGACGCGACATCGTCTTGTTTTCGGATGCCAACGCCGTTGAGTGGAAAAATGCGCTTGTCGGTGATGGTAGAGGGACGCGCACTATCAACGAAATCTGGTTGTCCTCTGCACGCACCGTGTTCGAATGGGTGCGAAACCAGAAGAAGATTGCAGACAATCCGTTCGACGGGTTGAAGGTTGCTGGCGGCAAGAAGGTTGAAACCCGCGACCGGGAGTTCACGGATGAGGAAATATCAACCCTCCTTAACGCCAGCCTTAAACCTGTCTCCCAGAGGACTGGAGAGAAGCTCAGGGCTGCATATAGATGGGTCCCTTGGCTGTGTGCCTATACTGGTGCCCGAAGCGGCGAGATAACTCAGCTCCGCAAGCAAGACTTCCATCAGCACAAGGATGGCTTCTGGTTCATAGAAATTACGCCTGACGCAGGTACGGTGAAAGGCGGGTCCTTCCGTAAAGTGCCCCTTCACAGCCACCTTATAGAACAGGGCGTAATAGAATTCGTTCGGCAAAGCAGCCCCGGGCCACTCTTTCATGACGGGACGAAGGCCAAAACGATTGACCCATTAAAGCCACCACGCCCAGCGCATGTAGTTGTCCGCAATAAGCTAGGAGCTTGGGTCAGGAAGCAGGGAGTCACAGATAAACGGATTAGCCCAAACCATGCTTGGCGTCATACTTTCAAAAGGCGGGCCGCAAGGGCAGGAATTGAGCAGCGTATTCGGGATGCAATGTGTGGGCATTCCGATGGGCGTGTAGGGGCGCTTTACGAGACTCCGACGCTACAGGATATGGCGTGCGCAATGGTTGAGTTTCAGCGCTACAAGTGCACGTAACTTTCGACAGAGTATTGGGGGGGCTGCTCGACCCTAGTTGATCAAAGGAAGACCGGAGCTGCTGCTTCCATTGTTTTTGAATTTTTGCTAGGCGCTCTAAGGTGCCGTGGAGAAAATCATGTCTAACTATCAAACTGCGTTGTCCCGATACACAGATATAAAAAAATTCATTCAGAACTATCTGTATTTGGAGGGAGAAAAGAAGACCCTGTATTTCAGGACTGACCCCGGGCCGGTGTTCACCCTACACTTCAACTCCTGTCGTGATGTTGACGCAGGTGTCATAGCGTTTCAAATGGCTTTCGCGGCAAAGCTGTCCAATGTAACATACAGGTGCAGCAGTGTTGGATATGGAACTTTCAAACTGACATTCTCCGTAGTGGCTAACAGTAAGCATGAAGCAGAGAAAGTCGCCAAATTCCTCAATAACAGCAAGCGTGTCGCAAACTTGATCAAAGACTCTAGAGAGGTCTCTACTACCCTAAAGAGACTTCCTGCCGATAACGAATTCGCTTCTCTCCCTGACTTTGTCAGAGGGCATTCCCAAACCGATGAGGAGCGAGACGAACGCTTGTCTGCGTTGAGCGCAATGGTTGCGGTAACCGAAGACGAGTTTGAGATCGAAGTGCCCGAAGGGGACAACATCGACGAACGTGTGGCGAGAGTCGAAAAAATGGCTGTGGAACGACCGCCCGCCCCTGATTCTTCCTACTGGAAGATTGCAGATGCATTCGGGGCGTTTTGTGGTGGGATGGCTAAGTCATTTGGCGGAGGCTGATCGGGAAGAAGGCGGAACTCTACATATTTGACCATTGCACCTCAATCCCGAAACCGAAGGAGAGGACGATGGATACACGTCTGGCCCTAACCCCTGACGCTGCCATAGCGTCGATCATCAACGCCAAACATCGAGTTATCGCTGCGCACGAGAGGTCGATGAAGAAGATCGCGGCTGACATTGGCGAAATGCTCATCGAGAAGAAGGCAGAGCTGAAACACGGGGAGTTCATCCCATGGGTCGAGCAGTGGTGTTCGTTCAGCGAGCGCCATGCGCGTAACTATATCAAGATCGCAGACACAAAACGGAAACGCGTTGCCGATTTCGAAGCCTGCGCCTCCATCCGCGAAGTCCTCGCCCTCGGGAAAACCCCTAAGGCCCCCGTTCAACAAACCCGTTCAGCCACTCTTGACGACCTCCGTAAGGTCGAACGTCTACGCGCCCTTCGCGACGACCCATCGGCCACGGAAGGGGAGCGTAACAATGCCCAAAGGAAACTTGACGAGATCGAGAAAGAGATTGGGAAGGTGGAGCCTGAGAAGCAGGCCAAGCAGCTGACGACTAAAGAGCTGTCTGAAAGCTTGACGAAGGTGGCCCTGAAGAAGGCCCCACGAAGTCGGGAAGCGTTCAACGTAATCGAGTGCGCAATCCAACATACCTACGGGTTCTCGGAGGAGAACCTCCAACGCATTCTGAACATCCTGAAAATCTCTTAAGTCTGAACTTCTTGTAAGGAATATCCAATGTCCAAGAACGCGAGGTGCTGTGTTGAAAACCGAAAAGCGCAATATTGGTGCATTTACCGACCCAAAGACCAACGACTATATCCGCTGGGCGCATGATGGGTTCAAGTTGTACCTGTCGGCGGTTGATTGTTACCGTTACGCTGGCGTTAAGCGAGTGGAGGTGCCTCAAGGCTCAAGCCTGAAGAAAGCCATTAGGGGTGCCCGTACAGTCAGCTTCTGGAAGGAAAACTATGACTACAGTGGGACCGAGGTGAAGCTCGGGGTCCCTTTCGATATTGTTCAAGACTTGAAGAAGCCGTTGCCAGAAGGTCTGGCGCTAAAGGTTAGTGGAGGCTTTGAGCGACTCGAAGATTTTCTGGCCGATTGCAGACCGCGCCATGACGATTGCAGCTTCACAGCGGTTGCATCAGACCAAACCACTGGCGGTACGTTTCCCGACGACACATTGCCGAAAGACACGAACGCCACCCCTTTATCTCGGTTTAAGGTAAGCCCTGAGGTGAGAGAAAGACAGGAAAGACGACAAAAGCAGGCGGAGTTTGCAGTTTTTGGATTCTTGGTAGCCAGCGCGCTCGCACACAGCTACTCGCATTTCGTGTCTCAAGCCTTTGGAGCCTTGTTCATGGTAAGCTTCATAGTCTGGTTGAAGTTGCCCAAGCCGTGAACGCCCCAAGTATAGCGCATCTTCAGGTTCCGTTTTATTTCACCGCAAAAATCTGTCTCCCCGAGATATATATAGGGGCCTACGAAATCCCCCCGGTGGGGGTGGCGGTGTTCTCACGAAACAACAGAATGCGATGTTTGTTGCGGAGTGTTCTCGAAGGCGGGAAGTCTCCATAAGTGTATATAAAACAATGGGTTGACTGACAATCGCACATGAATCATATGGATTCTAAGGGCACCATCGGCGTGCCTTCATACAACCCATAAGGATTCACATCATGGTTCTCTTCTCAATTCGTCTCGGTCGCTTCGGTTTAGTAGTGTTACGTGAGGCAACTCGCTCTCGGTTCCGCATTGTTCAGGAAGAAGTAGGGGAGGTCATGATGTTCTTTCCTCGTAGTAGCCTGATCTTCACCAACCATAACGTAGCAGACGATGCCGTGTGCTTGGCTGTTCACTAGAGTATGCTGTAGCGCACATATCTGAACGCCCGACAATTTTTGTTCGTTAGGGTTGCAATCAGCTTGTGAACACCTTAGCTCAGCGAGCATAACCCTAACGAACAGAAAGCTCCCATGTCGAAGACCATCCTTTACTCCCGCGTATCCACGTCAGAACAGACCAGCGAGCATCAGCTCGAACAGGCGCGAAAAGCTGGCTTTCAGATTGATGATGTGGTGGTTGACCATGGCACTTCCGGTGTCAGCACCCGATTAGCTGAGAGGGAAAACGGTAAACGCCTCTTTGACATGCTTCGTGACGGGGACACGTTAGTGGTCCGCTGGGTGGACCGTTTGGGGCGCAACTACGGCGACGTGACGGAGACCATACGGGAATTCCTAGGGCGGGGGGTGACCATCAAGACGGTGATCAATGGTATGGTCTTTGACGCTAGCCCTCAGACGCCCACGGACATGGCTGTGAGAGACGCTCTGATAGGCTTCATGGCGGCGCAGGCAGCGGTGCAAGCGCAAGTCACAAAAGAGGCTCAGGCAGCTGGCATTGCGCACCACAAGGCCGTTTCGCCCGAGAAGTTCAAGGGACGGAAGCCCAGCTTCACGAGAGACACCTTCGAGCATGTGAAGGCGCTAATCGACGCGGGGCAAGGGCACTCGGCGATTGCTAAGGTGACTGGTTTGAATCGCCATGCAGTTATCCGCATTGCTGAAAACCCGGCCAAGGCGGAGGCTTCACTTGATCGCTGGGGGCTTTGAGTTCCGCCGTTGGCGGAGTTCAATGATATCAATGGCTTAGACAGGAGGCTGTGAGGCATCAATAACGCCCCGCAACGCCTTGATAAGAAACAACTTATCAATTCTCACCCATCTATGCCCTAAGTCCCTGTGAAGGTTACCTTAAGGTGTACCTGCTGGTGCCCCAGAGCATCTGGTTAGTCAGCAAGTGGGATGCTGGTGTACCGAGCGATGTGATGAAGGTGGAGTAGAGGTGTTCTCCTCCTCCAAGATCACCACCAAGGCAACACAGCAAAGGCGATGCTTCCTGAGGACGTGTTGGTGTCAGCAGACCACCAATCCAACCCAACATTGTGTCCAGTGTCTGCAAGGTCGGACATTGTACTCAGAGTTGGTTCCTCTGTGTGTGACGGTGGATGGGGTGGCTTAGGTCACCCCTGAAGCTGTGTACGCTTAACTGCATCTGTGTCTGCTTACGCCTTTGGCAGGGCGATCAGTTCCTATCAGACATTCAGACCACCCTCAGGCCCCGTCAATTATCCCCCAACAATGCCCTTAGAGAACCGAAAGCCTTGGTCTCGGGTATCCCTTTTTCACACTTCAACGGAAACCACCGCATGAGAATCCACACACAATCACCGCACATCTTCAACTTCCACGACCATGACATCCGCGTCTGTGAGGATGAAGGTCAGCCGTGGTTCGTCGCTGCAGACGTCTTGAATATCTTCGGCGTGCAAAAGAATAACCGCGCGAACTGGCTGATGAAACTCCGACGCGCTGACAAGGATAAGAAACGATTTCATACCCCGGGCGGGCCACAGCCTATGACTGTGATCTCCGAGAGCGGTTTATACACCTTACTCATGCGCAGTGATAAGTCTGTTGCCAAAGATTTTCAGGAATGGGTCACTGCCGACGTCTTGCCAGCAGTTCGCAAAGATGGCGCGTATGTTCTAGATGAGGAGAAGGTGGCGTCCGGCGAGATGAGCGAAGATGAGTTCGTCATGAAGGCGATGCAAATTCTTTCACGTAAGGTCGAACGAATTACCGCAGAGCGCGATGCTGCCCTCGTAAAGGTCGCCGAACAAGCCCCGAAGGTTGCTGACTACGAGGCCCGGTGGTCCCGTCACGACACCATAGGGCTAACCCAATTTGCCGAACAATCGGGCCTCAGAAAGAACAAGTTCACAGAAGCTCTCAGGGAAATGGACTACCTGTTTAACCGGGGGAGCAGTCGGAATATTCCCTATGCAAAGCACATGGATGAACTCTTCGTCCGCCGCGACACGGCTCAAGGCTTCCCGCAAACCTTCATTACCAAGCAGGGAGCAGAACACTTTCAGGGTCTGATTGCCCAAGGCACGTTCGATCATATCCGAACGACCAACGCTTAGTCGCACACCTCAAAACGTAACCCTTTAGCCGCCCTAGCTGTCCTCAGTTGGGGTGGCATTGCTATGGAACTCCTACATGAAAAGATCATACGAACTTCGCTCAAAATTCTCACGAAGCTTGGCGGAAAAGGCGCGCGGCTTGTTTGGTGCGCAGGCAGTTGAGACAGCCCAACAGGATGTAATCGACCGTTCTAAAACGCGAGACCCGGCAAAACGTGGCTGGGTGGCAATGACCGTGCGCGCTTCAGATATAGCGGTCATTGAACTTATCCGCGCCCGCTTCCTTGCTGCAACGGGTCGTCCAATCAGCAAGCCTGAGGTGATGAGTGCCGCCATTGCTGAAGGCCTGCACATCCTCCTCAAACGCGAAGATTTTGGCGGCGAAGCTGCTGATCGAGACCAAAGCTAATAACAGTTTTTCCACACACAAGGTTCCTCACATGACCGATACTCCAACCAATCTTGCGCTCCTTCAACTCATTCGAGGGGCGGAGACCGAACACGGCTATGACGACTACTCCCGTTACGCCACCCTCACACCCCCTAAAGCCCCAACTCAAATGACCGTCCGCGAAGTCCAAGAGTGGCAACGTAAGGCGGCTCGCGCGGGTTCCAAAAGTGTTGCTATCGGCGGCTATCAGATGATCACCAAGACGTTCAACGGCGTCGTGGAAGAGATGGCCCTGACAGGCGACGAGATGTTTGACGCGGCGATGCAGGACCGCATGGGAATGCACCTGTTGAACCGTCGCGGCTACCGTAAGTGGGCCTCGGGACAAATGTCCGACAGCCACTTCGCAGACAACCTCTCAATGGAATGGGCGGCGCTCCCCCGCTTCACCGGACCTAAACGAGGCCGTAGCCACTACGATAAGGATGGCCTTAACGCCTCCCGTGTGGCGATTGACGTTGTCCAGCAGGCAATGAACGCTTCCCGCGACGGCACGCCTTTCGACTTCGGGGCGACAGCAAAGGCTGGAATGCCTGCTGCCCGTGGTGGCGTGGCTTCAGCGCAAGACGAGCGTGCCCTCATGCTCTCGGAACTGGACCCTTCAACCACGTATAACGGCGCTGACTTGGAAGGCGTGAACAAGCCCACTGCGCGGTATCGTTCGAAGCAGGACGAGAAGGACGCAGCTGTCGCCCCCCACTGGACACCGACCTTCTGGGAAGGTGCTGAGATGGCGATGGACGAGGGCTTTATCAGCTCGAGCGTCTTGCGTCAGATGAACCGGGAAGAGTTCGAACCTCCAACTTCCAGTTCTCCGAAGACCTCTGGGCACAAGCCTCTGCGGGTCTCCCTGAAGACTACCAGATGGCTCTGTCAGAGGCGACGTCAGAAGCACACGCTCAGGCGTTGTCGCAGGAAATCAAACGGACCTACGTGATCGACCAGAAGCTCAATGAGATGGGCTGGACAGGTACAGGCCTACGTTTCGGCGCGGCGCTCTTGGACCCTGCAGCTATCTTGGCTTCTATCGCCACTGAGGGCACAGCTGCTCCTGTGATCTACTCTGCAAAGGCTGGTAAGCTGGGCCGCTTTCTTCGTGCTGGTACAGCGGGCGCTGCGGTCAACGCTGGTATCGAAGGCTACTTGGTTTCACAGAACCCGCTCCAAGAGTGGGAAAATGTGGGCTTTGCAGCTGCGGCTGGCTTCGTGCTGGGCGGCGCTGTAGGTGCCTTTGGTCGAACCTACGACGACATCGCGCTCTCGGGTGCCTTTGAGAAAGCCCTTAGCGCAGCCGAAGAGGTGGAAGCCCCTCTGGCAGCTCGCGCGGCAATCACAGGCGTTCCTGACGGCTCTGTTGGGGCGGCTCGGGTGCAACCTGACGTGGACCTGACGGCTGCAGAACAAGTGGCTCTGGACAACTACGACGCTCCGAAGTCTGCCATGGGTAAAGCCCGTATCGACCGTGTGGGTATCCTGAAGCAATCCGATAACGGCATCACCCGTCAAGTTGCGGGCCTTCTCGCAGAGGACGGTGTCGGGAATGCCAACGGCACCATCAACGTGCGTAGTGCCTCCGAGCAAACCGCCCGTGAGATGCGCGTTCGTATGGCTCGCTTCTACAACGTCTACAATGACGAGTGGAATGCGTGGGCGAAGGAGCAAGGCCTTAGCTGGTATCAACGTGGTCCTGCCTCCCGTGCCAAGTTCAACAACGCTGTCGGTAGTGCCGTGCGCCGTGAGCTGGACGCTGGTCTCGACCCGCACATCCAGAAGGTTGCGGCCACAGTGAAGGCGGAGATGAAGTCGCTCTTGGAGTTCGGACGCGAGAAGAACATTCGAGGGTTCAACGACATCAAGGACAATTACAACTACCTGACCCGTAAACATCGCGTAGAGGCGCTTGACGATCTCATTGAACGTGTAGGGCAGGGGAACGTTAACCAACTCATGGCGAAGTCTCTTCTGAGTGCCGATGAGAAATGGCGCGTTCGGAATGCAGGCCGTGCCATGGCGACGGAAGCCCTCGACTATGAGGATGCTCTGAATATTGGTGCCGCCTACGTGAAGTCCATACGCTCCCGCAAGTATGGTCACTTCGACATGAACCAAGCACTGAGCGGCCTAGACACAGAAGTTCTTCAGGAGATGCTATTGGATGCCGGAATGGGGGCCGATGAGGTTGCCCGTATCAGCGACAAGGTACGGTTCACCCGCGACACTGGCGAAGAAGGCCGCATGGCAAGCGCCAAGATGCGTCTGGACTTGGATGAGACCACGACGTTCGACCTGCGTAACGCCGATGGGACCACTTCAACAATCCGTATTGAAGACTTCCTTGAGAACGATGTCGAACAGCTCTTCACGAACTACGCACGCTCCGTCCTCGGGGCGGGGTTCATCGAAGAAGCCCTCAGTCACTTCAAGGTGGCCGGGAAGAACGGCGACATGCCCCAACACGCTCCCTCATGGGAAACCGTTAAGGGCTACATCGCAGAAAACTCGAAGCTGTCTCAGTCAGCTCAGGCTACTGAGTTCCGCCGTCTCGATAACCTTTACAAGTCCGTGAAGGGGATTGCGGTCGAGCCTCCATCCAACTCGCGTGAAGCACTGCGGTTCCTTCGGGACTACAACTTCATCCGCATTGGCGGTCAGCTGGGTGTCGCTCAGTTGGCTGAGATCGGCAACGTCCTCGGACAGGGCGGTATGAAGAACATGCTGCAGCACATGCCAGCCCTTCGGGGTGTCTTTAAGGGCATGCGTAAAGGTGAGTTCAAGGATGAGCTGTTCAACGAGATCGAAGCGGTCTGGGGTTTCGGCACTGACCTGACCCGTCACAGCCCTAGCGTGAAGATGGACGATGCCCACGGCAGTACGTTCGAAGGACGAAACCACTCCGCGTCGAAACTGCAGAAAGCCGACTACGCCCTTCAACAGGGTAAGAAGGTGACCTCTGTGGCGTCCGGCATGGCTCACGTCAACATGGTGCTTCAACGGATGAACTCTCGGGTTCTCGTACAGCGCTTCATGGACAACGCTAATGGCGGTCGAAAGATCAACACCAAGCGTCTCCGTGTGATGGGCATTTCCGATGAGATGATCGAGCGAATTAACGGGCAGTTGAAAGCGCACGTGAAGGAAGCTCAAGGTCTCCTCGGGAAGAAGGTGGCGAAGATCAACATCGACCAATGGGACGATCTCGACGCCAAGAACACGTTCATCAACGGCGTGGACCGCTGGGCTAAGAAGTCCGTTCAAGAGAACGACATCGGCAACATGCCTGACTTCATGAGCTACGAGATGTACAAGACCATCGCGCAGTTCCGTTCGTTCATGCTGGCAGCCTACACCAAGCAGCTCCTCTCGGGCCTGCATCACCGGGATTGGGAAACCTTCTCGAGCTATGCAACGTCCATGCTGTTCGGTTCCCTGTTCTACGCGGCTCAACAGGCCGTGAATGCGCAGGGAAGGGCGGATAAGGGCGAGTGGTTGGAGAAGCGACTGGCTCCTGAAGAGATCGCTAAGGCTGGCTTCCAGCGAGCTGCGTTCTCTTCGTTCATCCCTATGGGGGTGGATGAGGTCGTCGGGTTCGGTGGTTTGGACCCGGTGTTCTCGTATCGCTCAAGAGGCCTTGCTTCGGGCATCCTAGGGAACCCTACATATGACCTTATCGTGAACCTTCGGAAGGGAGCTTCGGGTGTCACATCGTCAATCCTGAGGTCGGACTATGACTTCAGCCAACAGGACTACCGGGCGCTGACTTCCACGCTCTTCTTTCAGAACGCCTTCGTGGTTCGGAATGTGCTCAACACGATAGGAGGAGAACTTCCGAGGTTCTCTCACTAAACCAAACGCGGCCACCTTCGGGTGGTCGTCTCTCTCTTCCAGATTGTCTAAACTAATTTTAAACACCTTTTCCGGTTGCGAATCTGGATGAGAAAGTAACGCGATCAGTTTTAGCAGATGGTTTTTGATATGAATGACGAAGTGTCGAACGAAATAGACAGTACTGTGCGTGAAAAGAATGCCGGAGTTGAAAAGGTCCCAGAGAAGAAGTGGAGACGCAGATTTAATAGACTAGCTTGGCGAGTCCATGCGCGCTTCCCGAATACGGTTCCCAATCCATACCGTCGTGAAAAGGAGTCCATCAGAAAACGTGATGCTCAGGCTAATCTGGAAAGTAGTTTGAAAGAGGGTGAGAACCTTCAACTCGGATGTATCGTTGTGAGCGAGATTTTTGGCCCCAATGAGATTGAAGCCCTATATGAAGACCTCATCAAGATCGGTTGGGGCAAAGATAGGATTTCGACCCTAACTGACGTGAATATTGAGTGGATCAAAGAGCAGCGCCTTTATGGTCATGGGGGATGGCTATCCTTGGGTCACGTAGTTCGACCACGGGAAGTTAAGGACTTCTTAGGAGTTTGTTATACCGCGGATTTTCCAATCGAGTTTTCGTCACTTTGGGTTCGCCTTACACAGCTCACTCCTTCTGTTACGTGCATGACAGTTGCGTTTATGCTATCAGATGAAGCCTCACGAGATTACCTACATGAAATCAATCGACCTGCAGAAACTCGTTACTCCCCCAATCGTAGAACAGGCGGATACGCTGTGCAGGGCGTAGAAGTTGAGAAAGAGACACGAGTCGGACTAGTCAGAGAAAAATACCGCAACCTAGGCATTGCTTGGTTTGCAAAAAACTTCCCCGGGTTTTTCACGAAGCATTGCGAAGATACACGGTTTCCTACAGCGGAGTTCTTGTCTCTCGATGGGTTTACTCCATTTGAGCATGACACTGAAATAAAACGAGGTTGGAGGCACTGGTCTCGGTTCGTGGGGATTGGACGAAGCTCAGATTTTTGGCTGAACAACGAAAATCCCTCTTTGGGTTATGCCATGCGTAATGGGTATCAAGAAACTTTGCCGAATCATATTACTGTCGCTCAACGCTGGGAGGCGTCGAGTGAACCCAATGAAGAGGTGGTGGAAATCTCACTTAACAGGAAGGCGATGACTGCCTTGAATGAGTTGGAAGGAATTATCCCGCACTATGCGTTCACTGCCTATCTCAGTGAGCTGTTGAGGGACCTGAAAGAGACACGCCAGTCTTTTGCGACGGTTTCAAAGGCGCGGCGGTCAACTCAGGATGTTGACAGAATCAGTAGCTTCTTCAGGCGGTTCGTAGGCATACCCGCTGTAGCTCAAGAGGCGTTGGCGTTGGCGAAAGATGAGGTGTCTTTCCGCATAAACGCAAGTGGTTTTAGCTATCACTCTGGGTTCGGTGCCGATAAAAAACTAGAGAGCGCGGATGGTTTAAGATCATTTACAGAGCGCCTTTCACGGAAGCTTCTCGAAGACGACCGAGGCACTCGAGAGTTTTTGAATCAAATGAGTTCGGCGATCGGGACCAAAGAGAACATAGCAGCGCAGCGGCGAATGGAATTCCTCGCCGTCGTGGCGGCAATTGTTTCCTTTGGTTCGTTGATTGTCGCTTCCATTGCGATTGGTAAATGAAGCTGGGTGAATGGCCGCGTGCAGCGGTCATCTGACGCGCTTTCCGCTAGGTTTGAAATGTTTGTCAGCCCCGGTTCCTCTCCTGCGCACCCAACAAAGCGATCCAAGCTTGGTCCACCAACAATTAGGTTGAGCGGTCATTTTCTATTGCGAAGCGCTACAACGTCACGCTACAAAAGGAGTATCGCGGGCAGGGAATATGAAAATGAAATCAGATACTTGAGGTGCGGTGTGCTGTCTCCCGCCGACCGCACCATCCCCAGAATCATATCTGAACAACGATACACACCGCGTTATTCTGCGGGTGATTCCGTGGGCTTGTCTGCCTTGATGTCTTGCATCCGACCACGCAGCTGTTCTTCCCATTCCTCCATCATCTCGTCGACGCGCGCCATGTAGGGCTCGTTTTCAAATGGTGGGATGTTGATGTCGTAAAGCCCAGCCAGATCCAGCATGACTTCACGGTCGGCAGCTTCAAACTCGGCCAACAGCTTTTCTGCCTGTGGGCGCGTATGGCCAAGCGCTTCAAAGACCGAGCGGCTGGCCCGGATCGAGCTGTCATAGGTCTCGCGAATGATGTCGCGACACCCAACAGACCAAAGGTCATAGACGTGATTGCGGTCGATGGCGCGGGCAACCAGATGCACATGCGGGTGATGTTCGACCATATATCGGACCAGTTCTGTGATTGCCTCTTTGTCATCAATGGCGATGACCAGGACTTTTGCCTCGTCAATGCCAGCAGCGTGCAGCAGATCGGGGCGGGTGGCGTCCCCGAAATGGACACTGATGTGGAAGCGGCGCAGCATTTCCAGCTGCTCGGACGAATAGTCCAAAACGGTCGTGTCATAGCCTGCCCCACGTAGCGTGCGGTTCACGATACCGCCAAAGCGGCCGTGGCCCGCAATGATGATGGGCGCTTCGCCTTCGATCTCGTCCGCTTCGCGTTCGTCTTGGTTGCTGTATCTTGGGGCAATTACACGATCATAGAGGATGAACAGGGCAGGGGTCAGCAGCATCGACAGCGCGACGACCAGAAGCAGAAGGTCTGCGATGTCCTGCGGTATCACCGCGTTTGCCACGGTGAAGGACAAAAGCACGAACCCGAATTCACCGGCCTGCGCCAGTCCAAGGGCAAACAGCCACTTGTCGCCCCCTTGCAGTTTGAATGCTCGCCCAAGCACCATCAACACGCCGGCCTTCAGCGCAATCAGGCCAAGGGTTAGTCCAATGATCAGCGCGAAATTGCTGCCCAGAAGCCCGAAGTTAATCCCGGCACCCACGGTGATGAAGAATACGCCAAGGAAGATGCCCTTGAACGGGTCGATATCGCTTTCCAACTCGTGCCGGTATTCGCTGCCCGCCATAACGACGCCCGCCAGGAACGTACCAAGCGCGGGGGACAGGCCCACCATCGTCATCAACAGCGCAATGCCAAGAACCATCATCAGTGCCGTGGTGACGAACAGCTCGCGCAGGCGCGCCTTGGCGACGAATCGGAAGATGGGTGTGGTCAGATAGGTTCCGATGAAGATCACCCCGGCAATCGCGGCTAATGTGACCAGCGCCGTTTGCCAGCCGTTCAATCCGTCGACGAGGCTAAGGTTCAGCCCACCGCCATGACCATCGCCATGATCCGCAGCGTGCGATAATGCGTCCCCCAGTTCAGGCATCGCCAACAACGGGATCAGCGCCAGCATTGGAATCACCGCAATATCTTGCATCAGCAAGACCGAGAAACTGGCCTGCCCACCATCTGAACGCAGAAGCCCCTTTTCGCGCAAAGTCTGGTTCACGATCGCGGTCGAAGACAGCGCCAGCACCAAACCGATTGCCAGCCCGACGGTCATCGGCAGCCCAAAAGCCAGCGAGATGGCCAGAACCGCACCGGTCGTGATGCCAATCTGCAGTCCGCCCAGCACAAAGATTCGACTGCGCATCTCCCACAATGATTTGGGATTCATCTCAAGCCCGACAATGAACAGCATCATCACCACGCCAAATTCCGCAAAATGCTGAAGCGCAATCACATCCGCACCCGCCCAATGTAAAATTGGGCTAATCGCTATGCCTGCCACAAGATAGCCAAGCACCGACCCCAACCCAAAACGCGAGGCGATGGGAACGGCAATCACCCCTGCCAGAAACAGGGTAAACGTAATCAGCATGAATTCAGCGGTCATTGTGCCCTCGCAATCATTTACCAGATAAGAAAATTAGCCCTGCTCGTGGTGGGCGTTCCCCCTAGGAAAGCCTTCAATAGGCGGCGGGTCAAGCGCTGGGCAGTTTTGCTGAAACAGATCCAAATCGGAAATCCGACTTAAAAGTGCTATTTGACCCTTGCCCCTGCCGGGCGACAAAGCTAAACGGGTCGACGGAGACGTGGCCGAGTGGTCGAAGGCGCTCCCCTGCTAAGGGAGTAGGCGGGAAACCGTCTCGAGGGTTCGAATCCCTTCGTCTCCGCCACCCGCCATCTTCATTCAATTCTGTTGGTACTCATTTAACCCCTTATGGGGCTGTTTTTGTTGATCTATCTGCATTCATTGTTGCTTTTCATTTCTCTTCGATTGCCACCCAGATTTACTCCAGCTTCCTTAGTGCAATGCTGCTTCGTATCTGATGAACGCGAAGAGCTCAAAAACCGACTTTGCGCGCGCGAGGGTCTGCGTTTATCTCGCAACTCTGATCGGGAACGCCTTCCTCAATCCCGCTTTATGCGTTCTTTGAGAGTTTCAACGTCACCTATTGCGGATCAACAGCAGCTATCTCCAAAAGGACCTGCCTCACCCAGGCGACCAGGGGTCTTTTCCCAAGCCTTGTATGAGAAAGCATCTCTAACTGCTGGACATTTGCATCAACCGCAACCGGGCAAGGTATGGTCGTGAGAGCCGGGTTTTCTGCAAGCCTTGCCGCAACACTTCGAGGTGCTGTCAAAATCATATCAGTCACAGTTAGGATGCTTTCGGCGTGGATGAAACTGCTTACCGTGAGGGCAACATGGCGTTGCTTGCCGAGGACCGCAAGCGCCTGATCGGTGCTCCCACGTGTGTCTTTCCCAGGGCTGTGAAGGATGTGGCGTAGTTCGGCATACCGTTTTGGCGTTAATCCGTTCGACAGAAGTGCGGGGTGGTCGCGACGCAAAACGCAGGCATATCCCTCATTTCGCAGGACATCCTTTTGGAAGCGAACTGGCACGTCGCCAAAGCTTGCCAACGCAAGATCTGCTTCGCTCACGTCAAGAAGCTCGTAGGATCGGCCATTGGTCGGGGTGATGCGCAAAGAGACGCCGGGTGCTTGATCCGAGAGAACTTGCATCAGTGGCGGCAACAGAATGACGTTGAAATAGTCAACTGCAGCTATCGTTATGGTACCCTTCGCAGTCGCAGGATCGAATCTCCGATTGGCGAGCAGATCTTCTAGCTCTGCAAGGATTCCTTGAATGGGCACCGCTAGCTCGACTGCACGCTCTGTCGGCTCCATTCCCGCGGGTGATTTAACTAGCAGCTCATCGCCTAGGGTGGATCTTAGGCGTTGCAAGGCGTTTGACATTGCAGGTTGGGACATGCCCAGCTTTTCCGCAGCACGCGTCACATGCCGTTCGCGATAAACGGCTTCAAAGACCACCAGAAGATTGAGGTCAAGGCTACGTAATCGGCGTTTGTCATTCATGGTGTGAATGTACAGATCATGTCTATGAATTTCAATTATTGCGCTGCGCTTAGTAGTCATCCTCAAAATCAACCAAAGAACGGAACAGAACCATGTGCTTTGAGAACCAATCCATTGTTGTAACTGGCGGAAATTCAGGCATCGGCCGTGCCGCCGCTAAATCATTCCGAGCCGATGGCGCTAAGGTCGCAATTCTAGGTCGTGATCAGGCGACTCTTGCGCAAAGCGTTGCGGAGCTGGAGGTTTTTGGTCGGAGCTGCGATGTCACCGATCGCTCGGCTCTTGAGGTTTTCATGGCTGATGCAGCCCATCATAATGGTCAGTTTGATGTCTTATTTGCAAATGCTGGCATCGCCGCGTTTACGCCCTTTGAAGGCCATGACCCCGCAAATTTCAAGCAAGTTATGGACGTCAATTTTCATGGCACGGTGAATACGATTGCTGCTGCATTACCGCATCTAAATGACGGAGCTAGCATTATTTTGACTACTTCAGTCGCCAATCAAATGGGCGAACCAAATTCAGTTGCATATGCGGCGAGCAAAGCAGCGGTAAAGTCGCTTGTTTCAACTTTATCGACGGAGCTTGCGCCGAGAGGTATCCGCGTGAACGCTATCAGTCCGGGTCCGACTGCCACTCCAATCTTCAACAAGTTGGGGCTTACGGGCGAGGCAATCGAACAAACGAGGGCTTTTGTATCCGCAGCCACTCCAGCAAATCGCATGGGCGAAGTATCTGATCAAGTAGATGCAGTACTGTACTTAGCATCAAAGCGAAGCTCTTTTGTCGTCGGACAGGAAATTGTTGTGGATGGCGGCCTCACAAGTTGCGCATCTCTCGGTTAGTGGAGGCTAAAGACGTAACTCGATATAGTAATTGGCTGTTTTCGAATGACACCCAATGCTCTTCATGTAGGGGAAAATGAAGTACATTTTCCGGATTGGTTCGGCCCCCCAAATTTGGGCGGGCCGCCCAGTCTAGAGCGCGAATCGAAAAGGGCGCCTTCGCGGCTGACTTAAAACCCTGCTCGAATCTGGCGGATGTCCCTGGACTTTTGATCAAAAACCGGTTGCGGGATCGGATGCACAATCCTTGCCGGTGTCCACAAGGCTCTTTCCACGAGGAATACGGAACGGAAGAAACGATAGGATGTGAGCAGATTCGATTTGTGGGGCTTGAAAGGTTGGTCAAACACCTAACGAGGTGACTTATTCTGCCCACTTCACCCACAACGGGTCGAATTGCGGTGTAAGTCCTGCATCTTTCTAGCTTAAGGTGTTGCAAGAGCAGACCGGTAAAAAAGTGGAACAGAATGTCATTGAAATCCAAGACCGCAATCGTAACGGGCGGACTGTCGGGCATGGGGTTGGCAATCGCACGCAGGCTCGCGAGCGACGGAACATCGGTGTTTGTCGGTGCACGCCGTGCGGCGGATACAGCCTATGTTGCTGAGAAACTCGGCACGAGGTCCGCGGGTATCACCGCCGCGGAGTTAGACGTGCAATTGCCCGACAGCGTGGACAACTTCGTTGCTGACGTCGTTTCAAAGCAAGGGGGCGTGGACATTTTGGTCAACGCTGCGGGGGTCTATGACGAGGCCGCAATAATTGATCACCCAAATGATGTTTGGGACGATCAAATCGACATCAATCTCAGCGGAACCTTTCGTATGATCCGTGCGGTGATGCCGTATATGACATCTGCGGGCTGGGGTAGGATCATCAACCTCGCCTCCATGGCAGCTCATACAGGCATGGCGAACAACGCGGCCTATTGCGCCTCAAAAGCTGGCCTTTTGGGGCTGGGACGCAGTGTCAGCCTCGAGGGCGCTGAACATGGCGTGACCTGTGTGTCGATCAGCCCAACCTGGGTTGAGACCGAGATGCTGCGCAAGTTCATCGACGCTGATGTTGCCTCAACCGGCCAAAGCCTTGAAGAGGTGCGTGCGGAATATGCCAAATCCAACCCGCAAAACCAATTGGTGCAACCAGAAGAAGTCGCCGAGCTTGCCGCTTATTTGGCCAGTGACGCGGCGCGCGCTTTGACGATGTCGGATTTCGAGGTCAACGCAGGTTCGCCCTGGTAGGCTTTCTGACGGAGCGTGAGCAGGGTCTCGGAGTCGCTGATGCTTTCGAATGGTTTATCGCTGATCCGCTTCCAGGCGGCGCGGGCGGCGGCATTTTCAAACCGCGCATCAGCACACATTGTGTCCGGGAATTCGGAGATAACTTTCTTAATTCCTGCGTCCAGTTCCACAGCGTCGAGCCAATCACCCGTTTCCAGAGTGTGCGGGCTTTGGGGCGTGATGCGTTGGTCAGGAAGTAGATTGTAAATCGGCGCTTCTGAGGTTGCTATGTCGCCAAGCAGGAACGCCGCAGCGGCGGTAACGTCGACCATTGGAAAAGCCAGCCCCTTCGGCATATGCGCCGCGTTGAACGACGCAGCTAAGATGATCTCGTAGATGTCCCTTTGGTTCGCTGTGTTCAGATCATAAAGCGACGGCAAGCGCACAATCGCCGATGAAATACCAGACGCGCGGATGGTGTCCTCGGCGGCAATCTTGGCCGCCCCATAGCCTGTGCACCCCTCCCAAACGGGTGTTAAGCCCTCAGGCCAAGGCCCGCCGCGATCTGGGAACACCGCCGTTGAAGACGTGAACCGCAGATCTGCCTGAGCGTCGCGACAAAACTCTAGCACTGTGGTCATTCCGCGTGCGGACCAATCCAACATTTCTTGCCGCCCGATTGCGAGGTTCACCATCGCGGCGCAATGCACAACTTTTGTAACCGCTTGCCCGAGCTCAGAATAACTCTCGCGTGCCAGTCCGAAATAGGGCGCATCCAACGTGCCATGTACAATTACATAGCGGCTGTGAGCCACACCAAAGGTTTTGGCTACTTGGTCGAGCCGATCCCGGGCGCTCCGGTTTTTATCGCGCACAAGGCAATAGACGATTTCGTCCTCAGGCAAACCACGCGCCGCTTGCGCCAGCACGTGTCCTCCCAAAAAACCGGTGGCACCGGTCAATAGAATGCCGGGTCGATCGAAGTTCTCGACAGGCGAGGCCGCGTCAGCTTCTTGTGTCAGTAATTGGTCAATCCGGTGCAGGGGGACATTCATTGCCAGATCGAAATCAATCGGCAAGCCATAGGTGTTCTCAAGATCCAACATCAGGTTTACACACATCAGCGAGTCGCCGCCCTGGGCGTGGAAACTCAATGCGGGGTCGATATCGGCAGGTGCACAGGCCAGTGCACGTGCAGCGGCAAGGATCACAGCGTCCTCAGAATGACCCCCACGCAAGGTGTCCGTGATTTGCGGCAGGGCACGCACATCAGCCTTGCCAGAAACCGGATGAAGAGGAAGCGCGTCCATCTGCACAAGATAGGATGGGATACAATAATGCGGCAGCGCCTCACGCAGCTCTGCAGCCAGCGTTGCGGGAATGCGGTTGATGCCAAACTCAAGCCCCCACTTGGTTGCGTTGCGGGCAGCTTGCGCGGTATCTGCGGCAAAGTAGAAGATCAGGCTTTGCCCCCGCTCACCAACTTCTGCCACCCAAGGTGCCGCGCTCGAAAATCCCAACCGCTCTCGCATTGTGTCAGTAAGTTCGCGTGTTTGGATCGAGAAACCCCGTAGCTTGAGCATATGCGCAATGCGGCCCTCGATATAAAGCGTACCATCTTCGGTTTGCTTTGCTTGATCCCCCGTATCGTAAAGCCGGACTTCACGGCCCTCTATCGTCATTTCCCGAAATCGAAGCCGGGTCTCTTCCGGGCGGTTTACATAGCCTTGGCCAAGCATCCGCGGCCCTTCGAAGTAAAGCTGACCAGAGGTGCCAATAGGGCAGGGGATTTCGGACTCGTCCAGAATGACAGCACGCAGATGTTGCATGGGGATGCCTACTGACGCAGGTGCGTCGCCGGTTGGACTGGTTAATTGTGATATGCAGATGTCATGCGTTTCACAAATACTATAGAGGTTCCACAACGCAGCGTTTGGCAGTTTACGCAGAGACGCCGCAATCAGATCGTCGTTGACGACCTCTCCATTTAAGATGACGCGGGACAAAGGCAGTTCAGTGGCTTTGTCCGCAGGCAATGCGTTCAGGAAGGTGCCATAGAACGAGGGTGTGAACAGCATTTCGTCGACGCTGTTCTGGATCAGGAAATCCGCCAGATTGGCCGGGGCAAACAGAGTTCCTGCGTCCGGAAACCACAGGCTTGCTCCCTTGCGAAGGGGGCGGAGCATTTCCCAGATGGCAAAGACATAAATGCCAACGCGGGTGTCAGGTGTATATGGAGTATAGGTGTCGCGCCATTCATAAGACAAGAAGGCCGCGTCCTGCGACACTGGGATACATTTCGGGCGTCCGGTGGTGCCAGAGGTCGCTACGAGGTAAATCGGGTCGGTGGGCAAAACAGGTTCGGTGAAAATTGGAGCATGTGCGGCCGGCGCCTCAGCCAAAAGCGCTTTCGCTTCAATCGTTATACAGTCACGTGGCAGTTGGCCGGTTTCCAGGCCCTCACAGGTGATCACCAGGCTGACCTTGAGCTCAGACAGGATGTTGTGCAGCACCATCTGCGGCATCGCCGGGTCGAGATGCACGAACGGGCGACCATGTATGACGCAGGCTACAGCGCTGGCTGACATTGCCAGGCCAGGCGCTCCGAAGATTCCGATCACCTGATGGCCATGAAGGCGCAGATTCAAATCAGAAACATACTGGCCAAGCCTTGCGTAACTGATTTGGCGCTGCGTATCCGACAATGCGCACCTGTCTGAAAATTTGTGGATCGAACGAACAAGCTCCTCGGCTATGGTTCTTGAAAGTGTCATTGTTCAAACCTTTGTTGCAAAGGCATGCACTTAGCAGGCTCAACAGAAAAAGTCAGCCCAAAGCCAACTGGAAAGCCAATCACCCAACACTTGATCAAGATGGCTAATCCAATCTGAACATCGACCTGGGCAATCTGCAGCAGAATGCGTTCATCACGCTATTCAACGGCATCCTGCGCGCTGAACCGCTGAACCAAGAGATGTTTGAAGCCTAGATAATGCATGCAGAAAGCAGGCGTTTTGACGCTAGGAACACAACAATGCCAGACTGCACTCATCGTTCGGAAATCAGGCGTCCGCAGGAACGTGTCGGACGCTTGAACAATTTGAGGACCCTGCGCCCACCAAGCTTACCCAAGCCGAAATCGAGGAGTAGGAAAATCCGACCTGCAGACTCTCCTCATGAGCGAGGCGCGCGCGGGGAGGCTGGTCACGAACACCTCAGTTTTCTCGCCAGTTGCCTGGTTCGAGACCATCGCAATTACCGGTTCGTCATCTAGTCGCGCCTGATATTTGGGGGTTGCGTTAACGATTCTTCTATGAACAATGTAAATGACCGAGGGTCATTAAGTGACCGCTCAAGTTGACGCGATGTGTAACCCCACTAGCCAAAGGATCAACGCGATGAAGCTTTCTGTGAACGGTGTCATGCACGATGTGGATGTCGAAGATGACATGCCACTTTTGTGGGTACTTAGGGACGAGTTGAAGCTGGACGGGCCTAAATATGGCTGTGGTGTTGCTGCCTGCGGGGCCTGCACGGTGCATGTGGACGGGGTTGCTGTGCGGTCGTGTCAGACGTTGGTTGGGGACATTGACGGGCCTGTCACAACAATCGAAGGTCTGGGTAACCCCAGCGAGATGCACGCGGTTCAGGCGGCGTGGTTGAAGCATCAAGTCGCGCAATGCGGCTATTGTCAGGGTGGGCAGATGATGCAGGCCGCTGATTTACTGGCGAACAACACGGCCCCGACGGACGAAGACATTGACGATGCAATGTCTGGCAATCTGTGTCGTTGTGGCACTTATCCCCGTATTCGTGCAGCTGTGAAAACCGCCGCGCAATCGCTGCAGGAGGGCTGATCATGGGACGTATCGGAACCATCGCCCGCCGCACCTTTCTTGTCGGCTCGGCCGCCATTCTGGGCGGGGTCGCCTTTGGCTATTACAAATACAAACAGCCCGTGGATAATCCGCTGGATGATGATCTGGCGCAGGGCGAAGCTGCGCTGACGCCTTATGTGTTGATCAATGCCGATGGCGTCACACTGATCACGCCACGTGCTGACAAAGGGCAAGGGGCGTATTCGGTTCAGGCGGCGCTGATCGCCGAAGAACTGGACATCGAGCTTGACCAGATCAACGTCGATCCCGGCCCACCTTCAGCCGCCTATTGGAACACTGCCATCGCGGGCGAGGGCGTTCCCTTCCCATCGACAGATCGTGGCGCGGTCGCCGAGGGGATGCGCGGCTTTATGGGGGCAGTCGTCAAACTGATGGGGATGCAGATCACCGGCGGCTCGACCACTGTGCCTGACGGGTTCGAAAAGCTTCGCGCCGCGGGCGCCGTCGCTCGCGAGACACTGAAGGCCGCCGCGGCCGATATGTCTGGCTTGGCGGTCACGCAGCTGAAGACTGAACGCGGCGCGGTGGTGCTGCCAGACGGCAAACGGATCCCGTATCAGGCGCTGGCTGCGAAGGCTGCCGAGATCGCACCGGTGACAGATGTGACCCTGCGCCCTTCGACCCAATGGCGTCTGGTCGGAAAGCCCATGCAACGCGTGGATATGGTGGCGAAATCCACTGGCACGCAAAGCTATGGCATCGACATGCGGATGGATGGCATGGTGCATGCTGCCGTCCGCGTGAACCCCCGCAAGGGCGGCGAGATGATCTCGTTCGACGCGTCCGAGGTTGAAACCATGCGCGGCGTGCAAAAGGTGATCCCTGTCACCGGCGGTGTGGGCGTGATTGCCGACAACACGTGGCGTGCGTTTCAGGCGGTAGACGCGATTGAAGTGGAATGGGACAGTGCCCCCTATCCGGCGGAACAAGATCAACACTGGCAGGTGCTGGCAGACACAATCGACACTGGCGACGCGGATGCAACCCCGCGCGATGACGGCGATCTAGACGGGGCAGACGCCACGGTCGAGGTCGAATACCGCGCACCCTATCTGGCCCACGCACCGCTGGAACCGATGAACGCCACCGTGCTGGTGACGGACAGCCGCGTCGATGTCTGGACCGGCAACCAAATCCCGCGCATGACGCAAGCCAGTGTCGCCAAGATGACCGGCATGGACGCCGATGACGTGCATGTGCACATCCTGATGATGGGCGGCAGTTTCGGACATCGTCTGGAAGACGAGGTGGTGAAACGCGCGACCGAACTTGCGATGGCGATGAAGGGCACGCCGGTCAAACTGACCTATAAGCGCGAGGAAGATACGCTTCAGGACTTCACCCGGCCAATCGCGATGATGCGCGGGCGGGGGGCTGTGGCTGACGGCAAAGTGACCGCGATGGAGATCAAGGTCGCCTCACCCTCGGTCATGGACAGTCAGATGGTGGAACGGCAGGGCTTTCCGGTTCCCGGTCCCGACACCACAATCACGCAGGCCTTATGGGATCAACCCTATGCGATCCCGAATTATCGCGTGACAGGATACCGCGCGCCGCAGCTTGGGCCGGTCAGCTCGTGGCGCTCTGTTGGCGCGTCGCAGAACGGGTTCTTCCACGAAAACTTCCTGAATGCGCTGATCCACGAGGCCGGCGCGGACCCGGTCGAGGAACGCCTGCGCCTGATGACGGATGACCCCTCGCGCAAGACCTTGGAAGCCGTGGCCGAGATGTCGGGCTGGGGCGGAGATCTGGCCGCAAACAAAGCCCGCGGCGTGGCCTTCTGCCTATCCTTCGGTACCCCCTGCGCGCAGATCATCGAGATCACCAATGGCGAGGACGGCATCAAGCTGGACAAAGTCTGGGTCGCTGCCGAAGTGGGCAAAGTCGTGGACCCCGTGAATTTTGAGAACCTCGTCGCAGGCGGCGTGATCTGGGGGCTGGGCCACGCGATCAACAGCCAGATCACCTATGCCGATGGCATGGCCGAGCAAGAGAACTTCTTTGACTTCGAAGGCCTGCGCAACAACCAAGCGCCTGAGATTTTCGTGCGCGGGATGGAGAACCGGGACTATGTGACCGGCGTCGGCGAACCCCCGGTCCCGCCAGCCGCACCTGCGCTGGCCGAGGCGATTTTCCGGGCGACCGGAGAGCGCCCAACCCAGATGCCGTTCGGAGAGTCCTTCGACTTCGCATGATCGCAGTCAGCTGGATTCCAAGCTTTAGCATGGCCGACATGATGGTGCGCCTTCAGAAATGGAGGCGTGCTTTGTGGTGATTCTTGCTCGATGGAGGGTGGCATTCCACACCGCTGATTGATCCTATGGTTGTGTGTGGCCGCATGCAGGTGCGTCTAAAGTGTATCACTTTAGTGTAAAGTGAACGCCGCCATTGCACACGCTATTTGATTTCATTGACGAAATGAATTCATCGTATTGTTCTGCGCCGGACGAAGAGAGGATTGCTCACATGAATAAGATCAAAGTTGGATATCTGTACGCTCTGGGGCAAAGCACCGCCGATATCTTGAAGTTGCAAACCGGTCAGGACGCAGGCGGTCAGCCGCAAACATGCGACGAAGTGCGTGCGATTGTGCAGGACGCCATGAAGGGCGTCGAGGAGTTCGTTGCCAGCAGTGTCGAGCAACTTCCGAACCTCGAAGCTGTGTCGGTAGAGCTATACAGCCGCATGCAGAAACTGCTTCAATTCTGCATGCGTGACGGTGCGGGGGCGACCCCACCTACGCCCGAACTGGTTGTCGATGTCCGCGATTGCTATATGGCGTTCCAGGCCGAGCTGGAAGCCACTCTGTCCGAGGCCGAGATTTTCATCGTCGACCAGAAATCTGCCTTTGACACGTCTATCCTGATCGAGCGCGGCCATCTGGCATTTCCGGCTTCCGTGACCGGCAAGGCTCCGGATGCGGTGACAGATCTGGATCAGGCGATGCGCTGCATTGCGTTTGATATGCCGACGGCTGCCGCGTTCCACCTGCATCGCGCCCATGCGATTGTTCTGGGTGTCTATTGGGATGCGATCGCGAAAGGCGCGAAACGCCCGGCTGCTCCGTCGTTGGAGGCCTATCTGAAAGAGATGAAGGGCAAAGAGATCGGCAACGAAACCGTGACCCTGCGATTAAAGGAAATCGCCGCGCAAGAGACGGACCCGTCGGTGGACGGCGGCAAGGATCTTGACGACATCGAAGACGCGCTGGAGCTATATACCACCATGCGGTCGTCGATCGCTGCGATGCTAAAGGACCTGCCCACCGCATCGCGCGCAGGTTTGCGTATGGCCAGCGTAAGCTAAGATCTGATTTTACAAAGTGGGCGCGCTGCGGCGCGCCCTCATGGTATCTGGTGGCTCACGCTGTGAGCCTAGTTTTTTGGCGCTTCGCGCATAGGTACTTTCCACAGCTGGGATCATAAACATACAATCCGTTGGTGAGGGCGTTGCCCGTTCCGCCCGCAGCGCCTGCTCTGGCCGAGGCGATTTTCCGGGCGACAGGCGAGAGGCCGGTTGAGGTGCCGCTCGGGGTGGTTTGGGCTTGCGTGAGGGGTGGTGTTTCCGGCCATGTTTTGATGCTGTTAGTTGATTGCGGCGCTGGCTAGCCCCAGACCAAATCAAGGAGCGCGACACTAGCTGAGGCGAGCATTGCTAGAAACGTGAAAGGAAAACGATAAACGCTGAGTTCTAATTTATGGCCGAGCACGAATACTGGCTGTAGTATTTTTACCGCTGTTCTTGCCCCAATCACTAAACATATTCCCAGTATATGTACTGATGTTGTTGCAACAGGAACGGACAGCCCGACGAGCGCGCCACTCGCGATGAAAAGAATAATGTGTACAAATTGCAGTGAGTTATTTTCTATGCTGCTTCGGGCAATCTGAAACCCGCCACTAAGGCCGCTGTTGATATCAATACCCATATACCCAGAAAATGCCAGCGAGACCATCATAATGGTCACGTTTGGAGAACTCGATATGAGAAACTCGATTATCACGCGCCAAATCCCTGCTATGTTCCGGGTCCGCCAAATGAAATGAACGGCAGTCATTATGAAAACGCTGAACCAACAGTTTATGGTGGCGAATAGGAAGATGAGCGCTGTACTAAGAGTATTCGACCATGTGTAGTGACGTAGAATTTCGCCCAGGCTGCGAAATTCTACGTTTCCTGCGGAGACGGACAGACGGACGGACAGGATTGTGACAAGTAGTACAAAAACCATGCATGCTCTAATCGAGATGCCAGTTCTATTGCTGAAAAGTAGCGAGATAATGAACGCGCTTTTACCGATTATTCCGTCGATGGGGTCCCCGGTTCGAGTGGAGGAGATGCCTTCGGCGCGCAAGACTTTGGACAATGCTTCTGAAGCTCTAGGGTGAAGCGTATCGAGGCCTGCGAAAGCGACAACAAGAAGCAGAACAAAAATCAAAATTTCCAAAGCTTGGTTCCTTGTTCGAAACTAAAGTTACTTTATCTCTTCTTCCCACGCCCAGCCCGTTGCCCCGGCTTCCCTGCCGTTGAGCGCCCCTTGGCCTTCTGCGCAGCCTCGCCAGCCGCCTCAATCGCAGACTGCCGCGCAAGGGGGTCATCCGCCACGGCCAGCTCTACGGCCTCCAGGCGATGCACCTCATCCCGCAGGCGGGCGGCTTCTTCGAATTCGAGGTTCTCGGCCGCTTTGCGCATCTGGGCTTTCAGGCCCTCCAGATGGGTCAGAAGATTGTCGCCGACCATGGGTTTGTCGATGGTGGCGGTGACGCGGGACATGTCGGTGTCGCCGTCGTAAAGCCCGGCCAGCACGTCCTCGACATTCTTCTTCACCGTCTCGGGCGTGATGCCATGTTCAACGTTATAGGCATGTTGTTTCTCGCGCCGACGTTCGGTTTCCTTCAGGGCGCGCTCCATCGATCCTGTGATGCGGTCGGCATACATGATGACGCGGCCATCGGCGTTTCGGGCGGCACGGCCGATGGTTTGCACCAGCGAGGTTTCAGAGCGCAAGAATCCCTCTTTATCCGCGTCTAGAATGGCGACCAGCCCGCATTCGGGGATGTCCAAGCCTTCGCGCAAGAGGTTGATGCCGACCAGCACATCGAACGCGCCCAGACGCAGGTCGCGCAGGATTTCGATCCGTTCGATCGTGTCGATATCCGAGTGCATATAGCGCACGCGGATGCCCTGTTCGTGCAGGTATTCGGTCAGGTCTTCGGCCATGCGTTTGGTCAGCGTGGTGACCAGCGTGCGCATGTCGTTGGCCGACACCTTGCGCACCTCATCCAGCAGATCGTCGACCTGCATTTCAACGGGGCGGATTTCGACCTCGGGGTCCAGAAGGCCCGTGGGGCGAATGACCTGTTCAGCGAAGACGCCACCGGTCTGCTCCAGCTCCCAATTCGAGGGTGTTGCGGACACGAAGACGGATTGCGGGCGCATGGCGTCCCATTCCTCGAACTTCAGGGGGCGGTTGTCCATGCAGGACGGCAGACGGAACCCATGTTCGGCCAGAGTGAATTTACGCCGGTAGTCACCGCGATACATGCCGCCGATTTGCGGCACGGACACGTGGCTTTCGTCGGCAAAGACAATCGCGTTGTCGGGGATGTATTCAAACAGGGTGGGGGGCGGTTCGCCCGGCGCGCGGCCCGTCAGATAGCGCGAATAGTTCTCGATCCCGTTGCAGAACCCGGCGGCCTCGAGCATCTCAAGGTCGAACTTAGTGCGCTGTTCGATGCGCTGGGCTTCCAGTAGTTTGCCTTCGTCTTCGAACTGCTTCAGGCGCAGCGCAAGTTCTTGTTTGATGCTTTGGATGGCCTGCTTCAGCGTGGGCGTCGGCGTCACATAGTGTGAATTCGCATAGATGCGCACCTTGTCCAGCGTATCGGTCTTGGCCCCGGTCAGCGTGTCAAATTCGGTGATGTTTTCCAGCTCTTCCCCGAAGAAGGAAAAGCGCCAACCGCGATCTTCAAGGTGGCTGGGCCAGACCTCAAGGCTATCGCCGCGAACGCGGAACGATCCGCGCTGAAACGCGTTGTCGTTGCGTTTGTATTGCTGGGCGACCAGATCGCGCATCATGGCGCGTTGGTCGTATTCCTCGCCCACCGTGATGTCTTGGGTCATAGCGGTATAGGTCTCGGGCGAGCCGATGCCGTAGATGCAGCTGACCGACGCCACGATGATCACGTCATCACGTTCCAGAAGCGCCCGCGTGGCCGAGTGGCGCATCCGGTCGATTTGTTCGTTGATCTGGCTTTCCTTCTCGATGAAGGTGTCCGATCGCGCGACATAGGCTTCGGGCTGATAATAGTCGTAGTAGCTGACGAAATACTCGACCGCGTTGTCAGGGAAGAAGCCCTTCATCTCGCCATAAAGCTGGGCGGCGAGGGTTTTGTTGGGCGCTAGGATGATCGCAGGGCGCTGGGTTTCCTCGATGATCTTGGCCATCGTGAAGGTTTTGCCTGTGCCGGTCGCCCCCAAAAGCACCTGATCGCGCTCGCCATTTTCAATGCCGCTTTTCAATTCGGCAATCGCCGTGGGCTGATCCCCCGCTGGTTGGAAAGGTGTATGCATGACAAACCGCTTGCCGCCTTCCAACTTGGGGCGGGCAATCGGGGCCATGGTTGGGTTCGTCAGGGGGCTGTGGGGCTGTGCGTCATGGGTCATGCGAATCTCTCCGTTCCTTCCAGAATGGTCACTTTTTGTTCTTCTTCAAGTGGGCGATGCTATGAAACCTCGCGTATCTCCCCATTTTTGGTGAATTGCCGTGTTAACTAAATTGGAAGAGTATGGTGGCACAAAGCTAAAAGATTGCTTGGATGTTACAATTCCTAGCAATCATAAGATGATGTAATCTTCAATCATCTCGTGGTTCTTGATTTGCAAGAGAGCCAGCTAAGCATCTGTAAAAAAAGAATAAAAAATGCACTTTGCGTGTGAATTTTTTCAATTCGAAGTGTATTTAGCGCTTGTGGTCGTGCAACCGCTGCGCTAGCGTGATTAGGCAAGCAGCAGAACGGACTGCCGGTGGCGACGATACACCCACCCCACCCCTCGCTCCCTCGTCGTTACCGGCAGTCACTCTGCTCTCACCTCATCGCCGCACTCACGGATATCGAATTGACCGAGATTATCGCAGCGTAAACGTTCAGCTGCTGCACGCCTTTGATTCCGCCTTGAAATGCAGGCGCGGTTGACGGATAACCATCCCAGATCTGCAAGGAGATGCCGAATGCGTGCTCGTATTTATCAGCCCGCCCGCAATGCAATGTCGTCGGGTATGGGAAAGACCAAGGTTTGGGTGCTGGAATATGCCGCTGATGAGACGCGCGAGATTGATCCACTTATGGGCTGGACAGGATCGTCGGACACGCAAAGCCAAGTCCGCCTGAAGTTCCAAAGTAAGGCCGCCGCACTGGACTATGCCAAAGAGCATGGGATCGAAGCGACGGTCACAGAGCCGCATAAACGCAAACAGAATATCCGTGCTGGCGGCTATGGTGAAAACTTTGCCACCAACCGCCGTGGTCCGTGGACGCACTAAGACAACACGTCAATCGTAAGCGCATCTAAAAAACCCCGCCTTGATGCGGGGTTTTGTTTTGCTAGGCGGGGTGATTCAAGAAACTGCGCGCGGCTGCTTCAAACTCGCGCGGTTTCTCTGCATGCAGCCAGTGGCCCGCACCCGGGATTTTGGCCTGTCTGGCGGCTGGAAACAGCGCTTTGATTGTGGGGCGATGTTCAGGCAGGACATAGTCCGAGGTTGCACCCGCCAGAAACAATGTGGGCCCAGTAAACGTGCCCGAGACATCCGGGAAGCCAACAATCTTGGCCATTTCAGCCTCCAGCACGTTCAGGTTCAGCTTCCACTGACGCGCCTTTACATTCAGGGATTGTAGCAGGAAGGCCCGCACCGACACGTCATCCAGAACCTGTGCCAACTGTTGATCAGCGTCTGCGCGCGTGTTCACACGGCTCAGGTCAATGCTGCGCATCGCCTCGATCATCGACTGCTGACTATGGGCATACGGAACCGGAGCGATGTCGGCCACCAGAAGCCGGTTCACCAAGGCACCGTTATCAAGCGCAAGGATCATCGACGCCTTGCCCCCCATGGAATGTCCGATCACATCGGCCTGTCCGCCGATCTGGCGCACAACCTTCGCCAGATCCTCGGCCATGTCGTAATAGCTTTGCGTCGCGAATTGCGGGCTGTCGCCGTGGTTGCGCATATCAACGGAAACAATGCGCCGTTCATCCGACAGGCGCTTGGCAATCACATTCCAATTCCGGCCCGAGCCGAAAAGCCCGTGCACGATCAGGATGGGCGGGCGGGTGGTGTCTTCCCCGAATGTCTGCATCGTAAGCATAAGCTCTGATACCGTGATGCGCACACGGATTGAACCCGGAACTGACGCATATCGCTTTTGGGTTTTCGATCCATGTGAGATGCAGTTATGCTTGCCGCCGTTGAGGAAGGCATATCGGGGATAGAATTGGATATTGCAGCGCGAACAGAGCGGCTGTCCCAGCTATTGGAGGAGCGGTTGGATGTTCGGGGCAAAAGCTTCGATGCCAAGCTGCGCCGGGCAGGGCGCTTGTTGCCACGACATTTGCGGGTGAAGGGCCAGATGTTGGTTGATGCAACATCGCGGGCAGAGCATCCCCGGTTGCTGCGCCAATTGGATGAGGCGGCGTTGGATCTGGCTGCATCCGATATAGAGCGGTATCTTCTGTCAATTGACCCGTGGCGGCGCCGCAAGAACATCTTTCTGAACTGGACCGCAAGCCTGTCGTTCAATCTGCTTTTGGTGGCAGGATTGGTGGCATGTTTTATGTGGTATCTGGGCAGCTGAGTGAATTTTCCCTTGCTCTGATTTGATGTCCCGCTATTTCTGAACGTGGTTCAAATGTGGGGCATGCATGGTACGGAAAAGCGAAATAAGGCGCGAAGCATTGCGTTTGGCCCTGATTGAGGCGGCAGAAGAGCGCATTAAGCGCGATGGAGCGGGCGCGATCAAAGCACGCGAGTTGGCAAAGGATGTCGGCTGTGCAACAGGTGCCATCTATAATGTCTTTGAGGATCTGAATGCGCTGGTGATGGCCGTGAATGGTCGAACTTTCCTGGCGATGGGGCGGGACATTGCTGAAAGTCGTCATTTGGCAGGGGGGCAATCACCCCAGCGGGTGTTGATTGCGATGTCGCAGACATATCTGGATTTTGCCGCCGCACACACCAACCTCTGGCGAGCGCTGTTCGATTTGCACATGACAGTTGCCGAGGTGCCCGATTGGTATCAGGCCGAGTTGGACAAGCTGTTCGCCAATATCTCGGAAACGCTGGCCGATTTGTGGCCTACGCGGGGTGCAGAGGAAATTGCCTTAATGACGCGCGCGCTGTTTTCGTCGGTCCATGGAATCGTTTTGCTGGGTCTGGAACAGCGAATCTCGGGTGTTCCGAAGGAAATGATTGCCTTGATGATCGAGAAAACCCTGACCGAACTGACAGGTTCTGCGAACTAAGTATCTGACATTAAAGCTATTCCTAAAAAATTATGAACATCGTTCAAAATTGTTCTTGAACGATGTTCATGATTTGCTATCTGTATTGTATGAACGTTGTTCACGAGACTGGAGGCGCAGATGTTCAGAACTTTGAAGACACTTTTTGATGGGGCAAACGCCCGCGCAGAAGAGCGGGTGCGAGAGACATACTCGATCGAGCTGATCGACCAGAAAATTCGAGAAGCCAATCAGGGGCTCAAAGCTGCGAAGATGAGTTTGGCCGCCTTGACCCAGCGCGCCCGCACGGAAGAGCGGATGGTCGACACGCTGACCGGTCGCATCACTGATCTTGAAACACGCGCGACCGAGGCGCTGGCAGCCAAGCGCGACAAGCTGGCGCAAGAGGCCGCAACGGCCATCGCGTCACTGGAAAACGAACGTGCCACACGTTTGGCAACGCAGGAACGGCTAGAGGCGCGGGTGATCCGTTTGCGTGCCTCAGTCGAAACGGTGAACCGGCGTATCACAGATTTGAAACAGGGTGCGATTGCAGCGCGTGCTTCACGGGTCGAGGCAGGCGTACATCACAAGCTGGCGACAACCTTGTCTGGGGCAGGAGCCTTGGAAGAGGCGGAAGAGCTGATCCACAACGTGCTGAACGAAGATGACCCGTTCGAACAGGCCGAGATCCTGCGGGAAATTGATCAGGACCTGGCCCATCACAATGTCGCCGACCGGCTTGAGGATGCGGGTTTCGGCGACCGGACAAAAGCAACTGGCGCAAGCGTTTTGGAACGCTTGAAAGCCGCGAAGTAACGAACTTGGACCTGAAGGAATAAGACAATGCAAAAGACACACAACGATACTTGGTTGATTATGGTTTTGAACGCAGGTGGAGTGATTGCTGCCTATCTTCTGTTGGCACTTTCACTGTACAAATCGGTGGATGTTCCACTTGCGACGAAGGGCTATTGGGGCATGGGGATCGTGCTGCTGACGCTGTCGCTGATTAACCTTGTAAAATATCGTTTTGACACGCGCGCCAGCGAAGATCGCATTCAGCGGATTGAGGATGCAAAGCACGAAAAACTGCTGGAAGAGTTTATTTCCGACGACAAGTAAGCAGCCTTGAAAAAAGAAAAGCCCCGGATCTCTCCGGGGCTTTTTGTTGTTTGAGACCTGAGTTACAGGTTCGGATACAGTGGGAAGCGGGCGCAAAGGGTGGCCACTTTGCCGCGCACCGCAGCTTCTACATCGGCGTTTCCGTCCGGACCATTGGCGGCCAGACCGTCAACGACTTCGATGATCAGATCAGCGATTTCGCGGAACTCGGCTTCGCCAAAGCCGCGGGTGGTGCCAGCGGGCGTACCCAGACGAATGCCCGAGGTCACGGTGGGCTTTTCCGGGTCGAACGGAATGCCGTTTTTGTTGGTGGTGATGTGGGCACGACCAAGGGCTGCGTCCACGATGTTGCCGGTCACGCCTTTGGGGCGCAGGTCCACCAGCAGAACGTGGGTGTCGGTGCCGCCGGTGACGATGTCCAGACCGCCTTTGACCAGCTGATCGGCCAGGGCAACCGCGTTGGCGCGAACCTGTTTCTGGTACGCTTTAAATTCGGGGCGCAGCGCTTCACCGAAGGCGGCAGCCTTGCCGGCGATCACGTGCATCAGCGGACCACCCTGGATGCCCGGGAAGATGGCCGAGTTCACCTTCTTCGCGATGTCGGCGTCGTTGGTCACGATCATGCCACCGCGCGGACCGCGCAGGGTCTTGTGGGTGGTGGTGGTGGCCACATGGGCGTGCGGGAAGGGCGAGGGGTGCTCGCCAGCCGCGATCAGGCCCGCGATGTGGGCCATGTCGACCATCAGGTAAGCGCCAACGCTGTCAGCAATCTCGCGGAACTTGGCAAAGTCGATCTGACGTGGGATGGCCGAACCGCCGGCGATGATCAGTGCGGGCTTGTGCTCGGTCGCCAGTTCCTGGATCTGGTCATAGTCGATCAGGTTGTCTTGCTTGCGCACACCGTAGTGCACGGCGTTGAACCACTTGCCCGACTGGTTCGGACGTGCCCCGTGGGTCAGGTGACCACCGGCCGACAGGTCCATCCCCAGAATGGTGTCGCCGGGCTTGATCAGCGCTTGGAACACACCTTGGTTCGCTTGACTGCCCGAGTTCGGTTGAACGTTGGCAAATTCGCAGCCAAACAGTTCCTTGGCGCGGTCGATGGCAAGGTTCTCGGCCACGTCAACATACTGGCAGCCGCCATAGTAACGACGTCCGGGATAGCCTTCGGCGTATTTGTTGGTCAGAACCGAACCCTGCGCTTCCATTACGGCGGCGGAAACGATGTTCTCGGATGCAATCAACTCGATCTCGTCGCGCTGACGACCCAGTTCATTTGTGATCGAGCCCCACAGCTCGGGGTCGCGGGTCGCGAGGGATTCGGTAAAGAAACCTTGGTCACGGGTGGCAGTCATGCGCGTCTTCCTTCAATTAAGGTCCGATTTGTGGATTTCCTATCGGAAACACTACCTGTCGCAAAGACCAGAAAGCGACGCGGCGGCGGAAAGACGCGGCATTATCTGGTGATTTGTGGAAACATGTGATTGTTTCGGAAACGAAGACCGCCAATCGGGACATTTAGCATGAGTCGAAAAATCGCGTTCCTTGCCAGTGATACGACCATCGCGCAGGCAGCACTTGACGAATTGGTGTCGCGCTATGGGAATATTGCCGAGGATCAGGCCGACATTATTGTCGCCCTTGGTGGCGACGGTTTCATGCTGCATACGCTTCACAATACACAGCACCTTCCGGCCCCGGTCTATGGCATGAACTGCGGCACGGTTGGCTTTTTGATGAACGAATACGTGCCTGATGGGCTGATCGATCGCCTGATCGTCGCGGAAGAAGAGGTCATCAACCCGCTGTCGATGCGGGCCGAATGTGTGGATGGCGAAGTACACGAGGCGCTTGCGATCAATGAGGTCAGCCTGCTGCGTGCCGGTCCACAGGCTGCGAAACTTCAGATCAGCGTCGATGGGCGCGTGCGTCTGGGCGAGCTGGTCTGCGACGGCGCGCTTTTGTGTACGCCTGCGGGTTCGACCGCATACAACTATTCCGCACACGGACCGATTTTGCCGATTGGATCGGATGTGTTGGCGCTGACCGCGATGGCCGCGTTCCGACCGCGGCGCTGGCGTGGTGCCCTTCTGCCAAAGAATGCCGTGGTGCGCTTTGATGTTCTGCAGCCCGACAAACGCCCCGTGATGGCCGATGCGGACAGCCGAAGTGTTCCGAACGTGGTCTCGGTCGAGATCCGGTCCTGCGGGGATATCGCGCATCGTATCCTGTTTGACCCCGGACATGGGCTGGAAGAACGCCTGATCCGCGAGCAGTTCGTGTAACAAAAAACGCCCCCGAGATCGGGGGCGTTTTTTGTTTGTCAGGTCAGACTTAGTATCCGAGCGAGGCCAGCGCGTCCTTGATCTCGTCCAGAATGGATGGATCGTCGATGGTCGCGGGCATTTTGTATTCCTTGCCATCGGCAATCGACACCATCGTGGCCCGTAGGATCTTGCCCGAGCGCGTCTTGGGCAGACGATCCACCACGACGCAAAGCTTGAACGCGGCAACCGGGCCGATTTTCTCGCGCACCAGTTTGACGCATTCGGCAGAGATTTCCTCGTCGGGGCGGTCGGTGCCTGCGTTCAGGCAGACCATGCCCAGCGGCAATTGGCCTTTCAGTTGGTCGGTCACGCCGATCACGGCACATTCGGCCACGTCGGGGTGTGAGGCCAGGACCTCTTCCATCGCGCCGGTGGACAAGCGGTGGCCCGCCACGTTGATCACGTCATCGGTGCGCGCCATGATATAGACATAGCCGTCTTCGTCGATGTAACCCGCATCGCCTGTCTCGTAATAGCCGGGGAAGGTGTTCAGATAGCTTTTCTTGAACCGCTCTTCCGCATTCCACAGGGTCGGCAGTGTGCCGGGGGGCAGGGGCAGCTTGATGGCAATCGCACCCAGCTCGCCTGCGGGCATCGGGTGGCCGCCTTCGTCCAGAATCTGCACGTCAAAGCCCGGCATCGGAACCGAGGGCGAGCCCAGCTTGATCGGCAGCTCCTCGATGCCAATTGGATTGGCCGCGATGGCATAGCCGGTTTCAGTCTGCCACCAGTGGTCCACGACGGGAACATTCAGCTGTTCCTGCGCCCAGACGATTGTGTCAGGGTCGGCGCGTTCACCGGCCAGATAGACCTGCTTCAGGCAGCTCAGATCGTATTTCTTGACGAACTCGCCCTTCGGGTCTTCGCGCTTCACGGCACGGAAGGCGGTGGGGGCGGTGAAGAAGCTTTTCACGTTGTGCTCGCTGATCACGCGCCAGAAGGTGCCGGCGTCTGGCGTGCCCACGGGCTTGCCTTCGAAGACGATGGTCGTGTTGCCATGCACAAGAGGCCCGTAGGTGATGTAAGAGTGGCCAACGACCCAACCCACGTCCGACGCTGCCCAGAACACATCGCCCGGATCGACATTATACAGGTTCTTCATTGTCCAGTTCAGAGCGACCAGATGGCCGCCCGTATGGCGGATAACGCCCTTCGGCTGACCTGTGGTACCTGAAGTATAGAGGATATAAGCTGGGTGGTTACCCTCGACCGGTACACAGTCGGCGGGGGCGGCAGCGGCCTCCATCTCGGCCCAGTCGAAGTCGTGTCCGGGGATCAGATCGGCCGGATGTTCTTCGCGTTGAAGGATCAGCGTGAAGTCGGGCTTGTGTTCGGCCAGTTCAATAGCACCATCAAGAAGCGGTTTATAGGCGACCACGCGGCCCGGTTCTAACCCGCAGGAGGCTGCGATGATGGCTTTGGGTTTGGCGTCGTTGATCCGTACGGCCAGCTCGTTCGAGGCAAAGCCGCCAAACACGACCGAATGTACGGCACCGATCCGCGTGACGGCCAGCATGGCGATCAGCGCCTCTGTCACCATCGGCATATAGATGATAACGCGGTCGCCTTTGGTGACGCCTTTTTCTTTCAGCGCGCCTGCAACCTTGGACACGCGGTCCTTAAGTTCGGCATAGGTCGTCTTAGACTGACGTCCGGTGATCGGGCTGTCATAGATAATGGCCACCTGATCGGCGCGGCCGTTTTCAACGTGGCGATCGACTGCGTTGTAGCAGGTGTTCACCATACCGTCCGAGAACCATTCGTATAACGGTGCGTTGTCGTCAAAGAGCGCTTTGGTTGGGGTCTTATCCCAGCTGATTGCTTCGGCCGCGTCCATCCAGAATTTCTCAGGGTTCGCTTGCCACGCCGCGTAAACGTCTTTGTATGCCATGGTGCACATCCTCCAATTTCCCTTGAGGAATGTGTTACGCCCCTATGACCTCTCCGGGCAAGAACCGTGTTGTACGTCGCGTCAGATTATCGCGGGAAATTTGCAGGGCGGTCGAAAATTGCCTGCAAATTTTTGCAAACCCCATTATTTTGAGGGGTGTGAGTTTGAAAAAGGCGAGATTTGCAAAATTGCAAACCCCGCCTTGCAAAGTTTTACGGGGAATCGATCAGCCGTAATGCGCAACCGGAGTTCCGGCGATTGCGGACATGTTTAGAAGGCCGCGCGCAGTGATCGAAGGCGTCACGATGTGGGCGCGGTTGCCCATGCCCATCAGGATTGGCCCAACCTCAAGTCCGCCACCTTTCACCTTCAGCGTGTTGCGCACCGCGCTGGCCGCATCCGTGTTTGCAAAGACCAGTACGTTGGCGGGGCCGTCAAAACGTGCACCCGGGAACAGGCGGCTGCGCACCTCGGGGTCAAGGGCGGCATCAACATGCATTTCGCCTTCATATGCGAAATCACGCGGGGTGGCGTCCAAGATTTCCAGCGCTCCACGGGCGCGTGCCCCGCTGTCTCCGCCGTGATTGCCAAATTGGGAATACGAACAGACGGCGATCTTCGGCTCGACCCCGAACCGGCGCACGTGACGGGCCGCAGCGCAGACAGTTTCCGCGATCTGTTCGGCGCTGGGCGTATTGTGTACATGGGTGTCTGCAATGAACAGCGGACCGTCCTGCAGGATCATCAGGCTTAGCGCGCCGACGGGATGCAATTCGTGGTTGCCCAGAATTTGCTGAATGTAATTCAGGTGCCATAGGTATTGACCGAAAGTGCCAGCGATCAAACTGTCGGCATGGCCCAAATGCACCATGATGCTACCGATGGCGGTTGTGTTTGTGCGCAGGATGGCTTTGGCCAGATCCGGTGTGACACCTTTGCGGGCCATAATCTCGTGATAAGCCCCCCAATACGCGCGATAGCGATCGTCGCGTTCGGGGTTCACCACTTCAAAGTCGCGCCCCGGCACGATCGACAGGCCGGCGCGTTCAGCGCGCAGGGCGATGACGTCCGGGCGGCCGATTAGGATAGGCGCGTCGGTGGTTTCTTCGACCATCGCATTGGCGGCACGCAAAACGCGTTCATCTTCGCCTTCGGCAAAAACGATGCGGCGTTCGGCAGTTGCGGCAGCTTCGAAGACGGGGCGCATGATCAGCGCAGACTTGAACACCGAACCATCAAGTTTTGCCTTATAGGCCTCAAGACACTCAATCGGTCGGGTCGCAACGCCGCTGTCCATCGCCGCCTTGGCGACTGCGCTGGCAACCACACCCATCAGGCGCGGATCAAAGGGTTTGGGGATCAGGTAATCCTCGCCAAAGGTCAGCTGCTCGCCCTTATAGGCGGCTGCGGCCTCGGCGCTAGTGGTTGCGCGCGCCAAGGCGGCGATCCCTTCAATGCATCCCAGCTGCATAGCGTCGTTAATCTCGGTCGCGCCGACATCCAATGCGCCGCGGAAGATGAACGGGAAGCACAGTACGTTGTTGACCTGATTGGGAAAGTCCGAGCGGCCCGTGGCCATAATCGCATCAGGAGCAACCTTGCGCACCTCGTCAGGCATGATCTCGGGCGTTGGGTTGGCAAGGGCAAACACAATCGGGCGGTCGGCCATTTTGGCCACCATCTCGGGCTTCAGGACGCCAGGCCCCGACAGGCCAAGGAACAGATCTGCGCCTTCGATAACCTCGTCCAGCGCGGCGGGGCTTTGGCCCTGCGCATAGGCCGCCTTTTGCGGTGTCATGTCTTTCTCGCGACCCTCATAGACCAGGCCTTCGATATCGCACAGCCAGACGTTCTCGCGTTTGACGCCCAGCTTGAGAAGCATGTTCAAGCAGGCAATGCCCGCAGCCCCACCGCCGGTCGAGACGACCTTGATATCCCCAAAGGATTTCCCGGCAACTTGCAGCGCGTTGGTGGCCGCAGCACCAACAACGATGGCGGTTCCGTGCTGGTCGTCGTGGAAAACCGGAATGTTCATCCGCTCGCGGCAAATTTGTTCAACGATGAAACAGTCGGGCGCTTTGATGTCTTCCAAGTTGATCGCGCCAAAGCTGGGCTCCATCGCGCAGACGATGTCGGCCAGCTTTTCGGGATCAGATTCATTCAATTCGATATCGAAGCAGTCGATATTGGCGAATTTCTTGAACAGAACGGCTTTGCCTTCCATCACGGGCTTCGAGGCCAGCGCGCCGATATTGCCCAAACCCAACACGGCAGACCCGTTCGAAACTACGGCGACCAGATTGCCACGTGCGGTGTAACGGCTTGCCACCGAGGGGTCTTTTGAAATCTCGGTACAGGCTTCGGCGACGCCGGGAGAATACGCAAGACTTAGGTCGCGACCGTTCGCCATCGGCTTGGTGGCGCGAATCTCGAGCTTTCCGGGCTGAGGAAATTCGTGATAATCCAGCGCGCGTTTGCGCAGATAGCTGTCTTCGGACATCGATACCTCCTAAGGCGTCATGGCGATAGTTTAACTTTAAACCATCGCGCTTTCGTCACTCGGATACACCAGTGACGCAAGGGCAATCAAGTCTGCATTCTGTACATTAGCATGGCATTTCCTTGCGGCTAGCCCCCTGAGGTTCGGATTGCACTTGCATCCAAGAATGCAGAGGTTCAGGGTTGCTGGATAGATATTTTACAGGAGCGGAACATGTCGCTGTTGGAAGCTGCCAAGGCCGTGCGGGAAAACGCGCATGCGCCATACTCAAACTTCAAGGTTGGTGCTGCGTTGCGCACCAGCGCCGGCGTCGTTCATGTCGGCTGCAATGTGGAAAACATTGCCTATCCCGAAGGGACCTGCGCCGAAGCGGGCGCCATCGCCGCCATGTGCGCCGCCGGTGAGCGCGAGATTGCCGAGGCATTGGTGATCGCTGATGCCCCCTTGCCCGTGACGCCTTGCGGTGGGTGCCGTCAGAAACTGGCCGAGTTTTCAGGTCCGGATGTCAAAATCACCATGATGACCATGGGTGGCGAAAGCCTGACCATGACCATGGCTGAACTTTTGCCGGGCGCATTCGGTGCCGCGCATATGGAGAACACATGACCCGCGCTTTTCTGATTGTGATGGACAGCGTCGGATGCGGTGGCGCGCCCGACGCCCACGCGTTTTTCAATGACAAAACGGTGCCAGATACCGGGGCAAACACGCTGGCGCATATTGCGCAAGCCTGTGCCGAAGGGCGTGCCGATGTAGGACGCAGCGGACCGCTTGCTATGCCCCATCTGGACGCGTTGGGTTTGGGGGCTGCGGTCCGTTTGGCATCTGGCGATGACACGCCGGGGTTTGATGCTGTTCCGAACGGGCTGTGGGGCGCAGCCCAAGAAGTCTCGCCCGGGAAGGACACACCGACAGGACATTGGGAAATCGCAGGCGTTCCACTGCCATGGGATTGGGGGTATTTCCCCGATACTGTCCCGACATTTCCTTTGGATCTGACCGGTGCAATCTGCGCTGCTGCGGGGGTGGACGGCATTCTGGGGGACAAGCACGCCTCGGGAACCGTCATTCTGGACGAATTGGGGGACAAGCATATTCGGACGGGGTATCCGATTGTCTATACCTCGGCTGATAGCGTTGTTCAGATTGCCGCGCATGAAGAGCATTTTGGGTTAGAGCGGCTTTATACGCTTTGCGAGGCCATCGCGCCGATGGTGCACTACATGCGCGTTGGCCGCGTGATTGCGCGCCCGTTCGTTGGCACTGAAGCAGAAGGGTTCACCCGTACCTCTAACCGTCGCGATTTTGCGATGACGCCGCCGGAGCCCACGCTGTGTGACTGGGTGACCGATGCTGGCGGGAAGGTGCATGCCATTGGAAAGATAGGTGATATTTTTGCGCATCGTGGGATCACAACTGTGCAAAAAGGATCGGATGCTGATTTGATGGAGCATTTGGTGGCTTCATTTGACACGGCGCAGGACGGTGATCTGGTGTTTGCCAATTTTGTCGAGTTCGACGCGAAATACGGCCATCGACGCGATATTCCGGGCTATACAAAAGCGCTGGAGTGGTTTGACACTCAGGTGCCGCGCCTGCTTGCGAAAATACAGCCCGGCGATCTGGTTTTGTTTACCGCTGACCACGGCAACGATCCCAGCTGGGTTGGCACAGACCATACCCGCGAACGCGTGCCCGTTGTGGCTGCGGGGCTGGGCCCACGCGAAGTGGGGCATGTTGGATTTTCAGATATCGGCGCGTCGGTCGCGGCGCATCTTGGGCTTACAACCCGAGGAGCAGGGGAAACGTTTCTATGAGTTTTAAAGAGCAATCCAAGGTCGAGTTGCACCTTCATATCGAAGGTGGTGCGCCGCCCGATTTCATTCGGACGCTGGCCAAGGAAAAATCTGTCGATCTATCCGGGATCTTCACCGAGGATGGCGGCTATGCCTATCGTGATTTCTGGCATTTCCTCGAGGTCTACGAGGCTGCGACCTCGGTCCTGACAGGCCCCGAGGAGTTCCGCCGCCTGACCAAGGCCGTACTGGAAGCCTGCGCCGAAAAGGGCGTCGTTTATGCCGAGACGTTCCTGTCGCCAGATTTCTGCGGTGGGCGCGACGTGGCGGCTTGGAAAGACTATCTTGCCGCCATCCAGGATGCCGCCACCGAGGCCGAGCGCGATCACGGCATCACGCTGCGTGGCATCGCCACCTGTATCCGCCATTTCGGACCAGAGTTTGCCCGCGAGACCGCGCTATGTGCGCAGGAAACGGCGGGGGGGTTCCTCACTGGTTTCGGTATGGGCGGGGATGAAAAATCCGGCAGTCAGGGCGACTTTGCCTATGCCTATGACATGGCCCGCGAGGCCGGCCTGCGTCTGACCACCCATGCGGGCGAATGGAATGGCCCGGACGAGATCCGTGCGGCGCTGGATGATCTGAAGGTCGAGCGGATCGGGCACGGCGTGCGCGCGATCGAGGATCTGGCGCTGGTCGAGCGTTTGGTCGAGGATGGTGTGACGCTGGAAGTTTGCCCCGGTTCGAACGTGTTTTTGGGGGTCTATCCTGACCTGTCAGCCCACCCGATCGCAAAGCTGCGTGAACGCGGGGTGAATGTCACCGTCTCGACTGACGATCCACCGTTCTTCCGGACAGATATGGTCAAGGAATACCAAGATTTGTCACGTCAGTTTGGCTGGACGCCCGAGGACTTCCGCGAACTGAACTTGGTTGCCATCGACGCTGCATTCTGCGACGACGCCACCCGCAACCGCATCCGTAAGCATTTGGAGAAGCAAGATGTATGATCATCTGACTGTCGTCGATCACCCTCTGATCCAGCACAAGCTGACATTGATGCGGGATGAAGCCACGCCCACCAGTCTGTTTCGTCAGCTTCTGCGCGAAATCAGTCAGCTGCTGGCCTATGAGGTGACGCGCGAGCTGCCCATGACCACCAAGCGCATCAAAACACCGATGCAGGAAATGGACGCGCCGGTTCTGGCGGGTCGCAAGCTGGCTTTGGTGTCGATCCTGCGTGCGGGAAACGGCCTGTTGGATGGCGTGCTGGAACTGATCCCTTCGGCCCGCGTGGGGTTTGTCGGGCTATATCGCGACGAAGAAACGCTGGAGCCGGTCGAGTATTACTTCAAGGTTCCCGAAGCGATTGACGAACGTCTGGTGATTGCAGTTGATCCGATGCTCGCGACCGGCAACAGTTCGGTTGCTGCAATCGACAAGCTGAAGGAAGCTGGCGCCAAGAACATTCTGTTCATGTGCCTGTTGGCAGCCCCAGAAGGTGTCGCGCGCATGAAAGAGGCACATCCCGATGTGCCGATCATTACGGCATCGCTGGACGAGAAGCTGAACGAAAAAGGTTATATCGTGCCGGGTCTGGGCGACGCGGGCGACCGGATGTTCGGTACCAAGTAAGGCGCCAACGCTTTACAAACCTTGCCAAAACGATCACTCTCAACTCAGGCGTGTCTGAGTTGAGAGGGTGTTGTGAGACATATAGTTAAGTCGTTTCTTTTGGCCGTTGCCCTGGTTGGAACCAGCTCGATTTCCAAATCTGAAACCGTGCATGGCGTGCCCGTCAAAGGCTATATCTCGGGCTATCCGATCGTTGCTGCGGATGATCTGAAGAACCTGCCAGCACATGTCATCATCGCGCCGGCCAGTTATCCTGCATCTAAGACCAAAGTGGCGATCCCGCATGGCTATCGTGCAGCGTGGGAAGACGGGCGTCTTAACCCGTTACGCGGAGTGCGCCGACAGGCGGGCGAGGTGATGACTTTATCGATTTGGTCAGACACGGTGCCGCGCAAGTTGATCCGCGAGCAAACCGTGATTGTCGAATAGTCATTATTGTCCTATTCGCCGCACACGCCCTGTAGCCTGACCCAATCGTCATCTGACAGAAGCGGATTGGCGGTGGTTGACGACACGGGATCAGCTTCGATCAGGTCCAGCGAGGTTTCACCGGTCAGATCAAGGGCATAGGCATATGGTGTTGCGCTGATGTTTTGCGCTTCGAACCGCGAAAGCAACGCGGTCGGGGGCAGTTCGGATTGCGGGGCGACCAACAGGGCCTCGGCATACTGATCAATCGCTGCGCCGGGTAGGTCGCCTGTGGTCAGCAATTGCACCGTCCCGCGCAGGCCAATGTGGTCCAACACAGGTAAGAGCGGATCTGTGCTGTTGCGACGCAGTTCTTCAGCCAAAAGAAACCCTGCCAAAACGTCAGGATGTTCGAAATCTTCAATAAGTGCGCGGTTCAATAGGGTGATGTTGCCCGGCAGGTGCTTTGAGCTTTGTACACCGCCCGATAATACCACCACGCGCAAGTCCGGATTTTCAGTCACCCGACGCGCAAATCTTGTCAGAACCATGCGACCGCCCCGTCCGCGACATTCCTGCCCGGTGATGCGTCCGATCCGCGTCAGGATCTGCTGGCCTATGGCCGCGCGCGACGGCTCGGGCACGACCGACACGGTATAGCTGCGTAATGCGCCGGGCAGCCAGAACACGGTCAATGCTAGCAGAAACAGAAGTATGCCCGCCGTCACCCAATGGCGGAGCCGTCCGGGGTGCGGGCGACGACGTTCGACCAGTTTGCGCACCTTCTCAAGTGCGCGGATCATGTCGTCGTCTTCAAGTTCCAGCTCTTCTGTGGCGTCTTCGCCGGGGCGAAACAGGGCAGGGCGATCGCCGGGATTGAGGCGTTGGATCGCGGGCAAAGACCAGTGGTTCAACACGTTCTCGCGCATATCCGAGATCGTTAGCGTCGCATCGCCCAAAGACAAAAGCACATCCACCCTTTGCGCGCCGTCATCGGGTCGCCAAAGGGCCGTGGCCTCAAGCCGCTCGTATTTGGTCAGGGCCGTCATATTTGGACGGTGCTTTCTGCTCGTGCTTAATTGCCGACAGGATAGCGCCAAGAACGCGCTCTCGCAATTGGAACAGTGTTAATGCGCGGATCGTGCCCAATCCCGCAACTGAAACTTCTGGATTTTCCCGGTCGAGGTCTTGGGAAGCTCGCAAAATTCGATCCGCTTTGGGGTCTTGAACCCGGCCAGACGTTCACGTGCGAAGGCGATCAGCTCGGCTTCATTTGTGTCATGGCCATCTTTCAGCTCGACATAGGCGCAGGGGATTTCGCCCCATTTATCGTCGGGCTTGGCGACCACGGCGCAAAGGCTGACCGCGGGATGGTGCATCAAGACGCTCTCGACCTCGACTGAGCTGACGTTTTCGCCACCCGAGATGATAATGTCTTTCGAGCGATCTGTGATCTTGATGTAGCCATCTGGCGTTTGATGCGCCACGTCTCCCGAGTGGAAATAGCCCCCCTGAAAGGCCTCGGCCGTGGCTTCTGGGTTTTTCAGATAGCCCTTCATGACGGAATTGCCGCGGATCATAATCTCGCCTGTGGTTTCGCCATCCATGGGAACCTGCGCCATCGTCTCGTCCAAGACGGTGATGTCCTCCATCTGCGGGAAGGCCACGCCTGTGCGGGCCTTGATGGTGGCGCGGTCGTCTTGCGGCAGGTCGTCCCATTCCGGGCCGTTCCACAGGCATTCAGTCACGTGGCCATAGGTTTCCGTCAAACCATAGACCTGCGTGACGTTGAAGCCCAAGGGTTCGACCGCAGCCAAGGTCGCAGCCGGGGGCGGTGCGCCTGCGGTGAAGACTTCAACCACATGATCAAAGTCTCTGCGGTCTGTTTCGGGCGCGTTGACGATCATGTTCAGCACGATGGGCGCTCCTCCGAAATGGGTCACGCCCTCGTCGGCAATGGCGTCATAGACCGCTTTGGCCGTGATCGTTCGGCAGCACACAACTGTCCCGCCCAGTACGGGCATCATCCATGTGTGGTTCCAGTTGTTGCAGTGAAACAGCGGCACAATGGTCAGATAGCGCGGGTATAGCTGCATGTTCCAGCTGATCGGCGTTCCCATTGTCATCAGATAGGCGCCACGATGGTGGCAGACGACGCCTTTGGGGCGTCCGGTGGTGCCAGACGTATAGTTCAAAGCCAGGCTTTCCCATTCGTCTTGTGGCATGACCCAGTTGAAAGCGGGATCGCCATTGCGCAGCAGATCCTCGTATTCCAGATAACGCCCGGTGGCAGGATAGCCCGCGACGGGGGCAGCGACTTCAATGATCTCGGGTGGGTTTTGTGTACTGTCTTTGGCCATCAGTGCCAGCGCGGCTTCGGCCAGAGGGACAAGTTCGGTATCGACCAGAACAACCTTCGCGCCGCCGTGATCGAAAATATAGGCAACCGTGTCGACGTCCAGCCGCGTATTGATTGTATTCAGAACCGCCCCACAGGCGGGAATGCCAAAGCTGGCTTCCACGTGCGCCAGCGTATTGTGCAAAAGCGTGCTTACCACATCGCCCGACTGCACACCCCGCGCCAAAAGCGCCGAAGCCAGACGGCTGACGCGGTCATGATAGTCGCGATAGGTCAGACGGCGGTCCCCTTCGATGACCGCCTCGCGGTTGGGAAATACCTTTGCGGCACGCTGAAGATGTGAAAGCGGGGTCAGGGGCACAAAATTCGCCGCACATTTATCCAACCCGCGTTCGTCTGCCATCCAACCCATGTGCACTCCTCCCAAAGCGATGTGTTTTCTTAACCAGTGTCGTTTTCCGAGTGGACCCCACCGTGCCCCTTGTGGTCAATGGCCGTAAGAGGCTTTTCGAACAAGGAAAACGACATGGCAGCGGACAGACCATTGGCAGCAGCGGGATATGTCTTTGCTGCGATGTTCTTTCTGGGGTTCTTCGACAACCTTGTGCGTCTCATCGCGCCCGAGCTTGGCTTGTGGCAATTCCACTTGATGCGCACCGTTATGGCCTTTGGCCTGTTCGCGCTGATGTCCCTGTCCAGCCGCGTGCAGTTCCGCCCCAAAAGGGCGTGGGCTGTGATGCTGCGCGGAGGTTTGGCCGCGCTTGCGATGCTGTTCTATTTCGGCGGGTTGGGCTTCCTGCCGGTCGGGCAAGTGGCCTCGGGCCTGTTCACAGCGCCGATCTGGGTGATGCTGATTTCAGCGCTGTTTTTCGGCAAGCCGATTGGGGTGACGCGATTGGGGGCGGCACTTGTGGGGTTCGTCGGCGTGGTGATTGTGCTGGACCCGTTCAGCGAGGGGATCCGCCCAGCGGTTATGGTCCCCATGGCAGCTGGGTTCTTCTATGCGCTGGGCGCAATCGCGACGCGGCAGTGGTGCGAAGAGGAAACGGCCCTGTCCATGCTTGCCGCGTTCTTCCTGTGCCTTGGCGTATTCGGCGCAATCGGGTCCGTTGTCATGACGGTCTGGCCGCACGAGGTGCCTGTGGGCGCAGACGGTTTTATCCTGCGTGGTGTTATCTGGCCAAGCAGATGGGCGTTGTTCATCACCTTCCTGCAAGCAATCGGTTCGATTTTAGGAGTGGGGCTGTTGTTCCGCGGCTATCAGCTGGGCGACCCGGCGCAGGTGGCGATATATGAATACTCGCTTCTGGGTTTTGCAGCGGCTTGGAGTTTTGTGCTTTACGGCGACCGGCTGGGTCCGAGCGCGGTTCTAGGTATGGTGCTGATTGTGATATCGGGCATCGTAATCACGCTGCGGTCGCGTGAAAGCTAACTGGATACCCGCCAAGCAAAACGGCCCGGAATGTCCGGGCCGCTTGTAGGATTTAGGGGTTGGATCAGGCGGCGTCTTCGGCGCTGTCGAAGCGGCCATAGAATGTCTCGCCTTTGTCGGCCAGATCGCGCAGCAGGGCAGGCGTGGTGAAACGCGCACCATGAGCGTCGGTCAGGCCGTCGCAGATCTCGACCGCTTTGCCTGCGCCGATCATGTCCAGCCAGCTGAACGGACCGCCCGACCACGGGGCAAAGCCCCAGGCCAGAATTGCGCCCACGTCGCCTTCGCGGATGTCTTCCAGCACACCTTCTTCCAGCGCGCGGACGGCTTCCAGAACCTGCGCCATCATCAGGCGATGTTTGACTTCCGACAGGTCGGGCTGGTCATCGGCTAGCGGGAACTTGTCGCCAAGCCCTTCCCAAAGACCGGTGCGTTTGCCCTTCTCGTCATAGTCATAGAAGCCAGCGTTCGACTTGCGGCCCAAACGGCCCTCGTCTGCCATCCAGAAGATGATGTCATCGACAGCAGCGTCCGGGTAATCGTCGCCCATAGCCGCTTTCGTGGCCTTAGCGATCTTTACACCCAGATCGATCGAGGTTTCATCGACCAGTTGCAGCGGTCCAACCGGGAAGCCCAAGAGTTTCGCGGCGCCTTCGACCAGAGCAGGGCTGACGCCTTCACCAACCATGCGCATTCCTTCGTTGATATACGGAATGATGCAGCGGTTGCAGTAGAAGAAGCGTGCGTCGTTGACCACGATCGGCGTCTTGCGGATCTGGCGCACATAGTCCAGCGCCTTGGCAACAGCACGCGGGCCGGTTTCTTTGCCCTTGATGATCTCGACCAGCATCATGCGTTCGACGGGTGAGAAGAAGTGGATGCCGATGAACTGATCGGGGCGCTCAGACGCTTTGGCCAGCTCGGTGATCGGCAGGGTCGAGGTGTTGGTGGCATAGATGCAATCGGGGCCCACGACGGCCTCGACCTTCTTGGTCATCTCGGCCTTCACGCCCACGTCTTCGAAGACCGCTTCGATGATCAGGTCGGCCCCTTTCAGAGCCTCAAGATCAGTCGTTGCGGTGATGGCCGACAGGACGGCCTCTTTCTTCTCGGGCGTGGCTTTGCCGCGCTTGATGCCTTTGTCCAAGTACCCCTCGGAATAAGACTTGCCGCGGTCTGCTGCCTCTTGCGTCTGGTCGATCAGTACGACCTCCATCCCGGCCATGGCGGACACCAGCGCAATACCTGCGCCCATCATGCCCGCGCCCAGAACGCCGACCTTTTTGACCGACTGGTCATCGACATTCTTCGGACGCACAGCGCCTTTTTCCAAGGCCTGCTTGTTGATGAAGAGTGAACGGATCATCGCAGACGACGACGGGTTCATCAGAACGTTCACGAACCAACGGCATTCCACGCGCAGCGCGTCATCGAAGGGCACCATAGCGCCTTCATAGACTGCCGCCAGCAACGCTTTCGCCGCCGGATAGACGCCATTGGTTTTGCCGTGGATCATCGCCGCTGCACCCACGAAGGTCTGGAAGCCCGCCGGATGATAGGGGGCGCCGCCGGGCATTTTGTAACCCTTCGCGTCCCACGGCTTTACGATGTCCGCATCAGTTGCGTTCAAAACCCACTCTTTCGCGCGGGCTTGCAGCTCGTCAGCCGGAACAACTTCGTCAATCAGGCCAGCGGATTTTGCTTTGTCGGGCGAAACGGTCTTGCCTTCCAAGAGGAACGGAGCCGCCGCCATCGCGCCCATCTTGCGCACTAGACGGGTGGTACCGCCTGCGCCCGGGAAGATGCCAACCATGATTTCCGGCAGGCCAATCTTGGCCTTCGGATTGTCGGCCGCAATGATGCGATGACAAGCCAGCGGAATTTCCAGACCGATGCCAAGCGCGATGCCGGGCAGGGCGGCGACAATCGGCTTGCCACCTTTGTTGGTCTTGGCATCCATGCCGGCGCGTTCAATCTTACGCAGTGCGGCGTGCATCGACATGATGCCGTCAAACAGACCTTTGGCAGGGTTGTCACCCGCATCCGATTTCATCTGAGCGATGACGTTCAGGTCCATCCCGCCTGCGAAGTCTTTCTTCGCCGAGGTGATGATCGCACCCTTCACGTTGTCGTCGGACAGCACAGTGTCGACATGCCCGTTCAGTTCTTCAAGTGCTGCATAGGACAGCACGTTCATGCTTTTGCCCGGGACGTCCCAAGCGATGGTGGCGACGCCGTCGGCGTCCACGGAATAGTGAAAATCAGCCATGATTACGTCTCCTTACACGCGTTCCAGAATGGTTGCGGCGCCCATGCCCGAGCCGATGCAAAGCGTGGCCAGACCGGTTTCCTTGTCCGAGCGCTCCATTTCATCAAGCAATGCGCCAAGGATCATTGCGCCGGTGCCGCCCAGCGGGTGGCCCATGGCAATCGCGCCGCCATTGACGTTCACCTTGTTGGTGTCCGCGTCGAAGGCTTGAATGAAGCGCAGCACGACCGATGCGAAGGCCTCGTTCACTTCAAACAGGTCGATGTCGCCGAAATTCATGCCAGCCGCTTGCAACACACGTTCGGTCGCAGGGACCGGGCCGGTCAGCATGATTGTTGGGTCGGTGCCGACTTTCGAGGTCGCACGGACGCGTGCGCGTGGTTTCAGGCCATGGCGTTCGCCAAACTCTTTGTTGCCGATCAAAATGGCGGCCGAACCATCGGCGATCCCGGACGAGTTACCAGCATGGTGCACGTGGTTGATCCGCTCAAGATGGGGGTACTTCAGCAGGGCCACCGCGTCGAAGCCCGGCATTGCCTCGCCCATCGCTTTGAATGATGGGTTCAAACCGCCCAGCGATTGCATGGTGGTTTCGCGGATCATCTCGTCTTCGGCCATGACGGTCAGGCCGTTCTGGTCGGTGACAGGAACGATCGACTTGAAACGACCGTCTGCACGAGCGGCTGCGGCGCGTTTCTGGCTTTCAACAGCATAGGCGTCGCAGTCATCGCGGCTGAACCCGTATTCGGTCGCGATGATGTCTGCCGAAATGCCCTGCGGTACGAAATAGGCTTTCATCGCCAGATGCGGGTCAGCGGCAATCGCGCCACCGTCCATGCCCATGGGCACGCGGCTCATGCTTTCGACACCGCCAGCGATATAGGCATCGCCCGCGCCGCCACGAACCTGGTTGGCGGCCATGTTTACGGCTTCCAGACCCGAGGCGCAGAAACGGTTGATCGAGACGCCCGGAACGCGCTCGTCCAGATCGGAATAAAGCACGGCGGAGCGCGCCAGGCAGGCACCTTGTTCACCCACTTGGGTTACGTTGCCCCAGATCACATCCTCGACGGCATGGCCTTCAAGGTTGTTGCGCTCTTTCAGCGCGTTCAGCGCCACAGAAGACAGGCGCACCGCCGTCACTTCGTGCAGCGTGCCGTCTTTCTTGCCCTTGCCGCGCGGCGTGCGCACGGCGTCATAGATATAGGCGTCGGTCATCAGACTCGTCCTTTCTTCGGAAAAACGTAGGGATTTTGAGGTGTTCGGTTTGGAGCTTCACAAGAAAGAAAAGCATGTGAAGCAATCGGCGCCAGCGCATGCGCCGTTACACGCGTCATCTGTACATCGGCGCTTTTGCGATTTCTTCTCTGGCTCGTCGCCGGCGGTGAGCTTTTCGTCCACCGCGCGACAGCAACATTGCGAGGCTGCGACGTTTTGGAGTGTTTCATAGGCCGCGCGGCAATCGCGAAAACGCTCTTGAATTCGCGGTAGGGCTGGCCAAAATCCATGGGTTTGGATTGCGTGTTTGGCAAAGCCCGAGCAACCCGGCCCGCCATGCACTGCGGCGTAGGCGCATCGAAAGCCCTTGTAAGGAGAGATCCAGCGCTGATAGGCGGCAATGCCTGCAATTGCAGCGTGTGACAACATGTATCTTTTCTATCCAAATGATGTTCATACATGATCTGGGATTTTCCTTATCGAGTTACAAGGTGCTGACATGCGTCCCGTTGCTCACGCGCGGTCCGCAGGGGAGCCGGGCATCAGGTCATAGGGGTGTTTCCAGCCGGGCGTTTCCGAAATCCGGGTCAGCCAGGCGTCAATTGCGGGCCATTCGGCGCGGTCGAAGCCGAAGGGTTCGGGATAGAGAAGATAGCCGCAGCACGAGATGTCAGCGGTGGTCAGCGCGTCGCCGACCAGCCAGTCCCGAGTGCTCAACTCGCTCTCAAGGGTTTTGTATGCAGCCTTCAGGCGGCCTTGATTAAAGGCGATGACCTCGGCCGGGCGTTTGTCTTCGGGCAGGAAGTTCATCAGGAAGCGCGTTAGACCCGCCATCGAGGACATTTTGTGGTTGTCCCAAAACTGCCAGCGCAGAATTTCGCGGCGCTCGGCGGCAGAACTGCCACCCAGCTTGCCAGATTTGGACGAGACATAATCCTGAATTACCCCGGGTTGAGACAAGGTTGTGTCGCCATCCACCATCACCGGAACTTCACCCATCGGGTTGATCTCGCGAAACTCGGGTGTACGGGTTTCGCCGCCGAAGAAGTCCACGTAAACGGGTTCCCACTCCAGCCCAGACAATTCAAGTGTCAGTGCTGCCTTATAGGCGTTTCCGCTTTCGCCGAAGCAGTAAAGTTTGATGGTCATGGCGTCCTCCCCGGAGCGTTTGTTATGGGCGGCCAGCGCACCCTACAATAATAGTAAGGATGCGCTGGGCCGTTTTGTTAGGGGCAGGGGCTTAGAAAAGATCTGCCTCCAATGCCATCACCGTGTCGGCACCGCTTTCGATCCGAGCAAGATGCATGGACGTGGCGGGCAGGCGGCGTGCCATATAGTAGCGCGCAGTGGTCAGCTTGGTCTCGTAGAACGCTGCGTCGCCTTCGCCGGTTGACAGCGCGTCAAGCGCTGCGCGTGCCTGGCGGGCCCACATGAAGGCAAGGCAGACGTGCCCAAACAGGTGCATGAAGTCATAGGACCCGGCCAGTGCGTTATTGGGGTTCTTTGCGGCCGATTGCATGAAATACATGGCCGAGGCTTGCAGGTGCTTGGACGCCGTTTTCAGCGGTTCGATGAAGTCTTTCATCTCGTCGCTATCTTGCTCTTTGCAATAGGATTTCACCATCTCAAAAAACGCCATGATCGGCTTGCCACCATCTGCGGCCAGTTTGCGGCCCACAAGGTCCAGCGCTTGAACGCCGTTGGCACCTTCATAGATCTGGGTGATCCGCGCGTCGCGAGTGAACTGGCTCATGCCATGTTCTTCGATATAGCCGTGACCGCCATAGATCTGCTGGGCCAACACGGTCATGTCATAGCCCTGATCGGTCAAGAAGCCTTTCAGAACTGGAGTCATCAAGCTGATCAGTGCATCCGCGTCTTTATCTTCCGAGCGATGTGCTGCGTCGATCAGTTGAGCACCCCACAGAAGGAACGCGCGCGCGCCTTCGACAAAGCTTTTCTGATCCATCAGCGAACGGCGGATATCCGGGTGCACGATCAGCGGATCGGCGGGGCCGTCCGGGTTTTTCACACCGGTTACGTCGCGCCCTTGCAGGCGGTCCTTGGCATAGATGACTGCGTTCTGATACGCGGCTTCGGCCTGAGCCAGACCTTGCATCGCCACGCCCAGACGGGCCTCGTTCATCATGGTGAACATGGCGCGCATGCCTTTGTGTTCAGTGCCCAGCAAGTACCCGGTCGCTTCGTCATAGTTCATGACGCAGGTCGAGTTTCCGTGGATGCCCATCTTGTGCTCGATATTGCCGACAGACACGCCATTGCGCGATCCGACCGAGCCGTCTTCGTTCACGTTGAATTTCGGAACGATGAACAGCGACACGCCCTTGATGCCCTCGGGGCCGCCGGGGATTTTCGCCAGCACAAGGTGGATGACGTTGTCCGACATGTCGTGATCACCGGCCGAGATAAAGATCTTCTGGCCCGAGATTTTGAAGCTGCCATCGTCCTGCGGTTCTGCCTTGGTGCGCATCAGACCCAGATCGGTGCCGCAATGCGGTTCCGTCAGGTTCATCGTGCCAGTCCATTCACAGCTGACCATCTTCGGCAAATAGGTCGCTTTCTGTTCGTCCGTGCCATGCGCCAGAATGGCCGAGGCCGCGCCGTGGGTCAGGCCCTGATACATGGTGAAGGCTTGGTTTGCGGATGAAAACATCTCGCCCACTGCTGTGCCCAGCAGAACGGGCATGTTCTGGCCGCCGAATTCTTCGGGCATGTCCAGACCGGTCCAGCCGCCTTCTTTCATTTGTTCGAAAGCGCCTTTGAAGCCGGTTGGTGTATAGACCACGCCGTTTTCCAAACGACACCTTTCTTGATCCCCAACGATATTCAGGGGGGTCAAAACCTCGCTGGCGACCTTGCCTGCTTCTTCCAGCACAGCACTGGTGAAGTCGCGTTCAAGATCTGCGTAACCGGGGATATCCGACTGATCGGCCTTCAGCACGTCGTGCAGAAGGAAGGCCATGTCTTTGGTTGGCGCGGTATAGCTGGGCATGTTCGGGCGTCCTTTCTGAAATTAGCTGTCTTCGTCAAACGAGGCGATCTTCTTTTCCGCCCATTCGAGTTGTTCTGTCAGATCGCCGATTGCGTCGTTCAGCTCTTCACGCTGACGCTTAAGGTCCTCTAGGTGCCCTTTGGCCACGTCGACAGTGCGGATCAGCTGCGTTTGCTGCTGGTCGCCCATGTCGTAAAGGTCCAGAAGCTGACGGATCTCTTCCAGGGCAAAGCCAAAGCGTTTGCCGCGCAGGATCAGTTTCAGACGTGCACGGTCACGTTTGGTGAACAGGCGTTTTTGGCCTTCGCGGATTGGCGAAAGCAATTCTTTGGCTTCGTAAAAGCGCAACGTCCGCGCAGTGACGTCGAACGCATCGCACATCTGGCGAATTGTCATAATGTCGTCGGTCATTCGATACTCCATACATTTCCGACACTGGCCACGGATCTGACCAGTTCGGTGTACTATATATCTTGACGTTTACGTAAATGTAACGTGACGTCGCGTCTTTTCTTGTCGTGGCGTAAAGCCTGATTTCAAAGGGCGAACGCAACAAGCTGATATTCAAGTGAAAATCAGTTTCCGTTAGGGCAGGCTGTTTTTTTAGAATTCTTGATGCGATTTTACCAAAAGGTCAAAAATGGACCATTTCGCCAAGCGAATCGCTGATGAAGGGAGGGATCAGTCCAGCCCGTCCGCCACGTCATCGCGCAGCTTCTGAAGGTCGGTAATGCTCTCGGAAAGCTCTTCATACTGTGCGCGCAGTGCGGACAACTGGCGATCTGCCAGCTCGACCCATGCACGGTTCTGGGCGTCTGTGCCCATCTCATCATAGATCAACAGCCATTGGCGCAGTTCTTCCAGCGAAAAGCCAAATCGACGACCGCGTAGAATCAGCGTCATGCGGGCGACTTCGCGCGGGGTATAGAACCGCGACCGGCCTTCTTTCTCGGGGCTTAGAAGTTCGATATACTCATAATATCGCAATGTGCGCGGGGTGACGTCGAACTTCGCGCACATTTCTTTGAATGTCAGGCGGTCGTCAGACATCGCGTTCCCCTTCGTTATTCTGGGAATACCGTAAAGGACTGTGCGCGTTGGTGCAATTCAGTAGAAGCACTCTGTTGACCCAACTTGGGGCAAGGGGATGCGGGGCGCAAAGGCCCCGATCCTGTTTTCGTATTGGTCAGTTCATGAAGCCCGGTGCGAATATATAGAACGCATAGGCAATGATCATAGCAGGGATGGTGGAATAGAGCGTGGCAACGATCGCCGCCTTAGGGTTCAACGCAATCGCAGGGAACAGGGCGTCACCATCGTTCGACACCGCGTTACCCATCAAGGCTGCGAAGGGGATGATGCCGTTCAAATACAGCGTTGTGACCAATACCTGCGGTCCACAGCCGGGAATCAGACCAATCAATACGCCCATCAGCGGCAGAAGCGGCGCGACCGACTGGAACAGAAGTTCCAGATCCAACCCACCAAATTCGGCCACATAGTCATAGGCCAGATAGGCCCCGATCACCCAGACCGAGATAAAGCTGGTTTCTTCTGCCATGCGGGTCAGGGGGCTGTCCTTGGCGTTGGTCATGGCTGACACTTTCGACGTCGCCCAGATGGTCAAACCAAGGAAGGTGCCAACAAGTGCGATCCACATGATCGGCATGCCGAAGATATGGCCGATATCGATTTGAGCAAGCTGCATGACACCCACGTAAAGGCCCGGAATGGCCAAAAGCAGATAAGCTATATCCTGCACGCGCGTTTTACCGATCAGCGGTGCCAATTCGCAGCTGGCAAGGGATGAGGCGCGGTACTCAACAGTGTGAAACCGGTCAACAATCCAGCCTGAAAGGACGCCGATGGCCAAGGACAAGGGCAGGACAATGGCCGCCGCATCCGGCCGCGTGGCTAGTAATAGGAAGGCTGCATCGCCCATGGTGGCGGTTAGGGTCGCGACCACGGCGCCGAACCCAACATGGCCCGAACTATATGCGGCGACGACAACCACCGCGCCGCCACAGCCTGGAGTGGCGCCCAAAAGTGCGGCCAAGGGGACTTGTGCACCCTTTGCATTGGACAGAACCTCGCCGATATCGAACTTGAACAACCGCTCGGCCCCGTAAAACAGAAGTAACGTAGCGGCAACAAAGACCGAGACCTGCACGTAGGCGTCCGTCATAAGCTCGCGGGTCAGGGCGCCCAGATGCCCGGGCGCGATGGCAAGCGCGGCCATGATGGCCAGCACCAAAAGACGTTTGGGGCGCAAGGCCCCGAAGGGGGAAGCAATAGCTGAGGCGTCGGTCATGTCTGCACTTTTAATTGCGAATAATTCTTAATTGCGAAACTAGGGGCTGGACGCGTGAAATGCAAGCGCCAATAAATAGACCGAATGCAAAAGGATATTTGCCATGATGAAGGGCATGACGGCTGAACAGAAAGCCGAAATGGCACGCAAGTTCACTGAAGCCATACCGCATTGCAAAGCGTTGGGCATGGTGTTGGAGAAGCTTGAAGATGGCGAGGCAATCATGTCGATGCCTTATGACGAAAAGCTGATCGGCGATCCGCGTACAGGCGTGATCCATGGTGGCGCGGTATCGGCTTTGCTGGATACGTGCTGCGGGTCGGCTGTCATGAGCCATCCCAAAGCGCCAGCGATCACGGCAACGATTGATCTGCGCATCGACTATATGCGCTCGGCCACTCCGGGGCAGAAGATCACGGCCAAGGCCACCTGCTATCACGTTACGCGCTCGGTCGCGTTTGTGCGCGCGGTGGCTTTGGACGAAGATGAAGGCCGACCTGTGGCCACAGCAACAGGGGCCTTCACGGCAGATGGTGACCCCAAACGTCGCTCGACCGAGATTTCAAACGACATCACCGATGATGTCAGCGAAGGAGGTGCCGCATGACGCCCCCGCCCAAGCACAAACGCCCTGAACCCGTCGAAGTGGTCAAACATCGTCGTGATGTTGCTTTGGCCGGGCTGGTGGGTGGTGTTCCCTATGTGCAGTTTCTTGGCATTCAGGTCGAACGCCATGGGGATGAACTGACCGCCATCTTACCCTTTGACGAAAAGCTGATCGGCAACCCGATGCTGCCCGCAATCCATGGCGGTGTGACCGCGGCGTTTTTGGAAACCGCAGCGGTCATTCAGTTAAGCTGGTCCACCTTGTGGGAGGATATGGAAAGCGGCGCGCTTGATCCGTCGACCCTTGGCCCGGAACACATGCCCTATCTTCCCAAGACGATTGATTTCTCGATCGATTATCTGCGCTCGGGTTTGCCGCGCGATGCCTATGCGCGTGCTCGGGTGGTTCGGCAGGGGCGGCGCTATGCGTCCGTGCATGTCGAGGCTTGGCAGGATCAGCGTGGCAAGCTTTATGCACAGGCGACAGGCCACTTCCTGATGCCCAGCCCGTGAGACGCGCGGCGCTGACGCATCGGCGTGTGCTGGCGGTTGCCGGCCCGATTGTTTTGTCCAATGTAACCGTTCCCATTCTGGGGCTGGTGGACACGGGCGTTATTGGGCAGTTGGGGGATGCAGTTCCCATTGGCGCCGTCGGCATCGGCGCGGTGATCCTGTCCACATTCTTCTGGGTGTTCGGGTTTCTGCGTATGGGGACGACAGGCCTGACCGCGCAGGCACATGGCGCCGGGCAACACGGCGAGGTCGCAGCGATGCTGACCCGTGCCTTGTTGATTGCCGTCCTTGCGGGCATTTCCCTGATCGCCCTGCAAGGCCCGCTATTTTGGGCCGCGTTTCAGATTGCCCCTGCGTCCGGTGAGGTCGAAGTTCTGGCCCGCGAATACCTTGCCATTCGCATCTGGGGTGCACCATTTGCGATTTCGGTCTATGCCTTCACCGGCTGGTTGATCGCGCTGGAACGTGCGCGATCGGTGCTAGTTTTGCAGGTCGTGATGAACGGAGTGAATATCGGGTTGGATCTGTGGTTCGTACTGGGACTTGGCTGGGGTGTCGAAGGTGTGGCCATCGCCACGCTGCTGGCCGAGTTCTCGGGTGCGGCGCTGGGCCTATGGCTGTGTCGCGACATATTCCACAACCCCGCATGGCGTGACCGCGCGCGTGTGTTGGACGGGCCGACCCTGAAAAATATGGCAGTGGTGAACACGGATATCCTGCTGCGCTCGCTTTTTATTATGGCGATTTTCACCAGCTTCACCTTCTATGGATCGGGTCTATCGGACACCGAACTGGCCGCAAATCAGGTGCTGATGCAGTTTATCCATGTGACGGCCTATGCATTGGATGGGTTCGCGTTCGGAGCATCGACGTTTGTCGGGCAAGCGCTTGGGGTCGGAGATCGCGCGCTACTTCGGCGTGCTTCGATGATGACCAGCGTTTGGGCTGCGACGATATCTGGCGTGCTGGCATTTGGTTTTCTTCTGCTTGGCGGGTGGGGCATTGATGTGATGACCACCGCGCCAGACGTAAGGCAGGTTGCGAAAGGTTTTCTGCCCTATATGGTGCTGGCCCCGCTTCTGGCTTGGCCAGCCTGGATGTTTGATGGGATATTCACCGGGGCGACCCGGACAGCAGATATGCGCAACTTGGCGTTTGTTTCTGCCGTGATCTATTTTGCAGCCGTATATGCATTGATGCCGGGGCTGGGCAATCACGGGCTGTGGGCGGCGCTGCTAATTTCCTTCGTGGCACGGGGGGCGACCTTGGCCCTGCGCTATCCGGCGCTGGAACGGTCCGCGACGTAGATCGTCAGAGGATTTCCAACACGCTTTCCGGGGGACGCCCCATACGCGCTTTGCCGTCTTTCAGAACAATGGGGCGTTCGATCAGGACGGGGTGTGCCAACATGGCGGCGATCAGATCATCCTCGGGCGTGTCGGCAGACAGACCAAGATCCTTAAAGACCTTCTCGCCCTTGCGCATGATCTCGATCGGCGTCGCGTTCAATGCCGCCAGCGCTGCGCGCAATTCGGCCTCGGTCGGCGCGTCGTCCAAATAGCGGCGCACCGCCACGTCTTCCCCGTGCTCTTCCAGCAGGGCGAGCGTTTGACGCGATTTCGAACAGCGGGGATTGTGCCAGATCTGGGTCATAGCCATGCCTCGCGCCCAGTGCCCACCGCATCTGCAACACAGTTGAACCCGTCGCGTTCCAACCGTTTATCAATCCCGCGCGCGATGTCTTCGACCAGACTGATCCCATGATAAGCCAGCGACGAATAGAGCTGCACGACCGAGGCCCCAGCAAGGATCTTTTGATACGCATCCTCGGCCGAGGCGATGCCACCAACCCCCACCAACGGCATCTGCCCGTCGGTAAGTTGCGACAGGCGTGCCAACACGCGCGTGGACTTTTCAAACAAGGGTGGGCCGGACAAGCCGCCAGCCTCGTCTTTGTGCGCACTTTTCAAACCATTGCGGGACAAAGTGGTGTTGGTGGCGATCACCGCGTCCACATTGACGTCCTGCGCGACGCCAGCCACTTCGGCCAACTCCTCATCCGATAGATCTGGTGCGATTTTCAGGAAGACGGGCGTGTATTTGTCGTGATCTTTGCGTGCATCCAGCACACCCTGCAACAGCCCGCGCAGCGCATCCGCGCCCTGCAGATCGCGCAGCTTTTCTGTGTTGGGCGAGCTGACATTGACCGTCACAAAGTCGACATACGGCCCGCAGCAATTGAACACTTTCACATAATCGGCCGCGCGGTCTTCGCTGTCTTTGTTGGCCCCAAGGTTAAGCCCCACCGGCACTGGACGGCGGTGCGATCGACGGGCAAGGCGGGCGGCAGCGGCGTCCATCCCATCATTGTTGAAGCCGAAGCGGTTGATCACCGCCTGATCCTCGGTCAGGCGAAACAGGCGCGGTTTCGGGTTGCCCGGTTGTGGGCGGGGGGTGACGGCGCCCACTTCGACAAAGCCGAACCCGGCTTGTGTCAGCGCATCCACCACGGTGGCGTTCTTGTCGTATCCTGCGGCCAGTCCTACCGGGTTGGTCATCTCTAAACCGCAAAAGGTGGTTTTCAGCCGGTCGGTGGTCACGATCCCCGGCATCGGTACCACACCGGCCTTCATCGCCATCAACGCCAATGTATGCGAGCGTTCTGGGTCCACCTTATGCAGCGCTTTCAGCGCATATTTTTCGATCAAGTTCATGCCAGATCCTCGGGGAAGTCATGGCCATCGGGGCCAAGATGAAGCGTGCGGCTCCACAGGGCTTCGGACAGCATTAATTCGCGATACAGATGAGGAAATAAAGCCGCGCCGCGCGAGGGTTCCCATTTCAGCTGCGCGCCCATGGCGTCTGCTTCGAACGCGACCAGCTGAAGCGCGTCTTCGCTCGCGAAATGCTTGGACGCGGTTTCGCGCACCTGTTTGGCGGTTGAGAAATGGATGAACCCATCCTGCACATCAATCGGAGCACCGGTGGTCTTTCCGGAAAGCTTAAACGCCTGCCATTCGGCCGCGCGTAGGATTTTGTATATCTGCATGGCCCTCATGTGCCGTTTTGGCCGCATTGCGTCAAGCAGTGATGGCATTTGGCGGCTTTTTCGGCTTGGATGGCGTCATCTTGTTGTTACGTCAACTTGCCACCAGATCACGAGAGTTTTGACAAGTTGGCCCGACTCACGCCACGCTTGTCGGCAATTGATAACCACAGGGGGTTCCCATGATTTCGCGTCTTTTGACTTCGACGGCTGCTTTGGCCGTGACAACCAGCGCTGCTTTTGCAGATTTCACGCTGAATATCGTGCATATCAACGACCTGCACAGCCGCGTCGAGCCGATCAACAAATACGATTCGACATGCGGTGCGGAAGACAATGCCGAAGGCAAGTGCTTCGGCGGTTACGCACGCGTTGCAACCAAGATTGCCGAACTGCGCAAACAGTTCGAAGGTCAGAACCTGCTGGTTCTGGATGCCGGTGACCAATATCAGGGCTCGTTGATGTACACGACCTATAAAGGTGACGTGGAAATCGAGATGATGGAGAAGATCGGCTTTGATGTGATGGCCGTCGGAAACCACGAATTCGATGACGGCCCCGAAGGTCTGCTGAAACTGGTCGAAGGCGTGTCCTTCCCGGTGATCTCGGGCAACATTGACGTATCGCAGTCGAATGTACTGGCCGGTAAAGTGGGCAACCACGTTGTGCTGGACGTAGGTGGTCAGAAGATCGGCGTGATTTCGGCGCTGGCGACTGATACCTCGGAAACCTCCAGCCCCGGTGAAGCTGTGATTTTCCAGGATGAGATCGACAGCCTGAAAGCCGATGTCGCAGCACTTGAGGCCGAAGGCGTCGACAAGATCATCGCGCTGAACCATGTGGGCGTGAAGAAAGACATGGCAATTGCCGAGGCCGTGCCGGGTCTGGATGCGGTGATCGGCGGTCACTCGCACACCAAGTTCTCGAACACGGAAGAGGGCGCGATGGCCTATCCCACCATGGTGGGCAATGTCCCGGTTGTACAAGCCTATGCGTATTCGAAATATGTCGGTCTGCTGACGCTGGTCTTTGATGACGCGGGCAATGTGACCTCAGCCACGGGTGACACGATCCTGCTGGACGCGTCTGTTTCTGAAGATCCGGAAATCGTTGCACGCGTTGCCGAACTGGCTGGCCCGATTGACGAGATGAAGAACCGTGTGGTGGCCACCGCTTCCGAAGCGATTGACGGCGAGCGTACGTCGTGCCGTGCGATGGAATGCGCCATGGGGAACATCATCACTGACGCCATGCTGGACCGTGTTAAGGGTCAGGGGATTGAAATCGCCATCCAGAATGGTGGCGGCATCCGCGCCTCGATCGGTGACGGCGAAGTCACAATGGGCGAAGTCCTGACAGTTCTGCCGTTCCAGAACACTTTGTCGACCTTCGAAGTGACGGGCGAAACCATTATCGCCGCCCTTGAGAACGGCGTCAGCCAGTACGAAGAAGGCGCAGGCCGTTTCCCGCAAGTGGCGGGTATGACCTATGCGTTTGATCTGTCGAAGGAACCGGGAAGCCGGATTTCTGACGTGATGGTTGGCGGTGCGCCGATTGATCCGGCGAAAGTTTATGGTGTTGTGTCCAACAACTATGTGCGCAATGGCGGCGACGGATACAAAATGTTCCGCGATGCCCAGAACGCCTATGACTTTGGCCCGGATCTGGCGGACGTGACAGCCGAATACATGGCCAAGATGGGCCCGGTAACGCCAAAGCTGACCGGCCGCATCACCAAAAAATAAGATCGGTTTGATCGTACATTTGCCTCCGCCGGGAAACTGGCGGGGGCTTTTTCATGCCTGCCAGTTGGTCTAGGGTAATGGCATGGACCATCCGCTTTTTGACCTTATCGAACAGAAAATCCGTGCAGCGGAAGAAGCCGGTGACTTCGACAATCTTGAAGGCGCTGGAAAGCCGCTGCCGAAAGTTGATGACCCAGAGAACGCGGTGTTCAATCGCTTGGTTCAGGAAAGTGGTGCCGTGCCCGAATTTGTGCGCCTGACACGAGAGCTTAAGCGTCTGCGCGAGGAGCTGGCAGACACAGGTGATCGCACCCGCCGTCAGGACATCATGAAAGAAATGTCGATGATGGATGCGCAGATCGAACTTGCGCGCAAGGGCCGTTACTGACCGTTCCAACGCTGGGTGGCACGCAACACGCGCAGACCAAACCGGCGTGCGGTCTCAAGGTCTTCAGGCAACAAATCCTCATCCGCGCCCAGCTGCTCGGTCACCATCAGCCCCAGCCAGCTTCCATCGCGGTTCAGGCCGGGATGGTCGGGCTTCACCGGTGCGCCAATATCCGTGGGGCCAACCCAGATCATGCCCATCTGCGCGGCGAAGATCGACAGGCGTTGCAGCGCGGCCAGCTTGTCGCCGGACGGGTGAATGGCGGTGGTGAACCCGGCTGCAATCTTGTCTTTCCAAACGCTGTGTTCCCAGCGGGTGTCGATCTGTTCCAGAAACTGACTGAACCGTGATGCAGCGGACCCCATATAGGTGGGCGCGCCGAAGATGATGGCGTCGGCCTGATCCAGTGCATGCCAATCCGCATCGGTTATGGTCTCCACGTCCAGTAAACGGGCCGGGTCTCCAATCGCGTCGGCGATGCATTCTGCGATGCGTTTTGTATGTCCGAAGCCAGAGAAATAGGGGATGCAGATGCGGAGTGTTTTCATGAAGCTACTCTGCTAGGAAACCGGTGCCGCGCCAAGCAAATTCTAGCGCTGCGTAGCAGTCCTGAACGGGGCGCAGCCACAGAAGCATTCCGGGCGCGCGGTGTCCGAATAGGCGTAATTCTCGTAGATGCGTCTGGGTGCTTTGGGCGGCATCAGAGGCGGCCAAGATAGGTGCGATATTCGATATGCGTGATTTCATGGGTGAGCTGGGCAATCTCGTCCCGGCGCATGGCAGCATAGACATCTACAAAGCGCTGTCCGAAAATCTCGACAGCCATATCTGAAGCCGCAAAGCGCTCGACCGTTTGAAACCAGTCGGCGGACAGGCGGACGGCTGGCTCTGCGCCGGCGTCATCTAGTGGTAAGGGAAGGGCGGGTTTGGTTTCCAGCCCGTGCAACATGCCGCCAAGGATCGCCGTGATCGCCAGATAAGGGTTCACATCGGCCCCTGCGATCCGGTGTTCCAGACGCGCAGCAGGCCCTTTGGTTTCTGGCAGACGCACACCCGCCGCGCGGTTGTCAAAGCCCCAGTCGGGGGCCGAGGGTGCAAAGCTCATCGGTTTGAAACGGCGATAGGAGTTCAGGTGTGGGGCAAAGATCGCCTGCAGGTCGCGCATTGTCTCAAGCGTGCCACCCACCGCGTGTTTCAGCGCCTCAGAAGGTCCGTCCGTGCCATCGTCAAACACGTTCTTACCGTCCGGGTCTACGACCGAAGCATGCACATGCATCCCGTTGCCGGGGAAGTCCGCATAAGGCTTGGCCATGAAGGTGGCCTCCATCCCATGCGACCGGGCCACGCCACGCACAAGGCGCTTGAACAGAAGCGCCGTGTCCGCGGCCCACATTACGTCATCGGTGTGGTGGAAGTTGATCTCGAACTGGCCGGGGCCGTACTCGGCGATCAGTGTATCCGTGGCCAAACCCTGAGCGTCTGCGGCGTTTAGAATGTCGTCCAGAATGTCCTGCGTGCGCTCCAAGACCTCAAGGTCATAGTTTTGCGCGTCCGGGCTGCGATCTGGTGGGGTCGGGGCCGTGTCCTGATCCGTGCGGGGTTTGAACAGATAGAACTCAAGCTCGGTTGCCAGCACCGGGTGCAGGCCAGCCGCGTGCAGTTTGTCGACCATGCGGGCCAATTGCTGGCGCGAGGACAGGTCTGAGATTTCGCCGGTATCCGGGTCAATCATCTCGACCTGAACCTGCGCGACCTTGCCTTTTGCCCATGGCACGGGTTTTAAAGATCCGGGCACAGGAACGATGCGTCCATCAGGGTCACCAACGATGATGCCCAGCCCGGTGGCCTCGACCTCTTCGCCCATGATGTTGGGCGCATAGGTGGACAGGGGCAGGCGCACAGCACCCTCGGTCAGCTTTTTTTCGTCATCGCCGGGCAGCCATTTGCCGCGCAGAACCGCATTCGCGTCGCATAGCATCAGCTCGACCCGATCAGGGCGGCCGTGGGTTTTGCAAAAGGTTGCGTATTCTTCCAGAAAGTCGCTCACTGGATAGCCTCCTGTTCGTCCTTCGCGCGTTTCGCGATGGTCCGTTTCGAGCTGAGAGATGCCCCAATTACGCCGACCGCCACAAGGGTAATCATGATTGTGGACAATGCGTTGATTTCCGGGCTAACGCCCAGACGAACCGCCGAGAAGATCTTGATCGGCAGCGTGGTCGAGCTTGGACCCGAGGTGAAGCTGGCGATCACAAGGTCATCCAGAGACAGGGTGAAAGCAAGCAACCAACCCGAGATCACCGCAGGCGCGATGATCGGTAGTGTCACAAGGCGGAAGGCTTCAAACCCAGTGCAGCCAAGATCCAGCGCAGCCTCTTCCAGTGACTGATCGAATGTCACAAGACGCGAGGACACCACGACCGAGACATAGCACATCGAGAATGTCGTATGGGCCAGCACGATGGTCAGCACGCCGCGATCCAGCCCGATGGCGATGAACAGAAGCAGCAGCGACAGGCCAGTGATCACTTCGGGCATCACCAGCGGGGCATAGATCATGCCCGAGAACAACGTGCGCCCGCGAAAGCGCCCGGCCCGCACCATGACATAGGCCGCCATCGTGCCCAGCACTGTTGCAATAGTTGACGATACGACCGCGACCTTCAACGTGACCCAAGCCGCATCAAGGAAGGCTTCGTTTCGGAACAGCTCTCCATACCATTTGGTTGAAAAGCCGGACCAAACAGTTACCAGCTTGCCGCCGTTGAACGAGTACACGATCAGGATCAGCATCGGAATATAGAGGAACGCAAACCCAAGGGTCAGCGATACGGTGTTGAACCAGCTTAGACGCCTCATTTGCCGGCCTCCCTCTGCTTTTCTTCGTTGCGCTGGAACAGCACGATCGGGATGATCAGGATCAGAAGCAGGATCACCGCCACCGCCGAAGCTACCGGCCAGTCACGGTTGGCAAAGAACTCTTCATACAGGACCTTGCCGATCATCAGTGTCTTGGATCCACCCAGCAGGCTGGGGATCACAAACTCGCCCATTGCCGGGATGAAGACCAAGAACGACCCAGCAATTACGCCTTGTTTCGACAGGGGCAGAGTGATCAGCCAAAACGCGGTGAGGCGCGAGCATCCAAGATCCTCGGCGGCTTCCAGAAGGCTTTCATCCAGCCGTTCAAGTGCGGCATAGATCGGCAGGACCATGAAGGGCAGATAGGTATAGACGATGCCGATATAGACGGCTGTGTTGGTGTTTAGAATGGTCAGCGGCTCGTTGATGATGCCGATCCCCATCAAGAGCTGATTTAGGAAGCCTTCTTGACTAAGGATGGCCTTCCACGCGTAGACACGGATCAGGAAAGATGTCCAAAAGGGCAGGATGATCAGCATCATCAGGGTCGGGCGCCACTCGTCCGGCGCGCGGCTCATGCCATAGGCGATCGGGAAGCCGACCAGCAATGTGAAGATTGTCGACAGGACAGCAATCTTCAGGCTGGACAGATAGGCCTTCCAGTAAAGATCGTCCTCGGTCAGCCATGTGAAGTTTTCCATATCCAGCCCGGACAGCCATTCCCGGACGCCCGCCCAGCCGGCTGACAGATCCAAGGTAGGTGTATAGGGCGGAATGGCCAGTGCTGTATCCGATAGGCTGATTTTCAGCACAATCAGGAACGGCACCAAAAACAGGGCCAGAAGCCACAGATAGGGGACAGAGATCAGGCCAAAGCGCTTCATGACGTCAATACCACACCAGCGGTATCGGTGAAGCTTAGCCACACTTCTTGTTCCCATGTGATTGCACGGCGGCGAATGCGACGGGTGTTGGCGGCCTGTGCTTTGATGTGCTGGCCCGTTGGGGTTTCAATCACATAGGTCGACATGTTGCCCAAATAGGCGATGTCCAGAACCTTGCCGTGAATGATATTGGTCATATCCGCCGGGCGCTCGGTCGAGATGTTTACCTTCTCGGGGCGGATTGCAAGCGTGGCGCGGGTGCCCGCGGGAATTTCGTCATGGGCGATGCCAATCAGATCCTGCTGACCTTCGGCCCAACTGATCGTGGCGTGATCATCGCCGGATTTGGTAACACTGCCTTCAATCAGGTTCACATCGCCGATAAAGTCGGCGACATATACCGATCCTGGCTCTTCATAGATTTTCGCGGGGGTGTCGACCTGAATGATCTTGCCGTGATCCATCACGGCGATGCGGCTGGCGACGGTCATCGCTTCTTCCTGATCGTGAGTCACGATCACAAAGGTGGTGCCGGTGGTTTCCTGAATGTCCATCAGCTCGAACTGCGTGTCCTGACGCAGCTTCTTGTCCAGCGCGCCCAGCGGTTCATCCAGAAGCAGAAGCTTAGGGGCCTTCGCAAGCGAGCGCGCCAATGCCACACGCTGACGTTGCCCGCCCGAGATCTGGTGCGGCTTGCGATTGGCGAATTTACCCAGTTGCACAAGGTTCAGCATCTCATCGACACGCGCAGCAATCTGGTCTTTTGGCATCTTGTCACGTTTCAGGCCAAAGGCGATGTTCTCGGCGACGGACAGGTGCGGGAACAATGCATAGCTTTGGAACATCATGTTGACCGCGCGCTTGTTTGGCGGGACCGGGGCGACATCCTGCCCGTCGATCAGAATGGTGCCTTCAGTTTGGGTTTCAAACCCACCCAGCATCCGCATCATCGTGGTCTTGCCGCAGCCCGACGGCCCCAGCAGCGCAAAGAATTCCCGCTCGTAAATATCGATTGTCAGATTGTCGATTGCTGTGAAATCGCCAAAGCGTTTGGTGACGTTCTGGAACCGGATCAACGGGGTGGCCTGGGCATCTTCCCAGGGAGCAAACTCGGCAGGAGCCGTGGCAATGGCGGCGTCGGACATGATGAACCTCGGGGAATAAAGGAACTCCCCCCGGCAGGCTTACATGCCGGAGGGAGTAGGAGAGTGGGCTTAGGTGCCCGACTTAACTTTTGTCCACAGGCGCGTGACGACGCGCTGGACTTTCGCCGGATAAGGTGTGGTCGTGTACAGCGTACCCAGCGCTTCTTCGGTCGGATAAATCGCCGGATCGCCGATCACATCCTCTTCCAGATGCGCTTGCGATGCTTTGTTGCCGTTGGCGTAGTAAACATAGTTCGACGCCGCAGCCATGTTGTGCTCGTCCATGATGAAGTTCAGGAACGTGTGCGCGGCTTCCGGGTTCGGCGCATCCACGGGGATCGCCATCTGGTCAAACCACATCAGCGAGCCTTCTTTGAAGGCGTTATATGCAATCTCGACACCGTTTTCGGCTTCGTCAGCGCGGTCGCGGGCCTGAAGCACATCACCCGACCAGCCGACAGCCACACAGATGTCGCCATTGGCCAACGCGTTGATGTATTCCGAGCTGTGAAACTTCTGAACATAGGGCGCGATCGCGGTGAGGACCGGCTCGGTCTTGGCGATTACATCTGGATCGTGGCTGTCCGGGTTTTCGCCCAGATAAGCCAGAGCTGCTGGAATCAACTCCGTCGGAGCATCCAGAATATGCACTCCGCATGATGCCAGCTTTTCCATGTTGGCAGGATCAAAGATCAGCGCGAGGCTGTCGATCGGCGCGTCTTCGCCCAGGGCTTCTTTGACCTTGGCAACGTTCACACCAGCACCCGTGGTGCCCCACATGTAGTTGATCGAATAGGCGTTGTCGGGGTCATAGGTCGCGGTGCGCTCAGCGATCACATCCCACATGTTGCCGTGATTGGGCAATTTCGTCAGATCAAGCGGTTGGAAGGCACCAGCTGTAATCTGGCGCTGCAAGAAAGAACCCGTGGGAACCACGACGTCATAGCCTGACCCACCGGCCAGCATCTTGGTTTCTAGAACTTCGTTTGAATCGAACACGTCATAGATCAGGTCAATGCCGGTTTCTTCCTCGAACTTGGTCAGCAGTTCCTCATCGATATAGTCCGACCAGTTATAGACACGGACTTCGTCGGCGGTGGCGGCAGTTGCCCCCATCACCAATGCAGCACTCATCATAAGCCAGGATTTCTTCATACACTTTCTCCCTGTTTGGGGCATGCGCCCGTTTGCGACATTTGATCAAAAAAATGCGTTTCACGCAATATGGTAAAATTGCGGAAGCCATAGTAGGTTGCTTTCAAAGATTATCTTCGGAGCCGAAATAGGCAAAACATTTGTAACGACGGGGGCAAACTTGTCTGATCGCCAAGCAAAACTGCCAGATCACCAGCGGGTTTATCGCCAGCTACGGGAAATGATTCTTTTTGGTGAATTGGCACCGGGTCAACCTGTGACCATTCAGGGACTCGTTTCCACCCTTGATGTTGGCATGACGCCGGTGCGTGAAGCGATCCGGAGACTGACGTCGGAAGGGGCGCTGGAATTCAAAGGAAACCGGCGGGTGTCCGTACCGCAACCTGATATGGCGCAGTGGAATGACATCGCTTTTGCCCGACTGTCGGTTGAACCCGAACTGGCCCGGAAAGCCACAGAAAACATTGCCGATGAAGAGCTTTCGCGCTTGGTTTCTTATGATGATCAGTTGAACGCAGCCATCGATAAGGGCGATGTGCGTGGGTATCTTGAGCACAACTATCGTTTCCATGCGTATCTGTATGATCTTGCTGGCGCCGAGGTCCTGTCTTCGATCGCCAATATGCTGTGGCTTCGGGCCGGCCCTTCGTTGCGTGTTGTGTTGGGTCGCTATGGCACCGCCAATCTTCCCGATAAACATGCCGAAGCCATGGCCGCGATGCGCGCAGGCGATGGGGACGGGGTTGCAGCCGCAATTCGTGAAGATATCGAGCAGGGAATCGCTCAGGTCCGCGAGACGCTTTTGTCAGCCTGAATTTGATCAGATTGACGGTCGTGCGTTGACAGCCTAATTTTTGATCATATTGTGAACTCAGCTTTTGGCGCGATCCAAAGGGTGGGTGATTCTCCTGTCCGTTGGCGCGATCCGACCACGTTTTCTAGGAGATCCAGGATGAACAAGATCACCAACCATCTGCCCACTGCCGAGCTTCAGGCCATTGATGCTGCCCACCACATGCACCCGTTCACCAATGATGGCGAGCTGGGTCAGAAAGGCGCGCGTGTCATTACCTCGGCCAAGGGTGTTTTTCTGAAAGACAGCGAAGGCGAAGAGATCCTGGATGGCATGGCAGGCCTGTGGTGTGTGAACATTGGCTATGGCAATGATAGCATTGCCGAAGTCGCCGCCCGCCAGATGCGCGAGCTGCCTTATTATAACACCTTCTTCCAGACGACCCACGTGCCGGCCATTGCGCTGGCGCAGAAGCTGGCGGAACTGGCGCCGGGCGATCTGAACCATGTGTTCTATGCAAGTGGTGGATCGGATGCGAATGACACGAATATCCGCATGGTCCGCACCTATTGGGCGGAAAAAGGTCAGCCCGAACGTGATGTGATCATCTCGCGTTGGAATGCTTATCATGGGTCGACCATTGGCGGCACAAGCTTGGGCGGCATGAAGGGCATGCACGGTCAGGGCAGCCTGCCGATCCCCGGCATCGAATTCATCGAGCAGCCGAACTGGTATTCTGAAGGCGGCGACATGACGCCCGAAGAGTTCGGTCTTGCCCGCGCGCAAGAACTGGAAGCCAAGATCAATGAAGTTGGCGCGGATAAGGTTGCGGCCTTCATTGGCGAACCGATTCAGGGTGCGGGCGGCGTTATTGTGGCTCCTGACACGTATTGGCCGGAAATCCAGCGCATCTGCCAGAAGTATGACATCCTGTTGATCGTGGACGAAGTGATTACCGGGTTTGGTCGCACTGGAAATTGGTTTGGAAGCCAGACCCTGGATTTGAAACCGGACATTATGACCATCGCGAAGGGCCTCAGCTCGGGCTATGTGCCGATCGGGGCGTCGCTTGTATCGGACAAGGTCGCTGAAGTACTGGCCGGGACAGAGTTCAACCACGGCTATACGTATTCCGGTCATCCTGTGGCCTGCGCGGTCGCGTTGGAAAACCTGCGCATCATGGAAGAGGAAGGCATTGTCGAGCATGTGCGCGACGTTGCTGCCCCCTATCTGGCGAAGAAATGGCACGAGCTGGCGGATCACCCCATGGTGGGCGAGACCAAGATCGTCGGCCTGATGGCATCGCTTGCGTTGACGCCTGACAAAGACGCGCGCGCACCATTTGCTGCGGATGTCGGCACTGTTGGCCTGATCACCCGCGAGCGGTGCTTTGCCAACAACCTGATCATGCGCCATGTTGGCGACCGCATGGTCATCGCGCCGCCGCTGATCATCACCACGGACGAGATCGACATGCTGATTGCCCGCGCCCGCAAGGCGTTGGATGAAGCCTATGAGATCGTTAAGGAAAAGGGCCTGTTGGTCGCTGGGTAATCCAGTTTCAGGGGCGGGCCATGTGTCCGCCCCGTGCAATATTCGACTTCCATCGCATGAACCGAGGGATCCATGGACCTGCTGACTGCCAATGACCGCCACGGGGAATACCCCCAGTCCTGGTACGCCGCCACGGCGGACGCGCCCGGCCCGTTTCCGGCTGCACAGGGCGATCTGTCTTGCGATGTCTGCATAATCGGTGGCGGGTTTACGGGGCTGTCGGCAGCCCTGCATTTAGCCGAACGTGGCTATGACGTTGTATTGTTGGAAGCGCAGCGCGTCGGCTTCGGCGCCTCGGGCCGCAATGGCGGCCAAGTTGGCATGGGCCAGCGGCTGGATCAGGACGAGCTGGAAAAGGTGGTGGGCAAGGATGACGCCCGCAAGCTGTGGGATATGGCCGCCGAAAGCGTACAGTTGGTGCGCGATGTGGTCGCCAAACACGCACCCAATGCCGGGTTCACCGACGGCATCATCCACGCCATGCACCGCGCACGCTATGTGCCCGAGGATCATGACTATGTGCGCAAGCTGAACGAAGAATACGGCTATGACCTGATCCGCGCAGTGGATCGCGAGGAAATGCGCGAACTGTGCGGCTCGTCCGCTTATCACGGCGGCTCATTGGACATGGGGGCGGGGCATACGCATCCACTGCGCTTGGCCTTTGGTATGGCGCGGGCCGCTGTGGCAGCAGGTGCGCGGATATTTGAAACCAGCCGCGTGACCGATGTCAAAGAAGGCGGCACCGTGACCATCAGCACGGACAAAGCCAAGATCTGCGCCAGCCATCTGGTCTGGGCCTGCAACGGCTATCTGGGCAATGCGCAAGGGCATGTTGCCGCCCGTGTTATGCCCATCAACAACTACATTCTGGCGACCGAGCCGTTAAGCGATGACTTCGCGAAATCTCTGATCCGCGACGGGCATGCCGTGGCCGACAGCAAATTCGTCGTCAATTATTTCCGGCTGTCTGAGGATAACAGGATGCTTTTCGGCGGGGCCGAGAGCTATGGCTATAAATTCCCGAAGGACATCGTGAAGCTGGTGTCCAAACCGATGCTCGAGATCTATCCGCAGCTGAAAGACACCAAGATCGACTATGCGTGGGGCGGGACATTGGGGATCACCATGAACCGGATGCCGCATTTTGCACGTCTGCAAGGGAACGTCCTGTCGGCTTCGGGCTATTCCGGGCATGGCGTCGCGATGGCGGCGCTGGGCGGGAAAATGGTGGCCGAGGCCATCGCAGGTCAGGCCGAGCGTTTCGATCTAATGGCGCAGGTGCCGACACAACGGTTCCCCGGCGGCGTGGCCCTGCGTTGGCCCCTTTTGGTGGCTGCAATGCTATGGTTCAGCCTGCGGGATAAGCTCTGAACATCTTATCCCTTCGGGCCACCCACATCGCTGGGCGCGACGGCCACGGTTTTCACAATGGCATAGAGTTCCGTCCCGACGCTCAGATCCATCGCCGCAAGCGAGCGTTTGGTGATCCGCGCAAGCACACGTCCAGCAGCGGTGTCCAGCGACAAGATTGCCCCCGGACCAGCCCCTTCCTGCACCTCCTGCACAACGCCGGGCAGACAGTTTAGGGCAGATATCGCCTCGGGTCGTCCACGTGACAGGATCACGTCCTGCGCTGCAATGCGAACCCGTACCTGCGCGCCGGGATCGCGGGCAATGCGGGGTAGAAACAGCGGGATGCCACCGGCGTCCAGCTCCGTCAGACCATCATCATGATGGGCGGCCACGCGGGCTTTGATCACGGCCCCCACGGACCTGACATCGCCGGGGCTGAAGCTGGGATCGCCCAGCACCTCGATGGCGTCGCCTTGCCGAACCACGCGCCCGCGATCCAGCGCCACAACCGTGGTGGCCAGCCGTGCGACCTCGCTGGTCGAGTGCGTTACGTAAAGAATGGGCACCTCGCCCTCGTCACGCAGGCGTTCGAAATAGGGCAGGATCTCGTCCTTGCGGGGGGCGTCCAGCGCAGCGAGCGGTTCATCTGCCAAGATCAGCTGCGGTCGTGATAGCAAAGCCCGTCCGATCGCCAAGCGCTGTTTTTCCCCGCCCGACAGGCGCGGCGTCCGGCGGTCCAGAAGGTGCGCGATGCCCAGCATCTCGACCACCTTGTCAAAACGCGAAACGTCCACGGGCTGGCGGGTCACGCGGCGGGCATAGTCCAGATTGCGCCGCACGGTTAGATGCGGAAACAGGCGGGCATCTTGAAAGACATAGCCGATGCGGCGTTCATGTGCAGGCAGGCAGATGCCCTGCGTACTGTCCAATAGAACCTGATCGCCCACCGCGATCCGGCCAGAGACATCGCGGGTCAGACCCGCAACCGCATCCACAATGCTGGTCTTGCCCGATCCCGACGCACCAAACAGCACGGTCAGCCCCGCCGGGGCCGTGAAATCCACATCCAGATCAAATCCGGGGCGCTGGGCACGCAATGCGATGGATAGGGCTGGCTGGGTCATGCGTCCTCCATCCGCTTGGCAACACGGCGGGCCAGCACCTCGGACGCGACCAGTGCGCCCATGGCGATGATGATCGAGACCACCACCAGCCGAAGCGCCGCGTTTTCACCGCCCGGCACTTGCAGGAAACTGTAGATGGCCGACGGGACCGTGCGGGTTTCGCCGGGGATGTTTGATACGAATGTGATCGTCGCGCCGAACTCGCCCATCGCCTTGGCAAAGCCAAGGATCGCGCCCGCAATGATGCCGGGCAGGGCAAGGGGTAGGGTGACTGTGGCAAAGACCGACCAGCGGCTGGCACCTAGTGTTGCAGCGGCGGCCTCGAGCTTGGGGTCGACCGCTTCGATCGACAAGCGGATGGCGCGGACCATCAGGGGAAACCCCATGATTGCGGCCGCCAGCGCAGCACCCGTCCAGCGGAAGGCCAAGGGCAGGCCGAGTTTTGTTAAGAACGCCCCAATTGGTGCGGTGCCGCCGAAGGTCAGAAGCAGCAGGTAACCAGTGACGACAGGCGGTAGGATCAAGGGCAGGTGGACCAGCCCGTTCACCACCTGTTTGCCGGGAAACTCTTCGCGGGCCAGCAGATGCGCAATCCAGATGGCGATGGGCAGGGATAAAACCGTGGCCCAGCCCGCAACCTTCAAGGACAGTGCAACCGCCTGCCATTCTGCAGGGCCCAGCCAGGTCATTCGGGAACCTCGGGGGCGGGCAGGAAGCCGTGGCGTTGCAAGATGATTTGCCCTGCGTTGCTGGCCAGATAGTCCAGAAATGCGGTCGCGGTTACAACATCACCCGATGCGATCGCAGCCGCCGGATAGGTGATTGGCGGATGCGTGCCAGCGGGAAAATGTTCAACAATACGCACCTTTGGCTCCGCCCGCGCATCCGTCGCATAGACCACGCCCAACCGCGCCTCTCCCAATGCAACCAGTGCCAGAGCGGCGCGGACATTGTCGGTTTCAACAATATGCGGCTTGGCGATGTCCCAAAGCCCCCAATGCATCAGAGCGGCTTTGCCGTATTGCCCGGCCGGGATCGCGTCGACCAGCGCCATAGAAAGCCTGCCGCCATTCAATGCCGCTGTGAAACTCTTGGGTGTTTCGGGTAAGTTCGTCGGGGTCGCTTGCTTTGCGGGGGCAATCAGCACCAACTCGTTCCCAGCGAAATCCCGGCGCGTGCCGTCTGTCAACAACCCTGCATCCTCGACCACATCCATCCAATCCGCATTGGCGGACAGGAACACATCCGCAGGGGCCCCCAGCGCGATCTGCCTGGCTAGAATCGAGGATCCAGCGAAGGACAGGGCGACCTCGTGCCCGGTGTCCGCCTTGAACTCCTCGGCCACCTCATCCAGCGCGCCACCCAGACTGGCTGCGGCGAAAACGGTGATCTGCTCGGCAAACGCGGGCAGGCCAGAAGCGCCCACGAGAAAGGCGGCGAGGGTATATCGACGGGCACACATAAACATCTCGGACCGAGATAACGGGATGCGTCGCCCGTCAGCAAGGGGTTTCGCAGTCGCAGGGTTCAGGCGAAGCTGATGTCCACGCTGCCAAACGTCCCGAAATCGGCGTGGATGTCGGTGCCCGAGGGGCATTCCACGGGGCGGATGAAGCTGCCCGACAGAATGATCTGTCCTGGTTCGATGCTTTGGCCATACTGCGCCATGCGCCGCGCCAGCCAGACCACGCTTTCCACGGGATCATTCAGCACGCCCGCGCCCAGCCCGGTCTCTTCGACCTCGCCATTGCGGGATGTGATCGCGCCGACCCAGCGCAGGTCGAACGCATCGACGGCGTGACGTTCTTTGCCCAGAACGACCCCGGCATTGGCGGCGTTGTCTGAAATCGTGTCAAAGACGGTGCGGGTCTTGCCTGTCTCGGGATCCACGCGCTGAATGCGGGTGTCCAAGATCTCGATCGAGGGCGCGACGTAATTTGTGGCGGCGATCACCTCTTCGCGCGTGACCTCTGAGCCGCCGATGGCGTCTTTCATAACAAAGGCGATTTCAGCTTCGATGCGGGGTTGGATGAACCGCCCCGCAGGCACAGTCGCGCTGTTTTCAAATAGCATATCGTCAAACAGAATGCCGCTGTCAGGAATGTCGATGTTCAGCGCATATTGCATCGCTTTTGAGGTCAGCCCGATTTTCCAACCGATGACTTTCTGGCCTTCTGCGAGCTTGGCGCGGTAAATCGCATTTTGCACCTGATACGCATCGTCCATCCCCATCTCGGGATGGCGCTTTGTCAGAAGCCCGATTTGATCGCGCGTCTTCTCAGCGGCAAGCAAATCGGCAGCGGCGTGGGCGTGATCTTCGGGTGTCATACGGTTTCGTCCTCGACCGTGTTCGACAGCGTGCCAATGCCATTGACTGAAACCTCGACCACGTCGCCCGGTTTCAAATAGCGTGGCGGATCGAACCGTGCACCTGCGCCAGTGGGCGTGCCCGTGACGATCACATCTCCGGGCTGCAACGTCATGAAGGTCGAGATATAGGCGATCTCCTCGCGGATCGGGAACATCATGCGATCAAGCGTATCGTCTTGGCGAAGCTCTCCGTTCACGTGGGTTTGGATCCGTGCGTCATCCAGCTGGGCGGCGTCAGTGAACGGCACCAGCCAAGGGCCAATCGCGCCCGAGCGATCCCAGTTCTTGCCTTGCGTCACGTTGAATTTCGCATGCCGCACCCAGTCGCGGATGGTGCCTTCGTTGCAAAGGGTCAGCGCCGCGATGTGGTCATAGGCGTCTTCCGCCGCGATGCGACGTCCAGCCTTGCCGATGACAATCGCCACCTCGCCTTCGTAGTCCAGAGTGTGGTTTTCCGGCGGGCGGATCAGGGGGCGATTGTGACCGGTAAAGCCGCTGGCAAAGCGTGGGAAAAGCGACATGTATTTCGGCTGCACGCTGCCGTCTTTGTATTCGGCATTCCGGTCCGGGAAGTTCACACCGACGCAGAGGATGCGGCGCACGTTGGGCATCACCATTTCATAAGTGAAGTCGCTATGCGTGACCGCGCGTCCCGCGGCAGCGGCTGCCAGCTGATCGAATGCGCCTGCAGCGATGATGTCGTACAGGCTGTCATGCTGGGGGAGCGCATCGTTTAGGGCAATCGCCCCTGCATCCGTGATGGCACCAAAGAAGGTCTCGCCCCCGGCTTGGAAAGTGGCAAAGCGCATGTTGTGTCCTTTTATCGTCGGTTAGACCGAGAAGCTGATATTGGCCTGTCCGGTGCCGGAGCTGCCGAAATAGGGCGTGTAGATGTCGATCTGACCTTCGTAATCCTTCCAGCCCAAAGCACCGAACAGAAGCGCTGTGTCGTTCATCGCGCATTCGCCGGTGCATTTGACCGCATAGTCCGGCAACAGGTCCAGAAATTCGGCCCATTTCCCGTTTTCCCAAAGGTCCAGCACGCGCAGATCCATCTGGCGGTTGAATTCGCCATTCACCGAATTCAACCCGTCGACCGAACGTTCATTGGGCGTGAAATCGTGGCTCATGGATCCGGAAGCGAAGATGGCGACCTTGCGATCCGACCGTTTGATCCCTTCTGCAATCGCAGAACCCCAACGGCGGTTTTCTTCGATGGATGAAAACTGGTTCACGGCGACGGGCAGTACGCGGGCGTTCACGCCGTCATTAATGAAATGCATCGGCAGAAGCGTTCCGTATTCCATCCCCAAATCGGGTTGCGCGTGGCCCATTGCGCGTTCGCCGCGTTCTTCAAGCACGCTCAGGATGCTTTGTGCCAGATCGCTGTCGCCGGGATAGTCAAATTCCATATCCGCCAGCATGTGCGGCAACTCGTGGCTGATGAACCGTCCCTTGTGGTGGGGTTTGGCGTTCAAGTGGAAGCCCTGATTGGTGATCCAATGGGTGTCGAAGATGATGAACGTGTCGACGCCCCGGTCAATCGCGTCTTGGCGCAGTTTAGCATAGCCGTCTATGGCGGGTTGGCGAATGCCTTTGTATTTTTCCATCGTGTGTGACATCCAAATGCTAGGCACATGGGTGATCTTGGCTGCTTGTACGATCTGTCCCATTGGGTCTCCTCCCGTTGGTTGACGCGCGTTTCTGGGGGCAGGGCGCTTAGGCGCCCAGCCGCATGATTTTGTGTTGGCCGGTGGCAAAACCTATGTGTTTTTGCTCCATATAGAAATCAAACGACCAGTCACCGCCATCGCGCCCAATGCCCGAGGCCTTCACGCCCCCAAACGGTGTCGGCAGGTGGCGCACATTTTCCGAATTTACCCAGATCATGCCCGCTTCCAGCTTGTCTGTGAAGCGCAGCGCGCGGGTCAGATCGTTGGTCCAGACATAGCCGGTCAGGCCATAATCGGTGTCATTTGCAATCGACAGCGCCTCGTCCTCGGTCGAGAACGGGATCGAGGTCAGCACCGGGCCAAAGATTTCCTCGCGTGCGATACGCATCTGGTTTGTGGCGTTGGTAAACAGGGTCGGGCGCACGAAATAGCCCTCGTCACCAACCTTCACACCGCCAGCGGCAATGGTCGCGCCATCTTCCGTGGCGATGTCGAAATACGAGGTCACTTTGTTATAATGCGTTTCGGTCACCAGCGGGCCGATCTCGGTCGCGGGATCAAGAGGGTGCCCGACCTTGATGTTGTTCACACGCTCGGTCAGTTTCGCCTCGAATTCGTCTTTGATCGTGTCCTGAACCAGCAGGCGTGACGAGGATGTGCAACGCTCGCCATTGATCGAATAGATCATGAAGATCACCGCATCCAGCGCGCGGTCCAGATCTGCGTCGTCAAAGACGATGACTGGGTTTTTCCCGCCCAATTCCAAATGGTTACGTTTGTGTGTGTCCGCGCCTTGCTTGACGATCATGCTGCCGGTGCGGCTTTCCCCGACAAAGGCAATCGCCTTGATTTTCGGGTGCTCGCACAGCGCCTTGCCGGCGTCTGGGCCAAAGCCGTTCACAGTGTTCAATACGCCTTTGGGCAGGCCGGCCTCTTCCGCGATTTCGACCAGAAGGCGCGCGGTCAGGGGGCTGTCTTCGGCTGGTTTGTGCACGACGGTGCAGCCAGCCGCCAGCGCCGGGGCAATCTTCCAGGTGGACAGCATGAAGGGTGTGTTCCACGGCGTAATGACACCCACCGGGCCAATTGGCACCCGGCTGGTGACATTCATCAGCGTGGGCGATTTTAGGTGCTGCCCGTCACGCGCCTGAACGACCTGATCTGCGAAATAGCGGAAGTTTTCGGCCCCGCGCAGGGCGGCTTTTGACATGAAACGGATGGTCTGGCCTGTATCCCAGCATTCGCATAGCGAAATTTCTTCGGCACGCGCTTCGATGGCGTTGGCGACATTCAACAGAATGCGGCGGCGTTCGGTTGCAGGCATATCACGCCAGCCCGCAAATGCATCATGCGCAGCGGTTGCCGCTTCATCGATGTCGTCCGCCGTGCCGTGGGCCACATCGCATATCACCGACTTGTCCACGGGGCTGGTCGATTGGAACACGCCAGCCGCGCCATCGCGATCCTCGCCCGCGATGCGGTTCTTGATCCCGCCGGCGCGGAAGCGCTCAAGATAGCCTGAAAGCTTGGTAAGATTGCCGTCCAGGTCCGCCATGACGATCTCCTTCGTATAGTTGTTAGTTGCGATGTTAAATAATTATATGGCCGTTTGTCAAGAATAGTTGCTTTGTTCAATTCCAAGCCCTTGGTATAAGGCCGATATGAGCAAAACGTCGTCGACCCGCCCCAGCTATCCCAGCACTGCCCGTTCGCTACCGATATCACTTCTTCGGGCGCGCGAAGTGGTGATGCAGCCGATTCGCGATATGCTGGGCGAGCTTGGCTTGACCGAGCAGAAGTGGCGCATCTTGCGCACATTGGACGAGTTGGGCGAGGTGGAACAAAGCACCATCGCGAAAGAGGCCTGTCTATTACTGCCCAGCCTGACACGGATCCTGCGTGGTCTCGAGGCGGACGGGCTAATCTCGCGCCAGTCAGACGTCAAAGACAAACGCCGCACGCTGGTTTTGATCACCGACAAAGGCCGTGCGATTGTCCGCGACAATCTTCATCTGGCCAATGATATCGCCGCCCGGATCGAGGCGCATATGGGCGAGGGCGAAGTCGAACAGTTGCTGGATTTGCTGGAAAAGTTGCAGACTGCAAAGCTGTAATCGCCACGTCCCCCCAATCTTCTGACGGATATTGGCTTGCAAACGCCGCCTTTCGTCAGCACGTGTATCACGCTACAGGATATCACGTTTCGCAGCGGAGGCCTTGCAGGTGGACATCAGATTTGATCATGGACCGGACGGGGGTGCTGGGCTGTTTACAGCCCCGCGCGATCAGATCGTTGCTTGGACACTTGAGGATGTGCCGGATGCGTTGGATCGTCTGGATCAGGCGCAGAAAAGCGGAGCGTGGCTGGCAGGGTTTGCAAGCTACGAATTGGGCTATGCGATGGAACCGCGTCTTGAGCGCCTGCTGAAACCCAACCGCCGTCTACCACTTCTGATGTTTGGCCTTTATGATGGGTCCACCCCCGCGCCCGCGCTTCAGCCCGGCGGTGCAGCGCTGTCTGGTCTGACACCCGACTGGGACGCGGACACCTATGCGTTTGGGTTTCAAACGGTGCATGATTACATCTGCGCGGGCGATACCTATCAGGTAAACCTGACCTTCCCGATCCGGGGTGGCGCGCAAGGTGGGGCCGAGGCGCTTTATCATGCGTTGACCCGGTTGCAGCCGGTGCAATATGGCGCGTTGGTGCAGGCAGAAGGGTTGCCCGCGATCCTGTCTCGTTCTCCTGAATTGTTTTTCCGCACTGATGCAGACGGGATGATCGAGACCCGCCCGATGAAAGGCACCCAGCCACGCAGTTCCGACCCAGTCGAAGACGCCGCCCGCGCGGTATTCTTAAAAAGTGACGAGAAAAATCAGGCCGAAAATTTGATGATCGTCGACCTTCTGCGCAACGATATCTCGCGGATCTGTGAAGCCGGCAGCGTCCACGTGCCCGAGCTGTTTACCGTGGAAAGCTATGAAACTGTCCACCAGATGGTGTCGCTGATCCGTGGCCAAATGCAGGCGGGGACAGGTCTGTCTGATATTCTGCGCGCGCTCTTCCCTTGCGGCTCGATCACTGGTGCCCCCAAACTGCGTGCGATGGAGATCATTGCAGAGTTGGAGCCCAACCCCCGCGACATTTATTGCGGGTCGATCGGATGGATGGCGCCGGACGGGCAATCAGAATTCAACGTTGCGATCCGAACGCTTCTTCTGGAAGAGAAGGATGTGACCCTGAATGTGGGCGGTGGGCTGGTCTATGACAGCACCGCCGCGTCAGAATATGAAGAGGCATTGTGGAAAGCTAAATATGCCAGCCAAATGGATCCAGGCTTTTTAGGGGGAAAGCGGTGATCTCGTTACGGCGTGTGTTTGCGAAATGAGATATGTTGGCTTCGATACCTGATCTTGCGCATCTTCCCGAGCTTAAAGATCGGGCGGGGCCTTCTTAGCGCCCATTGGCCTGAAAACTGCAAAGCCGACGACCCAACCACATCCCATTAGAATTGGAAATAGCAGCAATGGCAGCCCTGCGAAGTATAGGGATGCATCGATTACAGCCTGTACGACGGTTTCTTTCTGAGACAGCAGCCCATCAGCGAAGAAGATCAGCATTAATAGGCTTGGGATAGCCAAAAGAGACCACAACACGGACATTCCCATGGTTTGTTGAGTTCGTCTTTTCCAGCCGCACCAGCATCCATATAGACCGACAGCGGCGAGCAATATCACAAAGAGTTGGTCCAGAAACATCTTGAGCGTCTCTCGGTTGTTGTCGGGGGTATCGCCAAGCCACACATGCCGCCAATACTCCCCCTGTTAAGTTGTTCAAATACTTATGTCAGTGCCAATTGAGGTCCGCCAGTAGGAAACGCGACCGGTACTTTTCGCGTTTTGCAGTAACAGGTCGGTCAGTTACCTCGGCCATTTGGCAGGATGTGCAGTGCAGAAAAGAGCTGGAATTGGTCTAGTTCGCCCCAAATGGGGCAAATTATCTATAGATCAGGAATGTCAACGCTGCTGCGTCATGGTGGGCGACCTTGGAATCGAACCAAGCGTGAGTCGCCTCGAGGGAGTTACAGTCCCCTGCCACACCTTGCGGCCTGTCGCCCACTTTTTCTGCGCTATCAGCGCTGAATGAGGGGGTAGGTATCGCGGGCAGCTTGCGGCGTCAATACGAAAAATCACCCAAAAGCACCCGCCAAAGCACTTGTCTCTTAGAAAGTCATAGCGCATTGTCCGGGCCTTGAAAAAACTCAGCGGATCGCGTGATGAAAAAGCCAAAATGGGTCGTCAAAAAGGAAAAAGACAAGCGTCAGGCGGCATCTGAAACCGTGTGGCTTTTCGGTTTGCACGCGGTGCGTGATGCGCTGATGAATCCGGACCGCGAGCGGCTGCGGCTGATCGTGACGAAAAACGCGGCGGACAAGCTGGCGGATGCGATTGATGCGTCCGGCATGACGCCTGAAATGGCGGATCCGCGCAATTTTCCGGCCCCGATAGATCCCAATTCGGTCCACCAAGGCGCGGCACTTGAAGTGAAGCCTTTGAATTGGGGCGACTTTGCCAGTCGTGTGATTGGCGGCGAGGGCAAGATGCCCGTGGTCGTCATGCTCGACCGAGTCACAGACCCGCATAATGTTGGCGCGATCCTGCGCTCGGCCGAGGTCTTCGGGGCCAGCGCTGTGGTGGGTACGAAACACGGTTCCGCGCCGGAAACTGGCGCGCTGGCCAAGACGGCGTCAGGTGCACTGGAACGCCAGCCCTATCTGCGTGTGCGCAATCTGGCTGAATCAATGGAAGAGCTGCGCAAAATGGGGTTTGTGGTTCTTGGCATGGATGGTGAGGCAACCGAAACCATAGAAGAGGCTCTAGCCGAACGCCCGGATCGCCCCGTGGCGCTGGTCATGGGGGCCGAGGGGCCGGGGCTGCGTGAAAAGACCAAAGCGACCTGTGACGCACTGGTGAAGATCCCGTTTGCGCGTGACTTTGGATCGCTCAATGTGTCGAACGCAGCGGCGGTTGCGCTATACGCCACGCGGCTCACGCGGTGATCACCATGTTGTGGGTGGGGCTGTAATATCAGCCCAGACAGCGCAGATTAGGGACAGCCGCAAAGAAGGAGGTCCCAATGTCGAAACTGTCCCTGTCCCGCCGTCATGTGCTGTCTGGGCTGATTGCTTTGCCCGTTGGGGCGACGCTTCTGACTCGCCCGGCTTTTGCCGCCAACCCACCTGTCTATGCCGAAGATGGCATTGCTTGGGATGGGCATGACCCCGTCGCCTATTTCACCAAGGGTGCGCCGACACTGGGTGTGGCCGAGTTTTCGTTGGAGTATGACGGCGCGACGGTGTTGTTTTCCAGCACCGAAACCCGTGACATGTTTGAAGCTGATCCTGCGAAATACGCCCCGCAATTCGGTGGATACTGCGCCTATGCCGCGAGCAAAGGATATATCGCCCCCACTGTGCCCGAGGCATGGACCATCTATGACGACAAGCTTTATCTGAATTTCAGCCTGCGCGCGCGTGAGCTGTGGCTTGAAGACGTTCCCGGGAACATCGCCAAAGGCAATGCCAATTGGCCTGGTATCCTTGAGGCGTAGGCATGACGTCGGGATCACAAGAGGTTTACCACCTCTTCCAATCCCGGCATGCCGCCATATCTGTTTAACAGAGGCCAGGCTGTGGAACGCCTGAAACCTCATTCACTGTCCCTCGTTCCACCAACTGCGCCCGAGGCTTACTCCCCTCGGGCGTTTTTTCTGGACGCGGGTTGGAATTTCCAATGGCTGTGACTAGCTGAGTCTTATGAGCCAGACAGACATCGACACCCGCCTAATACAGATCCTGACGACAACCCGGGTGATTGGCCTTGTGGGTCTGTCGCACAAGCCAGAGCGTGCATCGTTCCGAGTGGCGCGGTTTCTGGCATCGAAGGGGTATCGCGTGATTGGGGTCAATCCGGGATTGGCAGGGCAAGAGATGTTCGGTGAAACCGTTGTGGCGTCTGTCGAGGATCTGCCAGCAGAGACAGACATGATCGACCTGTTCCGTCGTTCTGATGCGATCGAGCCCATCGTGGACGCGGCGCTTGAGGCATTACCCAATTTGCGCACGGTTTGGATGCAGTTGGAAATCTACAATGCCCCGGCGCGTACCAAAGCAGAAGCGCGAGGAATTGAAGTGGTCGAGAACCGCTGCCCGGCGATTGAATATCCGCGCTTGATTGGGGCGGACGCGCTGGTCGGCTAGGCTTTTGGTGGCTCACGGTGTGAGCCTGAGGGGCGCTGCCCCTCGCGGCGGGGCCGCTCACCCCGGGATACTTTGAACAAGAAAAAGAGACGTCTAAGGCTGACGTGCGGCCTTCTCGGTAATGCCCGAGGTGCCCTCGCGGCGTTCAAGTTCGGCCAACACGTCCTCTAGGGCAACGTCGCGGGCGGCGAGCATCACCAACAGGTGATAAAGCACATCGGCGGCTTCGGCCGTCAGGTTTTCGCGGTCGTTCTTCACGGCTGCAATGATCGCCTCGACCGCCTCTTCCCCGAACTTCTCGGCGCATTTATCGGGGCCTTTGGCCAGCAGTTTGGCGGTCCAGCTGCTGTCGGGATCCGCGGTTTTACGTGCTTCGATCGTGGCGGCGAGTTGGGTCAGGATGCTCATGTCAGCCTCATCGGGATGCCTGCGGCGGCCATGTGTTCCTTGGCCTCGCGGATGGTGTAGTCGCCAAAGTGGAAGATGGATGCGGCCAGCACGGCGCTTGCCCCGCCTTCTGTCACGCCTTCCACAAGGTGGTCCAGATTACCAACCCCGCCTGAGGCGATCACCGGCACGTGCACCGCGTCCGAGATCGCGCGGGTCAGCGGCAGGTTAAAGCCCGCGCGGGTGCCGTCGCGGTCCATCGAGGTCAACAGGATTTCACCGGCGCCCTTCTGTTCCATCAGCATGGCAAATTCGACGGCATCAATGGGGTTGCCGTCCTTGTCCAGAGCAGCTTTGCGCCCGCCATGGGTGAAGATGCCCCATTTGTTAGGTTTGCCATCTGCATCGTGACCGATGGTCTTGGCATCGATGGCAACGACGATGCATTGGCTGCCAAAGCGATCAGCCGAGCGTGCAATCACATCCGGGTCGGCCACGGCGGCAGAGTTGAAGCTGACCTTGTCCGCGCCCGCCAGCAGCAGGTCACGCACGTCGTCCGGGCTGCGGACACCGCCGCCGATGGTCAGCGGCATAAAGCACTGTTCGGCCGTACGGGTGGCCAGATCAAACATGGTACCGCGATTTTCATGGGTCGCCTTAATGTCAAGGAAGCAGAGTTCATCTGCGCCGGCGGCATCATAGGCGCGCGCCTGTTCCACCGGGTCGCCCGCGTCGATCAGATCGACGAAATTGACACCTTTCACCGTGCGGCCCTCGGCCACGTCGAGACAGGGGATGATGCGAGTTTTCAGCATGTATCAGCCTTTCAGGACGTCCAACGCCTCTTTTAAATCAATCGCCCCATCATACAGTGCGCGGCCCGAGATGGCGCCGTTCAGGGACGCGCCGCAGGATTTCAGCGCGCGCAGATCGTCCAGCGAGCTTACGCCGCCCGAGGCGATCACGGGGATCGAAACGGCACGGGCCAGATCGGCTGTCGCCTCGGTATTTGGGCCTTGCATCGCGCCGTCGCGGTTGATGTCGGTATAGATGATGGCGCAGACGCCTGCGTCTTCGAACGACTTGGCAAGGTCGGTGACCATCACATCGGTTTCTTCGGCCCAGCCTTTGGTTGCCACGCGCCCGTCGCGGGCGTCGATCCCAACGGCGACCTTGCCGGGGAAAGTACGCGCTGCTTCGCGGACCAGATCGGGGTTTTCCACAGCGACTGTGCCAAGGATCACGCGGGACAGGCCCTTTTCGATCCAGCTTTCGATCGTGGCCATGTCGCGGATGCCGCCACCCAGCTGGGCGGGTACGTCGATGGCGCCAAGGATCGCTTCAACCGCAGCTCCGTTTACGGGCTCGCCTGCGAAAGCGCCGTTCAGGTCCACAAGGTGGATCCACTCGCACCCCGCGTCTTGAAATGCACGTGCTTGCGCTGCCGGGTTGTCATTGAACACGGTCGCTTCTTCCATCTCGCCGCGCAAAAGGCGTACGCATTGGCCGTCTTTCAGGTCGATGGCAGGATAGAGGATCATGGCAGGTGCTCCGTTAAGCTGTCGATTGCGCTGCTTTTTGCACGGACAAGGGGGAAAGCCAAGTAAGACCTCCCGTGACGTCACACTTGCCACAAGACAGGTGAGAACGGCAGGATACCCAACAAAACAGGGAGGTAACTATGAAAAAAGTGATTGCGGCAGCGGCGTTGGCCGTTGGTCTGGCAGGCCCGGCACTGGCGGATCCTGTGCTTGGCGTATGGAAAACGCAGGTCGATGATGGGGCATATGCACATGTGACCTTCTCGCAATGCGGGGCTGCCTTGTGCGGGGTGATTTCGAAAGCGTTTGATTCAAGTGGAGAAATCAGCACCCCGAATGTGGGTAAACAGCTGGTCTGGGATATGAGCCCAAATGGCGGTGGTAAATATTCGGGCGGTAAGATCTGGCAACCGTCGACGGGCAAGGTCTATAAATCAAAAATGACGCTGTCTGGGTCGTCTTTGAAGGTTGCCGGCTGTGTTGGGCCAATCTGCAAGAAGCAGACTTGGACACGCGTGAAGTAAATTTGGGTTCACGACGGTTTTTGTAACCAGTACTCCATAGACAAAGGGCGCCCGATGTGGCGCCCTTTGCATTTATGGTGTCCAGGTCAGGAAGTTCGCGATCATGCGTAACCCGGCTGCCTGGCTTTTCTCAGGGTGAAACTGCATGCCCATCATATTGTCGCGCCCCACGATTGCTGTGATGTCGCCCGCGTAATCGCAATGGGCGAGCCGTTCGTCGGAATTGTCGACCACGAAGTGATAAGAGTGCACGAAATAGGCGTGGTCACCCGTTGTTACGCCGTCCAACACCGGGTGCGCGCAGTCGATTACCAGATCATTCCAGCCCATATGCGGCACCTTCAACGCAGGATCTTCTGGCGCAATTTTTCGCACATGGCCCTTGACCCAATCAAACCCGTCCGTGTCCTGATATTCATGGCTGATAGTGGCCAGCATCTGCATACCCACGCAAATGCCCATGAAGGGACGGCCTTCTTTGATGACGGCCTGTTCCAGCGCTTCATAGATGCCGCGATGGTCGGACAGCTGTTGACGGCAGGCCGGGAACGCCCCGTCGCCGGGCAGAACGATGCGGTCGGCGCGGGCGACGTCTTCGGGCTTGGTGGATACGATCACGTCACCTGCATGTGTTTCGGCGGCCATGCGTTGAAACGCTTTTTCGGCCGAGTGCAGGTTGCCGCTGTCATAGTCGATGATCACGGTCAGCATGTCAGTCTCCGGGGCGGATGCGCTTTACAGCGCACCCTTTGTCGATGGGATGGCGTCCGCTTTGCGCGGATCGGTTTCTACGGCAACGCGCAGGGCGCGGGCCACGGCCTTGAACACGGCTTCCGCCACGTGGTGCGCGTTGAAGCCGTGGATCTGGTCGATATGCAGCGTGATGCCGCCATGGGTCGCCAGAGCTTGGAAGAACTCGCGCACCAGCTCGGTATCGAAATTGCCGATCTTAGGAGCAGCGAAGTCCACATTCCAGATCAGGAAGGGACGGGCAGACAGATCCAGCGCCGCACGTACCTGCGCGTCATCCATTGGCAGGTGGCATTCGCCATAGCGACGGATGCCCTTCTTGTCGCCCAATGCCTCGACCAGAGCCTGCCCGATGGCAATGCCTGTGTCCTCGACGGTGTGGTGGTCGTCGATGTGCAGATCCCCTTCGGCGCGGATCGTCATATCGATCAGCGAATGGCGCGACAACTGGTCCAGCATATGGTCGAAAAAGCCCACGCCGGTCTGGTTGTCATACTGGCCGGTTCCGTCGAGGTTCAGCTCGACCGAGATCGCGGTCTCAGCGGTTTTGCGAGTAATCGTAGCGCGCCGCATGGGATGTCCTTTTGTTACCTGCGTGTCTTATAGGCGGGCAGCACGGCGGCGAAAAGCCGTCAAACCCAACGAAAAGGGGCGCTGTGGTCTGAGCGCCCCAAATCTGGTCTGGTGCAACGGAAGGGAGTTCCCGTCCGTGCGGGTTATGCAGCCTGAGACATCACGAATTCGCGCGGGCAGATTTCCATCAGATAACTCAGGTCTTCGCGGGACATATATGTCAGGAAACCGCGAATCACTGTGTTCATTTCGCGCGTGTGCAATTCCAACGCACCGGGTTCACAGTGCATGTATCCCTCGCGTTCGGCAAGCCCGCGGAAAGCGTGATGTTGTGCCATAAAGCCAAACACGTGATCGGGGGACCATCGCAGCAGGCTTGTTGCTAGCGCGAAACGGGCCAGTATTCCGGGAAGACCCGTGCCGCGATAGCGTTCGCTGCTTTCGACCCAAAGATCCCCATGATAGCATATCCGCCCGGTGATCCGCTTCGCTCCGGGCCCGGGACGATAGGAACTGCGGCTCATGTCCAATGTGTATCCGGGCGGCGCAAACTTCTGATAATTCTCACTTAGATAGTCTGAAAGGAATGTTTCGGACATGTCGAACATGCGCATCGCTTGTGAGTGCATCATGGTCTCGTCTTTGTCCCACCCTATGATCCAGAACCCGTTATCCTCAGTCAGAGCATGCACTTTCGGATCAAAAGCAAGTCCTAGCGGCAAGTTGGTCCGGTTCTCGGAAATATATGTGGAATAGAGGTCGAAATCTGATCCTATTTCGATCATCACCCCCTTCTCGTTTATTAGGTCAAGCATGCGTGTAATGTACTGCGCACCGGCGAATGTGTCGTGGATGGTCATTGGAACCTCTTATATGGTGGCCATGACTAATTTTCGCGCAGTCGTTGCAATTTGTCGAATGAAGGCGAAATTTTGTTAATTTGTCGGGGATTCCATGCAAAGTTGACACAGTTTTGAACGAGCGCTTCAGAAGGGCGCTTGGATGTCCATGGCCAGCCCTTCAGGCATTGACAGACGCATCTCGTCAGGAAGATCCAGAATCTGAACATTCAGCGTCCGGTCGATGAGCGTCGCCAATGCCAGATCTCCATCAGCATACCTGCAGGCCATCACAAGGCGATGATAAGAGATCGGAGTAGGCTTTGCATCTGCACCGTGCGGCATATGGGTGTGAATGTGGTCAAGACGCACGCTTCTTGTATTGGCTACATCGTTGAAGGACTGGGTCAAGAGATAGCTATAGCCTTTGTCGGTCGGCAGGTTAACGGCGCTGCGCCCCACCGCGGATCGGTACTTCTCCCACCCGAACCAGGTGGCGAACGAGGATTTTTCACCAACCTCGGTACAGATCCAATCGCCGTTCTGCGCGTTGTATCGGAACACCATCAGATAGGGGCGCAGGCTGGCGAAGTCTGGGCTTTCTAGCTCGCCTTGGGACTGAGCCCAGCTGTGGAACCCGAACTTAAGAAGCTCTGACGAGGTATCCCAAAGCGTTGTAAGGGGATGTTGCTGCAAGAAATAGGGGATCTTTCCCTCTTGCAACGCCAGATAATGAAGCCCCTGCACATGGCGGCTTTCATTGTTCAGCCACGCGGCACCTCGCGCCAGAAGCTCTTCCGCCTCTTTAAGGGAATTTTCGCCGGTCTCGGTCAGTTCGTAGTGTCGATTTTCGAACGAAAAAAGTGGGTTTCCCATATATTCTTCGAGTAGTGCAATGTGGCGGCGCACCGTTTGTCGGGTGCTGCCGATCTCCTTTACAGTCTGCGAAAGGTTCAACGTACGCGCTAATGAGGCGAATGAGCGCAACATCTCATACAGCAGTGCGGGCGCGTCCAGATGGCTCATTTTTGTTCCCTCGACGGTAAACACATAATGCTTAGAGGTGAAATGCGTCACCCATTTCGCCAATAAAGATAGCGAAGAAGCCTTAAAAAATAGGCCTTGGGGGAACTTCGTAACACAAATCACCCATCATGCAATCAAAAATGTTACATAGGTGCTCATTGCTCACCAATTGGGTTTCATGCCAATTGATGCCACTCTCTCTTAGCGGGAAACAATTATATGGTGAAAAACAATGGTACATCCGGTTGACGTTCATGTTGGTAAGAAAATTCGCGAAGTTCGCTTGCTGCGCGGCATGACACAGGTAAATGTAGCCGAGAAGCTGGGGCTGTCATTTCAGCAGCTTCAGAAATACGAAACCGGCTATAATCGGGTGTCGGCAAGCAAAATGTTCGAAATCGCACAGCTGCTCGATGTCGAACCAGCCTATTTCTTTGAAGGGCTCCCACGTGCCGGCATGCCTGAGCGCGAAGCGATGGACGAACGGACAGCAAAGGCCGCACAGGCTCTGTCGTCGATTACGGATGAAAAGATCCGTGCGCAGATTCAATCGATGATCCACGAACTTGCCGGGCGCCAGTCATTGAGCGCCTGAACCAGACATCCTTTTGAGGGGAAGGGTGTTTCGGAAAGGGGATGCGCAGCGCGCGTCCCCTTTATTATTTGCATGCTGTCGAATGTAATTGGTGTGACATCATGCGACATAATCGAGCAGAAGGCACCAACATAAAATATGTAAACTTGAGATCTGATCCAGTTGGAGCGGGCGAGGCGATTCGAACGCCCGACCCTAACCTTGGCAAGGTTATGCTCTACCCCTGAGCTACGCCCGCTTCCTATGGCATGTCTGGTGGGTGACCAGACTGGGTAACCGATTGGAGCGGGCGAGGCGATTCGAACGCCCGACCCTAACCTTGGCAAGGTTATGCTCTACCCCTGAGCTACGCCCGCTTCCTATGGCATGTCTGGTGGGTGACCAGACTGGGTAACCGATTGGAGCGGGCGAGGCGATTCGAACGCCCGACCCTAACCTTGGCAAGGTTATGCTCTACCCCTGAGCTACGCCCGCTTCCTATGGCATGTCTGGTGGGTGACCAGACTGGGTAACCGATTGGAGCGGGCGAGGCGATTCGAACGCCCGACCCTAACCTTGGCAAGGTTATGCTCTACCCCTGAGCTACGCCCGCTTCCTATGGCATGTCTGGTGGGTGACCAGACTGGGTAACCGATTGGAGCGGGCGAGGCGATTCGAACGCCCGACCCTAACCTTGGCAAGGTTATGCTCTACCCCTGAGCTACGCCCGCTTCCTTCGGTGAGGGGGATATAGCGGCCCGGGCGGGGGGCCGCAAGGGGCTTTTCACCTCTTTTTCAAAGATTTTCAGCAGTAGTTTTTGGTATCGTTACAAAAGGCTGTGACCCAAAAGCCCTAGGCTAGCAAGGCTGATCGCTGCAAAGGTCATGATCATCCCCACGCGCCGCGCCAGGAAGCTCATCGGGCGTTTTACAAAAGCGAAAGCATGCAATGCTCGGCCCAAAACGATAAGTGTTGCCAAGGCGATTGTGACGCCGGTTGGTGTGCCGGAAAGTTCGACCAAGAGCAGTAGAAGAAGGCTTATTGGGGCGTATTCCCCACAGTTGCCCTGCGCGCGTATACGATAGATCAGAGCCTTGTCTTCTCCATCGCCAACGCTGATACGGGCCGACATTCTGCGTGCGATGACGCGGGCAGAAAGCCATGTGTAAAGCAGCCCAATCAGGGCGGCTGAGATTGCTGTGATGTGGAACGTCATGGGGCCTCGGTTGATCTGGCCGGGAAAAGCCCCGGCCAGATCAGCTCTAAGGCCTTATTCCAGTTCGACCAACAGGTCCTTGGCGTCAATTTGGCCACCGGCGTGAACGTGAACTGCGCCGACGATCGCATCACGTTCGGCGTGAATGCCGGTTTCCATTTTCATGGCTTCGATGGTCAACAGAAGATCACCTTCTTTGACCTCTTGCCCCGCAGCGACGACGACCGACGCAACAACGCCCGGCATTGGTGCCCCCACGTGGTTGGGGTTGCCGTCAGCCGCTTTTGGGCGTGCCTCGGTCGAGGATTTGACCAAGCGGTTCGGAACGCGAATCGTGCGTGGCTGACCGTTTAGTTCAAAGAACACCTTCACTTCGCCATTCTCGTCCGTTTCACCAAGCGCCTGCAGGCGAATTTCCAAGGTTTTCCCCGGATCAATCTCAGCCGAGATTTCTTCCCCCGGCTCCATGCCATAGAAGAAGGTCTTAGTGGGCAATGTGCGTACCGGGCCGTACTGACGATGACGCCCCATGTAGTCCAAGAAGACCTTAGGATACATCAGATAGCCGTTCAGATCCTCGTCATCGACCTTGAACCCGTCCAGCTCTTTCGACAGCTCAGCACGCGCGGCTTCCAGATCCACCGGTGCAAGATGCTTGCCCGGGCGTTCCAGATTCGGTGCCTCGTCCTTCAGAACCTTCTTGATGATGCTGTCCGGGAAGCCGCCAGGGGGCTGGCCCAGATTGCCGCGCATCATGTCGACCACAGAATCGGGGAAGGCCACGTCGGTCTTGGGGTCTTCGACCTCGTCACGGGTCAGGCCTTGGCTGACCATCATCAGAGCCATGTCTCCAACCACTTTCGAGGACGGCGTCACCTTCACGATGTCTCCAAACATCTGGTTCACATCCGCATAGCTTTGCGCGACGTCTGGCCATTTCTCTTCCAGCCCAAGTGAACGCGCCTGAGCCTTCAGGTTGGTAAACTGACCGCCGGGCATTTCGTGCAGATAAACCTCGGATGCCGGAGCTTCCAGCCCGCTCTCAAAGGCCGCATATTGGTGGCGAACGCCTTCCCAATAGTTCGAGACCTCGCGGATCGCGCCGATATCCAGCCCGGTGTCGCGGTCGGTGTTGCGCAGCGCTTCGACGACCGAACCCAGACAGGCCTGCGATGTGCCGCCACTGAACGCGTCCATTGCCGCATCCACAGCGTCCACGCCCGCATCAGCCGCAGCCAGAATGGTCGCGCCCGCGATGCCCGAGGTGTCGTGTGTGTGGAAGTGAATCGGCAGGCCGACCTCTTCCTTCAGGGCTTTCACCAGCACGCGAGCCGCGGAAGGTTTCAACAGACCAGCCATGTCTTTCAGACCAAGAACATGGGCGCCTGCGGCCTCAAGCTCTTTCGCCATGCCGACATAATATTTCAGATCGTATTTCGAGCGATCCGGGTTCAGAATGTCGCCAGTATAGCAGACTGTGCCTTCGCAGACCTTGCCAGCCTCGACCACGGCGTCCATGGCGACGCGCATGTTTTCAACCCAGTTCAGTGAATCGAATACGCGGAATACATCGACACCGGATGCCGCTGCCTGGCGCACAAATTCCTGTACCACGTTGTCCGGATAGTTCGTATATCCAACCCCGTTCGAGGCGCGCAGCAGCATTTGCGTCATCACGTTCGGCATCGCGCTGCGCAAGTCGCGCAGGCGCTGCCATGGGCATTCTTGCAAGAAGCGGTACGCCACGTCGAAGGTCGCGCCCCCCCAGCATTCAACCGAGAACAGGCTGGGCAGGTTCGCGGCATAGGCGGGTGCAACTTTGATCATGTCGATCGAGCGCATGCGCGTTGCTAGCAGCGACTGGTGACCATCCCGCATGGTGGTGTCGGTGATCAACAGCTGTTTCTGCGCTTTCATCCAATCGGCCACGGCTTGCGGGCCTTCGGCCTCAAGCAGGGTGCGTGTACCAGCCGCGGGATCGGCACGCAGCTCGGGCGTTTTGGGCGCCTTCAGATCTGCGGGCGGGGCAGGGCGGTCCGCTGTTTCAGGGTGACCATTCACGGTGATATCCGCGATATAAGTCAGTACCTTGGTGCCTCGATCCCGACGTTTCGAGAACTTGAACAGATCCGGTGTCTCGTCGATGAACTTCGTTGTGTATTGGTTGTTCAGGAAGGTCGGGTGCTTCAGCAGGTTCTCGACGAACGCGATGTTGGTCGACACGCCGCGAACACGAAATTCACGCAGCGCGCGATCCATGCGCGCAATCGCCTTTTCGGGCGTCTGGGCCCAAGCGGTCACCTTGGTCAGCAGCGAGTCATAGTAGCGCGTGATGACACCGCCCGCATAGGCCGTGCCGCCGTCCAGACGGATGCCCATGCCGGTGGCCGAGCGATAAGCCGTGATGCGGCCATAATCCGGGATGAAGTTGTTCTGCGGGTCTTCCGTAGTCACGCGGGTTTGCAGCGCGTGGCCGTTCAAGCGGATGTCATACTGGCTGGCTTTGCCGGTGGCTTCGGACAGCGTTTTGCCTTCGGCAATCAGGATCTGCGCCTGCACGATGTCGATGCCGGTTACCTCTTCGGTGACGGTGTGCTCGACCTGCACGCGGGGGTTCACTTCGATGAAATAGAACTTGCCGCTTTCCATATCCATCAGGAATTCGACAGTGCCCGCGCATTCATAGTTCACGTGCTTGCAGATTTTACGGCCAAGCTCGCACAGCTCTTCGCGCTGGGCTTCGCTTAGATATGGCGCAGGTGCACGCTCTACCACTTTCTGGTTGCGGCGCTGGACCGAGCAATCACGTTCATACAGGTGATAGATGTTGCCGTGGCTGTCACCAAGGATCTGGACCTCGACGTGACGGGCGCGGGTGATCATCTTTTCCAGATAGCCTTCGCCATTGCCAAATGCGGCCTCGGCTTCGCGGCGGCCTTCCAGAACCCTCTCTTCAACTTCGTCTTCACTGAAGATGGGGCGCATGCCGCGCCCGCCACCGCCCCACGATGCTTTCAGCATCAAGGGATATCCGACTTCGGATGCTTCTTTCTTGATCGCATCCATGTCGTCGCCCAGCACCTCGGTGGCGGGGATGACCGGCACGCCGGCTTTGACAGCGACTTTACGGGCCGATGCCTTGTCGCCAAGCGCACGCATGGTTTCCGCTTTGGGGCCGATGAAGGTGATGCCGTTGGTCGCACAGGCGTCCACGAAGTCGGGGTTTTCCGACAACAGGCCATAGCCGGGGTGGATCGCGTCCGCGCCGCATTCTTTGGCGACTCGGATGATCTCGTCGATCGACAGATAAGCCGCGACAGGGCCCATGCCTTCACCAATCCGGTAAGCTTCGTCCGCTTTGAAGCGGTGCAAGCCCAGTTTGTCTTCTTCGGCATAGACGGCAACGGTCTTTTTGCCCATCTCGTTGGCCGCCCGCATAACGCGGATGGCGATCTCGCCGCGGTTGGCGATCAGGATTTTCTGAAATTCGCGCATCAGTGTTCCCCTTGTCCCGTTCGTGGAATTGCAGGAGTCGTAGGGGGTGCTGCATTGCAGCGCAATAGTTTTTGTAACGATTTTGAAAGGTTTAGCGCTAAATTGGTAAAAATATATTACCAATCCCCATACGCTAAGAGGGCTTCGACAGAAGCCCCCCGGCTTGGCGGGTGATCCGCCCGTCCAGCTCGAGATTTACCAACTCGGGTAGAATCTGTTGCGAGCCCAGACCATGTGATTGGCCGATATCCCGGATCAACTGATCCTCGGCCAAGGGGCAAGATCCCAGTCTGGATAGGATCTGACCGTGCAATTTGGCAGTTTCTGCCAATGTCCGTTTGTCGCGCGTTCCTGCCTGTGGTGCGGCGGCAGAAGCGTCATCCGCGGGTGTTTTCGCGTCAGAGGTGGTGGAAGATATCGCAGGGCCGATCGCCTCGATGACATCTGCGGCGTTGCGGACCAAAGCCGCGCCGTCGCGAATCAACATGTTGCAACCATATGCACGCGCATCGAACGGGTGCCCTGGGATCGCCAACACATCCCGCCCTTGATCTAAAGCGTTACGTGCTGTCAGAAGGGATCCAGATTTCGCAGCGGCTTCGACCACCACGGCGGCGCGGGCCAGACCCGAGATCAGTCTGTTCCGGCGTGGAAAGTGCCGCGCTTGCGGCGTCACACCCGGCGGCATCTCTGAGATACGAAGCCCATCACGCGCGATGTCTTCGGCCAGATCAGTATTTTCTTTGGGATAGATTACGTCCACGCCGCCCGCCATCACCGCAATGGTTTTGCCGGTTTTCAACGCGGCCTCATGGGCCACTGTGTCGATCCCGCGCGCAAGACCCGAGATGACAGTAAACCCGGCCTCGCCCAATTCGTTTGCCAGCTTGCGGGCCATGCGTGTCCCGATCGAGGACGCATTACGCGCGCCGATCAGTGCGATGATGGGGCTGTGCAACAACGTCTCATCCCCCATCGCCCAGAAGAAGGGCGGAGGATCTGGGATTTCGGACAGTAGCGTCGGATAGTCCGGGCTGCCCCAGCAGATCATCTTAGCCCCGGCCATCTGCGCGCGGCGATATTCATCTTCGGCGACATGTTCGGGGCAGGGGGCATAGTCTTTCACGCCCGCAGCCTTTGCGACTTCTGGCAACGCCTCTAACGCAGCCTCTGCTGTGCCATGTTCGTCCAGTAGTCTGAAAAAGGTCGACACACCCACACGGCGCGAACGCAAAAGACGGATCCACGCCAGAGCCTCGTCCACAGTCCTGGGTGAGGGTATGGGGTGGGTAGGTTGGAAAAGGTCCTTAGTCATGCGTGATTCCGTCTTTTGCGGGATCAGCATGCCGTAAGAATGGTTAATAGGTTGCTAATGGCGGATGACTGAAGAGAATCCAGTATTCGTCTAGGCGCTGACGATTTTGCCTAGAAGAAACCGGAAAATCATCCCACCTGCTAGGCCGGGTAGGATTGCGAACGTGGCGAGAACCAAAAAATCACCCGTCAAATCTTCGGCAACAATGATGACGAGGCTGGTCGAAATGGCGACGCCAATTGCAGGTGCGACCCAAAACTGCGGGCTTGCGGAGCTGCCGGGCCAGCGCTGGATGACAAACCAATAGAGCGCTGCCGCTAGCCCTGTCGGGATGATAGACATAAGGCTGCCGAATGTCAGCGCAATGCCAAATCCAAAGAAGAAGCCGACCGTCTCGTAGCCCAGACCATCAGTCTGTAATGCGCCCTCAAATGAGGACGCAAGGACTAGAAATACCACTCCTATGACGAGTAGTGCGGCGTTAGTTCCGAGCCCTGCTAGAATACATTGCGACAGGCGCGGCGTCATGCCGCCGAGCCCCCAACAGTTAGACCGCCGATCAACAGCGACGGTTGGCCGACGCCCACCGGAACCGATTGCCCAGCCTTGCCGCAGGTGCCAACGCCGGGGTCCAGCGCCATGTCATTCCCAATGGCGCGGATTTGTTTCATCGCTTGCGGACCGTCCCCGATCAATGTGGCACCTTTTACAGGCGCTCCGACTTTGCCGCCTTCGACGCGATAGGCTTCGGTGCAGCTGAACACGAATTTTCCGTTGGTGATATCGACCTGACCACCGCCGAAACCGACGGCATAGATGCCGTCTTTCAGTTGGCCTAAAACCTCTTCTGGTGTGGCGTCACCGCATTCCATAATGGTGTTGGTCATGCGCGGCATCGGGGCGTGGGCATAGCTTTGGCGACGGCCATTTCCGGTCGCAGGAACACCCATAAGGCGCGCATTCTGGCGGTCCTGCATATAGCCGACCAGCACGCCGTCTTCGATCAAGGTGGTACGACCCGAGGGCGTGCCCTCGTCATCGACACTGATCGAGCCGCGACGATCAGGCAAGGTGCCGTCATCGACAACGGTAACACCTTTAGAGGCGACCTGCTGACCGACAAGGCCCGAGAAAGCCGAGGTGCCCTTGCGGTTGAAATCCCCCTCCAGCCCGTGACCCACGGCTTCGTGCAGCAGGATGCCGGGCCAGCCATTGCCCAAGACTACATCCATCACGCCTGCGGGCGCAGGCACCGCGTCGAGGTTCACCAATGCAATGCGCAGCGCCTCGCGCGCGGTGCTTTGCCAATGTTGCGGACCCATCAGCCCAGTCAGGCCAGCACGTCCACCGCCACCGGAAGAACCGCTTTCGCGCCGCCCATCTTTTTCTACGATGACAGACACGTTCAGCCGCGTCATCGGTCGCGTGTCGGATACCAGTTGGCCATCCGGGCGCAGGATATGCACCTCTTGCAAGCTGGCCGCAAGGGTGGCCGAGACCTGTACGACGCGCGGGTCGAGGTCGCGGGTGAAGGCGTCAATTTCGCGCAAGGTTTCAACCTTCAGGCCAAATCCTGCATCCGCCATCGGATCCGCATCTGTATAGAGCTTTCGGTTGGTGCGGGCAGGGGCATCCGCCCATGTTCCGCCCTCGTCGCCAACGGCCAAAGCCACGGTCGAGCCCGCGCGTTTCATGGCCGCCTCGCTGATTTCAGTCGAGTGGGCATAACCGGTGGTTTCACCCTTCACCGCCCGCAGCCCGAACCCTTCGGATGCATCATAACTGGCGTTGCGTAGGCGCCCATCATCAAAGACCAAAGCCTCGGAACGCATGCGCTCCAAAAACAGCTCTCCATCGTCGGCGCCATTCGTAGTTTGGGCCAGAAGCTTCTGGGCATCTTCTTGAGCAATCAGGGTGTCGAACGGGCGAAATGCGGTGGTGTCGGTCATGGGGGGCCTTTAGTTTGCGCTAAACGCGACGTTGTTCATTAACTTGCGAAGGTTTTTCCTTGTTCCCAGCTTTCTAATATGGTTTCACACCAATGAGAAACAAGGGATTCCCGTGCCCCGTGTGCGGGAGAGGCATGAGCGCGCAGCAGCCTGTACCGGAAAACACCGGTGGCGGGCCGCGCCGCACAGGGAAGAGAAAGACGAATATGATGCGTTTCAGCAGCCTTTTCGCCACTGCAACGGCTATGATGACGGCGGGTATCGCCTCGGCTCAGGAAAACCTCGAAGTGATCGGTAAGCCGGTCGACGGCGGAATGGGTTTTCAGCCAGCCGCAACCAATATCGCCGAAGCTGCGCAGGGTCTGGACGGGCTGATCAATGTGATCATCTTTGGGATCACGATCTTCGTAACGGCACTGCTGATCTACGTTATCGTGCGCCACAACCGCCGCGCCAACCCCGAGCCCGCGACCTTCTCGCATCATACGCCCATCGAAATCGCATGGACCCTGATCCCCGTTGTGATCTTGGCCTTCATCGGTGCGTTCTCGCTTCCGGTTTTGTTCCAGCAGCAGGTGATCCCCAAGGGTGACGTCGTTATCAAAGTGACCGGTTACCAGTGGTACTGGGGCTATGAATATCCCGAGCACGAATTTGGCTTTGACAGCTTCCTTTTGGATAAATCCGCACTGGAAGAGTACGGCTATGACCAAAGCGACTATCTGCTGGCCACCGATACAGCTGTTGTCGTGCCGACAGGTAAGAAAGTTGTCATGCAGGTCACTGCTGCGGACGTGATCCACTCGTGGACCATCCCAGCCTTCGGCGTAAAGCAAGACGCAGTTCCCGGTCGTCTGGCCGAGCTGTGGTTCGAAGTTGAGCCCGGCAAGGAAGGCATCTATTTCGGCCAGTGTTCCGAGCTGTGCGGCAAGGACCACGCCTATATGCCGATCACTGTGAAAGCCGTGACTGAAGCCGAGTACGAAGCTTGGCTGAAAGGTGCGATCGAAGAATATGCAGGTGATGCGACGACCGCTCCTGCCATTCAGGTCGCATCGGCCAACTGATTATACGGAAGGGGTAACACCCTTCCTACGGGCCGCCCTTCAGGGGGCGGTTTCTTGCAAGAAGATCCAGCCAAAGCGCCATACCACTATGACTGACGCCAGCATCCAAACCACCAAAACCGAAACCGGCGAGGCCGGATTCGGAGACTATTTCGCGCTTCTGAAGCCGCGCGTGATGTCCTTGGTTGTGTTCACGGCATTCGTGGGCCTGTTGGTGGCACCGGGTAGTGTGAACCCGATTGTGGCTTTGGCCTCGATCCTGTTTATCGCTGTTGGTGGTGGTGCATCTGGTGCGCTGAACATGTGGTGGGATGCTGATATCGATCGCAAGATGAAGCGTACGCTGACCCGTCCGATTCCGTCGGGAAAAGTAGAAGAAGGCGAAGCTTTTGCCATCGGCATGACCTTGTCTGTTATGTCCGTCGTTATGTTGGGACTGGCGGCGAACCTGATGGCTGCTGCCCTTCTGGCCTTCACCATCTTCTTCTATGTCGTGATCTATACGATGTGGCTGAAACGCTGGACCCCGCAGAACATCGTGATCGGCGGTGCGGCAGGTGCGTTCCCTCCGATGATCGGTTGGGCCGTGGCGACGGGTGGGATCTCGATCGAAAGCGTTTTGATGTTTGCTTTGACCTTTGCGTGGACGCCGCCCCACTTTTGGGCGCTGGCGCTGTTCACCAAGGGTGACTATGCCAATGCTGGTGTACCCATGCTGACCGTGACCCACGGACGCAAAGCAACCCGTGCCCATATCCTTGGCTATACATTCGCATTGGCCGCTGTCGCCATCGCGCTGGGCCTGACCTCGGTCGGCGGACCCACCTATATGGTGATCGCGCTGGTGCTGAACGCGATGTTCATCAAAGGAGCGTGGGATGTGTTCCGCCGCACGGATGACGACAGCGAAGCCGACACGCACAAGGCCGAACGCGGCCTGTTCAAACTGTCGCTGGCATATCTGTTCCTTCATTATGGCGCGTTGCTGATCGAAGCCTCGCTGAAACCCATTGGGCTGGGGGGCTGGGGCTGATGGCGATTAAGGCAGAACATGAAATGCACAAGCGCCGTCTGTCCCGTAACATCGGTCTGGGCCTAGTGTTGGTCGGATTTGTGGCCCTTGTCTACGGACTGACTGTGGCCAAGGTCAGCGAACTGTATCAGCCCGAAGCAACGTCAGAGGCCAGCCAATGAGCTTGTCGAGACCTCAGAAAACCGCGGCAAAGGCCGTTGGGGTGGTCCTTCTGATGGGATCGCTTAGCTGGGCCTCGGTTCCGTTCTATGATTGGTTCTGCCGTGTCACCGGCTTCGGCGGTGTCACAGGCGTCGCCGAGAAAGCCTCCGACGTCGTTCTGGATCGCAAAGTTCTGGTACGCTTTGATGCCTCGAAAGAACGCGGCATGCCGTGGGATTTCAAACCCGTACAACACGAGATGGAAATCCGTCTGGGTGAAACTGGACTGGCCTTCTACGAGGCCTATAACCCGACCGACCGCCCCGTTGCCGGCACCGCCAGCTACAATGTTGCCCCCTTCTCAGCGGGTGGGTTTTTTACCAAGATCGACTGCTTCTGCTTTGAACAGCAGGTACTGCAACCCGGAGAACGCGTGACCATGCCGGTCACCTTCTACGTGGACCCCGAAATGATCGAGGACGATGAAGGCAAATACGTGAACGCGATCACGTTGTCCTATACGTTCCACGAAACCGAATTGCCCGAAGAGGTCGCATCACTTGATGCACCGCAGACGGCTGTGCAAAACTGACGCCAGAAGAACAGGGACTAGACGCTTATGGCACATGCAAAGAACCACGATTTTCACATTCTGCCGCCTTCGGTAAACCCGTTCTTGGGTGCCGTGGCTGGATTCGTCATGCTGTTTGGCGCTGTTAAATGGATGGCCGAAGGTAATCCATGGCTGTTCTTCATCGGCTTGGCTGGCGTGCTTTACGTCATGTTCGCTTGGTGGTCAGATATCGTGCATGAGGGCCAAACCGGCGACCACACTTCGGTCGTGAAAATCGGCCTGCGTTATGGTGTGATCCTGTTCATTATGTCCGAGGTCATGTTCTTCGTCGCATGGTTCTGGAGCTTCTTTAAGCACGCCATGTACCCAATGACCGAAGGCTCGCCCGCGATTGACGGCGTTTGGCCGCCCGTTGGGATCGAGACGTTTGACCCATGGCATCTGCCGCTGATCAACACGCTGATCCTGCTTTTGTCCGGGTGTGCGGTAACTTGGGCGCACCACGCGATCGCGCATGAAAACAACCGCAAAGACCTTGTTTGGGGTCTGACCTTGGCTGTGATCCTGGGTGTGATCTTCACCATCTTCCAAGCTTACGAATACAGCCACGCTGCCTTTGACTTCGCTGGAAACATCTATGGCGTGAACTTCTTCATGGCCACGGGTTTCCACGGCTTCCACGTGATCGTCGGCACGATCTTCCTGTTTGTCTGCCTGATGCGCGCGATGAAGGGTCACTTCACCCCGGAAAGCCATGTCGGCTTTGAAGCCGCCGCTTGGTACTGGCACTTCGTCGACGTTGTGTGGCTGTTCCTGTTCGCTGCTGTTTACATCTGGGGCGGTTGAACCCGACCTGAAAATAGTCCTAATCAAAGGCGCGAGGGGAAACTCTCGCGCCTTTCTCTGTTTTGGAAGCTTGTCATGCGCAATGTCATCGCAATCATTCTCAGCCTCGCTGTTCTGGCGCTGTTTATCGGGCTGGGCACATGGCAGTTGCAGCGCATGAAATGGAAAGAGGGCCTGATCGCCGAGATTGATGCCCGCATCGCTGCGGATCCCGTATCGTTGCCCGAGAACCCAGACCCGATCCGCGACAAGTATCTTCCTGTCGAGCTTGCTGGAGAGATGACAAGCCAAACGCTGCGCGTGCTGGTCAGCACCAAACAGGCTGGGGCAGGATATCGTTTGATCTCGGCACTTCAGACTGATCAGGGGGCGGTCTTGATTGATCGCGGCTTTATTCGTGTGGGGCAGGGCCTGCCGTTGCCAAACGGCAATCGGGTCACTGTGGTCGGCAATCTGCATTGGCCGGATGAACGGGATCGCGCGACGCCGGAAAACGATGTTGCCGACAATACGTGGTTTGCGCGGGATATTGACCAAATGGCTCAGGTGCTGGGTACGAAACCCGTTCTGGTGGTCGCGCGCCAGATGGCCCCACCCGAGCGTGGTGTTCAGCCGTTGCCCGTCACGTCAGAGAGCATTCCAAACCGCCATCTTGAATATGTTGGCACCTGGTTTTTGCTGGCCCTAACATGGTCGGTGATGACACTTACCTTGCTTTGGCGTAAGAAACGCCGAAACACCTGAAGGACTCACTTCCGATGCGCTATATCTCGACCCGCGGCGACGCACCTGTTCTCAGCTTCGAAGATGCTATGCTGACCGGCCTTGCCCGTGACGGCGGCCTCTATGTGCCCGAGACCGTGCCAACCATGTCGACTGACGACATTGCCGCGCTGGCGGGCCTGTCTTACGAGGAAATCGCCTTTCGTGTGATGCGTCCTTTCGTGGGCGACACCTTCACCGATGAAGAGTTCCAACAGATCATCGCCAAGGCCTATGCTGGTTTCGGCCACGACGCCCGTGCACCCTTGGTGCAGCTGGGCCCGAACCACTTCCTGTTAGAGCTCTTCCACGGCCCGACGTTGGCCTTCAAAGACTTCGCAATGCAGTTGATCGGCCAGCTGTTCCAAGTGGCGCTCAGCCGTCGCGGTGAAAAGGTGACCATCGTTGGTGCGACCTCGGGCGATACTGGATCGGCCGCCATCGAAGCTTTCAAAGGTCTGGACGCGGTCGACCTGTTCATCCTGTTCCCGCATGGCCGTGTGTCCGAAGTGCAGCGCCGCCAAATGACGACGCCGTCCGAGGCCAACGTCCACGCGCTGGCCGTCGATGGCGACTTTGACGATTGCCAAGCACGCCTGAAGGACATGTTCAACGATTTCGACTTCCGCGATGGCGTGAAGCTGGCGGGCGTGAACTCGATCAACTGGGCGCGTGTGCTGGCGCAGGTGGTATATTATTTCTCGTCCGCCGTGTCGCTGGGTGCCCCGCATCGCAAGGTCAGCTTCACCGTGCCGACCGGCAATTTCGGCGATATCTTCGCGGGCTATATCGCCAAGAAAATGGGCTTGCCCATCGACCAGCTGGTGATCGCCACCAACCAAAACGATATCTTGCACCGCACGATGGAAACGGGTGCCTATACAAAGGCGGGCGTCACGCCGTCCATCAGCCCGTCGATGGACATTCAGGTGTCTTCGAATTTCGAACGTGCGCTGTTTGACGCTTATGGCCGCGACGGTGCTGCCGTGGCCGGACAGATGGACGACCTGAAAGACGGCGGGTTCTCGATCAGCCAAGGCGCGATGGAATTTCTGGGGGAACAGTTTACGTCGGGCCGCGCTTCGGAAGACGAAACCATGGCGCAGATCAAGACCAGCTTTGCCACGACCGGCGAAGTTCTCTGCCCGCATTCGGCTGTTGGTGTGAAAGTTGCAAACGAACACTTGGGCAACAGCCCGATGATCACGCTTGCCACCGCGCATCCTGCCAAGTTCCCCGCCGCCGTCAAAGATGCTTGCGGAGAAGACGCGCCCCTGCCGCCGCGCATGGCCGACCTGTTTGACCGTGACGAGCGTGTGACCCGCGTTGCCAATGATCTGGACGCGCTGAAAACGCTGATCCTGGAACGCACCGGAAAGGCCACCCCTGCATGAGCGTGCGTCTGGACCGTCTTTCCAACGGCGTGCGCGTCGTCACAGAACACATGCCGGGGCTGGAAAGCGCCTCACTCGGGGTGTGGGTCATGGCGGGTGGTCGCCATGAAACGCCTGCCCAAAACGGCATTGCGCATTTCCTGGAACACATGGCCTTCAAGGGCACCCAAAAGCGCAACGCGCTTGAGATTGCCGAGGCGATCGAAGACGTCGGCGGCTATATCAACGCCTATACCTCGCGCGAGGTGACGGCCTATTACGTGCGTGTGCTGAAAGATGACGTGGCGCTGGGGCTGGATGTGATTTCCGACATCGTTCTGAACCCCGTTTTCGACCCGAGCGAGATCGAGATTGAGCGTGGCGTGATCCTGCAGGAAATTGGACAGGCGCTGGACACGCCCGACGACGTGGTCTTTGACTGGTTGCAAGAAGCGGCCTTCCCGGATCAGCCCATCGGGCGGACCATCCTTGGCCCATCCGAGCGCGTGAAGTCTTTTGGCCGCGATGATCTGTCGGGCTTTGTGTCTCAGCATTACGGCCCCGATCAGTTGATCTTGTCGGCCGCTGGCGCGGTCGATCATGACGCGGTTCTGCGCCTTGCCGAAGCTGCCTTTGGCGGGCTGGCGCCACGACCTGTGTTGCTGCCTGACACGGCACGCTGGACCTCGGGGTCGCGGGTCGAGGTGAATGATACTCTGGAACAAGTGCATTTCACCCTTGGTTTCGAGGCCCCCTCCTATCGCGACGACGGCTTCTATGCGGGGCAGCTGTTCAGCTCGGCCTTGGGCGGGGGCATGTCTTCGCGCCTGTTCCAGGAAGTGCGTGAAAAGCGTGGGCTGTGCTATTCGATCTTCTCGCAGCTGGGATCCTATGACGATACCGGCATGTTAACCGTCTATGCGGGCACATCGGGTGATGACATTTCGGCTCTGTCGGGTCTGTGCATTGACGAGCTGAAACGGGCTGCGAGCGACATGTCAGATCGCGAATTGGAGCGTGCCCGAACGCAAATGAAAGCAGGGCTTTTGATGGGGCTGGAAAGCCCGTCGGCCCGTGCTGAACGTATGGCGCGACTGGTGGGGATCTGGGGCGACGTGCCAACTTTGGCCGATACGGTCGCCAAGATTGACGCCGTGAGCCTGCAAGATATGCGCGATTTCGGCACGTCCTTGTCTGACAGCGCCATGGCGATGGCGGTGTATGGCCCAGCAGCCAAAGCCGAAACGCTGGAGGCACTGATGGAACGGCGCGCAGCTTGATGTTTGTGCGGCCCAAGAAAGTTCGGATCGAAACCGAACGTATGACTTTGCGCCCGCCCATGCATGGCGATTATCGCGCATGGGCCGCCCTTCGGGTTGCCAGCCGAGATTTCCTGACCCCGTGGGAACCGACCTGGGCCGCAGATCACCTGACGCGGAAAAGTTTCACAAATCGCGTCTATTGGGCAAATCGATCTGTTGCAGGCGGCACTGCACTTCCACTTTTCATGTTTCGCCGGCAGGACGGCGTCTTGTTGGGGGCGTTGACGTTAGACAATATTCGTCGCGGACCATCGCAGGCCGGAACCACTGGGTATTGGGTGGGTGAACGCTTTGCGCGGCAGGGCTATATGCGCGAAGGGCTTGAAGCTTTGGTCCATTATGCTTTCAACGAGCTTGATCTGTCACGGCTTGAAGCGGGGTGCCTGCCCGAGAACGCAGCCTCGCGTGGGGTGTTGGAAAAAGTAGGCTATAAATACGAAGGCGTGGCGCAAAGTTACCTTCAGATCCACGGACGCTGGCGCAACCACGTTCTCTATGCCAACCTGCGCTCAGACAGGCGTGGCCGGACACAGGCAGGTTAGGGCGACCGTGTGTGGTGCATGGCCTTCACCCAAATGCAAGGATCAAGGGTGTGAATGAAGCAAATGAAGCATTTGAGGCGCAGCTGCGCGCGGTGTTGCCAGATGCGACCTTCCGGCCTCTGACGCCTGCCTATCTGGAAGAGCCACGTGGGCAGTTCTGTGGGAATGGCGGCCTATTACTCGCGCCTAAAACGGCAAGCGACGTCTCGGTAATCTTGCGGGCGTGTCATGGGGCGCGTGTCCCGGTCGTCCCTTATGGCGGAGGCACGGGGTTGGTCGGCGGGCAAGTGATGAAAGATGCGCGCCCGGTGATCCTAAGCCTTGAACGCATGACCGACATCCGGGCCACTCACCCGACTGAAAACGTGCTGGTCGCAGAAGCAGGCGCTATTCTGGCAGATGTGCACAGTGCTGCTGAAAATGTCGACCGCCTGTTCCCCTTGTCTTTGGCCTCCGAAGGCTCTTGTCGCATTGGTGGCTGCCTATCGACCAATGCAGGCGGCGTGAACGTACTGCGCTATGGTAATGCGCGCGACCTGTGTCTAGGGATCGAGGCCGTTTTACCCGACGGTTCGATCCATCACGGGCTGAGGCGCTTGCGAAAGGACAATACAGGCTATGATCTGCGCGGGCTTTTGTGCGGGGCTGAGGGTACTTTGGGCGTAATCACCGCCGCCAGCCTGCGTTTGTTTCCGCGCCCTGCAAAAACTGGAACAGCATTTCTTAGCGTGCGCGATCCGGCCGCCGCCTTGGATCTTCTGGCTATGACGCAGGCGCAGCTTGGGCAAGGGGTCAGCGCGTTCGAGCTGATCAAAGGGACCGGGCTGGACTTCTTGGCCGAGGCGAAGTTGGGCGGGTCACCGCCGCTTACCCCGCACCCGGATTGGTCCGTTCTGATTGACCTTGGCTTGGGCCCGTCAGATGGACCGGAAGCTGCCCTGCTGACGCTATTCGAAGCTGCTCTTGCGGATGGGCTTGTCTCGGACGGGGTCATTGCACAATCCTCTGGACAACGCGCAGCGCTTTGGAAACTGCGCGAGGAAATCCCATTAGCGAACAGAGCCGTAGGGGCCATCAGTTCACATGATATTTCGCTGCCGCTGTCGTCTATCCCAGACTTTTTAACACGCACGGATCAGGCGCTTGCAGCCATTGGTGCATTCCGCGTGAATGCATTCGGCCATCTGGGTGACGGCAACCTCCACTACAATGTCTTCCCCCCCTCGGGCGAGGGTAAGGAAACCTATCGTCACCAGCGCGATGCGATACGCAGTACCGTCTATGATCTGGTGGCAGAGTATGGCGGGTCGTTTAGCGCCGAACATGGCGTGGGGCGTTTGAAAACCGCAGAGCTTATGCGCTATGGCGATCCAGCCCGTCTTTCCGCCATGCGCGCGATCAAACAGGCGCTTGATCCCAATGGAATCATGAATCCCGGCGTGATCTTTCCTGCGGACTAGCTGTGCGATTTCTTTTTCTTGTCTCAAATATCCTGGGGTGAATGCGCTTGGCGCAGAGGGGCAAAGCCCCTTCAGGCTCACAAAGTGAGCCCTCGAAAGCACAAGAAAACGCCCCGCCGGGGTGAGGCAGGGCGTTGCACGTTATCCATGTGCACAAGCAGCGCCCGAACTCCAACCGGGCAGGAATATCCTTAGTGTCCATTGGTTAATGGAGCGTTCACAGCCCTTCGAATTCGCACAAAACGTCGACGCCCATGCCAAGGCCTTCCAGTTTTTTGCGTCCGCCCAGCTCCGGCAGGTCCACGATGAAGGAACAGCCTACAATCTCGCCGCCCAAGCGTTCGATCAGTTTGATCCCCGCCTCGGCCGTGCCGCCTGTTGCCAGCAGATCATCGACCAGCAGTACCTTCTCGCCGGGTTGGATGGCGTCGTCATGCACCTCCATCACGGCCTCTCCATATTCCAACGTATAGGATTCAGACAGCGTTGCGCCGGGCAGCTTGCCCTTCTTGCGGATGGGAACAAAGCCCAGCGTCAGCTGGTGCGCAATTGCACCGCCCAGAATAAAGCCGCGCGCCTCAAGCCCGACAACTTTGTCGATTTGCATCCCGGCATAGGGGTGCAGCATCTGGTCCACGGCCATGCGAAACCCGCGCGGATCGGCGAACAGGGTGGTCACATCGCGAAACAGGATCCCTTCATGCGGGAAGTCCACGATCGTGCGGATATAGTCTTTGACAGATTTCATGTTTTTCCCTCGGTGATCAGGCGCATCATGGCCTCAAGCGGCCCGCGTTTGAACTTATGCGACCACAGCCAACTGAACAACGCGGCAAATGCACAATATGCGATCGAGATCCAGAAAATCTGCATGGGCTTCAGCGAACCATCCAGCAGGCCAAAGGCCTCGAGTGTGCCCATCCCGATCAGGATATGCGCGACATAATGGGTCAGGGTTTGGCGGCCTGAGACAATCATGGCGTCACACAGGCGACGGATCAGGGGGAGGGGCAACAAAATCGGTGTAGCAATAAGCACGGCTCCCAGCATGGCGGTGGCGGTGGCACCGCCTGCCAACATGTACAGGGGCCCCGCAGGGATCGGTTCAGTTGTCATCAATACGCCAATCTCGGGGTCACCGATCAGGGCCGCGCTGGCGACATGTGCCGCGGCAGCCACCAGCCCACCCGCCAAGACCATCGCGATCTGGACCGTCCAGCGGCCAAGCGCTTGGCGCCCCAGCCACATGCCCCACAGCAGAAATGCCGCCCACGGAAAAACGGGGTGCCACCCATTGAAGAATGAATGTCGCAGAAAGCCTTCGATCGTCCAGAAGTTGGCATAGCTGAGCGTATTCCAGTTCCAGCCCCGGTCGAAGTCCAACACCAACTGTGCCACGAAGCCGATCAGGACGAACCCAGCAGTCCCCAGCAACAGCGTGTTGTTTGATCTGCGCATGAACCCCATCGCGACGATAAAGTAGAGAGCATAGAAATGCAGAATGTCGGCCTCGAAAATCAGCATGTTCAACATGCCGATGACAAACAGAAAAAGCGCGCGCCGCAGGGTGAGGTGCCATGCGCCTTTACCAAGGCTTGCTCCGACGCCTGCCAATACGACAAACAAAGCCGCTGCACGGCCTTCCAAAGCGTCGGTGATCTGCGATCCGACATCCGGTCCGGCGCTGACCTCGGATGCGAGCCGGAAATTCACCAAGACCATCCCGACAAAGGCCAGATAGCGGGCGATGTCTATCCCGTTCAGACGGCTCACAACACCCGCCCCGCAATAGCATCCAGTTTGGCCAAAAGGTTCGGAGCGCGTTTTTCTGGTGCAGTCATGATGGCCATATCCAGCGCGCGATCGCATCCATGGGGGCAGGGCGTGCGGTCGACGCCAAGCTGTGCAGGCAGCCCTGCCACCATGCGTTTGGCCTTGTCGCCATTGCCTGTCAGCGTCGCAATCACCTGCGCCACGTCCACCTCGTCATGGTCGGGGTGCCAGCAATCAAAATCTGTCACCATCGCGACCGAGGCATAGCAAAGCTCGGCCTCGCGGGCGAGCTTTGCCTCGGGCATGTTGGTCATGCCGATCACATGTGCGCCCCATTGGTCGCGATACATCCGGCTTTCGGCAAGGGTCGAAAATTGCGGCCCCTCCATTGCCAAATATGTCCCGCCTTCGTGGACCGTGACACCAGCTTTGCGCGCGGCATTTGCGCAGGCCGTCGACAGGCGCGGACAGGTCGGATGGGCAAAGCCCACATGTGCCACGCAGCCTGATCCAAAGAAGCTTTTCTTCCTCGCAACCGTCCGGTCAATGAACTGATCCACAATGACAAAATCACCCGGAGCCATCTCTTCCCTGAAAGACCCACAGGCCGAGACGCTGATTACATCGGTGACGCCCAATCGCTTGAGGGCATCAATATTGGCACGATACGGGACGTCCGAGGGGCTGTGAACATGGCCGCGCCCGTGGCGTGGAAGAAAGGACATCGTGACGCCGCCCAACCGGCCGATCAGGATCTGGTCTGATGGCATGCCCCACGGGCTGTCGACATCAACCCATTTCGCATCTTCAAGCCCCTCCATTTGATAGATGCCCGACCCGCCAATGATCCCGATATGTGTGTCCATTCCTGCCTCCTGCTAAGTCTTGGCCGCAGCCTATCGCGCACGTTGCTGCCACGCCATGCATTACTTGCAAGACCGTATGCAATCTGAGGCATTGCCCGACAGGCCCGAAGCCGTTAGACAGCCCCATCGCGAACAATTCCCCAAATGAGGTGACCCCGTGGCCCGAGCCCTGCTGGCAAGTTTTGCCAATCGAATCGAACGCCCTGATCTGCGCTTGTCGCCGAACGATGAACTGACGCCATCACGGATCAAGATCGAACTTCTGTCAGGCTTGACCGTGGCGCTGGCACTTGTGCCCGAAGCCGTGGCCTTTGCCTTCGTGGCAGGGGTGCACCCGTTGGTGGGCCTTTATGCTGCGTTCATGGTTGGCCTGATTACGGCCATCATCGGCGGACGTCCGGGTATGATCTCGGGTGCGACGGGCGCTTTGGCCGTGGTCATGGTGGCTCTGGTTGCGCAACATGGTGTCGAATATCTGTTCGCAACCGTTGTTCTGATGGGGCTATTGCAAATCTTTGCCGGTGTTATGCATTGGGGCAAGTTCATCCGACTTGTGCCGCACCCCGTAATGCTGGGCTTTGTGAACGGCCTGGCTATTGTGATTTTCCTAGCGCAAATGACGCAGTTCAAAGTGCCGGGAACGGTCGAGGCCGCTGGGCATGGCGCTGCCGGCGGCGAATGGCTTACAGGTATGCCGCTTTATATGATGTTGGGCCTTGTTGGTCTGACCATGTTGATCATCTGGGGGCTTCCAAAAATCACGTCGATTATCCCAGCTCCTTTGGCCGGGATTGGTGTCGTTGCGGGGCTTGTAATTGCCTTTGGGATCGACGTGCCGACCGTGGGGGATATGGCTTCGATCAAAGGTGGCCTACCCAGCTTCCACAATCCATTTGGCACGGGCGAGGGGCTGTACGGCACTGCCTTGGCGCCATTCACACTTGAAACACTTTGGATCATTCTGCCCTACGCAGTCATCTTGGCTGCGATCGGCCTGATTGAAAGCCTGCTGACCCTGAACCTTGTGGGCGAGATGACTGGGCAGCGCGGTGGTGCGTCGCAAGAATGTATCGCTCAGGGAACCTCGAACGTGATTACCGGCTTCTTCGGCGGCATGGGCGGTTGTGCCATGATTGGTCAGTCGATGATCAACGTTCGCTCGGGTGGCCGTACCCGTATCGCGGGGATCGCCGCGGCAGTGTTCCTGTTGCTGTTCATCGTTGCCGCCTCAAGCTGGATCGAGATGATCCCATTGGCGGCTCTTGTCGGTGTCATGTTCATGGTGGTGATCGGCACCTTCGCCTGGAACTCGTTGAAGATCCTGCGCCGTGTGCCCCGTACCGACGCCTTCGTCATTTTGCTTGTGACCGCTGTAACCGTCTATGAGGACTTGGCCGTAGCGGTTGTCGTCGGGGTGATCGTGTCGGCGCTGGCCTATGCCTGGAACGCTGCGGCCCGCATCCACGCCGTCACGCGCGAAGAAGACGGAGCAAAAGTCTATGACGTGGAAGGCCCGCTGTTCTTTGGGTCCGCAGAAGGGTTTATCGAACTGTTTGACGTCAAGAATGATCCTGATCTTGTGGTGATCGAATTTGCTCGGTCGCGGGTTGTCGACCAATCCGCTTTGCAAGCGATTGAAGCTGTGGCTTCGAAATATGAAGCGTCGGATAAGAAGGTGCAATTGCGTCACCTTAGCCGAGATTGCCATGATCTGTTGAATAAAGCAGGCCACCTGATGGTCGACAGCGATGACGACCCCGACTACGAGGTCGCGGTGGACTATTCCGTTCGCACAGGCATTCTGGGCGGGCACTGATCTGACTGATACGTCAAGAAGACAGGGCGCCTTCGGGCGCCCTTTTCGCATTCGGTCCACTCCCGCGCCCTAGCGACCTGCCGGTCGACAGGCTTGGGGGAGGCCCGAGGCATGGCCTCGGGCGGTTTCACCCTATTGGTGGCCATTCAGAGAACACCTGCAACATCCCCGACCTACTGCTCCTTGGGGTGCTCAGAGCCGCGTCAGGGCTCTCCACCTCTTCGCACTTTCAGGTCACAAATATCCCGGGGTGAGCCCGGAACGGGCGAGGGGCAGCGCCCCTTAATATTGCCCCGTTTCAGTGTCGGGCGCTATTCGCCGGGCCGTTTCAATTCGAACCGGTCTTGTACCACGCAATAGTCTCGATAACCCAACCGTGCCAAAGGCCGTGCGCGGGTAATGTCGAACACTCCATCCACAAGGCAATCGTCGCGCAGATGGATGCCCGTAACTTGTCCAAAACAGACATGGTTCGCCTCGCCCGGAAGCTGGGTGATCTGCGTTAGCTTGCATTCCAATGCAGCAGGCGCGGCGGTTAAGCGTGGGGCGTTAATGGTGTCACATTCCACCCATTCCAGCCCGGCTTTCTCGATTTCGTTGACGTCACGCGCATAGCCACTGGCGCTGATGTTCATCGCATCCGTTAGGTCTTCTGACACCATATGCACGCAGAAAACGCCGGTTTGTCGGATATTGTCGAGGGAATCTTTCCCAAGCCCTCGATCCTCTTTGCCTGAGGTCGTTGCGAACATCACTTGTGGTGGTTCATACGCCACGCCGTTGAAAAAGGAATATGGAGCAAGGTTTGCGTGTCCGTCGGCATCTCGTGTTGTGATCCACGCTATCGGGCGTGGTACGATCAGTGCGTTGAACGGATTGTGCGGTAATCCATGTCCATTTTCGGGCCGATAGAACATCATGATCCCCTTCCGTTTGTCGTATGTCACGCTATACAAGACCAACAAGGCGCATGATGTCATAGGCTTATGATCTGTTCACAGGCCTAATACATTTCCCGGCAGACGGCCACGTCAAAAGGTCGCGAGCCAATGCGGGCAGCGATGCGAGACGAAGAAGGGGCAGATAGCTGTATCATCTGGAACAGGAAACCCAAGATGACTGGTGGGAGGTCGAGGCGCTTTATGACCTGTGCTTTGCACCGGGTCGCGAGGCGCTATCCTCTTATCGTTTACGGGACGATGTTCCGCCCATTCCCGAGCTGTCTATGGTTGCACGGGATGCTGATGGGGTTTTGGCTGGGGCCATCCGGTATTGGCCCGTTTCAATTGTTGGAGATCAGACGCATGCGGCACTTCTGCTTGGACCAATAGCGGTGCACCCGACACGGCAGGGAGAGGGGCTGGGCGGCCTACTGATCCGCCAAAGCCTTGGGGTGGCAGCTCAATTTGGCTGGGAGCGCGTGGTGTTGGTTGGAGACGCGCCATATTATCAGCGCTTTGGTTTTACCCAGTTGGATGGAGTGGTTATGCCGCCGCCGACCAATCCTGATCGAGTTCTAGCCTTTAGCCAAGGAAACGGCGCATGGCGCGGCGTTGCCGGAAAGGTCCGACGGTACGATGGAGCCTAGGCCGCACCGCACCAGCCCTGTTTAGAAATCCGGCTGATCACGGCGGACTGAAGTGAATACACACACCGCAGCGGGCTTCGCTTGTGCGCCGATGGTTTGTCGTGCCATACGCTCAAGCCGTTCTTGCCAGTAAGGGGCGCGGCGGTTAATCGACAGTGGATGCCAAACATGTGTGGTGCGATCGACCCTCGATTTGCTCGACGGCCATTGGCGCGAAGGTGTTGGTCGCTGCGGCGATGCAAGTACCAGAACGCCCAATCCAATCACAGCAAGTGCACCGAAAAGCACGTACGCAGCAAAGGCGGGGAATACACCCAGACCTAGCGAGAATGCGGCGGTGGCACCGATGGTGCCAGTGAATACGCCGGTAAAAAGAACACGAAACAGCATGGGCCTCTCCTTTTCCGGGTCGGACCAGATACTGCGTCCAGCACCGACACCCGGTATGATATTCCATTATGCGAACCGATTGAGGTGCCGGATGAGATGACCGATCCCCAATGTCCGCAGTGCCGTTCTGTTATTGTTCCAATAGTCTGAAGATTCGCCTAACGCTGCGATCAGAGTCAAAAATATTTGCTCTTAGGCTGCGTTCGCAATTAGCCACGCTTTGACTGTTGGGCGCACGGATTGCTCTCCTGACAGACGTGCTTCGTCGATCACGTCGCGCAGATCTTCAAGATTGGTACGTCTTATCAAGCTTTTAACAGGTCCGATCGAGGCAGGCCGCATCGACAAGTGCCGCATGCCTAGGGCGGCAAAACAGACCGCTTCCAGAGGACGACCCGCATCTTCGCCACAAAAGCTTAAGGGCGTACGCGCGGCGTCGCACCGCGTCACAATTTCTTCGATCAGGTTCAGGAATGAGACATTCAGCGTGTCATACCGCCGACGCACGCGTTCGTTTTCGCGATCCGCTGCATAGAAAAACTGCTTCAGATCATTGCCCCCGATCGAGATGAAATCGGCCATCTCAAAGAACTGTTGCGGGGCAAACACCATCGAGGGTGTCTCGAGCATCGCGCCGATCTCGACTTTGTCGGGCAGGATATGCCCAAGCGTGCGTTCACGCTCGATCTCGGCCAGCAGCATTTCACGCGCGTCGCGGAATTCATCCAGCTGCGCGATGAAAGGGAACATCACGGTCAGGCAGCGCCCAGCCGCGGCGCGGATCAGCGCCTGCAATTGCATTCGCATGACGCCCGGTTTGTCCAGCCCAACCCGGATCGCACGCCACCCCAAGGCAGGGTTCGGTTCGTCCAGAGGGTTCATATAGGGAAGCACCTTGTCAGACCCAATATCGAGCGTGCGGAACGTCACCCGTTTGCCTTTTGCTGCATCCATCACGCGGGCATAGGTCGCAGCCAGATCGCCGCGGCGTGGAATACGGTCTACGGTCAGAAACTGAAGCTCTGTGCGGAATAGCCCCACGCCAGAAGCGCCCGAGCTTTCCAACGATGGCAGATCCGCCATCAGGCCCGCATTCATATGCAATTTGACCTCGGTGCCGCATTTTCCCATCGCCGGCTTGTCGCGCAAGCTGCGATAGCGTTCCTGTTGCTTTGCTTCCATCGCCATCTTGTCACGAAACGCGGTGATGATCGTGTCCTCGGGGCGCAGATGCACCACGCCCGCTTCGCCATCGACAAGAATGTGATCGCCGTTCAAGGCCTCGGTCGCGATATGGCCTGCCTGAATGATCAGCGGGATCGCAAACGCGCGTGCGACGATTGCCGCATGGCTTGCGACCGAGCCCTCTTCCAGCACGATCCCTTTCAAGCCACGTCCATATTCCAGCAGTTCACCCGGCCCGATGTTGGTGGCAATCAGGATAGGGTTCTCGGGCATCTCGGCGCCGGTATCCTTGCCTTGCCCGGTCAGAATGCGCAGCAGGCGGTTGGACAGGTCATCCAGATCATGCAACCGTTCGCGCAGATAGGCGTCAGGCACCTGGCTCATTCGTGCACGCGCCGCGGATTGCTCTTTCTCGACCGCGGCTTCCGCCGACAAACCCCGCGCAATGTCATCGGACATACGACGCATCCAGCCTTTGGAATTGGCGAACATCCGATAGGCTTCCAGTACCTGCATCTGCTCTTTGTCTGTCGTACGCGAGTTTTCGAGCATCTCGTCCACGGACACGCGCAACGTATCAACGGCATCGACAAGGCGCGTCAGTTCCACATCCGGGTCATCTGCCACCGGGTTGGTGACCACCACGCGCGGTTCATGCAGCCACACCCGGCCCTCGGCCGCGCCTTCCTGACCGATCCCGCCCTTGAAGGTTGCGGGCCTCTGATGCAACGCACCCATCGCTTCGCCTTCACCAACGAAGGCACCCAGTTCGGTCATTTCCGCCAGAACCATAGCGACAACTTCGATGCCGTAAATTTCGTCAGCCGAGAAGGCGCGAGAATCCTTCGACTGAGTAACCAGGACGCCCAGCTTTTCACCAAGGCGTTGGATCGGTACGCCCACAAAGCTGGAATAAATCTCTTCTCCGGTTTCTGGCATATAGCGGAACCCGCGTTCCGATGGCGCGTCTGCGGTGTTCACCACACGGCCCGAACGCGCCACGCGCCCCACCAGGCCTTCCCCCACACGCAAGCGCGTCTGGTGCACAGCTTCTGCCTTCAACCCTTCCGTCGCACACAGCTCCAGCGTTTCGGAATCCCGAAACAGATAGATCGAGCACACTTCGACCCCAAGGCTTTCAGCAATCAAGGATGTGATGCGGTCCAGCCGCTCTTGCCCTTCCGACGCTGCCGCAAGGGTCTCGCGTAGGCTGACCAAAAGCTTTCGACTGTCGCTTGTCTGGCTTTCTGCCATCTTCACCAATCCCTGTTTGCCACGGCTTCTTGGCAGTCTCGGATGTCGAGGCTCGAGCCGTTTGATCAAGCCATACATTAGCGGCTCGCTGCCACCTATGCCAGAAACACGTGACGTCGGCATCAGCAAAATCCCGCGCGTTATGACGCATCCGGCGAACCGCCCGATATTTCCACATACCGACGATCCTTTGTGCAGAACAGAAATACGCCACACGCACAGAATATGGGACGATGCGTCAAGGACATATCGCGATGCGTGAATTTCAGTCTTTTTCCCTAACGTGGGTTTTGCATGGGCGGGATCAGGGCCTAAGTTCTTCCCAACACAAAGGATCCGCATATTGCGAAAGGACATCATCATGGCACCCCGACAGACCAATGGGCGCGGCACGCGCTATGACAGCATTCTGGATACGGTGGGCGACACGCCTGTCATCCGCATCAACCGCATCGCGCCCGAAGGCGTGAACATGTTCGTCAAGATGGAGGCGTTCAACCCCGCGGGTTCCGTAAAGGATCGCCTTGCGCTGAACATCATCGAAGCTGCCGAAGCCTCGGGTGCGCTGAAGCCCGGCCAAACAGTGGTCGAGGCCACGTCCGGCAACACCGGCATCGGCCTCGCCATGGTTTGCGCGGCCAAGGGCTATCCGCTGGTCGTGACGATGGCCGAAAGCTTTTCGGTCGAGCGGCGCAAGCTGATGCGCTTCCTTGGCGCTAAGGTCGTTCTGACGCCGAAAGAGTTGAAGGGCTTTGGCATGTATTCCAAGGCCAAAGAACTGGCCGACGAGAACGGTTGGTTCCTTGCCAGCCAGTTTGAAACCGACGCCAACGCTGACATCCATGAAAACACCACGGCGCGCGAGATCCTTGCCGATTTCGACGGCGAGCGTCTGGATTATCTGGTCACCGGTTATGGCACCGGCGGCACCGTGACTGGCATCGGACGTGTTCTGAAGAAAGAACGCCCGGACACCAAGATCATCCTGACCGAACCGGCCAACGCGGCGCTGGTCGCCTCGGGCTATGTGAACACCCGCAACGAAGATCACCAGCCGACCGAAGGCCACCCGGATTTCAACCCGCACCCCATTCAGGGCTGGACCCCGGACTTCATCCCCCATGTGCTGCAGGAGGCGCTGGACAACGGGCTTTACGACGAACTGACATCGGTCCCCGGCCCGGAAGGTATCAAATGGTCCCAACGTCTGGCCGCCGAGGAAGGCATCTTCGTCGGCATCTCGGCCGGTGCAACCTTCGCCACCGCGATCGAGACCGCGAAAAATGCGCCTGAAGGCGCCAACATCCTCGTCATGCTGCCCGACACCGGCGAGCGCTACCTGTCCACACCGCTGTTTGAAGGCGTCGAAGATGTGATGAGCGACGAGGAGCTCGAAATCTCGCGCTCGACGCCTTACGGGCAGATGTAGGCGCGATGCGATAAACGAAGAACAGCCCGCCGGATTGGCGGGCTGTTTTTGCTTGTGTCGGGGACACCTTTGCAACTTGTTTGCCTCACGATTTATACCTTCGCCGCTAGTTCAGAGTACGTACGAACCCATTTTTCAGAGCGAGCTATTCTGGACAGCCGTTCGCTCAAATACTGTTCTATCGGAAGGTCGATCACTATTGCTTCGAGGGTGCTCTTTTCGACTTCCACAATCGAACCAGACTTCTGTTGCAGCATGTGAAACTCCTTACCCTCGTACCTGTATCCCCCGATCAGCAATGCTTCATGGCGTATGCACAATGCCCGATAGTTTATGTTTTCGTCCAGAAGAGAGAACGGCATGAAGATTTTTGTGACTGGCACTGCTGACAGATGAAGGCCGTAGAGGCTGAAATCCCCGCGAAAGAGTTTAACTCCGTTTATACTATTCAATACCTGCGCGTAGGGATGGTCGTCGATTTCAAGGCCGTGGATAGCAACGGGTGCAAACGGTGCGCAATCAATTGGGGCGAACACGGAATGCGTGTGGCGTAGCTTCGGGTCATCGATCTCGGTGCCCCAAAATTGATCACCATCATCATTAACTAGATGTCCAAGTTTATTCCAACCTTTTAGGATAGTTAGCATACATTCCAACTTCGGGTTTCCCTCTAAATACCTGTCCGGCTATCGTTAATCTCTCAGGCGGATCGAATGCACCAGAGAATAGTATTCAATCATTGGTGGGGGAAGAGGTTATCAGAGCGGGTTCCACCGAAACCACAAGAAACGGATTGGCCGTCGCGGCAAATCCCGACATCCCTATGGGGCACCACTAAAGGACACCGCCAAATGACCCAACCCTCCCTCCAAATGGACCGTACCGCATGGATCATGCTGATCGCTCTGGCCGCCGTTTGGGGCGGGTCGTTTTTCTTTGCCGAGGTCGCGCTGGGCGAGGTGCCGCCACTGACCATTACGCTGCACCGCGTGTTTTGGACCATTCCCATTCTTGCGGTGATCGTCGCGATGAAGCGCATCCCGATCCCGCGCACCCCCCGTATCTGGCTGGGCTATCTGGGTATGGGTGTGTTGAACAATGCGATCCCATTTTCGCTAATTTTCTGGGGGCAGACCCAGATTGAAAGCGGGTTGGCCTCGATCCTGAATGGCACCACGGCCATGTTCGGCGCAGTTGTTGCCGGGGTGCTGCTGGCCGACGAACCCCTGACCGCGCGCAAAATCACGGGTGCCCTTCTGGGCCTGATCGGTGTCGGCGTCATCATGGGGCCCGAGGCCATGTCGGGCTTCAACCCCGCCAATCTGGCGCAGCTGGCGATCCTCGGCGCCGCTCTGTCCTATGCCTTTGCCAGTGTTTGGGGGCGCGTCATGCTGGCCGGGCAACCGCCACTTATGAATGCGCTGGGCATGGTCACGGCCAGCACGTTGATTATGGCGCCTGTTGTCTGGATGGTCGACGGAGCGCCATCTCTGAGCCTGTCCGTGACCACATGGGGAGCCCTCTTGGGCCTCGCAGCCCTCTCGACCGCGCTGGCATATGTGCTCTACTTCGCCATCCTAGTAAGGGCAGGAGCCGCAAACCTGATGTTGGTCACCCTTTTGATCCCGCCGTTCGCCATCGGCCTTGGCGCACTTTTCTTGGGTGAACGCATCGGTTCCGAGGCTTGGGTTGGATTTGCGGTCATCGCGGTTGGGTTTGCGGTAAATGATGGGCGGATTCTTCGGTTTTTCAGACCGTGATCTGGGCTGCGCCCGCTCGCGGCCAAGGACAGTTGCGCAGAACGGTGTTTTTGGACGTTTTGGTGTCTGTTGAATTTCCTGCACCAGAGATGATGCGCCCTTCCTAGGCCGTCAGCTGCGCGGGATAGTCGCCATCTTCGGCAATCACCTCGGTCGAGAAGACAACAAAACGACCATCTCTATTCCCGGCTATTTTTCCCATGGGTACCGGATTATACCCCATTGAACGGGCCATTTTCATGAATGCAGGTGGTCCCAGAAACATGCAGCGTTTTGCGTTTCGCGAGGCGAGAAATGTGTTAGAGGCTCGGAGGACTTCTTTACCTACGCCGATCGAGCCATTGGTCACCAGACGGGTAAGCTCCCATGTGTCCGCGCAACAGACTGGAACATTGTCACAAAGCTCGGACGGAAGGCCATCCAATAACCCGCGCTGGGCATCCCTAATCATATAGGTAAAGCGACCAGGAAGTGGGTGTTGCCCGCCGCGGTCGGTTCTCAGCAAACGAGCGCCACCGACAACATTCATCGTTTTCCGCTCGTAAGCGAGTACATAGCATGTGTCGTGCTGGTCATACTGATCAAGGTCATTCTGTGCGGAAAGCCAGACGCGCCACTTCTTCTGAACAGTAAAGACATCTTGCCTAAGCTTTAGGTACTGGTGGAAAAGTTCATACCCTTGGGATTCTCGGACATTCACGCCAACTAGGTTCAACGGAATCTGGACAACGGTGCTGCAGATTTCACCGGAACCGCTAACGCCGATATTGCGCACATCTGTTGTCATTCTATTTCCTCAAATTCGTTAGGTGTTGAATTTAGGGGCGACTTAGGTGTTGTCTAGAAATGAATTCTACCTATGGGGATATTCTGACCTGAGGTCAGGAATTTGAGTGCTGCTGCTGACCTCTGGTCAGAGTTTGGATAAGAGAAGCTATGCAGATTGATGAACGCGCATTAAGTCCCGACCCAGAAATTCGAAAACGTGATCATTTGATATCGGTCGCATTTGATGAAATCAGGCCCGAGATTGAAGACCTCGCACCGTCCGGTTTCAGTTTGCTCGTGAATGTTTCACTCCGGGGGTATGAGCACTTCGAATGTACGTATCCGATAAGTTGGCAGCAGGAATACGAAGCGAAAAGATACTTCGTGCTCGACCCGATCTTGTTGTGGGCGTTGTTTAAGACAGGGGATTACCGTTGGTCTGGTGTGCCAATTCCGGATTTCCGCCGGTTCATGCGGAAGGCCGCTGAGCACGGCTTGAAATATGGCGCTTGTTTTTGCCGGTCCTCAGGGCATCATCATTCACTCATCAGCGTGTCCCGAGCAGATCGGGAGTACACAGAAATGGAAATGCTTCGGATATCCGAGATTGCGACCGAATTGTTCATGAAGCTGTCCCGAGGTGACTTGTTTACGAATGCGGAACTTCAAGTCCTTCAGTGTCTGGCTCATGATCTAAATGTAAAAGAGTCTGCTGCCAAAATCGGGGTTTCTGAATCAGCGGTGAAAGAGCGCTTGTCAACATGTCGGAAGAAGCTGGGGTGCAGAACAAACTATCATTTGGTCGCACTTGCGATGAAAAAGAACCTGATAAGTTAACGTTTTTTGACGTTGTTGCCCGGTCTTCAAGTCACCCCACAGACAAGGATGTGATGATTGAAGGCGCAGATGCCAAGGGCGGCCCCCAGGCATCTACATTTGTTTGAATGTGGCAGCGGTTAGTGTGCCAGGGCCAGCGCGCTTTCCGTTTCGGCCCCGCAGATCGCCGGTGCCTTCCCGATAAGGGCGTCGTTTGTCAGTGCTTCAATCATGAACAGTGCAAAGTCGATTCGCCGGGTTTTGTTCGAGGCCAATATCGGATCCTGCACGTGCTCGGACCAGACCGGCACCCCCTGGCTTTCACCTTCTTCAAGGTCCGATCCGCGGACAACGGTCCAGTTGGTGTTGGATTTAAAGATCAGGTCGCAGGCCAACACTTGGTCGTCGATCTCGACAAAGCGAAGCCAGCGCGTCAGCTTCGTTGCCAACATAAGAAGAGCACGAAACGTCCAAGAATACTGGTCCTTGCCATCCATCGTGATGTGCCAACCGCAAGAGAAAATCAGCCGGGCATCGGGTTCGGCGAAATCCATGACGGCCTGCGCGGTGCCCGAGGAGTATTGCTGCACGCCCCATGGGGCCAGAACGGTCAGCACACCTACACACCCGTTCACGGCGCGTTCGATTACGCCACGATCATTGGTCTTTCCGGGGAATAATGTGATGCGATCCCCATGTTCGGCCATGATGGCATCCAGTTTACCTACGCTCTTTTCCCGGCACACGCCATTCACGTGATAGCCGCGCTCAAGCGCGTGTTTCAGCATATATTGTCCCAGTTTCCCCGAGATCCCGACGATACAGATACGTTTCATTTCCTTGATCCTTTACTTACACTGTAAGTTAACTTGAGGCTTGATATAGACTTACGCTGTAAGTAAATCAAGAGAGGAACGATAAAGAGGCGCAAGTGGTTAAGAAATCGGGAAAAGCATCGAAACTGACACGAGAGGCGATCCTGTCTGCCGCCGTGAAACTGGCAGACGAAGCCGGGGCCGATTCGCTGTCCATGCGCAAGCTTGCCAGCGCCCTCGGCGTCGAAGCGATGTCGCTTTACAATCACTTCTCGAACAAAGACGCGCTGTTGATGGGCATGGTCGATTGGGCCGTCGGGCAAATCCCGCTGCCCAATCCGGACGGTCCATGGCAAGACGAACTCCGCGCCCGCGCCCACAACGCCCGCGCCGTATTCCGGCGTCACCCCTGGACGATCCAACTGATGTTGTCGCTGCCGAACATGGGCTCCAACGGACTGACCTATGTCGAGGCAACGCTGGCGGTAATGACCAATGCCGGGTTCGCGCTGATCGACGCCGACCACGCCTGGAACCTGATGGACAGCCACATCTACGGCTTTACCCTGCAGGAGCTAAACTTCCCCTTCGCGCCCGAAGAATACGCCGAGGTCACCCAAGCCCACCTCCACCTGATCCCCGCCGAGACCTATCCCAACCTGCGCGCCATGGCCGAGAAAGTCGCCGCGCGCGAATATGACGGATTGCATAACTTTGAGCAGGGGGTGGAGCTGATTATTGCGGGGCTTGAAGGTGGGCAAGATCAATAGAAGCGGCGATCCAGTTAGCCTTTATACCTTGAACTTACGGCAACGGTTGGAATGCATTGTTGCAAAAATGATAATGTCATCAGGCGGATATGTTCTGTCTGTATGATGCGATGTGACCACAAACCCAACGCAGATGTGTCGCGCAGCTGCCGCTCGAGATTGCCCATCATCACTTGTCTGGATCGAAGTTATGTCTACGCAAATTCAGGTTTGATCAGCAGTGGCTTGACCATAAAACACGTCTCCACATAGTTTTTTCATTCTGTTGTCATTCTAGTGTTACTGAGCATTCCTACGAACAATTCATCCGAATGAATTGCTTGGTAAGATGGTTAGAGAAAAATGGCGACTGGTCAAAAACCAGCTGAAACAAGATATCGAGGCGGGCGTTTTCAAACCCGGAGATCGGCTGCCGACAGAGCCAGAGCTGGCCGCGCAGTTTTCTGCTGGTCGCCACTCTGTCCGACGGGCTGTTCTGGAGCTTTCGAAAGAGGGTTCGCTCAGTGTCGAGCAAGGGCGGGGGACTTTTGTTGAAGCCGCGCCGTTACTTGAATACGCCATTGGGTCCCGCACACGTTTGCGCAGGAATCTGGAAGCGCAGGGCGTTGATATTTCAGGCGAACTTCTTTCTGCGACGCAAGTAAAATCCAGCGAAAAAGTGGCGCATGCGCTTGGGCTTGTTCCTGGAGCTCTGGTCATTGAGAGCCGCAGGATCACCTATGCAGATGGTGTTCCTATTGCCTTCGGCGCTTCGTATCACAGTGCGGAACGCTTCCCTGATTTTGCTGCGCGCCGGGATGTGTTGGGTTCAACTACGCAGGCCTATGAAACCTATGGCATCCGCGATTATGTGCGTGCGGAAACGACGCTGCACAGCCGACTGGCTCGGCCAGATGAGGCCAAACTTCTAAAGCAACATGCTGATAGCCCTGTGGTGGTGATCAGTGCGTTGGACGAACTGCTGGATGGGACACCACTGAGCTATAAAAAGGTGATCTGGTCTGCCCTCCGCGTGAAATTCTCAATGTCAAAGGACGGGATATAGCGCCATGGATAGGCCTCACTCCGAAATACTTAGCATTCTCGCAAGAAGCAAAGGGGCGGCGTTAAAGGCGTTTGGTGAAACCCTGATCCCGCAGTTGGGGGATATCGACGTCCAGAAAAGCCAAACCGGACTGGTGATGCTTCCCATGCGCGATACCGCGCAGGGGACGGCGTTTCATTTGGGCGAAGTTCTGGTCAGCGAGGCGCAAATCAAACGCGGCGACCTTCAAGGTTATGGCATGCGCAAAGGGCGGGATCTGGAAGCCGCCATGGCAATGGCATTGGTCGATCTGGCAATGCAAAGCGATATGGCCACAGAGGACTGCCACGCCTTCGTGTCCGCCCAGAAGCAACTTCAAGATGCTGAAGACCACACCACGCTGTGTGAGGTGGAAGCGACTCGCGTAGATATGGAGACATTTTGATGCTTTCTGCACCCCTCCCATCGGTCGAGGAAACTCGCGCTAATCAGTCATTCGATGCGTTGTTAAATGCGCTTAGCCGTCCGGGGCAGATCCGCACGCTGCCAACAGCGGGCGAAGGTTCCATCGTTGACGCTTTGTTGGACCGCGAATGTCGCGTGTTTTGCGCTGATCCAACATTGCTGCCGCAGGTATTGGAAACCGGCGCGATGATTGCTGAATTGCCTGACGCAGATCTTGTGTTCTTTGGGCCAGTTCAGGATGCAGAGGCGTTGTTGTCGGTGGCGCAAGGCAGTGATCTGTATCCAGATGACGGCGCAACCGTGGTTGTGCGCGCGCCCCTGAATGTCGGGTCAAAACTGCGCCTGACTGGCCCGGGCATCGAGTTTCATCACGACATAAAGATCGCGGGGCTGCCGACAGGATTTTGGCATATGCGCCAAGAATTGATCCGCTACCCGATGGGGTTTGATCTGTTTTTTGTGGACGGGGATCAGGTGCTTGGCATTCCACGATCCACCAAAGTAGAGGAACTCTGATGGCCTATGTTGCGACACGCGGTGGAGAACGCGCAATCGAGCAATCCGAACGTCTGTATCGCGCCGCGATGGGAGACATTACAGAACAGCGCGTGGACGAAGTCAAAGCCGCGATGCCTTATCTGATTGATCGGGTCATGGGCGAGGCTTCGCTGTATGACGAAGACCTTGCGGCTTTGGCTTTGGCGCAAACCGGTGGTGAATTGTTTGAGGCTGTATTGGCTCTGCGGGCATGGCGTACGACGCAACCTCGGTTGCAAGTTGCTGCGCCGATTGCACAGGATCAACTGTTCACACATCGCCGGATTTCAGCGGCGTTCAAGGATATTCCCGGCGGACAGGTGCTTGGGCCAACGTTGGATTATTCGCATCGGATCTTGGCGACAGATGTTTTGAATGGCGCGACCTATGCCCCTGAAAAGGTAGAAGCGGCAGACAAGCCTTCATCGGCCTATCAACCGTCCGTGGCGGCGTGGCAGGCCGAGAATGATCTGTTGGATTTGCCGGTGCCGGACGACACAAAACCGGAAGACATTCCTGACGTCACGCGGGAACCGCTGCTGTTCCCGTCAAAACGGGCACATACACTGCAATCCCTTGCGCGGTCCGAAACCGGCGGCGCCTTGGCGTTGGGCTATGCCGCGATGCGTGGTTATGGCCAAGCCCATCCAACCGTGAATGAGTTGCGCTTGGCCGAGGCCGAGATCGCTGTGACCCACCCGAATGGAACGACGTTCTCGGCGGGTCGCGTAAAGGTCAGCCAAGCAGAGGTCGTGTCCAAGAAAGGTGAGAAACTCGAGCTTGGCTTCGCGGCGACATTGGGCTGGAACGAGGTGAAATGCATCTCGGCCGCCACTTTGGATTTGAACAGCAAGGGCGCGGAAAAAGGATCGGCCACCGAAGAAGAATTCTATCTGTACCACACTGAAGGTGTGGAAAGCTCGGGCTTCTGTATTCACTTCAAATTGCCCCACTACGTGACCTTCCAATCGTCTCTGGATGCGATGCGTGATGCAAAAGCCAAGAAATCCCCAAAGCCGGAGCCAGCGCAATGAGCTTATCGACACTGACCAAAGACTGGGAACCGATGAGTTATGGGTTCCTTGACCCGTCGGCAAAGCGTGAAATTCGCCGGAAAATGTTGAAGGCAGTTGCGGTGCCGGGGTGTCAGATGCCCTATGCCAGCCGCGAAGTGCCTATGGCGCGTGGCTGGGGGACAGGGGGGCTGCAGGTGTCGCTGACCCTTATCAACCCGGAAACGACTGTGAAGGTGATTGACCAAGGTGCAGATGACTCGGTCAACGCGGCGTCGATCCGTCGCTTCCTTGCGCGGGTGTCTGGTGCGCCCACGACATTGGACACGCTAGATGCAGATCTGATCCAATCTCGTCACCGCATCCCAGAAGAAAAACTGCGCGAAGATCAGGTTCTGGTTTTGCAGGTTCCAAACCCAGAGCCGTTGCGTCCGGTGCAGCCCAACATGTCCATAGCGCGACAAATGCATGCGGATGCCGATTATGGGCGCATGTGGCTTCAGCTTTACGAACAGATCGTGCGTTCGGGCCGGGTGATGCAAGGGGCGAGTTACCCGTCGATGGTGAATGGCCGTCATGTGATGACCCCGTCGCCGATCCCGCGTTGGGACGTGCCCAAGCTGCATATGGCGAAGCATCTGACGATCCTGTCTGCTGGCCGCGAAAAGCGCATCCATGCGGTGCCGCCGTTTACACGGGTCGAGCCGCTGGTGTTTGATGACGTGCCCTACAAGGTCGAAGAACACGGTGATCTGACCTGCGTCCGGTCTGGTGCAAAAGGGTTCTTCATGAACGAGATTCCGCAGGGCGACGGATCCTCAACCTACGAGATCTCTGACAGCGAATTTGGCGTAAAAAGCATCAAACAAACTGAAGGCACGGACACCATATTTGGTGAAACGTGGTACAAAAACGGAGAGATGTCCTGATGGCGATCACGATTGAAGCCCCCCGTTTGGTCAAAGCCGCCCCCCTTCTGAAGGCGCAGAATGTCAGCAAAACCTATGGTCACGTGCAGGCAGTCAAAAATGTATCTTCCGAGGTGTTCCCCGGAGAAGTTCTTGGCATTGTTGGGGAAAGTGGTTCAGGGAAATCCACCTTCCTGCGCATGCTCAATCTGGAAGAAACGCCAGATTCAGGCAGCTATACGCTGGATTTACCCGAGGTCGATGGCAATCTGTTCGACCTTGATCGCTTTGCCCGTCGGATGCTTTGCGCAAAGCGGATCGGGATTGTATATCAGAACCCGCATCTGGGTTTGTTGATGAAACATTCGTCTTCCGGCAACGTCGCGGAACGTCTGCTGGTTGCTGGCGAACGCCGCTTCTCGGTCCTGCGTGAAAAAGCGCAAGAGGCCTTGGAGGCATCTGAATTTCCCGTGGACCGTCTGGACGCCCCACCCATCGAACTGTCGGGGGGGATGCAGCAACGTGTGCAGCTGGCAAAGGCGATCGCGTTAGAGCCCGCCTTGCTTTTGCTTGATGAGCCGACCACCGGCTTGGATGTCAGCGTTCAAGCCTTGGTCTTGGACACGTTGAAACGTCTTCAGCAAGAGCGGAAAATTACGATGGTGATCGTATCCCACGATCTGGGTGTGATCCGCACCTTGGCGGATCGCGTCATGGTGATGCGGCGTGGTGAAGTGGTCGAAGCCGGCCTTGCCGATCAAATTTTCCAAGACCCGCAACACGCCTATACTCAACAACTGGTGCACGCAAAGCTATGACAACTGTTCTGGAAGTTCAAAGCCTGACCAAGGGCTTCACGATGCACCATTTGGGAAACCATCTGGCGGCCTTTGATCAAGTCTCGTTCAATCTGAAAGCAGGAGAGTTTCTTCTGCTGAAAGGTCAAAACGGAGCAGGGAAGTCGACGCTTCTGCGTACGCTTTACCGATCTTATGTCGCACAATCCGGCAAGGTCATCTTTCATTCTCAGCATGGCGCGATTGACCTGCTAAGCGCTGCGGATGTGGACATCACCATGTTACGGCGAGAAGAGATTGGCTTTGTGACCCAGTTCTTGGTGGCACGCCCCCGCGTCTCAGCCGAGGCTTTGGTCGCAGAGCCACTTCGAATGGCCGGTGAAACCGCTGAAGCAGCCATGGATGAGGCGCGCAAATGGCTGTCTGCCTTCGGAGTGAAGGAAGATCTTTGGCGCGCTTATCCCACAACGTTTTCTGGCGGTGAACAGCAGAAAGTCAATTTGGCGCGGGCTTTGATTCTGCCCCAGAAGCTTTTGCTGCTGGACGAACCGACGGCGTCTTTGGACGTCAAAGCGCGTGCTGCCTTGGTTGCGCGGCTTGCACAGTTGAAAGCTGACGGCACGGCGATGATCGGTGTGTTCCACCACCCAGATGACGTCGCGCATTTGATAGATCGTGTGATTGACCTGACCCCGGGCTTGGAAAATGAGGAGCGTGAAGATGTGGTTGTCTAGTCTTTCGGTGGTTCTTCCAGATCGTGTCATCGCGAATGGCGCACTGCGGATTCAAAACGATGTAATCGCCGAAATCAGCGAAGTGCCAAACCCAGCCGGGCTTGATTGCAAGGGTGCTTTGGTGATGCCGGGTTTCATTGACATGCATGGCGACATGATCGAGATCGAGATCGAGCCACGCGCAGGCGTGGATTTCCCGATGGAAATTGCGCTGGCGCATCTTGACGCGCGTCTTGCCGCGTCCGGGATTACCACCGCCTATGCCGCTGTAAGCTTCTCGCGCGGGGCGGTCAGCGGAGAGCGTCGGTCATTTGAACATACCAGCCGCACCATTCGCACATTGCACGGGCTGCGTGATCGGTGCGCGGTGGATCACAAAATCCACGCACGGTTCGACATCACCTTTGACAATGCGGTCGAGGTTCTGGCCGACCTGATCCGTGATCAACAGGTTGATTTGGTTTCGGTGATGGATCACACGCCGGGTCAAGGGCAGTACCGTGATATCGAACGACATATATCCATGTTGGCAGCGCGCGAAGGCGTTTCCGAGGTCGAAGCCCGCCAGATCGTAACGACACGGATCGCAGAGCGGACACGTCCGCAAAGCGTCATTCTGGGCAATGTCCAGGCCGTATCTAAACTATGTGCCGCGCATGGTGTGCCATTGGCCAGCCATGACGATGATACACGTGAAAAGGCACATCTGATGGCGGATGTCGGCGCAGTGATCAGCGAATTCCCCGTTACGCTCGAAGCCGCCGAGGTCGCCGCCGAACGCGGCTTGATGACCGCAATGGGCGCGCCAAATGCCATGCGCGGCAAAAGCTATTCCGGCAACTTGTCAGCCCGCGAGGCACATACATCCGGGCTGTTGGATATTCTGGCGTCAGATTACCACCCAGCTTCAATGCTTGCCGCAGTGATGAAAATTGCCGAAACAGATCCAAATGGCATCGCCGGTGCCGCGGCCTTGATCACGTCCAACCCGGCGAAGGCGCTTGGGTTAACGGATCGCGGCAGAATTGAGGTTGGCCTGAAGGCGGATCTTGCGTTTGTCGAACACGGGGCGATGCCTCGTGTCGTTGCAACGATGCGAAACGGCCGCTTTGTCCACGCGATGGGCGTGCTGGATTTCGCACCAAAGTCTGACCTGATTGCGGCACAATAGGGCACTGTCATCGTTATGTTGTAAAACCATAAAGGGGACGTCATCCAACTGTATTCTGGCCGTTATTTTCAAGGCCTAGAAAAGCTCCAGAAACGTTCGAATGAATCACTCTGGAGCGATTGAGATGAGTTCAGACCTATCCCTTCAAAAGGTGTCACGCCACTTTGGCGAGACCCGCGCGGTGGACGATGTATCATTGGATATTCGTTCCGGTCAGTTCGTCGGCGTGATTGGACGTTCCGGCGCTGGCAAGTCCACGATGCTGCGTCTGATCAACCGACTTGTCGACCCCACCGAAGGGGCGATTTTGTACGAAGGACGGGACATAACGGCTCTTAAAGGAAAAGCGCTGCGCGAATGGCGTCGCGATTGCGCGATGATTTTCCAGCAGTTCAATCTGGTCGAGCGTCTTGACGTTCTGACCAATGTCTTGATCGGCCGATTGGCCGAGCACGGTTTTGTATCCTCTATGGCCATGCGGTTTTCCGACGAAGAGCGGGCGATGGCCATTCAGGCGTTGGATCGGCTTGATCTGGTGCCACAAGCGCTTCAGCGTGCGGGCACTTTGTCGGGTGGGCAACAGCAGCGCGTCGCGATTGCCAAGGCGTTGGTTCAGCAACCAAAAATCATGCTCGCGGACGAACCGATTGCATCGCTTGATCCCGCCAATGCGACCTTGGTGATGGACGGCCTGAAAACCATCAACCGTGAAGACGGTATTACCGTTCTGGTCAACTTACACACGCTCGACACTGCGCGCGCCTATTGCGACCGCATTATCGCGATGCGGCAGGGGCGCGTGTTCTTCGATGGCACAGCTGCCCAGCTTACAGATGATGTCGTGCGCGACATCTATGGCCTCGAAGGCCTGAGAGAATTCAACGAAGCCGTCACCTCTACATCCGTTCATTCTTCGGTGCTGGCTTAAATCCGCAAACGCTCACAGGGAGATATCCAAATGCGTTTCATCACGGCTGCCGCACTCGCGGCTCTGATCGCAGCTCCAGCAATGGCTGAAGGCTGGAAAGACGATTACAAAGTTCTGAAGTTCGGCGTTCTGTCCGGCGAGAACGAAAAAGACCGCATCGCCCGTTACACTCCGCTGGAAAAATACCTGGAGAAGAAGCTGGGCATTGAAGTCGAGATCTTCACCGCCGGCAACTATGACGGTGTGATTCAGGCACTGGCCGCGGATCAAATCGAAATCGCACGTCTGGGATCGTCCTCCTATGCGGCTGCGTACACCGCGACCAATGGCGGCGTTGTCCCAACTCTGACCGACATCAAGCAAGACGGCACCACCGGGTACTACTCCATCGTCGTGACCCGCTGCGACTCTGGCATCAAATCGCTGGAAGATGCGAAGGGCAAAGTCCACGCTTTCGCTGACCCCGACTCCACTTCCGGCTATGCGGTTCCGTACTGGAATATGGTCAATAAAGAGGGTTTCAAACCTGAAGAGCATTTCGGCACGGTGACCTTTGGCGGCAGCCATGAAGCTGACGTTCAGGGCGTGTACAATGGTACGTTTGACACGGCGTCGACATACCAAAACAACGACGTGAACGGCATCTATCAGCGTATGGAAGCCAAAGGCATGATCGACGCGGGTCAAATCTGCAAAATCTGGCAGAGCCCCGAGATCACAACTGGCCCTTGGACTTTCCGCAAGAACCTGCCAGCGGATATGATCGAAGATGTCACAGTCGCGATTGAAGAATTCGCGGTTGAAGACGTCGAAGGTTTCAAGGCCTATTCGTCATTCGATCCAGAAGACAAAAACCCCAAAGTTGGCTTCGAGCGTGTCGATGCAGATCGCTATCAGTGGATCGTAGACATGCGTGCTTGGATCAAAGCCGAGCGTCGCAAGTCGTCCAGCTAAGCTGATCGGACTAAAGAGGGCCAGTTTGGCCCTCTTTTCTTAATTCGGAACATTGCCAAATGACCATGACCGCAGAACTGGCGGGCGCGAACGCGCAGCCATCCGAAACGATTTCTGAGTTTGAGCGCGATTTCGCGGCTCAACGCCGTCGCAGCCAACGGGCTTGGGCGATTGGTACAGTTCTTTTCCTTGTCATATTCGCGCTGACCAGCTGGCTAGGAGATTTCTTCAAAATCACGCAGGTCAGCATGCCAGATGGATCGCGCGAATGGCGCTGGATCATCCCGGCAGGCATCCCGCGATTGGGGGAATATATCGAACAGACCATTCCCGTCTTGCGGTGGGATAGTCTGGGCGCGGATCTGACCAATTGGTTCTGGCGCTGGAAGATCTGGATGAACCTCTTGCTTGAGACCGTCCTGATCGCCTTCATGGCAACGGTTTTCGGCGTTGTCGGTGGCTTCTTGCTGTCTTTCCCGGCGTCTCGCAATCTGGCACCCAACAAATGGGTGTTGTGGGTAACACGCCGGTATCTGGAAATCGCGCGGACCGTCCCGGAACTTGTTTGGGCGCTCATCTTCGTCTTCTGTTTTTCGGTTGGTCCACTGGCGGGTGTTCTGGCGATTGGCCTTCATGCGACCGGGGCGTTGGGCAAACTATATTCGGAAGTGAACGAAAACATCGACATGCGCCCCCTAGAGGGTGTGAAAGCCGCAGGCGGCAGTTGGTTCGATCAGATCCGATATGGTGCGGTGCCGCAGGTGTTGCCTAACATCCTTAGCTACACATTGCTGCGGTTCGAGATCAACGTGCGCGCCAGCTCGATCATCGGATATGTCGGGGCCGGTGGGCTTGGGCAAGAGTTCCGCACAGCAATGTCTTTCCAAGAATACACAGACTTGTCCGCCTTGTTTGTGATCATCTTCATCACCGTTGCGATCATCGACTACGGTTCGGAAAAACTACGCCACCGCGTGATTGGTCTGGAGGACCGGACATGAGCCTGAGCCACACCGACATTAACGCAGCCAAAGCGCGTGTGCCTTTGGCATTCCAAGCCCCGCTGACCGTGCGCATGCGCCGCGCTGCGCTTTGGATCGGGTTCATTGGACTGTTTTGCTATTGCCTATGGGCGTTTGACTTCAGCCCCATGCGTATTTGGGAAGGCATGGGGCGTTTGGGCAATGTCCTAAGCTTTATGTTTCCGCCGCATGTATGGGACAATTGGGCCGACTTTTCTGAAGTTCTGAATGGGTTGGGTGAAACACTGGCGATCGCCTTTATGGGGACCTTGCTGGGCGCAATCTTCGCTTTTCCGGTATCCCTGCTGGGGGCAAAGAATATCAACCGCTTCACCTTCTTGCGCCAATCCGCGCGCCGTGGCTATGATGTCATCCGCGCGTTTGAGACGCTGATCCTTGCGCTGATCTTTATTCGCGCATTTGGACTTGGCCCGCTGCCTGGCATTCTGGCAATCGCCGTCTCCGAGATTGGGACGTTCGCGAAGCTCTTTTCGGAAGCGATTGAAAACACATCCAATAAGCCGGTTGAAGGTGTGAAGGCATCTGGGGGATCGCGTTTGCAGCAAATCCGTTTCGGAATTGCGCCGCAGGTGAACCCGGTGATCCTGTCGATCCTGTTGTACAACTTTGAAAGCAACGTGCGGTCGGGCACAATTCTTGGGATTGTTGGCGCAGGCGGTATCGGGTTTCTGCTGTCGGACCGGATCTCGGCCTATAAATGGGAAGAGGCATGGTCGATCATCTTCCTGATCATCGCCATGGTCTATGCGATCGACTATCTGTCCGGACTGATACGCCAGCGTATCATCGGCAAATGGGATGGCGCGAAATGAGCGGTGCAGGATCGAAAAACCGTCTTTCGGAAACGCCGACCATTCACCCCGAGGCGACGGTCACAGATTGCGAATTGGGTGCTTGGACCGAGGTGGGCAAAGGCACGACGATGAAGGCCGCGCAGATGGGGGATTATTCCTACATCACGCAAAACTGCCATGTGGTTTGGACCACGATTGGCAAATTCTGCTCGATCGCAAATTCCACCCGGATCAATCCGGGCAATCATCCGACATGGCGCGCGCTACAGCACCATTCGGTGTATCGCGCCGAGGCTTACGGGTTGGGCGAGGACGATCATGACTTCTTTGAATGGCGTAAAGAGAACTGGGTTACGATTGGCCATGACGTGTGGATCGGCCACGGCGTCACGGTCACCGCGGGCGTAACCATTGGCAATGGCGCTGTCATCGGGGCAGGGGCTGTTGTCACCAAAGATGTCGATCCGTATACGGTTGTTGGCGGGGTGCCCGCCAAACCGATCAAGCCAAGGTTCTCGGATCAGCAAGCCGAAGCCTTACAGGCGATTGCCGTTTGGGATTGGGACCGTGACGTTTACAAAGCGGCATTGCCGGATATCCGGGCGCTCGGCATTGATGAATTCATCGAGAAGTATCGATAGGGTGAATTCTGCGAAGAAGGGGCGGTGTGTCGATTGTAGGTAAAAGTATTCGGATGGTTCCGAAAAGTCAGGCTTTGACCTGCCTGCTGGCCGCAGTCGGAGGTGCCGTTTTTGCGGTGTTGAACCTGCCACTGCCCTGGATGCTGGGTGCCATGGCTTTTACGCTTGTCGCCGCCATGCTGAAGGTGCCTGTTCAAGCCCCTGAAAAGCTTCGCCCTTATACCGTTGCCGTAATCGGTGTGATGCTGGGATCTGGCTTCACGACCCAGACTTTTGACCATATCCCGCAATGGTCGCTCTCTTTGATGTTTCTGTCGATTTGCGTGGCGCTTCAGGCGTCTGTTGTCGGGCTTTTCTATGTGAAAGCTGGCCAAATGCGCCCGGTGACGGCGCTTTTCTCAGCCATGCCGGGCGGCGTGGTCGAGATGATGGAGATCGGCAAGCGCTATGGCGGGGACGAACGCACCATCGTATTGATACATGCGGCCCGGATCGTTCTTGTGATTGCGATGATTGCATTTTGGTTCCGCGTGGTGTTGGGGCATGATGTTTCCGGGGTCGCCCCGTTGGGCAAAGGACACAGCACACTGACGGATTTGGCGATATTGTTTGCCTGTGGCGTGATCGGCAGTATCGCGGGCCTGGGCCTGTCCCTTCCGGCGCCTACCTTTCTTGGTCCAATGGTGCTTAGCGCTGCCGTTCATATGTTGGGCTGGACCACCGGCAGCCCACCGGTTTGGCTTATTATTTGTGCTCAGGTGTTGCTGGGATCCATCGTCGGAGGCCGATTTGTCGGAGTCGCCCCGCGATTTGTTCTTAAAGCCTTCGGGTTAAGTGCCGTTGCGACCGTCATGATGCTGGCCATCGCAATTGGCCTGGCGCAGGCATTGCATGGTGTTTTGCAACAAACACCCGAGCAGATCTTGCTTGCCTATGCGCCTGGCGGCTTGACCGAAATGAGCTTGGTCTCGCTTTCCATGGGGGCGGATGTTGCCTTTATTGCGACCCACCACCTGTTCCGCGTGATCTTGCTTTTGTCCATCGCCGGCAGCCTTCTTGCGTGGATTGCCGGGCTGCTGACCAAGACACGCCCGGCTCTTGATCCGTAGGATCTAGCAGACAAGCCCAAGCGACTTGAGATACTCGAACCCTTTGGGAATGTCCGTCTTGCGACGCAGTTCCAGCACCAGATGCGGTTGAGAGGTGCAGTCGCCAAGTGCCCGGAACACCTCGGGCCAGTGAATTTCACCTTCTCCGGGCGCCCAGTGGCGGTCTGCATGGCCATCCAGATCTTGCACATGCACATGGCGCAGTTGATCGCCTGCATCGCGCACGAAAAAGTCTACGGGCGGCGCACCTGACATGCGGCGTGCAAGATGGGCGTGACCGGTGTCGATGGACAGCGCGATTGCGTCAGACCCGAAGCTATCCACCATGGCGCGGCGGTTTTCCGGGGCGACGTCCAGAATGTTTTCAATCGCCAGGGTGATGCCATAATCCTCGGCAGTCTTCACAACAGGGGTCATGACATCGTGAACACGGGCCAACTTTGTTTCCCAGTAGTTTGGCTTGGCAAGACGGTTCCATTGATACCAGCGGGTGTAGGGCGAATGCAGGACCATTTGACGTGCCCCGATGCGGTCGGCTGCCTCAAGCGCCTTCAGGAAGCGCGCGGTGATGATCGGGCGGAGTTCTGGATCCTTGTTGTCCATATCCAACCCCTCATAGGGTCCGTGAATCCCTAGGCGGCCGTTGAAGCCATTCAATGCCGATGTGGCGGTTGCGATGCGGTCTGCAAACTCGTGATTTAGCGCGGCATAGCTGCCGAAATCCTGTAGCTCGATATCGCGTTCATCGTCGAACAGCCAATCGTAGTGATCTGCAATTTCCGAGGATTTCAGGCAGGCGCCAATTTTAAGTGGAAGCATGGGATAATGTCCGATTGGGTTGTCTTGGGTCGGGGATCAAAAGGAAGGTTGCGACGGCAACGGCGATGCAAGCGGCCATCGCTGCAAACGACCACCAGCCCCCGAAGGTCTGGGTCGTCCACGCAAATACAAATGGGGCCGAGGCGTTCAAACCCATTGTGACGACCGAGATCCACCCCAGTCGCGCACCATAGCCTTTAGCACCAAACAGAGCGAGCGGCAGCGTGCCACGTGCGATGGTTTTGATACCGTCGCCCATGCCGTATAATGCTGCCGCGATGAACAGTCCGGGCAACGTGAAACCAACGGTCAGTATGGTGACGAACCCTGCGCTCACAAGTGCAAGGCTAAGGCCGTAGGTCACAAGCGGATACATATTGCGGCTGACCAGCATCTCGAAAAAACGGCCGACTGTCTTGAACGGGCCAATGACGGCCCCCGCGAAGGCGGCCATGGCGGCCGTGTGGCCAAGATCTTGCACGTTTGTTACCCACAGGGTCATGACCGCGCCCATCAGATAGCCTGAAAAGATGAAGGACACGAGCATCCATATCATTCCACGTTTGCGGTCTTGGCCCGTCAGCTCGGGCCAATCCGCCAGCTCTGCCTGATTGGTCGTCCCCGCGTCTGTCATTGGACGCGCGAGGGTGAAGAAGTGCAAGGGAACGCAGACCAGCACGTATGCCATCCCAAGAATGAACCACGTGGCCTGCCAGCCCTGCCAATTGTAAAGCCAAAGCGTTATCGGCCAGAAAATGGTCGAGGCAACGCCGCCAAACAGGGTGATGACGGATATGGATTTCTTCGTGGGAACGCGAAGGTCCAGCCGTGCAACGCTTGCGAAGGCAACGTTGTACAGCACCATCATGCCAGCTGCTTCAGCGCACAGTATGGCGGCAAACAGGCCATATGTGTTCTGCACAAAACCAAGTGACATCACCGAGATACCCGCAAGGGCCGACCCGGTTGTCATCACCCATCTTCCGCCAAAGCGATCGACCAATGCGCCGGATACGGGTGCGACGGCCCCGCCGAAAAACAAGCCCAAGGACAGGATGCCGAAGGCTGATGACAAAGATAGCCCCAAATCGTCTGCCATATGCGGCAAAAGCACCGCATAGGCGTACATAAGCGTGCCATAGCCCATGATCTGGGTGATTCCCAACGCGATTGCGGGCAGGTAGTCGCGGTGCAAGTTGATCATCCGGTAGGATGACCCCGGTATGCGCAGCGACCTGCAACCCATGTCCCCAGAACCGAGGGGGCTTGGCCTTCTGGCCAATCCACCATGACAAGATCCGCCCGTTTTCCGACCTCGATATCGCCGCGATCATCAAGCTTCATGGCTTTGGCCGGGCCGGATGACACGAGGCTCCACAAGGCGCTGCGATCTGCGCGTTTTTCGGCATCAAGACGGGCCACAGCGGACAGCATCGCTGGATAGAAATAGTCGGACGCCAGCGCATCACAAAGCCCGGCTTCGACCATGTCTCCGGCCCCAAGAGACCCGATATGGCTGCCTCCGCGTGCCGCGTTAGGAGAGCCGAAGATGATCGGATCACCCGCCATTCGCGCCGCCTTGGCCGCTTCAATGACCATCGGAAACTCAGCGACATTTGCGCCTAGATCGCGGAAATAGCTTCGGGTTTCTGCGCGTGTGTCGTCATGCGACAGCATCGGAGCACCAGCCAGACGCCCTAGTTCGGCGACATCTGCGATCATCGAAGGCACATCACTTCGACGGTCCCAGACCTTCCCCAACAAGGCGATGTAGTCATCTTCGCCCAGCCCGGCGCGTTTGGCTTTGGATGCGGTGCGCGATTTCATCCGCTCATCATCCAAAGATGCGATCGAGAAATCCGGGGACAGCTCGAACGCGCGATCCTGAATAGGCACGTCATAAGCACGCATGGTCATCGATGTATGGTCATTAAATGCGATGGATGGTGTCAGCGGGGATTTAAGCGCCCAGGTGATGACGTCCAACGCCTCGAAGGCGAAGGTCTCCCACCTGAGCTGCACACGATTTTCAACCAGCAAGCGTGGGGCAAGCGTCTGCAGTGCGACCATCAGTTCTTTGCCGCGCGATACATCGCGCAGGCCCGGTTCCCAGCCCAGCGTGATGGCGTGATATGCGGTGGCGATCCCGTTGGCGGCCAGTTGCCGATCCGTATCAATCACGGCAGCATCCGTGGGAAAGAAGACGCCCGGGCGTGGCATCAGCTGTCGCTCAAACGCGTCGCCGTGGACATCAATCAGGGCAGGGGCAATGATCTTGCCGCGCGCGTCGATGATGTCGCCTTGGGCGGTGCCGCCGATGTCAACGATGTGTCCGTCTTCCACCGTGACGTTGGTCTTGGCGATGTGGCCCGGCAGATAGACCGAGCCACCTTCAAAAGTAAAAATCGTCATAGTCTTACAGTCGTTCCATGATCAGGTGCCAATGGTAGGAACCGGGTTTCTCGTGTTCGCGATCTTCCAGCCAGCGTGTTTCAAAGCCCGAGAATAGCGCAAGCAATTCGGCCGCGTTGCAGAAGTAATGTGGGTGGGTCTTGTCCGTTCCCGGTGCGTCAAAGACCCACGCGTTACGGCTGATCTCGCGGCCTTCATATTTGTCACGTTCGTATGGAAGGCGACGCTTCGACAGCATCGTACCCAAATAGGTGCCGCCTGGTCTTAGGACGCGGCGAATTTCGGCGATTGTATTAAGCAAGATGTTTTCGTCGCCGTGATAGATCACATTCCAGCTTAGAACATGATCAAAGCTTTGATCGCCAAAGGGCAATTCATCCATGCGGCCCAGCGTGGTGGTCACGCCCATATCCGCCGCATCAATCGCTGCAATGCCATCTTTCGCGGCGTCCAATGCGGTGACGTTAAAGCCGTTTGCGGCCAGCGCAAGCGCATGACGGCCTACCCCGGCCCCAAGATCAAGAATGCGTGCGCCGGGTTCCAGCCCCGCCGCCCACCGTTTTACGTCCTCTTCCGGGGTCAGCCATTTGCTGCCTTGTTGAATTCCAGCCCATTGGTCGTTCCAATGCTGATCTGCGGTATCTGTTTTCATCGCTGTTCACCAATGATGGATTTGCGCGCCCAAGTGCTGAACGCTTCGATTAGAATAACCACGACTGCAATCATAAGAATGACAGTCATGGCGGTGGGATAGTCAAACAGGTCGAAGCCGACTTTCAGCTCGATCCCAATGCCGCCTGCGCCAACCAGTCCAAGGATCGTGGACGACCGCACTGCTTTTTCGAAGGCGTAAAGCGATGTGGATACGAAGGCGGGTGCCGAGGCGGGCAGGGTGGCGCAGGCCGCAATGTCAAGGCGGCGGGCGCCTGTCGCGGTCAGCCCCTCGGCCGGACCCTTGTCGACGGCTTCCATGTCATCGGCAAAGAAACGGCCGCAAAATCCAATCGTGTCAATCGTGATGGCCAAGACACCTGCAAATGGCCCAAGGCCAACGGCGACAACGAAAACCAATGCCCATGCAATGTCGGGCACCGCGCGGATGAAGCTTAGAACCGTGCGTGTTGTGGTTGTGATAACGCTGCCGAAAATCAGCCCGCGGGTTGCCAGCAGGGCCACGGGCAGCGACAAGATGACTCCGATCGCAGCACCTGCGAAGGCGATTTGTAGGGTTTCCACCATTTTCCAGCCCAACCGCTCCAGCACTTTGGGGTCAAGGTTGGGGGGGAAGGCACGGGCCGCAAAATCCGCAAAACGCGGTGGAGAGGACAGGACTTTTTCCAGCGAGAATCCCGCGCCGTTCAAAGCCCAGAAAAAGATCAGAATGCCGGCCGCATAGCCCAGAAAGGAAAGCGCCGATGGGCGCTCGAACCGGGCGGGAAGGGATGTATCAGTCATAAAGACCTCTTAGGTCGCTGGGCGCCAGTGAGTTCGCTGTCGCGTCGAGTTTAAGCTTGCCTTCGGCCAAGCCCAGAACGCGATCGCCATAGGTCAAAGCGTGCTCGATATGATGGGACGTGAAGACCACGGTGACGCCTTCGCTGCGTACAAGGTCAAAGAACATGGACATGATTTCTTCACCGGCGGACGGGTCAAGCGAGGCGCAGGGTTCGTCTGCAATCAATAGCTTTGGTTGCGCGATCAAAGCGCGGGCAATGGCCACGCGTTGGGACTGGCCGCCCGACAATCGATCAGCACGGCGACCCGCCAAATGCGCAAGCCCCACTTTGTCCAATGCAGCCAAGGCGGCATCTCGGGCTGCTTGCGGTGCGAAGCTTTGTGACCAGTATCGCGGGCCGCTCTGTTGGCCCAGCAGGCCGTGCAAGACATTGGACAAAACAGTCAGCCGCGGCACCAGGTTGTGTTTCTGCGCCACCAGCCCCGTCTTTGACCGCAGTTGACGCATTTGCGATGCCTTTGCGGCGCTCACATCTTGGCCCAGCAGTTCCACTGTGCCGCCATCAATTGGGATCAGCCCCAAGATACAGCGCAGAAGCGTGGACTTTCCCGTGCCATTTGCACCGACCAGCGCAACCGCTTCGCCGCGAACCAGGCGAAAGTTAACGTCCGAGAAAATCTGTGTCTTGCCAAATGATTTGGTTAGCCCCTCGGCGCTGACATCGTGGTCTGGCAAGCCATGCGAAACCGGGGCGCTTGCTGGCGCCCCGGTCTGAACCGCCCCTAAAGTCAGGGGCGGTGTGTCTGTCCGAAGATCACTCACCGAGGAAGTTGTCGAATTGCGGGTAGCCCGCATTGGAATACATCGAGCGCACATAGTCATAGGCGCTGTCCTCGATCGCGACCAAATCCATGCCGACATATTTGTCGTTTTCTTCGTGTGCGGTGATGCCCGCGATAACAGCGACTTTGTTTTCAAGGATCGCCGTTTTTACCATGTCCGCTTTTGAAGCGGGAACATGCGCACCGACCATGATCATGTCGTTCGGCAGATCGCCCGAACGCGCGATGATTTTGAATGCGCCATAGGGCAGTTCGGTTTCTTTGCTGCGAATGCCGACCCATTTGCCAGCATTGATGCCCATCGCATCAATGTCGCCCGCTTTCAGGGCTTCAAACGCGATGTTGCGGTGTGTGTGCAGTTTCTCTAGGTCGTTCACAGGATCAACACCGTGATCTGCCAAGGCCTGCATTGGGCACAACATGTTGGATGTGGAGCCGATATCACCGAAAGCAACCTTCTTGCCTTTCAGGTCTGCTGGCACATTGATGCCGCTGTCAGCACGGACCACGATCGCACAGTGATAGTCTGGGCGACCAAGTCCGATCAAAGGTGTGGCGTTGGTCAGCTTGTTGATCACAACATATTCCGCCGGGCCGGTGACCACAAAATCAACCGTCTTCGCGCGCAGGGCTTCTGCTGCGGCGGTGCGCGAATTCACGGCGAAAAATTCGAATGTTTCGCCGGTCGCTGTTTCCAGCGATTCCTTGAACGGACCCCATTCAAGTTGCAGGCGCTCCATGCCTTCAACGTCGGTGACGGCCAGCTTCCATGTCTCGGCGGTAACCGCGAATGCGGATGCGGCCGCCAGGCCCAAGCCCAGAACAACTGATTTAAGTTTCATAGCTCTCTCCAGATGAAATTCATCCGAATGATTGCGAGGCAACACAAAGCGCAGATGACCCAAGCACGAAAGTTTTGTAAAATCTTGGGGTCAAAGATCGAACTAGTCTGGAGTGTCTGCAGATTCATCCAACTGCGCTACGGTCGGTTGGCCAAAGAGAACGCTACCCTACAGGGCGAGCATTCGCTACTGTCGTTGACGCCTGCTTCGGTTGGAGCAAAGCCATTCCACGGGAAGGAAAATATACTCGAAGCGCGATGTTTGCATCACAGCCAGTGCACTGCATTTTCAAACAATCAGATGAGCCGAACTCTCTTTCGATTAGCCCGCCGCTGGTTTCAACAAATCTGACGAAGGGCGCAAGTTGAAAATTGTGCTGTTCAACGCCTATTCTGGTAGGATCTCAAACAGTGTGAAACGTCCATGTTGGTCGATCCGTTGCAAGTTCTTGGCAGCAGGCCAATCTTCGGATGGCGGATCTATCAGAAGTAGATGTGTGAATTTTTCTTGCCAATCGAACCAAAAATCCTCGTCCCCACCCGCATTTTGATCGATTAGTCCTCCATTCGCGTCGAGAATTCGACGTTGGTCTATGGACATAGCGGCTGGATGGGCAGAATCCGTCCATTCTGGTTTCAACCGAAGAAAATGGACACCTTGAAACAAAGTTGGAACGAAGCTTTCGGCCATGGGAACTGCATAGGCTTGAATATGCCAAAAGCGTGTATCCCGCTCATTTCCTTGGCTGCGGATGGGTAAAATGCGTGAACCTTCGGGAACCACCTTCAGAACCTGTTTCAGCGTGTTTACATCCCGACTGTAGTCGGCTGCATTCACATAGAATTCCCCTCCTCGTAAAATTAAAGCGGCAGCGATCGCGACTGAGATCACCCGCGCCGTGGACTGGTGCAGATTCTGCCAGCGACTTGCGGCGATAAACAAGATCATCAAGACAAAGGGAAACCGTATATGAACCAATGTCACGCCATTGATTGATGCTGGGATCAACAGGCAAAGCAATAGAACGGCGATAAGTGGTCCCTTCATCCGAAGAGCAACATGCAGATGCGGTGCGGCACTACGCTTGCCGAAATAAAACAGTAGAAGCAACAGGCCAAGTACGATCGCCCCAACGGGTTTCAAAGTGGCGCCAGCCCCGGCAGCTTCACCCAGCGGTGAAATCAGCATATAGAGACGATCTGTGAATGTGCCAAAAACCGAAGGTGCTGCGGCTGGGTTGGCCGGCGCAGTTGCGAGTACGTATGTCAGTAGGGCTGTTGGGATCAGGAAAGGTATGGCCAGTGAGATGTTGGCCAAAAACGTCTTGGGCCATGCCTTGCCAGCCTCGAACACGCGTTGCAATTCTCGTCCGACCACTGCCACGGCCAGAAGTCCAAAGGCAAACAGATGCCCCCAGAACAGTATCACACAGATGGGCACAAACACAGCGACGCGCAACCAATTCGGATACCGCTCTGTTTGCAGCCAAAGGGCTAGTCCGTAGATCGCGAAAGGCACCATAAAAACGAAGTTCTGGAATCCCCAGAAGAATGGCGCATTGTAGACAAGCAGCCCGCTTGCCGCTGGCCAGGCCAGCCAGCGTCCGTGGACAGCACGGGCCAAAACCATAGACGCCGCCACCAGATTTGCAGCATACACCAAGAATGCAAAATGAGAAAACCTGACTGGATCTAAGGGATGCCGCGTGAGGCTCCACAACAGGTCGACAGCAGAGTTCGGCGTCAAGTCGAGCTGATAATCGAAGTAGCGGCTTGCCGCAGATTGCGGGTTTGCCACGATAAAATGACGGGCGATGTGGTTCGGCAGGTCCACCAACGGCAGATAAGGGTTTGCCAAAATGGGCAAGGCGACAGCAGAAACTACCAGCACATATGCCAGCAGAACACGATATTGCGTCATGGTAAATCGTTCGCTTCGATGGCTTGGTTAATGATGGCTATTTGGCTGAAATAAACCGCAGGCGGCGCTTGAACTGAATGTAAATCTTCCTGATATACTCGTCAATGATCCCAAGAGCGGTCAATTGCTCTCCTCCACGCAGGAGAGTTGGAGGCGTGATTGAGCCTACGCTTGCCTTCGTTTTTCTACCAGTTTGCAGCCCCGTTAAGATGGATCGGAGTTTCACCTAGTTTGCCAACCTCATCGGTTCTGTTTTGCTGGCATAGGCCTCATCGTGGGGTGGGTGTTCAGAGATGTATTAGACCAACCATTTGCCAATCTCTGCCCGCATTCAGAACCTGCCTCAAAAGCATTCTGATTAACGCATTCATACCCCATCGACCGCCAAAGTCGCTCAATCATGCAATTGCCGCGCCACGCTCCTTTGCCGTCCACACTGATCTTTGCACCCATCGGCGTGTCGATCCAAATGCCAATGGTAAATTGGCTACCTTAATTGGTGTTGAAGGTTTCCGCCGCGCCGCGCTTTTCCTATGCCTCTTTTCAGGGGGCAACGCAGAAGTCCACATCCATGTAATTGAATAACTGCCAAGTCACCGCTCTTGACGGGCCCAATGGCCCTCGGCATGTGTTTGATCCGCTTTTCTGCGGGTTAGCTTTGATGTGTTAGTTCGGTGGATGTCGAAGGTGCTTGCTCATGTCACCAAAAAGAGGGCCTGAAACCGTTCGCTTTTTGAAATGCCAGATGCCATCGGTCTTTTGGAACTGATCGTCATACGCACCGGAAAAAATCGGCTGCAGCGGAGCCCCGCCAGCCTGTTGAAACACTGTCAGATAGCTTTTAGCGGTTGCTGTTTGCGTATCTTTGCCAATGATGATGTCTGTATTGGTGACAACATGTTTGGTTCTGGGGGTGCCGTCTTCATACAGGATAATCCCCGAAAACAAACCCATCACCGCCTTCGCCCCTTGAACTGTTGCAACGGTCTCGATCGTAAATTCCGCCTGTGCGAACAATTCCGCACAATCTTCAATGCGCCCTTCGTCAAGTGCGGTCGCATAGGCGATGAGCAGCTCGTTGATGGCATTTTGGTCGTCTCGGCTGGACGGCGCAGCCGGGTGCGCATTTGCTTGCGATACGCTTATAGATGCTCCGGCAATGCCCAGCGTTAATAGCTTTGTAACGGCAAGGCGGCGGGTGAGCGTTTGACCTTTGGATGTCAGCATGCCCATTTTGTGGTTCCCTTCAGTATTTTGAGTTTAGAAAGATATTGGCACCAACCAGCAGGCAGATGATGAGAGCGCTCGCAGGCGCGATGATCGTGCCGTTCGGCGATTTCTGTATTGCCGCCCAAAGGCTTAGCCCAGCCGTCCAGACAAGATTCATGAGCCCGCCGATAAACATCAGCAGCATCATGGAGGCAGAGTAGATCAGACATCGGACTGCATAGTTTGAGGCGGATCGCGCGCGCTCGTTAGGTGTCCCAGATGTGCGGCGGTGCGCCCGGAGCAGCAGCAGGCCCTGAGGCAGAGCGGCAACCACCAGCAAGCAGACCGAAAGCGCGTTGTTCACGCTCAACATGCGCATCGCATCGAACCACGATGCGCTCTGAAACGCATATTGCAAGCCTGTTGCGAACACGCTGAAGCCAAACCAAACTGTAGCGTAGACGCCCAAGAATTCCGGTGAGCATTGGACGGACGTCCACCGAAGTCTTATGGCCAGAAGAACGCCCGGAAGCATCATGGCCAGCATCATGATCCACCACATGACGACCATGTGCACGGCATAGGTCGCGGTCCAATCTACCGCCATCATCATGCCACCCCCGTGGCGGGGGATGACCAGCACTGACATCCCCCAAGGGCTCATCCCCATACCAGCGCCAGCCAGAACAAAGATCCAGCTGGCCACGGTCATCGCGACCGCAATGACGAAGCCCCGTTGGGGCTTCGCAATACCTGCGTCAGTAGGCATCGTGATATTCCAGCCATGCCATCGGATTGCCTTCGGCCGGTTCGCTGCGCCCCTTTGGCGTCAGGTCAATATAGGAATAGGCCGCATTGGTTGTGTCCAGACCGCGTCCGTACATTGAATAAGTGTGGAAGACGCTGCCATCGTCACCTTTCGCGAATACACTGGTGCCGTGCATCTCGTCGATGGGCGCGTCCGCTATGGTGCCGAAGTTGTACGCCCGCGACATCTCTTTTGGTCGGTCCGGGCCAAAGCCGACGTCATAGTCGAAATTGAAGTCCGACCCGAAGGACGAGACCCATTCGAAGTCCCAGCCCATGCGGTCCTTGAAAGCTGTCAGGCGTTCAAGCGGTGCGGAGGAAACGGCGACAAATGCGACGTCACGCGCGCCCAGATGCGGGGAAAGCCCATTATAGCTATCTGCCCAGAACGAACAGCTTTTACAGGGGTTCTCCCACTCCGGACCGAACATGAAATGATAGGTGATCAGTTGAGAGCGAGGGCCAAACAGCTGACCGAGTGTCTTTTCCCCTTCAGTGGTTTGAAAGCGATAGGTTTTGTCAATCTTGACCCAGGGCAGGTTGCGGCGTGCCTCGGCCAGCGCGTCCTTCTGCTTTGTGTGAGCCTTTTCTTGTTCGAGCAGCGCTTTACGTGCCTCAAGCCATTCGGCGCGGCTGGCAATCGTTGGATTGGTCATATCAGGGTTCCTTTGTTCATGTGATCAGGCGGCTTCTTGTCCGACGTTCCAGTGTTCCGGCAGTGTTGCGGCCACTTCCGGCATCGCGCTGAGCCGGGCTTTCCAAGCCGCGGTGAGGGGATAAAGCGCGGGCGGATCGCCAAATCCGATGCCGGCCATCAGCTCGTGCTTGGTTGTCACAGCACGTTCCATAAGGCGTATTTCCGGGTATGCGATTGCATCAGCAGCTGTCGGCGCGTCACCGGCCAAGAACGGCCGTCCGTCCGACAGAAGCTTTTCGAGGTAGCGGCACTCGGCATGCATAAGCTCGGCACCTGTTTGCAAGGTTGCGTGCTCGGGGCTGCCCTGTGACGGGGGCTTCCCATTGGATGCAAATGCCTGAAGCAGCAACACATGGCTGGCTTCGCGTAGGAACTCGGTGCATTCCATCGCGATTTGCCAGATCTCGGCCGCCTCATCAGGGGTCGCGCCAAAAAGTGGCGTTTCTGGATATGCGTGATCTAGCCACGCCAGAATGGCGATGGAGTCACGCAGTTTGGTCGTCCCGATGGTCAAGACCGGCGTAGTCCCACGCGGGTTCAGTTCCAAAAATGTCTCTGTGCGATGGTCACCATTTGCGTAGCTCAACAACTGGTGTTCGAGCTTGAGCCCCTTAAAGGCGAAAGCCAGAAGAACGCGCCAGGATCGCGGTGCGCCGCTGAAGTGGTAGAGTGTTGGGGTCATCGTTCCGTCCTTCCAATGTGGCTGGTTGGCGAAAAGATATGAATGCAGTATCATTCCACAAGTAGGCAGAATTTTCTGCTGTAGTACGCTTTTTGATACTATTGGAGGGCAAAAACCCGATGGCGTTGGACCGATCTCGAAACGAACAGCAGCCTCAAGTGGCTGAAAATGAACCGCTTTGCCCGATGCCGGATATCGCAAAATTGATTGGGGGAAAGTGGAAGTTGATCGTTTTACAGATCCTGATTTTCCGCGGAACCAAACGGTTCAACGAACTCAAACGCATGATCGATGGGGTCACTCAGACCATGCTTACGAATCAACTGCGCGCGCTTGAGAAGGACGGGCTCGTCAATCGAAAGGTCTATGCTGAGGTGCCACCAAGGGTCGAGTATTCAGCCACGCCAAAGGCGATGGCCCTGACCGATATGTTCCGCGCGATGCATGCGTGGTGGGAACAGAATGACGGAAAAAATTAGGCCAACGGCTGATTGCCGAGATGTAGGTCTCCAGCCGCTTGGCGCGCTAACGCCTACAGCAGATAGCCACCTCAGTTTCAGTAAATGCTTCAAACAGCGCGGACTCGTACGATGTGTTAAGTAACTTCGGTATTGGGTGTCCTGACCTATGCAGTCACGCAAACCTCGTATCGACTGAAGGCCTGTTCCCGAACTGGTTTAAGCGCAAGGTACTCTGGACTGTTAAATACGGCCTTGATCGCGTTGGTCGTCGGATATTCGATGACCGAAACGAACTGCGGGAGATCGGATCCGGACAGGACATCTGCGACCTCATGGCGACGGACACAATTGCTTGAATGTCGGTTTGAATAGATTGTTGCCCGTTGGTCATTTTTTGCCTCGTTGAGTCACGTTGTTATCAATGACTCGCATTCCCTATTTTTCAATTTTTGTTGTTCCCTCAATAGTTTCCATGCGCGTTTCCAAATCGGCGGCAATTCCTTCATAGAGGGCAGCTTGTTTGTCGCGTAGGGAACCTAGTTTCGGCTGCCGTCTGCGGATTCTTGCGGCGAGCCAGTACAGAATTTTTGCTGCCGGGTCCGAAACTTTCTCGGGTTTTGGAAGTGGATATCTCTCCTCAAGCGCTGTTACAATTTCTTGCGATAGACTCCGGCGGTTCAGCGCCGCCTGTTCTTCCACACGAGCCTTCAACGGTGCGGGCAGCATAAGTTTGAATTGTAGCAAATCAGCGTCTTTCATGAGCACACAATGGACAAATTTTGTCCGGAGATGATTGTGTTGCAGGTTCAGTTCAAGGTAAATTTGCCCGTTGATGTAAAAGCTTGGCTGGAGGTTGAGGCAAAGAGGAACATCCGATCATAGGGCTCCCAAATAGTAGCTTGCCTGCGAGCGGCGATGTTTGAGAGCGCGACGCGGCCTCCAGCGGGGGACCAAGATGTTAAGTGAAATACGTCTGATTTCTTCGCGTGAGCTGGCTAGGTCTTTAGGGTATTGCGAGCCGAATGCAGCGTTCTATGAATTCTGCCGCAACATGGGAATTCTGTCGGTGCCTGGTAGAAGAGGATGGTACGACCCCAAATTGGTTCGAATGAAACTTGATTTGGTGCAAGGGTTGAGTGCGGCGATAGCCGGTGTAGATGATGAATGTGACTTGGTCGAAGTGCGGAGGGCGAGAATTGCCGCCACCTAGTCTCCCCAAAGGTGTTCACAGGGTCAAAAAGATAACCAAGAATGGCCCACTCTACTACTTCTATGCTTGGCGCGGTGGTCCGAATTTCTGGACTTCTACTTTTCGAGATCCACGAGACCCTGAGTTTTTGATTGCGTTTGCGGATGCTGTACGAACACGGTTTTCAAGCCAGTACATGCCCCCTCAGATGGTGGATGATTTTCTCGACAGCACTGCAATGCCGACAGGTGAGCGAACCAAAGCTGATTATCGGTTATGGGCATTGCGCTTTGCTCATGAGTTTGCTGACGATCCGGCGAAACTTTGGGAGAACCCTAAATCGAGGGGTGAATTAAATGAGTGGCGGGCAAAGTGGAAAGACTCGCCTGAGCAGCCTCATCTGACTGGTCCA
>NZ_ML660019.1 GCF_007004645.1 Aliiroseovarius halocynthiae | reverse complement strand
ACCAGTTCAGTTGGGGAGGCTCAGGGGTGCGTGGAATACCCAACTTGGCCAGTGTCCGACGCGCTGACAGATGGCTTTCTTCCACGAGCCGAATAATCTCCAGCTTCTCTGATGCGGCATACCTCATTCGTGGTCGTCCCCATCCCCGAGTGTGCTTTTTTGAGAAGACGCAGCTCAAGCGTCTGTTCCCCACCTCCTTGAGATCCTTTGCCTCGCGGCGCAGTGCTTTGACTTCATCGGTGTTTGCTGCACGCGCTGTGTCACCTGCCAGCCGCTTCTTCCCAGCCTCCATGAAGTCCTTCGACCATTTGTAATAGATGCCTTGGGATATGCCTTCACGACGGCACAGCCCTGCAATGCTGTCCTCACCACGCAGGCCATCAAGCACGATCCTGATCTTCTCTTCGGATGAATAATGCTTGCGCGTGGCGCGTTTGATATCTTTGACGATCTTCTCGCCAGGGCTCTTCGTTGTCTTTCTCATCGTCTACTCCTCGGTGGCTACGATGAGCAACAAACACTCTCTTAGCAAATAACCCTATTTGGACCCATAGGCGCTGACGTCAGACACAGAAAGTGCGATTTCGGAATTTGAGACTCTGATCGGGAAAACGCTTCCTGCCGGGTATCGCCGCTATCTGGCGGAGTTCAACGGTTCTCTTCCGGTCGAGCGGGTGTATTGTTTTTCGAGTGGTGGGGATCAGGTTAGTATAAGCACCATGTTTGGACTTCATAGTGGACCAGATTATGAGCGCTTGGATCGCCAATGGGATCTGTCCAGATACTACGATCTTGGCCGATGGGAGAGAAAACTACGTTCGTTTTAGTGTTCGCCGACACCGCGACTGGCGACCCGTGGTCAGAACCTGAAGCACGCCACCATCCTGCACAATCGCTGCGTTGCCGCCCAGACACGTCGGTACATTGGCCTGCGAGAATTGCGGGACTTCTCTAGCGCGCCTTGGGAGATCGCTCAGGCTCTTTCGATGGAAGATTCTGAAACTTCTTCATAAACGCCCGATCAATGTAATCCTTCCATCGCCACAGCCCCGGTAACGTCATGGCCAGCCCCCACTTTTCTGCCAAGGCACGCTTGCCCCCCATCGAGATAAGCTTCAGATAGTCTTGCTGCGGTTTAAACGGACGCAACGCACCACCTGTCAGAGAAGCGTGTAAATTATGTGCCAGCACGGGGGCCGCACGCACTGCAAACACCCCTGCTTTCGGGCGAGGATTATGTACCATCTCGGCACAGTCTCCGACAGCAAACAATCCTGGGCATCCTTCGACTTGAAGCGCTGGATCCACAAGAATGAAGCCGCTAGGCGTGAGAGGCAAAGCCGTCTGTTGCAACCAGCCATGAGCAAATGCACCCGCTGACCCGACTGTGAAGCGAGAGTTCAATCTCGTGCCATCTGCCAGCTCGACGTCACCCGCCGTGATCCGTACCGCAGTGGCGTTGGCATGTAGCTGCACCCCTAAATCGCGCATAGCTGCGCGCAACGGACCTCGCGCAGACCTAGCACGGGCGGTAATGTCACCCCCTGCCTCTATCAAATGCACCTGCTTATCCACGTTGCTCTGCAATGCATAAGCCATAGCCAAAGCCAGTTCGACACCGGCAACACCGGCCCCGATGACCGCAACATGCGCCAAGGTCTCGCCCGCCGCTACGCCGGCCAAGAAAGCTTGCCAACGTGCTGCGTAGACATCCAATGGCTTCACACCACTTGCATGTTCTACAAAGCCAGAGATGTCCGGCATCTGCGCATGGATTCCAATATCGACCGAAGCAACATCATACCCAATCCGACGCCCCCCATCGACAGAAATCACCTGGGCCTTTGGATCGATCGCTGTCGCGTGGCCAATGATCAGACGGGCACCCGCAAACCGCGCCAGTTTTACCAGATCAATGTCCAGTTCTTCACGTGTGTAATGCCCAGCGACATGCCCCGGCAACATGCCGGAATACGGGGCTGCGGGGGCTGGGTTAATCAGCGTTAACCGCGCACCCGCCAAGGACCTTAATCCCCATTCCCGCAGAACGAGCGCATGAGCATGCCCCCCCCCGATTAACACGAGATCTTTTTTCAGTTCGGGTTGAGCCTGCATTCGGAGCACCTGCGAAACCAATGTCTAAGGCGATACCTGAACAAGAGCGCATTGGCCACTAGCAAGCCTTTACAAGCGTGACATTGATCAGTTGGCGCTGTTGTGATCCCGGTTGGCTTCCAGATTCCTGGTCATTTTCACATGGGGGACCAACCAGGGGGCCGTGAGCATTCACTTATATGGTCTGCGACAATTGGGGACACACCCACGGGGCTGTGCTCCTCCCCAGGCGCTGAGCACTGATGCTGCCGCATCAAGGTTTGTCCGATCTCAGAGCACCGACAGCAACCAAATGGATGCAAAGTATCCTGCTTGGGCTGCCGCCGTCATTCTTTGGGCCACCTTTGATCCTTGCACACCCGCTCCTCGTCGGAGGCCAGACGGTTGCAGACGCAACCAGTCATAAATGAGAGGAGAAAGACGATGCCATCCTACATGCCGAATCCTATGACATCACCGCCAACGTGCTCTACGACAAAAGCCGTGAAGACTACGCCGGCAAGGCAAGCAAGAGCCGTAACAACTGGGGTGATCATGTTGTGGATTATGAAATCCAGTTCAGTGATGGAGATCAGATTGATTGCGAGCTGGCGAAGGCATGGGAGATCAACCAGGCCAATACCGGTCCGTACTTTGAAGACTGCGAAAGCCGGGATATCCTCGAAACCCACTCAATGCGCCCGCCGGGTGTTTACGAATTGCGGCTAAAACACTCCGCCAGCCCGCTATCTTTCTTGAGATGCTGAACCAAGACGTGGACAAGTGCTTGGCTTTATGCCTCGGATGCGCAGGTCATTGGCCCAAACTTCGCACGGATTACTGATCGTGCTGTGATCTTCGATACAGGCCCGAAGCCTCCGGGTGATGGCTTCATTGGGGTCAATGCTGAGTTCCAAACGAAAAGCATCAATCACCTCTGACGCCGCGACTTTGACGGTCTGCGTCAGAATATACTGGCGCTCATGCTCCATAATGATGAGCCCGGGCTGTTGCGACAGGACACGCCCTGTTCCGCTGCCTTGGCAGCGTAATGCCAGGGGAGGGGCTCGTCGAGGCGTGTGATCTTGGGGTCTGTGAACGGTGCGGGATTCCATGTGAGCCAAGCTTGTGGATCAATGTCGTTCAGCCTGGCAGTTTAGATCAACGTATAGGCGATGGCCATGGCTTTTCCGCCACCCTCGGAACCTGCGAGCATTCAGTTCTTTAGACTATGGCGACGGGCTTGACGGCCCTTTCGGCTGTGTTGTTGTCGAGGCCCAATTGACCGTTGCTGAGATATGCGCGTGCTTTTGGTATCCGGCTAAGTGCATAGCGGATCGTTTTGGCAGTGGTGATTTGCCCGAGGTTCTCCGCATTCCCGCTCAAATAGAGGAACAGTTTATGATTTGGACATAGAGTTGCCATGAATTGGTGCAAAATGCCGCTGGCTTGAGTGATGTTGGAGTATACATCTGACCGCTCGGCCGCAGGTGAACCGGAAAATCTTGAGCAAAGAACATATGATCACAGTCACAAATTTCAGCAAGCAGTACAAAGGCTTCACGGCCGTGAAGGACCTGAGCTTTTCGGTTGAACCCGGCCAGATCCTTGGGTTGCTCGGGCCGAACGGGGCGGGCAAGACAACGACTTTGCGTACTTTGTGCGGGATTATCCCTCCGACCTCGGGACGCCTTTTGATTGCCGGCCATGATATTGCCGAGGCACCCATAGCAGCCAAACAGAACATTGGCTATATTCCCGACGATCCGCGGCTATTTGATACCATGACAGTCTGGGAGCATCTGGCGTTCACGGCGGCGGCCTACAAAGTCGCAGATTTTGAGGAATCTGCCGAAGCGCTTCTTATGTCATTCGAACTTACACACAAGCGCGATACGCTCGTCCATAATTTGTCTCGCGGTATGCGCCAAAAAGTGGCGATCGCCTGCGCCTTCTTGCACGATCCAAAGGTCATCCTGTTTGATGAGCCGCTGACGGGGCTCGATCCTCAAGGCATCCGGGGTATCAAGCAGGCGATCCGCGAACGTGCGCAAGCCGGTGCAGCTATCATCATTAGCTCGCACCTTTTGAGCCTGTTCGAGGATTTATGTACGCATATCATGGTGTTGAACCTGGGTGAATGCCGTCTATTCGGCACGATGGGCAGCGTACTGAGCGAGTTCGGCCAGAACGACGATAGCTCAGCCCTTGAAGAGGCGTATTTCACAATCACCCAGAACAAAGAGATGGATCAGGCATAAGCTATGGATCAAGCGCTTTTTCGTCTTCTTATGATGCGAATGCGCGGCGGTTTCCGCCTGCGCCTGATGCAGTTGACAAGCTTGCGTGGCTTGCTTTTCTTTCTTGCATTTTTCGGGATCATTTGGCTGCTCGTCGCAACCAGCGGCGCCTCGTCGGACATGGGGGCCATGTCTGATGCAGCCTTGAATCGGCAAACTTTAAGCGCGCAGATCAGCACTTTCATGCCGATCAGCATGCTTGCGATGTCGCTGCTGACAGTAGCGCTGACGACCGGGCCCACATTTCATTTTTCGCCAGCCGAGATCAATTTTCTTTACACTGGGCCGTTCCATCGGCGCGACCTAATCATCTACAAATTTAGTGCCTACGTTGCCGGGGCCACCCTAAGCAGTGCGCTGATCGCCGTTCTTGCGCAGGGGCAAACAGGCTCAGCCCTTTCTGCCTTCTTCGCGTCGCTTCTGACGATCATATTCGTTCAGTTAAACAGCGCCGTCATCGTCATGGCCGCTCAGACGCTGGAAGGCAGCAGGCTTGCGCGGATACGATATCCCGTAATTGTGCTGTTTTTCGCAGCTGCAGCAGCCAGCATCGTTTATGCATGGACAGTGCCCGACCGTAGCCTCTTTGACCTCTTATCCGCGTTTCGACATTCGTGGATCGGCACCATAATCCTGATACCGTACATTGTGTTTGCGGAACTCTTCGTGTCGTCATCGCTGCCGCAACAGGCCTTTTGGGCCTGCATTGCGCTCCTCATCAACACTGCACTGCTGCGCGCGATTATTGTGCTTGACGCCCGCACGACAGACCGCGCCCTAAGCGAAAACGCCCGAGCGAGCAACCGATGGGAGCGCGTTAAGCAAGGAGGATCTTACTGGGCCACCCAACGAGCCGAGGTGCGCTCGATCCGCCGTTCGCCAACTTGGGGGGGGCTAGGCCCCATTGCTTGGCGACAGGCCTTGAACGTTGCCCGAAATTCTTTGAAAGTCGTCGTCGTGTTCGTTGGCATCGCCACCTGTGCCGGGCCGCTTGTTGCGGCGGTCGGTATACCCCTTTCAGACCCGCGGGTTTTGACAGTTATTTACACCTTTTTCGGGTTCATCCTGCCGCGCACACTGGTTTGCGATTTTCGCGGCGACCTGAGCAGGATGGAAATCTACAAGACCCTGCCCATCGCCCCGTGGCGCATCTGCGCAGGCCAACTCGTAGTTCAGGTGCTTGTTACCTATGTCATCGCTTTGCCCCTGATCGTCAGCATCATCGTCTTTGAAAAAGGTTCCGTCACATCTGGCGCACTAGTCCTTGCGGCTTTTGCACTCCCTTTGATTGTGCTCATCTATACAGTCGAGAACACGATACATCTTTTGTTTCCGAAAAAACTGGTTCCGATGGGGCGGGCAGACTTCGAATTTCTTGGACGCTCACTTGTCGAGTTCATTGCGAAGACGATTGTCGTTTTGGCTGCTGCTGCGGCATCGGCTGCCGTAGGGTATTTTACATTAACAGCGTTTGGAACCTCTTTGGCTCTACCAGTGTTGGCTAGCTGGATAACCTTGACCTTGATCGTGCTTCTGACGGTAGTCATGATGCAATATGCTTTCCGCCGGTTCGCAATGGCTGAAACCGTCGACTAGGGTGAAGAATTAAGAACCCGCCCAGAGCTGATCAATACTGCACGCTCGTTTACGATCGCCTACCAGCGTTGCTCTGGTGTCTCTGGGAATATTTCTGGCGCGAGGCGGTGAGCCAGATCGAAATGGTGCTCAAGCAGGCATTGGTGGATTAATGTGGCATAGGTGGCGGCAATCCCACCACGGCGCATTTCGCGTACATAATCCTGCTCCCGTGCAACGGGATGTGTTACGCTTTGGAACGAAAATCGATGACCTTAGAAAGGCGTTTCCAAGCCGTAGGAAAAAGCAAATCGAAGATATTATCTTGGGCATCATCATTTCGATGGTTTCTGAACCTGAATTCGAGCGGAAACTGCACGAATTTGGGTTTCTTGATTCGGACCACCTGCAGTCTTGATATCATCCAAAAACAGCAGTCCTCGGCGCAAATTTGCCCAATCGAAGGGGCGTCAGACGCCGTCAGTTCGGCTTGGATACATCAAGTACAAAGACATCAATAAGAAAATCGCAATCTGATCAATATTGCGCATGACCATGTGATTCCGGCTTCCTGCTCTTTGATCACCCCGATGGTTTGGGCTTCCGTGAATCGGCCCTTTCGCATTCATTTGCTCCTTCAAAAGGTTGAGCAAACTCCACATTGAAGCGAGGGAAGTCTCGGGGGCAGGTCACGAATTGGCTGCATTGGTTGCGTCGGCCATGACGATAACAAAGCTGATGATGTCTTTGGCCGTTCTTGGGTGCTTTGTGATTATCGGGCGGGTGCTATGTATTGAGTAGCTGGCGAAGACGACAGTATGGTGGGGTGTGATTGCTCCAGCCCAACTGCTCGGAACAATATTTGATCTGTTCCCAACGAGGCCTGTCGAGGTCGAGTATTTGGGCACTCTTGACGGTGCGCACAGTGCTGGAAGGATAATCGTACCTGGCAGGCCCCCCGCGCTACTTGAAATCTATAGGTGGAGCATGGGATCAAGTTCGTCATGTCTGCCCTTCAGCAGCTTCTTAGCGATCATCAGAACTGGTTTCAGAATCTTGATTCCCTGTTGGAGACCGGAGTGCGGAGCGACGCTAGCGGGTTCCAGCATAGAAGAGGCTGCGCTATGGATGCGGCCTGACCTAAGGGCGTGTTCTGTTTCGTAACGGAATTGTAAATCTGATAAAAAAGATAAGAATAAGCTTTACCCGACAAAAAGACTTTGCTACCTCGGCTGAGACATTATTTCACGAGGTTTCCCCATGATCCGCACATCTCTGCTGGCAACGTGTATTGCCAGTCTATCCGCTTCGGCTATCTTTGCAGCAACTCCTGAAGAGGTTGTATCGAACTATGCCAACATTGCATTGGCTGGCTACGAAGACAGCCTAGCCACTGCAAAGACCCTGAAAGCGTCTGTCGAGGCTCTGGCCTCAGCGCCGTCTGACGCCACGCTGGAAGCCGCCAAGGAAGCATGGCTGGAAGCCCGCGTTCCCTATCAACAGACCGAGGCTTTCCGTTTCGGCAACCCGACCGTCGATGACTGGGAAGGCAAAGTAAATGCCTGGCCGCTGGACGAAGGCCTGATCGACTATGTTGCAGCAGACTTTGGCGCGAATGACGAAAACCCGTTTTCGACCGCAAACGTGATTGCCAACGCCCAGCTGAATGTTGGTGGAGCCACAATCGACGCAGCGACCATCACGCCCGCGCTGCTGGAAGGCCTGCACGAAGTTGAAGGCATCGAAGCAAACGTCGCAACCGGCTATCACGCCATCGAATTCCTGCTGTGGGGCCAAGACCTGTCGGGCACCGATCACGGCGCAGGTACGCGTCCGGCCTCGGATTTTGATGCTGCGAATTGTACAGGCGGCAACTGTGACCGCCGCGTTCAGTATCTTGTCGCTGCGACTGACCTGTTGATTTCGGATCTGGAAGACGCGGTTGCCAACTGGTCGGAAGGTGGGCAAGGCCGTACCGACGTGACCACCGACGCCGCCAAAGGTGTGAAGATGGCTTTCACTGGCATCGGGTCGCTGTCCTATGGCGAACAGGCTGGCGAGCGTATGAAGCTGGGCCTTCTGTTGAACGATCCAGAAGAAGAGCATGACTGCTTCTCGGACAACACTCACAATTCGCACTATTTCGACGGGTTGGGCATCCGCAATGTCTATACTGGTCGTTATGTCCGCATCGACGGTTCGGTTGTTGAAGGTGCGTCGCTCTATGATCTGGTGAAAGCTGCTGATGGTGCGCTGGCCGACAATCTGCTTGGCGAAATGAACGCGACGATGATCGCGCTGGGTGACATCCGCACCGCTGCAGAAAGCGGCACGTCCTATGACCAGATGCTGGGTGCAGGCCATGCAGGCGGTGCACTGGTTCAGAACGCAATTGATCACCTTGTCGCGCAGACCCGCAACATCGAACGTGCAGTTGCCGCTGTCGGCGCTGGTGAAATCGAAGTTGAGGGTTCGGACAGCTTGGACAACGAAGCCGCTGTGTTCGAATAAGAACCAAAGGCAAGGTTGAGCAGTGAGGGCAGGCGCGGCGCGTCTGCCCTTTTCATTTTCCGAGACGTTCCATACGCGCTGCCGTCAGGCGTTCCGTGTGCGGCTTAGTCCGATTTGGGAAGCATTGGGGCGGTTTTTTCAAGCTTCAGTTCTGCGTCTGAAAACACCCACGGTCCGCGTACGCCCGGTACGCCTTCTGGCGTGATGTGCATTTCGCGATGTTGGATCTGTGGGTTTTGGAAGGTTTGCTCCATCGTATTGATTGGACCTGCTGGAACAGTCGCATCTTCCAAGGCCGCCAAGATGTCCGTCATGGTCCAATTCGCCAGGCTATCTTCGATCGCGGGGGTCAACGTGTCGCGATGGGCAACGCGGTCGGAATTCGTGCTGTAACGCGCATCTGTCGCCAAGTCTGTACGGTTGATGACTTTGCAGAACCGCTGGAACTGCCCGTCATTGCCAACTGCCAGAATGATATGCCCGTCTTTCACCGGGCACACCTGATAAGGGGCGATATTTGGGTGCTCGTTGCCCAACCGGTCGGGGCTGGTTCCGGTGACCAGATAGTTCATCGCCTGATTGGCCATCAAGGCAGTGGCACAGTCCAGAAGGCTCATGTCGATATGTTGACCGCGACCTGTGCGGTGGCGCTGTTCGACAGCTGCAAGAATGCCGATGGTGCCGTAAAGTCCCGTGACGATGTCAGTGATTGCCACGCCCACTTTCTGGGGCTGTCCTGCCGGGTCACCAGTCACGGACATCAGCCCCGATAGCCCTTGCAGAAGAAAGTCATATCCCGCCCGCTTGGCCCACGGCCCATCCTGTCCAAACCCGGTGACCGAGCAATAGATCAGGCGCGGGTTTAGTTTGGACAGGCTATCATAATTCAGCCCGTATTTCGCCAACCCTCCGACCTTGAAGTTCTCGACCAGAATGTCGGCGTCTTTGATCAGGTTACGTACCTTCTCTTGCCCTTCGGGTGTGCGGAAATCGGCAGTGATCACGTCCTTGCCCCGGTTAGCACAGTAGTAATAGGCGGCGGTTTTATCCCCATCACGCTCGATAAAGGGCGGTCCCCAGCCGCGGGTGTCATCACCGGTTTCTGCCTCGACCTTCACCACGTCTGCGCCCAAGTCGGCCAGCGATTGACCGATCCATGGCCCAGCCAGAATGCGCGCGAGTTCTACGACTTTCAGTCCTTCAAGCGGGTGCATGGAAGCTCCTATAGATATGGCGGCGTGCAGGCCGAGATGACCCGGGCCGGCCGGTCTGAGATGTTGCGGAACCGGTGTGGCTCGCGCGAGTTGAACAGATAGGAATCGCCGGTTTTCAACACGCGGGTTTCCTCGCCCACGGTTATTTCCAACTCGCCCTCGATCACGATGCCGCCTTCGTTGGCCTCGTGTTCAATCATGGTTTCGCCAGTGTCTGCGCCGGGTTCATAGAACTCTTGCAGCACCTGAAGCCCGTGCGCTTTCGCGTCGCCCACCTGCTTAATGGTGATCATCCGTTGTGCGGCTTCGTTGTCCTGATACAGCGCCGAGGTCAGGTCGCGCAGCTCGCTCGGCGTGAAGAAAACTTGCTGGGTGGTCGGGGCTTCAGGCTCAAAAAACTCGGACATGGACATCTGAAATCCGCCCAAAATTTTGCGCAGGCTTGCAACAGACGGTGACGAGTGGTTGCGCTCGATCATTGAGATCTGGCCGTGGGGCACACCCGCTGCTTCGGCCAGCTGCCTTTGAGATAAGCCGAATTGCTGCCTCAGCTCTTTCAGGCGGGTGCCAACGTCAAACTCATCATGCATACCTGATCCCCTTTGCCTACGTTCACTTGGCCCTGCGGCGAGTCTCTGCTTTTCAATATACTGCGCAAAATTTTGATAGCATTGCTCAGGATTTTGCGCAATATGGCATGGAATCAAATTCTGACAGGGGGTTCGCATGTCGAATACTGACGCTCTCAAATCCCGCCGCGCGGATGCCGTGGCAAATGGTGTTGCCACCCGTGGCATCTATGCCGCGTGCGCTGAGAATGCCGAGCTGTGGGACGTGGATGGCAAGCGATTCATCGACTTCGCTGCAGGGATTGCGGTGAACAATACGGGTCACCGCCACCCCAAAGTGATGGCCGCCGTTGCCCAACAGGCCGAGGCGTTTACCCACACCTGTTTCCACGTTGCGCCTTATGAAGGCTATGTATCGCTGGCCGAACGTTTGAATGCTGCCACGCCGGGCGATTTCGACAAGAAAACCATGCTGGTGACCACGGGTGCGGAAGCGGTTGAAAACGCAGTGAAAATGGCCCGCGCATTCACGGGCCGGTCGGGTGTGATCGCTTTTTCCGGCGCCTTCCACGGTCGCACCCTGATGGGCATGGCGCTGTGCGGCAAGGTGAACCCTTATAAGAAAGCCTTCGGTGCGATGCCGCCCGAAGTCCTGCACGCCCCGTTCCCGAACGCCTTCCACGGAGTTTCGGTCGAGCAGTCGCTGGCCATTCTGGACAACATGCTGAAAAGCTCGATTGATCCCGAGCGTGTTGCCGCGATGATCATCGAGCCCGTACAGGGCGAAGGTGGCTTCAACATCGCGCCACCCGAGTTCCTGAAGGCCATTCGCGCCATTTGTGATGAGCACGGCATCATCCTGATCGCGGACGAAGTTCAGGCTGGGATTGCCCGGACCGGCAAAATGTTTGCCTTCGATCATGCGGGGGTTGCCGCTGATCTGGTGACAATGGCAAAGGGTCTGGCCGGGGGTTTCCCCCTGTCCGCCGTGACGGGCCGGGCCGAAATCGTTGATGCAGCCCCTGCGGGTGGCATCGGCGGGACATATGCCGGGAATCCGCTGGCCGTTGCGGCATCGCACGCCGTTTTGGATGTGATCGACGAAGAAAAACTGTGCGATCGCGCCACTGAAATTGGTGAAAAGATCAACGCCCGCCTGACCGAACTCGCTTCCCGTCAAGGCATGGAAGCCATCGGCGATGTGCGTGGTCTGGGCGCAATGGTGGCCTTTGAACTGGTCACCGACCGCGACACCAACGCGCCGGACGCTGCCCTGACCATGGCCATCGTGGCCGAGGCCGAGGCGCGCGGTCTGATCATCCTGCCTTGCGGCACCCGTGGCAACGCCGTACGTCTGTTGCCGCCCCTGACTGTTCCAGCCGATCAGCTGGACGAAGCCCTTGATATTCTGGAAGCCTCAATCGAGGCCGCCATCAACGCGAAAGGAGTCTGAGACATGGCCGATCTTGCCCCTCAATCCCGCCCCGAACTGTCCAGCTTCAACTGGGAAGACCCGTTTCTGCTGGAAGACCAGTTGAATGAAGACGAACGCATGATCCGCGACGCGGCGAAAGCCTATTGCGCCGAGAAACTGGCCCCCCGCGTGACCGAGGCCTATGCGACCGAGACCACCGACCCGGAAATCTTCGCCGAGATGGGCGAAATGGGTCTGCTGGGCACCACCATCCCAGAAGAATACGGCGGCATCGGAGCTGGTTACGTGACCTATGGACTGGTCGCCCGCGAGGTAGAGGGTATCGACAGCGGCTATCGCTCGATGATGTCGGTGCAGTCGTCCTTGGTGATGTACCCGATCTATGCTTACGGCACCGAAGAGCAGCGCAAGAAATACCTGCCGAAGCTGGCCTCGGGCGAATGGATTGGCTGTTTTGGTCTGACCGAACCGGATGCGGGCTCGGATCCCGGCAGCATGAAAACCACGGCCAAGAAGGTCGATGGCGGCTATGTGCTGAATGGCTCGAAAATGTGGATTTCGAACGCACCGATCGCGGATGTGTTTGTGGTCTGGGCCAAGTCGGACGCCCATGGAGGTAAGATCCGTGGCTTCGTGTTGGAAAAGGGCATGAGGGGTCTGTCCGCGCCCAAAATCGAAAACAAGCTGAGCCTGCGCGCGTCGATCACCGGCGAGATTGTCATGGATAGCGTGGAAGTGTCAGAAGATGCGCTGCTGCCCAATGTGGAAGGATTGAAAGGTCCGTTCGGCTGTTTGAACCGTGCGCGTTACGGCATTGCGTGGGGCGCTATGGGCGCTGCTGAAAGCTGCTGGCATGCTGCGCGTCAGTACGGTCTGGATCGTAAGCAGTTCGGCAAACCGCTGGCGCAAACCCAGCTGTTCCAACTGAAGTTGGCCAACATGCAGACCGAGATTTCGCTGGGCCTGCAGGCCGCGCTGCGCGTTGGTCGTCTGATGGACGAAGCTAAAGCCGCGCCCGAGATGGTCTCGATCATCAAGCGCAACAACTGTGGCAAGGCGCTTGAGATCGCGCGTCACGCCCGTGACATGCACGGCGGCAACGGCATCTCGCTGGAATTCAACGTCATCCGCCACATGGTGAACCTGGAGACGGTCAACACATATGAGGGCACCCATGACGTGCATGCCCTGATCCTGGGCCGTGCGCAGACCGGGCTGCAAGCGTTCTTCTGATCGCTGGATCATCTAGTAAATTGGGGCGCCCTTCGGGGCGCCCTTTTTCGTCTGCGCAATTGACATTTCCCGGCCCATGCCCGACCTCTGTCTGACGGATCAGGGAGGCGTGCATGTCGGACAGCAAGTGGGAGTTCTGGGTGGATCGTGGCGGCACGTTCACCGACATCGTGGCGCGTGATCCAGAAGGCGGGTTGCAAAGCCATAAGCTTCTCAGTGAAAACCCTGAACGTTACCGCGACGCGGCGGTGCAGGGCATTCGCGAGCTGTTGGGGCTGGGCGCGGATCAGGCGATCCCGAACGGGGCAATTGCTTCGGTCAAAATGGGCACGACGGTGGCAACCAATGCGCTTCTTGAACGGAAGGGCGACGATACGCTGCTTTTGATCACCAAAGGGTTCGGTGATCTGCTGCGCATCGGCTATCAAACCCGTCCGCGTCTATTTGATCTGCACATCAAACGCCCGGATTTGCTTTATGCAGCGGTCGAGGAAGTGGACGAGCGGCTGGACGCGGATGGAAATATCCTGTGTGCTATTGACGAAGAGGCCGTGCGCATGTTGTTGCAGCGCCATTTCGATGCGGGCATTCGTGGCGTCGCCATTGCCTTCCTCCATGGCTATCTGAACCCCGTTCATGAAGCGCAGGTGGCTAAAATCGCACGGGACATTGGATACACACAGGTGTCCGAAAGCCACGCAGTGTCACGTTTGTCCAAGCTGGTCAGTCGGGGCGATACGACCGTGGTCGATGCCTATCTGTCGCCCATTCTGCGCCGCTATGTGGAACAGGTTGCGGGGGCGCTGGACATTGGCACCGCCTGTGATCGACTGCTCTTTATGCAGTCGAATGGCGGTCTGACCGATGCGGGGATGTTTCAAGGCAAAGACGCGATCCTGTCCGGCCCGGCCGGCGGCATTGTCGGCATGGTCAAAACGGGCGAGGTCGCCGGGTTTGAGCACCTGATCGGGTTCGACATGGGCGGAACCTCAACCGATGTCAGCCATTATGCGGGCAGCTACGAGCGCAGCTTCGAGACCGAGGTCGCGGGTGTGCGTATGCGCGCGCCGATGATGGATATTCACACTGTCGCGGCGGGCGGCGGCTCGATCTGCCAATTCCGTGATGGCCGCTTTCAAGTCGGTCCCGAAAGTGCGGGCGCCAATCCCGGTCCGGCTGCGTATCGGCGTGGTGGGCCCCTGACGGTCACCGATTGCAACGTGATGCTGGGGCGTTTGCAGCCCGCCCACTTCCCACACGTCTTTGGCCCCAATGGAGACCAGCCGCTGGATGCGGATGTGGTGCGGCAGAAATTCGAAGCAATGGCGCAAGACATCGCGACCGAGACCGGTCAGCCAGCTCAAACGCCCGAGGATGTGGCCCGTGGCTTCCTGCGTATTGCGGTCGACAACATGGCCAACGCGATCAAGAAAATCTCGGTCGAGCGTGGGCATGATGTAACCCGATATGTGCTGCAGTGCTTTGGTGGGGCAGGGGGGCAGCACGCCTGTCTGGTTGCCGATGCGCTGGGTATGAAGACCGTGTTTTTGCATCCGTTTGCAGGCGTGTTGTCTGCCTACGGCATGGGGCTGGCCGAGATCCGCGCCCTGCGTCAGGAACAGTTTGATGCGTCGCTCGATGCGATGGAAGATGCCACATCGCGGTTGCAGGCACTGGCGTCCGATGCAGAAGCCGAAGTCGCCAAGCAGGGCGTCACGGACATCCACGTCGAACACATTGCGCATCTGCGATACGATGGCTCGCATCAAGCGCTTGAAGTGCCGTTTGGCGATGCCGTCCAGATGCGGGCGGATTTCGAAGCCGCACACGAGGCGCGTTTTGGCTTCCATTCCCCCGAACGCGCGATCCTGTTCGAAGTGCTGGCCGTTGAGGCCATTGGAACATCGGGCGAAGCGCCGCGTGGTCATGCGACCGGCGGTAACGATCAACCAGCCGATACCGTGCAACTGTGCACCGAAGCGGGCTGGCAGGATGTGCCGCTATACGATCGGGCGAACCTGTCTGCCGAGGCCCGTATCCTCGGCCCCGCGATCATTCGCGAGCCCACCGGCACGAATATGATCGAACCGGGCTGGCAGGCGCGGCAAGACGGACATGGCAACCTGATCCTTGAACGGGTCGAGGCTTTGGCCCGCGCCCATGCCGCAGGAACCGATGTTGATCCGGTGTTGCTCGAGGTCTTCAACAACCTTTTCATGTCTGTGGCCGATCAGATGGGGGCAACGCTGGCCAATACCTCGTGGTCGGTGAACATCAAGGAACGGCTCGATTTTTCCTGCGCGATTTTTGATGCATCGGGCGATCTGGTCGCGAATGCACCGCATGTGCCGGTGCATCTGGGGTCGATGTCCGATAGCATCCGGACGGTGATGCGTGACAACGCAGGGCAGGTGAAGCCGGGCGATGCATTTGTCCTGAACAGTCCTTTCAACGGCGGCACCCACCTGCCGGATGTGACCGTCGTGACACCGGTGTTCGTGGGTGACAGCATTGCCTTCTGGTTGGGCTCACGCGGGCACCATGCGGATATCGGAGGGCGCACGCCGGGCTCCGGCCCGCCTGACAGTACGCATATCGAGCACGAAGGCGTGTTGATCGAAAACACCCGGTTGGTGGCCGAAGGGCTGCTTCTGGAAGGTGACATGCGCGCGCTTCTGGCATCGGGTAAGTACCCGTGCCGGAACATCGAGCAGAACATGGCGGATCTGAAGGCACAGGTGGCGGCGAACGAGACAGGGCGTCAGGCGCTGTTGGGGGTGGTCGATCACTATGGGCTGGCCGTCGCGCAGGCTTACATGGGCCACGTGCAGGCCAATGCTGATGAAAGCGTGCGCCGCGTGATCGACCGACTGCGCGATGGGGCGTTTGTCTATCCAATGGATGGCGGGTCCGAGATCCGCGTCTCTGTCAGCGTCGACAAAGCCACACGCTCGGCCACGGTCGACTTCACAGGGACCTCGGATCAGCAGGCGGGCAACTATAACGCGCCCCTGTCGATCAGCCGTGCCGTAGTGCTTTACGTCTTCCGCACGCTGGTCGGTGCCGACATTCCGTTGAACGAGGGCTGTCTGGCGCCGCTGAATATTATCGTTCCCGAAGGTTCGATGCTGAACCCGCGCTATCCGGCGGCGGTGATTTCGGGCAATACAGAAGTCAGTCAAGCCGCCTGTAATGCGCTTTACGGAGCGCTGGGTGTGATTGCGGGGTCGCAAGGCACGATGAACAACTTCATCTGGGGCAACGAAGACTTCCAGAACTACGAGACTATTGCGGGGGGCACCGGCGCTGGGCCGGGCTTTGACGGGTGTGACGGCGTGCAAAGCCACATGACGAACACTCGCATGACCGATCCCGAGATCTTAGAAAAGCGCTTCCCGGTCCGGCTCGAGGAATTCTTGTTGCGTCAAGGATCGGGCGGGGCAGGTCAGTGGCGTGGCGGTGATGGCGTCGTGCGTCGGCTGCGCTTTCTCGCGCCGGTGACGGTCACAACGCTAAGCTCGCATCGCACGGTTCCGCCCTTTGGCAAAGACGGCGGGATGCCGGGTCAGGTGGGGGTGAATACGGCCGAGAGAGCCGATGGAACACGCATTCCGATGCCGGGAAATAGCGAAGTCACATTGGCCCCCGGTGACGTGTTCGAAATGTGCACACCCGGCGGCGGGGGGTGGGGCGACTGATGCCTTCCCATGAACGAAAACGGGCGCCGCAGTGGCGCCCGTTTCTGTTTATTTGCCTTCCAGGCAGGTCGCGATCGTGTCTGCTGTGGACCACATCAGGTTCTCATACAGCATCGGACCTACGTCTTGGGATGATCCGGATGGATCCAGAACCCCAGTACCTGCGCCTGCACTTTTGGCTAGTTCCAGCACCTGCGCATCCCCTTGCGCAGGTTCCGAGAAGATGCACGAGACCTCGCCCCCTTCAATCCGTGCCGAGATCGCGGCCAGCTGCGCGGCCGAGGGAGGCGCGGAATCGCCTTCCCGGATCGAGCCCAGATTGTTCAGGTCATAGTGGTCCGAGAAATACCCAAACGCGTCATGGAACAGGACGAAACCCTTTTCGTGGATGGGTTCAAGACGCGCTTGAATGCGGCTGTCCAGTGCGGCAATCTTTTCTTGCGCCTCATGTGCGTTTTCGTGATAGCGCTCGGCGTTTTCGGGATCCAATTCGGACAGCTCTTCGGCGATCGCTTCCAACCAGATTTGAGCGTTCTTCGGCGACAACCATGCGTGAGGGTCTACACGCTCGACATGTTCTGCATGTGCGTCATGATCTTTGCCGTCTTCGTCATGGTCTTCGTGCTTGTCATGATCATGATCTGCGTGATCCTCATGCTTTTCGTGGTCATGATCTTTGTCGTCTGCATGCGTATCCTTATCTTCATGATCGTGGTCCGCATGTGCGTCTTTTTCGTCGTGCCCATGCTCATGGTCGTGATCGGCGCGGTCGTCTTTGGCGTGATCCTTGTGGTCATGATCCGCGTGATCGTCATGTCCATGCGCGTCTTGCGAACCATGGTCATGATCATGATCGTGGCCTTCGCGCAAAACGGTGCCGGGTGCAGATAGCAAAGCAATGCTATGGTCCAAGGAAGCCGCTTCGATCGCGCGTTCAAGCCATGGTGACATTGCCGGGCCAACCCAGACCAATAGATCTGCATCTGACAGCGACTGCATTTGCGACGGGCGCATCTGGAACCCGTGCGGATCGGCACCCTGAGGCAGCAGCAATTCAGGTTCACCAACGCCGTCCATCACCTGTGCTGTCAGCGAATGGATCGGTGCGAAATCGGTCACAACTTTCGGGGCCTCTGCCATCAACAGTGTCGGGCTGAGGCACAGCGCCATGGTGGTGCGGGTCAGTGTCATCGGGTCTTGCTCCGGGTAATGTGATGTTATAGCATTGGCGAAGGTGATAATATTACATAAACATGGTGTCAACCTATGCCGGATCTTTCCAGTGCGTTTCACAGTCATGACCATTCTACATGCGCCAGTGCGGCGCTGACCCGGGCCGAGGAAATCTGCCGCGAGGCAGGCGCGCGCCTGACGCCGGTTCGTCGCCGCACACTGGAAATTCTGTTGGAAGAACACCGCGCTATGGGCGCCTATGATGTTCTGGAGCGTCTGGCCGCAGATGGATTTGGCAGCCAGCCCCCTGTCGCTTATCGCGCTTTGGAATTTCTTGTGGATCAAGGGCTTGCGCATCGTATCCGACGTTTGAATGCTTTCGCAGCCTGCACGACGTTCGACTGCGACCACGCGCCTGCATTCTTTATTTGTAAAGCCTGTAAAGCTGTGGCCGAGATCCCGGCCTCAGAATTGCGGGCCCAGATCGACGCGGCCGGCGCGTCGCTTGGGTTCGCGGTTGAACGGGCCAATGTTGAAGCGATGGGCTTGTGCCCTAGCTGTCAGGCCGAGGCTGCGGCATGAGTTTGATCTCGGCCACGGGTTTAACCGTAAAATACGGCACGCAGAAGGTGCTGAACAAGATCGACATGTCGGTCGCGCCGGGCGAGATTGTGACGATCGTTGGCCCCAACGGGTCGGGCAAAACTACGTTGCTTCGCGCGCTTCTGGGGCTGACGCCAGCCAAAGGTAAAGTCCAGAAAAAGCCGGGGCTGGTCATTGGATATGTGCCGCAAAAGCTGGCGCTAGATCCCACATTGCCGTTACCTGTCCGGTCGTTTCTAAACTTGCCAAGATCCCACACCCCTCAACAGATCGCCGAGATGCTGGATCGTGTCGGTGTGCCAGGGATCGAGACACGTCAGGTGGCCGATCTTTCAGGCGGGCAGTTGCAACGCGTGCTATTGGCTCGTGCGTTGCTTGAGCGCCCTGACATCTTGATCCTTGATGAACCTACCCAAGGGCTGGACCAGATGGGAGAGGCGGGATTTTACCGTCTGATCGAAGATGTACGGCAAGCCTCGGGTGTTGCCGTTTTGATGGTTTCACACGACCTGCATGTGGTGATGAGCGCCTCGGATCGGGTGATTTGTCTGAACGGTCATGTCTGCTGCGAAGGCAAGCCACATGTCGTTCAGAATGCGCCAGAATATCGTGCTTTGTTCGGCTATGGTACGCAGGGCGCGCTGGCGTTGTATCAGCATGCCCACGACCACAACCACGACCATGGCTGCGATCATGACCATGATCACGTCCACAACGCCGTGACCCGCAAGGATGATATTGAACATGCTGGATGATTTTCTGGTGCGCGCAGCGTTGGCCGCGTTTGGTCTGTCTCTGGCCACTGGCCCATTGGGCGCGTTCGTGGTTTGGCGGCGGTTGGCTTATTTCGGAGATGCCACAGCACATGCGGCCATTCTGGGTGTGGCATTCGCGCTGATCTTCTCGGTCCCGATCAGCCTTGGCACACTGGTGGTGGCCTTGGCGATGGCTGGTGCGATCAGCTGGATGATGGCGCGCGGCCAGTCGCCCGATAGCGGACTTGGCGTGTTGTCCTTCGGTGCGCTTGCTTCTGGCCTTGTCGCGATTTCTTTCGCGCCTGGGGTGCGGGTCGATCTTGCGGCCTATCTGTTTGGCGACATTTTGACGGTTACCCGCTCGGATCTTTTGCTGGTCTGGGGCGGCGGGATTTTGGTGGCTTCAGTCATTGCGTGGCGCTGGTCGAAACTTCTATTGTCGACGCTCAGTCCTGATTTGGCGGCGGCTTCGGGCGTGAAGCCAAACCGCGAAAGCCTTGTCATCACTGTGTCGATTGCGGTCGTGGTGGCGGTGTCCCTGAAAGTTGTCGGAGCGCTTTTGGTGTCGGCCATGTTGATCATTCCTGCCACTGCCGCGCGAAGGGTTGCGTCATCCCCCGTGCAAATGGTGGTTGCGTCGGTTCTGGTCAGTTGGGCCGCCAGCGGGGCGGGGCTTTGGGCATCGCTGCGGCTGGACACACCGGCCGGTCCGTCGATCATCGTCGCAGCGGCGTTGATCTTTGTGCTGACAACCGGGTATAGGACGATCCGCAACCAAATCGCATAACAGGACAGCCCCCATGACGGCCACGCTGGATCGCGCCTTCGAGATCGCCGCAAAGCGCAAACCGCGCGTCGTGTTGCCAGAAATGGAAGATCCGCGTATCGCTGAAGCTGCAGCGCGTCTGCATGCGGAAGGGCTGGCCAGCCCGGTGCCACTTGCTGATTGTGCCGCGCATCATGTCGATGCGCTGATATCGACGCGCGCCATGCGTCCCGCGATCGCCACACGCCTGTTGCAACGCCCCCTGATGCGGGCCGCCGCCATGGTCGCAACGGGCGAGGCGGACTTGATGGTCGCTGGTGCCATCGCCCCCACTCGCCGCGTGATCGAAGCCGCGTCAATGGTCATCGGGCTAAAGAAGGGTATCGCCACGCCCTCGAGTTACTTCTTGATGGTTCTGTCGGATGGCCAGGAGTTCATATTCTCGGATTGCGCCGTGAATGTTGACCCGGACGCACAAGAGCTGGCGGATATCGCAACTGCAAGCGCGGGAACTGCACGGGCGTTCTGGGGGCGGGCCGAGGTCGCACTCCTATCATTCTCGACCGGGCATTCCGGCGCGGGAGCGTCGGTTGAAAAAGTGCGTGAAGCAGCAAATTTGACTGGGTTTGCAGGCCCTGTTCAGGCCGATGCCGCGCTGGATCTACTTACGGCGCAGAAAAAGCAGGCTGGACTGACCGAAAAGGCGAACGTCTTGATATTCCCGAACCTAGACGCCGGGAATATCGCTTATAAACTTCTGGTGCATCTCGCCGGGGCGAAAGCCTATGGCCCCATTCTTCAAGGCTTCAAGCGCCCAATTTGCGACCTGAGCCGAGGCGCCACCGTCGACGAGATTGTGGCCGCCACCGTTCTTTCCATTGCGGGGTCAGACGGGCTTTAATCGCTGTCGCTTGCCTGTGCGGCTGTCACAGCGATCATGTGCAGGATATCTTCGGCCGAACATCCGCGTGACAGATCGTTGGCAGGTTTTGCCAGACCTTGCAGGATTGGGCCGATGGCTTCGGCCCCGCCCATGCGTTGTGCAATTTTGTATGCGATGTTGCCGCTTTCCAGATTGGGAAAGATGAAGACATTGGCATTGCCCTGAAGGGGGCTGTCTTGCGCTTTGCGCGCGGCGACGTCTGGTACGAACGCCGCATCGAATTGAAGCTCGCCGTCGATCAACAGCTCGGGCGCGCGGCTGCGGGCGGTTTCGGTGGCAGTCACGACCTTTGATACCGCATCATGTTCCGCACTGCCGCGTGTCGAAAAGGACAGCATCGCAACACGAGGCGTTTCGCCGATCAACCGCTGAAAAGAATTGGCCGAACTAAGCGCGATTTGTGCCATCTCGTCAGCGCTGGGATCCACCACCAGCCCGCTATCCGCAAAGATCATAGCACCTTTCCGGTCGTGATGTTCTTTGCAAAAGAGCATCAGAAAGAAGGACGAGATCAGCTTGGTATCAGGTTTTGTGCCGATGATTTGGATGGCGGCGCGCACGATGTCGGCTGTGGTTGCCACTGCGCCGCCGACAGTGCCATCCGCGTGACCAGATTTCACCAGCAAGGCCGCAAAAATATGGGGCAGGTCGACGGCAGCCTGTGCATCATCGTGGGTTACGCCCTTGTGCTGGCGCAACTGGTAATACAGCGCGGCCAATTCGTTCCGTAAGGGCGATGTTGACGGGTCGTGAATGTCAATCCCGTCAATGATTTCAATCCCCTGTGCCTCGAACTCGGCCTTGATTGATGCGCTGTCTCCCACAAGACCAATACGCGCGATCCCTTGCGCCGCTGCCTGATGACCAGCGCTGACAGCACGCGGGTCGCTGCCTTCCGACAGGATAATCCGCAGGTTGGTACGGGCCGCGTTTTTCAGAAGGGTTTCAAGCGGTTTCATCGGGGCCTCGCGTTCAGAGAAAAGGGGCCGGCAGTAACCGGAAGAGCTTCGGGCGCGAGGGATCCCGCGCCCGAAGAGTTCAATCAGACCTGTTGGGGCCGCATGTCGTCTTTGCTGATGCCTGCCACGCGAACCGGCTTCTTCATTGCGTCGCGACGGAAGGGTTCACCCAGCTCCTGGTTGATCATGGCTTCGATCAACGTGGTAACGCCATTTTCCATCTGGTCCTTGATGGCTTGGTTCAGCGCGTCGGTCAGCTCGTCCATCGTGCGGGCGACAACGCCTTTCAGGCCACAAGCATTGGCGATGCCAGCATAGGATACCTGTTGATCCAGCTCGGTGCCGACGAAGTTATCATCGAACCACAGGGTCGAATTACGTTTCTCAGCACCCCATTGATAGTTGCGGAAGACCACTTGTGTCATTGCGGGCCATTCTTCGCGGCCGATGGCGGTCAGTTCAGTCACCGCGATGCCGAAAGCGCCGTCGCCCGAGAAGCCAACAACCGGCACGTCTGGGCAACCGATTTTGGCGCCAGCAACAGCCGGAAGGCCATAGCCACAGGGGCCGAACAGGCCGGGGGCCAAGTATTTGCGGCCTTCTTCAAACGACGGGTAGGCGTTGCCGATCGCGCAGTTGTTGCCGATATCGGACGAGATGATCGCCTCTTTCGGGAGGGCAGCCTGAATGGCACGCCATGCCATACGCGGGCTCATCCACTCGGGCTTGTCCGCGCGGGCGCGTTCGTTCCAGGTTGTGCCCGGATCGTCATCCTCGTGGGTCATTTCGGTCAGCTGTTGTGCCCAAGCCGACTTTTTCTGTGCAATGTTGGATTTGCGTGCGTCACGACCTGCGTCACCGGCAGTGTCGCTCAGCTGTGCAAGGATGCCTTCGGCCACTTTCGCGGCGTCACCGATAATGCCAACCGAAACTTTCTTGGTCAGACCGATACGGTCGGGGTTGATGTCGACCTGAATGATCTTGGCGTCCGACGGCCAGTATTCCATGCCATAGCCGGGCAGGGTCGAGAATGGGTTCAGACGAGTGCCGAGGCACAGAACAACATCTGCATCCTTGATCAACTCCATACCAGCTTTCGAGCCGTTATAGCCCAAGGGACCTGCAAACAGCGGGTGCGAGCCGGGGAAGGCGTCATTGTGCTGATAGCCAACACAGACCGGAGCATCCAGACGTTCAGCCAGTGCTTTCGAGGCTTCGATGCCACCTTTCGACAGAACAACGCCTGCGCCGTTCAAGATGACGGGGTTCTTGGCCTCTGACATCAGCTTGGCAGCCTCTGTGACGGCCTCTGCACCGCCCGAGGGGCGTTCGAACTCAACAATCGCCGGCAGCTCGATATCGATCACTTGGGTCCACATGTCGCGCGGGATGTTCAGCTGGGCAGGGGCGGATGCGCGTTTGGCGTTCATGATGACGCGGTTCAGAACTTCGGCAACACGGGTCGGATCGCGGACTTCTTCCTGATATGCGACGCAGTCAGCAAACATGCGCATCTGTTCCATTTCCTGGAAGCCGCCCTGACCGATGGTCTTGTTGGCGGCCTGCGGGGTGACCAGCAGCACAGGGGTGTGGTTCCAGTAGGCTGTTTTCACCGCGGTCACGAAGTTGGTGATACCGGGGCCGTTTTGCGCGATCATCATCGACATTTTGCCGGTGGCACGGGTGTATCCGTCGGCCATCATGCCGCCCGAACCTTCGTGGGCGCAGTCCCAGAACGTAATGCCCGCATCGGGGAAAATGTCCGAAATCGGCATCATGGCAGATCCGATAATACCAAAGGCATGTTCGATCCCATGCATCTGAAGCACTTTGACGAAGGCTTCTTCGGTGGTCATTTTCATTGTGACGCTCTCCCTAGAATTGGTGATGGGGTGGCGAAATCACTTCGTCCGCCCAGTCGAGTTTCCTGATACTTTATTATGCAGCGCGACGGCGCGCCTATAGGGCCAGTTGTCTGGGCTATCTGGCGCCAGATACATCCGTGCTGGCGATCTCGTCCGCGATCAGAGAGATCCCTTCAGGGATGCGCGACGCAGGGATCGAGCTATAGGCGATCCGATAGAAATTCGTCGGCTGATTGGGGCCGCGGAAAAAGGGCGTGCCAGGTTCAAGCAACACACCCTTTTTGCGCAACTGACCGGCAAGCTGGATCATGTCTACGCCTTCAGGCGCGCGCATCCAGAATGCTGATCCGCCAAAAACGCCACGCCCGGCGATGGTCAGCCCGGTATCTTCGATCGCCTGATTCATCACCTCGCGCCGTCCCTGATAGGCGCTTCCCATGCGGCGGATAAGAGCGTCGTAATGGCCTAAGGACAGGAAATAGGCGACCGTGCGCTGAATCAGCCCCGGTGGATGGCGCAGCACAGCCGAGCGCAGCGCCCGGGCTTCGCGAATGAAAGGCTCGGACCCGACCATGTAGCCAAGGCGCAGCCCCGGAAATAGCGATTTCGAGAAGCTGCCTACATAGATCACCCGTCCCTCACGGTCCAAGGATTTCAGCGCGGGCGAGGGCGGCTTCAGGAACGACATTTCGAAATCATAGTCGTCTTCAACAATCACCGCGTCCAGTTCTTTGGCGCGTGCCAAAAGCGCCTTTCGACGCTCGATAGGCATGGTGGCTGTGGTAGGGCTGTGGTGACTGGGTGTCGAGAAGATGACATCAGTGCCGTCGGGCAGCAATTCTGGGGGAAGGCCGTCACGATCAACGGGGATATTCACCAGATGGCACCGGCTTTGGGTCAAAACATCGCGCAGCGAGTAATAACAGGGATCTTCGATTGCGGCGGTCCGGCGCTGGGTCAAAAGGATTTGCGCGGCCATCCACAATGCGTTCTGGGCGCCCAGCGTGATCAGGATTTCTTCCGGACGGGCCAGAATGCCGCGCCGGGGCAGAATGTGGCGGGCAATGAATTCAATCAATTGGGGATCGTCTTGATCATAATAATCGCCCATCATCACGGCGTGGTCTTTATGTCCCAGTGCACGCAAGGCGCAAAGACGCCAGGCATTGTGGTCAAACAGCTTTGGATCGGCCTGACCATAGATGAAGGGGTATTTGTGCTGCCGCCAATTTTGCGGTTTCTGGGGCGTGCTGCCTCCGGTGAAGTGGTTGCCAATGGCACGATGCCAGTCGACTTTGTCTTCGCCGCGGGCGCGTGGTTGAAAGCTTGGCGGTTCTGGTGCGTTTTCAGAGACATAGAAGCCGGAGCGTCCCTTGGATGACAGATAGTCATTCGCCTGAAGTTCCGTATAGGCAAGCGTGACCGTGATCCGGCTGACCCCAAGATGTGTCGACAATTTCCGGGTCGAAGGAAGCTTTTCGCCGCGCGGCAAACGCCCGGACAGGATTGCCTCGGCGATCATTTGTTGGATCTGGGCCTGGAGCGTGCCTTGGGCGTCCGGGTCCAGAAAAAAGGTCTCTACGGGTGCAGCCATAGATGTTACCTTACATTGGACCTAGTTGGGGTGCAATCTGGATATACTCGACTTCTTACGCGGTTTTCGCAAACCCAGTATGGATTTCGCAAAAAAATCCCTCAGATGCGGTCATGTCGCGGCGCGTCTTTCGCCCATACGTCAGGTCGACGAGAAACGCTTTAACGATTTGATGAAATCCACGCCGACATCAGCCCCGCATCACGAAAGCACTCATCCGGGACCGAGCGGCGTTTGGCGCGTGCGATCCGTTCGGCAAAGGCGACCTGTTTCGAGGTCGCACGCGTGTCGCGCGGTTGGATGGTACGGGCTTTCAGCCGCGCCTGATGTTCGCCAATCCACCCCGACAGTGCCGCACGGTCCTGCGCAACATCGGCAGGAATTGCCGCGCCAAGCTTTGATGCAATTGCACGGGCATAGTCCGTCTGTTTCGGCGTCGGGGGCAGGCTTCTGGGTTGGGCCATGGCGTGTTCCTTTGCTTCATGCGAATGAGAACAAATATAGAACAAAATGGTTAATTGTCCAGACGCACCGGGTCACGTGAAGGTGAACGGCCCTATTTTCGGGGCTTTTCAAGCCGCCAAGTCAGGTTCGCCCGCACAGCTGGCCACTCAGACGCGATGATCGAATAGACCGCCGTATCGCGCAAAACGCCGTTCCCCTGATCCATATGGCTACGCAATACGCCGTCCAGCTTTGCGCCAAGTCGTTCGATCGCCGCACGGCTTTGATGGTTCATGAAATGGGTGCGGAATTCGACCGCGTTGCAGTGCAGATCCTCAAAGGCATGGGCCAGCAACAGACGTTTGGCTTCGGTATTCAGAGGGCTGCGCTGAACGGATGAGCGATACCACGTCGACCCGATTTCAACACGTTTGTTTGCGGCATCAATGTTCATGAACGTGGTCATCCCAACGGGGGTTCCGTCCGGTGTCATTACACAGAATGGCAACATCGACCCAGCATTTTGCAGATCCAATCGACGGGCGATTTCGTCCTCCATGCCCTCGGGGGTAGGGACAGAGGTATACCACAGGCGGTGAAGTTCACCGTCTTTGCTGGCCTCTTTCAACGCGGGGGCGTGATCAGCGCTTAGCGGGGCAAGCTTGACGTGATCTCCGGTCAGAGTAACGGGGGCAGGCCACATTTCTAATGTCCTTTCAGCTCGCATGAAAAAGGCGGCCCCGGTGACAGGGCCGCCTATAAACAGACTATGAGGTCAAACTGCGGCGCTGTCAGCCGAAAACCTTGGTCAACGCGTTGTCGACGGCCTCGCAGATCCGATCAATGTCTTGTTCGGTTGCGATCAGGGCCGGGCTGAAGCACAGCGTGTTGTTGCGACCGGGAAGGGACCGGTTGGTCGCTCCGATGATCACACCTTGTGCGCCACAATCGGCAACCACTGCGCCGACCTCGGCTTCGGTAACCGGCTCTTTGGTCTCGCGGTCTTTCACCAGTTCTGCGCCAAGGAACAGACCTTTGCCGCGCACGTCGCCAATCACGCTGTGCTTTTCAGCAAGAGCGTTCAGATTGGCCAACATACGCTCGCCCATCTTTGTGGTGTTTTCCAACAGGCCCTCGTCTTCGATAATACGCAGGTTTTCCAGCGCCGCCACAGGACCGGCGGTGCAGCCACCAAAGGTCGAGATGTCGCGGAAATAGCCCAGCGGATCCGATGCGTCTTCCTTGAACATGTCAAACACGCGCTCGTTGGACACGCAGCAGGCAATTGCCGCATAGCCAGAGGCCACGCCCTTCGCCATCGTCACGAAGTCGGGCTTGATGCCGTAATGCTGATAGCCAAACCAAGTGCCGGTTCTGCCAAGGCCGCAGACGACTTCATCGATATGCAGCAAAAGGTCGTACTTTTCGCAAATCTCCTGCACGCGCGGCCAGTACCCTTCGGGCGCTTCAATAACGCCACCACCAGCGGTGATCGGTTCCAGGCAGAGCGCGCCGACAGTATCCGGGCCTTCACGCAGAATGACCTCTTCAATGGCGTCTGCAGCGGCGCGACCGAACTCGGCACCCGACAGATGCTCCAGCCCAAGTTCGTGCTTGCGGTATTCCATGCAATGGGGCACGCGAATGAAGTCCGGCGCGAAGGGGCCATACTGTGCGTTGCGCTCGTCCTGACCGCCTGCCGACATCGTCGCCAGCGTCGATCCGTGATAATCGCGGTCGCGGTACAGGATCTTGGTTTTCTTGCCGCCGTATTTTTTATGTGCGATCTGGCGGATCATCTTGAAGGCTTTTTCGTTGGCCTCGGATCCTGAATTCGTGATGTAGACGCGGCTCATGCCTGGCATCTTTTCAATCAGTTTCTCCGAGAAGAGCGCGCCTGGGATCGATCCAGCGGAGGCGGCGAAATAGTTCATCTTCACCAGCTGGTCGCGCACCGCATCCGCAATGGTTTCGCGGCCATAGCCAACATTCACGGTCCAGACACCACCAGATACGGCGTCGATATATTCTTTGCCGTTCTGATCCCAAACCCGCATGCCTTTGCCTTCCACGATGATACGCGGATCACCGGTTTCAAAAGGCTTGTGCTGTGTCAGATGGTGCCAAACATGCGCTTTGTCGGCCTCGACCACGTGGCTGATATCGTTTTCTTTGATTTGACCGTCCATGACGTCCTCCGGTGCTGAAGGTTCCCCGTGCGAAGCGGGCCGTGGGAACAGAGATTCTTTGATCAAATATCTTCTCGGAATTTGGAAGCGAAAATAGGGCCAGCCCGCTATTAGAATATGTCCAGAATATGTGGGTGGTCTCGGGATGCGCGGGGCCATCGGATGGTTCTGCTTGAAATATAGCACAGAATGTCAGCGAAAGCTGGAATTCACCGCAAGATTTGCTTAACTGCCCACATGGCTGGTCAAACTGAAATCGTACTGAACGCAATCCTGACGTCTATCGACAGGGGTGAGCTGTCGCCCGGTGAAACGATCGACGAGAATGCGTTGATCGCACAATATGATGTGTCCCGTACACCCTTGCGTGAAGCGCTGTTACGGCTTGAGGCGATGGGGTTGATTACCCGCCCGCCACGCAAAGGGGCTGTGCTGTTCAAGCCCAGTTTTGAAGAGTTTCTGGCCATTCTCGAGGTGAATGCCCAACTGGAAGGGCAGGCTGCCGGGCTGGCAGCGCGTCGAATTTCAGCTGAAGACGGCGCAGCACTGATGCGTATTGTTGAGGCTTGCGAGACCCATGCCCGTGACAAGGGCGATGGGGACCCACACGGGTACTACGCGCTGAACCTCGAGTTCCACAAGACGGTGGCCGAAGCTGCGGGGAATCCCTTTCTGCTAGACATGATCAAGCTGAATGGGCGCAAGTTGCTGGCCTATTACCGGGCGCGGTATCGTAATCCCGGCGCAATTGCTGAAAGCGCGCGCGAGCATCGCCAAATCGCCAAATTGATCTTGGCGCATGACGCAGACAAAGCGCGGGCACTGATGACCGAGCACGTTTTGTTTGACCGCGTAACAGTCATGGACCTGCTGGCGGCTTTGGGCTGAGCGCCAGAAATGTGCAGAGCAGCAACTAGCCCTGCGCCGCCTTTGCGTGTTCGAAAAACCGTACGATCCAAGACGCGAAAATCGGGCCATCTGCAAGAAGGCGCAGAGACTCGCGGGCATTCGCGATGACCTCAGCAGGCTTGTCATCCGCAAGCTCTTCGATCAGATCGACAATGAAGCGGCGCGTCATTTCGGGATGGTTCTGCGTGGTGAAAACGTGGTCGCCGATCCGAAATCCCCCCATCGGGCAACCCTCAGATGACATGATGTTTAACGCCCCGTTGGGCATCTTCGTGACCTGTTCGATATGGGCGCCATACAGCCAAAAGCGTTTAACCTCGAGCCATGGGGCAGCTTCGGTGATCTCCATTTCGGTCGAGCCGAACACCCAGCCATCGGGGTTGGTTTCCACCTTCCCGCCAAGGGCTTTGGCAATTGCCTGATGCCCAAAGCAGGCCCCAAACATCGGCAGTTGCAGATCATTCAGTTTGCGGATCAACGCAAACAGATCTGACATCCATGGCGCGCCATCATGAACCGACGCGGGGCTTCCGGTAATCACGAAACCATCGAATGACGTCAGATCGCGTGGGAAGTCGCCGTCTTTGACCGCGAACACGGCATATGTCCAATCTGGCCGCTTCTTTGCCAAAAGCTCGGTCCATTTTTCGCCATCCTTCGGATGGAGCTGCGCAAACTCGCTTTCATCCGTGTTTGCCATCAGGATTGCGATATGCATGATTTCGCCCTTTACATATTTAACATGTTCTATAATATATTTATAGACGCGCTGCATACAATAGCAAAAACGCCAAGGAGGAGCGCATGACCGTTTGGACCCCAAATGATGATGGTTTCGCGGATTTGTCCAGCCACGACACCTTTGCAAACGGTGCTCCGCACAGCACGTTCGCACGCTTGCGCCGCGAAGACCCGCTCAGTTGGACCGATTGGGACGGGGGCGAGGGCTTCTGGAACGTGGTGCGCCACGCAGATATCACCGAGTTGAACCGGAATTACGAGCTGATGTCCTCTGCCCGTGGGATCCGAATGGAGGATCAGACTTACGAGGAATATCTGGCCCGCCGCACCTTTCAGGAAACCGATCCGCCCGAACATATGAAGACCCGCGTGAAGGTAGGGAAGGCATTCTCGCGCCCCGTGGTCGCTGGGTTTGAAGATCAAATTCGCGAGCTGTGCCATCCCATTCTGGACGCGGCGCTGGAAGCGGGCACATTTGACGCCACCAAGATAATCGCCCGTCAGCTGCCCATGATGATGTTGGGCCGGATCATTGGCACACCGGACGCGGATCTGCCCTGGCTTGTGGAAAAAGGTGACGCTCTGATCGCCAACACGGACCCGGATTTCACCGATCACGTGCTTGATAAGATGGAGACCGACGAATACCGGATGATGCCGTTCAACTCGCCCGCCGGGGCTGAGCTGTTCGACTATGCCAGGCGTTTGATCGAAGAAAAGAACCGCAAGGGTGACACGGACGGCGTGCTGCATATGATTATGCAGCCGGACCGTGACGGCAACGTGATGCCAGAGCAGGAGTTCCGCAATTTCTTCTGCTTGTTGGTTGCCGCAGGAAACGACACCACCCGCTATTCGATCGCGGCAGGTATTCAGGCGATGGCGCATCAGCAAGAATTGCTAGGTCAAATGCAGGACGACGGCGATATCTGGGCCACTGCGCCGGACGAGATTATCCGCTGGGCCACACCCGCGCTTTACTTCCGCCGCACCGCCACCCGCGATCACGAGATGCACGGGAAGCTGATCCGCGAAGGCGACAAGGTGCTTTACTGGTGGTCCTCAGCCAACCGCGATGAGAACGTGTTCGACGCCCCCAACCGCGTTGATCTGTACCGAAGCCCCAACCGCCATATGTCCTTTGGGCAGGGCGGCCCGCATGTCTGTTTGGGTATGCATCTGGCGCGGCTTGAGGTCCGGGTTCTGTTCGAAGAACTGGCGAAACGCGTGAAAATGGTGGAACCTGCCGGGGACCACAAATTCCTGCGCTCGAACTTTGTGGGTGGGATCAAGGAATTGCCTGTGACGATGCAGGCCAAGTAACCCCAAAAGGGGACGACCCGGAAAACCGGGCAGGGAGGATTGATGAAAGACCGTTTGCGGGCCCTTTGGCTCGATCACCTGAGTATTCTGCGCGGCAAGTATCTGCCCGGGTCAAAGATTGGCACCAGCGAGACGCGGTTTTGCCGCTCGACCTATGGTGTGCATTACGACAAGGACCTTCTGGATGCGCCCGGCGCGATGATGAAGGAAGGTCTGCCGGATATGGAGCTGCGCTGGCGGGCGGAAGACATTCGCGAGGGATGGGAGGCCTCGACGCAGATTGTCATCGGTGACCTGTATGACCAAGACGGCGCGCCATTGGAGTTGTGCGGACGGCAAGCGCTGAAGCGCGCGGTTGCGGCATGGGAAGAGCGCGGATTGACCCCGATGGTTGGGATCGAGCTGGAATGCTTTGCCCTGATGGCCAATGAAATTGGCCGCCTTGTGCCCTATGACGCGCCGGGCGGTGTGGTTTATGGCACTGGCCCCTTCACCGATCCACTGCGCTTCACCGACGACATCTGGGAACGGGCTGAGAAGCTGGGCTTTAACCTTGAAATGATGACGGGCGAATATGACAGCCCTCAGTTCGAGTTCACGCTGACCTTTGATGAGGTGCTGAAACATGTGGATGACATTGTGCTGTTCCGCCAGATGGCCCGCGAAGTGGCGCTGGAACACGGGCTGGTCCTGACCTTCATGCCCAAACCGATTGCCGAAGCGGGCGGGTCAGGCATGCACATCAACTATAGCTTCCGGGATCGGTCTGGCGGCAATGCGCTGGACAATGGACCCGTGGGCGGACCCGATCACATGAACGATCTGGCGCGCGGCTGTATTTCAGGCCTGATGCATCACCATAAGGGGCTGGCAGGACTGGTCGCTCCGACGACGAATTCGTATCAGCGTTTGCAGCCGGGATCGCTGTCCGGGTACTGGCGCAACTGGGGCGGGGATCACCGAAACGTCACCACGCGGATTTCTGGCGAAGGCGGCGCGAAGTCGCGGCTTGAACACCGAATGGCGGACGCGACAGCGAACCCCTATACGGCGGTGGCTGCAGTGCTGCAGGCGTCGCTTTTGGGGCTTGAAAACAACTATCCAATGGGCCCCATCGAAGGTGGTGACGGGTTTGATCGGACCGAGGCCAAGGATGGCACCGCAGTGAACCTGAAAGCTGCCATGAAGGACCTAGAGGCCGACACCGTTCTGGGCGATCGCGTCGGGCGCCTGCTGGTCGATAACCACATTTTCATGAAGCGCAAAGAGGTCATCAAGACCCGTGATCTGGAAGGCGATGGGCTGCGCGATTTCTATGTGAACTTCGTCTAGATCATTGTCGATTTCACCGAAACAAATGCGCATCAGAAATCGCGTTCGAAATCAGCACCTAGCTGATTGAGAGGCAGCGAATTCTGATCCTGCTCAATCGACTTTGATCAAAACGATAAAACAAGGAGATACGAGATGAAAGTAACCTGGGTCCTGCCTGGGGGCGAGGAAGTTGTGGCTGATGTCCAGACGGGCGTGAACCTGATGGAAGCCGCCCAAGCGCATAATATCGCGGGTGTTCAAGGTGAATGCGGGGGCTCGCTGTCCTGCGCGACCTGCCATGTGCATGTGGACGGTGACTGGCTGGCGAAAGCCGGCGAGAAAGGCGACTTCGAAGAAGCAATGCTGGACATGGCAGATGGCGAAGTGACCGATGCCTCGCGCCTGTCGTGCCAGATCGAGGCCTCAGACGATTTGGATGGGATCCGCCTGATTGTACCTGTCTGACAGTCTTGTCCCGCCGAGTGTGATAAGGTGATCTGAAAAAGGAGGATCACATCATGCAACTCGGAGCATTCTCGGTCAGTCTTGGCGTCAAGGATTTGGCGGCATCACGCGTGTTCTATGAAGCGCTGGGCTTCACCGCTTATGCGGGCACGGAAGAGCATAACTACCTAATTATGAAGAACGGCGACACGTTGGTGGGGCTGTTTCAGGGGATGTTTGAGGGCGCGATGCTGACTTTCAATCCCGGTTGGGACCAGAACGCCACGAATGTCGACCCGTTTGATGATGTGCGCGCGATAAAGGCGAAGTTGGCCGCCTCTGGGGTTGAGGTGACGCAAGAGCAGGGCGGCGAGGAAGGGCCGGGAAGTTTCATGGTCACCGATCCTGACGGGTACCCGATACTGATCGACCAGCACAGATAAAGGCCGCCCGATTGGGCGGCCTTGTCGTTGATTGGAATGACTTAAAGCGCAGCAAAACCAGCTTTCAACGCGTTCAAAATCGTCTGCACATCGTCCGAACTTAGCACCAGCGGAGGTGACATGATGACGTTCGGGCCGGATACGCGTACCATCGCGCCGTTCTGATAGGCGACCTCTTGCAGGGTGCCGATGGCCTTCTTGTCGATAGGCGCTTTCGTGGCGCGGTCCGACACCAGCTCTAACGCGCACATCAGCCCGTGCCCGCCACGCACATCGCCCACGATGTCGTTGGCGGCGGCAATCTCCTGCAGACCTGCGAACAGCTCGGCCCCGCGCGCGGCTGCGTTTTTGTTCACCTTCAGGCGTTGGGTTTCGGCCATGCAGGCCACGGCGGCGGCGGCCCCGACGGGGTGGCCCGAATAGGTATAGCCATGACCGATATTGGCAGCACCAGTCGTGTCCCTTTCAAAGGTTTCAACCACATGATCCGCGATCATCACGGCACCAAAGGGGAAATAGCCATTGGTGATCGCTTTCGCCGTGCACATGAAATCAGGCTGCACGCCCCAGTACCGACTACCAGTCCAGCCGCCGGTGCGGCCGAAGGCGGTAATAACCTCGTCCGCGATCAACAGAATGCCGTGGCGCGAGCAGATCTCGCGCACGCCGGGCATGAAGCTTTTATGGGGCGGGATGACACCGCCAGCGCCCAGAATGGGCTCCATGATCATGGCGGCGATTGTGTTCGCACCTTGGAACGCGATCTCGTCTTCCATCGCCTGCAGACACAGCTGGGCCAGACGCTCGGGATCCGTCTCGTTGAATGGGTTGCGATAGGTATAGGGCGCGGGGATGTGATAGCATCCGGGCAGAAGGGGCTCATATTGGGTGCGGAAATTGGCGTTTCCGTTTACTGATGCGCCACCCATATGCGTGCCGTGATAGCCCTTCTTTAGGCTCAGAAACTTGGTGCGGCCCGTGTTTCCCTTCACCTTGTGATACTGACGCGCCAGACGGAGCGCCGTTTCCACACTGTCTGATCCACCCGACGTATAGAATGCACGCGTCAGCCCGTCAGGAGCGAAGAAATCACGCAGGATCTCTGACAGTTCGATCACCTTGTCATTCGTGGTGCCGCGGAACGTGGAATAGTAGGGCAGGGTGTCCAGCTGGGCGGCGATGGCGTCCTTGATAGGCTGGTTCGAGAAGCCAAGGTTGACGTTCCAAAGCCCGCCAACCGCGTCGACAACTTCGTGACCATCCACATCGGTGATTTTCACACCAGACGCGCCGGCGATGATGGTCGGAGGATTGTTCAGACTATCGGCAGGATGCGCCATGGGATGCCAAAGCGACCGGGCGTTTTTCTCTTTCAGGAAGTTGGAATCTTTCATGTCAGCTCGCTTTCTGCAGCAGGGGCTGCGAGATCAGGAAGGGGGAACGTGTCAGGGGGGAAGCCACCCAGCACGCGCGTCGTGCGCCGTGCCGCATGGGCAAGTTCGGTTTGAATGGTGGTGCGCAATGTGTCGGTCATGCGTGATACAGGTGCCGCAACTGCCATCGCGCCGATACAATGCGATGTGGCATCGAATATTGGTGCAGCATGGGAATGAACATCTTGTTCGAAGCCGCCAATGGATTGGGCCATCCCAACACGACGGATTTGTGGCAGTTGGGCCCGAATGGCCTTGGGGTCGGTGATGGTCTCGGATGTGCGAGCCACCAAGGGTTTGTTCAGCACTGTGTCCACAAATGACGTGGGCGAAAATGCAAGTACAGCCAATCCGGATCCGGTTGAATGCAGCTCAAGCACCTCGGCATCTTCCATCATCACCATGGTGCCATGCAGATGCGCATAGCTATAGGCAAGGTTGGACAGGACATCACCGTTCAGCAGCGACATATGTGCAGTTTCTCCGGTCACTTCGCTGAGTGTTTTCAGCTCTGCCATGACCAATTCGCGCATCGGCACTGCTTTTTCACGCAGCGCTGCAAGGCGCAGAAAGGCAGGGCCGAGACGATATTCACGGCCTGCGCCCACTTGTTCAACGAATCCATGCGAGGCCAGTTCGCTCATAAGGCGATGCACCGTAGCCTTGTTCATTCCGGACAGTCGCGCAATGTCGCTTAGCCCAATCTGTGGCGTGGATCGGCTGAAATAATTTAGCAACGACAGTGCCTTAGAGGCGGTTCCCATTCGGTGTCTCTTGTGTTTTGCGCGGTGCCCATACGGGGGGTGCCGCGATTTTCTGTTCACATGTTCATTGTTTTGTTGACAGGAATTACCCGCATCTGTCAATCTATTTTAAAACCAATGGTTCAAATAATGAACCGGCTTGAAGATCAGACCTGACGCAATAGGGAGACCGTCATGAACACCAAATCCATTCTGGCTGGCGCGCTGGCCGTAACCGCAACCATGGTCGCCGCACCTGCCATGGCCGAATATCCGGAAAAGCCGGTCAGCTTCATCGTCCCGTGGCCTCCCGGTGATCTGGAAGACGTGCTGACCCGCATGATTGCCGAGGATTTTCAGGCCGAGTACGGAGTCTCGGCGGCTGTTGTGAACAAACCCGGCGGCGGCGGTGGTCCGTTCCCCGGCGCGATCGACGTGGCAACGGCTCCGGCTGACGGTTACACAATTGGCAGCTTCGTTCCCGCCGTGCCCGTGATCGGCCACGAGATCGGTATCGACGAGTTGGCCCCGGCCAAGTTCGACCCGATCGGCATCTTCCTGACCTATCCCTTCGTGGTCGCGACCTCGGGCGATGCGCCCTATAGCTCGATGGAAGAGCTGGCCGCCTATGCCAAGGAAAACGACGTGGCGCTGGGCCATTTTGGCGACGTGCTGACACCGACGCAGGTGACAAAGGCTTACGCAAAGAATGCCGGTTTCGAGTGGGGCTCGGACGCCGCATTTGATGCGCTTGACTGTAATACGCTGGCCTCGGGCGATGCGGATGTGATCAACACCACGCTGCAACTGATCCTGCCCTGCTTGGAGGATGTCAAAGTCCTGATGGCCGTCACGGACGAGCGTATCAGCCTTGTGCCGGATACGCCCACCATCGGCGAGTTGGACCAACAGCTGAACATCGCCCTGTGGAACGGTCTGTTTGTGACCAAGGACACGCCGGCTGACGTGCGCGAGAAAATCGCAGCAGTCGCCGCGAAAACCGTGATGAGCGAGCGTGCGCAGGCCGTCGCCAAGGAAACCGGGGCACTGGTTTACTGGATGGACGCCGACGCCTCGGCCGCGCGGATTGCGGCGGATCAGGAAACCGGCGCTGTCATTAGCGGTATCCTTGAATAACCTAAGCTGACACGATCTTTCGCGGGGCTGGCTTTGGCTGGCCCCGTGTGACGCAAAAGCCCCGGAAAGCGCCCGATATGAGCGACGAAATCACAGAACATCCCGACCGGCCACAGCGCGGTCAGGTGTTGTTCGCGGCCTTGTTTTTGATCTGTGCCACGCTTTTGTTGGCAGCCATTGAAGATCAAACCAAGTGGCTGAAAGGCAAAGACTTCTTCGCGCAGCCTCGGTTTTGGCCAGCGATTGGTGTGGGGGGCATGGTGGTGTTCACCGCGCTGCATTTCTGGCATTTGCCACGCAAGCCCCGCCTTTTGCCGCGTTGGATGCGCGAAGCGGATTGGTTCCAATGGGCCGAAAGCCTGTCTTGGGCTGTGCTGGCGATTGGGTTGGCGCTCTGGCTTGGCCCCATTGCCGCGGCCCCCTTTGTGTTTCTGGTCGCGATTATCCGCGTGACATGGCTGTACCAACATTGGACCGACCGGCGCGAAGCCAAGATTTGGGCGTCTGTCTTCGAATGGGCCGGTTGGTTCCTGGCCTATGTGCTTTTGGTGCCGCTGATTGGCTATCTGCCGGTCACCATCGCGTTCTCGTTGATCCTGACATGGCGCGTTGGCTATCGCTCTCGCCTGATGATGTGGAGTGCGGGCATCTTCGCTGTTCTGGTCGTTCTAATCTTCAAAAGCTTCCTGCAAGTGAAGATCCCCGGCGCGACGATTTATGAATATCTTCCGGGCGCGCTGCGTTCGTTCTTCATCCTGAATTTCTGAGGGCAGCATGGACCTGATCTACGATTTCCTTGCACAGGTGCAGGCCAGCTCCTCGGTTCTGGCGCGCTGGGATGTGGTGCTCGCGCTGCTTGTTGGCTCTGTCGGCGGCGTTCTGATTGGTGCGATCCCCGGCGTTGGCCCGGCTGTGGCCATCGCAATCCTCTTGCCCGCCACCTTCAGTATGGACCCCATTGTGGGCCTGACCGTGCTGTTGGGCATCTATGGCAGCTCGATGTATGGCGGGTCGATACCTGCGATCCTGATCAACACGCCGGGCACGGCGGTGAATGCGCTGACAACCTATGACGGATACCCGATGACAACGCGGGGCGAGGCGCGGCGTGCGTTGTCATTGGCCTATAGCTCGTCTTTCTTTGGCGGCATCTTCTCGGTCGTCTGCCTGATCTTCTTCGCGCCCATTCTGGCGAAAATCGCCCCGATGTTTGGCTCGCGAGAGATCTTCTTGGCGGCGCTTCTGGGCATCATCCTTGTCGTAACCGCGCACCGCAAACACACGCTGATTGCCGCCGCTATGGCGTGCTTTGGCATCTGGCTGAACACGATCGGCCTGCACCCGGCGAGCTATTCAAAACGCTATACGTTTGACCAAAGCTGGCTGTCGGGCGGAGTTAATCTGATCGTTGTCGTTCTGGGCCTGTTTGCACTGAGCCAAGCCTTCACACTTCTTCACGGCGACGACGAAAAAGTGCGCCTGACCAAGTTAAAAGGCAGCTTCTTTCAGGGTTTCCGCGAGTTGGCCCGCCATCCGCGCATCGCGGGCATCTCGGCCACGTTTGGTGTGGTGATGGGCATGATCCCTGGCGTGGGCGAGTTCACCGCGCAATTCATGTCCTATACCTACGCGCAGAAGTCGTCGAAACGGCCCGAGGATTTCGGGCATGGCTCTTCCGAGGGACTGATCGCGGCGGAGACCGCGAACAACGCCGTTCCCGGCGCCGCCATGGTGCCGCTTCTGGCACTGGGCATCCCGGGCGAGGCGTTGACGGCGATGATGCTGTCCGTTTTCTATGTCCACAATGTGATCCCCGGCCCGCAGCTCTTCCAAAACGATATGGATTTTGTGGTGGCGCTTTATCTTGCGCTATTGATCCTGAACGTGCTGGTGGTGGCCTTCCTGTTGGTCGCGACAAACCAGCTGATCAAGGTGGTGAAAATCCCCAACCGGTTCCTTGGCGTCTGCATCCTGATCCTCAGCTTCGTGGGGGTCTATTCGCTTCGCAACTCGCTGACGGACTGTATCATCGCCGCCGGTTTCGGCATCTTTGGCTTCATCATGAAACGCATGCAACTGCCCGTCGTGCCCATCGTGTTGGGCATGGTTCTGGGCGGCATTATGGAAGTGAAACTGCGCAGCGCGATGGCGCGCGTGAAGACCCCGCTTGATTTCATTGATCGCCCGATCGCGGCGATCCTGTTCGGAATGATTGTCCTTGTCCTGCTCCTGCATTTCCGCCGGGTCTGGCTGGACTATAAAGAAAGAAAGACTGACGAATGGCAGACCAGTCACGCATCAACGAGCTTTCCCGCAATCCTGTCGCGCCGCAGAAACTATATATTGACGGAGCGTGGCAAGACGCTGAGGGCGAAGCGCAAGACGTTCTCTCGCCGATTGACGGGCAAAGACTGACCACGATTGAGCGGGCATCCGCTGCGGATGTTGATCGGGCCGTTGCGGCGGCACGTCGAGCCTTTGACGACGGGCGTTGGTCGCGCGCGGCCCCGGCGCATCGCAAGAAGGTGCTGCACAAGCTGGCGGATCTGATCGAGCAGAATGCTCTGGAACTGGCGGTTCTGGGCGTGCGCGATAACGGGACCGAGATCGGTATGGCCCTAAAGGCCGAGCCGGGTTCAGCGGCGGGAACCTTCCGCTACTATGCCGAGGCGTTGGACAAGGTCTATGGTGAGATTGCTCCGACGGCGGGCAATGTGCTGGGTTTGGTGCATAAGGAACCCGTGGGCGTTGTCGGCGCGATCGTACCGTGGAACTTCCCGTTGATGATTGGCGCGTGGAAATTGGCGCCTGCGTTGGCAGCGGGGAACTCGGTGGTGTTGAAACCGGCGGAAACGGCCTCTTTAACATTGCTCAGGCTGGCCGAACTGGCGGCTGAGGCTGGCCTGCCGGATGGCGTTTTGAACGTCGTCACCGGGGCGGGGTCCGTCACCGGCGAGGCGCTGGCCTTGTCGATGGATGTGGACGTGTTGGTCTTTACCGGGTCTGGCGGGGTGGGGCGCAGGTTGTTGGAATACTCGGCACGCTCGAATCTGAAACGCTGCTATCTGGAGCTGGGCGGCAAGTCCCCCAACGTGGTCTTTGCCGACGCCCCAGATCTGGAACAGGCGGCAAAGGTTTCCGCCGCTGGGATCTTCCGCAACGCGGGGCAGGTCTGCGTGGCCGGGTCTCGGTTGCTGGTAGAAGAGAACATTCATGACGAGTTTGTCGAGGCGCTGTCTCGTCATGCAGCTGCGATGAAGGTAGGCAACCCCCTGGATCTGAACACCAATATCGGTGCCGTTAACAACCTGACCCAATTGGAAGGCAACCTGAACTTCGTCACCAAGGCCGTCGAAGAAGGTGCCGAGATTGCGCTGGGTGGCTCGCGTATCATGGAAGACACAGGTGGCTATTTCATGGAGCCGACCGTTCTGAAAGGCGTGAAGCCGCAAGACAATGTGGCCCAGAACGAAGTGTTCGGTCCGGTGCTGGCCGTCACGTCGTTCAAGTCAGACGAAGAAGCCGTTGCCATGGCCAACTCCACGAAATTTGGTTTGGCCGCAGGGGTTTGGACGTCGAACCTGTCACGCGCGCATAACATGGTGCGCGACATTCAGGCAGGCGTCGTGCACGTGAACACCTATGGCGGCGCGGATGGCACGGTGCCCTTGGGCGGCGTCAAGCAATCGGGCAACGGCCATGACAAATCGATGCACGCGTTCGACAAGTATTTCGACCTCAAGACAGCATGGATGCAGCTATGAGCGATAAGGTAATTCTGGTCGTCGGGACCTATGACACCAAAGATGACGAGCTGAACTATATCGCCGATGTGATCCGGGCGCAGGGTGGTGGCGTGGCCACGATGGACATCTCGGTTCTGGGCGATCCAAGCGCGCCGTGCGACTATTCCAAACATGACGTGGCCGAGGCGGGTGGGTCGTCTATCCAAGCCGCCATCGACAGCGGGGACGAGAACACGGCCATGCAGATCATGGCGCAGGGGTCTGCCGCTCTGGCGTTGAAGCTCTATCGTGAAGGCGTGTTCGACGGGTTGATCGTGCTGGGTGGAACCATGGGCACGGATGCGGCGTTGGATCTGTGTCAGGCATTGCCGATTGGGGTGCCGAAATACGTCGTGTCCACCGTTAGTTTCTCGCCCTTGATCCCGCCAGAGCGCTTGCCAGCGGACGTGCAGATGATCCTGTGGGCGGGCGGGCTTTATGGGTTGAACTCGATCTGCAAAGCGTCGTTGTCACAAGCCGCTGGTGCCGTTCTGGGTGCCGCCCGCGCGGTCGAGAAACCGGACTTTCAAAAGCCACTCATCGGTATGACCAGCTTCGGTAAAACTGTGCTGCGCTATATGGTCAGCCTGAAACCGGCGCTGGAAAAACGCGGGTTCGAGGTCGCCGTCTTCCACGCAACAGGCATGGGCGGAAGGGCGTTCGAAAGCCTTGCGGGCGGAGGTGCTTTTGCGGCCGTTCTGGATTTCGCCCCGCAGGAACTTGGCAATCACATCATGGGGTCCACTATCTCGGCGGGCCCGGACCGGATGACCAATGCGGGCGCGTCTGGAACGCCGCAGATGGTATCCATCGGCTGCTATGACCTTGTGGATTTTATCGGCTGGCAGGACGCCCCGCCGAAGCTGAAGGGCCAAGAAGTGCACGCCCATAACCGGCTGCTGTCTTCGGTTATGATGACGCCTGAGCAGCGGCGCGAGATGGCGCAGGCCATGTGCATTCAGCTGGCCCTCGCAAATGGCCCAGTGAACCTAATTCTACCTCTTGAAGGCGGCAATGAATGGGACCGCCCGGGTGGCCCGCTGCACGATGCCGACGGGCTGGCGGCTTTCGTTGATGAGATCCGCGCGCATTGCCCGGACAATGTGACCCTGATTGAGTTGGACAGCCATATCAACGACGCGGCATTCTCGGATCGGGTGCTGGCCGAGTTTGACGCGTGGGTCGCAGCGGGGGTACTTAACACCTGAGACAACTTGTTGCACCTGCAATGATTTGCAATTTCCCAACGTCCGGTATTTATTACCAGTGTTAAGGAGTGAACATGCCGCATTTGTCATTTGAATACAGCAACGGGCTGGGCCAACAGGCAAACTTGCCTGTGCTGGCCGAAACCATGCGCGCCGCTTTGGTCGCCACGGGGCAATGCCCCATCGGCGGTATCCGCGTGCGTGGGTTTGAAGCCGATGTTGATGCCATCGGAGACGGGGCAGGCGGGTATCACTTCGTCGATATGATCCTAAGGCTTGGGCAGGGACGGGACGAGGCCACGCGCGAGGCCATCGCCGACACCCTTTACAGCGCGGTTGAGGACGCGCTGCGCCCGCAGTTGGGCGATACGCCCTTTATTCTAAGCCTTGAGGTTCAGGAAATTGAAACCCGCTTTAGCCGCAAAAGCTGGAGCACGATCCACGCGGTTATCCGCGAAAGGACCCAAGATGACACTGAAGAAACTCGATCGCGCGCTGCCTCTGGCGCTCCTCCACGCCCGTGAGGCGACCCTCAAGCCCTTCCGGCAGGAGCTGGATGACATCGGCCTGACCGTCCAGCAATGGCGCGTCATCCGCGTTCTGGCAGAAGGCAAACCCTGCTGCGCCACCGAATTGGCCGAGCGCTGCGTTTTGATGCCCCCCAGCTTGTCGCGCATCCTGAAAACCCTGACCGAACGCGGGTTGATCGAGCGGATCGAGGACACCGACGCACGCCGCCGACGTGTGCAGATCACCACGGAAGGCTGCCGGCGGTACACCGCGATGTCGCAAAAAGCGGCTGGCATCTATGAGGATTTGGAAGAGAAGTTCGGGGCCGAGAAGATGGAAACGCTTCTGGATCTGTTGAACGAGCTATACGACGTCGCACGCGCGGCCTGATAGGGGCATAACGTAAGGACCTCCTTGCGCGGGGCCTTGGTGCAGCTTACCCAAAGGGAAGCAATGAACGAGGCCCCAATGTCCACCAAGATGTCTGATACTCAATCCGCCCCCGAAGGCGACATCATCCTGCGCACGCTTGCCATGCCCAAGGACACCAACGTGGCAGGCGACATCTTCGGCGGCTGGGTCCTGTCCCAAATGGATATTGCAGGTGGCGTCTTGGCCGCGGAATACGCAGGCGGGCGTGTGGCGACCGTTGCGGTGGACGCGATGAAATTCATCTCTCCGGTCAAAGTGGGGGATGTGCTGTGCCTTTATGGCGAGGTCACGAAGGTCGGTACCACGTCAATGTCCATCACGCTGGAGGCGTGGTCGGAACGCGATCGCGGCCGGTCCAAACACAAGGTGACCGAGGGCGTGTTTGTGTTTGTCGCGTTGGATGAAGAGGGTCAGCCGGTGGCAGTGGAGAAGGGGTAGCGTTTGCCTATTGCCCTTTCGTCCGGTCGACAGACCGGACAACGCCCCGCTGATCGGCAGGTGATTGCTTGGCAATTGCCGAGAGATGACCCTCCCCGTCGTTCCAGAGGCACGCAAAGCAATTTTGCTGGAGGCACGCCTTCGGCGTGACAGGGCGTTCCGCCCACCTAGGGTCAGGCGATGTCCTATGGGTGAAAAGAAGAGGGGCGGCCCGAAGACCGCCCGACGTTAAAGGAAGAATCCTAGTATTGTCAGCAAGAGAGCAATGGTTCCGATAACGTCGCCATATGACACTCGCCCCTCTATTTTGTATGAAAATCGCATTGGAATTGTCCTTAGCGATGCTCATGCGCACGAGCGTTAAAGAACACTCAGTGGATTATACTGCCCTTGCTAGCAGTTCGAGTAACCGTTCGGCCGATTGGTTGCTCGGTCGGCAGCCACCCGCTCAGATTATTCGCAGCTCCGCCGCGAGTCCTGTCGGACCGCCTTAGCCTACTTCCCGCAAAGGTTTCGACATAGCACCGCTAAGCGCTTTTCGAGAGGGCAGCCCACAGGGCCGCCGCGACTCGAACAACTACTAGATGGTTAGTGTTGTTCGTCAATTCAAGGGTGCGCGAACGCGGATTTGAAGTCAAATCCGCTGCCTCGCGCTGATAAAAAAGGCCCCGAAATTGGGGCCCTTTGTTCATCTCGTAAACTTCTTATGCTTCAAGCGCTTGGGCTCCAGCGCGTCCGGGCCCAGCCTGCGCTTTTTGTCCTCTTCGTAATCCTCGAAGTTGCCTTCGAACCATTCCACATGGGCGTCGCCTTCGAAGGCCAGGATGTGGGTGCAGATACGGTCAAGGAAGAAGCGGTCGTGCGAGATGACGACGGCGCAGCCGGCGAAATCCACCAGTGCGTCTTCGAGTGCGCGCAGGGTTTCCACGTCCAAGTCGTTGGTCGGTTCGTCGAGCAGCAGCACGTTGCCGCCCTCTTTCAACAGACGCGCCATGTGCACACGGTTGCGTTCACCGCCTGACAGCAGGTTCAGCTTCTTCTGCTGGTCGCCGCCTTTGAAGTTGAAGCTGGAGCAATATGCGCGGGAGTTCACCTGCGCGTCGCCCAGTTCGATGATCTCGGCCCCGCCTGAAATGGCTTCCCAGACGGTGTCGCCATCGTTCAGGTCGTCGCGCGACTGGTCCACATAGGACAGTTTCACGGTGTCGCCGAGTTCCACAGTGCCTTCATCGGGCTGTTCCTGACCGGTCAGCATCTTAAAGAGCGTCGATTTACCCGCGCCGTTGGGGCCGATGACGCCGACGATACCGCCGGGGGGCAGGCTGAAATCCAGCCCTTCAATCAACAGCTTGTCGCCCATGGCTTTCTTCAGGCCTTCGACCTCGATCACCTTAGATCCCATTCGGGGGCCGTTGGGGATGACGATCTGGGCACGGCCGACTTTGTCACGCTCGGACTGGCCGGCCATTTCGTTATAGGCAGCGATACGGGCTTTGGATTTGGCCTGACGGGCTTTTTGGCCTTGACGCATCCATTCCAGTTCGCGCTCCAGCGTTTTCTGTTTGGATTTGTCTTCGCGGGCTTCCTGTTCCAGCCGTTTGGCTTTCTGTTCCAGCCACGCCGAGTAGTTGCCCTCGTAAGGGATGCCCGATCCGCGGTCGAGTTCAAGGATCCAGCCGGTGATGTCATCCAAGAAGTAACGGTCGTGAGTGACGATCAGGATGGTGCCCTTATAGTCGATCAGGTGCTGTTGCAGCCACGCGATGGTTTCAGCGTCCAAGTGGTTGGTCGGTTCGTCCAAAAGCAGCATGTCAGGCGCTTCCAGAAGCAGCTTGCACAGCGCGACGCGGCGTTTTTCACCACCCGACAGGGTCGTGACGTCGGCGTCATCGGGGGGGCAGCGCAGTGCCTCCATCGACACATCAATCTGCGCGTCCAGATCCCACAGGTTCTGTGCATCGATCTCGTCTTGCAGCTTTGCCATTTCCTCGGCGGTTTCGTCCGAGTAGTTCATGGCCAGTTCGTTATAGCGCTCAAGGATGGCTTTTTTCTCGGCCACGCCCTGCATGACGTTGCCGCGCACATCCAACGACGCGTCCAGCTCGGGCTCTTGCGGCAGATAGCCGACTTTGGCCCCCTCAGCGGCCCATGCCTCGCCCTGAAATTCCTTGTCGATGCCCGCCATGATGCGCATCAGCGTCGATTTACCGGTGCCGTTCACACCAACAACGCCGATCTTCACGCCGGGCAGGAAGCTGAGGCGGATATTCTCAAAGCATTTCTTGCCACCGGGATAGGTCTTGGACACCCCGTCCATGTGGTAAACGTACTGATATGCGGCCATGTTGCGCGTCCTCGTGTTTGACTTCCGGTTGTCTTAGCCAGACAAAGGGCGCAGGGCAATCCCGAAGGAGCAGTTATGACCTATCATCCCGCTGAAGATCGCTATGAAAAGATGGAGTATCGGCGCTGTGGCGCGTCCGGGCTGAAGCTGCCCGCGATTAGTTTGGGGTTGTGGCACAATTTCGGACATGACTTTCCTCATGCGACGAAGCAGGCGATTTGCCGGGCGGCGTTTGATCACGGGATTACGCATTTCGATCTGGCCAACAATTACGGCCCGCCCGCAGGCAGCGCGGAAGAAGCGTTTGGAGAGATCCTGCGCAGTGATTTCGCTGGGTTTCGTGATGAGTTGATCATCAGTTCCAAAGCGGGGTACGACATGTGGCCCGGCCCTTACGGAGAATGGGGCAGCCGAAAATATCTGATCGCATCCTGTGATCAAAGCCTGAAACGCATGGGCGTGGACTATGTCGATATCTTCTATAGCCACCGGTTTGATCCAGATACGCCGCTTGAAGAAACTATGGGTGCGTTGGATCATATTGTGCGCTCGGGGCGGGCACTTTATGTGGGGATTTCAAGCTATAACAGTCAACGCACCCGCGAGGCTGTGGCGATCTTGAAAGATCTGGGCACGCCCTGCCTGATCCATCAGCCAAGCTATAATATGCTGAACCGTTGGGTCGAGAGGGACGGGTTGAAAGATACCCTGTCCGAGCTGGGCGTGGGATCCATTGCCTTTACACCGCTGGCGCAGGGGCTTCTGACCGGGAAATATCTGAAGGGTATTCCGGCGGATAGTCGCGCCAGCCAAGGCAAGTCTCTGGCGCGTGATCTGGTGTCCGATACCGTCGTTGAAAGCCTGCGCGCGCTGGCAGCGATTGCTGAACGGCGCGGGCAGACTTTGGCACAGATGGCGCTTGCATGGGTTCTGCGCGAGGGGGGGATCACCTCGGCGCTGATCGGTGCCTCACGGCCCGAACAGGTCGTGGATTGTGCTGGCGCAGTAGCGCGTCTTGATTTCACAGATGATGAACTGGTCGAGATCGACGCCTGTATCAATGAAGAGACCGCGAACCTGTGGGCCGCGTCGTCGGAAACAGACTAAGCCCCCTTGTCTACGATGCGTCACAACTTCCCATATGCGCGGCCCGGTCAGGTCATTGGTCTTTTGGGGGGATCGTTTGATCCCGCCCATGAAGGGCATGTGCACATCACGCGTGAAGCTCTGAAACGGTTCGGGTTGGATCAGATCTGGTGGCTGGTGACGCCCGGCAATCCATTGAAGGAACACGGGCCGGCACCGTTGGCGCAGCGCGTGGATCATGCGCGCGACGTGATGCAGCACCCGCGGGTGAAGGTCACGCAGATCGAGGCCTATACCGGCACGCGCTATACCGCTGAAACGCTTGAGAGGCTGATCACGCTTTATCCCGGTGTGCAATTCATTTGGCTGATGGGGGCCGACAATTTGGCGGATTTCCATCGGTGGGAGCGCTGGGATTGGATTATGTCGAACGTTCCCGTGGGCATCTTGGCCCGGCCAGGGGATCGCGGGGCGGCCAGAATGTCCAATGCGGCACGCAGATTTCGGTTGGCTCAGATTCCGGGGCGACAGGCCAGCAAATTGCGCATGTCGCACGCGCCTGCATGGTCCTTGGTGAATGTGCCCATGCTGGATGTCTCGTCTTCCCAGATCCGCGCGCGTGGGGACTGGTAGACCGATCGGAAATAACATGCCCGTGGGTGGGTTTCTGACTTGATTGCACCGGGGCCAGACGGTTAACTCGCCCCCATGACGATGACCTTTTCACGACGCGCATTTTTGGTTGGACTCGGAGCAGGCGTTTCAACGCCCGCATGGTCAAACGCACCTGCGACCTCGCTTTTTCCAGAACCAAAACCTTGGGATTATGCCAAGAAAAGTCTTCCTTCGGTCGATGCTTTGGTGTCGGCAACTGCGCTGGGGGGGAAGATCGGGTTTATGGTGGCGGACGCCCGCACGGGTGAGGTGCTTGAGGTGCGCAACCCCGTGCTTCCTTTGCCGCCGGCAAGCGTGGCCAAAGCAGTTACGGCGGCCTATGCGCTTGACACATTGGGCGCAAATCACGTGTTTCAAACGCGTTTGGTTGCGACTGGTCCTGTGCAGGGTGGACTGGTGCAGGGGGACCTGATCCTTCGGGGTGGAGCCGATCCAACTTTGGATACGGATGCGCTGGCGCAGATGGCAAAGGATTTGCATGCGCAGGGCGTGAAAGGCATCACCGGACGGTTTTATGTGAACGGAACCTATTTGCCGTATCAGCGGGTGATTGATTCAGGTCAGCCAGATCACTTGGGGTACAACCCCTCGATCTCTGGGCTGAATTTGAACTTCAACCGGGTCCATTTCGAATGGAAGCGCGACGGACAAAGCTGGAACGTGGCGATGGACGCACGATCCGAGACATTGCGCCCAGCCGTGAAAGTTGCACGCATGCAAGTTGTGGATCGCAAGTCGCCCATCTTCACGTATCAGGACGCGGCGGGCGTGGACAGCTGGACCGTGGCGCAGGCCGCGCTGGGCAAGGGCGGGTCGCGGTGGCTGCCGGTGAGGCGCCCTGACATCTATGCTGGCGAGGTGTTTCAGGTACTTGCACGTGGGCAGGGGGTAAAACTGCCACGGCCCGAGATGCAATCGGGGGAAGCGGCGGGCATGACGTTGGTCACGCATTCTTCGGTGCCAACCTCGGATATTGTGCAGGGAATGCTAAAGTATTCGACGAACCTGACGGCCGAGGTGGTCGGGCTTGCCGCAAGCGTCAAGTCGCGTGGGGCGCCACGGGATTTGGATGGCTCAGCAGCCATGATGTCGGACTGGGCGCATGAGGTGCTGGGCACCAACCGTCTGCGGTTTGTTGATCATAGCGGGCTAAGTGATCAGTCGATCGTGACGGCACGGGATATGGTCAAGGCGCTGATATCTTTGGGGCCGGACGGAGCCCTTGCCCCGCTGCTGAAAAACATCCCGCCGAAATCCGAGCTGCTGCCCAACGGCGGCAATCATGTGATCCGTGCCAAGACGGGCACGTTGAATTTCGTGTCGACCTTGGCGGGGTACGTCACCGCACCCAACGGCCGCGAGCTGGCCTTCGCGATCTTTACCGGTGATTTGGAACGCCGCGCTGCAATCCAACGCGCCGCACGCGAGCGGCCAAAAGGGGCACGTGTTTGGAGCCGCCGATCACGGCGTTTGCAGCATGATCTGATCGCTCGCTGGTCCGTGCTGTTCGGAACGTAAAAAAGGGGCCATGTGGCCCCTTTGGTGTTTAAGAAAAGCCCGCAGCTTTAGGGTTTCGGTGGCATGTCCACTGCGATCTTTGACGCTGGACGATCCGCGCATGCCGTGTGCCAGCGTAGCACGTTCGGGAAGCTTTCAAGCTCCAAGACGTCACTGGCATTATACGCGGTGAACAGCGCGCGGACCCAGGGCCAAATGGCGATGTCTGCGATCGAATATTCGTCACCGGCCACAACCTCGCGCCCTTCCAGTCGCTTGTCCAACACACCCAGCAGGCGCTTGGCTTCGTCGCGATACCGTTCCATGGGACGCTTGTCTTCGATCTCTTTCCCGCCAAACGCATAGAAGAAGCCAAACTGACCCAGCATTGGGCCAAAACCGCCCATCTGCCACATCAGCCATTGAATGACTTCCGCGCGTTTCGCCGCGTCGGTGGGCAGAAACTTACCTGATTTTTCAGCCAGATAAATCAAAATGGCACCGGTCTCCCACAAGGGGAGTGGTTTGCCGTCTGGCCCGTTGGGATCAATGATCGCGGGGATCTTATTGTTGGGGTTCAACGACAGGAACTCGGGTGTGAACTGATCGCCGTCCATGATCGAGACGCGATGCGCTTCGTATGGCAGCCCAGTTTCTTCCAACATGGCTGAAACTTTCACACCGTTCGGCGTGGGCAGTGAATAGAGCTGGATGACGTCCGGCTGCGTGGCAGGCCAGCGCTGGGTAATCTTGAAATCTTGCAGCATGGATCTTCCTAAATGTTATGCGTTCAGCAGCATGAGTAGGTCGAGGTCTTCAAACCTCTGGGGGTGCTGCGTTGATGCTGGATATGGTGTGCGTGACGGCGCGTTTCAATCGCGTGCAGTTCACCGATATGTCATGTCCAATTCGGTTGCATAGTCGGCGAGGCGATGACTTGGTAGCCGCAAGCGGGCGATCAAAGACTTTCATGTCAAAGGTCGCGCGGAATGCGTGGCCTTAAGCAGGTTTTGGAAGCGCGGACACTCCAGATGCGATGGCGCGGTACAGGCCGCAATATGATCCAAAAGGGCCGCTGTCGTGTGCAAATCCTTTGCTTGCATGCGCAGGTCGTCAGCTTGTCGGCGTAGCTCAGAAGGGCTGAGCTTCAATACGCCGTCGCGAGGGCGAAAGAGCTCTGCGATTTCGTCAAGAGAGTAACCTGCCTTTTGACCCAATCTAATTAGTGCGAGCTGGGTCAAGACAGTGTCATCATATTGACGCCGCAGCCCATTGCGGCTGTCGGAAGCGATGAGCCCCCGCTTTTCATAATACCGCAGAGTTGATGCGGTTAGGCCGCTGCGCTCGGCGACCTCGGCAATGTCCAGAACATACATGTTGACTTAAACCTGACTTCAAGTTGCAGGGATAGTGCGGGATTCATCAAAGAAAGGAAAGCCTATGAGTTTCGTCGAGACCCTGATCGCAGGAGGCACCCTTGGCTTATGTGCAACGATAATCATGGATGTGGTCGCAGTTTTGCGCCAAGGCTGGGGTGCAACCAACGGGTTTTATTGCTTGGTAGGGCGTTGGATCGCAAGGGTTCCAGATGTCGGATTTGTACATCAAGATATTCGCGCTGCGCACACTGCACACTTCGAGGCGCCGCTTGGATGGGGTGCGCATATTTTGCTTGGGGCGCTTTTCGGAGTGGCTTTTCTGGCGATGTTTGGACCGTCTGCGGTGAAAGTGCCGCAGATCTGGCAAGGGTTAAGCTTTGGGCTGGCGACCGTTCTGGTGCCGTGGCTGGTCTTTCAGCCTTTGTTTGGCTGGGGAATTGCCGTCGCGAAACTGCCCAATCCCTGGAAAATGCGCTTGAAAAGCGTGATCACACATGGCGTGTTTGGTCTGGGGCTGTGGGTAAGCGCGATCCTTCTGAACCTAGCCGCTTGACTGAAGCTTGCCTGTCGACGACGACTGTCAGGCCGGCGCGGCTGATCGAGTCTCGATCTGTCGAGCGCATGCTGCCCGCCGAAAACCGGCGGGCAATCCGGCTTACAACGTCATGTGCCGCGCCCGTGCGCCGCGTTCGATGGCTGCGGCGTGTAGGCGGTCAATGTTCAGCTCGTACCGGATCTCTTCCAGAATACGCAGCTCGGGTCCCTGCAGTACGCCATCAGCGGCGGCTACATCGCAGGCCAGCGCATAGGCCGTTTCCCACAGATCTTCCGGCAGGTTGTCGCGGACCAACCCGAACAGCGCGTCCAAGCCGTCTTCGACCGCGAAAAGATCAAACACGGTTTGCGAGACGGTTTTGAAACGGTCCGGGTCATAGGTGGCGAAGACGGGCAGGTGGTTGACGATCCGCTCGATGGTCAACAGCTCGGCCGAGGTAATGTGTTCATCCGACGCCGACACAGCCATCATCACGGCAATCAGGCTGTCTTGTGGGGTCAGGGAATGGGGAATGTCTTGCACGTTGGGCTCCTATTCGTTGCAGTGCAGAATATTGACCCCGATGCCCCTAGGCAATAGGGAGAGGGACTTAGGGGCACGAGGCCCCAAAAGGGCGCGGATATGCGCCGAGTGATAAAGGAAACAGCAGATGACTGATCAGATCAGCCCTGAAATGCGTGACGCCGCGATGGCGTCAAAAGCCTGGCCCTTTGAAGAAGCGCGCCGGGTGCTGAAACGCTATCAGAAGGGCGCGCCTGAGAAGGGATATGTGCTGTTTGAAACGGGCTATGGCCCGTCGGGTCTGCCCCATATCGGCACTTTTGGCGAAGTCGCACGCACCACGATGATCCAGCGGGCCTTCGAGGTGATTTCGGACATTCCGACCAAGCTGGTCTGCTTCTCGGACGATCTGGACGGGATGCGCAAGGTGCCGGGCAACGTTCCGAACTCGGAAAGCCTTCATGACCACTTGCAAAAGCCGCTGACCAGCGTGCCGGATCCGTTCGGCACCCATGAAAGCTTTGGCCATCATAACAATGCCATGCTGCGTCGGTTCTTGGACACGTTTGGGTTTGAGTACGACTTCTACTCGGCAACTGAATTCTATGGCTCGGGCCAGTTTGACGAGGTGCTGAAGCGTGCGGTCGAGAAGTATGGCGATATCATGGAGGTGATGCTGAAATCTCTGCGAGAAGAGCGTCGCCAGACCTATTCGATCTTCCTGCCGATCCACCCGGAGACCGGTCGTGTTCTGTATGTCCCGATGAAAGAGGTGAACGCCGAGGATCACACGATCACCTTTGATGACGAGGACGGCCGTGAGTGGACGCTGCCCGTCACCGGCGGCAATGTGAAGTTGCAGTGGAAGCCGGACTTTGGCGCGCGCTGGGCGGCGCTGGAAGTCGATTTCGAGATGTATGGTAAGGATCACAGCACCAATACGCCAATCTATGACAAGATCTGCCGCATTCTGGGCCACCGTGCGCCAGAACATTTCACCTATGAGCTGTTCTTGGATGCCAATGGTCAGAAGATCTCGAAAACCTCGGGCAACGGGATTTCGATCGACGAGTGGCTGACCTATGCGTCGACCGAGAGCTTGGCCTATTTCATGTATCTGAAGCCCAAGACCGCAAAACGGATGCATTTCGATGTGATCCCCAAGGCGATGGACGAGTATCACCAGCAGCTGAATGCGTATCACAAGCAGGATCTGAAGCAGCAGTTGAACAACCCGGTGTGGCATATCCACGGCGGCGACGTGCCGGTGTCGAATATGGTGGTTCCGTTCTCGATGCTGCTCAATCTGGCATCGGTCGCACATGCGGATGACAAAGCGCAGCTTTGGGGTTTCATTCAGCGCTATGCGCCCGATGCCAGCCCTTCGACGCACCCGGATCTGGATGCAGCAGCGGGTTATGCTGTTTCCTACTACAAGGACTTCGTGGAACCCGCGAAAGAGTTCCGCCTGCCCACGGATCAAGAGCGTGGCGCGCTTGAAGAACTGGCCAATGGTTTCCGTGATGGCGACGCGGCATTGTCGTTGATCGCGAAGAAGAATGAGATGATGGGCAATGAAGATCCGCTGCCCGAGGTCGATTTCGGCTCGGATGAGTTCCTGCAATCGGTGGTCTATGCGGTGGGCAAGTTGCACGGGTTCGACAACCTGCGCGACTGGTTCAAGGCATTGTATGAGGTGCTGTTGGGCACCAGCCAAGGCCCACGGTTTGGTGGGTTTGCAGCCCTTTATGGGGCAAAAGAGACTGCGGTTCTGATCGACACAGCTCTGGCCGGAGATCTGGTGAAATAAGGCCTGTAAGGCTTTGAAATTATTAACGGTGCCCAGCGTTTTGGGCGCCGTTTTTTCTTTGGCAGTGGGCGCAACGCACGCCGGTCTTATGGCCCATTAACCCCAGCCACTTACCCCTTTTGGCGTTTCTCGCCCCGACCTGCGCCTTCGTCGCGTCTGCGCGGGGCTTTGCGTGGATATCGACCGGAAAGGGAACCTTATGAACAAGGCGATTACCGAAGGGGTGGTGTTCATGCCGCCTGAATTTGCGGATGGGCTGGCAGTCTGGTCAAGCGAGGACGGCACGCCCGGCACTCTGACCTATGACGGGGCGGGTAATGCGGCGATTGTTCCGGCCGATCAGGATTTCGACAGCTGTCTAGAGCTGTTCAAGGATCAGAACACGCAGACCCTGCGCTATATGGGCCAAACCCCGTTCGAGCAGGGGTGCTATTTACGGGTGCGTGCGCGGGTCAAGGCGATTTCGGGGCCGCTGCCTTCGGTGCGCATCGCCGCGCGACCCAGCCTGTCAGGTGGAGGCCACGCAGCCGGATATGTCGAAACTGGATCCGATGTCGCGCTGACGTCATATGGCGAAGTGGTCGAAGTATCGGCGATCATCGGATCGGGTAGCCGGTCGAGCGTCGACATGGTTTGGGGTGCTGATGTGGCCTATGCCCATATCGGGCTGGATATGACGGGGTCGAACGGGGCTTCAGTGCGCATTGACGATATCATCGTTGAAGACGTTACCGGGGCGTATCTGCGCGACATGATGGACTGGGTAGATGTGCGGGATTTTGGGGCGGTTGGTGATGGCGTCACAGATGACCGCGCGGCGTTCCAAGCCGCCGATGCTGCCTCGGGGGGGCGTACCCTTCTGGTGCCCGATGGGGTGTTTCACATCGGCGCAAACCTGACGCTGCATACGGATATCCGCTTCGAGGGTACGATGACGATGGCGGACAACGTCTATTTGTCGCTGACACGGTCTTTTGATCTGCCCACTTACATCGACGCATTCGGTAGCGAGCTTTTGGGCTTCCGAAAAGCGTTTCAAGCTCTGTTGCATTATGCTGATCACAAGGTTCTGGACATGTGTGGTCGGCGTATCGACGTAACCGAGCCCATCGATATGCAGAGCGCATATTCTACGGCAGACAGTTTCCTAATTCGCCGCGCAATCCGCAACGGGCAATTCTATGTTATTGGGGGCTCTGCGTGGGATGATGATGTCACGACATCTGCTGCACAATATAATCCTGCCAATCCAATGAAATTGACCAATGTTGTGGGCATTTCAGCTGTTCGACCTGGGGCGATCGTGACTGGCAATGGGGTCGGTCGTGAAGTTTATGTAAAATCAGTAGACGTTGGTGCAGAAGAAATCACACTGAGCCGCCCGCTGTGGGGGGCTGGGGCTAGCCAGACCTATACGTTTACGCGCCACCAGTATGTGCTGGATTTCGGAGGATTCGCTGAGCTGCGGCGCATGAACTTGATTGAGGTTGAGTTTCAGTGCAATTCACATGCCTCGGCGGTCATGCTGGCACGTGATGGCGAAAATATGGTGTTTCAGGATTGTCACTTCATCAAACCTAAAAACCACGGAATTAGTTCGACCGGGCGCGCATGTCAGGATTTGCATGTGGATCGCTGCCAGTTTATCTCGGCAGAGCAAAGCATGCCTGCCACAGACCGGGTTTCTGTTGCGTTGAACGTGAACGCAAATGATACGAAAATTCGCGATACGCGGTTTCAGCGTATGGGCACGTCTATGGTGCTTCATGGTGCGGGTCACATCATCCAAGGAAATCACCTGTTTCAAGGGGACGAAGTGACCGATGGACCACGTGTGGCAGGTCTGGTCTTCACGCTTGAGAATAATAAGACTGTTGTGACAGGCAACTATGTCGACAACTGTTTCATCGAGTGGAACAACGAACACGACGCCAGCCCGAATTTCGGTGTCGAACTTGCCTTTGGCGGCATGACGGTCACGGATAATATCTTTACAGCCAACGACGTGGCATCGTGGTTTAACTGGATTGTAATCAAGCCCTTTGGTACCGGGCACTATCTGTCGGGCTTCCATGTCTGCAACAATACCTTTCGCACGCTGAACGGACGGATTGACCGGATCGAAAGCGTATCGACAACTCATGGCACGTTGAATGGGTGGGGAACGCGGGATGTTACCTTTCAGGACAACGTTTTTGTAGGGATCGATCAACGTACGATTTCTCCGGTGACGTTGGAGTTCAATCAGAATACTGGCGCAAGTACATGGACTTTGGATGCGTCAGATTATCTTCCTTTCGGTGGCAATGCGCGTACGGTGTCTTCAGTCGTGATCGAGGGCGACCTGCGAGATAACTCCAACGCCCAAGTCTGGAGCAATCCACATGTTTTGGTCAATCAGGGCAGCAGTGCCCAGCTGGCGCAGTTGAAATGGCCCAAGCCCGTGCGGGGCACGGCTCATGTGACCATCCGGGTGGATCGCCCGAACTGAATCTTCCGCACGGTTCCGCGCTGGAAAGGCCTGCCTTTTGGTGGGTCTTTTCCTTTCTCTACGCGCGATTTGACCCGTCAACTGGGAATTTATTGATGCGGATCAAAGCACCTGTTTGGCGCTGCTGCTAAGGGCAAAGCAAACAAAGAAGGAGAGATGCGAATGAGCGTTACACAGACCCGTACCAGTGCGCCGAAAACAGCGGTAAAGGCAGCCCCAGAAGCCAAGCCAGTGCCCGCGGCAAAGCCGTTTCCCAAGGTCAGTGCTGACAAAATCCGCGAGACATTCGAAAACGGCAAGTACCCCTATGATGTCAAGCTGGGCCGCAAGGAATACGAGGCCGAGAAGGCGCGTTTGCAGGCTGAGTTGTTGAAGGTGCAGCGTTGGGTTGGTGAAACGGGTCAGAAGTTCGTTCTGTTGTTCGAAGGCCGTGATGCGGCCGGGAAGGGCGGCACGATCAAACGCTTTATGGAGCATCTGAACCCGCGCGAGGCCCGTGTGGTGGCCTTGAACAAGCCCACCGATGAAGAACGCGGCCAGTGGTTTTATCAACGCTATATCAGCCAGCTGCCGACCGAAGGTGAAATGGTTTTCTATGACCGCTCGTGGTACAACCGCGCTGGTGTCGAGCGGGTCATGGGGTTTTGTTCGCCGACCGAGTATCTGGAATTCATGCGCCAGACGCCCGAATATGAGCGGATGCTGACACGGTCCGGTATTCGACTGTACAAATACTGGTTCTCGGTCACGCGCGAAGAACAGAAACGCCGCTTCGACAGCCGCAAGGATGACCCTTTGAAGCGCTGGAAGCTGAGCCCGGTCGATTTGGCATCGCTGTCGAAATGGGACGACTATACTGAAGCGAAAGAGGCAATGTTCTTCTACACCCACACCGCCGATGCGCCGTGGACCATCATCAAGTCGAACGACAAGAAACGCGCGCGTTTGGAATGCATGCGTCACTTCCTGTCGACCGTAGACTATCCCGACAAGGACCATGACATCGTTCGTGCCCCCGACCCGTTGATTGTGGGCCACGCCAGTCAGGTGATCCATAATTCCGAGCATATTTTGGGGGCAAGCCTGCATCCCGATCAGCGCCGCGCATAATTAACATCGGCAGAGAATGACTTAGGGGCGCTTCGGCGTCCCTTTTTCGTTCAAACTTTTACACAGGGGGGATAGTCTGGGCCAAAAGGGGCCTGCATTCCCAATGGGCCGCACGAGATTAAGCAGTACAGGTGATTTTATGAACTATTCCAGACGTTATCTTTTGGCCGGGTTATCAGCACTGTCTTTGGCAGCCTGTCAATCAGGTGGCGCAGGGGCTGTGGCGGCACCGACGCGGGCGGCTGGATCGTCAATGCGGGCTGTGCCAAATGCGGGGTTTGATGCGTGGGTGGAAGGGGCCAAAGCACGTGCGCGTGCCCAGGGGATCAGCGCGTCCATTGTCACCCGTGCTTTTCGAGGCGTAGGCTTCCTGCCGGGCGTCGTCGAACGTGACCGCAATCAAGCCGAATTTGTTCGCAGTTTCGAAGATTATCTTGCCATTGCCGCCTCAGATGCGCGGATCGACAAAGGGCGCGCAATGCTGCGCAAACATGCAAGCCTTCTGAAACAGCTGGAAGCTAAATACGGCGTCGAGAAAGAGGTGATCGTCGCTGTCTGGGGGCTAGAAAGCCGTTATGGCGAGCGGCGCGGGGATGTGCCGGTGATCTCGGCCCTGTCAACGCTGGCCTATGATGGTCGGCGCGGACGGTTCTTTGAGGGGCAGTTGATGGCTGCCTTGAAGATCCTCGAGCGTGGTGACGTCTCAGCCGACCGGATGACCGGCAGTTGGGCTGGCGCTATGGGGCATACGCAATTCATCCCGACATCTTATTTGGCATATGCGGTGGATTTCCGGGGCGATGGCAAGCGCGACATTTGGTCGGATGATCCGACGGATGCGCTGGCCTCGACCGCAGCCTATCTCAGCAGATCTGGTTGGAAACGCGGGCAGCGATGGGGGGACGAGATCACGGGACGTGCGCCTTCGGGTCGTGGTCGTGTGGTCAAACCCGCAGGGGATAGCGGCCCAGTATTCGAAGTCTATCACAATTATTCGGTCATTGGCCGCTATAACAATGCGCAGAAATATATCATCGGTGTGGGCCATCTGTCTGATCGCCTTGCAGGGCGACCCGCACTACGTGCCACGTTTGGACCGGATGAACATGGGCTGACATTGGCGGATCGAAAGGCCTTGCAGCGTGGACTGACACGCGCGGGTTTTGACGCCGGAGAGGCGGACGGCGTTTTAGGCAAAAAAACCTTCGCCGCCATCGAAGCCTTCCAGCGCGCGCGTGGGTTGGCCGTGACGGGAACACCGTCCAAAGCTCTGCTGGCAATGCTGCGATAGCATCGTCAGTCTGTGCTTGCCCCGCCCGACCACCAGGAATAGAGGTGGGATATGACACAGGTAATGACTCTTCCCCAGCACATGCGGGCGATATTGGTGCTTGGCACGCCTCTGGTGGCCTCGCAATTGGCGCAGTTTTCGGTGCAGATCACCGATACGATTATGCTGGGCTGGTACGGGGTTGACGAACTGGCCGCGGTCACACTGGCGGGCACTTTCTTCTTCATCTTCCTGATCATGGGATCGGGCCCTGCCTTTGCGTTGATGCCGATGGTTGCCGAAGCCCACGAGGCTGGGGATGACGTTCGCGTGCGCCGCCTGACCCGCATGGCGCTTTGGATCTCGCTTGGTTTTGCAATAACCGTTCTGCCGTTGATGTGGTTTTCAGCGCCTGTGCTTCGCGCAATGGGGCAGGATGCAGAGCTGAGCAATATTGCCCAAAGCTATCTGCGGATTGCCGGGTTTGGAATGATCCCGGCGCTGGCTGTTATGGCGCTGAGAAGCTATTTATCAGCGCTTGAGCATGCCAGAATTGTTCTGTGGGCTACGGTTGTTGCCGCCGTGATGAACGGTGTTATCAACTATGCGCTGATCTTCGGGAATTGGGGTGCACCTGAACTTGGAGTGCGAGGGGCAGCAATTGCATCCGTCACGATCCAGGTCGCAGCAGGTCTTGTGTTGTCGATCTATGCAGCCCGCCTGAACCCCGAACAAGCTTTGTTCCAAAGGCTTTGGAAGCCCGATTGGGAAGCGTTGTGGGCACTGTTGAAGCTAGGCATTCCAATCGGAATGACGACGCTTGCCGAAGTGGGAATGTTCTCGGCTTCTACCATCGTTGTGGGTCTCATAGGCACACTTGAGCTGGCCGCTCATGGGATCGCGCTGCAGATCACAGCTCTGTTCTTCATGGTACATCTGGGTCTGTCGATGACGGCAACGGTGCGTGCAGGTCGCGCACTGGGGCGTCATGATGAAATCGGACTTCGGCGCGGGGCGCTGGCTGTGACTTTGGCCTCCGTATTGTTTGGCGGGCTGACGGTCATTCTGTTCCTGTTTTTCCCGGCCCCGCTGATCCAGCTGTTCCTGGACCCGGCTGAACCGCTGCGCGATCAGATCGTGGTCGTTGGCACATCCTTGTTGGTGGTGGCGGCTTTGTTCCAGTTTGCTGATGGGGCGCAGGCCATCGCAATGGGGCTTCTTCGCGGTGTGCAGGACACCCGCGTTCCGATGATCATCGCAAGCCTCAGCTATTGGGTGGTTGGCATGGGATCGTCATACCTTCTTGCGATCACATTCGGTTTTGGTGCGATCGGGGTCTGGTGGGGGCTGCTATTGGGGCTAATCTGCGCTGGGGCTTTCATGTCGTGGCGGTTTTGGATGCAATCCTCGCGGATCAACTCAGCGGGCTGAACCAATCGACCGGTGTGGGCGCGTTTAGGTGTCCGCTGGCCGCGCTGTTGCGCGGCGAATTCCATGCCTTCGGCGAGGATATTTGGAACAAGAAAAAGATATCTCGGCGAAGGTGGCAGGCGCGCCGCATTTTCTTGTTGAAAATATCCCGGGGTGAGCCTCTTTGAGGCGAGGGGCGGCGCCCCTTACCCCCGGTGCAGGTGGGGCATGTTTGCTAGCCTGTTCCTGCTAGTCTTTGATCAGGCGATCTGCCTTTTTGCGGACCAGCATCGTGCGCAGGTCATGCATTGCCAGAAGCAGTGCATCAGTCACCTGTTCCAGATCCTCATCCGACGCGCGGGCTTGTGCCCAGTGGGTGGTCAGGTTCAGGTGATCGACCGTCCGTAGGATATCGTCAATATCACGCTGCCGTAGCTGCGCCTGTCGCTTGTCCAGCCAGTCGGTGATTGCCGCAGTATCCTCGTCTGACAGCGTGTGATTGCCGCTTGGCTTCACCTCGCCGTTCTTGACGTTTACAACGGCAATCTGATCCAGCTCGATCCGGCGCTGCCGGTTTTCCGTGTCCACCTTAAAGACAAAAGCGCCGTTCTCGCGGATGCGGAAATAATAGTCTGGAAGCGCAGCGGACATAATAGGCCTTTCGAATCTAATTATCTGCCGTTCTATACCAAAGAGGCGCAGAAGTCCTGAATGCGGGTGCAGGCTTCTTTCAAGGCGTCGTCCGACGTGGCATAGCTGACACGGAAGTTCGGCGACAAGCCAAAGGCCGATCCGAAGACCACAGCCACGCCTTTCTCTTCCAAAAGCGCCTTGGCGAATGCCTCGTCCGTATCGATCTTCACGCCACCCGCCGTGGTTTTGCCGATGCAGCCCTTGATTGACGGGTAGACATAGAACGCGCCATCGGGCACCGGGCAGTCAATGCCTATTGCTGCGTTCAGCATCTCGACCACCAGATCACGGCGGCGCACGAACATTTTGTTGTTCTCGGCGATGAAGTCCTGCGTTCCGTTCAATGCTTCCACAGCAGCCCATTGGCTGACCGAACAGGGGTTCGATGTCGATTGCGATTGGATCTTGCGCATGGCTGCGATCAGTTCCACCGGACCAGCCGCATAACCAATGCGCCAGCCGGTCATGGCATAGGCTTTCGACACGCCGTTGCAGGTCAGCGTGCGGTCATAAAGGCCGGGCTCGACCTCGGTCGGGGTGCAGAACTCGAAATCGCCATAGGCAAGATGTTCATACATATCATCCGTCATCACCCAGACATGCGGGTGGCGCATCAACACGTCGGTCAAAGCTTTCAACTGCTCGCGCGTATAGCCCGCGCCGGTTGGGTTTGAGGGCGAGTTGAAGATCAGCCATTTGGTCTTGGGGGTGATCGCAGCCTCAAGCTGTTCGGGCGTCATGCGGAAGCCGGTTTCAATGGGGCACTCGACCACAACCGGTTCGCCACCGGCCAACAGAACCATATCGGGATAGCTGACCCAATAAGGGGCCGGGATGATCACCTCGTCCCCCGGGTTCAGCGTGGCCATCAGTGCGTTATACAGGATCTGCTTGCCGCCCGTCCCAACCGAGACCTGAGCGGGCGTGTACACCAACCCGTTTTCGCGTTTGAACTTGTCGCAGATGGCCTGCTTCAGTTCGGGCATCCCATCCGGTGCCGTGTACTTCGTCTTGCCCGCATCAATTGCGGCTTTCGCGGCGGCTTTGATGTGATCGGGCGTGTCGAAATCCGGTTCGCCGGCGCCAAGGCCGATCACGTCCCGCCCAGCGGCTTTCAACTCGGCCGCCAAGGTGGAAACAGCGATGGTCGGAGAGGGTTTTACGCGGTCAAGTGTCGCGGAGAGGAAAGACATGGCGGCCTCGGTTTGTATGTTCATCGCATTTCTTCTAGGGTGCGCCGCGAGGCTGATCAAGCATCAACAGGTGCCACGTATCGACATTGTATGAGGAGAGACAGGCATGGAACAGACAGCAACAAACGGTGATTGGTATTCCGAGGATGCCGCGACCTTCGGGGATCGCCTTGCTGCCGCGCGCGAAGCCGAAAGTATGTCGCAATCCGCTTTGGCAAAACGGCTGGGTATCAAGCTGAAGACATTGCGTGGATGGGAAGAAGATCTTTCCGAACCACGCGCCAATAAACTGCAGATGGTGTCGGGCGTCCTGAACGTGTCGATGCGTTGGCTTTTGACTGGCGAAGGGGAAGGGGTTGAAGAGCCGTCGCAGAATGGAGCCGATGCCCCGGAAGTGCGCGATCTTCTGCTTGAAATCCGCGATATCAAAATGCAGATGAACCGTTCGGCGGATCAGTTGGGCCGCTTGGAGAAACGCCTGCGCAAGCGGTTGGAAGGATAAAAGATGAGCGGCATTCACCTTGATCAGTTGAAAGAAACACCCGGCGCCCGCGAGGGCGAAACCCACGAACATCGTGTGAAACGATTGGCGATGCGTTCGATGCGGCGCGGGATCAAGGAAATGGACATTATCCTGTCGCGATATGCCGATGATCATCTTGACGGGATGCGCACAGACGAACTGGACTTGTACGAGGCGCTTCTTGGTGAGAACGATCAGGATTTGTATCAATGGGTGTCTGGCCAGCAGGACGCACCTGCCGGACTGTCAGACCTGGTTGCGCGGATTGCCGAGCACATGCAAGCGCGCTGAACATCAGGCTGTTTTCTGAAAATTGTTCCGATCTTCGCGGCGGACTATCAACATATTTAACCGAATGTTCTTCTTTCGGCCTCTAAGTTCGTTCCATTAATGGTTCGGAGAGACGAATGAGTATGCATTCCCCCATTGGGCAATCGGTCAATCACGGCTTCGTCGTGCAATATCTTGAAGCTCTGGCGTTGGTCGAACGTTTGCACAGGCTGCTTCTGGATGTGATCAAGGATGAATTTGAACGCGTCGGTGTGTTGGAAGTGAACGCGGTACAGGCGTTGCTTCTGTTCAATATCGGCGACAACGAGGTGACCGCGGGCGAGCTTAAAAGCCGCGGATACTATCAGGGCTCGAACGTGTCCTATAATCTGAAAAAGCTGGTTGAAATGGGCTATATGCACCATCAACGCTGCGAGATTGACCGGCGGTCTGTTCGGGTCCGGCTTACAGAAAAAGGCCGCTCGATTCGCGACACGGTGGCGGGACTGTTTGAACGTCACGCAGACGGGCTGCAATCGCGCGATGTACTGTCTTCTGACGGGATCAACGATATCAACACCGCATTGAAACGCGTTGAACGGTATTGGACGGATCAAATCCGCTATATCTATTGATCTGCCGGTGGCGGGGCGTATGACACCACGATACCCTGCATTTCGCGCAGCAGTTTCTTGATCATAGCGGTTTCGAATTCCTTGAAGTTGCTGGCCTGCATGGTGAAGCTTCCAATCCCATGCAGGACATATGCCTCGAAATAGGCGGTCAGATCGCGTCCTGGGACATTGGCCCCCACGACCAGCGCATTCACCACAACATTGTCCAGCGCCGGGTCGATGCGTGCGTCCTGCGGGTGGATTCCGGAATTTGATTGCCCGTCTCCGGACAGATCCAAACTGTGGGACCAGCAATCGGGGCGTTGTGCTAAAGCATCTGCGCCATAGAGCATTGCCCGCCCCAAACCTGTCGAGGGATCCACCGGGATGCGTTCAACGCCACGCAATGTATTGGCGATATCGGTGATCACCTCGCGTGATGTCACAGCTGTCCACCCCTGTAACAAGCGCTGATGCCCTGGGCCGCTCCATTCATACACGCTGAGTTCAATGAAGGTGTCCTTTGACGCCAACAGTTTTTCCACGACTTTCGGGCTTTGCAGCGCTGCGGCCACACCATCCAACTGCAACCGGTATTCTTGCAGATCTACCGATCCTGAAACGTCCAACCCCAGCGCAAGCGCCTGCCTGCACTGGGGTTGAGAAAAAGCGATATGCGGGGCTGCCATGGCGATAAGTGATGCGCGTGTAAAACTGCGCATCACCACCCGACCAATTGCGCCCCAGACGGACATCACCAGTGACCGGTGTTGCCCATGCTGGCCCACGGCTCTTGTGGTGCCAAAGATCCGCCAGCCTGAAGCAGCTCGACCGAGACATTGTCAGGCGATCGAACGAAGGCCATGCGGCCATCACGCGGCGGGCGGTTAATTACAACACCGTTGTCCTGAAGGTGCTGGCACATGGCGTAAATATCGTCGACCTCATAGGCCAAGTGCCCAAAATGCCGACTGTCCGACGGCAGCTCGTCGTCGCCATCCCAGTTATATGTCAGTTCGACCGGGCAGTCGGGCTGGCCGGGAGGGGCCATAAAGATCAGCGAAAAGCGACCTTCTTCGGAATCATGTTGCCGGGTTTTCTCAAGCCCCAGAAGCTCATAGAACTTCATGCTGGCCTCAAGATCCTTCACCCGGACCATCGTGTGCAGATAGCGTAGTGTCATTGGCGTCCCTGTAAAATGTGTGTGTTGGCGCTACCATATCAGGCGCAGCCTGTCTGAAAAGCAGAATGATTGCCCTTGCGGCATATCGGTGTTTTTTGACGGGCGACACCTAGATATAGTGGCGGGGCAGGCAACCAAGGGAAGATTCGCAATGTCATTAAGCCCCGAGCAGATCCAGGAAATCGAAGAGCAACGCGCCCAAAGCGCCCAGACCCGCCGTGTGGTCAGCGAGGGGATGGAAAAACACCTGTATACCGCGCATGAGGTGCTGGATCACGGGTTTGTCCGGGTGATCGACTATATGGGCGACGACGCCGCGATCTGTCAGGCCGCGCGGGTGTCTTACGGCAAGGGCACCAAATCGGTGCAGAATGACGAAGGGCTGATCCGGTATCTGATGCGCCACTGGCACTCGACCCCGTTCGAGATGTGCGAGATCAAGCTGCACGTCAAACTGCCCGTCTTCGTGGCCCGCCAGTGGATCCGTCACCGGACCGCGAATGTGAACGAATACTCGGCGCGCTATTCGATCCTTGACCGCGAGTTCTATATCCCGGCCCCCGAACATGTCGCCGCGCAATCGGTGGTGAACAACCAAGGCCGGGGTGCCGCGCTTCAAGGCGAGGAAGCTGCGCGGGTTCTGGAGATTCTGAAGGCCGACAGCAACCGCGCCTATGATCACTATGAAGAAATGATTTCAGATGACGGGCAGGACGGTCTGGCCCGCGAACTGGCGCGGATGAACCTGCCCGCCAACATCTATACCCAATGGTACTGGAAGGTGGACTTGCACAACCTGTTCCACTTCCTGCGCCTGCGCGCCGACCACCATGCCCAATACGAAATCCGCGTCTATGCGGACGCGATCTGCAAAGTCGTCGCCGACTGGGTCCCCGCCGCATACGGCGCGTTCGAGGACTACCGCCTTGGCGGCGCCAACCTCTCCGGCCGTGCAATGGATTGCGTCCGCCGGATGCTGAAGGGCGAAGAGGTCACGCAGGAGAACTCGGGCATGTCGAAGGGCGAATGGCGCGAGTTTGAAGCGGAGTTGAAGGGGTGATGCAGTACCTGCTAGACGACGTGGCTATGTTTTTGCCACGTCGCCGACATGTTTGTACCTTCCTTCAATGCGGTGCTGATTTCACGTTGGCTCTGCAATCTGGCAATTCACTTGATGAATTTCGTGTCTTGCACAAAGCTAATAGGTAAAGAGAAGTTCTAACAGAATTCGCTTCAGTTGTTTTTTTCCGGGCACCCTAGCCGCTCAATCCAGTTGGCTTTGTCCACGGTTGCTTTGATTGAAATTTCGTGTTTCCGGGGGGCGGGACCTGAGTCCAAAACTAGTCTAATCTTTTGCTTGATGCCAGTCTCTGCATTAATTTCACGGACTAAGGTTTCTTGGAGTTCAAGTGCTTCATCGCATGTTAGCTGAGATTGGTCTGTGCTAATAGATCTATGAGTTTTCGTGTCTTTGACCAATGTGCGCTGATTTTCTTCGCCCCCTGTAGCAGAGTAACCTGCGCTATTCATACGCGACAGATATTTATCTTCATCCGTTTGATCATCGCTGGGCTTGTTTGCATTCTTTGTCAGAATGTCGCGAAAGCCTGGATGCATTCGCCCTTCTGAAAACTCTGCGAGCTTCCCGCTCAACTGGTACTGAAACCCTCGCAATATAGTGGTTTCTGCAGAAACCAAGCCTAGATAGAGCGTTGCTCTGACTGTGTACTTAGTTTCGTGACTGCCATCGATTTCATGATTGTCGTAATGCACAGACACACGCAGAGGGTATTTTTCTTCAGTTTCATAACCAGTTGGTTGTTCGAGCTGCACATGTGTCGGCAGTGAGTGCCCTTTTGCTCGCTCGACTTCCATTCGCATGAAGCTAATTTCTTCCCTAAGTCGCTCCAGTTCCCTGTCTGCGTTGTTACCGTCAAAGAAGTTGATAGTGATAATGACTGCTGACGTTGCCATTGCTAAGCTAACCGCGGCCTGAAAGTATTTAAGGGCTTTGGGCTCGACCTCATTTAAGCGCGACACCTCTTTCTCAAGAAGGCCGATCCGATCTTCGGTATCTAATGTCAATCTGAATGCTCCTGCTTTGGAAATCTGGGAGCATAGAAATGTGGAATCAACCTGAGGTCAATGTTGATGATGTCTGGGGCAAAAAGGGTTTGTTCCGACATGTGAAAGCGGATGTTTCTCGATTGTGCCCGTGCCACGCACGGGCAGCGCCCGACCCTCCCCGTCGTGCCAGAGGCACGCCTCCGGCGTGACAGGGCGCTTCGCACCCACCTAGGGTCAGGCGCCGCCCTTTGTAGATGTCGCGCGAGGGTGTCTCACACTCCCCAAAGAAAAACCCCGCAGCAATCGCAGCGGGGTTTCGCAACTTTAAACGGTAGGCTCAAAGCAAATCCGATCTGCAGCATTCCACTCTCATTCGAACGCGATTACGGGCAATCGCTGCCTCGAATGGTCGGTGAATACGCTTATGATCGTATCAGGGTTTGCTTCTAATTAGCCCTGAACCTCAAGATCAATCGCCGACTGGCGACCGTCACGGCCTTCTTGCAGCTCGTAAGCCACTTTGGTGTTGTCGGCCAGACCGGTCAGGCCCGAACGCTCAACAGCCGAGATGTGCACAAACACGTCTTTGCCGCCATTGTCGGGTGCGATGAAGCCATAGCCTTTGGTGGTGTTGAACCATTTCACGGTTCCGGTTTGTTTATCGGACATGTCCGCTTCTCCTTAATGTAGCCCTGCACTTTGCGGGCCTTCGTTCGCAATCAGGTATCGTCCGACTGCATGAAAGGAGGCGGTAGATAGTTCTGTCTTACCCCTTTGACATGGGCCGTGGGGCGGCGAAATGCAAGAAAAACCTTGGAAGCGCCTTGTTTGCAGCGGAACTCTGCATCCTTTCGTTTCACGCCTTATGAGGTCATAAATGACGCAACTGGCACCATCAGGGTGTCGCGTGACAGGAGTATGACAGAGGTGAAGATGCGCATCTGGGGGTTGAAGAATTGTGATACCTGCCGCAAGGCGGTGAAGGCGTTGGGGGATGCCGGGCGTGATCTGGACTATGTCGACGTACGTGCCGATGGGGTTGCAGGCGACGATCTTAGCCGGTTTTTCGATGCGTTCGGCGATGCACTGGTGAATAAGCGCTCGACCACGTGGCGCGGGTTGTCTGAAGACGGCCGTGCCGCCGACCCGGTGGCTTTGTTGGCGGCGCATCCCACATTGATGAAGCGCCCTGTGATCGAGGCTGATGGCCAGTTGACGTTGGGGTGGGATGCAAAAACGCAAGCGAAGTGGTTGGAGAACGACGTGTGATCCCTTATCTGGGATGAAAGAACAGGAGATATATGATGCGTAATGCCGCGTTGGTTTTGGGTGTGATTGCAGGTGTGCTGGGCATGATCGTCGGATTTTTTGGATATGGGTATACGGAAGTGATCGACCGGTTTGGCGAGGTTCCGGATCTGGCTGAGCAGGTCGAGAACCCCGGTCGCATACGCGCGTTTGCCTTGATCGCGCCGTTGTTGGCGCTGGCAGGAGGCGCGATGGCACGGTCTGTTGCACAGATCGGCGGCGGGCTGATGCTTGCCTCGGCAGCTGGGATGTATTTTGCATTTGGGTATGGTGTCTTCACCATGTTCCCGATCGCGTTGGCCGCGCTAGGTGGCATCTTGGCATTGGCTGCCCTTCGGCCCGACCCACACTAACTCTATCGATAGAAGTGAGTTGAAAAAGCGTCTATGGGTACATCCTATGGGCGCTTTTTTGCTGCCGTGCAGCGCAGCGCTTTCTGCGTCTGCGTGATCAGAATTTGCAATACGCGGCGATCCCGGCCAGTCTCACTTTCATAAAAGAAGCGGAAAACCCGCTCGAAGAAACGGGCAAAGCCCCAGCGAACAGGGAAGTGAAATGACAGATATAAGTAACGCAGAGGCCCTGCGGGACCCCAACTATATGCCCCCATTGGGACAGGCGGTTCCGCTTGGTATTCAACATGTTCTGGCGATGTTTGCCTCGAATGTGACACCGGCCATCATCGTCGCAGGGGCGGCGGGTTTTGGCTTTGGATCAAACTCGCCAGATTTTCCGGTCATGCTGTATATGATCCAAATGTCGATGTTGTTTGCAGGTATTGCAACGTTGTTCCAGACAATTGGCATGGGCCCCGTGGGCGCGCGTTTGCCCATTGTGCAGGGAACGAGCTTTGCTTTTCTGCCCGTGATGATCCCGGCAGTGGCCGGGCAGGGCGTGGCCGGAATGGCCGGATTGATGACCGGTGTGATGATCGGTGGCGTGTTCCACTTTTTGCTGGGCGCGGTGATCGGTAAGATCCGCTTCGCTTTGCCGCCATTGGTCACGGGACTGATCGTGTTGATGATCGGTTTGTCCCTTGTGAAGGTTGGCATTCAGTATGCAGCGGGCGGCGTACCTTTGATGGGTAAGCCTGAATTTGGCAGCCTTGCCATGTGGATCCCGGCGCTGGTTGTGATCATTGTCACCCTGGCAATCAAGTTCTTCACCCGCGGTTTCATGGCTGTCGCTGCGGTGTTGATTGGCTTGATCGCGGGCTACGTCGTTGCCCTTATGATGGGGCAGGTTAACTTCGGAAATGTCGGAGGCGCGTCTTGGTTCGCCATGCCAATGCCCTTCAAATGGGGCATGGATTTTAATGGTGCCATCATCATCGGCATGTGCTTCATGGCCGTGATTTCGGCCATCGAAACTGTCGGAGACACATCCGGCATCACCAAAGGTGGCGCAGGGCGAGAGGCTACGGATCAGGAAGTCTCGGGTGCAACCTATGCAGACGGTCTGGGCACGGCGATTGCCGGCATCTTTGGCGGATTGCCCAATACATCGTTCAGTCAGAATGTCGGATTGATCAGCATGACAGGTATGATGAGCCGCCATGTTGTGACCATCGGGGCACTGTTCCTGATTATTTGTGGACTGGTGCCCAAGATCGGGTCGATCGTGGCGACCGTGCCAATCAACGTGCTGGGTGGCGGTGTGATTGTGATGTTTGGCATGGTGGCCGCAGCCGGTTTGAACATGCTGTCTGAAGTGACATGGAACCGTCGCAACATGGTCATTTTCGCCGTGTCGCTGTCGATGGGGCTTGGCCTTCAGTTGGTACCTGAAGCGCTTCAGCATATGGGGCGGACATGGCAGATCCTGCTGACGTCGGGTCTGTTGCCGGCAGCTTTCCTGTCCATCGTCCTAAACCTGTTGCTGCCTGACGATCTGGACGCATAAGTCATACAATAAAGAAAGGGCGCCCACCCCGGCGCCCTTTCATACTAGCAACAGAACACTCGTTACTTAAGTCTAATAAGACGATCCACAGACAGTGCACCTGCACCTTTCAGGACGGGGATCAGCAGGATGACCACCCAGAGCAGGCGTTGATCCAGAATAAGGCTGTCAGGGATCCGGTCGAACCACGCACCCAGCGCTTCTGCATGTTCGATACCGCCATGCCCATAAAGGTCTGTTAGGCTTTGCACGATAACGAATCCGATCATTCCCAGCGACGCCAGACGGGTGAACAACCCGATCACGATCAACAACGGCAGGACGAACTCGGCCACGGTGCCTGCAAAGACGACCGCCCAGTGAAAGAAGCTAAGATCGCCGACGTTATAGCTGGCGGCCTCCATCGCTTTGGGGAAGATCTGAGCATAAGCGCCCAGCGATGGTTTGAAGATCCCGAAAAGACCCGGTCCAACCTTGGTCAACGCCGAGGCCCAGAAATATCCCAGAAGCGTCGCGGCGAATGTAAAGCGCGCCAACAGGGGCAGGGCTTCGGGTGCCGCGCGATCAGCCAGTCTGGCCAGCCGGTTATGAATGTGCACCAAGGCTTGCATGGTGATGTCCTTCCTTCTTCATTATTTCCGGTCTATGCCGGTTATAGCCTGTGCCGCGATCAAGATCGTTAACGTGGCCGCCAAATCGAAATCCGGGGTGTTCGACGTGGCCAGCCCCAGCGAGGTGCCGAAGCTGCGGCGCTTCAGAAGGGACGTGATGAATTCGGCCGCGCCGTCGGGCAGCAGATAGGTGCGCGGTTCGAACCCAATCCGCGAAATCAGAATATCCTCGGCGCCGACATTGGGTTGCGGGCCGTCGGCCATATTGAAGTCCCAGATCGACTTGGCTGGCCATTTGGCTTGCAATACTTCGCAGGCCGGGGCGAGGGTCAGATGCGCCTCCATCAGCTCGTGCTGATCCAGTTCGGTTAAAGCTGCCGGATCAATGGGATCTGCATCGCCCGCGTGATAAGCGCGGCGCAGGGCAAGCTCTAACCGGGCTACATCGGGCAGGTATTTCAAATGCAGCGTACCGGGGAAGCTTTCCAGAAAGCCGGGCAGGGCCGCGCCGTAATGCATCATGAGTTGCGATGTTGGCGGATGGATCCGCAGATAGACCTTCGCCATCTCGCGAAAGAACTCGTCACCCAGCAGCTTGGCCAAAACCGGGAAGCCGGTCAGCATCGCTTCAGACAGACTGTGCACTACATTGTTGCGATAGACCGAGAAGCGTTTTGATGCCTGCTGGCCATCGGGATTGACCAACCCTTCGGGCACGTCGGCCTGCGCGTTCAGGATCGCGGTGCGGAACGCGCTTTGCGAGACGGTCGTGCGCGATGGTGTCTTGATGAGCGAGCTTTGGGTCATGCTGACACCCGTTGGGCTTGATCTGCGATGACGTGCTCCATCTGTGCGATGGCACGGGCTGCTTCGTTTTCCAACTCGTCCCATTCTGGCACGTCATTATCCCATTCGATCAGGGCCGGGCGCGCGCCAGTGCGGGCGATGACGTGGTCAAACAGGGCCCAGACAGGCTCGTCCACCGGTTTGCCATGGCTGTCGATCAACAGCTTGCGGCCCAGCTCGTCTGCGTCTTCGTCATGTCCGGCAAGGTGGATTTCCTCGACCAGTTCCAACGGGTAGGCATCCAGATAGTCCAGCGCCTTGAATTCGAGATTGGTGGCCGAGATGAACACGTTATTCACGTCCAGAAGCAGGCCACACCCGGTGCGGCGGGCAACCTCGCGGATGAAGTCAGGTTCGGACCACGTGGACTCGGAAAAGGCCAGATATGAGGACGGGTTTTCCAAAAGCATCTTGCGGCCCAGCAGATCCTGTACCTCGTTAATATGCGAGGTGACGCGGGTCAGCGTCTCGTTTGTATAGGGCAGGGGAAGCAGGTCGTTCAGAAACGCGCTGTCATGGGTCGACCATGCCAGATGTTCTGAAAAACTGGCCGGGTTCAGCCAATCAACCAGCTTTTTCAGTCGGGCCAGATGTTCTGGGTCCAGCCGGCTTTCGCCACCGATTGAAGCACCCACGCCATGAACCGAGATCGGGAAGTGCTCGGCCAGATGGCGAAGCTGTGCGATCTGGCGTCCACCGTCGCTCATATAGTTCTCGGCGTGAATTTCCAGCCAGGTGACGGCACCGGGTGCATGCAGAAGGTCTTGGAAATGCTGCGGTTTATATCCAACGCCAGCGCCATCGGGAAGCGTTGTATTGTTGCGTTGATCCAGCATGTCAAAGCCCTTCGTGTTCATGTCTTAAGTGTGCTTTGGCCAATTGAATTTGGCCAAAGCAGTGTTCTTGGGACTGTTCAGCTTATCCTTGAGGATTAGCTGGGCAGGTTCATTTCGGTCGCTTCCAGCGAACCCATGTGCTTTTTGCCGTCTGCATCGGTGATTTCCATGGTTTCGCAGGTGCCAGCCGGAACCAGTTTCCATGCGTTGCCCTGATAGTCGACGGTCGACGAGCCGGCGCAGGTGGTACCGGGACCAGCTGCACAGTCATTCTGGCCGGCCAGCGAAACGCCGAAGCACTTTTCGTTGTCTTCAGCAAAAGCAGGAGCAGCGTTAGCAGCAACAGCAGCGGTGACGGCGCCCAGGATGGCTACAGTTTTTTTCGACATCGTATTTCCTTTCGGGTTTGTAATTCGATCCACCGTTTGGCGGTAAGGAAAAGCTAAGCGGGGAACTGGGCCGTCTCCACTCACGAAAACGTAGATCACGGTCCTGTCATGTCAGCGCGAGCAGATTATAACGTGGGCGTGAGGTTTCGGTCGGATGGGAAAATTGCGCAGGGTCAGTAAAACTTGGATTTCCGTAAGGTTATCCCATGGCGTGGTGTGATGGATTGTAACGAAATTCTCCGCCTCGGCGATCACATCTTTCAAGGAAAGCCGGGCGAAATTCTGTAATGTTACAGTTTTCTGGGGGGCAGCACAGGGGGGCTCACGTCTTTCGTGAGCCATTGTAACAGCGGATCACACAAAAAAGCGCCCTCTGACCGGGTCAAAGGGCGCTTTCGTTTGGGTGTTGGGCGCTTAGGCCAGATCAGGAGCAGTCGCTTCCTTGGCCAGACCCGTGGCAACCTCGTCCAGTGGCAGCACTTTCGAGTGCTTTTCACCCAGACGACGCATTGACACGGTGCCCTCTTCGACCTCGTTCATGCCAACAGCCAGAATGACCGGTACTTTGCCGACCGAGTGTTCGCGGACCTTATAGTTGATCTTCTCGTTTCGGATGTCGGCCTCTGCCCGGATGCCTTGTGCTTTCAGGGTCTCGACGACCTTGTGCACATAATCATCCGCATCCGACACGATCGAGGCCACAACCACCTGACGCGGAGCCAACCAGAAGGGCAGCTTGCCTGCGTGTTCTTCGATCAGAATGCCGATAAACCGTTCGAACGAACCCAGCGTCGCGCGGTGCAACATGACCGGGCGGTGCTTGGCGCCGTCTTCGCCGACATAGGTCGCGTCCAGACGTTCCGGCAGGAAGGGGTCCACCTGCAGCGTGCCACATTGCCAGTCGCGGCCGATGGCATCGGTCAGGGTGAATTCAAGCTTCGGTCCATAAAATGCCCCTTCACCCTCAAGGATCTCATATTCATAGCCCGCTGCATTACAGGCATCCCCAAGAGCCTTTTCCACGCGGTCCCAGCTTTCATCTTCACCGATGCGCTTTTCCGGGCGGGTCGACAGCTTGATGGTCCAGTTGTGGAAGCCCAGATCTGCATAGACCTTGGACAGGAATTCGATGAAACGTGCGGTTTCGTCGGTGATCTGATCCTCGGTACAGAAGATGTGCCCGTCATCCTGTGTAAACCCGCGTACCCGCATGATCCCGTGCAGAGCCCCCGACGGTTCATAGCGCGCACATGATCCGAACTCGGCCATGCGCAAGGGCAGGTCGCGATAGGATTTGAGACCCTGATTGAACACCTGTACGTGGCAGGGGCAGTTCATAGGCTTCAGCGCGTTCACGGCCTTTTCGCGTGCGTGATCTTCGTCCACCTCAACGATGAACATGTTTTCTTGATACTTGTCCCAGTGACCCGACGCGATCCACAGTTTGCGGTCTACTACTTGCGGGGTGTTCACCTCGACATAGCCGCCCTTGCGTTGCTGGCGGCGCATATAGTCCTGCAGCTCGGTATAAATGGTCCAGCCGTTCGGGTGCCAGAACACCTGACCGGGGGCCTCTTCCTGCATGTGGAACAGGTTCATTTCCTTGCCCAGCTTGCGGTGGTCGCGCTTGGCGGCCTCTTCCAACATGTGCAGGTGTTTCTTCAACCCGTCCTTGTTCTGGAAGGCCACGCCATAGATACGCTGCAGCATCGCGCGGTCGCTGTCGCCACGCCAATAGGCACCTGCCACGCTCATCAGTTTGAACGCGTCAGCGGGCAGTTGGCCCGTGTGCTGCAGGTGCGGACCACGGCAGAGATCCTGCCAATGCCCATGCCAATACATGCGCAGCGGCTCGTCGCCCGGAATGGCTTCGATCAGCTCGACCTTATAAGGTTCGTTGTTGGCCTCGTAGAATTTCACCGCACGGTCACGTTCCCAGATTTCGGTCGTGACCGGATCGCGCTTGTTGATGATCTCTTTCATCTTGGCTTCGATCGCGCCCAGATCTTCGGGCGTGAACGGTTCTTCCCGGTCGAAGTCATAATACCAGCCATTGTCGATGACCGGGCCGATGGTGACTTTGACGTCCGGCCAGATCTCTTGCACGGCACGTGCCATCACGTGGGCAAAGTCGTGGCGGATCAATTCCAGTGCCTGATCGGCGTCTTTCATCGTGTGGATCGCGATGTCCGCATCATCAGTGATCGGCCATTGCAGGTCCCAGTGGGACCCATTTACTGTGGCGGAGATAGCCTTCTTGGCCAGCGAGTTGGAAATGCTGGCAGCGACGTCGGCAGGGGTGACGCCTGCGTCGTACGCGCGCGCATTGCCATCGGGGAATGTAAGGGAAATCTGGCTCATTGGCCTAGCTCCTCGTCGTTTTGGCGCCCACGGAACGCCCGGTTGCGGGTTATGTGTGGGCGTGTTTTTACGCGCATGCGTTGCGAAGTCAACGCCTGCCTTTGGAAAATCGGCTTGCATTCACGAAGGCCGGGGGCAAGATGCGGGGCAGGAGGATCCAATGCAAAAATTTGACGACATTCTCATGATGGCGGTCGAGCGCAAAGGCTCTTTCGGGGCGGTATTGGGCGACATCGACGCACCGAAATCCGCAGACGAGTTGGCGGCGCTGGATGACAGCGCCTGGCTGGCGTGTTTCGCTAAAGGAATTTTTCAAGCAGGGTTGGCCTGGCAAGTTATCGTCAACAAATGGGACGGGATTGAAGACGCTTTCTTCGGCTTTGATGTTGGTCGCTGTGCATTGATGTCTGACGATTGGTTTGACCAGCTTCTTGGCGATACCCGCGTCATTCGCAGCGCGCCGAAAATTCGGTCGATTCAAGAGAACGCTGTTTTCATTCAATCAGTCGCCGCCGAGGCTGGCAGTTTTGGACGGAAGATCGGGGAATGGCCAGCAGAAGACTATTTTGGGCTTTTGGATTGGTTGAAAGCGAATGGCGCGCGGCTGGGTGGAAATACCGGCGCATATGCATTGCGCATGATGGGGCGCGATGGATTTATGATGACACGGGATGTGGTGGCACGGTTGGTTGCGGAAGGCGTGATCGATAAAGCCCCAACATCAAAAGCCGCCAAGGCCGCAGTTCAGGATGCATTCAACACTTGGCACGAAGAAAGCGGGCGCAGCTTCACAGAAATCTCGCGCGTTTTGGCATATAGTATCGACTAAGAGGGATAGAGGATTGACCGCATATCTGGACACGGCGCAGGGGCGTCGCATTGCTTATGTGAAGACCGAAGGGCAGGGGCCGACGATCTTGTTCCTGTCCGGCCTGAAATCGGACATGGAAGGCACCAAGGCCGTCGCGCTTAAGGCATGGGCGAAAGAGCAGGGCCGGGCGTTTGTGCGCTTTGACTATTCCGGTCACGGTGTCAGTTCGGGGGACTTCATCGACGGTTCTATTGGCGACTGGCACGAAGACACGCTGGAAGTGATGGATAAACTGATCGAGGGGCCAATTCTGGTGGTCGGCAGCTCGATGGGCGGCTGGCAGTCGCTTTTGCTGTCACGTGCGCGGCCAGAGCGGATCATGGGGCTTGTCACCATCGCCGCCGCGCCAGACTTTACCGAGGACGGGTATTGGGCCGGGTTCACGGATGACCAGAAGGCTGAGTTGGAACGCGAAGGGGCCGTGTCGATCCCGTCCGACTATGACGAGGATTACATCATCACCAAACGTTTGATCGAGGATGGTCGCGATCAACTGGTGCTGCGCTCGCCTTTGCGCTTGGATATGCCGGTGCGCTTTTTGCAAGGAACCGAAGATACCGCCGTTCCGACATCGCAGGCTGTGAAATTGCTGGAGCATGTCGAAGGCGATGACATCCGTCTGATTCTTGTGAAAGGGGCGGATCATCGGTTCTCGGATGATGAATGCCTGCGCACGATCCAGAAAATGGTGAAGGTCGTTCTGACCCGAGGTGCAGCATGAGGGGGGCGTTGCGCGCCGCAATGGGCGTATCCGCAGTCGTTGCAGCCCTGTTTGTCATCGGCCCGTACGAGCCAGTTGATCTGGAGGTTCAGTTTGATGCCTCTGCCGTCGGCCCGGATCCTGAAGTCTATCTGGCACGGCGGGAAGCCGTGTTTGATGACCTGATCGAGGGCACCGAGAAACAGATCATCTGGGCGGGTGAAGTGGGGCGGAAGACGCCTTTGTCTGTTGTCTATATCCACGGTTTCTCGGCGACCCATCAGGAAATCAGCCCCGTCCAACACCGCGTGGCCGAGGGGCTGGGGGCGAACCTTTATAATGCACGTCTGGCCGGGCATGGTCGAAGCGCCGAAGCGATGGACGGCCCAACTGTCAATGACTGGATGATCGACTTTGCTGAAGCGATGGCAATCGGCCGTGCCCTAGGGGACGAGGTGCTGATCGTTGCGACATCGACCGGCGGGACGATTGCAGCGCTGGGGATGTTTGACAAATCGGCCTCGGAAGGGGTGAAGGGGATCACCTTCATGTCGCCCAATTTTGGGATCAACCACGCTGCCGCGCCGCTTTTAACCTTCCCAGCAGCACGTTACTGGGTGCCTGTTGTAACCGGTGCGACCCGTGGGTTTACCCCGATGAACGACGCGCAAGCGCAGTTCTGGACCGAAAGCTATCCCACCACTGCCTTGATGCCGATGGCAGCGATGGTGAAGGTGGCGGAAAATTCGGGCTATGGGATCGTGGACGTGCCCGCGCTGTTTATCTATGCCAAGGAAGATCAGGTTGTATCGGCAAAGGCGACGGAAAAGGTCGCCGCTGATTGGGGTGGGATCGTGCATCGCCATGTGGTCACGCCGGCACCTGGCCTTGACGCTTCCGCGCATGTGTTGGCCGGGGATATCGTCAGCCCAGATGGCACAGATCCCACGGTTGCCAAAATTCTGGACTGGGCGCGCGGGTTATAACTTGCGCCCATTCGGGTCAGCGACCACAGTTCTGCCAACGAAGATAAAAAAACAGACGAGGCAGGCATGAAGGAACCCTTGGTTCTGATCCCCGGAATGATGTGCGATGCACGGGTTTTCGGCCCACAAATCAATGATTTATCACGCGATCACACCGTGATCGTGGCTGCTCCAACGCAAGGCGACACTGTGCGCGAGATGGCGTCGCTGTTGCTGGATCAATTGCCCACACGCTTTGCGCTGGCGGGGCTTAGCCTTGGTGGCATCGTCGCGATGGAGATGGCACGACGTGCACCTGATCGGGTGAACCGGCTGGCGTTGATTTCGACTACTCCGCTGTCAGATACGCCCGCACAGGCCGGTTGGCGTGAGCCTCAGATCGTGCGCGCCATTGCCGGTCGACTGGACGAAGCGATGGCAGATGCGTTTTCACCGAATTGCCTTGCCCCAACCGAGCAACGGTCAGAGATCATGGATCTGGTGTATCAAATGGCGCGGGATTTGGGGCCAGAGTTGTTTGTCCGGCAGGCCCGCGCACTTCAGCGCCGGTCAGACGCGCAGCGCGCACTTCAGCGATTGAAAATTCCAACGATGGTTATGTGTGGGGCGCATGACACGCTGACCCCGCCTAAGCGGCATGAAACCATGTCAGAGCTTATCCAAGATGCCGAATTGGTGATCCTGCCCGAGGCCGGCCACCTGCCCACACTGGAAATGCCGGAACATGTGAATATCGGTCTCCGCGCATGGATGGGATTGCCGTTGCAGCTGCGAGAGCGTGCCATCGCCTAACCCCGATGGTCCACCCCCCTTCCAAGAACAAAAAAACGCGCCACATCGGGCGCGTCTTTTTGTATCGAAGGTTTTCGTATTAGCTGACCGCTTTGATCTTAACTGGCTTCTTCTTGGACGCTTTTTTCTTGGCGGCTTGGGCGGCATGCCGCCCAGCGTTCTGATCAATGAACTCCAACACAAGCGGGCGGATATTGTTACGCCAGCTTTTGCCCGCGAAAATCCCGTAATGGCCTGCGCCTTCCTCAAGATGGCTGGCCTTTTTGTCGTCGGATAGGCCGGTCAACATGTCCAGTGCGGCGACACATTGGCCCGGCGCACTGATGTCATCGTTGGACCCTTCAACGGTTTTGACCGCAACATCTGTGATCTTTCCAATATCGATCTTGTGACCATCGACAACAAATTGGTTCTTCGCGATCTCGCCATTTTTGAAGATGCGTTCGACGGTGGACAGATAGAATTCGGCGGTCATATCCATCACGGCAAGATATTCGTCATAGAACCGGTTGTGTTTGTCATGGTCCGACGCTTCACCCTTAGCGGCGCGCATTACCTGGTCGGCAAATGCTTTCGAGTGCGTTTCGGCATTCATCGACATGAAACCCGCGAGTTGCAGAAGGCCAGGGTAAACCAAACGGCCTGCGCCAGCATATTTGAAACCAACACGCTGGATTGCTGTCTCTTCCAGTTGCCCCATCGTTACGCGGTGGCCAAAGTCGGTCACGTCAGTGGCCGCAGCATCTGGGTCAATCGGGCCCCCGATAAGGGTCATCGTTTGGGGCTGCGCCTCGGGGTCAATCTCGGCCAGATAGGCCGTGGCAGCCAGTGTCAGCGGGGCAGGCTGGCAAACCGCAACGATGTTGACGTCTGGACCAAGGTGTCGCATGAAATCAACAAGATAGAGGGTGTAATCCTCGACGTCGAACTTGCCTTTGCTGACCGGAATATCACGGGCATTGTGCCAGTCGGTCACATAAACTTCAGCGTCGGGAAGAAGGCTTGCAACGGTAGAGCGCAGCAAGGTTGCATAGTGGCCTGACATCGGCGCAACCAGCATCACGCGGCGGGCCTTTTCCGGGCGACCTAGAACATTGAATTTGATCAGGTCACCGAAGGGGCGTTCAACCAGTTTTTCAATCTCAACCATGTGGTCGCGGCCATCTTCGGCCACCACGCTGGTAATGCCCCAGTCGGGCTTTACAATCATGCGGTGAAAGCTGCGTTCCGTCACTTCACCCCACGCGGCCATCATCTGGAAAATCGGGCTGGGGAACAAGGATGTTGCGGGGTAAGACCCCATCGCAGCCGCCGTCGCACCAAGCCACTGATTCGTGTTTCGGATGGTCTCCATCAGGTCGTAGGTCGCCATGTAACGCATGTGCTGCCCCTCAATTAGGCTTTGCTTTTTCGTTTCTGCATTCGCATAGTCATAAACATATGCGGTTTTTGATATGCTGCAACAGCGAAAGGATAGGGGGGAAATCATTTCATGACAACAGATCAAAAGGAAAGTTCGACGTCAGAGGCGCTGGAAGCAAGCGAACTGGGCGCGAATCTCGCCAAGATAGAAGCGTTGTCTGCCCGCCTTGGCGAAATCATGTCACACCGCAAACCCGTCCGATCCAGCCTGCAAGGGCCGGGGCAGGAATTTTATCTAAAAGCGGCCAGTTCCATGTGGTCGGATATGATGGCGAACCCCGCGAAAATGATCGAACAGCAGGCGGCCTTTTGGGGTAAGACACTGGAACACGCGGTCGAAGCACAGTCTGCTCTGATGGCTGGCGATTTCAATGCGCCCGAAGATCACTCCCCCAAGGATCGCCGCTTTACCAACCCCCTTTGGCAAACCCATCCCTATTTCAACTATCTGAAGCGGCAATATCAAATCACATCGGGCGCAATGGCCGAGGCAATGGATGGTGTCGAGGGGCTGGATGCCGAGGAACGTAAGCGGCTGGATTTCTTTACCCAGCAGATGATCGACATGATGAGCCCGACCAATTTTCTGGGCACCAATCCCGACGCGATGGAACGCGCCATCGAAACCAACGGGCAGTCGCTGGTGGATGGGCTTGAAAACCTCGTGTCGGATCTGGAAGCCAATGATGGTGAACTTCTGGTAAAGCTCGTAGATGAAAGCGCGTTCGAGGTGGGTAGCAACATCGCCACCACGCCGGGCGAGGTGGTCTTCCGCAACCGTATGATCGAGTTGATTCAATACGCCCCAACCACGGAAAAAGTGCACGCGCGGCCGCTGATCATTTTCCCACCATGGATCAATAAATTCTACATTATGGATCTGAAGGCACAGAACAGTCTGATCAAATGGATCGTCGATCAGGGCTATACACTGTTTGTCGTCAGCTGGGTGAACCCAGATGAATCCTATCGCGATGTGGGGTTGGGGGACTATGTGGAAGACGGCTATATGGCTGCGATCCGCGAGGTGAAAGACATCACCGGCCAGCAGAAAGTGAACGTGGTTGGCTATTGCATCGCGGGCACCACGCTGTCCCTGACGTTGGCATTGATGAAGAAGCGTGGGGACAAGTCTATTAACTCGGCCACATTCTTTACCACGCTCACCGATTTTTCGGATCAGGGCGAGGTCGGCGTGTTTCTGGATGACGATTTTGTCGATGGAATTGAAGAAGAGGTCACGGAACGCGGCTATTTGGATAGCTTCTTCATGTCGCGCACCTTTTCTTATTTGCGGCCGAATGACCTGATCTATGGTCCGGCGATCAACAGTTACATGTTGGGAAAGACCCCACCAGCATTTGATTTGCTCTATTGGAATGGTGACAGCACCAATCTGCCTGCCAAAATGACGGTGGAGTATTTGCGCGGGCTGTGCGTGGGCAACGAATTCGCAGAAGATGGGTTCGAGTTGCTGGGCGAAACGCTGTCACTGCCAGATGTAGATACGCCGATCTGCGCCATCGCCTGCGAGACGGACCATATCGCGGCGTGGAAATCATCATACGCTGGGATGCGGCAGATGTCCGGCAAGGACAAGACCTTTATCCTGTCTGAAAGCGGCCATATCGCGGGCATTGTAAACCCGCCGACAAAGAAGAAATACGGCCACTATACCAACGACGACTGGCCTGACAGTCCCGAGGATTGGCATGCCGCTGCCAGCTTCCATGAGGGATCGTGGTGGGGGCGTTGGGACAAATGGCTGGCAAAAAAGTCGGGCAAAAAGGTGGATGCGCGCCAGCCCGGTGATTCGTCCCATAAGTCGCTGGCGCCTGCGCCCGGTACATATGTCATTGCAAAATCGCGCGATTAGGCGGTCATAAGGGTTTGGAAGCAAACAACTTAAAAGTGTTACATGCTGCAGTGCAGAAAAAGCTTGAATTGCTGCGCTGCAGCATCCATATTGGGTGCAGAAACAAAACAGCGCATCCTCCCAGCGCTCCCGATACTCTAGGAGTAATACGATGACTAAGACCCAAGATTTTACCAAGATGTTCCAGGACATGATGGCCAACTTCCCTGTGGACATGTCGGTTGCCCAAGACGCTTTCAAAAACCAAGCTGCTATGGGCGAGAAAATGACCAAAGTTGCTTTGCAAGCTGCTGACAAATCGGCCGAGATCTCGACCAAATGGACCAAAGAAACTTTGGCCAAAATGGGCGACGTTGCTGCTGCCAAAGAAGACGCCGCTGACTACACCAAAGCCATGACCGACTTCGCTTCGGCTCAGGCTGAGCTGGCCGCCGAGAACATGGCTGCTTTTGCCGAAGTTGCAAAAAAAGTTCAGGCTGAAACCGTTGAACTGATGATGGCTGCTGGCAAAGAACTGGGCGAAGAAGCTCAGGCTGCCGTCAAGAAAGCCACCGACGAAGTGTCGAAAGCCACCAAGAAGGCAACTGCCAAATAAGCAGGAAATTCTGCCGGAGCTTTCCTCCCCCCGGCAATTCCTGAAAGGACGGGTCAATGGCCCGTCCTTTTCCGTTTGGGCATGTTGTGTTGAATTTGAGCAAAACTCTTGCCTTTGTGCCCGGCGCTGTTAGGCTTTTGCAGTGCAGAAAGGAAAATCTGCGGGGAGGTAATATGAACAAGTCTCAGGACGCGCTGCTGATCAAGCGATATGCAAGTCGGCGGCTCTATAATACGGAGACGTCCGATTACGTCACCTTGGACGACATTGCGGGGTTCATCCGCGATGGGCGTGAGGTGCAGATCATTGACCTGAAATCGGGTGATGATCTGACGCGACAGTATCTGCTGCAAATCATTGCAGAACATGAAAGCCGGGGCGAGAATGTCTTGCCCGTGGATGTACTGACAGATCTGGTTCGGTCCTACACAACGCAAGCCCAAAGCGTCGTTCCACAGTTTCTGGCGGCCAGCTTTGAAATGCTGCGCGATGGTCAGTCGCAGATGATGGAAAACTTTGGCACGATGGGCAATCCGATGGCGAAAATGCCCGGGTTCGAAGCCATGCAGGCGCAGCAAGAGGCCTTTATGAAGGCCATGATGGGTGGCTTTTCTGGATCTTCCGGTCCGGGGCAGGACAGTGATGCGAATGAAGCCTCGGATAAATCTGGTGACACGGACGAATTGGACAAGATCAAAAAACAGTTGACCGAACTTCAGTCGCAATTGTCTAAGCTCAGTTAAGGTCCAATGCGTAAAGCGACATAAAAAGCCCGGCACAATGGCCGGGCTTTCTTCGTTCTGTGGCTGTGATAGGGATCAATACGTGCGGATAAGCCCGACCAGCTTGCCCTGCACTTTCACCTGACCTTCCGGCAGAAGGCGGGTCTCATAGGCAGGGTTTGCAGCTTCAAGCGCAATCATGTCGCCGTTCTTGCGAAAACGTTTCAGGGTCGCTTCATACCCATCAACCTGTGCCACGACGATGTCGCCATTATCGGCTTGGTTGGTTTCGCGGATCACCACAACGTCGCCATTGTTGATCCCGGCGTCGACCATTGAATCCCCTTTAACCTCAAGCGCATAGTGGCGGCCACCAGCCCCCAACATCGCACCAGGCACTGATACGTGCTGTGCACCATCGGTGATTGCTTCGATCGGAGTACCCGCGGCGATACGGCCCAGAAGGGGCAGTTCGTTCACGCCAAGCGCCTCCAATGGCAATGCACTGGAGGGGGTGCTTTCGGGACGCCCGCCTTCGACCACGCGGGGTTCAAACCCTGCGCGCCCGCCAGTGTCCATGGTTTCGGGCAGCTTGACGATCTCGATCGCGCGGGCCCGGTGCGCCAGACGACGGATAAAGCCACGTTCTTCCAAGGCGGTGATCAGGCGGTGAATGCCGGATTTCGAACGAAGGTCCAGCGCCTCTTTCATCTCGTCAAAAGATGGGGATACCCCGTCCTTCTGCATCCGCTTGTGGATAAATTCCAGAAGTTCCAACTGCTTGCGGGTCAGCATCTGCGTTCCTCCATCCTCGTTCACTTGGGGGAAGTCAGCCGCCAGACCTGTCGTATGCAGCCTTCTTCCGTGGCTCTTTTAGCAGAGCGTTCAAGGGATGTTCTACGCATGTTCTTGATTTGTGTCAACAGTTGCGCCCGAAGCCGCCAAAGCATGCACCGTCAGATTTGAAGATAGGCGATTTCATCGCCGGCGCTGCGGGCAGGGTCCGACGCAGGGCGGATGGCAAGTGCGTTGGCTTGGGCCAATACCGACAGCAGCGCGCTGTCCTGACTGTCAAAGATGGTGATCTGATCGCCATCCACTCGGGCGCGCATATAGTGTTCACGCTGGCCATTCTGGGCTGCATCATGCGCCAAACGCGCAGTCTTGCGCGGTGCGGCACTGGCGCCAAGTCCCAACATGGCGCGCAGGGCAGGGATCAGAAAGACGTGGCCGCATACCATCGAGGATACGGGATTGCCCGGCAACCCAATCATAGCTTCATCACCCATCCGTCCCGCCATCAAGGGCTTTCCGGGGCGCATCAGGACCTTATAGAAGCTTTGATCCATGCCCAATTCGGCGGCAACATCGGCAACGATGTCGTGATCGCCGACCGAAGCCCCGCCGATTGTGACGATCAGATCTGCATCTGTTGCCAGTTCGAACGCCGTGCGCAGACTGTCCGCATTGTCGCGTGCGATGGGCAGCATGCGGGCGTGGCCTCCGTTCGCGTCGATCAGGGCTTTCAGACCGAAGCTGTTCGAGGCAATGATTTGATCCGGGCCGGGGGCCTCGCCGGGCATGACCAGTTCGTCCCCAGTGGCCAGAAGCGCCACCACGGGTTTGCGGGTGACGGTCAAGTTGGGCACGTTCATCGCAGCAGCAAGTGCCAGATCGGCAGGTGTCAGGACGCGAGGGGCGGGGATCGTGTCGCCGGGTTTGAAATCGGCCCCGGCCGGGCGCACATGCGGGCCTTTGTCCAGCTTACGGGCCAGCGTGATCAGGTTGCCTTTGCGGTCGGTATCTTCCTGAATAATCACACGGTTTGTGCCCTCGGGAAGGGGCGCTCCGGTGAAGATACGCACGCATTCACCCGGGCCGACGCGGCCGTCAAACCCATGACCGGCTGCGCTTTCACCGATGACGCGGAACATGGCTTCGGGATCAGCCTCGACCCCGTTCAGCGCGTAGCCGTCCATCGCAGAGGCGGCAAATGGTGGCTGCATCCGTGTGGCGATGACAGGTGCTGCCAGCACGCGTCCGGCAGCCTCGGCCAAGCGGACATTTTCGGTGCCCAGAGGCCCGACCAGCTTGAAAATCGCGTCTAAAGCCTCGGTCACGGTAATCATCAGTCTGCCTCGTAAGTTCCCGATTTCCCGCCTTCTTTTCGCAGAAGGCGAATGCCCGTGATTTCCATGCCCTTTTCGGCCGCTTTCAGCATGTCATAGACGGTCAGGCAGGCGGTTGAGACAGCGGTCAGCGCTTCCATTTCCACGCCTGTTTGCCCGCCGGTTTTGACAGTTGCGGCGATGCGTATACCGGGCAGATCGGGTTGCGGCTCAAGTTCCAATGCAACTTTGGTGATTGGCAGCGGATGGCACAGTGGGATCAGGTCCGAGGTCTTCTTGGCCCCCATAATGCCCGCCAGACGCGCAATGCCCAGAACGTCGCCTTTCTTGGCGGTGCCTGACGTGACCAGCGCGAGTGTCTGGGGCGTCATGCGCACAAACCCTTCGGCCAGCGCGACGCGATCCGTCACAGCCTTGCCCGAGACATCGACCATGTGGGCCTGTCCGTCGGCGTCGAAGTGGGTCAGGGGGGGGGCGTCATGCGGGCACCGGGTTGGCCAGAAGGGCGCGGGTTGCGGCCTCGACATCATCCTGACGCATCAGGCTTTCGCCAATCAGGAATGACCGCGCACCATGTGTGGCCATATCGGCCAGATCTTGCGGCGTGAACAGGCCACTTTCGCAGACCAGATGGCGTTCCTTCCCGGCCAGTTTTGACAGGCGGCGGGTGGTGTCCAGTGTGGTCTCGAAGGTCTTCAGGTTGCGGTTATTGACGCCCAAAAGCGGTGATTTCAGGATCGTCGCGCGGTCCAGCTCTTCCTCGTCATGCACCTCGACCAGCACATCCATGCCCCAGGAAAAAGCCGCATCTTCAAGCTCTTGCGCCTGCGAGTCTTCAACCGAAGCCATGATGATTAAGATGCAGTCAGCGCCCAAGGCACGCGCCTCGGCGACCTGATAGGTATCATACATGAAATCCTTGCGCAGCGCGGGCAGCGACACGGCAGAGCGGGCAGCCACAAGGAATTCGTCTGCGCCTTGGAATGACGGTGCGTCGGTCAGGACAGACAGGCAAGATGCACCGCCGGCCTCATAGGCGGTTGCGATCTCGGGCGGGTTAAAGTCTTCGCGGATCAAGCCTTTGGACGGGCTGGCTTTTTTGACCTCAGCGATCATGCCATAGCCGTTTTCGGCGTCTTTCATTAGGGAAGTCGCGAAGCCACGGGTGGGGCTTGCGTCACGGGCGGCGGCCTCGACCTCGGACAGGGGGCAGGCGGCTTTGCACGCGGCCACATGTTCGAGTTTGTAGGCTTTGATTTTATCCAGAACGGTGCTCATGCGCTGGTTCTAGCGCGAGCAGGGGGCGGATGGAAGTGGAACTTGTTTCTTGGTGGAAGTCGACCGCGAGGGCGCGAAACGCGCCGCCCATGGGGGCGGTCGGCGCGTGACCGGTCTGGCGACCGGCCATAGTGCTTATGTCGCCGAAGTCAGCGCGGCCAATGCTTCGATCTTCGCTTTCGCAGCGCCACTATCGATGCTTTCCGCAGCGATTTCGACGCCAGATTTCAAGTCACTCACCTTGTCGGCCACGACCAAGGCCGCGGCGGCGTTGAACAGAACCGCGTCGCGATAAGCCGAGGCATCCCCGTCGAGCAGGGCGCGGAATGCGACGGCGTTTTCTGCGGGTTCTCCGCCCAGAATGGACGCCAGAGGGTGCACGGGCAGCCCTGCATCTTCTGGGTGGATCTCGCGGGCATGGATCTTGCCGCCTTCCAGCGCCGCGACCGAGGTCGCCCCGGTGATCGAGATCTCGTCCATCCCGTCCGCACCGTGGACCAGCCACGCCTTTTCCGATCCCAGCGCTTGCAGGGTCTCGGCCATCGGGAAGATCAGGTCGGCCGCGAAGGCGCCAGTCAACTGACGTTTGGCACCAGCGGGGTTTGTCAGCGGGCCGAGGATGTTGAAGATGGTCTTACAGCCCATTTCCTGACGGACGGGCATGACGTGTTTCATTGCGGGGTGGTGCATCGGGGCCATCATGAAGCCGATGCCGACCTCGTTGATGGCGCGTTCGGCCACATCCGCGCCGACCATCACGTTCACGCCCATTTCTGTCAACGCATCCGCTGCGCCGGATTTCGACGACAGATTACGGTTGCCGTGTTTGGCGACCGTGACGCCTGCGCCCGCCACAACAAAGGCCGTCGCGGTCGAGATATTCAGTGTGCCCATCCCGTCGCCGCCTGTGCCCACGATGTCCATCGCCCCTTCCGGCGCGTTCACCTTGGCGCATTTTGCGCGCATGACGGCAGCTGCGGCTGAATATTCGGCAACGCTTTCCCCACGTGCCCGCATTGCGGCCAGAAGCGCGCCAATCTGGGCAGGGGTGGCGCGACCTTCAAACAGTTCCTCGAACGCAGCCTCGGCTTGGGCGCGTGACAGCGGGCCTTCCGTGGCGGCGTAGATCAGAGGTTTCATCGCGTCGCTCATGCCGGCACCCCCACATTTTTCTGAACTGTCTTCTTCAGGAAGTTTTCCAGCATCGCATGGCCGTGTTCAGACCGGATGCTTTCGGGGTGGAACTGAACGCCTTCGATCTCAAGTTCCTTATGGCGCAGGCCCATGATCAAGCCATTGTCCAGCTCTGCCGTGATGTCCAGACAGTCGGGCAGGGTGGCGCGATCTACCACCAACGAGTGATAGCGCGTTGCCTGAAGGGGCGAGGGCAGGCCTGCGAAGACACCTTTGCCTTCGTGGCGGACCGAGCCCATCTTGCCATGCACGATTTCAGATGCGCGGATCACATCACCGCCGAATGCTTTGCCAATCGTTTGATGACCTAGGCAGACGCCAAGAAGCGGGACGCCAGCCTCGGCCGCAGCCATGGTCAAAGGCAGGCAAATGCCTGCCTGAGCCGGGTCACACGGGCCGGGGGACAACACGATTCCGTCGGCGCCCATTCCCATTGCTTCCTGCACATCCAGCGCGTCGTTGCGGCGGACGACCACATCGGCCCCAAGCTCGCCAAGGTAATGGACGAGGTTGTAGGTAAAGCTGTCATAGTTATCGATCAGCAGGATCATGTCGCGGCCTTTCGCCAAAGTTGTGTCTGAAGGGGTTACGTTATGTCCCTGTCCGGCTATACATGATCCAAGCAAGCGCCGAGGGTCAAGAGCGGCGCAGGATCAATCGAGTATTTGGGGGTAATAGCCATGGCAAAAGGCTTCCTGACAGGTGTTATTTGTGGCGGTGTGGTGTCGGCAGCTGGAATAGGGCTGGTATCACCGATGTTGCCCCCTGTGAAAACGGATGCGGCCCCCGTTGTGACTGAACCAATAACTGAGCATACGCCGGTTCAAAGCGAAGGTGGTACTGCACAGGCGCCAAATGATGATGTTGCTGTGGATGCGCAATCGGCAGAGCCGGAAGTCGAGGCCGATCCTGTCGTTGAGGCGCCTGCTCCAGAGCCGGTCGATGCTGATTCATCAGTGGATGAGAACACCTTGGATACGCCTGCTGAACAGCCGGAGACCGAGGGCGAAGAGGCATCAGATGCAGGCGATGTGATTGTGCCTGATGCGCCTGAAGTAATCTCGGAACCCGAGATCGAAACCGCTGCCGAAGCTTCCATGGCCGATGACGTGGCTCAGGCTCAGCCGGATGTGATTGTTGAGGTCGATGAGCCGGTCGTAGAGGTGGGTGAGGTTGCTGCCGATGCGCCAATCGAAGAGGTGCAGATCCCAGAAGAGCCCGCTGTGGCGGTAGAGCCTGAAATCGCTCCTGTTATCAAGGACGAGGCCATTGTCGCCGATGCAATTATCCCGGCGACTCCTGCCGAAATCCCTGCCGTTGAAGCCGAGATTGTCGAACTGGAAATCCCCGCCGAAGATACACCGGTTGCCGAGGTTCCGGTTTTGGATGCGCAGCCCGAGGCGTCCCCGGACGAAGATGTGCTGGCTGAAGTCACGCCTGAACCTACGCCACAAACGTTGCCTTCGGTCACTGACCCCGAGGTATCGTCGGACCTACGCGCTGGGTTGGGAACGTCGGTTGGGCCTCTGGCAGACAAAGCGCTCGACGTCACGAAGAACCGGTTGCCCAGCATTGGCGACGGTGAACAGGATCAGGGCCTGAACACTACAGCCGCAGGGTTGGAAGCTGTCCTGCCGGATCTATCGGATTCGCCTTTGGCCATCGAACGTAACGCCGTCCCGGCGCCGGGTATTGAAGGGCGGCCGTTGATGGCGATTGTTCTGGCCGATATGGGACCCGAGCGCACGCAGCTGGACAGCCTTGCGCAGTTTCCGTTTCCGGTCAGTGTCATCGTAGATGTGAACGCGCCAGATTTGGATGCCGCTATTCAATTCTATCGTCAGGCCGGGGCTGAGATTGTTATTCAGGCGGATCTGCCGCCCGGGGCCACGCCAACGGATGCCGAGGTGAATCTGCAGGTCCAGCAACCTGTTCTGGATCAAGGAGTTGCCGTCTATATGCCCCCCAATAGCGGGTTCCAGACCAATGCGCCTCTGTCGCGTCAGATCTCGGAAATACTGATCGCATCCGGGCATGGGCTGATCTCGCAGGCCGAGGGGCTAAATACCGGCCACAAAAATGCGCTGAAAATCGGAGTGCCAGCTGGATTGGTCTTTCGCGAACTGGATGGTGGTAAGCAGAACAACGACGTGATCCGCCGGTTTCTAGACAATGCCGCCTTCAAGGCGGATCAGCAGGTAGGTGTGATCCTGATGGGGCGCGCAGCTCCGCAGACGCTTGGTGCGTTGGTCGAATGGAGCCTCGGCAGTCGTATCAGCTCGGTCGCGATGGTGCCCGTGTCAGCGGTGCTGTTGGGCGGGTCGTAATCAACTGCGCGCAATGTCAAAGCCGGGCGGGGCAAGGGTGAAGCCCTCGAACTGAAAGCCCGGCGAGACAATGCAGCTTACCAGCGTGTATTCGCCGGTCGTGCGCGCCGCCTGCCAATGGTGCTTGGGCACGATGATCTGGGGTGATTGCCCATCCGCAAAATCCGGACCGAGTATGTGGTCCGCTATGGGCCCCCCGTCTGTTTCCGACAACGACAAGACCAATGGTGCGCCCGCGTGGAAAAGCCAAATTTCGGTTGCGTCAACCATGTGCCAATGGCTGCGCTCTCCTTCTTTCAATAGAAAGTAAATGCACGTTCCGGTCGGGCGCCCGTTGCTGTCTGAATCCACCCAGGTTTGACGATAATGCCCGCCCTCGGGATGCGGGGTAAGACTCAGGTGAGCGATGATCTGATCAGGGGTCATGCCAGTTTCTTCATCATCGACAGGTCACAGGCCGTGGCATAGCCCATCGCACGTTTGACACCGGGCAGCAAAGCAGCACCGTTCATGGCAAAAGTTAACTCGATCAATCCGGCCTGCCCATATGCGCGTGCGATTGCGTCGCGTGCTTCGGGCAGGTCTGTGCGGTCCCGCACCACAGCATCTGTCAATGCGATGACATCCGCGATGGGCCCATCTCCATTACCCGACAAAACCCCTTTGATCCAAGGAGCCTCGCACCCGGCAGAAATGGCCAGATTGATCTCGGCCTCGACGCAGGTGCCGCAATCTGCGGCCAGCGCCCCTCGCAGGCGCGCGGCGTGATAGGCGTGGGGTGGAAGGTGCTTGCGTGGATCCAGAAAGCCGAACAACCTGTTGTATCGTGACAGCAGGCCAATACTGGTGTCAGCGATCGCATGGACATAGTCGAATTGAACCCCGACCCGACGCTCGGCCCGTCGGACGAGGTACTGTGCGATATTTTTGATAAGTGTCATGTCTTTACCTCTGTTCGCGCTTCATAGGCAGCATGGTAATATGGGTGTATTAGTTCAAGCACAGAGATGGTAGCTGTGACATATTGCGCATCTTTGATGCCATCCATTCCTAGTTCAGGGGTGACGGGGCTGGTGGAGTTATCATAACCGTGCACAACGAAAAAAGGCCGGGGGACCCCCGACCTTGATGTTTATATGTGGTGGTTGCCTTACTTCAGGATCGAGCGTCCTGCATATTCGGCGGTCGCGCCCAGGCTTTCCTCGATACGGATCAGTTGGTTGTATTTCGCCAACCGGTCCGAACGGGCCAGCGAGCCGGTTTTGATCTGGCCGCAGTTGGTGGCAACAGCAAGGTCTGCGATGGTGGCGTCCTCGGTCTCGCCCGAGCGGTGGGACATCACGTTGGTCATGCGTGCGCGGTGGGCCATGTCGACGGCCTTAAGCGTTTCCGACAGCGATCCGATTTGGTTCACTTTCACCAGCATCGAGTTCGCAGCGCCCTTTTCGATGCCCATGGCCAGACGGGCAGGGTTGGTCACGAACAGATCGTCACCCACCAGCTGAACCTTGTCGCCGATGGCGTTGGTCAGCGCGACCCAGCCGTCCCAATCGTCTTCGTCCATACCGTCTTCGATCGAGATGATCGGATAGTCGTCGCAAAGTGCTGCAAGATAGGCGGCGTTCTCTTCCGAGGTGAGCGATTTGCCTTCACCCGACAGAACGTATTTGCCGTCTTTGTAATACTCGGTCGCGGCGCAATCGAGCGCCAGATAGATGTCTTCGCCGGGCTTGTAGCCAGCTTTCTCGATCGAGCTCATGATGAAATCAAGCGCGTCGCGGGTCGACGCGATGTTGGGGGCAAAGCCGCCCTCGTCTCCGATGCCAGTCGACAGGCCAGCGGCCGTCAGTTCTTTCTTCAGGGTGTGGAACACTTCTGCGCCCATGCGCACGGCCTCGCGGATGTTTTCCGCAGCCACCGGCATGATCATGAATTCCTGAATGTCGATCGGGTTGTCGGCGTGCTCGCCGCCATTGATGATGTTCATCATAGGAACGGGCAGAACGCGGGCCGATGCGCCACCAACATAACGGTAAAGCGGAAGGGCCGAGGCATCAGCGGCGGCTTTGGCCACAGCCAGCGATACGCCCAGAATGGCGTTTGCACCCAGACGGGCTTTGTTCGGGGTGCCGTCCAGTTCGCACATTGCGGCGTCGATGGCTTCTTGTTCGGTTGCGTCAAAGCCGATCAGCAATTCAGCAATCTCGCCATTCACGGCTTCAACAGCCGCCAGAACGCCTTTGCCCAAGTAGCGCGCCTTGTCGCCGTCACGCTTTTCCACGGCTTCGTGGGCACCGGTCGATGCGCCCGAGGGCACAGCGGCGCGGCCCAAGGTGCCGTCTTCCAAAATGACGTCCACCTCGACGGTGGGGTTGCCGCGGCTGTCCAGAATTTCACGGGCGAGAATATCGATGATGGTGCTCATGTTAGCGCTCCCAATAAGAAGAAAACTTCAGTTAGGGCGTCTTTAGCGCGTTCAGCGCGGTACGACAACAGGGCAGGGGAATGTTAGCGCGCGCGTGTCTTTTGTTCCCGCCAGAACGTGTAAGCGCCTGTGCCGATGACGATGGTGGCACCGACATAGGTCCAGAAATCGGGACGTTCGGCGAAAACCAACATTCCAAGCGCCATCGAGAAGATCAGGCGCATATAGCGAAATGGCATGATGATCGAGGTTTCGGCGATCCGCATCGCCTGAACAATGGCGTAATATCCCGAGACGCCACAGATCACAGCGCCCAGCATATACGCCCATTCGATGCCCGACGGCATAACAAACGGATCGTTGATCGGGGCCAAAAGAAGACCAGCCGGGATGACTGCTGCAAAGCCATAGAAGGCCACGCTAAGCGACGGAATCGAGGGGTCCATCTGCCGGGTCAGCAGATCCCGTATGGCAATGGTAATCACGGCCCCCAAAGGCAGAAGGGCGGCCAGTTGGAACGTATCGCTGCCGGGGCGAATGATGACCAGAACGCCGATAAAACCAGCACCAATGGCGCTCCAACGACGCCAGCCGACATGTTCGCCCAGAAACAGCGCCGCCCCTGCGGTGATTGCAAGCGGGGTTGCCTGAAATACGGCGGCGACGGTCGACAGCGGCACCAATGACAAGGCGGTGATGAAGAACATGGCGGCGACGGCCTCGGAGGCGTTGCGCCACAACATAAGCGGCGAGCGCATGTCACGATGCACCAAGGGCGCAAGCGTGCCACGCTTCAGAAAGGTCAGGGTGGCAAAGGACACCATCCCGCCGATGCCCAGAAAAATCAGAACCTCGGACACGGGGATTCCGTGCGACATCGATTTGATGAACGCATCTTCTCCGGCGAAGACCGCCATCGAGAAAATCACAAAAACGATGCCGCGTATGTTTTGCATGTCCAATCCCGTCTGCGCAGTCAGGCGACAGAACCCGATTTGCGAAATCGCGGCAAGTGGGATTTCGCTGATGGGTCAGATCAAAAGATGTGATGGGTGTGTGTGTTTACCCGTCTTTCTTGCGCACACCATAAAGTTCCAGCCGGTGCCCCTTCAGATCATAGCCCAATTTGGCGGCAATCTTTTCTTGAAGTGCTTCAATTTCGGGATCCAGAAATTCGATCACCTCGCCGGTGCTTAAGTCGATCAGGTGGTCATGATGGTCCCGATCCGCGCTTTCATAGCGCGCGCGCCCATCACCAAACTCGTTCTTGACCAGAATGCCGGCCTCTTCGAACAGTTTTACAGTGCGATATACTGTCGCCAGTGAAATTCGGCTGTCGACGGCGGCGGCGCGGGCGTGCAGTTCTTCAACGTCCGGGTGGTCGTGATGGGCATCTTCCAGCACACGCGCAATTACGCGGCGCTGCTCGGTCATGCGCAGCCCCATATCTTCACAACGTTTTAAAATGGATGCGCCTGACATATGCCCCCCGGTTCTGAATTGCCCGCCCCCTTATGCCGCGAAAATTCGGGCAGGCAAAGGGGTGATGACACCGCGCAATGGGGTGACTTATCGCGCGGTATTTTCTAAGTATACACAGGATCGCCAAGTGACCGGCGGTCAGTACCTGAAGGAAGGTGTCTAAGGTGACTGTTGATCACGGTATGAAACGCGCCCGGTCCAAAGACCAAAAAGCCGAGCGGCAGGCCATGATTCTGTCAGCGGCCCGCGACATGATCGATGAGGTCGGCCTTGACGGTGTAACAATGGGCGCGTTGGCGAAGCGGGCGGGCTTGGCCAAGGGAACGCTGTATCTTTATGTGCGGTCGAAGGAAGAGTTGTATCTGCTGTTATTCATCGAAGCGATGGACGCCGTTGTGACGCAGTTCAAGCATCGCGCTCGACCCGGCGACAGCGCCGCGCAATTGGCGCATCTTATGACGTTGAATGCGCAAACCACACCTTTGTTCCTGCCGCTATATGCGCGCCTGATCGCGGTGATCGAGGCGAACGTGGCGGATGAGCCGCTGTTTGCTGCCAAACGCCGACTGATTGCGCTGGGGCACGAATGGGGTGCACATCTGGCGGTCGTTACCGGTGTCGGTCCTGATCAGGCCGAGCCTTTGGCCCGTACCATTACGATGACCATGCTGGGGGCGGCACAGTTCGACATCTCAGCACAGCGCGACCCCCAAGGCCTGCCAGACGACATGCGCGAGGCCTTTGCCAGCCATGCTTTCGCGCCCAGTTTCGAACCCTCGGCGCGTTTGATCCTTGAGGCAGTGATGTCGCCGCGTCGGCAAGGTTAAAGGATCAGCTTGCCTGACATCATGCGCACGGCCGATCCCGCGACCGTCACTTTTCCCGGCCCTGCTTGCAGATGGATTTGCGATGGGCGGCCCATGTCATAGCCCTGATGGATGGTCAGGCTTTGGTTTTGTCCGCGATCCGCGCAGAGAAGCGCGGCCAGCGGGGCCGCAGCTGACCCGGTGGCTGGGTCCTCGGGGATGCCGTCCAACGGGGCAAACATCCGGGCATGAACTGTGCCGTCTGCATCCTCGACCCATGCATAGACTGCAAAGTCGTGATTGCCGGGAAAAAGCTGTGTGCCTTCGCGCATGGCGTCCACATTGGGCGACAACGCCGAAAGCGTCTCGCGGCTATCCAGCTGCGCATAGACGAAATCCCCACCCAGCGAGGCAATCTCGGGCTGGGCCACGATCTGATCTTGCGTGCAGCCAATGGCACGGGCGACTAGGTCGATTTCGGGTTTACCTTTGCGCTCCAACGGCACCTCGGTCACGAAACGGGCCTGACCGGCTTCGGCGTGTGCAGGCAGGGGACCGACGCCCAATTCCAGAACCATGTCAGGGCCGTACCCCATTTCGGCCAGCATCACTGCGGTGCCGATGGTGGGATGCCCTGCAAAGGGCAGCTCGCGCATTGGGGTGAAGATTCGGATGCGGGCCGTATGGGCCGGATCCTCGGGCGGCAGAACGAATGTGGTTTCCGAAAAGTTGAACTCACGCGCGATGGTCTGCATCTGCGTGTCCGACATTCCCTCGCCATCCGGGATCACAGCCAGCTGGTTGCCGCCAAACGGCGTGTCCGTAAACACATCATAGACGGCATAGTCGCGCATCATACCAGCTCCGGTTCGCGACCAACGCGTTTTGCCATAGGGGCGACGGTCAGTCCTTGCACGATGATCGAGAAGATCACGACGATATAGGTCGCGGTCAGGATCAGCGGTTTCCATTCATTGTCCGGCAGGGACAGGGCCAAAGCAACGGAGATCCCGCCTTTCAACCCGCCCCAGGTCATGATCGGGATCACCCCGCGCGAGAAGCTGCGGAAAGGTTTCAGCAGCATCACAGGAACAGCCACAGCGGTCAGGCGGGCCACCAGCGCCAGCGCAATGGCCATGGTTCCGGCGACAACCGCGTCCATGGTGAAGGCGACGGCGAAGACCTCGAACCCGATCATCAGGAACAGGACGGCGTTCAGGATCTCGTCAATCAGCTTCCAGAACGCGTCTACATATTTGCGGGTCTCCTCGCTCATCCCATGTTTTGCGCCCACGTCGCCGATCAGCAGCCCCGCGCAGACGGCCATGATTGGGGCCGAGAAATGCAGGGCGACAGCCAGTTCATACCCGCCGAACGCAAGCCCAAGGGTCAGCAAAACCTCAAGCGAGTAGTCGTCGATCCGACGCATAATGCGGAACGTTAGCCAGCCCAGAACGACACCCAGAACTGCGCCACCCACTGCTTCCTGAAGGAACAACACGATTGCGCCCATGGCCGCACTTTCTTCATGCCCGCCGCCGTGGCTGCCATGATGTGGGAAGGCCAACCCGACCAGCACAAGGAAGACAACATAACCAACGCCGTCGTTAAACAGACTTTCGCCCGCGATCTTGGTTTCCAACGATTTTTGCAGATTGGCTTCGCGCAAGACACCCAGAACGGCAACCGGATCGGTGGGGGTAATCAGCGACCCAAAGACCAGCGCAATCAGGATCGGCATGCCGGTAATCCAGCTGAACCCAACGCCAACGACGACCGTCGACAGGGCCACGCCCATCGTGGCCATAAGAAAGACCAGCCGCCACTGTTCCCGCAGGTCCGAGATCTTTACATGCAGCGCACCGGCAAACAGCAATAGCCCAAGCATACCCTCCAACAGAGCGTCCGAGAAATCGATGCTGGTCACTTGCGTGCGCACCTGATCCGCGACACCCAGACCGGGTGCGGCAAGATCCAGCAGAAGGATCGCAACGGATGCAAACAGCGAAACCACAAGGATCCCAATGGCCGACGGCAGTTTCAGGAAAAGATAGTTAATGGCCCCAAAAAGGCCGGCCAAAACGATCAAAAGTGATGCAATTTGCAGAAAAGTCATTGTTGGCCCCGTGTGATCCATACGCCGCGTGTGCGCGCCTCTTAACACGAGAGGCAGCTTCGACAAACATCAGAAATTGCGACGGATTTACTCAGTCTGTGATGCGCAGCTTGGCCCAGACCGGCAGATGGTCCGAGGCGATGCGTGCAAGCTTGGACTGGTCCACACCGGCGTCGCGCAGTTCGACGCCTTCGGATGTCGCTATCCTGTCCAGTGCTGCCATGGGGCGCGAGGCATGATAGGACCGACCGGGCGAATGGACGTCGAAATGCACTTCTAGCGGCTCGAAGCCGCGTTTTGGGGACCATTCATTGAAATCCCCAAGGATCACCGTGGGAAGGTCGACATGATCGAAATGCTTGGCCAATGCGCGCATCTGTTGATGGCGATAGGGGCGAAGCAGGCCCAGATGGGTGCCGATGACCTGCATCTTACCTTCGATCCCAACAGACACCGCGCCACGCGGCTCCAACCCGGGCAATTCAACTGTGTGTGCGTCGTGAAAGGTCAGCCCTTTGCGTACCAGAACCGCGTTTCCATGGCTGCCAAGGGACAGCCCATTGGTGGCAAAGGGGACAGGGATAAAATCGGTCTCGCCCTCGATCATTTTGAAGGGCAGGGCCGTGGGACGGGGGCCTAGACGGCGGTCAGCCTCTTGCAGGACCAGCACATCGGCATTCAGGTCGTTCAGCACGTTCAGAATGCGGTGCGGGTCACGTCTGCGGTCCAGCCCGATGGCTTTGCGCATGTTATAGGTGGCGATTTTCAGATCCATAGCCAAGCGCCCGGGCGCGTCTTAGAAACGATGTGTCATTAAATGATAGCGGTTGCGGGACTGAAAGCCCATGCGTTCATAGAGCGCACGGACGCGGTCATTATCGGTGTCGACCTCAAGGCTCATCGCGGTGATACCTTGCCCGGACAGGGCGCGAACCAATGCGGCCAGCGCCTCGGATCCCATGCCGCGGCCACGTACACGTTCACGCACATAAAGCTCGTCCAGATAGGCGTCGATGCCGCCGAACTCGATCGACCAGCCAAAGCTGACCGCGATGTATCCAACCGGTGCCACGCGCGGGCCAATCATCCAGATCGCTCCGTGGGGCGAGCCCTCGAGAAGTGGGGTCAAAGCACCGCGACGTGTGTCGTCATCCTGCTCAATGCCACCTTCGGCATGAAACCCGGCCACAAGGGGTAAAAGCCGATCAAGGTCTTCCAAAGTGGCAAGGCGCAGGCTGCTCATAGGCGGGCGATCCTTTCGGTCAGAAGGTCAAAAAAGCCGTCCGCATCCAGATCCCCGATAAAGGTGGCATTGGGGGGATGGTCGGTGACGCCCCACCAATCGGCAACGGTCATGCCCATGGTCAGCTCGGATTGGGTTTCGATCTGCACATTGATATTGCGACCTGTGAACAGGTCAGGGCGGATCAGATAGGCGATGACGGTCGGATCATGCAGAGGTGCGCCCTCGGATCCATATTTCTCCTTGTCGAAACGCTCGAAGAAATCGGTCATCTCGGCCACGGCGTGGCCCACTGCACCGGGCAACGCACGGAAGGCGTCATTGCGTGGTTTGGTGACCAGCGCCTTGTGGGTCACATCCAGCGGCATGACCACAAGCGGAACCCCGGACCTAAACACGATATCAGCAGCTTGCGGGTCAACGTAAATGTTGAATTCCGCCGCTGGGGTCACATTTCCAACCTCGAAATAAGCGCCGCCCATCAAGACGATTTCCTGAACGCGATCCACGATATCGGGTGCACGTTCGAAGGCTGTGGCGATGTTGGTCAGCGGCCCAAGTGGGCACAGCGTCACCGTGCCGGGGGCCTCGGATCGCAACGTGTCGATGATGAAATCGACGCCGTGCTGATCTTGTACAGGCATTGTTGGTTCGCTCCAGTCAGGGCCATCCAACCCAGTCTTGCCATGCACATATTCGGCGGTCACCAAATCACGCCGCAGGGGGCGATCGCAGCCTGCGAAAATCTTGGTGTCGGGTTTACCCGCGAGTTCGCAGATGATGCGTGCGTTCTTGGTTGTTAGGGCCAAAGGCACGTTGCCCGCGACCGATGTGATGCCCAGAACGTCGACATCCTCGGGACTGGCCAGCGCCAGAAGAATGGCGACGGCGTCGTCCTGACCAGGGTCGGTGTCGATGATGATTTTTCTTGTCATGGTAAACCCTTATGCGGCCAGTTTGACCCAGATCGGCACGTGGTCCGAGGGCTTCTCGCGTCCGCGCACCTCTTTATCAATCTGGCAGTCTTCCAGCATATCGGCGCATTCCGGTGACAGCAGAAAATGGTCGATCCGAATACCATCATTGCGCTGCCACGACCCACGCTGGAAATCCCAGAACGAATATTGTTCAGCCGCTTGGTTGCGTGCGCGAAATGCCTCGGTCAGGCCAAGGTTCAGGATCTTGCGCCATGCCTCGCGGCTTTCGGGGCGGTAAAGCGCATCTTCGGTCCAGTCCTGCGGGCGGGCGGCATCTTCGGGCTGGGGGATGATGTTGTAATCACCCGCCATCAGGAAGGGGATTTCCTCGGCCAGCAACTCTTCCGCACGGGCGCGCAGACGCTCCATCCATGCAAGCTTGTAATCGTATTTCGGACCCGGCACGGGATTGCCATTGGGCAGATACAGCCCGCAGATCCGAACTGCCTGATCACCAACCACGGTCGCTTCAATGTAACGGGCCTGTTCGTCGCTGTCGTCGCCGGGCAGGCCGCGGGTCACATCCTCAAGCGGCAGCTTGGACAGAAGCGCCACGCCATTGAAGCTTTTCTGCCCGTGGGTTTCGACATTATACCCTTTGTCCTCAAAGGCTTCGCGGGGGAAGTTCTCGTCAATTGATTTGATTTCCTGCAAGATCGCCACGTCTGGCTGTGCCTCGCCCAGCCAGTCCATCAAAGCGGGCAAACGGGCCTTGATGCCATTGATGTTGAAGCTGGCAATTTTCATGGGGCTCTCCTGTCGTTGGCGGTACTGTGGGGGCAAATGCGGGTGGGCGCAAGCGGCGCGAGTCAAGCTTCGGCGATATGCCGCCCGGCGGCGTGGGCGCTGGCCCAAGCCCATTGGAAATTGAACCCGCCCAGCCAGCCGGTGACGTCGACGCATTCGCCGATGAAGTAGAGACCGGGCACGGTTTTCGACATCATGGATTTGCTGTCCAGCCCGTCGGTGGACACGCCGCCAAGGGTGACCTCGGCAGTGCGATAGCCTTCGGTGCCGGATGGGGTGAGTCGCCAGTTGGATAGCTGGCCCAGCAATGCGTCCAGTGCCTTGTCGGATTGATCCGCCAGCCGTTCCGTCAGGTCAAAACGGCCCGCCCATTCGGTGGTGAGGTGCTCGATCAGACGCGCGGGCAGGTGGCGGGACAACTCGGTCGATAGCTGCCGCCGCCCTTCGGTCTGGCGCTGTGCACGCAGGATCTCGCGCAACTCCAGCCCGTGGGTCAGGTCGATATGCACCGCCTCGCCCGGCTGCCAATAGGACGAGATCTGCAGGATCGCAGGGCCAGAGAGGCCGCGATGGGTGAACAACAGCGACTCTTCAAAGCTGGCGCGGTCGTTCCAGACGCGCACCGGCAGAGACACGCCAGATATCGCCGCAAAGCGTCCATCCGGGAAGGTGAAGGGCACCAAACCTGCGCTGGTCTCGACGATCTGATGTCCAAATTGTCGCGCAATATCATAGGCAAATCCCGTTGCGCCCATCTTGGGGATCGATTTTCCGCCCGTAGAAAGAACAAGGTTTTGGCACGTCAGCACGCCTTGTGTGGTCGCAAGACGAAACCCCGTTTGGGTTCGGTCAATCGTGTCGACCGAGGTTTCCAGCGACAGTTCAGCCCCGGCCTGCGTCAGGCGCGTGGATAGCATCTCGACGATCTGCGTGGATTTCCCGTCGCAAAACAACTGTCCCAGCGTCTTCTCGTGCCACGCGATGCCCGCCTGATCGACCAGTTCGACGAAATCCCACTGCCCAAACCGCGCCAACGCGGATTTGTGGAAATGCGGGTTCTGGCCCAGAAAATTCTTCGGCTCGGCATACATGTTGGTGAAATTGCAGCGCCCACCGCCTGAAATGCGGATCTTTTCGCCCGGTTTCTTGGCGTGGTCGATCACCAGCGTTGCGCCTGCCTTTGCGGCATAGGGTGCGGCAAACAGCCCTGCGGCACCCGCGCCGATGATGATCGTATGCCAATCCGTTTTCATGCGCGGGTCCTAGCGTGTTCCCGAGGCGGGGGGAAGAAAAATGCGCGTAGGTGCGATTTTCTGGAGTGATGGTCAGGGTTTGTTAACTCTGACCCGTCAAGTTTGAGGCAAATCTGAGGTATTACTGGAAGGAACACTGCCATGGACCATCTGACCCGCGCACAATGTTTGCACAGCCTGGACCTTCTGGTCGGACGCGAAGATGTGTTTGCTCAGGCATTTTTTCCCCTGCTGTTCAGTCGCGCACCCGAGCTGAAGGTGCTGTTTGGCGACAATATCGACGATCCTGCCCAACAGGTTCAGGTGCTGTATCGCATGATGATGGCCTTTGCCGGGAACGACGTCACGCTGACCGCCGGGATGCGCTTGATTGGGTTCCGAATGGCGATGCGCGGTATGCGGTCTGACCATGCCGAGCTGTTGGCCAACACGTTGATCGGCACGCTAAAGCGTCAGCTTGGCAATTCATGGCAAGCGGATTTCGCCTATGCGTGGCGGATCGCCAAGGAAGATGCCATGGATGCGATGGCGTTGGGAGCCGAGCTGATGGCGGCGTAAGTTCTACATCGAGAACGAAGTGCCACAGCCGCAAGATGCTGTGGCATTCGGATTGTCGATCACGAACCGCGCGCCGATCAGTTCCTCGGTGAAGTCGATGACTGCATCTGCCAGGAACGGCAGGGACACTTCATCCACCACAACCTGTTCGCCGCCCCCGTTCAGGACCAAGTCACCCTCGGCGGGGTCATCCAGCGAGATTTCGTATTGAAACCCTGAACAGCCGCCGCCTTCGACAGCGACGCGCAACGCCTTGCCCTGCGCATTCGCGCCGATCTCAGACAGGCGGGCGAAAGCTCGGTCAGTGACTTTGGGGGGCAGGGTCAGGTCCATCGGGAAATCCGTTTCATGTTCACGCCAAAGGGAATATAGGTTGGCCTGACGGGCGCGACAAGACGCCTTGAACGAGCGCGTGCGGACGGGACATCCGGGACGCGCCGAAGATGACAGGCGGAAAGGGGCAGAGATGCTGGCCAGTTTTGCAACCCATCCCGGCGCCAGCCGCGGACGGCTTTACGATGAAGGCGAAAGCGAATTTCGCGAACCCTATCAACGGGATCGTGATCGGATCATCCATTCGTCGGGCTTTCGGCGGTTGAAGCATAAGACGCAGGTTTTTGTCGAACATGAGGGCGATTATTTCCGTACCCGCCTGACGCATTCCATCGAAGTTGCGCAGGTTGCGCGTACGATTGCGGGCGCGTTGGGGCTGAATTCGCACCTGACCGAGGCCGTGGCTCTGGCCCATGATCTGGGTCACACGCCGTTTGGCCATACGGGCGAGGATAAGCTGGACGAGCTGATGACCCCCTTTGGCGGGTTCGATCATAACGCGCAGGCGCTGAAGATCGTGACGTCCTTGGAGAGGCACTATGCCAATTGGGACGGGCTGAACCTGACATGGGAGACGCTGGAAGGGATTGCAAAGCACAATGGCCCGGTGACCGGCGATCTGCCCTACGCACTGGCCGAGTATAACGCACTGCACGATCTGGAGCTGTCGACCCATGCGGGGGCCGAGGCGCAAGTGGCGGCGCTGGCAGATGACATCGCCTATAACAACCACGATCTGCACGACGGACTGCGGGCAGGCCTTTTCTTGATGGAAGAAATCGCCGAGCTGCCAATCGTCGGTGCTGCGATTTCCGAGGTGGACGGGCTCTATCCCGGTTTGGACGCGGGCCGCCGCCGGCACGAGGCGCTGCGCCGCGTCTTTGGCGTGATGGTCGAGGACGTGCTAGAGACATCGCGCGGCTTGCTAAGCGCCGCTGATCCGCAGTCGGTCGAAGACATCCGCGCGCTGGATCACGCGGTCATACGTTTCTCGCCCGACTTGTGGGCCGATCTGAAGGTCATCCGCAGCTTCCTGTTCACCCGCATGTATCGCGCACCATCGGTCGTCGAAATGCGTAATCGCGTAACGGCGGTTGTGGACGATTTGTTCGGGCACTTTCTATCCCATCCGATGGAACTGCCCGAGGATTGGTGTCGCGAAGTTGACGAAGCCGCGGATGAAACCGCATTGGCGCGTCTGGTGTCGGATTATATTGCTGGGATGACCGACCGTTTCGCACTGCAAGAACATGCACGTCTGGGCCTGTCTGCCTCGTGATCTGATCACAAGTAACACTAATGCGGTGCTATGGCTGGGTTTTGTGCCAAGCCGTCACAACACTTGTCGTGATGTCATTTCACGCATGGAATGACGAGCTATTGTCGCATTTGATCGACTTTCTGTCCGAACGAAATCTGTTTCTCTGACGTCTTTGCGGGTTTCAATACCTTGATTGCAGAGGATGAGAGATGCGCTTTTCTGGCTTTAGAGTGATCAAAGAGGCCCTGAGCGGCCATAAAGGGTGGACGCCGCATTGGCGCGATCCCGAACCGAAATCCCATTATGACTTTGTCATCATTGGCGGAGGCGGGCATGGTCTGGCGACGGCCTATTATCTGGCGAAAGAATTCGGTGCCAGCAAGATTGCGGTTCTGGAGAAAGGCTGGATTGGCGGCGGCAATGTCGGGCGCAACACCACGATTATCCGCTCGAACTATCTGCTGGACGGGAACGAGCCTTTCTATGAGTTCTCGCTCAAGCTTTGGGAAAATCTTGAACAGGATTTCAACTACAACGCTATGGTCAGCCAGCGTGGGATTCTGAACCTTGTCCATACGGATGCGCAAAGGGATGCGGCGCGGCGGCGGGGCAATGCGATGATCCTGAATGGCTCCGATGCCGAGCTTTTGGATCAAGACGGTGTGCGCAAGCTGTATCCGTTCCTGAATTTCGACAACGCACGCTTCCCGATCAAAGGCGGCTTGCTGCACCGTCGGGGTGGCACCGTGCGCCATGATGCGGTGGCGTGGGGCTATGCGCGCGGGGCAGATATACGCGGCGTGGACATCATCCAGAATTGCGAGGTCACAGGCTTCCGGACCGAAAACGGCAAATGCCTTGGGGTGGAAACAAACCGTGGTTTCATCGGTGCGGGCAAGGTGGGGGTCTCGGTCGCTGGGTCATCCGGGCGCGTCATGGAGAAAGCCGGGGTGCGTCTGCCGATCGAAAGTCATGTGCTGCAAGCTTTCGTGTCCGAGGGTTTGAAACCCGTCCTGCCCGGCGTGATTACCTATGGCGCGGGCCATTTCTATTGCAGCCAGTCCGACAAGGGCGGGCTGGTGTTTGGTGGCGATATCGACGGCTACAATTCCTATGCACAGCGCGGAAACCTTCCCGTGGTCGAGGATGTCGTCGAAGGCGGCGTCTCGTTGATCCCGGCGCTGGGGCGTGTGCGCCTTCTGCGTGGCTGGGGCGGCATTATGGATATGTCGATGGACGGCTCGCCCATCATCGACAAGACCGATATCGACGGCCTCTATTTCAACGGTGGTTGGTGTTACGGCGGCTTCAAAGCGACCCCGGCAGCCGGGTGGTGCTTTGCGCATCTTCTGAAAACCGATCAGCCACATGAAACGGCAACGGCCTATCGCTTTGACCGCTTCCGTCGCGGCTACATGATTGATGAAAAAGGGCAGGGCGCACAGCCCAACCTGCATTAAGGGCGTATCGATGATCCCAGATTTTGCAAAAGACATGATTGCCAACTGGCGGCTTGGGCATATTGCCACCGCAGATCAGGAGGGGCGACCAAACCTGTCCCCGAAAGGGACGTTTGTCGTGCATGACGATGCGACGATCGGTTTTGCGGCCATCCGCTCGCCCGATACGTTGGCAAACATCGCCGTGCGGCCCGAGGTCGAGGTCAGCTTCGTGGACATCCTGACGCGACGCTCTGTGCTGCTTAAAGGGCAGGCGCGGATTGTCACGCAGGATGCATCGGACTTCCCCGCTCTGTCGCGCCCCTATCGCAAGCTGTGGCCCGACTTGACCCTGCACGCGACGGCCATCGTGGTCATCTCGGTCACGAGCTGTCGCCCGACATGCAGCCCAGCCTATGATGTCGGCGCCGAAAGCGACGAGCTGCGTGCCCAATGGATGCGGCAGATCAACAACATCAACATTCAACACAAATCCGCCGAGGTGACACATGCTGATTAATCACCCGCTTCTAGGTCCGCGTGACGCGCAAGAGTTTACCTATCTGGGCGATGCGGCACTGATCCAGCGGCCGGATTGGCAGGCAGATGACGCAGCCGATCAGTTTCACGAGTATCTCTATCTGCGCGACAATCCGGCTGGCCTGCATCGTGAGCTTTGGTTTCACGAGGCAGGGGATCGTTCTTGGCTGGTTGTGACCCGCAACACCGTCACGCACGAAATAACGGATGTCCAACTGGCCCGCGACGTGGCCCGGAACGAGGGACGCAGCACATGACACACAGCAATCGCCTTGGCGGCGGTCTGGTCGATCAGTCCACGCGCCTGTCATTCTCATTTGATGGTGCCGAGTATCAGGGGCACCAAGGCGACACGCTTGCCTCGGCGCTGCTGGCCAATGGTGTGCGCCTTATGGGCCGGTCGTTCAAATATCACCGCCCGCGCGGCGTGATGACCGCCGGATCCGAGGAACCCAACGCCTTGGTCGAACTGCGGAGCGGCGCGCGTCAGGAGCCGAATACTCGCGCCACTGTGGCCGAGCTGTATGACGGTTTGGATGCGCGATCACAAAACCGGTTCCCTTCGTTGAAATACGATTTCATGGGGATCAATGATCGGTTCAGCAATTTCCTGACAGCCGGGTTTTACTACAAAACCTTCATGTGGCCTAAAGCGTTCTGGGAGAAGCTCTATGAACCCGTGATCCGTAAGGCTGCGGGGCTGGGGTCGGTATCTTTTCAAGACGACCCGGATTGCTATGACAAGGGGTTCCGGCATTGCGACCTGCTGGTGATCGGCTCGGGGCCCGCTGGATTGATGGCGGCGCTGACGGCTGGACGCGCGGGCGCACGCGTGATCTTGGCCGAGGAAGATTTCGTCACTGGCGGACGTCTGAACGCAGAAACCCACCAGATCGGGGATATGGCTGGGTCTGACTGGGCTGCGTCTGTTGTGGCCGAACTGGTGGCGCTACCGAATGTTCGTATTCTGACTCGGACCACAGTGATTGGAGCGTTTGATCACGGGATCTATGGCGCGGTCGAACGTGTCTCGGACCATCTGGCGGTGCCGGAAAGCGGCAAGCCGCGTCAGGTGCTGTGGCGGATCTATTCGAAACGTGCGGTTCTGGCGGCAGGTGCTACGGAACGCCCGATTGCGTTCGAAAACAACGACCGTCCCGGCGTTATGCTGGCGGGGGCCGTTCGCGCCTACGCCAACCGTTGGGCTGTCACGCCGCATAAACAGGTGGCGATCTTTACCAATAACGATGACGGACACCGAACGGCTGCGGATCTGATGGCCAAAGGCGTGACTGTCACCGGCGTGATCGACATCCGTCCCGATGCCCCATCGCTGTCTGGAGCCGAGGTCTTTGCTGGCGCACAGGTTGTCGACAGTACGGGCCGTCTGGGCCTTCGCTCGGTCAAGCTGCGTCTCGCCTCGGGCGAGCTGCGCGATTTGAACTGCGGCGCGCTGGCCGTATCGGGCGGGTGGAACCCGAATGTGCATCTGACCTGCCATCAGCGCGGCAAGCCGGTGTGGAACGACGCCATTGCGGCTTTCATTCCGGGCGGAGAGCTGCCCTTTGGAATGCGTGTCGCAGGTGCCGCCAATGGTGATCTGTCCACGATGGGCGCGCTGAAGACGGGCGCGCAGGCCGCCAAGGATGCGCTGGATGATCTGGGCATAAGAGCCCAATTGCCTGATTTGCCCAAGGCCGAGGATGCCAAAATTTCGCTGACGCCGTTTTGGTATGTGAAAGCGAGCAAAGGCCGGGCGTGGATTGACCAGCAAAACGATGTGACCGTGAAGGACATCAAGCTGGCGCATCAGGAAAACTTCCGTTCGGTCGAGCATCTGAAGCGCTATACCACGCTGGGGATGGCAACCGATCAGGGCAAGACCTCGAATATGGGCGGTCTGGCCGTCATGGCCGAGCTGACCGGAAAGTCCATTCCCGAAACCGGAACCACGATTTTCAGACCGCCTTACACGCCTGTCACCATGGGTGCGCTGGCCGGACGCTCGGTCGGGAAGGACTTCCACCCCACCCGCGAAACGCCAAGCCACAAATGGGCGACCGAACAGGGCGCAGTCTTTGTCGAGGTTGGCAACTGGATGCGTGCGCAATGGTTCCCCAAACCGGGCGAGACCCATTGGCGGCAGTCCGTCGAACGCGAGGTGAGGCAGACACGGAATTCCGTGGGCGTGTGTGATGTCACAACGCTGGGTAAAATCGACGTGCAGGGCGCGGATGCAGCGACCTTCCTGAACAAGATCTATGCCAATGGTTTTGCAAAACTTGCCATAGGCAAGGTGCGCTATGGTGTGATGCTGCGCGAGGATGGGATCGCTTACGATGACGGCACAGCCGCCCGTCTGGCCGAGGATCATTTTGTGGTAACCACGACAACGGCGAATGCGGTTCTGGTTTATCGCAACATGGAGTTTGCCCGTCAGTGTCTGTGGCCGGATCTGGATGTACAGTTGATCTCGACCACTGAAGCTTGGGCGCAATATGCCGTGGCGGGTCCGAATGCGCGCAATCTGCTACAAAAGATCGTCGATCCCGAGTTCGACATTTCCAATGACGCGTTTCCGTTCATGGCCTGTGGCGAGGTCACAGTGTGCGGCGGGCTGCGCGCGCGGCTGTTCCGGATCTCGTTCTCGGGCGAGTTGGCCTATGAAATCGCTGTGCCGACACGTTATGGTGACGCGATGATCCGTGCCTTGATGGAAGCGGGCGAAGAGTTCGACGTCACCCCCTATGGAACCGAGGCGCTGGGCGTTATGCGGATCGAAAAGGGACATGCGGCAGGAAACGAACTGAACGGGACGACGACGGCGCTGAACCTTGGGCTTGGTCGGATGGTCAGCAAGAAGAAAGACTGCATCGGCAACGTCTTAAGCGAGCGTGAGGGGCTGAACGAAGACAATGCGCTTCGTTTGGTTGGCTTGCGCCCCGTAGATGCGCGTGATGCAATCCCGGCGGGGGCGCATTTGATGAACGCTGACGGGGATGTCAGTGCGAAGACCGATCAGGGCTATGTCACCTCGGCGGCCTATTCTCCGATCCTTGAAAGCTCGATCGGGCTGGCTTTCCTGAAGGGGGGGGCGGATCGCATGGGCGAAATCCTTCGGGTGGTGAACCCGTTGGAGGGGCAAGACATCCGCGCGGAAGTCGTTAGCGCCCATTTTGTAGATCCAGACGGGGAGCGTTTGCGTGCATAATTTGAAACCAATCACTCCGCTGGGCGCCGAAACCGCGCGTGTGGATCAGTTCTCGGCCCTTACAATTGCGGAAGTCCCTGATCGGGCTCTGGCGTCTTTGACAGCGCGTGAAGGGTGCAAAGAATTCAGGGAAAAGGCCAGTGCTTTCCTTGGCTTTGAATTGCCTTCCGTGGGGCAGTCGGCTGCGGGAAGTGCCTATGCGGCGTTCTGGATTGGCCCAGAAAGCTGGATGGTGGACGCGCCCTATGGCGGAAACGAGGATTTGGCGCGGCAGGTGAAAGCTGCAGTGGAAGGCAGCGCATCCGTGGTCGAGCAGACCGATGGCTGGTGCCGATTTGACCTGAGCGGCGAGGCCACAATCGCGGTGCTGGAGCGTCTGTGTAACGCCGATTGCCAGCAGATGGCCGTCGGCGCAGTGACACGGACGCAGATCCATCATCTTGGGTGTTTCATGTGGCGGCAGGACGGCGTGTTCACTGTGATCGGACCGCGTTCGTCCGCCGGGTCGCTGCATCACGCTTTGATGCAGACCGCCCAATCCGTTTGCGGCTTAGACTGATGGCAGGCAGCTGCCATCAGTGACGCGGAAACTGTTGCTGTTCTTACGGTCCTCATGGGGCGTCACGCCGTAGACGGCTTTGTAGTGTTTCATCATCGGCGCGGTTGACGCATAGCCCACCGAATAGGCGATCTCGGTCAGGGTGTCGCTTGAATACAGAACCAGCTGCCGCGCTTGCTTCAAACGCAGAAGGCGATAGTATTTTAGCGGGCTTTCCCCGGTTGCACGACGAAAGCTGCGCTCAAGACTGCGCGTTGACATATTCACGGCTTCGGCCACGTCTTTGATTTGGACCGGGTCTTCAATATGCTCGACAAACATTTGAATTGCTTTGCTGATTTGCTTCGGCAGGGTGTCGATTGTTGCTTCCGTCGTCAGCGAGGGTGTTTTTTGCGAGACTTCGCCGGTGCGGACAAAGGGATGCTGGAACCAACAGGCGACCTCGGTCATGACCTCTGCGCCGCAGGTGTTCTCGATCAGGCTGAGCATCAGATCAAAGACTGCCGCTGCGCCTGCTACTGTAAGGCGTTGGTGACCTTCGCAAATTACTGTTTTCACGACGTCGACATCGGGGAATTCGGCTGCGAAGGCTGAATCGTAACACCAGTGGACCGAGGCTGGATGTCCCTTCATCAATCCTGTCCGGGCCAGTGGAAACACGCCACCGCTGAACGCGCCAATTGTCCCCCCCTTGCGGAGATGACGTTGCAGCCAAGCTTGTGCTTTTGCACGTTGCTTGAATATGCCGTCGGGGCTTGACGACAGGAAGAGGTAGTCCAGAGTTCCGACATCCGTCATTATGTGATCAGGGGCGAATACCACACCGGCGGATGAGGTGACAGGCTGCCCGGTTTCACCCAATACTTGCCAGCGAAAGCTCTCGGTCCCAGAGATTTCGTTCGCAGCTCGCAGCGGTTCAATCGCCGAGGTTAGGCAGGCCATCGGGAAACTAGGAAAGATGACGAAACCCAAGGTGACAATGCGAGTCATAAGGCTTTCTCCATCTCGAACTCCGAAACCGTAGCAAATATCTGGCTTTCCAACTCTCGTGCGGCGGGGGATGCAGGAGAATCAGCGTTTCGTAACAAGTGAATTTGGCGCTCGGGCGGGGACTCTGGCAGGGGGGTGAATACAAAATCTTCGCTTGAAACGGTTTTCAGTGCCATTTCAGGCAGGATTGTCACTCCCAGTTCAGCGCGCACCATGGCGAGAAGCGACGTGATGTTGTGCACGCTCAGAGTTGCCCCTGAATGCAGGCGTTGGAATGCAGGTGCGGTGATGACACGGGACAGATTGTTGGCGATGAATGGGTGCTGCGAGATCATCTCCCAAGTCAAATCTTGGTCCAGATTTGCCAAGGGGTGATGCGCCGAGCAGATCAATCCAAATTGGTCCGACAGAAGATCTTCGCAATGCAGAGTGCTTGCGCTGAGACCAGCAGTCGCGATGCCGATATCTACCCTGCCGCGCGATAGTTCATGCAGGATCGTGGTCGAGTCCATGTCGCGCAATTCTATCTGGACTCCCGGAAATCTGTTTAGAAATTCAGTAATTGCGCGCGGAAGCACCGTTGCGGCGACAGATGGGACCGCCGCGACACGGACGTGCCCGTGCTGTGCATTCGCGAAGCTTTCGATTGCGTGCACCGTGCTGTCGAACTGATACAGCTCGCGCTCGGCCTGTTCCAAAGCAAAACTGCCCAAGGCGGTCAGCCGGTTTTTGCGATCCGTCTTAAATAGGGGTTCTCCCAGATGCTCCTCAAGCTGTTTGAGCATCATTGAGACCGCCGATGGCGTGCGGTTGAGTTGGAGCGCGGCTTCGGACAGTTTCCCGGTCCTGGCGACGGCGGCAAAACAGCGGAGCATTTCGATCTTTAGTGCCATCTTCAAGTTTTCTGAAATTTAGTTCACTTATTTTAGTTTGACTGAAATATTCTGATTTGTCCATACTGGTCCAGAAATTGCGCAGAATTGAGCGGAGACTCTCGGATGACCGATACCAAACTGAACCTTATCGCGGGCACTTGGACAGCAGGTGTCAGCGAGGTCGAGAACCGAAACCCATCCGATCTTTCTGATCTGGTCGGAATGTTTGCACAGGCATCGTCGGATCAGTTGGAAGCTGCGCTTGATCAAGCGAAGATCGCACAGACTGAATGGGCCTCTTATGGGATCGAACGCAAGTATTCGGTGCTGATGTCTATTGGCAACGAGCTGATGGCGCGTGCTGAGGAACTTGGCGCTTTGCTGTCGCGGGAGGAGGGTAAGCCTCTGGCGGAAGGCAAGGGCGAAGTTTACCGCGCAGGTCAGTTTTTCACCTATTATGCAGCAGAAACGCTGCGGCAGATCGGCGAGAATGCCGACTCGGTTCGCCCAGATATCGAAGTGGACGTCCGTCGCGAAGCTATCGGCACTGTCGCTATCATCTCACCTTGGAACTTCCCGACTGCAACCGCATCATGGAAGATTGCTCCGGCGCTTTGCTATGGCAACGCCGTGGTGTGGAAGCCAGCCAACGTGACACCTGCTTCGGCGGTTGCATTGGCGGAAATCATCAACCGGCAGGACATCCCCAGGGGTTTGTTTAGCCTGGTGATGGGCGCAGGTCGCGAAATCGGCCAGCGTCTGGTGGAAAGCCCGAAAGTAAACGCCATTTCCTTCACGGGCTCGGTTCCTGTGGGCAAGGGTATCGCGACTGCGGCCATTCAGAACCTGACCAAAGTCCAGATGGAGATGGGATCGAAGAACGCTCTGGCTGTGATGGATGACGCCGATTTGGATCTGGCCGTGACGCTGGCGTTGGGCGGTGCCTTTGGTGGCACCGGTCAGAAATGTACCGCGTCCTCGCGTTTGGTTGTGCATGAAGCCATCCATGATGCCTTTGCAGAAAAGCTGGTAGCGGGGGCGCAGGCAATGAGGGTTGGCCACGCACTGGAAGAGGGCACGCAGATGGGCCCCGTCGTCAGCGAACAGCAGCTTTCGGAAAATCTGGCCTATGTGGATCTGGGCAAGTCGGAAGGTGCTGAACTGGCCTGCGGTGGTGCGCGTCTTGAGATGCCGCATCAAGGGTTCTACATGTCGCCCGGCGTGTTCCTGAACACCACCAATGACATGCGCATCAACCGCGAAGAAATGTTCGCGCCGCTGACCGCCGTGATCAAGGTAGGCAGCTATGAAGAAGCTCTGGCCACCGTCAACGACACTGACTTCGGCCTGACCTCGGGTATCGTGACGAAATCGCTGGCCCGCGCCACGCATTTCCGCCGCAACGCTCAGACCGGTGTCGTCACTGTGAACCTGCCGACCGCAGGCACGGATTATCACGTGCCGTTCGGTGGGCGTGGCGACAGCTCGTACGGTCCGCGTGAACAGGGCAAGGCAGCCGCTGAGTTCTACACCACGGTCAAGACCGCTTACATCAGCGCAGGCCCTGTCTGATGCGGATCGACGGTCTTCAATACGCCAACTGGTCCGAGAAGATCTTCCACCAGCTTCGTGAAGGGGGCGTGGACGCGATCCACGTCACCATCTCGTACCACGAGAATTTCCGCGAAACGGTTCTGAACTTTGAAAGGTGGAACCGCTGGTTCGAACAATATCCGGACCTAATCATGAAGGGGCTGTGGGCCAGTGATATTGACGTGGCCTGCGAAACTGGACGCACGGCTGTGTTCTTTGGCTTCCAGAATCCGTCGCCCATTGAAGATGACATCGGTCTGGTCGAGATCGCCCACACCCTTGGCGCCCGTTTCATGCAGCTGACCTATAACAACCAGTCGCTTCTGGCGACCGGCTGTTACGAAGCCGAAGACATGGGCATCACCCGCATGGGCAAACAGGTCATCAAAGAGATGAACCGCGTGGGCCTTGTGGTGGACATGAGCCACTCGGCGGATCGCTCGACCATCGAGGCCGCCGAGCTGTCCGAGCGTCCCATCGCCATTACGCACGCAAACCCGTATGACTGGTCGCCCGCCCTGCGTAACAAGAAAGATGCGGTGATCCGCGCTGTTACTGAAAACGGCGGCATGTTCGGTTTCTCGATTTATCCGCACCACCTGAAAGACAAGTCAGATTGCACGCTGGAAAGCTTCTGCGGGATGATCGCGCGCACGGCGGACAGGTACGGGATGGAGCATTTGGGGATCGGCACAGACCTATGTCAGGATCAGCCCGACAGCGTAGTGGAATGGATGCGCGTGGGCCGTTGGACCAAGGAAACCGACTATGGCGAAGGATCCAAATCCGCACCCGGTTTCCCCCGAATGCCCTGCTGGTTTGAAGATAACCGTCATTTCGGCAACATCGAAAACGGCCTGAAGGCTGTGGGCATGAATGACGGCGAAGTTGCCGACATCATGGGACGTAATTGGTATCGTTTTTTCGCAGATAATTTTGGTTCTCAGACGGGACGTTAAAGAGCCTGAGAACGGAGACTTGGCCCTGAGCGAACAGAGGGGCGAAATCTAGGGAGAGGTAGATGTCAGACGCATCTACGGGAGTAGCAGACGAGAAACCCAGCGGCGTGCCCAAGTTGAAAGGCTTTATCGCGACTACTGTTGCCTAGGCATCGCTGACCGTGTGGTTATCCTTATGGGACGCGCTGTGCATCACACCGACGAACGGCTGCAAGGAACAATATGATCGGCCGGGAAGTATCCGCTTGGCCACTAATTCTGAGGAGGACAGGATGAACACAGCGGCAACGCACTCCACAACGGTCCCTCTGCGCGATCCCGCGCAAGTGATGCGCCTTGCGCGCCTTGGATCATTGCATCAGTCTCGCCTGTCTTTCATGCGCATTCTGACGCGCCGGATAGCGCGCGAAGGCTGGACATTTGACCGTCCGGTGTTCGACATTGATGCGAAGGGTGTCGGGCATGCGGTGTTGTCTACTCACACCCCAGATCGCACTTATTCGCTTGTCGCCTTTGCCCATGACCTGCCGGCTGACATGCGCTCTGACCGCGTGATTGCCGAAGCGTGGGACTGCACATTCACCCTGTTTGACGGAGTGCCCACGCCCGATGATATCGCGCGCCTTTCTAAGAATATTCCCCTTCAAGAGGCAGGCCGCGTCACAGGGTCCGAGCTGTCGGTGTCACGTGCGAACCGGTCTGTTCGTCTGTGGGAGCATGTGGTCTCGTCTCTGGCAAAGGGCCAGCAACCGGATCCTGAAAAAATCGATGCGGTTGGCTATCTTATGCGCACAACCGCCGTCTACGGATCGGGCAAATTGGGTGCTGCGGATCGCGAGATGATCGCGGATCGCGCCGAATTCGCAACCCCGTTCCAGGTCGAGATGCTGTCCGTCTTCCTGACCCGTGCCTTTGTGCGCGATCTTGTTCAGCATATGGCCAACCAGCGTGCGGCGGGCGATGGCAAAACGGCAGCCAAGCTGGATCCCGAGATCGCCCGCTCGATGGGGATCGGGAATTCGACGGGGCTGGGTATGGCGCCTTTCCTGCTGAACCATCCGGTGCTGTTCAACAACTGGGTTGCCGCGCGCGAAACCGCGATTGCCCGTGTGCGCAGTGTCGAAACCGCCAGCGCGGACGAGGTCGCCGTTTTCCGGGATGTTTTCGATCGCAGCCTGCACTCGGTCGGGCATTGGCATTCCGAACATCCCATTCAGGTAAAGAAGCTTGCCGCGTTGAAAGCTGATCTTGATGCGCTGGAAAACCACATCACGACCGCCGACCTTTCAGCGGACTATCCGTGGAACCGCCTGTATACATGGGCCGAGACACATCTGGGCGTTGATGCGCAGGAATGCCTCGCCTCGCTGATCCTTGAACCTTACGGCGCGCTGGTGGATGATCTGGCGGATCACATGGCGGCGGATAACACTCCGACATTCCGCATCGCCGGTGCGATGACTTTGGGCAAGCTCAGCGAGATCCTGCAAGATGCCTATGGGTGGGCGGTCACGACCGACTGGAAGCAGCCCGATAACAAAGCGCGCGCGTGGTATGTTTCGGAAGAGAAGCTTGAGCCGCGTCTTGGCGAGCGTTTTGAGGAGCCGATCGAGGATTACGAACAGCCGCTTGCGCCCGGATTGGACGCGGCAACCCTGAATCAGGCGCTTGCCCATTGGCCGAAAGAGACTTCGGTCGCCGAGTTCCTGCTGCGTCATCCCGAGTATCGCCACATTGTGCGCCGCGCCCAGATTGTTGGACGTGCGCCTTATGCGGAAATCCGCGACAACACGATCTCGAAAGATGTGCTGCCTATCGACATGCTGCGCTGCAAGCTGGCCTTCTTTGGCGCTGTCCATTTCGACCCGCGCTCGGATCGCTGGGTTCGAATTTGCATGTATGGAAACGCGCCATTCCCGGAAGAGATCCAATCGCGCGATGCGGATCTCTGGGTCTATCCTGACGGCAAAGAGGTCTAATTCATGAGCCACTCGCTGAACGAAATCGAAGCCATGAGCAAACGGGCCGCGCGTGGGGCGGGCCTGTCATGGGGGCTGGCCGAGGAAGCCGCGAAGGGCACCCGTTGGTTGGCAGGCTATGGCTATCCGGGACCGGATCTGCTGGCGGATCTTCTAGAGTTGAATGACCGGCTGCCAGCCATCGATTTCTCGCCCACCTCTCTGGACGGCCTGTGGCGTGCGCCTGCCGGACGGATGAGCCCACTGATCGCCGGCGCTGCCATGTCGGATTGCGCCGTGCGCATGCTGGACGGTCAGGCCATCACCATTGCCGAGGTCAGTCAGCCGTTGCTGATAGTCCCCTTCGCTTCGGGCGCGGCGCTTCGTTTGGGCCAGCCCGTTGCGGTCGAATGGAATGATGTGTGTCTGACCACGGACGGCAAGCAGCTTTGCGTTCAAGGCGCGAAAGAGGGCGTTCTGACCACACATACATCCGAGGTGCGCTGTTCTGCACCGGCGCAGATGATGGCACCGACGAAACCGGTCATGCGGGCGAATGTCACCGACGCCTGTTGGGACCGTCTGGGCGCGTTTGCGCATCGTACCTATGCGCCCGCCACGGAAGCGTCACGCCTGCTTGGGGCCGGGGCTGGCCTGAACGACAACGATTAAAGCGTTTCGGGATAAACTTGGTACACAAGTTTGTCGTGAAACGCCCGCAACTTAGATTTCTTGCACTGCGTTGCGGCTTTTCCCTGCTTCAGGTTGAAGCCGAAACGCATTAATCAAAATAACAGAGACGGGATCGCAAATGACTGCCACTGAAACCCTTACATTGGCCGAGATTGAAACGCTGGCCCAGGACGCGCTGGTTGCGGCGGGGACCTCGCCCGAGAACGCAGCGCCACTGGCGAAAGCCACCGCAATGACCGAGGCCGACGGCGTCGCCTCGCATGGTCTGGCCTATATCCCGATCTATGCCGAGCACGTGCAATGCGGCAAAGTCGATGGCAATGCAAAGCCGGTTCTGTCGCAGCCCAAACCCTCGGTGGTGACGGTGGATGCGGCGACGGGTTTTGCGCATGCGGCCATCGATATGGGCTTTGAGAAACTGATCCCGGCAGCGAAAGAGCAGGGCGTTGCGGTTCTGGCAATCAACAACTCGTATAACTGCGGTGTTCTGGGCGTGCATACGCAGCGCCTTGCGCAGGCAGGGCTGATGGCCATTGGCTTCACCAACGCGCCTGCGTCCATTGCGCCGACGGGCGGGGCTAAGCCTGTGGTAGGCACCAACCCGTTCTCGGTCGCAGCACCGGGCCCGGATGGGCGTGCGGAGGTTCTGATCGACCAATCCGCGTCGACCATCGCCAAAAGCGAAGTGATGAAACACGCGCGCGAGGGCAAGCCGGTTCCTGAGGGTTGGGTTCTGGATGCTGACGGCAACCCGACAACCGATCCCGAGGCAGGCCTGAAAGGCTCGATGGTGCCGTCGGGCGGGTACAAGGGTGTAGGGATTGCGCTGATGGTCGAGATGATGGCCGCAGCCATGTCCGGCGCAACGCTTGGCAAGGATGCCAGCCCGTTTTCCGGCACCAAGGGCGGGCCGCCCAAGACCGGCCAGTTCTTCATCGCGATTGACCCGGATGCGACCTCGGGCGGGGCATTCGCCCAGCAACTGGCCGCACTGACCGAGGCTGTGCGGGCTGAGGATGGGGTGCGTGTCCCCGGCGACGGGCGCGGTACGAAGCGCGTACAGGCCGCACAGGACGGTGTTGCGGTGAATGCTGCGACGCTTGAAAAGATCCGCGCAATTCTCTGATCCGCGTCCGAACAGCGGGCCGAGCGGGCAGTCCCGCTCGGTTCTGGCTTTGGGGCCGGATGTCGTCCCATTTGCGCCCGCGCGCATCACTTCCCTGTAATTCTCGATAAGAACGCGTGCCGTAACCCGGTTCCGACCCCGCATCGCTTGACCTTTGGGGCGGGGCTGATAAAGCGTTTCGAGATCAAGTTGGGCCGCAGCTTGATTTCGAAACGCCCTCGAGATTGGTGAGTTCCGGGCGTTTCGCCATACTATTGTGTTTTAATAGTGTGTCGAAACGCTTTAGGAGTGCGCCTGAGAGAAAAGGACCAGACCGATGAACCTGTTTGCCGATATTCGCGCGCTTGTGATTGATGCCCTGACCACGATGGTCAGCGAAGGCGCTTTGCCCGAGGGGCTGAACTTTGACAATGTGGCGGTCGAACCTCCGCGCGATGCTGCGCATGGGGATATGGCGACGAATGCGGCCATGGTTTTGGCGAAACCTGCCAAGATGAAGCCCCGCGATATCGCGGATGTGCTGGCCGCGAAGCTGGCCCAAGACGCGCGCGTTGACGTGGCTGAAGTTGCCGGGCCGGGCTTTCTGAACCTGCGGTTGGACGCATCTGTCTGGACCGGACTTGTTGAAGGCGTTCTGGCCGATCCCAGCTATGGTCGTTCGACCATGGGCGCCGGGCAGAAAGTGAATGTGGAATATGTTTCGGCCAACCCGACGGGGCCCCTGCATGTGGGTCACACGCGGGGCGCTGTCTTTGGCGACGCGCTGGCCAGCCTGTTGGACTATGCCGGTCACGATGTAACCCGCGAATACTATATCAACGATGGTGGCGCACAGGTCGACGTGTTGGCACGGTCTGTTTACCTGCGGTATCTCGAAGCACATGGCCAAGAGGTCGCATTTGAAGACGGCACCTATCCAGGCGACTATTTGATCCCGTTGGGCGAGGCGCTGAAGGCCAAGGTGGGCGACGCCTATGTCGGTAAACCCGAAGCCGATTGGCTGGTCGAGATCCGCGAATACGCCACCGAAGCCATGATGGACCTGATCCGGGAAGATCTGGCCATGTTGGGTGTGAAGATGGATGTCTTCTATTCGGAAAAATCGCTGTATGGCACGGGCCGGATTGAAGGCGCGATCGCAACGCTTGAGGGCAAAGGCCTGATCTATGAGGGCGTGCTTGAGCCGCCCAAAGGCAAAAAGCCCGAGGATTGGGAGCCGCGCGAGCAGACCCTGTTCAAGTCGACCGAGCATGGGGATGATGTCGACCGCCCGGTGAAAAAGTCGGACGGCAGCTGGACCTATTTCGCACCGGATATTGCGTATCACTTCGATAAGGTCGAGCGCGGCTTTGACGCGCTGATCGACGTGTTTGGCGCTGATCACGGTGGCTATGTGAAGCGGATGAAGGCGGCTGTGTCGGCGCTTTCCGACGGTAAGGTGCCGCTGGATATCAAGCTGACCCAGCTGGTGAAGCTCTATAAAAACGGTGCACCGTTCAAGATGTCCAAGCGGGCAGGGACCTTTGTGACCTTGCGCGATGTGGTCGAGCAGGTGGGGGCAGACGTAACCCGTTTCGTGATGCTGACACGGAAGAACGATGCGCCGCTGGATTTCGATTTCGATAAGGTGCTGGAGCAATCCAAGGACAACCCGGTCTTCTATGTGCAATACGCCCATGCGCGTGTGCGCTCGGTTCTGAGGAAGGCGGACGAGCAGGGCGTGACCCTGACTGACACGCCAAATCTGCAAGACGAAGCCGAGCTGGCGGTCGCCAAGAAACTGGCCGAATGGCCGCGTTTGGTCGAAATCGCCGCACGGACCCACGAACCGCACCGGATCGCGTTCTATCTGTACGAGCTGGCCTCGGAATTCCATGCGCTGTGGAACCGCGGCAACGACAAGCCCGAGCTGCGCTTCCTTCAGGATGGCAAGAATGACTCATCGGCGGCAAAAATTGCCCTACCGCGTGCAGTGGCCGTTGTCATTTCGTCGGGATTGGGTATTTTGGGCGTAACTCCGGCCGAGGAAATGCGCTGACAAAATGCGCCCCGGTCGAGTACGAGTAGAGCAGTTTGACCGGCGCAGGGTGTGGAAAGAGCCATAAGGCCAAGCCCCTGAAATCCGGGTGTGAGGCAAGATGGCAGAAGCAAATTGGGGGCATGGCGCCCCGAATCCGGCGTATCAAAATCAACCAAACTATGGGCATCGTCCCGTGGCGGCACCTGCAAGCGGGTCTGCTTACGTACATCCCGCGCATGGTGGCCCGGCACCTCAACCAGCGCCGATGCAGACCCATTCATATGAATATCAGGATGAGCATGGTCACCACGCCTATGCCACGCCAACCGCGCCGAGTGGACGCGGAGCTGCTGGGTTTCTGAACTATGCAGGCGCAGCTGTGTCTTTGACCCTAATCGTTGGTCTTGCCGTGTGGGGTTATAAATTGGCGGTTCGCGATGTAACTGGCATTCCGGTCGTGCGTGCGCTGGAAGGCCCGATGCGTGTGCAGCCAGATAATCCGGGTGGACAATCGGCCGACCATCAGGGGCTAGCTGTCAACGCTGTGCAAGCAGAAGGTGAGGCATCGGCGCCGGCGGATCGTCTGGTCCTTGCGCCCGAGCCTGCGTCACTGACCGGCGACGAAGCCCTGGTCGCTGACGTGGCTCGTGCTGATACAGATCAAACAATGCCAGCTGTAGCCATTCAAGCCTATGTGCAGGACCCGAGTAGAGAACTTGATCCCGTTGCTGCGGCGCTGTCCATCGCCGAGCAGATCGCGGCAGATGTAGCGCCTTTGGCTGCGACTGGTGCCGAACAACCGGGCGAGCGGGTTGCTTCCATCGCGTCCACGCCCCTTTCTCCTGCGGTCGACCCTGCTCCCGCTGCGGCTGATGCGGCAGGTATCAAGATTGTTCCGGCGTCATTGCCCGGAGTCAGCACGTCGCTTCGACCAGCCCACCGCCCCGCCGGGTTGAATACCAAACTGTCCACCCCAGCGCCTTCCACCTCAGCGCCCACTTTGGATGTCGACCCGTCTACTTTGCCTTCAGGCACCCGTTTGGTGCAGCTGGGGGCATATGACAGCCCCGAGGTCGCACGCCAACAATGGAGTGTTCTGGCCGCGCGTTTCGAAGACTATATGGGCGGCAAATCCCGCGTGATCGAAAAGGCGCAGACTGGTGGCAAGACGTTCTATCGTTTGCGTGCGATGGGCTTTGCTGATCTGGCGGATTCGCGTCGCTTCTGTTCCGTGTTGATGGCGGCCAAAGCGGCCTGCATCCCGGTCGCTACGCGGTAAATCATGTCCCGCATTGGCGCATATATCCTGGGCTGCGACGGCACCGCGCTTTCGCGCGCCGAGCGGGATTTTTTCGAACGTGCGCAGCCTTGGGGATTTATTCTGTTTGCGCGCAACGTGGACACGCCCCAGCAGTTGCGCGCCCTGACCAGCGAATTGCGCGGTGCTGTTGGTCGAAACGTCCCAATCTTTATTGACCAAGAAGGCGGGCGTGTGGCGCGGATGGGGGCCCCTCACTGGCGCGAATGGTTGCCTGCGCTGGATCAGGTGAAGCTGAATCCCAAGGGATCGGTCCGCAGTTTGTATATCCGCTATCGCCTGATCGCGGACGAGCTTTTGGCGGTTGGCATCGATGGGAATTGCGCACCCTTGGCTGATATTACCAGCGCCGACACGCATCCCATTTTGCGAAATCGTTGTTATGGCGAAGACGTGGTCAAAGTGGCCGAGCGTGCCGCCAGCGTGGCGCAGGGGCTGTTGGATGGCGGTGTGCTGCCCGTGGTGAAACACATCCCGGGGCATGGTCGGTCAACGTTGGACAGCCATCTGGAACTTCCGCGCGTCAAAACCAAAGCCAAGGAGTTGGGCTGGACCGACTTCATGGCGTTCGAGCCGCTTGCTGGACTGCCCCTTGGCATGTCCGCACATATCGTTTTTGACGACATTGATCCTGACCACCCTGCCACACAAAGCCCCGAGATGATCGCCCTGATCCGGGGCAAGATCGGCTTTGGTGGGCTGTTAATGACGGATGATATCTCGATGCAGGCGCTGTCGGGTGCTTTGTCCGTGCGATCCCGTGCCGCACTTCGCGCCGGGTGTGACATTGTTTTGCACTGCAATGGTGTGCTGGAGCAGATGGAAGAGGTCGCCGAGGCCTGCGGCGATCTTTTAGGCGAAGCGCTTTCACGCGCCGATGCCGCGCTTTCCTGGCGCAAACCGCCCCTTTCCATTGACATTGACGCCCTAGACGCTGAATTTCAAAGCCTGATGACTGGTGAAACAGCAGCACAGGCAGGTGATGAGCGAGACTGACGCGTTTCAGGAAGACAAGATGTCCGTGTCCGAGCGGTTGGCCGCCGAGGCGCTGATCGTCGATGTCGAGGGGTTTGAAGGCCCGCTCGATCTTCTTTTGACGTTGTCACGGACGCAAAAGGTGGATCTGCGCAAGATCTCGGTGCTGGATCTGTCGGTGCAATATCTTGCATTCGTGGAACGTGCGCGTCACCTGCGGATCGAGCTGGCTGCGGATTACCTTGTGATGGCGGCGTGGCTTGCTTTCCTGAAATCACGTTTGCTGCTGCCACCCGATCCCACCGAAGAAGGCCCATCGGGGGAAGAGCTGGCCGCACACCTTGCTTTCCAGCTGGAACGTTTGCAGGGCATGCGCGATGCCGCCGCCAAGCTGATGGCCCGTGACCAGTTGGGGCGCGACTTCTTTGCCCGTGGCGTACCCGAGGACGTGACCCGCGTGCGCCGCGTCACCTATACCGCGACGCTGCTTGATCTGATGCAAGGCTATGCGCGCATCCGCACCAAGGATGAATTCCGCCCCTTTGTCATGGACCGCGACGCGCTGATGACGATGGAGCAGGCACTGGAACGGATGCGTGGGCTGATCAACTATGCGGGCGACTGGACTGAACTGACCTCGTACCTGCCCGAAGGGTGGCAGGTTGAACCCGCCAAGCGCCGTTCGGCCATGGCTGCAAATTTCGCCGCAACGCTGGAAATGGCCAAACGGGGCGAACTTGAACTTAGACAGGGCGATACGTTCTCGCCCATTCAAATCCGCAGGAAATCGAATGACGGATGATGTAATCAGTGACACGCCTCGTGAAGGGCCCCGTGACGAACAGGGTGCAGATGCCCGCGAGGAAAGCCTGTTTGAAGCCCCCCCGATGGGCGAACAAGAGCGGATGGTCGAAGCCATCCTCTTTGCCTCGACCGAGGCCGTCAGCGTGAAAGAGCTGGAAGACCGCATGCCCCATGGATGCGACGCTGCCGAGGCATTGGTCCATCTGCGAAAACGCTATGAAGGGCGCGGCGTGACTGTCGTGAAAGTCGGCGACGCATGGGCGATCCGCACCGCTCCCGATCTTGGGTATCTGATGCAGAAGGAAACGGTCGAGCAGCGAAAGCTGTCCCGCGCCGCGATCGAGACTTTGGCGATTATCGCCTATCATCAACCCGTTACCCGTGCCGAGATCGAAGAGATTCGCGGCGTCTCTGTCAGCCGTGGCACCATTGATCAACTGATCGAAATGGAATGGATCCGCTTTGGTCGCCGTCGAATGACGCCCGGCCGTCCCGTGACCTTCGTGGTCACGCCTGGGTTCCTTGATCATTTCGGACTTGAAAGCGCACGCGATCTGCCGGGACTGAAAGAGCTGCGCTCGGCCGGTCTGTTGGAAAGCCGGCCCCCACCCGGTGCGATGCCCGGACCCAGCAGCGACGAAGACGACGAAAGCCCGGAAGGCCAGTCAGAACTGTTCGAGGATTGAAGATATGAATGCCAATCAGCTGATCAACATGGTTATTCGGATCGTAACGCGCCGCCTGATCAACAAGGGCGTGAATGCAGGTCTTGATGCGGCGTCCCGTCGGGGGAAACGGCCTGAAGATATGACGCCGGAAGAGCGAAAGGCCGCGCGCAACACCAAAGAAACAGCCAAACGCACACGCCAAACCATGCGGATTTTGCGCCGAAGATAGTGGGTGGCAGCGTGACTGCAAATCCCCCGAGCAGGAAATCCGAGTTCAAGGAAACCGGCCATCTGTGGCTGCGTGGCGCCTTGTCAGAAGAAGAGCTTGCACCATTTGATGCTGTCGCCGAACAGAACGCTCGTGCGGGGCAACGTTTGTCCGTTAACGGCCTGGGGCTTGCCGGGGTCCTTGCAGGCGATGCTCATTTACAGGCGCTGATCAACGAGGTCGATCCTAAAGCGCGCCCCGTTCGCGCTGTTTCTTTCAACAAATCCGAACATGCAAACTGGGGTGTTCCGTGGCATCAGGATCGGGTCATTTGTGTTGACCAGAAACATGATGTGCCGGGATTCACCAATTGGACCGAGAAGGCTGGCATCGTGCATTGCGAGCCGCCAGCCGAGTTGCTGCAACAGATGTTATTTGTGCGCGTTCATCTGGACGATACCGACGAACGGAACGGCGCGATGCAAACGGCCGTGGGCACTCACGTGCTGGGAGTGGTCCCGTCGGAGCAGGCCGAAGCTGCCACTGCTGGGTTTCCAATCGACACGGGCGATGCGCGCCGGGGCGACGTATTGATTATGAATATGCTGACCCTGCATGCGTCGAAACCTGCGGTGACGCAGTCCAGCCGCCGGGTGTTTCGGTTTGATTATGCGGGATTTGACCTGCCTCTGCCTTTGAAGTGGGCAACCGGTTGAGCGGGCTACCTGAAGTGTTTCGACAATTTCAATCCTTGCCCCTGATAGTTCGACTTGATGTCGACACCATAGAGCGCCTCGGGGATTTCGCTCATCTTTTCATAGACAAGGCGACCGACGACCTGACCGTGCTCCAAGACAAAGGGGGCCTCGTGGCAGCGCACTTCAAGCACACCGCGTGAACCTGATCCTCCCGCCGCGTCATAGCCAAAGCCGGGGTCAAAGAAGCCTGCATAGTGCACGCGAAACTCGCCGACCATCGCCAGATAGGGGGCCATTTCTGCTGCGCAATCGGGTGGGATGGCGATGGCTTCGCGGCTAACAAGGATATAGAATGCGCCGGGGTCAAGGATGATGCGGCCTTCGGTCGTGCGGACCTCTTCCCAATAATCGGCAGGGTCGTAATACGCCAGTTTTGACAGGTCCACGACACCGGAATGGCGTTTTGCGCGATAGCCGACCAGGTCACCTGTTTCGGGGCGCAAGTCGACCGAAAAGCCCAATCCGTCCGAGATCACCGGATCGCCCGACACAATCGGATTGCGGGTATGCACGGCGCGCAGCTCGTCATCGGACAGGATGGTTTTGCCTTGCCGGAAGATAATCTGGTTCAGAAGTTGGCCGGGTTGCGCCACGACGGAAAAGCTCTGCGGGCAAATCTCGGCATAAAGCGGGCCGTCATAGCCTTCGGGCACGCGGTCAAATTCGATCCCCTGATCGGTAATCACGCGGGTCATCAGGTCGACCCGCCCGATCGAGCTTTTGGCGCTGGCGGCAGCGGTCATGCCCCCGGGCAGGTTTAGCCGCTCCATCAGCGGAATCACATAGACGCAGCCCTTTTCCAGCACAGCGCCACCGGTCAGGGACAACTCGTGCATGGTCAGTTCCGACAATCGATCGGCCACCGTCGCATCCTTGCCGGGCAAGAACGACGCGCGTACGCGATAGGCTTTTTCACCCAGACGCAGGTCAAGTGACGCAGGTTGGATCTGTTCGTTCAGAATGGGCGAGGACGCGGAGATACCGCCTTCCGTGATCATTTGCCGGATCTGGTGATCGGCTAGCACACCGGATTTCATGGCGTTCCTCCTTCGCCGCAGGCCGAATAGCGGCCTGATCCATACAAAAACACCCGCCCGAATGCCGGGCGGGCGTTTTTTGATTTGGTCGGGCTAGCAGGACTCGAACCTGCGACCTTCCGTCCCCCAGACGGACGCGCTACCAGGCTGCGCCATAGCCCGACTGAGGCCCTTACATAGTGATTTTCGCGGGTAGGGCAAGCGGGAAAAGCGCGGAGAATGCGCTTTCTTTCCAATGCGTCTGTCGAAGGCGTTAACCGCGTCATTCCACCTATCCATTGTCCACTTGATTGGCTGCCGGCGCGGCAGGCATCCGTGAGGCCAACTGAACCAGTCGGTCAGCCAGGTCGCGTAATACATCTTCAGACAGTGTCCCGCCACTTGCCCGGAAGGACCGAAGTTGTACGCTTGGCATGGCGTTGGAAGCGACGGAAATAGCGTCATCCGCTGCGTCTGGCGCGACGTGCGAAACATCAATTGGGGCAGGGGCGGCGGCTGTGAGATCCTCGGCCGTTTCCTCTGAAGTGGGTTCAGGTTCAGTTTGCTTGGTGCCCTGTGTGGCCACGAGTTCGTGGGCCTCCGATTTTGGAGCATCGGAAATAACATCTGCTTCCTGTTCATATGGTTCTGGATCAGACGCAGAAAGCGCAAGCGTGTGTTGCGGAGTTGTCTCTTCTGTAACTTCCAGCTCTGCCTCATAAGAGGTCGAGAACAGGTCTGGTTCGGTTGCCGGTTCTTCTGCGGCATCAGAGGCCTCTGGCCTCACGGGGGGGGAGAGCTCCTCTTGTGAGGCGGGGTTAGCAGCTGTTTCTTCGCCTGAGAGTTCGACGAACTCGTCTGGAGTTTCCGGCCCAGGGTTGTTGACACCCATTTGGTCTCTGAACGCTGTTTCATGCTCGGTGGCAATCTCTGCGGGCGGCGCCTCTTCCTGCTCTTCGGCATCTTGCGAGGTAAGAAGCACAACATTTGTTTCGGCTTCTTCCCGCATCTCGTCGCTGTTCAGCGGTGGCGACATGGCAGCTACATGTTTGATACCATGTTCGCGCAGCAGTTTTTGAACGCCACGAATAGTCATGCCATCTTCGTGCAACAGCTTTCGAATGCCGCCCAAAAGCTCCATATCGGCTGGGCGATAATACCGCCGTCCGCCCGCGCGCTTGACCGGTTTCACCTGCGTGAACCGGCTTTCCCAAAACCGCAACACATGCGTTGGCACGCCCAGCCAATCGGCCACCTCGCTGATGGTGCGAAAGGCGTCAGGTGACTTCTTGTCCATGATGGTGTCTGCCCGTTAGGAATGCAAAGTGGTGAGCGGTCAGATGCGGATCAGCGCTTGTTTCCGGCGGCAACCCGATCTTTCATCAGATGCGATGGGCGGAACGTCAGAACACGGCGCGGAAGGATCGGCACTTCTTCCCCTGTTTTGGGGTTGCGCCCCACGCGGGCAGCTTTATCGCGCACCGAAAAGGTTCCGAATGACGAGATCTTAACGCTTTGGCCAGAAACCAATGCGTCCGAGATGTGGTTCAACACGTTTTCCACCAGCTGCGCGCTTTCATTGCGCGACAGGCCGACCTCATGAAACAAGGACTCGCTTAGGTCCATGCGGGTCAAAGTCTTTTCACTCATATTGTCCCCCTACAAATATTTTAGCCCCATTTATCCGTATACAGGCTCTGGGCATGTTCAGATAGTTTTCAGAGCATGGAAGGTTTGAAATTCCGAGTCAATATCAATGGCTTGCAAAAGCAGTTGCCCGCTTATGCAAGTCATGGAAGAATTTCCTGAATTTGGGGGCGGGTGTTACCAGCGCAGAACCACAGCGCCCCAGGCCAAGCCGCCACCGATGGCTTCAGCAACCAGAAGATCACCGTCCTTGATCTTGCCTTCGCTTCGCGCAACCGACATTGCCAGAGGGATAGACGCGGCCGAGGTGTTGCCATGGTCCTGAACGGTCACGACCACGCGCTCCATCGGGACGCCAAGCTTCTTGGCAGTGCCCTGAATGATGCGGATATTGGCTTGATGGGGCACGATCCAGTTCACGTCGTCATCGGTCAGACCCGCTTTGGTCAAGGCCGCTTCCGCGGTTTGGGCCAGCTTTCCAACGGCTTGACGGAACAGGGGATTGCCCTGCATTCGCAAATGGCCCGAGGTTTGCGTGGTTGACACCCCGCCGTCCACATAAAGCATCTCGCGCATGCTGCCGTCCGAGTTCAGATCCGCAGACAGGATGCCACGATCATCGCTGGTGCCGGTGCCATCCTGTGCCTCAAGCACAAGCGCACCTGCGCCGTCTCCGAACAAAACGCACGTGGCGCGGTCGGTCATATCCAAAATGCGCGAAAACGTTTCAGTGCCGATGACCAAAACACGCTTGGCTTGCCCCGAAACGACCAACGCGTTTGCATTGGTCAGGGCAAAAACGAACCCGGCGCAAACCGCTTGGACATCGAAGCCATATCCGCGCGTCATGCCCAGTTCATTCTGCACCATCGTGGCGACGGACGGAAAGGTCAGATCCGGCGTCGATGTGGCCACAACAATGGCATCAATGTCGTCTGGTTTAAGCCCTGCATCTGCGAGCGCCGCGCGGGCAGCATGTGCGCCCATTTGCGAGGTGGTTTCGCCTTCTGCCGCAAAGTGGCGGCGCTCAATACCCGAGCGTGTGCGAATCCATTCATCGGACGTGTCGACAATCTCTTCGAAATACGAGTTTGGAACCACGCGTTCGGGCAGATAGTGCCCGACGCCTTTGACCACGGCGCGAAGTGTCATTCTGGCTGCTTACCTTCCGGTTTCTTGTTCTTATTATCTTGGTTCTGCACGCCTGCGGACGCAACCCGGGCTGCGAGTTTCTCATTGAAGCCGCTTTCGGCCAGACGGAAGGCCAGCTTTACCGCAGCGGACATGCCCGTCGCATCGGCTGATCCATGACTTTTCACCACGGTGCCATTCAATCCAAGAAACACGCCGCCATTGTTGCGACGCGGATCCACGCGTTTGCTGAGACGCTTCAGAGAGGTCAGCGCCAAGAGGGCCGAGATCTTCGACAGAATCGTTGCATTGAATGCATCCCGCAGCAGTCCCGAAACAAGGCTTGCAGTACCCTCGGCGGTTTTCAACGCCACGTTCCCGGTAAAGCCATCGGTGACGATGACGTCTACGCGGTCCGATGGGATGTCCCCGCCTTCTACAAAACCCACATAATCGATATTCGCATCGTCAGCGACGTTGCCAATCAGCTCATGTGCGCTTTTCAGTTCGGGGCGGCCTTTGTGTTCTTCGGTGCCGACGTTCAAAAGGCCGACACGCGGGCGTGCCATACCAAGCCCGTTGCGGGCGTAGGACGCGCCCATCATGGCATATTGCAGAAGATCAGTGTCATCGGCGCGAATGTCAGCGCCCACATCCAGCATCACGTTAAAGCCCGCCGCATTGCGCGAGGGCCACAGACATGCAATCGCAGGGCGATTCACGCCAGGCAACTTACGCAGGCGCACCATGGACAACAGCATCAGCGCGCCGGTATTGCCGCAGCTGACGGCCACATCGGCATCGCCATTGCGCACGGCATCAATGGTCGACCACATCGAGGTGTTCTGACCATTGCGCATCACATAGCTGGGTTTTGCGTCCATCGTTACGACTTCGTCGGCGTGACGAATCTCGCAAACCTCATCCAACCCTTTGGTGCGCGCGACGAGTTTTTCGAGTTCGGGTTTGTTGCCGTGCAGAATGAACCCGATATTTGGGTTCTTATCTGCAGACAGCGCAAGACCGGCAACGACGGCTGCCGGTCCAAGATCTCCGCCCATGGCGTCGACCGATACGATTGTGCGTTTGGGGGCGTTCATTGTCATTCTTTATCCCATGCTCGGGGATTTTCTGACATGCCCACCCGCGCGGGGCAAGTGCCTTACGCCGCGTCCTCGTCATCCAGGTCGATTTCGTCGGCCATGGCAACAACTTCACGGTCGTCATAGTGGCCGCAGGACGGGCACACGTGGTGAGGGCGCTTCAGCTCGCCGCAGTTCGAGCATTCGTTCGGGTTCGCAGCAACCAGAGCGTCATGTGCGCGGCGATTGTTGCGGCGCGACTTGGATACTTTGTTCTGTTGGACGGCCATGGTCTCAACCTTCGATTTTGGGGGCGCATGGCCCGGTGATTTCTTTAGGCTTCGGCGAAGCCTGCTTATCCTCGTGTCTGAGTCTGGCGCCTCATACGCTGTTTGCGGGGCGCTGTCCAACCCATCTTGTGGAAGAAGCCGGGAAAATACTGGGTTTCTTCTGTCTTGCAAGTGCCGATTGGCCGGATTTCGCGGAAAACCAAAGTTTTTCACGTGAATCCCGGTCGTGTAACGTCTGCGCCGGTTACTTGTCGCTATTTTCCGAGTCGCTTTTGCCCGTCATTTGATCGCGCAAAGCGGACAGACCCGCAAAGGGTTTGGCGTCATCGTCGCTCATCGGGGCGATTCCGGGGGCCGAGAAATTGGCCTGATCCAATTCGGCCCCATCGACGCGCGGGAAGAGGGGCAAAGACAGCGCAAGGGATTCGGTCATCACCGTGCCCAAATCGAACTCGGATCCCAATTGTTCCAGCGTCTCGTCATCCGGCATTTCGATCTCGTCCCCCGCTTCAAGCTCGGGCAGATCGCGCACCCAGCGGCGGCGCACTGGTTCTTCTATACGCGTGGTGACGGGGTTCAGCGTGACAACGCAATCCTGCACGACGGTCGCGCCCAGATGCGCTGTAAGCTGCCAATCAGTCTTGCCTCGCGCGGCCAGCGTCCCCTTGAAACGCAGCTTTCGAAGGCCGGGCAGGCCCAGATCCGCGGCAATGGCCTTGCACTCAGCTTCGGTCGGGATCAGCTCGAATGTGGTGTCCAGTTTTGTCGACAGATCCGCCACCCGCAAAATGTGCTGATACACGGGGGCGCCCGAGTTGTCTGGGGATGTATCTGAGCTCATGTTGATGTCTCCTGATCGTCGTAGCAAACCGGATATGGTGGGAATCCTAACCACTGGCAAGCACAAGCGGTATCGTTTCTTGAACCAAAGCTATTCCTGCGATAAGCCGATACCCAGAAGCAAGGGCAGAACGCAAGGGGAGCATATGGCTTATCTGACCGATCGGGTGAAACGCGCAGGCAAGGCGATTGCCATTGTTGTGCTTGGCGTAACCTTGACCGCGTGTTCTGCGACCTATCGCAATCACGGCTATATGCCCGTGCAAGAGGACGTGGATGCCTTGGTTGTGGGCAAAGACACACGCGAAACCGTAGCCGAGGCGATCGGCAAACCGGGAACTGCGGGTCTTTTGTCAGAAAGCGGGTATTACTATGTCCGCTCGCGGTTCGAGCATTACCTGTATAACGCGCCCAAAGAAATTGACCGCCAGATTCTGGCCATCAGTTTTGACAGCCGGGGGCGGGTCGAGAACATAGAGCGTTTCGGGTTGGAGAATGGCCGTGTCGTCACACTTGAGCGCCGCGTGACTGACAGCAACATCAAGGGGGTCAGCTTCCTGCGACAGCTCTTTGGTTCCTTCGGCCGGATCGACATTGCTGAGCAGTTCCGCGGGGGGTGATCTCTGCCGAAACTTGAAATGGGCGCCGGGCTTCCAGCGCCTTTTTCGTTTCGGGAGCACGGCTGAATATCATTGCCCCTTTCGCGCAGTCACCGATCTGTCATATTCTGAAGGCAGACAAGTGGGACAATACTGGCGCTTTGCACGAAGACCGGAGGCTACACATGCCGACAGGGAATCCGCCTCGCTATCAGGCTCGGTTTGATGAAACGCAGGCAGATGTTCTGGCTGCGCAGGAGCTGCGCCATCGGTGTTTTCGCGGAGGGCAGGGGCTGGATGCGGATGCCTATGATGCAGTTTGTCGCCACGTTTTGGTCGAAGACATAACAACCGGCGATTTGGTCGCCTGTTTTCGCCTCATGCCGTTTTCGAATGGTGACGCGATCGGTGACAGCTACTCGGCCCAGTTTTATGAGTTGTCGGCGCTACGAGACTATTCCGACCCGTTAATCGAGATGGGCCGTTTCTGTATTGACCCCGATGTGCAAGGTGGGGCTGACATCCTGCGTGTCGCGTGGGGGGCGATGACGCGCTATGTGGATCAGGAAAAGATCGGGCTGATGTTTGGCTGTTCGTCATTTCAGGGCACGGACGAGGCACGCTATTTGGACACATTCGCACTGCTGAGGGACCGCCATATTGCCCCTAAACGCTGGCTGCCGCGTGTCAAAGCGCCCAAAGTGTTTCGCTTTGCCCAGCGATTGCGCCGCGCACCGGATGCCAAACGCGCCATGTTGGGCCTGCCACCCCTTTTGCGCACCTATCTGATGATGGGGGGCTGGGTGTCGGACCATGCTGTTGTGGATCACGATTTGGATACGCTTCACGTATTTACCGGGGTCGAGATCGCCGCCGTTCCTCCTGCGCGGGCGCGATTGCTTCGGGCAGTGTCGTCACCCGCTTGACCAGACCGGTACAAGCCCGTAACTCGGCCCTATGGCACGTATACCCCTTTTGCAGATGAACGATATCGCGCTGACCTTTGGCGGCGATCCTGTCTTTGATGGTCTGGACCTTGTGGTGCAGCCAGGTGACCGCGTGGCGCTGGTTGGGCGCAATGGGTCGGGCAAGTCGACCCTGATGAAGATCATGGCTGGGATGGTAGAGCCTGATACCGGCACGCGCGTTCTGTCGCCAGGTGTCACCGTGGGTTATATGGACCAGCATCCCGATCTGTCCGCCTTTGAAACGCTGGGCGAATTCGCGGCGTCGGGACTTGAACCGGGCCATGACTATCTAGTCGAACGGGTGGCCGAAGGGTTGAAGATGAAGCTTGATACGCCTGTGGCAACGGCCTCGGGCGGGGAACGCCGTCGCGCTGCGCTGGCCAAACTTCTGGCCGAAGCGCCCGAGCTGATGCTGCTCGATGAACCCACCAACCACCTGGACATTCAGGCCATCGAATGGCTGGAAAACGAGCTGAAACAAACCCGCGCGGGATTTGTCCTGATCAGCCACGACCGCGCCTTCTTGCGGGCATTGACCCGCGCGACGCTTTGGGTCGACCGGGGGCAGGTGCGCCGACAGGAAAAGGGGTTTGAGAACTTTGAGGCATGGCGTGACAAGGTTTGGGAAGAAGAAGACCAAAACCGTCACAAGCTGAATCGCAAAATCAAATCCGAGGCCCGCTGGGCCGTCGAAGGCATCTCGGCCCGGCGTAAACGCAACCAGGGCCGCCTGCGTGCTTTGGGAGATTTGAAGGCTGAACGGGCCTCTCAGATCAAACGGCAGGGGGCTGCCGAAATGGCGCTTGAGGCGGGGCCAAAATCCGGTCGCAAGGTGATCGAGGCAAAAGGAATTTCAAAAGCTTACGGCGATAAGGTGATCCTGAAATCCTTTGATCTGCGTGTCATGCGTGGCGAAACGGTCGCCTTTGTTGGCCCGAACGGGGCAGGCAAAACCACGCTTCTGAAAATTCTGACCGGGCAGGAAGAGCCGGACACGGGAAGCGTCTCGCACGGAGCGGGCATCGAAATGGCGGTGTTCGATCAGAACCGGTCCACCTTGGATGAAAGCGCCAGCCTGTGGGAGAACCTGACTTCGGATCCCGAGATGCGCATCTCGGGCAAATCCGATCAGGTGATGGTGCGCGGAAACCCGAAGCACGTGGTGGGCTATCTGAAAGAATTCCTGTTCTCGGATGAACAAGCCCGTGCGCCGGTACGCTCGCTGTCGGGCGGCGAAAAGGCACGACTGATCTTGGCCCGCATTATGGCGCGGCAATCGAATCTTTTGGTTCTCGATGAACCCACCAACGATCTGGACGTGGAAACGCTGGATCTGCTGCAGGAACTGATCTCGGGCTTTGATGGTACCGTGCTGGTTGTCAGCCACGACCGCGATTTCCTGGACCGCGTGGCCGAGCGGACGATTGCCATGGAAGGCAATGGTGTTGCCACGGCCTATGCTGGTGGCTGGTCGGATTATCGCGCGCAACGCCAAGAGGATGACGTCCCGGCTGCGAAAAAGCCCGGGAAAACGAGGTCTGCACCGAAAGATAAGGCCAAAGACAAGGCAACGGACCACCCGGCCACATCTGGCCTGAGCTTCACAGAAAAACACCGGCTGGAAGCCTTGCCCGGTGAAATCGACCGTCTGATGGCCGAGATTGCAAAGCTGGAAGGGTTCTTGATGGACCCTGATCTGTTCACCAAAGAGCCGGTGAAGTTCAAGAAGGCTTCAGAAGGGCTGGCCGAGCGGCAACAGAAACTTGCTGCCGCCGAAGAAGAATGGCTCGAGTTGGAAGAGAAGGCCGAGACTTCCAGCTAACCTCTTTTTCTTGTCTGAAATATCTTGCGGGGGTCCGGGGGTGCAAAACCCCCGGTCCTGCCGCTTCAGCCTATGTCGGAAGATGAATGTTGAACCGAGCGCGGATTTCCTGGTCCAGCGCTTGGTCCAGATGCGCGCGCGACGGTTCGGCCAAGATGGCCTCTTTACGCGCCTTGGCGGCCTGAACCAGATCAGGCTTGCCGACCTCGGCCCATTCTTTGGGCGACGTGCGGTCGCCAAGCGTGGGATAGGCGTATTCCGTCTGCATCAGGCTTAGCGTCTGATCTTCGCCCAGATAATGGCCGGGGCCACCCAAGCAAACCGACTTCATCATGTCCAAACTGACCGCATCCTCGGTCACCTCGATCCCGCGTACGCAGCGCAGGGCCTGCCCGATGATGTCATCGCCAAGGATCAGGCTTTCATGACAGAACCCCAAAAGGGATGCGTGCATGCCTGCGGCCTCGTACACCATGTTCAGCCCCGAAAGGCCGGCCATGACGTTCGAGCACATCTGCTCCCACCCGGCCTGCATGTCAGGAAGCTTTGCGTCCGAAAATCCAGCCGCCGCGCCGCCCGGAAGGCCATAGAATTGGTGCATCTGCGAGCAGCCCGCCGTTAGCAGCGCTTGTTCGCCCGAACCGCCGGACATCGCGCCCGAACGCAGGTCGACCACAAAAGGCCAGGTGCCGAAGATTGCCGGATGACCCGGAGAAATGGCGTTCACATAGACCACGCCCGCCAGACATTCCGCCACGGCCTGCACGATGGTGCCTGCCAGCGTGGGCGGGGCGGTTGCGGTGGCCATGCCTGCAGACAACAACAGAACCGGCATGCCTGCCGCGATGACTTTCTCCATCACCTCGCAACTTTCTGTGGCGAACTTCATCGGGGGCACAACGAAACAGTTCGAATTCGACACGAAAGGGCGCGCGCGCCATTTGTCTTCGCCGCCTGCAATCATGTGCAACAGCTCGATCCCGTCATCAACGAAATCCGGTTCGGTGAACGACGTCCCGATGTGCTTGGTCGTGCCCGCAACGCAGGCATAGATCGAGTTCAGATCCATCTCGCGGTTGTCGGGGATGTCACGGCACACCATAGGGCGTTGCAGGAAGTGGATGTTGTCTAGCCGGTCGGCAATGCGGGCCGCGTCATGCAGGTCCTGTACGGTACTGTCGCGGTATTCGCGCCCTTCGGCATCCACCAGATGTACTGCGGCACCGGCGGTGCCATAGTGCACGCGATTGCCAGACAGGTTCAGATCATTCTGCGGATCGCGGCCACAAAGTGTGATATCCTTTGCGGCCTTGGCCAACATGTCTTCCACCAGAGCACGGGGAAAGCGCAGGCGCCCATCATCGCCCAGAATAGCCCCGGCTCGCGTCATGATCTCGATGCCGGATGGGGGCGCGTCGGCCAGACCGACCTGCTCAAGCGCGTCCAATGCCGCTTGGTGGATGCGTTTCATTCCTTCGGGCGTCAGGGGCTTATAGGTGCCGCCTTCCAGGCCGGCATGGACGGGGCGGCTGTCCTTTGCCAAGGGGGCTGCGCGAAGCGCCTGACGGGCCTGCCGGCCGCCTGCACGGCGTGAAGTTCTTGCTGTCATAAGTGGGATGTCCTTCCTGCTGTAGTGTCAATTCAAGGGAAATGACATTAGCAGGGGCGTCCACGCGCCGCGCGACCGCGTTCGGCACCAATGGTGCGTACAACGATTGAGATCTTCCAGTCTAACCGGTCCATCTGGTTCCTCCACATGTTAAATATTGGAGACGTGCGCGCAGGATTCTATTCCGTTTGCGTCATTTAACATGACGCTTTCCGTATCTTATTGGTCGATTGTGGATCGCGGTCAGGACCAAACGACCATCACGACAGCAGCATAATGCGCCGCAGCCCCCAGCAGAACATGCACATGCCAGATTGCGCGGTTGAAGGGCCAGTGGTCACGCAGATGAAACAACGTACCAATGGTGAACAGAAAGCCGCCACCGACCAGAAGAACCAGAACCCATAAACTGACACTCGCCAGCAGAGGGCCGATCATAAGAACGCCTATCCAACCCAACATCAGGGTCAGCATAAAACCTGTACGTTCAAACCGGCACAGGAAGAAAAGCTTTAGGAGCATGCCGAATAAAGCAATGCTCCAGATCAGGGCCGCCCATGCGACGCCCGTGCTTCCACCAATCCCAATCAGCGCAATGGGCGTATAGGTGGCTGCAATAAAAAGAAAAATCGCCGCGTGATCAAAGCGGCGAAGGACAGAACGGGCAGAGGTATGAAGGGTCATGTTATAGGCAGCTGACAGTGCAAAACTGGCGACCATGCCGATCCCATACACCAGAAGGGGCGGCAGATGCCCCATGGGCGCATCCCCAGATGCCCACAGGATCAGCGTGATCGAGCCAATCAGCGCAGAAATCACCCCAAGCCCGTGCACGACCCCATCGGCCACATATTCGCGAAAAGTGAAATCTTGCCCGAAATGACGTATGTCAGGTTGGGTGTGAACGTGGCGGGCGGCACAGCTTTCCGTCAGGTTTTCAGCGTGGCGGCCCAGGATGTGGTCACGGATCTGTTCCATGGAATATCCTTTTCTCGCTTGCCTCTAATATAAGGGGCGATACAGGCTTTGATGTGCCGGGCTTTGGTCAATAAAAAGTCAGTTGCCCGTGACATCAGCCTCTTCAAGATAGAGGATATTCATGAAAATGTAAAGATTTCCTGACGTTACAGATCTTTTACAAGTTCGGATAGAACGGCGGGGATGGTCATCACGTCTTCTCGCGTGCAGTTGAATTGTCCTACAGTGACGCGAATGACGAATTGCCCATCATGTTGCGTCTGGGTCAAATAGATGCGCCCGTCGCGGTTCACGCGCTCAAGCAACTCGGCGGTTTTCGCGTCATCCTGATAACGGAAGCTGAACAGCGACAGGATTGGGGGCGTGGTGATGTCAAAGCCGGGCAGGGCGGCGATGGCGTCGCATGCCTCGTTCGACCATGCGACGTGGTTGCGGATGTGAGAGCGCAGGCCGGACAGCCCTTCGGCACGCAGAAGGAACCAGATCTTCAGCGCCCGGAAGCGGCGGCCAAGGGGCAGGGTCCATTCGTTATAGTTTACGATCTCATCCGCGCCCTGCGTCTTCAGATATTCCGGGCGTAGGCCCATCGCCCCGATCTGTGGGCCGGGATCGCGCAGGAATTGCACGGCGCAGTCAAACTGCGCGCCCAGCCATTTATGCGGGTTGAAGATAATGCTGTCGGCAGCCTCGATGCCCGCCCATAGATGCCGGAACTCTTCGCAGATCATCGCAGACCCGGCCCAAGCGGCGTCCACATGAACGGTCAGCTCATGGCCATGTGCCACTTTGATACAGGCCGCAATATCATCGCATGCCCCGATCGAGGTGCCGCCCACGCAGAGCACAACGCCCGCGGGCTTGCGCCCAGCGGCGATGTCTTCGCGTATCAGACGATCCAGCGCGTCGGGGTCCATCGACCAGGTGGGGTGGCCGGGAATGGTGGGGACTTTCACAAGATTGTCCTGCCCGATCCCCGACAGGCGCACAGCCTTGTCGACGCTGGAATGGGTCTGTGCGCTGGCATAGATGCGCAGCTGAGGCGCACCGGACAAGCCCTGGGTGATGCCTGTGTGATCCAGCGCTAGCTCTCGCATCGTGGTCACAGCCGAGAAGGTGGCGGTCGTCGCGCTGTCATGGATAGTGCCGGTGAAATCGGCTGGCAGGCCCATCCCGTCGCGCAGCCAGCGGATCACCAGATCCTCCATTTCATTGGCGGCCGGGGCTGTTTGCCACAGCATCGCCTGGGCGGACATGGCATTGGCTAGTTGTTCGGCCAACATTGACGCAGGGGCTGCATTGGCTGGGAAATAGGCAAAGAAGCGCGGATGCTGCCAGTGGGTCATGGCATCCGGCACAAGGCGGGTGAAATCGTCGAAAATCGTCTCGACCGGTTCGGGGGCTTCCGGAACGGGTGCTTCGATCAGGGACAGAAATGCGCCGGGCGCGATGTTTGGGCGCACGGGACGATCACGTAGCCCAGCATGATAATCGCGTGCCCAGTCTGCAGCGCGTTTTTGCCAGTCGGCCAGATCATCATAGTTCATTGCGGGCTCCCATCACATTTAATTGCGATGTTAATTAAGCGGGGCGTTCTGTCAAGACATGAAAAACCCCGACGCAATGGCCGGGGTTAAGAGCACCTGATGCCAACGAGGGATCAGGACGCTGCAAGCGCCGTGATGATCTGGCCGAAATCCTCGGCCTTCAGGCTTGCGCCGCCCACCAAAGCCCCATCAACATTAGACACGCCGAAAATGTCAGCGGCATTTCCCGGCTTGACCGAACCACCATACAGAATGCGGGTCGAACGTCCGACGCCTTCGCCAAAACGGCGTTCCAGCCGGGCGCGGATAAAATCGTGGACCTCGCCGATCTGATCCAGCGTTGGCACTTTTCCGGTGCCGATCGCCCAGATGGGTTCATAGGCAACAATCAGGTTTTCCCCGGTCACCGTGTCTGGGATCGAACCCGCCAGCTGCCCGCCAATGATGTCCAGCGTGTTGTTTGCCTCGCGTTCTTCCAAAGTCTCGCCGCAGCAAATCACGGTCTTTAGCCCTGCATGGATCGCTGCAACTGCCTTGTGGCGCACGTCGTGATCGCTTTCGTCATGATCTTCACGACGTTCAGAATGGCCAAGAATGACATGCGTCGCGCCTGCGTCTTTCAGCATCTGCGCCGAGATGTCGCCCGTATGCGCGCCGGTCTCGGATTGATGGCAGTCTTGCCCACCGATATCGACGGCGTCTGCGGTGGTTGACGCTGCGCTGTGGATCAACGTGGCGGGGGGGCAAATCAGAATGTCGCAGTCCGCGTTGCCAAATTCCTGTGCCAGAGCCTTAAGCTCGGCCAGGTTACTTTGCAGGCCGTTCATTTTCCAATTGCCTGCTGCCATCTTGCGCCGCATGTCGATCTCCCTTGTTATGTTAGCCCGTTTTCCGACGCGGGGCAGGGGGCGTCAAGCCCCGGGGCGGTTTTGTCGTTGATCCACGGGGTATCTTCTGTAGAAGCAACTAACTTTGTTTTGCGAGGCTTTCGATGATCCCAAGACTTGATGCGGCCCTGATTGATGCACGTGACCCAGCCACGATGGCCGAACTTTTGCGCGGCGTGCAGGATGTGGGATTTCTGACGGTACATAACACGGCGATCGCGCCGGAAGAACTGGGGCATGTTCTGGACACATATCGCCGTTTCTTTCATCAGCCAGATAATGTGAAGGACGCGGTCAATATGGCGCGCACCGGGGCCAATCGCGGCTGGGGCGCGGCGGGCAGCGAGCAAGTGGACCTCAACGCCAACCCTGATTTCAAAGAGGTCTTCGATTGCGGGTTTCAGCTGGCTGCGGATGACCCGCTTCGGGCGCAGGACCTGTCGGTTTACGGCGACAATCAATGGCCTGAGCTTGTAGGGTTTCGCGAGGTCATTCAGGCCTATTATGCCAACGCACTGGGCGTTGCGATGGGGGTTCTGCGCGGGATTGCAGCCGCGATCGGCGAGGACGAGACCTATTTCGATGCGGCCTTCACCCGTCCGATGGCGCTTTTGCGCGGGAACTATTATCCGCCGCGCCCGGATTGGGCGGGGGATAAGGATTTCGGGATTGCAGCGCATACGGATTACGGGTGTGTGACGCTGCTGGCCTCGGACGGGGTGGCCGGGCTTGAGGTGCTGGGCGCTGATAAGACATGGCTGCCGGTTAACGCACCCCTGGGCGATTTCGTCATCAATTTCGGCGAGATGCTTGAGATGTGGACCGGCGGACGGGTGAAAGCGACCTTGCACCGGGTTGTCGGAAGCGGCGATGAGCGGATTTCGGTCCCGATGTTCTTCAACCCCAACCACGACACGAATGTGGCCCCGAAAGGCGCGGATCACGTCATTCTGGCAGGGGATCATATGAAGAAGCGGTTTGACGAGACGTATCTGCACCTGATGGCGCAGAGGGATAGCTGACGCCTTTGGTGGCTTACCTTGTTGCAGTTGCCTTCAAACCTCACTTGATGTTCAAGCATTGGTGCCACGCTGGTACCCGCAGGCTAATACTGACTTAATTGGTTGGCAATTGCAGGCACAATGCGCAGCGTGTCCATAGTTGCGTCGAAAAGGCTTGAGACTGAGCTCTCTGATATCGCGGGATATTCAATTGGTAACAATGCCCATACCCCGACCTTTGCCATGTCTCAGCCCGAATGGCAGCAATCCAAGCAAGAACTGAAGTTGCCAACGGACGTCCACGTGATGAAGGTGCGCCTGTATTAGTTAGCTCCCTCAGAGCCCTGCACGGACCCCAAACGTTTGCCGCTAGCAGTGTCCACTGTCGCAAAGCGCTTGCCTGTGGCTAGAACTGCCCCGGCGCGCATTGCAGGCAGATCAGGCCTTCGTTGCGCCACGCCTCTACGACGCTACTGCGGTCGTCAACCACGATCCATGGATCAAACCCATCCGCCTTCATCTGCGCCAACAAAGCACGTTTGACATCGGGGTCGCTTGCAGTGTCTGCCCCGGTGGGACGCAAATATATGGCATCGAATGCCAGATTGTGCTCTTGCAGCCAAGTTGTGGTGTATTCCACCCAAGCCTCGGGGCGGCCAGAACAGATCACCATGGTTTCGCCGGCCTGTTTCAACAACCTGAACAGCCGCGCGACGGGAAAGATCACATCCGCAGTTGCCATGGCTTCGTGAAATTCCTGCCAGTTTTTCTCTTCCCCATGGACCAAATGCCCAAGGCGATCAGCGTCAAAATGGGCAAGCGTCCCGTCCACGTCGAATACAACGCAGGGTTTTAAGGTATCAGACGTCATGAGATCTCTCCTGATGGCGGGTGCCGGTCCAATCAAAGTAAATCGGGTGTGCGTTTTCAGGGCGGGTGCTTGTGTGCGTGTCCCCGGCCAAAATGCGGGCTGCGCGGATCACGCCGGAATGGCAAATCATGATGGGAAGCCTTCCTTGTGCACACGCGCAGCAATCGTGAATGGCCGCCGATACACGATCGATCATCTCTTTCCAGTCCTCCCCTTGCTCGGGCCGACCTTCACGCGGAGGAAGTGCGGAAAGGGGTTGCCCCTCGAAAACGCCCCAATCCCGCTCTCTCAGACCGGGATGAACCTGCGGCTGTTCCGAAGGAAAACCCAGTTCCGATGTCTCGCGGGCGCGTTGCATGGGACTGGTGAACAACATGCGAGAGCTGGGCCACTCGCCCCCCACAAGCGCGCGCGCCTGAGCGCGGCCTGTATCCGTCAGCTCGACATCTGTGCGCCCGGCAATGACTGCATCGCGATTGGCCGTCGTTTCCCCGTGTCGGATCAGGCAGAACGTCGTTTTGGGAAGGAAGTCCGTCACAGTACGATCCTTTCATGCATGAAAACTTCGGCTTTCAGCCCGCGTTCCAGCAGATATTCCTCGGGTGCGGAACAGAAAGCGGGTGCGAACCGTTTGGCATTGAGCCTGTCGAGCATTTTGATTTGGTCACAGAATGGGGGATGCACGTTCCATCGTTGAAAATATCCCCCCGGAACGGAACAGATCCCGCGTGCATGTGCCGTCATATGACCGGTAAAAACCACATGGGCGTCCCGTCCAAGACGGCCACTTTCGCGCCAGGCGCGGGCATATCCCCAAGCCGCTCCGCCATCCGCATTCGGCGTGTCGCAGATCAGGAAACGTGCATCCTCAAGGTCGCCCCGCTCCAGAAGCGGCGCGATGTTCTGAGCGCGTGGGTTCAGCCCGTTGCTGGCCAATGCGGCGCGCAGCGCGCTGCGGCATTCGGGATCCAGAATAACCGCATCCAATCCAAATCGGTTCACAAGATGCAAAGCCATCTCTCCGGCCCGGCCCGAGGGGGGAACCGGCAAAAGTATCTGCCCCTGCAAACTGTCAATCAGCTGATCAAAAGCAATGAAACGATCCTGCTGGTTGGTGTTGTCCAGATGGTAAGAGCAATCCAAAATCGCCGTGGCCGCCGGGGGTGGCGCGTCAAAGGCAAACCAGCCGGATTCTTCAGACCAGTCGCCCGAAAAGAAAAGCCCTTCGCCAGTGTCGAAATGCATCCAAATCCCACCAAGCGCATGGCCATTGCGACCCGTCGTTAGGCGCACGCCATTGATGTCGACGGTCCCTTTTTCCGGCAATGGTCGAACCTCGGCCGCGGGTGGCAATGCCTTTGCGGTTTGCGGCGTGGTATAGATCGGCAAGCCCGCTTCGACCGCATATGCAGCCCCGCCAATGTGATCGATATGGTCATGGGTGATAAAGACTGCATCAGCACCGTCCAGCCATTTGGGATCGAAATGGGCATTCGCTTCGGGTCCGTGGCCGCAGTCCAGCAACCAGGTTTTCCCATTTACGCGCAGTCGCATGCACGCCGGACCCTTTTCGCCGATGCCTGATAAGATTTCGATGTCGTTCATTTATACCTCGGTGAATGCCCATGGGGCTTTGATGGACACGCCCAGCTGTGTGCCCAGCGCATAGCGGTCACGGCTTTCAGCTTGGATCGGAGTGCCATCAGGTAGGTGAAGGGTCAGACGATAGCGGCCACCCAGATAAGTGCAGCGCTGCACTTCAGCGCGCAGATCACCAGTTTCTGTGATGCTGATATGCTCGGGCCGAAGGCAGATCAGATTGGGGGATTGGGTATCGGTTTTAATGGTGATGGTTTTGCGCAGAAGCCGCGCTTGAACCATGTTGCCACTGTGGTCGACATCGCCGATCGGCAGCACTGTGCCTTCTCCGACAAACCCGGCGACGAATTTGCTGCGTGGCTGGTTGTACAGGATTTCTGGCGTATCCAGCTGCACAATCCTGCCCTCAGACATCACCGCGATGCGATCCGCCATGGCCATGGCTTCGGACTGATCGTGGGTGACATAGACCATCGTTGCGCCTGTCCGGTCGTGAAAATCGCTGAACACGTCCTGCATCGAAGCGCGCAAGGCCACATCGAGATTGGCGAGCGGTTCATCCAGCAGCACAGCGTCAGGGGCAGACACCAGACATCGCGCAAGCGCCACGCGCTGGCGCTGCCCGCCCGAAAGCTCGGCTGGCATGCGGTCAGCATAGTGCTGCAGCCCCGTCGCCGCGAGGGCGGCATCCGTCTGCCGGATCTTGTCGGCTTTCGAGATACCGCGCACGTCCAATGGATAGGCAACATTGCGGCGCACGCTCATATGTGGCCACAGCGCATAGGACTGGAACACAAACCCGATATTGCGCGCTTCTGGCGGCACTGCCAGCCCGGTTGCCGCATTTGCAACCTCTGCTGCACCAATCGAAACGGCGCCTTGAGTTGGAGTTTCAAAACCCGCAAGCAACCGCAAGAGCGTTGATTTTCCGCAGCCGGACGGCCCAAGAAGCGCGACGAACTCGCCGTCATTTAGATGGGCCGTGATGGATTGAAGGGCGGGAACGCCGTCGAAATGCTTTTCAACGGCAGTAAGGTTTATGTCTGCCAAGGGACAACTCCTTTTGGGAGGCGACGTGCAGCCAGCTGGACCAAACCCATCAGGGCCATCACCACCAAAACAATGGTCATCGCAAGGGCCGAGGCCATGACGGTTTCGCCGCTGTCGTCGAGATTAAAGATCATGACACCCAGTGTTTCCGTGCCCGAAGACCAAAGCAGGGCTGAAACGGTCAACTCGTTGAATGCAGTCAGAAAAACCAGAATCGCACCGGCTGCTGCTGAGGGCGCAGACAATGGCAGGATGATCGACCGCAGACGTTGAAACAGGTTTGCACCAACAGATTGCGCAGCTTCATTCATCGCGGGATCTAGCTGGCGAATACTGGCCTGAATGGGGCGGAACATTACCGTCAGGAAGCGCGCCAGATAGGCCAGAAAAATGATCCATATCGTGCCGTAAAGAGTTGCCTCTGTGAACGGTAGGTTGATCAGCAAAAGGATCATCGCAATGGCGAGAACCACACCGGGCAGCGCATAGGGCAAGTCGACCAAACTGTCGAAAAGATGCCCCAACCGTGTTGGATTGCGCTCCATCAACCACGCAAGCGGAAGGCAAATGGCGATCAACACCAGCGCGGCCCCGATTGACAGGCTGAAGGAATTGACAAAGGCGCGGCTGGTCGCAGGTTGCCGAAAGAGGGCCTCGTACCACGATGAAAGAGTAATGGTGTCAAACCGCAGGGCAACGCCATAGGCTGGGACAAGCGATGTGGCCAACAGACCCAGCATGGGCAGAACAAGAATAACGCAAACGACGCTCCAAAGCGCGGCTTCGATTGGCAATCGCGCCCGTCCCAGTGGAATGGCCAAGGGGTGCGCTGTCGCACCAACCAAATGCACCCGTTGGCGGGACTGAAAGAAACGCTGAAGCAGGATGCCGCAAATGGCGACGGCTCCGATCAGCATGGCCAATACGGCGACTTCGGCAAGCACGCTGATGCCAAGTCCAGCAAGCTTTTGATAGATCAATGTCGGCAAGGTCACATAGCCTGCCGGGATACCCAGCATGGCCGGAATTCCAAAGTTGCCAAGCGCTGTTACAAAGGTAATTGCCGTGCCCGCAGCAAGGCTGGGCAAGCACAGGGGCACAATGATTTGCCACCAGACGCGCAGTCCCTTTGCCCCGCTGATCCGGGCGGCTTCAACCGCTTCTTGCGGGATTGCCCGCAATCCTGCACGCAGGGTCAGGAAGACAATCGACGTGTGCTGAACCCCCAGCAACAAGATGATGCCCAGCGGTGAATAAAGAGGCTGCGGCGCACCAAGCGGCGGGGCGATTCCAAGCGTTTTCAGCAAAACCGAAGACGGCCCCATGACCTGTGTCCACGACAATGCGGTGATCTGTGGTGGGATCATCATGGGGATCATCAGGCAAAACACCAATGCGACCTTGGCGCGCAGATCAGTTAGCGCCACAAGAAACGCGAAGGTGCTGCCGATCACAACCGAGACCAGCGTGCCGAACCCAGCAGTGGTCAGTGAGTGTAGTAAGGCGGTATGCGTCGAGCTTTGGCTCAGAACCTCGCGCATCAAGGCAAGGCTAAAGTGATCGCCCTGCGTGACACCTTCTGAGAACAGCCGCAGAACCGGTGCCAGCGTTAGGGCAATCGCCACAAGTAAGACCAAAGAAAGCAGCCGATCCTCGGATCGGCTGCCTCCTAGTTTATGACGAGCAAGCATTAGTTTGCGCCAAAGAGTTCAGCAAATTTTGCTTTGTTCGCTTCGGCGTTTTGCAAAGCGACCGCCGGATCAAACGCCATCAGCTTGATGTTTTCACGTGCGGGAAAGCCTTCCGGGACGCCTGCACCATTGCGCGCAGGGATATAACCCATATCCAGCACCAGATCCTGACCTTCTTGGCTCAGAACGAAATCCACGAATTTCTGCGCGCCTTCTACGTTCTTGGCCGATGACATGATGGCGACAGGTTCCGTCACATAAGATACACCTTCTTCCGGGAAGACAAACTCAACAGGAGAGCCTTTGGCTTTGTTGCGGATGGCCAGGAAGTCGACAACCATGCCGTAAGGTTTTTCGCCAGCGGCCACAGCTTTGAACGTGCCGCCATTGCCGCCTTTGGCGCGGGCTTCGTTTGAAGCAAGGTCGTTATAGAAATCCCAGCCCAGCGTTTCATCGCCGGTCAGAGTGGCCAAGTGGATCAGCGCAGCACCGGAATAAAGCGGTGATGGCATCGCGATCTGACCCTTCAGGGAGGCGTCTTTCAGATCGGCCCAGGACGCAGGTGCTTTGGCGGCGCCGGTGTTATAGACGATGCCGGTCGTGATCAGCTTGGTCGAGTGGTAATAGCCATCGGCACTATAAAGCGCTGCATCATAGTCGGCAGCTTGCGGGGATTGATACGCCGTCAGCAGCCCGTCTTGGGCCATACCCTCCAGCGTGACCATATCAGCGATCAGCAGGACATCGGGTTGCGGGTTGCCCGCTTCGATCTCGGCCCGCAGGCGCGCCATCAGTTTCGTGGTGCCATCACGCACCCATTCAACTTCGGTGCCGGGGTTTGCCGCCATGAAGGCATCGACGGTCTTCTGCGCATCCGCGTTGGGCTGCGACGTATAGAGTGTCAGTGTATCTGCAAAGCTTGCAGAGGCGATGCAGGCAAATGCTGCGGCTGTCAAAAAGGTTTTCATCACAGTTCTCCTGAGGATTGGCCTTTCGAACGAAAGTCATTCGATGCGGTGCTTATTGAGGATTTGTGCAAAATTTTTGTGACAAGCCGCTGTTTTTCTTTACACACCGCAAAAAACAGGGAACTCTACCTTAAAGAAAGATAAATTGCTTTCGAAGGAAAGAAATGGCGCGCGATACTTTAGAACAGCGGCGTGATAAAATCTTGGCGTTGGTTTCAGATGCTGGTGAGCTATCGGCCAGCGAGCTCTCCGATCAACTTGGCGTATCGGTGCAGACAATCCGTACAGATCTTCGCGATTTGGACGCCGCCGCAATGGTGCAGCGCAAAAACGGTGCTGTGCGCCTTCGACAGTTAGAGAACATCGCCTATGCCCCCAGACGTGATGCCTCGACCGCAGAAAAGCAACGAATTGCAAGCGCGGTGGCAGCCCTGATTGAGCAAGGTGCGCGAATTGCATTGGGAACGGGCACAACAGTCGAGCATTGCGCCCATGCGCTGTCGGCCCAGAATAACCTGTTTGTGGCGACAAACAGCATTCATGCAGTGATGGCATTGCAGAATGCACCCGGGGCGGTGGTCGAAATGGCCGGCGGGACGGTCAGATTACGTGATCTGGACGTCATTGGCCCCACCAGCCGGGATTTCTTTTCCCGCTTCAGAATGGATCACGCCATCTTCAGTTGTGGTGGCGTTTCATCAAGTGGCGAGGTGCTGGACTATAACTCTGACGAAATCGCCGCGCGTATGTCAGTTGCAGACTGCGCAAAGCAGAAAATCCTTGTGGTCGACAGTGCCAAATTCGACCGCGACCTTCCCTGTGTGATGCATCAAATCTGGGACTATGATGTTGTCGTGACGGGGGCTGATCTGAGCGCCGACATCATAAGAAAATGCGCAGCGGCTAACTGCCAAATTATCAAGCCTGACACCCAAGATGGCAACTAGTCACAGCGTAATTTTGGGGAACGGCACTGCCGACACGCCTTAATCTACGGAACAACATGGCCTGCCTTGACTTATTTGGCTCACCGTTTCAACGGTGACGCCTACATATTAGCCACCGGGCGGTATTTCCATGTCGCGGCGCAAACACGAACGCTTCGTTGCAGAAGTCGTATGGAACAAGAGCGTTCCGATGTTTGGCGTCGACACACTCATTCTTCAAGCTTGTGTTGGCGCTGGGGTGACTAGGGCTACACGTTAGAAACTCTGAGTAAGGAAATGCGGGTGCGTAATTGGGCGCTACTTAGAACTTGGGAGGGGCGCTCAGATCCGTTGGCGCAGTCGAGAGCGTGTCGTCGAACTTGATCGATTCACCACAGCCGCAGGCTTCGGTCACGTTGGGGTTGTTGAACTTGAATCCACTTTCCAAAAGCGAGATTTCATAGTCGATCTCGGTCCCGAACAGGAACATCTGCGCCATAGGGGCGATCATCACACGGGCGTTGCCCTGCTCGACAACTTCGTCATGAGTGTCGACCTGATCGACATAGTCCATCGTGTACTCCATCCCCGCACAGCCGCCTTTCTTGACGCCAATGCGTAGGCCTTTATGGCCGTCCTTCTCCATCAGCCGGGCGATTTGTGCTTCGGCCGCTGGGGTCATGGTGATGGGAGATTTGCCGGGAATGCCGAACATGTCTGTGATCCTTGTCGCCTCTCCTTAATTTAGGGAAGCAGGGCGGTAATCTCAAGCGTGGGGAGTCGGGAAAGAAGACCTTGGGTGGCGAAACCTGCAAGGATGGCCCATCCGAAGCTGGCCAGCGTGCCAATGATCACATATTCGGCAGTGCGTTGATCGCGACTGGCGGTGCCAAAGCGGAGGATGGATTTGGCAGCGACCAGAAAGCCGACCCCAAGCGGCAGATCTGCCAGGATCAGAACGAAGACCAGTCCGCGTTCGAGGATGCCGATGGTCCAGCCGCCGCCCTTCAGCCCATTGTTGCGGATGCGCATGGAGTGTGGCTGCATGAGCAGCCCGACGGCAAAGCCCCCTGCGCGTGTCGCTATGATGGCTCCTGTGGTCAGTGCCATAAGGGGCAGGGCGACGTCCGGCCACGCGCCCCAAAGGGTAGGGGCATAGGCTGCAAGGGCGAGAAGCGACAGAAGATGCGCGGCTTGGTCCCAAAGAAACCCTGACAGTTTGCGAAAATCACCCCATTGCTTCAACGCGTCGATGATCAGATGAACCAGCGCCAGCATCAAGAGTTGCGGTGCGTCATAGATGCCCAGCGCAAGTTGCGCAGTGAAGAGAACGATCACCGCGTGAAGCAGCAACACCTGAGGTCGCGCTTTGTTGTCATTTATCCATTTGGTCTGAAAGACAAAATCAGCCAGCACATGGGCAAAGAGGAGGGCTGTGAAGGTTTCAATCATCTTGAGCCTCTTCGTTTTCGATGTTTCCTAGGGCCATCCAAACAGCGTCGTAACCAGCCCCTTCAAGTGCCTTTGCGACGGCTTGACGCGACTTTCCCAAAGCGCGTGCAACCTCTGAATGGCTTGGCGAGTTTCCCGGTGCCAACATTGGGAGCATGGCTGCGGCTTGGGCAGGGGTCCAGCTTTGCGAGATTCGATCGGCCAAAACGAATGCTGCGCCAACGCTGCCGTTTGTAGCGTGAAGCATTTCGATATTAGCGTAGATCAATTTCATACAATCTAGCTGATGACCGCTTCCAACGAAAACCTGCTCGGTGGAAGTGTTTAGGTCAACTCCAGAAATATGCGGTTTTGCGTGCCCGGTGGCCAGTCCCATATAGGTCGAAAACTCTTTCCCCTCACAGCGCAGCGCGGCCCTGAAGGCGAGCGCAGACCGCAACGCCAATTCCGGGCGCGCAAGCCGGACCTGCCATCCATCCCCCCGCTGGCGGGTGAAGTGGAGGCTCTCTCCATGCCATTCGGCTTGTACCTCGGCCGAGGTGGTCAGTGCGTCGAACGCGCGTTCCAGATCTTCGGGCGACATTTGGGTCGAACCGATGATGTCTCCGGTCAGGACAGCGATATTCGTTAAGGTGTCATCCATAGTGCACCCATAATAGGTTGCGAATGGTTAATTGCAACCTTTTTGGGTTGCGTTGGGCGCTATGCATCCAAAAAGGGTTGCGAAATGCAAAACGCAACCCAATTGGGTTGCATGGGGCCAATTGGAATCGGCATAAACTCGGCGGTGGGTGGGCCTACATGAAGCCCAGTTCCAGCCGCGCTTCGTCTGACATCATCTCCATCCCCCAGGGTGGCTCCCATGTCAGTTCGACATTCACCTGTTTGATGCCCGCGACCGGTTCGACCGCTTCCACCAGCCAGCCGGGCATTTCACCAGCTACAGGGCAGCCGGGCGCGGTCAGGGTCATGATCAGATCAACCTCGTTCTGGTCGTTGATCTCGATCGTATAGACAAGACCAAGGTCGAAGATGTTGACCGGGATCTCAGGGTCATAAACCGTGCGGCAAGCTTCGACCACCGCGTCATAAAGAGGGTGCTCTACGCTGGACGGTTTGATCAGGGGGTCCCCTTCGATCCGGGTGTCGGCTGTATCGGTCATGCTGGTCTCGCTCTAATCCTGAGCGAACATATAGGGTTCTCGGCTGCCAAGGTCCAGAGGGGGTGCAGGAAGAGCAAGAAAAATGCCTTTGAAGGTTCAACTTGTGTGTTTGGATATGTTAGAATGCGCACAGCTTTATATTGACGAAGTGGCGGCCAAATTTCGCCATAGTTGCAGTTCAACTGTGATCTGAAAATGACCTCTCGGGCGACCAGCCTGCGTGGAGCAAAAGATTGATAAGGGGATCGTGGCAGCATGACCACGGAAATTGAGGACTCCTCGGTGCGAGGAGAGGAAGATGTGAACAGGATTGATCAACTGTTCGATGCGGCGCAGATGGTACAGGGCTTTACCTATGATCTGGCAGCGCATCTGGATCCGATCACCACAACCGAGTTGATGCTGACCAGCCGCAGGCTGGAGCGTTTGGCGCAGCGTTTGGCAAAAGAGCCGCAAGTGGTTGCCGCTTTGGCTCAATTGGATGAAGGTGAAGAGACGCCAGACCCGCTGCCCGAGGGGTAGGCGGATCTGACAATTGCTCTTGGCATTCGGGCCGTGTTGGGTCACATCTCGGGCATGACTGATCAAAGCACCACAAAGTTTTCGTATACGCTGAAGGCCACGGATGGACGCGCGCGTACCGGAGTGATTCACACGCCGCGTGGCGATATTCGCACGCCCGCATTCATGCCCGTGGGTACCGCGGCCACAGTAAAGGCGATGATGCCTGAAAGCGTTGCGGCCACAGGCGCGGACATTCTGCTGGGGAACACCTATCACCTGATGTTGCGCCCAACAGCTGAACGGATCGACCGTCTGGGCGGGCTGCACAAGTTTATGAACTGGGATAAGCCCATCCTGACGGATAGCGGCGGGTTTCAGGTTATGTCTTTGGCTGGCTTGCGGAAGCTGACTGAGAAGGGCGTGACCTTCAAATCGCATATCGATGGTTCCAAGCACGAGCTGACACCTGAGCGGTCGATGGAGATCCAGAAGCTTCTGGGGTCGGACATTGTGATGTGCTTTGACGAATGCCCCGCGCTGCCTGCTGACCGCAAACGGATTGCCGAAAGCATGCGCCTGTCCATGCGCTGGGCGCAGCGCTCGCGCGACGCGTTTGGGGATCGTCCGGGGCATGCGTTATTTGGCATCATGCAAGGCGGGCTCGAGGCGGATCTGCGCGAAGAATCGGCCAAAGCCCTGCGCGAGATCGAATTTGACGGCTATGCCATTGGCGGTCTTGCCGTGGGCGAGGGGCAAGAGGCGATGTTCGATTGTCTGGACTATGCCCCCGGATATCTGCCCGAAGACAAACCGCGATACCTGATGGGCGTGGGCAAACCAGATGACATCGTGGGCGCCGTAAAGCGTGGCGTCGATATGATGGATTGCGTGTTGCCGTCACGGTCTGGCCGTACGGGGCAGGTCTGGACACGTCATGGTGTTCTGAACATCAAGAACGCGCGTCACCAAGATGACCCACGTCCGATTGATGAAAACTGTACCTGTCCCGCCTGTCAGAATTACTCGCGTGCCTATCTGCATCACGTGTTCCGCTCGAACGAGATGATCTCGGGCATGCTGCTGACATGGCACAACCTGCATTACTTCCAAGAGATTATGCAGGGGATGCGCGATGCGATTTCCGAAGGGCGCTTTGACGCGTGGGAGGCCGATTTCCACGCAAATCGTGCGCAAGGGGATATCGATCCGCTATAAAGTGTTATGGTTGAACTTCTGATCATATGGCACTCGCGCACGGGCGGCTCTCGACAGATGGCCGACGCCGCCTATGACGCGGCTCGCAAAGAAGGATCGGCGCGGATCTTGATGGCGGAAGAGGCTGGACCTGACGACCTGTTGGGCGCTGCGGGTTATCTGTTCTGCGCCCCGGAAAACTTGGCAAGCTTGTCGGGCCAGATGAAAGAGTTCTTTGATCGCTGCTATTACCCCGTTCTTGGGCAGATCGAAGGGCGACCCTATGCGCAGATGATCTGTGCGGGTTCAGACGGGCAGGGCGCGGCACGCCAACTGGCCCGGATCGCCACGGGGTGGCGTCTGCGCGAGGTCCAGCCGCCGTTAATCCTGTGTACCAAGGCGCAAACTCAGGCTGAAATTCTGGCCGACAAACATCTGACGGATGCCCAACTTGCCCCCTGTGCCGAACTTGGCGCGGCCTTGTCTGCCGGGCTGGCGCTGGGCGTCTTCTGAGCTGAAACGCTCTTTTCCTGTGGATAAGTGCCCGGCGCGCCTTGTGAAACGGGATTTTGCTGGCCACAATAAGGTCAGGCTCTGGTCGGTGGCGGTTGAAAACCCCAATTCGCGCCCCCATTTCGGCGTGACCGGTCTGAAACCCAAGACCGTATTTCAGGAGGACGCGTGATCTGCCGACATTCGGGGACAAGCGGACTGCCCAACTATAAGGAAGATCAATGAGTGAGCAACTGAGCCAATCCTTCCCCGTCCTGCCGCTGCGCGACATCGTGGTTTTCCCCCACATGATCGTGCCGCTGTTCGTAGGGCGCGAGAAAAGCGTACGTGCGCTGGAAGAGGTGATGGCGGATGACAAGCAGATCCTGCTGTCCAGTCAAATCGACCCATCGGTTGATGACCCGGACGTGGACGGCATCTATCAGGTTGGTGTGTTGGCCAATGTGCTGCAATTGCTGAAACTGCCGGATGGCACCGTGAAGGTGCTGGTCGAAGGTCAGTCGCGCGTGCGCATCACCGACTATTTGGACAATGCCGATTACTTCGAAGCTTTTGCCGAGCTGATCGACGAACGTCCGGGCGACCCGAACGAGATCGAGGCGCTGTTGCGTTCGGTCGGCGAAGAGTTCGAGCGTTACGCCAAGATCAAGAAGAACATCCCCGAAGAAGCGCTTGCTGCCGTGTCCGAGACGCGTGCGCCCGATAAGCTGGCCGATCTTGTGGCTGGTCATCTGGGTGTCGAAGTGGACCAGAAACAAGAGCTTTTGGAAACCTTTGTCGTGTCTGAGCGGCTTGAGAAGGTCTATGGCCTGATGCAGGGTGAAATGTCCGTCTTGAAGGTCGAGAAGAAGATCAAGACTCGCGTAAAGTCTCAGATGGAGCGCACCCAGCGTGAATACTATCTGAATGAGCAGATGAAGGCCATTCAGAAGGAACTGGGCGACGGCGAAGAAGGTCAGAACGAACTGGCCGAGTTGGAAGAAAAGATCGAGGAAACAAAGCTTTCCAAGGAAGCCCGCGAAAAGGCAGATGCCGAGCTGAAGAAGCTTAAAAACATGTCGCCCATGTCGGCGGAAGCCACGGTCGTGCGCAACTATCTGGACTGGATGCTGGGTCTGCCTTGGGGCACGAAAAGCCGCGTGAAGAAAGACCTGCACAATGCCCAGAAGGTATTGGACGCTGATCACTATGGCCTTGAGAAGGTCAAGGAACGCATTGTCGAATATCTTGCTGTCCAGCAGCGCTCGAAAAAGCTGAAAGGCCCAATCATGTGCCTTGTTGGCCCTCCGGGCGTGGGTAAGACCAGCTTGGGTAAATCGGTTGCCAAAGCCACGGGACGCGAGTTTATTCGCATCTCGCTGGGTGGTGTGCGTGACGAATCTGAGATCCGCGGTCACCGCCGGACTTACATTGGTTCGATGCCCGGTAAGATCATTCAGGCGCTGAAGAAGGCGAAAACCACGAACCCGCTGATCCTTTTGGATGAGATCGACAAGATGGGTCAGGATTTCCGTGGCGACCCTGCCTCGGCGATGCTGGAAGTGCTTGATCCGGAACAGAACTCGACCTTCGTCGACCACTATCTTGAAGTGGAATACGACCTGTCGAATGTGATGTTCCTGACCACAGCGAACTCCTACAACATGCCGGGCCCGCTTCTGGACCGGATGGAGATCATCTCGCTGGCCGGTTACACCGAGGATGAGAAACGCGAGATTGCCTCGCGGCACCTGTTGCCCCAGACGATCAAGGATCACGGTCTGAAAAAGGGTGAGTTTTCCGTTTCAGAAAGCACTCTGACGGATATCATCCGCTATTACACTCGCGAAGCTGGTGTGCGGAACTTGAAGCGTGAGCTGGCGAAACTGGCGCGCAAAGCCGTGACCAAGCTGGTGAAGAAAGAGGTCGATACCGTCGAGGTTACGCCGGATCTGCTGGACGACTATCTGGGCGTGCGCAAGCATCGCTTTGGTCTGGCGGAAGAGGCCGATCAGGTGGGTGTCGTCACCGGACTAGCCTGGACCAGCGTGGGCGGCGATCTTCTGTCGATCGAAGCGCTGCGCCTTCCGGGCAAGGGCCGGATGAAGACCACCGGGAAACTGGGTGACGTCATGAAGGAATCGATTGATGCAGCCAGTTCCTATGTCCGCTCGATTGCGCCCGAGATTGGTGTGAAGCCACCCCAGTTCGAAAAGTGGGACATCCACGTGCATGTGCCGGAAGGTGCAACGCCCAAGGATGGTCCATCGGCCGGTCTGGCCATGGTGACGTCGATCGTGTCTGTCCTGACGGGCATTCCGGTGAAGAAAGACATCGCCATGACCGGCGAGGTCACGCTGCGCGGCAATGCGCTGGCCATCGGTGGCTTGAAAGAAAAGCTGCTGGCCGCGCTGCGCGGGGGCATCAAGACGGTTCTGATCCCGCAGGAAAACGAAAAAGACCTGCGCGAGATCCCGGACAACGTGAAAGAGGGGCTGACCATCATCCCCGTCAGCCATGTGTCCGAGGTTCTGGAACACGCTTTGGTGCGCAAACCGGAAGCTGTCGAATGGGACGAAGTCGCCGAAGAGGCCGCCGCGCAAGCACTGGCCAAAGGCGCAGGCGGACCGGGTGCGGCTGCACATTGATCCTGATTTGACCTTAAAGACGCCGGGGGGGGGGCGAGAAATTGCTCCCCCGCAATACCTACCAAGGTTTATGGCCAATTTAGACCTAGTAGAACCAATTCGCGATAAGTCGAGCGTTGTCTGATCTGTCTGGCAGATCGACCCGGTCGACGAAAGCACTGTTGATTGTGCACGGAACAACTAAAAACTGAAGCGAGTGCAAAAGAATATCTGCGCCTTCTATGAACGGCATCAGACCTGAGCGGGCCGTGCCCCTAAATCCGGTGGGTCGCGATGCGTTGAGTTTTTTACCAGACTTGTCTCTGACTGTAACGCGAAACGCCCACTCGCACACAGACGCAATTTTATGTGGTGATTGAAGCGTGCAGCAGGTCAAATTATTTCTCGTGTGTTCACTGCTGCAATGCGCCTTTCAGAAAAGTCACTCAGTATGGTGAAAACTGTTTTGGCGACACGAATACATATGCATCAGGAAGTCACGTATGTAGCTCATCGTTGGCCATGGTGACGCTGAAACAGAGGGGGGCAATCCAGTCTTCCACTGGGAGCGTTGAAGTCGCCTCAAGCAGGCATCCGAAAAGCGTTCAGAGTGATAAAATAGTCGTTCTACGGCTTTGTCCCCGCGAAGTGCGAAATTGCAATTCTCCAAGTAGAACAAAGAGTGAAGGATACCCAGCTGTCTAACATCTTGATATTTAAGAGGAACGGATGGTGGGTCGTGAGAGGCTCGAACTCCCGACATCTTCGGTGTAAACGAAGCGCTCTACCAACTGAGCTAACGACCCGTTCCGTGGGATGCGACATATCTCTATTCATCAGGGGTTGGCAAGAGGTGAATTTCACTTTTTTCAGAATCTGACGCTGACAGCATTTAACAGGCCGCAGTCGGCATTTGTTTTTGTCGCGCTGACCACTAATATGAACCCATTATCAATCAGGATTGTCATGCAAGAACCTGTCGTTCCCAAGGGCGTAGCCCATGTCGCAATCGACACCAACGCTGAGCCCGAGCCGATAGTGTTTGTGTTGCTCGACAACTTGTCGATGCTGGCATTTACCTCTGCGATTGAGCCCCTGCGTATTGCAAATCAGTTGACGGGGCAGCTTCTCTATCGTTGGACAACTATGTCGGAGGATGGCGAGAATGCCCGTTGCTCAAACGGGATTGAAATTGGCATTGATCGGCCCATTGGCGACACGCCGGCCAATAGCCGTATTTTCGTGTGTTCGGGCGTTCAACCCGAGAAATCAGTATCCACCAAGGTCTCGGACTGGATTCGGCTGCAATGGCGCCTTGGGCGCACAGTCGGATCGCTGTGCACCGGGGCGTATACGCTGGCGAAAGCAGGCATTCTGAGCGGGCAGAAATTTACACTACATTGGGAAAACATTGCCCCATTTCGCGAGCATTTCCCAAACCTGGATCCGGTCGAGCAGCTTTACACGATCGACAATCGTGTATTGACCTGTGGTGGCGGTGCCGCGGCGACGGATCTATTCTTGCGCTTGATCTATGATACACATGGACCTGTTCTGGCGCAGGCCGTTTTGAACATGTGCCTTCATACAGTCCAGCGATCTGACACGGACCGCCAGCAGACTTCAACGTCTGCGTCAATCGGTGTGAGGAGTGACAAGCTGGTGCGTGTGCTGACCTATTTTGAAGAGCACCTCGAAGACAGCATCAATCTGGATGATGTCACTGAAGAACTGGGTATTTCCCGACGCCAGATTGAGCGCTTGTTTCGCCACCATTTGAGTACGACGCCCAAGAAGTATTTGCAGGATCTGCGCCTGCAGCGTGCTAGGATCTTGCTGGCAGAAACCGATATGCCCGTCGTCGAGGTTGCCGTCGCATGTGGGTATGATTCATCTGCCTATTTCTCGAAACGGTTTCGCGAGGCTTTCGGCATGTCCCCGCACCGTTTCTCTGCCGGTAGGGGATAGCGTGAAGCTGGCATAAAGCGTCGGGAATTAAAAGCAGCTGATAATACATGTGATCCGACGCATGGCTGGTGGGAGCTTTACCTTGAATGCCCCTAGGTCAAAGGCTTAGATGTGCGTTCACATGCCTCGCGTGGCGAGCGACAACTCTTAATGTGCTTGGAGAGCGGATTGCCTAAACTTCTTTTTGACGGAGAAGCGCTGCGGGTCGTAGGCAGCGAAACCGATCGTTCCAAGCTTGTTGTCACGCTAGACCGATGGCGACGAGATCGGAATTCGTTCCCCGAGTATCAGCCGTCAAAAACGGGACTCGAGAATGGTTATGGGCATATTAGTATCCGCAGCAGTAGGAATGACTGGTTCCTGAACAGCGAGACCGAGCAGCTTCGGTCTTTTCTAGCTCAGTTTTGCCGCGACAAGGAAAGCTGTGCGATTGGTTTTTCCATGGGAGGATATGGTGCGTTGCTTTTTGCAAATGCGTTGCGATTGCGGCGTGTTTTGCTTTTCTCTCCGCAGTATTCGATCATGCCAGACAAGGCTCCTTTTGAGGCCGGATACCTGAAAGAAGCTTCAACATTGGACCCCACACTTGATCATCTCGAGGCGATGGACGGCGGGGTGCGCCTTCAAGGGGTCATCGCGTATGATCCAAGACTTACCCCGCAAGATCGTATGCATGCCGATCGCATCCGTGCGCTTCATCCAGATCTGCGGCCTGTCGCTTTGCCATTTGGGGGGCATACGGCTGTTCAGCATTTTGCCGGTACCAACATCACGAACCAGATCATGCGCGCATTCATCGAGGGTGATTTATGTGCCGGAGCAATTCGCGGAGTTCACGGGCTGGTTGGGCGCAGTTCTTCTGACTATCAGACACATCTCAAGGCATATCTGGCTAAGCGCCAACAGCGATGAGATGCGCCCATGCAGTGGTGGTGTCCAGTTGCTGGCAGATGTGTTTCCGTGCAACAGCTGAAAGAGCGGATTTTCTGCTGAATCTGAACAACATCCCCTTTCGTCAGATAGCAGCGCCCAACTTGCCTAGCTCACCACGAGTTGTTAGACCTAGCCGTTCATCCTTGGGCAGTTTGAGTGGGCTCATGACGCATATATTCCCTGAGATTTTCGTTGTTCGCCACGGGCAGACTGTATGGAACGCGGCTGGTCGCCATCAAGGACGATTGGATTCGCCATTGACCGCAAAAGGCCAGCGTCAGGCCGTTGCGATGGCCGGGATGCTGCGTCGTGAGATCGGGAATTTAGAGGGAGTGACGGCGTTCAGCTCTCCACAAGGGCGGTCATTGAACACGGCGCGGATTGCGACCGCAGGGATGGGTGCCCCTATCAAACAGGATGCACGCCTTGCCGAGATCGCATTCGGGGCATGGGAAGGAAAAACCATGCGGGAAATTCGCGCAAGCTGGCCGGAACTGGCGACACTTGCTGAACAGGACATGGTCAGTTGGCATTTCAATGCGCCAGAAGGTGAGGCGCTGTTAGACATAGAGACGCGTGCGGACAGTTTTCTGAGCAGCCTGAGAGAACCCGCGGTGATCTTTATCCACGGCGTTCTGTCGCGCGTGTTGCGCGCCCGTTGGTTGGGGCTGGACGAGGGCGGCATGATGGATTTGCCAGGCGGGCAGGGGATCATTTTCCATCTTCATCCTGACCATGGGCACCGTGTGATCGAAAAATAATTCGAAAACTGCAAAAGGCCGCTTGACGCCCCCGGCGGGTACGCCTAGAACGCCCAAACAGTCGCAAGACTGGCAGTGAGCGGTTGTAGCTCAGTTGGTTAGAGTACCGGCCTGTCACGCCGGGGGTCGCGGGTTCGAGCCCCGTCAACCGCGCCACCACTGCCCGAAAGAAGCCCCGCCTTTGGCGGGGTTTTTTCGTTCCTAGGTGCTGAAACGCCCCTGCTGAAAGCGTTGAAAGTTTTCACCAGTAATAACAGTTTTTCCCATTGACCCCTCGGCGACCTCGGGCTATTCCAGCCGCCACGCGCGGTTGTAGCTCAGCNGCCAGGCGGGCAGGGGATCATTTTCCATCTTCATCCTGACCATGGGCACCGTGTGATCGAAAAATAATTCGAAAACTGCAAAAGGCCGCTTGACGCCCCCGGCGGGTACGCCTAGAACGCCCAAACAGTCGCAAGACTGGCAGTGAGCGGTTGTAGCTCAGTTGGTTAGAGTACCGGCCTGTCACGCCGGGGGTCGCGGGTTCGAGCCCCGTCAACCGCGCCACCACTGCCCGAAAGAAGCCCCGCCTTTGGCGGGGTTTTTTCGTTCCTAGGTGCTGAAACGCCCCTGCTGAAAGCGTTGAAAGTTTTCACCAGTAATAACAGTTTTTCCCATTGACCCCTCGGCGACCTCGGGCTATTCCAGCCGCCACGCGCGGTTGTAGCTCAGCTGGTTAGAGTACCGGCCTGTCACGCCGGGGGTCGCGGGTTCGAGCCCCGTCAACCGCGCCACTTCACTTCCAGTTCTCAATTTTTGACAGGCGTGACTGTAGTGTATGCTGTTGTATCTGATGGAAAGTTTCTGCTTCTGTGCCTTGCAGGATAGTTTGACACCGACGCATCCATTAACCCATTGACGTACCGACGTTTGACATCTGTATGGAGCAGCTAATCGCCTCTTTTTCAGCGTGGGGTGGCCGCTGAGTGAGGTTTAATGAAATTCACCATTCACAACATCACCGTTGCGGTCAGCCTGGCGGACGGAGCTGATGTTCTGGTGATATTTTTGAAGGTCGGGCATTCGAAGGACTTGAAAAATCTATTCGCGAGTTGGAAAATTCACCGATGAAGCATTTTGACAAGAAAGCCGTAAAGATTCTACTGGATGCACATTGGAAATCTGGGTGGCTCGACAAAACTGCGGTTGGCGCAAGCGATGATGACATCCTGTACGCCAAATCCAAAGGGTATTGGTTCGATCCCATCAGGACCGACCACGATGACTTAGTCCTCAAGCTGGCCAGAGCGCGGCGGGAAATCACACCCAAAGAAGTCGGGGATGCTTTCCTTGCGAGTCTTTCATCAAGGCGCCTTGAACTTAGATCTGCTCTGGGAAGTTTTGCATTCGCAAGGCAATTCCCGGATCACAAAATGTCGCCCAGTGAAATCCGCACCGTACCCTCTGGTGCCGTTCAATGTCAGGTATGTGGGCATTATGGCTTCAACGAACCACAGGCAGAAGATCTAAATGTTCTAAACTTTGAGAGACATAAGTGGGGCGGTGTGAGGCATGACGACGTCATTTACGCTTGGTTCGATTTGTCGCAATTCAGGCGCGAGCCCCAAATTAGCCCCACAAAGGCGGACGTGGAAATTTTCCAGACTATTCTCGGGATTGCAGCAAACCTGCCGGATGATGCGAGCCCCAGTGTTTTGGCCCGCGAACTTCGCGAGGCTGTTAAGTCTAATCTGGATGAGCGGCGTGTTCTTATTGAGATTTTGAGTATGGCCGGCGTCTTGAAGCCTCGGAATAGACCAAGCTACGATCGCGAGTTTGTAAACCCATCTCAGCGTCAACACACAGGTCAGCACAATAATGACTGGGGTTATCCCGCGATCTGGTGGCGCGGATCTGATGGCGTAAATGCAAGCGCCCTTGCCGTCTTCTTCCCTGACATCGAGTTCGCTGAGAAGCAAGGCTAACGGCTTGTTTCACAAGCGGTGAACATGCGCCCACAACGCAGCATCAGTCGCTTGGGGCTCTTCCCCTCTTTCGCCGCTCCTTGGTTGTAGGTCCGTGTTAGCCGGGCGGGTTAACGGCCTGTCCGAAAATCAATTCGCTTGGGCCCTGACAACTGCGAGCGGGGCGGATTGGGGGGCAATGAACTATTGCGGTCTCGGTTCAGTCTTCGACACTCCATGTGTCGGGCAGGTCAGCGGCGTCTTTCCCTATCAAGCCAATCCTAAATCCAGCGGTGGTGCACTGCACCCGCAAAACAAAGCGCCCCGCCGATATAGGGCGAGGCGCGGAGTTGGCGCGTGGGGTCTTGTATGACCAGACGGGATGTTTACGCCAGTTCGGCCAAAATGCGGGCCCAGCTGCGAATGCCCTTATGGAAGCTCTCAAGATCATATTTCTCGTTTGGCGAGTGGATCTTGTCGTCATCATTGGCAAAGCCAACCAACATGCTTTCCATGCCCAGGATCGTCTTGAAATAGCCTGCAATCGGGATCGAACCGCCCATGCCGGCAAAGACAGCCTCGCGTTTCCATTCGTCAGACAGGGCCTTCTGTGCGGCACTGAATTCGGGCCGGGTGATGTCCATCACTGAGGCAGGCGAGCCTTCCAGATCGTTGTCCCAAATCACTTTCATATCAGGCTTCAGTTGCGCTTCGACATGTGCGCGGAGGCGGTCGCGCAGTTTGTCAGCGTCCATATCGCCCACCAGACGGCAGGTGATTTTGCAATGGGCTTCGGACGGGATCACCGTCTTCGACCCCACCCCGTTATAGCCACCCCAGATGCCGTTTACCTCAAGCGTTGGGCGCGCCCATTGCTGTTCAAGGCACGAGCGGTCTTTTTCGCCGTGGCATTGCGTATAGCCTGCATTGTCCAGATAGGCTTTTTCGTCGAAGCCCGAATTTTCCCATCCCTGCAATTGCTGGGTCGGCGTGTCGTGGACGCCGTCATAGAACCCATCAATGGCAACTTTACCTGTTTCTTCATCATAGAAACTGGCGATGATGCGGGACATTTCGCGCAGTGGGTTCAGGCCGGGGCCGCCATAATGCCCCGAATGCAGGTCAAGCTTTGGGCCGACGAGTGTGAACTCATCTTTCAGCATCCCGCGCAATTGGCTGGCAATCGACGGTACACCGGGGCTGACCATGCCTGTGTCACAGATCATCGCGATATCGGCGCTCAGCTCATCGCGATTCTGCTCCATGAAGGGAACAAGCGAAGGCGAGCCTGATTCCTCTTCGCCTTCGAAAAAGATCGTTAGTTTTGCGGGAAGCGCGCCGTGCACCTCTTTCCAGGCCCGGCAAGCTTCGACAAAGGTCATCAACTGGCCCTTGTCATCTGATGCCCCACGCGCACGGATGATTTTACCGTTGGGGGTGTCTTCGATGAAGGGGGCAAACGGGTCGTGATCCCACTTGTCCAGGGGATCCACGGGCTGTACATCATAATGGCCATAGAACAACAGGTGCCGGTCACCGTCGCCACCATGACCCACCACCATCGGATGCCCCGGCGTGTCGCGCCGCTCGGCCTGAAAGCCGATTGTTTTCAAGTCATTGACCAGCCAATCTGCTGCGGTCACGCAATGATCAGCAAAGGCGGGGTCGGTGGAAATCGACTGGATGCGCAGAAGCTCCATCAGGCGGTCGAGTGCGGCGGGAAGCTCCGCATCAATGCGGTTCAATACGTGATCAAGCGACATGTCGTGTCTCCGGTGTCGGGAAATTTGAGCCAAGCCTATCATTGCGGCCACGACTGTCCAGATCCGATCGGCTGGATCCCGACCGGGACGAGTTGTCGCGACAGGACGGAAATCTCTTCCGTTTGAGATGGATCAATGTAAAACCCACCCCAGTCCCGATAGTTGGGCAAGCGAACAGGCGCAATATACGTTTTTTTGAATGCGTAATGCGGGGGAATCCTTGTATAAGACTGTGCAGGGAACAGGATGAAACGGCCCGGGAGGGTAATTTGGACTACGATCACAAGCTGGACGAGGCGCTGTCGCGCCTGCATGAGGAAGGGCGTTACCGCACCTTCATCGAGATTGAACGCCGCAAAGGGCAGTTCCCTCATGCAACTTGGACCAAGCCTGATGGAAGCGAAGCACCGGTTACCGTTTGGTGCGGCAATGACTATCTGGGCATGGGGCAGCATCCGGCTGTGCTTGAGGCCATGCATGAAGCGATCGATGCCACCGGCGCTGGTTCCGGCGGGACGCGCAACATCTCGGGCACTACGGTTTACCACAAGCGACTAGAGGCCGAACTGGCCGACCTGCACCGCAAAGAAGCCGCTCTGATTTTCACGTCGGCCTACATTGCCAATGACGCGACGCTGTCGACGCTGCCCAAGCTGTTCCCCGGGCTGATCATCTATTCGGATGCGCTGAATCATGCTTCGATGATCGAAGGTGTGCGCCGCAACGGGGGCGCCAAGCGTATCTTCCGCCACAATGATGTGACCCATCTGCGCGAGCTGCTGGAAGCTGACGATCCTGCCGCCCCGAAACTGATCGCGTTTGAAAGCGTGTATTCGATGGATGGCGATTTCGGCCCAATTGAAGAGATCTGCGATCTGGCGGATGAATTCGGCGCATTGACGTATATCGACGAAGTCCACGCAGTGGGTATGTACGGACCGCGCGGGGCAGGGGTGACCGAACGCGATAACCTTGCGCACCGGATCGACATTATCAATGGAACGCTGGCCAAAGCTTACGGCGTGATGGGTGGTTATATTGCTGCCTCGGCCAAGATGTGTGACGCGGTGCGATCCTATGCACCGGGGTTCATTTTCACGACGTCTTTGCCGCCGTCGGTGGCGGCCGCAGCGGCTGCGTCGGTGAAGCATCTGAAGACAGATCAGGCGCTGCGCGAGCAACATCAAACGCAAGCCAAGATCCTGAAGACCCGCCTGAAGGGGATGGGGCTGCCAATTATTGATCATGGCTCGCATATTGTTCCGGTCATCGTGGGCGATCCCGTCCATACCAAGCAGCTGTCGGATATGTTGTTGGAAAGCTTTGGAATTTACGTCCAGCCCATCAATTTTCCGACCGTTCCACGGGGCACAGAGCGCCTGCGGTTTACGCCGTCGCCGGTGCATGGACCGGATGAAATGGACAAGCTGGTCCGGGCCCTGGACAGCCTATGGTCACATTGTGAGCTAAATCGCGCCGAACTTTCTGCGTAGGTAGAAAAGTTAATATACACAATTTTGCGTGATGTGTTACTTTCCCTTTAGGGCAAGATTTGGCAACGAATCGTTTCCTAAGGACAATGTAAGGCATCAGGAGCAGTCGTATGATCGGGCGTTGGAGTACGTCTCAGGTCGAGGAAGAAGAACAACCTACGGGGTTCGATTCCTTCGAGGTCCTGTTGGGCGACGTGATGCGCGGCGAACGTGCGACGCTTGGTAAGTCGCTTCTGGATGTCCAGCGCGAGTTGAAGATCAAGGCGTCCTACATCTCAGCCATCGAAAACGCAGATCCTACGGCCTTTGCCTCGCAAGGGTTTGTCGCAGGCTATGTGCGCTCTTATGCGCGGTATCTGGGACTTGACCCGGAATGGGCATTTTCGACCTTCTGTAAGGAGGCAGGTTTCGAAGTGGATCGCGGCCTTTCCAACAGTCTGGTCAGCGAAAAGAAAACGCCGCGCAAATCTGATCTTCGCGGTGATCCTTTGGCAAATCCCAATGCGACTTGGGTGCCGCAACGAGAAAGCGTTTTCAACGGGGTTGAACCGGGTGCTATTGGGTCAGTTTCCATGTTGCTTTTGCTGATCTGCGGGCTCGGCTATGGTGGTTGGGCGCTGCTGAAGGAAGTGCAGCGCGTGGATTTCGCGCCGATTGAGCAAACACCTGGAGTTCTGTCGGAATTGCCGGATATTGGCGGGTCTGCGCTGATTGAAACGGATGACAGTACCTCCGTCGTTACAGCTGGTCTTGTGACACCTCCAACGGTCGAAGCGTTGGATCGTCTCTATCGACCTCAGGCGTTAGATGTTCCGTTGCTGACGCATCGCGATGCACCGATCTCAACGCTGAACCCCAACTCGGTTGGGGTCTGGGCTGGACTGGAAACGCCTGAAGTTCACCATGCCGAAGGAACCCTTCCGGAGAATAGTACTCGCCTAGCTGAGGCCTCGTCTGAAAATGGTGTGCAGGTTCTGGGTGCGGATGCAGCGGATGTTGCTGTCTTTGCTGTGCGCCCATCTTGGGTACGGATCCAGACTGCCGATGGCAGCGTGATTTTCGAAAAGATTCTTGATGCAGGAGAGCATTACGTTCTGCCAAAAACCGAGCAAGCAGCGGTTATGCGATCGGGCAATGCTGGATCGATCTATTTCGCCTTGAATGGGGCGGCGTATGGCCCGGCAGGTGACGGCCCTACGGTTGTTAAGAACATCATATTGTCCCATGATGAACTGCTTGAAAACTTTGCGCTGGCAGATTTGGACGGCGACGCAGATCTGGCCACGGTCGTGGCTGAACTTCAAGCTGCACCTTAACCCGCACAATTACAGATCTATTTTCGGGCGCGCCTTGTGGCGCTCTGGAACGCAGGTTATCTGTCTGAGCACGTACAGCCAGTAGGAAATCTACAATGTCTCACAATCCCATTCGTCCATGGCGTGATATCGAGCGCCGGAAGTCCCGGCAGATCATGGTGGGCAATGTGCCTGTTGGGGGCGGGGCACCGATTGCGGTGCAGACGATGACCAATACGGACAGCTCGGACGTGAAGGCCACGCTGGGGCAGGTGCTTGCCGCTGCTGAAGCGGGCGCTGATATTGTGCGTATTTCCTGCCCGGATGTGGGATCAACCACCGCGTTGAAAGAGATCGTGGCCGAAAGCCCTGTGCCTATCGTTGCGGATATCCATTTCCACTATAAACGTGCGATTGAGGCAGCCGAGGCAGGCGCGGCCTGCTTGCGGATCAATCCCGGAAACATCGGGAACGAAGACCGCGTGCGCGAGGTGATCAAGGCTGCGAAGGATCATGGCTGTTCGATCCGGATCGGGGTGAACGCTGGATCGCTGGAAAAGCATCTGCTTGAAAAATATGGGGAACCTTGTCCCGAGGCGATGGTGGAAAGCGGTTTGGAGCATATCCGCATTCTGGAAGACAACGATTTTCGCGAATACAAGATCAGCGTGAAAGCTTCGGACGTGTTCCTGTCGGCGGCCGCGTATCACGGGATTGCCGAAGCAACAGATGCCCCAATTCACCTTGGGATCACCGAAGCGGGCGGTTTTGTGTCCGGCACCATTAAATCTGCCATTGGTCTGGGTAATCTTCTTTGGGCGGGGATTGGGGACACCATCCGCGTCAGCCTGTCCGCCGATCCAGTGGAAGAGGTGAAAGTGGGCTACGAGATCCTGAAATCCCTCGGGTTGCGCCATCGCGGCGTCAACATCATCTCGTGCCCATCCTGCGCACGACAGGGTTTTGACGTGATCAAAACTGTGGCTGAACTGGAGAAACGTCTGGCGCATATCCACACCCCGATGAGCCTGTCGATCATTGGCTGTGTGGTGAATGGTCCGGGCGAGGCTTTGATGACCGATGTGGGCTTTACTGGCGGTGGGGCAGGTTCGGGCATGGTCTATATGGCGGGCAAACAAGACCACAAGTTGGACAACGAAAAGATGGTGGATCACATCGTCGAGCTGGTCGAAAAACGCGCCGCGGAAATAAATTCCGAAAATGTTTAAAAGATTAACATTTTGCAGTTGAACCTGTGACGCGGCGCACCCATCTGTGGGAAAACGCATCACAGGGAGTTGTATCTGATGTCTATGAAACATGGGTTGGTTGTGCTGGCCACAGCGTTGCCGGGCTTGGCGTTCGCCCAAGACGGCGTGTGGCAGTCAATTGGCTATGGCATGTACATGACCAAAACGCAGGACTATGTGCAATTTGACCAAGTCAGCGCCGGCGGCTGTGTCGAGCTTGGCACGTCAAGCCTTGAGGCTGTACAGGATGGCCACCTTCACGGCGCTCTGGAGCTATCGGGCATGGGGTGGTTTGGAGATGCGTTTGAGTTTGAGCTGATCCCACGGGGCAATGATCTTGCGCTTGAGATCGGAAAACTCAGCGACATTACATTTACGCCGGTTAAGGGGCTTCCGCCGTCATGCGATGATCGTCCCGGCTGGGGTGCCTTAGAGAATTTTGACGTCTATTGGAGCTATTTCAACGAAAACTACGCGTATTTTGAAGAGCGTGGCGTCGACTGGCAGGCCATGCGTGCTAAATACCGGCCCGAGGTTGAGGCGGGCATAGGCCGTGGTCGCCTATTTGAAATCCTTGTCGAGATGTCGCAGCCTCTGAATGATGACCACGTGTCGCTGCAAACCATCGTGAACTCAGCCGAGTTTGGCGAGAATCCTGCCTGGATCAGCGACATCGGCGAAGAGCGGTTCGAGGGCATGGCGCGGGAATGGTTGGGCAACACCATCGAAGGCGAGCCCAGCATGGCGGCCGATACGATCGCCTATGGGCGCACCGCCGACAACATGGGCTATGTGGCAATTATCGGCATGGATGGAACGCTTCTGGCAGATAACTCTGCACCACTGGCTGCCGCGATGGATCAGTTGCTTAGCGAGCTGTCGGACACGGACGCGCTGATCATCGATCTTCGTATGAATGGCGGCGGGGATGACCGGGTTGGGTACTATATCGCCGGGCGCTTCACAGACCAGCCCGTGCCAGTGGGAAGCAAGCAAGTAAAGGCCGCCGACGGATGGCACCAGCTTATGGATTTGCAGATCACGCCGACGGAAGGGGTGCATTATGACAAGCCGATCTATGTGCTGACCAGTGGCTATACCGCCAGCGCGGCCGAGACATTTGCGCTTGCACTGGGGCATTTCGATCAGGTGAAAATCCTTGGCGAACCGTCGAATGGCATCTTTTCGGACAAGTTTTTTGTGGTGCTGCCAAACTGGTGGGTCGCGACGATTTCAAACGAACGCTATCTGGACATGGACGGCGGCAACCACGAGGGCAAAGGCGTACCGCTGGATGTGGACGCGCCTATCCTTGGTTCGGATATTTTGGCTGGGAAAGACGCGGTGATGGAACTGGTCCGCGCATTGCACGGCAACGACGGCTAATGCCCTAGCGGTTCCCGGCGCTAACGGATCGGGAACCGCAATCCGTCTTCAGTGATGACAACCAGACGATCATTTGCTTCGACGATCAGATCACACCGTCTGACGCCTGTAACAAAGGTGACGCAGACACTGCTGTCATCCTTCAGCTCGTAATGCCCAAGCCATGTGCCGCCACCGCCATAGGTGTACGCGTATTCGCCATTCTCCGAATACACAGACTGCCCATCGTCGAAAAAGGTCAGGGTCTGTCCGACCAATTGCTGTTCGAGATCCGCACGAGACAGAAGCTGATCATCTGGCCGTGTGTTCCAATCGGCGGCAAAGGCAGTGCTGGAAAGCAGGCCTAGAAGAGCTGTTGTCGTGACAAGGCGCATTATGATCTCCGATCTGTGTCAGACAGTCATAGCCCCAATTGCGGCGTCGCGCTGTCACGATGCGGTGAAAGAGGGTGATCAGCTTTTGTTCAACCGTGCACGTCGCCCGCCGCGCCGTTTGGTTAGGTTGGATTTGCGGCTGGGCAATTCGTCCATGATCCGGGCGCGTTCGTCATTGGTCATGCCGGACCAACCGCCGATCTCTTCGATCGTCCGATAGCAGCCGGTGCAGATCCGGGCCTCGGGATGGACCACGCAGATCTTTATGCAGGGGCTTGCGATCTCATTTCGTTTCCAGACGTCGTCCGTCATGTCAGGTGTCCCAATCGGTCCAATACGCCTTGTAGGATATACCCAGCGGCGACGTGATCGATGACCTCTGCGCGACGCTTTCGGGACGTATCCGCCTCGAGAAGTGCGCGTTCCGCGGCGACGGTGGACAAGCGTTCATCCCAGAAGGTGATTGGCAGATCGGTCAGTTTTTCAAGATTACGCGCGAAAGCGCGGGTGGATTGGCAGCGTGGGCCTTCGGACCCATCCATATTGCGCGGCAGGCCAAGCACCAGCCCGCCCAACTGCCGGCCCTTGGCAATCTGAAGCAGGCACTCGGCGTCCAGCGTGAATTTCTTGCGCTTGATGGTCTCAAGCGGCGTTGCAACCTGCCGAAAACTGTCCGAGACCGCGACGCCGATGGTTTTGGTGCCAAGATCCAGCCCAGCCAAGGCTGTCATTGGGGGCAAGGTGGCTGCGAATTCTTCGATGCTATCAAAAATCACTGCGCGATTCCTGCCTGCTTGGCGGCGGCGCGCACTGTTTCAAGGGCTTCTGGATGAGTTGCGAAAATCGTTTGCGCTTCGGCCCAGATTGCGGTTGCACGCTGTGTGTCGCCCACCACACCCAGGACGGATACCAGCCGCGCCCATTCTTCAGGCGTACCACCTTCGGTCGCCAGACGGTCTGACAGGCGGGTGATCATGGACTGGATCATTTCGGCCCGCTCTTCGCCTGACAGGCTGGATGCGGCTTCAATATCTTCATCGCTTGGTCCTGACAGGCCAGAAACTGGGGGCATTGGCGCTGCGGGCGGGGTATAGTTTTCGCCTGCAAGCACCGCCAGATCCCCGATTTGGTCGCGGATTGCGGGCCACCAGATGGCATCGGTCGGGCCGTCTTCCAACAACCGGCGCCACAGTCGGAATGCCAAATCCGGGCGCTGGTTCTGGGCGAACATCAGCCCGGTATAGAAACGGGCCAGCGCGTGGTTCGGCGCGACTTCAAGTGCACGGCGCAGCATGGCTTCGGCATCTGGCGATACAAATCCGCCCGCAGCGTTAATCATCAGCTCGGCGTGACGCGCATAGTCATTGGCGGTTGCGGTTTCACCTTTGATGTCAAGAAGTTGCCCCATAGCCGCGCGTGCCGCGACCAAATTACCGATGGCGGCTTCATGGGTGGCGAGCAGATCAAGACCTTGCGGATCATTGGGGCGACTGGCAACGGCAGTACGCAATCCTTCGACCAGTTTCAGGTAATCTGCCGGAGCGTCCTGTGGTGGTCCCGCCCACACGGGCATCTGCGCCTCTGCTACGTCTTGTGACGGGCGGCTTTGGCGCATCTCTTCACTCAGCGCGATGCGTTTTGCGCGGCCAAAGTCCGGTGCCCCCGGCACACCGATGGTCAAATAAAGACCAAAGCTTCCTGCAACCAGAGCTATGGCAATAATGCCCATTGTTGCACGGGTCAGACCCGTGGGCGTTTCAGCCCCTGCCTTGCGGGCTTGCGCAGTTTTGTCGGCTTCAAGCAAACGTCGCGAGATTTCAACGCGGGCGCGGTCACCATCGTCTTTTGACAAGATGCCACGGTCGATGTCGCGATCCAGTTCCGCCAATTGATCGCGATAAACCTTCATATCTGAGCTCATCGCGGTCTCGTCTGGAAGATCAGACGGCGGAACTGTCAGCAAGCAGCGCGCCAGCAAAAGGATCGTGGCCAGGGTGGTTGCCCCAACAATGGCCCAGAATGCCAAGTTTTCCATGTATCCTCCGCGTGGCTTTGCAAATAGTAGCTCACCCCATGTAATGCGCGATGGGCCATCGCAAAACCCCAGATCCGGGGCTGCGACAATCAGAATGCCGGAAAAGTGACGTGTTTTGTAGATTATGTCGTCTTTTTCCAATCAAATGACGCTGATCTTGGATGGTGTCATGTCGCTTCGGCGTAAAACCGACACAAACCGAAAACCCAGACAGGGGAATCGCATGCGACGTTATTCGGCATTTGCCATCGCGCGGGAAGCTGCGCGCTATCACACTGGTTGGGAGCGGGCGTGGAAATCGCCCAAACCCAAGAAGAAATACGATGTAGTGATCGTAGGGGCAGGGGGCCATGGTCTGGCCACCGCCTTTTATCTGGGCAAGAATTTCGGGATCACCAATGTGGCGATCATCGAAAAAGGTTGGCTGGGTGGCGGCAACACGGGCCGTAACACCACCATCATCCGCTCGAATTATCTTCAGGATCCCTCGGCGGCGATCTATGAGAAGGCGCGCTCGCTTTACGAGACGATGTCGCAGGACCTGAACTATAACGTCATGTTCAGCCCCCGTGGCGTTATGATGTTGGCGCAGACCGAGCACGAAGTGCGCGGATATGTGCGCACGGCCCATGCCAACGCGCTGCAAGGTGTCACGACCGAGTTCATTTCGCCCGAGCGCGTGAAAGAACTGGTGCCGATCATGAACATCCACGGCCCGCGCTATCCCGTTCTGGGTGCGCTGTGGCAGGCCCGTGCGGGAACCGCGCGTCACGATGCGGTGGCGTGGGGCTATGCCCGTGCCTGTTCCGACATGGGTATGGACATCATCCAGAAATGCGAAGTGACCGGCGTGCGTCAGGAAAACGGCAACGTCACCGGTGTCGACACCACCCATGGTCAGATCGATTGCGACAAGCTGGCGATGGTTGTGGCCGGGAACGCAGGCCATCTGGCCGAGATGGCAGGTTTCCGTCTGCCGATGGAAAGCGTCGCCCTGCAAGCGCTGGTGTCCGAGCCGATCAAACCCTGCATCGACGTGGTCGTCATGGCCAACACCGTGCACGGCTATATGTCCCAGTCGGACAAAGGCGAGCTTGTGATTGGCGGCGGCACCGACGGGTTCAACAACTACACCCAGCGCGGATCGTTCCACCACGTGGAAGAAACCGTGCGCGCGCTGGTCGAGACCTTCCCGATCATCTCGCGCCTGAAAATGCTGCGCCAATGGGGCGGCATCGTGGACGTGACCGGAGACCGATCACCCATCATCGGTAAGACGCCACTGGGCAACTGCTTCATCAACTGTGGCTGGGGCACCGGCGGCTTCAAATCGATCCCCGGATCGGGCTGGGCCATGGCCGAGACCGTTGCGAAAGGCGAGCCGGGGTCGCTGGCCGCCGAGTTCGGCCTGAACCGCTTCACCGAAGGACGCTTTATCGATGAAAGCGTGGCTGCGGGGGTGGCGCACTGATGCGTATGAACCTGTCTCATAAGCCTGTTTCCGTCGCGCTCGCCGCGACGGATCACGCCCGACCCGCCCCACAGGGCGGGCGTGAATACGCCCCCCCTCGGGCCGGGCGCGATCCTCTGTTTTTCTTGGAAGGAGTACAGCCATGCTGATCCTTGAATGCCCCTATTGCGGCGTAATGGCCGATGAAACGGACCTGCATGGCGGCGGCGAAGCGCATCTGAAGCGCTTTGGTCCCGGCTCGTCTGATGACGAGTTCGAAACCTATCTGTTCCACCGCAAGAACCCGAAAGGTGTTCACTTTGAACGCTGGCGGCATGTCTCGGGCTGCGGCAAGTGGTTCCATGCGGCGCGTAACACGATGACGCTTGAAGTCTACGCGACCTACTCGGCGCAAACCACCGAACCACCGCAGGATGTGATCGACGCGGTGAAGGCGAAACACCCTGACTGGGAGGGCTATAAATGAGCACCCGTCTGGCAAGCGGCGGTCGCCTGATCGACCGTTCGAAACCAAAAAACTTCACCTTCAACGGCAAACGTATGAAGGGCTATGAGGGCGACACGCTGGCCGCCGCACTTCTGGGCGAAGACCAGATGCTGGTGGGTCGTTCGTTCAAATACCACCGTCCGCGTGGGATCGTGGCCTCTGGCGCGGAAGAGCCGAACGCCTTGGTCAATCTGGGGCAGGGCGATCGCTTTGAACCCAACCAGCGGGTCACAACGACCGAGCTGTTTGACGGTCTGACCTGTACGTCGCAAAACCACTGGCCGAGCCTCGAGTTCGACGTGGGTGTGGTGAACAACTATGCCGCGCGCTTCCTGCCAGCTGGCTTCTATTACAAGACGTTCATGGCACCTGCGGCCGCGTGGAAGCACGTGTTCGAGCCGGTGATCCGTAAATCTGCCGGTCTGGGTCAAGTCCCGACCGAAGCCGACGCGGATCGTTACGAGCATTACTATCACCACACCGATGTTGTGATCATCGGCGGCGGTGTGGCCGGTTTGGCTTCGGCTCTGGCTGCTGGCCGTTCGGGCGCGAAAGTGCTGGTGATGGAGCAAACCCATCACTGGGGTGGCCGCGCTGCCGTAGATGGTGGCGAAATCGACGGTCAGTCCGTTGAGGCATGGATCGACGCCACCGTCGCCGAGCTCGAAGGCATGGAGAACGTCACCCTGCGCACCCGCATGATGGCGTCGGGCGTCTATGACCACGGCTATGTGCTGGGCTACGAGCGTGTGGCAGATCACACGCCGGGCGACGGGCGTCCGCGTCACCGTCTGTGGCGCATTCGCACCAAGCAGATCGTTACCGCAACCGGCGCAATCGAACGTCCATTGTCCTTCGCGGGCAACGATATTCCCGGCGTCATGCTGGCCTCGGCCGTGCGTGATTATGCCGTGAACTGGGGCGTGTCGGTTGGCGACCGCACTGTGGTTGTGACCAACAATGACGACGGCTATCGCACCGCGCTGACGCTGAAAGAAGCCGGGCTGGACGTGCCCGTGGTTCTGGATGCCCGTCCCGAGGCAACCGGCCCGCTGGCCGAAGCCGCCCGTGCCGCTGGTATCCGGGTCGAACCGGGTCGTGCCATCGCCAAGGTGAATGGCGGCAAGCGCGTTACCGGCGTCTCGATCTGCTTGCAGGCAGGCGAAGGCGCGGCGCTGGAAGAGATCGCGTGTGATGCGGTTGCCATGTCGGGTGGCTGGTCTCCGGTCGTCCACATGTGGTCGCATTGCGGCGGCAAGCTGATCTGGGACGAGGCGCAAACCCATTTCCGCCCCGATCCCGACCGCGCGCCGACCGGTCACGATGGCGAAGCATTCGTTGTTACCGCTGGTTCGGCCTCGGGTCCGCTGGATCTGGCCGGAGTGCTGGAAAATGCCTATGAGGCTGGCAAGGCTGCGGCCAAGGCAGCTGGTGGTAAGGCCATCCGCAAGGCAGGCCCCAAGGCCGATGCAGAAGAGGCCCAGCCGATGGCGCCTGTCTGGATCATGCCGCAAGGTGCCAGCATTAAGAAACGCATGAAAATGTGGCTGGATTATCAGAACGACGTGAAGGTTTCTGACGTTCAACTGGCCGCGCGTGAAGGCTATGAGAGCGTCGAACACACCAAGCGCTACACCACGCTGGGTATGGCGACGGACCAAGGGAAACTTTCCAACATCAATGGCTTGGCGATTTTGTCTGATGCGTTGGATCAAGAGATCCCGACCACCGGCACCACCACGTTCCGCCCGCCTTACACGCCGATCAGCTTCGGTGCGATTGCAGGCGAAGCGCGCCATGAAATCTTCCAGCCGATCCGTCGTACGCCGATGCATCAGTGGCACGAAGACGCGGGTGCCTATATGGAACCTGTCGGCCACTGGCGTCGCCCTTATTGCTACGCGAAACCGGGCGAGACCAACGAACAGGCTGTAAACCGCGAGGTGCTAAACACCCGCGAAAACCTCGGCCTGCTGGATGCCTCGACACTGGGTAAGCTGATCGTGAAAGGCCCCGACGCGGGCAAGTTCATGGACATGATGTACACCAACATGATGTCGAACTTGGCTGTCGGTAAATGCCGCTATGGTCTGATGTGCTCGGAAAACGGGTTCCTGTCGGATGATGGAGTTGTCGCCCGTATCGAAGAAGACACGTGGCTGTGTCACACGACCTCGGGCGGTGCTGATCGCATCCACGCGTGGATGGAGGAATGGCTGCAAACCGAGTGGTGGGACTGGAAAGTCTATGTTGCCAACGTGACCGAGCAGCTGGCGCAGGTCGCCGTGGTTGGTCCGAACGCCCGCAAGGTGCTTGAGAAGCTCAATGCACAAGCTGGCGGCGGCATGGATGTCTCGAAAGAGGCGTTGCCCTTCATGCAGTGGGCCGATGGCAAGATCGGCGCGTTCGACGCTCGCGTCTATCGTATCTCGTTCTCGGGCGAACTGTCCTACGAGATCGCCGTGCCTGCCAGCCAAGGCCGCGCCTTCTGGGATGCGTTGCTTGAGGCCGGGGAAGAGTTCGGCGTCATGCCTTACGGCACCGAGTGTCTGCACATCATGCGCGCCGAGAAGGGCTTTATCATGATCGGCGACGAGACCGACGGCACCGTGATCCCGCAGGATCTGGGGCTGAACTGGGCGATTTCCAAGAAGAAGGAAGACTTCCTTGGTAAACGCGCACAGCAACGGTCGCACATGACCGATCCCGAACGTTGGAAACTGGTGGGGCTGGAAACGCTGGACGGGTCTGTCTTGCCGGATGGGGCTTACGCGGTGGGCGAGGGCGACAATGTCCACGGTCAACGCAACATGATTGGCCGCGTGACCTCGACCTATTATTCACCGACGCTGAAGAAAGGCATCGCGATGGGGCTTGTGCTGCACGGTCCCGACCGTATGGGCGAAGTCGTCGACTTCCCGACGGTGGATGGTACGAACACGGTGATCAAGGCGCGGATTTGCGATCCGGTTTTCTATGACAAGGACGGGGAGAAGCAGAATGTCTAACGCTGTATCCGCACTCCAAGGCGCGTCGTTTGACGGCTATTGTAAAGTCGAAGAGGCAGGCCTAACCGGCATGATTACCCTGCGCGGTGATCTGGCCTCGAAAGGTGTTGCCAAGGCGGTGAAAGCCGCCACGGGTGCTGCCATGCCAGGGCAGGGCGAGGTTACGGAAGGCGCCAAAGGCCGTGTGGGCTGGATGTCACCGGACGAGCTGTTGCTGATTGTCGATCATGCCGAAGCGGCGGCCATTGTCGAGGCGGCGGCCAAGTCGCTGGGCGATGAGCATTCGCTGGTCGTCAACGTCTCGGACGCCCGTGCCGTGTACCGCGTGAAGGGCGCTGCCTGCCGCGAAGTGATTGCCAAACTGACGCCTGCCGACACCTCGGTCATGCAACCCGGCATGCTGCGCCGCACGCGCATCGCGCAAATTCCGGCCGCCTTCTATCTGGAGGATGACGAGACTGCAGTTCTGGTCTGTTTCCGTTCGGTCGCTCAATATGCGTTCGATTTGCTAAAGGACGCGGCAAAGCCCGGAGGAGAAGTCTGGTAGCGTCGACCTGATCCTTAGGATATAAATCACTTGCAACCATAAGGTGAATATGCTTACCGTTATGCCATGCGTAACAGTGTAGCGATTGCTTATCTCGCCCTCACACCATGCCGGTGTAGGGCGAGATTTTTTATGTGTATGTGCAGCTTGTCCACTCGGCGCGCTGGCGAGCATCATTAAATAGCCAGACGTCAGTCGATGCGATTGGGGGCTACCGGTCCTTCGGTACAAACCGCCCATTGATCCGAGAACTAGGTTGCAATTATGCGACATCCTTTAGATCCTTGCTCGACTATGGCGAGAGGATTTTATTTATGAAATTGATATTGGCTCAGACAGCGATAATCACTGCAAATATTTTTGTTAGCCCAGCATTTTCAGAAACCTATAAATGTGACCTGCAAATGAAGCGTTCAGGCGGCAACTGGATGGGGCCAACCATCTATGTCGACTATGATCGGTCAACCGGAAAAGCTAAGATAATTGACGGCGTGATTGATCATTATATGGGCAGTCCGGTTGTAACGTCCAAGATCGCCGAGAGTGCGAAGAAAATCTCGTTCAAATACAAGCTGGGCGATGTTAAAGGCTCGGCCACGAATGCCAGCGGTGTAAGCTATGCAAATCAGTCCTATCGCCTGTCCATTTTCAAGCCCTCAATGAAAGCTGTGATCACGATGACGCCACTGGGCTACAGCAATACGTTCCGTGATACCGGGCGCTGCCAGATCAAGGACTAAAGTTGGTGTAGCACGCCTTGTGCCTCTTGACCTTCCCCCTTCCGCTGCCCCATCTAAGGGGCAACGGAAACACGCATGAACAGGGGGCCCTAAAATGGCTTTTGAACTTCCCGATCTTCCTTACGCACACGATGCTTTGGCCGAATTCGGCATGTCGGCTGAAACCATGGAGTTTCACCATGACCTGCACCACAAAGCTTATGTCGATAACGGCAACAAGCTGATCGCAGGCACCGAGTGGGAGGGCAAGACCCTCGAAGAGATCATCGTTGGCACCTATGACGACAAAGCTGTTGCGCAGAACGGTATCTTCAACAACATCTCGCAGCTGTGGAACCACAACCAGTTCTGGGAAATGATGGGTCCGGGCAAGGTTGCCATGCCGGGTGAGCTGGAAAAAGCGATCACCGAAAGCTTCGGTTCTGTTGACGAATTCAGGTCGCAATTCTCGGCTGCTGGCGCTGGTCAGTTCGGCTCGGGCTGGGCATGGTTGGTTAAAAATGCTGACGGTTCGCTGGCAGTCACCAAGACCGAAAACGGCGTGAACCCGCTGTGCTTTGGTCAGACTGCTCTGCTGGGCTGTGATGTGTGGGAACATTCATACTATATCGACTTCCGCAACAAGCGCCCGGCTTACCTGTCGAACTTCCTCGACAATCTGGTGAACTGGGAGAACGTGGCCTCCCGACTGGGATAAGCACATATCTTCTTAAAACGGCCCCTCTGACGGGGCCGTTTTTTTTGGAACACTGGCTACGGCCAGATGAAGATGGATAGGGTAGATGAGCTTTAAAACCACGATGATTGCAACAACGACGCTTTGCGGTGCGCTGAGCATTGTATTGATGGTCACCCCCGCGCTGATCTATTTCCTGTTCGAAGTTACTCCTCATGAAAGCGGGACATTCTTCGCACGCCGCGCTGCGGTGATGTTCTTTGGGGTGGCCACAACGGCATTCCTTGCAAGGGGCATTTCAGAACTTGCCGCGCAACATGCGATCGCACTTGGCCTTGGCGTCATGATGCTGGGGCTGGCAATTTTAGGTCTGTTTGAAATGGCGCGCGGTATGGCGGGTCCTGGGATCCTGATCGCGGTCGTGACCGAGATCGCCTTCGCGGCTGCATTTCTACGCTTGTTGCGGACGACCAAATCCGCATAGTGGGATTGTTTGGTGGCGTGGAAAAAAACGCCCGGATGACAACCCACAGGAGACAGGAATGAGCGACAGCCGAAAAGCTGTGTTGGCAGTGCTGCTGGCCTGTACGATTTGGGGCCTTTCGCCGCTTTACTATAAAGCACTGGCGCATATTCCGCCGCTGGAACTGCTAAGCCACCGTAGTGTTTGGTCGCTGGTTTTGTTCAGCGCGCTTCTTCTATTACAAGGACGGTTGCGAGAAGTGCCGCGCCTGTTTCGCGATCCGCGCACGATCGGGCTGGTGGCACTGGCCGGCCTGATGATCTCGGCCAATTGGGGCGGGTTTATTATATCGATCCAGATCGGCAAAGCGGTCGAGGCCAGCCTTGGGTACTATATCTTCCCTCTGGTCGCCGTCCTTCTGGGTCGATTGATCTTTGGCGAGGTGCTGGGCCGCGGAAAGTCCATCGCTGTGATGGTTGCAGCGCTGGCTGTGCTTCTCTTGACCTATGGTCTGGGTGTGCCGCCCTGGATCTCTTTGTTCCTTGCAGCGACCTTTGCCATATATGGTGCGATCAAGAAATCCGTCAACGCTGGTCCTGTTGTGTCGGTGACGGGCGAAGTGCTGTTGATATCGCCCTTGGCGCTGTTCTGGCTGTGGGGCATTCACACGCAGGGCTGGACGGGGCTGTTTGATCGTCACCTTGCCACATTCGGCCGTGACCTTTTTGACACGCTTATGCTGATTGGATCTGGGGCTCTGACGGCGGGGCCGTTGATGCTGTTCAGCTATGCCTCAAAGCAACTGCCGCTGGCGACAATTGGCGTGATTCAATACCTGAACCCCAGCCTGCAATTTCTATGTGCAGCCTTCATTTTTGCCGAGCCGATCACGGTGTGGCACAGCCTTGCGTTGCCGCTGATTTGGGTCGCACTCGCGATCTATTCCGTATCAGCGATCCGTCAGGAAAGAGCGTTGCGCAAAGCCTCAATCGCCTGATCCGTGTCATCTACGACGGTGATGAAGCCTTTCAGGCTGTCCTCGGCAAAACCCTGATCGATTACGTGGTCAATTAGCCCGACCAACGGATCCCAGAACCCGTTTACGTTCAAAAGCAGGATCGGTTTTTTGTGCAGCCCCAACTGGCGCCATGTCAGGATCTCGAAAAACTCGTCCAGCGATCCAGCGCCACCGGGCAACACGACAACAGCGTCCGAGTTCATGAACATGACCTTCTTACGTTCATGCATGTTCTCGGTGACGATAAAGCTGGTCAGATCACGCTTGCCGACTTCCCAGTTCAGAAGATGTTCGGGGATCACGCCGAACGTGTCAGCGCCTGCATCTTGGGCCGCCTTTGCCACCTCACCCATCAGCCCCACATCGCCCGCGCCATAAACCAGCCGCCAGGTGTTTTCTGCCAGCGCTTTGCCAAGGCGCTCGGCTGACGCGCGATAGGCGGGGTCGCTGCCCATGCGCGAACCGCAATAGACGCAGATCGAGGCTGTGTGGTGTGTCATTGGGGTCTCCTAGAACGCGAGAAATGAATGATCTTTTGACCGGTGTTACCGGGATTGCTAGGGTCGGGCAAGATAGCAGCGGCACGAAGATCGCAACAGGGGATGAAGATGACGGACGAGACGCACAGTGCTGCTGGCGCTGGCAAAATCTGGATTGGCATTGGCGCTGCAGTGATCGCGGCGGTGCTTGGGTATTTAACTTTGGGTACGCGCGATCAGGCGAAGGGTCCTGTGCCCGTTGCGGACATACCGACCGCCGTTGCGCCCCACGAGCAGGCCTCCGATGACAGCTCTGCATCGACTGATGCTCAACCTGACATTCTAGCTGACACGATCGAAACCGAAGCGCCCGCGTCAGCACCGGAAAGCGCCGAGGATGAGGCACCAGAAGTTGCACCAACGCCTTCTGCGATTGTGCCGTCCTTTGACGTTGTGCGTGTTGACCCCGATGGCAATACGGTAATCGCGGGGCAAGCCGCGCCGGGGTCGACCGTACAATTGTTCCTGAACGGTGCCCCAGTAGAAACTGTCGAGGTGGATGGCGCAGGCAACTTCGTGGCCTTCTTGGACTTGCCCGTCAGCAGCTCGGGCCAGCTCAGCCTGCTTGGGCTGAACGAAGCGGGCGAGGTAATTGCCGAACTGGCCGAAGCATCGACTGTGTTGATCGAGCCGAGCACTGCGGCCCCAAGCGCCGAGAACGAAGCGACTGATGCGGTTACTGCGGAGGTCGCTTCTGAAGGACCAGATGCACCTGCTGACCCGGCGAATGGAGCAGAGGTCACTGAGGATACTCAGCCCTCCCTGCAAACCCCGCGTGTTTTGCTGGCGGATGATGAGGGCATTACCGTTTTGCAAGATGGGTTTAGCAGCGTCGCTGTACAGAACGTGATCATCGACTCGATCGCATATGATGAACAGGGCGAGGTCGCCTTGTCCGGCCGCGCCTCGGGCGGCGGAGCGTTGCGGGTCTATCTGGACAATGCGCCAATCAAAACTGCACCCATCCCGCAAAACGGCCAATGGCGCCTGCCTCTGCCTGATGTGGCGTCTGGCGTATATACGCTGCGTGTGGATGAACTTGCCGCAGACGGCACGGTCACGTCACGCACGGAAACCCCGTTCAAACGCGAAGACGTGGCCCAGATCGCAGCGGCGACTGCTCAGTCGGGCACGGGTGCGCAGGTCGAGGCTGTAACTGTTCAGCCCGGATCCACATTGTGGGCTATTGCGCGCGATACGTTGGGTGACGGGCCGCTTTATGTGCGCGTCTTCGATGCCAACCGCAACCAAATTACCGATCCGGATTTGATCTATCCCGGCCAGGTCTTCACTATCCCGAATTGATCAAATAGGGCTGATCTTCCTTGTTGTAAATGTTCGGGTGTGAGCCCCGAGGGGCGAGGGGCAACGCCGCTTATCGGGTCTTCGCAGAGGGCATAATGCAACCCGATACATCGGCCGCACCAGCGCAGCAATCGTTCAGAAGATAGGAAATGACGCCACCCAGTGCCGCCCGGTCTGCCGCATAGATCACATGGCGACTTTCCTTGCGCGATGTCAAAAGCCCGGCGTGTTCTAGCTGTGACAGGTGAAATGACAGACCCGAGGCCGATACCTCAAGCGTCTGCGCAATCTCGCCTGCACACAGCCCGTCGTCACCGCGAGGCACAAGAAGCCGCACGATCTCAAGCCGTGTATCATGAGCCATGGCGGCAAGGGATTTCAGGACTCGACTCTGTTCCATATTTCAAATATTAATGAAATATTGAAACGATGCAAGTCAGAACCTGCACCGCCTAACGATCCACAACAGCCAGGACCCGATATTATGGCGCCCAGCCGCATCACGTCTACCGAGCTTCCAGACAACAATTGGCGCACCATCCAGCGCGTCGCTCCGTACCTATGGCCCGCGGATCACCCTTGGGTGAAACGCCGTGTTGTGCTGGCGATGTTGGTGCTGCTTCTGTCCAAAATTGTCGCCGTGGCAACGCCGTGGTTCTATGGCTGGGCAGTAAACGAGCTGGCCGGAGAAAGCACCGCGCCGGCATATATGCTTGGGGCGGGGGCTGTCGGCCTGACATTGGCCTATGGCATGGCGCGCCTGATGACCAACGGGTTCCAACAGCTGCGCGACGTCATCTTTGCGCGTGTTGGCCAGCGCGCGCTGCGCCAATTGGCGCTTGAGACATTCACCCACATCCACCGCTTGTCCATGCGCTATCACATCACGCGAAAGACTGGTGGCCTTAGCCGCATCATCGAGCGCGGTGTGAAAGGGGTCGAGTTCCTGCTGCGCTTCATGCTGTTTTCCATGGGGCCACTGATCCTAGAGCTTGGCCTGATTGCCCTGATCCTCTTCGCTACGTTCGACGTTTGGTATTTGGCGGTCGTGGTGGTCACGATCTGGGCCTATGTCTGGTTCACCTTCAAAGTGACCGAATGGCGCGTGAAGATCCGCAAGGAAATGAATGATCAAGACACGGACGCCAACCAAAAAGCCATCGACAGCCTGTTGAACTTTGAAACTGTCAAGTATTTTGGTGCCGAAAAGCGCGAGGCGGCGCGGTATGACGGCGCGATGGCGGGGTATGAACAAGCTGCCCTGAAGACTTCGTATTCGTTGGCATTCCTGAACTTCGGTCAGGCGCTTTTGATCACCGGCGGTTTGGTGGCTGTGATGGTTCTGGCGGCGCTCGGCGTGCAGAACGGACAGCTGACGGTTGGCGATTTTGTCATGGTCAACGCCTATATGATCCAGATCACCATGCCTTTGAATTTTCTTGGCACTGTCTATCGCGAGATCAGGCAGGCGCTGGTGGATATGAGCGAGATGTTTGACCTGCTTGAACAGCCTGCTGACGTCACGGATAAGCCAGATGCGGCTGAGATTGCCGTGACCGGCGGGGCGCTATCCTTCAAGGATGTGCATTTCGGCTATGATGCTGCGCGGCCCATTCTGAAAGGTGTGTCGTTGGAGGTGGGGGCGGGAAAAACCGTGGCCATCGTTGGCCCGTCTGGATCTGGGAAGTCCACCATCGGACGTCTGTTGTTCCGATTTTATGATGTGAACGGCGGCAGTCTGTCCATCGACGGGCAAGACGTGCGCGACGTGACCCAAGACAGCCTTCATGCGCAGATCGGTGTGGTCCCGCAGGATACGGTCCTGTTCAACGACACGGTGTTGTACAATATCGCCTATGGTCGCCCCGAGGCGTCACGGACCGAGATCGAGGCCGCCGCGAAGGCCGCCAAGATCCACGACTTTATCAACGAGCTGCCGGAAGGCTATGAAACGCAGGTCGGTGAACGTGGGTTAAAGCTGTCGGGTGGTGAAAAGCAGCGCGTCGGTATTGCGCGGACGCTTCTGAAGAACCCACCAATCCTGCTGTTGGACGAAGCGACCTCGGCTTTGGACAGCCAGACCGAGCGCGACATTCAGGACAGTCTCAGCGAGATGGGGCAGGGGCGTACGGTGATCACTATCGCCCACCGTCTGTCCACCATTGTGGATGCGGATGAAATCGTCGTGTTAGAGGATGGCGTCATCGTCGAACAAGGCACGCATGACGCGTTGCTGGAACAGGGTGGCCGCTATGCCGCAATGTGGGCGCGTCAGGCCAGCGAGGACGAGCCGGAGGCACTGGCGGGCTAAGACGCCAGACACGTCATGGAAACAAAAAAGGCGCGGAGTGTTCCGCGCCTTTCTTTTATTCTGCCGCTTCCTTACCGCCGCGTGATTTGAGCGGCTTTGGGTCGGGATCAGATGGATCTTGCAAAGCCTCTGCTGTGGCCGGGGGCGGGGTCGCCTTGCGCATGGCTTTGGGATCTGCTGCGACGACGGGTGCTGCGACGGGGTCATCGTCGACCCATTGCAGCTCGTGCAGGTCTTGCTTTTTCGCGGCTTTTTCAAGCATCCGGTCACGGGCTGTCTGACCCGAGCTGTGTGCAACGCTTTCCAGCAAAGTAAGCGACCGATAGGCACCCGCCGAAATCCAAACCCTGAGCGCCAGCATTGACGGCGTAAAGACCAGCGTCAGCACAGTTGCGATGCCCAAGCCGAAGACCACAGCCGTCGCCAGCTGTTTCCACCACAGTGCCGTGGGGCTGTCGATGGAATAGCCGCCGCCAAAGAAGTCCAGCGACAGGCCGAACATCATCGGGGCCAGACCGGCCATCGTGGTGATGGTGGTCAGCAGAACGGGACGGATCCGTGCCTCGGCCGTGCGGGTGATCGCCTCGATCCGGGGCATGTGGCGGGCATAGTCCTGATAGGTATCAATCAAGACGATGTTGTTGTTCACCACGATCCCTGCCAGCGCGACGATCCCGGTGCCAGTCATGATGATCGAGAAGGGCTGTTGCATCACCATCATCCCAATCAGAACGCCGGTTGTGGACAGAACCACGGCCAGCAGCACCAGAACCGAGTTATAGACGCTGTTGAATTGTGCCAGAAGGATGATGAACATCAGCCCCAGTGCACCAATGAAGGCCTTGCCAAGGAAGGCCTGACTTTCGGCCTCGTCCTCTTGATCGCCGGTCCATTCATAGGTCACACCATCAGGCAGGTCGGTGCTTTCGATCCAATCTGTCAGGGTTGCAATGCGTTCGGCAGGTGTGACGGGCGTGCGGGTCAGATCGGGATTTTCTGCCATCAGCGCCTCGGTGTCCTCAAGCGGGACAACCTGGTCGAACCCATCTTCATCGGTCAAGCGCACAAGGTCGCTGACCACCGCAGATTTCACATCATAGTACCGGCTTTGATCTACACGGTCGATCTGCGCGAAGCTGGGCACGGGGGTGCGGGTGACGAAATTTGACAGCGGGACCAAGCCACCCGGCGTGCGCAGGCGCAGCGTATCAAGCGTAGACAGCACGCGGTCTTCTTCCGGCAGACGCACGCGGATTTCGATTTCCTCGTCCGAGCTGTCGACCCGCATGGTATCAAGCAAGATCCCGTTGGTGATCAGCTGAACCATTCCACCGACAGTGGCGACGTTGGTGCCAAAGCGCCCGGCCTCGGCCACGTCGACCTGAAGCTCCCAATCAATGCCGGGAAGAGGCAGCGTGTCTTCGATCGCGTTCAAGCCCGGAGTGCTTTCAAACTTGGCCACCGCGGCGGCGGTTGCGGCTTGCAGCGCGTCCCAATTGTCGCCCTTAAGGCGCAGGTGCACCGGCTTGGCCGACGCAGGACCACGGTTTAGGTTCAGAACCTCGATCCGAATGCCGGGAATGGTTTTCAGACGCTGTTCCAGCACATTCATCACGTAATCGCCGTCATATTCCGGGTCGATTTCGCTGGTGGTAAAAGGGATGATGCCAAAGAGCGGCGCATCGGTTTCGACCGAGGGACGGTCGTCCCACGCCACAAGCTCGATCTGCAATTGTCCGACCGAGTCGCGCGGTCCCGAGGCCCCACCGGTATTCTGGTTCAACCCGCCCGCGCCAGCAAAGGCAAAGACACTTTCGATGCCTTTAGTGTTCAGCGCGATCTCTTCTGCTTGACGGACCATAGCGTCTTTTTCCGCGACGCTCAGGTTACCACGCCCCCGGACATACACGATGGCTTGTTCCGGTTCGCTATCGGTGAAAAATTCGACCCCAAGGCTGTTTTGGCTAAAGGTGGCAAATGTGGCCACCACGAAAGCAACAACGGCGGCGATGCTGACGATTGGCATGATCGGGTTGCCGGCAATAAAGTGAATCACGCGCCCAAACGGGGTACGCTGATAGCCCCCGTGGATGTGATCATCCTTGCGATACCACGGCATGTGCCAGTCTATGGATCCCATCGCGATCGACGTCCCGGATGCCCCGATGATGAACATCAATGCGCCGGGAAGAATGGCCATTATTCCCGAGAACGGGCTGGTGCCGCCGAAAATATAGCCGGGGTTCAGCAATTGCAGCCCGGACAGGAACAGCACGTAAGCAGAGACGACGGCCAATGGTAGGCGTATCCAGATCGGCGCATAGGACAGTGCCTTGGACAGGGTGCCAAACAGACGGCTAATCCGGCCAGACACGCCACCAACGACAGGCAGATAGACCAGAGCCACAAGAAGTGAGGCTGACAGCACATAGATCAGCGTCTTTGGCAGCCAGCCCATGAACTGGCCAGGAATGCCGGGCCAAAACAGCATCGGCAGAAAGGCACATAAGGTGGTCGCGGTCGAGCTGACGATAGGCCAGAACATCCGTTTGGCGGCCATCGTATAGGCCTGCATCGGGCCGACCCCCAGCTTGATCTTCTTATCCGCGTATTCGACCACCACGATGGCCCCATCGACCAGCATCCCCACAGCAAGGATCAATCCGAACATGACGATGTTCGAAATCGTCACTCCCAACGCCCCGAACAGCGCGAAGGTCAAAAGGAATGAAGTCGGGATGGCAAAGCCAACCAATAGGGCAGGGCGGGTGCCAAGGGCCCCCAAGACCACGATCATCACCAGCGCAATCGCCGTCACGACCGAGCCTTCCAGCTGGCGCACCATACTGTCCACAATGATGGATTGGTCGTTCGATACACCGACGCCAATGGCCTGTTGCAATTCGGCCGGCCAGTCTGCGCGGGTTTCGTCTACGATGCGGCGGACCTCGGCTGCGGTGCCAATCAGGTTGAAACCTTTGCGTTTGACCACCTGAAGCGCCACGGTTGTATCGCCGTTGAACCGTGCGGTGCCTTCGCGATCTTCAAAGGTCAGGCGGATTGTCGCCAGATCGCCCAGTGTCACAACGCTGTCGTCATTTACCTTAATCGGCAGATCGTAAATATCTTGAAGCTCGTCAAAGGATGACGGGATCTTAACTGCTGTGGAGCCCGTGGGTGTCTTGATGTCGCCCGCCGCGATCAACTGGTTGTTGTTCTGAACAACCGAGATCAGCTCGCCTGCGGTCACATTATAGGCTTCCAGCTTCAGAGGGTCGATTTCGACCTCGATCATCTCGTCACGGTACCCAGCGAGCGAGGCTTCCAAAACACTGTCCAGCCCTTCAAGCCGGTCCTGCAGGTCGCGTGCGATCTGAACCAATGTGCGTTCAGGGACATTGCCGGTCAGGTTTACGATGATGATTGGAAATTCCGAGAAGTTGATCTCGTTCACCGAATAGCTGTCCGCCCCCATTGGGAAATCCGCTTCGGCGTTGTTCATCGCATCGCGGACGTCCGCCATGACTTTGGTTTTGTCCCAGCCGAACTCGAACTCCAACGCCACACCAGCATAACCTTCAGCGGCGGTGCTGGACATGGTTTTCAAGCCATCAATATCGGCCAGCTCGGTCTCCATCGGGCGGACCAGAAGCTGTTCGGCGTCAGCAGCCGAAATGCCGGGGAAGGGGACGGAAACGAACAAAGCCGGAATTTCAATATCCGGCTCACCTTCTTTGGGCAGGCTGACATAGGCGATCGTTCCTGCCAGCACGGACAGGATCACGAAGGCTATGACCATTCGGGCCCGTTCAGAGGCCCAGTCGATTATGGCGGTCATAAGCCGGCCTCCTGATAGGTGATGGCAAGGGGCACGCCGTCAGTGACATAGTGGTGGCCGATGATGATGACCTCTGCCGCATTGCCCAGACCAGTCACCCAAACCCCCTCAATGCTGTCACGCACAACGGTGATGGGTTTAAATCCTGCGGTAGCGCCCTCAAGTGCGATACGTACGCCAAGCGTACCTGAATCGTTTAAAGTCAGAGCGCTTTGCGGCAGTAAATGGGCTTCTGTACCTTTCCCAGTCGCTACGATTTCTGCGGTTTGTCCTGCGCGGACGGGAATGTCGCCGTCGGCAGGACGTACTTCGACATCAACCCGGAATGTGCGGGTGACAGGATCGGCGGTGTCCGCCACAAAGCTAACTGCGCCCAGCAACATGCGACCCGAGGCCAGACGGACATTCGCCACCAAACCGGATGAAAGCTGATCGACAAGCAATTCAGATACAAACCCAACAATGCGGACGGGTTCATATTGTACTAGCGTCGCGCAATGGGCGCCGGGCTGAAGCAAGGTGCCAATATCAGCAGTGTCAATTTCCAGTTCGCCCGCGAAGGGCGCGCGGATCTCAAGGCGTTCGATCTCGCGTTCGGCGGCCGCGACAGCAGCGCTGGCCGATTGGATTGCCGCGTCAGAACTGGCCGCCCCCGATTGGGCCGAGATAACGCCCGCACGCGCAGTTTCCACACCAGCGCGCGCATTGGCAACGCGGGTGTCCGATGCAAATCCGCCCTGCGACAGCTTGTCGGCGGCGGTCAGGTTGATGGTCGCTTCGTCCAAACGGGCCTGCGCTTCGATCACGCGGGCGCCAGCTTCGGGGGCGCGGGCTTTTGCTTCGGCCAAGCGGGCCTTCGCTTCGGCCAGACCGGCCGCGCGGGTGCCGGGATCCAGACGGCACAGGACATCGCCTTTGGCGACGGTAAGGCCCTTGGAAAGCTTGTCGGATATGACCAGACCCGAGGTTTCGGAACGCAGTTCAACCCGGCGCGACGCTTCGGTGCGACCGCGGATTACGATGGGCATTTCGATTTCGCGCGCTTCAGATTTCAGAACTACGACGGACAATCCTTCCGTGTCTGCCGTTTCCGCCGCGGCTGTTTCTATGGTTTCGGGCGTTTCTGGGACGCCTGCAGCCTCGTCCAGGGTGTCGCGCTGAAAGACAAGCATGAACAGGCCAGCAACGACCAGAACAGCAGTGACAATAGGGAATAGACGCATGACCCCTCCTGATGGGCTATATTTTATGACGAAACATAGGCATTTGTGTTCGCGGTAACAAGTTCGTGGTGGTGGAAAGTTAGACACTACTGACACGTATTGGCTGTTTCTTCGTGCCGTTCATCGCTTCTGGTTGATCCCTCTTGGCAACAGCGTCGGGTTGGGGCAAAAGAAAGCGACTGAAATCGGAGGCACCGCCCGTGAGCGACACAGACAGTTTCATTGACGAAGTGAGCGAAGAAGTTCGCCGGGACAAGCTTTACACGGCAATGCGACGCTATGGCTGGATCGCGGTTGTGGCTGTCGTCGCGGTTGTGGGCGCAGCAGCCTATAACGAATGGCGCAAGGCGAATGAACGCACTGCAGCGCAAGCTTTCGGTGATGCGATTTTGGCCGCTGAAGGCATAGAGGATCCGCAGGAAAGAAATGCGGCTTTGAACGGGATTGCCCGCGAAGGCGAGCAATCTGCCGTTCTTAATCTTCTTGTCGCTGGGGGCGAGACCACGCCGTCGTCGGAGGCTCTGAAGCAGATTGCGGCTGATGCATCCCTGCCAGACCATTTCCGTCACCTGGCCATGTTGCGTCTTGCACAGGCGCAGGATCAGACCGCGACGTTGGACGATGTTCGAACACTTTTGGCCCCGGTTGTTGTTGCAGGCGGTCCTTATCGTGTTCTTGGCGAAGAAGCTTTGGCATTGGCCGAACTGCGCGCGGGCGATCAAGACGCTGCGGTCACCCGTCTTCAGGCCCTTTTGCTGGATGACGAGGCATCGCAGGCCTTGCGTCGTCGGGCAACTCAGTTGATTGTGGCGCTAGGGGGCACACCCGAGGCATCCTGACAGACAGGATTTGCTACAAGCCTTTGATGAAATTTATAAGTAATCCTTGGGGGGATTGTCGTGAAATTCAAAATTAGTGCCGCGCTTTTGACGTCGATGAGCATTTTGGCCGCCTGTTCCACCCCGGAAGTCATTCTTCAAGGCGAGCGTGAGGATTTGCGGAGTCCGAACCCTCAGACGCTTGGAGCGGATGCGGTCGCAAACGTGATTGCATCCCGTGACGCTTCCGAGCAGCAAGATGGTGCACGCCCGATTTCGCTTCCGCGGGCGGTAAATCACGCGAGCTGGACCCATCTGGGAGGGTCGCTGACCCATCAGGTTCAGCACGCAGCCCTTTCTGCGCACCCTCAACTGGTCTGGAGTGCGTCAATTGGCGAAGGCAACGATCGCAAGCACCGTATCACGGCGGAACCCGTTGTGGCGGATGGCCGGGTCTTCACTTTGGACAGCCGCGCTCAAGTTGTGGCCACTGGGACCTCGGGGGCAACGCTCTGGGCACGTGACCTGACACCGTCTTCGGACAGTTCGGATGACGCGTCTGGTGGTGGGCTGGCTTACGCAGGCGGTACGGTTTTTGTCTCTTCTGGCTTTGGTATCATATCCGCGCTAGACGCCGAGACCGGAAAGGTGAAGTGGCAGCAGCGGATGGACGCGCCTGGGTCAGGCGCGCCTGCGGCTGTTGGCGGGCTGGTCTATGTGATTAGCCGCGACAACACCGCGTGGGCCATGGACGCTGCGACCGGCAAGGTGAAATGGCGGTTGACCGGGACGCCTAGCCAAGACGGAATCGTGGGCGTATCATCGCCTGCTGTAACCGACCGCATTGTCTTGCTGCCGTTCGCCTCGGGCGAAATCGTGGCCGCGCTGCGCAAAGGCGGCACGCGTACGTGGTCCAGCCTGATCGCAGGTGAACGCGTGGGCCGCGCATATACACAAGTTAGCGACATCACGGGCGAACCGGTCGTAAAGAACGGTGTGATTTATTCTGGCAACTCGGCCGGGCGTACTGTTGCCCTGAACCTGTCGGGCGAACGTATGTGGACCGCAAAAGAAGGGGCGACAAGCCCTGTCTGGGTTTCGGGTGGGTCGGTCTTCTTGGTGTCGGATGAGAACGAGATCGTGCGCCTAGACGCCGCCACTGGCGCGCGGATTTGGGGCACGCGCCTGCCGTATTTCACCAAGCGGAAAGCCCGTCAGATCAAGCGCGTCCATGCCAATCTTGGTCCAGTTCTTGCAGGCGGAAAGCTGTGGGTTGCGTCGTCAGACGGGATTATGCGTGGCTATAATCCAGTGGATGGCAGCCTGATTGCACAGACGGCTGTTCCCGGTGGTGCGGCGACGCGCCCGGTCGTTGTGAATGGCGTGGCCTATGTGGTCGCGCGTGACGGCAAACTTCTGGCTTTGCGCTGAGTTAAAAACCGTGTATGCGGGGCGCTTGATGTGACGCATGACAAAACACGGGGAGCAAAATGAGCTTCACCCTCGCCATCGTGGGACGCCCAAATGTGGGCAAATCGACCCTGTTCAACCGTCTGGTTGGCAAGCGTCTTGCGCTGGTGGATGACCAGCCAGGCGTAACCCGTGACCTGCGCGAAGGCGAGGCACGGTTGGGTGATCTGCGCTTTACCGTGATCGACACAGCGGGTCTTGAAGAAGCGACGGATGAAAGCCTTCAGGGCCGGATGCGCCGTTTGACCGAACGCGCCGTGGAAATGGCCGATGCCTGTCTGTTCCTTGTGGATGGGCGCGTCGGGATCCTGCCCGCGGACGAGGTGTTCGCCGACATCCTGCGCCGAAAGAACGCTCATGTTATTCTGGGTGCCAACAAGGCCGAAGGCAAAGCTGCCGATGCAGGCGTGATCGAGGCGTATTCGCTGGGTCTTGGCGAGCCGGTTCGTATGTCAGCCGAACATGGCGAAGGCATGGGCGAGCTGCTGTCGGCACTGCAACCCATCGCGAAAGAGTTCGAAGCCCGTGCGGCAGAAACTGCGCCGGAAGTCGAAGTCGATGTGGACGCGGACAGCGATGATGACGCCCCGAAAGTTCCAACCAATGAAAAGCCACTTCAGGTTGCCGTCATTGGTCGCCCAAATGCTGGAAAATCCACTCTGATCAATAAGTTGATCGGCGAAGATCGCCTGCTGACCGGGCCCGAAGCTGGCATCACGCGCGACTCGATCTCGGTGAAGTTTGACTGGAACGGGACACCGACGCGGATCTTTGATACTGCCGGCATGCGTAAACGCGCTAAGGTGCAGGAAAAGCTTGAAAAACTGTCAGTATCCGACGGTCTGCGTGCGGTGAAGTTCGCGGAAGTCGTTGTTGTTCTTCTGGATGCGGCTATTCCGTTTGAACAGCAAGATTTGCGCATCGCCGATCTGGCTGAACGCGAGGGCCGCGCCGTCGTGATCGCCGTGAATAAATGGGACGTCGAACCCGAGAAACAGGCAAAACTGAAAGGCTTGCTTGAATCCTTTAACCGCCTTCTGCCGCAGTTGCGCGGTGCTCCGTTGATCACAATCTCGGCCAAGACGGGCCGGGGGATGGATCGCCTGCACGAGGCTGTAATGCGTGCATATGACGTCTGGAACCGTCGCGTGAAAACTGCGCATCTGAATGGCTGGCTGGCCGAGATGGTTTCGGCGCACCCGCCCCCCGCACCGGGCGGCCGTCGCATCAAGTTGCGCTATATGACTCAGGCCAAAACCCGCCCACCGGGCTTCGTGGTCATGTGCTCGCACCCTGACAAGCTGCCCGAAAGCTATTCGCGCTACTTGGTCAACGGGTTGCGTGAAGACTTTGACATGCCGGGCACTCCCATTCGTCTGACCATGCGCGGGCAAGGGGACAAGAACCCCTATAAAAACCGCAAGAAATCAACACCTTCTCGACTGCGCAAGCACCTTGGGAAAGGTCGCGCGGACGAATAGGGGCTGCGCTAATTTAGTAGCAAACTCTGAAACTCCACCCGCTTCAAAACGGGTGGAGTTTTTATTTTTTTGAAAAATGACTCGCGCTTTGCGTCATTTCTCTGTCATGTTGGTTCCTTATTGCAGCGAAAATGCTACACCAGAAGGAGGTTCCAATGCCCATTTCATTGACACGTCGCGGCTTTCTGGCCGGCTCGGCTGGCTTTATCGCCCTTCATCCCTATTCTGTGCAGGCTTCTACAAACCAAGCACATCTGCGCATCATGGAAACAACAGATCTGCACGTGCATGTCTTCCCCTATGACTATTATTCCGATCGCGAAACCGACCGCGTTGGCCTGTCGCGGACTGCAGCATTGATCGAAGATGTCCGGGCCGAAGCGACCAATTCGCTTCTGCTGGACAATGGTGACTTCCTGCAAGGTAACCCGATGGGCGATTATATCGCTTATGAGCGTGGTATGAAGGAAGGCGACACTCATCCGGTCATCACCGCCATGAATACGTTGGGCTATGACGCATCGACGCTGGGCAATCACGAGTTTAACTATGGCCTTGATTTCCTGATGAAATCTTTGGCCGGGTCGAACTTCCCGGTGGTGTGTGCCAACGTGGCCAAGACACTGGGCGCGACGCCGCGCGAGGACGAAACATTGTTGCCGCCTTACGTGATTGTCGAACGCACCATCACCAACGGGGCCGGGACAACGCAGCCCATCAAGATCGGCTTTATCGGCTTCGTGCCGCCGCAGGTCATGAACTGGGATCGCCGTCATCTGGAAGGCAACGTACAAGCCCGCGACATCATTGAAGCGGCGAAGGCCTATATCCCTCAAATGCGCGAAGAGGGCGCGGATCTGATTATCGCGCTGTCCCATTCGGGCATTGGTGCGGCGGATCATACCGACGGGATGGAGAATGCGTCGATCCCGCTGGCAGCGATCGACGGCATTGACGCGATCTTGACTGGACACTCGCATCTTGTCTTCCCGTCATCGACCTATGCTGACTTCCCTGGTGTGGATGTCGAACGCGGCACGATCATGAGCACCCCTGCCGTCATGGGCGGCTTCTGGGGCTCGCATATGGGGCTGATCGATCTGTTGATCGAACATGATGGCGGTGCGTGGCGCGTTGTGTCACACACCTCGGAAGCGCGTCCCATCTATAAGCGTGAAGAGGACCGCTCGATCACCGCACTGGTTGAAGACGTTGCGCCGGTTCTGGCGTCGGTTCAGGCCGAGCATGACGAAACGCTGGCCTATGTGCGCCGCGCAGTGGGTAAGACAGACGCACCTCTGCACAGCTATTTCGCACTGGTGGCAGATGATCCGTCGGTGCAAATCGTGTCCAACGCGCAGACTTGGTACATCCAGCAGATGATGCAGGGAACACAACACGAAGACCTGCCGATCCTGTCTGCCGCCGCGCCCTTCAAGGCGGGTGGTCGGGGTGGTCCGGACTATTACACTGACGTCGCTGTTGGTGATGTGGCGATCAAGAATGTCGCTGACCTTTACCTCTATCCCAACACGGTTCGGGCGGTTCGGATCAACGGTGCGACGGTGCGCGAATGGCTCGAACGTTCCGCGGGCATATTCAATCAGGTCGAAGCAGGCAGCGAAGATGCTGTCCTTCTGAACCCGGAATTCCCGTCCTATAATTTCGACGTGATTGATGGCGTTACCTATGAAATCGACCTGAGCCAACCGTCCCGCTACAACAAGAAGGGCGAGGTCGTGGCCCCAGACGCGCATCGCATCGTGAACCTTAGCTTCAACGGGAAACCGATTGATGACGCACAAGAGTTCATTGTCGCGACCAATAACTATCGTGCGGGCGGCGGGGGAAGTTTCCCTGGCGCGGATGGCTCGACCACGGTCTTTGAAGGCCCGGATACCAACCGAGATGTGATCGTACGCTATATTGTCGAGCAAGGCACTGTAAGCCCGAAAGCTGACGCCAACTGGCGCTTTTCTCCGATGGACGGTACAACGGTTCTCTTTGAAACGGGACCGGCTGCTGCACCTCATGCAGGTAACGTTGAGGGCGTCTCGATCGAAGAAGCAGGCAACAGCGATACTGGCTTTGCGCTCTTCCGCATCTCGCTCTAAGATAACACAAAAGGGGCCGCTTGAAATCAGCGGCCCCTTTTTCTTGTCAGAAATATCCCGGGGTGAGCCCAACAGGGGCGAGGGGCAGCGCCCCTAACTCCGTCAGTTCAAATATGGCATCGGATCTACCGGTTCAGTGCCTTTGAAGACCAGGAACTGGATCGCGTTATAGCGGTTCTTGGTGGCCACCGCGATTTGCTGCCCGCGTTTGATCTTCTGACCCTTCTTCACGGTGATCCCCGAGATGAAGCTATAGGCGGTTTGCGTGCCGTTGCCGTGGTCAATCACCACGATCTCTTCACCTTCGACATCCTTAGACACCAACCGAACCGTGCCGCTGGCTGCGGCTTTGACTGGATCGCCGGGTTTGGCCGAGATTAGGATATAGCCCGCCTTTTCGGCATCAAACACACTGGTAACCTTGCCCGCGATGGGTAGGGACATGCGCGCGGCACTGGCCTTGGTGCGTGTGTCGGAAAGTTTCGGAGCGGCAGGAGCCTTTGGTGCATCTTGTTTCACTTCGTCTGTTGGAAGTGCTGCAGCAGCTGAAGGCGGCGTTGGCGTTGAAGATCCCTGACCGGGTTGTGTAACCGGCGTCCCGGTGGCGGACGTTGCTACCTTGACCGGAATCAGCAAGTGCTGGCCTTCACGGATGCTCAAATCGCCGCCCAAGCCGTTCCAGTCCGCCAACGAGCGGACCGATACGCCGTAACTGCGTGCAATGGAGTAGGCGGTTTCGCCGCGCTGAACGCGGTGGCGTACGGGTTGTTCACCCGAGACTTTGGACGTACTGGAATTTTGTGGTGTATCGCCAGCGCGGTCGATGGCGTCGCCAGCCAATGTGGTGATGTTAATATCGCTGGAGGGCTGGATCACTCCATCCACAGGTTCCGTGACGCGCCGTGGCAGGGCCAGAAGCTCGCCGTCTCGCAGGGGCGCGTCCAGCTTAAGGCCGTTATAACGGCCCAGCTCGGTGGGGTTCATGCCGATCCGGCCTGCAACTTGTGCCACGGTATCACCGCGCCTGGCCAGCGCGACTTGATAGCCCGGATAAGAAATTACACCGCGTGCGTCAGGTTGGGGGCGCTCCGCCGTACCTGCCGACTTGGCTGCTTGACTGGTGGACAGCTCGCCCCCAGCCAATCCGCGCATATCCATGTCGAACCCGTTGGAACAGGCGGATAGCGTCAGCAACGATCCGGTCAAAAGTAGTGCTCGTATTTTAGTCCCGCAGGGCATGGTCACGCACGGGGTCTTGCACGCAAATGTGCTGTGGAGTGGCATTGCTCGTCTCTTCCTCAGTTCATGGGCCCGTTTGTCAGGCACTGCATGTGACCCTTATTGGGGGCCTTGTCATGATATGGTCGGGAAATCCCAACCTGATCCCGCCGTCGCGGGAAAATTGATTAATCGCGCCCCAGCCCTTCCAAAAGGGGAACGAACCGCACCGGCAGAAGCTCGTCATAGTCAAATCCTGTTTCGGTTCTTGTGACCTTAATCAGGCTCTGAACCGCATCGGACTGACCCACCGGTACAATCATGATACCGCCAACGGCCAGCTGCGCCAAGAGCGGACTGGGCGGGTCTTCTGCAGCGGCCGTGACAATGATGCGATCAAACGGGGATTGATCGGGCAGGCCGCGCGATCCGTCGCCGGTGATCGCAGTAATATTGTGCAGGTCCATCGCTTCGAACAGCTCGCGTGCTTCGGCAACGAGGCGGCGGTGACGGTCGACCGTATAGACCCGGCGGGCAAGCTTTGACAGGATTGCCGCCTGATAACCAGATCCGGTCCCCAGCTCGAGCACCTTATCGCGAGGCGAGATGTCGGCGGCTTGCGTCATCAACCCAACGACCGACGGCTGCGAAATTGTCTGCCCGCAGGCAATCGGCAGGGGCATGTCTTCATAAGCGCGACGGGCGAAGACGCCGCGCACAAACGGGCCGCGGTCGATCTCTTCCATGGCGGACAGCACGCGCGGGTTTGTCACGCCCTTTGATCGGAGTGCGAACAGAAATTGCATCTTCTGTTCTGGGTCCCACGCCACGGGCGCCTGTCCGTCTGCTTGGTTCATTCGAACAAGCCCTCCAGCGCCGCCAGATGGTCATATGCGGTCAGGTCCGCCCGCATCGGTGTGACCGAGACATAGCCTTCCAAGTTTACGGTCACATCCATACCGGGTTCCGAGGGGTTGGATTGCACCCCTCCTGTGACCCACAGAAACTTTCGGCCTGACGGACTGTGACGAGCTTGAGTTCCGAAGAAAGCATCATGCCGCCACCCTTGCGGGGCCGAGCGAATGCCTTTGACCAAATCGGCGGCAACGGGCGGGAAATTCACGTTGTAGAAGATCGGATAGTTGCTGCCTTTGTCCCAGGGACCGGCCTCGACCAGCTTGCGCACGATCTCGGGTCCATACGCGGCGGCCGCCTGAAACACGCTGTCCAGATCCTTGGTGCCGTCGCCCATATATTGCGATAAGGCAATGGCAGGAAGGCCTTGAAGTGCGGCCTCCATCGCGGCCCCCAGCGTGCCAGAGTATAGCGCATTCTCGGCCGAGTTGTTGCCCCGGTTCACGCCGGAGATCACCAAGTCCGGCCGCCCGGGCATGACGTCGTAAAGCGCGGCCAGAACGCAGTCGGCGGGGCTGCCCTCAGCCGCGAAGCGACGCGGGCCAAGCTCGGCGATCATGAAGGGGCTGGTATAGGAAATACAGTGGCCGACACCGGATTGCTCGAATGCTGGGGCGACGGTCCAGATTTCGGCCTTTTCGCCGGCCAAGTCTTGCGCGACTTGATGGGCAATCGCTTCGGCCACCTTCAAGCCAGGAGCGTTAATCCCGTCGTCATTGGTGATGAGAATGCGCATAGTTTGCCCTTTCCGCCGAGCCCCGATTTGGTGGCCTTTTGCCATTCAATAGGGCAGGGACGCCGGTGCAGCAAGCGCAGCGGACATAGATGGGGCTAGGAAGTGAAAACCGTTGCGATCAGGTCAGCGTTTAAGCCGGGTTTGCCTCGGACAAGATGCGCTTGGCTTCGTCCTCGACCGGGGCCAAGGTGCTGCGGTCTTCGCCGGGGAAGAAGCGGCCGCGCATTGACGTCGCCAGCGGCTTGGGTTCCGCAACGACAATACGCGGGCCGATATTGGCGTTCTCAGCCGCCCAGCTGCGCACCATCGCAACTTGGGCTGCCTTGGTGGCGCCATAGCCTGCAAAGAACTTTTCGCCCGCGTGGTCATCCGCAAAGAAGATCGCGGTGCTGTCATCGGTCATCAGCGCGTTGACCATAAAGATCAGGTTGCGCGTCGCCTCGACATTCGTATTCCACGCCTGCGTCCAGCCCTTGTCGTCCAGATCAGGTGTCGGCATCAGCGCGGGGCCATAAATCGCCGTATGCGCCCAGACATCAATCGGTCCCCAACGGTCATGGATCGAACGGCACAGATGCGCCATCGCATCCTTGTTGGTCACATCCATCGGCGCCAGCGTGGCGGAGCCACCAGCGGCCTTGATCTTGTCATCCAGCTCTTCCAGCGCACCTGTGGTGCGGCCCACGGCGACAACGTGATGGGTTTTGGAAAGCTCCAGCGCCAACGCGGCCCCTAGGCCACGCGATGCACCGGTTACGAGGGCGATTTTCTGTGTGTCGGTCATAGAGGCGGCTTAGTGCTGATCAGGATAAATGTCGAGACTTTGTTAAGGCTACTCAAGCTCGTCAAAGAAATTCAGCTGCGAACGAGGGTAGCCGCGCTTTCGCTTCGCGGGGGGATTCAGCTCGTATAGCGACGGAATCTTCGGCGTTCCAGTGCCGGGTTCGAACGGAAACTCGAACGGGTCATGCCCATCGGCCCATCGCTCAAGCCACTGATGAAGCGTCATGCTCATGGGGTAGAGGGCAGTGCGGGCGGGCCTTCCATCTTTCCAGTGGTTCGGCTCCCAATAGATCATTTGATCTGTGTCGGCCTCGACGCACGAGTACATCGCGCACCCATGATGGCATATCGGCAGAAGCTTTCTGGGCCATCCGAAGGATCGTCTGCCGGGGACTGATCGCGTGTCCTCCAGATATCGAGAATCTACCGTGGCATCTAGGTCATCGGGGAAGCCGCTTGACCCGACGCCCATCAGCCCACATCCCGGTCCAAAACCGCCATTGCCAATGTCTTTGTAGATGCGGACCAATAGCGGCGGAAGCGCGAATCCTAGTTGAGCTTCGCAGTCGGCCAATTCTGTATCCGTCAAGATTGGTGCTGGCTGGGGCAGTGGGCCAGTCAGATGCCCATCGATGCGAGGAATGCGCTTTCGCAGCTTTTCGATCAGCACATCGATGTTGTCCATCCTACTCCGCCGCCTTCAGCTCGAACCCTTTTTCAATCTGATCTGCGGGTGTCACCGGATATTCGCCCGAGAAACACGCATCGCAATATTGCGGGCAGTCTTTCTTGCGGCCTTCGGCTTCGCCAACGGCGCGATAAAGACCGTCGAGCGAGATGAATTTCAGGCTGTCGACCTTCAGGTGTTCGCACATCTCGTCTTCGGTCATCTGGGCCGCCAAAAGCTTGTCACGATTGGGCGTGTCGACGCCATAGAAGCAGGGCCATGCGGTGGGCGGGCTTGCGATGCGGAAGTGGACTTCTTTGGCACCTGCATCCAGCAGCATATCTTTGATCTTGCGTGTGGTGGTGCCGCGCACCACGCTGTCATCGACCAGGATCACGCGCTTGCCGCGGATCAGGGCGCGGTTCACGTTCAGCTTCAGACGCACACCCATGTTGCGAATCTGCTCGGTCGGCTCAATAAAGGTTCGGCCCATATACTGGTTGCGGATGATCCCCAGCGCATAAGGAATACCGCTTTCCTGACTGTACCCGATCGCCGAGGGCACGCCGCTGTCTGGGATCGGGCAAACCAGATCCGCTTCGACCGCAGTTTCGCGGGCCAGTTCCACGCCGATCTGGCGGCGGGTTTCATAGACGGAACGACCGCCATAAATGCTGTCAGGGCGCGAGAAATAGACGTGCTCGAAGATGCAGAACTTGGACGGCTGTGGGCGGAACGGGAAGCTGCTGTCGACACCTTGGTCCGTGATGACGACCATTTCACCTGGCTCGATCTCGCGAATGAAATCAGCGCCGATGATGTCAAGCGCGCAGGTTTCCGAGGAAAGAACCCAACCTTCGCCAAGCTTGCCCAATACCAGCGGACGCACCCCATGCGGGTCGCGCACGCCCATCAGTTTTGTGCGGGTCATGGCCACGACCGAGAATGCGCCTTCAACCCGGCGCAGCGCATCTTCCATACGTTCGGGGATGTTGCGCTGAAGCGACCGCGCCATCAGATGAATAATACATTCACTGTCAGATGAGCTTTGAAAGATCGAGCCACGCTCGATCAGCTCGCGGCGCAGGGCGTCGGCATTTGTGATGTTGCCGTTATGGGCAATCGCTGCCCCGCCCATGGAGAACTCGCCAAAGAAGGGCTGCACGTCGCGGATGACGGCCCCTTTCGATCCAGCAGTGGAGTAGCGGACATGGCCAATGGCAAGCGGGCCCGGAAGGGTCTCCATCACGCTGGCCTTGGTAAAGTTGTCGCGGACATATCCAAAGCGGCGGGCCGAATTGAAGCCTTCGTCAGGGTCGTGGCAGACGATGCCGCCAGCCTCTTGTCCGCGATGTTGTAGGGCGTGAAGGCCAAGAGCGACGAAATTCGCAGCGTCTTTCAGGCCGATGACGCCGAAAACGCCGCACTCCTCCTTCAGCTTGTCGTCATCAAACGGATGCGCAAATGGCATGGTGGAGGGGCAGGCAGGCGAGGTGTCGGACATGAGCAGCGGTCTCCGATTCCGTGGCGTTGGGCCTCTCTTACTGGACGGGTTCCGCCATGTCATCAAACTATCACAATCCGCGTGCGATTTCTGCGGCCCAAAACGAAACAACGCGCCCGAAGGCGCGTTGTGCAAGAGGTTTAGGAGTCGGTGCCTGTCGGTTCCGCTGGTGCGGTGCTAGGGGTTTCGCCACCCGAACAAGTGCCGACCAGGTTTTCGTATTTCTCAACGATCCAGCCCGGTGCATCTTCTGGGATCTGTTCGTTAATCTGATCCTGCGTGCGAGCAAAGATTTTGGCGGTGCGACTGTCATCGACCATCGGAATGGTGTCAGTGGTAACAATGCGGTCATAGACGACCAGCGCGATTGCCACGAGAATCAGACCGCGCAAAACGCCAAAAATGAAGCCAAGCGCCTGATCCAGCCCGCCAAGTGCTGAGCGTTGCACTGCGGAGGAGAATAGTGGTGTGAAAATCGATACGAGGACCAGTGCAAGGGCGAAGACGCCTGCGAATGCGGCGATCATCGACAACTCGCAGCTGTCTCCGATGAAATCCTTCAGCACAGGGACCTCTTTGATCAACGGCAGCGCGCGCGGCGCGAAAATGTAGGCAAGCACTGCGGCCGCAACCCAACCAACAATAGACATACCCTCGCGCACAAAACCGCGCGAATAGGCCAAAATCGCCGAAATCAGGATGACCGCGGCTACGACCCCATCAACTAGTGTAAAACCTTCCATGTTCTTCACTTCGGTTCAGGTCTTAGCCCGATACCGTCCCTGTTTTGAGCCTATCCGGCTCCGAATATTTCACCGACGAACCCGGCAAGGTCCGACATCTTCTGAACGTTCAGCCCAGATCCTGAGCCAGTCTTGCTGCGCGTTGGCGCTATCGCGGAAGTGAAACCAAGTTTTTGCGCTTCTTTCAACCGGTTTTCTGTTTGACCGACAGGTCTTAGGGCGCCTGATAGACTAATTTCTCCGAAAACCACAGTGTCTTTGGGGATCGAAGCATCCTCGCGCGCGGACAGTAGCGCCGCCGCCACAGCCAGATCCGCCGCGGGTTCCGAGATTTTCATGCCGCCGGCCACATTCAGATAGACATCAAGCCCGGCAAAGGGGATGCCGCAGCGGGCTTCCAACACGGCAAGGATCATTGCAAGGCGGCCGCTATCCCAACCAAGGACGGACCGGCGGGGCTGCGAATGCGGCGAGGGTGCAACCAATGCCTGCAATTCGACTAGCACCGGGCGCGTCCCTTCGATGCCTGCGAACACCACGGATCCGGGTGCCGGATCTTCGCGATCTGACAGGAACAGGGCCGAGGGGTTCACGACCTCAGATAGGCCCGCGCCGGTCATTTCAAATACGCCGATTTCATCTGCTGGGCCGAAACGATTCTTCACCGCGCGCAAGATGCGGAACTGGTGGCCGCGTTCGCCTTCGAAATAGAGCACTGTATCGACCATATGCTCGACCACACGTGGGCCAGCGATCTGGCCTTCCTTGGTGACGTGCCCCACCAGAATGACCGAGATACCGCGTTTCTTTGCAAAAGTGGTCAGTTCATGCGCTGCGGCACGGACCTGGCTGACCGATCCCGGCGCGCTGTCTACGTTGTCGGCCCACATGGTCTGGATCGAATCGATAATGGCAAGGGCAGGGCGCTCGGCATCCAGTGTCGTCAGGATGTCGCGCAGATTGGTTTCCGCCGCCAGCCGGACCGGGGCGTCCGTAAGGCCCAAACGCTGGGCGCGCATGCGCACCTGGGCCGAGGCTTCCTCGCCCGAGACATAGATCGTGGGCAGGCCCACCTGAGCGAATCGCGCGGCGGCTTGCAAAAGAAGCGTGGACTTCCCGATGCCAGGATCACCGCCCACCAGAATGGCGGATCCCGGCACCAAGCCACCGCCCAATACGCGGTCCAGCTCGCCCACGCCGCATTCGGTGCGCGGCGGCGGTGCCTCTTCAGTGGACAGGTCGGTCAGCGTGATGGACGCCCCGCGCGTGCCGCCAAGAGACTTCGTCGCTGGACCTGCGCTGAGGGGCGTATCTTCCGAAATTGTGTTCCATTCACCGCAGGCTTCGCAACGGCCGGACCATTTCGAAGAGCTGGCCCCACAGGCCGAACAGGTGAAGGTTTTTTGTGCTTTTGCCATGCAGTGTTTGTGCATGGTTGCGTTTGGACAGGCAAGCCCTTGATCCGCGTTTTGATTGTGTCGTATGGCATGCGCTTTCCTGATGTAATGCGAGGTCGTCTTCAGGGGGGCTAAACCAAGGACGAACACAATGCGTGAAGGCTTGAGGGCAAAGGCAATCGAGATCTGTGATGCGAAAATCGCCAAGAAGGGGGACACGGTTGGCCTGTCTTTCTACGCGTTCTTCGCAAATAAGAATGATGACCCAGAGCTGCTGATGGAAGCAGCGGAATGGTGGATCAAGACACACGAGCTTGACCACTTTGAGAAAGCCAAGAAAATACGCGAGATGATTGCATCTGGCCTGTAGAGCGCGTGATGGAATCGAGGGCTCCTGCCCGGCGTTGACCCCTTAAGGGATCGCCTTCGGTTGGGGGTGGCCGCGCGCTGGCGCGCGCGGCGGTTGCGTCAGGCTTTCTGGCGTTTCGCTGTCGTTATGCTGAGGGCAATTGAGGTGATCACACAGGCGGTGAAGAGGTAAAGGCCCCATCCGGTCTCGATCTTGGCAAGTCCGATGCCTTTGACCAGCACGATATAGAGCGCGATCAGGAAGATGTCGGCCATGGCGAGTTTGCCCAATATGTTGAACACGGGCAGCATCTTGCGGCGCATCATGCCGAACTGGATCAGCGCCAAGCCCAGTACTTTCATGATCGGGGCAAAGACTGCGAAAAACGTGACGAGTAGCGCGAGGACCACGTCGGTGTCCCACAGCGCTTGCAGGCCCGAAATCACGCTGACCTCTTTCAAGCCAAAGAGCGGGAGGTTGATGCCTGCCCGCATAAGCGGTGCGAACCACGCGATAGGGAAGGCGATGAGGAGGGCGAGGTTGAGGTAACGGAAAAGTTTCGACACAGAATGGACTTTCTAGCTACATGCAAGCAGGTCTGTGAGGCGTTTGCCAGTGTTCGCCTCAATGTCATGCATAACATCTGGGAGATTGGCGTCCATTGCCTCAATGAGTTGTTTTCCGCCGTCGTTGCAAATTCCGTTCTTTAACGAGGGTGATTGAGGCTGAAGGGACGAGAACGAAGCAGCAAAGGAAATGAGAAGAATGCTCAAGGCGGTTGAAGGCCAGAAATATTGGAAATCATCGGCGCTTGCGGAATCGTGTTTGCGTGGTTCGCCGATAAGAGGCGCGAACAACCCCAACAATCCAATGACAAACGCGGCTGACAAACCAAGTTTTGGATAGATTAATGAGAGTTCACTCGCGCTCCACTCGGTGGCCAGAGACAACAAGGGTACGCTTGCAAGATATGCCCAGCAAATAGCAGAAGAATAGTAAGCAAGGCGGAAAAACCTTGTCTGTCTTTTAGCAAGTAACACGGAAGAGATAAGCAGATTCATTGGGATCGGAAGGCTCAGAGGAAAAATCAGAATTTCCAAAAAGACAGAGGGTTCAATCATCAGTGTTTCGTCCTGAATCCAGGCTGCCGCGAAAAGTTCACGAAAGCGAATTCGGTAAAATATACATTTGGATGATATCTAGGGGTGATTGCGGCAGTAACAACTCTTTGTCTGAGACTTTTCGAGTTCAGGGCACGTTACACTATCGCACGGCCTCAATCGGCCCTTCAGCGCTTCCTGAAATAAACTGCGTCACGTAAGGGTCGCCCGAGTTGTCCATGTCGCTCACGGGGCCGGTCCATTGGATCTTGCCCGCGTGCAGCATTGCGACGTGGTCAGAAATCACGCGGACGGAGGACATGTCGTGGGTGATGGTCATGGCGGTGGCGCCCATTTCGACGACGATCTCGCGGATCAGATCGTTGATGACGCCGGACATGATCGGGTCAAGGCCGGTGGTGGGTTCGTCAAAGAAGATGATCTCGGGCTCGGCGGCGATGGCGCGGGCAAGGCCGACGCGTTTTTGCATGCCGCCCGAGAGTTCCGCCGGAAACAGGTCGGCCACGTCGGGCGTCAGGCCCACGCGGCGCAGCTTCTCGATCGCGATGTCGCGGGCTTCGTCTTTGGGTTTCGCCAGCGATCCACGCAGCAGGCGGAAGGCGACGTTTTGCCAGACGGGCAGGCTGTCAAAGAGGGCTGCGCCCTGAAATAACATTCCGAAACGGGCCAGAAAGGCGTCGCGTTCGGCTTTTGCAGTGTCTTCGCCATCCAGAGTGATGGATCCGCTATCTTGCGTCATCAGGCCAAGAATACACTTCAATAGAACGGATTTCCCGGTGCCGGAGCCGCCGATAATCACCATGCTTTCGCCACGGTTGATGGTCAGGTTTACCCCATCCAACACGCGTTTCGGGCCAAAGGCTTTGTGGACGTTTGTAAGTTCAATCATGTGGCAAAGAAGAAGCTTGTGAGAAGGAAGTTGGCGGCAAGGATCAGGACGGCTGCGGCCTCGACCGAGGTTTTAGTAGCACGACCGACACCCTGTGCGCCACGGCCAGAGCGCATCCCGTGATAGCAGCCCATGACGGCGGCGATAAAGCCAAAGGCCGCGCCTTTGATCAGCGACGACACGATGTCCGGGGTTTCGAGGAAACTCCACGTGTTGTTCAGGTAAGGCCCGGTGGCGAAACCCAACTGCTGGGTGCCGACGATGAAGCCGCCCATGATACCGATAATGTCCCCGATGCCCACAAGGACAGGCACAACCAGCGTGGCGGCAAGTACGCGTGGGGCGGTCAGATACTTCATTGGGTGCGTGGACAGGGTGACAAGGGCGTCGATCTGCTCGGTCACTTTCATGGTGGCGATTTCGGCGGCAATCGAGGACGTCACACGCGCAGCGATCATCAGGCCAACCAGCACCGGGCCAAGTTCGCGCACCATGCCGATGGCGACGATCTGGGGCACCACAGCCTCGGCCGAGAAACGCTGCCCACCAGAATAGATTTGAAGCGCCAGCGCTGCGCCGGTAAAGATCGCGGTCAGGCCGACAACGGGCAGGCTGAAATAGCCGATATTCAGGATCGCGTTCAGAAACTCGCGCGGATAGAAGGGCGGGCGGACGATGTGGCCGATGGATTGGCCCGCAAAGATTGCCACGCGCCCGACAAGGGCCAGAAACCCCAGCGTGACACGGCCAATTGTGGCCAGCGGTTTGGTCAAGGCGGTCATGTGCGCCCCCGTGCGTAATGGCGGTGATAGCGGTTGCCCAATTGGGTCAGGAATTCATAACCAATGGTCCCCGCAATTGCAGCCAGATCATCGACTGTTTGGTGATCAGACAGCATGGTCAGGGTTTTCGGCGTGTCGCGCAGATGCGTCACATCCACGCCGATCATATCCATCGAGACACGGCCAAGAATGGGGCAGGGTGTATCTTCGTGAAACAGGACGGCTTGGTTCGACAGGTGGCGGTTCAAACCATCCGCATAGCCCGCAGCGACAGTTGCAACACGCGAGGGGCGCTCGGCTTGCCATGTGTTGGAATAGCCGACGGTTTCACCTTCAGCGACATCGCGGATCTGAATGACCGGCAGGTCCAGATGGGCGACGGTTTGAGCGTCTTCGAACGGCAAGCCGCCATAAAGGCCAATGCCCGGACGGGTCAGGTCGAAGTGGTAATCCGGCCCCAACAGGATGCCGCCCGTCGCCGCAAGGCTGCGCGGGACGTCGACACCGGCGGTCATATCGTGGAACGCAGACAGCTGCTGGTGGTTCATTTGGTGGTCAGGGTCATCGGCGCAGGCAAGATGACTCATGATCAGGCGCGGGTTCTGCGGCAGAAGAATGTCACGCAGGGCGGCCCATTCGGCGGGTTCCATCCCCAGACGGTTCATTCCCGTGTCCAGCTGAATGCCAAACGGATGGCCGGGAAGGGCTTCAAGGTGGCGGGTGACTTGCTCGACCGAGTTTAGCATCGGGACAAGGCCCAGATCGTGGACCATATCAGTGTCGCCGGACATATGGCCTGAGAAGACGCTGATTTCAGGGCCGGGGCCAAGGGCTTCGCGCAATGCAGCCCCTTCTTCCGCGGCGGCCACAAAGAAACGCCGTGTGCCAGCAGCGGCCAAAGCCCGCCCAACTTTGCCCACGCCAAGCCCATAGGCATCGGCTTTTACCACGGCAGCGGTCTGAACCTCTGCCCTGCTTTTTGCATCCAGCGCCCGCCAGTTTGCGACTACTGCATCCAGATCAATTGTTAGTCTGCCCGTACTCATAAAGGCGTTGTTGACGGAGCGATGGCTCGGGTCAAGGTAAAAAGCGGATTGCGTAGGGCTGCACGCGGTTTTCCCCGCTGTCAGCCCGCCAAAACGGTCTGGATCAAGCTGGAGCTTTCGAGCGTGCGGTGAACCGGGCATCGGTCTGCGATTTCAAGCAGGCGTTGGCGTTGCTCGGCGTCCAGATCACCTGTCAGGTGGATCTCGCGGCGGAACGTATCGATCCGGTTTTTTGCGCCGGTTTCAGCGTCTTGTGCGTGCACTTTGTCATGGCTGACTTCAACACGGACGTGTTCCAGCGGCCAGCCCTTGCGGCGGGCATACATGCGGATGGTCATTGAGGTACAAGCACCCAGACCCGCCGACAAGAACCCATAGGGCGACATGCCCTTATTGGTGCCGCCATAGGCCAGCGGTTCGTCGGCGACCGTGTGATGCTTGGGACCAGATTGGATGTCTTGCAGGAAACCACGGGGGTCGGCCTCGGACACGCGCACAATGCCCTCGGGGGCACCGGGGGGCGGGGCCGGTGGGGTTAGATTTACATATTTCGCAGCCCAAGTGGCAATCACGTCGGCCACGTATTCAGCATCACCAGCGCCGCTGATCAAATGGTCTGCGTCATCCAATGTGACGAAGCTTTTCGGGTGTTTAGCCCCCATGAACAACGTGGCGGCATTGTCGATCGACACGATTTGATCGCGTGGGGCATGCAGGACCAGAAGGGCCGCATTCAGGGATTTTAGCGCGTCGTCCAGCTGGCTTTCCTGAACATCCTCTACAAATGCTGCCCCAACGCGGAAGGGGCGCCCGCCCAAACAGACCTCGGCTGCACCTTCGGCCTGAATGCCGGGCAGGGCGTCGGCGAAATTCTCGATCACATGCGAGGGATCAGCAGGCGCGCCGATCGTGACGACGGCTTGGATGTCGGTCAGCTGCGCAGCCGCTTTGATTACCGCAGCGCCCCCCAAGGAGTGCCCGATCAAAAGAGCGGGCGGGTATCCACGTTCGCGCAGGGCTTCTACGGCGTTCTCTAAATCCTGCACGTTCGAGGTGAAGCTGGTGTTTTCGAAATCCCCGTCCGAATGGCCAAGACCGGTGAAGTCGAACCGTAAAACAGCGATGCCAAGTGCGGCAAGCCGGGCCGAGATACGGCGGGCGGCAGCGATGTCTTTTCCACATGTGAAGCAATGGGCGAAAAGCGCAGTCGCAAGATGTGGACCATCGGGAAAATCTAGCCGAGCGGCAAGATCGTGGCCCGCGTGGCCGGGGAAGGTGAACTTCTCGGTTGGCATGGATGCTCCTGTCGTGGCCGTTGTGCGGTCAAATGATCCAAAGCGCGACCAGCGCGCGTTCGTCCGCAGCAGTAATATGGGTTGTTTCCATGAAGGTGGCGTATGGTGCGGGCGTGGACAAGGGGGAGGTTTGGAAGTTCACGCAAGGGTGAAGAAACGTAGGAAACGGTGAGTCTGCAGGTGACAAAACTCTTGCGTGACTGGGACTTGCCGCTCAGTGTTCGGGCTATTGAGCGATAGGAGGCTGAATGGTCGAGATTTGCCAGCAAGAACTTCCAATTCTGCCCTGGGCAGACCCCAAAACCGCGCGTCTTCCGGGGCTGAACCCCGTCGCGCCGGGGGAATGGCTGCTGATTGATGACGCGTATTGCATGCAAATGTCACACAGACTGTTTCTGATGCAGGAACATGCTGATTGCGTGCATAAGCTGTCGGAACAGGCGCGCCCTGCCGCGGAAGAGCTTTTGGATACGGTGCTGGCAGAGCTTGCAGAGACAGAAGGATTTGACGTTCACGAGGAGTGTGTGCTCTGCCCCGACGGTCGCCAGGCCGATCTGGATCGCGGGCAGCCTCTTTTGACGCTTGGAACGCTGGTTCAAGAGGACTTCGTTCTTATGCAAAAAAGCGGTGATGAGCACATCATGACAGGTGCGATCCTGTGTTTTCCGGCCAGTTGGTCTCTGGACCAAAAATTCATGAAAACATTAGACAAAATACATGATCCCGTCAGCGAATACACTCCGGATATCGCGCGCCGGGTCCAGCGTGTGTTTGATGGTATTCAAGTTGGGCGACCGATGTGGCGGGCAAACCATCTGTTCTATAATGACCCAGAACTGTTCCAGCCACGACGCGAGGAAGACCGGCGGGGCTTTGATGCGTGTCACCCACGTTGGCTGCGGGTGGAACGGCAGACGATGAAACGGCTTCCGACGACAGGCGCTGTCGTTTTTTCGATCCATACCTTTGTTTTATCAAGGCAAAGGTTGGAGGAATTGGGTATTCAGCAACCTGTGGGGGAATGATTAACACTCGTGTGATATACCGCCAGATGGACACGCTTGATTTGGAGAAAAATCAAGCATATGAGAGTTGCGGGCGTGTTGTGCCCAGGTGGGGGACTCATGAGTGAAATGTGGAGCGGAAGCGAGATATGAAAATTTTTGCATTGGGTGTGGCGGTTGCAGCCACTAGTGTAGTGGCAGGTTGCGTCGATAGATCGGCATATGAAAGCAATCCTGTCAAGATTAAGTCGCCTAAGGGGGAGGTGACGTGTCAGCTGTATACACGTGATCGTGTGCAGTGGGATGAATCGATTGCTGTGCCGCCGGGAATGTCCAAGGCGGAAGGGGATGCGCTGTGCATCCAAGAAGGGCACCGTCAGTTCCGTTCGACGCACAATCGCGTACGTCCGGCCAGCTGATTAGGCAATGACCTTGACCTTGAGTGGCCGCCAGAAAGATTGAACAAGGCGCCTTACTGGGCGCCTTTTTTGTTTTCTGGAGTGATTTAGAAGCGCATGGCCTAAACAGAAAAAAGGGCACCGAATTCGGTGCCCTTTTGTCGTATTGCTGTGATTAGCAGCTGTAGTACAGCTGATATTCAACTGGGTGGGGTGTGTGCTCGTAGGCGTAGACCTCTTCCCATTTCAGGTCGATGTAACCCTGAATCTGGTCTTTGGTGAACACGTCGCCAGCGGTCAGGAAGTCGTTATCGGCTTCCAGGCTTTCCAGAGCTTCACGCAGGCTTGCGCAAACGGTCGGGATGCCTTCCAGCTCTTCTGGCGGCAGGTCATAGAGGTTTTTGTCCTGAGCGGGGCCCGGATCGATCTTGTTCTTGATGCCGTCAAGGCCAGCCATCAGCAGCGCTGCGAAGCACAGATAGGGGTTGGCGGCCGGATCAGGGAAGCGCGCTTCAACGCGCTTGGCTTTCGGGCTTTCGGTCCACGGAATACGCACGCAACCCGAACGGTTCGAGGCCGAGTAAGCGCGCAGAACCGGGGCTTCAAAGCCCGGGATCAAACGCTTGTAGCTGTTGGTCGACGGGTTGGTGAAGGCGTTCAGGGTCTTGGCGTGCTTCAGGATGCCGCCGATGAACCACAGAGCTTCCTGCGACAGGTCAGCGTATTTGTCGCCTGCGAAAAGCGGCTTGCCGTCTTTCCAGATCGACATGTTCACGTGCATGCCGGTGCCATTATCGCCTGCGATCGGCTTGGGCATGAAGGTTGCCGTCTTGCCGTAAGCGTGCGCCACGTTGTGAATGATGTACTTGTATTTCTGCAGCTCGTCGGCCTGCTTGGTCAGGCTGTCGAAGATCAAGCCCAGCTCGTGCTGACAGGACGCAACCTCGTGGTGGTGCTTGTCAGTTTTCATGCCGATGTTCTTCATCGTGGTCAGCATTTCCGAACGCAGGTCTTGTGCGTCGTCAATCGGGTTCACGGGGAAATAACCGCCTTTGACGCCCGGACGGTGGCCGGTGTTGCCCATTTCGTACTCGGCGTCGGTGTTCCAAGCGGCGTCGATCGCATCAACTTCGAACGACACTTTGTTCATCGTATTCGAGAAACGTACGTCGTCGAACAGGAAGAATTCAGCTTCCGGACCCATATAGGCCACGTCACCGATGCCCGAGGACTTCAGGTAAGCTTCGGCTTTCTCGGCGGTGCCGCGCGGGTCACGGCCGTATTTCTCGCCGGTGTCGGGTTCGACGACCGAGCAGTGAACGCACAGAGTTTTCTCGGCGTAGAAAGGATCGACATAGGCGCTGGCGGTGTCGGGCATCAGTTTCATGTCCGAGCTTTCGATCGACTTCCAGCCGGCGATCGACGAGCCGTCAAACATAAAGCCTTCTTCCAGGAAGTCTTCGTCGACAAGGTCGCAATCCACGGTTACGTGCTGCAGCTTGCCGCGCACATCGGTGAAACGGATGTCAACATAGGCAATGTCCTCATCCTTGATCTGCTTGAGTACGTCTTGAGCGCTCATATCAGGTTCCTTTGGTTCGTGTATATTCGTGTGATTTACAGAGCATCGTCGCCGGATTCACCGGTGCGGATGCGAATGGCTTGTTCAACGGGGCTGACGAAGATCTTGCCGTCACCGATTTTGTCGGTCTTGGCGGCCTCGATGATGGCTTCGACGGCTTCGTCGACCTGATCATCGGCCAGAACGATCTCGATCTTCACTTTGGGAAGGAAGTCGACCACATATTCGGCGCCGCGATACAGCTCGGTGTGGCCTTTCTGACGGCCAAAGCCTTTCACTTCGATCACCGACAGGCCCTGCACACCAATGTCCTGCAGCGCTTCTTTTACTTCATCCAGCTTGAACGGCTTGATGATGGCTTCGATCTTTTTCATGGATAGCCCCCAGATTGAAACGTTGAGTGTCGAAACATCGTGTTGGGCATCAGTGACCACTTTCCTTGGGGATGGGCAATTGGCTAGGGTGGTGGTAGCGCACGCAGCAATGTGAAAAAACAAGCATGTGCCCAAAAATTAAGCAGTGCGCGCGAAGTTTGAGCAGAGTGAGAAGATTGAGATGAGCGAATTGCTGACAGCTGCCCAAATGCGCGCCATTGAACAAGCCGCGATTGAGTCGGACGAGGTCACCGGGCTGGAACTGATGGAGCGCGCGGGCAGGGGCGTGGTCGAGGCGATTTTTGAAGAATGGCCCGAGCTTGCCAAGACTTCTCACAAAGCGGTGGTGCTGTGCGGACCGGGGAACAATGGTGGCGATGGGTTCGTGGTCGCGCGGCTGTTGAAAAAATGGGGCTGGGAGGTTGAGGTGTTCCTCTATGGGGACGCCGAGAAGCTACCCCCGGACGCGCGGGTGAGTTATGGGCGGTGGGTGGAGTTGGGTGAGGTGAAGCCTTTAGGTGATGCCGATTTCGACATTGACCACGACATGGGGGCGAAAGTCGTCATTGATGCGATTTTCGGAACAGGTCTAAGCCGCCCATTTTACACGATTGGAGTAGTACAAGACACATTGAACTATTATTCTTCAAGCAAAGATATGCCCAATGTAGTTTCAGTGGATATCCCGAGCGGTATTTGCGCCGACAGCGGTCGATATATTGGGTACGATGATGAAAACCCATTTGATAGCTGTGTTTGGGCAAACCTGACGGTCAGTTTTCATAGCGAAAAGCTTGGACATCGGTTGTCCCTAGGGCCGATAGGTGTGCAGAAAATCGTTGTTAAATCCATCGGAATTGGGCGCGATCTTAAGCAAAGATGGGAGGAAACGACGCCAATCTCGACTCCGGACGCAACTCGTGGAGCTGGGCAGGTGAACGGGATTGTTAAGTTGGTCAGCAAGCCCACTTGGATTGGAAAAAACTACGGGTGGAACAAATTCTCCCACGGCCACGCCCTCATCCTCTCTGGCACGTCGGGCAAAGGCGGCGCGGCGCGGCTCTCGGCCCGTGGTGCGCTGCGCATCGGGGCAGGGCTTGTCACTGTCGCCCCGACACCCGGTGCACTGCAAGAAAATGCAGCGCGGTTGGATGCGGTTATGTTGTCTCCAGTGGGGGACGCACAGACATTGCAGGCTGTGCTGGCGGACGAGCGCTTCAATGCGTTGTGCCTTGGTCCCGGCTTGGGCGTGGAACGTGCGCGGGACTTGGTGCCGGTGGCCTTGGCCGCGAAACGTGCGACTGTGCTGGATGCGGATGCTCTGACGGCGTTCAAAGATGATCCCTCCGCGCTGTTCGACATGCTACACGAAAACTGCGTGCTGACCCCACATGCGGGCGAGTTCGCGCGGCTGTTCCCGGATATTGACAAAAAGCTGAACGCGCCTGCCGCCAAGGGTCCCGCCTATTCCAAGGTGGACGCGACCCGAGACGCTGCTGCGCAGGCTGGCTGTGTGGTCTTGTTCAAAGGGCCGGACACGGTGATTGCGGCACCGGATGGGGCGTGCTCGATCAACTCGGCGGCCTATGAACGGTCCGCTCCGTGGTTGGCCACCGCCGGATCAGGCGATGTGCTTGCGGGCTTTATCACCGGATTGCTCGCGCGGGGCTTCGCTCCGATGCCCGCCGCGGAAACCGCCGCGTGGCTGCATGTGGAATGTGCGCTGGAGTTTGGGCCGGGGCTGATCGCCGAGGATTTGCCGGAACAACTGCCCTCGGTCTTTCGCAGATTAGGAGCGTGACCGCCTGATTCTGGGTGCTCTACCGGACCACCCAGACGAAAGAGCATGAAATTGCGCAAACTCCCGCCGGATAAGGGCGCTTTTCCTCTCGCATCCTGCGCGCACTGGTGCTAGAAGGGCGCGAATTCGGACGGCCCCGTCCACAAAACGTGGGCCGTCCTCGGTTTTAGCGGGTGTGGCGAAATTGGTAGACGCACCAGATTTAGGTTCTGGCGCCGCAAGGCGTGGGGGTTCAAGTCCCTCCACCCGCACCAAAATTGAAAGAAGGACGAGACGATGCAGGTCACCGAGACCCTGAACGAAGGTCTGAAACGCGGCTACAAGATTGTGGTTCCGGCCGCTGATCTGGACGCTAAAGTCAACGAAAAGCTGGTTGAAGCGCAGCCCGAAGTCGAAATGAAAGGCTTCCGTAAAGGCAAAGTGCCGATGGCTCTGCTGAAAAAGCAGTTTGGCCAGCGCCTGATGGGCGAAGCCATGCAGGAAGCTGTTGATGGCGCCATGAACAAGCACTTCGAAGATTCGGGTGACCGTCCGGCCATGCAGCCTGACGTGAAGATGACCAACGAGGACTGGAAAGAAGGCGACGACGTCGAGATCGAAATGTCGTACGAAGCCCTTCCCGAGATCCCCGAGGTCGACCTGAAAGGCATCAAGCTTGAGAAGCTGGTTGTGAAAGCCGGTGAAGGCGAAGTTGACGAAGCGCTGGCCAATCTGGCCGAGACCGCTCAGGACTTCAAAGATCGCAAAAAAGGGTCGAAGTCGAAAGACGGTGACCAGGTTGTGATCGACTTCCTGGGCAAAGTTGACGGCGAAGCCTTCGACGGTGGTGCTGCTGAAGACTACCCGCTGACGCTTGGTTCGAACTCGTTCATTCCGGGCTTCGAAGAGCAGCTGGTTGGTGCCAAAGCTGGCGAGGAAGTTGAAGTCAAAGTGACTTTCCCTGCCGAGTATGGTGCAGAAAATCTGGCTGGCAAAGACGCTGTGTTTGAATGCACCGTGAAAGAGGTCAAAGAGCCTGTTGCCGCCGAAGTAAACGACGAACTGGCCACCAAATTCGGTGCCGAAGACCTGAATGCTCTGAAAGAGCAGATCGGCGAGCGTCTGGAAGCAGAATTCGCTGGTGCGGCCCGTGCCGTTATGAAGCGTGGTCTGCTGGACGAGCTGGACAAGCTGGTTTCCTTCGACCTGCCGCCGTCGCTGCTGGACGCCGAAGCTGGTCAGATTGCACACCAGCTGTGGCACGAAGAAAACCCTGATGTGCAGGGCCACGATCACCCGGAAATCGAAGCCACCGACGAGCACAAGAAACTTGCCGGTCGCCGCGTGCGCCTTGGTCTGTTGCTTGCCGAACTGGGCCAAAAGGCCGAGATCGAAGTCACCGATGCCGAGATGACGCAGGCCGTGATGAATCAAGCCCGTCAGTACCCGGGGCAGGAACGTCAGTTCTTTGAATTCGTTCAGCAAAATCCGCAGATGCGTCAGCAACTGCAAGCGCCGATCTTCGAAGACAAGGTCGTGGACTATGTCTTCGAACTGGCCGAGGTTTCGGAAAAAGAAGTTTCGAAAGACGATCTGCAGAAAGCCGTTGAGGCTCTGGAAGACGAGTAAGTCTTACCGCCAGACACTAAAAAGGCCGCTCCAAATCGGGGCGGCCTTTTCGTTTTTGTGCGCATTTTCTTGTCGAAAATATTCTGGGGTGAGGCCGCTCGAATTTCGAGTGGCCGAGGGGCAAAGCCCCTATAGGCTCACGAAGTGAGCCACCAACAGCCCTTAACCTGGCCGCAACCCCGTTTCGACCAACAGACCTAGTCGTTTGGCCTCATAATAATACCCGCGCGCATACCAGCCCATCGCAGCATCGATGTCTCCACCAGATACAATATAGGCACCGCGCAGGTATTTGCCCGCGTACTGAAGGTTCACATCTGGATCCAGAAGCTCTTCTGCCGGGCCGCGATGGCCCATGGTGCGCGCGGTCTGGGGCAGGATCTGCAGAAGTCCCCAATAGGGTCCATTGCGCGCCCAAGGGCGGTGCGTGCTTTCACGGATGGCCTGACGATGGACCAGCTCACGCGGGATGTCATAGTGGTCAGCCCATTTGTTGATCAATGCCCGCAGCTCGGGTGTTTCATTGGGATACAGGGGCGGGTCAAAACTGTCCGACACGAGCGGGCTTGTGAAGTCGTCATCGCCCCCGCCGCCACAGGACATCAGGGGCAGCGCAAGTGCACAGGAAATAAGGGAACGTCGAGAGATTTGGGGCATGGCTAGGTGATCACTTGGTTGATGGGTTGCATTGGGGCAGGTGGGACACGTCCCAGCGCTTCTGCCATGGATATTTCAACCGTCCGGCACATCGCGTCAAGCGGAAGCCCGTTTTCGATGTTCTGGAAGGGCATTTCCAGCTCATTGGTCACGGCTTGCAGTCCGAAGAAGACATAGGCAACGGCAGCGGCCAGTACGGGCGCGAAACCTCCGGTCGCGTCCAGCAGCGCGAAAGGCAGAAGCCAGCAATAGATATAGGTCGTGCGACGGACCAGAAGCGAATAGACGAAGGGAAGGGGCGTGCTGGCGATCCGTTCGCAGCCCGCTTGGGACAGGGTCAGTGCTGCAAGGCTGCGTGACAGCTCGATCTGTCCAAAGCCCGAGATCTGCTCGGCCCGCGCCAGATCGCCAATCTGCTGCGCCGCGTGTTGAAGAGCTGCATTGGCGGGGTTTTGATGCTGGCAGAGATTTTCGCTGAGATCAGGCCCAATCCACGGCTCGGCTTCAGGGCGTGCATCCAGTTTGCGCAGAAAGCCCCGATGTAGATGGATGCTGGCCATGACGGTCGAGATAAGGCGGCCCTTCGCATCGGAATCAACCATAAAGATCTGCGCATTGCGACCCAGGCTGCGCATATCGGCGATCATCTTGCCCCACAGGACACGTCCCTCCCACCAGCGATCATAGGCTGCGTTGTTGCGAAAGCCCAAAAACAAAGACAGAGCGACACCGAAAATGCCCATTGCCGTGATCGAAATACGCGGAAGTGGTGTTACGAGCAGGTCTATCAGGAAGACCACGAATGATAGTGCTGAAATCAGCAGGACCTTCGGGCTGATCTTGGGAACAATTGATCCCTGCATCTCTAAGAACAGTTGGAACGACGAGGGTTGGTCTTTGACTATCATTTGATTCCCGTTCTTTGCCGGAATTCATTGCTGTGGGTAGCAGGAATGTCAAACAGGTGTCGTCTGCGAAAGGACACTTCCAAAGAAAAAGGCCGCTCGTATGAGCGGCCTTTCTGGTCTTGTGTCGGGGAAGATTACTCTTCTTCCGAAGCCTCTGCGGCAGGAGCGTCGTCGCCAGCCGGGGCCAGGTCGTCGTCTTCCGATGCAGCAGCACCGATATCGTCGAACAGCTCGGCGATCTCGAACTCGGCTTCAGCTTCTGCTTCAGCGGCCAGTTCTTGGATCGACTTGCCAGAAGCCTGCAATTCGGCTTCTTCTTCCGAGCGAGCCACGTTCAGGCCAATCTCGGTTTCGACTTCCGGGTGCAGACGTACGGTGACGGTGTGCAGGCCCAGATATTTGATCGGAGCAGTCAGGATGATCTGCTTCTTGTCGACGGTGAAACCAGCTTCAGTGGCAACATCTGCGGCGTCACGCGGGGTGACCGAGCCGTAAAGTGCACCAGCATCCGAAGCCGAGCGAATCACGATGAACTGCTCGCCGCCCAGCTTTTCAGCCAGTGCGTCTGCTTCTTTCTTGGTTTCAAGGTTGTTGGCTTCCAGCTGAGCTTTCTGAGCTTCAAACGACGCGATGTTTGCGTCCGAAGCCGACAGGGCTTTGCCCTGGGGCAGCAGGAAGTTGCGTGCGTAACCGGGCTTTACGTCAACGACGTCGCCCATTTGGCCCAGCTTGGCCACACGTTCCAGAAGGATAACTTGCATTGATCAGGTCCCCTTACTTAACGGCGTAGGGAAGCAGAGCAAGGAAACGGGCGCGCTTGATAGCACGGGCCAGTTCACGCTGCTTCTTTGCCGAAACGGCGGTGATACGCGAAGGAACGATTTTGCCGCGCTCAGAGATGTAGCGCTGCAGAAGACGGGTGTCTTTGTAATCGATCTTCGGTGCGTTGTCGCCCGAGAAGGGACATACCTTGCGGCGACGGAAAAACGGTTTAGCTGCCATGAGTTAGACCTCCGATTAACGGTCACGGCCACGGCGGTCGCCGCGTTCGTCACGTTTTTGCATTTGAACAGACGGGCCTTCGGCGTGATCGTCGACCTTGATGGTCAGAACGCGCATAACATCGTCATGCAGGCGCATCAGGCGTTCCATTTCCTGAACAGCGCCCGACGGTGCGTCGGTCTTCAGGAAGGCATAGTGGCCTTTGCGGTTCTTGTTGATCTTGTAAGCCATCGTCTTGACGCCCCAGTACTCGCTGTCAACGACTTTACCGCCGTTGTCACCCAGTACGGTGCCAAAATGTTCGATGAGGTTCTCAGCCTGCGCGTTGGACAGATCCTGACGCGAGATGAAGACATGCTCGTAAAGGGGCATGTGAACTCCAGTTCTATTTTCAAGCGCGCTTCAAAGAATGGGTCAAAACCTTTCCGCGACCCATCCACGAGAGGCAACGCGGTTCATTCACTTACGGAAAGGACGGTGCCTTATACACGTCTCGCCAAGTGGCGCAAGGCTTTTGCAGGTGTTGGTGCGCCGCCGTTAGGGATTTGGTGACGTTTGTGGCGCTGGTCCAGTTTGCGCAAACTATGGCCTCGCATTGACCAATCTGCCGCCCAACTTCCGTCACAGTTCAGGTTGATTTCTTAACCAACGCCCCAGTCGGGCAAGAGTACTTATCTCGGATACAGAAGATCGTATCTGACCGAACGTTGAAACAGGAAGGTCTGTTCCCATGACAATGGTTTCTCCGCTACCTTATATTGATGCAGCTAACGTGAATTCGGCTCAGCCGGTTCTATTAAGCCCAGCTAAGTGGGGCTATTCACTGGTAGATCAGCTGGATGAGGAAGCCAGCGGGCCGTTGTTGCGGAAGTTTTGTCGGTTCTTCGGTATTACGCTGGCCTTGTCTTCCGCGGGTTTGTGGACTGTATCCCACACTGCAGTTGTGCCTGATCTTGTGCTTCTGGTAATGAAGCTAGGCCTGACGTGCTTCTTCGTCGGTCTGGGGGGGCTGCTCTTTATGTTCGGTCGCTGCCGTGGGGATGCTGTGACGCAAGTCGACCTGTTCAAACGCTATTTCCGTCGTGGTTATGTCACATCAAAGAATGAGTTTGAGGTGGACGAAGCGGTGCCATTCGAGGATGTCACCGGCGTTTTGTTAGTCGCAGAAGATGTACAAGGTCTTGGTGGGGACTGTGGTCAGGCTAGCTTGTATCTACGCCTTGAAGACGGTGCAGACAATATGACTGCGATTGAGATTTTGTCTGGTTCGGAAGAGCAATTGCGCCCCATCCGCGCACGCCTTCTGCGCGATTTGAAAAACGCTCGTGGCGGTCTGCCGGTGCCCAGCTTTGAAAGCCGCCGAACCGGTGGAAAGTTCCTGGGCGCTGACGGTGTTGCGCTTCGTGTGGCCTGATCCGAGCCAGAACTACTCCAAACAGATTGCACAGCGGCGCGGCGCACGGTATCTCCTTCCCTAAAGTCATAGGACGAAGAGGAGGGGCCATGAGCCGCGCATTCGTATTTCCCGGGCAAGGGGCCCAAAGTATCGGCATGGGCAAAGCCCTTGCAGACGCCTATCCCACCGCTAAAGCAGTGTTTGACGAGGTTGACGAGGCGCTTGGTGAAAAGCTGTCCTCTTTGATCTGGGAGGGTGAGCAAGACGAACTGACCCTGACCCAGAATGCGCAACCAGCTTTGATGGCCACATCTTTGGCTACGTTGCGTGCGCTTGAGGCAGAAGGTGTCACAAGCGACGCGGCCTCGTACGTTGCGGGGCATTCGTTGGGCGAATATTCGGCACTGGCTGCCGCTGGAACGCTGAGTGTTTCAGACACCGCGCGTTTGCTGCGGACTCGTGGAAAAGCCATGCAAGACGCCGTGCCGGTCGGCGTTGGTGCGATGGCGGCCTTGTTGGGGTTGGATTTTGAAACTGCGGCCGAGGTCGCTGCAGAAGCGGCGCATGACCAGATTTGTCAGGCGGCCAATGACAATGACCCTGCGCAGGTTGTTGTCTCAGGACACAAAGAAGCGGTCGAACGTGCGGTCGAGATTGCCAAGGGCAAGGGCGCACGACGCGCTGTCTTGCTGCCGGTAAGCGCTCCGTTCCATTGCGCCTTGATGCAGCCCGCCGCCGAAGCTATGGCTGAAGCACTGTCACATGTGGAAATGGAACGTCCTGTTGTGCCATTGGTGGCAAATGTTCGCGCAGCAGAGGTGTCAGATCCTGCCGTAATCCGCTCGCTTTTGGTCGAACAGGTGACGGGATCCGTCCGCTGGCGTGAAAGCGTGGCGTGGATGGCCGAACATGGCGTGGACGAGATTTGGGAGATCGGCGCCGGCAAGGCGCTGTCCGGTATGATTAAGCGGATCGACAAGACGGTCGCGACGCGTGCAATCGGAAACCCAGATGATGTGAAGGCCGCTGCTGAAGCGCTGAACGGATAATCACAACATATTAGCCGGTCCAATGCCCTAAAGTTGGGTGTGGCCGGAAACGTGAAGAAGGATAAGCAGATGTTTGATCTGACTGGAAAAAATGCCCTCGTTACTGGCGCTTCCGGCGGTATTGGCGGCGCAATCGCCAAGGCGCTGCACGCGGCGGGCGCAACTGTGGCGCTGTCGGGAACGCGTGTCGAGCCGCTTGAGGCGTTGGCCGCTGAGCTGGGCGAGCGTGCCCATGTGCTGCCCTGCAACTTGTCGGACGCCGAAGCTGTTGACGCCCTGCCCAAACAGGCCGTGGAAGCCATGGGCGGGGTCGATATTCTGGTGAACAACGCCGGGATTACCCGCGACCAGCTGTTCATGCGCCTGTCGGATCAGGATTGGGATGACGTGATCAACGTGAACCTGACCTCGACCATGCGTCTGTGTCGGGGCGTGATGCGTCCGATGATGAAGGCGCGCTGGGGGCGGATTATCAATATCGGTTCGATTGTTGGTGCAACCGGCAATCCGGGGCAGGTGAACTATGCGGCATCGAAGGCCGGTATGGTCGGTTTGACCAAATCCATTGCCTATGAAGTTGCCAGCCGTGGTATCACTGCGAACTGCATCGCGCCGGGCTTTATCGGTACGGCGATGACGGACAAGCTGACCGATGATCAAAAGTCGGGCACGCTGGCGCAAATCCCTGCTGGCCGCATGGGTGCGCCCGATGAAATCGCAGCAGCCGTTCTATACCTTGCATCGAACGAGGCAGGCTATACGACTGGCGCCACACTTCATGTCAATGGCGGCATGGCCATGTTGTAACTGTGCGCGGCTAAGTGGAATAAGTTCCGACTTGGCCCTTGCACAGCGAAAGCGTTTGCCTATCTTCTTCGATGTGTTATAGGCGGCGCAGGTTTACCCCATCAGCCCAAACTGGGCAGTCCATATGGGCTGGGGATCTCGGCGTTACGCGCGGGAAACTTAGCGGCCCAAACGGGTCAAACGAAAAGGGCCAAGCCCTGAACTAACGTGAGGATTGATCATGAGCGACGTCGCAGATCGTGTGAAGAAAATCGTAGTTGAGCACCTGGGTGTTGAAGAGGACAAGGTCACCGAGACCGCCTCGTTCATCGATGACCTGGGCGCAGACAGCCTGGACACTGTAGAGCTGGTTATGGCTTTCGAAGAAGAGTTCGGCATTGAAATCCCGGACGACGCTGCTGAAACCATTCAGACCTTCGGCGACGCTGTGAAATTCATCACCGAAGCTGCCTGATCTTTCAGGACGCAACAGTTTCAAAAACGGCCTACCATCGGGTGGGCCGTTTTTTTGTGCGAAATCGCCCCATCAGGCCGCTTTCAGTGCGTATTGGGCCGAATTTGGGCGCACATGCGAGGATGTGCTAAACTTCACTAAACCATCACTGGTTTGGCGAAGGAGGCGTTCCATGATTATTTATCCAACACTCGAATTGCAGAACGGTCGTTGTGTGACGTTGCATCGCGGTCGTCTTGAAGAGCCCTCGATCTGGCATGTGGATCCGGTGGAAACCGCACAGGGGTTTGCCGAAGCAGGTGCTGAATGGATCCAAGTGACCGATTTTGATGCCGTCGCAGGCGAAGGCGATAATGCCGAGCTGATCGAGGCGATTATCAACTCGGCCGGTTGTTCCGTTCAGGTCGCAGGCGGCATACGTACCCGAGATATGGCAGAAACCTGGATCGAGAAAGGCGCAGGGCGTGTGGTTGTCGGAACCGTCGCTGCACGCGATCCAGCCATGGTGAAAGAGCTTGCCAACCGATACCCGGATCAGATCGTTCTGGCGGCAGATGTCTGGCAGGGGAACCTGATGACGGACGGATGGCGCAATCCGGTCGCCATGTCCCCGGAAAGCTTCCTTGCGTCATATGCAGACGTACCGCTGGCCAGTGTTCTGATCACGGATATCGACAGCGATATCGAACAGCCGGATGCTCAGCTTGGTCTGCTGAGCGCACTTGCGGGCGAGACAAAGCATCAGGTGATTGCGGCTGGCACCATCCACGAGCTGGATGACGTGGCGCGGCTGAAATACATCCCGAACATTGCCGGTACATTGATCGGGCGTGCGTTGTTTTCCAAGAACGTTGATCTGAACGAAGCTTTGGCCGTCGCACGGCCCGAACCGGAAGCCAAGGCAGAGTTCATCTAAGCATTGAGGGCGGGCGCAACTGCTGGTGATCGCGGGTGTTCTGCGGTCGCCACCCTGCATTGCTTGGATAAGGGCTTAGAACGATAGGCGGGCATCCACCGCTGATCGGATTCGGCTTGCCCCGCTATGCCCAGCCGCGCTATCACCTCCGAGACATTTGAAAACCTGAGAAAGGGCACCAGAATGCGTCGAGTGGTTGTAACAGGATTGGGTATGGTTTCTCCGCTGGCAAGCGGCGTCGAGGAAACATGGGAGCGTATTCTGGACGGACAGTCCGGTGCTGGGCCGATCACAAAGTTTGATGCGTCGCGTGTGACCACGAAATATGCCTGCGAAGTGCCATTGGGCGACGGGACGGATGGGACGTTCAACCCGGATGACTGGATGGCGCCGAAAGAGCGCCGCAAAGTCGATGATTTCATTCTGTATGGCCTGGCTGCGGCTGAAATGGCTGTGAAAGACGCGGATTGGATGCCCGAAGATGAAGAAAGCCTGTGCCGTACGGGCGTAATCATCGGGTCGGGTATTGGCGGTCTGTCGACCATTGCGGATACGTCGATCCTGCTGAACGAGCGCGGTCCGCGTCGTGTGTCGCCCTTCTTTATTCCTGGATCGTTGATCAACCTGATCTCGGGTCAGGTCTCGATCAAGTTTGGCTACAAAGGGCCGAACCACTCGGTTGTGACGGCCTGTTCGACTGGTGCGCATGCTATCGGCGACGCGAGCCGTCTGATCCAATCGGGCGATGCGGATGTGATGGTTGCAGGTGGTGCCGAGGCCGCGATTTGTGAGCTGGGCATCGCAGGGTTCAATGCCTGCAAAGCACTGTCGACCAAACGCGAAGACGATCCGCAGGCCGCAAGCCGCCCCTATGACGAAGACCGTGATGGTTTCGTTATGGGCGAGGGCGCAGGCATCGTGGTTCTGGAAGAATACGAGCACGCGAAAGCGCGTGGTGCGAAGATCTATGCCGAAGTGCTGGGCTATGGCCTGTCGGGCGATGCCTATCACATCACGGCACCAGCCGAAGATGGCGACGGTGGTTTCCGTGCGATGCAAGCGGCGCTTGGCAAAGCCGGACTGGAGCCGTCGGCGATTGACTATATCAACGCGCATGGCACATCGACAATGGCCGACACGATCGAGCTGGGCGCGGTCGAGCGTCTGCTGGGCGATGCGGCTGACACGGCGACCATGTCGTCGACCAAATCCTCGATCGGTCACTTGTTGGGGGCCGCAGGCGCTGTGGAGGCGATCTTCTGCATTCTGGCCATTCGTGACCAGATCGCGCCACCAACGATCAACCTGGACAACCCGGCAATCGCGCCGCGCCTGTCGCTTGCTGCCAACAAGGCGGAAGAGCGCGAGATCAACGTGGTGCTGTCCAACAGTTTTGGCTTCGGCGGCACAAATGCCAGCCTTGTCATGGGGAAGGTTTCTGACTGATGTGGCGCAATATCGCCTCGAACGCGCTGAGCCTGTTCATTGTCGTACTGATCGTCGCGGTCGGTGTGGTGGCCTGGGGCCAAAAACAATACACAGCTGACGGCCCTCTGGCGCAAACCATTTGTCTGCGTGTCGAGCGCGGCAGCTCGTTCTCGCGCGTGTCGCGGGATTTGGAAGCACAGGGTGCGATTTCGAACGCGTCCATTTTCCGTATCGGTGTAGAGTATTCCGACAAGAAATCTGCACTGAAGGCCGGATCGTTCCTTGTGCAGGACGGTGCCTCGATGGAAGAGATCGTGGACATCGTCACGCGCGGTGGGGCATCGACTTGTGGCACCGAGATCCTGTATCGCGTCGGTATTCTTGCAGCCGAGGTCCAGGTACGTGAATTGGATCCGGCGACGCAGGATTACAAGATCACTGCCGAGTTTACCCCGGCGGAGCTTGAGGGCGAAGTGCCCGCAACATACCTTGAGAAGCGCGACGAAAGCGATACCCGTTTCCGGATCGCCCTGGCGGAAGGTGTGACCAGCTGGCAAGTTGTGGACAGCTTGAACCGGGCCGATTTCCTGTCGGGTGAAATCGCTGGCTTGCCTGCCGAGGGCAGCCTTGCGCCAGACAGCTATGAAGTGAAGGCCGGTGCGGACCGCGCGGCTTTAATCGCGTCGATGCAGGACGCACAGGTCGACATTCTGGCTGACGCATGGAACAACCGCGCGGCGGATCTGCCCTATGCGAGCGCAGATGAAGCTTTGGTCATGGCGTCCATCGTCGAGAAAGAAACCGGACTGGCCGAGGAACGCCGTCAGGTTGCTAGTGTCTTTGTGAATCGTTTGAACCAAGGGATGCGTCTGCAGACGGACCCGACTGTCATCTATGGCATCACCAAAGGGCAGGGCAGCCTTGGGCGCGGTCTGCGTCAAAGCGAATTGCGTCGTGAAACGCCGTACAACACTTATGTGATCGACGCGTTGCCACCGACCCCGATCGCCAATCCGGGCCGCGCCGCGATTGAAGCCGCGTTGAACCCGGACAGCACGCCGTATTTGTTCTTTGTGGCTGACGGCACTGGCGGTCACGCCTTTGCGGAGACCTTGGCACAACACAACGCCAATGTGGCGGAATGGCGCAAGATCGAAGCCGAGCGCGCCAACCAGTAAAGCGTTTCTTACCGCAGCGGGCGGGTCACGCCCGTTGCATTTTGACCGAACGTACGGTCCCGTGTAGTCTCTGACATACGCTAGAAGACGTGAATTCAACGGCCTTGGGCATCCGCCCGGGGCCGTTTTTTCATGTCGCTTGTGCGGACAAGAGCATGAGAGGCAACAAACAAGAATGACAATTATCACGCCCTTGGGGAAGGACGCAGCTTCGGAAGACTACCTGAAGATTGCGGATGCGTTTTTTCTACGTGTTTTGAAAGAGTTGGACCGCCAGTTGTCTGCGGCTGAAACAGATGGGTGCGAAACGACGCCGGAATTGGCGAAGGCCATGACGGAAGTGCGCCGCGCTATGCAAACGGTATTTGAGGAAAGGAAACGTCTTGAACAAAGTGGTAAAACCGGCTTTGGCGGGGGGCGAGCAGCAGAGCTTGACCTTGCTCAGGCCCGAGATGAAATCGGGCGCCGATTGGCTTGCCTGCGCGACGCAAGACGAACGCGAGAGCTTCCTGAATGATCTAAGCGATGGGGCGCTGATGGCGTTGCCCTATCTATTTGAATTCTGGGCCTTGGATCACCAATTGCCGCCCGAGGGGGACTGGCGCACATGGGTGATCATGGGCGGGCGTGGCGCGGGGAAAACCCGCGCCGGGTCCGAATGGGTGCGCGCGGAGGTCGAAGGGGCAGGGCCGCTGGACCCCGGCCGCTCGCGCCGTGTCGCGTTGGTGGGCGAAACCATCGATCAGGTGCGCGAGGTGATGGTATTTGGTGAAAGCGGCATTCTGGCATGCTCGCCCCCAGATCGCCGCCCGGTATGGGAGGCTGGCCGGCGCAGGCTGGTCTGGCCCAACGGTGCAATCGCGCAGGTGTTTTCAGCGCATGAGCCAGAAAATCTACGTGGCCCGCAGTTTGATGCAGCGTGGGTGGACGAGTTGGCCAAGTGGAAGAAGGCCGAGGACACATGGGATATGTTGCAATTCGGACTGCGTCTTGGAACGCATCCGCGCCAATGCGTGACGACAACGCCGCGCAATGTGGGGGTGTTGAAGCAGATCCTGAAAAACCCCTCGACCGTGACGACGCACGCCCCGACCGAGGCCAACCGCGCCTATCTGGCGAAGAGCTTTCTTGAGGAAGTACGTTCGCGATACGCGGATACGCGGTTGGGGCGGCAAGAGCTGGACGGCGTGCTATTGGAAGATACGGAAGGGGCGCTGTGGACCATGGCGATGCTGGATAAGCACCGTTTGGGGGCGGACACGCCTGTTTTGGATCGGATCGTGGTCGCGGTGGATCCCCCGGTTACCGGACATAAAGGCTCGGACGAATGTGGGATCGTGGTCGCGGGTGTCTTTGCAAAGGGGCCTCCGGGCGACTGGAAGGCTGTGGTGCTGGAAGATGCTAGTGTGACGGCGGCCAGCCCCTCGGAATGGGCTGAGGCCGCGCTGGCGGCGATGGAGCGGCATCAGGCGGACCGGTTGGTAGCCGAGGTCAACCAAGGCGGTGATCTGGTGGAAAGCGTGATCCGTCAGATCGACGCAACGGTGCCCTATAAGGCCGTGCGCGCGACGCGGGGCAAGGTCACGCGGGCCGAGCCTGTGGCTGCTTTGTATGAACAAGGGCGTGTCAGCCATGCGGGCAACATGGCCGCGCTAGAAGATCAGATGTGCCGTATGACCAGTCAGGGATACGAAGGCAAGGGTAGCCCGGACCGCGTGGATGCGTTGGTCTGGGCCCTGCACGAATTGATCATTGAACCCGTTGCGTCCTATCGCAGACCGCAGGTGCGTACGCTCGGTTAAAGGCTTTTTTAACCCTCACTGGCAAAGTGCCAAACATCGAAAGGCGGGGCCTTGATGCCCACCCGGCACACGGGCCCCACCTGATCACGAGATAACAGAATTGACCGCTCGGGTCGTGCGAGGCTGCGCACCCGGACAGGACAGGTTTGCCCGGTGTAGCCGGGGGACCGGAAACCGAAACCAAGGAGCCAAGGCGCATGGTATTTGATTTTCTCAAGCGAGGCGCGGATGACGCAAAGGCCGAGATGCCGAATGAGGCAAAAGCATCGGCCACCGGGCCGGTCATCGCTTACGGAAATGCAGGTCGCGTGGCCTGGAGCCCGCGCGACACGGTCAGCCTGACCCGCACCGGGTTTTCGGCAAACCCTGTCGGCTTTCGCTCGGTTAAGCTGATTGCGGAGGCCGCCAGCGCGCTCCCATTGGTGCTGCAGGACGACCAGCAGCGCTATGATGTTCACCCGCTTCTGGAGTTGCTGGCGCGCCCAAATGCAGCGCAAAGCCGGGCCGAGTTGTTTGAGGCATTCTTTGGTCAGATTTTGTTGACCGGCAATGGTTACCTGGAAGCCGTCAGGGACGAAGAAGGCCAGCCGCGTGAGCTGCATGTTCTGCGTTCGGACCGAATGGCGCTGGTACCGGGGGCGGATGGCTGGCCAGTGGCCTATGACTATACGGTCGGGTCGCGCAAGCACCGGTTCCATGTCGGGGATGGGGTGTCGCCAATCTGCCATGTGAAAGCCTTCCATCCGCAGGATGACCATTACGGTCTGTCTCCGCTTCAAGCGGCAGCCACGGCAATTGACGTGCACAATGCGGCCAGCCGTTGGTCAAAGGCGCTGTTGGACAATGCGGCGCGACCGTCAGGGGCAATTGTTTATAAAGGGGCCGAGGGGCAGGCGCAGCTAAGCACGGATCAATATGACCGGTTGCTGAGCGAGATGGAGAGCCATCACGTGGGCGCGCGCAATGCCGGACGACCGATGCTGCTGGAAGGCGGGCTTGATTGGAAGCCGATGGGGTTCAGTCCCTCGGATATGGAATTCCAGAAAACCAAGGAAGCCGCGGCGCGCGAGATCGCGCAGGCTTTCGGTGTGCCGCCGATGTTGATCGGCATTCCGGGCGACGCAACTTACGCCAATTATCAAGAGGCCAGTCGTGCCTTCTATCGCCTGACCGTGGTGCCGTTGGTATCCCGTGTCGCGGCCAGTGTCGGCCATTGGCTGGCCGGGTTCTCGGACGAGGCGGTGAAGCTGAAGCCGGATCTGGATCAGGTACCCGCATTAGCTGCGGAGCGTGACCAGCAATGGTCTCGCGTGGCCGAGGCCAGTTTCCTGTCAGATGCCGAGAAGCGCAGCCTGCTGGGCCTGCCGCCACTGACCAAAGACCAATAAGAAAGGTGCGTTCCATGAGTGACTACCACACCGATTTCGGACTTGAGCACAAGTTCGTCAAGCTGGGCGAGACAGTTCAGACCGCCGAGGGAATCCAGATTGACGGCTATGCCAGCTTCTTTGATCAGGTCGACAATGGCGGCGATGTTGTGGCCCGCGGGGCCTATGGCAAATCTTTGGACGAGCTGAAGGCCAAGGGGCGCGGCGTCAAGATGTTGTGGCAGCACGATCCGGCCCAGCCCATCGGGATCTGGGACGAGGTGCGCGAGGATGCCAAGGGCTTGTACGTCAAAGGCCGCATCCTGAGCGATGTCGAAAAGGGCCGCGAGGCAGCCGCCCTGATCGAGGCCGGCGCCATTGACGGGCTATCCATCGGCTATCGCACCAAGAAGTCGACGAAGACCCAGACGGGCGGACGTCGCCTGACGGAATTGGAGCTGTGGGAGGTGTCGCTTGTCACGTTCCCCATGCTTCCGACAGCGCGAGTGGGGGCAAAGGGCGACGTGCCTGACGCCGATGACACCACCTTGCGTGAACTGGCCGCGACCCTTGAGGATGCGCGCTTGATGCTGGCCCGCAACGCCTGAGCCAGCGATCTGAACCCCTGAAAAGGACCCAATGATGAGCAACAAAGAGACGAAGGCTCTGGGCCAGTCGGCGACGCCTGCTGGCCAGGTTTCAGGCCCCACTCCGGCTGCCGAGGTGAAGACCGCGCTGGCTGGTTTCGTGAGCGATATCAATCAGTTTCACGAAGAGATTTCCATTAAACTTCAACAACAGGAAGAGCGACTGACCATGCTGGATCGCAAATCTAACACTATCGCGGGCCGCCCGCATCTTGCCGCCGCTGCCGATCTGGAAGCGCCGCACCAGAAAGCCTTCGAGGCCTATGTCCGTTCGGGTGACGATGACGCGCTGCGCGGTATTGATCTGGAAGGCAAAGCGATGTCGTCGGCGGTCGCCGCTGACGGTGGCTATCTGGTTGACCCGGTTACCGCTGACACCATCAAAGGTGTGCTGAACAACGCAGCATCCCTGCGTTCGGTCGCCAATGTGGTGAACGTCGAAGGCACCGCTTATGACGTGCTGATCGACCAAGGCGACCTGATCACCGGTTGGGCTTCGGAAACCGGTTCGACAGCTGAAACCGGCACCCCACAGATCGACCGTATTTCGATCCCGCTGCACGAGCTGTCGGCCCTGCCGAAAGTGTCGCAACGCCTGCTGGACGACAGCGCTTTTGACATCGAAAACTGGCTGGCTGGTCGTATCGCGGACAAGTTCTCGCGCGCGGAAAGCGGTGCGTTCATCAACGGCGACGGTGTTGAAAAGCCCGTGGGCATTCTGAACCACACCGCTGTGGACAACGGCAGCTGGACCTGGGGTAATCTGGGCTATGTGGCCACCGGCGAAGCAGGTGACTTTAACGCCACCAATCCGGCAGATGCGATTTTCGACCTGATCTATGCCTTGGGTGCGGATTACCGTGCAAACGCAGTCTTCGTGATGAACTCGAAAACCGTGGGTTCTGTGCGCAAGCTGAAAGACGCGGATGGCCGCTTCTTGTGGTCGGATGCGACTGTGGCAGGCGAACCTGCCCGTCTGATCGGCTATCCGGTCCTGATCGTCGAAGATATGCCCGATATCGGTGCTGACAGCATGTCGATCGCCTTTGGTGACTTCGCCAACGGCTACACCATCGCGGAACGTCCCGACACGCGCATCCTGCGTGACCCGTTCTCGGCCAAGCCGCATGTCCTGTTCTATGCCACCAAGCGCGTAGGCGGTGATGTCAGCGACTTTGCTGCGATCAAGCTGCTCAAGTTCTCGGCCTCGTAAGAGCCGGACCTGATCCCGTGGCGGCCTTCGGGTTGTCACGGGGCAGGGCGCGCACCGACCACCCCCGTGTTGTCTAGCTGCTCCCCCTCCGTCCGAGCAATACGGACGGTGCGCGCCCACCCTTTCCCACATGACGTGAGGGGCCCGAATTTCGGAGATGATCCATGATGTTAGTCGAGCAGACCACAGTGCCGGGCACGGCCATTCCGGTCGCCCAATTCAAGGACCACCTGCGGCTGGGGACCGGGTTTGCCGATGACGGGGTGCAGGATCAGGTGCTGGAAACCTACCTTCGGGCCGCCATGGCCGCGATCGAGGCCCGCACCGGAAAGATCCTTCTGTCGCGCGAATTTACCTGGACCCTGACCGCATGGCGCGATCTGGCGTCACAAGCTTTGCCGGTGGCGCCTGTCACCCAAGTTACCAGCCTCGAAATCCATGACCGTATGGGCGGGACCGAGGCGATCGACACCGCCCGTTTCGGGCTGGAGCCAGACATGCATCGTCCGCGCCTTGTGTCGACGGGGCTGTGTTTGCCCGCGATCCCTGTGGGCGGACAGGCGGTGATTGGTTTTGAGGCTGGCTTTGGTGCCGCCTGGGGCGATCTGCCTGCCGATCTGTCGCAGGCGGTGATGATGCTGGCCGCGACTTATTATGAAAACCGTGCGGATGGCGCGATGACTGGGCAGGGTGAACTGCCTGCGGCGATTGCAGCCCTGCTGCAACGCTATCGCACCGTGCGCCTGTTTGGCGGTGGAGGCGCAGCATGAAGCGCCCCATCCTGAACCGCAAACTGTCGCTGGAAGAGCCTGTGCGCACACCAGATGGCGCGGGTGGCTTTACCCAAAGTTGGCAGACACTTGGCACCCTATGGGCTGAGATCAAGCCGGGCTCGGGACGCGAGCGCGCCGCAGGTTTTGCCACGGTGTCGTCCATCGCGTTTCGGATCACGGTGCGCGCGGCCCCCGACGGCGCGCCGTCCCGCCCCAAACCGGATCAGCGCTTCCGTGATGGATCCCGGATTTTCCGCATCCTCGCGGTGACCGAGGCAGATGCTGGTGCGCATTACCTGACCTGCTTCGCGCAAGAGGAGGTCTCGGCATGAGTTATGGCGTTTCTGCGGCCCTGCAACAGGCCATTTATCAGCGCCTTGCGGCGGATACGACCCTGGCCACGCTGGTGCCCGGTGCGATCTATGACGCAGTGCCCGCGGGTATCATCACGGGCACCTATGTCAGCCTCGGACCAGAGGATGTGCGTGAACGGTCAGATATGACCGGGCAGGGCGCGCTGCATGAGGTCACGATCAGTGTGGTCACCGATGCGGCGGGCTTTCAGGCCGCCAAAGAGGTCGCTGCGGCGGTCAGTGATACGCTGGTGGATGCCAGTCTGATCCTGGCGCGTGGCCGGCTTGTGTATCTGAACTTTCATCGTGCGCGGGCGCGGCGGGTTGAAGACGCGGATGTGCGTCGCATCGACCTGATCTTCCGCGCACGTGTCGAAGACAACTAAACCTTTCAAAACGGAGTGATCCTATGGCTGCGCAAAACGGCAAAGACCTTCTGATCAAGCTCGACATGACCGATACCGGCGTGTTCGAGACCATTGCGGGCCTTCGGGCCACGCGCCTGAGCTTCAACGCGGAAAGCGTTGATGTGACCAGTCTGGAAAGCACAGGCGGTTGGCGAGAACTGCTGGGCGGGGCGGGCGTGAAATCGGCGTCGATCTCGGGCTCGGGCGTGTTCAAGGACGCATCGACCGATGAACGGGCACGTCAGATCTTTTTCGACAATGAAGTGCCGAATTTTCAGGTAATTGTGCCCGAATTTGGCGTGGTCGAAGGCCCGTTCATGATCACCTCGATCGAGTATGCGGGGTCGCATAACGGCGAAGCGACATACGAGCTGTCGATGGCGTCGGCCGGTGAACTGACCTTTACGGCGCTGTGATCATGACAAACCGGTGGACGGGCGAAGTGGCGCTGGTGATCGATGGTACATCCTATGTGCTGAAACTGACGTTGGGGGCATTGGCCGAGCTGGAAGAACAGCTTGGCGAAGCCTCGATCGTCTCTTTGGTCGAGCGGTTTGAAAGCGGGCAGTTCTCAAGCCGTGACGTGCTGGCGCTGATCGTGGCTGGGCTGCGCGGGGGGGGCTGGCAGGGGACTGCGCAGGATCTTCTAGCGGCGGAAATTCAGGGCGGGCCGGTTGAGGCCGCAAAAGCTGCTGGTCAGCTGTTGACGCGCGCCTTTGCCCTGTCGCCCAACGAGGCCGCAGGTGGCTGAGGCTGCTGGGTTCGACTGGCCAGGGCTGATGCGCCTTGGCCTTGGAAAACTGGGGCTGCGCCCGGATCAGTTCTGGGCGCTCACCCCCATCGAATTGGCTGTGATGGCCGGGCTAGAGGGGCAACCTGCCACCTGCCTGCGATCCCGGCTGGATGAGCTTGCACGCGCGTTCCCAGACGAGCCGCGTGAACCCATAGGAAAGGGCATGTGATGGCTGGATTGGACAGTATTGACAGTTTTGACGATCAGCTCGACGCGCTGGAATCCGCCTTAGGCGGAGCGCAACAGATGACAGCTGGATTCATTTTCGAACTGAAGGGCATGCATTCGACCGTCTCGGATCTAAGCGCCGATGTCAGCACTTTGTCGTCGGGCATTTCCTCGGGATTGCGGCGTGCGTTTGAGGGCTTGGCCTTTGATGGCATGAAGCTGTCGGACGCGTTGAAAGAGGTTGCGCGGTCTATGACCGATGCGGCGTTCAATGCCGTGATCAACCCTGTGACCGATCATTTTGGCGATATTCTGGGGCAGGGCGCGGGCGCGATCATGAATGCTTTTCTGCCGTTCGCCAACGGAGGTGCCTTCAGTCAAGGCCGTGTGATGCCCTTTGCCAAGGGTGGCGTCGTCTCGCAGGCGACGACTTTCCCAATGCGTGGCGGTACGGGGCTGATGGGCGAGGCGGGGCCAGAGGCGATCATGCCACTAAGCCGGGGCGCTGACGGCCGCTTGGGCGTGCGTGCAGGGGGCGGCGGGGCACCTGTCAACATCACCATGAATATCTCGACCCCGGATGTGGAAAGCTTCCGCCGGTCGCAAAGCCAGATCGCGGCCAATGTCCAACGTGCGCTCGCGCGTGGGCAACGTCACCGCTGATCCCCTGATTTTACGACCTTAGGAGGGTTCACCATGTCCTTTCACGAAATCCGCTTCCCCGCCAATCTAAGCTTCGGCTCGGTCGGTGGTCCTGAACGGCGCACAGAAGTTGTGACCCTGGCCAATGGGTTCGAAGAGCGCAACACCCCGTGGGAACATTCGCGCCGTCGCTATGACGCCGGGATTGGCATGCGCTCGCTTGATGATGTTGAAATGCTGATCGCCTTTTTCGAGGCGCGGCGTGGCCAGCTTTATGCGTTTCGCTGGAAGGACTGGTCGGATTACAAAAGCGGGCTGCCTTCGGCGGATCCGGCATATATCGATCAGATTATTGGTTGGGGAGACGGTGTTCAGACCGAGTATCAGCTGATCAAGACCTATCGGTCTGGCACCGACACCTATGCACGCCCGATCCAGAAGCCGGTCGATGGGACTGTGAAGATGGGCCTAAAAGGGGATCCGCAGATCGAGGGCACTCAGTATTCCGTGGACCTGACCACTGGGGTTGTCACGTTCGCTACGGCTCCGGAATTGGGGGCCGAAGTCACGGCAGGCTATGAATTTGATGTGCCGGTACGGTTCGACACGGACCGTGTTCATACCTCGGTTGCGTCGTTTCAGGCGGGTGAGGCTCCGAATGTTCCCGTGGTCGAGGTGCGTAGCTGATGTCAGTTTCAAACGAATTTCAGGCCCATCTTGGCGAAGGTGTCACTACTGTTGCGCGGTTGTGGAAGGTCACGCGGCGAGACGGGGTGGTCTATGGCTTCACCGATCATGATCTGGACGTCCAGATGGATGGTATTGCCTATAAGGCCGACACGGGCATGACCGCCCATGCGCTGAGCCAGACGACCGGGTTGTCGGTCGACAACACCGAGGCACTGGGTGTTCTGTCAACCGACGCGATCAGCGAAGAGGACATTCGCGCAGGCCGCTATGACGGGGCCGAGGTCGAAGCTTGGCTGGTCAACTGGCGCGATGTGTCTCAGCGGTATTTACGGTTTCGTGGAAAGGTCGGAGAGCTTGCCCGTGAAGCTGGCGGGTTCCGTGCCGAACTGAACGGGCTAAGCGAAGCCATGAACCAGCCGCAGGGACGATCCTATCAATCGCCATGCTCTGCCGTGCTTGGGGATGGTAAGTGTCGATTTGATATGAACCAGACCGGATACTCGGTCGAGCTGGATTTGGTAAGCAATGATGAGGAAACAGTGTTTCTATTTGCCGATTTGGGGACCTATCCGAAGAATTGGTTCGTTCGTGGACGCTTCAAGGTCCTGACTGGTGCGGCGCAAGGGCTGAACGGTCTCATCAAGAACGATACCAAGGGAGAGAATGGCGCACGGACAATTGAACTGTGGGAGGCGCTGCGGGCCGAAATGCAGCCGGGTGATCGCGTGCGCCTTGAGGCTGGTTGCGACAAGCTGCCCGGAACCTGTCGTAAGAAGTTCAACAATTTCCTGAACTTTCGCGGTTTTCCCGACATTCCGGGCGAGGATTGGCTGATGGCATACCCAATCCCCGCTGAACGCAATGATGGCGGCGACGGTCGTGAAACCGGTGAGATGGGCGAAGATGACAACCCCTTCAACCCAATTGTCGGGGTCTGACATGGGTACAACACATGCGCTGATCTTGAACGAGCTGCAAGGCTGGCTGGGAACACCCTACGTGCATCAGGCGTCGCGCAAGGGCGCTGGCTGTGACTGTTTGGGGCTGGTACGCGGTGTGTGGCGCGCCGTTTTGGGACAAGAACCTGCCGAAGTGCCGCCATACACGTCTGACTGGTCAGAAGCCGACGGGCAAGAGGCCCTGTGGCAGGCCGCAACGGCGCATTTAAGGCCCAAAGCGCTTGAGAACCGTCAACCGGGCGACATCTTGTTGTTTCGGATGCGGTCAGACGCGGTGGCCAAGCATCTTGGCTTTCTGGCCAGCACTGGCCCGGCGCCAACGTTTATCCACGCATATAGCGGGCATGGGGTGGTCGAAAGCCCGCTTTCGGCCCCATGGGCGCGCCGCATTGTGGCGTGTTTTGAATTTCCTGAAAGGACAAGCTGATGGCAACGATACTTCTTTCTGCTGTAGGTGCTGCGGCCGGCGCCTCGGTCGGTGGGGGCTTTCTGGGTCTTTCGTCCGTCGTGATCGGCAAAGCTATTGGTGCAACACTTGGTCAGGCCATTGATAACCGTCTTTTGGGGCAGGGGTCCGAACCGATCGAGACCGGACGCGTGGATCGGCTTCGCCTAAGCGGCGCATCTGAAGGCACAGCGATCCCGATGGTCTATGGCCGAGCGCGTCTGGGCGGGCAGGTTATCTGGTCAACCCGGTTCAAGGAAAACACCACCGTGTCCGGCGGTGGCGGGGGCAAGGGGCCTCCCAGCCCGCCCGAGCCGGAAGTGACGTCCTATAGCTATTCCATCAGCCTGGCCGTCGCCCTGTGCGAGGGCGAAATTACACGCGTTGGGCGGATCTGGGCGGATGGAAATGAGGTGTCGAAGGCCGATCTGATTATCCGCGTCTATAAGGGGACGGAGACGCAGCTTCCGGACCCGAAGATCGAAGCCGTGAAAGGGGCCGGTAAGGCACCGGCCTATCGCGGGATTGCTTATGTGGTGATCGAGGATCTGGACGTCACGCAGTTTGGCAACCGGGTGCCCCAGTTCAGCTTCGAGGTGTTCCGCCCCGAGCAACCGGGTCAGGACAAAGAAGTCGCACGCGGGACCAAGGCAGTGGCGTTGATCCCCGGGACGGGTGAATATGCCATGGCGACCTCCAAGGTCCACTATGATGGCGGACCCGGTGTGAGCGCGGGATCGAACCTGAACTCGCCGTCGGGCATGACCGATTTTGTGACGTCTTATCAACAGATGCGGCAAGAGATGCCCAACTGTCGGAATACGGCTTTGGTCGTCTCGTGGTTTGGCGATGATCTGCGCTGTGGAAATTGTCAGATCCGCCCTCGGGTTGAGCAAAAACAGGTCGACGGAAAATCCATGCCGTGGGCCGTTAGCGGTGTGGCGCGTGCGCAGGCTGGGCTTGTGCCGCGTGGCGATGATGACCGCCCGGTCTATGGTGGTACGCCGTCGGATCAGGCCGTAAAGGAGGCGATTGCGCATGCCTCTCGCAACAATCTGAAGGCCACATTCTATCCCTTCATTCTGATGGAGCAGATGGAGGGCAACACGCTGTTTGATCCTTGGTCAGCTCAGATCGGGCAGCCAGAGCTTCCATGGCGTGGGCGGATCACCACCGCATTGGCGCCGCATCATCCGGGATCGCCGGATGGTAGCGCTGGGGCCGTTTCGCAGGTTGATGCGTTCTTTGGGGATGCGCAGCCCAGCGACTTCACAGTGACAGCTCAGGGGGTGGATTATTCTGGTCCCTCCGAGTTCTCGTATCGCCGTTTCATCTTGCACTATGCGCATCTGTGTAAATCCGCAGGGGGCGTGGATGCCTTCTTGATTGGTTCCGAGCTGCGTAGCCTGACCCAGATCCGGGGGCCGGGGAACAGCTTCCCCGTGGTCGAGCAGCTGATGCTATTGGCCGCAGATGTCCGGGGTATTCTGGGCGCGGGAACCAAGGTGTCCTATGCCGCCGACTGGTCCGAGTATTTCGGCTATCAGCCGCAGGACGGGACGGGGGACGTGTTCTTTCACCTCGATCCTTTGTGGAGCCACAACGACATCGACTTTATCGGCATCGACAACTACATGCCGCTGTCCGATTGGCGCGATGGGTTTGACCATGCGGATGCCGGATACGGGACCATCTATAACCTAGACTACCTCAAGGCCAATATCGAAGGCGGTGAGGGGTACGATTGGTATTACAAGACCGCGGACGCACGTGAACTGCAGATCCGTACCCCAATCACCGATGGCGCGCATGGCGAAGATTGGATCTATCGGTATAAGGATCTGCGTGGCTGGTGGGAGAACCCGCACCACAACCGCGTGGGCGGTGTCCGCGACGTGACACCCACGGATTGGCAGCCCGGCTCCAAACCCTTCTGGTTCACCGAACTGGGATGTGCGGCGATCGAAAAGGGCACCAATCAGCCCAACAAGTTCCTTGATCCCAAAAGCTCGGAAAGCGCTTTGCCGCGCTATTCCAGCGGGCGCCGTGACGATCTTATGCAGGCGCAGTATCTGCGGGCCATGTACGACTATTGGCGGGGTGCTGCACGTAACCCGACGCATGGCGCAACGGGTGTGAAGATGCTGGATATGGACCGCGCGCATGTCTGGGCATGGGATACGCGTCCTTTCCCGCAATTCCCGAACCGCAAGGGTTTGTGGAGCGACGGTGGGAACTACGAACGTGGCCACTGGCTGAACGGACGCGCCTCGTCCCGGTCCCTGGCCTCTGTGGTCAGCGAAATCTGCGAACGGTCCGGCGTGACGCGCTATGACGTATCGAAGCTGTATGGCTTGGTGCGCGGCTATGTGGTGGATCAGATCGGGGGCGCGCGTGCGGCCCTTCAGCCGCTTATGCTGGCTTATGGGTTCGAGGTCTCAGAACGGGAAGGCGTGTTGATCTTCGCCTCACGCACAGGTCGCCCCGACCATATTCTGGACCCCGAGAAGATGGCCTTGTCCACCGAACGCGAGACGACGCTGGAGCGCATTCGTGCGCCCGAGGCTGAAATCGCAGGCCGCGTCCGCCTGAACTATATCGAGAATGGCGGAAGCTATGACATCCGTGCGGTCGAAGCGATTTTCCCGGACGAGACCAGCTATTCAGTCTCGGCATCCGAGATCCCGCTGATCCTGACACGGGCCGAGGCACGTGCGATTACGGAACGCTGGTTGTCCGAAGCCCGTGTGGCCCGCGACACCGCCAGCTTCGCGTTGCCGCCGTCAGAGCTGTCCAAAGGGGCAGGGGATGTATTGAAGCTGGAGACCGACGCAGGGACCGAGCATTTCCGTGTCGACCATGTTGAGCATGCAGGTGTTCAGAATATCCGCGCGGTCAGGGTCGAGCCGGGCCTGTTTCTGCCCTCGGACAGCAATGAACCCGCACCTGCGGTGAAGCCCTATATCCCTCCCGCTCCGGTCTTCCCGCTGTTCATGGATCTGCCACTGCTAACGGGGGACGAGGTGCCGCACGCGCCGCATATTGCGATCACGGCGGACCCGTGGCCGGGGAATGTGGCGCTGTATCGATCGCCGACTGACAATGGATTCAAGCGGATTGATACCGTCAAATCGCGGTCGATTGTCGGGGTTACGGAAAACGATCTTCTGGCAGCCTCGCCGGGGGTATTGGATCGAGGGGCTGCGTTGCGTGTGAAACTATCGTCGCTGTCCAACCTGTTCTCGGTGTCAGTTGACGACATGCTGAACGGCGCCAATGTCTTGGCCATCGGGGATGGTAGCCCAGATAACTGGGAGGTCCTTCAATTTGCCACTGCTGATCTGATTGATACACAAACCTATGATCTGAGCCTGCGCCTTCGAGGACAGTTGGGCACTGATGCGGCCATGCCATCGTATTGGCCGGCAGGAAGCTATGTGGTTGTGCTGGATGGCACTCCGGATCAAATCCCCCTGGCATCATCTGCACGCGGCCTGAACCGGCATTATCGTATTGGACCTGCGCGCAAAGCCTATTCCGACGCGTCCTATCTACATAACGTTTATGCCTTCAAAGGCATCGGGTTGCGGCCTTATGCACCTGTCCATCTGTCGGTCAGGGACGACGCAGGAGATCATGTAATCAACTGGGTGCGCCGTACCCGAGTTGATGGCGATCCGTGGGGGGACGGCGACGTCCCGCTTGGAGAGACGTCCGAACAGTACAGGGTCAGGATCGTTGACGGTCCTACTGTGAAACGCGAGTTTGATGTCTCAAGCCCAAGCTGGACCTATATTGCACCATTGCGCGCGGCCGAGTTGGTCAGCGGTGCATATGCGGTCGAAGTGGCTCAGGTGTCAGAACGCTTTGGGGCTGGGCCGTTTACGCGCCTTGAGGTCGATCTGTAGATGCGGCCGGTTCTGCCGGGTGATGCTATCGCAGCGGCCTGTGCGCTTTTGGCGCTCGGGCAGCCCAAACGTCCCGGTGCAATGTTGGAGATGTTGCATCGGGCGGACGCGGCGGACCGCTATCGTCGGGCGCTGGGCCGGGTGCAACCGCGCTGGGGAAATGGAAGTCTGGGCTCGGTTGCCATGTCTCTGCCCAGACAATCGGAACCCTTGCATGACGACCCTGATTTTCTGGATTGTCTGCTGACTGTCTATGCGGCGCTGAAGGCGCGTCATACCCGCCGCACCCGGCGGAGCAGCTAAACCATGAAAGGGCCGCCACGTAAGACCCCGGCGGCCCTTCCGGCTCTCCTAAAGATTTTAGCACCGCGCTGGGCGATACCGTAAAATCCTCGCGAAACCTGCTTTGCATTTTTGAAATTCAGCCCTATCTGGTGTAGTCTATGTTCTCAAACGCAGGAGACACCATGGCCGAGCAACGCGCTGTTATCACCCAGATTGATCCGGTCTGGGATCGGATTACCGAAGAAGCCAAGCAAGCCGTCGTCGACGAACCCCTTCTGGGCGGATTGGTCGGGGCTTGCGTTCTGCATCACAAGACGCTTGAGAAGGCGCTGTCCTATCGCTTCGCCGCCAAGCTCAGCTCGAACGAGATGAGCATGGTGCTGCTGCGCGAAATCGCGGACGAGGCCTATGCCAGCTGCCCCGAGCTCGCGGAAGCTGCGCGCGCCGATATCACGGCCGTTTTGGATCGTGACCCGGCCTGCCACCGTATGTTGCAGCCCGTGCTGTACTTCAAAGGTTTTCAAGCCATGCAAGCCTATCGTTTGGCGCATTATCTGTGGAAGGAAGGGCGCAAGGATCTGTCTTACTTCATCCAGATGCGGTGCTCTGAAGTTTACGGCATCGACATTCACCCCGGCGCGCGGATCGGGCGTGGCATTATGATCGACCATGCGCATTCCATCGTGATTGGCGAGACGGCTGTGGTTGGCGACAATGTGTCCATGCTGCACTCGGTCACGCTGGGCGGGACCGGCAAGGAAGACGAGGATCGTCACCCCAAGATCGGCGATGGTGTTCTGATCGGGGCCGGGGCCAAGGTTCTTGGCAACATCAAGGTCGGGGATTGTTCGCGGATTGCAGCGGGATCTGTCGTGTTGGAAGAAATTCCCTGCAACGTAACCGTGGCAGGTGTGCCTGCAAGAATTGTTGGTGAAGCAGGGTGTGATTGCCCCTCGGTCGAAATGGATCAGACGCTCATCCAATAGATGGAAATTTCCGCCGGTGGCCCCGCGTCATCGGCGACTTTCCGCAACCTTGCGCTAAATCAATGTAATGCCATGGAAGATTCATCTATAGGAACCGGGTGATAACCTGGGAGATCCCGAAGATGAAGCAAATCTGGCTCGCCACCGTCGTGGCGTTTTCTGCAGTGTTTCTTGTAGCAGTGGCCGGTTAATCGTCGTGCGGGCGACCTGAACCACGGGTCCAATCCACACAATGAAAGAGGCAGAATTTATAGACCGCACAGACGGTCAAAGAACAAAAAGGGCGACGCATCCGCGCCGCCCTTTTGTGTTTCAGAGGTGTTGGTCAGGCTGAAAGCTGGTCGAAGGCCTCCATTGCGCGTGCGCCATACATATAGGCGGGGCCTCCACCCATCAGGATGGTGACGGACACGGTCTCGGCCAGTTCTTCGCGGGTCGCACCGGCTTTGATAGCTGCGCGGACATGGAACCCGATGCAGTCATTGCACTGCTTGACGATCCCAATGGCGATGCATTGCAGTTCTTTGTCTTTTACCGACAATGCACCGTCAACCAGCGCAGCTTTGTGCATGGCGCGAAAGCCGTTGGCACCGTCAGGATGTGCCGCAGCAAAGGATTTGGTGTTTTTTGTTGTGTCGTCCAGCAGGGCTTTGAAGTCCATTGAGTCTCTCCGAATTTGACTGTTCGGAAAAACAAATGGCCCAAGGCGGGGAGGACCGCCTTGAGCCATGTCAGTAAATTCGCGATTGCGAATACTTATCTATCCCATCCTTCGAAACCTGGTGTGATCCAATTTGGCTGCTCGTCTGGATCGACTGCTCCGCTTTCTCGAGAAAAAAGCTTCCAGCTGATGTACTCGTCAGCTGCATCAACACCGGTTAGATCGTCTGGAATCAGATAGGATGCACGAACTGCGTCACACATTTCATTCTTGACGCCTAGTCCGCTAATCTCATGTCGTACTTCATCGCGGATAGGCACTCCTTTTGAAAGAGTGTTAATTCCGTGTGCAATGTAAGTTGTTTGTACGATAGCTAGAAAATCGCGTCGTTTTGCCTCTTGGTCCATTTGGCCCCTCTGTCTCTACTTTACGGAGATTATCTAGGGGCCAAATGCTTCTCTTCAAGTTATGCCAGCATCGTCAATGGGTTTTCCAGATTGTCGACAATGGCTTTCAGCAGGTTTGCACCCACAGCGCCGTCAATCACGCGGTGATCGACCGACATGGTGACGCTCATCACCGTGGCGGTGGTCAGCTCACCGTTTTCACCTACAACCGGCTTCTTCACACCAGCACCGACCGCCAGAATACCTGCATGCGGCGGGTTCACGATGGCGTCGAAATTGTCGATGCCAAACATGCCAAGATTCGAGATCGCAAAGCTGCCGCCCTGATACTCGGTCGGGGCCAACTTGCGTTCACGTGCACGCGACGCCAGATCTTTCATCTGGACCGAGAGGCTGGACAGCGACTTCTGATCGGCATCCTGCAAGACAGGCGTGAACAGGCCACCTTCGATCGCGACAGCAACCGCCACATCCGACGCCTTCATCTGCAACACACGGTCGCCCGCCCAGACAGCGTTGGCTTCCGGCACAGCTTGCAGCGCGTTGGCCACGGCCTTGATGATGAAGTCATTGACCGACAGTTTCACACTGCGCGCTTCCAATTGCTTGTTCAACTGGCTGCGGAAGGCCAGAAGCGCGTCCAGCTTGATGTCGCGACGCAGATAGAAATGCGGGATGGTCTGCTTGGCTTCCGACAGGCGGGCGGCAATCGTCTTGCGCATCCCGTCGAGGCTGATTTCCTCGTACTCGCGGTCCTGATACATCGCGGCCACCATATCGGCCGAGGGGCCCGCAGGAGCCGCCGGAGCAGCGGGGGCTGCAGCCGGAGCAGCAGCGGCAGGCGCCGCAGTGGGAGCTGCCGTTGCATTTTCCACATCTGCTTTCACGATCCTGCCTTTCGGGCCCGATCCGGTGATCTGCGTCAGGTCCAGACCCTTGTCTGCGGCGATGCGGCGGGCCAACGGGGAGGCGAAAATGCGTGTACCATCAGCAGCTTGCGGGGCAGGGGCCGCTGGTGCTGCGGTAGGTGCCGTAGCCTCAACCACCTCAGGGGTGGCCTCGGCTTCGGCAGCAGCAGGCGCTGCGGGTGCGCTTGCGGCGATGACGTCAGCGCTTTCGCCCTCTTCAATCAGCACAGCGATGGCGGTGTTCACCTTCACGCCTTCGGTGCCTTCAGCCACAAGGATTTTGCCGATGATGCCTTCGTCAACGGCTTCGAACTCCATCGTTGCCTTGTCAGTCTCGATCTCGGCCAGAAGATCACCCGAGGCGACCTCGTCACCTTCTTTGACCAGCCATTTGGCCAGCGTGCCTTCCTCCATCGTGGGGGACAGGGCGGGCATGAGAATTTCGGTTGCCATATCTCGGTCTCCTTAGCGATAGGTTACGGCTTTGGCGGCCTCGATCACCTCGACGGTGGTCACAAGCGCCAGCTTTTCAAGGTTCGCGGCGTAAGGCATCGGCACGTCTTTGCCCGTCAGGTTGATCACCGGCGCGTCAAGGTAGTCGAACGCGCGCTCCATGATCTGGGCGGTGATGTGGTTGCCGATCGATGCGACGGGGAAGCCTTCTTCCACCGTGATACAGCGGTTGGTTTTCTGGACCGAACGGATCACCGTATCATAGTCGATCGGGCGCAGGGTGCGCAGGTCGATCACCTCGGCCGAGATCCCTTCCTTCGCCAGTTCATCGGCGGCTTCCAAGGCATATTTCATGCCGATGCCGAAGCTGACAATGGTCACGTCCGAGCCTTCACGCCAGATACGCGCCTTGCCGAATGGGATGGCGTAGTCATCCATCACCGGCACGTCGAAGCTTTGACCGTAAAGAAGTTCGTTTTCCAGAAACACAACGGGGTTTTCGTCGCGGATCGCGGTTTTCATCAGGCCTTTGGCGTCGGCTGCCGAATAGGGCATCGCCACATACAGGCCCGGGATCTGCGCGTACCATGCGGCGTAGTCTTGGCTGTGCTGCGCACCCACACGGGCGGCGGCACCGTTCGGACCACGGAAGACAATCGGGCAGGACATCTGGCCGCCCGACATATAGCGGGTCTTGGCAGCCGTGTTGATGATGTGGTCAATCGCCTGCATCGCGAAGTTGAAGGTCATGAATTCAACAATCGGCTTCAGACCGCCAAAAGCGGCACCCGTGGCCAGACCGGCAAAGCCATGTTCGGTGATCGGCGTGTCGATCACGCGCTTGGCGCCGAATTCATCCAGCAGACCTTGGCTGACCTTATAGGCCCCTTGATATTCGGCGACTTCTTCGCCCATCAGGAAGACAGTTTCGTCGGCACGCATCTCTTCGGCCATCGCGTCGCGCAGAGCTTCGCGCACGGTGGTCGAGCGCATCTCGGTGCCTTCCGGGATTTCCGGGTCGGACAGATCTTCCGAGGCAACCGGCTGTGCTGCAACAGGGGCAGGGGCGGGCGCCTCGGGCGTGGCTTGTGCCACGGCCTCGTTGCCCGCGGCGGCAGGGGCCGCCGGGACCGCATCCGCGCTTTCACCTTCTTCGACCAGCACGGCGATCGGCGTGTTTACTTTCACACCCTCAGAGCCTTCTGCGATCAGGATCTTGCCGATGATGCCTTCATCAACGGCTTCAAATTCCATCGTCGCCTTGTCGGTTTCGATCTCGGCAAGGATGTCGCCCGATGCGACCTCGTCACCTTCTTTGACCAGCCATTTGGCCAGCGTGCCTTCCTCCATCGTCGGGGACAGGGCGGGCATCAATACTTCAATAGCCATTTCTTCTCTCCTCGTCCGGGGCTCAGGCGTAAATATCGGTCCACAGCTCTTCAAGCGCGGGCTCGGGGCTGGTTTTCGAGAACTCTGCGGCATCATTCACAACGGCCTTGATCTCTTTGTCGATGGCTTTCAGCTCATCCTCGGACGCATGTTTGCCCTGCAACAGCAGCTCGCGCACATGCTCAATCGCGTCGCGTTCTTCACGGACTTTTTGAACCTCTTCGCGCGTGCGGTATTTGGCCGGGTCCGACATTGAATGGCCGCGATAGCGATAGGTCTTCATTTCCAGAATATAAGGCCCTTTGCCGGAACGGCAGTGTTCGGTTGCGCGTTCGCCTGCGTCTTTCACCGCCAGAACGTCCATGCCATCTACCGCTTCGCCGGGAATGCCAAAGGCCTCACCACGGGTGTAGATATCCGGAGTCGAGCTGGCGCGTTGCAGCGAGGTACCCATGGCGTACTGGTTGTTTTCAATGACATAGATCACTGGAAGCTGCCATAGCGAGGCCATGTTGAAGCTTTCATAGACCTGACCTTGGTTGGCCGCACCGTCACCGAAATAGGTGAAGGTGACACCACCATTTTCATTGTACTTGTCTGCAAAGGCCAAGCCGGTGCCGATTGGCACCTGAGCGCCGACGATCCCGTGACCACCATAAAAATGCTTCTCTTTCGAGAACATATGCATCGAGCCGCCTTTGCCGCGCGAATAGCCGCCTTCGCGGCCGGTCAGCTCGGCCATGACGCCTTTGGGATCCATGCCGCAGGCCAACATATGGCCGTGATCGCGATAGGATGTCAGGCGCTTGTCGCCTTCTTTCGCAGCGGCTTCCAATCCAACCACAACGGCCTCTTGACCGATGTACAGGTGGCAGAACCCGCCGATCAGGCCCATGCCATACAACTGGCCGGACTTTTCTTCGAATCGACGGATTAAGAGCATCTCGCGATAGTATTCAAGAAGCTCTTCTTTGGATGTGTTTGATTTTTTGGCGCTTTTCCGGGCGGCCATGTGGCGTCCTCCTCTTGGCGTCAACTGGCGACTGGGTGATAGTTTAGTGTTAAACTATCTTATACAGGGTTGCGCGTCATGGGTCGACAAAAACTTGCAAATCCTTGCGTTGGGCAGGGTTGCACTGCACGCAGGGCTGGAATTCTTTGTGGTGGCAGGGGGGGGTTAGCGCAGAACGACTTCGTCCGCGCGGACAACGCCCAACACATTGCGGGCTTGTTCGTCCAGCAAGTCCAAATCAAGAAAGCCATCTGACAAGCGCTGGGTCTTGTTGCGCAGTTCAGCGATCTGAGCCGAGAGCGCATCACGCTCTTTCAAAAGCGCTTGCGTCTCGGCCTCGATCTGTACACGTCGGAAAACGCCATAGTCGCCCTGCACACTGGCAAATGTGAAGTATAGGCCAAGGCCAACGGCCCCGACAAAGTAGATCACTCCACCAATTCCAGCTTGTGCGCGAGGTGCGCCCATAGGTTTCCCGCCTGTATGTACTGCCTCTTGCCCACCTCTTTTCGGGCGGTGCAAGGGGACTATGCCACAGGTGATTCGGCTTGTGAATCCCAAAAACGAATCGGTTGGAAAGTTTTTTTGAGCCCACAAGAAAAAACGGCCCGCGAAATCGCGAGCCGTTTCAAATTGCAATCGCCACAAAGGCTTACCCGGCAATCGACGCCTGATAGATGCTGTCGATCGTGTCGCCGATCATGGTGTTAAACGCGTCATCGCTTTGCTGGGCTGACAGGCCTTCGGTCAGCGCACGCGAGAAGCTGGCGATCATGCCAGTGTTCTGCGAAAGGCGGGTGTTGGCTTCTTCGCGAGAATAGCCACCCGACAGGGCCACGACGGATGCCACACGCGGGTGATCCACCAGCGACTTATAGTGGTTGGCAGCCTCGGGCAGGGTCAGCTTCAGCATCACGGTCTGGTCGTCAGATAGGGCATCAAGCTGAACGGTCAGTTCGGTCAGCAGAATGTCTTCGGCAGCAGATTTGTCGGCGATGGTGATGTTCACCTCAGGCTCGATGATCGGGACCAGCCCGTGGCCGATGATCTGTTTGCCCACGTCAAACTGCTGCGCGACGATGGCCTTGATGCCTTCGGCGTTGGCTGCATTGATGACCGAACGCATCTTGGTGCCAAAAACACCTGCTTTCACAGCGCGTTCGCACAGGCCGTCCAGTTCGGGCATCGGCTTCATCACCTGAACACCGTTTTCTTCGTCGGCAAGACCTTTGTCCACTTTCAGGAAGGGCACCACGCCGCGCTCATCCCACATGTAGGTGGCGGTCGGCTTGCCGTCGATTTCGCGGTCCATGGTCATTTCGAATAGGATTGCACCGACGACTTTCTCGCCTGTAAAGGCCGGGGCCTGTGCAATCCGTGAACGCATGCCGTGGATCAGGTCATACATCTCGGCATCGCCGGAATAGGCGTCTTCCTCGATGCCATAAAGGCGCAGTGCTTTCGGGGTCGATCCGCCCGACTGGTCCAGTGCTGCGATGAAGCCCTGACAGGCTTTGATCTTGTCCATTTGTGCTTGGTTCGGCATGTCGATCCCACGTGTGAATAAAGGTCTGAATTACCCCGTTCATAGGCGAGGGCGCGGCGGCATGCAATTCTGCTGGCGCTAACAGGGATGTGGGAGATAGGAAATAGGGTGAGGGGCAAGGTTGGATGAAACGGATATGGGCCTTGCCCCTCTTGCGACGGGCGCGAGGGAATTTCGGACGGCAAAGGGGAACTTTGGCCGTCACGCGCCTGTGCGTTCGCAAAGGATGCGGGATTACTTGGTCAGGATCAGCTTGCCAGCGCGCGTGATGGTCAGCGTATAGACCATATCGTTCAGAACGATGCGTGCGGTCTTACCAGACTGGGTCAGTTCAAGCGCATCATGTTCTGGCGGCGTTGTCCGCAGGGCGGTATCAAATGCGGCGCTGGTCAGTGGGGCGGTCATGTGCGGTCTCCTTCAATGGCAGCCTCGATCCACGCGGCCAGAGCTTTCAGGCCGGGGATGAAAGGGACGGGGCTTGGAATGTCGGTGCGTGCGGTCAGGCACCCGGTGTTAAAATCAGTCATGTGTCGCGCTCCTGATGGGGGTGGGACGGTGGATGTCCCTCAGGTCTCCGGCTGATCGCAGGGGGTGCGACTGGCTGATGTGCAATTCTTACAAAAATACTCGGATACTAGTCAAGGCAGAATCTCAAAAAGAAAAACGCCCCGCGCATTTCTGCGCAGGACGTTGAATTTCTGAGACTTGAAAGGGGCTTATCCCAGGGCAGCGACACCGGGCAATGTCTTGCCTTCCATCCACTCCAAGAATGCACCGCCTGCGGTCGAGATATAGGTGAAACGCTCGGCAGCGCCTGCCTTGTTCAGGGCAGCCACGGTATCGCCTCCGCCCGCGACCGACGTCAGCTCGTCAGCAGATGTAAGTTCTGCGGCCTTCAGGGCGGCGGCGTTGGTGGCGGCATCAAACGGCTCGATCTCGAACGCACCGAGGGGGCCGTTCCAAATCAACGTATTTGCGTGCTCGAAGACGGCCGAGATCTTGGCAACCGTTTCAGGGCCAGCATCCAGAATCATCGCGTCAGCAGGGCAGGCATCTGCTGGTACGGTTTCATTGGCGGCATTTGCCGCGAATTCGCGCGCCACGACCACATCCGTGGGAAGGATGATTTCGCACCCAGCATCCTGCGCCTTGGTCAGGATCTCGGATGCGGTATCGGTCATGTCGTGTTCAGCCAGTGATTTACCAACGTCGATGCCCTGTGCGGCAAGGAAGGTGTTGGCCATGCCGCCCCCGATGACCAAATGATCAACTTTGGCGACCAGATTGCCCAGAAGGTCCAGCTTGGTGGACACTTTGGCCCCGCCGACCACGGCAACAACCGGGCGCACCGGTTCACCCAATGCGGTTTCCAACGCCGAAAGCTCGGCCTGCATCAGCCGCCCAGCGCAGGATGGCAGCAGGCGTGCAACCCCTTCGGTCGAGCCATGGGCGCGGTGCGCAGCCGAAAACGCATCGTTGCAATAGATATCGCCCAAAGCAGCCAAAGCAGCCGCAAAAGCAGGATCGTTCTTGGTTTCAGCCGCGTGAAAGCGGGTGTTTTCCAGAAGCAGCACATCGCCGGCCTCCAGCTCGGACACGGCCTGTTTCGCTGGCAGGCCAATGCAATCATCTGCGAATTTCACCGGGCGGCCAAGCGCGGCCTCAAGGGCAGGGCGCACGACGGACAGGCTCATCTCAGTCACGCGTTCGCCTTTGGGACGGCCAAAATGCGCCAGCAAAACCGGTTTGCCGCCAGCAGCCAGAATATCGTGAATGGTGGGCAGGATGCGCTGGATGCGGGTGTTGTCGGTCACCACACCATCGTTCACCGGTACGTTGATGTCTACGCGGGTCAGAACGGTTTTGCCGTCCAGGTCCATCTCGTCGAGTGTTTTCCAGGCCATCAGTCCCTCCATAAGGTGTTGGTCGTGTTGCACACCAAAAGCGTGCGCGGGTCAACAGGCGCGGGCGAAAAGAGCCCGCTTGCCCTTTCATCTTTTCGTCTGCGTGCTTAGTTTGGCGCCAACGAAACACATAATCTTAGAAGGAGGCCCCGATGGCCGAATATAAAGATCCCGAAAACACCATCCTGATGGAGCTGAAAGACGGCACCGTGGTGATCGAGCTGCTGCCCGACGTCGCCCCCAAACATGCCGAGCGCATGAAAGAACTGGCCCGCTCGGGCGAGTATGATGGCGTAGTTTTCCACCGCGTGATCGATGGCTTCATGGCGCAGACTGGCGACGTGGCTAATGGGAAAGACCCGATGTCCCTGCGCCGCGCTGGCACTGGTGGATCGTCGCTGCCGGATCTGCCTGCAGAATTTTCGAAGCTGCCGCATGACCGCGGCACGCTGGGTGCTGCCCGTTCGCAGAACCCGAATTCGGCCAACAGCCAGTTCTTCATCAACTTCAAGGACAACCACTTCCTGAACGGTCAGTACACGGTCTATGGCCGCGTGACGTCGGGGATGGAGCATGTCGACGCCATCACCCGTGGCGAGCCGCCTGCAGAGCCCGACATGATGGTTTCGGTCAAGGTTGCCGCAGATGTCTGACGGCAACTACACCCCGCGTGAACGCCGCACCTTCTGGGCCGCGTTCCTTGCAGGCGTGGCGCTTGTGGTCGGCTATGCTGTCTACTCCTTATGGCCGCAAAGCTTTGAACCCAACGCCGCAATCGCGCAAAGCGACTTCCCGAAGGTCGAGATTACGGTCGCTGGCGAAGCCAACGGCGTGATCGAGATTACCCTGCGTCCCGATCTGGCCCCGCAGCATGTGGAGCGGATCATCACGTTGGCAAAGGAAGGCACCTATGACAACGTCGTCTTTCACCGCGTGATCGACGGCTTCATGGCGCAGGCGGGTGATGTTGAGTTCGGTAAAGCTGATGGCAATGGCGGTCGTGCAGGCATGGGGGGATCAACCTATCCCGACCTGCCCGCCGAATTCACGGAAGAGCCCTATGTGGCCGGAACGGTTGGCATGGCGCGTTCGCAGAACCCAAACTCGGCCAACAGCCAGTTCTTCATCATGTTTGCCCCCGGCGACTTCCTGAACGGGCAATATACCGTTGTGGGCAACGTGACTTCTGGTTTTGACGTCGTGCAAGCGATCAAGCGCGGTGAAGGCCCGAACGGGTCTGTGCTGGGTAAGCCCGACGTTATGACCTCGATGCGCGTGGTGGAATAACCCCGCGCACGAATACTCAAACCCTCGTGAGGGGGGCTATGGGGCCGCTTCTTTCTCTGTCAGGCTGTGGCCGACAGAAATAAAGGAGCGGCCCTATGCGTATTCTGATGACCATGCTTGCGATCACCGTTGGGCTTTGGGTGCAGGATGTGCGCGCCAACCCGACCCAGTGGGAACGAGAGTTTCCGAAAACTGACTTCTCGCGATCTGATATTGGTGGGTGGCAGGAGATCCTGTCGGGCGGTCCGGGCCGCGATGGCATTCCTGCCCTGTCCGATCCTGCCTTTCGCAACGTCAGCGATGAGACGCGCATCGATCCCCGTGAACCCGTCCTGACGGTCGAGATCAAGGGCGCCACTCCGCGTGCCTATCCGCTGCGCTATCTGACTTGGCATGAAATCGTGAACGACACAGTGGGCGGCGTGCCCGTCGCCGTAACCTTCTGCCCGCTTTGCAATTCGGGCATGGTGTTTGACCGCCGCGTGGGCGGTCAGAAGCTGAGCTTCGGCGTGACAGGCAAGCTGCGCAACTCTGACATGGTGATGTATGACCACCAGACAGAAAGCTGGTGGCAACAGGCGTTGGGGCAGGGGATTGTCGGTAAACATACCGGCACCCAGCTGAAACAACTGCCTGCCTGGATGGAAAGCTGGGCCGAGTTCGCCCGCCGCAACCCAGACGGGCTTGTCATGGACCAACCCCGTGCGAACCGATCTTATGGCCGCAATCCTTACGCTGGCTATGACAGCCGCAACCGCCCCTATGGCTTCTTTACTGGTGAACAGCCACCTCACGGCGTCCCCGCGCTGGCCCGTGTTGTCCGCGTGGGGGATCGTGCGTGGCCCGTCACACGCCTTTCAAAAGAGGGCGAGATCAGCGAAGCTGGCGTAACAATCAGCTGGACTGCCGGGCAAGCCTCGGCACTAGACACAGCGCAGATCTCGAAAGGGCGCGACGTCGGCACGATCCGCGTGCGCGATGCGCAGGGCAGGGACGTCCCCCATGACGTGCTCTTTGCCTTCGCATTTCACGCGTTCTGGCCGGATGGACGCTGGATGTTGGGGGGATAATACCCCGCGTCCTAATTGAGGGCGCAGTAAACCACCGCGCCCTCTTTTTCTTGTCAGAAATATCCTGGGGTGAATGCGCGACGCGCAGAGGGGCAAAGCCCCTTACCCATTGCCGCGCCCAGTGAACATCGCTGCATCTTCGGCCGCGCGTCGGATGGCTTTGGACTTGTTCACCGTCTCTTCATATTCGGCATCCGGGTCGCTGTCATAGACAACGCCGCCGCCTGCCTGAATATAAAGCTTCTCGTCCTTCACGACGGCAGTCCGCAGGGCGATACACATGTCCATGTCGCCACCCGCGCTGAAATAGCCCAAGCCACCGCCATAGACACCGCGCTTTTCGGGTTCCAGCTCGTCAATGATCTCCATCGCACGTACTTTGGGCGCGCCAGACACTGTGCCAGCAGGCATTCCTGCCATAAAGGCGGACAGGGCATCCTGATCATCGGCCAGCTCACCCACAACGTTTGACACGATGTGCATGACGTGGCTGTAGCGCTCGATGATGAACTCTTCGGTTGGTCGGACGGTGCCAATCTTGGACACTTTACCCGTGTCATTGCGCCCCAGATCCAGAAGCATCAGGTGCTCGGCCAGCTCTTTCTGGTCGGCCAGCAGATCTGCCTCCAGCGCCTTGTCTTCCTCGGGGGTCTTACCGCGTGGACGGGTGCCTGCGATGGGGCGGATCGTGACCTCGCCATCAAAGACGCGGACCAGAATTTCGGGGCTTGCACCCACGACCTGAAAGCCACCAAAGTTGAAATAGAACATGAAAGGCGACGGGTTGGTGCGTCGCAGGCTGCGATAAAGCGAGAAGGGCGGCAGAGGGAAGTTCTGCGTCCAGCGCTGGCTTGGGACCACCTGAAAGATGTCGCCCGCTCGGATATATTCTTTGGCCTTCTCGACCGCTGCGAAATATTCGGGTTTCGAGAAATTGGACACCAGCGGACCAAGCTCTTGCGCTTCGCCCAGATTGCGTGTCTCACCCGGCGCGCCGCGATCCAGATCACGTAACGCATCCATGACCCGCTCGGCGGCTTGGGCATAGGCGGCACGTGCGCTCAGCCCAGAGCTCGTAAAGGCGGGCGAGACCAGTGTCACGTCCCCCTTCACCCCATCCAAAACGGCCACGACAGACGGGCGCATCATGACCGCATCTGGCACGCCCAAAGGGTCGGGGTTCACATCAGGCAAATGCTCGACCAGACGGATCATGTCATAGCCCAGATACCCAAACAGCCCAGCGGATGCCTGCGGCAGATCGTCAGGCAGATCAATCGCGCTTTCGGCCAGAACAGTTCGCAGCGCGTCCAGCGGATTGCCCGGCATATCCTCGAAGGCTTCCGCATCAAACCGCGCCATGCGGTTCACACGTGACGTCTCGCCCCGGCATTCCCAGATCAGATCAGGTTTCATACCGACGATCGAATACCGACCCCGCACCTCGCCACCTGTCACACTTTCCAGCATGAAACTGTCCCGCCGTGCTTCGGTCAGTTTCAGCATCAGGCTAACCGGCGTGTCCAGATCCGCCGCCAAGCGGGTATAGACCACCTGATTTTTGCCCGCATTCCAGCCGGCTTCGAACTCTTCAAACGAGGGCGTAAGGGCCATGGATGTCTTCCCGGTCAGAGTTTACTGGAACTGCGCGTTCACGGCATTAATCATCGGGCGGTTCAGCTCGATCCCTGCCTTGGTTTGAACAGCGCGCGCAAAGGCGTTTTCGATATCGATGGCAATTTCCTGCGCGGTTTGCGACGCAAAATTGGCTTTGATCGCAGTGGCTTCATCGCCATTCTGATCAACCGGCACAACGGCATCAAGACGCACCAGAAGAACCCCATCCACTGACGGTACAACCTGCCAGTCACCAGCTTCCATCTGGAAGACTTCGGTCAGGAAAGCAGGCGGAGTACCCGCGACGAACGCATCACGTTCCTGACCTTCCTCAACAATCTCGGTCAGGCCAAGCGATGCCAGGCTTTCCTCACCCTGCAGCGATGGAATCATACCGCGTGCTTCTTCTTCCAGCAGTTGCAGACGCTTCTCGTCTTGCCACCCAGCCAACACGGCATCGGCAACTTCACTTTGGTCTTGCACGCGGGTCGGTTCGACCGCGTCCACACGCAGGGCAAAAACACCACCATCGGACATCAGAGTGATTTCTGGGAAATCGCCTTCGACGGCTGCAGTTGCGGCGTCGCGGAAGGCTTCATACGCGGCAATCCCGTCCGAGCTGTCAGCCGTCCAGTCGATTTGCGCCAATGTCATTGCGTGGCTTTCTCCAAGTTCTTCCAGCGTTGCGCCACCGGCCATCAGGTCGTCCAGTTCTGCGACCAAGTCGCCGACGCGACGACGTGCAGCATCAGCGGCCAGTTCGGCGTTCAGATCTGCGCGTACATCCTCAAGCGGAGTGCTTTGGGCCAGCAAGATCGCATTTACACGGAACAGGGCCGGACCCAGATCCGTTGGAAGCGGGCCGACAATGCCCGGTTCGTCCAAGGCAAAAACGGCGTCTCCGGCGGCACCAAGTTCAGCTTTGCTGACATCACCCAGATCAATATCCGCCAGTTCCAATTGCCGCTCACCCACCATGTCTTCGAAGCTGGTTTCACCAGCCGCAATCGCATCGGCAGTGGCTTGTGCTTCTTCTTGGGACCCCAGAACCAGACGTTCAACCAAACGGCGCTCTGGCTGGTTATACTGTGCGTCACGCTCGGCATAGAGCGCTTCAATTTGCGCCGCGTCCACTTCGATCTCGCTGATCAGAGACTGCGGGTCAAGCCACGCATAGGTGATCTGTTTGGTCTCGGGCAACGTGAACGCGGCTGGGTTCGCGTCGTAATATGCGGTCAGCTCGTCCTCGGTCGGGTCGGGCAGGGCTGCGGTCAGACGCGATACAGGCAGTTCGGCCCAAGTGAAGTTCCGTGCCTCTCGGGCAAACCCATACAGCGTATCAACATAGGTCTCATCTGCCACAATCCCGTTGGTGACAGCGGCTTGCAAGATCTGGCGGCTGACTTCGGCGCGCAAGGTTTGCTCAAACTCGGATGCGGTAAGCCCCGATTGCTCTAACGCAAAGCGATAGCTTTCACGGTCGAACTGGCCGTCCACGCCGGCGAAAGCAGGGATGTCAACGATGCGGGCACGCAGTTGATCGTCGCCCACGGAAATGCCAAGGCGTGCGGTCTCGTCCTCAAGTGCGACGGCTGAAATCACACGTGCCAGCACCTGCTGATCCACTCCAAAAGCCTGCGCCTGTTGCATGGTCAGGCGCTGACCGGTCTGGGCTTGAAATGCATTCAGCTCGGACTGAAGTTCGCGGGAATAGCGGCGCGCGTCGATTTCGGTGTCACCCACCGTACCAATCGACCGGGCCGAGCCGCCGAAATTCGTTGACCCGAACCCTACGAGTCCCACCATCACCAGACCCATCAGGATCCAACCGAAGGTACGAGAAGCCTTGCCAGTCGCCATGGACACTTTCCTTTTCATCAGACTGTTAACGGGGTTGTAGGCGGTTCATGGCCGAATGCCAAGCGCCCTGCATCTGCTGTGTTAGCGTTGAAACGCAACCAATCGGTTCAGAGCGGTTTGAATGCCTGTCGCATCGATATTGGCAAAGGCCACGCGCAGCTGCTGCGCACCGCTTTTGTCCCCCTCGGGCGTGAACATGGTCCCAGGCAGGGCAAGAATGCTGGCCTGATCGACCAAGGCCTGTGCCAGTTGATCCGAGCGCATTTCGAACGGGTGCTGCAGATACGCAAAATAGGCCCCGCACCCCATCAATTTCCACCCGCGTTCGGCCAAAGGGGCGAAGCCATCGCGCATCGCCTGCGCTCGGGACAGAATTTCAATACGTTCTTCGGCTAGCCACCCATCCAGATTGCGCAAGCCCCACAGGGCCGCATGCTGGCCAAGTTGCGCCGGGCAGATGGTGACGGTGTCCAGAAACTTCTCGATTTCGGCCAAGCGGGCGGGCGAGGTCAACACAGACCCAACCCGATGGCCCGTTAAGCGATAAGATTTAGAGAACGAGTACAGTTGGATCACCGTATCGTCCCAATCGGGATCGGAAAACAGCGCGTGCGGTGCACCGCCACAGCTGTGAAAATCGCGATAGGTTTCGTCGATGATCAAAGCAATTCCGCGCGCGCGCGCCAGATCGCGGAACGCCGTCACCAGATCGGCCGGATACTCGACCCCTGTCGGATTGTTCGGTGTGACCAGCGCAATGGCGCGGGTGCGGGGCGTAATCATTGCTGCCGCTTCATCCGGGTCCGGAAGCAGATCTGCCCCAGTGGGCAGGGCGGCGGCGTGTATACCCCCCATATCAAGCCACATTTTGTGGTTGAAATACCATGGGGTTGGCAGAATGACTTCATCCCCCGGTGCGGCGAGCGTGGCCACCGTCGCGGCAAAGGCCTGATTACATCCCGATGTGATCGCGATATTGGCAGCCGTCACTTCCGCCCCATAATGCCGATTGATGTTAAAGGCCAATTCATCGCGCAACGCAGACAGACCCAGAACAGGGCCGTAAAGATGGGTTTCCGGCTGACACATGATCGCATCTGCCATGGCAGCCCGCATCGCTTCCGGGGGCGGATCCACCGGTGCGGCCTGCGAGACATTGATCAAGGGCAAATCGGACGAGAAGCTCTTTCCCTCAAGCCAACGCCGTGCCTCCATCACTGGTGGCGAAAATGTGTTGGCAAGGTTGGGATTTAACAGCATCTGGGTCCTCGTTCCCGGGAGTTCACGCAGACCCTATCAACGACAAAGGGGCGCGACAATCCATGTCAGCACCCCTCTTTTTCTTGTCATAAATATCTCGGGGTGAGCCCGTTAGGGCGAGGGGCAGCGCCCCTCAGGCTCACGCAGTGAGCCACCGAAAGTGCTACCCGAGGTCTCAGCCTTCTAGCACCACAAGCGCATGGCGTTTTTTTCCTGCTGACAGCTTCATAGGTGCCGCCAGATCCGCTGCGGCGATCATCCGTTCGGTTTCGGTCAGCGCGGCGTCATTCACCTTGGCGCCGTTTTCAGCAATCAAGCGCTTGGCCTCCTTGCCAGATTTCACCAGACCAGCCTTCACAAACAGTTGGATAACCGAAATCCCGTCGCCCAAATCATCAGCCGACAACGTGACGGTCGGAAGGTCCTTACCGGCGCCACCTTTCTCAAACACTTCACGTGCCGTAGATTCGGCAGCGGCGGCGGCCTCCTCCCCGTGCAAAAGCGCCGTAACCTCATTGGCCAGAATGATCTTGGCTTCGTTGATCTCGGCCCCTTCCAACGCGCCCAACCGGTCGCATTCCTCGACGGGAAGCTCGGTGAAGATCTTCAGGAATTTGCCGGTATCCGCATCTGTTGTGTTACGCCAGAATTGCCAGAACTCATAGGGGCTCAGCATATCGCCATTCAGCCAGATCGCGCCGCCCTGACTTTTTCCCATCTTGCGCCCGTCCGAGGTCGTCAAAAGCGGGGTCGTCAGACCGAAAATCTGGTTGTCCAGCACGCGACGGGTCAGGTCGATCCCGTTGACGATATTGCCCCATTGATCCGAGCCACCCATCTGCAGCAAGCAGCCATAGCGGCGGTTCAGCTCAAGGAAGTCATAAGCCTGCAGGATCATATAGTTGAACTCAAGAAAGCTCAGGCTCTGTTCGCGATCCAGACGCGACTTCACGCTTTCAAAGGACAGCATCCGGTTGACCGAGAAATGCCGCCCGATATCGCGCAGGAAATCCAGATAGTTCAGCTCGTCCAGCCATTCCGCATTGTTCAGCATGATCGCATCAGACGCGCCGTCACCATAGGTCAGGAATTTCGCAAATACCTGCTGCATTCCGGCGATATTCGCGTCAATCTGCTCGGGTCCAAGCAGGGGGCGCTCATCCGAACGGAAAGACGGGTCGCCCACCTTCGTGGTGCCACCGCCCATCAGGGTGATTGGCTTGTGCCCGCATTTCTGCAGCCACCGCAGAACCATGATGTTCATCAGGTGCCCGACATGCAACGACTGCGCCGTGGCGTCATAGCCGATATAGGCCGGAACGACACCTTCAACCAAAGCTTCGTCCAGCGCCTGATAATCGGTGCAATCGGCCAGGAAGCCGCGCTCGATCATCACACGCATGAAGTCGGATTTCGGGTGGTAGGTCATCGTTTTTCAGTCCATCCTGTCTATGTTGGCTTTCCGTATAGACGGGGGCCGCCAAAAGGGAAAGAGCGTGTTGGCGATGGCGGATAGAATAGGCGCAACGGATGACCCGATCTGGGCCCTGGGCATGATGTCTGGCACATCGCTTGACGGGGTGGACGCGGCCCTAGTGCAGACGGACGGAACCTGCATTCACGCCTTTGGTCCAAGTGGTTATGCGGATTATTCGGACACGCAGCGGGCGGATCTGCGTGCGGCGCTGGGGCAATGGCCGGGTGGGCACGATGTCCACAACGCGGCCCGCGTGGGCGACGCGGCGCATATTGCATTGGCGAAGACGCTGCTGGCGGACAGCCCTGCGGATCTTTTGGGGTATCACGGGCAGACATTGGCACATGATCCGGCGATGGGGCGCACCCATCAGGCAGGAGACGGACAGGTTCTGGCTGATACGCTTGGCGTGCCGGTCATCTGGGATTTTCGCAGCAAGGATGTGGCCGAGGGCGGTGAAGGCGCACCGCTTGCGCCGTTCTTCCATCATGCTTGCGCCCGTTTCATCGGGGCGGACGGCCCGATTGCCTTTCTGAACCTTGGCGGGGTGGGCAATGTTACTTGGGTTGATCCACGAATTGATGCGCCGGAAGATCCCAATGCCTGTCTGGCCTTCGATACCGGACCTGCAAATGCGCCGATCAATGACCTGATGCAGACGCGAATGGGGCTAGCACTGGATCAAGGCGGCACGCTTGCGTTGTCTGGTGCTGTGGATGATAGCGTTGTTCGCGACTTTTTAGAGCATCCATATTTCAAGCGCCAACCGCCCAAATCGCTTGACCGGGACCAATTTCCCGGCCTTCTGCCATCTGTCGCGACGCTTTCGGATGCTGAAGCTGCACGCACGTTAACCGCCTGCGCGGCCGAGGCTGTGGCGATCGGCATGGCCCACTGCCCAAGCGCGCCAACCCGGCTGCTTGTCACGGGTGGTGGGCGTAGAAATGCGGCTTTGATGTTTGAGCTATCATCGCGCCTGAATGTCCCGGTGCAAGATATCAACGATACCGGGCTAGATGGGGATATGCTCGAGGCGCAGGCCTTTGCCTATCTTGCGGTGCGCGTGGCGCGTGGCATGCCAACTTCGGCGCCGACGACCACAGGTGTTGGTCAGGCGACTGGCGGTGGAAAAACCTCGTGCCCCGCTAAAGGCTAGTCCCCACAATCAGGTGCGGGCGACGGTGGCCTTGTCTGCATAGAATGCGATGCATCCCTTGATCTGCTCCAGATCCTCGATCGGCGCATCATAGGACCACGCCGCGTCCTCGATCACGGTGGATTTGGTCTGGATCGAGAAATGTTTTGCCTCGCCCTTATAGGGGCAGGTTGTAACCGTGGCGCTGTCGTCCAGAAAAGCCATCGCAATGTCGGTGCGTGGGAAATAGATCACCGGGGGCAGATCACCTTCACGGAGTTCCAGTGCATCACGGCTTTCCCCAATCACGGCACCACCGGCGCGCACGGTCCATTTGCCTTCAGCGGCACGAATTGAGATGTGGTCAGCCATTTTTCTTATCCCCCGGGGTTGTTTTGCGGCACCCTATCAGATCCCGTGTAAAAATCGCGTGTCAAATCGGCGCGCAGACTGTTTCAAGCCAGCTCGACGCAACGTCAGAGACGTGATCCGACAGCAATTCCAGTGTTTTAGCGTGATAGGCATTCAGCCAGTCACGCTCTTCCCCGGACAACATCCCCGGTACAATCAGCGACGTGTCGATGGGCACATAAGTAAGAGTTTCAAGATTCAGCATGCTACGATCACTGTCACCGCCAGCCGGCGCAGTGGCGTTTTGTACCACGACGAGGTTCTCAAGGCGGATCCCAAAAGCCCCATTGCGGTAATAGCCGGGTTCGTTTGACAGGATCATGCCGGGCAGCAGTTCGATTTCGGAAATCGGAGAGAAACGTTGCGGACCCTCATGCACCGACAAATATGCGCCAACGCCGTGACCGGTCCCATGGTTGAAATCCTGATGCGCAGCCCACAGCGGATAGCGGGCAACTGCGTCCAGATCCCGCCCTGTACGACCTTTTGGGAAATAGGTGCGGGACAGGGCGATCATTCCCTGCAGGACACGTGTGAAACAGCGTTTCTCATCCTCGGCGACTTCGCCAACACGCAAGACACGGGTGATGTCTGTGGTGCCGTCGCGATACTGCCCGCCGCTGTCCAGAACGACCAGATTGCCACCCTCAAGCGTGCGATTTGTGTCTTCAGTCACGCGGTAATGCATGATCGCGCCATTGGGACCCGCGCCCGCGATGGTCTCGAACGAGATATCCATCAGTGCATTGGTGGCACGACGCTTTTCTTCAAGCTGTTTGACCAGATCGATTTCGGTCAGGCTGGCTTTGTCTGCGGCGTCAAACCACGCCAGAAACTCGACTACTGCCGCGGCATCGCGCAGATGGGCGGCGCGTGCTCCTTTCAGCTCGGTTGGGTTCTTTTGCGCCTTGGGCAGGATCGCAGGATCTTCCGCCCAATCAATTTCGATCCCAGCCTCGGTCAGGATTTGCCAAACCGCATAAGGGGCCGAGGCGCGATCGACGCGGACGGGACCGTCCAGACGGGTCAGCGCCTTTCGGAAGTCGCGGATTGGGTTCAGCGTGACATCCGCATCGAACCGCGCGTCGATATTGCGGCCTTCAGTTGTGAAAAACTGGACCGAGGTATCATCGCTGAGGATTGCAAACCCCTGCACCACGGGAATGCAAGGAATGTCATCGCCGCGGATGTTCAAAAGCCATGCAATGCTGTCTGACAGGGTAATGGCGCAGGCCTTTTGTCCTTTCGCCAACAGCTCGTCCGCCAGTTCTCCGCGCTTTGCGGTGCTGGATTGACCCGCGAATTCAAGTGGTTGCTCGACGATCTTCCCGGATGGCGGGGCGGGGCGGTCTTCCCAGATCTGATCAACCAGATTGTCCGTGGGAACCAGTGTGATACCGGTGCCATCCAGCGCTTTCTCGATCTTCTCGATCTCGGATTTGGTGTGCAGCCATGGGTCGAACCCAATGCGCGCCTTGCCAGAAATCTGGTCTTTCAGCCAGTCGCCGGGCTGCACCTCGGGCCAATCTACGGCAGAGAATGCAGCCATATCTGCCTGTTCGCGCACCTGTACGCGATAGCGTCCGTCGACAAAAATCCCAGCCACATCGGTCAGCGCTATGCAGAACCCGGCCGAGCCGGTGAACCCGGTCAGCCACGCCAGTCGTGCGTCGCACGCGGCGACATATTCGCCTTGATGCGCATCCGCACGGGGAACAAAGAACCCGTCCAGCCCTTTCATGCCCATTGCGCGGCGCAGACGTTCAAGCCGTCCAGCCCCTTTGCTTGGATCTGCGGTGGTGGTGAAGGTCTGGAACATCTCTGTCTCCGAAATCGGGTGGCGAAAACAAGACACGCCCGCGAAAGGCGGGCGCGTGTTGGGGCAACATGCCGCGAAACGAGCGCGGTGAAAAGGGGGTCAGACGGCTTTCTTGATCCCCATGATGCGCGCGCGGGCGCGGGGATCGCTGTCAAACAGCGCCGCCAGTTGTTCGGTGATCGCTCCGGCCAGTTGTTCCGCATCGGTGATCGTGACCGCACGCTCGTAATAGCGGGTCACATCATGCCCGATCCCGATGGCCAGCAGCTCGACCTGTTTGCGTTTCTCGACCATCTCGATCACGTCACGCAGGTGTTTTTCCAGATAATTCGCGGGGTTAACGGACAACGTTGAATCGTCCACCGGCGCACCATCCGAAATCACCATCAGGATTTTACGCTGTTCAGGACGCGCCACGATCCGGCGATGCGCCCATTCCAACGCCTCGCCGTCGATGTTTTCTTTCAAAAGCCCCTCTTTCATCATCAAGCCCAGATTGTCCCGCGTGCGGCGCATGGGGGCATCGGCCTGTTTATAGATGATGTGGCGCAGATCGTTCAGACGGCCCGGCTGCTGAGGGCGGCCATCGGCCAGCCATTTTTCACGCGCCAACCCGCCTTTCCACGCACGGGTGGTGAAGCCCAGAACCTCGACCTTTACCTGACAGCGTTCCAGCGTGCGCGCCAACACGTCGGCGCAGATCGCTGCGATCGAGATCGGACGTCCGCGCATCGAGCCCGAGTTGTCCAGAAGCAGCGTCACAACAGTGTCGCGGAATTCGGTGTCTTTTTCTTGCTTGAAGGACAGCGGCGTCGTCGGGTTCGCCACCACTCGGGCCAGACGTCCGGCGTCCAGAATGCCTTCTTCCAAGTCAAACAACCACGAACGGTTCTGTTGTGCCTGCAGACGGCGTTGCAGCTTATTGGCCAAACGGCTTACGGCGCCCTTCAGCGGCTCAAGCTGTTGGTCCAGATAGGCGCGCAGGCGTTCCAATTCGGCGGGTTCTGCCAAATCCTCTGCCATAACCTCTTCGTCATGGGCGTTGTCATAGACCAGATAGTCCGGGTCCGCGTCCGACGCGGGCTGAGGCGTCGGCGGCTCAGGCGGCGCGTCCGCATCGGGCATTTCTGCCTCTTCGCCAACGTCATCCTCGGCCATGTCATCAATAGTGACCTGCGCCTCGGACGGGTCCATCTGTTCGTCTTGCGACCGTTCGGGATCGGCTTCGGCCTCTTCCTCGTCCGGCGACTGTTCCGAATTCGGATCGTCCTGTGCCTCGTCGTCTTCGGGCTGGGCTTCGTCCTCGGTCTCGTCATCCTCGGCGTCGGGGTCATCGCCCAACTGATCACCATAACCCAGATCTTCGATGATCTGGCGCGCAAAACGCGAGAACGCTTGCTGATCATGCAAAGCGCTGGTCAGGTCATCCAGATGTTCACCACATTGCGCTTCGATGAAGTCGCGCCAAAGGCCCATCACGTTGTCCGCAGCTGGGGGCAGATCGCGACCCGTCGCTAGATGGCGCATCAAATATCCGGCGGCAACGGGAAGGGGGGCGTCTGCGGCGGCGGTGATCTGGTCATAGCCTGCGCGGTCAGCCTCGTGCCCGATCTTGGCGTCGATATTGCCCGCCGTGCCCGGCATGTCGCGTGCACCCAGCGCTTCGCACCGCGCGGTTTCCATCGCTTCATAGATGTCCCGCGCCATGTTGCCCGCTGGGGCGTATTTCGCATGGGTCGCGTCGTCGTGATAGCGCAGCTTCATGGCATAGGCATCCGCCGTGCCACGCGCCAACAAGACCTCGTCCTTGGTCATCCGCCGCGTGACCTGAGGCAGGCGCATCGCGTCGCGGCTGACGCCCGAGGGGTCCACCGTAAAGCTGACCGACAGCTCCGGCTCGTCGGCAAGCGTCTTCGTCGCCTCAGCCAGCGCTTTCTTGAACGGATCAGCAGGGTTGTCGGTGGGTTTTTTCATGGTCAGAAAGCGCGGTTTTTAGCTTCGGGATGGGCAGCTGCCAACGTGTCGGCGCTGGATTGCTCTGTCGTTGGATTGCTCTGCAGTGCTCCCTCGTCCGATGCTTCAACCGCTTCATTGTCTGGCAGTACCGAATGATCAGTTGACGCAGGATCGTATTGCCCGCAGATATAATCACGAGACACCACTTGACCATCTTCGATCACTTCAACTTCGTACCATTCGTCACATCCGCCACTGTCTCCAGTATTGGTGCATCCGAAGCCGAGCAAGCCGATCAGCAGTACATAGGAGTAATTCTTAACCAAGGCTCATACTCACCGCGCTCTCCGGCAGCTCCTCGTCAAAGCACCGCTGATAGAACTCGGCCACGATCTGGCGTTCCAGTTCGTCACACTTGTTCAAGAAGGACAGGCGGAAGGCATAGCCGACTGAACGGAAGATCGATGCGTTTTGGGCCCAGTTGATTACGGTCCGCGGGCTCATCACTGTGGATAGATCGCCATTCATAAACGCGGTGCGGGTCAGGTCTGCGACGGTGACCATCTGGCTGACGGTCTGGCGGCCGGTTTCGGTGTTCAGGAACGGGTTTTTCGCCAACACGATGTTGGTTTCCGCGTCATGCGACAGATAGTTCAGCGTGGCGACCAGCGACCAGCGGTCCATCTGCGCTTGGTTGATCTGCTGCACGCCGTGATACAGCCCCGTCGTGTCGCCCAGACCCACGGTGTTCGCTGTGGCAAACAGACGGAAGGACGGGTGGGGGGTGATGACCTCGTTCTGGTCCAGAAGGGTCAGCTTGCCGTCATGCTCCAGCACGCGCTGGATAACGAACATCACGTCCGCGCGGCCCGCATCGTATTCGTCGAACACGATCGCAGTCGGGTTGCGCAGCGCCCAAGGCAGGATGCCTTCCTGGAACTCGGTCACTTGCATGCCGTCTTTCAGCTTGATCGCGTCCTTACCAATCAGGTCGATCCGGCTGATGTGGCTGTCGAGGTTCACGCGCACGGCGGGCCAGTTCAGACGCGCCGCAACCTGTTCGATATGGGTCGACTTACCCGTCCCGTGATAGCCCTGAACCATCACGCGGCGATTATGCGAAAAGCCCGCCAGAATGGCCAGCGTGGTGTCCGGATCGAACTTATAGGTGCTGTCGATCTCTGGCACACGGCTTGTGCGCTCGGCAAAGCCTTTTACAACCATGTCGCTGTCAATGCCGAAAACCTCGCGTACCGAAATGTCTTCGGTTGGTTTCGCGTTCATATCCAGAGTGCCGTCTGCCATGTGTTGGATCCTTCTGTCGCACGCCCCATTACGCGCCAATTACTGTTGTTATGGACGTGATGCCCGATGAAGATCACGCGTGCAAGGGGAAGCGCGGGGAAAAGGTGACGCAAGGCAAGGCTGGCCCTAATGACGTAGCGTGTCTGGCCTGACCAATTGGTAAAATTCCGACACGAAGGGGGCTAAGGCGCCCGCCTTCAATCTGATTGTTTGCAGACCTCAGTTGGGCCGTGCAGCAGGTGAATCACTTAAAGCTGCGGCTTTCTTTGATCTGGTCCCACGCCCAGCGAACCTCCTGCAGCTGATCTTCCTGGCTGCGATCGCCGCCATTCATATCCGGGTGCAACACTTTGATCAGTTTTTTATAGGATTTGCGGATCTCGGCCTTGGTCCAGTGATCCTTGGCTTCCAGAATATCGATGGCACGGCGTTCCGTAGGGGGCAGCTTGCGCGTGCCGGTGATGGATTTCCCCGGGTTCTGCGTCGCATTAGCACCCAGAACCTGATGTGGGTCATCCACGCCAAGACGTGCCCAAGCCCGCTGTTCGTCCTTGGTGCCCAATGGCTTCGTCTCACGCTCCCACACGCGATCCTTTTCCATCTGCTCGTCCATTTCCTCTTCGGTCGCGCCGTCGAAGAAATTCCATTTCAAGTTATACTCGCGCACATGGTCTTTGCAGAACCACTTGAACTCGTCCAAATGATCGGGCGAGCGGGGCGCGCGGTATTGACCAGCTTCTTTACAGCCGGGGTGCTCACAGACACGTTTCGAGGTTTCAAACGCGCCAGACATGCCACGTTTGCCACGCGGATTGCGTTTTTTCGCCGCCGAGACGGACATGTCAAAACCAAAGGGATCATCGTTGGACATCGTAATCTTCTCTTTTCGACTCGGACCCGAGAGTTTAGTGCTTTTTCACCGGGATTGAAGAGGGAACTGCGAATAAATGAATAGATCTGAACGAATTCACGCAGCTCTGTCCGCCGCGTTTCATCCAGAATTGCTTGAAGTCATTGATGAAAGCGAGCAACACCGCGGGCATGCGGGGTATCAGGACGGCGGAGAGAGCCATTTTCGTGTGATCCTTCGTGCGCCAGAATTTGCCGATATGACACGCATCAACCGTCACCGCGCTGTGCACAAGGCACTGGGCGCAGATCTCGTGGCCGAGATTCACGCCCTTGCGCTTGAGATTTCCGGCTAGGCGCCGCCGAGTTAGCGGTCGTCGCGCTCAATGCTGGGGGCGGCGTCGCCGGCTTCATTCGCATCCGTGGCCGAGGGCAGGGTAGGCGCGTTGTTGTCGCCCTCATCCTTGACCTCGACTTTTGGCGTCTTGGCCTCGGCTGGGGCTGCATCGGCTGCAGATTCGACATCATCCGACAGCTCTTCAACTCGGCGGCGGAACACCAGCAGGTTCTGATAGATCGTGGTGCGTCCCGTCAGGCCCGAGCGCTCTTCGCTGGGCAACGTGTCAGTGCGCACATATTCCCAGCCCTCTGCGGCCTCGTCGTTCAGCGCCTCTTGCATTGCATAGGCAAAACGGGCCTCGGTCCCCTTAACGCCGCGGGCTTTCTTGCCTTTGCGTGGGGCCGGGATCACTTGGTATTCGTAACGCGTCATAAGATGACCTTTTCAGTTTGTCCGGCTGCACGCCGTATAGACGGATTGTGGTCCCAGCGCCAAGTGAGGGATACCCCCAGCGGCGGGATCCCCCGATTGGGTTAGCTGACCAAACGTGGCGGGGTGTCCTGTTTCAGGGCCGTTGCTTCGGCGCGTGACAACTGTTCGCCCTGTTTGCGCTTCAGAAGCACCTCGCGGGCACGGGCGTATTGGTCGTCTTCCCAGAAGATCAGGCAACCATTGCAGCCTTTACCACAGCAGCCATCAGTCCCCACGCGATTGGTCTTCAAACGCGTTTCTCGACCATCCGCAGCAATCGCATCGGCCAGATCATCGCGGCGCTTTTCATAGGCTTTAGGGTTCTCTTTTTCCGACATTTCAAGCCCTTGCGTCAGCTTATCAAAGCGGATGCGTTTCCACTGTTCGTCTGTCAGCGCCTTTTCCTTGCGCAAGACAGTGAAGGCCGGGAAGCGGGCTTTCAGATCGTCCAGATCCTCGTGATCGAACAGCGCGAAAGGGACGCGGATTGTAGTCTTGGTGCTGCCATGGACGACCTCTTTGATGTCACCCTTGTGGTAGTCCTCGAACTCATACATCCGCAGCAGAACGGTGTCGCGCGCGATGGGTGAGATGAATTCCAGCACCTCACCTGCTTCCAGCTTGTTCTTTACTTCGACCAGGAACGCGTCCTCGGTCACATCGGTCACGACGCCTGCATATTCCCACTGGGCCAGTGCGGCTGTGTGTTCGTAGTCATGGGCATAGTTGGTCAGGCGACCGTGGTGGAAGGCCAGCGTATAGCCCCGGTTTCCAACCGCTTCCAGCTCGCGCATGTAAGGTTTCGGATCCCAGTTTTCCGGGTCCTCATAGTAGTCATCGATGGCCATGCGATAGGCGCGGGCGACGATGGCGCAATAGTATTCCGACTTGCCGCGCCCTTCGACCTTCAGGCTGTCGACGCCGATTTTCAGATACTCGTCCAGCTTCGGCATGATGCACAGATCGCGCGAGTTCAGGATGTAGGAACCACGCCCGTCTTCCTCGATCGGCATGAATTCACCGGGGCGGCATCCTTCTTCCAGCAGGAATTCGAACATATCCGCGTTGTCTTCGGTGATGTTCAGATCTTCGATCGTGCCGTCTTTCAGGCGCATCCGCACGCCATAGTTCCAACGACACGAGTTCGCACAGTTGCCTTGGTTTGCGCCGCGTTCGGCCATGAAATTGGATAGCAGGCAGCGCCCGGAATAGGTCATGCACATGGCGCCGTGGACGAAGGCTTCAAGCTTCACATCCGGGCATTCTTCACGAATTTCCACCAGCTCGGGATAGGACACTTCGCGCGCCAGAACGACCAGTTCCGCGCCCTGATCTTCCCAGAATTTCACCGACAACCACGAACAGACATTAGCCTGGGTCGAGATATGCAGGGGCAGTTCTGGCGCGCGGGTACGCACGTATTGGAACACGCCCGGATCCGCGATGATCAGCCCGTCAGGCTTCACCTTGCGCACCGTGTCGATGTATTCGTCCAGCTTCGGAATATCTTTGTTATGGCTGAACAGGTTCAGCGTCAGATAGGCGCGGCGACCATGGGCGTGGCAGAACTCGACCCCCTCGATCACCTCTTCCAGTGAAAACTGCGACTTGGTGCGCAGCGACATATCGGGCGTGCCCAAATACACCGCGTCCGCGCCGTACAGCACGGCCATCTTCAGTTTCCGCAAATTGCCCGCAGGCATCAGAAGTTCCGAGCGGCGCCCGGGGGTATTCACTGTGGTCTGGTTGGTCATGGCATCACCGTTTTGTTCGCGCATTTGGCGGCTTGACGTAAATTGCGAAAACCCCGCGCAGTACCTGCCGGGGTCTTCGGGTTGAGTTTTTCCGTGTGAAATCAGAGACCCAGCTTGGCCGTCACAATTTCGTTCACGGCCTTCGGGTTGGCCTTGCCACCGGTGGCTTTCATCACCTGACCGACGAAGAATCCCACCAGCTTGGGGTTCTGTTTGGCTTTCTCGACCTGTGCCGGGTTGGCGGCGATCACCTCGTCCACGGCAGCTTCTATGGCGCCGGTGTCGGTGACCTGCTTCATACCGCGCGCTTCCACGATTTCTGCCGGGTCGCCGCCTTCGGTATAGACGATTTCGAACAGATCCTTGGCGATCTTGCCCGAGATGTCGCCCTTTGCGATCAGCTTGATGATGCCACCCAGCTGCGCCGGGCTGACCGGGCTATCGGTGATCGAATGATCTTCTTTCTTCAGGCGGCCGAACAGCTCGTTAATGACCCAGTTCGCGGCCAACTTGCCGTCATTGCCATCGGCCACTTCTTCAAAGAAGGCAGCGTTCTCGGCTTCGGCGGTCAGCACGTCGGCGTCGTATTCCGACAGACCAAACTCGGTCACGAAACGCGCTTTCTTCTCGTCCGGCAGTTCGGGCAGGGTTTTGGCGATGTCGTCCACCCATTCCTGCTCGATCTCTAACGGAAGCAGATCGGGGCAGGGGAAGTAGCGATAGTCGTGTGCTTCTTCCTTCGAGCGCATCGAACGGGTTTCGTTCTTATCCGCATCATACAGGCGGGTTTCCTGCACGACCTCGCCGCCATCTTCCAGGATGGCGATTTGACGTTTTGCTTCATAGTCGATTGCCGCCTGAATGAAGCGCATCGAGTTCATGTTCTTAATTTCGCAGCGGGTGCCCAGATGACCGAAGTCCTGCGTCTCCATGTACTTCTCATACTGCCCGGGGCGGCAGACGGACACGTTCACATCCGCGCGCAGGTTGCCATTTTGCATGTTGCCATCACACGTGCCTAGATAACGCAGGATCTGGCGCATCTTGGTGACGTAGGCGGCGGCTTCCTCGGGCCCGCGAATGTCGGGGCGGCTGACGATTTCCATCAGCGCAACGCCCGTACGGTTCAGATCAACGAAGGACATGTTCGGGTCCATGTCGTGCACGGATTTACCGGCGTCCTGCTCAAGGTGGATCCGCTCGATCCGCACTTTGCGCGCGACACCCGGCCCCATATCGACGATCACTTCGCCTTCACCCACGATGGGGTGATAGAGTTGCGAGATCTGATAGCCCTGCGGCAGGTCCGGATAGAAATAGTTCTTGCGGTCAAAGGCCGAGAACAGGTTGATATCCGCCTTCAGGCCCAGACCCGTGCGCACGGCTTGCTCGACACAGAATTCATTGATCACAGGCAGCATGCCCGGCATGGCACTGTCCACGAAGGCCACGTTTGAATTGGGTTCCGCCCCAAACTTGGTCGACGCGCCCGAAAACAGCTTCGCGTTCGAGCTGACCTGCGCGTGGATTTCCATCCCAATGACCAGTTCCCAGTCGTCCTTCGCCCCAGCAATCACTTTCGGCTGCGGGCTTTCATAGGCGAGATGATCAAGCATGTGTGTTTTCCCAAGTGTCAAAACCTGACCGGGTTCTAGTTGAGGTGACGGGCAGGGGCAAGAGGGCAGGCGCGGCGCAAGCGGGTCAGGTCGGTCGCGATATTCAGGGAGCTGAGGTTGGTGCGATGCATGGCAGCTCTGCGTTAAAGGTATATCAGCAATTTTTGGCTTATTGCTGCGGTGCCGCAATCTAGGGGTTGCAGAACGCAAGTAAGCGCCTTATCTGGCGCTGATCGGACGCCGGGGAACGTCTGCAACCGATGTAGGTGGGAAAAATGAAACGGATCACTATGGGCCTTGTGGCAGCAGTAATGCTGTCTGAAACCGCTATGGCCGAAGGTTTTTATGGCACAAGCGCACCACGTCAGCCGGTATTGACGATGCAGTGGGATGAGAAGCCTCATGCCAAAGCCTGGACCGAAGCGACTATTGCGGCTTTGGAAAACCATGGTGCGGCTTTGTCGCAAAGTGTGCCATCTGATATCGGGGAATGGTGCCCGGATTACGAAAATCAGGATACCGCCGGGCGCAATGCGTTCTGGGCTGGGCTTCTGTCGTCACTGTCATTTTATGAAAGCACATGGCGTCAGACCGCCGTAGGTGGCGGTGGAAAATGGTATGGGCTGGTGCAAATCCTACCTGCGACCGCTCGCGGATATGGCTGCGAGGCGCGCTCGGGCGAGGCACTGAAAAACGGTGAAATGAACCTCAGCTGTGCTGTTCGGATTATGTCCGTGACTGTGCCGCGTGACAACGTGGTATCGCGTGGGATGAAGGGCGTGGCCGCTGATTGGGGGCCATTCCATTCCAAGCGTAAGCGCGAGCAAATGCGTGCATGGGTGCGCGAACAGAACTATTGCACAACCAGCTAAGCGCTGGCGGAATATTGAATACAACGGCCCTAGGGTCGGTGTGAAAAGAGAAGGGCGGGAGTATTTCCCGCCCTTCTCTTATGTCTATGTCCTTATTGGATGCGGAAGTCCGATTGGATTTGACCAAGCGCCTCTTTCTGGCGCGCGCTTAAACCGCCACTGGCTGTCGTGATGTCTGAAACTACAGACATCAGGTTGTTAAACGATCCGCTGCCATCAAGTTTGTACAGGCGCTTGCCAAGACGCGCGATGGCCTGCTCGGGCGTGCCGCACTCAGCCATCAACCAGCGCCCATAGGCTTGTAGCTCTTCCGCGTCTTGCAGGGTTGTGTTGTAGAGGCGGCTCAGGCTGGCGACGCTGGCCTGTTGCGCGTCCCGACTGGGTAGCCCATCCATTTCCATGAAGGCGGCCGCATAAGCGGCGACCAGCTCGTCCGGATGTTCGCATTGCTGCACCGGGTGGATGTTGGCCTGCCGTTTGAAGCGCATGCGACGGGGCGCGCGCCGCGCCTCGCCAGCCAGTTCAACGACATCTTCAACAGTCCCGACAGCCCCGCGATTTCGGACATACCAGAAAATTCCGGCGACAATCAGCGTGCCAAGCAAGCCTAGAATGGGCATAGATGAATCCCTTGCTTCAATATTCGCTCGAAGATTGAGCGAATATTGAATGATTTGTAAAGGGTTAACCGTTCAGGATGCGGCCCAGCATTTCCTGACTGTCACGGCTTAGTCCTTCGGTCGCCAGAACCCGTTCGATCTGGGTTTTCATCATGCCCTGACGATCCGCATCATAGCGCCGCCACGTCTCAAACCCTGATGACATGCGCGCGGCGATCTGCGGGTTCACCGGGTCCAGTTTGATCAACCAATCGGCAAACAGTTTATAACCCTCGCCCGAGGCATTGTGGAAACCGGCCGGGTTCATGATGAAGGCACCAAAGACGGCGCGGAAGCGGTTGGGGTTTTTCCAGTTGAAGGCGCTGTCTTCGGTCAGTTTGGCGACGATCTGGGCAGTGTCTTCCGGGGCGGAATGGGTGACTTGCATCGCAAACCACTTGTCCATCACCAACTCGTCCGTTTCAAACTGTGCCCGAAAATCCGCCAGTGCCGCGTCGCCTTTCTGGGCTTGCAGAAGATCACCCAAAGCGCCCAGACGAAGCGTCATATTATCTGCGCGATCGTAAAGCGCCTGCGCTGCCGCGCCACCATCCAGACGGTTCAAGAGGTTCAGAAGACCAAGACCCAGCGCGCGTTTGCCTGCTTGCTCGGCATTCGGCTGGAACGGCTCGGTCACATCCATGTCTGCCATCAGGCGCGGCAGTAGATCCTGAAGATGCTCGGCCATCGCTTGTTTAAGCGTTTGCTGCGCACGGTAGATCTTCATCGGATCCGGTGTCAGGCCCGCATCAAACAGCGTTTGCGCCAGATCATCCTGACTGGGCAGGCCCAGCGTCAACGCGCGGAAGGCGGGGTCAAGGCTGTCGTCGCGCAGCATTACGGTGATGGCGCTTAGATAGTCCTCGAGCGGCGCGTCCTCGCCGGTGATCAGGGCAACCAGCACGTCCTTGGCCAACGTCCGGCCAGCTTCCCACTTGTTGAACGGGTCCGTGTCATGTGCGAGCAGGAATGCGCGTTCCTGTGCGGTGCTGTCGCGTTCAAGGATCACCGGGGCCGAGAAGTGGCGCAGGATCGAGGGCACGGGCTTGGCCGCCAGCCCCTCGAAGGTGAAGCTCTGTTCTGCCTCGGTCATTTCAAGGATCTGCGTGGGCAGAACCTCGTCCCCATTGGGGCCCAGAAGACCAACGGCCAGCGGGATGTGCTGCGGCAGTTTTTCGTCCTGACCCGGGGTGGGGGGCGTCGACTGCTTGAACGTCATCGTATAGGTGCCGTCGGCCCAATCCTCGGACACAGCAACACGCGGGGTGCCGGCCTGTTTGTACCAGCGGCGGAACTGCGTCAGATCGCGCCTGGTGCTGTCCTCAAAGACCTTGACCCAATCCTCGATCGTGGCGGCCTCGCCGTCGTGACGGGTGAAATACAGATCCAGCGCTTTGTCATAGGCATCATCACCAACCAGAACCCGCAACATGCGGATCAGCTCGGCCCCTTTTTCATAGATGGTAGCCGTGTAGAAATTGTTGATCTCGACAAAGCTGTCAGGCTGCACTTGGTGCGCCAGCGGGCCATTGTCCTCGCGGAATTGCCGCCCGCGCAGTGCTGACACATCATTAATACGGCACACCGCTTTCGACCGCATATCGCCCGAGAATTGCTGGTCGCGGAATACGGTCAGCCCTTCCTTCAGGCTCAGCTGGAACCAGTCGCGGCAGGTGATCCGGTTGCCTGTCCAGTTGTGGAAATATTCATGGGCAATGATGGCTTCGATCCGCTCGAAATTTGCATCGGTCGAGGTTTCAGGGCTGGCCAGCACCGCCGAGGTGTTGAAGATATTCAACCCCTTGTTTTCCATCGCGCCCATGTTGAAGTCACTGACGGCGACGATCTGGAAGATGTCCAGATCGTACTCGCGGCCGTAAACCTCTTCATCCCATTTCATCGAATCCTTCAGCGCCTGCATGCCAAACGCGGTCTTGCCTTCGTCACCCGGACGCACCCAAAGTTTCAGGCCCACATCTTTGCCGGACATGGTGGTGAAGCTGTCATCGCGGGCAACCAGATCGCCCGCGACAAGCGCGAACAGATAGGCGGGCTTTGGCCATGGGTCATCCCATTCGGCCCAACCTTCACCCGACGCGATCGGGTTGCCATTGGACAGCATCACCGGTTCACGACCTTCGATGCGCACCTTGAACGGGGCCATCACATCGGGGCGGTCCGGGTAATAGGTGATGCGGCGAAAGCCTTCGGCCTCGCATTGGGTGCAATACATGCCATTCGACATGTAAAGCCCTTCCAGCGCCGTGTTGGTTTCGGGGCTGATTTCGACCTCGGCTTCCCACAGAAACGGCGCGTCTGGGACATCGGCTTTCAATCCCCCCTCGACCAGATCGGGGGTAATATCGGTGCCATCAATCGCGGCGCGGATCAGGGTAAGGCCTTCGCCATGCAGGAAAAAATCTCGGCTGACTGCTTTGGGGTTCGGTGTGAAACGGATTTTCGACACGACCCGCGTGGCTGTCGGGTGCAGATGAAACTCCAGCTCGACCCCGTCGATCAAGTATGCGGGGGGCGTATAGTCGGCCAGATAGATCGGTTGGGGGGCAGCGTCTTTCATGGGATGTCCTTCAGGGATGTGTCCAGGCCAGAAACCTATGCGCACAGTCGCAGGGCTGCAAGCCCGGGTGGCGGGAACTGGCGTCAGTGCGGTTAGGCTCAGCTTAACCGACGTCAAAATAAACATACTTGCGCATCTGTTTCTTATCGGAAACTCTTGCCCGGACAAAAGTTTCAAGAAAGGGGTCGGGATGAGCGACTATATCGAACGGGCAGGGCTTCAGGTTCATCGCGAACTGGGCCGTTTTCTGGAAACTCGTGCGCTGGCTGGGACCGCGCTAAGATATGATGATTTCTGGAAGGGCTTTGCGGAAATTCTGGCTGATCTGACACCGGTCAACCGTGCACTGCTTGAGAAACGCACCCAGATTCAAACCCAACTGGACGATTGGCACAAAGCCCGCGCTGGTCAGCCACATGATGCAGCCGCATATAGCGCATTCTTGGAAGAGATTGGATATCTTGTTCCGGAAGGGCCGGATTTTTCGATCGAGACGCAAAACACGGACCCCGAGATCGCCTCAATTCCCGGCCCGCAACTGGTGGTGCCGATTATGAATGCGCGCTATGCGCTGAACGCGGCGAATGCACGCTGGGGAAGCCTGTATGACGCGCTTTATGGTTCGGACGCCTTGGGCGATCTGCCAACGGGCAAGGGGTATGATCCGGCGCGTGGTGCGCGGGTGATCGCAGCCGCCAAAAGCTTCCTTGATGGGGTTTTGCCGCTGGCCAATGGCAGTTGGGCCGAGGCAATGCGCATTGGAATGACACCCCCGACGCTGGCCAATCCGGGGCAGTTTCTGGGCGGTCGTAATACGTTGTTCTTCTATGAAAGCAATGGCTTGAAGATCATTCTTGACTTTGATGACACGACCGAGATCGGCGCCTCGGATCCCCTTGGTTTGTCTGATGTGCGGCTGGAAAGCGCATTGTCGGCAATTATGGATTGCGAAGACAGCGTTGCCGCCGTTGATGCTGAAGACAAAGTGCTGGCCTATTCCAACTGGCTGGGATTGATGGATGGTTCGCTGACCGAAGAGGTTAGCAAAGGCGGCAAGACTTTTACCCGCAAATTGAATGACGACCTGACATTTGACGGCCCGGACGGCGAGGTGACTGTGAAGGGCCGCGCCCTGATGTTGGTGCGCAATGTCGGGCATCTGATGACCAATCCGGCGATCCTGCTGCCCGATGGGTCAGAAGTGCCCGAGGGGTTGATGGATGCTGTGATCACCACGCTGTGTGCCATGCATGATCTGAAGCGCGAAGGCGGGAATTCGGTCACAGGCTCGGTCTACGTGGTGAAGCCTAAGATGCACGGCCCCGAGGAAGTCGCCTTCTCGGATCAGATCTTCGACCGCGTTGAAACTCTTTTGGGATTGCCGCGCTACACCGTAAAGTTGGGCATTATGGATGAAGAGCGCCGCACCTCGGTGAACTTGAAGGAATGCATCCGCGCTGCCAAACACCGCGTGGCCTTTATCAATACAGGTTTCCTTGACCGGACGGGGGACGAAATCCATTCGTCGATGGAAGCGGGGCCAATGATCCGCAAGGGGGACATGAAGAATGCGCCGTGGATTGCGTCTTACGAGGATCGCAATGTCGACATTGGTCTGGCCTGTGGGCTGAAAGGCCGGGCACAGATCGGCAAAGGCATGTGGGCCGCGCCGGATCGGATGGCGGACATGCTGGAACAGAAGATCGGCCATCCGATGGCAGGCGCAACCTGTGCTTGGGTGCCAAGCCCCACCGCCGCGACCTTGCATGCTACACATTATCACCAAGTGGATGTTCTGGCGCGCCAAGACGAGCTGCTGGAAGGCGGGGCGCGGGGAACGTTGGACGATCTTCTGACGATCCCGGTCGCCACCGGTGTGAACTGGTCCGAAGCCGAGATCCGTGAAGAGATTGAAAACAATGCCCAAGGCATTCTGGGCTATGTGGTCCGCTGGGTTGACGCAGGTGTTGGCTGTTCGAAAGTGCCCGACATTCACGATGTGGGCCTGATGGAAGACCGCGCAACCTGTCGGATTTCCTCGCAGGCGCTGGCCAATTGGCTGCACCACGGCGTGGTGCACCAAGACGAGGTTATGTCAGCCCTGCGCAAGATGGCGGTAAAGGTTGACGCACAGAACGAAGGTGATCCCGATTATCTGCCCATGGCGCCCGGCTATGATGGTGTTGCATTTCAGGCCGCCTGCGACCTTGTGTTCAAGGGACGTGTGCAACCGTCAGGCTATACTGAACCCGTGCTGCATGCGCGGCGTTTGGAAAAGAAATCAGAGGCTTGAGGGACGAAATGAACCGTATCACTTTGGACGCAGCCCGCGTTATCATTCACGATACGATGGCCTATGGACGCGAAAAAGGTATGAAGCCGCTGTCCGTGGTTGTTGTTGATTCCGGTGGGCATGTGCAGGCCTTTGAGCGTGCGGATGGGGCACCTCCGGGTCGGTTCGAGATCGCACGCGGCAAGGCCTATGGCTCGGTCATGCTTGGGATCGGCGGGACGGCGCAACGCGATCGGGCCGAGGTACAGGCCTATTTCGTCGCGGCCGCAGGGGCGGCCTATGATGGCAAGTTGGTGCCGGTGCCGGGCGGCATTTTGGTGCGCAATGATGCAGGCGACGTGATCGGGGCGGTCGGGGTGACTGGGGACACGTCGGAAAACGATCTGGCTGCGGGCACTGCGGGCATCCATGCGGTGGGGCTGATTGCAGACGGTTGATCACCGCTGATCACGTGTGAACAAGACGCAGCGCAAGGGGTTTGAACTTCCCTTTGCGCTGTTTTACGTTCCGGGAAATGAATATATCAAAAGCGTCGGAGCATACATGAAACGCCCAATCGTCGGCATTATCGGCAACTCCTATTTGTTGAATGACAACTATCCGACCCATGCGGGCGGCACCATGAATTCCGAGGCGGTGGCACAGGTGGCGGGCTGTTTGCCCCTGATCGTCCCAACTGATCCGCGGTTTGTCACGGTGGACGAGCTGCTAGAGACCTGCGACGGGTTTCTGTTCACCGGCGGGCGCCCCAACGTCCACCCAGCAGAATATGGCGAAGATGAAACCGAAGCGCATGGAGAATTCGACCGCTGCCGTGATGCCATCACACTGCCGTTGATCCGTGCATGCGTGGATCGGGGCCAGCCGTTTTTCGGGATCTGTCGCGGCTTTCAAGAAGTCAACGTGGCCATGGGCGGTTCGCTGTACCCTGAAATTCGTGAGCTTCCGGGACGGATGAACCACCGTATGCCGCCGGATGGAACGCTGGAAGAAAAGTTTGCCATTCGCCATGACGTGCATTTCGACAAGGGCGGCGTGTTCTGCGATTTGCTGGGGGAAAGCGTGCGGACCAACACGTTGCACGGGCAGGGGATCAAGACGTCAGGCCCCCGGGTGATTATTGAAGGTCACGCCGATGACGGCACGCCCGAAGCGATTGTGATCAAAGATGCACCGGGTTTTACGCTGTCGGTGCAATGGCATCCCGAGTATCAGGCGGCCGAGGATCCCGTCTCGCGCGTGTTGTTCACGGCGTTTGGCGATGCGGTTCGGGCCTGGGCCGCAGACAGGCCCGCGTGATCACTTCCGTGTGACCAAGCCAATTTGCCCTGCTGCGCCGTTGACCTTCCCCCTACGGGAACCCGTATCGCTGTGTCAGATGACAGTTCGACGGGGATATAATCAGGATGAGGCCAGCGTATTTTTATGGTGCGGCAGCACTTGCCGGAATTGCCGTGGTGGTTTGGATTGGGTTGGGGGCGTCCCCCGATCCCGACGCGTCTGGAACCAAACAGACAGGCAGTGCAGTCCAATCTGCGACCATACCGACCGAGATGGTGCAGGTAGCATTGCCCGAACTGGGGGGTGACTACACGATTGGCGCCCGCGCGTTCACGGCGAAATGTGCGGCCTGTCATGGACCGTCAGCGGGGGGATTGGATGGGGCTGGTCCGCCGCTGATCCATAAGATCTATGAACCCTCGCATCACGGGGACGCTGCGTTCTTCCGCGCAGCCGAGATCGGCGTACGTGCGCATCATTGGACCTTTGGCAACATGCCGCCGGTAAACGGGATCACCCGCGCCGAGATGGCTGAGATCGTGAAATACCTTCGTGCGGTTCAGCGAGCCAACGGGATTTCCTGAACGCAAAAGGGCCCCAGAAATCTGGGGCCCTTTTGCAAAACGTGACGCGAAGTTTAGCGTGTCAGGTCCAGCACGCGTGCTTCATAGCCCTTCAGAACCATGCGCGCCGTGTCTCCGTACTGGCGCGGTTCGCTGCGCAATTCCGGGAACAGGGTGAACAGCTCGTCCCGTGCGGCATCATGTACCGCGCTCAGGCCTTGGTGGCCGGGGTGGAAGCTTTCGGTTGCTGCTCCGTTGGCGAAGATCACCTGATGCGCATCAAACATGATATGGAAATAGGTAACCTGCTCCATCTCGGTCTGTTTGGCGCTTCCGCTATGCAGCAGATGTACGGCAGGGATCATGACCTCGGGCTGGGCGAACAAAAGGTTCGCTTGCGGTCCTTCATACACCATACGGTGCTGAGGTGACACGATCAGATCGCTGTGATTGCCAAATGTTCCCGCCTGAATGCGGACCGGGGCAAGACGGCCTGCTCCAATCGTGGTTTTTCGGCCAGTCCAGCGAATGGGCTGCAGACCGTGGTCGCGTGTGACGACCATATCGCCGACCCGCAAATCTTGTACGGGACGCTCGCCACGATCGGTCAGGATCAGACTGTTCGTCGTAAAGCAGATCACATCGCGATAGTCGAAATCGCCGCCAGAGCCCGCGTCCCCATCGGTATCGTCCAAGGTGATATTGCCTGAACCGTCAACATCATCGTCGTTGACATCCCAACCATCCACGTCATCGACAACGTCTTTGATGCCGTCGCCATCTGCATCACCAGATGCGTCAATGGCGGCTTGGTCGACACCATGCCCGGCCTCATCCGTGTCGGAAATACCATCACCGTCACTGTCCGTGTCGCGGTAGTCTTCCGTGTCGTCCCCATCCGTGTCTTCCGGGGTCAGGCCGTTAGAGCCTGCCAATCCAGTCGTGGGGGTCGCGTCATAAGCGTCGTCAATTCCGTCGCCATCTGTATCGATGCCCGTCGGAGCGACATAACCTGTGCTGGTCTGCGCCTCGACGTTATCCGTGATACCGTCATTATCACTGTCCAGATCCAGATAGTCGTCTACGCCATCATTGTCCGTGTCTTCCGGGGACAGTCCGTTCGATCCCACAGCACCTGTTGTTGGCGTCGCGTCATAGGCGTCGTCCAGACCGTCGCCATCGCTGTCCACGCCCGTCGGGGCGACATCGCCGGTCGAGGTTTGTGCCTCGACATTGTCCAAAATGCCGTCATTGTCGCTGTCCAGATCCAGATAGTCGGCAACTCCATCACCGTCTGTATCTAGCGGATCAAGATCGAACGTGAACGACGTCTCGCTTCCGAAGTCTTCATATCCCGTGCTGCTGATGGGATTGCCACCATTGTCGAGCACCGTTGTGCCGCCAATAGACAACGAGAAACCAGCATCCGAGTTTGAGTCGCCGCTTGTCCAGCCCAAACCATCGCCAAAGGTATCAACCACTTTGAACGTGTAGTTGGAGCCCGGCGGAACTGAAACATCCCACGTTTCAACGCCCGAAGATGTGACGTCGCCTGATGCGACGACATTTCCATTCTCGTCCAAAATCTCCCACGAGTTTTCGGAGCCCGAGTAGAAATCACCGTCGAACGTGACGGTCAACGTTGTGTCGCCGGCGCCTTCATCTTCGTTCAGGATGCCATCGCCATCCACGTCAATGTCGATCGCGTCGGGGACGTTGTCACCGTCAAGGTCCGGTGCAATATCGAACGTCAAATCCGAAATGCCGGAGCCGCCGGTGATAGAGGCGTCGTCGCCTGGTTCGAATGTCAGGTTGATCTCAGAGACAAAGCCACCAGTGTAATTGAAGGAGACATCATTGACGGCACTGCCTTCGGCTTCGATGGTGACCGAGCCATCTGGATTGACCGTTACCGTGTCTTGATCAAGTCCACTGATGGACGCGACAATATCGTCACTGTCGATGAGGTCGCCATTTTCATCATAGGCACGAATGGTCCAGGAATCGTCGTTAGCCGAGCCACTTGAATTCACGTGTTGGAAATCAAATGACACGTTCTCGATAGGGCTGGAAAACTCGTAATTCGCCGTATTCTGCGACGAGATGAATTTTCCACCAAAGTCTGCGATCGTACTGCCACCATTCGTGACAGGAGCCCAGTCGCCAGTGAAAGATGCCGTTACGGTCGTGTCATTCGCACCGTCAGAGATGACCGTGCTTCCGTTCTCAGCCTCACCACTGGTACCCGTCAGCCAAATGGCATTGTCTAATGTCGCCATGATATTTTCCCCAAAATTATCTTACTCGCTACATACCACTGCGCCGGCTCCACCAACCGGGCACTTCCCACTCGTACATTTCCCTTTCGGCCGATCGGAAATCTCTTCTACTGCGTTCCCCAAGTCACGCTATCGGCCTTTAGTTCACCCAACGTAAAACTAATCGATAAAGACAATTTAAATACGTCAAATTCAAGGCAAATATGCATGGTTTTCAGTACCTTTTGGGGGAAAGTCTTGGCGGAATCCCCTCATTGTTGACCACTGATAAACCAAGGGTGGTGATACCGTCAAAAGTTTACGATTTTTGCGAGATATTTTGGGGCTGCCGATCGTTCATAAAACGACTCAGCCGCGCCAAACCTTCGCGTATATCCTCGGTCGAACGGGCATAGGAAAACCGCAGCGTCTGGTGTCCACGCACAGGGTCAAAATCCATGCCTGGGGTCACGGCCACACCGGCCTGATCAAGGATCTTTTTGGCAAAGGCGCGACTGTCATTCGTATAAGCGCTGATATCAGCGTAGATATAGAAGGCGCCATCTGGCGGAGCAATTTTATCAAACCCGGCTTTTGGAAGCTCGTCCAGCATCAGCCTTCGGTTGGTACGATAAGTGGCAAGATTGGCGTCAAGCTCGTCACGGGCATCCAATGCGGCTAGTGCGGCGATCTGGCTGGCATGGGGCGGGCAGATGAACATGTTCTGGGCGAGGCGTTCGATGATGCGAATGTGATCCTCGGGCACGACCATCCAGCCAACGCGCCAGCCGGTCATCGAGAAATACTTGGAAAAGCTGTTGATCACATAGATGTCATCGGACACTTCCAGCGCTGAAACGGCGCGTCCTTCGTACTGCAAGCCGTGATAGATCTCGTCCGCGATGAAGCTGGTGTCTTTGGCACGGCAGGTCTCGATCAGGGCTTGAAGGGCGGCGTGGTCCAGCATGGTGCCCGACGGGTTCGCGGGTGAAGCAGTGATCAATCCAGCCAATCCGTCGGGAATGTCTGACGGCACCGGTTGCAGGCGGTTCTCGGGCTTGGTTTGCAGCCCGACCGGCGTCAAATTCAGCGCCTTCAGGATCTGGCGATAGGACGGGTATCCCGGCTCGCCCAGCCCCACTTTGTCACCTGCGTTGAACAAGGCCGTGAAGGCCAGAATGAACGCCCCCGAACTGCCGGGCGTCACCACGACGCGTTCAGGGTTGAGATCTAAATTATACCAATCTTTATAAAGCTTTGCGATGCCTTCTCGAAGTTCGGGAAGGCCCAGGGCAACAGTGTATCCCAGCGCATCATCGCCCATCGCGCGTGTCAGGGCTGAACGTGCGCGTTCGGGGGCGGGGCTGGACGGCTGACCGACCTCCATATGAATGATGTGGCGGCCCGATGCTTCGGCGGCGCGGGCGGCTTCCATGACATCCATAACGATGAACGGATCCACCTTACCCCGGTCAGATGCTTTCATACTGTTTCCCCCAACTTCTGTGCGGTAATTGGCGCTGAGTGCCTCTGCAACCTGATCCAGAGGCAGGCTAGTACCCCAAGGACTTCGCCCATTGCCTGCCTTTCGCGGCACTGGAAGTCAATGCGCCAGAATGCACCGATTAGCGCGATGCAGCGATATGCGATGGTTGGCAGCGCGACCTGTTTAGCGTACATCCTGTTTAACGAAATCTTTTACCGCCTTCTGGGCGACCAAACGGGAAACATCATCCAGATGACATTTGCTTTGCCTCGCGCCCTGCGCCTTGCCACTTTGACAGCAGTTCTAGGCTTGGCGACAGCTCTGCCTGCATCCGCGCTGGATTTGGAGGCGCTGACCGAAGACGAGCGCAACGCTTTTCGTGACGAGGTGCGCGCCTATCTGTTGGAGAATCCTGAGGTGCTGATGGAAGCAATCGGCGTTTTGGAGCAGCGGCAGGCACAGGCACAGGTTCAAGAGGACAAAGATCTTGTCGCGGTAAATGCCAATGCGCTGTTTAGCGACGGCTATTCGCATGTAGCTGGTAATCCGGATGGGGACTATACCATCGTCGAGTTTGTGGACTACCAATGTGGCTATTGTCGCAAAGCCTATGATGTACTGCAGGATCTCTTGGCAGAGGACGGTAATATCCGTTTGATTTTAAAAGAGTTTCCAATCCTAAGCGAAGCCAGCTTGATGTCGGCGCAATTCGCCTTATCGGCCCAACAGCAATTCGGGGAAGCGGCCTATGGCAAGCTGCATGACGAACTGATCTCGGTGCGCGGCACCCTGACCGAGCAGCGGTTGATCGAGATCGCAAACGAATTGGAGCTGGACGGCGCAGCAATCGCTGCGGGGATGAATGCACCCGAAGTTGAACGTATTCTGGCCGAAAACCGTGCTTTGGGTCAGCGGCTGCAGATCTCTGGCACACCTGCCTTTGTCATGAATGACACAATGGCGCGTGGGTTTATGGAGCTGGATCAGATGCAGCATCTTGTCGCGCAAGGCCGAGCCGCTCAGTGAGCTGAGCCCAGTAATGTCAGAGCCAACAAGAAGTCAGGACATATGGCCGTAGGAATGCTCGGGGGCTGGGGAAAAAGATGGGTCACGGGCTGCGTCTTTGCGCTTCTGCCGATCACGGCGGTGGCCAGCGAACTTGCGCCTGTACGATCGGTCTCGCCCAAGCCACGTCCCGAGGTGGCGGCGTCGCGCGCTTCAGTAGTTTCTCGCCCCTCTGAAGCGCCAAGCAGGTCGACAGTAGTTGCAGTTCCACAATCGTCGGCACAGTTGAGCGGGTTAGCATATCTAGCCGGAGACGGAGTCGAGATATTGGATCGGTGGCGCGGCGCCGCGATTGAGATTCCGATGACGCGGGCTGTGCCGTGGCGTTTCTTCACATTGGACAACCCCAAACGATTGGTCGTCGATTTTTCTGAGTTGGATTGGCAAGGCATCGATGTTCCGTCTCTCCTTACCAAAGTTGAGTGGTTCACAGATATTCGTGCCGGCCTTTTTCGCCCCGGATGGACGCGGATTGTCTTTGAAATGAAGGGCCCCATGCAGGTGATGTCGGCCGGGCTGAAAACGCAAGATCGCGCAGTATCGGTAAGTCAGCGTGTCGAATCCGCTCGGTTGCGGATCGAGCTGACCGCGACGTCTGAGGCGGAATTCGCAGCGGCAGCAGGAGCGCCAAAAGATGCGTTGTTCGACCTGCCTGCGCGACCGATGCCATCACCAAAGGGGCGTGAACAAGAAAATGGGAACGTAACCGTGGTATTGGATCCGGGGCATGGCGGGATTGATCCAGGTGCGGAACGAGGCGGTGTGGTCGAGGCGCATCTGATGATGAGTTTCGCGCGCGAACTGAAGGAGGAGCTGTTGCGGGCAGGGGGCTTCGATGTGGTTCTCACCCGTGATGAGGATAAGTTTGTTCCTCTGGAGGAACGTGTCACCATCGCGCGTCGTGCGGGTGCAGATGTGTTCCTGTCTCTGCATGCGGATGCCTTGGCGCAGGGGCGAGCGACCGGAGCCAGTGTTTATACCTTGTCAGACGAGGCGTCGGACGAGGCGTCGCGCAAGCTGGCAGAGCGACATGACAGGGGTGATATTCTGGCCGGGGTTGACTTGTCCCAACAAGACGACGCCGTCGCATTGGTCCTGATGGATCTGGCGCGGGCAGACACGGCACCGCGGACGGATGCTTTGGCAGATAGTATCGTTGAGGGCATCCACAGCGCGACCGGCTCTACCTATAAGACACCGCGTTTGCAAGCTGGGTTTTCAGTTTTGAAGGCCGCAGATATTCCGTCAGTTCTAATTGAACTGGGCTTTCTGTCGTCCGAACGTGATCGTAAACGCCTGACGTCGCGTGCGTGGCGGGCAGATGCTGCGAGAGGGATCCGCGAGGCGTTACAGTATTGGGTGATGGAGGATGCAGGACGGGTTGAGCTTTTGCGTCAATAGCGGACCTTAATAAATTGATGCTAAATGGAAAATTGGCCGTCCGCTTGGGCAGCCAATTCCGACTTTTCGCTTTGATCAGAGGCCCTTGGCGCGATAGCTGGCAGATACGCGGTCGATTGCCACGATATAGGCCGCCATCCGCAAGTCATCCACATCCTCGCGGGAATGCCAGACTTCGCGCATGGCCTGATACGCTGTGCGCATCGTGTCATCCAGACCCGAGCGCACCAGCTCCAGCTCATCAGCGCCGCGCAGGTATTTATCCTTGAATGCTGGTGTCATCGACCAGGCATCCCCCAGATACCGATCCAGACGCTCCAGCTCGTCGACAACCAATTGGTGACGTGCCTCTTCCTGACGACGCTGCATGCGGCCAAAACGGATGTGGCTTAGGTTTTTGACCCATTCGAAATACGACACGGTCACACCGCCTGCGTTTGCATAGAGATCGGGAATGATCACCGTGCCCATGTCGCGCAAGACCTTGTCCGCACCCGAGGTGATTGGGCCATTCGCGGCTTCGATAATCAGCGGAGCTTTGATGCGATCGGCATTGCTTAGGTTGATCACACCTTCAAGCGCGGCCGGGATTAGGATATCGCAGTCCACTTCCAGTAGTTCTGTACCGTCTTCAACATACTGCGCATCGGCAAAACCCTTGACGCCACCATGGCCTGCGATCCATTGGTGCACTGCCTCGACATCAAGGCCTTTTTCGTCAAACAGCGCTCCGTCACGCTCGATGATGCCAATGATCTTAGAGCCATCTTCTTCCGACAGAAACTTGGCAGCGTGATAGCCTACATTGCCCAGACCCTGCACGACAACGCGTTTGTCTTTCAGCTTGCCATCCAGTTTGGCGATCTTGATGTCTTCTGGGTGGCGGAAGAACTCGCGCAGGGCATATTGCACGCCGCGCCCGGTGGCTTCCACACGCCCGGCGATCCCGCCCGCATGGGGCGGCTTGCCGGTCACACAGGCTCGTGCGTTGATGTCGGTTGTATTCATGCGAGCATATTGGTCGGCGATCCAGGCCATCTCGCGTTCGCCGGTGCCCATATCGGGGGCAGGGACGTTTTGCGATGGATTGATCAGGTCCCGCTTGGCCAATTCATACGCGAAACGGCGGGTGATCAGTTCCAGTTCGTGCTCTTCATATTCGCGCGGGTTGATACACAGTCCGCCTTTCGAGCCGCCAAACGGGGTCTCGACCAGCGCGCATTTGAACGTCATGAGCGCGGCCAGCGCCTCGACCTCGTCCTGATCGACGGCAACCGCATAGCGGATGCCGCCCTTCACAGGCTCCATATGCTCTGAATGGACAGAGCGATAGCCGGTAAACGTCTTGATCTCGCCTCGCAATCGGACGCCGAACCTGACCGTATAGGTCGCGTTACAGACGCGGATCTTCTCTTCCAAACCAGAAGGCAGGTTCATCAGGGACGCGGCCCGATTGAACATCAGTTCAACGGATTCTCGAAAACTCGGCTCATTCGTAAGGGACATTTTGTACCTCTGTACATATTTTGCATTTGCTTTGCTGCGATGCCGCAGAATCGTTTCTACGTGCGACATTACGGCACAGAGGTTATGAAGAATTGATCAAAGTAACACCCCATAACAAATTTGCTCATGCGCATTTATATCATGTCGCATTGTTTCCCAGGTTGACTCAATGGGGCTTCAATGTTGTTTTGACCTTCGAAAAGTAAACAAAAACAACGCCACACCTGACCAAAGGTCGTTTTTTGGTTTCATTGTTGTCGAGTGCGCCTTAATTTTGACACAGGAAATCTGTTGTCTGTCGCCGTGCTTAATAATGGGTTACTGAGTCCTGTAGGACGCAATGGCGTAAACCGGAATGGAAGTTCGATGGCTCGTATTTTGGAGCGTAAAAATATGCGTAAATCTACTACTGGCAGTAAACTGAAGCAAGCAATGCGCGGGCCTTTGTCTCGTGGGCGGCGGTTCGTCGCTCAGGAAGACGGGGCGATGTATATTCTGACCATTTTCTTCCTTGTTACGATGTTGGTCTTTTCGGGACTGGCGATCGACTTTATGAAGTACGAACTGCATCGAACACGCCTGCAGGCCACATTGGACCGCGCGATCTTGGTCGCTGCACACCCTGATCAAGAGAATGATCGCGTAGACGTCGTGATGGACTATTTCAAGCGTGCAGGGCTGGGTGATACGATCAAGCGCGAAGATGTTATTGTCGACAAGGATTCTAACCTTAACGCCGTTGAGGCGAGTGCCAGGCTTCGGGTTAATACGCCATTCCTGAGCTGGTCTGGGGTGAACTACCTTGAGGCACCGGCCGCCGGACGCGCCGAGAAAGGCGTATCGCTTACTGAGATTTCACTTGTGCTTGACGTATCCGGGTCAATGGGCGGTAGCAAGTTGACTGCGTTGAAGGGCGCCGCAATTAAGTTTAGCAATCTCCTTCTGTGTGACCCAAGTGATGCAGACAAATACACGGATTGTACGGTCCCAGCACCCACCAGTTCTGGCAGCGGAGGCGCACCCATTTCAATTTCCTTGGTGCCCTATGCCGCTTATGTGAATGCGGGTGACGAAGTTCTGCAAGCGTTCAATCCAATTGGTGCGCATAATCGGAATAGCTGCGTGACATTCTCGAAGCAGTCTTTTCGTAAAGTGGGAGTTGCTCCCACCCCTCCTCCAGAAGGACTGTTGCTTATGACAGCCGTCCAAAAACGCGATCTCTTGATGCATCAGTCTACAGCGGCAATGGCGAGAAGTTCCAGGGGTAACTACCAAAGCCGAAACTCCGGTGCCTATAGAGAACAGGTCTACGAACCGGACCTTACACCGTGTCATACCGGATCTGAGACGTGGCGCCAGATTGCGCCGCTTCAGCATAGCGCCGAGCAGGTCAGGGGATTGGTCAACGCATTGCAAGCGAGTGGTAACACGTCGATTGAGGTCGGCTTGAAGTGGGGAACAACGCTGTTGCACAAAGCTGCTCAGCCGGTAGTTGAAAAGCTTTCGGAGACGAAGCCTCTGCTTGACGGTGATGGTAATCCTGTGCTGGACGCAGATGGCAACCCCCTTGAGACAAGCGGGCTAATCCACAAAGTGTACAAAGATCGCCCGTTTGATCCTGCCATCAAATCGTCGCGCAAAATTGTTGTGCTTATGACTGACGGCCAAAATACCGAGGCGCTTCAAATGAAGCCCGTTACGCGGTCTGGCGAATCTCCAATTTGGACTACAAACTCGGGAACTAAGCGTTGGCAAGACGGGCGTTGGCGAAACGCCCGTGATGGTTCAGTGTTGTCGGTATACTATCCGGTTCGAAATCAGTATCGCTGGCACTATGTTCTGCGTACTAACCGCTATGGAACTGACGTGACGGACCGCATTCAAGCATGGAGCGATCATCCCTTTGGAACGCTCCCAACCGATTGCTTGCAACGGGATCGTGTTCGTAAAATATGCGCGGGTTTCAAGGATCCAGCATCAAAACCGAGAAAGCTTACCTACGAGCAGTTCTGGTCTGAAGAAAACTATGACGTCAAGTTCCTAGAGAAACAGTTCCCGTGGCTTCTGACCTCTGATGGCAGCAACCGACCTATCAATCGAGATGAAGAAGCAACTTATGTCGTGAGAAGGGATGATAAGAATGAGCGGCTTATCCAGCAATGCAATGCTGCGAAGAGGAATGGGATGATCATCATCTCAATCGATATGACCAGCTCTGGGAATTATTACATGCGCCGATGTGCCTCAAGAGCGTCACTTGATGGTAGCGCAACGCGGGTACTGCAGTACTACAAGGTGTCAACGACAAACATTGCTGCCACTTTTTCGAAACTCGCCAATGACATCAACAAGCTTCGCCTGACGGAATAGGACAGTGATGAGACGTTATCGACATTTGGCGCGCAGGCGTCTCAGATTGTGTGTTGATGCATTCAGTATGAAACGTGAATGGTCTGAACTGCGGGACTTTCGCAGATCTACGCGTGGATCTTCGACGATTGAGTTTGTAATCTGGTTCCCGCTCTATCTGACGTTATTCCTGATGTCATTCGAGCTAACATACTTTGGTTTTCGAACGGTTCTTCTGGATCGAGCTATCGATTTGCAGGTGCGTGGATTGCGGCTAGGGACCGTTCGGCCCAGCGAGGTCGATGATCTTAAGAAAACAATATGTGAGAAGGGGTTAATTTTCGACGATTGTGAGAAATCTCTTACAATTGAGATGCGTCGAATTGATCAGGTGGCGTGGAGTATGCCCACTGTTTCTCGGGTTTGCGTGGATCGAAATGACGATTTCAAACCCCCAGAGGATGTCGAGTACGGGCCAGGTGGAGCCGGTGATCTGTTGCTGCTTCGGGCTTGCCTTGTGGCAGATCCGTTCTTCCAAACGACCCCGTGGATCTTGGGCTTGCCGCTTGATCCTTCTGGTGGCGTTGCCATTTCAGCAACAACCACCTTTGTGAATGAACCGTAAAGGATGCGCATGTTGTCCAATATTGGATCCTCCCGACCCACGCTGAAGCACCGCTTTTGCAGGTTTTGTGAGAACGAGTCAGGGACTGTCACAGTCGAGAGCGTGATAATTTTGCCGTTGCTCTTCTTTGCACTGATGGCGTTTTTCGCGTTTTTCGACGCATTTCGCAAGCAGTCCCTCGCTTTGCGGGCGAATTACGCGATTTCTGACTATCTATCCCGGGTCTATAAGTATGATCGCAAAACGTTCAATGGCGTTGATAAGCTATTTCGCTACATGTCAAATACCGGCAACGAAAGCTGGATCCGCGTGAGCGTGGTGCATTGTGCTGTTGAGAAGGATAAGTGCAACAATGCCGACGATCCCGACAATGTAGAGAAACGTGAGTTAACCTTTTTGCGTGCAAACTCTGCGGCTAGTCTGGGTGCGGAAGCGAACGGCGGCAAGGTGTTTGCAGACACTGCAGAGATGTTGAAACAGCTTGGAGGACGTATCCCAAACATGTATGAGGGCGAATATCTCTTTGTTGTGGAAACACATGCTAGGTTTAAGCCGATCTTTCCAACAGAATGGACTGGTCTACATGAAACCTTTTTTCACAACACGGTTGTGACCAGCACTCGCGAATATGAATTTCTATGCTTCGAGAAGCCTGGAAAGGTATGCAAAGACCCGGATGCATAAGGTGTCGCAATGGAAAGCATAGTTTTGGTCTGATTCAAACAGAGCCTAAATGTTGATGTTCCTTCACGCTCCGGTCCTCCAAAGGCCGGAGCGTTTTTGTATCCTGTGCACAGCTGCAGACAGTACTGTTCGTTTTCGCGGAGTTGGCTGGGTGGGGTGTTTACCCCATATCCATACAAAGCGCGTCATTCGTAAGGAGATACCAATGTCCATTCGACCAGTTCTTTCGGCCGATCCATCAAATCCTACGATCGAGGGGGCCGGGGTCCATTTACACCGGGCATTCGGGTTTCAGGACCCAACGGCGTATGATCCATTTCTTCTATTCGATGATTTCCGCAACGATGATCCGCGCCTGTCCGAAAAAGGGTTTCCGTGGCATCCACATCGCGGGATTGAAACTATCACTTATGTACTGGCCGGCGAGGTCGAGCATGAAGACAGTCTTGGCAACAAGGGGACGCTTGGGGCAGGTGATATTCAGTGGATGACAGCCGGGTCTGGCATCATGCACCAGGAAATGCCCATTGCAAACACGCGCGGGCAGATGCATGGGTTTCAGCTGTGGGCCAACTTGCCACGTGATTTGAAGATGACGGCACCTAACTATCAGGATGTCCCCTCGGTTGAGATCCCTGTCATCGAAGAAGACGACGGCACCAAGGTCCGTGTGATCGTGGGGGATTTCTGGGGCCGCAAGGGGCCGGTGGATGGGATCGCTGCAGATCCGCTCTATTTGGATGTAACTATCCCGGCGGGCGTCACCAAGACATTGCCGGTCGACACGCGCCGACAGGCATTTGCCTATGTGTTTGAAGGGGCAGGGGCGTTTACCGACGCCGCCGCACCCCAAGGCGTACTGCTTGAAAAAGAAGTGATGGGGAACGAAGTCAACATCCGCGATCTGTCAGGCAATCGTATGGTCATACGGTTTGGCGCCGGGGATGATGTGCGCGTGCAGGCGGGGCCAGAAGGCATTCGTTTCCTGCTTGTTGCCGGAGCTCCTATCGGTGAACCCGTTGCTTGGCACGGTCCAATCGTCATGAACACCAAGGACGAGCTGCGCCAAGCGATGCGTGATCTGCGTAACGGGACGTTCATTCAGCCTGCACACTAACAAATGTCGCAAAGGGAATTCGTTTTGTCGGTCATTGCATAAATCTGTCGAATTGTTACAAGGGCAGGGACTCTGCCCTTTTTGATAGGACCCATGGCCCGATTGTTCCGCTTCCTTGATTTGCCTCCATTTTGGTTGATCGCGATGGCCGTTGCTGCATTTGGAGTGGACCGTCTTATTCCGGGGCTTGGCTTTGGTTTGAACTGGACCCAAGGGGCTGGCACTGGTTTGATCTGTATCGGGCTTGGGGTGATGGCGCTGGCAGTATGGGAGTTTCTGCGCGCCCGCACCACGATCATCCCGCGCAAACGTCCGTCGGCTTTTCTAAGATCAGGTATCTATCAGCTAACGCGCAACCCTATTTATTTAGCAGATGCCATGGTGTTGGGCGGGCTGGTCTTGCGTTGGGACGTGCTTCCAGCGTTGGTTCTGGTGCCTGTGTTCATGGGAATCATAACGACACGCTTCATCCTTGGGGAAGAGGAGGGGCTGATCACCTTGTTCGGAGAGGAATATGAAAATTGGGCCGCGACGGTACGTCGCTGGCTTTAATTTGCTGCAAAGCGGCATTGCGTCGCGACTTTTGGTGACGTATTGAAATAATATTGTTGCTGTGATCGTTGAAACGACAACATCTTGCGCGTCCGATGCGTGCCTGATGCGCCATGAAACCGCCGGGGCCGGGGGATGACCCCTCGTTCGGCACACGACGGGAGAAGGAAGAGACTGTGAAGATCGGTGTACCCAAGGAAGTGTTCGAGGGCGAAAATCGCGTTGCGATGACGCCTGAAAGCGCCAAGATGCTGCAAAAGCTGGGCTATGACTGCGTGATCGAGACCAAAGCGGGCGCAAATGCCGGCTTCTCGGATGCGGTATATAAAGAAGCAGGTGTCGAGGTCGTAAAGACTGCTGCAGCACTTTGGAAAGCTGCTGACATCATCGCGAAAGTGCGTCAGCCCAATGATACAGAGCTGAAACGCCTGACCGCTGACAAGACGCTGATCAGCTTCTTCAATCCGGGCGGCAATGAGGACGGGCTTGAGAAGGCCAAGAAGTCCGGTGCCAGCGTGATTGCGATGGAAATGGTGCCGCGTATTTCGCGTGCGCAGAAGATGGACGCTCTGTCGTCCATGGCGAACATCGCAGGTTACCGTGCTGTGATCGAAGCCGGGAACAACTTTGGCCGTTTCTTCACAGGTCAGGTGACCGCTGCTGGTAAGGTTCCGCCCGCCAAGGTTCTGGTTGTCGGTGCAGGCGTTGCCGGTCTGGCCGCCATTGGCACCTCGACCTCGCTGGGTGCGATCACCTATGCATTCGACGTGCGCCCCGAAGTGGCCGAACAGGTTGAATCGATGGGCGCCGAGTTCGTCTATCTGGATTTTGAGGAAGAACAGCAGGACGGCGCCGCCACTGGTGGTTACGCTGCTGTGTCTTCGCCAGAGTTCCGCGAAGCTCAGCTGGCCAAGTTCCGCGAGCTGGCCCCCGAAGTTGATATCGTCATCACCACCGCGCTGATCCCGAACCGCGAAGCTCCGAAGCTTTGGCTGAAGGATATGATCGACGCGATGAAGCCGGGCTCGGTCATCGTTGACCTTGCGGCTGAAAAGGGCGGCAACGCTGAAGGCACCGTGATGGACGAGAAGGTCGTGACCGATAATGGCGTGACCATCATCGGTTATACCGACTTCCCATCGCGCATGGCTTCGCAATCGTCGTCGCTTTATGCCAACAACATCCGTCACATGATGACTGACCTGACGCCCGAGAAGGACGGCAAGGTCAATCACGACATGGAAGATGACGTGATCCGTGGCGCGACCGTGACCCACGAAGGCGAAATCACCTTCCCGCCACCCCCGCCGAAAGTGCAGGCCATTGCGGCCCAGCCGAAGGCCGAGGTCAAGGCACTGACGCCTGAGGAAATCAAGGCGCAAGAAGCTGCTGCGTTCAAAGCGCAGACCAAACAGCAGGTGACCCTGCTGGCTGCCGGTGGCGCGTTGCTGCTTCTCTTGGGTCTATATGCGCCCGCCAGTTTTATGCAGCACTTCATCGTGTTCGTTCTGGCCGTGTTTGTGGGCTTCCAGGTGATCTGGAACGTGTCGCACTCGCTGCACACGCCTCTGATGGCTGTGACCAACGCCATTTCGTCGATCATCATTCTGGGCGCGCTGATGCAGATTGGCTCGGGCTCGTTCTTGGTGATCCTGCTGGCGGCGGCCTCGGTCTTCATGGCTGGGATCAACATTTTCGGCGGCTTCCTCGTGACACGGCGCATGCTCGCCATGTTCCAGAAATCTTAAGGGGGTAGGGATCATGGAATTTGGTTTCACCACAGCTGCATATGTTGTTGCAGCAGTTCTGTTCATCCTTTCCCTTGGCGGTTTGTCGGGGCAGGAAAGCGCGAAACGCGCAGTATGGTACGGCATTGTCGGCATGGCGCTGGCCGTTGTTGCAACCCTGATCGGCCCCGGTGCCGGTCTGTGGTGGCTGTCGATCCCGCTGATCGCAGCGGGCGGCTATATCGGGTATCAACTGGCCTCCAAGGTCGAGATGACCCAGATGCCGGAACTGGTTGCCGGGATGCACGCACTGGTCGGTCTGGCCGCTGTGTTTGTTGGCTTTAATGCCCACTTTGAAATTGGCAACGCGGCCGAGGCTTTGGCCATCGGCAAAGACGCCGTCAAAGAGCTGGGCGCCTTTGGTCAGCTGATTGCCAAGAAATCGGCAGTCGAGATCAACATCCTGTTGGTCGAACTGTCGCTGGGCGTTTGGATCGGTGCCGTGACTTTCACTGGTTCGGTTATCGCCTATGGCAAACTGTCGGGCAAAGTAACCTCGTCGGCGGAGAAGCTGCCGGGTGGTCACATGCTGAATGCGGGCGCTGCGGCGATTTCGGTCCTGTGTCTGATCTGGTATCTGAACACGGCAGCTTTCCTGCCGCTGATCATCCTGACCATTGCGGCGCTGTTCATTGGGTATCACCTGATCATGGGCATCGGCGGTGCGGACATGCCGGTGGTTGTGTCGATGCTGAACAGCTATTCGGGTTGGGCGGCTGCGGCCATCGGCTTCTCGCTGGGCAACGATCTTCTGATCGTAGTGGGCGCGCTGGTTGGCTCGTCGGGTGCGATCCTGTCTTACATCATGTGTAAGGCGATGAACCGGTCCTTCGTGTCGGTTATTCTGGGTGGCTTTGGCGGCGGCTCGGACGGCCCGGCCATGGAAATCGAAGGCGAACAGATCGCCATCGACGCCGAAGGTGTGGCCGCTTCTCTGGAAGAGGCCGACAGTGTGGTTATCATCCCCGGCTACGGTATGGCTGTGGCACAAGCCCAACAGAACGTGGCCGAACTGACTCGTCGTCTGCGCGCAAAGGGCAAGAACGTTCGCTTCGCAATCCACCCGGTTGCAGGCCGACTGCCCGGTCACATGAACGTGCTTCTGGCGGAAGCCAAAGTGCCTTATGATATCGTGCTGGAAATGGACGAGATTAACGACGATTTCCCGGAAACGGATGTTGCCATCGTCATCGGCTCAAACGACATCGTGAACCCGGCTGCGCAAGACGACCCCAACAGCCCCATCGCCGGCATGCCGGTTCTGGAATGCTGGAAGGCCAAGCAGGTCTTCGTGTCGAAACGTGGTCAGGGTGCCGGATACTCGGGCATCGAGAACCCGCTGTTCTTCAAAGAGAACACGCGCATGTTCTATGGCGACGCCAAACAGTCGCTGGATACGCTTCTAACGCTGATCCAGTAAGTCAGGCTGAAAATAATGTGAAGCGCCCCCAGTTTCGGGGGCGTTTTGCGTTTCGGGTTAGCTGCGCAGAGGGGCAGATTCCAGTTTGCTCCATGTGTGATTGATGGCGGAAATGCGAATGTGCCCGGCCTGCAATAATCGGTTGAATGTACGTTGATGATCGCGAGTAAACGCCTACAGCACTTCAAATGTCCCCAAGGTCTCAGTTCCTATGTGCGTTGCATGCTAAGCAGTGGCGCGCGCTCTTACGGGGAGCGGCAGTCCAACTCGTCCTATCTTATCTGTGTTCGATACCTTGTGGCCGGGAAATAAAAAGGACCCAAGCTGCTTAGCTTCCAATGAACAACCGCCTTGAGACCAGAAACTGGAAACAAAAAACTCCGACAATGGTGTGCGGCGGCTGATGCCGTCTATGATGAATAGCAGGATACGAGCTGTCGGCGCGAGAAACCCCAGTTGCCAAGTGGTTAGTCATCGCTAAACTGGGCGAGAGGCAAAAAAGAACGGTTCCATGATTACACCAGTATTGCTCTGCGGCGGTTCCGGCACCCGCTTGTGGCCCTTATCGCGCAAAAGCTATCCCAAGCAGTTCTCATCCCTGTTGGGCGACGAAAGCCTGTTCCAGGACAGCGCGCGTCGTTTGTCGGGCGAAGGTTATGCAAAGCCGTTGGTCGTAACGACCAATGATTTCCGATTTATTGTGACAGAACAGCTGGCTGGCGCCGGGATCGAGGCGGATGCGGTTTTGATCGAACCTGCGGGCCGTGACACGGCACCTGCAATTTTGGCAGCGGCACTGCATTTGGCGCAAAGTGATCCTGACGGGCTGATGCTGGTGGCCCCATCTGACCACGTGATCCCGGACGCGGACGCTTTCTCGGCCTGCGTGCATGCAGCCATTCCTGCGGCGCAGGAGGGGCAGTTGGTCACTTTTGGGATCAGTCCTGACCGTCCCGAAACAGGGTACGGCTATCTTGAACTGGATGCGGCCCCGACCAGTGACCTAAGCGCCTTGCCTTTGAAGGCGTTTGTCGAAAAACCTGATGCCGAGACGGCCGCACAGATGCTGGCAGAAGGGCGTTATCTTTGGAATGCCGGGATTTTTCTATTCTCTGTTCCGACCATTCTGGAGGCGTTCAAGGCGCATGCGCCCGATCTGATCACAGCCGTCGACGCGTCGATTAACGCGGCTACGACAGATCTGGGTTTCATCCGTCTGGACCCCGAGGCATGGGCGAGCGCTGATGCGATCTCGATCGATTTTGCAGTGATGGAGAAGGCCGACAACCTGTCCGTTGTACCCTTCGCGGGCCGCTGGTCCGATCTGGGCGATTGGGCGGCGGTGTGGCGGGAAACCCAATCTGAAGGGGTGTCCTTGTCAGGCCCCGCCACGTCGATCGATTGCGAGAACACTCTGCTGCGCTCTGAAGTCGAAAGTCAGCAGATTGTCGGGATTGGACTTGAGGATATTGTGGCCGTGGCCATGCCCGACGCGGTTCTGATCAGCCATAAGGGACGGACGCAAGAGGTGAAGCAGGCGGTCATCGCGCTGAAAGAAAAGCAGGCACCGCAGGCCGAGGCTTTCCCGAAAGATCACCGCCCTTGGGGCTGGTTCGAAAGCCTTGTGATCGGGGATCGCTTTCAGGTGAAGCGGATTGTGGTGCGTCCGGGGGCTGCGTTGTCGTTGCAATCGCATCACCATCGGTCAGAACACTGGATCGTGGTCGAAGGCACTGCGCGCGTGACGGTTGATGATGACGTGAAACTGGTGTCTGAAAACGAGTCCGTTTACATCCCGCTTGGTGCCATGCACCGGCTTGAAAACCCTGGGAAACTTCCGATGGTATTGATCGAGGTGCAGACTGGGTCCTATCTGGGCGAAGACGATATCATCCGGTTCGAGGACGCTTACGCCCGCGACTAGCCGCATTGTACTTAGGGGAATGGGGGCCGCCGATCGCGCGGCCCTTTACCGTTTAGCTATCCAGAAGCTCTTTCAGCGTCGCAAGTCCAAGTGACAGCATCTCTTGTGCCACGTCAGGGCTGGACGCCTCGGTATACAGGCGCAACTCGGGCGCGTTGCCCGACGGGCGCAGATGTACAATCCGACCGTCCTTAAGTGTCATACGCAGCCCATCTGTTTGATCGGTGCTGCCCAGCGCCCCCCCGAATTTCGCAAGAAATGCGGCTTGTGCAGATCGCCCCGTGGACAAGGACGCAATCAGCGTTCTGGACCGCTCTGTTGGTACCTCTTGCAGTCGGTCCGACGCCGTGAAATGTGCAGGTTGCTGGGCAACAAGGGCTGACAGTGCCCCGGCCGTACGCGCTTGAATCAACGGAACCAGCAGCGGCAATACAGCGTCCCGGGTCATCAACGGTGGCAGGCCGTTTGCATGGAACCCCAGCAGAAAGCCGCCATTCGCCTCATATCCGACCACTTGCTCTGCCGCTGTTTCCATTCCTGCGATGACATAGGGCGAGCCGATGCGGGTCCGAATGACATGATCAAAGACAGTCTCTGCGCCTGAATTTGAGGATACGGGCGTGACGGCGACTGCTGCGCCAAGTGCCGCGCCGGTGATCTGCCCCAACACGTCGCCGACAATGACCCACCCAGTTTCATCGGTCAGCAAGGGGCGGTCGCCGTCACCATCGGTCGAGATGATCGCGTACAATTCATGCTCTCTTGCCCATAGCCGCAGTTGCCTACGCAGCTCGGGCGAGACGGCCTCGGTGTCAACGGGAATGAAATGGGCACTGCGGCCCAGCTCGATCACTTCGCCACCCAATGCCACGACGAGGTCCATAAGCAGATCACGTCCTACGGCTGAGTGGCTATAAACACCAATTCGCAGCCCTTCCAGCGCTGACGTACCAAATGCGGTGACATAGCGATCGGCATACTCTTGCCCAGCAGTAGTGTTTCGGAACGCAGCTGTGCTGGGGGCAGGGCTGTCGGCTTGCGACAGGGTCGCTAAAATTGCCGTCTCGTGCGCTTTGGTGATCTCGCCTTCAGGGGTGTAGAATTTCAATCCGTTACGATCCGCAGGGATGTGGCTTCCGGTGATCATCACAGCAGAGGCTCCGGCGGACATTGCGGCGAGCGCCAGCGCCGGTGTTGGGATGTCGCCGCAATCGGTAACTTGCAACCCAGCCGCATGCGCAGCTTGTGCAACCATGCCCGCAATGTCCGCTGAAGACGGGCGCAGGTCGCGTCCGACAAACAGCCCGGATCCAGTGGGGCAGGCGCGGATAAAGGCTGCGACGTGGCTGCCGACAAGCTGAGGTGTCAGATCCGTGACAAGGCCGCGCAGGCCGCTGGTTCCGAACTTTGGGGGCATCGAGGGGCTTTCGGTGAGTGGTGGAGAAGGTTCCGCAGTACGAAATTATTTGAATGCCCAAGATATGCAACGCGTGTTTTTGGTCAACAGGTAAGAGCTTGACGTCGGATGCCCCATTGATCTGGCAGGCGATCGGGAAGCTAAACTATGTCGCTAAAACATTGTATTCATGTTTTGTTGGCACCTTTGACGGATGGCAGAGCGTATCGATAAGATGCTCCCATGCTGCGGCAAAGATCTGTTCCGGCGTGGTCGCAGATGCATGCGATGCATCGAGTTTAGGAGCAGTATGCGTAAGATTTTCGATGGCGTGCGCCCAGACGACGGGGTCCTCAGACGCAAGCATAATTGCACCGCATTCGGCGTGATCCGCAAGCCCATCTACTTTGTGGGCCAGAACAACGCGACGGGCGGCAAGCGCTTCGGCTGCGACCAAGCCAAAGGCCTCGCGGCGCGAGGGCATTAGAACCGCATCGACACTTCCATAGATCTCGCAGGGATCGCTGTGATGTCCTTCGAACGAAATCCGTGCATCCCCAAGTGCGAGCTGTGTGAGATTGTTCTTCTCGGGACCGTTTCCATAGATGCGCAGGCGCAGTTTCGGGTTTGGGGTCTGCCTGAAAGCCGTTATCGCGGTGTCGAACCCCTTTTGACGATCTAGACGCCCGATCAGGGCAAGGATGCGGGCAGGGCCCGAACGTGCGGGAAGGGCGCGCAGATCTTTGTATGATGTTGTCGATTGAATGACGTCTAGCAACCGAGGGCGCACCAGCCGTGCGTCGGTCAGCCAACGTCCCTGCGCGAAACTCACCGCGATGATCCTGTCGTAAAGTGCATATACCGTGCGTAGGAGTGTTTTGAACCGCCCTTCGTGGCGGACATTATTGTCCAAGAAGCTTTGGGTATAGCTGTGCTCGACATGAACCAGAGGCGTTGTAGGATTGGTTGCACGCAAGGTTATATGGGTCGGTAGCATCCGCCATGAAACTGACAGATGAGAAACAATCACGTCGGCCTTAAGCCGCCCAAGCCGCGCTGTGCCGCGCGAGATAAATTTGGTGATATGGCTATCGCCTGAGGCAGCAATGATCGGGCAGGTGGTCAGGTGCTCTAGCACGCGGGTGACACCGCCAGCGGTTTGATCGTCACAGAGGTGAAGGATGGTTCTGCGGGTCATTAGGCGGCTCCTTGGCGGTTGGTTGATGCAATAAGGGTGAATAGGCGCTGCATCGCGGTTGCGCCGCACAGGGACATCAGCTGCAAAGCGCCCCATGTCGCCGCGGATTTCAGCGGTTCTTCGAGGAAGGGACGGGCAGAGCTGCGCATCCAGTCATTGGCGTGTTTGTGTGCGCGGGTGACATCCAGAGATTTCAGCGCCCGGCGGCACAAATAACGATGCTGATATGCACGCGCAGCAGGCAGATGCTCGGCGAAGAAATCGGGGTCCAATGGCTGCAGTTTCTCGACCATCTGTTCCCAGGCTTGAAGTTGATTCTCAATTGAGGCCGACAAACCATTTGCATTAATCCGGTATTGTGTCAGGTGGCCTTTGATCCCCTGAAACTCCCAGTTTGTGGTCAGGGCAATGCGCAGCCAGCATTCGATGTCTTCGGATTGGCGGAAAGTCTCGTCAAAGTACCAGTCTCGATCATGGGCGCGATTGGGGCGATAAGCGATGTCGCGAAAGACGTCGCGGCGGACAATGACAGCTGATCCATTGCCAATCGGATTTCGCTTGAAGACATGTGCCGTGTCGACGCGGGTCAGTTTGGGTGATTGGGTCTGGCCAAGTGGCGCGCCCAAGTCGTCGATCAGCAATGATCCGGAATAACTAAGCCCTATCGACGGGTTCGCACGCAGATGTGCAATATGTTGTGCCAGTTTTTCGGGTTGCCAGATATCATCAGCATCGCAAAATCCAATGAATTCGCCTGCCGCAGCGTGAATGCCACTGTTGCGTGCGCCAGCAAGCCCGCGGTTGCGTTGGTGCACAACGCGGATCTTTTCGTCAGCGCCATAGCGGTTCGAGATTTCGATCGTCTCATCGGTCGATCCGTCGTTGATGATGATGATCTCGAAACTGTCGTGGGTCTGAGCTAGAAGGGCCTCGATGGTTTCAGGCAGGGTTCTGGCCGCGTTATAGGCGGGAACAATGATTGACGCGAAGGTCATGAAAAAGTCCTTTCTAGGCAAAAAGAGAGCGAATAAGAGGGCGGGGCATCACCAAAACGCCAAGCGCTGCGATCAAGGTCAGCGCACCACGGCGTGGCGAGGAAAAGAAGCCTAAGGGGCTGCTTTTTATGCCAGCAAGGGTGAAACGCAGTGGCAGCCGCCGGTTGTCGCACATGCGCAACGCGCGGCGGGCCAGGTAGCGGTGATAGATCGCGTGGTTTTGCGGGCTTGGGCAGACGCCGAACTGCGCCGCGGTGGCGAAGACGCGCTGTCGTGAGGTGGCCATGGCCTCGAGATCTGATGACAATCCGCCAGGACTGCTGCGGTAATAGGTGTGAAGCTCTTGCAGGCCAACGATCTGCAGCCCTTGACCAACAGCACGGACCAGCCAGTCTAGATCCTCGTTATGTACCATGTCGATTGCGAAACCGCCTGATCTTATAAAACTGTCGCGTCGGATGCTAAGGTTTGAGCAGGTACAAACCGGGTTTTCACCAAGCAGTATCTCGATTGTCAGATTGCCATTTGGAACGGTTGAAAAGACAGATGCATCGCGTGGTGTGTTTTTGAAGAACGCAATTTGCCCGAATGCACCGTGAATTTTCGGATCGGTGAAGGCCTGAGCAAGTGACGCCAACTTGCCGGTGCTCCAAACATCATCGGCGTCGCAAAAGGCAAAGATTTCGCCATGCGCGATGTTCATCGCCCCATAGTTTCGGGCGGTGCTTGGATTTTTGAGTTTGTTGCGAACAGACGTGATGCGACTGTCTCGTTGCGCGAATGAGCGAGCGATCTGGCCGCTTTTGTCCGTCGAGCCGTCGTCGACGATGATTGCCTCCCAATCCGTGTAGGATTGAGCGCGAATGCTGTCCAGCGTGGTGCCAAGTGTGGCTTCCGCGTTGAAGCAGGGGATTATGATCGAGAATTTGGTCATCGCTTATGCTTTCTGTTTGGTCCGCCCATAGGCCAGCTGAAGCGCCGGGGCAGATGCGGTGAGCAAGATTGCGGTGGTGACGATGGCGTATCCCGCTGCGACCGGTGTCAGTCCAAAGGGTGCCAGCAGGGTTGCGTTCGCCAGCAGGGCCGCCGTAAGGGCAAGAGTTACCCAAAGCTCCACTTCGGGCCGGTTTTGTGCCCGCAGCCAGCCTGCGGTGGCGGTCCAAAGCGTCGTTGGGATGGCCACAAGGCACAGGATCGATACAACCGGGCTGATCGCGTCCCATCCGTCACCAAACAGCACTGGCACATAGAACGGGGCCAGCATAGCTTGAAGTGTGACGATGGGGGCGACGACCGTGAGTGGTAGCAAGATACTCTGACGTAGCGCCTCGGCTTTGTCTTGAGCGTTGCAAAGGTGTGGGAAAACCACCGTCGCCAGCGCAACCGAAACCGAGTTCGCCAAGCTGAGCCCCGCATTGAAGGCCATGAAATAAAGGCCCAGTATCTCGGGGCCCATCAGAGCGCCAATGATCACTTTGTCCGCCTGCATGCGCAGAGCTTTGGTGACTTCTGTGCCCAAGACAGCACGCCCATAGTGTATAAAAGGGCCAACCGGTACATGGCCCGCTGCAGAGTCTGAAGACCAAGGGTGCAGGCGGCGTTGTGCTATCAACCAGAACGGGGCCGACAATACGCGCGGCAAGATCAATGCCAGTGGGCTGGCCCAGATCACAGCAAGCGCAGCGGCTGCCAGATTGGTCCCCACGATCTGCGTACCTGATATAGCGGCGGTTTGCCGAAGTTTGCCCGCCCGCATTGCCAAGGCGACTTGAACCAGACCCCCAGGCATGAACAGATATTCGACGGCCAGAAACAGGATCAGCGCGGATAAGGTCGTGCTGCCCCCTGTTAAGAAAACAACACCCGCGATGCTGGTTTGAAGAGTGAATAACCCAATGCACCAGAACCAGAAAATCTTGTGTGCGGTGTTACAGGTCGCTTGCAACATGTCCTTGCGGGCAGCGATGATCCTTTGACCAACACCGTTCTCGGTCAGAGATTTTACGATGTCACCGGCCGCCATGGCTGCTGCGGCCATGCCAATTTCGGCCAGCTCAAGCGATCGGGCAACCGCCACAACCACGAACAAGCGCGAGGCTTTGGCGGCAATCTCTGACGCACCATAGGCCATCAGGCCTTTGGTAAGCGTGCTGAGTTGTGAGGTCGTGGTCATTTTGAACATCCGTTTTGCCGATGTTCTCAGTCTAGTTTGTAACTGGCCGCGTGACTTGGCCGCCCATGGACAGGCGCGGAACGCGTTTGGGGGTAGACCTATCCAAGCGGATAGGGGAATTGATCCAAACGACCATTGGTTGTTTATGTGGAATTGGGTTAAGCCTTAAGTGATAGCGATTTGAAGGTTTGAAATGTCCAAAGTTGCCAAGTCCCTCTCTGCCACTACCGCGCTTATCCTGCTGTCTGGATGTGCCAGTCTTGACCCTCCTGAGAACCTGGAACCGGTGAAGCAAGGTGATGCCTATCAGGCGCAGTATCGCGCGCCGAATGCCGCAGAAGATGAAGAAGGTTTCCTGAGGTCCGCTCGGATGAATGCGCAGAAATGTCTTGCGCCACGTGGCGGGGATGGGGGCAAAGGGACGAGTCGTCTGATTGGAGAGCGCCTGACCCGGAATGATCTGGTCGAGATTTTTGTCAGTGGCGACGATACGTTCAGCGGACCTTATGTTGTGTCACGCGATGGAACACTGAAGCTTCCGTTTCTTGATTCAGTCCGTGCACAGGGGCGTTTAACCACCGAGATTGAAACAGATATCGCAGCAAAATTGCGCGCCCGCGAGTTCTTTACTGAAGTGCCAAGTGTTTCGGTCCGAGTGCGCGATTTTGCCTCGGTCACGATAGGGGTGTCTGGTGCCGTGTTTGAGCCACACGCGGTCGAGATCGGATCGGTCACCGGAAAAGACATCGACGCGCGGCGGCAGGACGCTTTGGGGGCGTCGTCCGAAGGGCGCAACCTGTCTGCGGCTTTGCGTGCGGCGGGGGGGGTTCGTCCGGATGCGGATTTGTCTGCGATTGAGGTCGCGCGCGGTGCAATGGTCTATAAAATCGACATGCGCGGCGTGTTCGAAGGGCACAACAATGTCGATATCATGCTGTTGTCCGGGGATCAGGTGCGGGTCCCGAGCCGCAGGTGTTTTCAGGATGATCTGATGCGCCCTGGTCCCATCAGCCCACCGGGGATCTCATTGTTTGTGTCGAACCTGACGCAGCCCGCGACAGGAAACGCGCCATCGGCCAATGGGCGTGAGACGCGACAAGTACCCTATGGAACGAGGTTCCTGCAGGCTGCGATCAACATGAACTGTGTTGGCGGGGCAAAAACGACCAGTGCGAACCGGTCGGTTGTTTTGTTTTCGCGCAACCCCGAGACGCAGGTGTCCGTGGTGATCGAGCGCAATATCGAGCAGCTGATGCGCCGATCCGAACGGGATGATTTTGATCCCTTCCTTTTGCCCGGAGATGCGATGGCGTGTTATGATAGTTCTGTTACGAATGTCGCTGAAGTTGGTCGCGTTCTTGGAGTTTTGAGCTTAGGAACTCTATAGGCTACCGGCGCTACGAACGACGAATTCCGCGTGAGTTTTGTCCCAAACCCGTTGAATATTATCAATGTTTTGCGATGCAGTGTGAAAGTCACCCATCTTTGCTGCTCTTTCGATAGAGCGCAAAAGATCAGAGACGTCAGTCGCCCCGATGGCGGATGTACTTCCAACGATTTTATGTGTTGGTTCTATGATGTTCGGCAATGTGTTTTGTGTCGGATTTCCATGCGTTGCAAGAAAGTCGGAAATTTCTCCGGATACGCGATCAAACAGCGCGGCGTGCTGCGCGGGCCCAATCATCTCGCGCATCTCTGTGAAATGCTCCTCCGACAATAGTGATGGTGTGCGGTGCGAGGGGGGCGGCGACATCTCAAGAACCCACTTTCTTGTGATCTGACTGAGGGTGTCGGCGTCCAGTGGCTTGGTAATCAAATCATTCATGCCATCGGCCAGAAACGCCTCGTGTTCTTGTGGAAGCACGTTTGCGGTTAGGGCTACGATAGGTGTTGTTTTTGACGCCCCGGCGCCTGCGCGAATGGCTCGCGTTGCCTCGCGCCCATCCATGACAGGCATGCTGATATCCATGAAGATCAGGTCGAACGGATGTGCGTGGGCCTGATCGACACCAAGTTTCCCGTTCGCGGCTGTAGCCACCTGATGGCCAGCCTTCAACAGCATCTCTTTTGCAACAAACTGATTTATCTCGTTGTCCTCAACTAAAAGGATATCCAATGATGCCATGGCGTTCGGGCTGCCTTCCTCAGCATGAGGCGTAGCTGGGTTCGCAACGCGGCGGGTGGGGATCGACACCTCAAAAACGGTTCCAGCACCCACAGTGCTGTCAACCGTCACGGTTCCACCAAGCGAATCTACGAAGCGTTTTACGATGCCCAGGCCAAGCCCGGTACCGCCGGTATTACGGTTATAAGAAGCATCACCAGTTACGAAATCGTCAAAGATCTTCTCGATCATATCCGGACGAATGCCGCACCCGGTGTCCGAGACACGAAGATATGCAGTCATCTTCCCAGGCGCATCTGCCCGGAGCTCGGTCTCAAGTACGATACGGCCTGCATGGGTGAACTTGATCGCGTTTCCGATGAGATTGACCAGAATATGCTGGATCTTTCGCTTATCGGTCTCGATCCAATCCACGGGGTTGCCTTTCCACCCCCACTCCAGCGTGGTGTGATGAGCCATGGCCGCGCCAGACTGGCTGCTTACGATGTCTTTTAGAAGTTTGCTGAGATTCACAGGGCCAAGGTGTGGTTCCAGTTTTCCCGCGTCATAGGTTGTGATGTCCAGAACATCCGAGATATGGTTCATCAAAAGTCGTCCCGACTTCTCCATATTCGCTACGTGGGTTGACTGTTTAGTGTTAAGCGCTGTGTCGCGCAGCAAGGCGAGGCTGCCCAGTAATCCGTTCAAAGGCGTGCGGATTTCGTGACTCATTGTTGCGAGAAAACTGTTCTTGGCCTGCTCGCTTTCCAGCGCTGAATCGCGTGCCTGAATTAGTTCTTTGTCCGCAGCGATCTTGGCCGATATATCGCGCAGGAAGGCTACGAACACTTCGCCATCAGCAGTCTTGGCCGCTTGAAGCGCCAGCTCGACGGGGAAAACATCCCCATTCGCACGTAGCCCCTCAAGCTGGACACGACCCCGTCCAACAACATTGCGATCGCCAGATGCGCGCATGCGTTCCATCCCGGCGGCATGTGCTGCACGATATTTTTCGGGAATAATCAGCTCTCCCAGTTCTTTGCCTAATGCGGTTTCACGCGTGTGGCCAAAAATCAGCTCGGCGGCATTATTGTAATCTAGAACCTTGCCAGTCAGGTCGGTAACAATCACTGCGTCCAGCGAGGTGTTTATGATTGTCTCGGTCCGGCTCTGAGAGTTTTGGGCTGCGATCATGTTCAGCCGGTTGCGCCGATTTGCCGAATTCAACAAAAGCAGTAGCCCAATCAAAGCAAACGTCAGTATTCCCATCGTAGCCGCAAGGTTTCTGAGCGTGGCCAGTAGAGTTGCGCGCCGAATATCCGCCTGATTTGCGAAATAACTGAGTGCCGAGTTTGAGAGCCTGCGCGCTGAGGGACCGGTTTTTTGGGTGCGATCTAGGAGTTGTGGCAGCGCAGTCAACAGGTCTGCATCTGTCCCATCAATCTCAGGTGTGGTCTCGTTCAGAAATGTTCTAAGTGCCAGCAGGCTTTGGCCGAAGGTTTCGTCTTCTCGGAGATTCGAATAGATGCTAGACTGGGTTAGCGTATTGATCCGGCTATAGAAAATGTCAAATTCTCTCCGTAGCCCGGTCAGATCTGGAGCGTCGCTCTGGCGAGCTAGCATCGCAGCGCGCTCAAGCTCCAGAAACTCTACCTCGGCTTGCGTAAGTGTCCATTGGATATTGTCGGATCTCGCAGAGTCGAGCTGCCCAATGTCGCGAGCTACATTTATCGACAATACGGTTATGGAAAAGAGTGTAAGCCCGGCGAGGATCGCCAGGCCTATCAAACCAGTCTTACTGTTGACCATCCGGGACAGAGTTGCTTCGACCCGGGAAGGCTCTGGTGTCATACGAGTTACTCCTGGAAATCGAGTTTTGTGAGCTGCCAGATACTGCGGGAATAGATGACTTCGGTCCGGTAGTCCGATGAGGCGTCATAGGGGTAAATAACCCACACCGGACCTTTGTCTCGCACCGACATTGGGGCTGCATTTCGCATGACGGCCAGAATTGGGCCACCTGTCACAGCGTCGCTCACCGGGATTTCAACCGCATAGTCGTTAAGAGCAACTGCGCGGATCGTCCCTGACGCGATTCCAAGCGCCCGGGTCAGCGTGGCAAGTTCAATGCCTACAAAACTTTGCACGCCTTCTGTCCAGATGGTTGACGTTTCGATTGTTGTCAGCCCCAAATCCTCTATTCCCGCAAGGTCTAGTTCGATCGTTTCCGTGCCTGTAGCGCCGTCATAGTTAATCGTTAATATCACGTCCCCTTCGGGTGATTTGAATTCTGCCGAAATCAACGTGAAGGGGGCAACGAAGATAAAGGTCACAACGGCAATTGCTTTAGACAACATTGGAAACTCCTCTTACTGATCAGACCTTACGAAATACTTGATGCCACTGAAATCCTCTATTCAGTATAGCGGCATACCCGATCGGATAGGCTGCAATCATTTGTCATGCCGCTTGGAATGGGAATCTCTTTAGATTGAAGGAGTTTGTGCAAATCGGGGCTAAGATCTGCCCAGATCGTGTCGAGATGTCCTTTGTGAACATTCAACGCCGCTTCGCATGCGTCACCGATCACACATATGAGCAGCAAACAATCGATCAACGGCAGCATCTCTTTCGGACCGGAGTTATGGGCTGGCTAATAATGCGAACCCATAGCGCAAAGGAGAGTGGGGGGGCATAGATGCGGCCACTATAGAATTTGGGAAAGCAACTTCTGGAATAGCGCTGTTAGCTCATCTCGGGTCCGAGCGGGCGCACCGATTTGGGCTTGCATGATGTACCTGAATGCACCGTCAAGCAGCGCATAATGGATATCTATGTTCGACGGTGCGCCATGACCTGCTTTGTCAAACGCTGTGCGCAAAATGCCGATTAGCGCCTCTTCGATATTCGCGACAACTGGGCGGAAGGCCTCGTCGAACATGGCCTGTGTTCGGATGTCATACCAAAGCCGATGGGTCATGTTGTCGTCGACAATTGATGCCACAAGAGCTTCGGTGAATGCGTCGATCACCTGATCACGGCCATGGGCCGTTTCTAAGGCGTCTACAAACTTCCGTACGAATTCCTGTTTGTAGATTTCGACGCAATAGATGATCAGCTCGGCGCGATCTTCGAAGTAATAATGCAGCATACCCAACGACAAATCGCTGTGGGCGGCGATGTCCCGCAGGCCGGTATTTGCATAGCCCAGCTCTTTCAGCGCCAATATCGCGCTTTCGGCGATTTGGCGCTTCTTTGCATCGCGTTTCGCCGTTTTCCGATCTGCGCGGTCTTTAAGCTTTGTAGGCATTTCATTCATCTTACAAATTTGGCTATCTTGTCGGCTGGATGCAACACACAACCAGCCCGCAGCGGATCCTACCCCAGCAATGCATTCAGAAAGATGCGGGGCAGCTTGAACCAGCTTGGCCTGTACTGGAAGCGTGTCAAAAGCCTTCCGATTTTGTGCTGCCGCTTGTTGGTTATAAAGAATGGTGGCCGTGGCAAAATCGAGAGTTGTCCCGATAGCACCCCGCGCGGGAATGGTCGCCAAGGTGCTTGAATGACAGTTTTTTCGGTTTTCTCTAGCATGAAAGAATTGTGCACCGTGCCAATGCCAGACCCAATGTTTTCTAGCGTGTGGCCGGGGAACGCGCCCCACGGGCAGGCTGTGATCAGAAATCCTAAACCGCACCAGCCGTTTACGCCAATCGTCCCATAGCGGAGGGCTGCGAGGATTTCCTCAAACCGCTTCTTGCCAATCTTCCGAATGGTCTTGGGATGTATAAGGATGTTCGCCCCCAGCGTCCCCCAAAGTTCGGTGTTGGCATACTCTATCGCGGCAACCAAATAGGATTCCGCATCCGAAGCATCCAGCTCCTTGATGCCAAGCGCAGGGCCAAATACTTCGCAAGAGCGGTTGTAAGTATCTTCCGAGATCTCTCCGATCATCACGGGTGGCGCATTTTCCCCGCGCGCGATTTTTTCGACCTTGCCGCCATGTTCTGCGTAGCTGTTCAAGCGTTGTTCCGCGCCAGGATACCATGTAGGGCGGGTCGAGGACGCGATCACTGATTTCAGAGCGTCCAAGAGCGCCGGACCTTTGGCCCAGTCCTTGGGCATGACCAGCGCTTGCGTCGCGATGCAATTATGCCCCGAGTTGTGCAGCTTCATCGTTGCGATGTTCTCGGCCTGAAACCTGATGTCGGCGGAAGTCCAAGGGCCCGGCACCACGATGGTTGGGCTGACCGACCCCAGTTCCGACGTGAAGCGTTTGGTGTTCTTGGGTGTGCCTGCCTTTTTGTTGGCTGCCCCTTTGCCCCCGACGCCCCAGACAATCGCATCATGGGTCGCGTCTGATCCGGTGATGTGCAGCTCTTCGACAATTGGGTGTTCGCACAGATACGCACCCCCAGTGGCATCGCCTTTGACGACCCGCAAAAAGCCGCCATCGATGAACGGCTTCATCGCGATTTTGTAGAAATCGATCAGGTAGTCATTGATGGGGTTCATTTTTAGGATCACAACCTGATCTTCGAGCAGCAGTTTTTGCAGCACATCCAGTGGGGTGATCGCCGCCACATTTCCTGCGCCTAGAACCAAGGCGACTTTGCCGATGCGGTCCTTTTCCGGAATATCATAGGCAATTGCTACATGCTTCTTAAGGTTGGCGGGCGTTACACCTTTTTGCATCCAGACCTCGGCACGTACTCCGGATAAGAGCAGGCGATCCCAGATCGAATGCGGCAGAACCTTCACCCCCAATTGACCTGTTGCAAGTTCGCGTTGCGGCAGATGATCGACGAAGGTTTTGCCTTCAATCTCGTTCAGCGTCGCCATAAAGGCATTCACGCCCGCGATGGTGGCATAAGGGCCGGCGAGCCATTCTTCGCCAGCAATCGGCGTCCCGGCGACCAACCCCTTTTTGCGTGCCGACGTATCGGCCCAGCCTTCAGCCACCTTCATGATGCCGTCTTTCATGCCAGCAAGAAGCGCGATGCGCTCGGTGGGGGATACTTTCACCCAAGCGTCCTTGGCTTCATTCAACTCTGCAAGGGCTGCATCATATTCGTCAAAAAGCGCGTCCTGGCCTTCGATGTCTGTTTGTGCGCCATCCATCTTACACACCCCTTTCAATCAGAGTGTCGCCAAACTGTTCGCGCAGCTTGTTCTTGAGCATTTTACCCGTGCCGTTCAGCGGAATGGCATCGGTGAAGACCACGGCATCCGGGATTTGCCACTTGGCGACCTTGTCTGCGAAAAGCGCGATGACCTCTTCCTCGGTCGGATTGGCTCCGTCAGCCTTCACGGCAACAATCATCGGGCGTTCATCCCATTTCGGATGTTTCGCGCCGATTGCAGCGGCCATCGCGATGCCGGGATGGGCTACCGCAATCCCTTCCAGGTCGACCGATGAAATCCATTCGCCACCTGATTTGATGATGTCTTTGGTGCGATCCCTGATCACCATGTACCCATCCGCGTCGATTGTGGACACGTCGCCAGTGTCGAACCAGCCGTCGTCTGTCATCGCGGTTTCGGTCATGCCGAAATAGGTATCAACAACCCAGTGCCCGCGCACCTGAAGGGCACCTTCGGCAACCCCATCATGTGGCAATGCGACGCCGTTCTCATCGACGATGCGCAGATCGATCCCAAAGGGCGGGCGACCCTGACCCAACCGCAAGGCGGCCCTCGCATCAGGCGCAAGATCGGCGTGTTTCGCTTTCGGCATGTTGGCGGTGCCAAGTGGACTGGTTTCGGTCATTCCCCAGGCGTGGATGGTGTCACAGTCGTATTTGTCCCGGAATGTTGCGATCATGGATGGTGCGGCAGCAGACCCGCCAATAACGTTTCGGCGTAGCGTCTCCATTTTGGATCCGGATTTTTCGGCGGCGTCTAAAAGCATCATCCAGATCGTTGGAACGCCAAGGGCCAGCGTGACCTTCTGGCTATCAATTAGGCCCAGCAAGCTGTCGCCATCCAAGCCCGGTCCGGGCATCACCAATTTGGCCCCGGTCATGGCCGCACAATAGGGGATGCCCCATGCGTTGGCATGGAACATCGGAACCACGGGCAGGATGATCTCGCTCGCGGACAAGGACAGGGCATCGGGCAGGGAAATGGCAAAGCTGTGCAACATTGTAGAACGGTTTGTGTAGAGCACGCCTTTGGGGTGTCCGGTGGTTCCCGAAGTATAGCAGAGCGAACAGGGGGTATCTTCGGGCAGTTGTGGCCACTGATAGTCGCCATCGCCCCCCCCCATGAGATCGTCAAAGAAGATTGCGCCGGGGACCGCTGCGGCAACTTCTTCATCATGAGGCCCCATGTATATGAAATGCTCGACTGCTTTCAGATGCTCTCGTGTGCCGACGATTAAGGGCATGAACGTCTTGTCAAAGAAGATCGCCTTGTTGCCAGCATCATTGATGATGAAGATCAGCTGTTCGGGGAACAGCCGCGGGTTTAGCGTATGGCAGACCAGCCCGCTGCCCGACAACGCGAACCAGATCTTCAGGTGCCGATGATTGTTCCACGCAATTGTGGCCACCCGGTCACCTTGATCAAGGCCCATTTTGCTTAATGAGGACGCCAGTTTGCGGGCTTCAATTGCGGTTTCGCCCCAATTGGTCGTGTGAAGATCACCATTGGTTTCGCGCGACACGATCTCGGTGTCGGCGTGATACTTTCCAGCGTGTTCAATCAACGAGCTGATCAGCAGCTCTTGTTTCATCATTGCGCCCAGCATTGTCGCTCTCCGTGTTCTTTGTTCCGCTTACGCAGCATATTCAGCCTTGATCATGTCGGCGCATTTTTCGCCGATCATGATGGTAGGGGCGTTTGTGTTTCCGGACACCAGCAGCGGCATGATTGAGGCGTCAGCAACGCGCAACCCCGCAAGCCCGCGCACTTTCAGCTCGGGGCTGACGACTGCCATGTCGTCAGTGCCCATTTTGCAGGTCCCGACAGGGTGATAGACCGTGTCGGCCCGATTGCGGATGACCTCTTCCCATTCGGCATCGGTCATGTTGTCGTGCACGCCGAAAAGCTCTTTGTGCTTATATTTGGCCAAGGCTGGCGCCTCGAGCGTCGCGCGTGTCAGCTTGGCCCCTTTGATCATGATATCGAGGTCTCGATCATCCGACAGGAATTTCGGATCAATGCCCGGTGCATCCATCGGGTCTGCGCTTTGCAGGAAGACTTCGCCACGCGAGTAGGGGCGTAGGTTGCAGACATGGCAGGAATACCCATGGCCCATGTGCAGTTTGCGTGCGTGGTCGTCGACGACAGAAATCACGAAATGGGTCTGAAGGTCCGGGCGATCAATCGACGGATCGCTTTTGAAGAAGCTGCCACATTCTGTGATGGTTGATGCCACCATCGAGTTGCCGTGCTTCTTCCATTTGAGGATCTCGCCCAGCAGTTTGACCCCGGCCCGAAAGCCAATGCCAAGGTTGTCAGTGTCCTTGGTTTTGTATCCCATTACAAAATCAAGATGATCCTGAAGGTTCTGTCCGACACCGGGCAGTTCATGGGTCATCTCGATACCGTGCGGTGTGATGTCCTGAGGCCGACCCACGCCTGACAACATTAGCAGTTGTGGGGATTGGAACGCGCCACCACACAAGATGACCTCTTTGCTTGCGCGTACTTCTCTGACGTTTTTGCCGTGCCGATAGGCCACGCCCACGGCCCGCTTGCCTTCGAAGATCACCTTGGTTGCATGCGCCCTGGTGATCACCGTCAGATTCGGACGCTCATCCATGATGGGATGCAAATAGGCCGCAGCCGCCGAGCATCTCTCGCCATTTTTGTCTGGTGTGTGGAACAGGGTGGTTTGCCACATGCCAGCGCCTTCGTTGTCGCCGTCATTGAAATCCGCTGTCGGACGCACCTGCATCTCATTGCTGGCGTCAATGAAAGCCAGCGAGATCGGGCGAGGAGCCTTTTGGTCAGAAACCTGCAGCGGACCGCTGCCTCCATGTGCCTCGTCAGCCCCGCGCACGTTGTTTTCGGCTTTGCGGAAATAAGGAAGGACGTCATCCCAACCCCAACCTTCGTTTCCAAGATCGGCCCAGCTGTCATAGTCTTCTTTCTGGCCGCGAATATACAGCATCGCATTGATCGCGCTGGATCCGCCTAAGGTCTTGCCGCGCGGTTGATACCCTTTGCGCCCGTTCAGGCCGGGTTGCGGCACGGTGTTGAAGGCCCAGTTGTTGATCTTCGGACGCCCCGGTAACATCGCAACAACTGCCATGGGTGTCCTGATGAAGATATCTTTGCCGGTGCCGCCCGCCTCAAGCAGGCAAACCTTTGTGTTCGGGTCCTCGCTTAACCGCGACGCAATCGTCGCGCCAGCTGATCCACCCCCAACAATAACAAAGTCAAATTCCATAGGACCCTCCCAAGCCGTATGTCTGCATTACTTGAACACATTTTCCGGACATCTGACCAAATAATTTGAGTAACGTTACGTTCTCAATTGCTTGGGGGTTATCTTATTTCTTGGAAAGAAAACTTCCCAAAGAGAGAGGGGGCTATTTTAATCCTCAGGATTGAGGAGAATCCGGATTGACCGCATTCCCCATCGTTGCTGTGTTCGTTTCTCCGCGAAATCTACCGAATAGATTCAAATCTGCGGTCACAAAAACACCCATTAGTACCCGACTTTGACTAGTAGGCGCCGCGGCCCGTGATAACCGCACGAAAGGTCAGGCAAATAAGGATGATGTCCAGCAAGATGCTGTGCGACCTTGTATAGGCGAGATCCATGTCAATCATCTTGTCGAACCCGATATCGGCACGACCCGATACTTGCCAGATGCCGGTAATGCCGGGTTTCACGCTGAGACGCTTTAATGCGCGCTTTGGATATTGCGCGACCTCCGAGGGCAGGGCAGGGCGAGGCCCCACGATCGACATATCCCCGCGTAGTACATTGATCAGCTGTGGTAGTTCATCCAGAGAGGCCCTGCGCAGCAGCTTACCCATCCGTGTGATGCGCGGATCGTTTTTATGCTTGAAGCAAATGCCGTCCCGTTCGGAATGCGCCAAAAGCGCTGTACGTCGTTTTTCAGCATCTGTGTGCATCGAGCGAAATTTTAGAACCTGGAACGGCTGCCCGTCTTTGCCAATGCGTGTTTGCGAGAAGAAGGCAGGCCCCTTGCTGTCAAGCTTGATCAGCGCGGTGAGTGTCAGGAAAACCGGAGAAAGGGCAAGAAGCGCACCGCCCGAGATCGCCAGATCCATTGCCCGCCGTGCGATGCGCATCTTGCTGGGTAAAAGTCTCGAGCGCATGAAGCTTCCTACCAGGAATGTCATGTTGCCTAGAAGATAGCGGCGCGCCATGCGGCGTGGCTCCATCGCCAAGCGCCAAACCCATTCCAGTTTGGCGGTCCGCACGGGCTTCGGGGCTCGCCGTACGTTGCCTGCGTAGAAGTCAAAAAATGCGCCGACGCCCATCAATAAAGACGGGGTCAAGGCCTGTGCGTGCCGGGCCAGCCAGGTCTCTTGATGCGGGACGCCAAGTGCGACCAGCAGGATATCTGCGTTGCTTTCGTTGATCCGGGTGATTAGGGCGGCTTCGTTGCTCATGTCGCCATAGCCGTTTGCGGTGCCCGCAATCTGCAGGCCGGGAATGTCGTTCTGTAAACGATGTGCGGCCAGTTGTGCAGTGCCGGGCTTTGCGCCCAGCAGGAAGACCGACTTGCCCATTTTTGCGGCTTTCTCCAGTAGCTTCGGAATGAAGTCGGTTCCGTTCAAGTTTTCGGCTAGATGAAGGCCATCCATCCGAGCGGCCAATTCGATGCCGACACCGTCCGGCAGGCGATATTTCGCAGTGCCAATCGCTGCTCGATAGGCGCTGTCTTTACGTGCGATATTTACGCAATGCGCGTTTAGAAAGCAGGCGCGGCGACGCCCCGGTGCAAGCAAAGCCATGATGGCGACCTTGCTTGGCGCATCCATTAGTTCGGTCTCTAGCGATGGAATATGCCTGGATCGTAAGGTAACACGTGGAAATACGGCTGTGGCAGAATGTGTTTCAAATCGAACAGCATTGGTCATTATCTTCGCCTTTCACAAGTTGCGTTGGTTCAAGGCTGGCGCGGCTTTGCTTGTGGCACAACCAAGCGGACGGACAGGTGGGGGAAACAAGGGATGAGCGGTGCGCGCGAATGGCGTGAAAGAATATCTTAAGATGTTTTGGGCTATTCGATTGGCTAGGGGGGTAGCCAATCGGGCATTTAAATTGCCCCAATAATGGCGCATTCTGTGGGTAGTCTTGGGCACAAGGAGATTTTCTTAATGCGTGTATTGATTGCTGATGATCACGATCTCTTGCGGGACACCTTGGTTATGTTCCTGGCGGGGCAGGACAATATCGAGGCCCAAACGGCAGCAGATCTTGATGCGGCGCTTGATAAAGTATCTGCCGAGGCCCCATTTGATCTGCTTTTGCTGGACTACAATATGCCGGGCATGAATGGCCTAGCCGGGATGATGAGGGCAATGGCGCATGAGGGCGGGCAACGCGTTGCGCTTATGTCTGGGCAAGCCACGCGCGATATTGCCGAACAGGCGCTTGATGCTGGGGCTGCAGGTTTTGTTCCCAAGACGCTGCCAGCGCAGTCCATGGTGAACGCGATCCGTTTCATGGCTATGGGCGAGCAATATGCTCCGATCGATTTCATGACGGCCCCGGTTGAGGAACCCAAGAACGCCCTGACCGAGAAATTGTCCCCACGTGAGTATCAGGTGCTGCGTGGTCTGACAGAGGGCAAATCCAACAAAGAAATTGCCCGAGATCTTGGGATTCAGGAACCTACGGTCAAGCTTCACGTCAAAACGCTTTACCGCAAGATCGACGCATCCAATCGCACGCAGGCGGCCCTGATCGCGCGCGAGGCTGGTCTGTTCGCAGATAGCCTGTCGGATAGGTATGGCTGACCGACTGCCCTGACAGGCTATCCTTGGGCGCAGAGGTGCGCGACATCCTCGCCAGCTATGTTTATGACATGGAGAACATGTCATGATGAATTCAACCGAAAGGGCGCGGGTTCTACCCCGACCACTTTTCAATTGGCGCATAGATTTCAAACGGATCTTTCTGGGTGGTAGCCTTGGAGATCTTGGGCGGCTGCCGCGCTATACTGCTTTTGCGCTTCTGGGGCTGACGTTGATCTGGGCGCCGATCACCGGGTATCTTAAGACCACGCCTTTGGTCTTCAAGTCCACTGTATCGCTTATCCTGCCCGGGTCGGGGGCGTCTGCCTCGATGAATTTGAATGGGATCGGGCAGGCGACATCATATGCCAACTCAGCCTTTGCCAGCAATTCCGTAAGTCCGACCGAGACCTATAAACGCCTGATCGGTGCTGATCGCATCTTGAATGCGGCGGCGATCAGCATCGGCGAGACACGCAGGGATTTTGGCAGGCCGCGCATCAGCTTGGTCGATCAAACGGGGCTGATCCATCTTGAGATGACCGGTGGAAGCCCCGAGCAATCTCAGGCCCGGGCCGAGGCTTTGCTGGAGGCCTTCTTTGTCGAGCTGGATGCGCTGCGTTCGGATGAACTGAGCACGCGGGAAGATGGTGGGCGGGGGGCGATCAATGATTACCGCAGCTCGATTGCGCAGACCCGCGACAAGATCGAGGCGCTGCAGGCGTCTTCGGGACTGTTCTCGGTGGATCAGTATGACGTCCTTCTAGACAATGCGAGCGCGTTAGAAGTCGACCTGACAGTTCTGGCGGGGACGCTTAGTGATCGGACACAATCCGTTCGCGCGCTTGAGGTCGCGCTTGGCCTGAATGCCGCACTTGCGGCTGCAAGCTTGAAGGCGTTTGCGGATCCAGATTATGTGGCGCTGTGCAAAGAACGATCGGTTCAGGCAGCGTTGCTTGCCGAACTGACCTCGCGCTTTGGCCCACAGCACCCACGGGCGCAATCAACGCAACGCGCATATGATGCGGTGTCGCTAGCTGCGAAGGCGCGTGCGGAAGAGATAACCGGAATGGGTGGGCAGGCGTTGCGGGCGCTCGACTTCGCCCAAAACGGAGCGCGAGCAGATCTGCTCGCGCGGTTGGTGCGGCTCGAGGCCGAGCGGGCAGGCGTTCAGCAGAAATATGATACGTTAAGCGCCGAGCTTGCGGGCCAGCATGCCGAGTTGACGCGGTTGGCAGACTCCGCCGCGCGGCTTCAGGATCTCCAGCGTGACTTTTCGGTCGCAGAGGCGATTTTTGCCTCTGCCATTGCGCGCGCGCAGTCCGGAAAATCTGATCCCTATGCGTCTTATCCACTGGTGCAGGTGCTTGAAAACCCATCGCGCCCGGAAAAGCCCTCGTCACCAAACCGCAAACTTGCATTGGCTGCTGGGGTTGCTGCGTCCTTGTTTCTGTTTTTCGGTCTGATGTTGGGCTGGGTCCGTCAGGCATTGATTAGCCGGTTGCTGCAGGGCCCGAAGGCGCGCGCGTGATGCAGATGAACCCGATTGAGCGCTTTATCTTCCGCGCGCTGGCGTACACATGGGGCTTTTACGCTTTTGGCGCGCTCTATGTGGTGGGGCCGGTGCTGGGGTGGGTGATTGCTGTCTTTGCACTGCTCTGCCTCTATTTAGGCAACGCCGTGCGCCAAGATCTTCGCGTTACTGGCAACATCCCTCCCTTGATCTGGGCGTGGGGCGCGGGGATGAGCGTGATGCTGGTCGCGCTTTGGATCGGGCATCTGAACTGGGATCTTGGGACGAAGACCCTTGTTAAATCCTCGATTGGCTGGGCGAAGGGTTGGGCGCTTCTGTCGCTATTCCCACTGGCCGGCGCGCTGCTTCCTATCCGTCGGCAGGTGATCATCCGCGGGCAAAGCGTGGTTGGGGCTTGTACGCTTCTGTTGGCCCCTTTGATGCTTGCTGCACCCTATATCGGATTGCCCGAGCGCATCTTCACCTCGCCTTTGAAAGTGGTGGGCGGGCCGGGGCCTGAATATTTCACTGTCTACCTGTTTACGATTGATCCCGGCAGTTGGGCCCCGCGCTGGCAGTTCTACGCACCATGGTCCCCCTTTGCGGCGCTTTTGGGCGTGGTGTCAGTGCTGATGGCACTGGAAGAGAAAAGCATGAAATGGCGCGCTATTGGGGTTGCCGCTGGGGTGTTGATGATACTCGCCTCGAAATCGCGAATGGGGATGGTGGGTTTGGTGTTCTGCACCACACTGCCACGTTTGATGCCGTTAATCGCGAAGACTTGGGCATGGATGGCATTGGCGGGGATTACAGCGTCACTAGCTGTTTTCGGAGGGGCAATCTGGCGGGTTTTTCTTGACGTCACAGCCGCCTTCAGAGGGGCCCGCGCAGACAGCACACGCGTGCGCGATACGCTTCAACGCATCGCCTATGAGCGATGGCAAACCGAGGCGGTCTGGTTCGGGCATGGGCGGGTGCAGCCCGGTCCACATCTGGTCGAGTACATGCCGATTGGCAGTCACCACACGTGGTATGGTCTGCTCTTTGTCAAAGGGGTGATCGGGTTCATTGCGTTGCTGGGACCCTTCCTGTGGCACACGCTGTTCACGATGTATGACGCCGCCCGACACCCACAGGGCCGCTTGCCTCTGGGCATCATGCTGACGTTGATCCTGCTGTCCTTTGGCGAAAATATCGAGATCGAGGTCTATCTGCTTTGGCCCGCCCTGATGATCCTTGGGATTCACCTGCGCGAAGTGGCAGACAGATAATGCGCAGCTTTGATCAAGCGCGTGCACCACCACTATATGTTGTAGATGAGGCGTCTAAATGCAGATAATAATTCAAAGATGTTGCAATGCTACGCCCCCCATGTTTCACTGAATATGCAGCTCGGAGCATTGACGCCGAAAGGTCGATACATCCGGGAAATCAGCCATGTGGGCTGGTGACTGGCCGTGAAACCGTAGATCCGCGGCCCTTAAAGTCGAAAAGATCTGGAAGGGAAAATCCCCCCATGAACAATACTTTTAAAGGCACCGTTGGTGCAGCTTCTATTTTATTCGCCGGTGCTGGCGGAGCGTTTGCCGACGAATGCGGCAAGGTCTCGATCGCAGAAATGAACTGGGCGTCGGCCGAGTTGATGGCGAATGTCGACACCATTATCCTGAGCGAAGGATACGGTTGTGATGTCGAACGTATCCCCGGCGCGACCAACACAACATTTGCGTCAATGAATGAAAAAGGGCAGCCCGATGTGGCGCCCGAACTGTGGATCAATGCCGTGCGTGAACCGCTGGCTGTTGCGACCGAAGAGGGGTCGCTGGTGGTGATCAATGACGGTCCGATTACAGATCTGGGCGAGGGGTGGTGGATCACCCCTGCATTTGCAGAAGCTAACCCAGAATTGAACACAGTAGAGAAGGTTCTGGCCCGGCCCGACCTGTTCCCGGATGTCGAAGATCCGTCGAAAGGGGCGTTTGTAGGATGTCCTGCGGGGTGGGGCTGTCAGTTGGCCAATGCCAATTTGTTCCGCGCCTTCGATATGGAAGAAAAAGGGTGGGTTCTGGTTGATCCGGGCTCGGCTGCGGGTCTGGACGGATCCATGGCAAAAGCCGCTGAACGTGGCGATCCATGGTTCGGCTATTACTGGTCTCCTACTGCCCTGATCGGGAAATACGGCATGGTGAAATTGCCGTTTGAAGCAGAATGGGCTGGATCCGAAAACTGGGATGGATGCATTGTGAAGTCTGAACAGGACTGTGCGGATCCCAAGCCGTCATCCTGGACCGTGTCCGAGGTGCGTACAGTTGTGACGGATGATTTCGTTGCCAAAGCGGGACCTGCGCAGGACTATTTCAAAGCGCGGATTTTCCCTGGTGAGGTAATGAACGAAATGCTGGTGTTCATGACCGACAATCAGGCCAATGGCGAAGACGCGGCGTACGAGTTTTTGTCAACGCATGAAGACATCTGGACCCAGTGGGTCCCCGCAGATGTCGCAGAGAAAGTTAAAGGCGCATTGTAAACTGCGCTTTCGCGGGCAGAAGTCTTTCTGCCCGCAACACTTTCATCCGTTTCAGAATGTAATTTGAAAGGGCAGAACATGGAGTTTCTGACCGAATTTCCGTCCTTGGGTCGATCCGATCTAAGTGCCATTCGTCGTGCCGTTGATGGCGCATTTCGCGAGTTCACACGCACGTGGGGCGAAACAATCGAAGCCTTCTTTAACCCGCTCTTGCGTTTCTTGGTTTGGTTCGAAGATGTGCTGTTGGCGACGCCTTGGCCTTTGATCATCATCATTCTTTGCGCATTGGCTTGGGCTGGATCGAGATCTTGGAAAATCACACTGGGCACCGCGATCTGCTTTGTTGTGATTGGCATTTTTGGCATGTGGGAAGACACGATGTCGACGCTTGCAATCATATCGGTCGCGACGCTTTTATGTATCGTGGTGGGCATTCCGGTGGGGGTTTTGATGGCACGCTATGATCGTGCACAATCCATCATTACACCCATTCTGGACGTGATGCAGACCATCCCCAGCTTCGTCTATCTGATCCCGGTTGTCATGCTTCTGGGCATCGGCAAAGTGCCAGGGCTTCTGGCCGTGTGCATCTATGCGCTTCCGCCGATCGTGCGCCTGACAAATCTGGGCATCCGACTGGTCGACAAGCAGGTTATGGAAGCCGCCGAGGCCTTCGGAGCGTCCTATAAAGAAAAGCTTTTCGGCGTTCAAATCCCGCTTGCGCTGCCCAATATCTTTGCTGGCGTGAATCAGACAATCATGATGGCGCTGTCCATGGTTGTGATCGCGTCGATGATCGGTGTGCAGGGGCTGGGCGTCCCAGTTTTGCGTGCAATTTCAAATCAGTATTTGGCACTTGGCTTGATGAACGGCTTGGCCATTGTCGCGCTGGCCATCATCTTTGACCGCGTCAGCCAGACCTACGGCAAACGCCTGCAAGCTTACCGGGAGAGCGGCCATGACTGATGACATCAAAATCTCGATCCGCAACCTTTATAAGATCTTCGGCAACAATCCCGCAAAAGCGATGGAGAAAGTGCGTGAGGGCATGTCGAAGGATGATCTGCTGGATCAGACGGGACATGTTCTGGGCCTGAACGATATTTCACTCGATATGCGTGATCGCAAAATCCAGGTGGTCATGGGCCTGTCTGGCTCGGGTAAGTCGACCCTAATCCGGCATCTGAACAGGTTGATCGACCCCACCGCGGGCGAAGTCATCGTCGATGGGGAAGATGTGCTGGCAATGGACGACACACGACTGCGCGATCTGCGTCGCTTCAAGATGTCGATGGTGTTCCAAAAATTCGCGCTTTTACCGCATCGGACGGTCGTTGAAAACGCAGTCTATGGGTTGCTTATTCAAGGGATCAAAGAAGATGAGGCGTCCAAACGCGCGCGCCATTGGCTGGATCGTGTGGGGCTGACGGGGTATGAGGATTACTATCCCGGCCAGCTGTCGGGCGGCATGCAGCAGCGTGTGGGTCTGGCCCGTGCTCTGGCCACTGACGCTGATATCCTTTTGATGGACGAGGCGTTCTCGGCCCTCGATCCGCTGATCCGTATGGATATGCAGGGGATCTTGCTGGAGCTTCAGGAAGAGCTGCACAAGACCATCGTCTTCATCACCCACGATCTGGACGAAGCGCTGCGTCTTGGCGACAATATCGCCATCCTGCGGGATGGTGCGTTGATCCAGACTGGCGACGGTCAGGACATTGTGTTGCACCCGGCGGATGACTACATTGCGGACTTCACGCGCGAGATCAACCGCGCCAAGGTGGTGCGCCTGCGTGCACTGCAAAAGCCGCTGAATGGGGCGGTTCCAGCGGGTGATCCGTTGGCCGACAGCATGGTTCTTGAGGACGCTCTGGAGGCTATTGCTGGCGCCGAAGGACATATCGTGCCGGTTAAGGATGCGTCGGGTAAAGTTACTGGGCAGGTGCATCTGGCTGATGCAGTTGCTGCGATGCACGCCTAATACGATAAGCTTAAATGTGAACGGGCGGCTATGGAGGCGCCCGTTTCTTTGCCTCGGATGTGGAGATCTACCCTATCACACCGGGGCACGCCTCTCGGCTAAAGCATGTTCACCTTCAAGTGGCACTCTGAGGGGCGGCATTCTCCAACGGTTCACGACGGTATCGGATCGGCTAGGGCAATGGGTAGGCTCCGATGACGGGGCCGTGCAGGTGGATGAGGGCCAAATAGACAGCCAGCCCAATCGCAAGCCGTATCAAGCCACCAATGTTGAAGCGAATTTGGTGGCGTGTGCGGGACAGATGCGCCCATGTCTCAGCACCCAAAATGCGTTTCTGGCGTCGGTCGATGATCCGCATTCCAAACGCCGCGAAGACACCGAAAATACCGAATAAAATCACATGGGAAAGATTGCCGTTGGGGACCAGATGTCCCAGCGCCCAGATTAGTAGCGCCGCCAGCAGAGGATGACGGATCCAGCCGGCAATGCCGGGTGCGTTGGGATCAAAGCTGCCATTGTGGCGCCCGCCAAATGACAGTGGGTTGGGTCGCCCAATGGCCAGAGCAGCGATGGCGACAGCAAACGCCATTGCCAGAAGCGTCACGTGGTTTTGCCACGGCGCCCACGGCCAAAGCTGGGTAATTGGAGCGTTGTTTGCTGCGTAGATTACGAATCCAAGGGCCGCGATGGACAGGGCCGAATAGCCGATAGTGAAGCCAGGCGCGCCTATTCGTGCGACGATCCTCGCTTTGCTGACAGGACGCACGGGCAGTGAGTGGGTCAGGAAAAACAAAATGATCGCAATGATATAGGTGATCCAGTCAAGCATGGCCCGCTCCCACTTTTCAGTTCGTTAATCTGACCCGGATCGGATCAATGCGCGATGCGGAATTCTTCCAAGAAACCGGCGCACCCCGTCAATGCGGCATAGTCGTCTGTGACCAGTCGGATCGGGAACTGATCAAGGAAGGGGCCGAAGCGCCCCTTGTCCTGCCAGGCAGCTTCAAAGCCTGTCTGACCAAGCCACGGTGCAATGGCGCGCGACATGCCACCCACCAGATAGACACCTCCAAACGGAAGGGAGGTCAGGGTGAGATCGCCCAGAACCGTACCAAGAAAACGGCTGAACAAGTCAATGGCTTGTTTTGCCATGGCGTCTCCGGCCTCGGCCTCGGCGAAAATTTGGGCTGATTTGGTGCCGGTCGGCTGCCCTGCAACATGGCGCAACCAGTCGTGGCAGTGGCCCAGCCCACGACCAGACAAAGCGTCTTCGATCGCGGCGTGGCCAAATCGTTCTTGGGCGTATTGGGCAAAGGCGAACTGATCTTCAGAGCAGACGGGAAGGGTGGCGTGGCCACTTTCGGCCGGCGGCACCAATCGTCCACCCGGCGCATGATAGGCCACGGCCGAATTAAAGCCGGTCCCGATACCCACAACCAGATGGGCGGCTTCGGGGCTGGCGACGCTGCCCGGACGAATTTCTTCCACGAATTTCGCATCCAACCGCCCTACAGCATGGGCCTGTGCCTGCAAATCGTTCAGAACATGCGCATCACTTGCCCCGGTCGCATCGCTCAGCGCGGCGCAGTCAATTGTCCAATCCAGATTGGTCAAACTGCCTTGCCCGTCGCGCACTGGGCCCGCAATCGCAACGGCAACCTGTTCAAACTCAACCGTATCATTGTCTGCGCAGTACATTCTAAGGATTGCAGTCAGGCTGTCGTGATCTGCATTGGCAAACTTGCGAATGCTATCGGGCAGAACCGACCCGTCTTGCGAAATGGCAACACGGGTGTTGGTGCCGCCGACATCCGCGACGATTGAGTGGTGGGGCATTAGCTTTTCAAAGCCTCTCTGATAGCGCTAAACGATGCCTTCGGATAACGGTTTAACGACGCCCAGTCCACATGTATCAGACCAAATCGCGGTGCATATCCTTCGGCCCACTCGTAATTGTCCATCAGGGACCATGCGAAATATCCTTTAACGGGTATCCCATCGGCCGCTGCCTGCTTTACCTGCTTCAAATGTGCGGCAAGATAGGCGATGCGGTCGGGGTCTGACAGCGGGTCGCCGGTCAGTTCGTCATTGCCCGCCAGACCGTTCTCGGTCACGTAAATTGGCAGGTCGCCGGTATATTCTTGCTGCATCATGGTCAGGAAATGGCTCAGCCCTTCGGGATAGATCTCCCAACCCATCGCGGTTTTGGGCAGGGGACCATCGACACCAACCGTTGCTGGCCATGGCGCACTTTCAGGGGCCGCGTCATGAAGCCTGCGCGTATAGTAATTCAGCCCGATCCAGTCGATCGGCTGCGAGATCGTTTTGAAATCGTCCTGCCATCCGTCGGGCAGATAGTCTCCAAGACCCTCCACGACCTCGTCCGGGTAGCTGCCCTTCATGATGCCCGATATGAAGAAACGGTTATAGATCGCGTCCTGAACACGCGCGGCCTTGCGTGCAGCGTCGGTATCAGCGGCGGGGCCCGCGTATTCCATATTGCAAACGGCGCCGAGGTTGCTCATCCCCAACCCGCGCATGACCTCGGTCGCGCGCCCGTGGCACAGCAATACGTGATGCATGGCGCGGGCGGTGGCACGGATGTCGCGCAGGCCCGGCGCGTGGATGCCTTCGAAATGCGACAACCACGAGACACACCACGGTTCGTTGATCGGGGCCGCCGACCAGATACGATCGCCGATCCGGGACATGATGACCTCGGTATAATCCGCAAACCAGTCGCCAATATCGCGATTGCGCCAGCCACCCAGATCGGACAGGGCCGAGGGCAGTTCCCAGTGATAAAGTGTGGCTGCGGGTTTGATGCCGCGTTCAAGCAGCCCATCGACCAGACGGTCATAGAAATCCAGCCCCTCAGCATTTGGGGTGCCACGCCCCTCGGGCAACACGCGTGCCCAGCTGGTCGAAAAGCGATAAGCATCAAAGCCTGCATCCTTCAGCAGGTCCAGATCTTCGTCCATCCGGTTCAGGTGATCACAGGCAATTGCACCGTCTTCAGCCCCGGCAACATTGCCGGGTGTGGCCGCAAAATCATCCCAATGGGTGCGTCCTGCACCGCCTTGGGCGTGACCCTCAATTTGATACGCTGAGGTTGCTGCGCCGAAGAGGAAGTCGGTCGGAAATTCAGAGCGATGTGGCAACATCTACTGTGTTCCTTCATATAAGGGTTTTTCAGGATTTGCGATTGGGGCCGGTGGAGGTGCCAAGCGTTAGTTCGGCCTCCAGTAGCAGCTCGGATGGGCTGTCGTTTCCGTTGATGATGTCAATCAGCAATTGGGCCGCATGCTGCCCGGCCTGCCGGACTGACGATCGCGTTGCGGTATAGACGGGTATGTCCGAGCCGTTGCGGAAATAGCTAAGATCATCGTCATAGGTGATCAGCGACACATCGCGCCCCATGGTCAGGCCCAGTTCCTCGATTCCGCGCCGAACACCGATCGCCATGATCATTGAACTGACAAGAATTGCGGTGGGCCGGTCTGAGGTGGCCAGAAGGGGGCGGGTCAGGTCATGGCCTTGGGCCTCGGTCATTTCGGCCGAAAACATCAGCGCGGGATCCGGTGTAATCCCTCGTGCAGTCAATGCAGCTTCGTATCCCGCGCGACGGCGGGCAGCGAAGTCCATATGTTCAAGACCGTTCAGTAATGCGATCCGCGTGTGTCCCAAATCCAGCAAAAGTTCCGTCGCGCGGCGGAAGGCGCGGGTGTTATTTACGTCGACCCAAGCGTATGGCGCGGTCGCGCGCGAGCTTCGCCCATGCACCACATAGGGAAGGCCAAGATCATTCAGGAACGGAATGCGTTCATCATTAAGGCTGGGTGCGTGGATGATCAGACCATCCACATTCCGCTTGGTGGCAAAGCTGCGATAGGCTTGTTTTTCATTTTGATCGGACACCACGGACATCAGCATATCATACCCGTTGCGCGAATAAACTTCGCCAGCTCCTGCGGTGAAATCTGCAAAAATGGGGTTCACCATTTCATGCTTTGCACTGATCGGAATGACATGGCCAATTGCCATCGCGCGTCCCGTCGCTAAGGCGCGGGCCCGTGTATTCGGGGCGTAGCCATGGGCGTCAGCGGCGGCGGCAACCTTTATTCGCGTGGCCTCGGATACCTCGGGATACCCGTTCAGTGCGCGACTGACGGTTGTCGGTGAAAGGCCGAGAAGATCCGAGAGTTCCTTAAGTGTCATCGATGCCTTTCAAAGCGATTTGAGTGCCTGATCGTATTTTTTAACATCGCGCATGAGCGCCGGTCGTTTGGCTCTTATCGCAGGAAATAAGGCGCAGATCAAGAAATATGGTTGCGCTAACAGAAATGTTGACACTCGCCTGAATTTGGGTGACGGTGAGACACTCAAAGCGCTTTGGATTTCGATTCTCACGATGGGAATTTGGATCTGTGGTGAAAGTTTTGGTGCATGTGCGACGATGCGATGGACCTGAGATCAAGCCTGGGAGGTCCATTCCGGGCCATTGGGAGGAAAAAATGAAGACAATTTTTTATGCAAGCGCGGCTGCTCTTGCGCTAACCGCAGGCGCGGCAATGGCTGATGGCCATCTAACATTCAAGCCCGGTGAGGGTGACTTCAGCTGGGATAGCTATAAAGCATGGGCCGACAATGCGCCGGATCTATCCGGGCAGACTGTTACAATTTTTGGTCCATGGCTGAATCCCGAGGACGGATATTTCAGCAACATGCTGGCCTACTTTGAAGAGGCGACCGGCGCTGACGCGATCTATACAGGTTCGGATAGTTTCGAGCAGCAGATTGTAATCGATGCCGAGGCCGGTTCCGCTCCTAACGTTGCTGTGTTCCCGCAGCCGGGTCTAGCGGCTGTGATGGCTTCGAAAGGCCAGTTGTCGCCTTTGGGCAGTGATATGGCGCAATGGGTTGCTGACAACTATGCTGCTGGCCAGTCGTGGGTTGATCTAGGCACCTATGCCGACGCTGACGGTAACGATCAGATGTATGGCTTTTTCTATAACGTGAACGTTAAGTCGCTGGTCTGGTACAGCCCCGAAAACTTCGAGGATGCGGGCTATGAAGTTCCGACCACGATGGAAGAGCTGAAAGCGCTGACCGAGCAGATCGTTGCAGATGGTGAAACGCCTTGGTGTATTGGTCTGGGTTCCGGTGCAGCAACCGGTTGGCCAGCGACCGACTGGGTCGAAGATATGATGCTGCGCACTGTATCGCCCGATGTCTATGACCAGTGGGTTTCCAACGAGATCCCGTTCGACGATCCGCGCGTGATCAACGCAATCGAGGAATTCGGCTGGTTTGCGCGTGATGACGCCAAAGTGTCGGGCGGAGCAGGGGCCGTGGCCTCGACCGACTTCCGCGACAGCCCGAAAGGCATGTTCACGTCGCCTCCGCAGTGCTATATGCACCGCCAGGCCTCGTTCGTTCCGGCCTTCTTCCCTGAAGGTACCGAGTTCGGCGTTGATGCTGATTTCTTCTATTTGCCGGCTTACGCTGACAAAGATCTAGGCAACCCGGTTCTCGGCGGTGGCACACTGATGGCAGTTACCAACCCATCGGATGCGACATCAGCCTTTATGGAGTTCCTGAAGCTGCCCATTTCGCACGAAGTTATGATGGCGCAGACCGGTTTCCTGACACCACATAAGGACGTTAAGCTTGAAGCCTATAAAGACGACACTCTGCGTGGTCTGGGTGAAATTCTACTGGGCGCGACGACCTTCCGCTTTGATGGATCGGACCTGATGCCGGGCGGAGTTGGTGCAGGAACGTTCTGGACAGGTATGGTTGACTATACCGGTGGCAAAGACGCCACTGCGGTCGCCTCGGACATCCAAACGTCCTGGGACGCACTGAAGTAATTTCTAGGTGTTAAGAATGCCCCTCGCGCCGTTGGTGCGGGGGGCTCTGATCCGGAGGGGATCAGACCATTGCAGGAGGGACCACCATGCATCCAGCCATCCTTGGAATAGTCACGATTGCCGTAGGTGTCGGTGCCTGCCTGTCCTATTTCTATTTTTCGAACCAGCTGCTGGATAAGGTGATCTTCCCGGCGAAGGGCCCGAATGCGGGTCGCAATATTAACCGCGCCAATATGGTGCGTCCGTGGCTGTTTCTGTTTCCCGCCCTGTTCGCCCTCAGCCTTTATCTGGCCTATCCGGTGATCGAGACCCTGCGGCTGTCCTTGACCGACACGCGTGGCGACGGCTCGTTCATCGGCCTTCAGAACTATGTCAGCATGAGCGAAGACCCCAAGTTCTGGGAGGCAATGCGCAACAATTTCCTGTGGTTGTTAGTGGTGCCTGCCGCATCGACCGGGTTTGGTCTTTTGGTCGCACAGTTGACAGACCGCATTAGTTGGGGCGGCATCGCGAAGTCGCTGATCTTTATGCCGATGGCGATCTCGTTCGTCGGGGCATCCGTGATCTGGAAACTGATCTATGACGCACGACCTGAGGGGGCTGAGCAGATTGGCATTCTGAACGCGGTCTACATCTGGTTTGGCGGCGTCGAGCCACAGACATGGCTGACCGTGCCGTTCTGGAACAACTTCTTCCTGATGATCGTATTGGTCTGGATTCAGACCGGGTTTGCCATGGTGATCCTGTCCGCCGCTTTGCGTGGAATTCCCGAAGAAACGGTCGAAGCCGCGATTGTCGATGGGGCAGGGCCTTTCAAGATCTTCTTCAAGATCAAAGTGCCGCAGATCATGGGAACGATCGTCGTGGTCTGGACCACGATTACCATCGCCACGCTGAAAGTCTTCGATATCGTGTTCGCCATGACCAATGGCCAGTGGGAGACGCAGGTGCTGGCCAATTACATGTATGACAAGATGCTGCGCGGCTTGGACTGGGGTATGGCCTCGGCGGCGGCGATGGTCATCATGTTGTTGGTGACGCCCATCCTAGTGTGGAACGTCTATAACGCGCGTAAAGAAATGCGCTGAGGGGGTCGTCATGGACAATATTGCCGGTAAAAAATCGTCTCTGACCTGGGCTGTACATATTTCGGTTGCGGTGCTTGTGGTGCTGTGGCTGTTGCCAACTGTGGGGCTGTTTGTGTCCTCGTTCCGGACGGGGGATCAGATCGCGACCTCGGGCTGGTGGAAATCTCTGACCACGCAACAGCGCCAAAACCCGGCCATCCGTCTCAGCGGGGATGAGGTCGAACAGGACGGTCTGTTTGTCATTGAAGGGCAGTTGTTTGACGCGTCAGGGGCCGAGGTGCAGCGCTGGGGTACATCCTCGCGCGATACCGAAGCCTATGCGCCCGGCGAAATTGCTGAGCTCAGCAAAGGCCGGACCGTCACCGTGGACGCGGCGGGCGCCTTCCGCTTCACGTCCGAAGCCAGCCAAGAGGGCAAGCGCCTGCCGCGTGTTTTTACCACCGCGGTGTCGCCGCCCGAATTCACCACTGACAACTATAACTCGATGTTGTTTGACGAAGATAACTCGGAAAGCATGGCGCGGGCGTTCTTCAACACGCTGACTGTGACCATTCCTGCCACAATCATTCCAATCCTGATCGCGGCCTTCGCGGCCTATGCGCTGGCATGGATGGAATTTCCGGCGCGCGCGCTGTTGATCGCGTTCGTCGTCGCGCTTCTGGTCGTGCCGCTACAGCTGGCGCTGATCCCATTGCTAAAGCTGCATCTGGCGATTGGCATTGGTAAGGGCTATCTGGGCGTCTGGCTGGCGCATACCGGGTTCGGGCTACCACTGGCGATCTATTTGCTGCGAAATTACATGGTCGGCCTGCCACATGACATTATCGAAAACGCCCGTGTCGATGGCGCGACCGAGTTTCAGATCTTCACCAAGATCATCCTGCCCTTGTCCTTCCCGGCATTGGCCAGCTTTGCGATTTTCCAGTTCCTATGGACATGGAATGACCTGCTGGTGGCCAAAGTCTTCCTGATCGACGCGACAGGGCAGACCACAGTGATGACCAATCAGATTGTCGAACTGCTTGGTACGCGCGGTGGCAATTGGGAGATCCTCGCGACCGCTGCGTTTGTATCCATTGCGGTACCGCTGGCAGTCTTTTTCGCGATGCAGAAATACCTCGTGCGCGGCCTCTTGGCCGGCTCGGTCAAGTAACATTGCCCCGAAAGTGGGCCGAAGTGATACCGCAAGGCGCGCGCGCCTTGTGTAGGAAAGGAGAGCATATGAACATGCAAACCAGTGTTTCTCAGGCGAAGCAGTTAGGCGGCGACGCAGAATGGTGGCGCGGTGCCGTCATCTATCAGGTCTATCCGCGCAGCTTTCAGGACGACAGCGGCGACGGCATTGGTGATTTGCGTGGCATCACACGCCGCCTGCCGCATATCGCGTCTCTTGGCGTGGATGCGGTCTGGATTTCGCCGTTCTTCACCTCTCCGATGAAGGATTTCGGCTATGACGTATCGGATTATTGCGACGTAGATCCGATGTTCGGAACACTTGCTGATTTCGACGCGCTGATTGATGCGGCCCACGCGCAAGGCCTGCGCGTGATGATCGATCTCGTGCTCAGCCACACCTCGGATCAACATCCGTGGTTTGGCGAAAGCCGCGTCTCGCGCGACAATGCGAAGTCTGATTGGTATGTTTGGGCAGATCCCAAGCCCGATGGCAATCCACCCAATAACTGGTTGTCGATCTTCGGCGGCCCGGCGTGGCAGTGGGATGGTCAGCGCCAGCAGTATTACCTGCACAACTTCCTTGCCTCGCAGCCCGACCTAAACTTCCATTGCCCGGATGTGCAGAATGCCCTGCTGGATGTGGCACGGTTCTGGCTGGATCGCGGTGTGGACGGGTTCCGCCTGGATACGATTAACTTCTATGTCCATGACAAAGAGTTGCGCGATAATCCCCCGCTGCCGATGGATCAGCGCAATGCGACCATCGCGCCGCAGGTGAATCCATATAACCATCAGGAACATCTCTACGACAAAAACCAGCCTGAGAACCTTGAATTCCTACGCAGATTGCGCGCAGTGATGGATCCCTATGGCGCTGCCGCCGTGGGTGAGGTTGGCGACGCGCAGCGTGGTCTGGAAATCCTTGGCGAATACACCGCTGGCGATGACATGATGCAGATGTGTTATGCGTTCGAGTTTCTGGCCAATGACTGCCCCACAGCAACTGAAGTCACTCAGGTTATGGACCGCATTGCCACCGTCGCGGCGGATGGCTGGCCATGCTGGGCGTTTTCCAACCACGACGTGCTGCGCCATGCCTCGCGCTGGGAGCTGGGAACGGACGGGTTGAAGACCGTTGCGACCATGATGATGTGTTGGCGCGGCTCGGCTTGTATCTATCAGGGCGAAGAACTAGGTCTTAGCGAGGCTGATGTCGCTTTCGAGGATCTGCAGGACCCCTATGGTATTGAATTCTGGCCGGAATTCAAGGGCCGTGATGGTTGCCGCACCCCGATGGTGTGGGAAGCAGACGCGCCAAATGGTGGCTTCTCAAGCGCCAATCGCACGTGGCTGCCGGTCGCGAACGAGCATCTGTCGCGTGCCGCCGATAAGGCAGGCAACGATCCCGACGCTTTGATCCACCACTATCGCCGTGTGATCGCCCTTCGTCACGCGCATCCTGCGCTGCTGAAAGGCACGATGGGGGATATGTCGGCCGAGGGCACGCTTCTGCAGTTCTCGCGCCAACAGGATCAGGACAAGCTGTTCTGTGCCTTCAATCTGGGCAATGCTCCAGTATCTGTGACACTGCCGAACGGCACTTGGGTTGTGGCTGATGGCGACATCGGTGTGACTCTGAAAGCTGTTCAGGGCGGCGCAACGGTCGATCTGCCCGCATGGGGGTCGATCGTCATCAAAGCTGGGGGGGCGGCATAATGTCAGAGCTGAAACTGACCAATGTGGTGAAAAGCTATGGTCCGGTGAATGTCCTGAAGGACATCAATCTGGACATCGACACGGGCGAGCTGATTGTGTTTGTTGGCCCGTCAGGTTGCGGGAAATCGACGCTGCTGCGGATGATTGCCGGGCTGGAAAAGATCACCGATGGGACGTTGGAAATCGAAGGGCAGGTTGTCAATGACGTGCCCCCCAGCCAGCGCGGTATCGCGATGGTATTCCAATCCTATGCGCTTTATCCGCATATGACGGTGCGCGATAACATGGCCTTTGCACTGAACATTGCGAAAAAGCCCAAGGCCGAGATCGACGCGGCGATTGATCGTGCAGCCAAGGCGTTGCAACTGGAACCTTATCTGGATCGTCTGCCCAAGGCCTTGTCCGGTGGGCAGCGCCAGCGGGTCGCCATTGGTCGCGCCATTGTGCGTGACCCCAAGGTCTATCTGTTTGACGAACCGCTGTCGAACCTTGATGCGGCCCTGCGTGTGGCCACGCGGATCGAAATCGCACAGTTGAAAGAGGCGATGCCGGACAGCACCATGATCTATGTGACCCATGATCAGGTTGAAGCAATGACGCTGGCGGATCGCATTGTCGTTCTGGCCAATAAAGGTATTGCCCAGGTCGGCAGCCCGCTGGAACTGTATGAACGCCCCCGGACCGAGTTCGTGGCGCAGTTTATCGGCTCGCCTGCGATGAACTTGCTTCCGGGTAAGATCACCGCAACTGGCCCCAATACCGAAGTTACACTGGACGCCGGGGGTGTCGCCGTGACCGAAGTTCCCACGACCGAAGCCGATATGGGCCGTGTGGTCAATCTGGGTGTTCGGCCTGAAGATTTCGTACTGGCTGAAGGCGATGCGATCTTTGAAGGTCATGTCGAAATTGTCGAAGCTTTGGGCGAGGTGTCGCTCCTGTATATCCCGGCGAACATGTCGGTGGGCGAAGGCGCGGACAGCGCCAATCAAACCCATTTGATTGCCAAACTGCCGGGCATTCATGAGCACCTTAAAGCTCAGACCGTGCGGCTGACAGCTGACGCATCGAAGCTGCATCTGTTCCACAATGGTCTGAACATGCGCGATTGATGCTGATGCGCTGAATTGCTTGCCCATCTCGGCCCCTGTTGCTATTGCGGGGGACGAAGTTTCGGACAGGGGAATGACCCATGCGGGCAGAGGCTCAGAACAACGTTGACGCAATCGAAAAGTCGCTGGCGCTGCTGCGTCAGCGGATCGGTTGGGAGACGGCAGAACATCGTCTTGAGGAATTCAATGCGATGACTGAGGACCCGGACCTGTGGAACGACCCTGAGCGTGCGCAGAAATTGATGCGCGAGCGTCAGTCGCTGCTGGACAGCGTGAACAGCTATAAATCCATGGCGCAGGACATGCAGGACAATATCGACCTGATTGAACTGGGCGAAATGGAAGACGATAACGAGGTTGTCTCTGAGGCTGAGGCCGGTCTGAAAGCGCTGGTCGAAAAAGCCGCAGCAGCCGAGCTGGAAGCTTTGCTGGATGGCGAGGCCGACAGCAACGACACATTCCTTGAAATTAACTCGGGCGCGGGCGGTACGGAAAGCTGCGACTGGGCGTCGATGCTGGCGCGGATGTATGTTCGATGGGCCGAAAAACAGGGCTATAAGGTCGAGCTTCAGTCGGAAAGCGCGGGTGAAGAGGCGGGCATTAAATCTGCCGCCTACAAGATTTCCGGGCATAACGCCTATGGCTGGCTGAAATCGGAAAGCGGCGTGCACCGCTTGGTGCGGATTTCGCCCTATGACTCGGCGGCCAAGCGCCACACATCCTTCAGCTCGGTCTGGGTCTATCCAGTGGTCGACGATAATATCGAGATCGAGGTGAACCCCTCGGACATCCGCATCGATACCTATCGGTCTTCGGGGGCGGGTGGCCAGCACGTGAATACAACGGACTCGGCCGTAAGGATCACGCACATCCCGACCGGGATCGTTACAACCAGCTCGGTTAAGTCGCAGCACCAAAACCGCGACATCGCCATGAAGGCGCTGAAATCGCGCTTGTACCAGATGGAGCTGGATCGCCGAAACGAGGCCATCAACGCCGCCCACGAAAACAAGGGTGATGCTGGTTGGGGCAACCAGATCCGGTCCTATGTGCTTCAGCCCTATCAGATGGTGAAAGATCTGCGCACTGGGCATGAAACCTCGGACACGAAGGGTGTTCTGGACGGTGATTTGGATGCGTTCATGGCCGCAGTTCTGGCACAAGATGTCGCCGGTAAATCTCGCGCCGAGGCCAATTCTGAAGACTAACGTTTCGGGCCTGCTGTCGGGCCCTGCCGCCCGACCAAAGTGCATGTCGTAACCGTTTATCCTTGCCTGCCGGTCTTCGGCAGCTGGTGGAGGCGATCGATGATCCGCCGAACTTCGGGTAGGTGTCGGTCGTCTTGGTGCGTTACAATCCATTGGTCATTTGACAGCTCTTCGATTGTATCCCCGACGCACAGAAGTTCAGGGTAGAGCTTTCCAATGAAGGTTGGAAGCAGTGCAATTCCATGGCCGGATAGGGCCAAATCAAGGCTGTTGCGGGGGTGGCTGACCTCGCAACTTGCATTGTCTCCGACATGCTGCTGCAACCAGCGCGAGGATGCGGTGGTGGTCAGTGTTTTGATCCAGATGTCCGGTGCACCAGAGATGGCATATGGTGCAAAATCCACGCGTTGAAACTTTCGTGCGGCCAGATTGTGCTGGGTCGGGCGTTTGCTGCGAAATCCAATGGTGATTTCTCGGTGAGGTAAGTCCAAGGTCTTCTCTGTCGACACGAAGCGCAGCGGCGTGTCGTAAGCCGGGCCAGCGACATACGTCATGTGATGCAGCAAAAACAGGGTCATCCATGTCCCTGCCGAGATCTTAACTGTGGGTAATGCATTGCCCACCGAATTGGGGCCAAGATCGGAGAGGCTGACCTCGACGTCTTTCAACCTGTTCAGCAGCGCCTGACCGTCCTGTGTAAGGCTATAGCCACGATCATGACGGATAAACAGATCCTGACCGATATCGCGTTCCAGCGCGAGCATACGCCGGCCCAGTGTCGCGGCGCTTTTGCCGGTTGCCGCGGCTGCAGGCGACAGGCCGCCTGCGCGTGCTACAGCCAAGAAAAGGGATAGGTCATTCCAGTTTATAGCCTTTTCATTCATGAAATGATGCTTTCATTATGGATCATTTATGAGGTGATCTTCCGTGGATAGAGTGTTCTGGTCAAGTGAACTGATCCCGAGTTTCCCGTGAAAAACCTCAAAACCCCAGATCGATTGTTCAGCCTGCATCCTCCGCGTGATGAGGATGCGTTCTATGAAGAGCTAGGCGGGCCGGGGCCGCGTGCCATTTTCATTGTCGTCGAATGGATCTATGACTTTGGGCAGACAATCTGGCGTTCGATATCTTTGCGCTTTGGTCGACGCACGTAAGTGACGTGTGCGCCACGAACAGGGGTCCAGATTGCGTTATCTCGGGCCGCTGCTCATAGTACGCTTAGTTCTGCGGTTAGGTATCAAGAAGGGGCAGCCTACACTTGTGCCGATCTTAAAGTATCTACCCGTCGATCTTCGCAGCCATGATTGCAATTGCTTGCTGATAAACGGTCGCGGCATTCCATTCCTTGATGACGCGGAAATTGGGTTGGCCCTCTTGATAGCCTTTTCCGGGCTTCCAGCCGTTCTTTCGCAGGAAATTTGCGGTGGTCGCCATCGCGTCTGCTAGATTGTACAGGTCCACACGCCCGTCGCCCGAAGCATCGACGCCGTATTTATAGGCGTTGCCGGGCAGGAACTGGGTGTGGCCAAGCTCTCCATGTTTCGCGCCGCGTGTGTTCCCGGTGATCATGCCCTGATCCACCAATTTCAATGCGCCAATCGCGTGCGGTTTGAAGAAATCTGAACGGCGGCAATCATAGGTTAACGTCACGATGGCCGAGACGACACGCGTGTCGCCCATGAAGCCTCCGAAGCCGGTTTCCATACCATGAATGGCCAGCAGGACGCCCGCCGGAACACCATAGTGTTTCTCGAGTGAGGCATAGAACTTTGGGTTCTTGGCCAGACGCTTGCGCCCTTGTGCCTCGATCGTGGCGGATCCGCGGATCTGCATGAATTTGGACAGAGAATAGCGGAAAGATTTTTGGTTCCGGTCCGCGCTGATCGTGGCGCTGGAATATTTGGACGCAGCCAGTGCCTGAAGGCCGCGTTTTCCAACGCCTGATCTTTGCGCCTCCTTCGCGAAGCTGGCTTTCCATGCCTCGAAACCCGAGGAAGTGTTTCCGCATTTGGCAGCCATCGCCGCCCCAGAAGTCAGGCAGATGGTAAATCCGATGGCGAAGATTTTTCTAAAAAATGGCATATCAATATCCTTGTCACACAATAGATTGGCACAACGTATTCAATACGATACCGGCTTGTTCAGGCCCTGTCCAACCAAAGCCCGTTTGCTTTATCCGGGTCAAGTCCCAGTCGTTTCCCGTTATTGGTTTGCCGAAACGTGCATCCCCAAACATCTTTGGCAGCTAAGATTAACGCGTTCATGAACTTGACGGATGCAACTTCAATCGCAACACTTCCTCTACGCGCGAAAAAAACAAAAATACACGTGCAGGGAGGAACTATGTCTGACGCAACCACTTTGGAGGCCTCGTCGCCCCCAAATATTCAATCCATTTCCATATCGGATGTGCTGTCAGCTTTTAAATCAGGACTACAGGATTTCAGAACGGCCCCTGCGTTTGGGCTGTTTTTTGCGCTGTTCTTCGTGCTGGGCGGAATTGTGCTGTTTCTTGAATTCGAGGTGATGGGGCAAAGCTATTGGATCATCCCGGTGGCTTTCGGCTTTCCCTTTCTTGCGCCGTTTCTGGCGGTTGGGCTGTACGAAGTCAGCCGCCGTCTGGGGAACGGAACACCCTTAGACTGGGCGCAGATTCTTGGCGTTGTCTTCAACCAGAAGGACCGCCAGTTTCCCTCAATCGCAATGGTGTTGATTATGGGGTTCCTGTTTTGGATCTTCGTGGCGCATATCGTGTTCATGCTGTTTATGGGGCTTCAGCCCATGACGAATATCACGTCGAACTGGCAGGATTCCTTGCTGACCTCGAACGGGATAACGATGCTGGCCGTGGGCAGTGCGGTAGGGGGCGCGATGGCGTTTGTGGCCTTCGCGCTGACGGTGTGCAGCCTGCCGATGCTGCTTGATCGCGAAATGGATTTCATCTCGGCCATGATTTATTCCTTCCAGTCGGTCTTGCAGAACTTGGTGCCGATGCTGTTTTGGGGGGCGATGATCACCTTCATGATGGTGCTGGCAATGATCCCGCTGTTCCTAGGGTTGTTCATCGTGCTGCCTGTGCTTGGGCACGCAACATGGCATCTGTATCGCAAGGTTATGTCATTTGATGATTAATCCGGCGTACCGCTCAGATAACAAAAGGCCGCCCAAGAGGCGGCCTTTGCATTAGGTATTCTGATAGCTAATTCTAGGCTTTCTCGGCCGCAGGGGATGCGGTTTTTATCTTTTTCGAGCCTCCCGAAAGCGGATCGTCTTGACGCTGAACCGAGCCTTCGAAATGTGCACCACTTTCAATGGCGATCGTCTTGTGGATGATGTCACCTTCGACACGTGCCGTGGCAGTCAGTCGAACCTTCAGACCACGCAAGCGGCCAATGATGCGACCGTTGATCACAACGTCATCACCAACAACTTCGCCACGCACAGTTGCACCTTCGCCAACGGTAAGTTGGTGGGCGCGGATGTCGCCTTCAACGGTGCCTTCGACGATGATATCGCCTGTCGATTTGACGTCGCCTTTGATGACAATGTCTGAGGATAGGGTCGACGCGGGTGGCTTAGCTTTCGGGGTCGAAGACGGCACAGGCGGGTTCGACGCCTTCGGCGGGATTGCCGGTTTGTCGGCGGCGGGTGCCGTCGTGGTATTGCTATCCTGTCCGCCAGCTTTGGGGCCAGGCTCATTGATCTTGCTTTTAGAAAACATCGCGGGCTGCCTTGATATAGATCATGGGGTTGATCGGACGTCCGCCCACGCGCACTTCGTAGTGAAGGTGCGGGCCAGTCGAGCGTCCACTGTTTCCAATATCACCAATTCTCTCACCACGCGAGACCCTTTGTCCCTTCTGCACGGTCATACGTGACAGATGGGCATAGCGGGTTTCGACGCCGAATTCGTGCTGGATCTTGATAAGCCGGCCATAGCCCGAAGACCATCCGGCATGTACTACGACCCCATCGGCCGGCGCATAGACCGGAGTGCCAATGGGGGCTGCGAAATCGGTACCATTATGCATCCGACCCCAGCGTTTCCCGAATCCCGACGTAAATCGGAAGCCGGATTTTACTGGCATGCCGAAGGGCATCTTCTGGGCCGCAATGCGATAGAGGTTCATACGATCCAACTCGCCTAAGATGCGGTTCGCGCGCTCCGTATCCGGGTCAGGGGCACCGCCACTGGTGGATAGGATGAGCGGGGTCAGGGGACCGCCCTGACCGGAATAGCCACGACGAATCTGGCCCAAAATACTATCGACCGACATACCGGATTTTGCGAACATCTTGTCCAGCGGCTCCAGCGAGATCGAAACAGCGTCCTCCAGTTGACGGAAGATCTGATCATTGCGCTCTTCGCGCAGACGCGCCTCGTACACCATGTCCTGAGCGAACCTCTCGGCCTCGGCTGCGTTGGCAGCGACCTTATCGCGCTCGGCCGCTGTGCGGGTCAGTTCTTCGGTCATGAAGGTGAGGGTCGCGTTATCGGCGGCGGCTGTCGCGCCAGTCAACGCATTTTCTGCATTTTCACGTGCTTCCGCCAGGACATCTTCCAAGCTGCCTTTGGCCAGATCTCGTTCACCAATGGTGCGACGCAATGTTGACTGGATCACGCCGATCCCGGTTTCCAACTCGCGGCGGCGCTCTTCCGAGGCCAGCAATTCGCTTTGCATTACTGAGATCTGAGACAGGGCGAGGTTAAATCGCTCCTGTGCGGCGATTGCCTCTGAGCTGCGGGCGTCGCGTTCATCGGACAAAGTTTGGACGCGCAGCTCATAAAGCTGCTTGTCGCGTTGCGCTTGATCGCGCAGATTTCCTGATCCGATGGAATCCATAAGAAGGACGGCGGTCGCGATGATCGACCAAGCAAAGAACGCTGCGGAACCGGTCCAACCGATGGCCTGCGTCAGAGGCGACAGCCGAATGAACCGGGTCCCGTCCTCCGATCTCAGAAACAGGTGTTGCTCGGGGAACGCCCGCTCGAGCAAATGGTTGGTCTTGGTGATCAAGCGGTTATGCAATGTGCAGTTCCCAGTGTCTTCCCTTTGTCCCTGTCTTGCGGCATTGGTTCGCTCTTAACGGCGTGCCAGCAGACCCGAGGTGCTTAACGCGGAGCTGTTCTTCACGCAAGAAAATTTGGGAAATTCATTAACTTGCCGCTGCGAAACGGGCAGATTTCTGCCGATCTTAACCTTTTGGGGTGTGCAAGGTGTGGTCGGGTATTCCTGACCTACTACATTTGGTGATGTTGTAAGTGGTAATTTCGCCTTAAGCGGGTTCTATGATGGTGTGCCACGCTGCCGATCCGGTTCTTCATTTGTTAGTGGCCAATAGAAATCGGGCGGCAATCCCGCCTCGGCGCGCTTTTCGTCGTTGAACGGTGGTTTTAGCGCGCCGTGAAAATAAGTGCGCACCAGGTTGTGGAATGCCTCTTTCGGATCCAGTTCGTGGCGGCCACACAGGAAGTGGAACCATTTCGAACCATAGGCGACATGGCCGACTTCTTCGGCATAGATGACTTCCAGCGCGGCCACAGTGTCGTGCAAATCGGCTTTACGGAAGATGTCGATCATGCCGGGAGTAACGTCCAGGCCGCGTGCCTCAAGCACCATGGGCACGACGGCCAGCCGCCCCAGAAAATCCGTCGCGGTATCCTCGGCCGCGCGCCACATGCCGGCATGCGCAGTAAGCGCGCCATAGTGGCTATCTAATGCTTCAAGGCAATCACATACAAGATTGAAATGTTTTGATTCTTCGTCAGCGGCCTTCACCCAGTCATCATAGAATCCGAGCGGCATAGATGTGTCAGAAAAGCGTGCGATGATATCCCAGTGCAGGTCCACCGCATTCAGTTCGATATGCGCAACTGCGTGCAGCAGCGCGACCTGACCGGGGCGTGATCCGGGGCGACGACGCGGAACATCGCGCGGGTCCTTCAGTTCGGGCTTATCGGGGCGGGCGGGGAAATCCGGCGGCGTGACCTGACCGATGATAACATCCCGATCCTGAAGTGGAGAGGTAATCTGCCCAGATTCGCGCGCAGCAAACCAAGCCGCGGCGTATTTTCGGGCCAGCGCAGTCTTCTCGTGCCCATCAGCGGTGCGCAGTACATCGTTGGCCATTTGTGCCAGTGGTTTGGGAATGCCAGTCATGTGGTTTTTGCCAGTTCGTGCGCGACCTCAAGCACCTCTTGAGCGTGCCCTTTGACCTTCACCTTCTCCCAGACCTGCGCGATGTGGCCATCTGCACCGATCAGGAAGGTGGTGCGGGTGATGCCCATATAGGTACGGCCATAGTTTTTCTTCTCGCCCCAGGTACCATAGCGCTCACAGACGTCGCTCTCGGCGTCTGACAAAAGCGGAACGGCCAGTGCGTGTTTGTTGCGGAAGTTCTCGTGCTTTTTCAGGCTGTCCTTAGAGACGCCCAGCACCTGCACGCCGAGGGATTGAAATTCGTGCCATAATGCGGTGAAGTCCAACGCTTCGGTGGTGCAGCCAGGGGTGTTGTCTTTCGGATAGAAAAATAAAACGACGGGACCGCCTGCGAGGTCTAACAGGTTGATCGGATCGCCGCCGTCTTGCGGAAGGGTGAAATCTGGCGCGATGTCGCCAACTGACGGCAAGGTTTGGGTCATGTTTCTGGAATTCCTTCCGTTAAGCCGCTAGAGCCATTGCAAAGCTTGTGCATGGAAAACCAGGCATAAGCACGCATTCAGGTCTTTCACCGTTCCGGTGTTTTGGGCAGAATGATCGAAATTACAGGGGGCTGCAAGGCCGGTCGGACAGGCAGAATGACTAATGACAACGCGCCAGATGATGACCTGACAGATGTGCCTCGGAATGGAGGGGCGCTGGATTCGGTGTCGCTTAGACGGGGTAGGCCCGATGAAATGACGGCCGAACAGGCCGAAGCTGCAGTTGTTGCATCAAGCGTCCGAAGAATGCCCCTACGCGGATTGTTGGAACGCGCACTGATGCGCCGACGGCGCACACGAAAAGCTTCGCTTGCGGTTGAGACCGGAGCGGGCATGGAGGGCCGCAGTCCCCCACGGCTTCGAGAAACCGGAAGCTTCGATGCGGATGCGGTCAGTTTAGAGCTGGTACCTTCGCGTGATGTGCCTGATGCGCCTGCGAATGCCGAGCCGATTGTGCCAAAGCGCAAAACACCGCGAAAGCTGAAGCGTCGTTTGGGTATCTGGACGGTTTTCTTGTTTGGAGCCACCGCTTTGTTTCTGGCGCTCGTGTCCATGTCGGCAACTGGCCGTGTCGTCACGCTACCGGACTGGGTGGCGCGTAAAGTTGAAGCGCAGCTGAATGCGCAGTCTGACGCGATAGGCCTGTCGTTGTCGCGGATCGAACTGGGTGTGGCTGAAAGTGGACGGCCACGGTTGCGTTTAGTTGATTTGGGGGTGCGCGACGAAACCGGGCTTGAAATTGGTCGTTTGAACGCTGTGGAGGGCTCAGTGTTGGTCTGGCCGGTGCTGGCCGGTCGGATCGAGCCTGCAAATCTGGCCCTAACGGGTGCACAGATCACAGTCCGGCGGCAAGCCGACGGCGGATTCGCACTGAGCTTTGGGCAGGGTATTGGCGCAAGCGGCGATTTTGCCTCGATGTTGGATGGAATTGACCGGGTCTTTGAAAAAGGTGCGCTGTCGCAGACTGGTGAAATTCGGGCCGATGCGCTGACCATTACGCTAGAAGACGCACGTACGGGGCGGATTTGGCAGGTCACCGACGGTGCGCTGGTGATTACTCAAGACGAACAGCATGTCACAATGTCGTTGTCATTTGATGTCTTCAATCAGACCGAAACTCTGGCCGAGACCGTGCTGGAGTTCCGTAGTGCCAAAGATAGTTCCGCCGCCCAATTCGCAGCGCGGTTCAAAAACGCATTGTCTGCAGACATTGCCGCGCAATCGCCCCTTTTGACCTTTCTCGGGGTTGTGGATGCCCCGATCTCGGGCGAGTTGCTAACGACTGTAGACGAAGACGGTGCGATTTCGGATCTTGCTGGTGTGTTGGAGTTCGGCGCAGGGGGGCTGTCGCCTGGGACAGGGGTTGAGCCCGTGCGCTTTAATGGCGGGCGCGTCCAGATCGACTACGATCCCGAGCGCGAGCGTATGGATTTCTCTGAAATGGCGATGTCGTCAGACTGGCTGCAGGCCAGCGCTGCGGGGCATGCCTATCTACGTGGTTGGTCTGATGGCTGGCCGACAGAACTAATTGGTCAGATCCAGTTGTCGGCAGCCGAACTTAATCCTTCCGAGCTGTTTGAAGAAACGGTTTTGTTGGGCGATGGCGGCGGGGATTTCCGTCTACGGCTTGATCCGTTCGAGATCACGATCGGGCACGCCTATGTTACGCATGAAGAGCGGCACATCGCAGGGACTGGCCGGATCTCGGCTAATAGCGACGGGTGGTCGCTCGGTTTTGATAGTGTTGCTGATGAGGTTTCTCCAGCACAAGTTATTGCCCTCTGGCCGGAAAAGTACGGTGCGGAAACGCGCGCGTGGATTCGCCAGAACGTGATTTCTGGGAAATTCCGCGACGTTTCGGTCGCGTGGCGTAAATACGGGTCCGCTCCTGCGCAGATTAATCTGTCCGCCTCCTATCAAGATATGACTATTCACGCGGTCAAGAAAATGCAGCCGATCGAACATGCTGCCGGCCGTTTGGTGATCGAAGGCCGCCGTTTGTCCGTCGTGGCTGATCGTGGGGTTGTGCACCCGCGCAATGCGAAGGGAGAGGTCGCTGGGGTGCTGGATATATCGGGTACGCAATTCACCATTCCGCAACTGGAAGAGCCGAAGCGGGTGGATGCTGCGCCAAGCACTCTCGACCCACCAGTGCCAGCCGAGGTCGATTTGGCCGTCGCTGGCCAGTTAGGAGCTGTTCTACACTTGCTGAATGCTAAGCCTTTTGACGTTTTCAGTTCAAGCGAGGTTAAGTTCGGGCCAAATATGGTTACCGGGCATGCGACAGTTCGTGGGCATGTCGATATTCTGATGCAGTCAGGGGACGAGCGGGATCAGATCACATATAATTTGGACGGCGAACTTCGCAATGTTGAAACTGACAAAATTGTTCGAGGGCATAAACTGAGTTTGCCGACGGCTTCTTTGCGTGTCACGGATACGTTGCTTTCGCTCAAAGGGCAGGGCGATCTTTCCGGTTTGTCAGTGTCAGGCACTTGGGAACTGCCACTTCATGCGCGTCAAGCCGCGGAAAACTCTACAGTCTTCGGTACCTTTCCTTTGGGGGCCGAAGCGCTGGACGTGTTCAAGGTGGGACTGCCGTCGGGAAGCGTGCGCGGTGAGGGCCGCGGCAGCTATAGAATTGATCTGGCTAAGGGCGCTGCGCCGCGTTTGTCTCTTGAGGGAGACTTGAAGGGAGTCGGCCTGTCGATCCCTGCGTTGGGCTGGGTAAAGTCCCGAAAAACAGATGGGAAGATCACGCTGACCGCCAATCTTGGCACTGTGCCTCAGGTTGATCAGATGGTGTTGACTGCGCCGGGGTTATCCGCAGCTGGGCGTGTCTCGGTACAGCCGGATGGCGGATTAGATACCGCTGTATTCGACCGGGTGAAATTGGGTGGATGGCTGGATGCGCAGGTCACGTTGACCGGACGTGGCGCGGGCATCCCCGTTGCGGTGAATGTGACCGGAGGCTCAATGGATATGCGAAGGGCAACGGTCGGTTCTGGCAAGGGCGGTGGCGTGACGCATGGCCAAATACCGATTGACCTAAATCTGGATCGGCTGACGATTTCGGAAGGTATCATCCTAGCCCCGTTCAAGGCGAACCTGACAGCGAAATCAGGCGGTTTGTCTGGCCGGTTCGAAGGTCGGGTATCCGGAAAACCTCGAATTCAAGGCGTTGCGGCTCGCCAAAACAATGGCACTGCCTTCAGAATTGAATCTGGGGATGCGGGCGCTGTACTGCGTGAAGCCGGGTTGTTCAAATCTGCACGCAATGGCAAGCTTGTGCTTGTTATGACGCCCACCGGTGGTAAAGGGGTCTATGATGGCAGCCTTACCATCACAGATGATATAGACATCCACGATGCACCAGCCATGGCAGAATTGTTATCCGCAATATCCGTAATTGGGTTACTGCAACAATTGGGTGGAAAAGGTATCACCTTTACCGATGTGGATGCGCGTTTCCGTTTGGATCCAGAGAAAGTAACCATCTATGAAAGCTCTGCTTCAGGCCATTCTATGGGGATCTCCATGGATGGGTATTACTTCCTCGGTTCTGAGCAGATGGAGATGCAGGGCGTGATCTCACCCTTCTATATTGTAAACTCTGCGGGGCGGATTTTTGCCCGCCGCGGCGAGGGGCTTGTCGGATTCAATTACAATTTGGGCGGCACTCCCTCGGCACCCAAGGTTTTGGTCAACCCATTGTCAATCCTAACTCCAGGCATCTTCCGAGATATCTTCCGCCGCTCACCGCCGCCGAAACCGCAATGATTGACCTTTCGTCGGATCGGACCTATGTGCGCGGCCATGAAGCTTAGTGATTTTGACTTTGATCTGCCTGAAGAGCTGATCGCGACCCGCCCCGTACGCCCGCGCACGGCAAGCCGTCTGTTGGTTGCAACTGCGGACTGCCTGACTGACGCCCATGTGGGGGATCTGACCGATTGGCTGCGCCCGGGCGACCGGCTGGTTCTGAACGATACCAAAGTCATCCCGGGGCGGCTGTTTGGGACGCGTACGCGACCGGGGCAGGCTCCGGGCGAGGGGATTGCCCATATCGAAGTGACGCTTTTGTCGCCCGACGGACAAGGTCGGTGGCATGCGATGGCAAAGCCCTTACGCAAGCTGAAAGAGGGCGATGTGATTGTCTTCTCGGACGCGCTGAATGCTGAATTCCTTAGCCGAGACGACGATCAGGCCGTGTTGCGGTTCAATCTGGAGGGCGACGCCTTTGGCGCCGCAATCGAGGATGCCGGCAAGATGCCCTTGCCGCCCTATATTGCAGCCAAACGTGCGGCAGATGCGCAGGATAACGAGGATTACCAAACGGTGTTCGCGCGCAATACCGGCGCTGTTGCGGCCCCGACGGCCTCTCTGCATTTTGACACCGATTTGCTGGCGCGGGTCGCCGCGATGGGCGTTGGATTGACCCATGTGACCTTGCATGTTGGCGCGGGCACGTTTTTGCCGGTGAAGGTCGACGACATCTCGAAACACAAGATGCATGCCGAATGGGGAGAGGTCGGCCAAAACGCAGCGGATCAGATCAACGCGACCCTTGCCGCTGGTGGGCGGGTGATCCCCGTTGGCACGACGGCGCTGCGCCTGATCGAAAGCGCGGCTATTGCGAAAGGGCAGATTGCGCCTTGGACAGGTGAAACGGACATCTTCATTACACCTGGTTTCAACTTCTCGATTGCCTCGGGACTGATGACCAATTTCCACCTGCCCAAATCCACGCTGATGATGCTTGTCTCGGCGCTGATGGGGCAGGATCGGATGCGCCAAGTCTATGATCATGCGATTTCCCAGAAATATCGCTTCTTCTCTTATGGGGACAGTTCGCTTCTGCTGCCTGACGGGACCTGAAGGCCGGAACACGACTCTGCAACGTCGCGAAAAAGCGATCTTTCCTGGGATCTCCGGTCTAGACTGAACCTCTCGGGATTTCGGAGACAGCGATGCTTCAGGTACTTGCAAGCTCTTGGGCGCTTTTGTTGGGCGTTATGCTTTTGATGGTCGGCAACGGGGTGCAGGGCACGCTGTTGGGAATCCGTGGCGGGTTGGAAGGGTTTTCAACCTTCGAACTGTCTTTGGTCATGTCCGGCTATTTCGCAGGCTTCTTATTTGGGTCGCGTATGGCGCCGGTGATGATCCGCCGCGTTGGGCATGTGCGAGTCTTTGCGGCCCTTGGGTCGTTCATCTCTGCTGTGCTTATTCTGTATCCGGCAATGACCGATCCGATCGCGTGGACGCTTCTGCGCGTTGTGGTCGGATTTTGTTTCTCTGGCGTGTATGTCACGGCGGAAAGCTGGCTGAACAACGCGGCTGACAACGAAAACCGTGGGAAAGCGCTGTCTCTTTACATGTTTGTGCAGATGGTAGGCATCATCGCGGCACAAGGTCTGTTGGTGATCGGTGACCCGCAGGATTTTATCTTGTTCATCATTCCCTCGGTGCTGGTGTCCATCGCCTTTGCTCCGATCCTTTTGTCGATCAACCCGACACCCGCATTTGAAACGACCAAAGGTCTAAGCCTGCGCGAGCTTTACACGATTTCCCCATTGGGATGTGTCGGCTTCTTCCTTCTTGGTGGGGTGTTTGCGGCTCAGTTTGGCATGGCCTCGGTCTTTGGCCAGCAGGCAGGGTTGAGCGTCGCGCAGATCTCTGGATTTGTGTCGACCTTCTATATCGGTGGCTTGGTGCTGCAATATCCAATTGGCTGGATTTCAGACCGCATGGATCGCCGCGTCCTGATCCTGATCGTGACGGCCGTCGCGGCTATGGCTGGTTTCCTGCCCGTGCTGCTGTCGTCGAATTATGACGTTCTCTTGGTTGCTGCATTCATCATGGGTGGGATGACCAACCCGCTCTATGCTCTTCTTCTGGCCTATGTGAACGACTTTCTTGAACCGGACGACATGCCCGCCGCGTCGGCTGGCCTGATCTTTATCAATGGGATCGGCGCAATCGCCGGACCGATTATTTCGGGCTGGGTCATGGGCGTTGTCGGCCCCAGCGGGTTCTGGTCCTACATGGCCGTCCTTTTGCTGGCCCTGTTGGCCTATGGCCTGTGGCGGTCGACCCAACGTTCTGCGCCAGCGCCCGCAGATACCGGTGCATATGTGACGATGGCGCCTGCGACCTCGCCTGTGGCGGTCGATATGGCGCAAGAGTTCTGGGCAGAGGAAGCCGAGGCCAGCGACGAAGACGAGAGCTGATCCGGGGGGGGCTTGCAGAAGTCCCCTGTCCCGCTAGGGTGGTGGGACAGGGAGGATGCAATGCCCACAACACAAGAAATCATCCACTTCTGGGTCGACGAGACCGGGCCCGAAGGCTGGTATAACGGTTCCGACGATCTGGATGGCACGATCCGCAACAGGTTTCTGGCGGATTGGGAAGCCGCCCGCGCAGGCCAGCGTGATCACTGGCAAGACACTGCAGAAGGCGCACTTGGGTTCCTGATCCTGACCGATCAGTTTCCGCGTAATATGTTTCGGGGGGATGCGCGATCCTTCGCGACGGATGCCGCCGCTTTGGCCTGCGCTGAAAAAGCCATTGCCGCAGATCTGGACCTGCAAATAGATCTGCCAACGCGGCAGTTCTTTTACATGCCCTTCATGCACAGCGAAGAGATGGCGATGCAGGACCGGTGTATCGAATTGATGCAAGATCGCATGTCTGACCCACGTGGGGCAGGGGATACGCTTCACGCCCGTGTCCACCGCGAAATCATCCGCAAGTTTGGTCGCTTCCCGTATCGCAACGATGTGTTGGAACGGCAAAGCAGCGCCGAAGAAATCGCGTTTATCCAGGGCGGTGGCTATGCAAGCATACGTGAAAAGATGCAGAAGAATGATGCATAGTACGATATTTTCAACGGGTTTCGCTGAGCGACTAGCAGGGTTTCGCTGAGGTAATTGATCCGTTGAACAAAATAGTTTAATGCCAAACTACTTTTTGGATGAGGAGGAGCCACCCATGGCAGGACAGACCTATGATACGATCGTGATCGGCGCCGGGCCGGGCGGCTATGTGGCAGCCATTCGGGCGGCGCAGCTGGGCCAGAAAGTGGCCATTATCGAACGCGAGCATTTGGGCGGTATCTGCCTGAACTGGGGCTGTATCCCAACCAAAGCGCTTTTGCGTTCGGCCGAGGTGTTCCACCTGATGCATCGCGCCAAAGAGTTCGGCCTGTCGGCAGGTAAGATCGATTATGATCTGCCCGCGATCGTGAAGCGCTCGCGCGGCGTTGCGGCGCAGTTGTCGGGCGGTATCGGCCACCTGATGAAGAAAAACAAAGTCACCGTTTTCATGGGCGAGGCGACGATCCCGGCAAAGGGTAAGGTCTCGGTCAAAACGGACAAGGGCACGGAAGATCTGACGGCGAAGAACATCGTACTGGCAACCGGCGCGCGTGCACGTGAGTTGCCGGGCCTGGAAGCTGACGGCGATCTGGTCTGGACCTACAAACACGCGCTGAACCCACCCCGCATGCCGAAGAAGCTGCTGGTGATTGGTTCGGGTGCCATCGGGATTGAATTCGCAAGCTTCTTCAACACGTTGGGCGCTGATACCACAGTGGTCGAGGTGATGGATCGCGTCCTGCCGGTAGAGGACGCCGAGATTTCGGCCTTCGCGAAGAAGTCCTTCGTCAAGCAAGGCATGAAGATCATGGAGAAAGCCATGGTCAAGCAGCTGGACCGTGCAAAGGGTAAAGTCACCGCTCATATCGAAGTGGGTGGCAAGGTCGAAAAGCAAGAGTTCGACACGGTGATTTCCGCCGTTGGTATCGTTGGAAATGTGGAAGGTCTGGGTTTGGAAGCGCTTGGCGTGAAGATTGACCGCACCCATGTCGTGACCGACGCGCATTGCCGTACGGGTGTGGATGGCCTCTATGCGATTGGTGATATCGCCGGTGCCCCGTGGCTTGCCCACAAAGCCAGCCATGAAGGCGTGATGGTGGCCGAGCTGATCGCCGGTCTGCACGCCCATCCTGTGAAACCTGAAAGCATTCCCGGATGCACCTATTGCCACCCGCAGGTGGCAAGTGTGGGTCTGTCAGAGGCGAAAGCGAAAGAGCAGGGCTTTGACATCAAAGTCGGCCGCTTCCCCTTCATCGGCAATGGCAAAGCCATCGCTATGGGGGACCCCGAGGGCATGATCAAAACCATCTTCGACGCCAAGACCGGCGAACTCTTGGGCGCCCATATGGTTGGCCCGGAAGTGACCGAGATGATCCAAGGCTATGTGGTTGGAAAAACGCTGGAAACCACGGAAGAAGAGCTGATGCACACCGTCTTCCCGCACCCGACGATTTCCGAAAGCATGCACGAGGCGGTGTTGGACGCTTATGACCGTGTCATTCACATCTAAGGCATAGAGAAATCAAACAAAAGGCCGGGTCAATCGCCCGGCCTTCTGCGTTAAAGTGCTGCGTGCGCGATGATCATCACAGCGCCAGATAGCAGCGCATAACCCACATCGACGCCAATCGCGAAGCCAGATTTCTTTGCCCACGCCCCAACAGAAGCAGTCTGTGCGGCGACAGCTAGAATGGCAACCATTGCGGCCCCCAAAGCGCCTGTGGTTTCCGTGATCGCGATCACCAGTGCCAGCAGTGATAGCGCGATGATCTGGGCAAGCATGGGCCCCGCGGGCAGCTTCTCAGGTGGCTCAGGGCTGATCCGCGTGCCTTCGGCCCAGCGGCGTTGTAGCCCAAGAAAAGGACCGTAGATCACAAAGCCCAATACGAATGCGGCAATCACGCCGCTGCCAAACGCCAGCCAGTTGATCATGCCAACGCCCCCTCAAGCGAGGTCAGGATCGTGCCCCAACCCTGTTGGTGATTGTCGCGCAGCTCTTCCGTCTCGAAGCGCATGTGATGCAGCGTCAGATCCGTGCCGCCATCTTTTGGTGTCAGATCCAGTGTGACCAGAGAATCCTCGGACGTGCTGTAGGGCGATTCCCATGTAAACTGCAGGCGGTTGGCGCGATCAATCACCCGATATTCGCCTTCATGTGGCAGATCACCTGCTTCTGGCGCGCGCATTACGATGCGGAAACGGCCGCCGACCGTGGCGTCCGAGCTGACCTCGGGTACCGTCATGTCGGGGCCGGGGATCATAAATTTCGCCAGCATCTTCGGGTCCAGCCACGCGTCAAACACGCGCTCGGGCGGGTGCGGGATGTGGCGGGTGATTTCAAGGGAAAGCTCAGTCATTGTCGTCCTCCTTCAAGGCAGCTTCAAGGGCGTCCAGGCGCAGCGCCCAGATCGACCGGAGTTCGTTAAACCATTGATCAACAAGTGAAAGTGGCTCCATCTGAATTTCGATCAGATGTTCGCGCCATTCAGTGCGTCGTGTCACCAGCCCTGCAGCTTCAAGCACTTTAATATGCTTAGAAACAGAGTTGAGGCTGATGTCATAACGCGCGGCAATATCTGTAATCCTCAACGGCCCTTCCTGCGCAAGAAGCGTCAGGATGGAGCGGCGTGAGGGATCAGAAGACGCCTTTAAAATCGCGGCGAGTCGATCAGCTTCTTGTCGTTCAACCATATGGGTGAATAACATGAGGCGGCAAGTCAGTCAACCGTTTGGGTGAATGATGGATTGACAAAGAAAAACCGCGCTCGATCAGACCGGCGCGGTTATTGTGTCCTCAGAAAGAAGGGGGGGCTACCGAACGACCTCGCCGCCGGCCTTATGCCAGTGGCCCAATCCGCCGATGTTGTACACTTCTTCAAACCCCAGCCGCTTTAGGACCTGCGCGCCCTGCGCCGACCGTGCCCCCGATGCGCAATACAGTGCCACGGGTTTTGACATGTCGATGTCAGCGTTGAAATCTGGACCTTTTGGATCGCATTGGAGCGGCATGACTGACAGGGGCACCACAAGGGCCCCTTTTGCTTTCCCGGTCATCTGTACCTCGCCATGATCACGCACGTCGATCAGAGTTATCTCGCCTGCATTGACTTTGGCGACGGCCTCTTTCGGGTCCATTTTCGACCCGCCCATCAAAAATCCAAACATGATACATCCTTTCGCTCTTGTCGCGCCTTACGCTGGATATAATGCATGTCGTTGGTAGATCAATACAGTCCCAGCAATAATATTCAAAATGATGAATGTGTATTTTCAAGTGTCAGGATCTGGCGGATTGTTCCCTTAATGTTCTAACTTTTCCATTGTGCCTGCTTTTTCTTTGCCCTAACGGTTATGCATACAGGAATTGGGGGTCAGAATGGCCGAGCTGAAAGAAATCCAGGTGCGCGGTGCGCGCGAGCATAATCTGAAATCCGTCGATGTGGATATTCCGCGCGATCAGCTGGTGGTGATCACCGGTCTGTCCGGGTCCGGCAAGTCGTCTTTGGCATTTGACACGATTTATGCGGAAGGGCAGCGGCGCTATGTGGAAAGCCTGTCCGCCTATGCGCGCCAATTCCTTGATATGATGGAGAAACCCGATGTTGATCACATCGCTGGCCTGTCTCCGGCGATCTCCATCGAACAGAAAACCACGTCAAAAAACCCGCGTTCAACCGTCGGTACGGTGACCGAGATTTACGACTATCTGCGTCTTCTCTTTGCGCGTGCGGGGACGCCTTATTCGCCTGCCACTGGCAAGCCCATCGAAGCCCAGCAGGTCCAAGACATGGTGGACCGCGTCATGGCGATGGAAGAGGGCACCCGCGCCTATCTTCTGGCGCCCATCGTGCGCGACCGAAAGGGTGAATATCGCAAGGAATTTCAAGAGCTTCAAAAGAAGGGCTTCCAGCGCGTCAAAGTGAACGGCGAGATGTATGAGCTGGACCAGCCGCCCACGTTGGACAAGAAGTTCCGCCATAATATCGACGTGGTGGTCGACCGTGTTGTGGTTCGTGAGGGGATGGAGCAGCGGTTGGCCGACAGTTTCCGCACCGCGCTGGATCTGGCGGATGGGATTGCGTTGTTTGAAACTGCGCCGAAAGAAGGGGACCCCGAGATCATCACCTTCTCGGAAAACTTCGCCTGTCCGGAATCAGGCTTCACGATCCCCGAAATCGAACCGCGCCTCTTCTCGTTCAACGCGCCCTTCGGGGCCTGCCCGGATTGTGACGGTTTGGGCAAAGAGCTGTTCTTTGACGAACGTTTGGTGGTGCCGGATGCGACGCTGAAAGTCTATGATGGTGCCCTTGCCCCATGGCGGAAGGGAAAGTCACCGTATTTTCTGCAAACGATTGAATCGATTGCGAAACATTACGAGTTTGACAAGAACACCCCGTGGAAAGACCTGCCCGCCCATGTGCAGCAGCTGTTCCTGTATGGATCGGGTGAGGAAGTGATCAAGTTCCGCTTTGATGAAGGCGGCCGTGTTTACGAAGTCACGCGTCCTTTTGAGGGTGTGATCCCAAATATGGAACGCCGCTATCGCGAAACGGATTCGAACTGGGTGCGTGAAGAATTCGAGCGCTATCAGAACAACCGCCCCTGTGGTGCATGCGGTGGGTATCGCCTGCGGGACGAAGCGCTGGCGGTTAAGATCGGATCTGGTGATGGGCTTTTGCACGTCGGGCAGGTGGTGGAAATGTCCATCCGCGAGGCTTTGGCGTGGGTAGAAGACGCGCCCAACCACTTGACCGCGCAGAAGAACGAAATCGCCCGCGCGATCCTGAAAGAGATCCGCGAGCGCCTTGGCTTCCTGAACAATGTGGGGCTTGAATACCTGACCCTCAGCCGGAATTCGGGCACGTTGTCGGGCGGAGAAAGTCAGCGGATTCGTCTGGCCAGCCAGATCGGATCGGGCCTGACGGGCGTGCTCTATGTGTTGGACGAACCTTCGATCGGGCTGCATCAGCGCGACAATGACAGACTCCTGACCACGCTGAAAAATCTTCGCGACCAAGGCAATACCGTGATTGTGGTTGAACATGACGAAGAGGCCATTCGCGAGGCCGATTTCGTCCTGGATATCGGTCCTGGTGCGGGTGTGCATGGCGGCGAAATCATCGCTCAGGGCACGCCGAAGGATATTGCTGAAAATAAGAATTCTATTACAGGTCAGTATCTTACCGGCGTGCGTGAAATCGCTGTTCCTGCGAAGCGTCGCAAGGGGAATGGTAAGAAGATCACGGTGAAGAAGGCCACGGGCAACAACCTGCAGAACGTGACGGCCGACTTTCCACTGGGCAAGTTTGTCTGTGTGACTGGCGTTTCGGGTGGGGGGAAATCCACGCTGACGATCGAAACGCTGTTCAAGACGGCCTCGATGCGGCTGAACGGTGCGCGCCAGACGCCCGCACCTTGCGAGACCATCAAGGGGTTGGAGCATCTGGACAAGGTGATCGACATCGACCAGCGCCCGATTGGGCGCACGCCACGCTCGAACCCGGCGACCTATACCGGGGCGTTTACTCCGATCCGTGAATGGTTCGCGGGGCTGCCCGAAGCAAAGACCCGCGGTTATAAGCCGGGCCGGTTTAGTTTCAATGTGAAGGGCGGTCGCTGCGAGGCCTGTCAGGGCGATGGGGTCATCAAGATTGAGATGCACTTCCTGCCGGATGTCTATGTGCAATGTGAAACCTGCAAAGGTGCGCGCTATAACCGCGAAACGCTTGAGGTGCAGTTCAAGGGAAAATCCATCGCAGACGTGCTGGATATGACCGTGGAAGACGCGCAGGAGTTCTTCCAGGCGGTGCCATCCATTCGCGACAAAATGGACGCGCTAATGCGTGTTGGGTTGGGCTATATCAAGGTGGGCCAACAGGCGACCACGCTGTCAGGTGGCGAAGCGCAGCGCGTGAAGTTGTCCAAAGAGCTATCGAAGCGATCAACCGGCCGAACCCTCTATATTCTGGACGAACCAACAACGGGTTTGCATTTTGAGGATGTGCGTAAGCTTTTGGAAGTGCTGCATGAACTGGTCGATCAAGGTAATTCTGTCGTTGTGATTGAGCACAATCTGGACGTCGTGAAAACCGCCGATCACATCATTGATATCGGACCTGAAGGTGGCGATGGCGGAGGGCAGATCGTTGCCAAAGGAACGCCTGAACAGGTTTCAAAGGTATCCGAAAGCCATACGGGCCATTATCTGAAAGACATGCTGTGACGATCAGACAACCAACCGTCGCTGTGTTGGCAATCGTGTTGCGCGAAGGTCAGACAGTCTTGGTGCGACGCAAGAATCCGCCCGATGCAGGGCTTTGGGGGGCCCGGCGGCCGATTGGAGTTTGGCGAGACGCTGGGGCAGGGTGCTTGTCGTGAATTGTTGGAAGAGACCGGGATCACCGCAATACCCGGTCCGCTGGTCGATGTTCAGGAAGCTTTTCGCCCTTTGGATGTCACGAAGGATCAACTGCCTGAGCATCATTTCCTATTGTTGGGTGTTTTGTGCGACTATGTTGGCGAGGAACCTTTGGCGGCTGATGATGCGCTTGAAGCGCGTTTTGTATCGTTTGACGATATTTTCCAATCGCGGCTCGATTTGTGCCCGGGGGTGGGGGATATGTTGCGCCAAGCCGTTTAGCTTCGCGCTTCAATAAATTGATCACATAACGAAAAACGCCCGGGCATTGCCGGGCGTTTTCTGTTTGGTAGGGTGACGTTTAGCCGTCGAAGTCGACGTCCTGAACCAGCTTCAGAGCATCGGCGCGGTGACCGGCTACGTCCATCAGGTTCAGGCCATCCGCCGTGAAGCTGCCCCAGCTTTGCACCAGCGGATCAGCTTCGGTGCCCGGTGCTATCGGATATTCGTAGTTCTGCGAGGCATAGATTTCCTGTGCAGCCGGGGACGCAAGGTATTCCATCAATTTAATGGCGTTGTCTTTGTTCGGCGCATTCTTGGCCAGCGCCATACCCGAGACGTTCACGTGGGTGCCGGCACCTTCGAAAACCGGGAAGACGACGTTTACACTGTCTGCCCAGGCTTTTTGTTCTTCATCGGCCAGCATTTTGCCCATGTAATAGGTGTTGCCGACCGCGATATCACATTCGCCGGCCCAGATCGCCTTGACCTGCGCACGGTCGTTGCCCTGCGGTTTGCGGGCGAGGTTGGCTTTCACGCCTTCCAGCCAGGTCTTGGTTTCTTCCGCGCCGTGGTGTGCCAGATGGGCCGAGACCAGCGCCAGCGTATAGGCGTGAGTTCCCGAACGGGTGCAGATGCGGCCTTTCCATTTTGGGTCGGCCAGATCCTCGTAAGTGGTTACTTCGCCATCGGCCACGCGCGCTTTCGAAGCGTATACGATGCGCGCGCGGGTGGTCAGGCCAAACCATTGGTCTGCCGGGTCGCGATAGGTGGCGGGGATGTTGGCTTCCAGCGCCTCCGATTGCACCGGTTGTGTCAGGCCAGCGTCAACCACTCCGGCAAGACGCGAAATGTCGACGGTGAAGATCAGGTCTGCCGGGCTGCGGGTGCCTTCGGCCTGTAGACGTTCGATCATACCTTTTTTTAGGAAGGCGACGTTAACTGTGATGCCGGTTTCATCTTGAAATGCGTCCACAAGCGGCTGGATCAGCTCGGGTTGGCGATAGGAATAAACGTTCACTTCGTCGGCGCTTGCTGCGGCGGGAGTGAGAGCAGTGGCAGAAGTGAGGGCCAATGCCAGCGTACGAATATATTTCATCTCGCGGGTCTCCTTAGATTTGATGAAGTGCTTAAATCCGAGTCATTTACTAGGGTCAATACCTGATTGAAACAATCAGAGAAAATGTCGCACTTACTTTTGGGACCGTTCATCGGCCTTTTCGGCCTCCCACAAAGCATCCATTTCGTCGAGCGTGGACTGTTCTGGTGCTCGCCCATGCGCGGCAAGGCGGCGCTCTATCCCCTTGAAACGGCGTTCAAATTTGGTATTTGCAGCGCGCAGGGCTTCCTCGGGTTCGACGTCCAGATGTCGTGCCAGATTGGCGACGACGAACAGCAAATCGCCGACCTCTTCCTTAAGTTCTTCATGGCCCAACGTGTCGCGGGCTTCGGCGACTTCTTGCGCTTCTTCGGTCAATTTATCTAAGACCATGCCAATTTCTGGCCAGTCAAACCCAACGCGTGCAGCGCGTTTTTGCAGTTTCACGGCGCGCAGAAGGGCGGGCAGGCCAATAGCCACACCGTCTAAGACGCCCTGTTGGGCCTTCGCGGCCCGTTCAGCCGCTTTAATGGTTTCCCAATCGCGGGTCTGCTGTTCAGCGGATTTATCGCGGTTCTCGCCGCCGAACACATGCGGGTGACGCGCGACCATCTTGTCGGACATGGTGTTGGCCACGTCGTCAAAGCTGAACAGTCCTTTTTCTTCGGCCATTTGCGCGTGAAAGACGGATTGAAACAGAAGATCGCCCAGTTCGCCTTTCAATTCGTCCCATGCCTCGCGTTCGATCGCATCCGCGACCTCATAGGCCTCTTCGATCGTGTAGGGTGCGATGGTCCGAAACTCTTGCTCGATATCCCACGGACAGCCCGTTTCTGGATCGCGCAGCCGACGCATGATTTCGCGCAGGCGGTCCATGCCGCCTTTTGGGTCATGTACAAGCTGGTCGGACGATTTGGTCATTGCATTTGCCCCGTATTCAGGAAACCTTCGCCCCAAAGCTGGAGGGGCCCATGGCAGTTATCAACCGTATCGCTGATTTTGACGAAGATATGAAGGGCTGGCGCCGCACGTTGCACCAGAACCCCGAGTTTGGGCTGGAATGTCACCAGACCGCCGCCTTTGTGTGCGACCGCCTGCGGGAATTTGGCGTAGATGAAATTCACGAGAAGATCGGGGTTTCGGGCGTCGTTGCGATCATAAACGGGCAGGGCGACGGGCCGACCATTGGCTTGCGCGCAGACATGGATGCCTTGCCGATGGATGAGATGACCGGGCTTGACTATGCTTCGCAGAATCAGGGGCTTATGCACGCCTGTGGCCATGATGGGCATACCACGATGCTTCTAGGTGCGGCGCGCTATTTGGCGGAAACGCGGAACTTTAGGGGACGTGTTGCGCTGATTTTCCAACCGGCTGAAGAAAATTTCGGCGGCGCCAAGCACATGTGTGACGAGGGCATGATGGATCGCTTTGATATCAAAGAGGTCTATGGGCTTCACAACCTGCCGGGCGTGGAACTTGGCAGCTTTATTACCTCGCCGGGGCCGCTTATGGCTGCCGTGGACACGTTGCGTGTCAACGTTACCGGCGTTGGTGGTCATGGTGCACACCCGGATGAATGCAAAGACCCGATCATGGCGCTTGTGTCTATGGCGCAGGCCCTGCAAAGCATTGTCAGCCGTAATCTTCCCCCGATGGAACAGTTGGTGATTTCCGTAACGCAGGTTCATGGTGGTACGGTCGACAATGTGATCCCTGAAACCGCTTGGCTTGAGGCGACCATTCGCAGCTTTACGCCAGAAGTTCGGGACATGGCCGAAAAGCGAACGCGCGAGGTTATTGGCGGGCTGGCTGCTGCCTTCGATGTCTCCGCCGAGATCATCTATGATCGCGGATATCCTGCCACTGTGAACCATCCCGATCAGACCGAGGTGGCGCTTGAGGTTGCGCGGGATCTGTCGGGCGAAAGCCGGGTGGATGGGAACGGTGGTGTGTCCATGGGCGCCGAGGATTTCGCCTATATGCTGGATGAGCGTCCCGGGGCTTATCTGTTCTTGGGGCAGGGCGACGGACCTTATGTCCATCACCCAGAATATGACTTCAATGACGAGGTTTCAGCCTATGGCGCCAGTTTCTTCGCACGACTGATCGAGCGGTTGAATCCCGCCACTCAATAATATGATCAAATACCTGGAGTGCGCGGCGCTTATATGCTAGTCACCCTAGGCAATAAGGAGGATTGTCATGGCATTGGAAGACGCCGCGAAGCAGGTGGATACCGCGATCACACGCGACGGATTTAAAGGGCTTTCCTTTGAAAATACCTTTGGGGGAGTGACATCGTTTCTGCGCCGTTCCTACGCGAAGGACCTGAGCAACGTAGACATCGCGGTAACGGGCGTTCCATTTGATCAAGCCGTGACCAATCGGCCCGGAACCCGCCTTGGCCCCCGTGCCATTCGCGAAGCATCAAGCCTGCAATCCCCGGATCCGGCCTATGGCTGGGATTTCGACGTACTGTCGGAATTTGCTATCGCAGACTATGGTGATCTGGCATTCGATTATGCCCATATCGACCAGTTCCCTGCGACGCTTGAGGCGCATATTTCGTCGATCCTTGATCAGGATGCCGCCTGTCTGACGCTGGGCGGGGATCACTATATCACCTTCCCGATTTTGCGTGCGCATGTGAAGAAACACGGGCCGCTCAGCTTGTTGCAATTCGATGCGCATACAGACACGTGGCCAGATGATGACATGACCCGCGTGGATCATGGCACTATGTTCTATAAAGCGGTGAAAGAGGGGCTGATTGATCCCGCACGCTCGGTTCAGGTCGGGATCCGCACCACGAACGAAGACACGCTGGGTGTTAACATCATTGACGCCCGTGAAGTGCATGAAGCCGGCCCCAAAGCGGTGGTGGACAAGATCAAATCCATTCTGGGCGACAACAAGACCTATCTGACCTTCGATATTGATGCGCTGGATCCTGCCTTTGCGCCGGGAACCGGCACCCCGGTCTGGGGCGGGCTGACGTCTGCGCAGGCATCAATCATGCTGCGCGATCTTGCGGGGATTAATGTGATCGGCGGGGATGTGGTCGAGGTCTCGCCCCCATTCGATACCACCGGAGCAACCGCGATTGCGGGTGCGCATGTGGCGATGGAGATCCTGAACCTCTGGGCGTATAACAGGCGTGGTTAAGGCGCGCATTAGCGGGCTTTCTATGACAGTTGAAAAGGCCCGTTTATGAAACTTACCATCTGGATATTTGCGGCAATGGCGGTTTTGGCGGCCTTGCTTGCGATCTATGCCCGCCTAAGACCCCTTGAACCAGCGCGGTTCTCTGATCAGCCCGGCCCGATGGAGCCAGGCGTCCACACGCTTCGCGGCGGTGTGAAATATGTGATACCTCTGTCCGAGCTTTCTGAAGATGCGCTTGCACGTCTTCTGGACATCGTGCGCCAAACGCCCCGCACCACCGAGGTCGCCACCAACCATGGCCATAGCTTCGTGACCCGCTCGCGCGGTTTCGGCTTTCCCGATGTCACGCGGATCTGGCAGGCAGATGGTAATCTGCATATCTATGCACATCTTGTGATCGGAAAGTCAGATCTTGGGGTCAACGGGGTGCGTGTTGGGCAGTGGGATAAAGCGCTGCGGGGTTCCTTGCGCTGAGACACAGCCATCGCCGGTCTCACGCCACATTGGGACGTTCAGGCTCATCTCGCAGCGTGCGGTAAAGGCGCGACCGTTGACATACAGGCAGATCGACTGACCCAGCTCGACCCGGCCACCTGTGCTGTCGGTGCAATAACAGTCGATCACCTTACCGCCCGGCCCGGTCACATCGGCATGGACCGGCGCGGCAATCAGAAGACAAGCAAGCGCGATACGATACGTCATATGGTCAGTCTAACACGCCTGCGCCTCTTGACCAAATCCACGGAATGATGGACACCATCCCCATGGTTCCTATGGAAAAACTCAACGCGATCACCGAGCGCTTTCAGTATCTCGAAGCCCGCATGGCCGAAGGTCTGTCAGGGGACGAGATTGCCGCACTTGGACGCGAATATGCCGAGCTGAAGCCGGTGGTGGATGAAATCGCCCTCTATCAGCGGCTTCTTGATGATATCGCCGAGGCTGAGGCGATGATGGACGACCCAGATATGCGGGAGCTGGCCGAGGAAGAACTGCCTGATCTGCGCCTGCGTCTGCCCGAGATAGAGCAATCCATGCGGCTGGCCCTGTTGCCCAAAGACGCGGCAGATGCGCGCCCGGCAATGATCGAAATCCGCCCCGGCACGGGCGGGGACGAGGCAGCTTTGTTCGCCGGTGACCTGCTGCGGATGTATCAACGCTATGCCGAAGCTCGCGGTTGGAGCTTTGATATCGTCGAACAAAATCTGTCCGAGCTTGGCGGCGTCAAGGACGTGACGGCCCATGTGAAGGGCGAGGGCGTCTTTGCGCGACTGAAGTACGAAAGCGGCGTGCACCGCGTTCAGCGCGTGCCGGAAACGGAAAGCGGCGGGCGGATCCATACCTCGGCTGCCACCGTTGCTGTGCTGCCCGAGGCCGAGGATGTCGACATTCAGATCGCGCCCGGTGACTTGCGGATCGACACAATGCGCGCGTCTGGGTCAGGCGGTCAGCACGTGAACACGACAGATTCGGCTGTGCGCATCACCCACCTGCCCACGGGGATCATGGTGGTCAGTTCCGAGAAGTCTCAGCACCGCAACCGCGAGATTGCGATGCAGGTTTTGAAGGCGCGGCTGTATGATCTGGAACGTCAACGGGTCGACAGCGAACGTGCGGCGGACAGGAAGTCTCAGGTTGGGTCTGGGGATCGTTCCGAGCGGATCCGCACTTATAACTTCCCCCAAGGCCGGATGACGGATCACCGTATCAATCTGACGCTTTATAAGTTGGATCAGGTCATGAATGGCGATCTGGACGAGATTGTGGACGCCCTGACTGCAGAAGCCCAAGCAGCGCAACTTGCGGATCTGGACGCGTGACGACGGGGTCCGTGCTGCTGGCCGGTGCTGTGCCGCGATTACGGCAGGCGGGGATTGAAGATCCGGCCCGCGACGCGCGCATATTGTTGGCCCATGCGCTGGATGTGGATCGCAGCCGCCTGACAATGGTGCTGCATGACGATGTTACCGCGGATCAGACATGTGCGTTCGAGCGGGCCATCGAGGCCCGCCTCAATCGCCAGCCCGTCGCTCAAATCGTCGGTCAGCGCGCTTTCTATGGGCGGGAATTCATTGTGACCCCCGACGTGCTGGACCCGCGCCCAGATACCGAGCTTCTGGTCGATCTGGCTTTGTCTGGGCCATTTCGATCAGTTTTGGATCTTGGGACAGGGTCTGGCTGTATCCTATTGTCTTTGCTGGCTGAATGCCCTGGGGCAGTTGGGCAGGGGGTGGACGTGTCAGACAAGGCCGTATCCGTCGCAAAACGCAACGCAATGCAGCTTGGCGTTCAGGATCGTGTCGTGTTTCACACTGGCAGCTGGTTTGGCCCGCTTGGCGATGAGGCGCAGTTTGATCTGATTGTATCAAATCCGCCTTACATCACCCAAGATGAGATGGGTGATCTTTCCCCTGAAGTCCGCGAGTGGGAGCCGCATATGGCGCTGACGCCGGGCGGGGATGGGTTGGATGCGTATCGGCAAATTGCCCGAAACGCGCCAGATCACTTGGTGCAGGGCGGGCGGTTGTTGCTTGAGATTGGATACCTGCAAGGTCAGGCTGTGTCCGAACTTTGCCGCAGCGCAGGCTTTCGGGATGTCAGTGTTCATCAGGATCTCGCGGGAAAAGATCGCGTTGTCGCCGCTGCGGGGTTTTCGGGTCCGTAACCTTTAGGCTGTGTCATTGACCACAGGTTATGATGCAAAACATTGCCAAATCTGGCAAAGTTTCCACATAAGGCTTGTGTTTTGTCCAGCCACATGGTTAGCAAGGGTATCAGCGCTGCAGTCCCAACGGACCGCCGCTGAGAGCAAGCCCTAAAAATCGGATCATCCGGCTGTGAAGCAGCCAATGACCGAGACAACAGCGCGGCACGCGCCGCAAGACTGTGCTGAAATCGGATACATTATATGAGATCGTCGAAATCACGTTCGCGCAACAAGTCGAACCGCAACCGGAACAACCCGGGAAACATTATCAACCGAGTTTTTGACAGCTCGGGCCCCGAGGGTAAGGTGCGCGGGACGCCGCAGCAGATTATCGACAAATATAACCAGCTGACCCGCGATGCGTTCCTGTCGAACGACCGTGTGGCCGGAGAGAATTTCCAGCAACATGCCGAGCATTACACCCGTCTTCTGGGCGAAGCTCAGCGCGAAATTGAAACACGCCGCCAGCAGGCTGATCAGCAAAATCGCGAGCGCCAGCAACGTGACAAGGGCGCACGTGCCGACCGGGCTGATGCATCGGCCAATCCCACACCAGAGCAATCCGTGCCGGGTGAAGGCGATCAGCCCGATCTGGGGCAGGCCCCTCAGCCTGAAGTGGCTGAAACAAGTGACAATGGATTGGTCGAGACGCCGGAAAGCAAGCCACGTCGACAGCCCTCGCGTGCACGAAAGCCGCGCAAACCTGCAGCTCGCAAAGATGATGCAGCCTCGACAGATGCTGCGCCAGCTCCTGTGGCCGAGGCTTCTGACCCTTCGGGGGAGGCTGCTGAATAAGTGGCCTGACAGTGGAAACCAAAAAGCCCCGGCACTGCCGGGGCTTTTTGGTTTCTATGGGAAGCGTTTAGTCCGTTCCGCGATAAGGCTCGACATATTGAAGGGCCATATCCCAAGGGAAGAAGATCCACGTGTCTTGGCTAACTTCCGTAATAAACGTATCCACCTGCGGGCGGCCTTTCGGCTTGGCATAGACCGTGGCGAAATGCGCTTTGGGATACATATCACGTACCAGTTCAAGCGTTTTGCCGCTATCGACCAGATCGTCGATAATCAGAATACCCTCGCCATCGCCCATAATCGTCGCGTCAGGTGCTTTCAGCACTTCGGCTTCGCCTTGCGACTGATGGTGATAGGATCGAACCGAAATCGTATCGACGGTGCGGACATCCAATTCGCGGCTCACGATCATCGCCGGGGCCATGCCACCGCGGGTAATTGCGACAATCGCGCGCCATGCGCCGTCATCCGGCCCCTGTCCGTCCAGACGCCAAGCCAGCGCACGGCTGTCACGATGAATTTGATCCCAGCTGATGTGAAAGCCTTTTTCATGCGGAAGACGATCGCTCATGGCATGCGCTCCTTACTTGCGGCCGGTGGTCACGTCGATGTCGGGGGCGTCGACGGCTTTCATACCAACCACGTGATATCCCGCATCAACGTGATGGGTCTCGCCGGTTACACCAGATCCCAGATCCGACAGCAGATACAAAGCAGAATTGCCGACATCTGTGGTGGATACATTGCGACGCAGGGGCGAGTTCAGCTCGTTCCACTTCAGGATATAGCGGAAATCTCCGATACCCGACGCAGCCAATGTCTTGATCGGGCCAGCCGAGATCGAGTTGACGCGGATGCCGTCTTTGCCCAGATCCTCGGCCAGATAGCGCACGGAAGCTTCAAGAGCAGCCTTCGCAACGCCCATGACGTTATAATGCGGCATTACCTGTTCGGCCCCGTAATATGTCAGCGTCAGCATCGAGCCACCATCGGACATAAGATCGGCTGCGCGGCGCGCCACAGCGGTGAAGCTGTAAACCGAAATGTCCATGGTCATGCGGAAATTCTCGGGGCTGGTGTCGACGTAACGGCCACGAAGCTCGTTTTTGTCCGAGAAACCGATGGCATGAACGATGAAGTCCAGTTTGCCCCATGTTTTTTCCAGCTCGGCAAACAGGGTGTCGATCGACCCCTGATCAGACACATCACATTCCAGCACAAGGTCAGACCCAAGCTGATCGGCCAAAGGCACCACGCGCTTCTTCAGCGCCTCACCCTGATAAGAGAATGCAAGCTCGGCCCCGGCTTCGGCGCAGGCTTTCGCAATTCCCCATGCAATGGATTTATCATTCGCGAGACCCATAATCAGGCCGCGCTTTCCCTTCATCAATTCGGTCGACATAAATATTCCTCGTCCCGCGATACTGCGTTAAGACCGTTTATGCGATTGACGGTACGTCTTCAAGTCCGGCATGGCGCTATGTGCTTGTGAAAGGGCGGGATTTGGCCCACCTATTTTGGGTGCTAATGCGATTATGGTCCGAGTGAAAAGGAATACAAATGCCTGAACGTGACGGAATATTTGAAGGCGAAGACCCGTTTGCCATTGCCCGCAATTGGTTGGCCGAGGCAGAGAAATCGGAGTTGAACGACCCCAATGCCATCGCGCTGTCCACGGTCGATGCTGATGGAATGCCGAACGCGCGGATGGTGTTGTTGAAAGATATTGAGGATGATGCGTTCGTCTTCTACACGAATTATGGATCAATCAAGGCACAAGAGATTGAGCAGGTGGGAAAGGCCGCTTTTGTCATGCATTGGAAATCTCTGCGCCGGCAGATTCGGGTGCGAGGCACCGTGACCCGGGAGGACGGAGCGCTGGCGGACGAGTACTTTGCTTCGCGGTCGCTCAAAAGCAAGTTAGGAGCGTGGGCGTCTCGACAAAGCCAGCCTTTGTCATCCCGCGCGAGCCTTATGGCGCAAGTCGCGAGAGCAACAACACAGCATGGTGCGTATCCGAAACGCCCTGAGTTTTGGGGTGGATATCGGCTTCGACCCAGCGAAATCGAGTTCTGGGCAGACGGCGCTTTCCGCCTGCATGATCGGTTCCGGTGGACGCGCGAGGCAGATGGCTCAGCATGGCAGGTAACGCGCCTGAATCCTTGAAAATAAATTACTTACAAGAAATACCTATCCAAAAATACAGGGCGTTGGGGCTTGCGTCACCCGAGTAAACACACCAATAGTGTAGCGGGGTAGGTAATTGCTAGAGGTTGATATGGCGCAGATCGGCGACGCTCGCGTTTCAGATGTTGTACATGGTCAGGTAAAGTGGTTCGACCCGAGTAAAGGGTTTGGATTCGTTGTTTCGAACGAAGGCGGAGCAGATATTCTGTTGCATGCCAATGTGTTGCGTAACTTTGGTCAAAGTTCAGTTGCTGATGGTTCTAGCATCGAGATCATGGTTCAAGCCACAGATCGCGGTCGTCAGGCTGTTAGTGTACTGTCGATTTCTCCCCCTGAAGGCGAGAGCGTCCAGCAGTTGGAAGAACTCGCTGATGGTTTGGTTGACCCTGATAGCATCGGTGAAATGGAGCCAGCTCGTGTGAAGTGGTTCGACAAGGCAAAAGGGTTCGGTTTTGCCAATGCCTTCGGCAGCTCAGCCGATATTTTTGTGCATGTCGAGGTGCTTCGTCGCTCGGGCTTGGCAGATCTTCAGCCGGGCGAAGCAATCAGCATTCGCGCGGCTGATGGCAAACGAGGTCGGATGGCCGTGTCTGTACATGCGTGGGATGCTGCAGTCGAAAGCGGATCAGAGGCCTGATGATCCCGCGGTCTACAGGTGCTGTCGCCCTCGGACTGGCTGCTTTTGTGAATTCATCGGCTGTACTTGCCGCAGAATGTACGCGGGATCGCGTCAGCCTACGCGGCCCTTGGGGGCAAGCGGCCTTTCGTGTCGAAGTTGCTGATGATCCGCAAGAGCGTGCGCAGGGGTTGATGTTCCGAGAAGAGATGCCCATGACACATGGGATGCTGTTTCTGTTTGAAATCGCACAGCCAGTCAGCTTTTGGATGAAAAATACACTGATTCCATTGGACATGATTTTTGTGCAATCGGACGGGACGATATCACGAGTCCACCATAACGCCGTCCCGCATGATCTTACTTCGATTGACGGAGGGCGCGGGGTGATCGCTGTGCTGGAAGTGAACGGTGGGATGGCCGAGCGTCTTGGCATCTCGGAAGGCAGCGAAATGCAGCATTTATCACTTGATCAGTCTATCGCGCTGTGGCCATGCGACGGAAATGTATCAGATTAATTTCCCAGCTGCACATTTTGTGCTGTTTCGGTCTTTTCATTGCCAGAACAGATCGGTAAGGAGGGGGCGTTCGGGGCGTAGCGCAGTCTGGTAGCGCACCTGTTTTGGGTACAGGGGGTCGCAAGTTCGAATCTTGCCGTCCCGACCACTTTCCTCCTGTATAAATATCGCGCTGTAAGCTTCCACGGGTTCGTGGAGTATACGGAGCGCCATGATTGCCCGATCTGCCAACTGTTTGAGGTGTGTCCACAAAATGTGAGTCGCCTTGAGAGATGATCAAACACGCGCGCTTGGCACCATTTTCCCCTATATGAAAACAAATTCGAATGTTCATGTTGCCAATTCTCCGCAATCGCCGCCGATCGGGGCAAAACGGTGAAACGTGTGACGTCGCTTCAAGTTGAGTCTTCTGATCCTCACCTAACGTATCTAAATTTCTAGCAAAAGCACGGCTCGCCCTTAGGTGGTTTGGCGCTGGGAATCAATTCTTGCAGAGCTGGGGTCACGTTTCCAAATACCGTCAATAGAAAAGAGTTGGGGATATCTCAGTATTTGTCGTTGACCTAATAGGGCCGACTACGCCAGATTGTGGGGGCTAGTCAAAAGGGCCACAATATATAGTGGCTTGCGGGACGGCGCAGGGGAAAGCTTCGATGACGGAAGTAAACAAGGTGCGGCACTTTGTTGTGCGCGGCGGCCAACGCTGATCCTTTGCCTGCTCTCTCGCGAATCCGACCAGCAAAGATTTGACCGAAGCGGGCAGGTATCGCGCATCCGAAGGTTGCGGGGAACCACTTAAGGGACTGGACAGGGCACAATGAAGATTGAACGCAAATTCACAAAAGCAGGACAAGGCGCTTATTCCGAGCTGGACTTCAATACGACGTCTTCGGAAATTCGAAACCCGGATGGCACCATCGTATTTAAACTCGACGAATGCGAAGTTCCCTCGAGTTGGAGCCAAGTGGCATCCGATGTGATTGCGCAGAAATACTTCCGCAAGGCTGGCGTCCCCGCTGCACTGAAGAAAGTAAAAGAAAAAGACGTCCCCGAGTTTCTGTGGCGCTCGGTTCCTGATGACAAGGCGATGGCGGATCTGCCTGAAGACGAACGTTTTGGGGGCGAAACCTCGGCGAAGCAGGTGTTTGATCGTTTGGCGGGCGCGTGGGCGTATTGGGGTTGGAAAGGTGGTTACTTTACCACCGAAGAAGACGCCCGTGCCTATTTCGACGAAATGCGTCACATGCTCGCCAGTCAGCGCGCTGCGCCCAACAGCCCGCAATGGTTCAACACCGGTCTGCATTGGGCATACGGCATTGATGGTCCAGCACAGGGCCATTATTATGTCGACCACAAGACCCGCAAGCTGACCCGCTCTAAATCCAGCTATGAACATCCGCAGCCGCATGCCTGCTTCATCCAGTCGATCGGTGATGATCTGGTGGGCGAGGGCGGTATCATGGATCTTTGGGTCCGCGAAGCACGCCTGTTCAAATACGGCTCGGGCACCGGCACCAACTTCTCTTCCCTGCGCGCAGCCCAGGAACCACTGTCGGGTGGCGGCAAATCCTCGGGCTTGATGGGCTTCCTGAAGATCGGTGACCGCGCAGCTGGCGCGATCAAATCTGGTGGCACCACACGTCGCGCAGCCAAGATGGTGATCGTTGATGCGGATCACCCGGATATCGAGGAATACATCAACTGGAAGGTCAAGGAAGAGCAGAAGGTGGCCAGCTTGGTTGCTGGATCGAAGATGCATGAAGAGCATCTGAACCACATCTTCGCTGCCATTCGTGCTTGGGATGGGAAAGAAGAAGACGCCTATGACCCGAAAACCAACGAAGGTTTGAAAAGTGCAATTCGGGCCGCCAAGAAGGTGGCAATACCTGAAAACTACGTCAAACGCGTGTTGGATTATGCAAAGCAGGGCTTTGGCTCGATCGAATTCCCGACCTACGATACTGACTGGGATTCAGAGGCTTACGCCACCGTTTCAGGGCAGAACTCGAACAACTCGGTCCGCGTGACCGACAGCTTTCTGAAAGCCGTTGAAGACGACGCTGACTGGGAACTGATCCGCCGCACCGATGGCTCGGTTGCCAAGACCATCAAAGCGCGTGATCTGTGGGAGCAGATTGGCCACGCTGCGTGGTCCTGTGCCGATCCGGGCATCCAGTATCACGACACAGTAAACGCGTGGCACACCTGCCCGGAAGATGGGGCAATCCGCGGATCGAACCCGTGTTCGGAATATATGTTCCTGGATGACACGGCCTGTAACTTGGCGTCGATGAACCTGCTGACTTTCCTGAAGGATGGCACGTTCCAGGCCGAAGACTATATGCATGCGACACGCCTGTGGACCATCACGCTGGAAATCTCGGTCATGATGGCGCAGTTCCCGTCGAAAGAGATCGCGGAATTGTCTTATGTTTTCCGCACCTTGGGGCTGGGCTACGCGAATATTGGCGGTCTGCTGATGAACATGGGCTATGGGTATGACAGCGACGAGGGTCGTGCGCTTTGTGGTGCGCTGACCGCGATCATGACCGGCGTGTCCTACGCCACCTCGGCTGAAATCGCCGGAGAACTTGGCGCCTTTGAGGGCTATGAGCGCAACAAAGATCACATGCTGCGCGTGATCCGCAACCACCGCAACGCCGCATATGGGGCAAGCGAAGGGTACGAGGATCTGGCGGTGAAGCCGGTTCCGCTGGATCTGAAAAACTGCCCCGATGCCAAGCTGGTTGATCTGGCCATGGGCGCGTGGGACGAAGCCTATGCGCTGGGTGAAAAGCACGGCTATCGCAACGCGCAGGTGTCGGTGATCGCCCCCACTGGCACCATCGGTCTGGTGATGGATTGTGACACAACCGGGATCGAGCCGGACTTCGCGTTGGTCAAGTTTAAGAAACTGGCCGGTGGCGGTTACTTCAAGATCATCAACCGTTCGGTGCCCGCAGCGCTTGAAAAGCTGGGCTATGACAGCGCGCAGATCGAGGAAGTCATCGCCTATGCCGTCGGCCACGGCACCATGGGCAATGCACCTGCGATCAACCACACCACGCTGATCGGCCATGGTTTTGGTCAGAATGAGATCGAAAAGATCGAGGCGGCGCTTTCGTCGGCCTTCGACATCCGTTTCGTGTTCAACCAGTGGACACTGGGCGAGGAGTTCTGCACCAACGTTCTGGGCATCCCGACCGAAAAGCTGAACGATCCCGAGTTTAACCTGCTGCGTCACCTTGGCTTTACCCGTCAAGACATCGAAGCTGCGAATGATCACGTACTGGGCACGATGACGCTGGAAGGCGCGCCTCACCTTAAGGAAGAGCACTATAACGTCTTCGACTGCGCCAACCCGTGCGGTAAAAAAGGCAAGCGTTTCCTGAGTGTTGACAGCCATATCCACATGATGGCGGCGGCACAGTCGTTCATTTCGGGCGCAATCTCGAAAACGATCAACATGCCGAATGACGCGACGATCGAGGACTGCCAGAAGGCGTACGAGCTTAGCTGGTCGCTGGGTGTGAAGGCCAACGCGCTGTATCGCGATGGATCGAAGCTCAGCCAGCCTTTGGCAGCCGCTTTGGTCGAGGATGATGAAGAGGCAGAAGAAATTCTGGCGTCGGGTTCGGCCCACGAAAAAGCCGTGACACTGGCCGAGAAGATCATCGAGAAAGTTGTGATCAAAGAGGTCGCTCGCGGACGCGAGAAGCTGCCGGAACGCCGTAAGGGGTATACCCAGAAAGCCATCGTGGGTGGTCACAAGGTTTACCTGCGCACCGGCGAGTACGAAGATGGCAATCTGGGCGAGATCTTCATCGACATGCACAAGGAAGGTGCTGGCTTCCGCGCGATGATGAACAACTTTGCCATCGCCGTGTCGGTTGGCCTGCAATATGGCGTTCCGCTTGAGGAATTCGTAGACGCCTTCACCTTCACCAAGTTCGAACCGGCGGGCATGGTTCAGGGCAACGACTCGATCAAGAACGCGACGTCGATCTTGGACTATATCTTCCGCGAACTGGCCGTGTCCTATCTGGACCGCACCGATCTGGCGCATGTGAAACCGCAAGGCGCTGCATTCGATGATCTGGGTCGTGGTGAGGAAGAAGGCGTATCCAATGTTCAGGAGCCGTCCGAAAGTGCCGCAACCAAGTCATTGGAAGTGCTGAAACAAATCAGCTCGACAGGGTATTTGCGTAAGCGCCTGCCGCAAGAGCTAGTGGTGCTGCAAGGTGGTGCTGAAGCGGGGGGAACAGCGCTTGCGGGTACAGATCCGGTCGCAACGCTGAATACTTTGGTGCCGGAAACCGCCGGTGGCGACACCGCCGTGGTCGACACAGCGGTGACCGAGGCTTCGGTATCGACCGGGACGGTGAATTCCATCGATGCGCGGACCAAAGCCAAGATGCAGGGCTACGAGGGGGATCCTTGTGGTGAATGCGGAAACTATACGCTGGTGCGCAACGGCACCTGCATGAAGTGCAACACTTGTGGGTCGACCACGGGCTGTAGTTAACGCTTTCGTCTGGGCTGCTGTGTCCCAAGTGGCAGCCCGGACAAGGTTAGGGTGGGTTCCGGGGGATGCCCGCCATCCTGACACGGGGCAGGTGCGCTTGCCCCAGACACAGATAGGGCCGCAGGCAATAAATACCGGGCGGTACCAATGAAGAGCCCTATCGGTGAAACTGGGGTGTCCTTGGGCACTCCATTTTTCTTTGATGGAGGGTGTAACTGCGAGCTTCCAATCTGTTTGGGGCTGGCTGGTGGCGTGTGAAATTCAATCTCCGATCGAGGCTCTTTTTTCGAATAATTGTTTGTGATCACATTTTGGGAAGGTCAAAGCGAATGTGCAGTAGTGCTATGCGTTCGCCAATGATGTTGTGCGGTGTGGAGCTTACTTCTGTTTGATCCGTACAAACCAGTGTCGCACCGGGGCGAACGACGGCATTTTGCGGGGATCTCAGCCTCGAACTGCCTGAACACGTTGAGCTCTTCTGCATTGCGGGTGCGTGCAGGCGTTCTGGTGATCGGAGACGGCGTTGCAAATACCACAAGCGGATCTACGAATTCGAACGCGCTGGCGAGACCTAACTCCGTGGGCTGTAAACTGGCCGAATTTTGCGCATGCGATCAGACAATATCGCCGAGAAAACCGTGCAGGATTTGGAGGGCTACCCTGAGCGGTGGGGATGGCGGAGCTTAATGCGATTTTGGGTGGTGAGGGGAGTACTTACAAGGCGCGACCTGTCTTCGTGGTCTCTGCGATTCGAGCCTTCAGGGACTTTTTTAGAAGACGCCGTAACTTGCAGCCACGAACAGGATTGATGCATTCGATCCACGTGATCTGTCCCTCAAGCTTCATCCGAAACGCCAAGTCATCAAGTCGCAGATCTGTGGGTAGGCGACAGGCATGAATCACGGCTTTAAGGTGATCAAACTTCTCGCGGCTGATATTCAGGTGCTGATTGACGACGATCCCAGTGACGCTTTGACGCCCACCTCTGGGCATGACCCGTGTTTTTGCGGGATTCGGGGCAAATCCCTCGTTGCGCAAAATACGTGGGACTTGTTGAAGCAGCGGATGTGTAATCCCCACATCCCCGGAAAAGCTGATATCGTCGGCATAGCGGCTATAGTTGGCACCAAGTCGCGTTGCCAATCCCGATAGGCGGCGATCAAGCGTAAATGCGACTTTGTTGGACAAGGCGGGGGATGTCGGGGCGCCCTGCGGAAGATGTGGGTGTCGGAACTGTTGGCGTTCGGGCGCTTGCAGCCGATTCAGAATACGACTGGGCGTCACATTGGTACAGATCGCTGTCAGAAAGCGGGCTACGCTCTCGGGGTATCCGAGGCATCGAAACAGCCCAAAGATGCGTCCCGCACCGATCGACGGAAAGAAGTTTTTGACATCGAAACCCACCACGACCTGCTCGCCGACATGGCGCGTTGCGCCAGACATGCAATTGCGCCCTTTGGTAAAGCCGAACGCCTCGTCATGGTCTGGCACATGGGCCAGAATGCCCCGCAATATCTGGGCTTGCGCTGCTTTCAGGCGCTGTTTTGGGGCTTCGATCAGCCGTGAGGCGCCGTTTGATTTCGGGTGAATGTGATAGTGGTAGTGATTTACCGCCATCTCGTTATGCGCCTCGTGCCGTTTCTGAGGATCCGCGAGATAGTTCAGTTGATCCGTTGGTATCAACAGCCAGTCGGCCAGATCTTCCAACGTCGGGATCTGTGGAAGATCCAATGATGCAAGCGCGCCGATTGGCATCATCTGCGGCGGGGTCAGGTTTGCGGCGGGCCAGACATTGTAACGAACGCAGTGTGCCTTAATGCGGGGGAATTCATCCGCGTTGCGCAGTGTTCGCGCGATCTGCTTGATTGGCGGGGCGTATGGTCCTGGATGTATCCGAAGCAGTTTTTGGCTGATTGCTTCGGCCTGTGTGTGCAGGGGAGCGGGCAAATGTCTGCAAAGCGACTGAGTGATATCTTGAACTGACCATGGACCAGTCAGCCTGGTTGCCAGCAAAAGCGCTAGGTGTTGGTCGTTCATATGTCGCTCGTGCCGCTCCATCGTCAGGCGCAACGTACAACTCAAGCCAATCTCGGTCTTGCGTCACCTGTGCTGGGCGAAGCCCAGTGTCGGTGATGCCGTGTATGCAGAGGTCATAGGTAAAGTTGGGGATGCCCCAACCTGCTTGATTCATTGAGAAAACAAGCGGTCCTTGAGTTGCCGTTGCTGTCGCGACAATGAAACATTGCTTTGCGAATTCCAAGGGCTGATTTCAGCTTGTGGTGGTGTATGGTGCCAGCGACGTTGGACAAGCAAATTTTGGCCGGCCCGACGGCGATCTGCCCCTGATCCAGCCAAAGCCTTTGAGCGCTCTGTTCCAATCGTTGAGATGCTGGCCTGATGCGCTTCTCGGCGAACAATCTGGCAGTCAGAAATTTGGTGGAACTGAAGGCTTTTCCCGATGAAAAGGGCGACAGCTAGGCGAGCTCTTTCCAGGACGCACGCAGGTTTTGGGGGTGTCTTAGACAAGGCAGAGCTTATTCGGCCCGCTTCCCAAACCACATCCGGCGGAATAGGTGATCTTTGCGGATGAATTGGTGATAAGCCCAGCCTAGCAGGTGCAAAGCAACCAGCAAAAGCAACAGGTTGGCGATTAACCCGTGGGCTTGGCGCGCTGTTAAGTCTTTGAAATCTAACGGGAGTGTCGCAGCTGAACTGCCAAAGGAGATTGCGAATAGATCTGCTGACAAGGCAAGGCCAAGACCACTTCCGACCATACCGAAGATCAGCAGATATAACCCCCAATGTGCCAGCTTCGCCCCAAAGTTTAGCATAGCGTGGCCTGCATCTGCTTCGGGCGGTGTCTGGGTGCTGAATCGTGTGATCAGTCGAATGATCATCAACGTCCCGATGACTATTCCCCAGATCATGTGACCAGCCAGTGCAAAGATCTTGTCGGGATCTGAGTTCTCAAGTTCGGCAAGTGCAGGGCCGCCCACCAGCAAAGCCAGAAGTACCATCAGCGCGACGATCCAGTGAATTGAGACGAGAAGAGGATGATATCGTTTCATGTTTAGATTCCCAGCTATTTTGCGAACAATCTGTATCATTCGCTGCTGGGATAAAGTTACGTGGCTTGCGATAATACATAAACATCACATAATAGAACATATCGTTATATAAGTGTAACATGAGCTTGGACATCAAAACCTCCGATTGGGAGCATCTGCCCTTCTTTCTCGCACTCGCAAGAGCAGGAAGCCTGCGGGCAGCGGCAGAATTGCTGAATACCAGTTATGGTACCGTCAATCGCAACATCAGCGCGCTGGAACACAGCTATGGCGCGCGCCTGTTTCAGCGTTCGCAGCGTGGGTTTTCTCTGACCGAGTTTGGAGAGAGATTGCTTCCCATAGTCGAAGAAATCGAAAAAAGCATTGGCTCTGCACGAAAACGGGTTGAAGGGATGGACAAAAGTGAAGCTGGCACCATCCGGTTCACGCTGACGCCAACGCTTGCCTATGATGTAATGGCACCAATCATTGGAAGATTTCATGCGAAATATCCGGGGATCGACATTGATCTAAGCCTAAACCGCAATATTGAGAGCATTCCAAATAACGAAGCTGATGTGTCGTTGCGTGCTGCTGAAACAGTAAATGATGATGTGATCGCTCAGAAACTGTTTCGCCTGAAACTTGGGGTCTATGCCAGTGAACGATATGTGCATGATCATGTGGCGCGATTCAGCGAACGGGGAGAGGGGTTGAATTGGATCGGATATGACGAGGATGCGGACGGGTCACAAGGCGCGCATCCGTTTCCGCTTGCGCGAAATCGGCACCGGGTGCGTGATGGTTTTATGCGGGCCTGTCTTATGGAACAGCATTGCGGCATGTCATATATGCCAACCTTGACCGAACAAACCTTTCCAACTTTGTGCCGGGTGCCGGGAACCGGCCTGTTTGATGGCCCTTGGCTGTGGATCTTACTGCATTCTGACCTGCAAAAAACCGTGCGCGTACGCCGTTTCGTGGATTTTCTTCGGCAAGAGCTTTTGTCACTCAATCGTGCACTGTGAGAGGTCGCAGGGATTCCGATGGGGACGAGTGGTAGGCCCGGAGGGATTTGAACCCCCAACCAAAGCGTTATGAGCGCTCTGCTCTAACCGTTGAGCTACAGGCCCACTGTTTCTCTCGGTGCCGCTATAGCTAGCAAACTGGCCGCCAGCGTCAAGCGGGGCGTGGACTCTTAGCGTGCCTTAAGTTATCGGATGCGCAGATTTCTTTAGGCGCCATCTGGGGGATAGACATGAGCGACGGCAAGAACGGTATTACCTATGCGGATGCAGGCGTGGACATCGACGCGGGCAACGAACTTGTCGAGCGGATCAAACCCGCAGCGAAACGCACCAATCGTCCGGGCGTCATGGCCGGGCTTGGCGGCTTCGGTGCACTGTTTGATCTGAAAGGCGCTGGCTTCAAGGACCCGGTTCTGGTCTCGGCCACTGACGGTGTGGGCACGAAGCTGCGCATCGCGATTGATACCGGCAATGTGGACACGATCGGCATCGATCTGGTGGCCATGTGCGTGAATGACCTTGTGTGCCAGGGCGCCGAGCCTCTGTTTTTCTTGGATTACTTTGCAACGGGCCGTCTGGAAACCGACAAGGCCGCGCGGATCATTGAAGGCATTGCCAAGGGCTGCGAGCTGTCGGGCTGTGCGCTGATCGGTGGCGAAACGGCTGAAATGCCGGGCATGTATGAAGACGGCGACTTTGACCTTGCCGGCTTCTCGGTCGGCGCGATGGAACGCGGTGAAGAGTTGCCCAAGGGCGTGCGCGAAGGCGATGTTCTTCTCGGACTGGCTTCGGACGGCGTGCATTCAAACGGCTATTCACTGGTACGCAAACTGGTCGAGGTCTCGGGTCTTGGGTGGGATGCGGACTGTCCGTGGGATGCGGATATCACGCTGGGTGAAGCCTTGCTGGCACCGACACGCCTGTATGTCCGTCAGGCGCTAGATGCCGTACGGGCAGGGGGCGTGCATGCTCTGGCCCATATCACCGGCGGCGGTCTGACCGAAAACCTGCCGCGCGTATTGCCTGAAGGCCTGGGTGCGTTGGTTGATTTGGACGAATGGGCGCTGTCGCCTGTCTTCAAGTGGCTGGCAGAAGCCGGCGGGATGGACCAAGCTGAAATGCTGAAGACTTTCAACGCGGGCCAAGGCATGGTGCTTGTCGTTGATGCGCAAGCCGCGCAACCGCTGACCGATCTGCTGACCAAAGCAGGCGAGACTGTGACCCAGCTGGGCCGTATCCAAAAGGGCGAGGGCGTCAGCTATCTGGGATCGCTCGCGTGAGCGACAGCCCGAAGAAACGGGTCGCCATTCTGATTTCAGGGGGCGGCTCGAATATGGTGACGCTGGCCAAGTCCATGACTGGCGATCATCCGGCGCGTCCGTGTCTTGTGCTGTCGAACGTGCCGGATGCCGGTGGCCTTGCCAAGGCCCGCGAGATGGGCATTCCCACCGCTGTTGTTGATCACCGCGACTATAAAGGTGATCGCCCGGGATTCGAGGCTGCCTTAAATGCGGCTCTTGATGGCGCCACGCCCGACATCATTTGTCTTGCTGGCTTCATGCGTATTCTAACCGAAGGCTTTACCGGGTATTGGGCGGGGCGCTGCCTGAACATCCACCCGTCGCTTTTGCCGAAATACAAAGGGCTGCACACCCACCAGCGCGCGTTGGATGCGGGCGATAGTGAAGCAGGCTGTTCTGTGCACGAGGTCACTGCCGAACTGGATGGCGGCCCGATCCTTGGACAGGCACTTGTGCCGATCGAGCAGGGCGATACTGCGGACACATTGGCCGCACGTGTTCTGGTGCAAGAACACAAGCTTTATCCACAGGTTTTGCGTCGATTTGCCGAGGGTGACAGAACCCCGATTCTGCTGCCCTAGCGTCGCGATGCGCGCGTGACCTTGCGCAAGGCTTCCCTTTCGGGCCGTTTCCTCGTAAACCCGTGCGCAGCCGACATTTGGCGCGTAAAGAGCAGGTATAAATATATGATCACGATCACGACGACCGAAGCGCTGGAAGAATTTTGCATCCGCGCGACTTCGCACCCCTATGTGACCGTTGATACCGAATTCCTGCGCGAACGCACCTATTACTCAAAACTGTGTCTGATTCAGCTGGCGGTGCCGGGCGATCAGGAACAGGATGCAGTGCTTGTGGATCCTCTGGTCGAGGGCCTGTCGCTGGAACCGCTTTACGAGCTGTTTCGCGATGAGCGCGTTGTGAAAGTCTTCCACGCCGCTCGCCAAGATCTGGAAATCTTCTTTGTTGATGCCAATGTCTTTCCGCGCCCTCTGTTTGACACGCAGGTGGCTGCGATGGTCTGCGGCTTTGGCGATCAGGTGGGCTATGAAACCTTGGTGCGCAAGATTGCGCGCGCGCAATTGGACAAATCCAGCCGGTTCACGGACTGGTCACGCCGCCCGCTGACCGATGCGCAAAAGAATTATGCTCTGGGTGACGTCACCCATCTGCGCGGCATCTATGAATATCTCGCAGACGAGCTGGCAAAAACGGGCCGCGCCCATTGGGTTCAGGAAGAACTTTCAGGCCTGACCGATCCAGCGACCTATACGATTCATCCGGAAGATGCGTGGAAGCGCCTGAAAACACGCACGAATTCCGGCCGCTTCCTTGGTGTCGCGAAAGAGCTTGCCCGCTTTCGCGAAGGCTATGCCCAATCGCGCAATGTGCCGCGTAACCGGGTTATGAAAGACGACGCGCTGCTGGAATTGGCCTCGACTAAGCCCCGCAATCTGCAAGAGCTGAACCGGTCGCGCTTGCTGCTGCGCGAGGCGCGGAAGGGCGAAATTGCTGAGGAAATCCTGAAGGCGATTGCCGCTGGATTGGACCTGCCGCAGGATAAGCTGCCCAAAGCGCCCGATCGCTCGAAAGAGAAGCTGCAAGTAAACCCAGCGCTGGCGGATCTGCTGCGCGTGCTTCTAAAGGCGCGGTGCGAGCAGGAAAAAGTGGCGCAGAAGCTGATCGCCTCTGCTGCTGACCTAGATGCTCTGGCGGCTGGAAAACGCGATGTCGCGGCCCTGATGGGGTGGCGTGCCGAAGTATTTGGTGATGATGCCCTGCGCCTGTGCGAAGGCAAGCTTGCGCTGGCGGCCAAAGGCCAGCGCGTGGAAGTTTTTGAAGTAAAATAAGGGCTTAGCGACGGGCCGATTGAGTGTTGTTTGCGCCAACTACGCGGATGGTACGGACACCTCGCAGCTTGGTATCAGACACAAAACGTCCGACATAGACATCGCGCTGCCGAGGTCGCCCGGTTTCGGTGCGGTAGTAGGGTTCGGTAATGCGAAACATATAAGTCAGGGTTCCATTTTCCGGACGTTCAAAGTTCTCGGGCACCAATTCAGCATTCCAATACCCCAAACGCGGTGGCAAGCCTTTGGCGCGAATGATTGCACCGCCTTGGGTGCGTAGAACCTGAAGTTCGACAACATCAGCTACCAAGCCACGATTTTCCTGTTCATCCAGAAAGCCGCCCTCGGGAATCACAGCGACCTCTTTAACGCCGCCGGACCGGAACCAACCCAGAGGGTTCAGGTTCGCACTTCCACCACAGGCCGTCAACGCAAGCAAAGACGCGGTCAGCAGGGCAGGGGCTGCAATTCGGCGGAAAATCATGTCGGCTCCTTTATCTATGCCCCAAGGGTTAGCCCAAGTTGCGGGCTTTGAAAAGACAGCATCCGCCACAAGGCTGGACGTTTTCCGCTACAGCACTTAGGTCAGGGACAAAGACGAAAGGAATACCCATGACTAGCCCTGCATTTGAAGAGATTGTCGAAGACTTTGCCTTCCTCGAGGATTGGGAAGACCGCTATGCGACGGTGATCGACATGGGAAAAGCGCTGCCGGATATGGATGTGGCTCTTAAGGTGCCCGCCACAAAGGTTGAAGGCTGTGCCAGCCAGGTCTGGTTGCACCCGGAAATCGAAGAAGGCCGTTTTCGCTTCTCGGGTGACAGCGATGCGATGATTGTGAAAGGGTTGATTGCCGTTCTATCTGCGCTTTACACCGATCAGCCCTTGTCCGAGGTCGCACAGATCGATGCCCCATCCGAACTTGCCCGCCTTGGCCTAAATGAACACCTGTCGTCGCAGCGTTCCAATGGTCTGCGTGCCATGGTCGAGCGCATCCGCCAATACGCATCGGAAGCGGTATAGCGCCTCTTTTTCTTGTCCAAAATATCCCGGGGTGAATGCCGCAGGCAGAGGGGCTGCGCCCCTTCAGGCTCACGACGTGAGCCACCGACCCAATATCAATGTTGCCCGCGCAATGCGGCTTCTAGATCACCATAGCCGGTAAACCGCCGCTCATAGGCCAGCCCCAGCCGCTCTGCCGCCGCTTCCGCCAATTTATCCAGTTCTGGATTGTTGGTCTGTGCCAGGTACATGACCTTGGTATAGTGGCCGAAATACATGTCGCGCAGTTGTGGGTGTCGATCCAAGCCCAGTGGCTTGATCACGAAATTCTCAAACCCGCGCGCCAAAAAATCTGTCAGATAGAACACGTCAATTTCGCCATCAGTGCGCGTGGTGAAGGTATCATTGCCCTCGAAGAACGAATAGCAATGCGGCCCGCGGATCATCTCAATCCCCATCTCGGCGCATAGCGTTTCAAGCTGCCCACCTGTGCCGCAATCCGCATAGGCCAGAAAGATCTGATCGAAATCAGCGCGATGCTTTTCGACGGCCTCGCGCACGGCGTTGGGGATCTTTTCGGGGGCGTTGTGCAAAATGGCGGGCAGACAGGTCAGGCTCATGTGATCCCAGCCATTCACGCGGATCAGGGCCAAAATCTCATTCGCCAAAGCCCCACATGCCAAGATTAGGACAGAGCCAGCGCCGTGCTGTACTTCTAGCCCGTTATGAGTCAGCACCTCATCGTTCAGCGTCATTTGTCCCGCTCCGCTGTCAGCGCACGCCATGCGATCGACGCCAGCATAACCAAGGGCAGTAGCGCCATTGCCACTTGCCCATTCAGCTGCCCAGCAGAGGCTGCCCAGCCGGCCACAGCAACAGTCAGGCCGCCAGCAAGGATCACCATAGTGATCAAAAAAATGAAACGTGTTTTGCTCATGATCTTCATGTGGGGTCAGGAACGAAAATGAAAAGGCCCCGCCGTATGGCGAGGCCCGAATTCTTTGGGATCATCCCGAAATCGGATCAGCCAGCGGCGATCTGATTGTGCTTGCGCGACATGAAGTCTTTGGCTGTTTCAACCGCGACGGCTGCGTCACGGCAATACCCGTCTGCGCCGATGGCCTTGCCAAATTCTTCGTTCAGCGGCGCGCCGCCAACCAAAACGGTATAATCGTCACGGATGCCCTTTTCGACCAGCGTATCGATGACCACCTTCATGTATGGCATCGTGGTGGTCAGCAGGGCCGACATACCAAGAATATCGGGCTCTTCTTTTTCCAAAGCTTCCAGATAAGCTTCGACAGCGTTGTTGATTCCGATGTCGACAACCTCGAACCCGGCGCCCTCCATCATCATCGACACAAGGTTCTTGCCGATGTCGTGGATGTCGCCTTTTACAGTGCCGATCACCATCTTTCCCATGCGCGGTGCACCGGTTTCGGCCAAAAGCGGCTTCAGGATGGCCATGCCGGTTTTCATCGCGTTGGCGGCCAGCAGAACTTCGGGGACGAACAGGATGCCATCACGGAAGTCGACGCCGACAATGGTCATGCCGCCGACCAATGCGTCGGTCAGGACGTTATAGGGCTGCCAGCCCCTTTCAAGCAGGATATTGACGCCTTCTTCGATCTCTTCTGCGAGACCGTCGTAAAGGTCGTCATGCATCTGTTGCACCAACTCTTCATCATTGAGTTCGCTCAGGATGATATCTTCTTCTTGATCAGACATGTGCGTCTTTCCCTGGCTGGAGGTCTGTTTCATCTTCCCTAATGCGCCAAGAAGGCGCACCGGGTCTGGACAATTTGCGACATGGAGTGCCCTGTCACCGACGCTAAGGCAAATGAATATTCTGCGTGTTTATTGTGAATTCCATTTGATTGTTCTGCAAATGTTCCTATCCTTGAGGGATGGATGATATGGGTTCCGACAAAATTGATGCAGATATCCGACGCGGGCGGGGCGCGGTAACCAATCGGGCTGGTCGATTCGAAGAATTTCAGCGTGAACGCGTCGATGATGGCTGGACGGAAGAGCCCTTGCCACCCTTTCGCACCGAGGTTTCGATCGAACAGCCCAGATCGGTGATAACGAAAAACAGCTCTCCTGATCTGGCTTTTGACCGGTCGCTGAACCCGTATCGCGGCTGTGAACATGGCTGCATATATTGCTATGCGCGCCCGACGCATGCATGGCTGGGTTATTCTGCTGGGTTGGATTTCGAAACGCGCCTGATCGCACGGCCAGACGCGGCGGTTTTGTTAGAAAAAGAGCTGCGGCGAAAATCCTATCAGGTGGCGCCCTTGGCCTTGGGAACCAATACCGATCCTTACCAGCCAATCGAAGGGCAGTATCAGATTACGCGACAGGTGTTGGAGGTTCTGGAACGCTTTCAGCATCCTGTCTTGATCATCACCAAGGGGGCTTTGATCGAGCGGGATGTGGATATCTTGTCTCGGATGGCGGCGAAGGGTCTGGCGCAGGTGGGAATTTCGGTCACGAGCCTACAGGCAGATTTGTCCCGCAGGATGGAACCACGGGTGCCAAGCCCCGCAAGGCGGTTGAGGATGATCCGGACATTGTCTGATGCTGGCGTGCCGGTCCGTGTCATGGCGTCACCCGTCATTCCTGGCCTGACTGATCACGAACTGGAACCCATTCTAGAGGCTGGGCGCGATGCCGGCGCGATCGCAGCGACGTATATCCTGTTACGCCTTCCAGGCGAGGTTTCTGATTTGTTTCAGGACTGGCTCGAGGAGCATTATCCAGACCGGGCCCAACGCGTCATGAACCAGATGCGTGAGATGCGGGATGGGCAGGACTATCAGTCCGGGTTTGGCGAACGATTTGTTGGGCGCGGCGTGGTGGCCGAGCTTCTAAAGCAACGGTATCAGAAAGCCTGCCGACGATTGGGGGTGACCAAAACGCTGCCAGACATGCGTTGTGATCTGTTTGTGCCACCGTTGGCAGCGGGCGATCAGCTGAGCTTGTTTTAGAGCGTCTCGGCGTGGTGTGAAGGCGTTGCCATGTAAGGATACGCGCGGTGCCTTTGGGCGTCGCGGGCTTTTCGTGCGCAGCTTGCCCAAGTAGATCTTGAAACGTTTTAGATCCAGAGATCTGGACCTGCGCCTGCGGCGGGCAGGGGCGCACGCTGCGCGTGCGCCTGATCTGTGTAATCGCCGTGGAGATCAGCCGCGACGGCGACGTGTGCGGCGCGCGGGTTGGCCAGCGTCGTCGCCTGTACCATCCGACGCCGACGAGAACCCACCAATCGCTTCCGAGATCTGATCCAATGTCGGGCGCGTGCCACTTGCTGGCCGGGCCTCAAGCGCTTCACGCATCGACCGCAGATGTTCTGGGGTGGTTCCGCAGCAACCGCCGATGATCTTGGCGCCACAATCGCGTGCCAGAACCGCATAGTCGGCCATCAATTCAGGTGTGCCATCATAGTGGATATGACCGTCCACATATTGCGGGATTCCGGCATTTCCTTTGGCGATGATCGGGCGCTCAGACCCTTGGGCCGCGAAGCCCAATACGGTGCGCAGAAGATCTGCCGCGCCAACACCGCAATTGGCCCCGAAAGCCAACGGTGGGTTGGGCAGAGATTCGACCATTTTCGCCAGATCGGCCGAGGTCACACCCATCATGGTCCGGCCTGCTGTGTCAAAGCTCATCGTGCCGCACCAAGGCATGCCCGCCAGTTCAGCCGCACGTGCAGCGGCCTTGTATTCTTCGGGGGCCGAAATGGTTTCAACCCACAGCACATCCGCGCCTCCCTCTTTCAGACCTTCGGCCTGCTCGTGGAACATCTCAACCGCGCTGTCGAAAGTCAGAGATCCCATCGGTTCCATGATATCGCCTGTCGGGCCAACCGATCCGGCGACGATGACAGTGCGCCCGGAGGCGTCGGCCACTTCGCGTGCCAATTCCGCGCCGACGCGGTTCAGCTCGCCGACGCGATCCTGCGCGTCATGCAGCTTTAGGCGCGAGGCATTGCCGCCAAATGTGTTGGTCAGGAAAATGTCCGATCCTGCGTCAACCGGGCCACGATACAGCGCACGGATGTTGTCGGGTTTGTCGACATTCCACAGTTCCGGGGCGTCACCCGACACAAGTCCCATGTTGAACAGGGTTGTGCCTGTGGCGCCATCCGCCATCAGCCAGTCGCGTTCGTTCATCAGTTTCGTCAGGGCATCAGTCATGGGTGTCTCCGTTCACCGCTGGTCTGGGCGCTAACTGCCATGGAATGCGCGGCGGTGCAAATGCAATGCGCTCATGTTGCGTTTGAATGGCGTTCATTGTTGTGATGCCCGGTGCAGACCAGTAGCGTGGACTTGGCACACAACTTCAAATCAGCTTAAGCGGTGGTTCGCGCACTTGCGTTTAGCTGCCAGTCTGCACCTTGCGGCAGATTTCGCGTGTCACATCCAGTGCGCCGAAGGCTAGGGCGGCACGCGTCGGGGCCGCAGCATAGAGCGTTTCCCATTGGGGTGCGAAGGCTGTCTTGAACTGCCGCAGTCCTGCGGCCCCGCTGATGTGATCCAGCTTCTGGCGGGTCTGATGGAAAACCCATGGTTCGTTCTTTTGATCATCCAAAGGGACAGCCGCAAGTGACAGCCGTGTACAGCCCTGACGTGCCGCTTGGGTAATGGCGAATGTCAGCAACGCATGCATCGTGCCATCTGGTGCATCCGCGCGCATGCGCATCAGGTCCAACGCCTGCTCTGAGAGGTTTTCATGTAGGGTCAAGAACCCAACAAGCTGGCCCTCTTTTCGGGCAAGATAAACGCGCGCGTGAGGCAGTTGGTCAGGGTGCCAAGACCCCATCGAAAACCCACGCTCGCCGCCGCGCATGCGCTGCCATTCTTCAGCAATTTGGTGCATTTCAGGCAAAGGCAGTTCAGCGCCAGCTTCGCAGATGATTAGGCCTGCGGCATCGGCTTGGCGCAGCTTGCGGCGCAGTTGGCGCTTTGCCGATCCGTCCAGAGTAAACGTGGTTGGATTGATCCAGCCTTCGCGTGCAATCGGAAGGATCTGCCATCCCGCACGTCGCGCAGCGGCTGCCCAACGGCCGCCTGCTTTGTACAGGAAGGGGGTCAGAAAACTGCGCCTTGCGATTGCCTGCACATCCGCAAGCAGATCTTTGCGGTTTATTGCCTTGGACAGTGGGTCAGATAGAACCAGCAGACTTTGACCCGAGGCCGCCGCCATCGCCTTGGGTTGCCCGTGGGACGTGGTTAGAAAGGACAGACGTCCATGGCGCAATAGACCAGCTTCGGCCCTCGGGGCTTCGGCGACGGTTTTTGCCACATGGGCTGGCAGGTTCGGTGTTTTGATCAGCCGGGTCAGTGTCGGCCTGCTGGCGCCATGGTCGGTCTGCCGATCTGTTCGCGGCCCCCGGATGGTTACAACCGCGGCGATCAAAGCGGGCAGCACATAATAGATCGTGCGAAAGGCCAGGATTGCCGCCAAAAGTGGCTCGGCCTCGAGCGCGGGCAAAAGGGCGAGCAGCGTAACCTCGAACGCTCCCATGCCGCCGGGCGCACTGCTGATCAGGCCAGCGCCTAGCGCCAACAGATAGGCGGCAATCAGGGGCAAAAGGGCGCAGTCGCATCCATCGGGAAGAACCATCCACAACGCCGTACCCGCCGCGGCCGTGTCGATCAACGCTAAAGCCAGGAACGCGCACATTGCCCGCAAGGATGGAATATGCAGTGAGGACATGAAGGATGGCCGCAGGACGGACAGGCCAGCAAATAAAGTGGCGCCGCCCAATACGGCCCAGGCGACCCAGCCCGCCCATGGCAATGTCATAGGGACGGTCAAAGCGACCAGCGACGCCACAACTGCCCAAGCCGACAGGAATGACACTGCCACAATGGCTGAAATCTGCATTGCCTGCATCAATGACAGCTTGGGCAACATGCGCCAGCGCACGAAAGCGGAAGAAATGACGCCAAGACCGACGGTCTGCGACAGGGCGATGGCGGTGATGCCAGCGCGCTCGGCCGCCTTATCAGTGACATCCGAACCGATCAAACGATGGACAACCCCATCATATTTCCCCAAGGCCCAAAACGAGATGGCCGAAAACAGGGCAGCCCCAAGCCACTGCAAAGGGGAAACCGTTTTCAGCGACGCATAGATATAACCAAAGTCCAGCCCGCCCGCGCGTTGCCACAGAAGCACGACCAGCCCGAAGGTCAGACCGATCGGAAGCAGCTGGCGCAACGCAGCGCGGCGCAGGTCCATCCCGTTTTCGGCCCCCCGTGCAAGCGCTGTGGACAACCCACGTTTGGCCGATCCACTTGTTGTGTCTTTTGCCTGTTTCATCACCACAACGACCCCGCAACGCGCCCCCAGAAAACTGATGACCAGCATCTAAAAATCTGCCGAAGGAAGTCTTAACATCTCCAACTTTAAGGATTTTTTGGATGATCTTGTACAGGGTTAACGCAAACAGCCCTGAGGTGCCAAAAAGGCGCGCCCTTCGAGCACGCCTTTTCGTTCGTTTAGATTTTGAAGCGAAACTTAGGCTTCGTTCATGATCTCGGTCTTGGCCTGTGCCAGAAGTTCGGCCCGTTTGGCGCGAACTTCGTCAGCGGTGACGCTGCTGAGGTCGCCGGTGACTTTGCGGACCACATCTTCGTGGCCAGGTTCTTCGAAATCCGACGTGATGACTTCACGGGCATAGGCTTCGGCGTCGTCGCCGGTCTTGCCCATCTTCTCGGCGGCCCAAAGGCCAAGTTTTTTGTTGGCACGGGCATCTGCCTTGAAGATCATTTCTTCGTCATGGGCAAATTTTGCTTCAAATGCGCTTTCGCGATCGTCAAAGGTGGTCATGGTGTTCCCTTTTAACCAGTCGAGGTCGAGATCGGCGGGATTCAGGCCATAAACCTGTCGCCGTGTTCCTGTCTGATATGCCAATCGTAGGCGCGCATCGCAACCCCGCTAGCGCTCTCAAGGCGGTGATTTCCTGTATTTGTTGTTTCCTCGAGGATTCAGGGGGCGATATTCTTGCCCCACTAGGGCCTTTCGCTTATAGGGCGGGCAACGGCGGAGTCGCAGTCGGGCAGGGGGCCCGGCCTGCGCAGGCCCGCCAAACCTGATGCGGGGGACCACATGGCACGGCGCAAGAAGCTTTATGAAGGCAAGGCAAAGGTTCTGTATGAAGGCCCCGAGCCCGGAACCATCGTTCAGTATTTCAAAGATGACGCCACTGCGTTCAACGCTGAAAAGAAGGATGTGATTGACGGCAAGGGCGTGTTGAACAACCGCCTGTCTGAATTCTTCATGAACGGCCTGACACAAATCGGTGTCCCGAACCACTTCATCAAACGCCTTAATATGCGCGAACAACTGGTACGCGCGGCCGAAATTGTGCCGCTGGAAGTGATCGTGCGCAATTATGCTGCTGGATCCATGGCAAAACGTCTGGGGATGGAAGAGGGCACCCGGCTGCCGCGCCCGATCGTCGAGTTTTCGTACAAAGACGATGCGCTTGGCGATCCGCTGGTGCCCGAAGAATACATTATCGCTTTTGGGTGGGCGTCGCAGCAAGACATGGATGATATCGTTGCCATGGCGTTGCGTGTGAACGATTTCATGTCGGGAACTATGTATGGCGTCGGCATCAAGCTGATCGACTTCAAAATCGAATTCGGGCGCGTTTACGACGGCGATTTCCAGCGCCTGATCGTCGCCGATGAAATCAGCCCCGACAGTTGCCGCCTGTGGGACATCGAAACCGGTCAGAAGCTGGATAAAGACGTGTTCCGTCACGACCTGGGCAGCCTGAACGACGCCTATACCGAGGTTGCGCGGCGTCTGGGGGTTCTGCCCTCGAACGTGACCCACGCCGCCACTAAACCGACCCTGATTAACTAAGGAAGTGTACCGATGAAAGTACGTGTTGACGTCATGCTGAAAACCGGCGTTCTGGACCCTCAGGGCGAGGCCGTGCGCCACGCGCTTGGCAATCTGGGCTTTGAAGGCGTTGAAAAAGTCCGTCAGGGCAAAGTGATCGAGCTGGATGTGGCAGAAGGCACGTCGGAAGCGCAGATCAAAGATATGTGCGAGAAGCTTCTGGCCAACACCGTGATCGAAAACTACGCCATTCAGGTGCTGTGATGAAGGCGGGTGTCATTGTCTTTCCCGGTTCAAACTGTGACCGCGATCTGGCGGTCGCATTTGAGCGCGCGGGTGCTCAGGTCCAGATGATCTGGCACAAAGAAACCGAGCTGCCCACCGATTTGGATATCGTGGGTGTGCCCGGAGGTTTCTCGTTTGGGGATTACCTGCGCTGCGGTGCTATCGCGGCGCAATCGCCGATCACGCGCTCGTTGATCAAGCATACTGAACGTGGCGGCTATGCCATCGGTATCTGCAACGGCTTTCAGGTGTTGACCGAAACCGGCATTCTGCCCGGTGCGTTGATGCGTAACGCGAACCTAAAGTTCATCTGCAAACCTGTTGGTTTGAAAGTGGAAACCACGGATTGCGACTTCCTGTCTGGCTATGAAGTTGGGCAAGAGATCACAGTGCCGGTGGCGCATCACGACGGCAACTATAACGTCACGGATGAGAAGCTGGCGCAGCTGCGTGACGAAGGCCGGATCGCCTTTACCTATGCTGACAACCCTAACGGCTCGACCGGCGACATCGCGGGAGTAATATCCAAGAACCGTCGCGTTCTTGGCATGATGCCGCACCCGGAACGCTGCGTGGACGAGCTGCATGGCGGCACAGACGGGGTGGCAATGTTCCGCTCGCTTGTCGACACCGTAGTGGCTGCCTGATTGTGATGGGGCGTGATGCGCCCTATCTTTCCCCTATGGGGGATGAGACCACACACACCATGCCCACCCCGCGGCCTCCGCGCCCCGGTGTCAGCATGCGCGCACGGCTTGTGCTGATCGCTCTGATCACATTTGCCGTGGCGGTGGTCTATGTTTCCAACAACCTTCTGACCGAACGCTATACAGAAACCACCCGCAATCGGGCCGAATTGCGGGTTGCGCTTTATTCCGGGAACCTGATCAGCGAGCTTCAGCGAAATTCGGTCGTCCCGCTGCTATTGTCACGCGATCCGGCGTTGATTACGGCGCTAAGCAGCTCGGATTTCGCGCAAAGTACGGCCCGGCTGATTTCATATTTGGATGACATCGAGGCTGCGTCGCTTTTGCTTTTGGATCGGGATGGCCGCGCCGTGGCGACCACAAACCGCGAGATCCTTGGCTCGCAGCACCGATCCGACCCCTATTTTATCGAGGCGCTGCGCAGCAATGACACCGTGTTCACCACGGTGCAGACGGAAGCCGGGCAGTATGTCTTTACCTATTCACGCAAGATCGAACAGGCGGGAAATACGCTGGGTGTGATCGTCGTGGGTGTGGATCTGAAGAAGTTTGAAAACAGCTGGGCAGGGATCTCGGACGCAGTTCTGGTCACGGACAGCGAGGGCAATGTAATTCTATCGACCGAGCCACGCTGGCGGGGGAAACCCGAAGGCGAAGCACTGGCGACGGTATCCGCGCCGGAAGCCATCCGTCGCTCGGCCCGGCAGGCCATCGATTGGTCCGGGTTGCCTGCCGAGGTCTTGTATTTGGGCGAGGCGGTGATGCGCCACGAAACGCGGGTGCCGTTTCAGGGATGGCGCATGACGTCGTTCACGTCATATGGATCTGTGCGCGAGAAGGTGAATACGGTTTTGTCTTTGGAAATCATGGCCTTCGCTATGATTCTTTCATTCCTATTCTATTTGATCAGCCGCCGCGCCCAATGGCGCAGCGCTGAGTTCGCACAGGAATCGGCGGAACTGCGCCAGCTGAACCTCGCCCTTCAGCGCGAGATTGCCGAGCGTAAGCGGGCCGAAGAGAACTTGCAGGTTGCCGAGCAAACGCTGGCGCAAAGCTCGAAACTGGCCGCCTTGGGGGAAATGTCTGCTGCGGTCAGTCATGAACTGAACCAGCCCTTGGCGGCGATGAAGACCTATTTGGCTGGTGCGCGTCTGCTGCTGCAACGCAAACGTCCAGATGAGGCATTGTCCAGCTTCCAGCGAATCGACGATCTGATCGGGCGGATGGGGGCGATCACGCGTCAGTTGAAATCCTATGCCCGCAAAGGCGGCGACACGTTCGAACCGATGGATGTACGTGACTGTGTATCCTCGGCTCTGTCCATGATGGAACCACAGCTAAAACGCCGCGAAGTGCGCATCACGCGCAATATTCCGCGCGATCCGGTGATGGTGATCGGCGATCGCTTGCGTTTAGAGCAAGTCCTGATCAATTTGCTGCGAAACGCATTGGACGCGACCAAATCGGTTGAGTTGCCGCAGGTGGACATCATTGTCAGCCTTGGGGACTACGCTTTGATCTCGGTGCGCGACAACGGAAACGGCGTGGATGATTTGGACAGTCTTTTTGAACCCTTCTATACGACCAAAGCTCCGGGTGACGGGGTTGGGCTGGGCTTGGCGATCTCATCCGGTATCGTATCGGACCTTGGCGGGCGCTTGACTGCGCGCAATGGTCAGGACGGGGGGGCTGTATTCGAAGTCGAGCTTCCTATCTTAAAAGCTGAAGACGCCGATATCGAAGCTGCTGAATAGCACAAAAGAAGCGCAGGAGAGCGACATGGCACAGGCAATTAAAATCGCGATCGTCGATGACGAACAGGATATGCGACAGTCCATTTCTCAGTGGCTGTCTCTGTCGGGGTTTGAAACCGATACATTCCCCTCGGCCGAGGACGCATTGAAATCCATCGGACCGGACTATCCGGGGATTGTGGTCTCGGACATTCGGATGCCGGGGCTGGATGGCATGGGCTTTTTGAAAAAGCTGATGAGCCAGGACAGCAGCTTGCCGGTCATCATGATCACGGGGCACGGCGATGTGCCGATGGCGGTCGAGGCGATGCGCGTGGGCGCGTATGATTTCCTTGAAAAGCCGTTCAACCCGGATCAGCTGACCAAGCTGGTGAAAACGGCGACGCATAAGCGCCGCATGGCGATGGATGCCCGTGCCTTGCGTCGCGAGCTGGGCGATGGGTCCACGATTATGAAGAAACTGATCGGGGCGTCTCCGGTCATGTCGCGTCTGCGCGAAGATATTCTGGATATCGGCCAATCAGATGGTCATGTGCTGATCGAAGGCGAAACCGGCACTGGGAAGACCCTTGTGGCGCACGCTTTGCACGCGGTTGGCGCCAAAGCAGGCAAACGCTTTGTTGTCGCGTCCTGCGCTGGTGTCGAGGAAGACGAGCTGACCCGCCGTCTGTTCGGGCCGATTGATGAAGGCGGCGCGATCCCTCTGGTCGAGGAAGCCCGCGGTGGTACGTTGGTCTTAGAAGATATCGAGGGCATGCCGATGGGGCTTCAGGCCCGGCTGCTGACATGGATGAACGATCAAGGCGCGCCGGCAGAGACCCGCGTGGTGGCGATCTGCAATCTGCAAGAGCAGGGCAAAACCTGCGAGGATTGCCTGCGCCCGGATCTGTACTATCGCCTTGCAGCCATGAAGATCACCTTGCCGCCCTTGCGCCAGCGTGGCGAAGATATCCTGATGCTGTTCACCGTCTTCGCGGACCAATTCGCTGACGAATATGGTTGTGCGGCGCCGGGTGTTAGCGCGCAAGAGGCTGCCCAGCTTTTGCAAGCGCCGTGGCCCGGTAACATCCGTCAGCTGGAAAACATCGCCGAACGCGCCGTGCTGCAATCGCGTCGCGGGTCCGGCACAATTTCGTCGCTTCTGATGTCGGATCATGACGAGGTGCAGCCGGTGATGACCACCGAAGGCAAGCCCTTGAAAGAATACGTAGAAGCGTTCGAGCGGATGCTGATCGACAACACGATGCGCCGTCATAAAGGGTCCATCGTGGGCGTGATGGACGAGCTGTGTCTGCCGCGCCGGACGTTGAACGAGAAGATGGCGAAATACGGTTTGCAGCGGTCTGACTATCTGAACTGACTGTCAGAAGGGCTTGCTGCGCGGGCAGGGATGTTCTAGCCTTATTGTTGCGATGTTAAGCAATGGAGGGCGCAATGCCAGCATCACCCAATCCGCTGAAAAAGAACTTGGCCGCGGGCGACATGCAAATTGGCCTGTGGCTGAATTTGGGTGACCCCTCGGCGACCGAAATCGCCGCAGCTGCCGGTTTCGATTGGTGCCTGATTGACGGCGAACATGCACCCTATGATCCGGTGACGATCCAAAACCAGTTGCGGGCTATGATGGCTTATGACAGCCCCCCCATCGTACGCGTTCCCATCGGAGAAGACTGGGTGATCAAGCAAGCCCTTGATCTGGGGGCACAAAGCCTGTTGGTCCCGATGGTCGACACGGCTGATCACGCCCGCCAGATGGTGGCCGCCACGCGCTATGCGCCAGAGGGGCGTCGGGGGATGGGGGCGATGGTGGCACGTGCCTCGGGTTGGGGCCGGGTCGCGGATTACAATGACAACATCAATGACGAGATCTGCTTAATCGTGCAGGCTGAGACCCGACTTGCGATGCAAAATCTGGACGAGATCGCGGCCGTCGAGGGCGTCGACTGCGTCTTCATTGGTCCCGCCGATCTTTCCGCAGATATGGGGCATCGTGGCAATCCTGGTCATCCCGACGTGAAGGCGGCGATCGCAGACGGCGTTGCAAAAATCCGAACTGCAGGGAAGGCCGCGGGTATCCTGCACTATGACAGCACGAATTTTGCCTACTACCGTGATCTTGGTGTGACCTTCCTTGGCGTTGGATCCGAGGCTTCGCTGTTGCGGGCGGCGGTGCACCAGACACTGCTGAGTGCGCGAAAAGCGGTCAGTGACTGATGCAGGCGTCGGGATGCGACAATAGCGCGCTTTGGGCAGGGTTTCACAACGCAAAAGCGCGCGTTACATCAAGGCAAGCTGAAAGGAATCCTTATGAGCAAAGCGCCATACTTCCCGCCTCCGCCGCCCACCCCTGAAAAGACACGCTTGTTTCAGCGTACCCCACCTGCGATCTTTCCACCGATCATGGGCGCGTTCGGATTGGGTTTGGCATGGCGGCGTGCGGCAGACGGGTTTGGTGTTCCAGATGCTTTCGGGGACATGATACTTGGCGCAGCAACCATTCTTTACCTATTTTGTCTCGTAGCTTACGTGATGAAGTTAATGCAAAGGCCGGCAACATTTTTGGAGGATCTGAAAATCCTTCCCGGCCGCGCTGGTATTATCGCGATGGTTCTGTCGGGATATCTGATGGCGGCAACCGTCGTCCCGTTTTCGACCGGTTTGGCGACCGTCGCTTTCGGATTAGCGCTGGCAGCCCATGTGGTCGTAGTGCTGCGTGTCGCGTACAGTCTGATCACGGGTCCGGTCGAAGCACGCTCGGTTACTCCGGTCTGGCACCTGATCTTCGTGGGCTTCATCCTCAGCCCCTTGGCGGCCCTGCCGCTTGGTTTCCACATCTATTCCATTGCCGTTTTCTGGATCAGCCTTGCCATTGCGCTGGCCATTTGGGGGGCGAGCCTTGCGCAGTTCATCCGCGCAGACGTACCACCACCTTTGCGCCCGCTTTTGGCGATTCATTTGGCCCCGGCCAGCGTGTTGGGCCCGGTCGCGTTTCTAACGGGGTACGTGCAAATCGCTTATGTGCTGTGCGTTCTGGCCGTTGTGCTGTTGACACTGTTGGTCATACGCGCGCGCTGGCTGACCGTGGCCGGATTCAGCCCGCTTTGGGGCGCGTTCACATTCCCGCTCGCTGCATTCTCGACTGTGATGCAAATTACTGCCGTACATACAGGATCAGACATTCTGCGGATCATAGCTGGGCTCAGCCTTGTGGCGGCCAGCCTGATCATTCCGCCCATTGCCTATAAGGTTTTGATGATGTGGTCCAAAGGGGTGCTTGCGGTCAAAACCAACGCAGCACAGGCCTAGCCGTTGGCCTGATCTTCAAACGGCGGAAGGGCGGCTTGGGCTTTCTTGGTCAGGCTGCCCCGTACCAACGCATAGGACCGATGGATGCGGTGGATCAGCTCGTCTTTGTCCGCGCCGAACGGCAGGTTCACCCATGAGCGGTGGAAATACGGGGCTTTCACGCCGACGCCTGCCTCGATCAGCATCGTGGCGGTTTCGATATCCGGCGTTTTAACCGAGATACCCTGTGTTTTCGCCCCAATGGCCGCAAAAATTTTACCCCCAATTTTCCACACATCATGGCCGGGGCCAAAGGGCTCGGACCATTCCGTAGCTGGAAGGGCATCGCAAATCGTTTTCACTTGATCACGTGTCATGAGGTCACGCTAACAGGCTTGGCAGGGGCTGGGAAGAGTGCTAGCGTGCCGCCAATGAAACGGAAAAGCATCATTATTATCTGCTGCATTACCTGCTGACATCGTCAGGCGGGCCGTTCTTCTATTCCATACATGTCAGGAACTTGGTAAGCCCGCACGGGAAATTCTGTGGGATAACGCATGCGCGGACGCACGAGGACAACATGACGGACATCAAACTTTACAACACGATGGCGCGGAAGAAGCAGGTCTTCACCCCGATCGACCCCAATAACGTCCGCATGTATGTCTGTGGGCCGACGGTCTATGACCGCGCCCATCTGGGCAACGCGCGCCCTGTTGTGGTGTTTGATGTGCTGTATCGTCTGTTGCGCCACGTCTATGGGCCGGATCATGTGACCTATGTGCGCAACTTCACGGATGTGGATGACAAGATCAACGCAACCGCGCTGGCCCGCAAGGAAGCGGGCGCGGCGGGCACATTGGAGGAATTGGTCCACGAACGCTCGAACGAAACTATCGAGTGGTATCTGAACGACATGCGCGCGCTCGGCGCAATGGATCCCGACAAGATGCCCCGCGCGACCGAGTTCATCCAACCGATGATCGACATGATCGAGGATCTGATCGCTAAGGGGCATGCCTATCCCGACGGGGCGGGGCATGTGCTGTTCTCGGTCAAAAGCTACAAGGATTACGGCCAACTGTCTGGTCGCTCGGTTGACGACATGATCGCCGGCGCACGGGTCGAGATTGCGGACAATAAGCGTGACCCGATGGATTTCGTGCTGTGGAAACCATCCACCGATGATCTGCCCGGCTGGGAAAGTCCTTGGGGGCGCGGTCGCCCCGGTTGGCATATCGAATGCTCGGCCATGAGCCACGACCTGCTGGGCGCGTCCTTTGACATCCACGGCGGCGGCAACGACCTTCAGTTCCCGCACCATGAAAACGAGATTGCGCAAAGCTGCTGCGCCCACCCGGAAGGGCAGTTCGCACGCTATTGGCTGCATAACGAGATGCTGCAGGTTGAAGGCAAGAAGATGTCCAAGTCACTGGGCAACTTCTTTACGGTACGTGATCTGTTGGACGCAAAATATCCGGGTGAAGTGATCAGGTATGTTCTGCTTCAAACCCACTATCGTAAGCCGATGAATTGGACTGAGGACAAAGCAGCGTCTTCGCTAAAAGAACTTGGAAAGTGGCATCGCATGAAGGGAGATAACTCTCCCGGACTGGTCCCTGCGGGGGTTCTAGATGCTCTAAGCGATGACTTGAACACTCCAAAGGCGATATCAGTTTTGCGCGAATGCGAGAAGCAGGGAGACATTTCGGGCTTGCTCGCAGGGCTAGAAATCATGGGTCTGCGAACCATAGACGATGAGATGTGGTCGCTCATTCTCGACAGCGAAAAAGAAATCTTAGATTTTCTTTCGAGAAGGCTCCACGAGACACGTCTTGAAGCCATGCAAACCAAAGATTTCTCGGCCGTTGATGCGCTGAAAACCGCGCTGACCGAGGCGGGGGTTCAGGTGCGCATGTCGAAAGAGGATGTCGAGCTGGAGCCGGGGCCGGGTTTCGATGCTTTGAAGCTGGAGGGGCTGCGATGACCTTATTGCCAAAATGCAAAGGACAGCCCACGACCCTGGGTGGGGGGGAAGCCCCCTCCCGTGGGGAGGGTCGGGGGCTGCCTGGCCTTCGTCCAGGCAATAAGGTTTGCGAGGATACACTATGACAGAACGCCTCTATCTTTACGACACCACGCTTCGTGACGGTCAGCAGACCCAAGGGGTTCAGTTTTCGCTAGCTGAGAAACACCAGATCGCGCAGGCGCTGGACGCGCTTGGTGTCGACTATATCGAAGGCGGCTGGCCCGGTGCGAACCCTACCGACAGCGATTTCTTCGATGCGGCCCCTAAGACTCGTGCGACCTTCACCGCTTTTGGCATGACCAAACGGGCAGGGTATTCGGCTGAAAATGACGACGTGTTGGCGGGTGTGATGAATGCTGGCACGCCTGCCGTCTGTCTGGTTGGCAAAAGCCACGATTTCCATGTCACCACCGCGCTGGGGATCGAACTGGAAGAGAACGTCGAAAATATAGGTGCAACAATGGCTTATATGGTGCGCGAAGGACGCGAGGCGCTGTATGATGCCGAGCATTTCTTCGATGGCTATAAGTCCAATCCCGACTATGCGCTGGCCTGCGTAAAAGCCGCTTATGACGCGGGCGCGCGCTGGATTGTTCTGTGCGACACCAATGGCGGCACGCTGCCGCATGAGGTGCACGAGATCACCAAGGCCGTGATCGCCGCGGGCATTCCCGGTGACCATCTGGGCATTCACACCCATGACGATACCGGCAATGCCGTTGCCTGCACGTTGGCGGCCATCGACGCAGGCGCGCGGCAGATACAGGGTACGCTGAATGGTCTGGGTGAGCGCTGCGGCAACGCCAACCTGGTCACGCTGATCCCGATCCTTCTGACCAAGGAACCCTATGCCAGCCGCTACGAGTTGGGTGTTACGAAAGAGGCTCTGTCGGGGCTGACCCGTGTTTCGCGCCAGCTGGATGACATCCTGAACCGCGTGCCCAACAAATCGGCCCCTTTCGTAGGTGCATCGGCCTTTGCGCATAAGGCCGGGTTGCACGCGTCGGCGATCTTGAAAGATCCCACGACCTACGAACACATTCCACCCGAGACCATCGGCAACACGCGTATTGTACCCATGTCCAATCAGGCCGGGCAGTCAAACCTGCGTGCCCGCCTGTCAGACGCGGGGATCGTTGTGGAAAAGGGTGATCCGCGTCTGGGCGACATCCTGAACCGCATCAAAACTCGGGAAGATCAGGGCTATGCCTATGATGGGGCGCAGGCCAGTTTCGAATTGGTCGCGCGTGACGTTCTTGGGCAACTGCCGCAGTTCTTCGAGGTGAAGCGCTATAAGGTCACGGTCGAGCGGCGCAAGAACAAGCGCAACAAGATGATCAGCCTGTCCGAGGCAATCGTGGTCGTGAAGATCGGGGATGACAAGAAACTGTCCGTGTCCGAAAGCGTGGATGAGACGGGCACAGATCGCGGCCCGGTGAACGCGCTGGCCAAAGCTCTGGCGAAAGATCTTGGCCCCTATCAGCACGTTATCGAAGATATGCAACTGGTTGATTTCAAAGTGCGTATCACCCAAGGCGGGACCGAGGCGCAGACCCGTGTCATCATCGACAGTGAAGACGGGGCGGGCCATCGCTGGTCCACGGTCGGGGTCAGCCCGAACATCGTCGATGCTTCGTTCGAGGCGCTGCTGGACGCGATCATCTGGAAACTTCTGCGCGACGGGGCCAGCCCGGCATGACGGCTACGTCCGACGATTACGATCCAATTTCCGCCTGCGCCGAGCAGGTCATGAAGGGCGACCCGGACCGCTTTCTGGCAGTAATGAGCGGCTCTGTCGAAGAACGAAGGCGGCTTTTCCCGCTTTATGCGTTTAATCTGGAAGTCGCGCGCGCGCCTTACATGTCGCAGGAACCGATGGTGGCGCTGATCCGCCTTCAGTTTTGGCGTGATGTTTTGACAAATGCCGTCGATGGCACCGAAGCACCACGCCATGATGTGGCGACACCTGTGTCGCAATTGGTGACTTGGGGGGATATGCGGGTCGAACCGCTTTTGCGCATCATTGAAGCGCGGGAGGGCGAGGTGCAAGGAGAGCAGCCTCGTACGTCAGATCAAATTCAGACTTATCTGCGTGCGACATCCGGTGCGTTGATGCTGGCAGGCGGGCAGCTGTGCGGCATGACCGAGTACGCCGGAGACTTCGAAATTGACACCGCGCTTGAGGATCTGGGCGAGGCGGCCGGGCTGGCAAATTGGTTGCTGGCACAGCCCGCACTGGCCAAGACCGGGCGGGGGCATGTCACGCCGGAGGTCGATGTCATTCAGGCGCTCTGTTCTGATGAAATTTCGAAATTATCGCGTGCACGCAAGGTGTTAGGGCGACAGGGCAATCCCGCCTTGCGCAGCGCTTGGCGCGCGCAAGGCATTCTAAGGCAGGCCCTGAAGCAGCCTGCGCTGGTGGCTGACGGTGCACTTGGCGGCGCTGAGATCTCACGCCGCGGCCATATGTTGTGGCTGAGTATAACTGGCCGCTGGTAACCACTTGGAATTTCACCCAGCGAACCACCGTTGACGCCAGCGCTTCAATTGGGCCTTGGCCTGTGCTTGGCGGTCATCATGCAGCTCTCTTTCGTCACGAAACACACGTTTCTGCCCGCCCGTCTGACGTTCTAAACGGGTGGCAGTGCGGAAGCTGTCTGACAGGATCGTAATCATTGGATGTCTCCTTTGCTTGAAAGTCTTGATACTAAATTAGGGTTGAAATGGGCTTTCTGGCAAAGCAGTATGATTTTCGTAATGTAAGCAGAGGTAACAATATGGAATGGCGATCCCTGCCATCCCTTGCGACGTTGCGTGCGTTCGAGGCCGCAGCGCGGCATCAAAGCCTAAGCCAAGCTGCGCGCGAATTGAACGTGACGCATGCAGCAATCAGCCAGCATGTACGCAAGCTGGAAGACGAGCTGGGCGAAGCGCTGTTGCTGCGTCAGGGGCGCGGTATGGCGCTGACCGATGCGGGGCGGTTGCTGGCCGACAGTCTTGGGGCTGGGTTCGCGACCATCGCGGATGGGGTTGAGCAGATCAGGCAGCGTGGACAGGATCGCCCCGTGCAGATCTCGGTCACGCCTGCTTTTGCGTCGCACTGGTTGATGCCCCGGATTGGAGCTTTCTGGGCAGAGTTCCCTGGGGTCACAGTCAATATTAACCCCAGCGAAGAGCTGGTCGATCTGCGCCGGGACGGGGTGGATCTGGCAGTGCGCTATGGGAATGGAGAATGGCCGGGTGTGGAGGCAGAGCTGCTGACCGACGGCGAATTCGTCGTGGTTGCGCATCCAGATCTGGTTCAGGGCCGTAAGGTGCAGTCGCTTTCGGATCTGGTTGATCTGCCATGGGTCATGGAAGCCCACATGATGGAGCGGCGCCGCATCGTCGAAAAAGAAGGCATTGATCTGGATAAGGTCGCTTTAACGATGATGCAGACCAGCGATCTGGTCTCGTCCGCTGTGGTGGCGGGGCTTGGTGTATCTGTGCAGCCCAGATCGCTGATCCAACTGCATCTCAAATCAGGAGCCATGGTGCCGCTGCACCGCTTTCGCCAGACCAAGCTGGGATACTATATCGTTACGCGTCCCGGGTCATTGACCCAGAACGCACATATATTTTGCAAGTGGTTGCGCCAAAAAGGGGCCGAGGAGGCACGGGCGGATTAAAGTGCGGCGGCTTCTGCGGCCAGTGCCTCGATACCTGCCCAATCTCCGGCTTCGACCAGATTGGTGGGCGCAACCCAAGACCCGCCAACACAGAGCGTGTTGGGCAAAGACAGATAGTCCTTTGCGTTTTTCAGGCTAACCCCACCGGTCGGGCAGAACCGGATTTGGGGTAGGGGCGATGACAGCGATTTCAGGAACGGCGCGCCGCCTGCGGCTTCGGCTGGGAAGAATTTCTGCACGCTATAGCCGCGCTCCAGCAGGCGCATGCTTTCAGACGCCGAGGTCGCGCCTGGCAGTAAGGGCAAGTCATTGGCTTCGCAGGCATCCAGCAGGCGATCAGTGGCGCCCGGAGACACGCCGAAGGTCGCGCCTGCGGCTTTGGCTTTCTCGACATCGTCGGACGTCAACAATGTGCCTGCGCCCACGGCGCCGCCTTCAATTTGTGCCATTTCGCGGATCACATCCAGTGCGGCCGGGGTGCGCAGGGTTACTTCCAGCGCGGGCAAACCGCCATCGACCAAAGCCTGCGCCAAGGGCGCAGCGTAGGCGACGTCTTTGACGACTAGGACCGGAACCACAGGGGCCAGTCGGCATATTTTTTCGGCGGCGTTGCTTGCGACTTCTGGGGTCATATCATTGTAATCCTTAGTAAATCGACGATGCGCCTTCCGTGGCAGGGCGTGCGGCCCGGCGGAAGGTTTCGAACAGTTCGCGGCCGCAGCCGTCGGTGTTGTGTGTCAGGTCAACCTGAACAGCGGCGCGGTCAGTGGCGCCGTCTGTTACGGCTTCAAGCGTGCCATTGGTTGCATCCAAGCGGATGATGTCGCCATCGCGAATGCGTGCGATGGGGCCACCGTCAGCGGCTTCCGGCGCGACGTGAATGGCTGCGGGCACTTTGCCCGAGGCACCAGACATGCGCCCATCGGTGACAAGAGCCACCTGTTGTCCACGCCCTTGCAGGATCGACAGGATAGGGGTCAGCCCGTGCAGCTCGGGCATACCATTGGCGCGCGGGCCTTGGAAGCGGACGACGAAAATGATGTCGCCGGTCAACTCGCCTGCTTTGAATGCGGTTTTCACGCTTTCCTGATCGTGGAAGATGCGGGCAGGGGCTTCGATTACGTGGCGTTCGGGGTCGACGGCCGAGATCTTGATCACGCCCTGACCCAGATTGCCCGAAAGCTGCGCCAGCCCGCCGGTTTTTTGGAACGGATCGTTTGCGGGGCGCAGGATCTTGTCGTTCAAGCTTTCGCGCGGGGCTGGTTCCCAGCGTACGCGGTCGCCGTCCAGCTTTGCCTCTTGCGCATAGGCGGTCAAATCGCCCGCGTTTGTGGTCGCGTCAGGGTGCAGCAGGCCTTCCTCAAGCAGGTTGCCGATCATATAGCCCAGACCGCCCGACGCGTGGAAATGGTTCACGTCGGCCAGCCCGTTGGGATAGACCCGTGCCATCAGCGGCACCAATGCCGAGATGTCGGCAAAATCTTCGAGCGTCAGGATGACGCCAGCGGCGCGCGCCATTGCCGGCAGGTGCAGAACAAGGTTCGTCGAGCCACCCGTTGCCATAAGCCCAACCAACCCGTTCACAAAGGCTTTTTCGCCCAACACATGCCCCACAGGCGTAAACTGTTCGGTGCCATGTGCGATGTCCAGCGCGCGGCGGGTGCCTTCGGCGGTCAGCGCATCGCGCAGAGGTGTATGCGGCGTAACAAAGGACGCGCCGGGCAGGTGCAGCCCCATGAATTCCATCAGCATTTGGTTGGTGTTTGCTGTGCCATAGAAGGTGCAGGTGCCCGGACCGTGATAGGCCGCCATCTCGGAGGCCATAAGCTCTTCCCGTGTGGCGTCGCCGGTGGCGAATTTCTTGCGCGTTTCGGCCTTTTCGTCATTCGAAATGCCCGACGTCATGGGGCCTGCGGGCAGGAAGACTGTTGGGATATGTCCAAAGCTGGCCGCGGCGATGATCAGTCCCGGTACGATCTTGTCGCAGACACCCAGATAAACCGCCGCGTCAAAGGTGTTGTGGCTCATTGCGATCCCGGCGGCCATAGCGATCACGTCGCGGGAAAAGAGGCTCAGCTCCATCCCGGTTTCGCCTTGGGTAACCCCGTCGCACATCGCAGGAACACCGCCTGCGACCTGTGCCGTGGCCCCATGTTCGCGGGCCACACGCTTGATCAAATCAGGGTATGAGGCAAATGGGGCATGGGCTGACAGCATGTCATTATAGGCCGTGACAATCCCGATATTGGGCGCGCGTTCCGTGGCAAGTTTGGTCTGATCCGCCCCTGCACCGGCATATGCATGCGCCTGGCCAGAACAGCTTAGATGCGCGCGTCGCGGCCCATCTTCGATTGCGCCGGATATCTTCTTTAGATAGGTGTCGCGGCTATCGCGCGAACGTTCCATGATGCGGTCGGTGATGGCTGTAAGGGTCGGATGGGTGGCCATGTTGCGCCTTTCCAAGTGCTTACGGTTTCGCGGTGCGGTAAAGATACCGTGTTCGTGACCCGGATAACAGAATATGATAGCGCTAACAACAGTTGGTTTCAAAACCAAGTCAGATTGTTGAAAGGCTAGGGGAGTGGAAATTGCCTTTCCGTTGTCCCGGCCACGCGCTAGGGAAGGCACGAAATGCACTGAACATTACAGGCTGCCCCATGACAGATGACACCGACCGCCCCGTGATCCGCCTGAAACCCAAGGCCAATGCGCGTGCCATTCGGCACGGCGCGCCGTGGGTCTATGATAACGAGCTGGTCACAGATCGCCGCACCAAAAAAATCGCAGCAGGCAGTATTGCAACGCTGGAAGATGCCGGGCGCGAGGTGATCGGCACCGTCGCAGTCACACCGGGTTCGCGCATTTTCGCGCGGATCTTGGATCGCGATCCGAACGCACAGATCGATGCTGATTGGCTGAGGGACAAGCTGCAAGCCGCGCTGGCGCATCGTGAACGGCTGTTCGCAGCCCCGTTCTATCGCCTGATTCACGCCGAGGCTGACGGCCTGCCGGGCGTCATCATTGATCGGTTCGGAGACACGGCGGTGGTGCAACCCAATGCGGCGTGGGCCGACGCGCTTCTGGATCAGCTGACCGAGGCTTTGGTGGACGTCACCGGGGTGACGACGGTTTTAAAAAATGCATCAGGCCGCGCGCGGCAATTGGAAGGGTTGGACGCAGAAAACGCGGTCCTGCGTGGTGCAGCCCCTGACGCGCCGGTCCATGTGCCAATGAATGGTGCGACCTATCTGGCCGACCTGACGGGCGGGCAGAAAACCGGGTTGTTCTATGACCAGCGCCCGAACCATGCCTTTGCAGCCGGCCTGTCGAAAGATGCACGTGTTCTGGACGTATTTTCGCATGTGGGCGGGTTCTCTTTGGCAGCTTTGGCTGGTGGGGCGTCGTCGGCAGTCGCTGTCGATGGCTCGGCTGCGGCGTTGGCACTGGCGGAAGGGGGCGCTGATGCGATGGGCGCGTCTGACCGTTTCGACACCCGGAAGGGTGACGCGTTTGACGTATTGACTGCGTTGAATGAAGAAGGTGCCCAGTTTGGCGTGGTCATTTGTGATCCGCCTGCCTTCGCCCCCTCGAAGAAAGCTTTGGAGCCGGGGTTGCGTGCGTATGAACGTATTGCCCGCCTGGCTGCGCCTTTGGTGGTCCCCGGAGGCTATCTGGGTCTGTGTTCGTGTTCACACGCCGCGACAATCGACAAGTTCCGCAATGCCTCGATCCGGGGGATCGGGCGGGCAGAGCGAAACAGCCAACTGATCCACACAGGCTTTGCCGGGGCTGATCATCCGATGCACCCGCAATTGGCTGAAAGCGGTTATCTGAAGTCGCTCTTCTTCCGGATCTTGCCGTGAAGGTTCTGATCGACGCCTGCGTTCTGTACCCGACCGTCATGCGCGAAATGGTACTGGGCGCGGCAAAACTGGGGCTGTTCACCCCGCTTTGGTCCCCACGTATTCTGGAAGAATGGGCGCGTGCGGCCGCGCGGTTTGGCCCTGATCAAGAGACTTTCGCACGCGGAGAGATCGCGCTTCTCAACGCCAATTGGCCAAAGGCAAGCATTCGTCCGCATGATGGCGTTGAAGCGCGCCTTTGGTTGCCGGATCAGAACGACATTCATGTATTGGCGGCAGCAATATCCGGCGGAGCGGATGTGCTGTTGACGCTTAACAACGCCGATTTCCCGCGCCACACGTTGGCGGAAGAAGGACTGCGCCGTGAAAGCCCGGATCTTTTTCTGCGGGGTTTTGTGGACAGTCATCCAGCTGACATGGTGATGCTGGCCGATCGCGTTCTGGATGAAGCTATTCGCCTGTCAGGCGATGACAGTTGGACCCTGCGCAAACTGATGAAGAAGGCGCGACTGCCCCGCTTGGGGAAGGCGTTGGAAAATCAGGCCTAAGCCCATTTTTCTTGGTTTTTCTCAATCGCAGCGATGCGATCAGCGGTTTTCGGGTGGCTCATCAGCCATGCAGGCATGACGCCACCGCGCCCCTTGGTCAACTCGTCCAGCTTGCCAAACAGGCTTTTCTGACCCTCGGCCCCGATCCCTGACTTGATAAGCAGGGCCGTGGCATAGGCGTCAGCTTCGTATTCGTCGCCGCGGCTAAGGCCTGCGGCCACCAGACGCGTCAGGATCCTTGCGATATAAACACCTGCGCCCGGCAGAATACGGGACAGCATCATTGTCAGCACAGTGCGCAAGGCATTCTGGCCAGAAAAATCAATCATCCGCTTGCGTGCGTGGCCAAGCGCAACATGACCCAGTTCATGCGCGATAACGCTGGACAGCTCTTCGGCGGTGACGCGTCCCTTCAGGTATTCCTCATAAAACCCACGCGTGATGAAGATCCGACCGTCGGGTGCAGCCAGCCCGTTGACGGGTTGGATTTCATAGATGTGTACCGGGATATCCGCCAGATCCAAGCTGGCTGCCATGCGATCCGTCAGTGCTTTTAATCTGGGGTCCGCCAGCCGGGTCGATTTTGCATCCAACTCGCGATGGGTGCGCCAGACCGAGAACCTGTAAAGGATCAGTCCATAAAGGATGGGCAGAAGGATCGGCAAAAGCTTGGTCATGCCCCCTATATGGGGCAGAAAACGTCGTGCGAAAAGGTGCGACAATCGGTTGGCTGTCGGGATGTGAACATCGTGTGTATTCCCGAGAGGCACTTGTAAGGAGCATCTCGTGACTAAGGCCCGATCAATTTGGATGTTTAGGAAAATCGCTTCCATCGAAGGGTGGAGCTATTTGCTGCTTCTGTTTGTCGCCATGCCTTTGAAATACTGGGCAGGTATGAGCGAAATTGTCCCAACGGTCGGGATGGCACATGGCTGGTTGTTCATTGCCTATATGGGGGCTTTGGTTGTTGCCTCATCCTATGGTGGGTTGTCGATGGCGCGGGTAAGCTGGGCTATTTTGGCCAGCCTGCTACCCTTCGGCACCTTCGTACATGACCCGTATTTGAAGCGCGAAGAACAGGTCGTCCGCAGGCAAGGGGCGGTTTAACGCCCCAGCTCTTTCATACCGCGTTCGATCCCGTCGATGGTCATTGGGACCATGCGCCCTTCAAAGATCTGGCTGATCATCTGAACCGACTGCGTATAGCGCCAGTGTTGCTCGGGAAGGGGGTTGATCCACATATGGTCGGGCCATTGTTCACGCGCGCGTTCCAGCCAGACTTGACCGGTTTCGTCGTTCCAATGTTCATTCGCACCACCGCGATAGGCGATTTCATAGGGCGACATCGAGGCGTCACCGACGAAGATACATTTATAGTCGGACCCATATGTGCGCAGCACGTCCCATGTGGGGATCTGCTCGGTCCAGCGGCGGGAGTTGTCGCGCCAGACACCTTCGTACAGGCAGTTGTGAAAATAGTAGTATTCCAGATGTTTAAACTCGGCTCGCGCGGCGGAAAACAGCTCTTCCACCACTTTGATATGTGGGTCCATGGATCCACCAACATCAAGAAATAACAATACCTTGACCGAGTTTCTTCGTTCAGGACGCGTTTTGACATCCAGATAGCCATGCTCGGCCGTGGCGCGGATGGTGCCGTCCAGATCCAGCTCGTCATGGGCGCCGTCACGGGCCCAGTTGCGCAGGCGTTTCAGGGCAACTTTGATGTTGCGGGTGCCCAGTTCAACCGAGTCGTCGAGGTTCTTGAATTCGCGCTTGTCCCAGACCTTCACCGCACGCTGATGACGCGACCGATCCTGCCCGATGCGCACGCCTTCGGGGTTATAGCCATAGGCCCCATAGGGCGAGGTGCCGGCGGTGCCAATCCACTTGTTGCCACCTTGGTGACGGCCTTCCTGTTCCTTCAGCCGTTCTTTCAACGTCTCCATCAGCTTATCGAAGCCGCCCAAGGCCTCAATCTCGGCCTTTTCTTCGGGGGTCATAAATTTCTCGGCCATTTTTTCTAGCCATTCCCGCGGGATGTCGACGGCCTCAAGCATCTGATCGGCGCTGATGGCCTCTAACCCTTCGAAACTGGCGGCAAACGCACGGTCGAATTTGTCAAGGTTCCGCTCGTCTTTCACCATCGCGGTGCGGGCAAGGTAATAGAACCCTTCGACATCATAAGTGACCAGCCCAGCCTTCATCGCTTCCAGAAAGGACAGGTATTCGCGCAGGGAAACCGGCACGTTTGCGGCGCGGAGATTTTCAAAGAAGGGTAGGAACATAGGCAGGCCTTATAGGCGGGTGAACGGGATGGTCAGGAAAATCGCAATCAACGCGAAACCAATCCCATAGACTGCACCATATTGCGTCATGTCCAAACGGTTCCCGCCGCGTTTTTTCGCACGTGTCGCGCCAAGTGCCGCGCCAAGAAGGAAAGCCACAATCACAACCATATTTGCATCCCCAGCCTGAGGCCCGAACCGGGCCGTTTTCTGCCTAACCGGGTGCGATGGCTGCGATTTCCTGAAGCCGTGCACCCACTTGGGCGTTCGAGCCGAAGCCATACCGTGCCCAGCCCAAACTGTCGAGCCGTACGCGCGCAGCGTCACTTTGGTGCCCTTGATGATCAAGCGCCTCGGCTTTGATCATCAAAAGCGTGGCCAGAAGGGCTGCGTTCTGTGCCTGTGTGACCGCTGGCACATGCCGGTCGATTGTTGCGATTGCTTGATCGGCGTGGCCAGCAGAAAGGGCATACGCCGCCAGCTGCACCCCCATATGTGCCGCATGAAGGTCGGTTCCCACGCGGTCACGATAGATCGCTTCAGCCTCTTGAAAGGCGGTGAACGCAGTGTGGCTGTTGGAGCGCATGTAAAGCCGACCCATTGCAAACAGGCTGAAGGCCATACGCGTATCCTGCCATCCGCGTTCACGCGCGATTGTGACGGCACGTTGCGCGGCCGCCTGACGTAGCCGGATCGGTTTTTCGCGTCCCAGCGCATCTGCGATGGCTTGTTTCCAAGGCGCGGGCGTAGCTGGTGTCATCCGAGGGGTGCCTGTCCCCCCCGCTGGGTTCAAACGCATCAGCAATGCGGGCAGGCGGTCTGCAACGTCGGCCCGGGATTGGCCGGATTTGATCTCGGGCGCGTAGAAGGCGCGCAATATCAACATATCGAATCCGGTGAGTACGGCGTGGAAATTGTCGTCATTGAAAACGCTGTTTTCTAGTCGGTACAAGTCGTTCACCGGGCCCAGTGCTTGGGCAATCTCTTCGTGCAGGCAGTCGCGCATTTCCTGAGGACTGACATCTGATGGGATGAACACGGCCATCTGCCTGCGTTGGCGCAGCTGCGCCCAGTCGGTGCGCGCAGTGCCACGGTTGCGTAAATAGTCGCTCCAACTTGTCACATTTGGCGCCACAAAACAGGCGGCGTGCGGGACCTGCCGTTGAAGCGCGCGCTTGGGGATCATTTCAACGGTGATATGGTTGCCCGAAGCCAACGTTCCGCGCTGAATGTCGATCCCGGCTTCTTGGCGCAAACGCTTGAGAAGCTGATCTAGATCGGCCTGCATCCGGGCCGGAGCTCGGCCCGATACACGGATTCCGATCGGGCCTTCAAAACGCGATAAAACGGGCAGGGGGCGTCCACTTTCCAGTTGAAACGCCAGATCCAGAAAATCACCCATAATCAAGCTGTTTGCGCGGATTGGGCCATGTGTTCGTGCGGCAGGAAACGCCTTCATCGCAGGTAGTGTACTGGGCAGACCGTCTCGTCTGCTGGTGACGTCGACTGCGCCTGCGCCGCGCTGAACAGCATTTCCGGGGGCGGCTGTGTGTGTGCTGGACACCGGCGCCATGCAGCTTGCCAACAAAATAATAACGGGGATCAAGACGGAAGAGCGATAAAGCCGCATGCAAGGCTCCTTTCACAACGGTCAGAGGCCACGCGCCAAGGCGGACCACCGCGGATGTGATGTGTCAGGAGAGGGCGAAGACGCCCAAATACATGCAAGCACCCGGTCGATCTGATATCAGATCGCCAGATTTTTCGCGTCTGGTCGACGCGATCCCTGACAGGCGAGGCCTGATCACACAGGGTCACGTTCGGAAGTAACAAGGATGCGCAGGGTGGGGTGGTTTCATGTCCCCCAATTCCCGCGCGTTTCACACTATGCAGCCTGCGACCGTCCCACCGGGCACACGGCACCACATTGGCGCGCCACGTTAATCTCCGAACGGAAATGCAGGCATTGTTTCCCATAACAATACAAACACACCGTTTTTATGCCCCCCCAGGCAATGAGTGAGCATAAGGGGCAGGTGTTGCCAGACCAAGGAAAACCCAGTGACTTTGGGGTATTCGGCGTGAGAAAAGTAATTTCTGTCAATATGTTGTGGGGGGGCGTTCACAGACATACTAGTTGATTTGTTGGGTGAGGGGCGTATTGATCTGAAAACTGCGAATCGCCTATGCCGCAGAAAGTCGCCCCAAAGCACGGGTTTCAGGTTGGCCGGAAGCGCGCTATCTTGTGGGGATGGGATATGACTATGACGTGCTCTACCGCGATACGCCGCAGGCGTTAGGGACGCCAAACACGCTTATTGCCAAGCAGTTTGATGCGTTTGATGGGCAGTCTCTTTCCATACTGGATATCGGGTGTGGTCAAGGGCGTGATGCCATAGACATCGCGCGCCGAGGACATCAGGTGCATGGGGTGGATATCTCGCCACATGGGATTAGCGATCTTGAGGCTGTCGCGAAAGCGGAGGGTTTGGCACTGACCGGCGAGGTCGCCGACTTGTTGGTATACCATCCGACCGCGCTGTTTGACGTGCTGATGAGCGACCGGACGCTACACATGATCGCCGCGCCAGATCGTCACGCACTTCTTTCGCGTTTGCTATCCAATATTCGCCTCACTGGTTGGGCGATCATCGTTGATGAGCCCTCGAACCTGAGTGGGATTATGCAGGTCTTTGATCAGGATAGCGCAAATTGGCGTGTCGAGCTTTCGACACGCGACACGCTTGTACTGCAGCTGGACTAAGGTCTAGCGCTGTCCACGTGCCATAAAGGCGAGCCGCTCGAACAGGTGTACATCTTGTTCGTTCTTCAAAAGCGCTCCATGCAGCGTTGGCAGTGCGCTGGCCCCATCGCGTTTCAGCTCGGCCGGGTCGATATCCTCGGCCAATAACAGCTTCAGCCAGTCCAAAACTTCTGAGGTCGAGGGCTTTTTCTTCAGCCCCGGCTGCTCTCGAATTTCATAGAATTGGGTTAGCGCTTCGGTCAGCAGGCGTGGCTTGATGCCGGGGTGGTGGACCTCGACGATCTTGGCCATCGTTTCCGCGTCCGGGAAGCGGATATAGTGGAAGAAGCAGCGACGCAGAAAGGCGTCGGGCAGCTCTTTTTCGTTGTTGGATGTGATGATGATGATCGGGCGATGCTTGGCGCGGATGGTTTCACCGGTCTCATAGACGTGAAACTCCATCTTATCCAGCTCTTGCAGCAGATCGTTCGGAAACTCGATATCCGCCTTGTCGATTTCGTCGATCAGCAGAACGACACGCTCGTCCGCGTCAAAGGCCTCCCAGAGCTTGCCGCGCTTGATGTAGTTCTTCACATCGTGAACACGTTCGTCGCCCAGCTGGCTGTCGCGCAGACGGCTAACCGCATCATATTCGTAAAGACCCTGTTGGGCCTTAGTAGTGGACTTGATGTTCCATTCAATCATCCGTGCGCCCAATGCGCTGGCGACCTGAAGCGCAAGCTCGGTCTTGCCCGTGCCGGGTTCGCCTTTGACCAGAAGCGGACGCTCCAAAGTAACGGCTGCGTTCACCGCGACTTTCAGGTCATCGGTGGCTACATAGCTGTCGGTTCCGTCAAAGCGATTGGTCATAACATCCCTCGGATCAAGTTCTTGTCTTGGATGGGGCCTAACTGTGCCTACGCCTTTTGGCAAGTATCAGGCCGTTTTGACGCTGCGATGCGGGGTGATTCACAGCATTCATATCGGCGGATAATCCTGCGAACATGACGCCGTGCTCTAAGAAGATGCAGCTATTGTTATGCGCTATCAGGGGCTTAAGGGTGGGTGCGGGAAAGCTTGTCGGGGTTAAGTTTTTCAGGCGTGACAATCCATGTTAGCGGGTGTACATCAGCGCCATAAGAAACCGGGCGTCCACTGGCGAATGGGTTCGACAGGAACTGCGATCCGGTAGAAGAGGGAGTTGGTATGAAAGCCGAGACTTTCCTGTCCGACGATTATCGGCCAGCCGAAGACGAACAGTTCATGAATGACAGGCAGCTGGAGTATTTCCGGCGCAAGCTTGAAGCTTGGAAAGCCGAGCTTCTGGATGAAAGCCGCCACACGATTGAGGGCCTGCAAGACGGCACGCGCAACATTCCCGACATTGCTGATCGCGCCTCGGAAGAGACGGATCGCGCGTTGGAGCTGCGCACCCGCGACCGTGCACGTAAACTGGTTTCCAAGATCGATCAGGCCCTGCGCCGGATTGATGAAGGTGAATATGGCTATTGCGAAGACACGGGCGAGCCAATTTCGCTGAAGCGTCTGGATGCGCGTCCGATCGCAACGCTAAGCCTTGAAGCACAAGAGCGTCATGAACGTCGCGAGAAAGTACACCGCGACGATTGATTTGGGTGCGCGTGCTGGCCGATTGGCCGCGCAATTTGTCGCGTACCTTTTGAAAAAGAACCATGTCATAAAGGCGGCGGGCTTTCCGTCGCCTTTGTTTTTGCGCAGATGACGCCCCGATGCCAGTTCAGCGCTTTAGGCGCGCAACAGGGACAGAGAAGCAGCATGATCAAAGATCAGCAGATCACCGTTTTGGGCGCCGGAATCGGAGGGCTGGCGGTGGCAACGGCGTTGGCCCAGCGCGGTGCTGTCGTTTCGGTCTTAGAACAGGCACCCGCCATTACCGAGGTCGGCGCGGGATTTCAGATCAGCCCAAACGGTGTTCGGGTGCTGGATGCGTTGGGTCTGGGCGCTAAGGCACGTGCTCATTCGGTTCGGGGCCAGGGTGTTTGGCTGCGCGACGGTGTGTCGGGGCACGGCGTGCTGGACATGAAATTTAACAAGCTGAAGCCGGACGACACGTTCTTGCTGTTTCACCGCGCGGATCTGCAGAAGATCCTTCTTGATGCAGCGCGTGAGGCTGGGGTGACGGTGACATGCGGTCAACGGGTTCAATCCGTACAGCCGGGCGCCGACGGAACCGAGGTCACGCTTGACGGGCAAGATCCCGTGAATATGGGGTTCGTGGTTGGGGCAGATGGGCTGCATTCGGTGATGCGGTCTGCGCTGAATGGTGCGGCAACACCAGAATTTACCGGGCAGGTGGCGTGGCGTGCGTTGGTGCCAGCCACGGGGCGCGAACAAAGCGAGGCAACGGTCTTTATGGGCCCGGGCCGTCACATGGTGACATATCCGTTGCGCGAAGGCAGCGTTGTCAACATCGTTGCCGTCGAAGAACGGCAGAACTGGGCGGCCGAGGGCTGGTTTCACAAAGATGACCCTGCCAACGTTCTTGCGGCTTTCTCGGGCTTTTGTGACGACGCTATGGCGCTGTTGGAACGCATAGACGAGGCGCATATTTGGGGCTTGTTCCTGCACCCGGTGGCCGAGCATTGGCATCAAGGGCAAGCGGTTTTGCTGGGCGACGCGGCCCATCCCACCTTGCCCTTCATGGCGCAGGGCGCGGTGATGGCGCTGGAAGATGCGTGGGTTCTGGCAGATTGTTTGGATCGCTTCGGGATCAAGCAAGGACCGGCGATATATCAGGACAAGCGCCGCCCGCGCACGGCCAAGATTGTGGCCGAAGCACATAAGAATGCGCGCAACTATCACTATTCCAACCCGCTGGTGCGCAGCGCTGGACACACGGCGATGCGGTTGGTTGGGCATTTAGCGCCGCAAGCTTTGATGCGGCGATACGATTGGATTTATGATTTTGATGTAACGACTTAGGGGCTAACCCTTAAGCAGTGTATCGATCTGTCCGCCAGAGATCCCTTGACCAAGCAGACTGAAATCTCCGCTTCCAAACATGTCCTGTGCCGCGTCAAAGATCGCGCGATGCGTCACGCGCACCAGCGCTGAGCCCAGCGAGATCCGGGCGACGCCTGCTTTGGCAAAATCAGCACGGCTATGCTGGGTGAATGGGCCTGCGGCCAGAGCATTTACCGGCAGATCTGTTGACGCGCAGATCGCCGCCTGATCTTCAAGCGTGCCGGGCAGAGGTGTGTAAAGACAATCGGCCCCTGCCTCTTCATACCCTTTCATTCGCGCCAGCGCCTCGTCCAGATCATATTGCCCGTTCATCACGCCATCCGCGCGGGCGACCAGTACGAAATCGCCCGGAAGGGCGCGGGCGACGGCGCTGGCCGCGCGGATCCGCTCGATAGCCAAGTCGCGGGCGTAAGGCGTTGCAGCGGGCAGGGCGGTATCTTCGATCGAGATGCCAGCCAACCCCGCCTCATAGGCCAGTTTCACGGTTTCGGCGCAGGTGTCTGGGTCATCTCCGAACCCATTTTCGAAATCACCCGAGACTGGGACATTGACCGCCGCCACCAGATCCTGCGCGTGGGACAAAGCCTCGTCGCGGGTCACATGGCCCATATCGGGGCGACCCAGCGTAAATGCATGCGCGGCCGAGGATGTCGCGATGGCCTCGGCTCCCAAGGCTGCCAGCATCTTGGCACTGCCAATGTCCCATGCATTGGCAAGGATGAACGGATTGCCCTTCTGGTGCAGGGCGCGAAAGGCGGTGCCGCGATTGGTGTCGGTCATGTTTTGTCTCCAGCTGTCAACGCGTTTGCAAATCGGATCAGACGCTCAACTGCGTCCAGAAAGCGATCATCGTTGATGGTCATGGCGATGCGGATATGGCCCGCGGCGGCGTGTCCGAAGCTTTCGCCGGGCATGACGGCGATGTGTTCCTCATCCAGCAGGCGCAGGGCGAATTCCTCGCCGGATAGGCCGGTGGCGCGGATGTCTGCCATCAGATACATCGCGCCGTCAGACGGGATCAGGCGGGCGGCCTCTTGGCCCGAGAAGAGCGGCGTTGCTGCGTCACGACGGCGGCGGAACGGGGCGGCGATTTCAGCCTCGAACCCTGGCCCTTGGCGCAGGGCAAAAAGGGCCGCGTCTTGAATGAATCCCGCGACGCCGTAGTTGGTGTTGATCGCCAGCGTCGCCAGATGGGCAATGGCCTCGTCCGGGCCGATGATCCAGCCAAGGCGGCTTCCCGTCATCGCGTGACTTTTCGACATCGAGCCAACGACCAGTGTGCGCTCGGCCATGCCGGGCAGGGCGCGAGGCGACAGGTGGGCGCCGTGCCACACCTGACTGTCATAGACCTCGTCCGAGATCAGCCACAGATCCTCATCCCGGCAGATTTCGGCCAGACCGTGCAGCGTGTCGTCGGAATAGATCACACCGGTTGGATTGTTTGGTGTGTTGATCAGTAGGCTTTTGGCCCCCTTGGCCGCATCGCGCACTGCGTCTAGATCAGGCTGGAACCCGTCGCGAGATCGCGCAGGCACCGCCACCGCTTTAGCCCCGACTGACCTGATCGTGCCGGGATAGGTGGCATAGTGTGGATCAATGAACAGCGCTGTGTCGCCATCATCGCAGGCAGCCATATGGGACGCAAACAGAGCGGCTTGCCCACCGGGCGTGATCAGCACGTTCTGGCGCGTGGTTGGCACGTGGGTGTGATCCTTGACCCGCTGGGCCACCGCGTCGCGCAGCGCGGGCGTGCCGGGAATATCCGCATAACCCGTATGGCCCCCGATGGCTGCATCATACATGGCGGTCAGGATTTTGGGGTCGGTGCGGATGTCATGTTCACCGATGGTCAGCTCGGTCACATCTATGCCAGCCGTGCGCATCTCGCGGGCTTTATAGAATACACCCCAGCCGTCATCGCCCCCGTCCAGAATACCGCGAATGCGGGTCGACAATTCCATCTGCGCCTCTCTGTGTTCACATTTGTTCTTGTCTAGAAGCCCACGGCGCAGGCGGATTGTCAAACCCCTGCGCATCGTTTGAATTGGGTGGTCTATGGAAAACAGGGCTTTTCGAGGCAGAAATATCACCTCACCCCTTTCCAAATGGCCCAACCCATGAGATAGGGACGTGCCAAACGAAAACTCCCAAGGAGAACGCTCATGGAGATTCGCGAGGCCCTTACCTTTGATGACGTCCTGCTGGTCCCGGCAGCCAGCAACGTGCTGCCCTCGACTGCGGATACGGCAACCCATGTGACCCGCTCGATCGCGCTAAACATACCGCTGCTCAGCTCGGCGATGGATACGGTGACCGAAGCGCGCATGGCTATTGCAATGGCGCAGGCTGGCGGCATGGGCGTGATCCACAAGAACCTGGATGCGGAAGAACAAGCCCGTCAGGTGCGTCGCGTGAAGCGTTTTGAAAGCGGGATCGTCTATAACCCCATTACGCTGACTGCGGATCAGACATTGGCAGACGCCAAGGCGCTTCAGGAACGGTATCGCGTCACGGGTTTCCCGGTTGTTGGTCCCGATGGCCATGTCGTGGGGATCGTGACCAACCGTGACATGCGTTTTGCCGAAAGCGATGACACGCCGGTCAGCGTTATGATGACCTCGGACAATCTGGCCATGTTGCAAGAGCCCGCCGAGTTGGAAGAGGCCAAAAGCCTGATGCGCGCGCGTCGGATTGAAAAGCTGCTGGTCACAGATGGCGAAGGCAAGCTGACGGGCCTTTTGACGCTGAAAGACACCGAGCAGGCCGTTCTGAACCCCACTGCGTGCAAGGATGATCTGGGCCGTCTGCGCGTCGCTGCTGCCAGCTCGGTTGGTGACAGCGGTTTTGCGCGGTCCGAGATGCTGATCGATGCGGGCGTGGACATCGTGGTGGTCGATACCGCCCACGGTCACTCGGAAGGCGTGATCGAAGCTGTGAAGCGTGTGAAGGCGCTGTCCAGCTCTGTTCAGGTGATTGCGGGCAACGTGGCCACTGGGGATGCTACGCGTGCGCTGATCGACGCGGGCGCGGATGCGGTGAAAGTGGGCATTGGCCCCGGTTCCATCTGCACCACGCGGATGGTGGCCGGCGTGGGTGTCCCTCAGCTGACGGCCATTTCGGATTGTGCCGAAGCCGCTGGTGGCATACCGGTCATCGCCGATGGAGGCATCAAGTTCTCTGGCGATTTCGCCAAAGCCATCGCGGCGGGCGCAAGCTGTGCTATGGTTGGCTCGATGATCGCAGGTACCGACGAAAGCCCGGGCGAGGTGATCCTGTATCAGGGCCGGTCATTCAAAGCCTATCGCGGCATGGGATCGCTTGGCGCGATGGCCCGTGGTTCGGCGGATCGCTATTTCCAGAAGGATGCGGCGTCTGACAAGCTGGTGCCGGAAGGGATTGAGGGGCAGGTGCCTTACAAAGGCCCCGCTGGCACCGTGATCCACCAACTGGTTGGCGGTCTGCGCGCGGCCATGGGCTATACTGGCTGTGCCACCGTGGACGAGATGCGTAAGAACTGCAAGTTCGTCAAAATTACGGGCGCAGGTCTGAAGGAAAGCCATGTGCATGACGTTCAGATCACCCGCGAAAGCCCGAACTATCGGATCGGCTAAGCCGGTGATGGGGATCCTGATATGACGCCCGGCGCGCGTGTGGCCGCTGCGATCGAAGTGCTGGACAGCTATCTGTCCGGCACACCGGTCGAGCAAGCTCTGACCGGCTGGGCACGCGGCCACCGTTTTGCGGGGTCAAAAGACCGTGCAGCCATTCGTGATCACGTCTTTGACGCGCTGCGTCGGCTGCGGTCCGCGCAAGCGCTTGGTGGCGGCACGGATGGGCGTGCGGTGATGATTGGGCTTCTGCGCGGGCAGGGGTTGGATCCCGCCGAGCTTTTCTCGGGCGAGGGGCACGCGCCCGCAAAGCTGAGCGATGCTGAGCTGGCCGTGAACGCCCAGATGTCGCGCGCCGAGGCGCTGGATTGCCCGGATTGGCTTTTACCCCAGTTCGATCGCAGTTTAGGGGCTGATGCAGATACCGTTCTGGGCAGTTTGCGCAGCCGGGCACCCGTGTTTGTCCGCGCCAATCTTGCGAAATGCACTCGCGAACAAGCCGCCTCGATTCTGGCCGAGGATGGGATCGAGGCGCAACTGTGTGAGCTGGCTGGCACTGCGCTTGAAATTGTGAAAAATCCGCGCAAAATCAAACTGTCACGCGCCTTTCTTGACGGGTATGTTGAGCTTCAAGATGCGGCCTCACAGGCGGTGATCGAGGCGCTGGATATTCAGCCCGGCATGCGTGTTCTGGATTATTGCGCAGGGGGCGGCGGCAAGGCATTGGCGATGGCCGCGCTTGGGGCCTATGTGACCGCGCATGATCTGTCGTGGGAGCGGATGAAAGACATCCCGGACCGCGCCGCACGGGCGGGTGTGAGCATTCAACGGGTCCGGAATTCAGATATGGTAGACTTGTCCGGTTTCGATTTGGTCTTGGCAGACGCGCCATGTTCGGGAAGTGGGTCTTGGCGACGTGCGCCACATGGAAAGTGGCTGCTGACGTCTGAAAAGCTGGAACAGATCTATGCAGCACAACGTGACATCCTGACTGCGATGCCGGATTTTGTGTGTTCTGGCGGGACGATGGCCTATGCGACCTGCTCGGTTTTGACGGACGAAAACAGTGCTCAAGTTCAGGCGTTTCTGTCAAGAAATGCAGGCTTTTCTTTGATAGCAGAACGCCAATTCACGCCGCGTGATGGTGGGGACGGTTTTTATATCGCCCAACTTACAAGCAGTTAGCGCTTGGCAAAAACTACCTAAGGTTGCTAACCTTCCTATATTAATCGGGCTTTAACCCTCTTCTTTCAGAAAAGAGGGCGATTCTGAGGAGGGTCAATCGTGCAGAGTACTGCCTTCACCTCGCACCCCTTTACACATGCCGCGCTTCGGCTCGCGCCGCGGACCCTTTCCCTGATGATGATCGGGGCCGTGCTTTTAGGGGCGTCTTGGTTTGTTTCGGCGCCGTCGCTTGGATTAGGACTTGTTGTCACCGGGCTGACCTTTGTGTGCCTGGCCGTGATCGTGCGGACATTGTCTGCCGTCCAGAACATGCGCCGTGAACGATTCAGGGGTGTGTTGACCGATTTGGCCGAAGACGACAGCACAGCAGTCGTCCTGACTGACCCGGACGGTGCAGTGATTTACCGCAACCGCGCCGCGGACCAATTGCTGGATACGACGGGTATCGACGCGCTGTCTTCACAGCTGTCCGATGTCTTCGCAGCGCCTGCCTCGGTTCTGTATCGTTTGCAGGGGCGCGCGCAGGCAAAAGGCACTGCGAGGGAAGAGGTCAATACGGCGCGTGGGCGCTTGCGTGTACAGGCTCATCTTGTGCGCAATGATGGCTTCCTTTGGCGAATTGATCAGCTTTCTCATGGTGGCGCGGGTGTACAGGTTGGTGAACATATCAGCCTTCCCATGATGACGGTGTCAAAGACCGGGACGGTTTTGTTCATGAATGAAGCCGCTCGAAATCTACTGGGTGGGCGTGAAACCACACTGGATCGCGTTTTCACTGAATTGCCCATTCAGCCCGGAACAATCATGCACGTGTCCGGCCGCGACGGTAAAGTTCCTGCGTTGGTATGCGAAATTCCAACCACTGCCGGACGGCGCGAGATCTATTTGTTGCCGCCCAGTTCAGCGCCCGAGCTGTCGTCAGAAGAATGGGCATTTATTGATGGACTGCCTGTTCCGTTGCTGAAATTAGATGTGGCTGGACGCATCACCATGGCCAACCGGCGTGCTCGCGACCTTTTAGGCGATTGCGACGCTATTGGCTCGCTGATGGCAGATCAGGTTGAAGGGTTGGGGCGACCTGTGTCCGAATGGCTGCGCGAGGCGCATTCAGGCCGCCATCTGGGCCGGTCCGAGATTGTCCGCGCAACCCGTCTGGACGAAGATGTGTTCATCCAGATTTCGCTTGCGCAGATCACCGAAGAAAACGGCACGGCACTGGTCGCGGTACTGCAAGATGCGACCGAACTGAAATCGCTTGAAGCCCAGTTCGTTCAAAGCCAGAAGATGGAGGCGATTGGCCAATTGGCGGGCGGCGTTGCACATGATTTCAATAACTTGCTAACTGCCATCTCAGGTCACTGCGATCTTCTTATGATGGGGCGGGATGAACAGGACCCTGCCTATTCCGACTTGTCTCAGATTATTCAGAACGCCAATCGTGCGGCGGCGTTGGTGCGCCAGCTTCTCGCATTCTCTCGCAAGCAAACATTGCGGCCCGAGAGCCTGCTGCTGACCGATTCCCTGTCCGATCTCACCCACCTGCTAAACCGTTTGGTGGGCGAGAAAATCTCGTTGCAGCTGGATCACGACGTTGCTCTGTTGCCCATTCGCGCTGATCGTCGACAGCTGGATCAGGTGATAATGAACCTGGTGGTAAATGCGCGCGACGCCATGCAGGACGGTGGGACAGTTCGCGTAGAGACCCGCAATGTGGTGTTGGAAAGCGCACTTCTACGGGATCGGGCCAGCGTGCCTGCCGGGGAATATGTCGCTATTCGGGTGATCGATCAGGGGACAGGCATTCCGGCGGACAAAATTGGCAAGATTTTCGAGCCGTTCTTTACTACGAAAAAAGCAGGCAAAGGCACCGGGTTGGGATTGTCCATGGCGTATGGAATCGTCAAGCAGATGGGGGGCTATATTTTTGTCGACTCGTTGTTGGATCAAGGTACGACATTCACGCTGTATTTTCCGGTCAGCCGTGACGAGGATACGCCATTTGAAGACGCCGAAGCGACAGATGCGCAGCCAGAAGATGCCCCGACTGCGTCAGATGCCGGCATTGATCCTGCTGGGCAAGAAGCGTCTACATTGTTGAAGACGGATGCGGCTTCGCTCGCGTCAAGCACCGGAATTCAGGTCTCAGACGCATCACAGATTGCGCCGGTCATCGCCCAACAGCATGAGGACGAAGGTGGTGGAGTCGTATTGTTGGTCGAGGATGAGGCGCCGGTGCGCGCTTTTGCGTCGCGCGCGCTCAGGATGCGTGGGTTTGCCGTTCTTGAAGCCGACTGCGCCGAGCAAGCCTTGCAGATTCTGGATGATACGGCTTTGAAGGTAGATGTGTTTGTTACGGATGTCATAATGCCCGGGATGGATGGTCCAACTTGGGTGGCCAAAGCACTTATTGATCGCCCCGATGTCAAAGTGGTCTTCGTATCGGGATATGCCGAGGATTCGGTTTCTGATCATCAGGCCCGCATTCCCAATTCTGTTTTCTTGCCGAAGCCGTTTTCTTTGACGGATTTAACGGCAACGGTGAACGAACAGATGCACTAATGGGTCTGGCGGGCCTGGTGAGTTGCTGCAGGTGTCAGATAAAAAACGATAATTTTCACCTGAATGGCAGAAGAGATGAAGCCTCTCGTCTGTTAAGGTCTTGGTTACCAATAGATTCTAAAATCGTCCTATCTGAAAACTTAACTTGAATTGTTCCTATTTTGTACTCATACAGTCATGAAGAACAAGTCAAGAACAATCCATTGATTGCCGCTTGTCGGCGGGTGTGGAATAAGTGAGGGCAAGACATGGCAACGGCGGACATTTTTGAAATGAAGAAAGACAGCGACAAGAAAAAGGCGCTCGACAGTGCGCTGGCCCAAATCGAACGTCAGTTCGGCAAGGGCTCGATTATGAAGCTTGGCGCGGATAACCCGGTGTCCGAGATCGAATCGACCTCGACCGGGTCGCTTGGGTTGGACATTGCGCTTGGCATCGGTGGTCTTCCAAAAGGTCGGGTCGTCGAGATCTATGGCCCCGAAAGCTCGGGTAAGACGACGCTGACACTGCACTGTGTGGCAGAAGAACAGAAAAAGGGCGGTGTTTGTGCCTTTGTGGATGCAGAGCACGCACTGGACCCGCAATATGCCAAGAAGCTGGGCGTTGATCTGGACGAATTGCTGATCTCGCAGCCTGACACCGGTGAACAGGCGCTGGAAATCGTCGATACGCTGGTGCGCTCGGGCGCTGTAAACATGGTTGTGGTCGACTCGGTTGCGGCGTTGACGCCGAAATCCGAACTAGAAGGCGATATGGGCGACAGCAATGTTGGCGTTCAGGCCCGCTTGATGAGCCAAGCAATGCGTAAGCTGACCTCGTCCATCGCTCGATCCAACTGCATGGTGATCTTCATTAACCAGATTCGCATGAAAATCGGCGTGATGTTTGGCAGCCCAGAAACGACGACCGGCGGTAACGCGCTGAAATTCTATAGCTCGGTCCGTCTGGACATCCGCCGCATCGGCGCGATCAAGGATCGTGATGAGGTTGTCGGCAACGCCACCCGCGTGAAAGTCGTGAAAAACAAGGTGGCACCGCCCTTCAAGCAGGTTGAATTCGACATCATGTATGGCGAAGGCATCTCGAAGATGGGCGAGCTTCTGGACCTTGGCGTGAAAGCTGGCGTGGTCGAGAAATCCGGCGCGTGGTTCAGCTATGGGGATGAACGGATCGGGCAGGGGCGTGAGAACGCCAAGAACTACCTGCGTGAACACAAACGCACTGCGCTTCAGATTGAAGACAAGATCCGTGCCGCACATGGTCTGGATTTCGATATGCCAGAACATGAGAAAGGCGATGACGATGACGGTCTGCTTGAGGCGTAATCAGACCTGAAAATTTGATCAAAGGGCTGGCAACTGCGCCGGCCCTTTTTCTTTGCCCATCCGCGATCGGTTCCCCCTGTGGACAGCACGCACGCACGCGGGTAAACGGGTGAGAAAGCGCATAAGAGACGAGACAAAATGGCCAGCCTCAACGATATCCGTTCGACCTTCCTGAACTATTTTGAACGCGAAGGGCATACGATCGTGGACAGCTCTCCGCTGGTGCCGCGAAATGACCCGACACTGATGTTCGTGAACTCGGGCATGGTGCAGTTTAAAAACCTCTTCACCGGGGTCGAAAAGCGCGACTATGTGCGTGCGACGACTGCCCAGAAATGTGTGCGCGCTGGCGGTAAGCACAATGATCTGGACAATGTGGGGTATACGGCGCGTCACCACACGTTCTTTGAGATGCTGGGGAATTTCAGCTTCGGCGATTACTTCAAGAAGGACGCCATTCCGTTCGCGTGGAACCTGATCACCAAGGAATTTCGGATCCCGAAAGAGAAGCTGTATGTCACGGTTTATCACACCGATGACGAGGCGTTTAACATCTGGAAAAGCCTGGGCGTGCCCGAGGACCGGATCATCCGCATCGCGACGTCCGACAATTTCTGGCAAATGGGCCCGACCGGCCCTTGCGGTCCGTGTACCGAGATTTTCTACGACCACGGCGAACACATCTGGGGCGGCCCTCCCGGCAGCCCGGAAGAAGATGGCGATCGTTTCATCGAGATCTGGAATATCGTGTTCATGCAGAACGAGCAGTTCGAAGACGGTTCGATGATCGATCTTGAGATGCAGTCGATCGACACCGGCATGGGGCTGGAGCGTATCGGCGCGCTGCTTCAGGGCAGCCATGACAACTATGACACGGACCTGTTCAAGGCGTTGATCGAGGCTTCTGCCCACGCGACAGGCGTAGATCCCTTTGGGGACAAGAACGTGCATCACCGTGTGATCGCGGACCATCTGCGCTCGACCTCGTTCCTGATTGCGGATGGTGTAATGCCGTCGAATGAAGGCCGTGGTTATGTGCTGCGCCGCATCATGCGCCGGGCGATGCGTCATGCGCATCTGTTGGGTGCGAAAGACCCGGTCATGCACCGTCTAGTGCCCGAGCTTGTGGCCCAGATGGGGCAGGCCTATCCCGAGCTGGCGCGCGGTCAGGCGATGATCGAAGAAACGCTTCTGAACGAAGAAACCCGGTTTAAGAAGACGCTGGACCGTGGATTGAAACTGCTGGATGACGAAGTGTCTGGTCTGGCTGAAGGTGCGGACCTTCCCGGCGAAACGGCGTTTAAACTCTATGACACTTACGGCTTCCCGCTGGACCTGACGCAGGATGCGCTGCGCGAAAAAGGGCTGGGCGTAGATCAGCCCGGTTTTGACGCCGCGATGGAAGAACAAAAAGCGCGCGCCCGCGCGGCATGGTCCGGTTCGGGCGAAGCTGCGGACGCCACCATCTGGTTTGACATTGCCGAAGAACACGGCGTGACCGAGTTTCTTGGTTATGACACCGAGCATGCCGAAGGGCAGATTCGGGCACTGGTTCAGGACGGTAAACCCGTTGACTGCGTAAAGGCGGGTGACGACGTGCAGATCGTCGTCAATCAGACACCGTTCTATGCCGAAAGTGGTGGTCAGGTCGGCGATACCGGTCTGATCCGTACGGAAAGCGGTTCGGTTCATGTGACAGATACCAAGAAGGTGGCGGATGTGTTCATCCATATCGCGAAAGTCGACAGCGGAGAAATCACACGCGGGCAGGGCGCTGAGCTGGCCGTGGATCACCTGCGCCGCACGGCTATTCGGGCCAACCATTCGGCTACGCACCTGCTGCACGAGGCTTTACGCAATGAGCTGGGCGAACATGTCGCGCAGCGCGGGTCGCTGAATGCACCGGACCGTCTGCGTTTCGATTTCAGCCACAACAAAGCGGTGAGTGCGCAAGAGCTTGGTAATATCGCCCGCGAGGTGAACACCTATATCCGTCAAAACACGCCTGTTGAAACCCGGATCATGACCCCGGATGACGCGCGCGACATTGGTGCGCAGGCGCTGTTTGGCGAGAAATATGGTGACGAGGTCCGCGTGGTCTCGATGGGACATGCGGCGACGGGTAAAGGTGCAGGTGGTGAAACCTACTCGATTGAACTTTGTGGTGGTACTCATGTCAAACAGACCGGCGATATCGGCATCTGCGTGATCCTGTCCGAAGGCGCATCTGCCGCTGGCATTCGCCGCATTGAGGCTTTGACTGGTAAGGCCGCTGTCTCCCATATTGAGGCCGAGGCCGCACGTGGGTCCGAACTTCAAGGCATGCTGAAAGCCAAACCAGAAGAAGTTGTGGACCGCGTGAAAGGCCTGATGGACGAACGCAAGGCGCTGCAGAACGAGATCTCTGCGCTGAAACGCGAACTTGCCAAAGCTGCGGGTGCAGGAGCGGAAGCCAAAGACATCAATGGCGTAAAGTTCTTGGCCATGTCGATTTCCGGCGTGGGCGGAAAAGACCTGCAAGCGCTTGTGAATGAACAGAAAGACGCTCTGGGATCTGGTGCGGTTCTGATCATTTCAGACAATGACGGCAAGGTTGCTGTGGCTGCTGGTGTGACCCCCGATCTGACCGACAATCTGTCGGCGGTCGATCTGGTGAAGGCGGCGGTGCCCGAACTGGGTGGCAAGGGCGGCGGTGGTCGTCCCGAGCTGGCGCAGGGCGGCGGTGCAGATGCGTCGAAGTCGGAAGACGCGATCAAGGCCGCCGAGGCCGTTCTGGCGGGCTAAACCACCCTTTCCAAACACAAAAAGGCCGCGTATCGTTTCCCCGATACGCGGTTTTTTCGTTAAGGAGACACATCATGCCCGCCCTTTGGATTGCTCACGTCACTGTCACAGACGAAGAATCTTACGGTAAATACGCCAAACTGGCCGGACCCGCGGTCGCCAAACATGGCGGCAAGTTCATCGCCCGTGGCGGACGCTATGTGCAGCTCGAAGGCAAAGACCGCCCGCGCAATGTCGTTGCCAAGTTTGAAAGCGTTGAAGCCGCCGAAGCTTGCTATCACTCTCCAGAGTATCAGGAGGCGCTCAGCCATGCGCGCAACGCGTCCGAGCGCGAGCTTTTGATTGTCGAGACGGATGAGTGAAACTCAACCGGTTTACGTACGGATGGTCGTACCGGGAAATATCGACGGATTTGATGCGCGGCCCGGGATTTTCTGTGCTGCCTATGAGCTCAAATACCGGAATGACGTCGACAAAATTAGCTTAGAGATCCTTCTCGATCTTCTGGGGTGGTTTGAAGAGTATCTTGACGCTCCAGACAAATTTAGCAGGAAGAAGAACGACTCTCACAGCGACTTCACCAGAGGACTAAGTTGGTTCAAACCTTCTGCTACCGTTTATGTTCAAAAGATGTGGCAGCTTAAAACCCTGTTGGGTGAGTGGGACTATCCAGTCGAGGTGCTGAAAACGCGACGACCCGGTCGGATTATTTATGAGGACAATGTTCAAGTTGTCGCCGATCCGTTTTCGGATACACCTAGATAGGAAAAAGGGGCCTTGCGGCCCCTTTCATTTTACTGCGCGGCTTTTGCCATCCGCTTGCGTTCATGCGGGTCCAGATAGCGTTTACGCAGGCGCACGTTTTCGGGCGTGACTTCAACCAGCTCGTCGTCGTTGATATAGGCGATGGCCTCTTCCAGCGACAGGGTTACGGGCGTGGTCAGGCGAACCGCCTCATCGGTGCCCGAAGCACGCACGTTGGTCAGCTTCTTACCTTTCAGCGGGTTTACTTCCAGATCGTTTTCACGCGAATGCTCGCCAATGATCATGCCTTGATAGACGTCTTCCTGCGCGCCGATGAACATCTTGCCGCGATCTTCAAGGTTCCAAAGGGCGAAGGCGACCGATTGGCCGTTCTCCATCGAGATCAGAACGCCAGCGCGACGGCCGGGAATGGCGCCTTTATGCGCAGTCCAGCCGTGGAACACGCGGTTCAGAACGCCGGTTCCGCGGGTGTCGGTCAGAAACTCGCCGTGATAGCCGATCAGGCCACGCGATGGCACATGCGCGATGATACGTGTTTTGCCTGCGCCAGCGGGTTTCATCTCGACCAGCTCGCCCTTGCGGGCGCCGGTCAGTTTCTCGATCACGGCACCGGAATATTCGTCATCCACATCGATTGTGGCTTCTTCGACGGGTTCCATGCGGACACCGTTTTCTTCTTTCATGATCACCTGCGGGCGCGAGATCGACAGCTCGAACCCTTCGCGACGCATGTTTTCGATCAGAACGCCCATCTGAAGTTCGCCGCGGCCTGAGACTTCGAAAGCCTCACCGCCGGGGGTGTCTGCGATTTTGATGGCAACGTTCGATTCCGCTTCTTTCATCAAGCGATCACGGATGACGCGCGACTGAACTTTCTTGCCGTCGCGGCCCGCCAGGGGGCTGTCATTGATGCCGAACGTCACGGTGATGGTAGGCGGATCGATGGGTTGGGCATCTAGCGGAGTATCAACTGCCAGCGCACAGATCGTGTCTGCAACCGTGGCTTTTGCCATGCCTGCGATCGAAACGATGTCACCGGCCTGTGCTTCTTCGATGTCGGCCTCTTCCAAGCCGCGGAACGCGCGGATTTTCGTGACGCGGAATTGTTCGATTTTTTGGCCGATGCGGCTAAGGGCTTGAACGGTTGCGCCGACTCTCAGCGTGCCGCTTTCAACGCGACCGGTCAGAATACGGCCCACAAACGGGTCGGATCCCAGCGTGGTGGCCAGCATGCGGAAATCTTGGTCCTGATACGCGATCTGCTTGGGGGCAGGGACGTGGTTGACGATCAGGTCAAACAAGGCGTGCAGGTCTTCGCGCGGTCCGTCCAGCTCGTGATCGGCCCAGCCCGAACGGCCCGAGGCATACATATGCGGGAAATCGAGCTGGTCTTCGGTGGCTTCAAGGCTGGCAAACAGGTCAAAGCATTCGTCCAGCGCGCGGTCAGGTTCCGCGTCGGGTTTGTCCACTTTGTTCAGAACAACGATCGGGCGCAGGCCCAGCGCCAGTGCTTTCGCGGTCACGAACTTCGTTTGCGGCATCGGGCCTTCAGCGGCGTCCACCAGCAGCACAACACCGTCAACCATCGACAGGATGCGCTCAACCTCGCCACCGAAGTCGGCGTGGCCGGGGGTGTCAACGATGTTGATGCGGGTGTTCTTCCATTCGACCGATGTCGGCTTGGCGAAAATCGTGATGCCACGCTCGCGCTCGATGGCGTCATTGTCCATGGCGCGTTCGGCCACGGCCTGGTTTTCCCGGAACGCACCGGATTGTTTCAGAAGCTCGTCAACAAGGGTCGTCTTGCCGTGGTCAACGTGGGCGATGATCGCAATATTGCGCAGGTCCATAAGGGCCACCTTCGAATGAAAAGGGATAAGTTAGGGCGCGCATAGCCCGGTTGTGGCGCGATTGCCAGTAGAAATGCGCGCAAATGCAGGTATTTCGCGTGTTCAGTGCTGGGCGGACTGCGAAAACAAGTGAATGACCAGAATACCGCCGAGGATCATGGACAGACCCAGAAGCGCGGGCATGTCCAGTTTCTGACCAAATAAGGCATAGCCAATCGCAGCGATCAGGACGATCCCAAGCCCCGACCAGATGGCATAGGCCACACCAACCGCCATGTATTTCAGCGCCCACCCCAACAGGAAAAAGCTGATGGCGTAAGCCACAACAACCGTCAGCGATGGGCCGAGACGCGTGAACTGTTGGCTGGCTTGTAGTGCGGTTGTGCCAATGGTCTCTGCAATGACGGCGAGGATTAGGATCAGATAGGGCATGGCGCTGCTTTCGATGTTTCACCCCATCTACGTCGCGCCGCCTGTTCTGTCAGGCTTCAAAGCGACAATTCTGTCGTTTCCTTCAACTCTTCCATGACAAAGCTGGCAGAGACGTCGCTTAGGTCTACTTTCGCGATCAGACGTTGATACAGCGCGTCATAGTCTTTCACGTCACTGACGCGGGCGTGGATCAAATAGTCCAGATCGCCGGTCATGCGATAGGCGCCCAGGATCTCGGGCATCAGCTTGACCGCGCGCGCGAATTTGTCCAACCAGTCAGGGTCATGGTTCGAGGTGCGGACCTGAATAAACACAGATAGGCCAAGCCCCAATTTCTGCGGATCTAACAGCGCGACGCGTTTGCGAATGACGCCACTTTCCTGAAGGATACGGACGCGCCGCCAGCACGCATTGCGCGATAAGCCCACCTTCGCGCCCAGATCTTCGAGGCTTTGATCTGCGTCCTGTTGAAGGGCACTCAGGATTCTGCGATCTATTGTGTCAATGTTATCCATGTAGGGATGATAGTGGGAAAATGTCACGCAATCAACGCGTATGCGCGTAACTTTGGGACATATGTAGCGCGATGCTTGGTATCATGTTGCCACGCTGACAGGAGACATATCATGATCAACCGCATTTTTATCGAGCACCCGCAATCCGTCGACGAGACCTATCTGGAACACGCCAAATTTGCGGCGACGTTCAGTTTCTGGCTCTTTCTGGCGGCAGGCGCAGCCCTTATACACGCGATCATTCCGGCAGCATTTGAGAAGACAGGCAGCCGCATTATCGCAAAGCTTTACGCAAAGACCCATAATCGGGGCCAGTAATCCCGTTAGGGTAAGATTGGAACGCAAGGGGGCAGTATGTGCCGTTGGGCAGCCTATTTGGGCGCACCTATTTTCATGGAAGAGGTTGTGGTCCAGCCCGGCCATTCTTTGATTCAGCAAAGTCAGGAAGCGGAGGAGGCGAAAACCGCCATCAACGCCGATGGGTTTGGGGTGGCGTGGTACGACCACCGCGCCGAGCCGGGGTTGTATCGAGATGTGCTTCCTGCGTGGTCTGATCCAAATTTACGGGCCATTGCACATCAGGTGAAATCGCGCCTGTTTCTGGCCCATGTGCGGGCGTCTACTGGATCGGCGACCAGTCGCAACAACTGCCATCCGTTTTCCCATAAGCAATGGAGCTTCATGCATAATGGGCAGATCGGAGGGTTCGAAACCTTCCGCAAACAGGCAGACATGCTGATCCCCGATGCGCTTTACGGCAAACGGCAGGGGGCCACAGACAGCGAAGTCCTGTTTTTGCTTACAATGGACGCGATCGGGCAGGGGGTAAACGTGCCGCAAGCCTTAGAGCACGCGACGCGGGAGCTTGCGGGTCTGTCGCGTGAATTCGGTTATGCGCCACACTTACGCCTGTCGGCCGCTTTGTCTGACGGCACATCCCTTTGGGCGGCACGTTGTGCGTCAGACACATATGCACCGTCGGTATATTATCGGTGGTCGGAAAGCCGTCAGGGCTGGGCCGTCGTATCCGAGCCTTTGGACCGGAACGAAGATGGTTGGATTTGTTTGCAGCCCGGTCACATCGCGCAGTTCCACGGGTGCGATGTGACAGTAGAGCCGTTTCAGCCTTAGGCGTCTTCGTTCTGAGGCCAGTTTGGTTTGCGCTTTTCAATAAAAGCCTGAATGCCCTCGGCCGTATCGCGCAGCATCATGTTTTCGGCCATCACGTTGCCGGTGAAGGCGTACGCCTCTTCCAGATTCATCAGGGCCTGATCATAGAAGGCAGACTTACCGATCTTCACGGCCGCCCCCAGTTTCGAAGCGACCGTCGCTGCCAGCTCGTCCGTTGCGGCGCGCAAGTCCTCATGGGGCACGACGCGATTGACCAATCCAACTTCGCGGGCGCGGGCCGCGTCGATAAATTCGCCGGTGGTCAGCATCTCGAAGGCGACCTTGCGCGGCACGTTGCGGGTCAGCGCGACCATCGGGGTTGAGCAAAAGAGCCCGATATTCACACCGTTTACGCCAAATCGCGTGCCCTCGGCGGCGACGGCCATATCGCAGGTCGCAGCCAGTTGGCAGCCCGCGGCGGTGGCGATGCCGTGGATTTCTGCGATGACGGGCTGGGGCAGGCGGGGGATCAGGGTCATGACCTCGGCACAGCGGGTGAATAGATCTTTGAAATAGGCCTGTCCGCAATCCTCGGCTGCGCGGCCTGCGGTCATTTCCTTCAGGTCATGGCCCGCGCAGAACACTTTACCCGCGCCTGCGATCACAATTGCCCGGATCGAGCTATCTTCGGCCAGCGCTTCAAGTTCGGATTTCAGCGCGGCGAGCATCGCGTCTGACAGCGCATTCAGCGCGCCGGGGTTGTTTAACGTCAATCGCGCAATTGACGCTGCGTCCTCGCGGATCAGAATTGGATCTGCCATCTTGTCCTCCCTCAAAGTCGGGCCCACGATAGGCGTGAAGTGACTTGGGGGAAACAATGCAATTGAAAATGACGCAACGTGAATTGCAGGCCTTCTTGGTCGAACAGTTCCCACAGGTCTCGGACGATTTCGAAGTGGCAGAAGTTGCGCCGATGCGTGCGACCATCCGAAAGCGTATTGGCAAAAAGCATCTGCGCCCCGGCGGCACCGTGTCAGGCCCCAGCATGTTCGCGCTGGCGGATGTCGCGATGTATCTGGCGGTGTTGGCGATGATTGGCCCCAAGGCGCTGGCGGTCACGACCAACTGTTCAATTGATTTCATGCGCAAGCCAGCGTCGGGTGCCGATCTGCTTGCGCATGCGACAATCCACAAGCTGGGCAAGGTATTGGCCGTAGGTGATGTTCTGATCTATTCCGAGGGCAGCGACCAACTCGTGGCCCGCGCCAGTTTGACGTATTCAATCCCGCCGGAACGGGGTTGACCCGGGCAGGGGAAAGGCGCACCACATTAGAAAAACAAGATATGTTGCGCGAGGTGCCCGCCATGGATGACACGACACAGGTTCCTGACCCAAACATCCCCCCGGAAGAGTTCGACCGATTGGCGCATTTCCCCGTTACGTTTTTCGCCATTGTGATGGGGGTGATGGGGCTGACGCTTGCGTTGCACGCAGGCGCACCGTCTATGCCGGTTCTCAAGCATGCCTCTTCCCTGATGTTGCTGATTGGTGCGGCGATAATGGTCGCGACTTCATTGGTCTATATCGCAAAAGCGTTGCGCCATCCCAGCGCCGTGGCCGAGGAATGGCATCATCCGGTGAAATTGGCGTTCTTCCCCACGATTTCGATCTCGCTTCTGCTCCTGGCCACCGCAACCTTCCCTTACAATGAAGTGCTGGCCGAGTATTTGTGGCTGGCCGGTGTTGTTGGGCAGGGCGTGCTGACCATCGCTGTGATCTCGGGCTGGATCAGCCATCGGTCGTTTCAGGTGGGGCATTTGACGCCGGCATGGTTCATCCCGGCGGTCGGCAATGTGATTGTACCCGTTCTGGGGGCCCGTATGGGATATATCGAAACGTCCTGGCTGTTCTTTTCCGGCGGTATGATCTTCTGGATTGTGTTGCTGACACTGGTGATGAACCGGTTGATCTTTCACGACCCAATCGTTGCGCGCCTGTTTCCAACCATGGTCATCCTGATTGCACCACCCTCGGTCGCGTTTCTGGCCTATGTCAGTATGACCGGAGACGTCGACGGCGTCGCGCGGCTTTTGATTTATGCGGGCTATATCTTTGCGGCGCTTGTGGTCGCGCAGGTGCCACGCCTGGCAAAGCTCCCCTTCGCGCTCAGCTGGTGGGCGCTGAGTTTTCCCATTGCTGCGCTGTCGATCGCATCTTTCCGGTTTGCGCAGCTGGACGGTTCACGAACGCATCACAATATTGGCTTCATCCTATTGATTGTACTGGTTTTGGTAGTTGCGGGTCTGATCTGGCGTACTGGAAAAGCCATGCTTCGCGGCGAAATCTGCGTTCCGGAATAAAAAATGGCCGGGGAATACCCCGGCCCAGGAAAAGGTTTCGGTTCGGTGTCAGCCGCGCCAGAAGGGCTTTTCCGCCTCAAGCTGCGCTTCGGTTTTGCTGATGCCGATGTCCTTGTGAAGGTGATCCGGAAGATCCCTTAGCGCACGTCGAGTGCTTCGGTTCATGCGCCATTTGGTGACGGAAACGGCGACAATCAGTGCGACCTCTGCCAAAGCGGGCAGTGGGCGGTTTGTGTCAAGAAAGGCGAGCCGGTCATGCCGGTACGTGTTTCCGTGTTCCATCTTAAACTCCAAGTATTGTATTGATACAATGCGGCTATTGTGCCATGGTGTATTGATACAAATCGAATCTGCGCCACACAATTGGAATATTGTTATGGGTACAATTTTCTCGGAAGAGCTTATGGAGGGGCGGGGCCCCAAGTATCAGCGATTGGCGGATGGTCTTATGGCGGCCATCAGATCCGGGACGCTTCCAGAGGGTGAAAAACTTCCGCCTGTGCGCGAACTGGCGTGGGAGCTCAAGATCACACCCGGTACGGTCGCGCGCGCTTATTCCATTCTTGGCAATGGTGGGTGGGTCTCGGCCGAGGTTGGACGAGGCACCTTTGTGCGTCCTCAGAACGCGTGCCCGAATTCAAGACCTTCATCCCGCACCGGTAATGTAAAGCATCAGGCGCATGCATTGCACAGCGAGCCCGAAACTGACTTCCTGTTCGCGCCGCGCCTTCCTGATGTCGGGCAGGTCGATATCATACGTGACGCCCTTCGTGCCACGGCAGAGCTGCCCGAGTCCCTGTTGCTGCGCTATCCGTTCTACGGATCGCAATCCTATCTGCGCGAAGCCCTGCTGGCCCATATCCCCGAACAAGAAAGGGGCGGGATCACTGCTGATGACATTGTCGTCACGAATGGCGGGCAAAATGCCATCATGCTGTCGATGCAGACATTGCTGGCCGAAGGTACGCGGGTGGTGATGGTGGAAGAACACTCGTATCCCGGCCTGCGCCGCGCGGTCGAGCTTTTGGGGGCAAAGGTTGTTGCGGTTCCTATGGACGAGCAGGGCGTGGACCCTCAGGCCTTGGCGCATGTCGCTCGAAGTTCTGGCGCGAGCCTGCTGTTCACGATGCCTGAAGCGCATAACCCAACCTGCCGCGTGACCGATACCGCCAGGCGGCACGAGGTGGTTGATGTGGCACGCACCCTCGGTTTTCACGTCGTTCAGGATGATTGTTATCGGCTTGGCCCTGCACGCGGCCCAAGCTATCGGGCCCTGTTGCCCGAGCAATCCTGGTTCATCTCATCCTTTTCAAAGACCATATCGCCGGCGCTTCGCGCGGGGTATGTCGTGACGCCATCGGGTTGGGCGGGTAAGTTGCGTCGGGTTGTGGACGTCAATTACTTCGGTGTTTCCTCGCCAACTGCCGAGGTCTTGTACCAAGTGTTGTCCCACCCCGATTTGGAGCGCTCGATGATGGAAATGCGTCAGCGCAATCGCGAGTATATTCAAGTCGCCGTCAACACGTTGGGGCGGTTTGAGCTTGGTTGGAGCCATGATGTCCCCTTCTTCTGGCTGAAACTCCCCTATGGCTGGCGCGTATCAAACTTCTGCCAGAAGGCTGAAAACAAGGGCATTCGGGTACGTCCCGGGGATGATTTTGCGCTGCGCGACGGGCCCTCCCCGCAGGCCGTGCGCATCTCGGTCAATGGACAAATGCCGCTTGATCGGTTCCGATCCGTTCTTGCAGAACTGGTCGAGCTTTTGGACAATCCAACGGATACATTAAGCGTATAGGGGCTGATTTGGTGGCTGTGAGGTGGGGTAAAATAATACCTTATTTATAACCAATTGAAAAGACGCGGTAAAATTAGACATACTGCGCTTGACCCGCAGTGCAAAATCACTAAAACCACCCCATCCGAAACCCAATCAGGGCTGAATCAATGAAAACCTTCTCTGCAACGCCTGCAGATATCGACAAAAAGTGGATCATCATCGACGCCGAAGGCGTTGTTCTTGGTCGTCTTGCATCGATCATCGCAATGCGTCTTCGTGGCAAACACAAAGCCTCGTTCACGCCGCACATGGACATGGGTGACAATGTCATCGTGATCAATGCGGACAAAGTACAAATGACCGGCAAAAAGCGCACCGACAAAGTGCACTACTGGCACACCGGTTACCCGGGCGGCATCAAGTCGCGCACAGCCGGTCAGATCCTCGAGGGTGACCACCCCGAGCGTCTGCTGACCAAAGCCGTGCAGCGCATGCTGCCGGGCGGCAAACTGAGCCGTCAGCAAATGACCAACCTGCGCATCTACGCCGGCGCCGAGCACCCCCACGAGGCCCAGAGCCCCGAAGTGCTGGACGTCAAGTCGATGAACCCCAAAAACACACGTGAGGGCTGATCATGACTGAAGAGATCAAATCGCTGGACGAGCTGAACGCCGTCGCAGAAGGCACCGAAGCTGTTGTTGAAGTTGCCGCCCCCCGTGAGCCCGTCCGTGACGAGCTGGGTCGCTCTTATGCCACCGGCAAGCGTAAAGACGCTGTCGCCCGCGTGTGGATCAAGCCGGGTTCCGGCAAGGTCACCGTGAACGGTAAAGAAATGGACAAATACTTCGCACGCCCCGTGCTGCAGCTGATCGTTCGTCAGCCAGCACAGGTTGCTGGTGTTGAAGGCGAATTCGACGTGGTTGCCACCGTTAAAGGCGGCGGTCTGTCGGGCCAAGCTGGTGCGGTTAAGCACGGGATTTCGAAAGCTCTGCAGCTTTACGAACCGAGCTTGCGTGGCGCACTGAAAGCTGCTGGTTTCCTGACCCGTGACTCGCGTGTTGTTGAACGTAAGAAGTTCGGCCGCCGCAAAGCACGTCGTTCGTTCCAGTTCTCGAAGCGTTAATCGCCGGGAAACAGATTTTGGGAAGGGCTGCCGGTTTGGCGGCCCTTTTCTTTTGCGCCGGTCTGAATTGCCGCGGTTTCATGTTGCGGGGGGCTCGGCGATGGCCTATATCCCCGACCTAGGCACCCGTAGCTCAGCTGGATAGAGCGCTGCCCTCCGAAGGCAGAGGCCAGAGGTTCGAATCCTCTCGGGTGCGCCAGTTTCCCAACTTGAAATTTACGCGCGATACCGATCTACGAAGTTTTTCAGGATCTTAGCTGGCGCATGCACATCAGCGGCATGGACCATGTCGACCAGCGCTTCAGCTTCTTCCGGTGGGAAATATCCATGGTGCTTGTAGATGCCGATGCGGGTTTCAAACCCGTGCGCGTCGGCCTCGGGGTGGAACTGCGTGGCATAGACGTTTTGGCCGAAGCGGATCATTTGAAACGGGCAGGGGGCAGAAGTAACCAGTTGCACACAGCCTTGGGGCAGATGTTGCATCGCTTCCTTGTGGGCGACGAATGCTTCGAACGCATCGGGTATTCCTGACAGCAAAGGATCCTTACGCCCTTCATCGGTCACGCGGCAGGGGCTGGCGCTGACAGGCTCGCCATAATTCTCTTTTGAAACGGCGCCGGGTTCCAGATGGTGGCCAAGAATGCCGATGCCGTAGCAGCATCCTAAGAATGGAATATCTTGTGCCGTGATCTGCGGCATCAACGACAGGCATTCCGCTTCGATCTTGGCCTCAATCTTTGACTTCTTCTCGGGCGCGTCCGACACGCAGCCGGGGCCGCCGCCTACGATGACACCTGCATAGTTGGACAGGTCCAGATCAGCGGGGATGTCCTCTTGATCCAAGCGAATGCGGTGGACCTGATCTGCATTCAGGCCGCCTTTGGTCAAAAAAGCTTGGAACTCGTCATCCGAGGCATCGGTTTCCGGGCGCAGTTGCAGGATCAGGAAAGGTTTCACTAGGGCCTCGTCAGTCGTTCAAAGCTTGATGCCAAACAACCTACCACGCCACAACAAAAAAAGCGCCCGAGGGCGCTTTGCATTGCTTTATGAGGGAAGGATCGTCGAAGCTTAGCGACCCCACGAGCGGACCACGCCGCAATCCATATGCACGAAGTTCGACCCCGAATATTTGCCGACGCCACCACCGTTACAGGCCACAGCCGCTTTGAACATCTGGTTCACTGAACGGGACTTCAGGCGCAAGTCAGCGGCTTGACCTTTCATGTGAAGCGAGTTTTTTGCAACGCCGCGAGAACGCGAGCGCAGCATTGCATTGGTTTTAGGCGAGCGATAGCCCGACAGCATCGTGTAGGGTTCGCGCACATCCATCAGGCCATGGGCGGCGGCCATAATGTCGATTGTGCGCGTGTCGATCTTGATCGACGTGTCGGTCCGCCAATCACGCATGAAATGGTTGATCTCTTTCAAGCCATCTTTGATGTACTTGCCTTCAATCCAATAGATCATGTTGATTGTTTCACCGGTGCGACCGGAATACATCGCCAGACGGCGCACATCGCCGCCACCGCGAAGGAAACCAGCTGCATTGGCATACATTGGGGCGGCTGTTACAGCGGTTGCTGCAAAAGCACCCAGAAGTCCGCGCCGAGTGATGCCCGAATTCAAGCCGTTCTTAGTCTCGTAGGTCATTGTCGTAGCGTGTCCCGTCGCTTGCCTGTCATCAATCCCGCCTGACTCTGAGGTCAAATCAGGGTGATGCGATTACCTTTACCCCAGACGTGACTTCTTATTGCACAACTCGAATCGTGCGCCAAGTAGAGTTTTTAGCCCCTTAACGGGTTCAAGAAAAATCGGCGGGAATTTGCTGAAAATTCTGAAGCTCGGGTTAACCGTGGCGCATGTGCGTCAATCGGGGCTCCGGGGTGGGGTATTCCTGAAACTCTTTTGTGTCTTTGGTAACATCTTGGTCAGAATGGTTTGATTATGAATAGACAGCCGCGGTCAGATGTTGGAAAACTGATGGGCAGCAAGATCCATTTATTTCGGACATGACATGACGAAACCATTGCCCGCGCGTATGCGTTCGACCTTTCTCAGCTATGCTTTTGTGGCGGTCAATGCCATTGCAGTCAGTGCTTCTTCGGGTGAACCTGTTTATGCCCAAAGCATGGTTTCCGCATTCGCGCAATCCGTGGCCGAGGCCGCTGCGCGTGAGGGCGAGGTTGCCGCATTCTATCGTGCGAACGCCTATCAGCCGATTTGGACCGGCGATAGCGAGGAGGATCTAGCTCGTCGCAAAGCGCTTTTCGCAGCGCTGTCGAAGGCGGGCGATCACGGCCTGCCTGTGATCGATCTTGAAGCGCTGAAAACACGGATATCCAATGTGGGCTCTGTGCGTGACCTTGGCGCAATCGAGGTTGAGTTTTCCAAATTGCTTGTCGATTACGCGCAAAATGTGAATTCCGGCATACTGACGCCTGGGCGGATTGACGAAGGGATCGTGCGCAAGGTTAATCGCTTGGATGGCGCAGAGGTATTGAAGGGGTTTACGTTAACATCTCCTGATAACTACCTGAAAACGCTTCCGCCAAAGAATGCCGAGTACAGTCGGTTGATGCGAGAGAAGCTGCGTCTTGAAGCGGCGATTCAGCATGGTGGCTGGGGTCCGAAAGTACTTGCTAAGGCATTGAAACCGGGCCAGTCGGGTGATGCTGTGATTGCCTTGCGCAATCGCTTGGTGCGGATGGGATATCTTAACCGGTCTGCAAGTCGTACTTATGATGCATCCATTCAAGAAGCCGTTCAGCAGCTTCAAGCCGATCACGGGTTGACCAATGATGGTGTTGCCGGGGCCGGAACTCTCGCGCAGGTTAATGTTTCGCCTGAGAAGCGTTTGGCTTCGGTTTTGGTTGCGATGGAACGTGAGCGCTGGACAAATTTCGAGCGTGGCGCGCGCCATATCTGGGTGAACCTGACGGATTTTACAGCGAAAATCGTTGATGGGGGCACAGTGACCTTTCAGACCCGCTCGGTCATTGGAAAGAATGTTTCGGACCAGCGTAGTCCCGAGTTTTCTGATGTGATGGAGCATATGGTGATTAATCCAACTTGGAACGTGCCGCGCTCGATTGCCACCAAAGAATACCTGCCGATGTTGCAGCGCAATCCCAATGCGGTCAGCCATCTGAAACTGATTGATCGCCGAGGACGTGTGGTGAAGCGCGATGCAGTGGATTTCACCAAGTTTACAGCGCGTAGCTTCCCCTTTGCAATTAAACAGCCTCCGTCTTCGCGCAATGCGCTGGGGTTGGTGAAGTTTATGTTCCCAAACAAATACAACATTTATCTTCATGACACGCCGTCCAAAAGCCTGTTCGCGCGCGAGGTCCGCGCCTTTAGTCACGGCTGTATTCGATTGGGGGATCCGTTTGATTTTGCTTATGCATTGTTGGCAAAGCAAAGTAGAAATCCCAAAGCGACCTTCCACAACGCGCTGGACACACGACGTGAGACTCAGATTGCGCTGGAGCAGCACGTGCCAGTGCACATCGTCTATCGCACAGCGATTGCCCCGGCAAAGGGCCGCGTGACTTATCGCCGCGATATTTATGGTCGTGACGCAAAGGTCTGGGAGGCTTTGAAGAATGCTGGGGTGGCGCTTCCTGGCGTGGATGGTTAAATCCTTTAGTGCGGCGCTCGGGTGCAATTGCCCGGCGCCATAATAGGAGCGCTGAATGACTTTCACTCTTTCCGAGATAGCCACCGCATTGGGGACCGAATTCCAAGGCGATGGGACCATCACGTTGTCTGGGGCCGCCGAACCGAAGGACGCACGCGCGGATCAACTGGCTTTGGCCGTTGACCCAAAATACGCAGATGGCATTGCCGGTGGGCAAGCCCGCGCCGCTTTGTTGTGGGAAGGCGCTGACTGGCAATCGCTTGGTCTTGATGGTGCGATTTGCATGGCGCGCGGTAAGACTGCGATGCCGCTTTTGACCCGTGCTTTGGATCCGGGGTTGGGGATCGCGCCGGGCATTCACCCAAGTGCAGTCGTCGATGACAGCGCCGAAATTGGAGAAGGCGCCCGCATTGGTCCGTTGGCCGTAATCGGTGCCGATGTGAAGATTGGCGCGAATGCCCAAGTTGGGTCCCATGCCTCGATTGGGTATGGCACGGTGATTGGTGACGAGCTGACCCTGCATCCTGGTGCGCGCATCGCGCATCAGTGTCGTATTGGGGACCGCTTTACTGGTCAGTCGAATTCGGTTGTCGGCGGGGACGGGTTTTCGTTCGTCACTTTGGATAAGGAAAGCGCGGTTGAAAGCCTGCGCGGGGGGATGGCGGAAGGCGAAACGACGGCCTCTGTCGAAGGGTCTGCTCATTGGGCGCGGGTGCATTCGTTGGGCGGGGTTGAGATCGGAGACGACGTTGAGCTGGGCGCAAGCTCGACCATCGACCGGGGCACCATCCGCGCGACCCGGATCGGGCGAGGCACAAAGATCGACTGTCAGGTTCAGGTGGGCCATAACGCCGAAGTGGGCGAAGACGTTATGATGTGTGGCAACGTGGGCGTGTCAGGGTCGGCTAAAATCGGCAATCGCGTTGTATTGGGCGGCAAAGTTGGCGTCAGCGACAATATCTTCATCGGAGATGACGTGATCGCAGGCGGTGGCACCAATATTTACACCAATGTTCCCGCAGGTCGCGCAGTACTGGGCAGCCCGGCAGTTAAGATCGAAACGGAAATGGCCATCCGCCGCGAACTGCGTCGTTTGCCACGCTTGGCTGATACGTTACGTGAACTTCAAAAAACGGTTACAAAACTCGTGGACAAGGGCTAGAAACGCGCCATCGCGAAAGGGGACATTATGTCTGAAAGCATTCAGGACCGCGTCATCGCCATCATCGCCGAGCAAGCAGTGCTTGAACCGGGTGATGTCAGCCTCGATCAAACTTTGGAAGATCTGGGCATTGACAGCCTTGGCCTTGTTGAAAGCATCTTCGCCATCGAAGAAGCTTTCGATATTTCGGTGCCATTCAATGCCAATGATCCATCAGAGAGCGACTTTGACATTTCGTCCGTCGCCGCCATCATTCAGGCGGTGCAGGGTTTGGTCGCGGATCAAGCCGCATAGATCATATGAAACGTATCGTTATCACTGGTCAGGGCACGATTAATGCACTTGGCCGCGATGTCCCGGAAACGCTTGAAGCGATGCGCGAAGGGCGGTGTGGGATCTCGGATCTTGAGTTTCAGGATGTCGAGCGTCTGTCCATCCGAATTGGCGCGCAGGTCAAGGGATATGAACCCGAAGAGACCTTCAACCGCCAGCAAATCGCGCTATATGACCGGTTTACCCAGTTCACTCTGATCGCGGCACGCCAAGCCATCACGCAGTCCGGCCTGACATTCTCGGGCGAGCTTGCGACGCGGTCAGGAGTCGTGCTGGGCACGTCGGGCGGTGGTATGAACACGTTGGATGAGAATTACCGCTCGGTTTATGAAGATGGTAAGAACCGCGTGCACCCGTTTGTCGTTCCTAAGCTGATGAACAACGCCGCTGCCAGCCACGTGTCGATGGAGTGGAACCTAAAGGGACCAAGCTTTACCGTGGCGACCGCCTGCGCAAGCTCGAACCATGCGATGGGGCAGGCGATGCAGATGATCCGGGCAGGCATGGCAGATGTCATGGTCACTGGCGGGGCCGAGGCGATGTTGTGCTTTGGTGGCATCAAGGCTTGGGAAGGGCTGCGGGTCATGTCCAGAGATGCCTGCCGTCCGTTTTCGGCCAATCGGAACGGGATGGTTCAGGGCGAAGGTTCGGCCATGTTTGTCTTCGAGGAGTATGAGCACGCGAAAGCGCGTGGGGCGGACATCTTGGCCGAGGTGGTCGGCTTTGCCATGACCTCGGACGCTGCGGATATTGTTATGCCGTCAAAGCAGGGTGCATCCCGAGCAATTGCAGGTGCGATGCGGGATGCGTGCATGAACCCCGAAGAAGTGTGCTATATCAATGCGCATGGAACGGGGACGGCGGCGAATGACAAAACCGAATGTGCGGCCGTGGCAGATGCGTTTGGTCATCACGCGGATGAACTGATGATCTCGTCCACGAAATCCATGCATGGGCACTTGATTGGCGGCACCGGCGCGGTCGAACTTTTGGCATGTATTATGGCGTTACGAGACGGCGTAATTGCGCCAACCATCGGGTATGAAGATCCGGACCCGGAATGCGCGCTGGATGTGGTGCCAAATGTAGCGCGCGACGTGAAAATTGACGCGGTACTTTCTAACGCTTTCGCGTTCGGCGGGCTTAATGCGGTGCTGGCCCTGCGGGCACATTAATTTCATATCATATATGTTACAAGAACGCCGCCCTGTGGGCGGCGTTCTGCGCTTTTGATGGCGGTTTACTGAGCCGCTGGGGCCAGAGCTGGAACGATCAGCTCGTCATAGGCAGCGGTGAAGCCTGTCAGTGACATGTTCAGGTTTACGCGTTGGTCAGGTGCAGCAGCTGGCGTGATTGTCAAAGTCGCTTTTGCTCCCTTTTTGAAACCAGAGATTTCCTCTGTGGTGAAGCCGATATTCGCTACGCAGCCCAGCTGAGTGCAGAACCGGAACGGATAGCGACGGCCCTGAGTGCCATCAACGGCGATGGTTAGCTGTTGTGTCAAAAGCGTTTCAAGCGGAACCACGACAGTTGCGCCTGCTGCAACCTGATTTCCTTCTGGAAGTTTGCCTAGCGAGATTTCGGCTACGGGATTGCCCGTTTCGTCCTTTAGAAGCTGATACATCTGGCAGGGATCGTCACCTCGGCCCTCAGGCATCGTGATGCATTTTCGTTCCCAATCACCGGTGACCTTTTCTACATAAGTCTGGCCGGGCTGACGGGTGGCGTCTACTGGTTCGCCAAGATCAACACTCGGTTGGGCTGCTGGGGTGTCCTCGGTCGAAGCATCGGAATTGTCCTGCGCGATGGCGGCTGTGCCAAGCGATAAGGCCGCCACTAGTGAGAGGGATTTAATCAGCTCGATCTTCATGATCTTTCCTTGTTGCGAAATCGAAATTTAAGAGTGGGATACCATGAGCCTCACGGGGTGTCAGGTAGAAATCCGTGCGCTACGCGGGAATTGGCAGAGGATCTTAGAGGCAGGCGGCACTCCGCCGGTCGAACCCATTCATTTCCCCCGAAAAAAAGAAAGAGACCCGCACAAGCGGATCTCTTTCGAATGTCTCTCCCTGCCGGACTGACCGGCTTATAGTGTGACGCTATGTCACTTGATTGTGGGGGTCAAGCGTCAAATTGGCGCGTTTTCGACAAAGTTTGGACTTTTAGCGCCATCTGATTGTGTTTTGGATCCCATCGCGCAAGTCGCTGAACGGGTTAAAAAAACCGCGCCCGAAGGCGCGGCAGTCTGACAGGGAGGAAGTCTTCCCAGCCTCAAAGGGCTGTAGGAATGATTACAGTATGGCCTGTAGTGGTTAATTTAGTATTGTCTCGAATAAGAATTACTATTTGGCCAGGAGACAGGCATATGGACGGTACGATTTTCATTGGTGGTGGTGGCGAAAACTATGCCGAGAAACAGGGGCTATTGCTGAAATACGCCAACCGCCATGGGCTTGTGGCTGGGGCAACCGGAACCGGCAAAACCGTCACGTTGCAAATCATGGCTGAAAACTTCGCCGCACAAGGTGTGCCGGTGTTCCTGTCTGACGTGAAAGGCGATCTGTCCGGGCTTGCGAAAGCCGGAAGCGACGGGTTCAAGCTGCACGAAGCGTTCACCTCGCGTGCCGACAAGATCGGGTTCTCGGATTACAGCTATGATGCCTTCCCGGTAACCTTCTGGGATCTCTTTGGCGACCAAGGCCACCCCATCCGCACCACTGTGTCCGAGATGGGACCGCTTCTGCTGGCACGGCTGCTGGAGCTGACAGATGCGCAGGAAGGTGTCCTTAACATTGCGTTCCGTGTGGCGGATGAACAAGGTTTGCCGCTTCTGGATTTGAAAGACCTTCAGGCGCTTTTGGTTTGGGTGGGCGAAAACGGTAAGGATCTGTCCTTGCGTTATGGCAACGTGTCGACCTCGTCGGTCGGTGCCATTCAGCGCGCACTTTTGGTTCTGGAAAACCAAGGTGGGCACAAGCTGTTTGGCGAACCCGCGTTAGAGCTTTCTGACATCATGCGGACAGACACGGATGGGCGGGGCAGGATCTCGATCCTTGCATCCGACAAGCTGATGGGCGCGCCGCGCCTGTATGCGACCTTCCTTCTATGGCTTCTGTCTGAGCTGTTCGAGGAACTGCCCGAGGTCGGCGATCCCGATAAACCCAAGCTGGTTTTCTTCTTTGACGAGGCCCATTTGCTATTTGATGACGCCCCAAAAGCGCTGGTGGACAAAGTCGAACAGGTCGCGCGTCTGATCCGGTCAAAAGGCGTTGGCGTTTATTTCGTCACCCAGAACCCGGCTGACGTGCCCGAGGACATCCTTGGCCAGCTGGGCAACCGTGTGCAGCACGCCCTGCGTGCCTTCACCGCCAAGGATCGCCGCGCATTGAAACAGGCTGCCGAAACCTATCGCGACAATCCGCGCTTTTCGACAGAAGACGCCATCCGCGAGGTTGGCGTGGGCGAGGCGGTGACATCATTCCTGGAGGCCAAAGGCGCGCCGGGTGTGGTCGAGCGCACGCTGATCCGCCCACCATCATCGCAGCTTGGCCCGATCGAGGCTTCTGAACGCCGGGCGCTGATTGACGCCTCTCCGATTGCTGGGAAATACGAAACCGTTCAGGATCGTGAAAGCGCGTATGAGGTGCTGACGAAACGTGCTGCAGACGCTGCTAAGGCCGCGGAAGAGGCTGAGCGCCTTGAGGAAGAAGCAGAAAGTGTCGCCGAACGGGAATATCGTGCGGGAAGGCGGTACTCCGGCAGCAAAGTTGGGCGATCTAGTTCGCGACGAACGTCGTCATCAGGCGGGTTTGGTAAAGCTGTCACCGACGTTGTTCTGAAAGAGCTTAAAGGGACAACCGGAAAACGTATCGTGCGTGGTATTCTCGGCTCATTGTTCAAGGGGCGTTAGGATGTTTGCGCCCACCATTCGCCGTCAATCCCCGCCCGAATATGCGTTACATGCAGACTATTTGGCGCGGGAAGGCTGCTATGTTGATTGTTATGTAAGCGTGGTGCCGGGGCAGGTGAATTTGCCCGTGTTCATCACGCATTTCTATCAGACATGGCTGTTTCGGATCGAGCGCTGGTTGCTTGCACGCGGGGTGAAGAAACCCTCAACTGATGCAGACGCGCGGGCCATTGCCAATGGAACCAGCCAAAAATTTGCTGTCTGGGAACTTGAGGGACGCACCGATAACCAATTGCTTTTATGCGACATATCTGGGCGGACGCGATCGTGGTTTATGGTCGAACCCGCAGAAGATCAGACAAAGATATATTTTGGGTCTGTCGTTGTTCCACCCGCCGGGGGCACGCACTCCATTGGCCCGGTCTTCACCGCGCTGATGGGGTTTCACAAACTCTATTCGCGGGCATTGCTGACCGTCGCACGTCGGTCGCTGATCAAAGCGGGCGGATCTTAAGCAGCTCGATCCGGTTGCCGTCACGTTTCACCACCTCGAACCGGAAGCTGTGGAAGCTGAACACCTGACCTTCATTTGGGATCATCTGCGCTTCGTGGATGACCAAACCTGCGATTGTGTTGGCTTCTTCATCTGGCAGATTCCAGTCCTTCGCACGGTTCAGGTCGCGGATGGTGACGCTTCCCTCGACCATGAAGCTTCCGTCGCTGTGTGATTTGATCTCGTGTTCGGTCTGAACGTCAAATTCATCGGTGATCTCACCCACGATTTCTTCCAGAATGTCCTCGAGTGTGATCAGACCCTCGAGCGAGCCATATTCATCGACCACCAAGGCAAAATGCGTATGACGTTTCAAAAACACGCGCATCTGGTCGTCCAGTGTGGTGGTTTCCGGGATGAAATAGGGCTCCATTGCCACCTGAAGAACGTCAAATTCATCGATCTGTTTGCCTTCACGCTGGAAGGCATACATGGACCGGCTAAGGTCTTTGGCGTGGATAACACCGATGATGTTTTCAGGTTCGTCGCGGTAAACAGGTAGGCGCGTGTGGCGCGATTCCAGGATTTGTTCCAGAACCTCGACCGCAGGGGCATCGGCGTCGATCATTTCGATCTGACTACGGTGAAGCATGATCTCTTCAACCGCGCGATCCCCAAGATCCAAAGCGCCCAGCAGACGGTCGCGGTCTTCTTTTTCCACCGCACCTTCCGAGTGGCCCAGTGCAATCGCGCCCATGATTTCCTCGCGCACGGCAAGGATCTGGCTGTCCGGATCGGTCTCCACGCCAAACAGGCGCAAAACGCCGCGGGTAATCATCCGCACGGCAGATACGATCGGCGCGAACACAAGAATGATTAACGAGATCGGACCCGATGCCCGCGACGCCGCCATTTCTGGCCGTGTGATGGCATAGGTTTTCGGAAGGACCTCGGCGAAAATCAGCACCAACAGGGTCATGACTAGGGTGGCCAGTGCCACACCACTGTCACCAAACAGGCGGGTAAACAAAGCGGTCGCAAGCGAAGTCGCAAGGATATTCACAAGGTTGTTGCCCAAAAGGACCGAGCCGATCAGACGTTCATTGTCTTCGGTGATGCTCAGCGCACGGTCGGCGCCACGATCCCCTTTGTCAGCGCGCGAACGCAGCTTGCCACGCGACGCAGCCGTCAACGCCGTTTCCGAGCCCGAGAAGAAGGCGGACAACACCAATAGCCCGGCAATCGCTGCCGACGAAATCCAAAATCCGCTGTCCAAGTCCATCACGCTCTCCTCGTTTGTTCCACTTATGGGCACCCAGCGCCGCGCTTTCAAGAGAGCGCCCCTGACAGGCAAAAGAAAAAGGCGAAAGCCTGCGCCTTCGCCTTTCCAAGTGCCGTGAGTGTATGGTGTTATGACGTGATGTCGTAGGCGCGTTCGCCGTGGGCGGACAAGTCCAGCCCGTTAACTTCAGTTTCCAGATCAACACGCAGCGGCGTAATCGCGGCGGTCAGCTTGATCAGCACATAGGTGACGACGAAGGTGAAGACGCCAACAATGGCAAGCGCTCCGAACTGGGCCACAAAGCTGCCATGACCGAAGACGGCGATCATGATCGTGCCGAAGATCCCGCCCACACCGTGAACGGCGAATACGTCCAGCGTGTCATCAATTTGCAGCTTGTTGCGGACAAAGTTCACAGCCTCTTGGCACAGGATCCCGGCAACAGCGCCGATGATCAAAGCTGCGATCGGCCCCACAAAGCCGGATGCTGGGGTGATCGAGGCAAGGCCTGCAATGGTCCCGGTCACAATGCCCACAAGGCTGGCTTTGCCGTATTTGATCCGCTCCCAAAGTGCCCATGTCAGCGACGCGGTGGCGGCCGAGATATGCGTCACGGTGATGGCCATGGCAGCACCGCCATCTGCGGCCAGTTGCGAGCCGCCATTGAAGCCGAACCAACCGACCCACAGCATGGCTGCGCCCACAAAGACCATCCACGGTGCGTGGGGCGGGGTAGTGCGATGCTTGCGCGGGCCAAGGGCCACGGCGATCATTAGGGCTGCGATACCTGCGGTTTCGTGCACAACGATGCCGCCCGCAAAATCGCGGGTGCCAACCTCGCCAAAGATACCGCCATCTGCCAAGGCGCCACCGCCCCAGATCCAGTGGACCACAGGCGCATAGCACAGCAGCATCCACAGGGACGAGAAGACCAGAACGAAGCCAAAGCCCACGCGTTCCACATATGCACCGACGATCAGCGCAGGCGTGATAATGGCGAAGGTCATCTGGAAGGCAAAGAACAGAACTTCGGGCAGGGTGCCCGACAGGCTGTCGGCGGAGACGCCGGACAGGAACGCTTTATCTAGCGAACCAAACCAGCCATGCGTGGCATCCCCAAACGCGATGGTATAGCCAAGGGCGAGCCACAGTATGCTCATCAAACAGGCGATGGCATAGACATGCATGAAGACGCTTAGAACGTTACGCGCCCGAACAAGCCCGCCGTAAAACAGCGCCAGCCCCGGCAATGACATGAATAGAACCAGTGCGGTTGCTACGATGATCCAGGCGGTATCTGCGCCGTTCATAATCCCCTCCTTGGGTTTTAAACCTTTGAGGACGGGGTGTGATGCAATTTCCAGCGTCGCGCATCCGGAACGCGCGTTTCCGGTTTGATACGAGGCCAGAATTCTCTAACTGATTAAATATCAGGCGATATGCCTAGCGCCTTGCTTGGAGATTGCGCGCAATGCGAACGCGTCAGGGCTGCTTTGATTTAGCAACTGCCCCTTGTCTGAGCAGTTCTAAAGCATGTTGCGCGGCGGCGATGCGGACTTGTTCCCGACCTAATGGGCCGAAATCCAGTGTCTCAATGTGCACGATGTCTTCATAGGCCAGCCCGAAACAGACGCGCCCCTCGGGCTTATGCTCGGACCCGCCGGGGCCAGCGATCCCGGTGATCGAGACAGCGATATCCGCTTCAGATCGGGCAAGTGCGCCAGAGGCCATTTCGGCGGCGACGTGTTCGGACACCGCGCCGTGTGCATCCAAGCTTTCAGGCTTTACGCCCAACATGTCTTGCTTGGCGGCATTGGAATAGGTGATGAAGCCGCGATCAAACACGTCCGAGCTGCCCGGAACCTCGGTCAGCCATGCGCCAACCATGCCGCCCGTGCAGCTTTCTGCTGTGGCCAGCATCAGTTCATGCGTGCGGCAGAGGTCAAGAAGGGCGGCGGATGGGCTCATACCATCAAACCATGCGCTGCGTAGGCCAAGATGACGACGACGAAAGCAGCCGCAACACCCGCCCAAACGTCATCCATCATCACACCCGTTGCGTCTCCGCGCCGGTCGGCTGTGCCAATTGGGCCCCATTTGGTGATGTCAAACAGACGGAACGCCAAGAAGGCGACGATCCAGCCGGGATAGAGTGCCAGAATGTCCACGCCCATCATCCGCGCCCCAAAGGACACCGGGAAAAGCGCGATCCACATGCCCACCACCTCGTCAATCACAACTTCTGACGGGTCGTGATCGGATTTGCCTGCGGTATAGGCTTTGGTTGCTTTCACACCGAACAGGTAGGCCAGAAGGGTGGCGCCGGTCAGGGCGACAGGGCCGCCGATCTGGTGCAACAGCCATGCGACGGGCAGGGCGGCCAAGCTGCCCCACGTGCCGGGTGCGGGGCGCAAAAGACCCGAATAAAAGAAGGTGGCGATCAGTTTGGCGGTTGCAGGGGGCATGTCACGCTCCGATCAGGGTTGCCGTCGCCATCGAGGCAATGCCTTCAGACCGGCCAGTAAAGCCAAGCCGTTCGCTGGTCGTGGCTTTCACGCTGATCCGATCCACGGCCAATCCCATGATGTCCGACAGAGCTTCACGCATCGCAAGTGCGTGGGGGCCAATCTTGGGGCGCTCGCAAATCAGAGTCACATCGATATTCGAGATCCGATACCCGCGCTCGCTCGCCAGTTTGACCGCGTGGCGCAGAAAGATATCGCTGGCCGCGCCCTTCCATTGCGGATCGGATGGCGGGAAGTGCTGCCCGATATCGCCATCCGCAAGTGCGCCGTAAATGGCGTCTGTCAGCGCATGCATACCCACATCTGCATCAGAATGCCCCTTAAGCTTGCGGTCATGCGGGATTCTAACACCGCAGAGCATCACGTGATCCCCATCTTCAAACGCATGCACATCGTAGCCACTGCCCACCCGAATATCCATCTGGCTCTCCTTGTTCTTATGTTGGCGCTGCAAAAGTAGTCGCTCGGCCCGGGCGAAATCTCCGGGCGTGGTGATTTTCAGGTTCTGTTCGTCGCCATCAACAATGGCGACGTTCAACCCGGCAGCGCGGGCGACTTCGACGTCATCGGCCGCATTGCCCGGATGCGCGTTATGCGCGGCCAAAATATCGGCGAAGCGAAAGCCCTGAGGTGTCTGCGCACGAAACAGCCCTTCGCGATCTTGCGTGCCGGCGACTTTGCCGTCTTCGCCGCGCCACAGCGCGTCTGTTACCCGAAGGGCAGGGGCCGCTCCTTGGCTTCGCTGTAAGGCATCGATCACATCATGGATCACCCGATCGGAAACCAGAGGCCGCGCGACATCGTGGATCAGAACGTGGTCAGGAGCGTCGGCGGTCAGCGCTTGAAGTCCGGCATGAACACTGGCATCGCGTGTTGCGCCGCCGTGAACCAATGTGACACCCGCGATCGGATCAGCAAACCCGTGATCATCCGGGTGGATCACAAGAATGATCTGCGAAACTTCGGGGTGCGCCTGAAACGCTTGGACCGTGTGGGCTGCAACACTGTTTCCGGCAATCTGGCGCCATTGCTTTGGCACTTCGCCACCTGCGCGCGTTCCGCGCCCGGCGGCCACGATGATGGCTGCTGTCGTCATACAAGTTGTTTAGGCTGTGCTTAGAGGAAGAACAACAGGGCAGTCTGAGACGTAAAAACTGCACAAAAATTGTGCAACGTGCAAATCAAACGCTCGAAACCCACGCAAATTGTTGATATATTTCGGGGTGTCAGCCCAATCTCTCGGCAGTGCACAAGGAATAAGCATGTCTCTTTCCATCGGACCCCTTCAATTGGAAACGCCCGTGATTCTGGCCCCGATGGCTGGGATCACAGATTTGCCGTTTCGTAATCTGGTCGCCTCGTTTGGGGCGGGGCTTGTCGTGTCGGAAATGGTGGCCAGTCAAGAAATGGTGCAAGCCAAGCCCGGCGTGCGCGAACGGGCCGAGCTGGGGTTCGGGCTGGACAAAACCTCGGTCCAGTTGGCGGCGCGGGATGTCTATTGGGCGGGCGAGGCTGCACGGATGGTCGAACAGAACGGTGCACGGCTGATTGATATCAACATGGGCTGCCCGGCGCGAAAGGTCGTCGGCGGCATGTCGGGCTCGGCACTTATGCGCGATCTGGACCACGCGCTGCGCCTGATCGAGGCTATTGTCGGCGCGGTCAGTATCCCGGTGACCCTGAAAACCCGTTTGGGCTGGGACGATAACAGCTTGAACGCGCCTGAACTGGCACGGCTTGCAGAAGGGGCGGGCATTCAGTTGATCACAATACACGGGCGCACGCGCTGCCAATTCTACAAAGGCACCGCAAATTGGGCCGCGATCCGTCCTGTGAAAGAAACAGTCTCGATCCCGGTTATTGCCAATGGCGATATCATAGACAGCACAACCGCCCGCAAGGCGTTGGCGCAAAGCGGCGCGGATGGCGTGATGATTGGTCGTGGATCAGGCGGGAAGCCCTGGTTGCTTGCGCAGGTGGCGCATGACCTTTACGGCGCAGTGGCACCTGATATTCCGACGGGCGAGGCATTGGCCAAACTTGTTGTCGATCATTATCGCGCCAGCCTTGATTTCTATGGTCCCGAACTGGGCGCGCGCGTCGTTCGAAAGCATTTGGGATGGTATATGGACGGTGTCGACACCGCCCCAGATCTTCGCCGTCAAATTCTGTCGTCGCGTGATCCAGTCGAGGTTGTGGACCTGATCCCCCACGCGCTCCAACCTGAAAGGACTGCCGCATGACCCATGACGATCGCATTTGGTCGGTGTTGCCCGTTCCAGCGTTTGAGCTGGATGTGTCTGGTTTGGTGCGCAGGATGAACGGGGCTGCTGAAAGCTTTCTGAACCTCTCGGAAAAGCGCCTGATCGGGAAGCACCCCAACGTTGCCTTGGGGTTTTCGCTCGATTTCGACGATCTGCTGGCCCGCGTGCGTCAAAGCGAAGGTGCCCTGTATGTTGACGGCGTTAATCTGCGGCTGGCAGGTGGAGATCAGCGTGAAGTTAATCTGCACATAGCGCCATTGCCTGGCGGCGAGGATGTGTCCGAAGGCTATGTCGCGGTTTTGAACCCACGCAACGGGCCCGAAGCATTGGGGCAGGTGCAAGGTGCGAAATCCGCCGCGCGGCAGGCGATTGGCATGGCCGAGATGCTGGCACACGAAATCAAGAACCCGCTGGCAGGGATTGCGGGTGCTGCGCAGCTTCTGTCAATGTCGCTGCCACCCGAAGATCAGGAAATGACCGATCTGATTGTTGCCGAAACCCGCAGAGTGGTCGCCTTGCTGGACCAAGTTGAACGGTTCGGTGACCTCCGCCCCCCCGAGCGGCAACCCACCAATATTCACGACCTTTTGGACCGGGCATGGGCGACTGCACAGTTGGGCTATGCATCAGGAATGGGGTGCGAGAAGCTGTATGACCCGTCTTTGCCGGATGTGTTTGTTGACGCCGACCAGATTCAGCAGATCTTCCTGAATTTGATAAAGAACGCCTCGGAAGCCGCTGACAACAAAGGCAACATTACGCTCAAGACTTTCTACGATGGCGGTTTGCGCGTGGCCCTGCCAGGCGGAGACCAAGCCCATTTGCCCATTCAGGTGGAAGTGATTGACGATGGTCCTGGGCTGCCGCCCGATATTGCCGAGAACGTTTTCGAACCCTTCGTATCCGGTCGCGAGAACGGCACCGGGCTTGGGTTGGCGTTGGTGTCTAAGATCGTGACCGATCACGGTGCTCTGATCTCGGTTAACTCGGTTCCGGGGCGGACCGCGTTTCGGATCAGCTTGCCGGTCGCCAAATCCCAACTTCACCCAAACGCTAAACCATAAGGAGCCCACACATGGATGGAACAGTTCTGGTTGCCGATGACGATCGCACGATCCGCACGGTTTTGACGCAAGCGCTGACGCGCGCGGGCTGTCGCGTTCATGCCACCGGGTCGATGCAAACCCTTATGAAATGGGTGGAAGAGGGGCGCGGGGATGTGGTGATTTCCGACGTGGTGATGCCAGATGGGAATGGGCTTGAGGCGCTTCCGCGTATTCTGAAGCTGCGCCCGGATTTGCCGGTGATCGTGATTTCGGCCCAGAACACCATCATGACGGCCATCCAGGCAGCAGAAGCGGATGCGTTTGACTATTTGCCGAAACCCTTTGATTTGCCCGAGCTGATGAAGCGCACTGCGAAAGCGCTTGAGCGCAAGCGCGTGCGGCCTGTTGATCCCACACCAACACCGGTCAGGACCGAGCGCGATGTAGATGACCTGCCATTGGTTGGGCACAGCGCCGCGATGCAAGAGCTGTATCGACTTGTTGCGCGGGTTCTAAATGTGGATCTGCCCGTGTTGATCACCGGCGAAAGCGGGGTTGGGAAATCGCTGATCGCGCAGGCGCTGCATGATTTCTCGGATCGGGGCAGCGCCCCGTTTGTCATCGCATCACCGGATGATTTGGATCGCCCAGACGCGGTGCAGTCGCTGCTGGCACGCGCACGCGATGGCGTGATCTTGTTTGATGGCATTCAGGATCTTAACGACGCCGCGCAAGGGCGATTGGCGCGGGTTTTGGATGCAGTATCGGCGAATAACACGCGGATCTTGTCAATTTCGCAAGGAGATCTGGGGCAAGCCGCGGCCAACGGATCATTCCGTTCCGATCTGTATTACCGTTTGGCTGGGATCGTCATTCCCGTTCCGCCTTTGCGGGATCGGATTGAGGACATCGTGGGCTTGGCAGAGCATTTCCTGACCCGCGTGGCGCAGGATGGGATGAACAAACGGCATTTGCCAGATGATGCCGCGTCGATGCTGCGCGCTTATCCATGGCCTGGGAATGTGCGCGAGCTTGAGAATCTGATCAGCCGTCTCGCGGTGACGGGGGCGGATGATACGATCACGGCAGCTGAGGTCGAGACCGCCTTGGGCGCGCCGGGTGCTTCACCGGCAAGTTTCGCGCCCAGCAACACCTCGCATGTGCAGGACATTGGCGACGCGCGGCTGACTGACACGATCGCACAACATTTGCAGCGATATTTCGATTTGCACGGGGGCGCATTGCCCCCAACAGGGCTTTATCAGCGTATTTTGCGCGAAATGGAGCTTCCTTTGATCGAAATTGCCTTGGATGCTACTGGCGGAAATCAAGCTAGATGTGCCGATTTGCTGGGCATCAACCGCAATACTTTGCGCAAAAAGATCACCGAGCTTGAAATCGAGGTGACAAGACGCCGCAAGTTGATGTAAAAGGGCAACATAGCGTGGCATTCGGGCACAAGATCCGAGTCACATTGGCGGTAACTGTCTGCATGAAACTGCAGATAGAAGTTTAATAGGGGCGAGCACAGTGGCGCAACGCGCGGTGCGGAAGTCAAATTACGAGCGTTATTTGTCCTTGCGTCGCTGGCGCAAGTACAGCTCTTACGGCGCATTTGGAATGATCTTATTCGGCCCGATTCTGGCCGTAATCACCTTTTTGGTGATGGGACCGTTTGCGCAAGGCGCAGATAGCCGGGCGCTCCGATTCGTTCTTTTGGCCGATATCATTTATGTGATCTTGGTTGCAGGGTTTGTGCTATCAGGCGTTAGCCGAATGATTGTGGCGCGCCGTAAGGAAAGCGCTGGATCGCGTTTGCACATCCGTCTGACCGGTGTATTCGCTGGGATTGCGCTTAGCCCGACGATCCTTGTGGCCATCTTCGCCATGCTGACCTTGAATATGGGACTCGAGGGCTGGTTTTCGGATCGTGTGCGTACGGTTGTTGGAAACTCACGTGCTGCAGCTGAAGCCTATCAACAGGAAAGCCGAGACGGGTTGGTGCAGGATGCGCGTGCCATTGCTGCGTTCTTGGAGCGGCAGAAACAAAATCAGTTGCTTTTGGTAGACGCCGAGCTTGGACAACTTCTGAAGCAATCCCAAGATCGCATTCAGCGTGGTCTGCGCGAGGCCTACGTAATCGCGGGCGATGGATCAATCCGGGTCCGCGGAACGCGATCCTATCTGTTTGATTATGAGCAGCCGACCCAAGAACAAATTGCATTGGCAGATGCCGGTGAAGCGGTTGTGATCGAGGATTGGAGCATCAACGAGTTTCGAGTTTTGGTCCGTTTAAGGAGCTTCGCCGATCACTACATCCTGCTGACCCGAGACGTGAATGGCGACATTCTGAATCTGGTGGATGATACGCAAGAAGCTGCAAGGGTCTACAACCAGCTCGAAGCGCAGCGGGGGAAACGTCTGTTCCAATTCGGGCTTATTTATCTGGGTTTTGCTGCCATTCTGATCCTTGCCGCGATCTGGATGGGGATGAGGTTCGCAGAACGCCTATCACGCCCGGTGGGTCGGCTCGCCAGTGCGGCGCAGCGTGTTGGGGCCGGGGATCTGGACGTGCGTGTGATCGAAGAAGGCGGTGACGACGAAATCTCGATGCTGGGGCGCTATTTCAACCAAATGACCAGCCGTTTGAAGGGGCAGCGCGATCGTTTGCTCGAAAATACCGAGCAGATCGAACGCCGCCGCCGCCTGTTTGACAGCGTTCTTGGGTCGGTCACCGGTGGCGTCATTGGCCTGAACGGTGCCGGGCAGGTGACCTTTCTGAACCGTGCCGCAGAGACGCTTCTTGATGTGCAGGACGAGAACGGACAAGAACACGACCTGTCGCTTGTGGTGCCCGAGTTCCAGCCGCTTCTGGACGCGGTTACGCGCGACGGATTGCCGACCGCGCAGCAGGAAATGCATCTGACCCGAAACGGAAAGCAAGAAAACCTGTTGGTGCGTATCGCAACGCGCCGCAATGATGAGGGCGGGTTGGAAGGCTATGTGATTGCCTTTGATGACGTCACCGACCTTGTATCTGCCCAGCGTATGGCGGCGTGGGGAGATGTAGCGCGACGAATTGCACATGAAATTAAGAACCCGTTGACGCCAATCCAACTGTCCGCCGAGCGGATCAAACGCAAATTCTCGCGCGTGGACGGCGTCGACGTGGATGCGTTAGAGCAATACACGGATGTGATCGTGCGTCAGACGAATGATCTGCGTCGGATCGTCGACGAGTTCTCGAAATTCGCACGGATGCCCGAGCCTGAACGGCGTGAAACCGATCTGACCAAGCTGTTGCGCGACATCCTTCTGTTGCAGGAATCTGGGCAAGAGGACGTACGCTTTGTCTCGCGGATCATGAACCATCCGGTTCTGATCGAGATTGATCAGACCATGATTGGTCAGGCGCTTACCAATCTGATTAAGAACGCTGGGGAGGCTATTGAAAGTTTATATGAAAATGGAAAACCTGGTGGCCATCAGGCCGAGATACAAGTTGTCATGGAAGACGCTGATGGCGGGGTGTGCATTACCGTCGCGGACAACGGTATCGGACTGCCTGAAGACCGTGCACGGCTGTTTGAACCATATGTGACAACGCGCGAAAAGGGCACCGGGCTGGGGCTGCCTATCGTGAAAAAGATCATCGAGGAACATGGCGGGCGTCTGACGCTGGAAGACGCCCCCATTTTTGAAAGTGAACAAGAAAAAGGCGGCGCCCATTTCGGCGCCATGGCCCGCATCTTCCTGCCTGTGAGCCGGGCAGGTCGCGACGCCAACGCCGTAGATACAGGAGGAGCCCTATGAGCGATATTCTGATTGTTGATGACGAACGAGACATTCGCGAACTGATTTCCGATATTCTCGAGGATGAAGGGTTTACCACCCGGTTGGCGGGAACGTCGGACGAGGCGGTTGCGCAGGTGAAGTCAGAGCTGCCGGCCCTGATGATCCTGGACATCTGGCTGAAAGACAGCGCGATGGACGGGATCGACATCCTGAAGATGGTCAAGCGCGAGCATCCAGAGGTTCCGGTGGTTATCATTTCGGGCCACGGGAATATCGAGATCGCTGTCGCGGCCATCAAACAGGGTGCCTATGACTTCATCGAGAAACCCTTTAATATTGACCAACTGATGGTTGTGATCACACGCGCGATGGAGATCAGCCGTCTGCGCCGCGAGAATACCGAACTGAAGCGTCGCGACAGCCCGCCGTCTGAAATGGTTGGGCAAAGCTCGGCCTTCAAGATGTTGAAATCTAACTTGGAAAAAGTCACCAAGTCGAATGGCCGCGTGATGCTGACCGGGCCTGCGGGCGTCGGCAAGGAATTGGCGGCGCGCTTTATCCACGCCAATTCTGACCGGGCCTCATCCCCGATGGTTGTGGTGAACTCTGCCTCGATCGAAGCGGATCGCATGGAAGAGGTTCTGTTTGGGCGTGAAAGCGACGAACGCGGAATCGAACCGGGTCTGCTGGAAGAGGCGAATGGCGGCGTTGTCTATTTCGACGAAGTGGCCGACATGCCCATGGGCACGCAGTCAAAAATCCTGCGTGTGCTTGTGGATCAACGTTTCCAGCGGGTAGGCGGGACAGATAAAATCTTGGTCGATCTGCGGGTAATTTCATCGACCAGCCGTGATTTGCAGGCCGAGATTGCGGCTGGGAACTTCCGGGAAGAGCTGTATCACCGCCTGAACGTGGTCCCGATTGCTGTGCCGCCTTTGGACGAACGCCGTGAAGACATTCCTGAACTGGCTGCACATTTCATCCAAATGTTCAACACCGAGCAAGGCTTGCCATTGCGCGACCTGGCCGAAGATGCGCAAGCAATGCTACAGACCATGCAGTGGCCGGGCAATGTGCGGCAGTTGAAAAACGTGGTCGAGCGGGTGTTGATTCTGGGCGATGGCACCGATCCGATCGGTGCGGCCGAGCTTCCGGGGCAGGAAGCCACAACGACCGAAGAAGCGGATCAGGCTGTTGTGGTGTCCGGCGCGCTTGCCATGATGCCGCTGCGCGAGGCACGCGAGGCATTCGAGCGGGAGTATCTGCTGACGCAGATCAACCGTTTCGGAGGCAATATCTCGCGCACTGCGAATTTCGTCGGAATGGAGCGCTCGGCATTGCACCGCAAGCTGAAGTCTCTGGGTGTCGTGACCGGATCAAAAGCCGGGGCCCGCATGGCCTATGTCGCGGGCGAAGAGGAAGAAACTGCCGAGGCGTGACCCTGCTGTGACGGCATTGTCGCTGTGATCCTACGGCGTGGTCGGGCCATTGACCCAGCCGCGCCCTTCTGCCATCCCTGCATATGGATCGCGCGTAACCCACGCGCATGACACGGGGCCTGCACAACAGCAGACTGCGTTCCAAGGAGAGCCGGATGAAGGTTATCATTTGTGGGGCTGGCCAGGTGGGCTGGCAAATCGCCCGCCATCTTTCAAATGAACAGAATGATGTGACCGTGGTCGATAATAATCCCGAGCTTGTGGCGCGGGCGACCGACACGTTGGATGTTCAGGGGATCGCGGGACATGCCTCGCACCCGGATGTGCTGGATCGTGCCAATGCGCGTGACGCGGATATGATCATCGCTGCGACCTATTCTGACGAGGTGAACATGGTCACCTGTCAGGTGGCGCATTCTGTTTTCTCGATCCCACGCAAGATCGCGCGGTTGCGTTCGCAAAGCTATCTGGATGCGATCTATGCGGATCTGTATCGGCGTGATCACCTGCCGATTGACGTGGTCATCAGCCCAGAACGCGAGGTCGCCGAGGCCGTCTTGAAACGCATTCAGGCGCCGTCGGCTTTTGACATCGAGAGCTTTCTGGGTGGACGGATGCAGCTGTTGGGCATCCAGCTGGGCGAAGATTGCCCCGTTTTGAATACGCCCCTGCGCCAGTTGACGGACCTGTTCTCGACCCTCAGCGCGATTGTCGTCGGCGTACGCCGCGAGAAGGGGCTTTTCGCACCCGAACCGGGCGATCAATTGTTCGCGGGCGATCAGATCTATGTGTTCACCCGCAGCGAGGACGTCACGCGCACGTTGGAAGTGTTCGGCAAATCGACCAAACGACAAGAGCGCGTCGTGATCCTTGGCGGCGGCAATGTTGGCTTGGCTGTTGCGCGCGAGCTTGAGACACGCACCGACCGGATTCGCGCCAAGGTGATCGAGCTGGATCGCGGCGTGGCCGAACGCGCTGCTGACACGCTGGAGCGCACAGTGGTGCTTCATGGCGACGGTATGAACCGTGAGCTTATGAAAGAAGCAGGCGTGCCCCGTGCGGACGCCATTCTGGCCGTGACGGATGATGACAAGGTGAACCTTCTGTCCTCGGTCCGGGCCAAGGCCGAAGGGTGTTCGATGTCTATCGCGCTGGTCAACGATCCGTCACTGGTCGGGCTGATGGAGCCGTTGAATATTGACGCCTATATCAACCCACGGACCCAAACGGTCAGCTCGATCCTGCGCCATATCCGGCACGGTAAAGTGCGCGAGGTCTATTCGCTTGGGGATGCCGAGGCAGAGGTGATCGAAGCACAAGTTCTGTCCACGTCACCGATTGCCGGGAAGGCCATTCGTGATGTGGATTTTCCGGAAGGTGTGCTGGTCGGTGCCGTGTTGAAGGGCGAAACTGTCGTCAAACCGACCGGGGCTGTGCGCATAGATGAAGGCGATGTCGTGACCTTGTTCTGCATGGCCGACGACGTGCCCGAGGTCGAGCGTCTGTTGCAGGTCTCGATCGACTTTTTCTAGGGCGTGCCATGCTGACCCAGATCACCAAATTGCCGCTGCTTGTGATCCTGATGGGGATCAGCGTGCTGGCAATGCTGCTGCCCGCCGGATTCGCCTGGACCGTGGCCGAGTATTATCAGGGGCGGGTGTTCCTGTATGGTGCTTTGCTGTTTGGGTTTCTGACCTTCTTTCTGGCGATTGCGATGGCGGATCAACCCAGATCCACAAGGCATCGGCGCCATTTGATGGCACTTCTGGGGCTGTTCGTGCTGTTGCCAGTGATGCTGGCTGTTCCTTTTCACCAAGCTTTGCGCACGACGACATTTCTGAACGCCTATGTCGAAATGGTATCGGCCCTGACAACCACAGGATTGACACTGTTTCCCGACCCCGACCGCCTGCCACTGTCGTTGCACCTGTGGCGGGCGTTGGTCGGCTGGATGGGTGGATTTTTCATCTGGGTTAGCGCGATTGCTATTCTGGCCCCTATGGCGCTTGGCGGATTCGAGGTCAGAACCCGGTTCGGAGTGCGCGCATCTGCGTTCGATGTGCGGTATGGGGCGGGCTATAGCCAGATTACGCGGGTGGCTGATTTCTCAGATCGTATTCGCACCTATGGCATACGGCTGTTGCCAATTTATACCGGCCTGACGGCGGCGCTTTGGGTCGGACTGGTCATCGCGGGCGAAAGCGCTTTTGTGGGCCTGTGCCACGCCATGTCGACACTGGCAACAAGCGGGATCTCTCCGGTTGGTGGGTTATCCGGCGGTGTCGCTGGCTTTGGCGGCGAAGTGATGATTGCTGCGTTCCTTATCTTTGCGATCTCGCGTCAAACATTTGCCAGCGACATGCAGTCCAGCGAGACGCCATCACTGTGGCGAGATCCCGAAATTCGACTTGCCGCTGTGATCGTTGTGTCATTGACCAGCTTTTTATTCCTGCGCCATTGGATCGGCGCCTACGAGGTAGACGAAGAACTGAACCTAACAGCAGGGCTGACTTCATTGTGGGGGTCGCTGTTTACCGTTTTGTCTTTTCTAACGACAGCCGGGTTTGAAAGTCAGGCATGGGAGGCTAGCCAGAATTGGTCAGGGCTCGACACTCCTGGCTTATTGCTCATGGGGTTGGCGATGCTTGGTGGGGGTGTTGCAACGACTGCTGGTGGGGCGAAACTGATGCGCGTCTATGCGCTTTACCTGCATGGTCTACGTGAGATGCAAAAGCTGGTGCATCCAAACTCGGTCGGCGGGGCAGGGACCGAGGCGCGCCACCTGCGTGGCCGTGGCGCCTATATGGCATGGGTGTTCTTCATGCTGATGGCAATGTCGGTCGCGCTGATCATGGGGCTGCTGGCCCTGACTGGACAGGATTTCGAAAGCGCGATGATCCTTGCCATTGCCACGCTGACAACAACAGGTCCCTTGGTTGAAATCGTCGCGGTCGAACCTCTGCCGGTCGTCGATCTGAACATGCCTGCCAAGCTTATTTTGACTGGGTCGATGATCCTGGGGCGTCTAGAAACGTTGGCGATTATTGCGTTGCTCAGCCCCGACATCTGGCGGCGATAAACAAGGCAGTTTTGGACCAAATTTCAGTTGTCTGTGGTTTACATGCCATACCTTCCAAATCTGCGGGCAATTTGGGGGTGGAAACCGTCAAAAGAGCAAGCCATAGTGACAATCAGGTGAAATTCCTGCCGTTTTCCGGCAGCACGAAACAAAAAAGGCAATAATAATGGCTGCGGATAAGCAAAACTTGCAAGATGCATTCCTGAACCATGTGCGCAAATCGAAAGTTCCGGTAACGATCTTTCTGATCAACGGCGTAAAGCTTCAGGGCGTGATTTCCTGGTTCGACAATTTCTGCGTCCTTCTGCGTCGCGATGGGCAGTCGCAGCTTGTGTACAAGCACGCGATTTCGACCATTATGCCGGGCCAACCGATCAATCTTTATGACGGCGAAGAAAGCTGACTGACCTCATTGAACAAGAGGAGAAGGCCACCCGCGCTTGGGTCCTTCACCCAGAACTGACCTCAGACCTCAACCGCCGGACCGCTGGTCCCGCGTTGGACGAAGCTGTGTCTTTGGCCGCGGCGCTTCCGCATCTCGAGGTAGCGGGATCAGAAATTGTGCGTTTGCGCGACCCGCATCCTGGTAAGCTGTTTTCCAAAGGTAAGCTTGATGACCTGAGCCAACGACTTAAGCTGGCCGAGGTGGATCTTGTGCTGATTGATGGGCCTGTCAGCCCGGTTCAGCAGCGCAATCTGGAAAAGGAATGGAACGTCAAGATTCTGGACCGGACGGGCTTGATCCTCGAGATTTTCTCGGACCGTGCGCGCACCCGCGAAGGTGTGTTACAGGTCGAAATGGCCGCGCTGTCCTATCAGCGCACACGTCTGGTGCGGGCGTGGACCCACCTTGAACGTCAGCGTGGCGGGCTTGGCTTTGTCGGTGGTCCTGGTGAAACCCAGATCGAGGCTGACCGCCGCGCCATTGATGATCACATGAACCGTCTGCGCAAGCAGTTGGAAAAGGTCGTAAAAACCCGCGAGCTGCACCGCGCCGCCCGCGCCAAGGTACCGTTCCCGATTGTTGCGCTTGTTGGCTATACCAATGCTGGAAAATCTACGCTGTTCAACCGGATGACCGGGGCGAAGGTGCTGGCGAAAGACATGCTGTTCGCGACGCTCGATCCGACCATGCGGCAAATCGAACTGCCCGCTTTGGGCAAAACACCGGGGCAGGGTGGTGGCCGCAAGGTTATTCTGTCGGACACAGTGGGATTTATCTCGGATCTTCCAACGCAGTTGGTTGCCGCCTTCCGCGCCACGTTGGAAGAGGTGTTGGCCGCCGATTTGATCCTGCATGTGCGCGACATCAGCCATGAAGGCACAGATGAGCAAGCGCAGGATGTAGCGACCATTATGGCTGAACTTGGCGTGAATGAAGAAACGCCGCAGTTAGAGATCTGGAACAAACTCGATCTGTTAGACGACGATGACGCTGACGCACGCCGCAAGGAAGCATCACGCTCGGATCACATTCTGACACTGTCGGCCATCACCGGCGAGGGTTTTGATGATTTGGTTTCGGCCATCGATGCGGCCCTTGATGAGCCGCGCCGGACGGAGGTTCTGCAACTGGCCTTCTCCGAGGGTAAGAAACGCGCTTGGCTTTTCGAAAAAGGTATCGTCGAAGACGAAGAGCCAGGGGAAGAAGGGTGGAGCGTCACCGTGACCTGGACCGAGCGGCAGTCGGCTGAATACGCGGCGATTTAGATCCTCTAGCCAAACGTGAGAAGACCACCCCGAAGGGTGGTCTTCATGGCCTTGAGTGGCGGCCATCATCGCCCAAGTGTTGGGGTACGCTAGATGGCGTTGTGGACGACGATCTGCTGGAACGGAATCTCGATCCCGTCTTTCTTGAACTGTTCATAGATCGCTTGGGGCAGGCTGTATTTTACGTCGAAGTAATGTTCGCCTTCGGTAAAGGGGCGGACCAAAAGGTCTACGGATGACGCGTTCAGCGTCTCGACCTCGACGAAAGGGGCGGGATCAGCCAACACATGTTTGTTTGCTTTCAGAACCTTAGCGATCGAGGCTTTGACCTTTTTGATGTCGCTTCCATAGGCCACGGATGCCGTCAGATCCACCCCACGGATCGCGTGGTGCGAGTGGTTGATGATCTTGGCACCCCAGATCTCGGAGTTCGGAATAATGATGTGCTGATTGTCGAATGTGATCATGTCCGTGGTGAACAGCGTGATTGCGTCCACCTTGCCGAACGTACCCGCAGCGTCGACGAAATCACCAACTTTAAACGGGCGAAACAAGATCAACATAATTCCTGCCGCAAGGCTTGAAAGTGTGCCCTGCAGGGCCAGCCCAACGGCCAGACCCGCCGCGCCCAGAATGGCGACAAGCGATGTGGTCTGGATGCCAAAGCGATCCAGAACCATAAGGCCCGCGAAGGCCAAAACCGCATACCGGGCGATCGACCCCAGAAAATGGAACAGAGTCTCGTCCAGCGCTTCATGGCTGCGGCCAAAGCTGATAATCAGCCGCTTCACCAAACTTGCCAGCCAATACGCCGCAATTGCGATGGCGACGACATATACGACGTTCAGTGTGTTGGCCTGTAGCCAACTCATTCCTTGCGAGACGTTATCCATGACATCCCCCCATTCGCGTTTGTTGATCAGTTGGGCTGATGTAACGAAGGGGGTAGGACAAGAATAAGGGGAAAAGAACGCCGCAATTACCCATACGGGTTGGGCTGGGATCGATCTGCGTTCGAGTTGTTCTTGCAACAAAGGCGCTGCGTTAGCGGCGTTTACAGCATGGGCCGTGCATGTGCCCCATAGACGTCATGTACATCTTGCCTGCCGTTCAGGGTCTGCGAAAGGCGCGGGAATATCTCGTATACTTGACGGCGCAGGCGCGGAGTGAGCATACGAAGCGCTTGATTTCCGGGGAAATAGCTTTCCGAAGCGACGCCATTGGCAAAAATGACTTCATGGTTTTCGAAAAGGATATGGAAATAGGTGACCTCTCGTACCCCATTGGCTATGCGCATTCTGCTGCCGGTTTTTTTGGTCATTCGGATGGCTCTCACCAAACGGCTTTGATCACTGTCGAGAATTGCGTGCTGTCGCGACACCAGTGTTCGTCTTGTCGCGCCAAGAACACCTTCTGGAATGAGGATAGGGCGCAACTTGGGAACCAATTTCAGAAGATTTCGATGAACGGGTTGCCCACCAATCCAGAGGATTCTTTGCGGGCCATTATCTGCTGTGGTGACCCAATCCCCTTTTTTCAGGGTTTCAATTGGGCGCTCCCCAGCTGGCGTCTGAATGAAAGTTCCGTTGGTAAAGCATACCACTTGCGAGTTCGCGATATTGAAGAAGCCGTTTCCGTCTTCTGTCGTATTTGCATCAATGGACCCGTCGTTATCATAGTCGATATCCGTGTGGTGATCGAAGACCATATTCGGGGTGTTCGCAACGTTGCTGCCGGGTGCCACGAAAATGGTATTCAGCGAGGGCGCATTGGGATCAGATGAGACAAGCACGTTCGCGTTGAAGCGAACATAGCTGTCACCGATGCCATCGACTGATGACTGAACGTTTGCCCATTGTCCGGGGTTTTGCGGGTTATACGTATAGGTCGCATTTCCCGCGTTATAATCGGCGACAGACGCATATACTGTAACTTTGACGAACTTGGTTTGGCCATCAAACTCGCCCGAGGGAAGGACATCCTGAACTTCGAACTCGACCAGATACTCATCAGGAAAGATCTGTTGACCGCCTTGGACGGTCATCTGACCTGCGCCATCTTGTCCCCCGCTGCTGTTCGAAGAAACGTTTGGGTTACTAAGAATGTCTGAGCCGTTAGCGATAAACGTTGCCATAATTACCTCACTTTGCAGGTGCAGAAAAAATAGCTTTCCACTATGATCGGTCAACGTTGCCCTAGCGTAAACTTCCTCAGAAACAACTTGGGATAGGGCGAGTACCAAGCCGAGGTTTGATTGCTATATCTAAACGGGTGTTTTCTGACGGCCCAAATCCCTAATTTATTGGAATCAGGTGCGTTATCCCAACGGCTGCCGCTCGCGCCAATTCAGGATCCAGTGACATTGGGGTGAATTCTCCACGGCGCCAAAGCTCTCCTAAATCGTCGTAGTGACGTGACAGGGGGTGGCCGGATTGCCCGGTCGAGATCACGAAAAGCGAGCTGTCCGGATCCGAGAAATCATAGATCCCGCGATAGGCTGCGCCATGTACGTTCTGAAAAGGGTTTTTGCCAACACCCGACGTCAAACCGCGTAGCAGGGTATTGTCACCGCCGGATGTTGATTGGCGGATATTCACGAACCATTTCAGAAACGGAACCTCGCCCAACGTTGCATGTTTGTGAACGGCCAGATGATAGTCCCCCCAGCGCAAGCTTTCCTGTTTGCCGCGTGCATTCTCGGACAACCACAAAAGCGCGTCGTCCAGCGCAACAAGTGCAATGTCAGAGCAGGTTTCGCGCGCAGCCGACTGGATGACGTCGCACCAAACCGATGCGGTATCTACATCACGATACACACGCTCGACAAAGACTGGGTCGACATGTTTGAAAGCCGTGGCGAGCGGTCCTAACTCGTCGCGGATCAGTCGGCTTTGAAGCGCGCGCATCCATGCAGAATAGATCAGGGGTTCGGGCATATGCTCGTTCATCTCGCCATTCCAGTTGGCAAGCAATGTTAGCGCATCTTGGCGATTTCGATCTTGCGTGCCGGCGGGCGCGGCCTCGCCAGTGAACCAAAGATCTGCAGCCACCAGCGGCAATAACGTACGCGCGGTCACCGAGACGGTATCCAGCTGTGCTTCGATGAAGCTATCGCGCGTGTGCACCTCGCGGGCTTGCATCAGGCGCTGCCAGCGTTGGATGCGCTGGCTGTCGCCCCAATTGAAGCTCATGTGCTCGGGGAAGGGGCGGTCGATGATCTTGTTGTTGGTGTTGCCGACAATCCCGCCCGTCGGCTGCACAAATTTGGGGTTCGCGCTATAGCTCAGCGGTGTGCCCCAAAGGTTTACTGCGTTCCAGGCCGGGCTTGGGATACGGCCCTGCGTTTGGTTGCGCGGATTGCGGCCGGGCATAACGCCGATCACCTTCATGGCAATCGAGTCTTTGTCGACCATGGTCAAGGTCTGGCTGGGGGCGACGTAATCGGCACCCGCTGCGATGCCTTCCATCACTGTTTTCGCACGCATCAAGCCGATGCCTGCGCTCATCGAGCGGTCCTTTTCGGTCAACAACGTCCAGGACAGCGACATCGCGTGGCCGACTGGCGTGATCAGGCCAAGATCATACATTTCAGGCGGAAGGATCGGACCGTTTGGTGTCCATTGCAGCGTCAGAGTAATCGGGGCCTCATCCTTGATGCGCACGATCGAGGCGCGTGTGGTGATCGGGGTGAAGCCATCAGGCGTGCGTATTTCGTCGGGATTGTCCGGGTTCAACTGTTCAAGATGCAAATCTTGATCGTCCAGATAGGATGAGGTGATGCCGTATCCGAAGCTGTCGCTCCGCCCGGCCAGGATCAGGGGCATTCCCGGGATGGTGCCACCAATGACGCCTCCGGTTTGCAATTCAAGCCGCGCCAGATACCAGATCGCGGGCGCCGAGAAACCCAGATGCGGGTCGTTTGCCAGAAGCGTGCCACCCGCAGCCGAGCGTGTGGGGGCTGCTGCCCATCCGTTCGACGCGCCTGCGAATCCACGACGTGGGCTGGGCCACATGGCGGGACGATCCTGTTCACCTAGGCTTGCGAATTGCGGGGCCGCTTGATCAAAGAATGATGCGTATTCGGGCAGCGCCGCAATACCATGCCCAGGCATGTCTGGCAGGATGTCGCGTACACGATCTTCAGGCAGTGTCAGGGACACGCGCGCGCGCAGAACCTCGTCTTCAAGATGGCCTGCCAATTGCAGGCCCATCAATTTCAGGATGGCTAGACTGTCGGCGGGTTGCCACGGCGAGATCTCGTTTGAAAACAAAAAGAATTCGGGGGCACCACGCCCCAGGGCCTCGGTATTCACGCGCGACAGATAGGCATTCACACCTGATGCATAGGCCTCTAGCGCCATCTTGGTGTCGTCATCTTGATACTCAAGCGACGCGCGCGCCAAATTGTACAGATCCAGCCGTCGCAGCAGCTCGTCCGTTTTCAACGTACGACGCCCGAAGACCTCGGACAGGCGGCCTTGGACGGTGCGGCGCATGATGATCATCTGCCACAGCCGGTCCTGCGCATGCGCATAGCCAAGACCGAAGAATACATCGCTATCATTCTCGCCCAGAATATGGGGGATATTGGCGTTGTTGCGCACAATTTCGACGGGGGCAGTGATGCCGGGTGTTTCGCGTGTGACGTCATAGTCAGGCAGAGATTGCGAGGCCAGATAATAGACCATCCCCGACAGCAGGACCGCTATCACCACCAAGGCGGCGATGCCGCGGATCATCCACAGAATAATTCTGCCCATACTCAATCCCAGATTCTGTCTATATGCCTGAAACGCTGGTTGAACTTACCTACGTGAGCGGTAACTACTGTGAACTGAACGGGAATTCAACGAAAGGGTCTTGGTATGACAAAATGTGCGTTTTTGGGCTTAGGCGTGATGGGATATCCCATGGCGGGCCATCTTGTGGCGCAAGGGCATGATGTCACGGTGTATAATCGTACCGCCACTAAGGCCCAGGCGTGGGCGAACGCGCATGGCGGCAAGTGGGCTGTCACCCCACGCGAAGCCGCAGAAGGTGCGGATTTTGTGATGGCCTGTGTCGGCAACGATGACGATCTGCGGTCTGTCGTTCTGGGCGCGGATGGCGCGCTGGCTGGCATGCGTGAAGGCGCGATCTTTGTCGATCACACGACGGTTTCGGCTGCTGTGACGCGCGAACTGTATGATCAGGCGAAAGCCGCAGGTGTCTCGTTCGTGGATGCACCGGTGTCCGGCGGTCAGGCTGGTGCTGAAAACGGAGTTCTGTCTGTCATGTGTGGCGGGGACCCGGACGCGTATCTGTCCGCTGAGACGATCATGCAATGCTACGGTCGAACGGTGAAGCGCCTTGGAGACAGCGGTGCAGGGCAGCTGACCAAGATGGTCAACCAGATCTGTATCGCAGGGCTTGTACAGGGCTTGTCAGAAGGGCTGCACTTCGCCGAGAAGGCCGGTCTGGATATTCGCGAGGTGGTCGACGTGATCCAGGGCGGTGCCGCAGGCAGTTGGCAGATGGTCAATCGGCACCAGACCATGGCAGACGACCATTTCGACCACGGGTTCGCTGTGGACTGGATGCGCAAGGATCTGGGTATCTGTCTGGAAACTGCCAATGAAAACGGTGTCAGCCTTCCGACAACAGCGCTGATCGATCAATTTTACAAGGACGTGCAAAAGCTGGGCGGCGGGCGTTGGGATACCTCTAGCCTGATCAAGCGGTTGCGCGCCTTGGACTAAACGAAAAAGGGCGGCTTCAAGCCGCCCTTTGCAAGTTTGACGACCTAAGTTGATTTAGGGGATGATCCGCGAATATTTCGCGCCCTCGATAGCGGCACCAGCAATAAGACCCGTCTGACCGAACACCACAGCAACAACCGGCGAGGTCGTGGTGATGGTATCTGCAGTCAAGCGGTCGCCTTCGTTCTGGAAGGCGTATTTCACATCGGCTGACGCAACCCATCCGGCATTTGAGCGGAAACCCTGCAAAGCATTGTTCGTCATAAAGAACAGTACATGTGCATATTGCTGAGCGCCGATTTGCAGACCCGCACTGGCTTGTGTCAGCGAGTAGTAATCGACAGTAACGTCGTTGATGCGCAGCGCGCCACGTCCATAAGCGCCGCCAAATCCGAAGCCAGCCTCTGTCACCAAGGGCATGACCAGTTGACCATTGGACTTTTCAGCCAATTGCCGTGTGCCTGGATAACGGTCGTACAGATAGCTTAGGGTACTGTTTACGCGCGCGTCGATCTTCGCGCCACCACTCGATCCAATGCTGTTGTCACAGGCGGCAAGCGCCACGCTTGCGCCGCCAACGCCGACCAGAAAACCGCGGCGAGAAAGAATTGAGTTTTGCATGTCTTTGCCTTTGTGCCTCATGCTGGGACGCTATGCCACAAACGGGGAGCGACCGGGTTGCTCGAACGCAGATCTATGTCCGCCTAGCACAAAATATAGCGGAGTGTGCAGGCGGTGTCACCAATAAGTATGTGCGCCCGCAAAAATTCGCCTGAGGCATGAGATTGGTTAGTTTCCAGCCAGAATCCGCGCCATACGCGGGGCGAAATAGGTCAGAATTCCGTCACAACCTGCGCGTTTGAATGCCATCAGACTTTCGGCCATCACCTTATCGCCGTCCAACCAGCCGTTTTGCGCAGCGGCCATCATCATCGCGTATTCACCCGAGACCTGATAAGCGAAGGTTGGCACGCCAAAACTGTCCTTCACTCGACGACAGATATCCAGATAGGGCATGCCGGGCTTCACCATGATCATATCAGCGCCCTCGCGCAGATCGCGCTCGACCAGGCGCATGGCTTCGTCGCTGTTGGCCGGATCCATTTGATAGGTTTTCTTATCACCTTTCAAGGCGCTAGACGCCCCAACTGCATCACGGAACGGGCCATAGAAAGCGCTGGCATATTTGGCGGTATAGCTCATGATGGTCACGTTGTGATGCCCAGCGGCCTCGATCGCGGTGCGGATCGCGCCGATGCGGCCATCCATCATGTCCGACGGCCCAAGGATATCAGCGCCCGCTTCAGCCTGCGCCAGTGCCATTTTGACCAATGCCGCTACCGTTTCGTCATTTACAATCTCGTCGTTGCGAACAATTCCGTCATGGCCATTGGCGTTGTAGGGGTCCAGCGCAATGTCGGTCATCACAGCAATATCGGGAACTTCCGCCTTGATCGCACGAATGGCGCGGTTCGACAGGTTGTCAGGGTTCCACGCCTCTTCACAGCGTTCGGTCTTCAGTGCGAGGTCAGTATATGGAAATATGCAAATCGCAGGGATATCCAGTGCGCGTGCCTCTTTTGCGGCCTTTACCACCAGATCCACCGATCTCCGCACGACTCCGGGCATCGACGGGATCTCTTGGGCAACATTCTCGCCTTCAACCACGAAAACCGGCCAGATCAGATCGGCCACGGTCAGCGTATTCTCCCGCACAAGATCACGCAACGCGCCGGATGACTTTGTGCGGCGCAGGCGCATTGCGGGGAAGGGGGCGATGGTGTTGGGCTGAGGGGTGCGGCTCACGTGGCTCTCCTGTGCAGCTGCCAATTGGGGCATGCGGGCTAAACATCTATCTGAGCTTAAGTGCCACGTGAGGCGTATCATCACAAGTCTGCAATTTGTCCGGATTTCCTGTGATACCGTCTGGCATCCAGTTTGCCCCGGCGTTAGGGTGAGCCACATTTCGCAATGATGAAGGACCGCCGTTTGGATCTCTACGCAACTGTTTTTGAAGTAATTGATATGCGGTCTTTTTCCAACCTGTGGTATTGGATAGCGCTTGCCGTGGCTTGGTCGATTGCAAGCCACTGGGTATTGGGGGTTCCTTACGATTTGGTGCACCGCGCAGCAAGGCATGAAGGGCAGGCACAAGAGGATCTCGAGGCGATCGCTCGGGTGAGTTGCAACCGTTTGCTGTCTCTGTCCGAGCAATCTGGAATCGGGTTGATTGCCACGACATCTGCTCTGCTTACGTCTTTAGGAATCTTGGGGTTCTGGTATGGGATGGAATTCGCGCAGGCGGTGTTTCTTCTTCTTCTTCCGATGATCCTTGTTGCGTTTCTGTCCGTGCGTACAGCGGGTAGAATCCGTAGTGCAGATCTTAAGGGGAAAGAACTCCGGGATCGCCTGGGCCGTCACCGTCTGGCAATCCAGATCATCGGTATGATCTCGATTGCGGTAACATCGACTTGGGGGATGTTTCACATTCTTAGCTACGGCGTCCTTCGATAGCCTGACCAGCCCTTGCACCGCCTTAACCGCACGGATACATCCGCCGCATGAATAAACTTGTTCTTTCTGGCGCCCCCGAGGGCTTTGACGCGACACTTTTGGTGAAAGAGCTGGACCGTGCGGGTGGACCGGTGGTGCATGTGGCGCGGGATGAAAAGCGGCTGGCATCCATGCAGGCTGCGTTGCAGTTCTTTGCGCCGGATGTGGTCTGTATCAGCTTTCCCGGATGGGATTGTCTTCCCTTTGATCGTCTGTCGCCCAATGCCGATGTGTCGGCGGCACGTATGGCCACACTGGCAGGGCTTGCCACGGGGCAGATTTCTGGTCGGTTCGTGCTTCTGACGACGCTAAACGCGGTCACGCAGCGCTTGCCTGCCCGGTCAACATTGGCGCAAGCCAGCTTTGTTGCGCAGGTGGATCAGCTGCTTGATGTTGATGCGCTGCGTGCGTTTCTTGTGCGTATGGGGTTTGCGCAGTCGCCGACGGTGATGGAACCCGGTGATTTCGCTGTGCGGGGGGGGATCATTGACATCTTCCCGCCGGGTGAAAGCGGCCCGGTTCGTTTGGACCTGTTTGGCGACGTTCTGGACGGCGTGCGCCGATTTGATCCCGCCACGCAGCGTACGACGGAAAGCCTGAAAGGGATCGAGCTGGCTCCGGTCTCTGAGGTCATTTTGGATGAAACCGCCATCACGCGCTTCCGGCAAAACTATCGGATCGAGTTTGGCGCCGCTGGTTCAGATGATCCCCTTTACGAAGCCGTCTCGGCCGGGCGGAAACATCAAGGGATCGAGCATTGGCTTCCGTTCTTTCACGAAGAACTGGAAACGCTCTTTGATTATGTGCCTGACGCGTCCGTCATGTTGGATGATGGGCTGGACCCGGCGCGTCTGGCGCGATGGGACGCGATCACCGATCAATATGAGACCCGCAAGATCGCGATGAATGCGAAAAACCGAATGGACAGCGTTTATAAACCCTGTCCGCCGGATTTGCTTTATCTGGATGATCCTGCATGGGCGACGGCATTAGACGGGCGGCGTGTCGTCCAGCTGTCCGCGCTGCCCCAACCCACAGGTGCAGGCGCTATCGACGGAGGTGGGCGCATTGGGCGCAATTTTGCCCCCGAGCGCCAGCAAGAGAATATAAACCTTTTCAAATCACTAGCGGATCATATTGAGGCAAAGCGCGATGCCCCGGTGATCGTCGCCTCATACTCGGAAGGCGCGCGCGAGCGTCTGCAGGGTCTGTTGTCAGATGAAGGCGTGATCACAAGTGATGTGATCACAAATTATCGCGACGTGCCGGATGACAGCTCTGGCATCTATTTGGCGGTTTGGGCGCTGGAACATGGGTTCGAGGGGCCGGGCCTGACCGTGATCTCAGAACAAGACGTTCTGGGGGATCGCCTGATCCGCGCGCCCAAACGGAAACGCCGCGCTGAGAACTTTCTGACCGAAGCGCAAAGCCTATCGCCGGGTGACCTGATCGTTCATGTCGATCACGGCGTTGGCAAGTATAACGGGCTGGAAACTGTCACCGCGATGGGTGCTCCGCATGAATGTCTGGCACTGGAGTATGCAGGCGGGGATCGCCTGTTCGTCCCCGTTGAAAACATCGAGCTGCTGTCGAAGTTTGGGGCCGATACAGGTCTTCTGGACAAGCTGGGTGGCGGGGCATGGCAGGCCAAGAAAGCCAAGCTGAAAGAACGCATCCGCGAGATCGCGGATAAACTGATCCGTTTGGCTGCTGAACGCGAGCTGCGCAAAGCGCCGCTGCTGGAAGCCCCGCATCATGCGTGGGAGGAGTTCTCGGCCCGTTTTCCGTATCAGGAAACCGATGATCAATTGTCTGCCATTGAAGACGTGATCGAGGATCTGGGCTCGGGTCGACCAATGGATCGTCTGATTTGCGGTGATGTGGGCTTTGGAAAAACCGAAGTTGCAATGCGTGCGGCTTTCGTCGCGGCCATGTCCGGCCAGCAGGTCGCGGTGATCGCGCCAACAACGCTGCTGGCACGCCAGCATTTCAAAAGCTTCTCGGAACGGTTCCGGGGCTTTCCGATTAATGTCGGGCAGCTATCGCGTTTTGTTGGGCAGGCCGAAACCAAGCGTACACGGGATGGCATGTCACGCGGCACGATGGATATCGTCGTGGGTACTCATGCATTGCTCGCGAAAGATGTGCGGTTCGAGAACCTCGGCCTGCTGATTGTTGATGAAGAACAACGCTTTGGCGTTAGCCATAAAGAGCGCCTTAAGGAAATGCGTTCGGATGTGCATGTGCTGACGCTGTCGGCCACTCCGATCCCACGCACGTTGCAGATGTCTTTGTCCGGGGTGCGGGATCTGTCGATCATTGGCACGCCGCCTGTCGACCGCCTGTCGATCCGCACCTATGTGTCGGAATTTGATGGGGTGACCATCCGCGAGGCGTTGTTGCGCGAACACTATCGCGGCGGTCAAAGCTTCTATGTGGTTCCGCGCGTCAAAGACATCCCGGATATCGAGGCTTTCTTGAAAGATCAGGTGCCCGAGGTCAGCTTCGTCACCGCGCATGGCCAAATGGCCGCAGGCGAGCTGGATGACCGCATGAACGCCTTCTATGACGGCAAATATGACGTGCTGCTGGCAACAACCATCGTGGAAAGCGGCATTGATATTCCCACGGCCAACACGATGATCGTGCATCGCGCAGATATGTTCGGGTTGGCACAGCTTTACCAGATCCGCGGTCGGGTCGGGCGATCAAAGACGCGCGCCTATGCCTATTTGACGACCAAACCCCGCGTGCCGTTGACCCCAACAGCGCAAAAGCGTCTGCGCGTTCTGGGGTCTCTGGATACGCTTGGGGCAGGGTTCACGCTGGCAAGTCAGGACCTGGACATTCGCGGGGCGGGCAATCTTGTCGGGGAAGAGCAATCCGGCCAGATGCGCGAAGTGGGGTACGAGCTTTACCAGCAGATGCTGGAAGAGGCGATATCGAAGATCAAATCTGGACAGCTGGAAGGCCTGTCGGATGCGGACAGCAGCTGGGCACCGCAGATCAACCTTGGTGTTCCCGTATTGATCCCAGACACTTATGTGCCAGACCTTGATGTGCGATTGGGTCTGTATCGCCGCCTGTCGTCGCTGTCCAAGAAGGTCGAGCTAGAAGGGTTCGCCGCCGAGCTGATCGACCGTTTCGGCCCGCTTCCGAAAGAGGTAAACACCCTGATGCTGATCGTGCGCATCAAGGGCATGTGTAAACGCGCAGGCATTGCGAAACTGGATGGCGGTCCTAAGGGCGCAACCATCCAGTTCCATAACGACAAATTCGCGTCTCCGGTTGGGTTGGTCGAGTTCATTCAGGCCCAGAATGGGTTGGCAAAAGTCCGCGACAACAAGATCGTGGTGCGGCGCGACTGGCGCAAAACCTCGGACAAGATCAAAGGGGCCTTTGCCATCGCGCAGGATCTTGCAGTGAAGGTCAAAGAAGCCAAAGCGCGCGATAAAAGCCCCTGAGAACTCGGTTTCCGGCACACCGACAGAAAAAAATGATCCATGCTTTGTGATGCCCCGTAACAGGGGTATGTTGACACAAGAGTTGAATATTTCACGCCGGACTAGTCGGCGGCACGAAGGCTTCACGCTTTCCGAAAGGCATATTGTGTCGAAAGAAGAACAGGGGCTGTCGCAAGAAACCCAGTGGATGATCGCGGTGCGCGACAAAAGGGATAAAGCAGCGTTTGCGGCTTTATTTGACCATTTTGCGCCGCGCCTGAAAGGGTTTGTCATGCGCACCGGAACGTCTGCCGCACAAGCGGAAGAGGTCGTGCAGGATGTCATGTTAACAGTGTGGCGCCGGGCCGAGACGTTTGACCCGCACCGGGCGCAGGTGTCCGCCTGGATTTATCAGATCACGCGCAATCGCCAGATTGATGTGATGCGCAAGGAGAATCGCCCGGTTCCTGAGGCGCTGAAAGAAGAGCCGGGGTTAGAACCGGACGCAGGACAGATCATGGCCGTCGAACAAGAGGCCGGACTTCTGCGCAAAGCGCTGAGCACACTGAATTGCGATCAGCGTGCGATCATAGAAAAGGCCTATTTGGGCGAGTTGACACATCAAGAAATCAGCACTCAGACCGGGCTTCCATTGGGGACAATCAAATCCCGCATCCGACTGGGGTTGGAGCGGTTAAGACACGAGTTGAAGGATTTGAGCCGATGAGTGGTATCACCCATCACACACCAGACAGTATGCTTGCGGCTTATGCTGCGGGTACGTTGCCGCACCCGTTTGCAATTGTCGTTGCAGCTCACATCTCGATGTGCGCAACCTGTCGTGCAAGCCTCGAGGCACATCAAGCGGTTGGTGGGCTTGTGCTGGAAGACACGCAATGCACCGCGCTAACCGACGGGCTTAAGTCGGCGACTTTGGCGATGCTGGACGATGTTGTAATCCCCGATCCCGTATTCGAGGCCGATGGCATCTTTCCCGGACCGCTGGTGCAGGCGCTTAAGGGGCGTGCGCCACAGTGGAAGAAGCTTGGTATGGGGGTGCGTCAGGATATTATCCAGGCGGATCGTTCCGGATCTGTGCGGCTTTTGTATATCCCTCCCGGGCAAGCGGTGCCGGATCACGGTCATAATGGGCTTGAGCTGACATTGGTACTTCAGGGCAGCTTCCATGACGAAACCGGCACGTTTGGTGTGGGTGATCTTGAGGTGGCAGATGAAACGTTGGATCATACGCCGATCGCTGGGGGTGATATTCCCTGTATCTGTCTTGCAGCGACTGACGCGCCTTTGCGTTTTCATGCCTTAATACCCAGGCTTTTACAGCCGCTATTTCGAATTTGACAGGTACAGAAAATGACAGAAAAACCGCCACCTCGAGTGGCGGTTTTTTCATTTTAAACAGGACTTTAAGGATCACACTTAAACACGAAAGCGTGAGGATGTGAACCGCATGGTTAACGTCCGCGTATCCCTCATACGAACCAAGTTCAAACAAGGGAGAATTCGCAATGAAAACCGTTCTGAAAACCACACTGGCTGCTGCCGCACTTGTTGTATCTGCTGGGGTTTCTCATGCAAAAAACATCGTCGAAATTGCCGCCGGGGACGAGCGTTTTACCACGCTGGTTGCCGCCGTTCAGGCCGCTGGGTTGGCCGAAACACTGTCGGGACCGGGGCCTTTCACCGTCTATGCTCCTGTCAACGATGCCTTCGCCGCACTGCCTGATGGAACGGTTGAAACGCTTCTGAAGCCAGAAAACAAAGGGCAGCTGACCAATGTGTTGCTGTATCATGTGGACGACCGCAAATTGACAGCGGGTATGATCCCCGCAGGCTCTAACTATTTCAAACCGATCTTGGCCAGCGAACGTCTGTGCATCACCGCTGGGTCCGGTGGTGTGTCGATTGCAGACGGAACAGGTGAATCCGCGAACGTCATCATTGCCGATATCATGGCAGATAACGGTGTGATCCATGTTGTCGATAAGGTTCTGTTGCCCGGTAAACGCCCAGCATGTCACTGAGCCCCCCGGTGTTCGACGATCAGGTCGGGCACCACACCTGCGGCGCGGTTATCAATAGCCGCGCCGTTTTTTCGTGTCTTTGGGGTTATTGACCGCGATAGACAACAAAATCCGGCAAGTGCTGCACAAGGCGAATGACCCACGAAAAAGGGGCCGGGAAATCGGTGCGAAAGCGGCGTTTGCGCATTGCGGCCAGTACCTTATCCGCCGCGGCATCAGCCTCCATAAGCATTGGCATCTGAAAACTGTTCTTTTGCGTCAGGCGCGTTTTAATAAAGCCGGGATTGACGATACGTACAGCGACGCCCGAACCGCGCAGATCAAAGCGCATGGTTTCAGCCAAGCTGATAAGCGCGGATTTGCTGGCGCTATACCCGATCGAGGCCGGTAGACCGCGATATCCAGCCAAAGATCCGATCAGGGTGATGTCGCCCGATCCCTGCGCCAGAAAACGGGGCGTGACTTCGCCCAACACATGCAGCGCGCCTTTGAAATTCACATCCACCATGCGCAATGCGGCCTCTGTGTCCCAATCTGACGTATGCATCGGATCATAGGTGCCCGCGTTATAGATAACGCCATCGAGATGCGGGATCTTGGCTGCGGCTGCGCGCACGGAAGGTAAGTCAGTGACATCCAACGGCAGGGCGGTGGCATGTGTCAGTTCGCTTGCCAGCGCTTCAATTCGCTTTGCATTGCGAGCAGAAAGAATGACACGTGCGCCTTTTGCATCCAGCTTGCGAGCAATCTCGCGCCCTAAACCTTCGCTGGCACCGACCAGCCATAGGGTTTTTCCTGCAAATTTTCTCATTTTCCCGACGCATCCACGGTATGCCCGTCCGAGACCAGAGGCTCGGGGGCGGGTTGTTTTTTCAAGAAGGGCGCACGTTTCAGATACAGGATAGCTGCTTGCCAGTGGATCAGCGCAACCACACGCGCGGCGCCGAAAGGGCGGCGGGTGGCAGCCCACAGAAGCGATCCATTGGTGGCGGGTTTGCGAGGCCCCTGAAGGGTTGCCAATACGCCCTGACCCTTGTTCTCGTAAGAAATACGGATATTTACGCGAGTGTTTGAAAGTTCAAAGTTGAACAGGTAGCGCCCTTCGATTTTCTGGAAGGGCGAGACATGCATAAGTTTCTTGGCCTCAAGCTTGTCTGCTGGCTGGATCGGGCGGAAATCGGAATGTGCACAGAAATAGCAATGCCGCTGTCCAAAAGTGCTGTTCACTTCAGCGATGAATGCGCAGGGCTGATCGTCGATAACGGCAATCCAGAAACTGACCGGGTTGAAGTGAAACCATAGAAAGCTGGGCTGAGTGAGCAGATACAATGTGGCGCGTTCGACAGGGAACTGCCGCGCCGCCAGTTGGTCACGAAACCACACCACACCGTGACCATCGCCCCGCGCACCACCGTGGTGGCGAGACCGCAGAGACCATAGATTGAACCGATCCATGGACAACACAGCAGGGTGTGGGCCGGACAGGTCCGTCAGCACGAAATCAACACCATAGCGAAAGGCGTTTTTCAGATTGCCGAGACGGGCATGAAGGGTTGTGGCTTGAATGTGGTCTAGCATCTTAAGGGTATTACGCGCGTGCTGGTGGAATGGATCACCTTTTTCTCGAATTTAGCACGCGCGACGCATTACCGTCTTCAGAATAAATTTTCATGCAATGTGATCTGAACACGATCCGGCTGCGTAATCCCCCTAAGAAACACAAGAAAATGAGGTCTCAATGTTTGACCATGCTCAGGGAACACGCCAGAAAATTGCAGTTATTGGCGCAGGGATATCAGGCCTTTCTGCTGCCTATTATCTGACCCCGCACCATGACGTTACTTTGATCGAAGCGGCTCCGCGTTTGGGGGGGCATGCGCGCACTGTGCTGGCGGGGAAGCGTGGGGATCAGCCAGTGGATACGGGATTTATCGTCTTTAACTATGTGACGTATCCATATCTTACGCGCCTGTTTAACGAGCTTGATGTGCCGGTGACCAAAAGTGAGATGAGCTTTGGTGCCAGTATCGATGATGGCGCGTTGGAATACGGCCTGAACACGATCAGCGCCATCACAGCGCAGCGCCGTAATCTGCTGCGGCCGCGCTATTACAAGATGATCGCGGATATTCTGAAGTTTGGCAGAAATGCAGAAAGCACCGCCACATCGGACGACATGACCATCAGTGAACTGGTACATGAACTTCGGTTAAGCGATTGGTTTCGCAACAAGTATCTGATGCCTATGTGCGGTGCGATCTGGTCGACCCCGGTGGACAGTATCGACCAGTTCCCGGCAAAATCTCTGGTTCAGTTCTTCCGCAACCATGCGCTGTTGGCCGGCATGGGCGAGCATCAATGGTGGACCGTCAAAGGCGGTAGCATCGAATATGTCCGTCGGATCGAAACCGCCTTACGTGCACGCGGGTGTGACATCCGCATGGGATCTCCGGTCGACAACGTCACGCGATCGAAGGATGGCGTGACGGTCGCAATTCAAGGGCAGGGGGCCGAGACCTATGATCAAGTGATTTTTGCCTGTCATTCAGACCAAGCGCTGAAGATCCTTGGGACCGGTGCAACTATGGATGAAGAACGGGCCCTTGGTGCGATCCGGTATCAACCAAACAAAGCCGTGTTGCATTGCGATACCAGCCAGATGCCCAAGCGACGTAAAGCTTGGTCCAGTTGGTCCTATCGTTCGCAAAAAGGGGATATTGGCGTTACCTATTGGATGAACCGGTTGCAGAATATTCCAGATGACGACCCCATGTTCGTCACCTTGAACCCGTCGACCCCGATCACCTCGGACGCGATCTATGACGAGGTCGAATTTGATCATCCGATCTTCGACAAAGCAGCCCTTCGTGCGCAGCTGGCCATTCGCAAGATGCAGGGCCAAAACCGCACATGGTTTGCCGGCGCCTATAACCGCCACGGCTTTCACGAAGATGGCATTGCCAGCGCGATCCGCATAGTGCGCGCGTTGACTGACACACTACATATAGAAAGGACCGATCATGCGCCTTACGACCAAAGCCTTGAAACGCGAGTTCCTGTCAACATGCACGCGCCTGCATGACGGCCGCCTAACCCTGCGCACCCCCGAAGGCGAGACCTATCGCTTTGGCGATAAGGGGGATGAGGCTGAAATGGTGATCCGCGACTGGTCTGCGATCTCGGCGATGGCGGCGCATGGACAGGTCGGGCTGGGCGAAGCCTATGTTCAGGGTCTTTGGGATACGCCATCTGTCGAGGGTTTGATGGCCATGGCCATGAGGAACCGCGAGCATTTGGGCAGCTATGATCACGCAAGCCCTTTGAACAAAGCCAAGTTTCGTATGGTCGATACTATTTTGCGTGCGAATTCGCGGCGGGGATCGCGCAAGAACATCCGGTCGCATTATGATGTCGGGAACGAGTTCTATGCGTTGTGGCTGGACGAGGGGATGACCTATTCCTCGGGCCTGTTCAACAGCTCAGATGATGATCTAACCCGCGCGCAGTCCCGCAAGAATGCCCGCGCTCTGTCACGGTTGGGAAATGGATCGCGGGTTCTTGAGGTCGGCTGTGGTTGGGGCGGTTTCGCCGAGCACGCCGTGTCCGAAGGTCGGGATGTGACTGGCGTTACCATTTCGCGCAACCAGCACAGCTATGCTGAATGCCGCCTGGACGGGCGGGCCGATATTCAGTTGCGCGACTATCGCGATATTCAAGGGAAATACGACAATATCGTCTCGATCGAGATGATCGAGGCCGTGGGCGAACGATATTGGCCCAGTTATTTTCAAATGCTGAAAACTGCGCTGGCGGACGGTGGACGGGCGCTGGTGCAAGCCATTACCGTGCGCGATAGCTTTTTCCCGACCTATCAAACGTCGTCGGATTATATTCGGCAATATGTGTTTCCCGGCGGGATGCTGCTGTCTGATCAGGTGATCGCTGATCAGGCAAAGCGCGCGGGGCTTCGGGTACGTGACAACTTTGCTTTTGGTTTGGATTATGCCCGAACCTGTCGAATTTGGGCCGAACGGCTAGCCGCACAGCAAAAACGTATCCTGAGCATGGGATACGGCGAGAACTTCTTTCGCAACTGGCAATATTATCTAGAGATCTGTGCAGCGTCGTTCGCGGTCGGCCACACTAATGTCGTGCAGGTGGAGCTGGCTCATGCGTAACCTGCATCCCATAGGCAAGGGCGCATTGATGCCGCTGGCCATGCGGAAGATTGCGCTTGTGCTTTTGTTGGTCACAGCGCCGATTGCTGCCTGTGCGCAATCCGCGCCGCAACTTCCGGGGTCATCGTTGCGCGGCGAAGCCACGTTTCGCTATCTCGGATTTCCGCTGTACGATGCGCGTCTGTTTACACCGGGTGGGGCTGCGCTGGATTGGGCAAAGCCCTTCGCGCTTGAATTGCGATATCGCCGCAACCTGACCCAGTTCGATCTGGTGGAAAGCACGATGCGAGAGCTGAAGCGCACCGGCGGTGCGATTGATGTGCGCGATGGGTTGACCCGATGCTTCAAAGACGTCCGCAAGGGGGATCGTTTCACCGCTGTAGCCAAAGCCAAAAACACGATTGGGTTCTGGCTGAATGGCCAAGCAACCTGCACATTGGATCATCCCAATATCTCGCGCCGGTTTATGGAGATCTTTCTGGGTGAAAAAACCCGCTCGAAATCCTTCACCCGCGCATTGAAGGCCGGGTGATGCTGTACCCACGCGTCAGTCTTTACGCCATGATGCTGGCAGCGGCGGGGATACCACTTTACATCCATCTGCCGCGTTTTGCCTCGGTCGACTTGGGGATCGGATTGGGCACAATCGGCACGCTTCTTTTGGTGATCCGCGTCGTGGATTTCGCGCAGGATCCGCTTCTTGGCTGGGTCATTGATCGCTGGCCGCGTGCGCAGCTTGGCTTTGCGTTGATGGCCGCAGGTGGGTTGGCCGTTGGGTTCCCCGTTCTGTTCAACCTGTCCGCTGGGGCAGGGGGCTTGCCGGTTTTGGTTGGCATTCTTGTCTTGTTGTTCTCGGCCTATAGCCTTGGGTCCATTCTTCTATATGGGCGTAGCGCGACATTGGCCGCAGCACCGACGCCGTCCGAGTTGCTGCGCCTTGCAGCCTTCCGGGAAGGTGGGATGCTGGCAGGTGTCATCTTGGCCGCCATGGCACCAGCGATACTGGTGGGCTTGGGGGCTGGCGGGCAGGGATACGCGGCATATGGGCTGGCGCTTGGGGTGTTGGCGGTGGTGGCTGCTGTGCTGAGCTGGCCCATCTGGACGCGCCCGGTGGTTCCTGCGCAGCGCCCTTCGCTGCCCGCCCTTGGGCAGTCCGGCGCGGTTAGGCTGCTGCTGCTGGCATTGGTGAACAGCTTACCGGTCGCCATCACCTCGACGCTTTTTCTGTTTTTCGTCGAGGATCGAATGATGTTGAGCGGGCTTGCTGGCCCATTGCTGGTGCTATTTTTTCTCAGCGCAGGGCTTAGCGTGCCTGTATGGACGCGTCTTGCCCGCACGTTCGGTGGCAAACAGGTGCTGATGGTCGCCATGCCTCTGGCCATTCTGGGCTTCATAGGTGCCGCGCTGCTGTCACCCGGCAACGCGGTGGGGTTTGCACTGATCTGCATTGCGTCCGGCGCGGCATTAGGGGCGGATATGGTGGTCTTGCCTGCGCTTTTTTCGGTGGCACTGACACAGGCCGGGCTGCAAGCCTCGCTCGCATTCGGCATCTGGTCCTTTGCCGGAAAATTCGGGCTGGCGTTGGCTGCGTTTCTTGTGTTGCCGCTGCTGGAAATGCGGGGCTTTGTGCCCGGAGCGGAAAACTCGACCAGTGCGTTGTCCACCCTGACGCTGGCCTATGCGATCCTTCCCTGTCTGTTGAAACTTCTGGCCTTCGGCCTTGTCCTGACCCTTCCGTCAAAGGAACATTCCGTATGAAACTGCTAAGCACCGTTCTGATCCTGATCATCGTGGCGCTAATCTATAAAAGCTACTTCCTTAGCTTCCGCGCCCAGTCGCCAATCGATTATGCCGATACGGGCCCGAAAATTTCGTTGAAAGAGCACCTGTCCGGTACAATCCTGTCCGAAGGGCTGATTTATGGCCCAAACGGGCGCGTTACCAACAGCTTTGTTGCCCGGATGGAGGGGCAGTGGACGGGCGATACCGGCACGTTAAGCGAAGAGTTCACATACTCAAACGGTCGCCAACAAAGCCGTAAGTGGTTTTTGACCCAGACCAGCGATACGACCTTCATCGCAACAGCGGATGACATCGTGGGGCAAGCGACGGGAACCGTTTCAGGATCCACCATTCAGATGCATTACCGGATCGTCCTACCCGACGAGGCAGGGGGGCATCAGCTGGACGTAACCGATTGGCTTTACCTGACCGAAAGCGGCGTAATCCTGAACCGATCCGAACTGCGTAAATTCGGTCTAAAAGCTGCCGAACTTGTCGCGACAATGCGCCCACAAGAGGTGAATTGACCTGAAAGGAATCCGCTATGAAGACGATCCTGAAAATTGCAGCGCTTTCATTGCTTCTGGGCTGTTCCGGCGCACCGGATCTGTCTGATGAAACCTTGTCAGATCGCGAGCTGAACCTTGAAGAATTCTTCGAAGGCCGCACGGTCGCACGTGGTCAGTTTCAAGATCTGTTCGGGACGGTCAAACGGCGCTTCGATGTTGAAATTGCAGGCTCGTGGGATGGTCGCACCCTAACATTGGTCGAAGACTTCACTTATTCCGACGGCGGCACCGAGCAGCGGACATGGACCTTGCGAAAAACCGGAGAGGATAGCTGGGTCGGCACTGCACCGGGCGTGCAGGGGCAAGCCACCGGGACCGAAAAGGGCGATACCTTCAATTGGACCTATCAAATTGACCTTCCAGGGCGCGATGGTAGCACCATGCGTGTCGATTTTGACGATTGGATGTGGCTTCTGTCGGATGATCGTTTGCTAAATCGCGCCTATGTATCGCGTTTTGGAGTGCCTCTTGGGGAAGCCATAATTCTCTTTGAGAAAAAGCGATAAGGTCGGGACGGGATCGTGCGGGTATTGGGTCGCTTTCGTCATGTAATTCAGCCTGATCTGCATGTCCTTGCAAACACGACGTTTCGCACTTTGACAAGTGGTTTGCGACCCCTTATCCACGTTGGTACTGGGATGTCTGAAGAAAGATAGAATTATGGCATTTATTGAGGGGTGGGGCAGCGTTGCCGGTGCACCTGCGTTTAAGACTCTCAAGGGATTGGCCAACAGCAGCGGATTGGCTATTTTCCTTGCAATTTCAGGGGGGGCTGCCACCACCCCGACACCTGCACAAGCACAGGTTTATTCGTTTAGTCGCGTCGAGATCGAAGGGACACAGCGGATCGAAGCTGCGACCATCCTATCCTATTTGGGAATCGCCCAAGGTGAAACAGTTGGCGCCGCACAGCTGAACGACGGATACCAACGTCTTGTGGGGTCAGGCCTCTTCGAGGATGTACAGGTCGTTCCGCGTGGAAACACGCTTGTCGTGAAGGTGCGCGAATATCCGACCATCAACGTTGTCTCGGTCGAAGGTAACCGCAAGGTGAAGGACAGCGTCTTTCTTCCTTTGTTGAAATCACAGTCGCGCCGTGTTTTTAGCCCTGCTGCGGCAGAGCAGGACGTTCAGACCATTGTGGAGGTGTACCAAGCGCAGGGCCGTTTAGCTGCGCGTGTGACGCCTCGGATCATCCGCCGTGCGAATAATCGTGTGGACCTTGTGTTCGAGGTGATCGAGGGCAAGAACACCGAAGTCGAGCGTCTTTCTTTTGTTGGCAACCGGAAGTTCTCGGATAGCCGTCTGCGCCGGGTGCTTGCGACCAAGCAGGCAGGTATTCTGCGTGCGCTGGTTCAGAAAGACTCATACGTTCCGGACCGGATCGAGTTTGATAAACGAGTCCTGAAAGACTTTTATCAGTCGCGCGGATATGTGGATTTCAAAACTACGGGTGTGACCAGCGAATTCTCGCGCGAACGCGACGCTTTTTTCATCACGTTCCAAGTCGAGGAAGGGATTCAGTACCGTTTCGGCGATATCACTGTTGTGTCCGAGGTCAACGGCGTCGACGCTGCCGAATTCGAGGCTATCCAAAATATTAGGTCTGGTAATGTGTTCAGCCCGGCCCAGTTGGACAATGTCGTTGCCCGAATGGAGCGACTGGCCATCCGCAACGGGCTGGACTTTCTGCGTGTTGAACCGCGTGTAACGCGTGATGAACGCAATCAACTTTTGAATGTCGAGCTGGTTCTGACCCGTGGTCCGCGCATCATCGTCGAGCGCATCGACATCGAGGGCAACGCGACCACCTTGGATCGCGTCGTGCGCGATCAGTTCCGTGTGGTCGAGGGCGATCCCTTCAACCCGCGTGAGATTCGGGAAGCAACCGAACGTGTACGTGCGCTTGGGTTCTTTGCCGATGCTCAGGTCGAAGCACGCCCCGGGTCGGCACCAGACCAAGTTGTCATTGACGTTGATGTCGAAGAGGCACCTACAGGCTCGCTTGGCATTGGTGCTGTTTATAGCCTGGAAAGCGGGATTGGTTTCAATATCGCCTTCACGGAACGGAATTTTCTTGGACGTGGTCAATTTTTATCAGCGAGCTTCCAGCGTGGGTCTGACAACCTGAATTTCTCGTTCCGGTTTGCGGAACCAGCCTTTCTCGGTCGCGACTTGGAATTTGGCTTCGAGACGTTCTATCAATCTACAAATCAGGCATCAGCAAGGTACAACACGCGTTCGCTTGCATTCCGCCCATCACTGGCCTTTCCGATCAGTGAATACTCTCGGCTTGGGGTCCGTGTATACGCCGATGGAACAGAGATCACGGGCGTAAGCGCTGACAGCTCGCAACTGTTGAAAGACGACGCCGCACGCGGACGTCAGATTGGCGGCGGGCTAGGGCTGTCTTACAGTTATGATACGCGGCGCACTGGGCTGGATCCGAGCCGCGGTTTCTTGTTTAAATTGGACGGGGATATCGGCGGTATCGGATCGGACTATCAATATGCGCGCGCAACCGCGTTGGCTCAGGCGCAAACCAAGGTCTGGAATGATCAGGTGACCCTGCTAGCAACGGTCGAAGGTGGCCTGCTTCACAGCTTGAACGGAGCCAGCTCTCGTGTGACCGACCGTTTCCGTCTCGGTCCATCTAAACTGCGTGGTTTCTCAACCAATGGACTTGGTCCGCGGGATCTGAATGCCGTTAACCAGGACACGCTGGGCGGCAATATGTTCGCTGTTGCACGGCTTGAAGCGCAATTCCCGTTGGGCTTGCCTGAAGAATACGGCATTACGGGCGGTCTGTTTGCGGATGCTGGTACGCTCTGGGGGCTGGATGACACGCTGGGCGGTACGATTGACGACAGTGCACATCTGCGCTCGTCAATTGGTGCGTCGATTTTCTGGGACACGCCAATTGGCCCATTGCGGTTCAATTACTCCAAGGTTCTGGCTAAGGAAAGCTATGACGCAGAGAACAACTTCGAACTCACAATCTCGGCTCAGTTCTGATCGAAAGGTGTTTCGGGCCAGCCGGAGCACCTCTTTCAGTCATCCGCTCTTCGCTGTTGCCTTTATGCTTGTGAGTTGCGCATTTTTGCTGCCCCAAGGGGCCGTGGCGCAGCAGTCTGAGACGCAGCCAGTATCGCAGATCGTGACGATCGACCGCCAAAGCCTGTTCAATCTGACCTCTTATGGCAAGCGCGTATTGGCTTCGGTTAAGGCCGAGCGAGAGCGTTTGATAAATGAAACACGCAGCGCCGAGATAGCACTGGAACAGGAGGAGCGCGCGTTGACTGATCAACGTGCAAAACTGGACCCTCAGTCTTTTCGTGTTCTCGCAGATGCTTTTGACAGTAAAGTCAGTGAGTTGCGGCGCGAAGCTGAAGTGAGAGAGCAAGGTTTCGTAAAGACGCTCGAGAGCGAACAGTCTGCGTTTTTTGAAAGGATCGGTCCGATCCTAGGCGAGCTTGTTCGGGAACTTGGTGCGGTGGTGATCCTTGATCGTCGGGCGATTTTGTTGTCGACCAGCAACATTGATATAACGGAATTGGCGGTGCAGCGGATTAACGACCGATTGGGCGATGGATCAGAAGAAACGGCCGTACCCAACCCGGACCCCGAGGGAGCGCCCGCACCCAATCAGCCAGCCCAATCAGAGCCAGAACCCTCCGACGCGAACTGAATCCGATTGTTTCGCAGGGGCGGGGCTGGTAATCACTGTCGTCAGATAAACGGCGTGCCAAGCGCCTGGACAAAAGGAATGAAACTTATGGTCGACGTGCCTAGCATTGCTGATATTCAGCTTATTCAGGAATGTATCCCTCATCGCTATCCCTTCCTGCTGGTCGACCGGGTTGAAGACATCCGTAAAGGCGAGTTCGCGCGTGGTATCAAGATGGTCACCATGAACGAACCGCATTTTCAGGGCCATTTCCCAGGGCTGCCGATTATGCCGGGCGTGACGATCATTGAGGCAATGGCGCAGACATCCGCGGTGATGGTCTCGCTTTCGCTGGATCTGGTTGGCTCGGGCGCTGTGGTGTACTTCATGGGCATTGATACCGCGAAGTTCCGCCGCAAAGTAGTTCCGGGCGACAAGCTGGAACTGGAAGTCACCACCGTGCGCGGCGGGGCGAAGGTCTGGAAGTTTGACGGCGTTGCCAAGGTTGATGGCGAAGTCGCCTGTACTGCGACCTTTATGGCGATGATCGACGTCACTGCCGGAAAGGGCTGATCATGGGGATCGATCCCTCGGCCAAAGTACATGCAAGTGCCATCGTAGAAGACGGCGCGACGATCGGAGCAAATTGCACTGTTGGGCCGTTTTGCACCATCGGCACGCAGGTCAAACTGGGTACAGGCGTTGAATTGAAATCGCATGTTGTTGTCACGGGTGACACCGAGATCGGCGACGAGACAGTGGTCTTTCCGTTCTCTGTCATTGGCGAGATCCCTCAGGATCTGAAGTTCGCGGGCGAAAACACCAAGCTGATCATCGGTAAACGCAACCGCATCCGCGAGCACGTTACGATGAACACGGGCACGGCCGGTGGGGGGAATGTCACCCGCGTCGGAGATGACGGGTTATTCATGGCGGGCTGCCATGTAGCCCATGACGCGCAAATCGGGAACAACGTGATTTTGGTGAACAACGTGGCCGTTGCAGGCCATGTGGTGATTGAAGATGACGTCATCGTCGGCGGCTTGTCGGGCCTGCATCAATGGGTGCGGATCGGGCGCGGGGCCATCATCGGCGCTTTGTCCATGGTCACTGCGGATGTTCTGCCGCATGCCTTGGTGCAGGGACCGCGCGGTGAGCTGGATGGACTGAACCTCGTCGGCCTGAAACGCCGCGGCGTGGCGCGGGCGGATATCACCGCGTTGCGGGCAGCTTTCTTGATGCTGAAGCAGGGCGAAGGCTCGTTCCAAGAGCGCGCGGCGCGTTTGGCTGAAGAAAGCGACAGCGAATATGTCCGTGAAATGGTTGCGTTCATCACTGGGGACAGCGACCGCGGTTTCCTGACGCCCAAATAGCCTGTCATGTCGGATCGTCTTGCCATCATCGCCGGAGCCGGGGATCTGCCGCAGCAAGTTGCTAAGGCAAATCCCACTGCACTTTTCGTATCAATCAAAGGCGTTGACGTTTCGGTTCCAGATGGGGCCGAGCACATCGCCGCCAGTTACGAAAAGCTGGGCGCGTTGTTCAAAGCGATGCGCGGGGCAGGGGTCTCGCGCGTTGTTTTTGCAGGAAAGGTTGACCGACCAAAGCTTAACCCCCTGAGGATGGACCGTGTAACCATGGGGCTGTTCCCGCGGGTGAAAGCTGTTCTGGGCAAGGGCGATGATGCGTTACTACGTTTGGTGGCAGAGGTTTTTGAGGAACAAGGGTTTACTGTCGTTGCTGCCACCGAAGTGACCGCCGCGCTGGCCATCGAGGCCAGTCACGCCGGTCGCGCGACCAGCGCGCAGGATCGCGAAGATGCGGATCGTGGCTGGCAGCTACTGGATGTACTGGCTGATCAGGATGTGGCACAGGGCGTTGTTTTTGCGGGCGGGCAGTGTTTGGGCATCGAAAGCATTCAGGGTACGGATGCTCTTTTGGCATTTGCAGGTCAGGCCTCCACTAACCTAAAGCGAGGCGCACGCGGTGTCTTTGTGAAGCGCCCTAAAACCGGACAGGATGGGCGTATGGATATTCCCACCATAGGTGCCAACACGGTACGCGGTGTCGCCGCCGCCGGGCTGGGCGGCATTGTCATTGAAGAAGGTGTGATTGTGCTGGATCGCGCTGCAGTCGCTCAGCTTTTAGACCAGTATGACTTGTTCCTTGAAGTTCGGAAGGGGACGTCATGAAGGTTTTTTTGATTGCGGGCGAACCTTCGGGCGACCGGCTGGGCGCGGCCCTGATGGCGGGGCTGAAAACGCTGCATCCTGATATCGAGTTTCTGGGTGTTGGTGGGGTTGCGATGGCGGCCGAGGGATTGAGCTCGCGCTTTCCTATGTCCGAACTGTCGGTCATGGGCATTGCCGAGGTCGCTCCGAAATACTCCCATTTGAAACGCCGGATCCGCGAGACGGCAGAGGCCGTGATCAAGGCCAACCCGGACGTGCTGATCACCATCGACAGCCCGGATTTTTGCTTGCGTGTGGCGCGGATCGTTAAGGAAGAAGAGATCGAGGGTCAGACCTTTGGTCGCGACATTCCGATCGTACATTATGTAGCACCATCGGTCTGGGCATGGCGACCCAAACGCGCAACCAAGATGGCACGTTGGGTTGACCATGTTCTGGCGCTGTTGCCATTCGAGCCGCCATACATGCAGTCGGCGGGCATGGGATGTGATTTCGTTGGGCATCCTGTGGTGGCCGAGACGCAGGCGGATGACGCAGCGGCTCAGACCTTCCGCGAAGCGCATGGCATCGGTGACGCGCCGCTGCTTTTGGTTCTGCCCGGCTCGCGCAAGGGCGAAGTCTTGCGACTGGCCGAACGGTTTGGCGAGGTGATTGCACATGCAAAACGGGCCAAGCCCGATTTGCAGGTGGTGTTGCCCATGGCGCAAGGGGTCGAGGGCCTTGTCCGCGAAGAGGTTGCTAAATGGTCTGTCGCCCCGATTCTGATCCCGGCATCCGCGCCGGACGACAAGACGGCCGCGTTCAAAGCGGCGGATGTGGCGCTGGCGGCTTCGGGTACGGTGTCGTTGGAGCTGGCAGCCGCGCATACGCCGATGGTCATCGCCTATGACATGAACTGGCTTAGTCGGTTCCTGATCGGACGGATGCTGAAGATCGACACGGTGACGCTGGTCAATCTGGTGTCCGATACCCGCGCAATCCCGGAATTTCTGGGCGCGGATTGCACGCCCGACCGCATCACGCCTGCGCTTCTGTCCGTTCTCGACGCGCCAGAGGTGCAGAACGAGGCAATGCGGATCACCATGGAACGTTTGGGGCGGGGCGGCGAAGCCCCTGGGCTGCGGGCCGCCCGTGCCGTGCTTCATGTGGTTGAAGACAGCGCTCAGGCGACTGCGTCGCGCGGGTAAGCTTTCAGCAGCGGAACCACCAGAAGGCACAGGAATAGCGTGTTGCCCAGCAGGTTCCACGGTGCGCCTGCGATCACGGACCCGACGCCATCGACGGTAAACCATGTCAGATAGCCAGACAACGCCACGCGACGTACACTTTCTGGCGCGCGATCCGCGATGTCTCCGCTCAGCAGTAAAACCGTGACGCCCCAACCGGAAGTGATCCCGCCGATAACGGCCGTCAGCAGCTTTGAGGCCGAACTGTCTGTGATCTGAAGCCCGTCCAACGGCCAGAATACCATATCGACCGCGAAGTTTAGCACGCCGCTGACTGGCGGAAAGAGCGATAGACTCATCAAACCACCAAAGGCGATGACCCAATAAGCGCCAAAACGCAGGCGGGTGTTTACGGTCCAATCTGTCATGCGAAAGCTCCTGTTATGTGCAGGGCCAGGCTGATCCGCCCAGTGATGCAAAGCAATTACCTGTAAGGTAAGTGAATTCACCATAAGCCTGCACTAGGGTGGCCACATGGATAAGTTTTCACAAAGCCTGCGTCATTGGCGCGGATTACGACGCTATAGCCAATTGGCGCTGGCAAGCGAGGCGGGCGTATCGGCGCGCCACCTGTCGTTTCTTGAAAGCGAACGTGCGCGGCCAAGCCGGGACATGGTGATTTCGCTCTGCGATGCGCTGAGCATCCCAAATGCGGATCGAAACCGCATGCTGGAAGCCGCGGGTTTTGCTGCGATTTATCCTGTGTCTGCGCTGAACAGCGCGGAAATCGCGCCCGCTCGTGAGGGGTTAGTACGGGTTCTGGAGCGGCATGATCCCTTTCCGGGTATTCTGTTGGATCGTGAGTGGCGACTTCTGCGCTTCAACGCCATGGCAAAGCGTCTCTTTTCCCTCAGCGGTCTGTCCGAGGGTGATAGCACACTGCGTCTGCTTGAGACGCCCGGGTTGATGGCGTCGATGATCGAAAACTGGCCCGAGGTTGGGCATCATATGCTGCTGCGACTTAAGGCCGAAAGCCGGGCAGCAGGCGGCATTTCCAGTCTTGATCACGCGATCCGCCTGTTGGAACGCGATCCCGATGTCCAGCGTTATACACCAAAGGGGCCCGTGTCCCCGGTGCTTCCCACCATTTATCGTGTGGGTGATGTACGTCTCAGCCTGTTTTCGACCTATCTGCAAATCGGCGGGGCCGAGGATCTGTCGCTGACGGATCTGAAAGTGGAACTGATGATGCCTGCAGATGAAGCCAGCCGTAACTGGCTTGAGGCTGCGGCATCATCCGCGTGATCGTGCGTTAGGTGCCGTTTCTTACTGTGCGCCGCGCCAGATCCAGCCACCACCGAAGATGCGCGGACCGTCCATATCGTAGAACACGCAGGCCTGACCAGGACTGACACCTTCTTCAGGGGTCAGCAGTTCGACTTCAGCCTCGGTGTCCGAAATCGGGCGGATGATCGCCTCGCGCGGGGGGCGGGTCGATCGGATTTTTACGCCCATGTGCCATTCGGCACGTGACGTGAACGGCTCATCCCCCAGCCAGTTGATCTCGCGTACGGGAACGACGCGGGTGGCCAGCATCTCTTTCGGGCCGACAACGACATGCTTGTTGTCCACGTCCAGTTTCACCACGTAAAGCGGCTCGGACAGTCCGCCGATGCCAAGCCCCCGACGTTGCCCGATCGTATAGTGGATGACGCCCTCATGCGTGCCCAGAACCCGACCGTCGGCATGGACGATCTCTCCGGGTTCAGCTGCGCCCGGGCGCAGCTTTTCGATCACGCCAGCATAGTTGCCATCGGGCACAAAGCAGATGTCTTGGCTGTCCGGTTTATCCGCAACCTCAAGCCCATATTTTCTAGCTAATTCACGGGTTTCCGCCTTGGTCTTCAAGTGGCCAAGTGGGAAGCGCAGATAATCAAGCTGCTCGGGCGTGGTCGAGAACAGGAAATAGCTTTGATCGCGCACAGGGTCCGCCGCGCGGTGCAGTTCCGCGCGATGATCGCCCATCGCGCGCTGGATATAGTGTCCGGTCGCCATGCAATCGGCCCCTAAATCACGCGCGGTTTCCAGCAAGTCCTTGAATTTCACACGCTCATTGCACCGAATGCACGGGACAGGGGTCGCGCCGCCCAGATAGCTTTCGGCGAACTCATCGATCACCGCGTCCTGAAAAATGTTTTCATAGTCCAGAACATAATGCGGGAAGCCCATGTCTTCGGCCACGCGGCGGGCATCGTGAATGTCGATCCCCGCACAGCAGGCACCTTTCTTGGCAAGCGCCGCGCCGTGGTCATAGAGTTGCAGCGTGACACCAATCACATCATAGCCTTCTTCAGCCAGTTGTGCCGCCACGACCGAGCTGTCGACCCCACCAGACATGGCAACGACAACCCGCGTGTCTGCAGGGGGCTTGGCAAAACCAAGAGAATTCAGCGCATGCGCCTTTGGTGCGTTAACCGACATAGTGGGATCCTTTGTGAAGCGTAACGAAATATAGGAAAATTCGAACGAACAACAAGAGGGGGCTTCACGGATCATTAAGCCTGGCTGGGCAGAGTTGGCCCTGATCGTAAATGAGGGTTCGTTATGTATCTAAAGAAAATCGAAGGACCGCGCGCCGTGACATTGCCGGACGGCTCGATCATGACGCGTGCGGATTTGCCATCAAAAGACACCCGGCGCTGGGTCGCCAGCAGAAAAGCCTCGGTCGTCAAGGGGATACGGCACGGTCTATTAACGTCCGAGGAAGCCTGCGTAGAATATGCTCTATCTGAGGAAGAACTGGCAGAATGGATGAACGCTGTAGAGAACCATGGGGAATCGGCTTTGAAAGCCACCGCGCTACAAAGATATAGACAACTATAGGTGGAATTCGCTAAAAGTTCTATTAGGGTAACCTGTGATTAACCATTTCACGCAATGTTCTACCCAGGACAGAACCAGATGCGGAGAACCCCACCATGCGAATCCTTCTTGTTGAAGATGATCCGACCACATCGCGCAGCATTGAACTGATGCTGACCCATGCGAACTTGAACGTCTATGCAACTGATTTAGGCGAAGAAGGGATCGATCTGGCAAAGCTTTATGATTACGATTTAATTCTTCTTGATCTCAATCTTCCCGATATGAACGGCCACGAGGTGCTGCGCCAATTGCGCATGGCGCGGATTGACACGCCAATCCTGATCCTGTCGGGTGCTGATGACACTGAAAACAAAATCAAAGGTTTTGGCTTCGGTGCAGACGATTATATGACCAAGCCTTTCCATCGCGAGGAATTGATTGCCCGCATCCACGCGATCATCCGCCGTTCGAAAGGCCATTCACAGTCTGTGATTAAAACCGGGCAGGTGTCGGTCAACCTGGATGCGAAAACCGTGGACGTGGACGGTCGTCCGGTGCATTTGACCGGCAAGGAATACCAGATGCTTGAACTTCTGTCACTGCGCAAGGGAACAACTCTGACGAAAGAGATGTTTCTGAACCACCTTTACGGCGGCATGGATGAACCGGAACTAAAGATCATCGATGTGTTCATTTGCAAGCTGCGTAAAAAGCTGACGAACGCTACGGGTGGTGAAAACCATATCGAAACCGTATGGGGCCGCGGCTATGTGTTGCGCGACCCGGATCCGGTTGAGCTGGATTCACAGATTGCAATCGGTGCCTAAGCGGGCAGGTCCGTAATTTGTCCAGCGATTGGTTGTAAGAAAGGGCGGTTTGACCGCCCTTTTTCATGACGCCCTTGCGGAAGCACATGCAATTCGCGATGCGAGCTGCGCATTGTTCTTAACCAACGCGATATTAGCAGCCAGCGAAGCACCTTCGGTGGCGTGGAAGATGCGATCAAGCAAATAAGGTGTGACGTTCTTTGCGGAAATGCCTTCGGCTTCGGCGGCTGACAGTGCTTCTTCAATGACAGGCATGATGGCATCACGTGGTATTTCGGCGTCGACGGGTATGGGGTTGGCGACCAGCTGTCCGCCCTCAAGCCCCATCTGAGCACGTGTTGCGGCGGCCGCAGCGATGTCTTTCGCGTCATCCATGCGCAAAGGCGCCGCCAGATCCGAACTGCGCGACCAGAAGGCTGGGAATGTGTCCTGCCCATAGGCGATGACAGGCACCCCCAGGGTTTCTAATACTTCCAAGGTCTTAGGTAAGTCCAGAATGGCTTTCGCACCGGCGGCCACCACGGTAACGGGAGTTTTCGACAACTCGCGCAAATCTGCAGAAATATCAAAACTTGTTTCGGCACCGCGATGCACGCCGCCAATTCCGCCTGTTGCAAACACCGAGATCCCAGCCAAATGCGCGGCGATCATCGTGGCGGCAACAGTTGTCGCGCCAGTTCCGCCTGTCGCGATGCAAGCCGCCATGTCCGCGCGTGACAGTTTTGCGACGCCAGTTGCCTGACCCAAAGCATCAAGCTGCGCGTCGTTTAAGCCGATATGCAGGTTGCCATCTAACACGGCGATCGTCGCAGGGGTCGCGCCGTTTTCACGGATGACGGCCTCGACCATGCGCGCGGTTTCAACATTTTGCGGGAATGGCATGCCATGGGTGATGATGGTGCTTTCTAGCGCAACGATAGGAGCACTAGCGGCGCGCGCGGCGGCTACCTCGTCCGAAAAATGCAATTGCAGGGTCATAGGTCTTCTCCTGATACATAGCGCGCAGCGCTTTTCTGAGCGGTTTCAAGGGCATCCTGAGGGAGTTGGCCCTCGATCTCGGCGGCAATATGCGCTGCCATAAATGTGTCGCCCGCCCCGGTGATGCGGCGTACCTGCACCTCGGGGCAGGGCGCTTGGATCACACCACGCAGGTGATGTCCATCGGCTGCTGCGTCACTGCCATCAGTGACCAAAACGCGGTGCGCGCCCGCTGCAATCAGCCCCTCGGCGGCCTGCGCGGCCGTGTCAAAGAGCGTATCGGTGAGATAGCCAGCTTCCTCGCGGTTCACATAAAGTGTTGCGCCTTTGTGATGCATCAAAGGGGCTAGCCTGCGTGCTTTGCCCGGGCTTGCCGGGGCCACGCGCAGATCTGCTTGAGCAAAGCTTGCACGCGTGCAGATGTCCTGCAAAAGGTCCTGCGTCAGGTTTCCGTCCAGTGCAATCACATGTTGGTAGGGGGCCTTTGAACTTCCCAAACGCCCATCTTCGAGCGGTGCAAGAATGGCATCACCTGCGGCTTCAAGCGTATGCGCGTCTGCAACCGCCGCGGTCAGGCCCGAAGGCCCCTCGATCGCCATATAGCGGTCGGTTGGCAGTCCCGACGAGCGATGAACAAACGTGGTCACCATGCCGCGCGCTGTGCAGTCTGCCAACAGCTCGTCACCCTCGGCGTCCTGCCCAACGGCCGTCAAAAGTGCAGATCGCAATCCGAAGCGATGAAGCGTCATCGCGATATTCATCGCGACGCCACCAGGCAGACGGGTGATGCGTCCAGGCTCGTCCGAGCCAAGATGCATTTGGTGAGGTGTGCGCCCGATCACATCCCAAAGAACCGAGCCAATGCAAAGAATATCCTGTGTCATTCGTGATTATGTGCCGTGATTTCCAAGGAAGAACAAGTCAAGACACGCAGCAACCGTTTAGGGCTTGCGCGGCGTAAGCACTGCCTGTATACGCGCGCTCACAAACCACAGGTGCTGTGCGGGCCTATGGGGGAGACATCCCCATCGTGTCCACCGGTTGAAGGGAAACCTTCGAAACGCAGCGCCGAGGATGAAACCGGAAAGGATATAGAAATGGCATTGCCTGATTTCTCGCTGCGCCAGCTGCTCGAAGCTGGTGTTCACTTTGGTCACCAGACCCAACGTTGGAACCCCCGTATGGCTCCGTTCATCTATGGTGAACGCAATGGGATCCACATTTTTGACCTGACCCAGACCCTGCCGATGTTGGACGCCGCTTTGAACGCCGTTCGCGAAACCGTTGCTAAAGGCGGCCGCGTTCTGTTCGTTGGTACCAAGCGTCAGGCTGCTGGCCCGATCGCTGATGCGGCTGAAAAGTCGGCTCAGTACTATATGAACCACCGCTGGCTGGGCGGCACGCTGACCAACTGGCAGACCGTGTCGAAGTCGATCAACCGCCTGAAAGAGGTGGACGAGAAACTGGCATCTGGCGCTGAAGGCCTGACCAAGAAAGAGCGTCTGGGCATGGAACGTGACCAGCAGAAACTGCAAGCCTCGCTGGGCGGGATCCGCGAAATGGGCGGCGTTCCTGATCTGCTGTTCGTCATCGACGTGAAGAAAGAAAGCCTGGCCATCGCAGAAGCCAACAAACTGGGTATCCCGGTTGTTGCTGTTGTCGACACCAACTGCCCGCCGGAAGGCGTGGACTATATGATCCCGGGCAACGATGATGCCGCACGCGCTATCGCGCTGTACACCGACCTGGCAGCCCGTGCTGCTCTGGACGGCATGTCGGCTCAGATGGGCGCGGCTGGTTTCGATCTGGGTGAGATGGAAGAAGCTCCCGTCGAAGAAGCCGTAGCTGAAGAAGCTGCTCCGGCAGAATAAGACAGACCGCGTGCGCGGGGCAGGGGACTGGCCCGCGCAACTGTCACTGAATTGATACCCGGCGGGTTTATTACCCGGCCGGAGACCCCAAGGAGTAGAGACATGGCAATCACCGCTGCACTCGTAAAAGAACTGCGTGAATCCACTGGCGTTGGCATGATGGACGCGAAAAAAGCCCTGGTCGAGAACGATGGCGACATGGAAGCCGCTCAGGACTGGCTGCGCACCAAAGGCTTGGCGAAAGCTGCCAAGAAAGCTGGCCGTACAGCCGCTGAAGGTCTGGTTGCGGTCGCCGTTGCTGGCGGCAAAGGCGTCGCTGTCGAGGTGAACTCGGAAACTGACTTTGTTGCGAAGAACGCTGAATTCCAAGACATGGTTTCGGGCATTGCATCCGCTGCTTTGAACGCGGCTGACGTTGATGCGCTGAACGCTGCTGACATGGGCGGCAAATCGGTTGCTGAAACCATCACGGACAAGATCGCCACCATCGGTGAAAACATGTCGCTGCGTCGCATGGCATCGGTAGAAGCTGAAAACGTCGTGACCTATGTGCACAACGCTGTCACAGACGGCATGGGCAAGATCGGCGTTTTGGTTGCCATGAACGGTGGCGACGAAGCATTCGGCCGTCAGGTTGCTATGCACATCGCTGCTGCTAACCCGCAGGCTTTGAACGAAGCAGCTCTGGATCCGGCCATTGTCGAGAAAGAGCGTCAGGTTCTGACCGATCAAGCACGTGAAAGCGGCAAGCCCGAAAACATCATCGAGAACATGATCAAGGGCCGTATGAAGAAGTTCCTGGCAGAAGTAACTCTGCTGGGCCAAGACTTCGTCATCAACCCCGATCTGACCGTTGAAGCTGCTGCCAAAGAAGCAGGTGCCGAAATCGTCGGCTATGTGCGTATGGAAGTTGGCGACGGTATCGAGAAAGAAGAAGTCGATTTTGCAGCTGAAGTTGCTGCTGCTGTTAAGGGCTAATTCTGATAGGGTAGGGCGCGTGCTCGCCTTCGCGTATACGAAAGGCCGATTGTCATGATCGGCCTTTTTTATGGCGAAATATAAGTTCTATGTGATCTCAGCGCATAAAAAAGCGCTGACTCATGTCAGCGCGTCAACTGCCTTCTGGAACCGGTGCGCTGGTGCCTTTGGGACAAATATTCCATCGACACCAGCTCCGTGTTACCGGAAGAATGAAACGTATTCTGAAATCGCAGTCCGTTCACCCCAAAATGTCCCAAGGCCAAAGCCACCACTCACGGAACACATTAAGGATGCATGATTCGGCAGGGTTTTGGAAGTACGGGAATCCCTACTGTTGTGGCAAAGTTTTCCACAATATCGCACATGCGCTGCTATTGTGCTCTAAACACTCACCAAATCTCTGATCGTATCGTTTTGGTTATGTATCGTCAGGTGTGAATATCTGATTGAGAAATGACACTTTTAGGACAGCTTGAGCGGACGTATCAACCCCAAGTTTGTCCCGCGCGATTCTCAGGTGCTTCTCTACGGTCGCCGGCGTTACACCCAGAATGGTGGCAATGTCCTGATTGGTTTTGCCATCACCAACCCATTCAAGTACCTCGCGTTGACGCTTAGACAGTCGTGCACGTTCGGTGCTTAGCGGAAGTGAGATAATTTTCAGGTGTGTGACATTGTTCATCGCCTCAATCTCATTGCCATGCTCTTGCCAAATGGCGTCAACATCGTCTTGGCTGAGACCGCGTTTCGCCGTGAGCGCGATTACGCCTTTGGACCGACGCGAAGTTTCCTGAAAGGAAAGGGTGTAACCGGCTGTGACCTCCATCTTGCGGTTAAGCTCCATCACCTTTCGATTACTCTCGTTCATCATACCTAGGTTGTCACGAATCCACGACCAGCTGCACGCGCCGGTATTTTCGGCAGCCCACAACAACATTGGGCTCGAGCGGTAAAGCTCAAGACCATAGTAGTGTTCCATATATTCTGGATCATGGGACGACAGTGTCATTACATCTTCACGCGGTCCGATAGAGTTCGATGTCATGAAATGCGTGAAGCCATAGATCAGGCGATCGAAACCGAAACTCTCCATCTTCTCGCAATGGACGTCCCAGATATCGTCCATGCTTTCACTTCGACAAATGCTTGTAATATATTGAAGCATCAGGGAATCTCGGATAATCCAGCAGCTGCATCGATAGCGAGTAAATAGCCCTTTGCACCAAAGCCGCAGATTTGCCCAATTGCCGCAGTCGCGACATAGGAAGTTTGGCGAAAGCTTTCCCGCGCGTGAATGTTCGATAAATGCAGTTCAATTGTAGGAACTTCAGACGCGAGAATTGCGTCCATAAGTGCAATTGAGGTGTGTGTGTAAGCGCCTGCATTAAGGATGATGGCGTCATGAACGCCACGTGCATCCTGGATCATTGTGACCAGTTCGCCTTCAATATTTGTCTGCTCAAACGCACAACTAATTCCCAGCTCCTTTGCACGGGCGATGCATAAGGTCTTGATGTCTTGTAAACGGGTTGCGCCGTAGATCTCGGGCTGCCGGACGCCGAGCATATTCAAATTAGGGCCATTCAAGATCAACAAAGAGCTCATAGTCTATTCCTTATACGGACACCTTGTCGTGTTATCGACATTATTGTGGATGATGTCGAGAGAATTGAATAACTTATGAAACAGTGCAATCATTTTGGACTTGTCACCTCCCAAGGCCACAAAACCAATAAAAACGATTGTTTCTGATCTGCTTCTGATTTGTTGTACGGTTAAGCTACTTCTGGTGCATCTGAACCCAGCGCATTGGGATAATCCGATCCGCTTTTTGAACTGGCAGGGGGCAGGGCGTGATGCGTATTTGCCCTTTGGCGCGGGCGGGCGCATATGCCCGGGATCAATTGTGGTGAACCAACAACTGACCTTTGCCCTATCCACCATTTGCCAGAGCCTGGCGCTGACCAAAGACCCGGACACGCGATCCGGTGATCTGAAACAGATGTTTAGAATTGTGTTGGAACCGTGCGAAATAGTCAAATTTAGCGCTGCGCACAGATTACAAACCCGCGAGTCCTGACCATGTTTTGTCACGCATTTAATTCGCTTATTGACCGGTTGCGCGGTGGCCGACTTTTTCATCATTGCAGCGCGCCAGGGCGATCAGGGCCAGTCTGCGTCACCTGCGATCAGTCTGGTGTTAGTTGATGCGAACACCCCCGGCATCCAACGGAAATCCTGGCGAAAATCGGGGGGCTGAATACCGGTAAAATCACATTTGACAATTGCAAGGTTCCGCCCGGCAATCTGCTGGGTCCAAGGGGACAGGCTTTACCTATCTGATGACATTTCTGGGTATCGAACGGCTGGCGCTGGCGATCTATGCTCAGGCATTTTACGAACGCATTCTACTGGATCTGATTGTCGATTTCGGCGAGCGGTAAACGCCGGACGGCTCGGTAATCTCGTTTCAGAATACGCGCTTTACACTGTCTGATCTTTACAGTGAAAGTGCTGTCAATCGGGCCTTTGTCGACGGCTGTATCCAGGATGCAGATGCCGGAAAACCAGATCCCAAAGCGTCCTGTATCGCCAAACTTCGCACCACCGAAATCCTGCGCAAAGCTGCCGCCGCTGGCGTACAGTATCACGGTGCTGCCGTCATCACCGGCCCCTCAGGTGCAACCACAACACAGGACATGCTGGACAGCGCAACCCCCAGTCCATTTGGGGCGGAGCCAGCGAAATTTTGCGCGACGCCATCGGCCGGGACCTCGCCAGTCTGATCCGACATACGTCCGAGCCTAGCTCGTCTCTTTACATAATATGGATTATACGACTCTTCAGGATACAACCTTACCCCTGTCGGAGTACGTAATTAATGAGACCGAATTAATGAGATTCGTCTTCTCAGGAAATCATAGGCATAAGATTTTCTAACTTTCTGCGATTTTCACGGCTCCAGAAACTCCAAGTTGGCACCAACACACCGTACAGCGTTCTCCCCCAGGATTGGAACTGTCATGAATATTAGGAGCGCCTAAACGGCTTTCGCGTTGCCTGGTTGCTGGCACCTGATGTTCCTTTGGAGATTGCTAGATAATCGACAACCCTACCCCATGCATTTACGGCCCATTTCGGACATTCTTGTTTGCGACCATTGGATGTTAGACTACAACATCAGCCTCAAGTCTCGACCATGCGCTGGCACTGTGAAGTGAAACATGCAAACCCGTTGGAGGCCCGGCTGTTCCGACGATCACCATCGCAAATGCGTTCAAATCATGCTTTGAGCGAGCGAACAGGTCAGCCATTGATGAAGTGTCAGTTCCAGAGGGTGTGGGAATGGATTGCGGGTGAGTGTGCCAATCTCCGAAGTAGTGCAGTCCAGATTTGTGTAACGTGCTGATCTCCCGACGTTCTGCAAGACGGTCCGCGATAAAAATGAAGCGTCCTCGTCGGTCGGAACGCCTCGGACCGGTTGCCAGCTTGACTTGGATGCATTGACCTTCGACCGCACCAAATAGCTGCCCACCAGCTTCAGGCATTTTCGGGTCTAACTGTCGCCATTTAACAAAGTGATCGAGAACATTCTGTTCTAGAATCAGAAATTGCCCACTTTCTCCAATGGGGTAGCGAACACTCATGCCTCTCCGCAAAAAACACAATCTCCCTTTTGCCTCCACTGAAATTTCCTCCTTCCGCCGAATTCAGGAACGTCGGAAAAGCAATTCAAGAAGTCCAAGGTGAAGCACCCACCTTGCCCGGCGATTTCTTCTTTCGAAGCCCAGTAAACCGCCTCAGTGCCGGGCTGCACCTCACCAAGAAGCGCTTCCGTTGTGGCCTTCGCCACCAAGGCCGCCACACCCGACAGCGATACGGGACCATATGGTTGAAAACTGGCCCCACAATGGGGCTGTTTGCGCGTCGTTTCGGTGTCCCACTCACAAACTGTTTGTAGTGCTGTCCCGAGCTTGTCCATTCCGCAGGCAAGACATGGGCCATTGGAGCCGATCAATACGGCGTGTCCCGCCACAGAAAAAGGTTCTGCCCACCCATAGATCGCAGGGGGGAAATCCGCTTCGTTCCTAGCCACTTGGTTGAGCATGCCTTCAGCCACCCAACTGCCAACCGTGGACACTATCAAATCGGTGTTATGGAAAACCTCAGGACGTTTGCCGTAGAGCGATTGCCAGTCCTCGGCAAAATACTTGATCGAGCGCATATGCGGGAAGTCACCAGCCAGTTTTTCTGCCAGTGACTTGGCTTTAAATCTCCTGACTTGCGTGACCCCGAGCATATGACGCCCAACATTGGGGTAGTCCAGAAGTTCCGGGTCGACCAATGTGATCGAGCCAACACCCGTCTTGGCAAGAAGCAGAGCAACCTCGCTTCCCAATGACCCTGCGCCGATCATCAGAACACGCTTGTTAAACAAAGGGGCGACTGCAGGGGTGTCACGCCCATGTATCCACGATGGGTCCGCGCGCATAGTCTCGTGGCGCTCAACCTTGTTCCCCCCGAACAGCCGCTTCATTCGGATATGGATCGGTACTTTTCCAGGCCGAAAGCCCTTCTGCACCATGTCTGGGCGTCGCCCGGTTTTCATACCCTGTTTGACGGGAGGCATAACTTCGACGGCGAAAAAAACCGGCCCATCATCCGTGCGCCCCTCGAAAGAAACGGTGACCTTGTCATCAACGGTTACAGCAGCGTCTTCCAGCAGCTTTATGGATTCTGGTGCCAGCTCCTGCAAAAAGCGTAGAATCTCCGCACCCGACTTCGGGTATTCCGAAGGCAGAATAGGCCTTTTAAGGACGATGTGCACTGCGGTAGTGAAGCTGTAGTTCTTCTTGTTCCCCGGAAATCGGTTGCGAAGCCAATTCTCCAAAGCTGCGTCGTCATCCGCTAGATGGTAGTCCGCTATGCTGCGCCACAAGGATACTCTACGAGAGTTACCGCCGGGCGACAGCAGGCTGACAATGTTTCTGCCCCCCTCTGTTTTGCTCCAATAAGAATCGAACTCGTCCGCGAAATCACTGATGAACGCGTCGTCGTATGAAGCGACGATCAATCGAGTAGCCTCTTTGATAGCGTCCCAAATTAACCCTTTGGGGTTCAAAGGATTGTGCTCTGTCCCCGGTGGGTAAAGGCAAAATGCACCATCTTTTTCGACGTGCGGAAACTGCATGAATTGAAACTTTTCAGTGCAGTATACGCGCGGCTTTTCCCACGGGAAATCCTGCAAGAGCACCACTTGCAGATCAAAGCGGTCAGCTTGGTACTCAAAAGGAACAACCCATCCGTGGATTGGGTGCTTGGCCTGGTATCGAGACAATTCATCCCGCGTAAGGTCTCGCGCATTCGGACATTGAGCGAGCACCCAGCGGGATAACTCAGCTATCATGAGGTCGGTAGTTTCAGACGACCCAGTCAACGCCGATTACCCGTATCGGCCTCCGCCCTGCTTGTTCACTGCGGCGAGGTCATTGCTTTGTTCTGCCTCGACCTTGTCCACCATCCCCAAAGTAAGGGCAGCGGGCGCAGCCAACTCGCTTGCCTTTGTCTCAAGGCCAGCGTCGGGCACATAGAGGGTAAGATCGTCTGGGATACGCCCGCCAAATTGGTTTTGTAGGGCTTCGAAAGCTGCCACGCGGTCTGACGTCTGTGTCAGCGCGTTTTTCAGACGCTCAGCAAGTACTCTGGCCTTCGCAACGAAATCGCTGCGTTCCTCAGGTGACCAACCCTGATCCAAGCGCGCGCCTTCTACGACAGGGTTTGGAATGTCATTGGCGAGAAAGTCGGGCAAGTCTTCCGCGACGCGCAACAACGCCAGATCGTCCCTGTCGCTAGCAATTTCTGCTGACGCCTTCTCAAAGACCGACACGACTGCGGCCATGAGTGCAATCGATGCCAACCTTCCTTCGGGCCATTGGAAGTCTTTCCAGCCCTTAAGATAGCGGCTGACGGTTCGAACCTGTTCGCCGTATTGTTTCACGGCTTCGACAAACCAGTCTTCGAGTTTTCGCGGGTCAGATTTCATCCACCCATCGTTGCGGTGCGCGAGCATCATCTCGTCGTGAGACAACATTCGATACGCGGTATCTTCCATCATCAGTTCGGCTGTGAAGTCTACACCACGACTTTGGGCATCTTTCACGATGCGCTGAAAATCCGTATCAGGCACCGAGTAAAGCGCGAGGTCAGTGTGCATGGTGTTGTCAATCTTGACTCGGATGCACGAAGGCTTGTCCGTTACGAGTTGCCAACCCTTCTTGTCGCAAAGTGGCGCTAGGATGCGTTCGATAATGGAAAAGTAGGCTGCACTTTGGATCACAGGGGATCTGTCTCCGCCCTTTTGAAAATAGGAAACGGGCATGAATAGCCCATCGTCCAAGTCAATCTCCTGAGGCGGCACATGCGCAGGTTGGTTGCACGTGTGGTATGAGAAGCTGCCCTGCATCTTGAACTTCGGTGTCTGGTAGCTCCGCACAATTACTGGCGCTTGATCTTCGAAGAGAGCCTGATCACCCAGAGCCTTAGCAAATGACCCAAACTGAGAGGAGATTTCGCTGCGAATGTCATCCCGCGCGTTTCGCAGTGTCTGTTCCTGCTCCTCTGAAAGGTTCAATGCGAACTTGTAACCCGAGGGCCGGGACACGAAGGCTTTATGTGCGTTAACTGGCATTAAACTGTCCCTTCTGAGGTCGTATCTTGTGGTTATGACGCTGATTACCCATATACTTGGGGGCATCGTGTCGAGTCTTCAATACCAAAGGTTGAGCTGCATGGCAAAGTTTGTTTCCCTTTCGTTCTGGATCACCTTGACGGTCTATTTGGCTTTGGCTTCACCGCTTGCCGTGGGCTGGATTGAGACATGGCTTGCTGCCAACGTGCCTGTTCTGGGATCGCCAGTTGCCAACCTTCTGACTTCTAGATTCGTCGCAGGTGTTATCTGGGGAAGTATTGCGCTATTCATCGTCGCGCCTGGCTGGCGCCTACTTTGGAAGCTGCCTTTGGCGGGTCCATGGCTAGCAAATCGCTACTTTCCTGACCTGAACGGCGATTGGGTTGTGACGATCCAATCCAATTGGCCAATTGTGGAACACCTGAAGACGGCCGCCACGAGTAAAGAGATCACTTTCGATCCTTTCACCAACGATCTTCCCAATCTGCTCGACGCAAGTTTTGACGTGAAGATCAAGCAATCGTGGTTTCGGACAGACGTGGTATTCCTGCCCAATGACAAGACACCCTTGCTGAGTTCCGAAACGATTTCTGTCGAATTCTTCAAGTCCGACAGTGGGAAGAAGTCTATTGCGTGGATTTATGAGCAGACCAACAAGCAAGATAACACTCGGCGCCTTGCAGTTACTGACCAGCCGAAGTTCCACGGCTCTGCTGTACTCATCGTGAGCGAGGACGCGACTGAACTTCAGGGACAATACTGGCAAAACCGGTCATGGAACCATGGACTGAACGCTGCTGGCCTAATCACGATGAAACGGACAAACAAGTAACTGGGCAATAACACATCGATCAACGTCTGCTTTCTCAATCAAGGCATTGACCTGATGTTTTTGCAGCGAATGACCGCTTTCCGCCCATGCCTCATACCCAGCTGGCTGGGAACATCAGCAGCAGTCGATCAAGTTCCGCGTTTTGTTCGGGTTCGAGTTCGGCGCGGAGCTCTGGTAGTGTGGGGTCCCTACCCCATCGTTTTTCATGCACGCCTTTGATTGAAAACAGGTTCATACGGCGCTTCAGAATGGCAGCCATAAGCCCATGCGTTTTACGACGTACAGCGATGGATGACGCGCGATATGGTCGGTCCAGTGATGTGATGTTGCGCGAATTTGGTCGCGCCGGAAATGCGACGCTGGAAAACAGATCGATCGGAGCGCGGCTGTGAGGATTTGCTTTCATCAGGATATTCGCGAATGCCAAAATAAAGTTCCGAAGTTCTCGATTATTCACGGTTTTTGAATGCTCGCTCAGACTCTTTTCGAGTGCCATTTCCAATTGGATCGCACCATTCCACGCAAACTGCACATTTTTGTTGTCACGCAACTGTATCGTGGTGGCGGACGACATGTCAGGCAATCCAAGCTGTGTCCCGTAGGGAGAACCGCATGCACCACATGTGAGCACGACATTGTCGCCGTTGAAGACAAATGCTGTTTCTGCTTGTCGATCATTGCAGGCCAGACAATGCGTTGTGAGCGGCCTTCTATGCTTCCAACAAAATGTCCGTGTAATGAGGCGCCATGACAAGCGCAGGAACTGATCGTGGCCGTTGAGTTGGTCCACGAGCAGGCAGCGAGGACACCATGCAAATGATGGCGTCCCGCGGAAGCGGTCACCATCCATTTTGATGCCCCCTGCCCGCCTCAACCACTTTGTATGAACACCGGGCTTGGTGGATGGAAGCGTAAGCAGCTCCAGCCTGCGTTTTTCGGGGTCCAGCGCATCGTTAAGGCCAGCGAGGAAGTCCCCCTTTTCCAATGAATCCAGATCTTCAGGCAATGGAACCGGGTTCATGTAGTCATCAGTCTCGAATAGAGTTCGAAGGTATGAACGGACATCCATTGAGTTCATGGCGGCGGCTCGACCTACAAATGACATCAGGCTTTCCATGTCATAAGGCGTGACCTTCACAAAGGCTGGTCCTGATCGCGGTAATGTAACCAGGTATCGAGGTCCAGACGCTCACTGTCGGAAACGATGGCATAGATCGCAAAGCCTGTGAGAACCTGCATCACGGTTCTGCAGATGCCATGCGTTTTGGTTATGATGGCCTTTCTTAGCTTTGGGTCGCTGGTCAACGCTCCCTTGTTGCTGATCGGGCACCATCGCTCAAACCCTTCAAGGAACTCAATGAAATCGTCCTCATGGGGCGTCCATGCCCGATACTGAAGGTGGAGAGATCGGCCAAGGGTCTGCTCATCTTCCATTGCCCACCTCCAAATGCGTGGGGCACCTGTCAGGACAACCCGGATATCGTATTTCGAAATCAGATAGTGGACGTAGTTTTGATACGAGACCCGTTGATGTTTCTGGAAGCTATCGGTCTGGTGAAAATCTTCCAGGATCACGATGCGAGTGTGCAAATGCCCGAGAAGTTCGAGGGTTTTCGAGTATGAAACTTGACGAACGAGGGGGCCATAACCCGGGATGGCAAGATCGACGCGGAGAGCGTCGCAATAGTCGATGATGTCACCACTCGGATGGATGAGTTCATTCACGACAGGGACTATTTGTTTTCCACTTCGCCCGCAGGTCGTCTTAGGGTGTTGGGCTGCAAACTCGTCTAGAATGCGCGTGACGCCCATCCCTGCTGGCGCGGTTATAAACATAAGCTTGTTATCGCAATCAGACGGCGTTCGAACCAATTCGTCGAGACTGTTTCGAAGCGCACGTCTTGCCGATGTATCGAAATAGGTACCTTCACGGATATAGTGAATGCGCTCCGGAACCGATGCCTTCGACATATCGGGAAACTGCTGCGCGGGATTCCTACTCATGAAAAATCCCCCCGTTTGGAAAATTCTCGAAGCCCGGCAAGATCGCGAATGTCACGACCTTGCGCTAGGGAACCTGTTCCAATTCGGCCTACAGCTTTTTTACGTTTGCGTGCATCAGCCAATATCTGTTTTCTTAAATCATGCGCATCGGCGGGGTTTGGAGCGCTCAGTGATGCATTCAGCCGCTCTTCGCGTTTTTTTCGCAGCTCTTGATAGTCGTCGACCGACAATGGGTTGCGTGGAAAATGTTCCCCCCGCGCCTCATAGTACGTTTCGTTGTCAGCGCTGAAGTGAACTGTTCGGATGTCGGTTGGATCATATTTAATGGTGACATTCTGAATGCCGCAGTTTTTCATCTTCTGAAGGTGTTCTGAACGGTAAAACATCCCGAACAATTCTAGGCCTTCACGCTGGATGTTGCGTTTTTCAAACGGCAGAAAATCCAGCCGGAAACGTTCTGGATCCATCGGCAAATGCGGACATGACTTGCTTTCTCGCCAGCTGACATTCCAGGCGTTGATTGGGGAAGTCAGCAACCGGCGCTTCCTGTCGTGAACATAATCCCGAAGAATAAATTCGAGCAGGAACCTTTCAACATCGCGCAAGGTGAGTGCTGCTTGCTTTTCCGGTTGATAGGTTCCCTTCTTTTCGATGTTTGAGAATGTGGTTCCGGGAAGGGTTTGAACGAAGGCTTGGATCGTTCCGATAAATCGCTCGACATGCCCGCCCAGATGCGGCTGTGCTACAGGGCGGAAAATGTGCTCAACGCCATACTGTTCCAGCCCCCAGTTAAAGGCTTTTGACTTGAGATCGGCCCCGTTGTCGCTGCTGATCACGCGTGGCAGCCCATAAACTGGCCAGTGATACGGAATACCCATTTCGGCGAGGTATTCCGACTTAGGAAAAACCGAACGATGAAAGGCTGTCATGAGATTGATGGCCGATGGCGCCTCCATCGAGAGGTAAATTCCCGTTGGCATCGCCGTGGCGATATCCAGAAGAACCGTCAAATATGGCCGTCCGATACATTCGCCTGTGTCTGGATCAACAACCATCACGTCCAGTTCAGAGTGATCAATCTGAACAACAGCGAGTGGTTCTCTCACAACATATCTGCCGCGGATGATCTGGTAGGCTTGCCGAGCCGCTTTCCCGCCATGACGTTTCAGTTTAAGCACCCTGTCCGGGATCGCATTAATCCTGTTGATCAAAGCAGTTTTTGAAATTTCCGGGCAGCCAAGCTCTCTAAGCTCACGGTTAACGCCTGCCAACGCATTGGCCGGGGAGATTTTGTTTCGGGTGAGAAATTCTTTGCGAAGGTGCTTATCAACAATACTTTCTTGCTGCACACTGAGCTTGGTGCTCATGTTTTTTGGTCCGGGTTTTATGCGCCGCAATGCAGCCGCCCGGTCATCAGATTGTAGTCGTTTGAGTAATCTGTATGCGGTGGCTCTTGAGAATTTATAGGCTCTGCAAATACTCTGCACGGCCGCATTTGATTGAAAACCGGTGTGAATGTATGGGGCCAGGTCTTTACGAAGCGCAAACGCCCTTTCCCACTCGCGCTCATCGCGCGCAATGTCGTTCTTCGACATGATCGTCTCCTTGACAGCAAGGCACGTCAACAGGCTCGAAAAATCGAGTGACAGCCTTGACTTTGAGATTTGATTGGAGATGATCGAGGTGACTGGTACGAATAGTCACTCGACCATGTGAAAGCCTATGTGTTGGAGCACATAGGTTTTTGCTTTTCTAGGGCCAGTTCATGTCGCACCTCCCTCTTGCCCATAGCGATCAGACCAAAGCAATTCAGGGGTCGTGTTCAAACTATCGGCAATGGCCTGCTCTATACGCTTTGAACGTCTGGCTCCTCGGGCTACATCCGTGACGGCCGTGTGCGACACTCCCACATCACGCGCGATGGATCTGAGCGTAACACCGGCAGATTTCAGATCTGCTTTCAGCTTGGAATATGCGTTGGTCATCTTGAACTCTGGAAGCTTATATTCAGAGTGAAAGCTTCCAGAGGATTCGAGTCAACCAATTGTTATTATTGCAATATTACTATATTGCACATGCCGAGAAACCTCGCCGGCGTTGTCTCCACCATTCAAATACATCGCCGTCGGCGCGCAGAGGTGAAATTTGCTCTTAGTCGTTGTCGATGCTGGCCTGTAGTTCACCCGCAAGACGGATGGCTTCGGCATCATTCAGATCATCTATATGGTGCGCAGTTTGGCTATCTTTGCATTGACGCAAGGCTTCAAATTCTTCCGTGGACAGAACAACGAAGCGCGGCTTGCCATGGCGCGTGATGACAACAGGCTGTTGTGCGGCGAGGGCCAGAACATCTCCGGTCTTATTGGCAAGATCTGTGGCGGAAAACTGTCGCATGGTACTTCTTCTTCCCGTTTGAGCTCACCGGTCTAGTAAAACAGGCGGCAGGATAATTTAGCTAAAATAGCTAAATACCCAAAGTGCAACAACATTTAACTCTACCCTAAACATCGTTATGATTTGCTGGAACATTGTCCGGGAAGGACAATAGTAAATCCGGCTCTCGCAGCTCTAGCTCAAAGCGTACCGATTCATGGCACGTTGAAGGGTGCTACGGTTCACACCAAGGATCTCCGCCATTCCAGAAACGGTCTCGCGTTTTGCCTCGATTGCCTTCTTTGCATGAGCAATCTGTGCAGGCGTAAGCGCTGCTGGTCGCCCAAGCCGCTTGCCACGCTTCTTTGCTGCTTGAAGCCCGGCCTTGGTCCGCTCCTGTATCAAATCCCGCTCGAACTCGGCCAGGGCCCCCATAATGTGGAAAACCAACCGCCCGCCCGCGGTCGTCGTGTCGATCCCGTCCGTCAGGCTACGGAACTCGATCCCTCGATCCCCGAAGAGCTTTAGAAGGTGTATGAGGTCAGCAATGGACCGCCCTACCCTGTCAAGTTTCCACACAATGAGAAGATCACCATTGCCCAACAACTCCATAGCCTCGGCAAAACCTTCGCGACTTTCCGCCGCCGTCGCGCCGCTCTGCGCCTGGTCGGTTATGATCCGGTCACACCCGGCTTCGGTCAGCGCCTCGATTTGTAGATCAAGGTTCTGTTCCTCCGTTGACACTCGTGCATAGCCAATTTTCATGTATCTATTTTTGCATAGGGTTTTTGCAGCAGTCCAGCGCAATTGGAATCAATGACTTGTCGGGTACGCAAAAAGTGCCGCAAAAAGGGTCCTTTTCGCCTCACTTTGCGCGAGACCGGCCGTTTGCTGCACCTCGCCTGAATTGGTAAGACGCCAGACAAAGGATGAATTCGCTGCGGTCATACCAAGGTCCGGTATTGTTTGGTGCCCGTACTTCTCGCTACATTCTGCCCATGCTAAATGCCGAGGTTCCATTTTTCCCCCCTGCCACATCCCGCACACATGAGGTGTGTGGGGCGGGCGCATATGTGTTCGCCTTTGCGCTCGCAGCGCGATTGGGTAGCAACACTATGTGGGTTCGCGAAAACTGGGATAACACGCAAATCAATCCTACCGGATTTGCCGATTTCCTAGAGCCTGCGGCACTAACAGTCTGCAACACAGGAAATCAATCCGAAACGCTTGCAGTTGCCGAAGAGGCCTTGCGGTCGGGTGCGATTTCTTTGGTTGTAATGCAATTAAATAAGCCCATCGGGCTGACCGAGGGGCGGCGGTTACAGCTTGCAGCACGGGATGGTCAATCAACCGGACTGGCAATTATTCCCGAAGGCATGGGCAGCAATGCGGCGGAAACGCGTTGGCGCTGCACCCCTATGTTCGACCCCAAAGACTCGACTTTGCAGAAGTGGGATCTTATAAAGAACAAATCAGGAACATTGGGTGTCTGGCATGTTCGATGGGATACAGCGTCGCGTCGTATCATTATGGTTCCCCCGGCTCGCGAGTGACCGGGTTTTACGCCAGCACCCAATCGAGGGACCATTTGTCCTGACGTTGAAACAGCGAAACGCCAACCGCATTTACTGCCTGAATGCCGCCGCTACACAACACGGCCTGCACCAGGGTATGCCCTATGCGGATGCCCGTGCCTTTTGTCCACACCTGCAAAGCTGGGTGGCGCAGCCTGAGCAGGACCAGCGGTTTTTGCACACGCTCCGTCGCTGGGCGACGCGGTACTGCCCGTGGGTTGGGCTTGAGGGTAAGAATGGGCTGGTGATGGATATCACCGGTTCGGCGCATCTGTTTGGCGGAGAGGCGGCCATGCTGACCGACATGCGCCTGCGCCTGATGCGCGCCGGGATTTCGACACAGATCGGTCTGGCAGATACGCGAGGGGCGGCCTGGGCCTTGGCGCATTATGGCGAAGGTGTTGCCCCCAGCGGCGAGGCGCTGGCCACTCTGGCTGCCCTGCCAGTTGCGGCTTTGCGGATCGAAGACAGCATATCAATTGCGTTACAACGCCTAGGATTGCGCAGCATCGGCGACTTGGCAAGGGCCGCGCGTGCGCCGCTGACCCGCCGGTTTGGCCCCGGTCTTTTGCTGCGATTGGATCAGGCTTTGGGCGCACGGCCCGAAGAGATTTCCCCCTATGCTGACCCACCCCATTATGCGGTGCGTATGACCCTGCCAGAACCAATCGGTCTGCTGTCGGACGTGATGGCCGGGGCCGAGCGACTGCTTGTTCAGCTTTGTGCGAAGTTGAAAGCGCAGGAAATGGGCGCGCGAAACCTGTGCATGTCACTGCGCCGGGTGGATCAAGGCCAGCAGCAGGTTGAACTGCGTTTGGCACGCCCTCTGCGCGACCCGCAGCGTATCCTGCCGCTCTTTGAGCGAGGGTTGGGCGAGGTTGATGCCGGCTTTGGCATTGATCAGCTACGGTTGGAAGCCACACAGGTAGAGGCCCTGCCAGTGCAGCAGATCAGCCATGTTTCGGCTGGCGAACAAGGCAAATTGGAGGATCTTATCTCGCGTCTTGGCACGCGGATCGGATTGGAAAACATCCAGCGGTTCCTACCCGCTGACAGCCATATTCCCGAGCGCAGTTTTATCATTGCACCCGCGGCCTATTCTGACCCGGCAGGTGGCTGGGTCAGTACACACTCGCGGCCAATCACTCTGTTCCCCCCAGAGCCCATCGCCGCAACAGGCGCGCGTCCCCCTAGGCGCTTTCGCTGGCGTCGGATGTCGCTCACCACAGGCCGCACAACCGGACCCGAGCGCATCGCCCCCGAATGGTGGCTGCAAGATGACAACTGGCGTTCAGGCCTGCGGGATTACTGGCGGGTGGAAACACGTGAGGGACGCAGGTTGTGGCTATTCTATACGCCGCAAAACCCCGGCTGGTTTGTGCAGGGGGAATTCGCATGATTGAGGTCAATCGCACCCACCGCCCAGTGGAAGCATTCAGACGGGATATGTTGGACGCCCGGATGCGGGGGCAGGATTATGCCGAACTTTGTGTCACCACAAACTTCACCTTTCTGACTGGGGCATCGCATCCCGAAGAATTGGTGGTGCGGGCGGCCGAGCTGGGCCTTGCGGCCATTGCCATTACAGACTGCAATTCTTTGGCTGGTGTGGTGCGGGCCTGGTCTGCGTTGAAGGAACTGAAACGTGAAACGCAGGATGCTGTAACGATACGATCTCAGCAGCGTATGGACAGCTCGTCCCGGCAGGCCTGCGATCAGGGCGTTCCCCTCACCAAGCCTGATACGATAATTTTGCCCAAGCTCATTGTAGGGTGCCGGTTGATTTTGCAGGATAGTTCAGTGGATTGGGTTGCTCTGCCACGTGACCGGGCCGCTTATAAACGGCTGACGCGCCTGCTGACCTTAGGCAAGCGGCGCGCAGAAAAAGGGCACTGTACTCTTTACACCAAAGATATGGTTGCCGCCTGCAAAGGCATGATCATGATTGCCTTGCCGCAAGGAGGCTTGAACGCGGCCATCGCGGATATTCAAATACTCGCTTGCCATTTCCCGGGTCACGTCTTTCTGGGGGCAGCCCCCCGGTATAACGGCAGCGACCAAGACTATCTGAATGCCTGTGCGCAAGCTGCGCAAAGGGCGTCTGCCCCGATGGTGGCTGTGGGTGATGTGCTGTTGCACCGCGCGGGTCGTCGTCAATTGGCCGATGTCCTGACCTGTATGCGTGAGCATATCACCATCGACCAGATCGGCACCCGTGCGCTGCCCAATGGCGAACGTCGTCTGAAGGCGGGGGCAGATATGGCGCGTGTCTTTCGCAACCATCCGACAGCGCTGCACCGGACCCTGGAAATTGCGGACAAATGCAGCTTTGACCTGAGCGAGCTGTCCTATGAATACCCTCATGAGAAAACCGAAGGGGAAACCCCGCTGGCACGGCTGGAACGGCTGGCAAAAGAGGGGCTGAAACGTCGTTACCCCAATGGGCCGACTGACCGTGCTATTGAGTTGATGGAAAAAGAACTGGCCGTGGTCAAGGAACTGAACTTCCCGGCCTATTTCCTGACCGTGCATGACATTGTGCAATTCGCAAAATCCAAGGGCATTTTATGTCAGGGGCGCGGGTCTGCCGCCAATTCCATCCTCTGTTATCTCTTGGGCATCACCGATGTCAGCCCCGACATGATTGCAATGGTTTTTGAGCGGTTCGTGTCCAAGCATCGCGGTGAACCGCCGGATATTGATGTCGATTTTGAACACGAACGGCGCGAAGAGGTGATCCAGTGGATCTATGAAAAATACGGCCGCCATCGCGCCGGGCTTTGCGCAACGGTCATTCATTTCCGCACCCGTGCAGCCATCCGCGAGGTGGGCAAGGTCATGGGGCTTAGTCAGGACGTGACCGCCGGGTTGTCCAGCCAGATATGGGGCATGAGCAATGGTGGCGTTGATCTGGAACGCATCCGCGAGCTTGGCCTTGATCCAAATGACCGCCGCTTGATGCAAACCCTGTGCCTGATTGGCGAGGTCATCGGCTTCCCGCGTCATCTGTCACAGCATGTGGGCGGCTTTGTGATCACCCGTGGGCGGCTGGATGAACTGGCCCCAATCGAAAATGCGGCCATGGAAGATCGCACCGTGATTTGCTGGGACAAAGACGACATTGACGCTCTGGGCATCCTCAAGGTGGATGTGCTGGGGCTGGGCATGCTCAGCTGCATTCGCAAGGCCTTTGCGCTGATGCAGAAACACGACAATATCAGCCACAGCATCGCCTCGGTGCCCCAAGGCGACACACCCACCTATGACATGCTGTGCCGGGCTGATGCGATAGGAGTGTTTCAGGTGGAAAGCCGCGCGCAGATGAATTTTCTGCCCCGTATGCGCCCCCGTGAGTTTTACGATCTGGTGATCGAGGTCGCCATCGTGCGCCCAGGTCCCATTCAGGGTGACATGGTGCAGCCCTATATCCGGCGGCGGAACGGGCAGGAAAAGGCAGAACCCTTCGGTCCCGCTCTGGAGGAAGTGACCAAACGCACACTGGGTGTGCCGCTCTTTCAAGAGCAGGCCCTGAGAATTGCTGAGGTCGGCGCGGGCTTCACGCCCGAAGAGGCTGACCATCTACGCCGCTCTCTGGCGTCCTTCCGCCGGATGGGCACAATTGGAAAATACCGCGACAAATTTATCGCCGGGATGCTGAACAACGGCTACTCGCAAGAGGTGGCAGAGCGTTGCTTTGGCCAGATCGAGGGCTTTGCCGATTACGGTTTCCCCGAAAGCCACGCGGCGGCCTTTGCCATGCTGGCCTATGTCTCGGCCTGGCTGAAATGCCACCACCCGGCGATCTTTGCCTGTGCGCTGCTGAACTCTCAGCCAATGGGGTTTTACGCACCAGCCCAGATTGTCCGCGATGTGCGCGAACATGGGGTGGAAACCCGCCCGATCTGCGTCAACCATTCAAGCTGGGACAACACGCTGGAACGGCGGCCCGATGGCGCTTTAGCGCTGCGATTGGGCTTTCGGCAAATCAAAGGGTTCAAGGAAGAGGACGCGGGGTGGATCGTTGCTGCGCGTGGCAATGGCTATCAGGACCCGCAGGCCTTGTGGCTGCGCGCGGGTCTGCGCCCGGATGTGTTGACACGGCTGGCCGAGGCCGATGCGTTTTCGGATATGGGGCTGACCCGACGTGACGCACTGTGGCAGGTCAAGGCAATCAAAAGCCCCAGCCCCCTGCCCCTGTTCAACGATCCGATTGATGGGGAAATCGTACACGAGCCAACCGTTATATTGCCCAATATGCAATTGGGTGAAGAGGTGGTCGAAGATTACGTCTCCACCCGCCTGACCCTGCGTGCTCACCCGATGGAGCTGCTGCGCCCTGCGCTTCCCGGCCTCGTCACACATGCGGCTTTGCAAAATGTTGCTCTGGGGCGCTACAGCGTCTGCGGCCTCGTCATTACCAGACAGCGCCCAGGCACGGCCTCTGGCGTGATCTTCCTGACGCTTGAGGATGAAACAGGCGTCAGCAATGTGGTCGTTTGGCGCAATGTCTATGAACGCTTCCGGCGTATAGTCATGGGCGGGCGATTGCTGCGCGTCACAGGCTACCTGCAACGTGAAGGCATCGTTGTGCATCTGATCGCACAGGACATTCAGGATATGTCACATAAGCTCTTCGAACTGGGCCACCCAGAGCCAGAAGCCCTGACCACCGAAGGTCCGCGGGCTGATGATACTCTCAAGCAATCGCGTTATCCCTCCCGTGCCATGCATCCACGCGATCAGGCGAAGCGTTTGTTTCCAAGTAGAGATTTTCACTAGAGTAGGCACTCATGAATCGGCTGCACTGGGCACGAAGGGCTCAGAACTGTCATTCTTTGCGCGTTAAACGACTGGTTGCTTCTCGATATATTCAGATTGAAAAAACAGGTGCTTGAATCTCAAAAAATAGGATTCCTAAGTACTTGATTTCGTTGCATCCGAAGTCTCACTAATTAGGTGATCCGACAACCCCTGTCGGAGTACGTAAATAATGAGACCGAACTAATGAGACCCGTCATCCCTAGAATTCAACGACTTAAGATTTTTACCTATTTTAATGGATTTGGCTGATTTAGGCTTATCAAACTTGTCGCACCATGCACAATACGGTTGTCGACTGCGACACGCATTGAGCACATCCGAAAGCAGACACGGCTCTCAAACTACTAGTTTCACGGCGTAAGATCATTTGCTAAACATTGTTGGGCGAATAGGTGCCCTGCCCTGATCGCTTGCGGCCCATAAGAGACATTCACTCACGGCTCGGCATGCTGCGGTGCGGCCCGTCAGAGCGGCCATTCGCTGCAGCAGCAAAATCCCGAACTAGCGGAACTCACAGTCTGCTGAGCTTTACATCAATTCGCTGCTAAAGTCCTGCATTTGAAGTTCACTGCAGACATTGAAAAAATGAATTGAAACGAGCCCTTTCAAACCACCAATGACAGTCGGTTTTCCGCCATTGTGATCTGTGCTTGGACGCCCCAATCGAAAGGCAGAAAATCTTGTTCGATCCCATCGGCAAAGATCACGCCGCCTTCATTGATGCGCGACAGCATCGACAGTTGCGCGTCACCATTGATCTCACCCGCAGCAATTTCGCAGCCGCTGGTCCGACTGGGCCAAGGTTCGCGGGCAAAGAACGCAGCACGGTTTTCTTCCGGGGCAATTTCAAACGGACGATGGGTGGCGGTCATGATTGACTTGGCCCAGCCTGTCAGGCCGGTACCGGTGGCAACGATCATCCCGCTTGAAGACTGAAATTCCTCTGCTCCACCAGATTGCACAATATAGCGTGCGGACTGGTGGGAGCGATGACCGATGAACAATTCATTCAAGGCCAGCAATGACAGACCTTCGCCTGCTTTGGCTTCCACCATCGCACGGGCTTGGATGTCGACATCCGCGTGCGCGGCTGATTTCAGCAATCCCGGCAAACGATCAATGCTGTGACGGGTCAACACGCCCTCGGATGAAGCCGGATCAGGCGAGACTCCAATCACCGGCTGACCATTCAGATATTTGGCAATGTTCGCAACAAGCCCGTCTTGGCCGATGGGCACGATTATGTCCTCTGGGCTAAACAAAAAGCGGTTCAAATCCTCGCGGGCCACATGAACAAAGGACCAATCGGCAGGCACGGCGTCTTTGGCTGCTGTCAGGGCGCGGGATTGCAACGTATCGCGGACCTCCAATTCGGCGATCTTTTGACCACGGGTGGACAGAAAGAATTCAGCTTGCCCCCGTGTGCCGTGCTTGGCCAACAAAGCGGCATATTCTGTCTCTCTGGACACAAGCACAACACGCGGGTTCAGGCTGCTCATCTTACTTCTCCATCATTTGTGGGGCCATCAATACTTTGGCCTGCTGAACGATCCCGGACAGCATGTCAGGGCTAACGGTCAAGCTATCAATCTTTTCCAGCTTGCCCGCGAACTCTTGTGCGGCAAGGGCGAACATGACCGCAGGGGGAACCGATGCGATGGCGTCCATGCGGGCCTTCTCCATATCGGCGGCGGCCTGTTCGACCGCACGGATACGCTTGGCTTCGGCTTCGGCCCCAACGATTTTGGCCGCGCTGTCAGCTTCAACCATGATGCGCTTTGCACCGGCTTTCGCTTCGGCCTCAGAGCGTGCGTTTGCGTCTTCGCGCGCAATCAGATCTTTGCGGCGGGACGCCAGCTCAATCTGGTTTCGCAGCTCGTTTTCGGCAATCGCCCGCTCCTTATCCACAGCCAACGCACGACGCGAGAAAGTCGCCTCATCCGCCTTTTGCTGCAAGCTTTCAAAAGTTGGAGCCTGCAAGGCGCGGTACAGCTCTGAACTTGGGGACAAGGCAGACACACGAATGCTCACCACCTCCAAGCCCATCCCGTCCAAAGTCGGATCAGCCTCAAACCCTGCGGCAATCGCGGCTTGAACTGGGGACAGGCCGGCTTCAAGCAGATCACGCACGCCTTTGTCTTTCAGGTACGCGTCGGCAAATTCACGAACCAACCCAGTCAGAACTGACTTGATCTGTTCCTCTGGTTTGCCCAAGCGACCGCCTTTGTTGATGTCGATGCCAAAATCCACGCGAGACGCGATCTTGTCCGCATCGCCAACCCGCCAAATGACGGACCCTTGGACGGCCAAATCCTGATAGTCGGACGACTGACCTTTGATCATAAAGATCAGCTCGCGGTCGTTCATCGGGATTTCAGTCAGTGACGCGCCATTGGGGTCAAACCAGAACGACAGACCTTTGCCGGATTTCTTGAGTGTCCCTTTGCGGAAGTATTGAATGTGCTGTGACGCCTCTGCGCGCAGCTGGTTGGCGAAAACGTAGCGTTTGATCTGTGCCATGGTCCTTACTCCTTTGACTTGACTTCAAACAGTTTGGCAGGTCGATATGCGCTGCCGGTCTCAAACTCGCCGGTTGGGACGATCATGCCGCGATCCAGCAATTTACGCCGGAACGGGGGTTTGTTCAGGGGCTTGCCCAAAATCGCTTCGTGGACTTCCTGAACTTCACGCAGAGTGAAGCGGTCAGGCAGCAGCGCAAATGCGATGGGCGAATAATCCAGTTTGCCGCGCAGCCGCTTGACCACATCACCAAGGATGGCGGCGTGATCAAAGGCAAGCGGCAAACGCGCACCGTTCATCTGCGCAACCGCTGGGCCGCCGATCTCGCCTTCCCAATCGATAACGACCTTTGCAAGATCGGCGTCTCGCAACACCTCAGGTGGGCAAAGCGCGAGATATACGATGCTGACCACGCGACCACGCGGGTCGCGCCCAAGCGCGCCGTAAGTGGCAAGCTGTTCAAAGTGGACCGGTTTGGCGCCAACCTTTTCGCTCAGCACACGTTCAACGCTGTCTTCTGGCGCTTCATCAATATGAACAAAACCACCGGGCATCGCCCAACCGGCAACGTCATCTTCGGGACGATTCACCAACAAAACGTGCAAGTCTCCGTCAATCACAGTCATGATCGCGAGGTCGACTGCGACACTGGGTTTTGTGTATTTATCAAGGTTGGTCATATCTAATATCCAATTAAGTTATAACCTATTTATGTATAAGGTGTGTGTGCGTCAACCCATTTTTGAAGAAATCAGTTATTTAGCAGCTTCGAAGAGCAGGTGCGTCGCGACTTTCGGCGTTGGCGATTGGTCAACCAAAACTGTTGCCTACGCCTCGATGAGGACGGCCCAAAGCCGACCTTGAACATTACATGCCATTGCTGCAGTGCGATCCCTCAAAGCAGCCATTAGCTGGGTGCGCAGCGTCTTTTGGAATCCAATGACGGCAATGCGGCCTTCGCGACCTTTCGCGTCGCCGAAACAGATGGCTGCTTTATGACAAATCGCGAAATAATCTCTGTGATTTAACGCTTTGCGCATGAAGCCTCAGATCAATTAGTCAGCAACCTTCTCCGATGTTCCGGATTTCTTGTTCAAATTCGTTCCTTAATGGCTTCGGTGAATCAGAAATCTTCGGTTACTCAATCCTCTAGATTTGCCTGAAGGATGCTGACTTTAGGCAGGAAGTAACCAGCACCACACCCATATAATAAATGACCGTTCAATTTTATGCAGTACGTGTTAATCGCCTCCTGATCCCCAATCTTACGAATTCCACTCGAGTAATCGGGGTTATAATATGCAGGCTGAGTAGATAGACACCTGTATGCATTGGCGGGGTAGAATACTTGGAAGCTTATAGCGCCATCGCAAGAGAAACTGATTTCGGTCCATCATCCACTATCGTGCCAGCTTCGGCCAGAATGGTGTCTAGGCCCATCTCGGAAAATATCCCCGAAATGGACCACTCAAATGGCATTGCTCAAATGCATGTCCGACCGAACTGATGCGGCAACAATCTATCGATAAGACTGCGGCCAATTGACTGTCTAGAACTCCATTGACACCGATAAGCCGCCAGAAACGGACCGAAAATCTTTTGAGCCGTGACCTACCTCGATAAATCCATTTAGGTTGATTTTATCAGTCGCATGATAGAGCGCACCGAGTTTGAGCGTTCCGATTGTGTCGGTCGACCGAACGCGCGCACCTTCGGCTGTGGCCAGATCAGAATTTGTATTGCGCCATGTCAGCGACATTCCTGCGCTCAAGTCCCAATCCTCCACGCTGCGCTGGATTGTGAGGCCGGCGATCGCTTCTTCTGTTGTTGTTTTGAAGTTGGAAAACGAGATGTCCCGCCCCAAGATTACGGCGTCTACATCTCGTGTTCTTTGTTCAGTGTATCGTAATTTTAGAGACGGATGCATTTTATAGGGTCCGAGTTCAAACGATCGGCCAACCCCAACCTCTGGAGCGCGGAACGTCGTGTTGTAACTGGTGTTTAATGTTGCGAGCCCGTTGGCCGCCAAATTGTGGTTAACCGATTGAACGCTATTCCCACTATATTTTCCTAATGTGAGGCCAAAATCGAGCCAGACGTCATTTTCAAAGGTCTTGCGCGCAAAGGCACCAGCGATGGCCGCCTCATCACCTTTGGCCAGTAACAACGTCGAACCTAACGTCTCGAACCTAGCCAGCGTGGCGGCGATCGCAGATTGCGCCTCGGCGACACGCGTGTCACAGATTTTCTAGGCCTCCCGAAAAACCGATCCCACGATCCGATCATGGGTTTCGACTACAGTGTCTGCAATAGCAGCCGACCATTCCACGACGCAGCTGGCGAGAATGGCCAGGCGACGATCACTGGTGATGTCCAACAGGCCATCGGTAAAATATCGCTCGCCTTGGCGGCGCAAGCGCGCAATCCGATGTGCAGGAACATCGTCTAGGATGGCAGGTGATAACGCGATCTCCTGCAGAAACTGCATAATCCACGACACACCAGCATTCAGAATTTCTTAAGACCGCCGCCGTATCCAAAATAGATGCGGCGGCGAATCCATTGTGGATGCGGCAGACTATTCTCCGGCCTCGCTTAGTTTCGCTTCAGATCGACGTTTTGAATCGCCCTTAAGTTTGATGTGGAACCGATTGCTGGAAAGTCGGTCGAGAACCGCATCAGCGATCAGCGGATCATCAATGAACTCGTGCCAGTCATTGTAGGGGCGTTGCCCGACAAAGATGGTTGATCCCTTGCCGACGCGATCATCGAGAACCTGAAGGAGATCCGCTTTGGCTTGCTGGTTCATCGACCTGACGCCAAAGTCATCCAATATCATTAACGCATACTTGGACAGTCGTTCCCGAAGTTTGAACAACAGGCCATCTTTTCGTGCAAGGTTCATTTCGTAGAGCAAATCGTCGATGCGGTAGTATTTTGTTTTATGTGTCAGACGGATTGCGGCACGGCCAAGACTACAGGCAATCCAGGTTTTCCCGGTCCCTGTCTTACCGGAGATCACGATATTCCAACCTTTTCCGATCCATGCGCATTTATAAAGTTCTCGCATGTTCGCGGGATCTAATCCGCGTTCCACGGACAAATTGGCTTCCTCTGGAAGAGCTGCATGTTTCAGCTTGGAAGCCTTCAGGAGCCTGTTGATCATATTGGTGTGCCGCTTCTCGCGCTCCGCAAGAAACAGCATGCCCAGACGCTCCGTGAACGGTAGCTCATCAATGGTTGGATTGTCTGCATGTAGTTCCAGCGCATCGGCAAGCCCAGCAAGGCGCAATTCACGCGCCATTTCTACTAAAGTATGATGCTGCATCAATCTTCCCCCTCGTCATAGTATCGTGGTCCTCTGACATTCCCCGAAGGCAGCGGCGCTGCATCGGTGTCATCATCCCCGATAAGAGGACGTGGTCGTTCAAGAAGGCTATAAACCGCTTTCGCGGTAATCTGGTCCCTGTCGATAGCCTCACGGACAGCATCGAAGAAAATTGAATTGCCGTAGTGTCGGATCTTGCGCTCAAACTGTCTGCACATGTCGCGAGCAGCCTTTCCATTTGAGTGAATTTCCAGATGTTTTTCGACGAACTCCAACACAATATTGCCAAGTCGACGCGCCCGCTCAAGAACGCTTTCATGATCATCGCCTGTCATTGCCAGATGATTGTCAGGAAGGTGTTCAGGCGAAGTAACACGGCGTTTAGTTTCATCAGCGATGGCGTGAACGGCAATCAAAATGCCAGCCGAGTAAACCTCGACGGTCTGTGATGTCACCTTGATATTGACTTTGCTTCCGACGCTTCGGTGCGGAACGCTATATTCAGTTGCTCCGACACGGATATAATAGTGTAGTGGGACGGTAACCTCTTCTTGCCATTCGCCATATTCATATCGCATCGCTGGAAGGGGCCGCATATGTGGACGTTCATCGGCGGTATAGATTTCTCGCCGGGAACGATTTTGGTAGGTTGGCATTGGGCGATCATTCAGCTGATTGACCACGGCAAGCAAACGTGTGTTCAATTCTTTCAAAGATGAGCAGCCCAAGAAACGTTCCGCACCTATAAAATCAGCCTCAATGATCTTCACAGCGTTCTCCACTGACCCTTTGTCTCGTGCTTCGAAAACGCGCGCAGGATCTGGAAAAATTGAGTAATGGTCCAGCATTGCTCGGAAGTGGCGGTTAATCACGGCCGGTTTTCTTCCGCGTCGTGGTGTCGTCACAGCCGCCTTGAAGTTATCAAAAACTGCATCACGTGGAATAGCTTGAAAATACCCAAGAGTTTTGACAAATGCTGTCACAGTGTCACGCAGGTTTTGCGAATGCAGCGCCACAGCAAAAATTAAGTTGCTGTAAGGCAGGATTGAGACCGCCAATTCCGTGGAACACTTTTGTCCGTTTTTATCAATGTAAAACGGCTTCTTCCCAGTAAAATCGAACTGCATACAGGCACCGGGTTGATGGATATGCCGATATTCGAGACCGCGCGATTTGTGACGGTTTCGTAGCTCTTGGTAAAACTTGGCCCGCTTCATCGGACGAAGCTTGCTTGCAGGATCGCTTTCCACCTGTTGAACATACTCTTTGAAAAGATGATCTCTATTTTTCGCAGGTTTTCGTAGTTCCAATATCAGTGCGTCAAAATCAGGTACTGATATCCCGACATTCTTTCTGCGTGTTGGCCCGAAGACGGACGACAGTTCATCGTCTGACATTTCTTGGCACTGTTGCTCGGTCAGTCCAGGCAAACCGAGTTTGGCTCGCATTCGACCAACGGTATCGCGATGTTTGCCGAGCTTACGCCCGATCCCGCTGTTGGTTTCATTGTCGCGGAACAGCAGTTCCACGAGGCGACGTAGATCACTTTTCATAGTGCTCTCCTTAGGAATTTTGCCAAACGGAACAGGCCGCACGGGATTGATCCGCGCGTCGCTCGGCTTGACTTTGTTTGGTGACTTGTGGAGAGTCGTCGAAAGGGGTAGAACCTTACGAGACATTCTCGGGAAGCCGTCGGTGCGCTGTAACGCATTCGACGGTTTTCTTTTGCTATCTACTCATCTGTTCCTCCATAAATTTCCGGCCATAGTTCTTCTGGCGTGGTGTCAATCGCATTCGCAATAATACACGCGGCTCTTCTTGACCGCTTGGTTGTTGCGGAAACAGCGGCGAAGACAGACCGATGTCGATTGGCTGCGACAGCCAGTTTCGCAAACGACAAACCGCGCCTTCTCAGCTCATATTTAATCAGCTCATGCCGGTTACGCTTTTGACTTTCATCCAGAATCATATGGGTCCGCCTTGTCGTATTTTGACAGGCTAAGAGTTTATCGGAAATTCATCAAGTAATTGTTTTTACTCTATAAAATTACATCTTGTAATTCTATAGACCTCGAAGCGGAACATGAAAACGAGGTCTACATGTCTACTTCTGACCCTCAGGCCGGACCAGTTCTACGTGACTAACTTCCAAAGCCTGAGACAGCTCATACAACGTGATGACCGTCGGGTTTCTTCTACCTTGCTCCAAACCGCTGAGGTATTGCTGGCTAAATCCAGAACGTGCTTCAACCTCTTCCTGTGTCAGGCCTTTTTCCCGACGCAGTCTTGCAAAATTCTGTCCAACTAGTTTGCGCATATCCATACGCCAGAAGATCGCGATTTACATACTATAAGTTTATCAACTATAATATGTGAATTGCCGCCACTAGCTATCTGCGCCGTGCCGACTTTTGAAGCACAGTGTGTTGTACAACGAGAGCCTCATGATCAAATATATTCGATTGGCAGCCCTCATCTGCCCAATATTACTTATCAACCTTGTTCCAAATGGTGCCGTTGCCCAGTCTCTTCCCCAGCCGGATGGCTACGATACGTTGACTGCAACTGCGTCCGTTGCCCCACGCCCCTACGATTTCACCATTCTAGGCGTAAAACCCGGCATGCAAATTGAGGATGCGTTGGCGCTCATCGAGGAGCATCTGGGAACTGAGTTGTCGCCGGTTGGCGGCACGTTGCAGGTCACAAGTTCCGGCGGAACAGTATTTCGCACAGATCTCAGCGTCGGTTATGAAACGCCCGGCATCAGTTTCTTTCTGCGCAATCAAAGCCAAGACCCCTTCGACAACATCAAGATCGACGTGTCGACACCGGCGACCGGATCTGTGGTGACGGCCGTTCAGCGTGAGGTTCGAATTTCGGCCAGCGATGGACCAGACGGAGCTGCGTTGCGGGCGCAGCTTGAGGGCCTGTACGGCCCGCCGTCTGATTTACCCGGCGGTTCTCTCGGGCAGAAGTGGCGGTGGGCGCAGGATCTCAGTTTCGCTCCCATTCCAATGCCGGAACCGTATGATCCTTATTCTTATCAGGCCTGCAGTCATAGCCTGCCAAATGATGGTCGCTACGCGTATCAGCTCAATCCTGCGCTTGGCGAGGGCCGCAGATGCGGCGTCAGCTACACAGCAGAACACCTGCCCAAGGGCGACACCATCACTATGAACTTTCGGCTGATTGATCACAATCTGGTCGTTCAAGATCATGACGCCGCAAATGCGCAGATCGACGGCAAACTCAATGCAGACACCCAACCATCGGATATGAAGCTATGACAACACCCAAAGATCGCGTTCAAAACATGACTGAGTGGTTAGACTTCCTGCAACAAAACCCGGATAGCGATTTCGAATCCGTGATGGAGCTGCGTGTGCCGATGAGCGCTCAGGTCGAAATCATGCGCAAGGCCGAGGAATTGGGTGTATCCAGCCTTGATGTGGTGCTTTTCGCACTGGCCGACTACGGTATCGCCAAGGAATTGGTAGCGTGAACAGGCAAAATGGCACGGTTTTTGGTTTGGAGCGATCTGCACGATGAGCTTTGGGGAAGGTTTGACCTTCCTGACCTGTCCGAGCCCGTGGACGGCGTTCTGATTGCAGGTGACACCCACACGCAGGGGCGGCATCTGGAAATCCCGGCACGGGCCGCGCGAAAGTACAACTGTCCCGTTGCGCTGATCTGGGGCAACCACGAACCATACGGTTCAATCTGGTCGGAATTGTTGGAAGATGAATGCCGCCAGCTCGCCGTATTGCGAGCGGAAGGGTTGGACATCCGTGTATTGCACGGTGCCAAGACTGAAATCGCCGGTGTTCGGATTATCGGCGCAACCCTCTGGACCGACTTGCAGCTATATCCGGCTTTAAGTCATCTCGCCCGGATCATGGTTTCCACGCACATGCAGGACTTTCGTGCAATCCACACTGCACCGGAAACAAGGTTTACCATTGATGACATGTTGAAACGCCACCGGCAGGACAAAGAGGCGATTGTCGCCGCCCTTCGTGTCCCGCATGATGGCCCAACAGTGGTCATGAGCCACCATCTGCCCGTGCGTGAACTGATTGACCCATGCCGGACCATCGGCGGCGATCAGAAGCGGGCATTGAACAATGGTTTCGCCTGCGATCTTTGGGATGGAATCAAACAACATGACATCCATACTTGGATTTGCGGCCATAGCCATCAAACACGAAGCTGGATCGGTGATGGGGATCACGGGCAGATCCGCTTTGTGATGAACCAGCGCGGGTATCCCAGCGAAGAAACCGATTTTAACGAAGAACTTGTTGTGGAGATTTGAAGCAATAATGCAGGCTTCGGCTTATTTCGTTGAAAAACTCGAGCTTGATCGAGGCACTGGTTGCTGCTTCAATTCTTCTGAGGGATGTGAGGATTGGCGATGATGGGACCGAGACAGGAAGCGCAGGCGGCATTGTTCTATGAGTTCTCGCTGGAAGATCACGTTCCCCAAGATCATCTTTTGCGCTCGATTGATCGCTTTGTCGATCTGGGCAGCATCCGCGGGCATCTGGCGGACTTCTACAGCCACACAGGTCGTCCATCCGTCGACCCCGAGTTGCTGATCCGGATGCTCTTGGTGGGCTATTGCTTTGGCATTCGGTCCGAACAGCGGCTTTGCGAAGAGGTCCATTTGAACCTTGCCTATCGCTGGTTCTGCCGCCTCGATTTGAATGATCGCATTCCTGACCATTCAACGTTCTCGAAGAACCGACATGGCCGTTTCCGCGACAGCGAACTGCTGCGCCATCTGTGCGAGACGACCGTGACGCGGTGCATTGAAGAAGGCCTGGTCAGCGGTCAGCGCATGGCAATCGATGCCCAAGGACGAATGGAACGCATCGGCCATTGATCCAACTGAAGTGCCGCGTGCTGTGCGTGAATATCTCGACACCTTGGATGAGGCTGCGTTCGGCGCTGCCAGCACAGAGCAGCCCAAGTTCACTTCGCATTCTGACCCGGCGAGCCAATGGACCGCAGCACGCAAAGGGCCAGCATTCTTTAGCTATTCCGACAATTACCTGATCGACACAGATCATGGCGTCATTATCGATGTCGAAGCGACCAGGTCCATTCGGCAAGCTGAGGTTGGGTCAACTAAAACGATGCTGAGGCGAGTGAAGGAAAGGTTTGATCTGCACCCCGAACGTCTGATTGCTGACACTGCCTACGGTTCCGGTCCGATGTTGGATTGGTTGGTGAAGCGCAACATCGCACCGCATCTCCCCGTCATCGACAAAGCGGGACGAAGTGACGGCACATGGTCCCGTGCGGACTTCGAATGGGATGCCGAGAACGACCAATACATTTGTCCCGAAGGTCATGCTCTGAAGCAATTTCGCCGCAACTACTCAGATCCAAACCGGGGTCCTACTGGCAAAGGCACGGCGCGCTATCGCGCCTTGAAAGAAGTCTGTCAGGCTTGCCCTTCCAAAACCAAGTGCTGTCCAAATGCAGGTGCCCGCAAGATCACCCGTGAAGAAACTGAAGATGCTCGCCAGGTTGCTCGCGACATCGCCAAGACCCACCAGTACGACATCTCGATGAAGCTGCGGAAGAAGGTCGAGATGCTCTTCGCTCACCTCAAACGTATTCTCGGGTTGGGCCGCCTCCGATTGCGTGGACCGTGCGGGGCAAATGACGAATTCCTGCTCGCCGCCACAGCCCAAAACCTCCGCAAACTAGCCAAGATCTTTCCTGCAGCGCAGCAAACGCGAAATGCCTGATAGAAAAGGCGCTCGAGCGCTGTTCAGCGCCCCACTTTCTGCGCCAGCAACACGTTGTTTTTCAACAGAATCGGCGGAAAGCAGACTTTCGCTGCGGAAGAGAAGGCCGTTTGATCGTGAGTTGAAGCAGACATTCAGTGATACTCAGCCGGACTATGTTGAATTTCAGAAAGGAATACTGTGTCTGCTTGGATCGAAATGACCTCGGATAAAAGTACTGACGAGGCACTGAAGAAGCCGCAGTTTCCTGCTTAAATCAGCCCACACCAGAAAATTGGGTTGCCATTCAAAGGGTGTTTGACGAATGATGGAATCAACCTAAAGGGTAGCCCGCATCAGGTGCTAGCAAGCCATTCTTTCAACTCGGCTCGAATGAAGGGCCTTTGGCTGCTACTGGTGGGGACCAAAATGTATCTTGAGGCAGAGTTTAAGTACGAAAGAATCATTCGCTGGTATGAAACGCAGCTTACATCGGGGCGGGTTTCACCACATTCTGAAGTTCCAAGCATTCGTCAAATTTCTTCCGAATTCAACTTAAGCATCTCATCGGTTCAGAGAGCGATGCGGGAACTGCGTCGGCAAGGGCTGATATATTCTAACGGAAAGAAGCGTTTCTACTTTTCCGAATTCTCACCTGTGGATGTAGATACGGAGTGCGACAAAACCGATTGTCTTAGCAGAACCGCGAAGTTGATATTTCTGTCTCAGACGACAGACATGGCGGCATTTAACCGCGCCTTTCTTGGTCGAAGCCTTGATGCCAGCCCGTTCATCCAAAAATGCCTGCGCAGTTTGGGAACAAGTGATCCGCAGAGCTTTAATATCAAAGCGCCCGCTGCAGGACTGACTGAGCTGCGGCGTAGGTTGGTTGGAATCATGTTTGATCGGCGCGTGAATAGTCGTGCAGCCGACATTGTGGTGACCCAAGGTGACGACACGGCGCTGGAGGCAGTGCTGGATGTGTTATGCGATGCCGACGATGCCATTCTTGTTGAGCATCCCACCAATCACAGCGTGCTGGAAGCAGCGCGTCGGCTTGGCTTGAAAGTGCATACCATTGAAACGGATTTTCAACATGGCATTGATTTTCGACATCTTGAGCAGGCGATACAGAACACATCAGCGAAGGCGCTTTATCTCAGCCCAACAATTCAAGTTCCACTCGGTTTCGTAATGCCGGCTGTGCACAGAGCCCGCATTGTTGAACTTGCCGAGCGCTACGGGGTCACAATAGTCGAAGATGATATGTTTGCAGATCTAGTACCAGATGAAAGTCGCCCACCCGCCTTGGCGTCGCTCAGCAAAACAGGAGATGTGATTTATTTGGGATCGTTCAATCGTACCATCGCGTCGTCAGTTTCGGTGGGGTGGTGTGCGAGCAGGAAATATGCAGGTGAAATCGCCAGCAAGCTTGTCGAGCGCTCGTATTCCGTTTCCACGCTTAACCAACAGCTATTAATAGAGTTCCTGCGCCGCGGCTACGACAAGGACCACGGGATGGTGCTGCAGTCAAAAATTCGGCGAAATGATCATATCTTCGAAGACATCATATCGTCCTACTTTCCGCAGAAGACTCAAATACTAGGCGCCAGATGCGGATACTCCAGATTGCTGCGGTTGCCGTTCGATTTGTCGCCTGATGATTTTGAAACTCTTCACGCGCAGGATTTCCCGATCTGTGATCTGGGCGCTTTTTACAGCCGCACTTACCCGACAAATATGTTGCAAATTTGTCTGTGCGAAGTAATCGACGCCTCGGTTAAAATATACTTTCAGAACCTTGGGCGGTTTCTGTCGGAGATTGGTGCCTTGAAAAACCGCAGTGCGGTGGAAGTGGGGCCACAGCCTATAGAGACCGGGCCTGAACATCCCAAAGCGGGTTTTTGACATGGTGGGATCTACTGCCATCGTCGGGAAATAGTCGTCGTTTGGCCAGTTGTTCGACCTCCACTGTTTCGACGAACATGTCGAGCTCTTGATACCGGTCTGCCAGTGCCGTGTTGGACGATTGATAGTCGGTGATGACGTCATAAGCGCATTGCCAGAATGAGCGCTCGGGGAAGTCAAAGTGCTTCTCTAGAAAATGGGCGATTTCCGACAGGTTGATGAAGAACACGGCGTCGAGCACAAAGTCCCTTACATATTCGAAATCCTCAATCTCGATATAGGAATTCCTATTGATGTTCTGGTGATATGACGGGACATGGTGAATTTTCGGACGGCTATCCGCGTCCTTCTGGAGCGACGGGACATAGCGGATGCCATCATGAAAGTCTTTCAAGGCAAGTCTTGCGGGCATACCGTTTTCGCAGACTAAGATAGAGTTCTGACTATGCGCCTCGACGCCGACGCCATGGCTGTACAGCAGGTGAATGATCGGCCGGATCGTAACCTCCAGAAAGGCTGTAACCCAGGTTTCAACTGAATGATCACTTATCCAATCATCAATGATTGGACGCCCGTCGCCGTCGATGCTGGTGATGGCGCTGAAGGGAAAGGCGGTTTCGCACTCTTTCAGATGCGGTATTAAGCTTTCTCGCCAGATGCATGATAGGGCACCATATTTCACATCCGACCCATCGGTGCCATTCAGGTGAACGGTCGTACCAACAATTTCGGGCAGCAGAATAAGTCCCAGCTGCTCTGCCAGGTAGGGATCATTCCGATATAGCTGCATCAACCAGTCGCTGACGATCGGAGCGTTTTTGACGGTATGCGGCGACAGAATACGCGACGAGGACGTGTTCTGAATACTCATCGCACACTTGAGATAGCAATGCTCGGGATTGCTGCGATTTACCAAAGTGCGTATGGACTGCTGCGCAAGATATCCGTCTTCAAGAACGCCAAGATATAGCAGGCTGCCAGTGTTGAAATAGCCAGCGTAATACCGCGCGATGACGTTGTCCCATTGCCATGGGTGCACGGGCACGAACAGGTAGTCTGTGGCCAGACGGCCAAACCGCTGGGCCTGTTCGCGCCGACGAGATGTCGCGAAGGCGGGCAGTTCCTGACCATAGAAGGTTTCAGGCTCGACGTTCCGAGAATGCAGGGTTTCAGCAATATCTTTGTGGGCCGCCAATAGAACTGGGTGGATCGTTTGTGCGAATTCCGGCGCATAGGCTAAGTTGTCTTCGAAAGTGAAGCCTACGCGCGATTTGTAGCATGGGTGATAGGGATGACCATCTGCAAGATGCGTTTCGATCATGTCATAGTCTTCGCCCCTTAGAAGGCGGACCTGATCCGAACGCTGAAACTGAGCAACACTGTCATTGACCAGCGTAAGCTCCAGCTCTTGTTTAAGACGATTGGTATGGAATTGATCCGAGCCGAGTTGGCTTTGCATGTCGTCGATGAAGTTCAAGATGGACAGGGGGGCTTTCGTGTTTCCGTTCGTGTATTTCGCGACAGTTTCCTCATCCAAGCGGATCCGATCAAAACTGACCGCGACTTTGCCCTGGATTTCATAACGAACCTTCATCCCATCAGAGTTTTCGCTGTGGAATGTGTAGCGGTTTTTGCCGCCCAGCTCGGTGCATTCCGCAGGGACCAACCCTTCGTAGATCAGAGCCTCCATCAATTGGCGAAATAGGCGGCGCTGCACCTGATCATATGCAGGTGAGGTAAGGGCGTCTTGCAGCAGTTTTGACGTATCGAAGGATGACAAAGACATGGTTCGGCCTGCATTCTTTACTTGCTTTGCCAACCGTGTCGTCGACAGCAAGCTGATTTCATTCGCCAACAGTAAGAGCAGTTCCAATCGGCCTTTGCGATAATAAATTAAGTGTATCAATGCTTTGCGATGGATGTATCTTGCCCGCCTTTCTAGTTACCGGTTCAAAGCGTGGCTGTGTTGTGACCGTCTGCGCCCCGTCACTGACCCGAGAGACCCGAGTGCTATGAAGGCCCAAATCAACAGAACATTCACATTCACGCTGCCCTTGGCCATGGCCGAACTTGCATATATCTCGATGGCATTCACGGATACGTTTCTGTTCAGCTTGCTTGGTGTTGAGACCTTGGCCGGCGCAGGGCTGGGAACCAGCATGCTTCATTTCATGACCATCGTCTTTATGGGCTTGGTCGCGGGCGTCGGAAACTTGGTTGCGATCGCCTACGGTGCGCAGCGGGATGATGAGATAAACGCAACCGTTCAGGCCGGAGTTCTTGTTTCACTCGTTTTGTTCTGCATGGCGCTGTGCGTGGTCGCGGTCAGTCCACAGCTTTTGGCTGCATTCGGGCAAGGTGATGGGCTGGTTCGCGATGCATATGCCTATATGTCTGTTGCGGTCTGGTCTGTTTTGCCGATCTTGCTGCTGAGGGTCTTTCGGGGGCTGTCCACAGGGGTCGGGCATCGTATTTCCATATTCAAAGTCAGTGTGTTTGGAGCGCTACTTAACTTTCCCCTTAGCTATGCTCTGATGGAGGGCGTCTTGTTCGTTCCCCAGCTTGGGATCTTGGGTGTAGGAATAGCGACCTCGATCGTCGCGCTGCTGATGCTGGTCACGTTTCTATATGATATCTATAAGCGCGAGCGCTTCAGAAACTGGCAGATCTGGCGGGTTAGAACCTCATATCAGTCGCTCAGTTGCGCGGTGCGGAATGTTCTGCAAATGGGCCTGCCGATCGGCGTGGCATATGGGATGGAGGCTGGGCTTTTCGCCGTAGCAGGGCTGCTGGCTGGCAGCTTGGGAGCGGTCGCGCTGGCGTCACATCACATCGCGCTGCAATGCTCGATCGTCGCCTTTCGGATCCCGGCTGCAATCGCGCAGGCGACATCTGCGTTGGTTGGGCAGAGCTTTGGAGCTTCGCAGCCCCAGATGGTGCGAGCATTCGCGATGTCCGGGTTGGTTTTGGGGGCCGCTTACAGCGTGCTGTCCAGTTTCGTATTTTTGGTGTTTCCTGACGTGCTGGTCAGCATATTTGTGTCGGCAAATTCTGCTGAAAACTTTGCCGTGATACAGACGGCGACGGTTCTGTTGGCGATCGCGGCAGCTTTCCAGCTTGCCGACGGCTTGCAAGTCATCGCAATGGGTGCGCTGCGGGGGCTGCGCCGCACATATATGCCCACCATTCTGACTGTATCTGGTTATTGGTTGGTCGGGCTTCCGGCGGCCTTTTTGCTGTCGCGCATAGACGGGGTCAGTGGGATCTGGTGGGGCTTGGCACTTGGTTTGGGGGCGACGGCGGTCATGCTGGTTCTTCTTCTGCATCGCGTCTGCGGGAACATGAACGCCAAGCTAGACCTGCAAACGATGAAAGGCGCGACATGAAGGTCGCGCCTTTTCCATGGTCTTTGCGTGCTAGATCTAAGGCTAACTAAACAGACATCCATTGCGCATATAGTAGCGATCTGGATGCGGATGGCTTAGGAAATCGTGGTGCGAAATATGCCAGCCATAGGCCCCAGCCTTATCAAAGACGACAAGGTCCCCAACCCGCAATTCGCCGATCATGACATTCCGGGCCAGAACATCCTTCGGCGTGCAAAGCTCTCCGCACAGAGTCACGGCGTCTTGCGTGATATGTGGCCTGGGATACGGATAGTCCCACTGGTCCCGCTTCACGACGTGGAACGGATGATTGTGTTGCCATGAGGCGGGCAAGCGGAACTGATGGGTGCCACCGCGTAAGACCGCGAAATGCTGGTCATGATTTTGCTTTATGTCGACGACTTCTGTCAGATAGATCCCGCAGTCGGCGGTCACGAAACGCCCGCATTCCATCGCAATCTCGACACCTTGGGGCAAAGCGTTGTCCAAAAGAGTTTGCAGCCCCGAACAATAGGCGCCCCAGTCGAAATGTGTGTCAGCCGCAGAATAGTCGATACCTATGCCGCCCCCGACATTGATCAGTTTGATATCGAGCCTGTGTGTTTCCTGCCAGCTGCCGCATGTCTGCAGATAGGTTTCAACCAACTTCAAATGGCTGGCCGCATTCAAGTTGTTCGACAGCGCATGGAAATGGAAACCGATGATATTCACATGCTCGAACTGGTCACGAGACGCCAGGATGTCGTCGATTTGCAGCTGATCGATTCCAAATTGCGTGGGTTTTCCAGCCATCTGAAGCGTGGCGTCAGGTAGTTCGAACCGCGGGTTCACCCGAAGGAGTACATTCACCGAGCGTCCGTGTGTGGCCGCGAGTGCACTCAGCCTGGCAAGCTGAAATGCACTTTCAATGTGGTAAAGCTCGACACCCGCAAGAAGCGCACCTTCAAGCTCGGGATTGGTTTTGCTTGGGCCGCCAAATGCAATCGGAGCATCGGCGGCGGCTTCCCGGGCGTTTGTGACCTCGCCCAGTGACGCCACCTCGAAACCGAATATGTGCGGCGCGAGGGTCGACAGCACCGGCAAGTCCGAGTTCGCCTTTATCGCATAGTAGAAACGAACCTGTTTAGGCAGTTGACTGACGATACGCTTGGTGCGCTCGGCTAGAGCATCAAGGTCGTAGTAATAGGCGCAGATTGGCTGCTGGGTGTCAGAAAGAAGCTGGTTCAATGGTTCAAGAGACAGCGATTTGGTCATCCTGACCCTCCTTAAGCTTGGTGTTCTGGTGGCGCAGATGGGTTATTAACGGATTGGCGACCGGCATGACGCGCAAGCGGATTTCAGGAAGGAACCGGCGGCTTGCCAACTGTTCGACCTGAAGGGTGTCGTCAAAGACGTTAAAAAGCTCAAACCGCTCGGCCAATTGGGGATGCTCCGCCTGATAGGTCTGGATGCAATCTGCTATGATCTGCCAGAACCGTGCTTCTTCCAGATCAAAATGGGACTGAATGAACCATCCAAGCTCGGCGAGGTTTACAAAACCCAACGCATCGAACATGAAATCCCGCAGCTCATCAGCGTCATCAGTTTCAAGATAGGAGTTGGGGTTGATGGCCTGATGTGCGGGCGGAGAATCCTGTAACTCTGGCATAGCGTCCGGTGCCCGTAGCCATTTCCGGCTATAGCGAACACCATCGTGAAAATCCTTGAGCGCGACCCTGACCGGCAATCCGTCACGATGGATCAACACCATGTTCTGAGCATGGGCCTCAAGGGCAACTCCGTGGTACCAAAGCATGTGCAGCACGGGCAGGTAAGCACATGAAATCAGCTGCGCCACCCACAGCTTGGCGCCATGTGTTTCGATCCACGGTGTGATTAGCGGTTTGGCGTCTGTGTCAATCTGAGTGAGCGCCGTCATTGGTGTCGCAGATTGATCCGCGTTGAGATGCGCATAGACACTTTCGCGCCAAATACAGCCCAAACTTCCGTATTGTGCCGAAATCGCTGCGGCCGAATTCACTGAAAGGCCTGCAAACTCTTTCAGGATTACGGGCTTCTGCGTGTCGGGTATGATAGGATCATCGCGCAGCATTTCCGCCAGCCAGTCACTGATGGGTGCACTGTTCAGGACTGTATGTTTTGCTAGGACACGAGACGTGGAAGTGTTGCTCATGTTGATCGACAATTTGAGCGACGGAAGCCGGATGTCGTCGAGGTTTGAGAGGGTACGGACCGATTGCTGTGGCAGATAGGTCGGCCCCGCGACATCAAGCCGTATGATGTCACCTGCGATGATCTGGGGCCGATAGAGCATCTCGACCGAATGCGTCCACTGCCAAGGGTGAACAGGCACGATGACATAATCGGCAGCTTTACGGTCCAGATCCCTGAATTGCCGTTTGATGGTGTGCTGCTCGGTTTTCGAGAAGTGCTGGTGGGCGAGGCATTCAATGTTGGTGGTTGCACTGCAATTCGCGGAGACCGTGTCGGCCTTAACCGCGATCCAAATGACCGCAAACCCTTCTGAGTGCTCGGGCCCAAATTTCGTGTTGTCATCCAGCGTGAAGCCCGTTCTGGACTTGAAACAGGGGTGATACAGGTGGCCGTTCGAAACCCTGGCCTCCTGTTCGATGTAGTCTAGGTCCCTCAGAGGCAGGCGTGTCGGGTTGGCCAGGCTTTGGCTGTGCTTTGCCAAGGTTTCGGCAAGCTCGCGTTCAAAAATCGGCCAGCGCTGTGGATCCGTGATGAGGGTCCGGCGGATGTCTGTCAGAAACTGCGCGACGAAACATACGGACAGCTCTCCATTCGCGACCCGACGGAGCGTTCTGCGCTTAATGCGGATACGGTCGAAGCCTAGATCGTCTTGAACAGTGCAGAAATATTGCACTCTGTCAGACGCTTGTATTGAAAGGCGGTCATCACATTGTGTGAAGTTCACCACTCCCTCAAACAGAAGTGCCTCGATCAATTGGGTGAGCACCCGATCTTCTGCCCGCGTCCAGGCTTCCTGCTCGTCGCCTTCTACAAGCGGTGTCAGCGATGTGCTTCGGTCAATTGCCAGTGGGTTGGCCGTCGCGATCCAGCTGGGTTTCTCACCGCGCTGATCGAATGTGCTTAGCATATTTGCTTTCACGGGAAGCGTCGGCGTTGCGAACAGTTTCTCGGCATAGGCACGTCCTGCGGAGGAAAGAGGCGCGTCAGCGATGGCATTCCGTGTCGCACGCCACAGCGCACGTTCAGTCGCGGGGCTGTGGCGTGCGACGGCGGCGATGACATGTGAGATATGGTTTACAACGACATAGTATTGGAAGCGGAACCAGCAATCATCTGCGGAGTACCACGCGGGACTGTCCGGCGTGATGTCGCTGCTGAACTGGCTCAGCGCGTCGCACTGCACCATGCTGGCGCCTTCCATATCGCGCACGATCAGCTTTGCCGCAAATCCGTCATGGAACTGCATTAGGCTGTTCTGAAGATGGGCCTCAAGACTGATGCCGAAGTCTGCAAACAGGTTCAGCGTCGGGACAAGCGCCGCTGACGCGTAGCGATACCACCACCGCACCATAAAATTCTCGTCAATCGGTTGGTTGGCCTGGCGGGCCGCTTCTTTGACAAAGTCGAGCAGCGGCAATTCCCCTGTGTCCAAGCATTCCTCTACCAAACTGCCCAGAATGCGGGTGTTGTTCTGATCTTCCGGGCTTAGGCCTGCGCGATACAGAATGCCAAATGATGCATCCAGCTCAGGCAGCTTGACGGACTGCGCAACGTGTTCGCACAGCAGCTCGATCGAGCTGTTCAGTTCCCCCAGATCCAACCGATTGATCACCTTACTGACGTCAATTGCTCGCTGTCTTTGGTCTTTGGGGTTGTTGCGAATGAAGTTTGTGATCTGAACGTCCAGAGAAAGCTTTAGAAACTGCTGGCAACCGGGCATCCAGACGGTTCGCACGGACGAGGTCGGCCACACAACTTCGCCGATGGCGCCGAGATGAACGAGGTTCCCCTTGGCGAGTTCTGTCTGAACGGCGGCCTTGGAAAGCAGGTAGTTGGCTTGCCAAGGATGGCAGGGAAGCAGTTGAAAGTTTTGTGCGAATTGATCCGATAATAGCTCTTTGGCCTGCTGCGTTGCAATGGGATCAATCAGCTGTTCCACATCAACGCCACTGGATGCGGTCTCGATCAAATCGGGAATGATCGCGAAATAGTGCAGCTGAAATGATGTGCCAAGCTCGGGGCTGTAGTGTTCAAGATCCTCCTGAGAAAACCCGTTACTCGCCTTTGATGTGACGTGAAACGGGTGCCCCAAAACCATGCCCTGCTCGGCCGCGACGAAATCCCCGGAAGCCGAGGGCCGATCAGGTTGCATCTGCCGTTCTTGCGCGAAGAACCCCGATTTCGCGACGCTGTTGCGCATCTTCGCTAGCAGATCAGTGGCTGCCTTTTGCGGATCTTCGTGGCTGCTGGCAACTGCGGCCAGTTCATCGGCAATCAGAACCAGCAATACGTCGATATCGGTCAGCTGTTCGGGCTGTCGCGTATTTGGGTGTTGCAGGAAAAGGGCTTCACCGTACTGATGATACCCCGTCAGCGACAGATCTTCGATCTGAGCGAAAAGTGTGATGCCAGTCGCCGGGAAGCGGTAAGCGAACCAAGAATATGGATCGTTGGAACCGCTTACGATGGCCGCGGGGATCGCATCCGACGCGATGAAATGTTGCAGAATGTCGACATGGGTCTCACGGAAGAACGTATTCAAATACTGCTCGAACAGTTTCTTCGTCCAGCGTGCGTTCTGATGCTTTGGCATTTATCAGTCTCCTGTTGATCCTGATGGCAAAACCAAGCCGGTTTAACCGGCCATGGTTCTGCCAGATGCGAAAGGGTCGTTGATCTGAGGTATCAGCGCCCTTGGATTTCGAGTGGAGCTGAGCGGCGAAATGGAAGTGGCGAATGCACCATTCTCGCGGCTTTGGCGTTGTTGAAGAGGCCAGATCTGGCCGCTACCAACGATGGGGCGAGGGCAGGAAGTCTGGCACGACGCTGACATGACCCAGCCCTTCGGCTTTGTTCATGACGTACCCACCAAATGCCACGTCGAGCAGTCCCATCCCGAACGCGGACACGACAGTGGCCGTGGGTTCCTGCGGGGGGTCCTGCAGGATGCGCGAGAAGTTCTCGATCGATGGAATGCTGCCTTCACTTTGTTCAAGAAGATGCAACGAGGTATTCGCTTTGACGGCGTGATTGACATCGTCAACGATGTTGCGCACAGGTTTCAGCCGCGCGGGAAGGATGTCTCGCAGCGACATGTGCAGCAGAACCTGATGATCGAGAACCTCTAGATCATACCAAGGTTCTAGCGCCGAAGTGGCGAATGAAATGATCTCGGCATCTTGAGACGCGAAGCTGGCACCGGCGTTTTCGCAGGAATATCCAAGCTCTTCGCAGAACTGAATGAACCGCGTTGCGCTTCCCGGATCGAGATCCGAGATCACCACCTTTGCAATCGACCACTGATCATCTCTCAGAAACTCCAGAAGATGACGGTTGATGACACCCGCGCCGTAGAAAGCGATCGTATCGATGGATTTTTCGGGTCGCAGGCAACGTGCCGCCAGCGCGGCACTGGCCACAGTCCGGGCAGAGCTGATCAAAGTGCCATCAAGAATGGCAAGCGGATAGCCGGTCTGAAACGAGTTTAGAATGATCGAGGCCGACGCCCGTTGCAGGTTTCCGGCGACATTGTCGGGGAAGGACGCCACCCATTTAAGCCCTGCCAGGTCGCACTCTTCGCCAACATAGGCCGGCAGCGCGTTGATACGACTGTTTGGTTTCTGCGGGAATTTCAGCGAGTAGGTATCTGGGTTGATCGCATGCCCATCATAGAATGTCGCATAGCATTTCGCGACTAAATCAATTAGCTCGGATCGGTTCTGCTGCAAGATGTGATTAATGTCGTTGGCCGCGACATATTGAAGTTGCGATGCATTTCGCCAGAGATATTCAGTTGTCATGATATTGTCTTTCACTGCAGCTCGTGGAGCTGGGTCGACACATTTTCGATTGTGAAGAAGAATGTGTGTCTTGAAGTTTTCTTGGGCATGAGCGGTCCCTTCAGGCCCGCGTTGATGACGTCTTGTTTTGTGACGCTGATGTTTTCGCGCCACGAGCCGACTGCGGTGAAGCTTATGTCATCATAGTCAATGACCACGGCCGGGATCCGCGCGGCTTTCAGAACGCATCGCATCGCGTGGAACCGGTGATGTCCATCAAGCAATACGCCGTGCTTACGCTCGACGACGACAGGCGTCGTGAACACACGCGAGCTTCCGATTTTTCGAGCCAGTTCTGTCGCATAACCAAGATCGATTTCTTCGTGCGGACGAATTTTGGCAATGTCATACAGTTCGATCTCGGCACAGGCTGCTTTTGGCAGATGAGCATGCGGGGTTGTGGAATAGTTCAGCATATGATGGCCTCGTCCCAGTGACGGCCAAAATGCTGTTGTACCCAGTCATCATTATAGATGGTGTCGATATACTTGTCGCCACGATCCGGGCTGATGAACACCACCTTGGAACCAGCAGGGATATTGGGCGCATATTGCTGAATACCAGCCATCACGGATCCCGATGATCCCCCAAGCGGCAGCCCATACTGGTGCGCGAACCAGCGACAGCGCGATATTGTGGCGGTTTCTGAAACCCAGATCACGTCGTCGACAAGGTCGTTGTCACAGATCTCGGGGCGGCGGCTTGTGCCAAGGCCCGGGATCCGCCGTTTGGCAGGCTCGGAACCGAAGGTCACCGAACCAAATACGTCGACGCCGATCACTTTGACAGGCAGGTTCCGCTTTTTGAAGTAAGCGCCGCATCCCATCAGGGTGCCCGTCGTGCCCGCACCAACAAACAGGTAGTTTAGGTCGGGATGCGCGGTATGGATCGATCGTGCGGTTTGATGTTCATGCGCGGCTGGATTGTCTGGGCTGGCGTATTGATTGGTCCACGCCAAGGATGGATCAAGATGGATCTGCTGTTTGATATAGTTGATGCGGCTTTCAAGATACCCGCCATTTGCATCGGGCTGCTCGATCAGGACAATGTTTGCCCCAAGTGCTTTGATCAGGTTGATGCTGTCTTTTGGCGTGTTGGGGTCGACCACGCAGGTAAAGTGGTAACCCAGTCTTGCGCAGACCATTGCCAACGCGATGCCAAGGTTTCCTGACGAGGACTCAATAACCTTTCCGCCGGGTTGCAGCGCGCCTGTTTCCTCAAGGCCTTGCAGCATCCGCAACGCGGGTTTCAACTTGATCGAACCAGCAGGATTGAGGCCCTCGAACTTCACATAGGTCGTGACGTCATCGACGAGATCTATGCGCCAATACGCGTCATCATTGATCAGGTCGTTCCAATCAGAATACGCGTCTTTTGAACTTGGATATGTGTGGATATTCATAGCCTAAAGGGACCATTTCTGTTGTGTGACAGAGGTTTAAAAGGTGTTGGCGTTGGCTATATCGACGCTAGCACCGTGGTGTTCAGAACATCAAACCGCGTTCGGGGATACAGAAAATACAGACAAGTCGCGAGCAAGATACAGTTAATGAACGCGGGCCGATCGAACGACGCTCAGCTAGCGCTGAGCTGGACGTGAGAGCGTAGTTTTCGAAGGACTGGGTCAGAAACGAGGCGACCAAGGCCGATCGCCGTGCGAATCTTAGGTCGTTAGTTCGCAGGGACAAGCATTGGCGTACCCGCAACCGGATCCGCGATGACGACGCAGTCTAGGCCAAATACGTCCCGGGCAATTTCACGATCTAACACATCCGCTGGCTTGCCCGCTGCAATCAGGCGGCCAGCTTTCATGATAAAAAGAAAGTCCGCATAGCGGCTTGCCTGGTTCAGGTCGTGCAGTACTGCGACAATGGACTTCTGATCCTGATCGCACAGCCGACGCAATAACCGCAGCAGATCAATCTGATGCGCAATATCCAGATAACTGGTCGGTTCATCAAGCAGCAGCGTTTCAGGATCTTGGGCAAGCACCATTGCAATCCATGCACGCTGCCTTTGCCCTCCGGACAGTGTGTCCACCGAGCGCTCTGCCAATTCCTGCAGCCCAGCGACTTCAAGCGCGTATTGCACAGCTTTTTCATCTTCGCGCGTGAATGAGCGCATGAATTTCCGATGGGGATAGCGGCCACGTGCGACAAGATCACGAACGGTGACACCCGACGGCGCGATCAGCATTTGCGGCAGAAGGCCCAGGTTTCGGGCAACGTCCAAAGTGGGTTTAGACCGTATGTTTTCACCCGAAAGCAATACCGTACCCGACTTCGGGCTGAGCACCCGGCCCAAGGTATGAAGGAGCGTGGACTTGCCACAACCGTTTGGCCCGATAATGGCCGTGAAGCCGCTTTTGGGAATCGAGATGTCTAGATCAGAGATGATGGTTTCGTGATCGTAGCAGACCGTCAGATCCTGCCCGGCAAGTGGTGCGCAGCTGGTTGGCGATGTATCTTCAATGATTTTCAGCAAATGTCACACCCCTTGGCTATCGACGGGCGAGGCCAGCGGCCCCGCCCGATCAGATGTTTTATTTCGCCAGAACGGTCTTCATGTCATTGACCATCATCGTCCGAGCCTGAATGCCCATGCCACTCAACCATGTGCCGGCATCAAGGCGATGCACGTGCTCGGCCTCGACCGCCTTAAGCGTGTTCCACAGGCGGCTTTGTTGAATTGTGGACAGCATGTAGTTGTCGTCGCTGCGGCTGAACCAGATGATATGATCACCATCTAGATCGGCGATCTGTTCTTCAGTCACTTTGGTCGAGAAGCCTTCGGCGCTTTGCGCTTCAGGTCGTGCCAGACCCAGCTCTTCGATCAAGCCGCCGCTCCACGACCCTTCCAGATAGATGACAATCCCATCACCGCGTCCGCGCAATACTGAAATTTCGGCTGGGTTGGCGTTTTCTTTGAACTCTGAAACTGCCGCGTCATATTGGGTTAGCGCCGTTTCGGCGGCTTCGGCTTTGTTTACCGCTGCCGCATGAAGCGCAAAGCGCCCGCGCCAATCGGCGGCAAGATCTTCCGTGTAAACCGTAGGTGCAATCTGCGACAGCCGATCATAGATCGCTTCGTGCACATCCTTCGAGCCGATGATCAGATCGGGGGCCAGCACCGCGATGCTTTCAAGGTTTGGCTCGTTGATCGTACCGACTTTCTCGACGCCCTCGGCTTGTTCGACAAGATATCCGGTGAACGGCTTGTCCAGGAAGATCGGGGCCGCGCCGACGGGTTTGACGCCAAGTGCAAGAAGGTTGTCCAGCGCACCGTTGTCCAGAACGATGACGCGTTCGGGTGTGCCAGAGATCTCGGTCGAACCCATTGCATGCTCGATAACTCGGGCGTCTTCGGCATGGGCGTTTCCGACCGCGGAAATGCTGACGGTCAAGGCGGTTACGAGGGAGAAGAGGCCTCGGCGGGTCGTGATCATAAAATACTCCAGTTCGTGTATATGCTTCAGATTGAAACAGACCACGTCCAACGACATTGATTGTTCAATGCAAGCTGGTCGAACCCTGGATATTTGAAATTGTCTTGGGCTTTGGTGCTGCTATGTCATCCCACCCCTCAACCGTTGCGAGACCGTTTCGGGGCAGATGCAGCCGGAGCTACATCTATGAAAAGTTGCTGTCAATATCTTATAAAAAGACTAGGGTAATTGAAGTCTGTGAAGAATACCAATAATGCCTGATCCAGAATACTCAACCACAGGCAGTCTTCGCGTGCAGCCCTCAAAGCAAATCATCTTTCTTTTTATTAATGCTGTCGCTGTTGCTGCATTGTTTTGGTGCAGCTTGGCCTATGGTGTCGTTTCGCTGGTTGCGTCCGGAGTTTTGGATGCTTTCATCGCATTCGACGGATCGCGAGAGCACCTTATCATCATCGATACGCGCCTACCCCGCGCTGTGTTGGCTGTTATTGTCGGGGCATCCCTTGGAGCGGCGGGTGCAATCATGCAGGCCTTGGCGCGCAACCCAATCGCGGCGCCCGAGCTGTTGGGCGTTAATCACGGCGCCGCGCTGTTCGTCGCGGCGGGGTCTTTCCTGCTTACTGCGGCAAACGCACGACATTTTGTGCTTTTGGCGTTGGCGGGCGCAGGTGTCGCGGCTGCGTTATCATATCTTATCTCGCTATTGGGGCCGAGCAGGACATCCTCAACCAAGCTGGTATTGGCGGGGGCAGCGGTTACGTCGATCAGTGCGGCGCTGATACAATTGATCCTTATCTTGCATGCCCAAACGCTGGACGAGATGCGGTTTTGGTTGGCCGGGTCCCTGATTGGTCGAGACATAACAGCGCTTGGTAGCGTGGCACCCATTTTGGTTGTGGGGGGGCTGATATCGGTGCTTGTCGGCCCAAAACTAAACATCTTTGCGTCCGGCGACATCACGGCGCAAAGCCTTGGGCTGCACATCGTGACCGTTCGGGTTATGGCTGTTTCTGCAGTTGTGCTTCTTGCGGGTTCCGCTGTCGCTCTTGCGGGGCCGATTGCATTCATCGGTCTGGCTGCGCCGCATATGGTGCGCGGGCTTGCTGGGGCCGATCATCGCTGGATCATCGTATTGTCAGCAAGCGCGGGGGCTGCGCTTTTGCTTTTTGCCGATCTTGCCGCGCGTTTTGTGGTTCCGGGGCAGGAGATCCCTGTCGGCATTATGACTGCGCTGATTGGGATACCCTTCTTCTTGGCGCAGGTGAGAAAAGGTAGTTTATCGTGACAATCCGTAACTGGTTCCCGAAAGGGCGGGCGTGGCCTGCCGGACGGAAGGTCTTATACGTTTGCAGCGGTCTTCTGCTGCTAAATTTGGTGCTGTTTTACAGCCAAATGACCTCTGGTCCGTTTCAGGCCAGCCCGCAGGAGGTGCTGTTTGCAACACTGGGCCTTGGGGACAATACAAGCACATTCATCGTACTGGACCTAAGATTGCCGCGTGCGCTTCTGGCCGTATTTGTAGGTGCAGGCCTTGCGTTATCCGGGGTGATCGTGCAGGCGATTTGTCGAAACCCGCTGGCATCGCCCGGAACTTTAGGCATCAATGCGGGGGCCAGCTTGGGGGCAGTGACTGTCCTTGTGGTCTTTCCCGATTTGCCTTTGTCGCTTCTGCCATTGGCAGCATTTGGGGGGGGCGTGATCGCCGCAACCTGTACCTATGCCGTCGGCTGGACGGGATCCTCGTCCTCCACCCGGTTGATTTTGGCTGGTGTCGGTGTTGGTGTGTTTTTCAGCGCTTTGATATCCGTCGTAATGATTTTTGGAAAACTGCAGCTGGTTAGCCAGGCAATGCTTTGGATATCAGGCAGCATCTATGGTGCAAAATGGTCTGATGTCGCCACCATCGCTGTAGCTGCTGCGGTCTTGGTCCCCCTTAGTTTCCTGTCAGTGACAACGCTTGATGTTATGATGATGGGACGCGGAATATCCGTCGGACTTGGCTGCTCGGTCGAGCGTGACCGGGTCGTGTTCCTGCTGCTGGCGGTGGCGTTGGCATCGACATGCATCGCCGTGTCTGGCCCAATAGGATTTGTCGGCCTGATGTCGCCCCATATTGCCCGCATGATAGCTGGCAGCAATCATCGAACCATGCTTCCCATCGCTGCGTTTACAGGCACGGCAATCGTGCAAGCAGCTGATTTTTTTGGGCGTACTGCCCTTGTGCCGACCGAAATACCCGTTGGGATCTATACCGCAGCTGTCGGCGCGCCGTTTCTGATCTATCTTCTGGTCAAACGGTGACGAATGGCGTTGCTGCACGGATCGCGGCTTCGCTGATATCTGTGCGTCGGTTTCATTCAGGATGTCGTAGAAGCTCTCCATCTTTCATCGATGTTGGCTGTTCGTTGACCATTGATCTATACTCCCAAAAGGCACATTAGTGTCGCGAAAGATGAACGTCCGTTGATCATGACCAACCACTGTCCAACTGACCACAATAAGCTACGCATGGCGTCTTTACGTAAATTACGTGCTTATGCAGCGAATGACTGCAAAGCGGGCTGCGACCGCAGCATCTTGACCAGTCGACGAACAGCCGCAATAGGCCGTTCACGATATCGCTGGCGACAATTTGCTACCCAGATGTCACGCTGCTTCCGAGTTCGGCAGGGGTCCGATCTATAACTAGTTTAAAAAAATGTATGCCCAATGTTCCTGCGGTGCTCAAATGGCCGCAAAGGCGGGAACCGCTGCGATAGTTGAGGTCTCCGCGCTTCCCGCCTTTGCTATCTTTGCGCTTGCTGAAACGAAATGGATTACATGCTGTCGCTAAAATGGACGAGTTGCTGCGTGTTATTGGAATACGCAAGAAACTCCAACCGATCAATCTGACGGTTGATATCGGCAGAGTTCTTACCCACTTCAAATTTTCGCAACCAAATAAACCGGCTGATCCGCCCTTCCATTTCTTCGGTCAGCAATTGATTCAACCGTGCACGCATTTTGCAGCAGAGGCCCGATGCAATCCGTGCCTCGACCCGTTGTTCAGCAGCGACCAACGCATCAGCACAGTGACGTTCGACACCGTCATTCCAGGCAGGATGATCTGCCGCCTGCGACACTCTTCAACGAAGCCACGTACCAGGCTTTCACTGGACGCCGCTGCCTCGGCATGTTGATCCAGCCATTTCAGCATCTTCTTGGCGGCCTTGCCTTTAAACATCTGGTATCCGTAGATCTTCCGACTTCAATCCGAGCTGTGCTGCCACGAAACGGGAAATTGGCTCCGGGATTACCTCGCCAGCTTTCAGCAGCCGTCCTGGATATCGAAAGGCGCAGAGTTGCAGTGCAAAGCCGATCTGATTTCCCGGTCGCCGTCGCGTGCGGATGTGCTCTATGTCTTCATCATCTAAGGTGTAGTGCCGAAGCAACGCCACCTCGTCTGTGGGAAGATCAAAAAGAGCCGCGCGTTGTCGCGCGGTCAGAACCGCTCGGTGTGCCATCGGATTGTTCTTTCTTTATGAAATGGAGCCTTTGAAAGTACACATATTGAGACCATCGGCTTGCCATGTCTTTTTCAATGTCTCAATATGTCGATCGCACAAATCCTTAATCTATATGAGCCCCCATGGCCAAAGTCGGATATGCCCGTGTCAGTTCAGTTGGACAATCTCTGGATGTGCAGCGTGAAAAGCTGCATGACTGTGACAAGCTCTTCGAGGAAAAGCGCAGTGGCACAACGGATGCCCGCCCTCAGCTGAAGGAATGCCTGAATTACGTGCGCGAGGGCGACCACCTCATTGTCACGCGCATTGATCGGCTGGCACGATCCACTTTGCACCTCTGTCAGATTGCTGAGACATTGCGGGAGAAGGGCGTCGATCTTGTCGTCATTGATCAGAACATCGACACATCCGATGCGACCGGCCGTCTCCTGTTCAACATGCTGGGCGCTATCGGGCAATTCGAGACCGAGATCCGCGCCGAGCGTCAGATGGATGGGATTAAGAAAGCCAAGGATCGAGGTGTCCAGTTCGGAAAGCGGCCTGCGCTGTCGGGCGAGCAAATCAAGGAACTCCGAGAGAAACGCGTGCAAGGCGTGCTGATCAAAGACCTCATGGCGGAATACAGCCTCTCTAAGGCTACCATCTACCGTTATCTCACCGAAAACGAAGGCTGAGCGCGAAGACAGTACCCCGATCCGGGCTTAACGCCCTATTCTGCACCCAGCCGGAATCGCCCCCTATAGGGATGGTATGAACAAAATTAGATTGTCATCCATTTTGACACTTGCCGCGGCGGCCTTGATCTATTCGGTAAACTACGCAAAAAGCGAAGGGCAGCTTTGTTTCGAAAGATATGCGCCTTGGGGCCAGTGGCAGAGGCTTGTTCTAACTTGCTTAAGCGCGATAGGCTTTCGTCGGACGAGCGAACTGACGTGCTGTTTCGACGCGCATTCGCGGTAAAGCCACATTATCCTGAACAGACCAAAGCTGACTACAATTCCCTATTAACGGCAGATCCAAACTATGTCGGAGCCCTAAACAATCTGGGTAATATCTTTCCAGATCAAGATGCACCCGAGCTGGCTTTGACCCTATTCGAACGCGCGGTTGGAATTGACCCGAGCGCGATTCATCGGCGGCGAAACCACGCCCAGGCACTTTATGATCTTGAGCGATATTATGATGCGCTATCAGAATCTGCCCCACAAGGCTTTGCACCCCGTCGACTTGAAAGGGCTTCGGGCTGACACGCCTTGATCACGCAAGCTGCGATGAGCTTTCGCCGATGAATTAAAGGGGCAAATCACTGCCCCTTTGCTTCGTTTACAAGAGCCTCGGTATACAGGCCCTAGGCCAGATCAAAGCGATCTGCGTTCATCACCTTAGTCCAGGCAGCCACGAAATCTTCGACGAATTTCTGCCCGGCATCTTCCTGAGCATAGACCTCGGAAATCGCGCGGAGTTGCGAATTTGATCCGAAGACAAGATCGACCCGTGTGGCGGTCCATTTCAGGTCGCCCGTGGCGCGGTTTGTACCGACATAGGTTCCATCGCCCTGATCAGCCCATTTGGTGCTGATGTCCAGCACGTTGGCGAAGAAATCCGTGTTCAGTTTGCCAGTGTTCTTCGTCAGGACGCCATGTGCACTCCCGCCATGGTTTGCGCCAAGAACACGCATACCGCCGACCAGAACCGTCATCTCGGGTGCGCTTAGGCCAAGAAGTTGGGCCTTGTCGATCAGAAGCTCTTCAGGAGAGATCGTGAATTCAGTCCGCTGCCAGTTGCGGAAGCCATCTGCGGCCGGTTCCAGATGGCCGATGCTTTCCACATCGGTCATGTCTTGCGTGGTATCCCCACGGCCCAAGGTGCATGGCACCAGAACACAATGACCCGCGTCGGCAGCGGCTTGTTCGACCGCAGCGGCCCCGGCGATCACGATCAGGTCCGCCATCGAGACGGGCTTGCTAAAGGTGCTGCGCAGCTTGTCCAGTCGGGACAGGACAGAATTTAGTTCGTCTGGTTCATTCACGTCCCAGCTGTTCATGGGTTCAAGGCGGATGCGGGCGCCATTGGCCCCTCCCCGCATGTCCGATCCACGGAAAGTCGAGGCAGACGCCCACGCCGTTTTCACAAGGTCCGAAACACTCAGCCCGGTATCCAAAACAGCGGCCTTCAGCGTGTTCACGTCCTCATCGTTCAGATCCGTTTCTGATGCCGGGATCGGGTCTTGCCAGATCAGCTCTTCACCCGGAACATCCGCACCCAGATAGCGTGCGCGCGGGCCCATATCGCGGTGGGTCAATTTGAACCATGCACGGGCAAAGGCGTCTGCGAACGCGTCCGGATTTTCATGGAACCGCTTGGATATCGGGCCATAGATCGGATCCATGCGCATCGCCATATCTGCCGTGGTCATCATGGTCGGCACCTTCTTCGACGCATCATGCGCCTGCGGGGCCATGTCTTCGTCGGTGACACCGACGGGTTCCCAGATATAGGCGCCAGCGGGTGATTTGGTCAGGTTCCAATCATAGCCGAACAGCAGATCGAAATAGCCATTGTCCCACTGGATCGGGTTTGCGGTCCACGCGCCTTCGATCCCGCTGGTGGTGGTGTCATCGCCGTGACCTGTGCCGTGTGCGTTGATCCAGCCAAGCCCCATTTCTTCGATCCCGGCGGCCTCGGGTTCGGGACCGACCAAAGACGGGTCCCCTGCCCCATGTGCCTTGCCAAAGGTATGCCCACCGGCAACCAGCGCCACGGTCTCTTCGTCGTTCATCGCCATGCGGGCAAACGTGTCGCGGATATCGCGCCCCGAAGCCAAGATGTCGGGCTCTCCGTTTGGGCCTTCCGGGTTTACATAAATCAGACCCATCTGCACGGCCGCCAACGGGTTTTCCAGAACGCGTTCGCTTGAATAGCGGCTGTTGGGGTTGTCGTCCGCCGCAAGCCATTCGGTTTCGGCGCCCCAATAGGTATCCTCTTCCGGTTCCCACACATCGGCGCGGCCTCCGGCAAAGCCAAAGGTCGGTCCGCCCATTGATGTGATGGCCACATTGCCCGCCAAGATCATCAGGTCCGCCCAAGAGATTTTGTTGCCGTATTTCTGCTTAATCGGCCATAACAGACGGCGGGCCTTGTCCAAATTTCCGTTGTCCGGCCACGAATTCAGGGGCGCAAACCGCTGCTGTCCGGTCCCTGCCCCACCACGTCCGTCCGCAGTGCGATATGTGCCAGCGCTGTGCCATGCCATGCGAATGAAAAGCCCGCCATAATGGCCATAATCGGCTGGCCACCAATCTTGGCTGTCCGTCATCAATGCGGTCAAGTCCGCCTTCAGATCTTCAAGATCCAGTGATTTGAACGCCTCAGCATAGTCAAAGTCGCGCCCCATCGGGTCCGACTTGGCGGTGTTCTGATGCAGCATTCTGAGGTTCAACTGATTGGGCCACCAATCCTTGTTCGAGCGCATCCCCACATTCGTAGCACCGTGCGCGACAGGGCATTTGCCCATGCTGTTTCCATCCATCTTCTGCTCCCATGTTTGACAGGTTGTCTAATTGTCAGGCAGCGAAAGCTGCCCTGAATATGGGGTTCAGTTTAGGCCCAGCGTGCGATAAGAGGAAATTGTACATTTTAATCCCTGCGATAGGTCAAGATTATGAGCAACATAACACTCCGCCAGCTGCGCTATTTTGATGCTTTGGCTGAACATGGCCATTTTGGCCGTGCAGCCGAGGCCTGTTCCGTCTCGCAGCCTGCCCTTTCGGTTCAGATCAAAGAGCTGGAAGAGGCATTGGGATGTGTGTTGTGTGAACGGATGCCGCGTCAGGTCCGCGTGACCACGTTGGGGCGCGAGTTTTTACGGCGCACGCGCGATATCCTGCGCGCGGTTGACGAGCTTGAGGATGTGTCACGCGCGGCACAGGACCATTGGGTGGGCGAACTTCGGATCGGTGTCATTCCCACCATTGCGCCCTATCTTCTGCCCAAAATCGTGCAGGAGTTAACGGACACATTCCCCGGCGCACAGATCCACATGCGCGAAACGATGACCTCGAACCTGATCCGAGAGCTGACGGATGGGCGGATAGACAATGCCATTCTGGCGCTGCCGATTTCTGACCCCTCCTTAACCGAGGTCCCGCTGTTTGAAGAAGAGTTCGTTTTGGTGCGCCCGCTGGCTGACAAGGACAAGCCGGTCCCCAATCGCGATGGGCTGCGTGAAATGCGGCTTTTGCTGCTCGAGGAGGGCCACTGTTTCCGAGATCAAGCCCTTTCTTTTTGCGACATGCAAAGCACCAACCCACGCGAGACTTTGGATGGCAGCGCGCTGACCACTCTGGTCCAGATGGTTGGTGCGGGGATGGGCGTGACGTTGATCCCCGATATGGCTGTGGGGGTCGAGACGCGCTCGGCGCCGGTCAGCGTGTCCCGTTTCAACTCGCCGAAACCCAATAGGACGATCGGGATGGTCTGGCGCGCAAGCTCTCCTTTAGCTGAACAGTTTTACAGGATGGCGGAATGTGTGAAACGCGCGGCGAAGCCCTGAGCAAAATCACGGACAGAACAAATCGTTCGTGACGCCAAACACCATTAACGACAGTACAACCGCCAATCCGATGGTCAGTAGGGCTTTCAATACCTTTTCCGATGGTTGCTTTCCAGTTGCGGCTTCCCAAGCATAGAAAGCCAAATGCCCCCCATCCAGAAGCGGAACCGGAAAGAGGTTCAGCATGCCAACAGCGGTCGACAGCAGAGCGATGAAACCCACAAAACTGATTGCGCCTTGCGCCGCGGCTTGACCCGAGATTTGAGCGATCCCAATCGGCCCCGACAAGTTACACGTCGAAATCGCACCGGTTATCATATGCCACAGGCCAGACAGGCTGCTTTGAATGATATAAAGTACGCGATCTACACCAGAAGTTACCCCTTCCCAAACCCCGACAGAACGCGTCGCCGGGTCAAAAACCATTCCCGAAGTAATTCCAATCAGCCAACGTGTTTCAAATCCACCATCGGCGGTTGGGATGTCTTGTCGGCGGGGCGTCAAAACGATGTTGAGTGGCGTTCCCTCGCGAAGGATGTCAAGCGCGAGTTCTTCTCCATTCCCATTCACAACGATGTCCCGCAACGCGTTGAAGGTCGGTACTGGAATCCCATTAACAGTTCGGATTAAATCGCCTTGCAATAACCCTGCCTCAAACCCGGCAGATTGCGGGTTAACCGAACCAACCAATGCTGGGAAGGGATGGGGTGCGGTTACGGTCATCTTCTGCCCACCACGCATAACTCCATACTCGACAAGCGCTGTTTCCGGCAATTTGTCTACCAATTGGCCGAAGTCCGATACCGGAGGTATGGGGACACCGGCAATCGACAGAATTTCGTCTCCGGTGCGCAACCCCTGCTCCATTCCCGGTATATCCAAAACCGTGTCTACAGACAGCGGATCGCGTGCAACACCTGAGGACATCGTCAAACCTGCAAAAATCAGGAACGAGAGGACGAAATTGAAAATCGGCCCGGCCGCGACAGTTGCTGCGCGTGCCCAAAGGGGGGCGCCGTGCATGGTATGTCGCCGGTCTTCTTCCGAAAGCTCGGCCATCACCTCGTCATCTGCCCCGCCTGAGGCTGCATTCGCGTCGCCGCGGAATTTCACATATCCGCCAATGGGAAAGGCTGCGATCTGCCACTGCGTGCCATGTTTATCCGTGCGTGCCAGAAGAACTGGCCCCATTCCGATCGAAAACACATCCGCTTTGATGCCGCTCCAACGCCCAACGATATAGTGGCCATATTCGTGGACAGCGACGATCACCGTAAGGGCTGCGATAAACGCAAGGATCGTGAAGGCAAGATTGCCGAAATCGGGCAGAAGGCTGATCAGATCCATGTCTATGAATTGTCCTTTAGAAGCGGAAGCGCAGCGCGCAATGGTTCGTTCTTATGAGTTATTCGTAGCGACAAGCCGGCGCGCGACCTCTCGTCCCATCTGGTCAGCGGCCAGCACATTATCAAGGGTCATTGCCGCGTGAATAAGGCTGGTATCGCCGTCCAATTGGGTCAATGTGTCCTCAACCAGACCGGCCATGTCCATAAATCCGATCTGCCCTGCAATGAAACCGTCCAAGGCGATTTCCTTGGCTGCATTAAAGACTGCTCCGGTCAATCCGCCTGCCGCCATCACCTCGCGTGCAAGGCGTAAGGCGGGATAGCGCGTTTCGTCGGGCGCGCGGAATTCCAGTTTGGCAACCGTGGCCAAGTCAAGTCGTTCGACGGGCAGATTGCGCCGCTCGGGCCAATGCAGCGCATAGCCAATGGCGTGGCGCATATCTGGCGCGCCAAGATGCGCCATCAAAGCGCCGTCGTTGAAGCCGACCAGCGCGTGAACCAAGCTTTGAGGATGCACCAGAACCTCGATTTGATCTGGGCTGACCTGAAAGAACTCTTTGGTCTCAATGACTTCCAGTGCCTTATTGAACATCGACGCACTGTCGATGGTGATCCGTTGCCCCATATCCCAGTTCGGATGTGCGCTGGCTTGTGCCAGCGTTGCAGTTGCCAGTTTTTCCAAAGGCCAATCGCGAAACGCGCCGCCGGATGCGGTGATGATAATCCGCTCGACGGCGTCCATGTCCTCGCCTACTATCCCCTGGAACACAGCAGAGTGTTCACTGTCGACCGGCAAAATCTGTGAATGATGGGCGTGCGCCGTCGCCATGATTAACGGTCCAGCGGTCACAAGGCTTTCTTTGTTGGCAAGGGCAAGTGTCGCTCGCGACTCAAGCGCGCGAAGCCCTGGCAGCAGCCCCGCAGCACCAACAATGGCGGACATAACCCAGTCGCATGGTCGTGTGGCGGCCTCTTCAATAGCTGCTTGGCCTGCTGCGACCTCTACACCACTGCCAAACAGTGCATCCTTCAGTTGGTCCAGATTCTCTTCATGTGCGGTTATGGCGATATTGGCGCGCAAATCGACGGCGTCCTTGGCGAGCTGCGCAATGTTTTTCCCGCCCGTCAGCGCGACGACGTCATAGGCCTCGGAGTCGCGACGGATCAGGTCCACGGTGGATTGCCCAATAGATCCCGTAGCGCCAAAGATCGAGATGCGGCGTTTACCCGTCGGTTCGCTCATGTCGTGCCCTTACCCTGCAAAGATCAAGGACCCGATAGCAGACAGAACAACCAAGGCCCCGGCTGCTCCGATCATTGCGTCGAACCGGTCCAGAACGCCACCGTGACCAGGGATCAGCTGAGAGCTGTCTTTAACACCGACCATACGCTTGATCGCGCTTTGAACGATATCACCCATCTGCCCAGCGAAGGCGATGAGCGGAATAAAAATCACTTCTAGCGGCGAGAACATGCCCTGCGACAGGCCGATCACCCCAAGCGCAAGCGCTCCTATCCAACCTGCAATCGTGCCCGACCAAGTTTTCTTAGGGCTGACACGTGGCCAGAATTTTTTACCGCCTATCAAACGCCCCGCGAAGTAACCTGCAATGTCTGACATAACGATAATCAAGATGAACCAGATCAGCAGTGGCCCTGGCCCCATGGCGATGAATCCCAGCCCAGCCAGCATGATCAGCAGCCCATAAGAAAAGCAGAGAAGGCGATGCTGCGCCAGAAGGGCTGCACCCAGAACGGGCACGATTAAAAGGACCAGAATCTTTGGTGAAAACAAAATCCCTGGCGCGGCCTGTGACCAGAAAACTGATAGGACTAAGCTTCCAGATGCGGCGAAACCAAGTGCAACTGGTAGCCATAGTGGTGCGGGCTGCAACAGGCGGATAAATTCCCACATACATAGGCCGATCACCAAAATGATCAGTGCTTGGTAGAAAGATCCACCATACCAGATCGAAAACCCTGCAACCGATGCCATGGCAATCGCGGACAGAAGGCGTGGCGCAAGGTCCGCCCATTTCGAAGATGATGTCTCAGAATTCATTTGGGGGTTATCGCATTGCCACGCATGGGTCACAAGTCAAAGTAACGCCCATATGTTTCCTATTCTGCAGCGGGCTGCACCGCACCATACCTGCGATCTCGACCTGCGAAGCGATCTACAACGTCACCAAACACTTCGGCCGAGAAATCCGGCCAGAGAGTGTTGATAAACTCGTATTCCGAATAAGCTGATTGCCACAAAAGAAAGTTCGAAATTCGCGATTCTCCTGAGGTGCGGATGACGAGGTCTGGATCTGGCAAAATACTTGTGTCCAAATAACTTGCAATCGTTTCTTCACCTACGTTATCTGGCGACAATGCGCCTGTGGCGACGTCTTGCGCCAGCCGTTTTGACGCGCGGGCTAATTCGTCCCGCCCACCATAGTTCAGTGCGATGGTCAGATGGACGTGGTCGTTATGCGCCGTCATCTCTTCCAACTCGCCCATCAAATTGATCAGCTTCTTGCCAAGACGTGAGCGGTCACCGATGAAACGCACGCGCACGCGCTCCTCTACCAAAGCACGTGCTTCTTTGGTGATATAACGGCGAAACAGACTCATCAGACCTGTGACTTCGGCCTCGGAACGTTTCCAGTTTTCGGTCGAGAAGGCAAAGATCGTGATATACTTTACACCCAGATCGGGACAAGCGCGCACAACTTCACGCACGCGCTTGGCCCCAGCATGGTGCCCAAACAGCCGAGGCTTGCCACGCCGCTGCGCCCAGCGACCGTTGCCATCCATGATGATGGCTACATGCTGTGGGGACGCGCTTCCAGCGCCACTGTCCATCTGTGCCAAGTCCATCACTGATCCAATACTAATTCAAAGTCCAGGCAGGTTAGACCTGCATGATCTCTTCTTGTTTGGTTTCCAAGGCCTTATCAACAACGCTAACGAACCTGTCGGTCAATTCCTGCACCTCGTCCGACCACATTTTCGCATCATCTTCGGACATGTTATCTTTGCCCTTTTTAATCTGCTGCATACCATCTTGACGGACGTTGCGCACAGCGACACGCGCATGCTCGGCGTATTGCGCGGCAACTCGGGTCAATTCGCGACGGCGCTCTTCATTTAGTTCGGGAATCGGCAGCAAGATGATGGTGCCATTAAGCTGCGGGTTAATCCCGAGACCGCTTTCTCGGATGGCCTTTTCGACGGCCTGCACCATGCTTTTGTCCCAGACATTCACGGTCACCATACGTGGCTCGGGCACGTTCACGGTACCAACCTGGTTTAGCGGCGTGCGCTGACCGTAAGCTTCCACAGTGATCGGATCCAGCATCGAGGCCGAGGCCCGCCCCGTACGCAGTGACGCAAATTCGGTCCTCAAAGAACCAATGGCACCTTCCATACGGCGTTCCAGATCGTCGATATCCAGTTCAAACTCTTCGTCAGCCATTGCAAGCCAATCCCTTCGTCTCTCAAGCTCTTATATTTCCGAGCGTGTTTCGCCCGGTATAACGCCACCGCCCCCCGATTGTATAGGTCCCGCTCCACTGACGGTGGCAAAGAAGTTTATCTTGGCGAAATTCCGCCCCTAGTTTCGTCTGAATGCAACGGCTAGCCGCCGACACGTGTATAGGTGCCCTGGCCGCCCAGGATGCCGCGGAAACCACCCGGTTCATCTAGAGAAAAAACAATGATTGGAAGATTATTGTCGCGGGCCAGTGCAATCGCCGACGCATCCATAACGCCCAGACGTTTGGTCAGCACGTCATCATAGGACACTGTGTCATACCGCACGGCGTCGTCATTCTTCACGGGGTCTTTATCATATACCCCATCAACCTTGGTGCCTTTGAAAATAGCCTCGCAGGCCATTTCGTTGGCCCGTAGGGTCGCCGCGGTATCTGTGGTGAAATACGGGTTCCCGGTTCCTGCTGCAAAGATGCAGACGCGCTTTTTCTCAAGGTGGCGCACGGCGCGGCGGCGGATATAGGGTTCGCAGACCTGATCCATCGGAATGGCCGAGATCACACGGGTAAATACCCCCAAACCTTCCAAGGCGGATTGCATCGCCAGCGCGTTCATCACGGTGGCCAGCATCCCCATATAGTCTGCCGTCGTGCGCTCCATCCCCTGTGCGGAACCCTGCAGACCCCGGAAGATGTTGCCGCCGCCGATCACCATGCAGATCTCGACGCCCATGTCGTGGACCGTCTTCACTTCGCGCGCAATGCGCTCGACCGTGGGCGGGTTCAGACCGAACCCCTGATCGCCCATCAGGGCTTCGCCCGAGATTTTCAGCATGACACGTTTATAGGTCGGCTCCGGGGTTTCACCCTCTGCCGTGGTCTGGGCCTGATCGCTCATCTGTTGCCACTCTCTAATTGTCGTGATTGTGTTGCCGGGCAATTTGACCGATTAGGGCGGAAGTTTCAATGTACGATCCGCCGGTCGGGCTGAAAAAAGTGAGGGCAAAGGCACGTGTCAAACGCACAGCACAGCATTACAGAACTGGCCCGTCAGGTCGGTGCAGATCAGCCAGTGTTGATCGCTGGCGCAACGGCATCGGGAAAATCTGCGCTGGCATTGGCGATTGCGGAAGCCTCTGGCGGGGTAATCGTAAATGCGGACGCCCTGCAAGTCTTTGAAAACTGGCGCATCGTAACCGCCCGCCCATCCATTCAGGACGAAGCGCGTGCGCCGCACATGCTGTACGGGCATATTCCGGGGGATCAAGAATACTCGGTCGGGCATTGGCTGCGTGAGGTTGCACCGATCCTGAATGGCCCGTCCCGCCCCATCATCGTCGGCGGCACGGGTCTGAACCTATCTGCGCTGACCGAGGGGCTTGCGGATATTCCACTGACGCCGCCTGCCATTCGCAAAGATGGCGAGGCACGACTGGCCGAAGGGGGCTTGCCGGCCCTGTTGGCGGATCTAGACCCTGAAACCCTTGCCCGCATCGATATACGCAATCCCGCGCGCGTCGCCCGTGCGTGGGAAGTGCAGCACTCAACGGGTCGGGGCCTGGCCAGCTGGCAGGATGATACGCCCCCACCCCTTTTGCCGCTTTCGGAGGCGCGAGCATTCCATCTGGACGCAGAGCGCGAATGGTTGCGTGACAGGATCGCGCTGCGGTTTGATCTTATGTTAGAAGATGGCGCGTTGGATGAGGCGCAACACAACCTTTCAAGCTGGGATCCGAAGGCACCGTCGTCAAAGGCCATCGGCGCGCCTGAACTGATCGCGCACCTGAAGGGCGAGGTGACATTGGAAGATACACGAGCCGCAGCCATTATAGCCAGCCAACAATATGCAAAACGTCAACGGACTTGGTTTCGAAAACGGATGAACGCCTGGAGCGCGATTCCCCTTGGGGTGGTGGCGTGACATCATCAGCCCCCGCTCTGAAAGAGTTATCCACACTGCTTCGCGCATTCTTGTGGATAGATCTGTGGAAAAGATGTATTCTGTGAAAAAAGCTGAGACAGGTCAAACAGCGTAAGCTAGCATTCGAGCAGTTCGTTAGATTTTTATGTTGCTGCGATTGTATGATATGTCTGAACTCTCACATCCAAATTCCCCGTTTCGCGTGCTACCGCTCGCGCGTTTAGGTGCTGGTGGGCGCTGGCGCACTGAAGCTATGCGATCCTATGGCGCACCAGTTTTACTGTGGTTCACTCGCGGTCAGGGTCGGATCACCATCAACGGCGTGACCTCAGGCTACGGCCCGCATAATTGCGTCTATTTGCCGGCAGGTACTATGCACGGGTTCGAAATGAACGCGCAAGTCGCAGGCACAATCATTGTATTTCCGCAAGGAAGCGAAGTACAACTTGGCCTGCCCCAAGACGCAGAGCACCTGCGTCTACGCGACGCAGATCGTCAGATTGACCTTAGTAATCTGGTTGATGATCTGCAGCGCGAAATGGAGAGGGGCGCGCCGCGTGCTGAGCGCGCCATGATGTGTCATGCTGGCCTAATTGCGGTGTGGTTAGAGCGTCAAATTGCGTCGATGGAAGACCACGATCGACGGCCTAAGTCTGGAGCTCGTTTGGTCAACGCCTATACAGCACTTGTTGAGCAGGATTTCCACAGCGTGAAGACCGTGCGCGACTATGCGGCTGAGCTTGGAATCACGCCCACCCATCTGAGCCGAGTGTGCAACAATGCCTGTGGGCGTCCGGCTTCGGCCATTCTGCAAGACCGTATAGCCTATGAGGCGCGACGCTTACTGACCGAGACACGAGTGCCGATCAAAGATATTGCCGCCTCATTGGGCTTCGCATCAGCCGCATATTTTACCAGATCTTTCCAGAAGCAAACCGGGCTTACTCCTTCGGCATTTCGCAAACAGGGATAGACACCCCCTACCCTGCAATAATATCAGCACACCCAATTCGTTGCATTTACAACGATTATAGTGTATGACTTATCAAAACAGGAGGACTTCATGAAAATCGAACGGATTCACCACGTCGCGTATCGCTGCAAAGATGCGAAAGAGACGGTCGAATGGTACGGCAAGATGCTGAAGATGGATTTCATTCTGGCCATTGCTGAAAACCACGTCCCATCGACGCACGAACCTGACCCTTACATGCACGTGTTTCTTGATGCAGGAAATGAAAACGTTCTGGCATTTTTCGAATTGCCCACAAAGCCCGAAATGGGTCGCGATCCAAACACCCCGATCTGGGTGCAGCATATTGCTTTCAAAGTAAAAGACCGAATGGAATTAATTGAATTCAAAGAGCATCTCGAAGCCAATGGCGTTGATGTTCTGGGCGTCACAGATCACTCGATATTCCATTCGATCTATTTCTTCGATCCTAATGGTCACCGCATTGAGCTTGCCTGTCCAGATCCCGAGGAAGAGGCCATGCTTAAACGTATGAACGAAATAAAGTGGGACATGCTGCATGAATGGTCCCAGACAAAACGGGCGCCAAAGCACGCGGAATGGCTGCACAAGAAAGAGCTGTCGAGCATCGAATGATCTCGGGTTCACGCAAAATTTTGGATGATCTATGAATGGGCGTGTCTTCAAAGGATGCGTCCATGTCGTTTTGATGGATCTCGATTTACCTCGCTACTCAAGTCGCCATGCTACGCAGAGGTTTTTACAAACCTGCCGACTTCGTCCGCCCACGGATACACGCAATTGGCAGGCAAGATTTTCAAGATGGCGCAGAAGCAGGGGCAAACGCGCTGGCATGCGCAGTATCATTTGCGGCTCGCTTAATTGGAACGCAGCTATTCGGGACCCGTAGGTCACGCTCTGCCGAAAATCTAGCTGCCCAGAATGGCCTTCACATAGCCTTGGGTCTCTTTATAAGGCGGCACGCCATTGTATTTTGCCACAGCCTCAGGCCCTGCGTTATAGGCTGCAAGCGCAAGGCGCCAAGACCGGAAACGGTCATATTGCTGCCGCAGATACCGCGCCCCACCTTCAAGATTCTGCGCTGGATTCCACGGATCCACACCAAGCTTGCGTGCTGTAAAGGGCATCAACTGGGCAAGACCGATGGCCCCTGCATGGCTTTTCGCTTTGGGGTTCCAGCCGCTTTCCTGCTGGACCAGTCGCAAAAACAGATCTTCGGGAATACCATGCCGCCGTGCCACTGCCTGCGCAATCGGCAAGAACTGGCCTTTGTAATTGCCCCGATAGCTGGGAATTCCATAACTGGTAGGTGTCTCGGGCCCGTTCGGTGTCAGCTTAATCGAATTCGAATACTGTTGTGCTGCTCGAGAATCGAGCACATTGAGCTGAGATTTGAAACTGCTCCGCCCGCCCGACGACCCAAACAGATCTTCGGCCGCCGCTATATTTCCCGGTGCGTCTAACGCAAGGGTAGCGACAATACCCAGCCCGGCAATTGAGAAAACTCTTTGGCGCAACTTCCCCGCCCCCACTTTGAATACGGTGACAATATAGGTGCATTGTACGCTGGTGCAAAGTGCTGCACGTCACAAGCTGCAGATCTCAGCGCATCTCGCGCTTCAGATCGCAGAAATCACGTTCCACTCGCCCGTATATGGTGTAACCATATGGCCCAATTTAGAATCGAAAGGACGCAGGATGGCGGGTTCGCTTAACAAGGTCATGCTTATTGGTAATCTGGGGGCAGACCCCGAGGTGCGGACCTTCCAGAATGGTGGCAAAGTGTGTAACCTGCGCATTGCCACGTCCGAAACCTGGAAAGACCGCAACACCGGCGAACGCCGCGAAAAGACGGAATGGCACACCGTGTCCGTTTTCTCGGAGGGGCTTGTGCGCGTGTGTGAGCAATTCTTACGCAAAGGCTCGAAAGTCTATGTCGAGGGTCAGCTGCAAACCCGAAAATGGCAGGATCAGTCGGGCAATGATCGTTATTCGACAGAAGTCGTACTGCAAGGCTTTGGCGGCACGCTGACCATGCTGGACGGCCGCAGCGGTGGCCAGGGTGGCGGCGGACAAGGTGGCCAAAGCGGTAGCTACGGCGGCGGAAACCAGGGAGGTTTTAGCGGCGGTGACAGCGGTCCGGCCCCCGCTGGCGGCGGGTTTGATGACGAAATCCCGTTCTGATCCGAACACATGATTTTCAAAAAGGTCGCCTTTTGGCGGCCTTTTTTTGCGCGCCACGGTTGTTCAACATTTTGCCCGCCCCATGTAGCAGATATGGCCCACACGCATCCGATAACTGAACGCCCTGTCAATATCCTGCTTCGCCTCGAAGGCGCTGCGATTTTTGGCGTATCTTTATGGTTTTACGCAGGTTTGGGGGCGACGTGGTGGCTGTACCCCGTGTTGTTCTCGATCCCAGACCTGTCAGCCTTGGGCTATCTGATCAACAAACACGTTGGAGCGTGGTGCTATAACTTAGCCCATACCTACTTGATCCCAATGCTACTGGCCATTTTGGCCGCGCTTGGGCCCGCAGATCTGTGGGTTATGGGCGTCGTCTGGTTGGGCCATATCGGTTTGGACCGAGCAGTTGGCTATGGTCTAAAGTCTCGATATGGTTTCAAAATGACCCACATATCACTGAAGTAACATGATATTTTAGGATTGACGCTCCGAAAGCGTGTCTTCCAGCACGCCTTTCACAACGCCTAGATCGACATCATCGGCGACAAATGCATCGCCAATGGCACGGGCCAGAATGAAGCGCAGTTTTCCCTGTTCGACTTTTTTGTCTTGCCCCATCAGCTCGAGCAGCCCATCTGCATCGGGCAGATCGCCGGGAATATCCAGAATATCCTTTTTCATTCCCATCTCCGCCAGATGCGCGCGAAAGCGCGAGGGGCTTTCTTGACTCATCAGCCCCAGACGGGCTGAGGTCTCGAATGCCAGCGCGCAACCGATGGCGACGCCTTCCCCATGCAACAAGCGGTCGGAATAGCCTGTTGCCGCTTCAAGCGCGTGACCAAATGTGTGACCGAGGTTCAAAAGCGCGCGGTCGCCTTGCTCGGTCTCGTCGCGCACGACAATGTCGGCTTTCATCTGGACGGATCGACGCACGGCCTCTTCCCGCAGCACCAGATCACCACCGGCCAAGGCGGGTCCGTTGACTTCCAGCCAGTCGAAGAAATCTGCGTCGCCTAGGCCACCATACTTCACAACCTCGCCGTAACCCGCCAGAAAATCGCGAGATTTCAGTGTTCCCAGCACATCGATATCGGCCAGAACCAAAGACGGCTGATGGAAGGCGCCGATCAAGTTTTTGCCCTGAGGCGCGTTGATCCCGGTCTTGCCCCCGACCGAGCTGTCGACCTGCGCCAGCAAGGATGTAGGCAGTTGCACAAAGCGCACGCCACGGCGCAAAATGGCCGCCGCAAAGCCCACCAGATCGCCAATCACACCACCACCAAAGGCAAGCACAACGTCTTTACGCTCGACCTTCTGCTCCAGCAGCCATTCTACGGTTTGCATGAGGAACGGCCAGCTTTTGGTCGATTCCCCGGTTGGAAGTATAAGTGCCTCAGTGGTGATACCCTCGGCAGATAGACCGGCATTCAGCGCATCAAGATGCAGCCCAGAGACAGTTTCCTCGGTCACGATCCACACTTTGGGACGCGGCAAAAGCGGCGCGATCTCGGCCCCCGCGCGCGCAATCAAACCCGGCGCGATCCGCACATCATAGGCGCGATCCCCCAGTGGGACGTGAACTGTTGTCATTCCGGAAGCTCCTCAAGCACGTCAGGGCGCGTTTTCAACACGTTGATCACGGCCTCGGCCATCTGCGCGATGGTATAGTCTGGATGTGCGTCCACGGCCAGATCTGCCAGTTCGTAGATCGGCACGCGCGCATCATAGATTTCGGTCAATGTGGCCTTTGGGTCCGGCGTGCGCAGCAACGGACGTGTGTCCTTGTGTTTCACACGGTTCCACAATAGCTCGAGATCCGCGCGCAGCAGAACCGCAACGCCCCGTTCGCTGATCATGCGGCGGTTGCGCTCGGCCATAAAGGCCCCGCCACCGGTCGACAGAATGGCGCGTTCGCCATCCAGAAGTCGACCGATAACCTCGGTCTCCCGGTCGCGAAAGAAAGCTTCTCCGTCGCGCTCAAAGATCTCGGCGATGGTCATATTAGCCGCGCGCACGATCTCTTCATCGCTGTCCAGAAATGGCACTTCAAGCAGGGCAGCCAACGCCTGCCCCACCGCGGTTTTTCCCGCACCCATCATGCCCACCATAACGATGGATTTTTTCACGTTGAAAGCCAAAACGGCATCCACTTGCCCAAAATACAGATTTCTTTCCTGAATGGCGTGATCTTACGGAAAATACCATATATAAAATCATCAAAACGAATTCCGAGGCAGAAAGTAGGTGACTCTCCATGCGTATGCGCTTGATCAAACTCTTGTTTTTTCTTGCAATTCTTGGCGTAATAGGGTTGTCGGGCTATGCCTATTTAGGCGATATGTCCCCCCCCAGCGAGCCGCAAAGCACCACAGTGATCCTGAATGAAAGCTGATAGGATCACAATCGCAGCGCTTATTGGCGCAGCATTGACTATGATGGCGGGTCTGGGGCAAGCGCAAGTCACAGACGGTAACGCCCCCCTGTCTGCGATTGGCTGGTTGTCAGACAGCGTTGCCCTTCCAGTACCATCAATCAACAGCGCTGTACTACCACCAGACCCAAGCGAGCCCGAAACGGCAAGTGGCGCGGCCGTTGCGCAGGTTACAATGAGTCTTCTGGAAGCGCCGGTGCTGGATTCCGTCGGTCTGCTGTCCAACGCGACCACTGGTTTTTCGCGTGATCTTTGGGGACAATCGCGCCCCGACGATCTGGCGCGCCGCATCACTAGCATGCCTTTGCACCTTTATCCAGCGATGCAGGATCTTCTGAACACGCTGCTTCTGACCGAACTGAATCCACCCAAAGGTGCGCGCACGGGTGACGATCGCCTGTTCATGGCGCGCGTTGATCGGCTGTTAGCCATTGGGGCGTTGGATCAGGCCGAAGCCCTTTTGAAGCGAGCGGGCAACACCAATGCGAACGTTTTTCGCCGAGGATTCGACACGGCCTTGCTATTGGGCGTCGAAGATCGGTTCTGCGAGGTTCTGAAAAACTCGCCCGATCTTAGCCCCACATTTCCGGCCCGAGTCTTTTGCCTAGCCCGCTCGGGCGACTGGGAAGCCGCTGTTCTGACACTCGAAACCGGTCGAGCCTTGGGCTATATTTCGGACTTCGAAGATGCCCTTTTGGCGCGTTTTCTTGATCCGGATCTATTCGAGGGGGAGCCGCCCTTGCGACGCCCCCCAGACTTGACTCCTCTGAACTATCGGATGTTTGAAGCCATCGGCGAACACATCCCCACGGGTAATTTGCCTCTTGCTTTTGCACAAGCCGATCTGCGCGCCAATATCGGATGGAAGGCCCGTGCCGAAGCCGGAGAACGTCTGGCGCGCGTAGGCGCGGCGACGCCAAACCAGCTGCTGGGGCTTTACACCGAACGCCGTCCCGCGGCCTCGGGTGGGATCTGGGACCGAATGCAAACCGTCCGAAGGTTCGAGCAGAGCCTAAACAGCGGAAATGAGGCTGCGTTATCTGCGTCACTGAAGGCACTGTGGCCGCAGATCGAAGACGCCGCGCTGGAGGTTCCGTTTGCGAGGTTGTTTGGCGAACGACTCATGTCGCCCCCTCCCAAAGACCCGCAGGCCCGCACTGTCGCTCTGTCGCTAGGATTGTTGTCATCCAGCAGCGAAGAGTTTGCTGCCTCGTGGCCAACCCAGCCAGACGATCAAAAGGAAACCCTATTGACCTCAATTGCATTGGGTGACACCGAGGGCGCATCGGCCTATGACGCAACATCGCGTGCAGTGATTGAGGGATTGAACGCCACTGAGGTCCCCACCCGCCTGAAGTCTATGATGGACAGTGACCGGATGGGCGAAGCGATCCTGCGCGCCATTACGCTGTATGAAAGCGGCAGCCACGGCAATCTGGATGAGATTGCGGATGCGCTGGCCTTCTTCCGTCACATCGGGTTGGAACGCGTCGCCCGCCAAGCCGCGCTGGAGGTTCTGATCCTTGAGAGGCGCGGATGACGCCCGATCACGCGCGCTGGATTTCCGGGTTTCTTGAAGCACAAGCGGCCGAACTGGGCGCGTCCGAGAACACACGTCTAGCTTATGGCCGAGATTTGAAGGCGTTTACCGAGTATCTCGAGCGTAAGAAGCTGGCCTTTGACACCCTATCGCGTGCCGAAATCGAAGCGTTTTTGGTTGATTGCGATCTGCAAGGGCTTGCAACCTCGACCCGTGCACGCAGGCTTTCATCTATCAAACAGCTTTATCGCTTTGCGTATGAAGAAGGATGGCGCAAGGACAATCCCGCGCTGAAAATTCGGGGTCCGGGGCAGATGAAATCACTGCCTAAAACCCTTTCAGAGGATCAAGTTGACGCCCTTCTGACTGCGGCCCGCACCGTTGGTCGCAGCAAGTCAGATCGCCTTCGCAACACATGCCTGATGGAGCTTCTCTACGCCACAGGAATGCGCGTCAGCGAACTTGTCACCCTGCCCGTTTCGGCCACGCGTGGCGACCCACAACTTCTGCTGATCCGCGGCAAAGGTGATAAGGACCGGCTGGTCCCATTATCCCGCGAGGCCCGCATGGTTCTGAATGAATGGCTTACCTGCCGGGATGAGGCGGAAGAAACCGCACGCATCGAAAAAGGTGTTAAACCGTCACCTTTCCTGTTTCCGTCCAACGGTTCTGCGGGGCACCTGACCCGTCATCGCTTTTATGGGATCATCAAGGAAATCGCTGTCTCTGCCGGCGTGCCCCCGAATGACGTGACACCGCACCGGTTGCGCCACGCATTTGCCACGCATTTGCTGGCCCATGGCGCTGACCTAAGGTCAATACAGGCTCTGCTCGGCCATGCAGATCTAGCCACGACCGAGATTTACACGCATGTTCTGGAAGAGCGCCTGAAGGATCTGGTGTTCACCCACCACCCGCTAGCGGAAAAGGACTGACCATGAGCATTGTAGCAACTACCTTGATCCTGCTGATCGCAGCCCTTCACCTCTATATCCTGTGGTTCGAGATGTTCGCCTGGGAAAGTCGTGGCCCCAAGGTCTTTCGCAGCTTCCCGCGCGACCTGTTTGCCCCCACCAAAGCCATGGCCGCCAATCAGGGGCTTTATAACGGTTTTCTGGCGGCAGGATTGATTTGGTCGCGCTTGATCTCGGACGCCGATTGGTCGTGGAATGTCGCGCTGTTCTTCCTGCTTTGCGTCGCTGTGGCAGGTGTATTCGGAGCGTTAACCGCGTCTAAACGGATCTTCTATGTGCAAGCCCTGCCCGCTTTCATCGCCATCGCGGCTCTTCTGATCTCGTGATCAGGCGCCGTAAAGCGCGGCTGCACGTTTTTCAAACGCGGCAACAATCCGGTGCATGGCTTCGTTGAAGACCAGACCAATGACCTTTTGTAGCATCGGGCTTTTGAATTCGAAATCCACGAAGAACTCGACCTCGCATCCCTGCGGATGATCCGTGAAGGTCCAATATGATTTCAGATACTTGAACGGCCCATCCAGATATTCCGTGTCAATCCGCCTGCCCGCCTGATCCAGTGTCACACGGCTGGTAAAACGTTCGCGAAACACTTTGAAACTGATAACCAAATCAGCCTCCATCAGCTGACGTCCATCATCCATCGGCACCACTTTGCGCACCCGCGCGGCTGCGTTCCACGGCAAGAATTCGGGATAGCGACCGACATCACCGACCAGATCGTACATCTGATCGGCTGTATACGGCATGACACGTTTTTCACCATGGGTGGGCATGGTCGGCTTTTTCCTTCTCTGTGAGACGCACATGTCTTAGTTATGCAAGCGAGAATCAAGGGGGAAGCTATGGCACAGCGACCATATGTCATTGATACGCTCATTTCTGCCAAGCAGATCGCTGCGCGGGTTGAGGAACTGTCACAAGAAATTCACGACGAATTTGATGGTACCGACAAATTGATTGTTGTCGGGTTACTGCGGGGTTCGTTCGTCTTCATCGCAGATGTTGTGAGAGAACTGGACCTGCCCGTCGAGGTCGATTTTCTTGAGGCATCATCCTATGGGAACTCGACCGAAAGCAGCCGAGAAGTCCGTATTCTCAAAGACTTACGCGGCGAGATTTCTGGACGTGATGTGCTGGTGGTCGAAGATATTGTCGACACCGGGTTCACCCTGAAACACGTTATGAAGCTGTTGCATGCCAAAGGGCCGCGCAAGCTGAAAACCATCGCCCTGCTTGATAAGCCATCGCGCCGCGAGGTGGATGTAAAGGCCGATTGGACCGGATTTGAGATCCCCGATGAATTTGTCGTGGGCTATGGCATCGACTATGCGCAGCGCAACCGAAACCTGCCCCATATCGGCAAGGTGCGGTTCCTAGATACCCCGGACAACGAAAGCTAAGGCATGGATCCGCGCTGGCTTCTTAGAATGTCGAAATGGGCGCGGAACCCGCCATCCGCCAGACGGGTTATATTGGGCATTGTTGTGCTTGCGATCTGTCTGGCCCTGTTTGCCTATGAGTATTTCATAGGCGCGCCAGACTGGATGGAAATCGAACGCATCCGACGTCCCTGACGACCTGAAAGCCGTTTGAAACTGCTTGAGAAGCAAGCTGATTTTGAATTGCCTACGACGTCAACAGGTGCGGCGCATTTCTCGTCATTGTGACGGCTCAACAGCAGCTTGAAACGGCTTCGGTAACCCACAACACGCAGGACAGTTCTGCACGTATGCATTTACATGCATTACGTGTTGATTTGTGCCATGGCTCTTAGCTATGCCGACTAAAAGTTGGCTGATATGCGCCATCACAAATTGAACCTAAAGGTATGATATGTATAGATATACTCTTAATTTCGCTGGCGTATTGGTGATGGTGGGGCATTCAGCGGCTGTTGCGCAGGACAGTGCGTTTGGATCGCTGGCAAGTAACTTTAACATCTCAGGATATGTGGATCACAGCTATCTCGAATTTGAGTCCGGTAGCACATTTCTGACGACCGCCGAGGTCGATCTGTCCTTCGACCGAATTTTGGGAAACTGGGGTGTCTCGCTTGGCTGGGATGCACGACATCTAGAAGGGGTGACTCAAAGCAATCTGTACCCTGCTGTGACGTATAGCTTTGGCGACCATGTTTTCTCGGCCGGTATGACGCGCCCGGTCCCGGACCGGACCTATCTGGATGGACGAATTATTCTGGCCAGCACGTATATCGATACGCAGCTTTCTTCGATCAACGGCAGTACGACTTCTGCGCTGCTTCTTCAGGAAAGTGACATGACCAATCTTGGCCTGCGCTGGGATGGGCAGTTTGGGAACACCAAGGTGGGCGCGTCCTACAACCGCATTACTGCGGATGGCGCTCCGGCCAATGCGCATGTCTATGCTGCGGCTATTCGCCATGAAATGACACTGCTAACAGAACAGAATTCGGTCGCCTTCTTCGGCTCGATCGAACGTATCGAGGCTGCAGACAGCGCGACAAACTGGATCCTCGGCTTGGATGGGCGCTATAGCCAGTTCGGATACGGTGCTAGCTATGCACATAATGACCTTATTGGAACGGGCTACCACCGCGCATGGCTGGACTATCATGCCACTGATAACGTCACCCTAACCGCCGAACTTTTGGGCACGCCGAGCGACAACTATTATAGCCTTGGCGGTGCGTGGCGCTTCCAGAATGGTGTCGCGCTCGAAGCCACTTATGTATCCATCGGCGATAACGAGCTGACCGATGTTTCGCTGCGCTACGAATTCTGATGGCCTCAGCCCCCAGTATAGGGGGCTGAACCCAATTAGGCCTGCCCCAACTTCTTAAGCCGCGCGGCACGCAGCTGCGCGAAGTCATCGCCAGCGTGATAGGACGAGCGCGTCAGCGGTGTCGCTGAAACCATCAAGAAGCCTTTACCATAGGCCGCCGTCTCGTAATCCTTGAATTCATCCGGGTGCACAAAACGTTCAACTGCATGGTGCTTGGGCGTGGGTTGCAGATATTGTCCGATGGTCAGGAAGTCGATGTCGGCTGCACGCATGTCATCCATGATTTGCATAACGGATTGGCGATCCTCGCCCAGACCAACCATGATGCCTGATTTGGTAAACATCGTCGGGTCCAGCTCTTTCACGCGCTGCAACAGCCGCAGCGAATGAAAGTAACGCGCACCGGGGCGGACCTCGGGATAGAGGCCGGGCACGGTCTCGAGGTTGTGGTTGAACACGTCAGGACGCGCCTCAACGACGGTTTCCAGCACGATGTCATCGCATTTCAGGAAATCCGGCGTCAGAATTTCAATTGTCGTATCAGGCGATTGGTGACGCACCGCGCGAATAGTTTGGGCGAAATGCTCGGCCCCACCGTCCTTCAGATCGTCGCGGTCTACGGATGTGATCACAACGTGATTAAGCCCTAGTTTCTTAACCGCATGAGCGACACGGCCGGGTTCGAATGCGTCCAGCGTGTCAGGCTTGCCCGTCGCCACGTTACAGAAGGTGCAGCCACGGGTACAGATTTCGCCCATAATCATCATGGTGGCGTGGCCCTGGCTCCAACACTCGCCCGCATTGGGGCAGCCAGCTTCTTCACACACCGTGACCAGATTGTTTTCGCGCATGATCTTATGCGTCTCGGCATAGCCTTTGCCACCGGGTGCTTTCACGCGGATCCAGCTGGGTTTCTTAGGCTGTGCGTTGTCCTTGCGATGCGCCTTTTCGGGATGGCGGCTTTCAGGGATGTTCAGATCACGCATGGCTTTCCTCCGGGCCAGTAGTTCTGACCTATATACGTGTCCTGTTCCCCCAAGTCACCTTGAAAGCCTGCTTTTCTGATATGCAACCCGCGCATAGCCGAAAGTGGTACCGCACCAAATTGTCGCGAAGCATAAAATCTCCGTTGAGTGGCATTTGGAATCGTTCTAATCGTTATGTCAACGCGCGAAGCGATTCCCAGCCACGCGCAGCTATTGAAAAGGAATTCCCCAATGAAAGCAGGCGTTAACGTCCCCAACATCACCTTCCGCACCCGCGTTCGTGATGACAGCATCGAAGGCCCGAACCCGTTCCGCTGGCAGGACATGACCTCGGACGATTACTTCAAAGGCAAGCGCGTTGTTCTCTTCTCGCTGCCCGGCGCGTTCACCCCGACCTGCTCAACCTATCAGCTGCCCGGTTACGAGAACGGATTTGCCGATTTCGCCGCCGAAGGCATCGACGAGATTTACTGCATGTCGGTCAATGACAGCTTCGTAATGAACGCTTGGGCCCGCAATCAGGAACTGGAAAACGTCAAAGTGATCCCCGATGGCTCGGGCGAATTCACCCGCCTGATGGGCATGCTGGTTCAGAAAGACAACCTGGGCTTCGGCGCCCGCTCGTGGCGCTATGCTGCTGTCATCAATGACGGCGTGGTTGAAGCATGGTTCGAAGAGCCCGGCCGCGAAGACAACCACGGCGAAGACCCCTATGGCGAAAGCGCCCCGGAAACCGTTCTGGCATGGCTGAAAGAGGCCAAAGAAGCCGTCGCATAAGCGATTGCTGTAGAAATGACGAAGGGCCGCCCGATTGGGTGGCCCTTTTTGCTTATAAAGAAACGAATGTAACATTGTTCAAATCTGTCGTGTACAATTCTGACGTTTGATCATGTGATGAAAACTTCTTAGTTCGCTAGCTTCTGAGAAAATCTCGGCTTTAGTTATGATATGTATTTTCTGCCTACAACAAAAAGAGAACCAATGCTCCGTGGAGCACATCATCCCAGAGTCTCTTGGCGGAGGTGATTGGGCCATTTTGACACCTGATACAGTTTGCGATAGCTGCAACCACTACTTCGGCTCAAAAATCGAAAGCAAGGTCCTACAGGACTATCCTCTAAACATGCTTAGACTTTTCTCTGGAGTTACTACCAAGAAGAAAAAATGGGCCAGTATTGATCACCCACTAGGGAAGCTTAAAGCATCGCCATACGATAGCGTAATCGGCCTTGATCCTATTAGCGAAGAGGCCGAAAACTTGGTGTTATCAGGTAAAATTTCACAATTCAGAGTGGTTGCGGAAACAAAAAATCCGTTGCTAATGTGCAGATTTCTCCTGAAAGTGGCATTAGAGTGTGTTGCGAGAGATACAGCTCTTGACGCAATTACGATCAAGTACAGAGAACCACGGCGGTTTGCGCGCAACCCAAAAGTCGGAGACCGCTGGTGGTTTATGTACCGTTATGATCCTAATTCTGACGGAGGTCGCAACAATGCCACGAGTGTTCAAATTATGCCCTTCGAAGATGCTGAGATAGCTAACATCACAATATTCGGGTGCAATTTCTTAGTTCCCCTGTCTGAAAGGGTTGTTTACCGAGCTAAAGATGAACTACCAGAGCCTGAGTATCGGTATTTTGAAGTGCAGCAGTAAATAATTGCGGAACGCCGAAAAATTTAGAAAACTCCGACGAGCACCAAGCTCAGATTTTTTCGGACACCTAAAGCGAAAGTGCCCGCAACCCCGTCAAAAACCGCGCCGCATTCTGCTGATAATGCACCGCGGACGCCTCGATCCCGTTGATCGCCGCGTCATCCAACTCCCGCACCACTTTGCCCGGCGCACCCAGAACCATCGACCCGTCGGGGATCTCCTTGCCCTCGGTCACCAAGGCCCCTGCCCCGATCAGGCAGTTCTTGCCGATCACCGCGCCGTTCATCACGGTGGCGTTCATGCCGATCAGAGTGTTGTCTCCGATGGTGCAGCCATGCAGCAGAACTTTATGGCCGACGGTCACATTCGCGCCGATGGTCAGCGGGAAGCCCAGATCGGTGTGAAACACGCTGTTTTCCTGCACATTCGTGCCCGCGCCGATGGTGATTTGTTCATTGTCTCCACGAATGGTCGAGCCAAACCAGACCGAGGCTTTGGCCCCAATCTTCACCCGTCCGATGACATTGGCGTCAGACGCGACAAAAACATCGCTGGCAATCTCGGGGGCGATCCCGTCCAGTTCATAGATCATGCGTCTCCCTCCTCGAATTCGGCCTGCAGCTTACGCACGTGATCCAGCAAAGTTGGTTGCTGATTGCGGCGCTGGCGGGTGGCTTCGACGATGGTGATCAGCTTTTGCGCGGTCTCTTCCAGATCATCGTTCACCAGCACGTAATCATAGCTGCCCCAGTGGCTGATCTCGTCCCAACTTTTCTGCATCCGTTTCTGGATCACCTCGTCGCTGTCCTGCCCACGTCCAACCAGACGTGACCGCAGTTCGGTGATCGAAGGCGGCAGGATGAAGATCGACAGCGAATGCGACGCCATGGACGAATTGCGGATCTGCACCTCGCCCTGCCAATCCACGTCAAACAGCACGTCGCGGCCGCTTTCAATCGCGCGACGCACCGGTTCCGCGGGCGAGCCATAGAAATTACCAAATACGTGGGCGTGCTCCAACATCTCGCCCTGAATGACCATGTCTTTGAATGCGTGTTCTTCCACGAAGTGATAATGCTCGCCATCAACCTCGCCGTCACGCGGTGCACGTGTCGTGGCCGAAACCGAAAAGCTGAGCGTCGGATCCCATTCCATCAGCCGTTTTGCCAGCGTCGATTTCCCCGCACCCGAGGGCGAGGACAGGATGATAAGAAGACCGCGACGGTTTTCCGGGGTATTTTCTGCGGCACTCATGCGGTCACTCCACGTTCTGAACTTGCTCGCGCATCTGATCAATCACATGCTTCAGGTCAAGCCCTACGCGGGTGAGTTCGTTAAATTGCGCCTTGGAACACAATGTATTGGCTTCGCGGTTGAATTCCTGCATCAGGAAATCCAGCTTGCGGCCCGCAGGGTCCCCGGCGGTCAAATGCGCGCGCGCGACCGAAACATGGGCTTTCAGCCGGTCCAGTTCTTCGCGCACGTCGGTTTTGACGGCGATCAGGGCCAGCTCTTGCGACACCCGGTCGGGATCGGCCCCTTCGGTTGCATCCATAATGCGGGCCAAAGCCGCACGCAGTCCGTCGGCTTGTGCTTGGCTGCGGTCGTTCAGCAGGGCCTCGGCCTGCCCGACAAGGGTTTCGACCTGATCCACCTGCCCCGTCATGATTTTGGCAAGCGCCTGCCCTTCCTCTTGCCGCGACGCAACAAACGCGTCGATGAGCATCGGGATCTGTTTCCTCAGCGCCTCAATCAGCGGCGCACGGCTATCCGCGTCTGCGGCCCGCATTTCGATCACGCCACGCAGCTGTGCGATATCTGCCGCTGAAACCGGCGAGACGACTAACCCACGCATCTCAGCCTCGGCCGCGATGGACATCAGATGCGTGACTGCCTGCCCCAGCCGTTCAGGGTTCACAGCGTATTGCCCCTCATCTTCAGGATGCGAGACACGCAACGTCACCGACACATTTCCGCGCGCGATCTTATGTTTCAATGACTTGCGCAGAGCGTCCTCGACCCCGTCCAGCCCATCGGGCAACCGCAGGCGGATATCCAGCCCTCGCGCGTTGACCGATCGCATATCCCAAACCCAGGTAAATCCGTTCAGTTCACCAGTGGCACTGGCATATCCGGTCATCGAGTAGATCATGAGAGGTTAACCATTTGATAAGATTTTCCGCCAAATTCGATCAGAATATGACATATTAAGACATCGGTAAGCATTACCTACTTATTCGTTAACAAACGGTCACCAGATGAACAAGGATCAGTCGGATCCGTTTTGGGACCAAGCTGTCGGGAACACTGTGATGAAAATCGAGTATCTGCGTAACGGGAATGTGGTGTCACTGTCGTCGGCCCGGCATTCGACAAGTTTTCCGGCAATTTCTCTGGTCGAGGCCTATTGGCACGGGTTGCGCAACGGGCGTCTGTGCCCCACCCGGCACGAGGTTGACCCGCGCGGCATGGCGGGCGCGTTGCACGAAGCGTTCATCCTTGAAAAGATCGCTCCGGGATTGGCACGCATCCGGCTGGCCGGGCAGCATCTGAATGACATTCTGGATATGGAAGTGCGCGGGATGCCCATCTCGGTCTTTTTCCAAACCGAGGCGCGCAAGGAACTGCACCGTGCGCTGGAGGCATTGTTTGACATGCCCGCTCAGGTCACGTTGTCGTTGCGCACCGAAGCGGGCGCTTTTCGCAAAACGCGCGATGCACAGATGGTGATGCTGCCGCTTCGCGACGAAGATGGTCAGATCACTCGTGTTCTGGGAGCCTTACAGATGGACGGAGACGTAAAGCGTGGACCACAGCGGTTCTCGATCCAATCCGTTGAAGTGACCCCAATTGTTGCGGACGCTGATGTGACGCCATCCATGAGCCTTACCCAGAAAGCCTATGACGAAGGTCAGAGTGCAGTGAAACGCACCTCGGAAAAGCTGGATGTTCGCCTGAGCACTACCCCAAACCCGTCGTCCGGACATGTATTTCGCGACACCAACGCGGCAGGTGATGACGCCTTTCACGCCTTTGCCGAAGCCCGACGGCATTTTGATCTGCGCGAGGATACCGAAACGTCCGAACACGAGCGGACGTCCCAGCGCACCTATCTCAGACTTGTGACATCCGACTGAATTTACCTGATCGCAGGAGCATACGGGGCGTTCTGCACCGCATCAGGCAAAGAAAAGGCCCCGACGACACCGTCGGGGCCTTTTCATGTACAACACTTAAGTTGTTTAGCTCGCCTTTGCGGCCAAAGCGCTTCCGTTGCGACGCGACGACAGCTCTTCCGCGACCAAGAAGGCCAGTTCCAGCGATTGGCTGGCGTTCAAGCGTGGGTCGCAAGCGGTGTGATAGCGATCCGACAGATCTTCGTCGGTTACGGCGCGTACGCCGCCAGTGCATTCGGTCACGTCCGAACCGGTCATTTCGAAATGCACACCACCGGGGACCGAACCTTCAGCCTTATGCACAGCAAAGAATTCTTGCACCTCTTTCAACACGCTATCGAACGGACGGGTTTTATAGCCCGAAGCCGACTTGATCGTGTTGCCATGCATCGGATCACAGGACCACACAACATTGGCGCCTTCTTCCTGAACGGTCTTGATAAGACGCGGCAGGTGTTCGCCAACTTTTCCAGCACCGAAACGCGCGATCAGGGTCAGGCGACCTGCTTCGTTTTCCGGGTTCAGCTTTTCAAGCAGAACTTTCAGATCTTCGGCGGTGGTGGTCGGACCACATTTCAAGCCGATCGGGTTGATCACACCACGCAGGAATTCCACATGTGCGCCATCGGGCTGACGGGTACGGTCACCAATCCACAGCATGTGGCCGGACCCCGCAACAGTCTTGCCAGTGGTTGCGTCCAGACGGGTCAGCGCCTCTTCGTATTCCAAAAGCAGGCTTTCATGCGAGGTGTAGAAATCCACTGTCTGCAGCGAATGCATCCGATCAGCGGTCACACCGGCGGATTGCATGAAATCAAGGCTATCCTGAATACGCTCGGCCATGGTGCGGTACTTTTCAGCTTCACCCGAAGCGGTGAAATCCAGCGTCCATTTGTGGACCTGATGCACATCGGCCAGACCTCCGGTTGAAAACGCGCGCAGAAGGTTCAGCGTCGCCGCCGATTGCGTATAGGCCTGCAGCATCTTTTTCGGGTCCGGAATACGGGCGTCCGAGGTGAAGTCCAGCTCGTTAATGATATCACCACGGTAGCTGGGCAGCTCAAGGCCTTCCACGGTTTCAGTCGGTGCCGAACGCGGCTTGGCGAATTGGCCTGCCATGCGGCCAACTTTCACCACCGGCACCTTGGCTCCGAAGGTCAGAACCATGGCCATTTGCAGCATCACTTTGAATGTGTCGCGAATGCCGTCGGCAGAAAAATCAGCAAAGCTCTCGGCGCAGTCGCCGCCTTGCAGAAGGAATGCATCGCCCCGCGATGCGCGTCCCAATTCTTCGCGCAGGCGCATGGCCTCGCCGGCAAAAACCAATGGCGGATACTTTGCAAGTTGCGCCTCGACCTCGGCCAGCGCGGCCGGGTCGGTATAGTCTGGCATCTGTACCCTTGGCTTGTTGCGCCAGGCCGACTTGTCCCACTCCGTCATGATTTTCTCCGTAAACTGTATATCTTCGCCCAGATGTCGGGCGATGCCTCTTTTATCCTGTCCGGCGCTAACGTGCAAACAGAGTTGTGTAACCAGATTGTGACGGGTTTTTCGCATCGATTGTCGCAAAAGGACTCGTGCGGTATGATTGATAAAAAAGCGTCTTGCTGTGGGTCGCTAAACCTGCTGATAACGTCGCTACCTTTAATGAACCCATGAAGAAAAAAGGGTGAGTCGGATGACCAGACTGACACATATGGATGAGCCAGCCACGCGCAGGTTTGTTTTCGTTCTGGTGGACGGGTTTACCCTTCTCAGTTTTGCAGGGGCTGTGGATGCACTGCGCATTGCCAACCGCGCCAGCGGAAAGAAGCTTTATGATTGGGTGATCCTGTCCGAAGACGGTGGTCAGGTTGAATCATCCGCCGGCCCCAGCTTTCTAGCGGATGGTCCACTGGAAGAGCTGCGCCGGGACGATACGCTGGTTCTTGTGTCCGGCGTGGATGTCCAAAGCAAATGCAGCACGAAACTGCTGAATTGGCTGCGTCGCGAGGCGCGTCGCGGAGTACGTATCGCAGGCCTTTGTACGGCTGCGCATATTCTGGCCAAAGCAGGGCTTCTGAATGAAAAGCGTGCAACGATTCACTGGGAAAATCACGACAGCTTCTCGGAAGAATTCGATGATGTAGAGCTGACCAAACGCGTGTTTGTTGTGGATGGTAAAATTATGACTGCCGCAGGCGGCACCTCTGCGATTGATCTGATTTTGAAAATCATCGCTGAGGATCAGGGCGAAGACATCGCAAATGTAGTTGCGGATCAACAGATCTATACGACGATCCGAACCGAAAGTGACACGCAACGTCTGTCTGTGCCCACCCGGATCGGGGTGCGTCACCCCAAGCTTTCCGATGTGATCCGCAAGATGGAAACCAACATCGAAGAACCCATCTCTCCTTCTGTTTTGGCCAGCGAGGTTGGTATGTCCACCCGCCAGCTTGAACGCCTGTTTCGCCGGTATTTGAACCGGTCCCCGAAACGCTATTACATGGAGCTGCGCCTTCAGAAAGCGCGCAATCTTCTGATGCAAACGGACATGAGCGTCATCAACGTGGCCTTGTCCTGCGGTTTCTCAAGCCCCTCACATTTCTCAAAATGCTATCGGTCGCATTACGACACAACGCCCTATCGCGAGCGTGGCAGCCGCGGGGCCAAGCCTGCGTGATCTTGCGAACCGAGCGTCTTGTGTTGCGCCCGCCGAGGCAAGACGATCTTGAAGCGTTGCACCACATCTTCTCAAACTCTGATGCCATGCGATATTGGAGCCATCTGGCCCATGATACGCTTGCTCGAACCCAGCAAACGCTCGACGGCATGATCGCGTCCAACCGGGAAACCGGGCTGGAATTCGTGATCGAGTTCGACGGTAAGGTCATCGGCAAGGCTGGGATCTGGCGATTGGCCGAGCTGGGATACATCCTGCATCCTAAGTATTGGGGCCAAGGAATCGCGCGCGAGTCGCTGGCAGCCATTCTTGGCGCGACATGGGACGTTCACCCCACGGTTCGAGACATCACAGCCGAGATCGACCCGCGAAATATGGCTTCAGCCCGTTTGCTGACGCATTTTGGGTTCCGGCTGACGCATTCCGCGCCCGCGACCATCCAGATCAATGGTGAATGGTGCGACAGCGACTATTATGCCCTAGAGCGCTCGCGAAAAGACAATCCATAAATCAAGCGGTTTTTTGAGCAGATGCCCGGCTTCGGTCTTTCCTTTTCTGAGATGCGCGCCTAGGGTCGAGACCGGAATTTTCCAATTGGGAGAACAAATATGAAAAAACTCTTGCTGGCCACTGCGGCCACCGCACTGACCTGTGGCGCGGCATTTGCCGATGATCACGCTGTCAAAATCGGCGTTCTGCTGGGCTTCACTGGCCCGCTGGAAAGCCTTGCTCCGCCGATCGCTGGCGGTGCAGAAGCTGCAATCGCTGAAGTCAGCGCAAGCGGTACGTTCATGGGCGGAAAAGAAGTCATGGCGATCCGTGGCGATTCGACCTGTGTGGATTCGGCTGCTGCAACCGCTGCGGCTGAACGTCTGGTCACCGGTGACGGCGTAGCCGGTATCGTTGGTGCAATGTGCTCGGGTGCAACCGGCGCTGTTCTGACCGGCGTGTCGATGCCGAACGGTGTTGCTCAGGTATCGCCCTCGGCGACCTCGCCTGCTCTGTCGACGCTGGAAGACAACGGCCTGTTCTTCCGTCTGGCCCCGTCGGACGCCCGTCAGGGTGAACTGATGGCCGACATCATCATGGGCAAAGGCGTCAAGTCGGTTGCCTTGACCTATACCAACAACGACTACGGCAAAGGTCTTGCTGACAGCTTCGCCGCTGCGTTTGAAGCTGCTGGCGGCACCGTCACCATCAACGCAGCCCACGAAGACGGCAAAGCCGATTATTCGGCTGAAGTTGGCGCTCTGGCCTCGGCCGGTGGCGACGCTCTGGTTGTTGCGGGTTACTCGGACCAAGGTGGTGCAGGCGTGATCCAAGGTGCTTTGGACAGCGGTGCATTTGACCTGTTCGTCCTGCCCGACGGCATGGTGTCGGACGCTCTGACCGAGAAATTCGGTTCGGATCTGGACGGCAGCTTTGGTCAGCACCCCGCATCGAAAACCGACGGTGCCGGTAAACTGGAAGCGCTGCTGGCAGATGCCGGTATCGATGGCGCGTCGGTCTATGCCAAAGAAGGTTACGACTCGGCAGCTGTTCTGCTTCTGGGCATGCACAAAGCAGGCACCACCGATGGCGCAGCCGTTGCTGCTGCGATCACCGAAGTGGCCAACGCTCCGGGCGAGCCGATTGGACCGGGTGAACTGGCCAAAGCGCTGGAAATCCTGTCGAATGGCGGCGACATCGACTATGTCGGTGGCTCGGACGTCGAACTGGTCGGCCCCGGTGAAAGCGGCGGTAGCTTCCGTGAAGTTGTCATCGAAGGTGGCGAATTCAAAGAAGTCGGCTTCCACTAAACCGACCTGAAAATCAACGAAACAGCCCGGTTTTTCCGGGCTGTTTCCGTAAGTTACGCCATAAACTTGAAGTGGCAGGAGAATTCACATGATCGTCATCGAGGATGTCCACAAACATTTTGGCGGCTTTCGCGCCGTCGATGGGGCAACCCTGACCATCCAGGATCAGTCCATTACCGGCCTGATCGGCCCTAACGGCGCGGGCAAAACGACGCTGTTTAACGTCATCGCGGGCGTGTTGAAGCCGACATCCGGTCGGATCACCATGGCGGGTGAAGACATCACCGGCCTGCCCCCGCATGAACTGTTCCACAAAGGTCTTCTGCGCACCTTCCAAATCGCGCATGAGTTCGGATCGATGACCTGCCGCGAGAACCTGATGATGGTGCCCGGCGGTCAATCTGGCGAACGCCTGTGGGACACATGGTTTGGCCGCAAACGGATTGCGGACGAAGAACGCGCTTTGAAGGCGAAAGCGGATGAAGTCCTTGAGTTCCTGACGATCTCGCACATCTCGAACCTGCGGGCGGGCGAAATCTCGGGTGGACAGAAGAAGCTTCTGGAGCTGGGTCGCACCATGATGGTCGACGCCAAGATCGTCTTTCTGGACGAGGTCGGCGCCGGTGTGAACCGCACGCTGCTTTACACCATCGCGGATGCGATCAAACGTCTGAACGAAGAGCGCGGCTACACCTTCGTCGTCATCGAACACGACATGGATTTCATCGAGAAGATCTGTGATCCAGTGATCTGTATGGCCGAAGGAAAAGTTCTGGCCGAAGGCACTTTGGCCGAAATTAAGGCCAACGAACAAGTGATCGAAGCCTATCTGGGCACCGGCCTGAAGAATAAGAAAGAGGACGCATAATGAGCGAACCTTTCCTCATCGGAGACAGCATGACCGGCGGCTACGGCAAAGGCCCGGACATTCTGCACGACTGCACCATCGCCGTCGACAAGGGCGAGATCGCAGTGATCGTTGGCCCCAACGGTGCGGGCAAATCTACCGGCATGAAAGCCGTGTTTGGTATGCTGGACGTGCGCTCGGGCGCGGTGCGGCTGGATGGTGAAGACATCACCAAACTGTCGCCTCAGGCCCGGGTACGCAAGGGCATGGGCTTTGTGCCGCAGACCCACAACATCTTCACCGCGATGACGGTGGAAGAGAACCTGGAAATGGGTGGTTTCATCCGCACAGATGACATCCGCGAGACGATCGAACAGGTCTATGAGCTGTTCCCGATCCTGCGTGAAAAGCGCAACCAACCCGCGGGAGAACTGTCTGGTGGGCAGCGTCAACAGGTGGCCGTGGGCCGCGCGCTGATGACCAAACCGACGGTTTTGATGCTGGACGAACCCACCGCAGGCGTCAGCCCCATCGTGATGGACGAGCTATTTGACCGGATTATCGAGGTCGCCCGCACCGGCATCTCGATCCTGATGGTGGAACAGAACGCCCGCCAAGCGCTTGAGATTGCTGACAAAGGCTATGTTCTGGTGCAAGGCCGCAACGCGCATACGGGCTCGGGCAAAGAACTTCTTGCCGACCCCGAAGTCCGCCAATCGTTCTTGGGAGGCTGAGTATGGACTTTCTGAACGCGCTTGTCGCGCTTTCCAACTTTGTACTGATCCCCGCGATCGCCTATGGCAGCCAGTTGGCGCTTGGCGCGTTGGGGGTCACGCTGATCTATGGGATCCTGCGGTTCTCGAACTTCGCGCACGGCGACACGATGGCCTTCGGGGCGATGGTGACGATCCTGTTTACGTGGTGGTTCCAGTCAATGGGTCTGTCTATTCACCCGCTGCCGACCGCCCTTCTGGCCCTGCCCTTTGGCATTGTCGTCACGGCGATGTTGTTGATCCTGACAGACCGGACCGTGTATAGGTTCTATCGTCGTGTGAAAGCAAAGCCGATTGTGTTCGTCATGGCCTCGATGGGTGTGATGTTCATCATGAACGGTGTCGTCCGTTTCATCATTGGACCGGGGGATCAGCGCTTTGCCGATGGAGAACGCTTCATCATCAAAGCCCGCGACTTTAAGAATGCCACCGGCCTGAGCGAAGGACTGGCTTTCAAAACGTCACAGGGCATCACCATCGTAACTGCGATCATCGTGGTTGCTGTGTTGTTCTGGTTCCTCAACCGGACCCGCACGGGTAAATCCATGCGCGCGTTTTCAGACAACGAGGATCTGGCGCTTCTGTCTGGTATCAACCCAGAACGCGTTGTGATGATCACATGGATCATCGTCGCTGCCCTGATCACCATCGCAGGCACGCTGTACGGACTGGACAAGACCTTTAAACCGTTCACCTATTTCCAGCTATTGCTGCCCATCTTCGCCTCGGCCATCGTGGGCGGTCTGGGCAACCCGCTGGGCGCCATCGCAGGCGGGTTCGTGATTGCGTTTTCCGAGGTCACGATCACCTACGCCTGGAAGAAAGTTGCAGTCTATTTGCTGCCCGAAAGCCTTGAACCAACAGGCCTCGTCCAGCTGATGTCCACCGACTATAAATTCGCCGTCAGCTTTGTGATCCTGATCGTCGTTCTGCTGTTCAAACCTACGGGTCTATTCAAGGGGCAATCGGTATGAGCTATTCTCTTCGTACACCGCTTCTGTTTGGCGCTGTTGCGCTGCTGTTCATCCTTCAGGGTTCGACTGACTGGTGGATCTTTGCAGGCAGTTGGAATGCCTCTCTGACGATCCTGAATATGGCGCTGATCTCGGCCATCATGGCTTTGGGCGTGAACCTGCAATGGGGCTATGCGGGCCTGTTTAACGTCGGCATCATGGGCTTTGTCGCCCTTGGTGGTCTGGCAACTGTGCTGGTTTCGATGCCCGCAACGCCCGGCGCCTGGAGCCAAGGCGGCGTTGGCATCGTATTTGGCTTGTTGGTGGGGGCCGCGACCGTGGTCGCCGCGGTGCTGATCAACACCCGCATGGCCGCGGGACGCAATCGCACCTTGGCCACGATTGGCACGCTGGTGGTGGGCTTTTTCCTTTATCGCTTCATCTTTGATGCAGGTGTTGCCGGAGTTGAAGCGATCAACCCTGCACAAACCGGCTATCTTGGTGGGCTGAACCCTGGTGGGCCCGAGAACTATAAAGCACATGGTTATATGACCCTGTTGGCTTGGCCTGTCGGGGGGATTTTGGCGGCGGGCGCAGCTTGGGTCGTCGGCAAAACAGCTTTGGGATTGCGTTCGGATTATCTGGCCATCGCGACGCTTGGGATTTCCGAGATTGTCATCGCAGTCATCAAAAATGAAGACTGGATGGCGCGCGGCGTGAAGAACGTGATCGGCCTGCCCCGCCCCGTTCCTTACGAGGTCGACCTGCAGCAAAGCGCCGATTTCGTCGCCCGCGCGGACAGTCTTGGGCTGGATGCAACGACGGCGTCAACACTGGCGGTAAAGCTGTCCTATTCAGCACTGTTCACTGTGGTTCTGGTTGCTCTGATCATTCTGGCCCAGCTTTCGCTGAATTCCCCGTGGGGCCGGATGATGCGGGCCATTCGCGACAATGAAGTCGCCGCCCAAGCCATGGGCAAAGACGTGACCAAACGACATCTGCAGATTTTTGTGTTGGGGTCCGCGCTGTGCGGACTGGCGGGTGCCATGATGACCACGCTGGACGGCCAGCTGGTGCCGGGCACCTATCAGCCGCTGCGATTTACCTTCCTGATTTGGGTCATGGTGATTGTCGGCGGATCGGGCAACAATCTGGGGTCCGTTCTGGGAGCCTTCCTGATCTGGTTTTTGTGGATCCAGGTGGAGCCTATCGGTAACTGGCTGATGTCTGTTGTGACCTATGGAATGGAAGATGGATCAGCCCTGAAGACGCACCTGATCGATTCCGCTGCGCATATGCGCCTGTTCTCGATGGGGATCGTGCTTCTGTTGGTTCTTCGTTTCAGCCCACGCGGCTTGATCCCAGAGAAGTAAGCCATGACCGCGGCCAATATCGCAGTGGTGTTATTGGCCGCCGGTCAGTCCCGCCGAATGGGGCAAGACAAGCTTTTGAAGACGCTACCAAATGGGAAAAGCCTGTTGGAAGACCGCATTCGAATGATTGCAGCGACTGGTGTAACCCCCTTCGTGGCGCTTCCTGAAAACTCCCAACGAACACGGCTTCTTGAAACGCTTCCGGCTGTCGTTGTTCCGGTGAAGGATCAGACATTGGGACTGGGGCATAGCCTGTCCACAGCGGTGGCCGCCATACCGGCACAGATTGACGGGATCATGGTCATGCTGTGTGATCTTCCAGATCTAACATCCAACGATCTGTCTGCAATGATGGCGCAATTCGATGGATCAAGCATCTTACGCGGCGCAAGTGAAGACGGGATCCCCGGCCATCCAGTGATCTTTCCGATGACATATCGAACTCAACTGATGACGATAACCGGCGACAAGGGGGCCCAGGACGTGCTTCAAAACAGCCCGGTCACCCTGCATAGATTGCCCGGACAGAATGCCGTTCTGGATCTCGATACGCCCGAAGACTGGGCCGAATGGGAAAAAGAGACGGTTAGGTCGCCGCGAAAATGACACTGGCCTCGCGCTGATCGATCACCAGATAGTCTCGCAGATAGGACGCGATCCCCTGCTGACTGCGCAGCCTAGGGCAGGCATCCAAAATCTCTTGCGCGGCTTCTGGCGCGTCGCGGCGAATTTGATCAATCTCGGGGATCAGGCTTTCCACCCAGTAATCGCCACAGCGGATCATCTCGGTCTTGTCGAGCAGAATGTGCACCATCAATGGCGATACAGAGCCATCGGCCTGTGCCTGCCCTGCTTCTGCCAGCATCTCTGCTGTGCAAACCACTTGCGGCTCACCGGTTAGCATTTCACAAAATGGATGGTCCACAAGCACAAGACTGCCCGGCGTCAGAAGCGCGCCGGATTGTCCGTCGGAAAGCGCTGCAAATCGAATGGCGGCAGAATTGTTGGTCTTTGACATTGTTGAATGCCCCACCCAACGGATTGGCGCAAATCGGCCTTTTAATGTTTTGACGCGATCCCCGGCGTTCAAGCTACGCGCATCCACGACACCGCGATCTGTTTCGACCATCGTGTTCGCTGAAACCCCAGACAATGCGCCACCAAGCTTGGCGCGGCGCGATTCATTTTGCGCCGACACAGACGCGCCCAATCGAACGACCGGCACCCCCGGCCACGATACGCTCACATCGTCCTCAATTCTGAAATCACGAAGTACCAAATTGGACACCTACAACTCGTCATGCTTGGCTGGATAACTGTTTTTCCAGCTCTCACTAAGGGGAATTTATCGGGAAATCATGCCCAAAGTGTGAAAATGATCAAAAGAAATAGGCACCTGCGACGAAATGAAATATCAGGTATTTCTGCGACGTCAGCCAAAATAAATCACCTTAGAATTAAGTTTATGATAAACTTAAATAAATACCATGCAGATTACCCTTTTGGTCAACTGAGATATTGCATTACGCCTAGAGGTTGTTTCCTATTTTCCACGCGTTGGACGAAAAATCCACCCTCCACCACCGATACACAACACGCATTCAGAGAGACCGCCGGTTTCTATCTGATCTATAGTGGTCCGGAAGGCGTGGATAAATCACAATGTGACAGAAATATGACATACCCTTCAGTCCTCCAGCCTCCCCAAAGAATCAACCAAATCCTGCATCAGCACATCGACCGGCTCGCAGCCGACAGAAAGGCGGACATAGCCTGCCGACACATCATCCCCCCAGCGTGCACGCCGCTCGGCCGAGCTGTGAACACCGCCAAATGACGTCGCAGGGCGCAGAAAATTGCTGGTGTTGATAAACTGCTCGGCGCGGGCCTCTGTGCCGAGATCCAGACCGATCAGGAAACCAAAGCGCTCCATCTGTGCTGCTGCCAGATTATGCGATGGATCACTTGGCAATCCCGGGAAGCGTGCTGATCTGACTGCTGGATGCGCAGCAAGCACCGGGGCGATGACCGCGGCGCTGTCGCACATACGCGAGAACCTCAGCTCTAGCGTTTCAAGTCCGCGATACAGCGCCCACGCAGCGTGGGGAGACGGTATGCAGCCTGACATTTTGCGCCAGTCCTTGACGCGGGCCAACCACGCAGGATCGCGCGTAGCAACATGCCCCATCAGAAGATCCGAGTGGCCGCCCGGCGCTTTAGTGTCAGAGGCAACGACGATATCTGCCCCCAAATCCAACGGGCGCTGCCCAAAGGGCGTCATTGTGGTGTTATCCACGATTGTGATCCCGCCCGCCGCGCGTACTTGCCCACAAATCGCTGGAAGATCGCATAGATCCAGTCCGGGATTCGACGGCGTTTCGATAAACACCACGTCAAAATCAGCAAACCCACCTTCGGCAATACTGGCGGTCGGGCGTTCGGTGACGCTTACCCCGAAACCGGCCAGAAACTCAGACGACAGTACACGGGTGACATAGTACCCATCCGACGGCACCAACAGCCGCTTCCCAGCCCCTAGGCTGGCAAATAACGCAGCCGAGATCGCCGCCATTCCCGATGGCAGCGCCACGCATGGTGCGTCTTCCAAAATAGACAGAGCATCTTCCAGCGCCTCCCATGTCGGGTTGTCGACACGGCCATAGGCGGGGCTGTCTGCTGGATCTCCGGGAAGATGAAACATCGAGCTGGTCGTGATCGGGAGGGCAATCGGCTCACCTTTGGACAGCGCCCTTCCACGATGATGCAACAGCTCGGCCGCGCGGCTCAACGGATTGAGATCTTTGGGTGTTTCGCTCATGACATGCTCCGGTCGGCCACCGGCATACATGGATCACGAATTCGGCGGGAAGTTGGTGCCCAAGGTGAGACTCGAACTCACACGATGTTGCCATCGGGGGATTTTGAATCCCCTGCGTCTACCATTCCGCCACTTGGGCACTGTTGGGATGAGATACCCAAGCCACGGGGCAAGGTCAACGGCATTTCCGCCCCTGCCCCGTGCAAATTTTATCTGGTCAGAACAACACCCCAACCAGCCAAAGCGTGATCCCGGGGAAAGCCACCAGAACGACCACACGGATCAGGTCGGACAGCACGAACGGAGCGACACCGCGATAGGTTGCGCTCATCGGGATGTCGCGGGCCATCGAGTTGATGATGAACAGGTTCATCCCAACAGGGGGCGTGATCAGGCCGACCTCGACCACGATCAGCGCGAGGATCCCAAACCAGATGCCGGCCTCTTCCGGGGTCAGGCCGAAGTCCAAGATCTCGATGATCGGATAGAAGATCGGAATGGTCAGAAGGATCATCGACAGGCTGTCCATGACACATCCGAAGATCAGATAAGCGATCAGCATCATGGTCAGGACCAGAAGCGGTGCATAGCCTTGCGCCGAGACCCAATCGGCCAGCATCTGCGGCGCTTGGGTGAAGGCCAGGAACGAGTTGAAGATCTGTGCACCCAGAACAATGAAAAAGATCATCGCAGTGGATTGCGCGGTGGCCAGAACACTGTCCAGAAAGCCTTTCCAGGTCAGGCCACCCGTCATCACACCATAAAGGCCCGTTGCAACCGCGCCAACAGCAGCGCCTTCCGTCGGCGTGAACAGCGCCTGCACGCCCACTTTCGACCAGTTCCAGTCACCAGCAATCCCGCCCATCACAAGGCCGAAGATCACAACAACCGGCCAGATCGACAACAGCGTTTTGAAACGTTCAACATATGGAACACGTTCCGCCGTCGTGGCGCTGTCGGGGTTGATCCGCACCATCACGGCCACGGTCAACATATACCCGAGGGCCGCCAGAATGCCCGGCACCAGCGCCGCAATGAACATTTTCACGATGTTCTGCTCGGTCAAGATCGCATAGATCACCAGAATGACGGATGGCGGGATCAAGATACCCAATGTGCCACCTGCCGCCAAAACCCCTGTCGACAAGGCGTCCGAATAGCCGCGTTTCCGCATCTCGGGCAGCGCCACCTGCCCCATGGTCGAAGCGGTCGCCAGCGACGAGCCGCAGACCGCGCCGAAACCGGCACAGGCACCAACCGCAGCCATCGCCACACCGCCCTTGCGGTGCCCCAACCAATCCGAGGCCGCATTGAACAGCGCGCCTGACATGCCGGATTTAGTCGCAAATTGTCCCATTAGCAAAAACAGCGGCACAATCGACAGCGAATAGCTAGAGAACGTGTCATAGGACAAAGTTTTCAACTGGCTTAGCGTCACATTGGGACGCCCCATCATATACCAAATTCCGAAAAATCCGGTCAGACCCATTGCCAGACCAATCGGAAGGCGCAGAAAAATCGCCAGAAGCATCAGCGCAAAAGCGATGATCGCAAGTTCGATGCCGGTCATACGTGTTGCTCCTTACCGTCAAGCACCCAGTTGAAAGACCGCCATGTCGTATAGACGGCGACCACAAGGAAAAACGCCGCGCCGATCAGGCACAGGCCAAATGGGATCCACAAAGGGACTTCCAGCTCATATGTGCTTTCTGCAAAGAAAGGCTTCGAACCCATACCAAGGGCCGTTCTGAACGCGTCCGAACCGAAGGGGAATTTCTCGCCAAAGCCCAACCACAGACGCCAAAGGATGATGAACGCTGCCCCGGTCAAGAAGAGGTCCCCGATAAAACCAAGGAAGGCTTGGATACGTTCCGGAAGGCGTGTGATGAAGATGTCTACGGTCACATGGCCGCGTTTAAACTGGCACCACGGCATAAAGGCGAAGACGGCGATGGCGCAGCCCATCTCGACAATCTCGAAATCACCTTTGACTGGCGACAGACCATAGCCCGACAACGCCCGTCCGATAATTGAGACCACTGTGGTCATGGCAATGGCGACCAGCACGGCGCCACCCGAATACGCCATCCAGCGGCTTAGGAATTCCATGATGCGCCCCACCCGGAGCTCGGCAGATTTCGCGATCGCCACGACGTTCCCCCTTCTTGATCCCGTGCTGCACCTGTTTGGCAGCTTCGTAAGAAAAACTCCGGGCAGCCGGTCAGGCCACCCGGAGCAGTGATGTGGTGCAGATTACTGGGCCGAGTGCTTGGCAACCAGCTCTTTCGCATAAGCAACCATACCTTCGCCATCCAAACCTTTCGAGGTCATGTCGGCAGCCCAGGCTTCAACCTGCTTGTCGCCCATGGCACGGATTTCAGCCACCAGTTCAGGATCCAGTTCGTGGATCTTGTTGTCAGTGCCTGCGACGATCTCGCGGCCGATCACATCCCCTTTGTCAAAGGACGCGCCCGCCCAAGCCGAGGCTTCCAGCCCCGAGTTCGCGTCGATCACAGCCTTCAGATCATCCGGCAGACCAGCATAGGTGTCTTTGTTCATCGCCCAGATAAAGAACGTGTTGTACAGCGAACGGTCACCGGGGATCTCGGTGTGGCTGTCTGCCAGTTCATGCACTTTCAGCGGCGGAACGATTTCCCACGGAATTACGCCACCTTCAACAACGCCTTTCGACAGGCTTTCCGGGAAGGTCGGCAAAGGCATGCCAACGGGCGTTGCGCCAAGCGTTTCAAACAGGGTGTTTGCCTGACGCGACGGGCCGCGCAGTTTCAGACCTTCGAAATCGGAAAGAGCCATCACCGGCTCGCCTTTTTTGTGAATGACGCCCGGGCCGTGTACGTGAACGGCCAGCAGTTTGACGTCGCCCATACGCTCCATCAGATATTTTTCCGAAAACTCCCAAGCAGCTTTCGACGAAGCTTCTGCGTTGCGCGCAGTCATAAAGGGCAGCTCAAATGCTTCGGCTTCGGGGAAACGACCGGGTGTATAGGCAGGCAGCGCCCAGCCACAGTCGATCACGCCATCGCGGATCTGGTCATACAGCGCTTGCGGCTTACCACCCAGCTGCATCGCCGGATACAGTTCAACCTTGATGCGACCGCCCGAGTCTTTCTCGATCTTTTCGGCCCACGGTGTCATGAAATAAAGCGGGGTCGAACCCTTTGGCGGCAGGAAGTGCTGGCAGCGCAGCGTGACGTCCTGTGCAACGCTGGCGGTGGCGCTCAGCCCCAATGCAAAGGCGCCTGCCAATGTGGCTTTCATGGTAAATTTCATTTCGCTTCCTCCCAAACGCGAGTGTGTGTCAACTGCCCGGGCACCCGCCCCGGCAACTGGCGTCAATACAAACAGGCTCGGCTGACTCGTGCAAGCTTTTTTGACCACGCGGTCGGCTTTGTTGATCCTGTCGCTGAAATTTTTGTAGTCAAATTTCGTTGCGTTCGCAACATTATTTCCGATTGCCAAGTATTTCTACGCTTTTGCTGCCCGAAACACGTGTCTTTAAAGGCTGGCCACCCAATGTCGGATCACATAATGAACCGGCAGAGAATCACAGACTGCGGGCCGAGAACGTATCGCAGACCCGCATATCACCGCTTTCCAAACCGCGTGTGAACCAACGTTCGCGCTGATCTGACGTTCCATGCGTGAAGGTATGTGGCATCGGCACCCGCCCAGCATTTCGCTGCAATGTATCATCGCCGATCTGGCGTGCGGCATTCATTGCTTCGGCAATATCGCCACGCTCAAGCGACCCAAATCGCGCCTGCGCTTCGCGTGCCCAAATGCCCGAGAAGCAATCAGCCTGAAGCTCAATCCGTACCGAAATGGCGTTGCTTTCTTCTTGGCTGACTTGTTGGCGAACGCGATTGGCTTGCATCAGGATACCAAGTTCGTTCTGGACATGATGTGCCACTTCATGCGCGACCACATAGGCTGCGGCAAAGTCTCCTCCGGCGCCCAATTTGCGCGACATGGTCGTGAAAAACGACGTATCCAGATAGACTTTGCGATCTCCGGGGCAATAGAACGGACCCGTCGCACCCGAGGCGCCGCCACAGGGGCTTTGTGTCACACCTTTGTACAGTACCAGAACTGCTGGATTATAAGGTTCACCCACTTGAGACTGGAAAAGACTGGCCCATACCTCTTCCGTATCGGCCAACGTTACGGATACGAATTCGCCTGCCTGACGGTCGGCCTCGGTAATTTCGCTGTTTGCAGTGCTTCCAACGCCACCGCCGCCTTGCAAAAGTGGCGTGACATCCACACCCATGAAATAGCCGATCGCCAAAATGGCCAGCAATCCAAGCCCACCGACTTGTGCCTTACCACCACCCGCGCGCCGTCGATCTTCAATATTACGGCTTCCGCGCCGACCCTGCCATTTCATGTTTCGTCTCCCTCACCAGCAACCAACAACAATCACAGCCAGTTTACCGACCTGACCCACAGCTTCAAGCATCGCTGACTTGACCTTGCGCCCTACACGTGTTTCGTCAGGGGCAAGAAAAGTTACGCGAGCACGAGCATGATCAAACGGCTTTACGATTGGACGATGGGTCTGGCCAACACGCCACACGCGCTTTGGGCGCTGGCAGTGGTGGCATTTCTGGAAAGCTCGGTCTTTCCAATCCCGCCAGATGTTCTGATGATCCCGATGATCATCGCGCGCCCCTCGCGTGCGTTTGTCGTCGCAGGTGTGGCTCTGGTAGCATCCGTTCTGGGCGGCATGTTCGGGTACTATATCGGCTGGGGGCTATTTGAAACGGTCGGCCGTCCGGTGCTGGAATTCTATGGCAAAGACGCGTATTTCGGCGAATTCGCGGAGCGATATAACGAATGGGGCGCTTGGGCGGTTCTTGTCGCGGGCGTGACCCCGTTCCCTTACAAGGTGATCACCATCCTGTCAGGCACGACCGGGCTGAACTTTGGTGTCTTCATGGTCGCCAGCGTCATCGCACGCGGTTTGCGCTTCTTCATCGTCGCCACACTTTTGTGGAAGTTTGGTGCACCCATCCGTGACTTCATCGAACGCAGGCTGGGCCTGATGTTTGCCCTTTTCTGTGCGCTTCTGCTTGGTGGATTCTATATGGTGAAATTCCTATGAGCATGCTGGATCGACTGTCGACAAAAAACCTGATCATCACAGCCGCCGTCGCATCAGCCGGTATTCTGGGCGGGGCCTTCGTATTCCAGGCACTTGGCTATGCTCCGTGCAAGATGTGCTTTTGGCAACGCTGGCCACACGCGATTGCTGTCATCCTTGGCGGGGCAGCTTTGGCGACCAAAATGCGACTGCTGCGTTGGGTGGGTGCGGTCACCATGGCCGTGTCTGCAGGCCTTGGCATCTTTCACTCCGGGGTCGAACGAAAATGGTGGGATGGTCCTGCGTCCTGCTCGGGCGGAGGCGTCGGCAACCTGTCGGTTGAAGACCTGATGGCCCAAATCAAAGCCGCACCGCTGGTGCGCTGCGATGAAATTCCGTGGCGCCTGTCAGACATGATCCCCATTGACGCGCTGGACATCACCATGGCCAACTTCAATGCAATTGGGTCTTTGGCCTTGATGGTTATGTGGATCGTGGCAGCGCGACGCCCAGACTAAGTTAGTCTTTGTTGCGCAAAAGCTGACGAAGGATGCCGTGGAACATTTGCACGTCCAAACGGCTGAGGTTAAGGCGGCTCCACATATTACGCTGGGTGATTTTCATCACTTCGGCTTTGGTCTCGGGGAAGAAATACCCGGCCTCGTCCAGTCGCGCCTCGTAATGCTCGGCCAGCTTTTCAACCTCGATCGCGCTGGCAGGTTCGCTGCTGGCCCATTCCATCACGTGATGGGCAGTTTCATGGCTTTGACGGCGATATTCATAGGCCGTCAGAAGCACGCATTGCGCAAGGTTCAGCGACGCAAACTGAGGATTGACGGGGACCGAGATCAGGGCGTTTGCCCGCGCGATTTCGTCATTCTCAAGCCCGGTGCGTTCCGGCCCAAACAGCACGGCAACCTTCTTGCCCTGAAGCCGCATCGCACGCGCCTCTTCCATGGCACGTTCCGGGCTTAGGACCGGTTTTGCCAAATCGCGCGACCGCGCTGTCGTTGCATAGACATAGTCGCAATCGCCGATCCCATCGGAAAGCGAGTCATAGACCCCTGCCGCGTCCAATACGCGCCCGGCCCCCGATGCCATCGCCACCGCAGATGGGTTCGGCCAGCCGTCACGCGGCGCAATGATCCGCATCCGCTCTAACCCGAAATTCAACATCGCCCGCGCTGCTGCGCCGATGTTTTCCCCCATCTGAGGGCGTACCAGTACGATCTCGGGCTGTGGTCCCAAATTAGTCTCGGGCGTATTCATCGCGGCAGTCTCTTTCATTTGGCCTCTGTCCATCGGACTGCCGCGTGATACGCTGAGCAGGATCATTCGGCAAGCAGGAGCTCACCATGGCCTATGACAACGGTCTTTACGAACTATTGAAAGACGATTTGGGCGACCGCCCTGATATGTCTGAAAAGAAGATGTTTGGCGGTATCGCATTTATGTTGAACGGCAATATGCTGTGCGGTGTTCACAAAAATGGCGCGATGTACCGGGTCGGCAAAACGCACGAGGCAAAGGCGCTTTCCCTGCCCGGCGCCCGCAAAATGGATTTCACCGGACGCCCCATGGGCGGTTTCATTGATGCCGGCGAAGAGGCCATGTCGGATGATGGTACGCGTGCGGAATTGCTGCGACTGTCCATAGATTTCGTGACAACCCTGCCTGCAAAGTGACACCTGCACTTGCAATAGCAGCAAACCCGGCTAAGAAGCCTGTCAGGCAACATGATGAGGATCGCGCAGATGGCCCAGAACACTCAAGAGTCTGAAATGGACCGCCCCCAGCTTTATCTTGTGACGCCACCCGAGATCGAGCTGTCGCGTTTCCCAATCGAACTGGCAAAAGTTCTGGATGCGCATGAAACAGCATGCTTGCGTCTATCGCTGGCCACCACTGACGAAGATCGCATCATGCGTGCCGCGGACGCCTGCCGCGAGGTGGCCCATGCACGCGACGTGCCGATTGTGATTTCCGAACACGCGCTTCTGGTCGAGCGTCTGGGCCTTGATGGTGTGCATCTTGGCGACGGTGCGCGCCGCGTGCGCAAGACCCGTGACGATCTGGGGGCAGACGCGATTGTGGGCGCCTATTGCGCAGCCTCGCGCCATGACGGCATGAACGCAGGCGAGGTCGGCGCAGACTATGTCAGCTTTGGCCCAGCTGGGGCAACGCCCTTGGGCGACGGCACCCGCGCCGAGCAGGACCTGTTTGCATGGTGGAGCCAGATGATCGAGGTTCCGGTGGTCGCGGAAGGTGCATTGGACGAAGACACGATCCGCGCCCTAACCCCCGTCACCGACTTCTTCGCAATCGGAGAGGAAATCTGGCGCACCGAAGACCCGGCCGCGACGCTTGCCCGCCTTCTGTCTGCGATGGACGCCTAACGGTCGACGTTCAGCTCTCCTAGACCATTCCGGACGGCTGCCTCGCAATAGGCGGCCAGTTCTTTGCGGCCAGCAAAGTCAGACACTTTGACAGGAGTATGATACACGAGTTCGACCTGGCCTTGTCGCTTTGCTGCAAGGGTTTGCAGAAGGTGCGGACCAAATTCCATATCGCCCCACCAGCCATAAAAGCGCGGGTCGCGACCTTCGGGTGCGAAATACCGAAGTGTCACCGGCTGTACCCACATGAAATCGCGCAGCTCGGGTGTAAAGAATGCCGCAAAAAGCGTTGATTTAAATGGAAGAACGCGCTGGCTGTCCGATGATGTTCCTTCGGGAAAGAACAACAGCCTGTGGCCCGCCATCAGACGGGTCCGGAAGATCTCGATCTGGTTTTGCGCGTCTTTCCGGTCACGCTTGATAAACACGGTTCCCGTCGCTCGTGCCAACCAACCGATGCCGGGCCAGGCTGCGACCTCGGACTTCGATACGAAATACACCCGCTTGCGTGCGTTCAGCGAAAATATGTCCAACCACCCCGCATGATTGGCAACCACAGCACCTTTCTGGCGCATTGGCGCGCCCGTTGTGGTGAACCGAATGCCCAAGAAACGGAAGGCGTTCCGACACACAAACTGTGTAATATGCGGTGTAAGCGGGCGATGCCGTCCGAAAATGGGGCGTTCAAACACCCTTATCAGCAACAAAAGGATCAGCCCGCAGAGCACAAGTAGGCCCAGCGGAAGCCCCCGCCGTATGATCCTGAGATAATCCATCCCTGACGGATGAAACTCGTTCGGTTCATGCTCTCCTAGCCACGTCGCGCTCATGCGGCCCCCCCGGCATAGATGGCGCGCGCACGATCATTGACCTGCGCCATATCGATGATCAGGCAAATATCCGTCGTGTTAAAGGCGTGATCGACGAACGCACCCTCGCCCACGAAGCCCCCCAGACGCAGATAGCCCTTGATCAGCGCAGGCACAGCCCGCATCGCGGCAGGACGATCGATTTGGCTTTCGGGCAACAAGTCCATGGGCTGAAATGCATCAGGCTGGGCACGAACCCGGATGGACGCCGGCGCAAGATGGCGATGATGCAGCACGGACAAAGACGCTTTCAACGCCTCGACATCTGTCCCGTGGAACGAGGCCACACCAAACAGGATCTCGATCTTGTGCTGTTCAACATACGCGGCAAGTCCGGTCCACAAATGCATCATGGCCGCACCACCACGATAATCTGGGTGCAAGCAAGAACGTCCTAATTCCAACAACTTACGGCCCGAAGCTTTCAAGATACTCAGGTCGTATTCCGCCTCGGAATAGAAGTGATCCGGTCCGCCAGGCGTCTTCAGCTTATCACCCCGTAACAGCCGATAAACGCCTACCGCCGGCGATCCCTCGCGCGCGTTGTCAAACAGGATCAGATGATCATAAAACGGATCAAACGCATCGCGTTCCAGCCCCCGCTCGTGATCCACCAAAGACCCGTTCCCGCCCAGCTCGCGCACGAATACATCGTAACGCAACCGTTGTGCTGCAATGAGATCTGCGTCACTCTGGGCCAGTCTTAGTTCAAAATCGGGTGCAGTCATACGGGATTAACCATTTGATAACCTTGTTCAGCTCATATGGCCTAGACGGCGAGTGTCAAACGACCCCGCACAGCATCTTAGCGTTCAGGAGTGGTAAATACAGGCATCAAGTCAACATGTTCAATCATGATCACTTGCTTTCCGGCATGTTCGAAATTCACAGTGACACGACCAGCCACGTTGGATTGCACCTGCCCCAGCCCCCAATCGGGTTTATCGGGGTGGCGTACCAGCATTCCCGGCTCCAGTAGTGATCCCAATCCCATGACCTTATTCCCTATCAGGCTTCTCACATGACCAAACAAGACCGCGACCTGACCGCGTTGATCGGATCCCGCATCTGCCATGACCTTATCAGCCCTTTGGGCGCAATCGGCAATGGGGTAGAGCTGCTACAATTGTCTGGATTGGGCGATAGCCCGGAAATGGCGTTGATTGCGGAAAGCGTGGCCAATGCCAATCTGCGGATCCGCTTCTTTCGTGTGGCTTTTGGCGCTGCCGCAGAGGGCCAATCTCTGGCCGAGCGCGAGATCCGCGCCGTGCTGGCTCCGGGTGCGGATGGGCGCAAGATTGAATATGACTGGCAGCCCGCGGGCGACTTGCCCCGGATGGAGGTTAAGCTGGCTTTCCTTGCCCTGCAGTGTTTCGAAACCGCGATGCCCTGGGGTGGTCAGGTGACAATCACGCGGCAGGATGGGCGTTGGACCATGTCGGCGCGCGGCGACAGATTGAACGTCAATGCTGATCTCTGGTCGCTGCTGTCCACCGCCAATGCCGAGATTGACGTCCCACCGGCTCAGGTCCATTTCGCCTTGATACGGCCAGAACTGCAACGGCAAAAACGCGCCGCGGTCGTTCAGACAACAGATCAGACGATTACCCTGTCCTTCTAAGGAAAAACCGCCCAGACTCGGGCGGCTCTTCCATATTTCACCCGCGTGTGGTGCCGTCGCCGACAACGAGATATTTAAACGATGTCAGCTGCTTGGCACCCACGGGGCCGCGCGCGTGCATTTTTCCGGTCGCGATCCCGATCTCGGCCCCCATGCCAAATTCGCCACCATCAGCAAATTGGGTCGAGGCATTGCGCATCAAAATGGCGCTGTCCAAGCGGGTAAAGAAGTGATCCGCGGTTGCGTCATTTTCCGTCATGATCGCATCCGTATGGGATGACGAGTAGTGATTGATATGATCAATCGCAGCGTCCACATTATCGACCAACTTAGCGGCAATGATACTGTCCAGATACTCCGTTCCCCAATCATCTTCGGTTGCGGGAACACTACCGCGCAGCCCGTCGCCCGCGCGCACTTCGACCCCAGCTGCCATCAAATCATCAATCACAGCTTGCCCCAGCGCTTGTGAGTTGCGATGGATCAGAAGGCATTCCGCAGCACCACAAATCCCGGTGCGGCGTGTCTTGGCGTTCAGAACGACCTTTCGCGTCTTTTCGGCATCGGCGTCCTCGTCGATATAAATATGTACGATACCTTCCAAATGCGCGAAAACCGGCACGCGGGCTTCGCGCTGAACCAGACCAACAAGGCCTTTGCCCCCACGCGGAACGATCACGTCCACATGGTCGGTCATGGTTAACATCTCGCTAACGGCTGCGCGATCGCGCGTCGGAATGCGCTGAATTGCATCCTCGGGCAGTCCGGCTGCACGAAGTCCTTCCTGCAGACATTCATGGATCATCCCAGCCGAGTGGAAACTTTCAGAGCCGCCACGCAAAATCACGGCATTCCCGGCTTTCAGACACAGCGCACCTGCATCAGCCGTCACATTCGGGCGGCTTTCATAGATCACGCCAATCACACCCAAAGGGGTGCGCACGCGGCGGATATCCAGACCCGTGGGGCGGTCCCATTCTTCCATCACCTCGCCCACCGGATCATCCTGAGCGGCTACGGCTCGCAGACCGTCGCACATGCCCTTGATACGGTCCTCGTCCAGCATCAGGCGGTCCATCATAGCGTCCGACAGCCCCCTATTTCGACCAAACTCCATATCCTTCGCATTGGCGGCGATGATTTCGTCCCGGCGTGTCCAGCAGGCATCAGCGGCGGCCATCAATGCCTTCTCTTTGGCATCAGATGGGGCGAAAGCAAGCTCACGTGCGGCCGCGCGGGCGCGGGTGCCAATGTCGGTCATCATGGTTTTGATGTCGTCACTCATCTTGCTTTCTCCGTTAAGATAGTCTTTCAACTTACTAATATTAAAGGGACATATCGTCCCGATGGATAAGGGCAGCCCGGCCCGGATGTCCCAGTATTGGTTCGATCTGATCGGACCTCTGCCCTTTGATGGCGCGTGCTTCGTCAGCCGTATAAGCAACCAGCCCCGCCCCCAGATGCGTCCCATCGGCGCCCTGAATATCCACTGGATCACCACGCAGGAACGTTCCAATCACATCCGTGACCCCTGCCGCCAACAGCGACTTGCCCGAACGCAAGGCAGTTACAGCACCATCATCCAGAACCAGCACGCCCTGAGGCTTCATTGATGAAATCCAGTGCTTGCGCGCGGCCTTGGGTGTGGTGCGCGCTGTGAACAGCGTGGACGCGGCGCCTTTAATTAGCGTTGTCAGAGGGTTAAGGCGCGACCCTTCGGTGATTGTCATGTCGCACCCGGCCCCGGTTGCGGTCTTGGCCGCGATCACCTTGGTTTTCATACCGCCTTTGGACAACCCGGTCCCTGCGTCACCAGCCATCGCCTCGATCTCAGGCGTGATCTGGGTGATCACATCATAGCGTGTGGCTGTCGGGTCGTCCTTGGGGTTGCCCGAGTAAAACCCGTCCACGTCAGAAAGCAGCACCAGATGATCAGCACCGATGGTAACCGCCACCTGCGCAGCCAGCCGGTCGTTGTCGCCAAATCGGATTTCGTCCGTCGCAACGGTGTCGTTTTCGTTGACGATCGGCACCACACCCAGCGACAGGAGCGTTTCAAGTGTCGCGCGCGAATTCAGGTAACGGCGACGATCCGCGCTGTCTTCCAGCGTCACAAGCACCTGCGCCGTGATCGCACCCAGCGGGGCCAAAGCCTGTTCGTACGCACGGGCCAAACGGATCTGCCCGACGGCAGCAGCCGCCTGCGATTGCTCCAATGAAAGCGCACCAGCGGGCAAGCCAAGGACGCCCCGCCCCAATGCAATGGATCCGGACGAGACCAGAACAACATCTGCACCACGTGTTTTCAGCGCAGCGACATCCGCGCAAAGCGACCCCAACCAATCCGCCTTCAACGCACCGGTTTTCGCATCCACCAACAGTGCCGAGCCGATCTTGACGACGACACGTTTTGCCTTGCTTAGGGCTGCCACGTCTCTTCTTCCTCTTGCGGCGTTTGACGAACTCGGTCTTCCGAGATTTCCTTGCGCAATGCGCGCAAAACATCGGTCGTCCCTTGTTGGGCAACGCCAGACATCAGCATGACAGGTCCGCCGACGGCAGCCTCGAGCGCGGCCAGTTTTTCGGCACGTTCTTCGTCATCCAACGCGTCAATCTTGTTCAGAACGGTCACGCGGGGCTTGTCACCCAGAATATCGCCGTAGTTCTCGATCTCGGTTATGATGGTCTGCCAATCGGCAACCACATCCTCGGCAGTGCCATCGACCAGATGCAGCAGCACAGCACACCGTTCGACGTGACCAAGGAACAGATCGCCTAAGCCGCGTCCTTCAGAAGCGCCTTCGATCAAGCCGGGAATATCGGCCACAACGAATTCAGCGCCATCAACACCCACAACACCCAGATTAGGATGCAGCGTGGTAAACGGGTAATCCGCAATCTTCGGTCGCGCGTTCGAGGTCGCCGCAAGGAAGGTCGACTTGCCCGCATTGGGCAGCCCCAGAAGGCCCACATCTGCAATAAGTTTCAGGCGCAGCCAGATCGTGCGCTCGACCCCTGCCAGACCGGGATTGGCGCGACGCGGTGCGCGGTTGGTCGAGCTGGTAAAATGAAGATTGCCGAAGCCACCATTGCCGCCCTTGGCGATCACAACGCGCTGGCCGACTTCAGTCATATCGGCAATGACCGTCTCTTCGTCTTCGTCCAGAATTTCTGTGCCGACAGGCACGCGAAGTACGATATCGTCACCATCCGCGCCTGTCCGCTGCTTGCCCATGCCGGGCACACCGTTGCCCGCGAAGAAGTGCTGCTGATAGCGGAAGTCGATCAGGGTATTCAGCCCCTCGACCACCTCGACCACGACGTCACCGCCGCGCCCGCCGTCTCCGCCATCTGGCCCGCCGTATTCAATGTACTTTTCGCGACGGAAAGACACACAGCCGCCGCCACCCGAGCCGGAGCGGATATAGACCTTTGCAAGATCGAGAAACTTCATGACACGTGCCTTTCTGTTGTGACACAGGCGATAGAGGGAAATGCGCCAAGGCTCAAGGGGCGAGCCTGTGGCGCGGGCAATTGGCTTAGCTTTGTGGTCGCAAAAGTTGGAAATTGCGCAACGGATGGCTTCCACCGCGTGCAAGGCTTTCCGCTGTGCCCGGTTCAAGTTCGGTAAAGCCAAGCTTTTCCAACACGCGGGTCGAACCGGGATTGTCGGCAAACACCCCAGCGCGGATCAGCGGCCAATCATAGGTCGCCCAGCAATGTGCAATCAACGCCCGCCCCATTTCCGATGCATAGCCCTGCCCCCAATGCGCGCGGGCGAACATATATCCCATCTCGGGATCGCCACCATCGCGTGAAGCGATACCAATGGTTCCCACAAGAGCACCATCGCAGAATATGGCGCCGGTCAGACCCAGTTCGATATCCGCAGGCACGCAGCGTGATTTGGTGAACTCGGGATCTGCCGGATAGGGCCACGTCCCCGTCATGCGCGTCACATCATAGTCCGAAACCATCGCATGCACCGCATCGAAGTCCTCGGGTTGCGTCAGACGTAGCTCAAGGCGTTCGGTTTTAAGGCATGTCTTCATTGCCGTGCCTCCCAGTCAGCACGTGACAGACGCAGCTTGATCAGAACCTCGTCACATTTACGCGAGACACAATGCGCCGTTTCGGTTTCACCGGTATCGCGGAATCCCAAACCGGTCAGCACAGCCCGCGAGGCCTGATTGTCAGGGAAATGCCCAGACCCGATCTGATCCAGATCAGTGGTCGCAAAGACATGCGCGATCAATCCAGCCGCGGCTTCGGGCATAACGCCTTTGCCGTGATGTTTGCGTCCAAGCCAATATCCAAGTGTCGGATCAATCCCGACCACGCCAAGAACCTCGGTCCCGTCGTCAATGGCCAAACCACCCAGCGGATTGGTCCCTGCGAGATATCCAAGAAACCTGTCATAGTCGGCATGCGTATAGGGGTGCGGCACGACGGTTAGCCATCGTGCAACCTCGAAATCATCCAGAAGTAAGACCACCTGATCGCCATCGGCCGGCGTCAGCGGGCGGAGCGTAAATCGCTCCGTCCGGATAGAGATATCTTGTTCCATGGCAAAGTGTTACGCCATCTTCTTGATGTAGGTCCAAGTTGGAACGCTTACGGCGCGCGCCACTGAATGGCTTTCCGCATCCCCGATATACTCAAACCCAGCATGGGTCAGCACCCGGGCCGAGGCAGGGTTATCTTGAAAGACCTCAGCAAAAATCGAGCTATTGCCCTGCGGGTTGGCCTCCATCAGCGCACAGACGGCTTCGGATGCGATGCCAGCGTTCCAGAAACCGGGCGCGACCCAATATCCCAGCTGGCTTTGACCGCGATCCAGAGCGTTCAGCGTGATCACGCCCAACACATCGTCTTGATCTTCGTGAAGGCTGTCCATAACCCAGACATCCTCGTCCCGGTCTTCCGACATAGCGCGTTCAATGAAGGCTTCAGTTACACCGGCTGGTAGCGGATGTGGGATCGAACGCGTGCCTTGCGCCACGCGTTTATCCGACGCTGACAGGACCAATGCCCCAAGGTCAGAAAGCCGCACAGGACGCAGCACAAAGCGTTCAGCCTGAATAATCGGCTGGGTTCTGATGTCTACATGCTTCATGGCTTTCCCTCCTCTGAAAAGCGCTGAATGCACCATGCGTTCCGCCCATGAAGACCAACGCCTAACCGGCATTTTCGGCGCTTTTAGGGCGTTCGTGTGAACGTTGGATGAACAGGCAAGTAAGTATTACAAACAAAAAGAAAAGGGGCCGGCTATCACAGCCGGCCCCTGGTTTTTCACAACCTTGTTAGGTTCGGCTTACTCAGCGGCCTCCGCCACTGGGAGAACCGAAATAAAGGTGCGGCCCTTGAGGCCTTTGTGGAATTTGACGGTGCCTTCGCTGGTTGCAAAGATGGTGTGATCTTTGCCCATGCCCACATTGTCGCCCGGCCACATCTTAGTACCGCGCTGACGCACAATAATGTTGCCCGGGATCACAACCTGACCACCGTATTTCTTTACACCAAGGCGACGACCGGCTGAGTCGCGGCCGTTACGGGATGAACCGCCTGCTTTTTTATGTGCCATGCTATCTCTCCTTAGCTCTTCTTAGCCTTTGGCCAATTCTTTGGCCTGCTCTACCCAGCCTTCACGCTCGATACGGCCTTTGAACGACAGTTTCTCGTCGAACTCGGCAATATCAGCTTCGCCCCAAGCGGCGATCTGCGCGAAAGTGGTGACGCCAGCTGCCAGCAGTTTCTTCTCAAGTGCGGGGCCAACGCCCGACAGCTTTTTCAGATCGTCAGCACCGGCGGGTGCTTCTGCTTTAGCGGCTTTCTTCGGAGCTGCTTTCTTCGCGGGCGCTTTGGCCGGAGCGGCAGCTGCAACAGCAGCACCCGATACCGAACCTGCACCGATTGCAGCTTTCACGCCCGACTTGTCGGCACCCTTTTCCAGGATGTCGGTCACGCGCAAGAGCGTCAGTTGCTGACGGTGACCCTTGGTGCGCTTCGAGCTGTGCTTACGGCGACGCTTCACGAAGTGAATGACTTTTTCGCCTTTGATCTGGTCGATGACTTCTGCCTGGACGCCAGCACCTGCGACGGTGGGGGCACCAACAGTCGAGCCGACCATCAGAATCTCGTTGAACTGGACTGTTTCGCCAGCATCGGCCGCCAGCTTTTCAACGCGCAGAACGTCGCCAGCTTGGACCTTATACTGCTTGCCGCCGGTTTTCAGAACCGCAAACATTTGATCTTCCTTCATAATCCGCGTCCTATGGCCCCAGATTGCTCTGGTGTTTGTCGAAGGGCCCATCCCTTCCATTGCCTCGAACTGCGCGCCCGCCACTCACGTTTTGGACATAGTTTTCAATCCCCACACAGGAAAATCCCGGCAGGAATTGCGGCTTATCGGGCGGATTGGTCTTAAAGTCAAGGCTTTTAAGCGCACGCGCAGCGCATATTCGCACGTATAACGGCAAGGTCTTGCGGCTGGCTTTCCAGCACAGTAGCCAAGAGCATAAGAAAGCTCCAGTCTGAACGGATCCGCTATGCTGCCTTTGAACTCGAACCAGATCCCAACCCTTTTTCGGCGCGCAGGCCAGTTGGCGCAATCTGGAAAGCCCGATGAGGCGTTGAAAATACTGGCGCAGATACAAACCATGGCACCCTCTCGCGGCGAAGTGCCCTTTCAGATCGCACAGATCCAGCAGCAGATGGGGCGCATTGACAAAGCTCTGGAAGCCTATGAAAAGGCCGCCAAGCTTGCCCCAGCAGAACCTGCAGTCTGGCGCGCTTATGTTACGCTGGCGCTTGGACAAGAGGCATCCGTGCGCTCGAAGGTGGCCAAACAACTGAAGTCGGCCAACCTCCCGGCTGCCGAACGGAAAAAATTCAATGGGCTTCTGAAAGGTTCGGGCACCAAGACATCGCGTGTCAGCAAGACGGCCACCAAGTCCGAAATCGAAGCTCTGACGGCCCTCATAAACACGGGGCGAGCGCTTGACGCGGAAAAACAAGCCCAGTCCCTTCTTACCCGCGGCCCGAATGAAGCTGTCTCGATGATCTACGGAGTTGCCTTGGCTGCGTTGGGAAAATCCGAGCCCGCTGAGGCGGCCTTCAAAACCGCACTCGCCGCGGACCCGGACTATGGTGAGGCACTGGCGCAATATGGCCAGTTTCTGGCTGCGCAGTCTCGCCGGGCCGAGGCCCGCACAGTGCTGGAGCAGGCCCGTCGCATCATCCCGAACAATCCGATTGTTCTGGGTAATCTGGGCAGGGTCTATACCGACATCAACGCGCCGCAAGACGCTATCGCTTGTCTGGACGCCCTTCTAAAGCAGTCCCCCCACAATACTGCCGGTCTATTCACCCGAGCACAGGCGCGCCTGACTCTGGAAGACGCAGCCGGTACATTGGAAGATCTGGACGCACTGGCTGCACAGGCCGCGCCCACCGGGGAAATACTGGCCCTACGCGCGATGGCCGAGAAGATTCTGGGAAATCTGGACGCATCCAGAGACGTAATTGGACGTGCGCTCGAGGCCGACCCCGATCACTTGCGTGTCATCACCATGGCCGCAAATCTTTATCAACAAAGCGGAGACTTCGACGCAGCCGAGAAGGTACTTCGTGGCGCCGTTGCGCGCGGTGTGAAATCAGGCGGCATCTATCGGATGATCACACAGGGACGAAAGCTGTCCACTGACGACCCAATCATTGACGAGATGAAGACCCTGTGGGAGCGCCCGGACCTGCCAGACGACGCACGCATCGATCTGGGGTACGGGCTAGTGAAGGTCATGGAAGACCAAAATGACGCCGAGGCTGCGTGGACCTATCTGTCACGCGCGAATGAACTGATGTCGACGCTCTATCCACATGATGCAACGAAAGAGCAAGGTGATTTCGATCGTTTTACGGCCTTCCTGAAAGGGTTCGACGCATCGCGGATCGGCACCTGCGGCTATGCACAGAACAGCACCATTTTCATTACGGGCCTGCCCCGCTCGGGCACCACGTTGGTTGAACAAATATTGGCCAGCCACTCGACCGTCACTGGTGGCGACGAACTGGGCGTCTTCCACCCTCTGGGCTTCGAACAGGTGGCACAAGTGGCGCGCGCTGGCGGCACCATCAGTGATATGACCGATGCACAATTCGAAGAGCTGGGGCGAAGCTATCAAGACGCGATTGACACCCGCCTGCCGGGCGCAGACAGGATCACTGATAAAACCATCTCGACCTATCAGATCGCACCGCTGGTGTGGCTGGCTATGCCAAAAGCCAAGATCGTCGCGCTGCGCCGTGATCCACGGGACAATCTGTGGTCGATCTTCAAGAACCGCTTCCTGCCCGGACTGCATCGCTATAGCAACTCACAGGCAGCTCTGGTCCAGACCTATCGTCTGTATACTGAGTATCTGGACCTGTGGCGCGAACTGGCGCCTGATCGGATCTACGAGATCTCATACGAAGATCTGGTGGAGAATCCCGAAACCGAGATCCGTAAGCTTCTACAGTTTTGCGATCTAGAATGGGAAGACGCCTGTCTGGACTTCCACAAGACCAAACGCGACGTGAAAACTCTGTCCGTCGCGCAGGTGCGCCAGCCGCTTTACAAAAGCTCGGTCGGAAAATGGGAGCCCTATGCCAAGCACCTGAGCGAGCTGCTGGACGGGCTGAAAACCATCGACGGCGCGTAAAATTTACAGTTCTTCCTCTTGCCCCATCTTCCCGGCCAATCGCCCCAAGTCACTGGAAAGGCGTAAATAAACAGAATCAAATGCAGCAAACAACGCTGTATTCAGCGCTCTGCCGCTTGGGGACGCGGAAAATGTCACATAACGCTCCAACGAGACCGGATCGACATCCTCGTATGCTGTATGAAGAAATGCATACATCCATTCCGTTGTATCACCGCGGATATCAACCTCTTGCGTCCAGACCTGAGCAAGAATTTCGTGCTCGGTCATGTGTCCTACTTCGTCAGGAAGGCTTTGGCTAAGTGCGCTGAGAAATGCATAATTCGAGTTGAGCGCGCCCATCACGTTCAGTTCGATCAGGTCATTTTGCTCGACATGATCCCGGATCATATCATCCAGTTGATCCGAGTTTTCACCGCGCAACCACCGTTCACGCGCGACTTGCTCAAACTCCAAATCCATAAAAGCGCGCCGTGCGGCGACTTCCTTGGCAATAATTAACTGGATTTCGTCATCTTTGTAGAATGAACAAAGCACAGGCAGATCAAGTGCGGTGAAATGCTGTTCAAACGCCGCATGCACTTCTTCAGACAATGTGCTTTCGTCATAGATGGCCTGAACCGCAGCATTCCACCGCTGTCCACCTTCGTGGCCAAGAAGATCAACGTCGGCATCCAATGCCATAGACACACCTTCATCATGGAGAATCGAAACCATCTCAGGCATAGCCAAAAGGCGCCAAAGTTCTTCAACACTTTGCTGTTTGCCCGGCTGCACCTGCCCCGACACAAAGCGCAGCCCTTGTGCGACATCGGTCGCACACGCCACACCCGCCCCAAATGTCAGAGCAAGCGCCACTCCGGCACCATAGAGACTGTTCAGACGACCAATCACAACTCGGTCTCGGGGGTGAGCTTGTCCAATCGGCTCGCCATCGCTTCATAGCGGTTCGCCATAATTTCGAACTGGACTGCGTTCAAGATTTCATAAACTTGCCCCATACGCGGATCCTGAAGTGCGGCTAGGTAGTCAATCAAGTCGGCCTCGTCGATCATACGATAGGCATATGCATTTGCGACCAACGAGTTTTCCTCAATCCCATCCCGCATGATATCTGATTGGCTTTGAAGAATGGCACGCAGATCACTTTCGTCCAGCTCCAAATCGCTGGCACCCACAGACATGGCTGCCATCAGATACCGAACTTGAATTTCGATCAACGAACGGATCGCAACATCGGTCGAGCCGATGGCATCCCCCATGGCTTTGTAAAGCTGCAGCCGCAGATCGTCACTTTCCAGCAATTCCGCAGCAATCTCGGCGCCTTCCGTGTACTTCACCTCGTCATCGGTTAAATGGCTTTCATTCTCGACTTCAACCAGCCGCTGACCAAGTGGGCTTTCATAAAACTCGATCCCGTGATCCAAAACCTCCTGCGGCATCACGGCAGATAGCATCTTGACCGCATCATCTACCATAGCCGAGGGCTCAAACACGTCACGAGCCAAATCCTGCCACTGGCGGCCAAATACATCGGGATCTTCCCCTGTCAGGCCAGGTCCAGCCATTGCCCCCAATTGAATCGATTCAATGGCGACATCAAAACCAGTGATCTTTAGAAAGTCCCGGATTTGACCCTGGTCGCTTGCCAAAGCGCTGGTAGCAGTCACTAAAATGGCGGCTGCAAAGCTTGCAATTCTGCTTACAATCATAATGTTATGCACATTTCCCAACAAAAGTATCGCCTTAGAGTAGCGCCCCCCTGATACCTTGCCAAGCGCAATGCGATCACGATTTTTCCAAGAATTCAAAAATAGCGAAAAAAGTGGTTGCACATGCTGCACGGTCAATCTATCTCCCCCTTCACAGACCCCCGCGGAGAGGTGCCGGAGTGGTCGAACGGGGCGGTCTCGAAAACCGTTGTGGGTGCAAGCCCACCCAGGGTTCGAATCCCTGTCTCTCCGCCATTTTTCTTTTCTAACCACCAAACCCTGCTAACACCTTGAACGGTAAGGTGGTTTGGGGCGTTCGAAGTCCCCGTCTCTTGAATATGAAATATGATCTGCAAAGGCCAGTCTCGGGACGGTTGTCTGGGCGGTCATGTTCTCGCTTTTCTAGAGTTTCCATGGGTTTGCCGGAAAGTGCATGGCGTGTTCGAACATTCGCTCGAAGCTATGCGGTGGTGTGTTCTGACTTTGTCGTTTCTCGTCCAAAGTCAATTTCTCACACTCCATCTTTCCAAACCGTTTTTCTAAGGCCGCAATGACCGCTAGGCTATCGGCTTCAACGATCCGATCCTGCAGTCCTTGAATTCTCTTGTCTAACTGGGTGCGCTCAGCACGGATTATACGCGCGTCCGTCTGCTTTTGCTCTGATTTCACGAGGATCAAGCCCCTTCCCGCTTTGTTTCCATGGCGGTGGTCCATTTGCACACCGGGCAGATCAGCAGAACATCCAATGCGCCGCGCGCCCGTTTGTGAGCTGAATTCGACCAAACCGAAATCAACTCACAAGGATCAAATCTCATGACATTCCTGACCAAGACCGGTCAAATTGCTGTGGCTGCGACGCTGGCTCTGCCGCTGGCGCTTGCTCCGATGTTTTCCGAAACATCCCTGACAGTTGCTGTAAAATCAGATCGTTACAGTATCAAAACGGATAAGTTCACATTCACCACGCGCCGTCCAGCCGCCCAGAATGCCAAACCTGCGGTGCGGCCTGATGCAAACTTCAACCCGAGTCCGCCGTTGTTCAGCGGCTGGGACTATGCAGATAAGGTCTATACCGTCACTTTGCAGGGCGGGATGAATTCCACGGATGGAACGCCCTGAAATGCGGACAGTGCGATTGCGGCGCTCAAACAGTATGACCAGAACAAGTCGGATTTCCTTCAGCTAGATCAGGACAGATTCACCAAACTGGGTGAGCACCGGATCTCGTTCCGCTCCGAAGTCAATCCTGCGCTTGTGATCGAAAACATCGAGATCGAAGACAACGGCGTCTATTACGACAGCTATTTCAAGATCGGTGGGGCGGATATCTATCTGGAATATGCGCCGAACAACTCCGACCCGACCTATCTGCTCTATAACGTCTTCACGACCATAAGCCCCTGGGGCTATCCGCTTTCTGCCGCGAGCTTTCAAACCCCAATTACTTGAAATGTAACTATCTTACGATACCTCACAAACGGTCTCGAAAACCGTTATCGGTGTATGCCAATCAAACGTAAGAATCCCAGTGGCGTCACAACTATCATCTTGGGAATTGGTTTCTGTTCTTGGCAGTATCGGTATGTATAGAGGGCGCTGCGAAGCATTCCCGAATGAAACCAGCAGCATGGATGTAGAGAAACCACTTGTATAGCTGGGCGGATTCTCTCTTTGTTATCTCAATCTTACCACGCGAGGCTTACTTAGCCCAACGCATATCCCGTGCCACGCACTGTGCGCAGCGGATCATCACCACCATTTCGGCACAGAGCCTTGCGCAGGCGCCCGACATGAACGTCAACCGTGCGGGTGTCGACGTAGACGTCACGCCCCCAGACCCGATCCAGAAGTTGTTCGCGGCTCCAAACTCGACCCGGCTTTTCCATCAAGGTCGTCAGCAAGCGGAACTCAGTCGGGCCCAGCCTCACAGGTTCGCCAGCACGTGTAACGCGGTGACTTTCGCCGTCCAGCACAATGTCGGTATATTCCAGCTTTTGCCCTACAGACACAGGACGCGTCCTACGCAACTGCGTGCGGATACGGGCCATCAATTCGCCAACCGAGTATGGCTTGACCACATAGTCATCCGCACCGGTTTCCAAGCCCCTCACACGGTCCACCTCTTCAGACCGAGCAGATAGCATAATCACTGGAATGGAACGGGTTTCCTTGCGACTTTTAACCCGCCGGCAGATCTCGATCCCTGACACACCCGGCAGCATCCAATCCAGCAAAATCAGATCTGGCATGACTTCATCCACCAGAATAAGTGCGTCATCCCCGTTTTCGGCTAAGGTCACATCATAGCCTTCCGAGGTCAGGTTATATCGTAGAATTTCACGTTGTGCCGGTTCATCTTCAACCAGCAAAACACATGGTTTGTCTGTGCTCATGCTTCGGCCTCATCTGTGCCCTCTTCTGGCAATTCATAATTGGCCGAGTTGCCCTTCGGACGGGCTTCGTCAGGCAATTCACCACTGACCAGATAAATCACCTGATCTGCAATCGAGGTCACATGATCGCCCATACGTTCGATGTTTTTGGCGATGAAATGCAAATGCATACAGGACGAGATATTGCGCGGGTCTTCCATCATGAAGGTCAGGAACTCGCGAAACAGTGCATTATACATCTGGTCCACTTCCAGATCGCGGTGACGCACGTCTTGGGCAAGCTCTTCATCGCGACGGATATAGGCATCCAGTGCGTCTGACAACATCTGACCCACTTCGCTGGCCATCCGCTTGATCGCGCCCGAGGCACCATCGATCGGCTGCATATGCACCAGAACTGTGGTCCGTTTGGCCATGTTCTTGGCATAGTCACCGATCCGTTCAAGGTTCGCGGCCACTTTCATCACGGTCAGCACTGTGCGCAGATCCGAGGCAATCGGCTGGCGCAGCGCAATCAGGCGTGCGCATTCTTCCTGAATTTGGATGTCCAGGGAGTCGATTTTCTTGTCTGCGCGGCGGACTTCCTCGGCCAGTTCCTCGTCACGACGTTTTAGCGACTTCGCACCTTCGCGGATCGAGTCCTCGACCATGCCGCCCATCTTCATTAGATGGGCCTGAATTTCTTCCAGATCGCGGTCGAAAGCGGATGCAATATGTTGATCAATCATGTCTTTTCTCCTGCCCTTGAAAGGGCTTAACCGATACGGCCGGTGATGTAGCTTTCAGTGCGCGGGTCTTCTGGGTTGGTGAAGATCTTGGTCGTGTCGTCATACTCGACCAGATTTCCAAGGTGGAAGAAGGCAGTTTTCTGGCTGACACGTGCGGCCTGCTGCATCGAGTGGGTAACGATCACCACCGAATAGCTTTGGCGCAGCTCATCAATCAGTTCTTCGACCTGCGCGGTGGCGATTGGGTCAAGGGCCGAACATGGTTCGTCCATCAACAGGACTTCCGGTTCGGTCGCTACGGCACGCGCGATGCACAGACGCTGTTGCTGACCACCGGACAGACCGGTGCCCGGCGCATGCAGGCGGTCTTTCACTTCGTCCCAGATGGCGCCGCGGCGCAGGGATTTCTCGACGATCTCGTCCAGTTCCGCCTTGTTCTTGGCCAAGCCGTGGATGCGCGGACCATAGGCGATGTTGTCATAGATCGACTTCGGGAACGGGTTGGGTTTCTGAAACACCATCCCCACTTTGGCACGCAGCTGCACCGGGTCGACACGCTTGTCATAGATGTCTTCGCCGTCCAGCAGGATGTCTCCTTCAACGCGGCAGATATCAATCGTGTCATTCATGCGGTTCAAGCAGCGCAGGAAGGTCGATTTCCCGCAGCCCGAGGGACCGATAAAGGCGGTGACCGTCTTGTCTTCGATCTCCACCGAGACATCTTTGATTGCATGCGTATCGCCGTAATAGACCTGCACGCCTTTGGCCGAGATTTTCATATCGTTCATCTCAATAGCCCTTTCGATTTTCGTCATATCATTCATGTCTGCAGCCCTTTCTACCAGCGGCGCTCGAAACGGCGGCGCAGAATGATTGCAATAATGTTCATGGTCATCAGGAAGACCAGAAGGATGATGATGCCGCCCCATGCGCGTTCATAGTATGCGGGGTCAGCGCGTTTTGCCCATTCATAGATCTGGGCCGGCATGGCCGAGTTCGGGGACATGAAGCCCTCGATGATCCCACCGGGATAGTTCGACGCGATATAGCCGACCATCCCGATCAGAAGCAGCGGAGCAGTTTCGCCAAGCGCTTGCGCCAGACCGATGATGGTCCCGGTCAGGATACCCGGCATGGCCAGTGGCAAGACGTGGTGGAACACGGTCTGCATTTTTGATGCACCGATGCCCAATGCGGCCTCGCGGATCGAAGGCGGCACCGATTTCAGCGATGCACGGGTCGAGATGATGATCGTCGGCAGTGTCATCAGCGTCAGCACCAGACCACCGACCAGCGGGGCCGATTGCGGCAGATGCGCAAACTGGATGAACACGGCCAGACCCAGAATACCGAAGACAATGGACGGAACAGCCGCCAGGTTCGAGATATTCACCTCGATCAGGTCAGTGAACCAGTTCTGCGGCGCGAATTCCTCAAGATAGATCGAGGCTGCAACCCCAATGGGCAGCGCACAGGCCAGAACCACCAGCATCATATATAAGCTGCCCAGCATCGAGACGCCGATCCCGGCTTGCTCGGGGCGGCTTTCGGAAGCATCGGCGCCAGTGATGAAGCTAAGGTTAAATCCTTTCGCCACAACGCCTGCATCCTTCAGTTGATCCACCACATCCAGATGCACCGGGGTCAGGTTCTTGTCACGGGCAAGGCTGTCGCGCGTGACACGGCCTTTCAGATAACCATCCACACGCGACGAAGCCAGCAAACGGAATTGCACGGTATCCCCGATCCGGTCCGGGTTGGCGACAACGAAGCGGCGCAATTCTGCGGCCGCGCCAGATGACAGCATCTTGCGCAGGTCTTTCCCCTTCGCAAAGGGATTGTCCACGCCCGCCTCGTCCATAGCGGCTTTCAGCGCGTTTTCGATCAGCGGGTTATAACCAAAGGTCGTGACCTTCTTGATTTCCTCGATGTCACGCTCTCCGGTTTTATCCAGCTTGCTTTCCAAAAGCTCGACATCCAGCGTGATGAAGGTTTGTTGAAACGCGCCCACACCTTTGAAGATGATCGACGTGATCAAGACAACGAGGAACACCAACCCCACAGCGATGGCAGCGATGCCATAGGCGCGAAAGCGAGTTTCCGATGCATTGCGTTTCTTGGTGCGCTGATCCAGCTGAAGGATCGAGCTTTTGGCGCGCGGCGTTCCCATATCGGGACCGTTCTGAAGGCTTGCGTCGCTCATTCGTATTGCTCCCGATATTTGCGCACGATGTACAGCGCAAGAACGTTAAGACCCAAGGTCAGAAGGAACAGGGTCATGCCAAGCGCGAAGGCCACAAGGGCTTCTGGGCTGGCAAAGTCACTGTCGCCGGTCAACTGGCTGACAATCTTGGCGGTCACGGTGGTCATGGCTTCGAACGGGTTAAGGTCCAGACGGGCCGCAGCCCCTGCCCCCATCACCACGATCATGGTTTCCCCGATGGCGCGCGAGGCGGCCAGAAGGACAGCCCCCACAATACCGGGCAATGCGGCAGGCAGAACCACCTGTTTCACAGTCTCAGATCGCGTCGCGCCCAGCCCGTAAGAGCCGTCGCGCATCGCCTGTGGCACCGCGTTGATAATGTCGTCAGACAACGAGGAGACGAAGGGGATCAGCATAATGCCCATCACTAATCCCGCCGTCATGACCGAGCGTGCGCCCTGCATCCAGCCAAGGCCATCTGCGCCGAAAAAGTTCACCAGCAGCGGACCGACAACGGTCAGCGCAAACAGACCGTAAACGATGGTCGGGATCCCGGCCAGAACCTCCAAGAGAGGCTTGGCGAATGCGCGGGTCGCGCGGCTGGCATATTCCGACAGATACACAGCGGCGAACAGACCAATCGGCACAGCCACCAAAAGAGCCACAATCGAGATATAGATCGTGCCCCACAGCAGCGGCAGAATGCCCAGATGTTCAGATCCACCGCGGCCCTCGGGCGACCATGTTAGGCCGAACAGGAAGTCACCCGCCGGGAACAGACCGAAAAAAGTGATCGTGTTGAAGATCAGCGACAAAACGATACCAACCGTTGTCAGGATCGCAATGGACGCCGCGCCGATCAGCAAGGCTTTCACCCCGCCCTCGACCGCATTACGTGCGCGGAAATCACCGCGCGTCATCATCATGGCTGCGATAAATCCAGCGCCTGCGACAACCAGCACGACGATGGTCATGAACAAGTTACCGCTGACCGTCTTGGCGCGCATCTCTTGCGCCGCTGTCAGGACCGACGGATCAACGTCGCCACCAAGGGCGACTCCGACCTCGCCCAACATGGCGCGGATATCTGTTGTATCGGTGTTCAGTTGGCTGGACGCATCGGCCGTCATGGCACCCAGTGCCACCGCCAGATCCAGCCCGTCAGCGACGCGTTTCACGTCGCTCATGATCAGGTTCAATTGACCGGCATCTTCATAGAGCGCCTCGGGAATATGCGTCGAAACCTGACCGCTGATCAGCATGGGTTGGATGATTACCCACGCGCCCAACATCAGAACAGCCGGCACGAAGGCCAGCATCGCGACATTGAAACCGTAATAGTTTGGAAGAGAGTGAAGCTGGCGGCGATCCCCTTGAACCGAGGATATGGCGCGGCTTCGACCCAAGATAAATCCCATGGCGGCCAGCGCCAAGATGATCATGAGAAGCCAGAATGCGGACATGGAAAGCTCTTGCAGCAGAAGAGGTGCAGGTCTTTACCCCAACCTGCGGGAAGGGAAAGTGGCGCAAAGCAAACCGCCCTGCGCCACTCGATGGTCTTAGTTGGTCAGCACAGCTTCAGCTGCAACCGAAGCCTGCGTGGCAGCCAGCTCGGGATCGGCAACCAGACCGTATTCCGACAGCGGGCCATCCGGGCCAGCGATCTCGTCCGAGATGAAGAACTCAGCGTATTCTTTCAGGCCGGGGATCACGCCGATATGGGCTTTCTTGATGTAGAAATACAGCGGACGCGATACCGGGTATTCGCCAGTTGCGATCGATTCTGTCGACGGAACGATGCCCGACATGGTCGCCACTTTCAGCTTGTCGGTGTTGTTTTCGTAGAAGGCCAGACCGAAGATGCCGATGCCATCTTTGTTGGCGTCGATCGACGCCAGAGTCTCGGTGTAGTCGCCATCGATATCAACCGATTTGCCGTCGGTGCGCACTTTGTAGCACATCTTTTTGGCGGCTTTGGATTTGGCCTTGTCGCTGTCACCTTCGGCAGCAGCCAGGAACACGTCATAGGCGCCAGTTGCTTTACAGCCGGCTTCCATAACCTTCACTTCGAACACTTCACGGGTGCCGTGCTTGGTGCCGGGGATGAACGCAGCAATGTCGACAGCCGGCAGGTCAGCGTTGAAGTCAGCCCACTGGTTATAGCTGTTGTCGACAAGCTTGCCGTCAACCATCACCTGAGCGCCCAGAGCGTTATAGATGTCGGCAGGTTCGAATGCATTGAAGCCAGCGGTGTCGATTTGCGAAGCAAACACGATGCCGTCATAGCCGATGCGGACTTCGACGATGTCGGTCACGCCAGCTTCGGCACATGCTTTGATTTCTTTGTCCTTGATGGCGCGCGATGCGTTGGCTACGTCGATGGTGTTTTCGCCAACACCTTCACAGAAGCGCTTCAGGCCAGCCGACGAACCACCGGATTCAACAACGGGGGTCGGGAAGTCGAAGTTTTCGCCGAAAGCTTCAGCAACAATCGAAGCATAAGGCAGAACGGTCGAGGAACCAGCAACCTGCACCTGATCACGGGCAGAAGCAGCGGTGGCGGAAACGGCAGCGATCGCCAGAGCAGAGGCGGTCAGTTTCACGAAGGACATGGATATCTCCTGTTAATACATTGTGACGCCCCTTGGACGACATAGCGCCGTCCTAAAGTCGATGCTCAAAGCTTTTGTGAATGTTTTGTAACAACAGTGTGACAATCATCAAATTTGGCCAGAAAATCCAATACCCATGGTGACGATGCTAGGATAGTGCGTCGCATTTCGCGGTTACAGATCATCTCTCAGCAAGACTGAAAACTTACTGCCCTGACCTTCATCACTTTCTATGCGTAGACGACCCCGATGGCGGTTGATGATGTGTTTTACAATCGCAAGTCCCAGTCCGGTTCCGCCCAACTCGCGCGAGCGGTGATTGTCCACGCGGTAGAATCGTTCGGTCAAGCGCGATAAGTGATGTTCGGCGATGCCTGGCCCATCATCTTTGACCGACACACATATCGCAGGCCCCTTGAATGCGGGCATCATCGGCATACGCGAAATCACAACGGACACGCCACCGCCCAACCGTCCATATTTGAGGGCGTTTTCGATCAAGTTGGTAAAGACCTGCGCCAACTGATCCAAATCCCCCGCAATCTGCACCGGAGGCTCGATTTGCGATTCGATCGAGATCGTTACGCCCTTGGTTTCTGCCGTTTGTGACAAAGCATTACGTACCGACTGTAAGACAGCAAGGACATCTACAGAATCGGTTGGCCGAATGCGCGCCATATCTTCGACGCGACTTAGCGACAATAGATCCGACACCAGCCGGTTCATACGCTTACCCTCGGCCTCCATAATGCCCAGAAAGCGGTCCCGTGCCTCGACATCATCGCGCGCAGGGCCACGTAAGGTTTCAATGAAACCTGTCAAAGCTGTCAGCGGTGTCCGGAGTTCATGACTGACATTCGCCACAAAGTCCGATCGCATCTGCCCGGCTTCTTCATGTTGTTTGACATCCATGAAGGACAAAAGAACTCCGTTCTCTCGCCCTGGCCCGCCCACAACGCGCTCAAGATGTACTTCATACACTACATCTCTGCCGGCTTCAGTCGTATTGAAACTTACCTGCCCCGAGATGCCTTCCGACATGGTGCTTTCGATCTGATCCAACAAAGATGGCTGCCGAAGTACGGTTACGTAGTGCCGGCCATCCACGGTCATTTTTAGCAGGTTCTGCGCTTTTTCGTTGGATGAGCGGATACGATTGTCTTCGCCGATAAAGACTGCCGCAATCGGCATTGCTTCCAGCATACTGCGTGCAACCATAACCGATCCTGCCCCTTGCCTCGGTGACTCCTCTGCAACTACGCAAGACATGACCTGTCGCCCGTCTTGGGTCAATCAGAGTTTTATTCCCGAAGGTAGTATTACCCCTTCATCAATACCCCAAAAGATGATACCTCCGTAAGCTCAGACAATACATGGATCTAAATTCGCCAATTATTTCAAACCATTAAGAATAAAGAGTGGATCGTGCCTCCATCGCCAAAGATTTTATTACTGGGACGTGTCCACGAGTTGGTCACCATGGATGAAGGCACCGGCCACGAAATCCTGATGGCATGTTCAGTATTTGAAAAGATGAGCGCAGGACAGATATCGGACCTTGCCCCAGACATGGTTATTTCAAAGTTTGTCTGCGGAGCACTCGACTGTCTGGACATCAGCCAACGACTGATCGCTTCCGGTTTCTCTGGACGATACTATGTAATAGTACCCGATCTTCCGGATCCGCAGATTATAGCAGATGAAATCCGTCAAACCTGCCCCGAGATCAACATACATGTCGTCACAAATATGCTGAACGAATAGCCTAACTTCAGTAGATCAATTCATGATCCTGACCAGGCTGTTCCCCATAGTGGCGCGCCAGATACTTCAGTGCGATCCGAAGCATATACTTACCTGAACGCGCTGGCATGGACATCTCTCGTTCGACGCATTCCATGCCCTTCTCATGACAGCAAACGGCAACCGCCAACTCCGCCAACTCGGGGCCAATCGCCTTGATCGCCTCGGCAAACCGGCGGCGAGCATCAAGTTTTCGGTCTGACCGGTTCTTAGACGGATCGACGGATGCCGAGGCCGCACCTTCGCGCATCCATGACGCCCAATTGCCCTGCATTTCGGAATGCTCGAACTGGCCTAGTGCGAAGTCACGGTTCAAACGTTCAGCTGCACTGACAAGATCCTCACCCAAATAAGGTTTATCCCTGCCCCGCCTGCGTGCGAGTACGCGAACCGGCGTCTCGGCACCGACGGCGCGGACTTTGCGATGCCCACGTGTGGACGCGCGCGCCATCTGAACACCGACGTTTTCTTGATGGGAGGTTGCCGCCAAAAAACCTGCCTGACTCTCGGCAAAGCCCGTCGCGCGGGTTTCCTGATGTGCAAGCAACTTGTTCAGCGCTTGTCGTCCAGATTGCGTGATCTGATAGCGCGCAACACGGCCAATCGTCCCCCCCTTGATCCAGTCCAGCAGCGCCATCAGCTCGACCACGCTGACCGGTGCCTTGGCAAGCGCGACAGGTTCACCATCAGTAGCGGATCGCAATACGACTGCCGTCTCGACCCCAGCGCCAACAACAAGATTTGTGTCTGGCGATAGCAATGCCCGCAAGACGCGCACCAAATGAGGTGTCATGGGGTCTTCATTCGCCGCCCCGAATGAGAACGCGATGTCTTGCTCAGAACTGTCGCGCATTTCGTCGCCCAAACGCGACAAGAGGGAGTCAACCAAAGGATCGTCGCGACGCGCCTCGGTCTTGCGAACCTGACGCAGAACAGTCGACGCGTGGACCCCCATGCGGCGCGCTATCGCCCGGATAGATTCGCCTTCTTCCGTATGCTTCAGATAGGTTTGCACCTCGTTCGGCAACCAATTCATAATGGATTTGCATTCGATCTCGGTAGATAGTGTGTGTTGCATCTACGCCCCTTCCAGATTGAAAAACCGTGGTACGCACAGACCCGTTCGAACACGCAACCATCGGCTGATTTCGAGCCGAACAGGCCTATCGATTTTTGGTTACTGGTTCGTTAACTAAGTTGTCGCTTCTCAACACTAGTTTCCAAAATCATAACAACTGTTAACGTTGGCGTACGGCCCTTTACCTCACGCAACACCCCCAATGGTTGAGTCATGATTGCGCTGAATCACAACAGCGAGGTCCCCATGACATCCACCACTGATATGCTGAAATCTCTGCGTCGCCCCCGTCTTCTGGTACGTGCTGCGCGTTTCGGACTAAGCGAATATAATCGTGATAAAGATTTGAAAAAACTAATGAAAACAAATACGACACCATCGCCATCGCAGGCCGTGGATGGCCTTTTGCTGACCGAGGCGCAGTTGGAAGATACACGAAAATCCGGGGATGCCTCCTATTCCTGCGCCCGTCACGTCGAGGTGCTGATTGCATTGCTGGCCGAATTGCAATTACTCCCTCGTGGAGAAAATCTCGCATAGCGAGTTAAAAATGACCCCGAATGAAATAGGGGGCCGTTAAGCCCCCTTTCCGATGTGTTAATCATGGTGAACGTGCAGCGCGTTAGCTGAACGCGTCCGGCATCGACGCCTTTTTCTCGGCAATATAGTCGTTCAGACCCTCTGCAATCCCCGGATCCAGCGCCGGTTCCTGATAGTCGGCGAGCATCTTCTTAACCTTTTCAGAGGCCAAAGCCTGCGTATCGCGTGCGCCTTCTTCTTCCCACGTCTCGAAAGGCTTATAGTCAAGCAACTCTGACCGCCAGAACGCGGATTTGAAGTTCTTCTGCGTATGTTCGCAGCCCAGATAGTGACCGCCCGGCCCCACTTCGCGGATCGCATCCATGGCTTGACCGTTCACATCCACCTCAACGCCTTTTGCGATGCCATGCAAAACGCCAAGCTGATCGGCGTCCATCACGAATTTTTCAAACGACGCCACCAGACCGCCTTCCAGCCAGCCCGCCGAGTGCAGCATGAAGTTCACGCCGGACAGAAGGCCCATATTCAGGCTGTTTGCGGTCTCGTATGCGGCTTGTGCATCCGGCAGTTTCGAGCCGTTAAACGACCCTGCCGAACGATAGGGCAGGCCCAGACGGCGGAACAGTTGCCCTGCCCCATAGGTCACATTTGCGGCCTCGGGCGTGCCAAAGGTCGGAGCGCCAGAGTTCATGTCAATGGAGCTCACGAAGGTCCCTGCAATCACCGGCGCGCCTTTGCGGATCAGCTGGCTATAGGCTACACCGGCCAGAACCTCGGCCAGAACCTGTGTCAGCGTCCCTGCCACCGACACGGGCGCCATCGCGCCACCCACGATGAAGGGCGAGATGATGGCAGCTTGATTGTTGGCGGCGAATACTTCCAGCGCGCCCATCATCACATCATCGAACTGCATCGGCGAGTTGATGTTAATCAGCGACGTGGTCACGGTGTTTTGCTGAACGAACTCTTTGCCAAACAGGATGCCACACATGTCCACAGTGTCCTGCGCACGTTCAGGCGCGGTCACCGAGCCCATGAACGGCTTGTCCGACAGGGTCATATGAGCGTGCAGCATATCCAGGTGACGCTTGTTCACCGGAATATCCGTCGGTTCACAGACAGTACCGCCCGAGTGGTGCAGCCACTTGGACATATAGCCCAGCTTCACGAATTTTCGAAAATCTTCCATGGTGGCATAGCGACGACCACCCTCTGCATCGCGCACGAACGGAGGGCCATAAACCGGTGCCAACACCAGATTTTTCCCGCCGATCTCGACATTGCGTTCGGGGTTGCGGGCGTGCTGCGTAAAGCTGGAGGGCGCTGTCTTACACAGCTCACGAGCCAGACCACGCGGAATACGCACGCGTTCACCGTCGACATCCGCACCTGCTTCTTTCCAACGCTCAAGCGCGGCAGGGTTTTCGACGAAGTTTACGCCGACCTCTTCAAGGACGGTCTCGGCGTTGTATTCGATGATCTCCATTGCCTCTTCATTGAGGATCTCGAGATTCGGGATGTTGCGCGTGATGAACTTGGCACATTCGATCTTAACGGCAGTGCGTTCTGCGCGACGGGCGGCACCACCGCCACCACGGCGGCGTGTTCGAGCCTCGGCCATGGGAAACCTCCAATTTAACCTGTTGTATCTTTGATAGGTGACGCGGCCACGTAAAGCTGTCCCCAAACGGCCATGCAGGGGCAAAAACGACATTCCGGCGGATTTGATGTTTTCCCGGTTAGTTTGGCGCGCCGTCAGTCGTCATTCGCGGCTTCCCACGACAAGGACCGGATATTGGCGTCCAACATCAACGGAGCAACGGCGGTCTTGATCAAACTGTCACTGTTGTCTTCGACATTGACCAGTACCTCTAGCGTGCTGTCTTCGCCGCTTTCAGTCGCCTCGATCGATACAAGAGCCAGTCCCGGAAGGGCCAGTTTATGGACAATGGTCGATCGGACCTTGCTTTCATGCTTGGCCCGGCACGACACCCATAGGCGAAACTCCAAAAGCAGCGGTTTGCCCGCACGGGTCTTGCGTTTCATGAACTTTACAAGCGGTCGCAAGCCAAGGTTTACAAAGATAATCAAGCCGCACATCAGTGCCGCAAAGCTGATAGCACCTACGCCAGCCATGACCCCAATGGCAGCCGAACACCACAGCGTCGCCGCCGTATTCAAACCATGGATGGTGAACCCGTGGCGAAAGATGATGCCCGCGCCCAGAAAACCGATCCCCGACACGACCTGAGCCGCCACACGGGTTGGGCTGACTTCGTGCGGGAAAAGCGCTGCGAAAACGACGAAGCCTGCGGCACCCAACGACACAAGCGCATTTGTGCGCAGCCCCGCCATGCGTTGCCGCACCTGCCGTTCCGATCCAACCAATGCGCCCAAAATCACTGCCGCAGTCAGGTTCAGGGCGGCCACATCTAGTGTAATGGCTTCTGTTATCATGCTCTTTTTCTCCTCCCAGCCAGTCTTGCCTGAAGTTGCCCGCGTTTCTGGGGCAATTGCGACGGTCTGAACGTCTGAATACCCCAAACCTAATGATTTAGTGAACTCGTTTTGCGGGATATGTCGGATGCACCTTGCTTGGGGCTTGCGAAAACCTGTTCCCTGCCCTAAGCGGTCAACATGACAGATCAGAGCCACGACCGCCTTCTTATTATCGACTTCGGAAGCCAGGTGACGCAGCTGATTGCGCGCCGCCTACGCGAGCTGAACGTCTATTGTGAAATCCACCCCTATCAGAACGTCACGATGGAATTCGTGCGCGAGATGGCACCCAAAGCGGTGATCTTCTCGGGCGGGCCTGACAGCGTGACCCGCGAGGGGTCTCCGCGCGCGCCGCAAGAAATCTTTGACTATGGCGTGCCAATCTTGGGCATCTGCTATGGCCAACAGACCATGATGGCCCAGCTGGGCGGCAAGGTCGAAAGTGGCCACGGCACGGCAGAGTTCGGACGCGCCTATGTGACCCCCAAAGCCAAACTGGATTTGCTGGAGGGTTGGTTCGAAGACGGGGACGAGCAAGTTTGGATGAGCCATGGCGACCATGTCTCGGAAATCGCACCGGGTTTTGAGGTTTACGGCACATCGCCCAACGCCCCTTTCGCGATCACAGCAGACACGGAACGTCACTTCTATGCGGTGCAGTTCCACCCCGAAGTGCACCACACGCCCAACGGCGCGAAGCTGTATGAACAGTTCGTTAAGCTGGCCGGCTTCAAAGGCGATTGGACCATGGGTGCCTATCGCGAAGAAGCCATACGCCAGATCAAAGAACAGGTCGGCGACAAGAAGGTCATCTGTGGCCTGTCCGGCGGCGTCGACAGCTCGGTCGCGGCCGTTTTGATCCACGAAGCGATCGGCGATCAGCTGACCTGCGTGTTCGTGGACCACGGCCTTCTGCGCAAAGGCGAGGCCGAAGAAGTCGTCACCATGTTCCGCGACAACTATAACATGCAGTTGATCCACGCGGATGAACAAGAGCTGTTCTTGGGCGAGCTGGACGGTCGGTCCGACCCGGAAACGAAGCGCAAGATCATCGGCAAGCTGTTCATCGACGTGTTCCAGAAGCATGCCGACACCATTGATGGTGCGGAGTTCTTAGCTCAAGGCACACTGTACCCCGATGTCATTGAATCAGTTAGCTTTTCTGGCGGCCCATCAGTAACCATCAAGTCGCACCACAATGTGGGTGGCCTGCCCGAAAAGATGGGTTTGAAACTGGTTGAACCTCTGCGTGAGCTCTTCAAAGACGAAGTGCGTGCATTGGGTCGTGAACTTGGCCTGCCCCAAAGCTTCATTGGCCGCCACCCCTTCCCCGGACCGGGGCTTGCAATTCGCTGCCCAGGTGAAATCACCCGCGCCAAGCTGGATATTCTGCGCGAGGCGGACGCGGTCTATATCGACCAAATTCGCAAGCATGGTCTCTACGATGAGATCTGGCAGGCCTTCGTGGCCATCCTGCCCGTGCGCACTGTGGGTGTGATGGGTGATGGGCGCACCTATGATTATGCCTGTGCGCTGCGCGCCGTAACGTCGGTGGATGGTATGACGGCGGATTACTATCCTTTCAGTCACGAATTCCTTGGGGAAACCGCAACCCGCATCATCAACGAGGTGAAAGGCATCAACCGCGTGACCTACGACGTGACCTCGAAGCCTCCAGGCACGATCGAATGGGAGTAAGGTGCGTCCGGAAATCGATCCGTTGAATATCGATTTCAGCACCGAACACCCGGGGTGCCCGCCGAAGGCTAGCGCTACTACGCACTGAAATCATCAAAACGCCGTCCAGTCGGGCGGCGTTTTGATTTTCCGCTCGCCAACCCGAGACCTGCTTGTTAGCCCTTGGAGCATGACACAGAAACCAAACATTGTTCTGACCGGCCATATCGACGTGCCCCAAGACCGGATCGAGGCCGTCCGCGCTGCCCTGCCCGCCCATATCGCGCTTACCCGCGCCGAACCGGGCTGCCTGTCATTTCTGGTGGTCGAGGATCGGTGCCACCCCGGACGTTTCAATGTCTCGGAACGCTTCACCCACCGCAGTGCTTTTGACGCACACCAAGCGCGCACTAAAGCGTCGGACTGGGCCACGATCACTGCCGGGATCCCCCGGCACTACACTGTGACCGAGGTCGACGCGTGACGCCAACTGCCCGCGCCGCGATTTGGATGACCGGTGCGATTGGGTCGTTCTCGGTTATGGCCGTTGCAGGGCGCACCGTTTACACTACAATTAGATACGTTTGAATTGATGATGTACCGCTCGCTGGTTGGGCTTTGCATCGTGCTTTCCTTTTTGACGATTACAGGCCGCTGGCACGGGGTCTCACGCCAAAATCTCGGCACACATTGCGCTCGCAACCTCGCCCATTTTGCCGGGCAGAACTTGTGGTTCTATGCGCTAACTTTGATTCCGCTGGCTCAGGTCTTCGCGCTGGAGTTCACTTCGCCTTTATGGGTGGTGTTTCTTGCGCCACTTCTGCTGGGCGAACCCTTGAAAAGTACACAGATCCTCTGCGTGCTCGCGGGCTTTCTTGGCATTCTCATCACCACAGCGCCAGCGCTAAGCGAGCCCACGACATCTGCGGGCACTTTATCCGCGGCCCTCTCGGCCGTCTGCTTTGCACTTACCGCCGTTTTCACCCGTAAGCTAACGAGAACCCACTCAACACTCTCAATCCTTTTCTGGCTAACCAGCATGCAACTTGGCCTCGGCATCGTCTTCGCTGGATTTGATGGCACCATTGCATTACCGCATGCTGTGAACGCCGTGTGGCTGTTCATTATCGGCTGCTCTGGGTTGTTGGCCCATACCTGTATGACACAGGCCTTGTCACTTGCGCCCGCCTCGATCGTGATACCGATCGACTTCACACATCTACCCCTGATTGCAGTTACAGGTGCCATGCTTTATGGTGAACAAATCGGAGCCGCGCTGATCATCGGAGGCACAATCATCGTCGCGGCCAACGTAACCAGCATTCGTCTGTCCGAAAAGCCGCAGCAATTGACCAAACAAACGTCTGAAAACACGCGTGAAATTTGGTAAATCGTGTCAATTTCACATCGTTCATCGGGCAATTCACGACCTGACGTCACATGACCCAAAGTAAAGATTGACCGGGAAACATCGCACAAAATACCTTTTTAGAACACTGCCGCACCGGAGGAGACGGCGGAAACTATAAGCCCCAGGGAGGATACATGAACAAGCAAACCCTAACGATTGCGGCAGCATTAACAGCCGCCGCAACATCCGCACATGCCGGGATCGACCGCTCAGGTCAGGATATTGGGATCATCTTTGAGGAGGGCAACTATGTTGAGCTGAGCTTTGCAAATGTTGCTCCCAGCATCGCTGGTAATAACCCATTTGCCGGCCCCATATCACAATCCGCCGTAGACTACTCGACTTTCGGCTTGGGTATCAAAATGCAGCTGAACGAGCGACTAAGTTTCGCCGTGATCTATGATGAGCCTTATGGCGCAGATATCAGCTATGCAAACACACCGATCCAGATCCCACTTCCCACAGGCGCTGTCCCTGCTATGGCAGAAGTAAACAGTAGCGCTTATAGCGGCATTCTGCGCTACCAACTTGGAAACGGTTTCAGTGTTCACGGCGGCCTTCGCATGCAGAAACTGTCCGGTTCCATCATTTCAGGTGACGGGGTACTGGAAGCTGCTAGCGGCAACGAACTTGGTGGTCTCGTAGGTGTTGCCTATGAACGCCCAGACATTGCTCTACGTGTTGCACTGACATACTTCTCAGCCGTCGAGCATAGTTTGACCGGAACGCATAACGGTCTGCCAGCAACTGCAACCGTGGAAATGCCATCAGCATTTAATCTGGATTTCCAAACTGGAATTGCGGCGAACACCCTTTTGTTCGGCTCAATCCGTCATGCTCAATGGGATGGAAAATCCTTGACGTCCAACAGCCCGGTCTTCGGCGACGTGAACTGGGTTAACTTCGTTGATGACGTAACGTCTTACCAGCTGGGCGTTGGTCGCAAGCTGAACGACAATTGGTCAGTCGCCGCGTCATTTTCGTATACTGATGGTGCAAGTGAAGGCACAACACTGCTTGCCCCAGCAGGAGCGACCAAAAGCATCGGCGTTGGTGGGACCTATACCCACGAGAACATGAAAATCCAAGCAGGTGTTCAGTACTCGATGATCGACGATAAAGTCGTGACCACCGCTATTGGACCGACGACCTTCTCGGGCGGCGACGCGGTCGCATTCGGACTGAAAGTCGGCTTTAGCTTCTGATCCGACACCAAATAAGACAAAAAACGCCCTGCCAACACGCGGGGCGTTTTCTTTTGGGGCTAAGGGTTTGACCCGCCTTGCGCCGCACTTTACCAAAGGCTGAACGACAAGAGGCCGCAGATGATCTATCAAACCGCTCAGGACTGGCAGAATGCCCCGCACAAGCGCGTGCTGTTCTTCGGCATGTCTGGCCTTGGGAAAACCTATCTGTCCAACCTTCTGCGCGATCAAGGCGATTGGTTCCATTATTCGGCCGATTATCGCATCGGCACGCGTTATATGGGCGAACATATCGCTGATAACTTCAAAGCCGAGGCGATGAAGGTTCCTTTCCTTCGGGAGCTTCTGATGTCGGACTCGATCCGTATCACCTCGAAAATCAGTTTTGAGAATCTGACACCTGTCGCCACATATCTGGGAAAACCCGGCGACGTGACCAAAGGCGGCCTTCCCTTCGACGAATATCGCCGCCGTCAGGACCAGTTCAAAGCCGCCGAGATCGCCGCCTTGATGGATACGGCCGATTTCATCGACCGCGCTGAACGCATCTATGGCTATCCGCATTTCATCTGTGATAGCGGCGGCTCGATCTGCGAATGGATTGATCCAGCCCTTGGTGAACATGATCCAATGCTTGCAGAACTCAGCCAGCACTGTCTGCTTGTCTGGTTGCGCGGCGACGACGCACATACCCAAAAACTGGTCGAACGCTTTGACCGCGCGCCCAAACCCATGGCCTATCAGCCCGAGTTTCTGGCGCGAATTTGGGGCACATATCTGAGCGAATTCAATGTGAAAGAAGATGACGTTGATCCCGACAATTTCATCCGCTGGACCTATGCTCAAGCGCTTAACCACCGTCAGCCGCTTTATGAACACATGGCCCGATATGGCGTGACCCTCTGCGCGCATGACATGGCACAGATCAAAACGCCAGATGACTTTGACCGCCTGATCGCCGCCGCCATTGACGCGCGCTGATCTGACACCATCTATACCCCTTACGTAAAACAAAAAGGACCGGTTCCATGCCCATCAAGATCCCCTCGACTCTGCCAGCCGTGAACGTGCTGAAAGACGAAGGCGTGATGGTCATGCCCGAGGAACAGGCCTCGAAACAGGACATCCGCCCGATGCGGATCGCCCTGCTGAACCTGATGCCCAAGAAGATCGAAACCGAGACGCAATTCGCACGCTTGATTGGATCGCATCCTCTGCAGATCGAGCTTACGCTTCTGCGCCCATCTGAACATATCTCGAAAAATACCAGCGAAGCCCATATCGGCGCGTTCTATCAGCCGTGGGACGAGGTAAAGGACCAGAAATTTGATGGTCTGATCATCACCGGCGCCCCGATCGAACACCTGCCGTTTGAAGAGGTCACATATTGGGACGAGCTGACGCAGATCCTTGAGTGGACTCAGACCAATGTACACTCCACCTTTGGAGTGTGCTGGGGCGGGATGGCAATGATCTATTACTTTCACAAAGTTCAGAAGCACATGCTGGAGGCCAAGGCATTTGGCTGTTTTCCACAAAAGAATATGGCCCCTACATCGCCATATTTGCGCGGTTTTTCTGATAGTTGCGTAGTGCCAGTTAGTCGCTGGACGGAAATGAAGCAAGACGAAGTTGATGCGGCTTCGGGGTTAAGAACCCTATTGGGTTCAGACGATACCGGCCCGTGCCTTATTCAAGATCACGCCCATCGCGCGCTCTATATCTTCAACCATTTCGAATATGACGACATGACGTTAAAGGGGGAATATGATCGGGACGTGGCCAAAGGTGCACCGATCAATGTGCCGATGAACTATTATCCTGATGATGACCCGACACAGCCCCCCGAGAACCGCTGGCGCAGTCACGCACATCTTCTGTATCAAAACTGGATTTCGGAAATGTACATGACGACGCCCTATGACATCACCCAGATTGGTCAAACCGTAAAAGACCGCCGGGGCTAAGCCAATTGCCAAACGCACCCACGGTCCCCATATTGGTGTGAAATCAGGAGTTTGCCATGTCATTGCCTTTTGACGGAGCCATATCGGAGTTCTTTCGCGAAACCGCCCCTAATGCGGTGCGCGACGCGATCAAAAACGCATCCAAGAAAGATATTCTGTCCGACAGCTATCCTTACGAAAAACTGATCGACAAGGACACCTACGAGGCCGAAATCGAAGCGCTTCAACTGGAATTGGTTAAGCTTCAGGCGGATGTGAAGGCCACTGGAAAGCGCGTGGTGGTCATCTTTGAAGGGCGCGATGCCGCCGGCAAAGGGGGCACAATCAAACGCTTTCGCGAAAACCTAAACCCGCGTGTGGCGCGTGTCGTGGCGCTGTCCAAACCTTCGGACCGCGAAGCTGGGGAATGGTACTTCCAGCGCTATATCAAACACTTGCCGACCGAAGGTGAGCTCGTCCTATTTGATCGCAGCTGGTATAATCGCGGAGTGGTCGAAAAGGTGTTTGGGTTTTGCGAAGACACTCAGCGCGAAGCGTTCTTCCGCCAACTTCCTGAATTCGAAGATATGTTGGTCGATGAAGGCATTCACTTTGTAAAGATCTGGCTGAATGTTGGACGCGCAGAACAGCTGCGGCGGTTCCTTGCCCGCGAGAAAGACCCACTGAAGCAATGGAAGCTTAGCTGGATCGATGTCGAAGGTCTTAAAAAATGGGACGCCTATTCTGATGCCATTCAAGAGACCTTCAACCGCAGCCACCGCGACGTCTCGCCCTGGACCGTGATTAGATCTGATGACAAAAAACGCGCGCGTTTGGCTGCCCTGAAAGCAGTATTGCAAGGCATTGACTATGTTGGGAAAGACGGAAACGTCGCCAACGCGCCAGACGAAAACATCTGCGGTGGACCCGAAATCTGGACCGATGGTGGCAATGCCTAAGCGCGGATATCATCACGGCAACCTCAGGCAGGCTTTGGTCGATGCAGCCCTTGCCCTGATCGAGGAGAAAGGCCCCACAGGCTTCACCCTGTCCGAGGCCGCCAAACAGGCTGGCGTGACCCCAGCTGCCGTTTATCGCCATTTCGCCGGACGCGAAGACCTGATCGCGGAAGCCGCCCGCCAAGGGTACGAAATCTTCGCGGACCTTATGGAATACGCCTTTGATAAGGGCCAACCGTCGGCACTTGCCAGTTTCGAAGCAACCGGCCGCGCCTATCTGGCCTTCGCGCGCAAATATCCGGGCCACTATATCTCGATGTTCGAAAGCGGAATTTCGGTCAACCATTCGCCCGAACTGGCCATGGTGTCTTCCCGCGCAATGGGCGTGCTGGAAAAAGCGGCGTCGAAACTGACCGAGAACATGCCAGAAGATAAGCGCCCGCCCTCCCGCATGGTCAGCGCCCATATTTGGGCCATGAGCCACGGCGTAGTCGAACTTTTTGGTCGCGGCAGCCCCGGCCAGAAAAGCCCATTTCCACCGGAAGAGCTTCTGGAAAGCGGGATCGGAATCTATCTGCGCGGGCTTGGATTGATCAAGGCAGACAGCTGATTTTCACTCCTCCCGCCGGACAACCATCCGCATTTTCTTGTTGAAAATATCCTGGGGGAGTCTGAGGCCGTATGACCTCGGACGGGGGCAACGCCCCCTAGGCTCACAACGTGAGCCACCGATGCATTATGCCAATAGCTTGTGACACAACTCCAGTCCATCAACCAACCGGTCAACTTCTTCGGTCGTGTTATACAGCCCAAAAGACGCACGCGCCGTTGCGGCGACGCCCAAATGCTCCATCAAGGGTTTGGCGCAGTGATGCCCGGCTCGCACAGCGATGCCTTTCTTGTCCAGAATGGTCGAGATGTCATGCGCATGCGCCGCCCCCTCCATGGTCAACGAGAAGATGGCAGCCTTGCCCGGCGCGTGACCTTGCACATTCACCCAGTTCAACCCGGCAAACCGCTCGGCTGCATAGGCTGCCAGCGATGCCTCGTGGGCTGCGACATTTTCCATGCCCAGATCCATCATATACTCCAGCGCGGCACCCAGACCAATGGTTTGAACGATACCCGGCGTGCCAGCTTCGAATTTCAGGGGGGGCTTGGCATAGGTCACGGTATCTTTCGTAACCTCGTTAATCATATCGCCGCCACCAAAGAACGGCTGCATTTCAGCCTGACGTTCGGCGCGGATATAGATCGCACCAGAACCCGACGGCCCATAAAGCTTATGCCCTGTGATTGCATAGAAATCACATCCAATGTCCTGAACATCCACCGGCATATGCACCGCCCCTTGCGAGCCATCAACCATCACCGGCACACCTTTGGCCCGCGCACCCGTACAGATCGCCTTGACGTCAACAATGGTCCCCAACACGTTTGAACACTGTGTCACAGCGATCAGTTTGGTTCGATCCGTGATCGCGTCCAACACTTTCTGCGGGTCCAGTGATCCGTCCAGTTCAGGGTCGATCCATTTCAGGACCACGCCCTGACGTTCGCGCAGGAAATGCCAGGGAACGATGTTGGCGTGATGCTCCATTGTGGACAGAATAATCTCGTCCCCCGCCTGCATCCGGGGCGCGGCCCAAGCATAGGATACCAGATTGATGCCCTCGGTTGTCCCCGAGTTGAAAATGATTTCGTCCTCGGACCCGGCATTCAGAAACTTCGCCACGATCCCGCGCACCGCCTCGTAGCGCTCGGTCGACAGGTTTGACAGGTAATGCAGCCCGCGATGGACGTTCGAATACTCTTCGGCATAGCCACGCGTGATCGCATCAATCACCACCTGAGGCTTCTGTGCTGACGCGCCATTGTCCAGATAGGTCAAGGGCTTGCCGTTCACCTCTCGCGACAGGATCGGGAAGTCGCTGCGGATCTTGTCTATGTCATACATGGTTGGTTCCGATCATTGTACCGGCAAAGGGGGCGGTTCGACCCCAAGAATCATCAGGAAAAGGGACAACGGAAACGCTGACAGAACTATAAAGATCAGGATTGACGCAAAGACCAAACCCGCAGACCGAAAGCCGTGGTTCTCAGCCGTAAAGTGGCTAAGGACCCAAAACGAGATAAAGGCCGAAGCGAAGGTGAGCATTGCTGCCATGAGCGGCGCGAACAGCAACAATACCACAGTTAGCGCCTGAATTCCCAGCAACATGAACTGTGCCCAAACGACTGTGGCAATCGCGTTTTCAAGATTGCCTTGCCCGCCCATTAGTCGACCTACGAAATATAGGGCAGCGGCCATACCAAATGTGAGAATACCGTTAAGGACACCGAGCGTGATGGGGCTGATCAACGCCGGGGATACGGGTTCAGTTCCAACTGACGGCAGTAAAGATCCAATGATGATCAGACAGGTGGATAGAACCACCATCAGCAGCAAGGCTGTCCACAGGAACTCGCGGCTCAGACCTAGCGCGAACAGATCGCGCGCCACTTTGCGTGGCTCGGGCACAGTCTGAAGCGCCATTCCAAACAGATATCCGGGGGTGAATTGCATCACATAGCCTTGCTTGTCTCTTGCGGGCCGCGTTCAGCCTCGCGCAGATTGATAGACCAGAACAGGATAAACACCACAAGGGCCAGAAGGCCCACCAGCGACAATTGGACGCCCGGCCCGATGAACCCAGCCACAAGCCCCCAGAGCAGCCAAACCGGTGCAGCGCAGAGAAGTGCCCAGAACAGCGCGAAGCGTGCAGCATAGCTACTTCCCTTACCGCCGAACATCCGTGCGATCACATGACTGAAGGTTCCCAGCGCATAAAGTACCAAGGGCATGATAAAGAGCCACCCAAGCAAGGTCGCCCCCAACAGCATGTTCAATTCTTCGCCAGTTTCATATGCCTGCCGCGCTAAACGCGGCATTTGCGCGGCAAAGACCAAGGCGCAGGCGAAGATCAGAACCGCCAGCGCCCGATCTTCCCGCGGACTGTCGCCCACGCGCTGGCGAAACACCGCGCGCGGGCGGCGATAGGCATGCACCATATCTTGCAGGACCGACACCAGACGCCCCCCTCAGATCAGCCGCGGCGCCGTGTCAACCAAGCGTCGAGACGCCCAGTGATTTCGGCAGCGATGTCTTCATCCTCGATCTCTTCAATGGCATCGGCAAGGAACGCCAGCACCAAAAGGTCGGTCGCAATCGGCGTGGGAACCCCACGCGACCGCAGATAGAACAGCGCCTCTTCATCGATCGCACCCGTGGTCGAGCCGTGTGAACAGATCACGTCATCGGCATAGATCTCAAGCTCGGGCTTGGCTTGGAAGCTTGCGTCATCATCCAGAAGAAGCGACTGAGACTTCTGATAACCATCCGTCTTCTGTGCATCGGGCTTCACCAAAATCTTGCCCTGGAACACGCCCTTTGCGCCGTTTTTCAGCACCTTCTTGAAGACCTGGCGGCTTTCACACGCAACCGCATCATGGGTAATGAACACGGTGTCGTCGTGATGGAACTCGCTTTCTGCCCCATCCCCAAGCGCCGCGCCGGCGATATGCGCAACAGCTTCGTCTCCGATGATGTCGATCACGCATTCGTTGCGCGTCAGTTTGCCGTTCACCGTCATGGTGAAGCTTTTGAACACTGATTCAGCATCTACACGCGCGAAGATATGCGTCACTGCCTGCCGGTCGTGGTCGCGGCCCTGTGCACGGACGTGATGGAACTGCGCGCCCTTAGCCACATCCACCTCGGTCACTTGGTTGAAGCGCGCGGCGGCGGCGCCGTTTTCCAGCAGCGTCAGGCTTGCGCCCTCTTCCACACGGATCACGTGGTGCAGGATCACATCAGATACCGGATCTTCGTGGCGATAGATCAGCGACACTGGACGCGTGGGTGTTTTGGTGACGCGGATCACGACGCCATCCGTCGCCATGGCCGAGTTGTAGACCGCAAGCGGACGTTGTACCGGAGTCTGACCAGCCGTTTCCAGCACGCCATACAGATCTTTGGCCCAATGAATATCCTTCGTCGCGGCCATTGAGAGGCGTTCGATTTCAAGCCCTTCACCGTCCAAAGCGTCCGAAGCATCCGCGTCAAACACACCGTCCACAAAGACCAGCTTCAGGCGGTCAATATCGTGGAAGACCAGCGTTTCGCCCTGGTTGTCGAAGACGTCAGCAGAAGCAGGTTCTGCCGAGATCAGGCTGTCGGGGCGGGTCCATTTCCAATATTCGTCACGGCGCGTGGGCAATCCCATCGCAGCCAGACGGCTTGCAGCATCCGCACGCGCATCCGCCGCCCATGCCCCCGAGGCCGGACGCGCATCCGCGCTGATCAAAGCTGCCTGTGCTTTCACAGCGGTGCTCATGCGTCGATCTCCGCCAGAATGTCGGCATAGCCGTTATGTTCAACTTCCAGTGCCAGCTCGGGTCCACCCGATTTTATGATGCGGCCAGCAGCCATGATGTGCACAACGTCCGGTTTGATGTGGTCCAACAGACGCTGATAGTGGGTGATCACAAGGAAGGACCGGCCTTCGTCACGCAGCGCGTTCACGCCCTCCGACACCAGCTTCATTGCGTCCACGTCCAAGCCCGAGTCCGTTTCGTCCAGGATGCACATCTTGGGCTCAAGCATCGCCATCTGCAGGATCTCGTTGCGCTTCTTTTCGCCACCCGAGAAGCCCACATTGACCGGGCGTTTCAGCATGTCTGCATCGATCTTCAGGTCTTTTGCCTTGGCACGGATGAATTTCAGGAAGTCCGCAGCCGACATTTCCGCTTCGCCGCGTGCTTTGCGCTGAGCATTTACCGCTGTACGCAGGAAGGTCATGTTGCCAACACCGGGGATCTCGACCGGGTATTGGAAGGCCAGGAACAGACCAGCAGCGGCGCGCTCTTCCGGCTCCATGTCCAGCAGCTCTTCCCCGTCCAGCGTCGCGTCGCCTTTGGTCACTTCATAGCCATCGCGGCCAGACAGAACGTATGACAAGGTCGACTTGCCCGATCCGTTCGGACCCATGATTGCGTGCACTTTTCCCGCAGGCACCTCAAGGTCAACACCTTTCAGGATTTGCTTGTCTTCTTCTTCAAGTTTGACGTGCAGATTGTTGATTTTCAGCATTCTTCTTCCTCATGCGCGCCGATCAAAAGGACCGGGCAGCCCTTTCTGTTTGATCAGCACCATTCACGACTAGGCAGTAAGCACGCTGCCCCATCTCGTGATACTCAGTTCTATATGTAAAACAGCACCCGGAAGGGTAGTAAACTAGCGCACTTGCGGCAACTGGTTTACCTTGACTTCGGCCGGTTCTGCGGCCTCGTTGCTCTGGGCGCCCTCGCCTGCAACCTGTCCACTCGACATGTCCTGCGCCGAATAGGATTCTCCGCGAAACAAAACCGAGTTCGGCTTTGTGTTCTCGACGACCATCTGGGTCCATTCCGGTGAAAAGTACGTTCTGAAGAGTTCTGGAGACGAGTGTACCACATTGTGCATCATCACCACAGACAACAGAACTCCGACGATCATCGCCGAGTAGTATTTGGGTGACCTGATGCGCAGTACGATTTTCACCAGAATGCCAATCGCGACCCCGATACCGATATCCGCCAACATCATGGTGTCGGCGGTCTCTCCGGTGACCGTGTCCACTCCAAAGTTGAACCGAAGATACCGGGCCAGCACCACCGCACTTAGACCGATCATAAACGCCAAGATGGTGAGCAGTGGAGCCGACATTCTCTTCAATGCAGACGGTTTGCCCCGCCCTGAAGGCCCGTGCCCCGTTTTTTGAGTGCCAATCCTTGCGATCCGCTCTTCGAAATGCTGCTTTTGATGATCTTCCACCGCACTTATTCCCTGACGCGTAGTTCCCACACACAGCATAGCCAACGTCGAATGAAGAGACCAGTACTCCCCTCATACCAACTTGAGCACTATGATATGCGAATTTGGAAACAATCATCCAACGGATCCTTCCAGCGAAATCGCCACAAGCTGTTGGGCTTCCATGGCAAATTCCATCGGCAGGGCTTGCAGCACCTCTTTGGCGAAGCCGTTGACGATCAGGGCTACCGCCTCTTCCTCGTCCATGCCCCGCTGGCGGCAATAGAACATCTGTTCTTCGTCCACCTTCGACGTGGTCGCTTCGTGCTCGACGCGGGAGGAGTTGTTCTTCACCTCGATATAGGGAACGGTATGCGCCCCGCATTTGTCACCAATCAAAAGGCTGTCGCACTGCGTATAGTTGCGCGAGTTCTTGGCTTTCGGGTGCATCGACACAAGCCCACGATAGGTATTCTGCGCCTTGCCGGCCGAAATCCCCTTCGACACGATCCGCGATTTCGTATCGCGCCCCAGATGCACCATCTTCGTGCCTGTATCAGCCTGCTGATAGTTGTTGGTGATCGCGATCGAATAGAACTCGCCCTGGCTTTCCGCGCCGCGCAGGATGCAGGACGGGTATTTCCACGTCACGGCAGAACCGGTTTCCACCTGCGTCCACATCACTTTCGACCGATCCCCACGGCAATCCGCACGTTTCGTCACGAAGTTATAAATGCCGCCTTTGCCCTCTTCATCACCGGGGAACCAGTTTTGAACGGTCGAGTATTTCACCTCAGCGTCTTCTTCGATGATGATTTCAACCACGGCGGCGTGCAGCTGTGCGGTATCACGTTGCGGCGCAGTACAACCTTCCAAGTAGCTGACATAGCTGCCTTTATCGGCGATGATCAGCGTACGTTCGAACTGGCCAGTGTTCTCCGCGTTGATACGGAAATAGGTCGACAGCTCCATCGGGCAGCGCGTGTTGGGCGGGATGTAAACAAACGACCCGTCCGAGAATACGGCCGAATTCAGCGTCGCATAATAGTTGTCCGACACTGGCACCACGGACCCAAGGTATTTCTTCACCAGCTCAGGATGCTCGCGGATCGCTTCCGAGATCGAACAGAAAATGACGCCAGCCTTTTTCAACTCCTCTTGGAAAGTGGTCCCAACGGATACCGAGTCAAACACAGCGTCCACAGCGACCTTGCGGCCCTCGGCTGGCATATCCTCGGCACCTTCAACGCCAGCAAGGATCATCTGTTCTTTCAGCGGAATGCCGAGTTTCTGGTATGTTTCCAGCAACTTGGGATCCACATCATCCAGCGACTTTGGCTTTTCTTCCATCGATTTCGGACGGGCATAGTAATACTGGTCCTGAAAGTCGATTTCCGGATAGTTCAGCAGCGCCCATGCCGGTTCGTCCAGCTTTTCCCATCGCGCAAACGCTTCTAGACGCCATTCGGTCATCCATTCGGGTTCGTCATTCTTTCCGGAAATCAGACGGACGATATCGGGGTTCACGCCTTTGGGGGCGTATTCCATCTCGATCTCGGTTTCCCAGCCGTATTTATACGTCCCGGCAAGAGATTTCACCGCTTCAACGGTTTCCTCTTCAACGCCTTCTTTGGCGATCAGTTCATCAACACCGGCCATGTTTTCCTTTCACCCGGACCCACGCACCCTAGCGGCCACGCGCCCGAAATTTGTCATGTTCGCGAAGCCAGGCTTGTGCAAAAGCCCGGACTTCATCCTCACTTGTCAAAGGGCCAAGCGAGACGCGCAAAGCGCATCCCGCATGATCCCGGTCAAATCCCATTGCCGCCAAGGCAGCGCTGGTTTTTACCTTCCCAGAGGAACAGGCCGAGCCTGCGGAAACCGCAAATCCGGCCAGGTCCATCACCATCACCTGCGTTTCACCCTTCCATCCCGGAGTGACGAAACACGATGTGTTGGGAAGCCTGTTCGCGTCTTTCCCGACAAAAATAGTCTTATTCGCCGATTCCGCAATGGTGTTTTCTAGAATCTTTCTAAGTTTCTCAACCCGCGACCAAACACCCGTTTCAAGATCCCTCTGTGCGGCCAATGCCGCGGCTGCAAAGCCCGCTACTCCGATGACATTCTCGGTTCCGGAGCGGCGGCCCATCTCTTGCCCGCCGCCCTTGATTCGCGCCTCAATCTCGGTGCCTCGTTTGACGATCAGCGCCCCGATGCCTTTTGGCCCGCCCAGCTTATGGGCCGACACGATGGCCATATCCGCTCCGCACCAGTTGAAGGCAAATGGGATCTTCCCGAAGGCCTGCGTGGCATCGGTCATGAACAGCCTTTCGGGCAGCGCCTGAATGATTCCGGTCTCGGAATTGGCCAGCTGTAATGTGCTTTGCGCAGGTGTCGGGACATTCACAGCGCCCTGCCGGTCAATTGCCAAACCTTCTGTGCACCAAGACCGCACAGCATCATGCTCGATCCCCGCGCAAGACAGATTTCGCCCTGCCAAGGCGAGTGCCGCAGCTTCGGTTGCTGACGATGTGAAAATGATGTCCGCCCCGTCTGCTCCAAGTGCCGCTGCCAGGTCCTTGCGCGCACGCTCGATCAGGCCTTTTGCCGCGCGCCCTTCGGCATGCACCGAGGACGGATTGCCCACAAGCTCCATCGCGTCGATCATCGCGACCTTGGCCTCGGCACGCAAAGGTGTCGTGGCGTTCCAGTCCAAATAAGCACGGCTCACCAATGCACTCCTTCGCGTTTTCTTGTCAAAAATATCCTCGCCGAAGGCGAAATCGGCTGCGCAGCAGCTTATTCCTCGTCCACCACCGAGAACAACGTGGGTACGGCAGGGCATGGGGTCAGTTCATTCTTCACCACATCCGACAGGCGGGTCTGGTGCAGGAACACATAAACATGGGCAGACAGACCTTCCCACAGCCGGTTGGTCATGGATTGCGCGCGTGACCCTGACGAGGCGCCGGACGCGCCCGCCCCCTTGTGCATCGCGGATACCGTCTCATCCACGGCCTCTAGAATCTCGGAAACACGGATATCAGATGCAGAACGGGCCAATTTGTACCCGCCACCCGGACCGCGGACGCTTTCCACCAACCCAGCACGGCGCAATTTGACGAATAGCTGTTCAAGATACGGAAGTGAGATATCCTGACGCTTCGCCAGATCGGTCAGCGACAGAAGCGCACCATCGTCTTGCATCGCCAGATCCGCCAGCGCAACCATTGCATATCGACCTTTTGTGGACAGCTTCATACCGTTCCCCCTGCAAAAACATTGACCTTTTCGGCCCCGACCACTAGGTCACATAAGACTGGTGACGACGGCGGTCTCGGCCTGCACGGATCACCACCCCCGTATTATGGTGCGGGTCAGCCAGCGTCAAGAAAACCGCGCGACCAACCAAGGCTGCCCCAGACAGACGAGAAAGAGGCCCAGACCCAATGCCCGAAGTGATTTTTGCAGGCCCCGAAGGCCGACTTGAAGGCCGCTATCACGCACAGAAAGAAAAAGACGCCCCGATCGCCATCATCCTGCATCCCCATCCGCAATTCGGCGGTACGATGAACAACAAGGTCGTCTATAATCTGCACTATGCCTTCCACAACATGGGCTTCAACGTGCTGCGCTTCAACTTCCGTGGCGTAGGCCGCAGCCAAGGTGAATATGATCAGGGTGTGGGCGAGCTGTCGGATGCCGCGTCGGCGTTGGACTATCTGCAATCGATGAACCAGAACGCCAAGCATTGCTGGGTGGCAGGCTTTTCGTTCGGAGCGTGGATCGGCATGCAACTGTTGATGCGTCGCCCCGAGATCACTGGATTTGTCTCAGTCAGCCCGCCGGCGAACATGTATGATTTCAGCTTCCTAGCGCCCTGCCCCAGCTCGGGTCTGATCATCAACGGCACCGCTGACCGTGTGGCGCCTCCGGCTGACACGCACACGCTGGTCAACAAGCTTCACGAACAGAAGGGCATCACGATCACGCATGAAGAAATTCAGGGATCAGGCCACTTCTTCGAAGATGACCATATGGATTCGATGATCACCAATGTCGACGAATACGTCCGTCGCCGGCTGACCGAAACCACCCGCTGAGGCCACCATGGATCTGCTGGAACAAGTCGCTGACAAGCTGGCTCAGGAAGTGCTGGATGCAACCCATATGACCGGCAACGAAGATCTGGTGGAAGCCGTTAAGAAAACCATTGGGGCTTCGTCTACGACGTTGGAAGAGGCCTATATGACCGCGATCCGAATCCGCCGTGCCGAAGCGCGCGGGCGCGAAAAACTGCGGACACTTTTGCAAAATGAAACGCTAGGCTAGTCCACCCAATTTTACCAAATCTTGGATGCCACCTGCATTGGGGCACCCATGATAATTTTTGCGGTCGAAAGTAATCCTGCTTTTCGGAAACAGTCCTTTTCTCGTTTTACTTTGACCATTTACCGGCAATTTTCCTGAAATTCGATTTGAATTGTGGCAACTCGACGCCAATTGTGGCATCATTGTGATTATTTTCTACAGGCCTGAGTCTTTGTTGGCCGCACTAAATTTGAAAAGCATAGCTTTAAGAGGGGTGAAAATGCTTGTGAAGAAGAAGGTGCTCATCGCACTTGCGATGGCTGGTGCCGTGTGGGGGGGAACCACACAATCCGCGCATGCTCAAAAGTATTGTAATCTAGCGACGGCGAAACTGTCACTTGATCCAGCGATACTTTGTGAATGCAAAATCGTAACAACTCAGATGCTGCGGTATATTCAGCGTCAGGACGAATTTTTGTTCGTTCTTGAGAAGGTAACAGATCAATGTCCTGCCTTTGCGAATGCATTGAACGCACTGCCAACCGCTACCGCACCGGATCGCGTAAAGCGCGACAAAGAGGATGACGATGAACCGGCTAGAACGCCAAAACCTATACAGCCAAGGAAGCCCGACCCTAAGCCGAAGGTCGATCCCAAGCCTGGTGGAGGTGGCGATCCTGACGACAAACCGAAGCCGAAGCCCGGCGACAAGCCGAAGCCAAAACCTGGGGACAAGCCGAAGCCATCCGATGACGGTGACACTCCAGGGGACAAGCCTAAGCCTGAAGATGGCGGAGGTGAAAAACCGAAGCCCAAGAATGGCGACGACACTCCGGGGGACAAGCCAAATCCTGAAGGCAACGAGGGTGAAACGCCGGGTGACAAACCGAATCCGGAAGGCGGCGAGGGTGACAATCCCAGCGCCGAAGGTGGCGGCGACACCCCGGGAGATAAGCCACAGCCGAAAGAGGGCGGCGACACACCCGGCGACAAACCTGCTTCTGAAGGTGGTTGCAGCGGTGGTGGATCTGAAGGAGGATCCAGCGCGCAAAATGCTGGCTCTGGTTCAGGTGAAGGCTGCTAGTGCCAAGCTAATGGCTAAATCCAGAAAGGCGCGCAAAATGCGCGCCTTTTTTCTTTACAACAGGGATCGTATACTCTTAGCCACCAGCTTGTACATTCACCCATCGCGACGGGCGATTAGGATCCTGCATGCGAAGAAAAACATAGCGCGTATCGCGCCAGCTTCGGATCGAATTGGTGACATTGTCTAACACCACGTCACCTTGATCCGTACGAACAACCAATACGGCATGCGGTCGGCGGCTGCGATCCAGTACTGTCGCGATCAATAGGCGCTGAGGATCAATGCCTTTGCCGATCAACGCGCGCTTTTTGGCTAGCGCGTAATCCTCACAATCGCCACCACGGCGTGTCGGAATCGCCCAACGCTCGGCCTCGCCATATTGCTGACGATCCTCAATCGCACGGGTCGTCCGATTGACTTGCCGATTAACCGCTTGGACGACTTTCATGTCGCCAGCAGAGAGGGTGCCGTTGGCCGAACCGCGCGCGCAGGCCCAACTGTATGTCGAACACAGCCCGCTTGCCCCCGGAGGGGCCGCGCCCTGTCCACGCGATTTAAGAAAATTCGACCCGCTTGCAAATCCATCAAGCGGAGCGGCAAAGATTGCCATAGTCGATAGCGCCACCGCGCTTAAGATAGTGCGACCAGGCAAAGCTATCCTGGCGGGACCAGAGCGATTGGTCATCCGTAACCTCCATAGGCTGCAAACCCTAAAGCACAAATCTTTACAATTTGTGCATCTGTGGTCAGCACCCTCGCTGTCCCCCCAGCAGAACCTTAACACTGATAACCAAAAATGGCGAAATTCGGCCCTACCAAGGGCCTTAATGCATCATTTTCGCGATTTTAGCCAAGGGCATGCCCTTGACTCACGCATAAATCCGCCGACCACGACCGACCGTATGGCAAAGAATCATCGCTTTCAGTCAGGGAAAACCGCTAAAGGATTTCCCCCTGACCCAAAGAATATCATTAAAAGTATATGCCTTCGAACTTTTGCTCAAGATAGCGCAACAGTGGCTCGACAGTGACCGCCGCACCTGTGGCATGCTCGATCGTTTGTCGCGGGTTTCGCAAAGTCCCGTGTTGCTGCAATTTGTCCGCCAGCCAAGTCGTCGCATAGGTCGCGTCCCCCTGCCCCAGACGCATGTCCAGATCTGACAGATCCTTGCGCAAAGCGTCATACAGGCAGCCCGCATAAATATTGCCAAGCGCATATGTAGGGAAGTACCCAAACAGGCCAACCGACCAGTGCACATCCTGCAATACGCCGTTCGAAGCCTTATCGACCTCATATCCGAAATCAGCGGCAAACCGTTCGTTCCACACCGCTTCCAGATCTGCGACGTCCAGCTGGCCACCAATCAAGCGACGCTCAAGATCGAAACGCAGCATGATATGCAAATTGTACTGTACCTCGTCCGCCTCGGTGCGGATAAAGCCCTTCTGAAGCCGGTTCACCATGCGATAGAACGCATCCGCATCGCTTGCGGGTGTCTTCCCGAACCGCGCTTCCATCTGATCAAACAGCCACCCCGTGAACGCACGCGAGCGGCCCAGTTGGTTCTCATAGATGCGCGATTGGCTTTCATGTACGCCCATCGACGCGCCCCGCCCAATCGGTGTCAGCAGATAGGCATTGTCGATGTTTTGCTCGTAACAGGCATGCCCGACTTCATGGATCGTCGAATAGAAGCAGTTGAACGGGTCCTCTTCCGAGGTCCGCGTGGTGATGCGCACATCCAAGCCAGAGCCCGAGCTGAACGGATGCACCGCCTTGTCGATCCGCCCATGGGCCAGGTCATAGCCAAACGTCTTTGCCAGCTTCGTCGACAGCTTAAGTTGCTTTTTCTCGGCCCAATTACCGACAAGGGTTTCAGGCTGGTTCGAGGCTCCAAGAGCCTTGTCGCGCAAGGTCACCAGACGAGGGCGCATGGCATCGAACAAGCTCTGGATGTCACTGCCCGATAGACCCGGCTCGTAATCATCAAGTAAGGCGTCATACAGATCACCGCCATCTGCCAAGGCACTGGCCTCTTCGCGGCGCAGATTGACGACCTCTTCCAGAACCGGCTTGAAGGCTTCGAAATCATCGCCCGCCCGCGCCTCGGCCCATTTGCCTTGCGCGGCCGAGGTCACACGGGCCAGTTCGGCCGCAAGTGCCACTGGCACTTTGGCGGCACGGTCGCGTGCACGGCGGATTTCGCGGATCTGAGCGTGCCCTGCATCGTCCAAACCCGCTTCGTCAATGGCTTCCAGCCAATCACCGATCCGGGGATCGTTGCGCCGTGCGTGAAGCACCTTTTCCAATGCGGCCATTTCCTCGGCCCGCTGTGGCCCTGCCCCATCGGGCATGACCGTTTCCTGATCCCAGCCAAGTCGGCCCGCAACCTCGCCCAGGGCTTGGGTGTCGCGTGCAAATTCCATCAGTTCGTCAAAGGCGCTCATGATCAGCTCCGGATGCTTTGTTCAGTCGGATAGCCCGCAAGGAAACGGGCGTTCAGAACCAGAACCCAAACCAGCATTGCGCCGATCTGATGGGTAATGGCCACGTGAAGGGGGGAGGCTTGCAAAACCGTTGCGATGCCCAGTACGGCTTGTGCGCCGATCATCAGACAGGCCAGATTAAAGCCCATGCGCACCATCTGGTTGCCCGACTTGCGCGAAGCACGCCAAACAATGATCGCGAAGATCACAAGCAGATAGCCCACCATCCGGTGCATGAACTGCACAAGGCCTGCATTTTCAAAGAAATTACGCCAGATCGGCGCGATATCAAAGGCTTCGGGCGGGAAGAACTGATCGCCCATCCACGGCCAGTCGACAAAGGATCGCCCGGCATCAATGCCCGCGACCAAGGCCCCCAGCAGGATCTGCAAGAATGCCAGATGCAGAAGCCCCGTTCCCATGCCGAAAAGCTTGCGTTCACGCAGACGACGGGCCGCCATCAGGCTGGCCTCTTTCCGACCCAACAGAAGCGCATACCATGTGATGAAACCAAGTATAACAAAGGCCAGCCCCAGATGCACCGCCAAGCGGTACGAGGCGACGTCGACACGATCCCCCGACAAACCAGATGAGACCATCCACCACCCAATAGCCCCCTGAAGCCCGCCAAGTGCGCCCAGAAGCAGCAACCGACCGGTCCAACCATTGGGGATCTTGCGGGCGGCGAGAAAGCCGAAAAATCCGATGGCCCAGACCAGACCAATGAAGCGGCCCAACTGACGGTGGCCCCATTCCCACCAATAGATGCTCTTGAAGGCCTCAAGATCCATGTGGCTGTTTTGCAGTTTGAACTCAGGAATTTCCTGATACTTGGCGAATTCAGCTTCCCACGCAGCCTGATCCATGGGCGGCATCGCCCCAGTGAACGGCGCCCATTCGGTGATCGACAAGCCAGAATCGGTCAGGCGTGTTAGCCCGCCCACGACAACCATAATGGCAACCAAGGCAAACAGGATCATCAGCCACACACGTATGGCCCCCCGCGCACCGCCGCCACCTGATCCGCGCTCGATCGCGCCTGTTTGGGGGGTATCGCGCACCTCGTCTTTGGTGTCGCTGACTTCCTCGAAAATGCTGCGGGGCTTGGACATCTGGCTCTCCGTTTCGCGTTTGCGCGATAATGGCGTCGGCAACCCGGAAAGCCAAGAGGCCAATCCGCGCAAAATGACGCAAAAAATCGCCCGCGCCCGCCATCAATCCGGCCCTTTTGGTTGCCCCCAGATCGGGCGTTCGCTAAGGTGGCCTGACCTAAATATAGTGTGAAACGCACAAAAACGGCGGACAACGTGACAGATACCCCTGATACCCCGGAAAACATGGACGAAATGCCCCCAGAGCGCCCCACTTATGATGGCCCCCAGATTGCCATCGAAGAGGAGATGAAAAGCTCTTACCTCGATTACGCGATGAGCGTGATCGTCAGCCGGGCCATCCCTGATCTGCGCGACGGGTTAAAACCGGTCCACCGGCGCATCCTGTATGCGATGTATGAAACGAATAACGGTCACGACAAACCCTATCGCAAATCGGCCCGTCCGGTCGGCGACACGATGGGTAAGTACCACCCGCATGGCGACTCGGCCATCTATGACGCGCTGGTCCGTATGGCGCAGCCGTTTTCGATGTCTTTGCCGCTGTTGGATGGTCAGGGTAACTTTGGTTCGATGGACGGCGATAACCCGGCGGCTATGCGTTATACCGAAGTGCGGATGGACAAGCCCGCCGCGTCGCTGCTAGCCGACATTGAAAAAGACACGGTCAACTTCCAAGACAACTATGATGGTAAGGACCTTGAGCCTACCGTCCTGCCCGCCCGCTTCCCCAACATGCTGGTTAACGGCGCTGGTGGTATTGCGGTCGGCATGGCCACCAACATCCCGCCGCACAATCTGGGAGAAGTCATCGACGGCACGCTGGCACTGATCGAAAACCCGGATCTGACCTCGGAAGGGTTGATGGAATACATCCCCGGCCCCGATTTCCCAACCGGCGGGATCATGTTAGGTCGTTCTGGTGCGCAAAAAGCCTATCTGGAAGGTCGTGGTAGCGTCATCATGCGCGCCAAGACCCGGATCGAAGAGATCCGTAAAGACCGCTATGCAATCGTTCTGGACGAGATCCCCTATCAGGTGAACAAAGCGACGCTGGTCGAACGTATCGCCGAGGGCGTGCGGGACAAAAAGCTTGAAGGTATTTCTGCGGTTCAAGATGAAAGTGACCGGATCGGTGTCCGCGTGGTGGTCGAGCTGAAGCGCGACGCGACGCCCGAAGTCGTGCTGAACCAACTGTTCCGCTATACGCAGATGCAGACCTCGTTTGGCTGTAACATGCTGGCCCTGAATGGCGGTCGCCCCGAGCAGCTGACCCTGCGTGATTTCCTAAGCTATTTCATCACCTTCCGTGAAGAAGTTGTCACCCGCCGCACCGCGTTCGAACTGCGCAAAGCACGCGAACGCAGCCACATCCTGTGTGGTCTGGCCGTGGCCGTGTCGAATGTGGACGAAGTCGTCGCGACGATCCGGGCATCGCAAGATCCCGCAGACGCCCGCGCAAAGCTGATGAGCCGCCGCTGGCCCGCCGCCGACATCGCGGAATATATCCAGCTGATCGACGATCCGACCCATAAGATGAACGAGGACGGGACCTATAACCTGTCTGAAACGCAAGCCCGCGCCATTCTGGAACTGCGCCTGCAGCGTCTGACCGCAATGGGCGTAAAAGAAGTCACGGATGAACTTCAGGAACTTGCTGCAAAGATCCGGGATTACTTGGACATCCTTCGTTCGCGCGAGCGGATCATGTCGATCATCTCAGACGAGTTGATCGAGGTTAAGGACGCGTTTGCCGTCCCGCGTCGCACTCAGATCGTGGACTGGTCAGGCGATATGGATGACGAAGACCTGATCGAGCGTGAAGATATGGTGGTCACCATCACCGCCTCGGGCTGGGCCAAACGGACGCCTCTGGCTGACTTCCGCGCACAGAAGCGTGGCGGTAAAGGTCTGTCTGGCATGCAAACCAAAGACGAGGACGTGATTACGACGCTCTTCGTAGCCAACACCCATACGCAGCTTCTGTTCTTCACCGATGACGGTATGGCATACAAACTGAAAACCTGGCGCCTGCCCCAAGGCGGCCGTACCGCCAAGGGTAAGCCACTGGTGAATATCCTGCCGATCCCGACCGGTGTATCAATTGCCGCCATTCTGCCAGTAGATCGGGACGAGAAAGAATGGGACGACCTGCAAATCGTCTTTGCAACGTCCAAAGGCTCGGTCCGTCGTAACCGCCTGTCAGACTTCACCAACGTGAAATCAAACGGCAAAATCGCGATGAAATTCGAAGGCGATGACGAAGGCACCCGCCTGATCAACGCCCGCATCTGTGATGAAAATGATGACGTGATGCTGGTAACTTCGGGCGGCCGGGCGATCCGTTTCCCTGTCACCGATGTACGTGTCTTCAACTCGCGTGCGTCCACCGGTGTACGGGGCATCAAGCTGGTCAATGACGGGGACGAGGTTGTCTCGGCCTCGGTCATCCAGCATTTCGACGCCACCCCGGACGAACGCGGTGCCTTTATCAAGCGTTTCCGCTCCGAATTCGGCAGCGATTCAGACGAGGACACCGGTGAAGAGGCCTCGGGTGATCTAAGCGACGAGCGCTATCAGGAAATGCGTGCAGCCAACGACCTTCTGGTCACCATTAACAAGGGCGGAATTGGCAACCTGACATCCAGCCATGACTATCGCGTCAGCGGGCGTGGCGGTCAGGGCGTGGGCGCCATGAAAGGCGGCAATATCGTCGCCTGCTTCCCGATCGAGATGGAAGATCAGATCATGCTGGCGACCTCGAAAGGCCAGTCGATCCGCTGTCCCGTAAACGGCATCAGCTTCCGGTCACGCAGCGCAGGTGGCGTGAAGGTCTTCAACACCGGGAAAGGCGAAGAGGTCGTCTCGGTCGCGCGGATTGTGGAATCATCAGACGAAGACGACGATGGCAACAACGTAGAAGAATGAGCTATTCGCTAACGCTAATCATTTTCGGCGGGGCGATCATCATCGCAATGGTCGCCCTGTCGCGCTATCAGCAAATCTCGTATCGTCGTTACCTGTCTGAACATGTCGCGAAAACCGATGAAATTCGGCAAGGGCAAGATAAGCTGATCGCGCTCTCGATCCGCCAAGCTGAAGCGCAGGAACGCATCGCAGCTGCACTGGAAGCGCGTAATGCAGAATAACCTCGCGCTCGTGGCTTTCCTGACAGACGACTATGACAAAGCGATTGCGTGGTTTCAGACGGCGCTTGGCTTCGTCCTTCTGGAAGACACCGATATGGGCAATGGCAAACGCTGGGTGCGCATGGCCCCTCATGCAAAGGCCGAGACGGCATTTCTGATCGCCAAAGCCATAGGAAATCAGACAAAAACCATCGGAAAACAAGCAGGCGGCCGCGTCGGCCATGTTTTGACCACAGATGATTTCGACGAAATGTACGAGAACATGCAACGCAACGGTGTGCTCTTCCGCGAATCCCCGCGCAACGAAACTTATGGAAAAGTCGTTGTCTTCGAAGATCTTCACGGAAATCCGTGGGATCTAACTCAACCTATTGGGGATTGATCTCACTTGATTATTCGCGCAGGACAAAAACTTGACACTTTATCCACCATTTTTGGATGCAATCCACAATTGCGCCATCTTGTATCATAATTTCGCCTAATTTGCCGATATATTGCCTACAACCCTAACGCTCACTGGGACCGAAAAACACACTCTATTCAATCAGAATTCGGACGCCCGATCTTTGTTCATGATTCCGTAAACGTCTGCCTTCTGTACTAATTCCTTTCTGATCCACCCCACCCCAACTGATCAGAAAGGACGTCCCCGAATTATCGGGGCACGGGTGAATTTCCCCTCACCCGGAAAAGCCCGCCATTCCCCATGGCGGGCTTTTCATTTGTCAGGGGATGTCCTATCTGCGGGGCATGACAGACAAGACTTTACATATCGTCGGCGGCGGAATGGCCGGATCGGAAGCAGCTTGGCAGGCCTCGCATTTGGGTGTGGACGTGGTTCTGCACGAAATGCGCCCCAAGGTCGAAACTTTCGCCCACCAAACCGGCGACTTTGCCGAAATGGTGTGTTCCAATTCCTTTCGTTCGGACGATGACGAGCAAAACGCGGTCGGCCTTTTGCATTGGGAAATGCGACAGGCGGATGGGTTGATCATGGCCACCGCTGATCAGCATCGCCTGCCCGCAGGCGGTGCTCTTGCCGTGGACCGAGATGCCTTTAGCGCCGCCGTGACAGAAAAACTGCGGGCGCGTGACAACATCCGTGTGGAATACGGAGAGATCTCGGACCTGCCAGCAGACGGCAACTGGATCTTTGCCACCGGCCCCCTGACCTCGCCCGCGCTAGGCGAAGCAATTGCCCGTGAGACCGGGGCAGAGCGTTTGGCCTTCTTCGATGCGATTGCCCCCATCGTCTATGCGGATACGATCAATATGGACGTGGCGTGGGCCCAGTCCCGCTATGACAAAGGCGAGACTGAAGAAGAACAGAAAGCCTATTTGAATTGCCCAATGACCAAGGATCAGTACGAGGCATTCATCGACGCGCTTCTGGCGGCCGACAAAACCGAGTTCCACGAAGGCGAGACTGCCACTTATTTCGATGGCTGTCTGCCGATCGAGGTAATGGCCGAACGCGGTCGCGAGACGCTGCGCTTCGGACCGATGAAACCCGTCGGCCTGACCAATGCGCATGATCCCGAGAACAAACCCTACGCCGTGGTCCAATTGCGTCGCGACAACGCGCTGGGAACGCTGTTCAACATCGTGGGCTTCCAAACCAAGATGAAATACGGCGCGCAGGCCGAGGTGTTCAAAACCATCCCCGGCCTTGAAGACGCCTCTTTCGCACGTCTGGGCGGCATCCACCGCAACACGTTCATGAACTCGCCCACGCTTCTGGACAACCAGATGCGCCTGAATTCCCGGCGAAACCTGCGCTTTGCAGGTCAGGTCACAGGCGTTGAGGGCTATGTTGAAAGCGCGGCCATGGGTTTGCTGGCAGGTCGTCTGGCTGCGGCCGAGATCCTCGGCCTCGACCTGCCAACCGTGCCGCAAGACACCGCCATGGGTGCCCTAATTCACCACATCACCGGCGGGGCCGAGGCGAAAACCTTCCAGCCGATGAACGTGAATTTCGGCCTGTTCCAGCCTGTCGACGGCCTGAAAGGCGGACGTCGCGGGCGCAAGGACCGCTACAAAGCCTATACCGACCGCGCCAAGACGGAATGGTCAGACTGGCTGTCGAACTTCGCATAAAGGTGGCGCGCAAATGACGGATTTCATAACCAGATTTGCGCCCAGCCCCACTGGCCCCTTGCATCTGGGTCACGCCTATTCTGCACTTCTGGCGCATGATATGGCGCGTGCCGCAGGTGGAACCTTCCTGCTGCGCATAGAGGATATTGATCGGACGCGCTCACGCCTCCATTGGGAGGATCAAATTTATGATGACCTTGCATGGCTGGGCATCTCATGGGACGAAAAACCCATGCGCCAATCCGATCGGTTGTCAGAATACAAACTGGCGCTACACGACCTATGGAACCGTGCGCTTCTGTATCCTTGCTTCTGTACCCGCCGCGATATCAGCGCCGCCGTCAGCGCCCCGCAAGAAGGCGCGGAACCCGCCTTTGGACCCGACGGACTGATCTATTCGGGCACCTGTCGCGAACAATATATCCGTAGCTCAAGCTTTCCGAAACACGATGCCCTTCGTTTGGACATGCAGGATGCACTCAGCGCTGCAGATCAGCCCGAATTCTGCTATACGGAACACTCATCAGGTACGGACCAAACCCACTGCACACCCGCCAAAAGCATGGTGCACGACGTCGGAGACATCGTCCTCTCACGCCGCGATTTCCTTGGCTCTTACCACTTGTCGGTCGTTCTGGACGACGCGGCCCAAGGGATCAGCCATGTCGTGCGCGGCAAGGATATCCAGCCTGCCACTCCCATCCACGTCCTGCTCCAAAAACTCCTCGGCCTACCCACTCCCACCTACCATCACCACCGCCTGATCCGCGACGAAAATGGCAAACGCCTTGCCAAACGGGACGACGCACGCGCCATCGCGACCTATCGCGCCGAAGGCAAAACGCCCGACGACATCCGCCGGATGGTCGGCCTGTAACTCGCTCTTTTTCTTGTTAGAAATATCCTGCGGGGGTGCAAAACCCCCGGCTTGATCACGCCATCGGCGCCATCAATTCGACCTCTTCCCCATTCCGCACAGCGGTATAGAAACACGAACGGCGATTGGTGTGGCATGCTGCCCCGGTCTGACGGATCCGCACCAGCAAACAATCCTTGTCGCAGTCAAACCTGAAATCCACCAGCTCTTGAATGTGCCCCGAAGTCTCGCCCTTGATCCAGAAAGACTGGCGCGAGCGCGACCAATAGGTCACGCGGCCTGTCTCAAGCGTTTTCTCCACCGCCTCAAGGTTCATCCAGGCCATCATCAAAACCTCACCGGTTTCGTCATCCTGTGCGATGGCCGGGATCAGGCCCTTGTCGTCAAACTTCAATTGGCTTGCATCAAATGTCATGGCCCGTCCTTTTCTTTCCGGTACTGCGCTTCTATGTAGAGCGGATGAACGCGCGACGAAAGGCCCGGATATGAGCGATACCGACCTGATCAAGCTTTACTCAAAGCAGATCCTGTCTTTGGCGGCAACGATCCCGCACCAAGCCCCGCTGGAAGCCCCCCAGGGCGAGGCCAAGGTGCGTTCGCCGCTTTGCGGGTCGACTGTAACGGCAGCGCTTACGCTCGAAGGGGATCGCATCTCGGGCTTCTCACAAAACGTCAAAGCCTGCGCGCTGGGTCAGGCTTCGGCGTCGATCCTTGGTAAAGTTGTCGTCGGCTTGGATCGCCCCACTTTGGAACGTGGCCGCGACGAACTGAAAACCATGCTGAAGGATGCGGGCCACGTCCCCACGGACCCTTTCCACGGCTACGAAGTTCTGCAGCCTGCACGGGATTTTAAAAACCGTCATGCCTCGATCCTGCTGGCATTTGACGCTGCGATTGGCGCCTTTGATGACGCTAAGGCAAACGCATAAAAAAACCGCCGCGCTCCTGGCAGGGAGGCGGCGGAAGTGATGCGGTTTAGGTCGACCGGAACGGCGCAAGAGGCAGACGCACCGACAGGCAAATGACAGGCAGGTCATATAAGCATCAAGAAAAGTTCGGGACAGAACCATTCATTGGGACATGATGCAGGATCAGACCATCCGCAGGCAGAAAACTGTGTGGGATTAGATCATCCCGGGCAGATGCAGCGCGCCCAGAAGCAGCACAAGCAAAGAAATCGCCCCAAGCGTGTCCGACACGATTGTAGTGTGTGACCGGGACAATGCGATTTTGACATCGTTCAACATGGGGTTGCTCCTGCTCTCTGACGTTCTGGGCAGTGTGTGTCACTGCATCCGTGTTGCTATTTTGTTCGCACAATCGGTAACCACTTGTAAAGAACTTTTTAGGAACATTTGTGAACTTACGAGAACAAATACCCTAACCCACTGAAATCAAACGGATCGCTTCGTCCTGCCGCATCAGCCAAAGAAGAACACGCGCGGCGTGTCCGCGTGGGGTGCTTAGATCCGGGTCCTGTTGCAGCAGTAACCGCGCGTCTTTTTGCGCCACAGCCATCAACCCGGCCTGATGTTCCAGATCCGCAACCCAGAAGCGCGGCAGACCCGATTGCGCGGTTCCCAGAACGTCGCCCGCCCCGCGCATCTCCAGATCTGCCTCGGAAATTACGAACCCATCTTCGGTGTCGCGCATGACCGACAGTCGCTTCTCGCCACCTTCCGTCAAAGGCGCCTGATACATCAGCAAACAGGTCGAGGCCGCCTGCCCACGACCGACGCGCCCGCGCAGCTGGTGCAACTGTGCCAGCCCGAAATGCTCGGCCCGTTCGATCACCATGATCGAAGCATTGGGTACGTCCACACCCACTTCGATCACCGTAGTCGCGACCAGAAGCTTTGTTTTGCCAGCGACGAAATCCGCCATCGCAGCGTCTTTTTCGGTGACGGGCATCTGACCGTGGACCATCCCCACGACGCCCTCACCCAGTTCGGCACGCAGATGTTTGAACCGTTCTTCGGCGGCGGTCATGTCCATGACCTCGCTTTCCTCAACCAGTGGGCATACCCAATAGGCCTGCGCACCATCGGCAATCGCACTGCGCAACCGTTCGACCACCTGATCCAATCGGCCCGTGTTGATCAGCACGGTTTTGATGGGTTTGCGCCCGGGCGGTTTTTCATCCAGCACCGAGACATCCATATCGCCATATTGCGCCAAGGCCAGACTGCGCGGGATCGGCGTTGCGGTCATCACCAGAACGTCCGAGGCTGCACCTTTCGCGCCCAGCTCCATCCGTTGGGCCACTCCAAACCGATGTTGCTCGTCCACGACAGCAAGGCGAAGGTCTTGAAACTCCACATCTTTCTGGAACACCGCATGCGTGCCTACCAGAATGTGAATATCGCCGGCCTTCAACGCCTCAAGCTTACGGCGACGTTCAGCACCCTTGTCGCGCCCGGTCAGGATCTCGACCACGACACCTGCTTCCTCGGCCAGCGGACGCAACCCTTCCAGATGCTGACGCGCCAAGATTTCAGTGGGAGCCATCATGACGCCCTGCCCGCCCGCCTCGACGGCGATCAGCAGCGACATCAGTGCAACCAGCGTCTTGCCCGCCCCCACGTCGCCCTGAAGCAAGCGGTTCATCCGGGTTCCCGCAGCCATATCCGCTTCGATCTCGTCAACCGCGCGGGATTGTGCGCCTGTGGGCGTATAGGGCAGCGCGGACAATACTTTGTCGCGTAACGCACCGGTGCCAATGCTGACGCGCCCTTTGCCACGGCGCACAGTCGCGCGTGCCAAGGCGAGCGTCAGTTGATGCGCAAAGAATTCGTCATAGGCCAGTCGACGGCGCGCTGGTGATTGCGGCGACAGATCATCCGGGCCGTCCGGCGCATGAGCCGCTGGCAAGGCTTCGTGCCAGTCCGGCCAATGCTCACGTTCCTTCAGCGCAGGATCGATCCATTCCTGCAGCATTGGCAGACGGGTCAGGATGTCGCCCACCCCCTTGATCACCGTCTTGCCTGTCACGCCCGCCGTCAGGCGATAAACGGGTTCGAAGTCAGGGATCTGCCCGACCTCGCCCGGCGGCAGGATGAAGTCTGGATGTACAATCTGCGCACGCCCTTCGAAATGTTCGACCTTGCCCGAGATCACGCGGTTCCCACCCGCGGGAAGCTGTTGTTCCAGCCAATTCGAATTGGCGTGAAAGAACACCAATTCAAACGTGGTCAGTGGGTCCGAAACCTCGACCCGATAGGGTGCATTGCGCGACCGGCCCGGGCGATGCGGGCCGACTTCAACTTCGACCGTGGCCATATCACCCGGCTGAACCTCGGTGACAGAAGCACGAAATTTCCGGTCAATCCCCGCATGGGGAAGCCAGAACAGAAGGTCACGTGGAAGAGTGATCCCAAGCGTTTCCAGCGACTTCGCCGTCTTCGGCCCGATCCCGCCCAGCGTTTCCAGCTTGGCGAACAAAGGGAACAGGATTTCGGGCCGGTTCGACATCAGGCGTCCCCGATCAGCTCAAGCCAGCCGTCTTCGTCAATGGTTTCGACGCCCAGATCCGCGGCTTTTTTTGCTTTCGATCCTGCACCGGGCCCGGCCACCAAAAGGTCCGTTTTGCCAGACACCGAACCCGAGACCTTCGCCCCAAGGGATTCAGCCCGCGCCTTGGCTTCCGCGCGGGTCATTTTTTCTAGTGAACCGGTGAAGACGACGACCTTGCCCGCGACAGGGCTTCCATCGGCTTTCGGCGCTTCAACAGATTGAATGTCCAATTCGGTGACCAAACGGTCGATCGAGGCGCGCTCGCGCTCTTGCGCGAAGGCCGCGACCAGTGACCCTGCCATCACCGCACCCACACCGTCGATGGACACCAAATCGTCCCATTCGGGCGTGTCAGGCTTGGCGGCGGTCACGGCGGTCTCGAACGCATCCCACGTGCCATAGTGGCGCGCCAAAAGATTGCCCGCACTTTCGCCCACATGTCGAATACCAAGCGCAAAAATCACTTTATTCAAGGGAATTACACGCCGCTCCTCAATCGCAACGAACAGCTTCTCGGCGCTTTTCTCGCCCCAGCCGTCGCGGTTCTTCAACCGCGCCAGCTGCCCGGCATCACGAGTCTTTAGCGTGAAAATATCGGCCGGTTCACGGATGGGCAGAACCTCATCGTGATAGAACATCTCGACCTGTTTGGCACCCAACCCGTCAATATCAAACGCCCCACGCGACACGAAGTGCTTCAGCTTTTCAACTGCCTGCGCCGGGCAAGTGATGCCCCCGGTACAGCGGCGCACCGCGTCACCTTCATCGCGGATCGCATCTGATCCGCATTCCGGGCAGGTTTCTGGAAACTCATAGGCTTGCGCATCATCAGGCCGCTTGGACAGATCAACGTCCGAGATCTTGGGGATCACATCGCCCGCGCGATAGACTTCGACCCAATCGCCAACGCGTATATCCTTGCCGCCCCGGATTTCTCCGCCTGTGTTGTCGCGCCCCGCGATGTAGTCCTCGTTATGAAGTGTGGCGTTGGACACGACCACACCGCCCACAGTTACCGGATGCAGCCGCGCGACCGGAGACAGCGCACCGGTGCGCCCGACCTGAATGTCGATCGCCTCTAGCCGTGTCCAAGCCTTCTCGGCCGGGAATTTATGCGCAATCGCCCAACGTGGCGTGGTCGAGCGGAAACCAAGCCGCGCCTGAAGCGCAAGATCGTCCACTTTGTAGACCACTCCGTCAATGTCATAGCCCAGCGTGGCCCGCTGCGCTTCGATGCTGCGATAATGCGTCAGCAGGTCTTTCAGATCGGTGAATCGCTGCGTCAGAGGGTTGGTCTGGAACCCAAGCTGCGCCAGCCGCTCGACCGCGCCCATCTGGGTCTCGGTCAGCGGTGCGGACAGCGCACCCCAAGCATAGGCGAAGAAACGCAAGGGCCGATCTGCCGTTATCGTCGCATCCAACTGGCGCAGAGACCCCGCAGCCGCATTGCGTGGGTTGGCAAAGGCTTTGCCCCCGCGCTCCGCGTAGCGCGCATTCAGATCCGCGAAGTCGTCATGGGACATGTAGACTTCGCCTCGTACCTCAAGCACATCCGGAGCACCCTTAAGAACCCGCGGTATGTCTTTGATTGTCAGCGCATTTTCCGTGACATTTTCACCGACAGATCCGTCCCCGCGCGTGACCGCGTGAACCAGTTTGCCCTGCTCGTAACGAATCGACAGGGACAGACCGTCGATCTTTGGCTCGGCAGTCAGGGCCAAGGGCGCATCATCGGGAAGCCCCAGAAACGACCGGATACGCCCAGTAAATTCTTCGACATCTTCATCAGTAAAGGCGTTACCCAGCGAAAGCATCCGCACTTCATGCGTAATCTTCCCGAACCCGTCAGACGGTGCCGCCCCAACCTGATCGGACGCGCTGTCGACGTGCTTCAGGTGCGCGAAGCGCTCTTCAATTTCCGCATTACGGCGTTTGGCCGCATCGTAATCCGCATCCGAAATCTCGGGGGTATCTTTGCCGTGATAGGCCACATTCGCTAAGGCCAGAAGCTGGGCCAAGCGTGTAAGTTCGTCTTTCGCCTGTGCTTCAGTCAGGTCAGATACGGAAATTTGGCTGGGCGCAGTCATTTCAGGGTGGCTACTTTCTGATTGGATCACATAAGAAAGTGATAGGCGTATCGGTAACATGTCGTCCAGCCCCAACCCACGCGCAGTACGATCAAGCCCCTGAAATTCCCAACTTCATCCGCGAATTTGATGACGCGCGCTATTGCCGATCCCGCTTCGAGCACATAAGTTTCACGCGAGACGAAATGGGAACCCTCCTACATGAGCGAAAACAACGACCAGAACAGGCGTAAGTGGCGCCCTTTTACAGGTCTGCGCAACAACTTCCTTGCGGGACTTGTCGTCGTGGTTCCCATCGCCATCACCATCTGGCTGATATGGACCTTCGTGGGCTGGATCGACAGTTGGGTTCTGCCCTTCGTGCCCGGTGTTTATCACCCGGATGCGCTGATTGACCGGTTCTTTGGCGACAGCGAGTGGTTCAAGATGCTGTTTGGCGAAGATGTGCGTGTCAACGTGCGCGGTCTTGGCGTGGTGGTATTCCTGATATTCACCGTGTTGGTCGGCTGGATCACCAAGGGGCTGATTGGCCGGTCATTCCTGTCATGGGGTGAGGGATTGGTGGACCGTATGCCTGTTGTGCGTTCCCTTTATAACGGGCTGAAGCAGATCGCTGAGACTGTGTTCAGCCAATCCACAGACACCAAGTTCGACAAAGCCTGTTTGGTCGAATACCCCCGCAAAGGGATCTGGGCAATTGCCTTCATCTCGACCAAAGCAAAGGGCGAAATCGACGCGCGTATTCCGGTGAACGAAGATATCATTTCGGTCTTTTTGCCGACCACGCCGAACCCGACCTCGGGCTTTCTACTGTTCGTACCGCGCCATTCCGTGGTCGAACTGGACATGTCGGTTGAAGACGCCGCGAAATTGGTAATCTCGGCCGGGCTGGTCTATCCGAATTCCAAAGACCCGAGCCAGCCGCCGGAAGAGACCCCCGACACATGACCCTTGCCCCTGCCCTGACCGGCTTTGCCACTGGGTTCTCTCTGATCCTGGCGATCGGGGCGCAGAACGCCTTCGTTCTGCGCCAGGGGCTGATGAAGAAACATGTATTCTGGCTGTGCCTGTTCTGTGCAACCTCGGATGCAATCTTGATTGCAGCCGGCGTTGCAGGATTTGGTGCGCTGGTCCAAGCGATGCCATCCCTGCCCACGGTCATGGCGCTTGCAGGTGCGGGCTTTTTATTTGTCTATGGATTGATGCGTTTTTGGGCCGCGTGGAAAGGCGACTATGCCATGGAAATCGCGGGTCAGTCGCGCGGGCTGTGGGCAACGTTGGCCATCGCTGCTGCGTTCACGTGGGCCAATCCCCATGTCTATTTGGACACGCTGGGTCTGATCGGGGCGATTTCCACATCCTATCCCGACTGGCCCACCCGGATCACCTTTGGCACCGGGGCGGTCATTGCCAGCTTCGTCTTCTTCTTTTCGCTGGGCTATGGCGCACGCTTCTTGGCCCCGGTGATGCAAAAACCCGCGTCGTGGCGCGGGCTTGATGTGATCATCGGCGGAGTTATGTGGGCGATTGCCGCAAAGCTGTTACTAGGTGTTCTGAATGGCACGCTACACTAAGCCCTAGCAAAACATCGATCCCAAATCGTTCTTGCATATTGGGCAGTCAGCAATGAGAGTATATTCATAATTTGACCCAAGAATGAATACACTTTCAGAATGCCCAGTTTCTCACCTCCACTAGAAAAATCCATTCACCACGCGTTGGCACTTGCCAATGACCGGCACCATAGCATTTCGACGCTTGAGCACCTGCTTCTGTCCCTCGCAGATGAACCGGCTGCCAACCGTGTGCTTCTTGCCTGCGCGGTAGACGTTCCCGAACTAAAAGAAACTATCGAAAGCTTTGTTGATAATGATCTCGCATCGCTGATCGAAGAAGATGAAACAGAAGCCGTTCCTTCAGCTGCATTTCAGAGGGTTATCCAACGCGCCGCAATCCATGTTCAGAGCTCGGGACGAACAGAAGTGACTGGAGCGAACGTCTTGGTCGCGATCTTCGCAGAAAGGGAGTCCAACGCTGCCTACTTTCTGCTAGAGCAAGGTATTACTCGATATGATGCCGTAAATTTCATCGCTCATGGTGTCGCAAAGGCTTCCGCCTATTCGGAAGAACGTCATACCATGAATGAGGAAGCCGCGTATCAAGCGAACCCGAAACGGCCATCGCCCCCTAGCGGAAGCACTGGGCTGCGTGAACATGTCCGTTTCCTACTGCGCACAGCACCGAGCTGTGCTCAAGTAGCGCTGCACACGGCACAACAAATCGAAGTCTCGGTCCAAGAGGCCCGCCTAAATGACCCAGACGACGGAAGCGTATTTATTGATTTCGCTGTCGCTTTGCGTGTCTTGGGGCATACGATGCAGCAGCAGAAGCACGGGGAAAACGATGTTGAACGGCTTGTAGCCATTATCGAGCAGCAAAAGGAAGAAATCGAACGGCTTACATGTATTATCCAAAATATGCCAAGTGCCAAAGGCCAGATTCTGGTGGGCGCGTTGGGAGCGGCTGGTGGCGTCGCTATTACCAGTGCGGTCGGGTATTTGTTTGGGCCTGCGGGTGGTACTATTGTTGAGGGGCTTCAAAGCTTTTGGCAGCAGGGGGGATCATGGCTGAATCAATCAGGAACCGACTTCCATCGTATATAGGTCTCCAAGGTCACAAACAGAGTTTGTAAGAACGCAGCCCTTCCATCATTTCTCGAGACTATAGCGCCCGCGATCTGTGCGGTGCTATTGCGTTGCCGACAACTATGGAGGCGCAACAGTGGGGCGTCGTGACCAGGGCACCGAACTAACCAAACATCTCTTCCAGATCCACCGTACTTCTAGTGTTCAGATCCCCGCGATGCGCCGCCAAGAAGGTCTTGGCCGCTTTGCGCCCGGCCTCTTTCAACCGCGACAGCATTACCGCCGCGGGAATGAGCTTCGTGGCCACCGACAGGTCCCGCATCAAGGCATCATCTGCGATCATATGCACCAACACATCACGCATCTGGTCTGACGACATCTGACCTTCCTCAATCAGACGTTTGACGAAGCGGATCGCCCGCAACTCGCGCAGGAGCGATGAATTGAAGCTGATCTCGTTGATGCGGTTTTGAATGTCCTGGCCAGAGGTCGGGATGTCCGGCCGGAACAAAGGGTTGATGTTCACTACCACCACGTCGGCGGGTAGTGCACGGTTAAACAGCGGAAACAGCGCTGGGTTGCCGGTATAGCCGCCATCCCAGTAAGCCTCGACCGTGCCTGTTTTGGGATCCTCAAGTTCGACCGCCTTGAACAAGGTTGGCAAACAGGCCGATGCCAATATCGCCTCGGTCGAGATCTCGTCCCCTTGGAACACCCGGATCTTACCCGTGCGCACATTGGTGGCCGAAACATAAAGCTGCGGACCGGTATGGGCGCAAACCTGATCATAGTCGAATACCTCGACCACAGGTTTCAGCGGGTTCGCGTAGAAAAGACCGTAATCATAAGGGCTGACCATCCGGCTGGCCATATCAGCCCATGCAAAGATCGGCGTTGCTTCAAGCGCCTGACTGATCATGTCACTATGCGGTGCAAACTGCGCAAACCAAGTGGTCAAACGCAGGTCATTTACGCCCGCCAACCGATGCCACAGTGCATCCAGAGATGCCCGTGCCGCATCGCGGTCCTCGCCCTTACCATCCGACACCAGCCCCGCCTTCAGCGCTGCACCATTCAATGCGCCCGCTGAAGTTCCGGTAATCGCAGCAATCTCGATCCCTTCATCTTCCAACAGGCAATCGAGCACGCCCCAAGTGAAGGCACCATGTGCACCGCCCCCTTGGAGCGCCAGATTTATACGCTTGGGCGAGGCCATGATTTAAAGAGCCGTCCAGCCGCCATCGACCGAGATCGTCGTCCCGGTGATCTGAGCACCCGCATCCGAGCACAAGAAAATGGCGGTTCCGCCCATCTGCTCGACCGTTGCGAACTCTTTCGACGGCTGGCGCTTCAACATGACATTTTTGATGACGTCTTCGCGCGACATATCATATTCACGCATCGTGTCTGGGATTTGGCTTTCCACCAGCGGGGTCAGCACATAACCCGGACAAATTGCGTTCACGGTGATCGGATCTTCGGCTGTTTCCAAGGCCACGGTCTTGGTCAGGCCCACCACACCATGCTTGGCTGCGACATAGGCGGATTTATAGGGCGACGCGGTCAACCCGTGTGCCGAGGCAACATTGATCACCCGTCCCCACCCGTTGGCGCGCATCTGCGGAACCGCTGCCGCCGTGGTGTGAAAAGCCGAGCTCATGTTAATGGCGATGATTGCATTCCATTTGTCGACCGGAAACTCTTCAACCGGGGCGACGTGCTGAATGCCTGCATTGTTCACCAGAATGTCGCAGCGCCCGGCCTTTTCAATCAGTGCGCGGCAATCTTCGGCTTTGGACATGTCCGCCTGCACATATCGCGCGTTTACACCAAATTCTTTCGCGACAGCGTCCGCAATGGCGTGATCGTCGGGCGAATCGGTGAAGGAGTTCAGGACAACATCCGCACCTGCGCGCGCAAGCTCTCGCGCGACGCCAAGGCCAATGCCTGAATTCGAACCCGTGATGACGGCGGTTTTACCTTCCAGCGAAGTTGTAATGGCCATAACTGCGTTCCTTATCCACGTCATGAAATCTGTTGCAGTGCAGCATAACGCAAGGAATCCAAGGTACCAGTGCTTTTGCGCGGGGAAATTCGCCTTTGGAATCACCCGATTCTTCAGTGTCGCGTGACGGCTTCTGTTTTGAGCTCACCACCCGGATTCGCCATAAAAAAAACGCCCGCACAAGGCGGGCGCAAAGTTATTGAGGCAGGTTTCATACAGGCAAGAAACCTATCGAGCAGTGCATTCTTTATAAGCGGTTGGGCGCCTTTATCCAAGCTAAAAGTTTGAAAAGACTGTTTTCCACCTCTAGTCTTTGTCTAACTAAATCAGGCCCCAAATAAATCAGGCCCCAAGTAAATCCGGGATGTGAAGGATCACAGCGCAATGAGAATAATTCTACCCCAAAAGCTTCGTGGCATCATCGCAACCGGCGCGGTGACGTTGTCGGCGGCGTTGGCTACGCATGCCGAACCGCAACATGGCATTGCCATGTACGGTGCCCCCGCCCTGCCCGCCGACTTTGCGGCAATGCCGCATGTGAACCCGGACGCGCCTAAAGGCGGGCGCATTGTCTTCGCAGAATCGGGCGGCTTTGACAGTTTGCATCCCTATATTCGTAAGGGCAGCACCCCGTGGCAGCTGCGCTTCATGCTGGCTGAAAGCCTGATGGGCCGCAGTTGGGACGAGCCGTTCACGCTGTACGGCCTGCTGGCCGAGACTATCGAAACCGACGGCGATCGCAGCTGGGTCGAGTTCACCTTGCGCGAGGAAGCCGCGTTCTCGGATGGGTCGCCCGTCACGGTCGAAGATGTCATGTGGTCCTACGAGACTTTAGGCACCATCGGCCATCCCCGATATCACGGGTTCTGGAAACAGGTCGAGACGCTTGAACAGACGGGTCCACGCAGCGTGAAGTTCACCTTCACAGAAGACAATCGCGAACTGGTTTTGCTGGCGGGCATGCGCCCGATCCTGAAAAAGGCACAATGGGAAGGCAAAGATTTCGAGGCATCTGGCATCGACGTACTGCCCATCACCTCGGGCCCTTACACAATCGGGGATTTCGAGCCGGGCCGATATCTGACCCTGAAACGCAACCCCGATTACTGGGGCAAGGACGTTCCCTTTATGAAAGGTCAGGCCAATCTGGATGAGATTCGCTTTGACTATTACGGCGATGGCGGCGTGACGTTTGAGGCGTTCAAAGCTGGCGAAGCCAACACTCACCGCGAATTCAACGCGCAGAAATGGGCCACGCAGTTTGATTTCCCCGCAGTTCAGTCAGGTGATGTGGTTCTGTCTGAGATCAAGCACCAGCGTCCCAGCGGGCTGTGGGGCTATGTGATGAACACGCGCAACCCAGTTTTCGCAGATATCCGCGTTCGCGACGCGATGATCCACGCGTTTAACTATGAGTTCATCAACCAGACGATCAATGACGGCGACCGCAAGCGGATCCCCAGCTATTTCGGCAACTCGGTTCTGGGCATGGACGTCGGCGCCCCGGCCGAAGGCAAAGTCCGTGCCCTTCTGGAACCCTTCGCGGACCAGATCCCGGCTGACGTTCTTGATGGCTATGCCCTGCCCGTTTCCGACGGATCCGAGCGTAACCGCGCCGGCCTTCGCAAGGCCATAGCCCTGATGGAGGACGCGGGTTGGACGGTCCAGGACGGCCAAATGAAAAACGCGGCAGGCGCGCCCTTCACATTCGAAATCGTTCTTCAGCAAGGTGCAAATGAGACCCGCCAGACCATGGATATTTTCATGGCCGCGCTGAGCCGGATGGGGATCACGCCCTCAGTCACCTCGATCGACAGCGCCCAATACAAGGAACGCACCCGGGCATTTGACTTCGATATGACCTATATCGAGCGCAGCGCGTCCTTGTCGCCGGGCAACGAACAGAAGTTCAACTGGGGCAGTGCTGCCGCAGATGAAGTTGGCAGCCGCAACCTGATGGGCGTGAAAAGCCCGGCTATTGATGCGATGATCGACGCGATCCCATCCGCACAGTCGCAAGAGGATTTCCGCTCCGCCACCAAGGCGCTGGATCGCCTGCTGATGGCCGGTCGATATGTCATTCCGATCTGGTATCGCGATGTCTCGTGGATCGCCCATGCCAAGGAACTGCACTTCCCCCAGCGCATTCCGATGTATGGCGATTATCTGGGCTTCCAGCCGGAAATCTGGTGGTACGACGAATAAGCTTGAACTGATTTCGGGCGGCGACTACGCATCGCATAACGCGAACATCCGCCGCCCGGAGGTCACATGGGTATTTTCGAACGTTTCCTGTCCGTCTGGGTCGCTTTAAGCATCATTGCAGGCGTTCTTCTGGGCAATCTGATGCCCAGCCTTTTCCAAACCATCGCTGCGCTTGAGATTTCCAAGGTGAACCTTGTGGTCGCCGTGCTGATCTGGGTGATGATCTATCCGATGATGGTGCAGGTCGACTTCGCATCGATCAAAGACATTGGCCGCCGCCCCAAGGGGCTGGTGCTGACGCTGGTGATCAACTGGCTGATCAAGCCCTTCACCATGGCCGCCCTTGGCTGGCTGTTCTTCCGTGTGATCTTTGCCGGGCTTGTCGAGCCCGAAACCGCCAATGAATACATCGCGGGCATGATCCTGCTGGGTGTGGCCCCCTGCACAGCCATGGTCTTTGTCTGGAGCCAGCTGACCAAGGGCGACCCGGCCTATACGCTGGTTCAGGTCAGCGTGAATGACGTGATCATGATCTTCGCCTTCGCCCCCATTGCCGCCTTCCTGCTGGGCATTTCGGACGTCACCGTCCCGTGGGAAACATTGGTGCTCTCGGTAATTCTTTACGTGGTTCTGCCGCTTGCCGCCGGGATCGTGACGCGAGCACGGCTGGCGAAGAACGGAGAAGCCCAGCTAGACGCCTTCCTCGCCCGCCTAAAGCCATGGTCGGTCGTGGGGCTGCTTGCCACTGTGGTGCTGCTCTTTGGATTTCAAGCGCAAACTATTTTGGCGAAACCGTTGGCGATTGTCCTGATTGCAATGCCCCTGCTGATCCAGACCTATGGCATCTTCGCCATTGCTTATGGTGCGGCGAAGGCGATGAAGCTGCCGCACAACATCGCGGCACCAGCCTGCATGATCGGTACGTCAAACTTCTTCGAACTGGCAGTGGCGGTGGCAATCTCGCTGTTCGGGCTGAACTCGGGCGCGGCGCTGGCCACAGTGGTCGGCGTCTTGGTCGAGGTGCCAGTGATGCTGTCGCTGGTCGCCATTGCCAACCGCACACGCCACTGGTTTCCCGAAGCCTGACCCTTAGGTCAGCGAGGTCACCCACAGGATCATCGCATCCTCTTCGCTGACCGAAACCACGTTATGCCCCATCGAGGCGTCGTAATAAGCACTGTCGCCGCGACGCATTTCAACCGGTTCATAGAACTCGGTAATCAGACGCACGGCTCCGGTCAGCACATACAGAAACTCTTCACCATCATGACGCACCCAGCCGTCGAATTCGTCAAACGAACGCGCACGAACACGGGCGCGGTAGGGCAGCATAGACTTCTTGGTCAGCGCGCCCGCCAGGATCTCATGCTCGTAAGTGGCGGTGGGGTGTTCGTTTCCATCGCCGGATTTTGTGACCACCATCCGGCCCGAGACCTGCGCAGATTTGGGCGCGGTAAACAGCTGCGGCACCGAGATCTCAAGCCCAACGGCCAGCTTCTTCAACGCCTCATAGGTTGGCGACATCTGACCGTTCTCGATCTTGGACAGGGTGGAGCGCGCAAGCCCGGCTTGCCCCGCTGCCTGTTCCAACGTCCAACCACGCGACTTACGAAGCTCGCGCACACGCTCGCCCAAGTTCAACGGGCTGGGGTCGGGCAGATCTTCCCCGGTTTCACGGGCAAGCTTGATCAGGCTGGGTTGGTTGGTCTTGGTCATGTCCCTTGAATACAGACAATCTGTCGCGATGCAACCGCACGGCTTGCATCCGGGACCAACCCTTGGCACATCAGACTTATGATCTCGGAATTAAGACCTTCGTCACCGCTGCCACCCGCTCCCGCGTCGTTCAACATGGCACAATATGTGCTGCAACATGCAGCCCGTTTAGGGGGCAAGATCGCGTTAGAGATCGTGTCGGCTGACACCTTACCAAATGCGCGCTGGACATATGCGCAGCTTGAACGTGCTGTTTTGGGCGTTGCGACAGGTCTGCTGGACCAAGGCTTGCAGCCCGGAGATCGCGTGCTGCTTCGGCTGGGCAACACGGTGGACTTTCCGTTGGGGTTTCTAGGGGCCATTGCGGCCGGGCTGGTTCCTATCCCCAGTTCGTCCCAGCTGACCGGATCGGAAATCACGCGCATGGCCAAGCTGGTCACCCCGTCTCTGATCATCGCAGAACCCGGCATCGCATTGCCTGATCCCGCCCCCTGCAGCGTGATTGAGACGAAGACCCTGCATGGCTTCACGGACCTTTCCCCAGCCGCCTATCACCAAGGATGCCCGGAACGACCTGCTTATATTATCTTCACCTCTGGCACCTCGGGGCAAGCGCGTGCCGTGCTGCACGCACATCGCGCCATCTGGGCACGTCAAATGATGTGGGACGGCTGGTATGGAATCACCGAAAACGACCGCGTCATGCATGCAGGTGCCTTTAACTGGACTTACACACTGGGCACGGGGTTGATGGATCCATGGTCTGTTGGCGCAACCGCTTTAATCCCGGCCGCAGGCAACACACCCAATGACCTTTCGGCGCTGTTGTCCCGCGAAAACGTCTCGATTTTCGCGGCAGCCCCCGGCGTATATCGCCAAATATTGAAAGCGACGCTGCCGACGCTGCCCCACCTGCGCCATGGCCTGTCCGCCGGCGAAAAACTGCCCGAAATCACCCGCACCCGGTGGGAGGAGCAGACCCACACCCCAATTCACGAAGCATTTGGCATGTCAGAATGCTCGACCTTCATATCGGGGTCCCCGTCAAAGCCCGCGCCAGACGGCGCGCTGGGCTTTGGGCAAACAGGTCGCCATTTGGCGGTTCTGGACAGAAGCGGCTCACCCGTTCCCGTTGGCACCACCGGAACACTGGCCATCCATCGCAGCGATCCCGGCTTGATGCTTGAGTACCTGAATGCACCCGAAGCGACAGCGGACAAGTTCTTAAGCGACTGGTTTCTAACTGGTGACAGCGTATCAATGACGCAAGCAGGCGCGTTCATCTATGACGGGCGCGGTGATGACATCATGAATGCTGGCGGCTACCGCGTCTCGCCAATCGAAGTCGAAACCGCCATGACCCTGCATCCCGGCATCAGCGAAGCCGCCTGTATTGAAATTTCCGTGAAAGCCGATGCATCCGTGATTGGCTGCTTCTATATCCCGTCAGACGCCCCAATCGCCGAGGAGGAGTTGACGCGCCATGCTCATTCTCTGCTGGCTCACTACAAATGCCCAAGGCTGTTTCGAGCCGTAAACGCTCTGCCCAGATCTACCAATAACAAGTTGTCGCGCGCCGCTTTGCGTCGGCTGATCGTTGCAAATGACACAAAAAACAAGTGAGCTCTTCCCATCCCTGTCAATCCCAGATAGAGCTAACCGCCATAGGAGTAATTTATGATCCGCCTGGACATTTTTTCTGACCCAATTTGCCCGTGGTGTTACATTGGCAAGACTCGCCTTGATTTCGCATTGGAGTCGCGCCCGGATCATCCGTTTCAGGTCCATTGGCACCCGTTCCAACTGAACCCGGAAATGCCGCCCGAAGGCATGGATCGGCGCGCCTATCTGGAAGGCAAATTCGGCGGCAAGGAGAAAGCCGTCAAAGCGTATTTGCCCGTGATCGAAGAAGCTGCGGCGTCCGGCCTCGACATCAATTTAGAGGCTATTAAGCGCACGCCAAACACGATGAACGCGCATCGGCTAATTCACTGGGCTGGGCTGGAAGGCAAGCAAAACGCAATCGTTGACCGGCTGTTCCGCGGCTATTTCGTTGATGGCAAAGACATTGGTCAGGCTGATGTCCTGTGCGACATCGCGGCAGGTGCTGGGATGGACGCTGACATGGTGAAACGCCTGTTAGACTCGTCATCAGACGCCAGCGATCTTCTGGCCCGCGATATGGATGCGCGTCACAAGGGCGTAAACTCGGTCCCGACCTTCCTGATTGCCAACCAGCATGTGGTTCCAGGCGCGCAACCCATCAAACTGTGGCAGCAAGTGATTGATGACATCACAGCCCAATTGGACGCGGCTGAAACAGAGGACGAGGGCCCCGCTTCGTGAGCATCCTGCCCGCATCTCCGGTCAAACCATTAAGCTTGCGAGAATATGTGCTGCTGATGGCCGCACTATTTTCGATGGTGGCATTTTCGATCGATTCGATCATGCCCGCCCTGCCCGAGATCGCGGCCCTTCTTGTGCCCGAGGATGTTAATCGCGCGCAGCTGTTGATCAGCGCTTTCGTAATCGGAGCGGGTGCCGGACAGCTGATTTTTGGGCCCCTGTCTGACTCGATTGGCCGACGGTGGTCCCTTGCGCTGGGCATGGCGCTTTACATGATTGCCGCGTTTGCCGCGCTTTGGGCACAATCGCTTGAGGCGCTTCTGTTCTGGCGCTTTGTGCAAGGTGCTGGGGCCGCGGGGCCGCGTACTTGTGGCATGGCCATGACGCGTGACCTTTATGAGGGGCGGCAAATGGCGCGCGTCAACTCGATGGCGTTCACGTTTTTCGTACTGGTTCCAGCGATTGCCCCACTGATCGGTCAATGGGTCGTTCTGGGCTTCGGATGGCGGCATATGTTCACCACCTATATTCTGCTGGCCATCGTCATTTTGACGTGGTTTCTGCTGCGCCAGCCAGAAACCCTCCCCCCCGACCGCCGTCGCCCGTTGTCTCCGCGCCCGACAGTCAAAGCCTTTGCCATCGTGATGAAAAGCAAAGTGACGCTGATCTATATGGGGGTCATCACCTTTGCATTCGCACAGCTTATGGCCTTTATCAGCTCGGCCCAGCAGATTTTTGTCGATGTGTTGGGGGCGGGTACGAAATTTCCGATTTACTTTGCCGTTATCACGATATTCTCTGCGGCTTCAGGGCTTCTGAATGCCAGTCTTGTGATGCGGATTGGAATGCGTCGCTTGGCGCAGGCAGGATTTGCCGTGCAGACGGTACTGGCCGGGCTAACATTGATTTATTGGTCGTTCTATATGCCACAAGGCGAGACTGCTTTGATCGTCTTTTGCCTTTGGGCCACAACGCTGTTTTTCCTGAACGGATTGAGCTTTGGGAACCTGAACGCTTTGGCAATCCAACCCCTGGGCCATGTGGCTGGCACTGCAAGCGCGGTTATCGGCGCAATTCCGACCATGGCTGCGATTGCCATCGCAGCGCCTGTTGGCCTTGCATTCAACGGCACGCCCCTGCCCCTGTTGACCGGCGTCACGATCTGCTCAGGCTTGGCCTTGGCACTGATGCAACTGGATCGCCACAACGATCATTAACCAGCGTCACGCCGAGCGGCGGATGACCAACTCGCCAGTGAACCTATCCAGCCCAACCTCGTCACGTTGCCCCAAAACGACCTGTGCCAAAGCCTCTGCCATGGCGCTTATGGGTTGGCGATACGTCGTCAATTGATAGCTTTGATCCGCCGCCTGAGGCGTATCGTCAAAGCCCGTTACCGCCAAATCGCCCGGAACATTTCGACCAAACTCGTGGCGCAAAGCATCAATCGTGCCAACGGCCAAGGCGTCATTTTCGCACACGATCACATCCGGCCAGCTGTCTTCCGGGCAGCCCTTCAGAAACGAGGTGACTTGCCGATATGCCTGTCTTGGATCATACGACCCCACCACGTGATCTTCTGGCCTAAATCCCGTTGCGGACTGCCAACCTTCAACGAAGGTCTGCTGGCGTAACAAATGGGCAGACCGTGTCTGAGGACCGGCCAAAAAGAGAGGTCGACTATACCCGCCAGACAAGACGTGATCTGTCATAACAGCCATTGCTGATCGATCATCCACACAAATCGAAACCGCCTGAACTTCTGACGACAAGCGTGCGAAAACAATCAGTTTTCCAATGTGATCCGTACCTTTCGCTTGCGCAATCAGGTCGTCACTTAACTGACTGCCAATCAACACAGCAGCATCCACCCGCCGCTGTCGCGCTGTGCGCAGGGCATCCTGTGTATCTTTCTGGCTGGCAGTGTTTACCAACAACACATCCAACCCATGCGCCCCCAAAACACGCGTCAGTGCTTCGAGCATCACAAGCTTATGCGGATTGGCAAAATCATCGATCAGAAGCGACACCAGATTGCTGCGATCTGAGGCGAGACTGGCTGCCAAAAGATCCGGAGCATAGTCCAGCCGCGCCGCCGCCTTCATCACCCGATCCAATGTGCGCTTCGAAATCGAGGCATCCTTTTTGAACGCACGATTAACCGTCCATCGCGATACACCGGCCAGTTCAGCCACATCTTCGGCCGTGGCCGGTTTGGATTTAGGAGTGGATGCCATGACGCCCCTTCTTGTTCCCTTCTGTCTAACGTGCCGAGCCTTACTGCACCAGCACTTTGCACGCGCGTGCACATTTTGATTGCACGCGCGTGCACAACGCGGCATCGTATGGCAAATGACAGATTCCTTGGGGGGACATGATGCTTCGTATCGGACTTCTTGGCGCGGGACGCATTGGCATTGTCCACGCTGCCGCAATCACCGCACACCGTGACAGCGCACTTGTGGCGATTTCGGACGCGTTCGCAGAAAACGCTGAAAAGCTAGCTTCGCAATATGGCGTTGCCACGGCCACGTCAGACGACATCCTGCAGGACCCCAATATTGATGCAGTGGTCATCGCGACGCCCACCGACACCCATTCGGACCTGATCGAAGCCGCAACTGCCGCCGGCAAAGCCGTCTTCTGTGAAAAACCCGTGGACCTAAGCCTTGATCGTGCACGCGCTTGTCTAAACGCCACCAAAGACAGCGGGCAGCCCGTCATGGTTGGGTTCAACCGTCGCTTTGATCCAAATTTTGGGCATTTGAAAGCCGCGTTAGACGCAGGTGAAATTGGCAAGTCAGAACTCCTCGCCATCACCTCGTTCGACCCGGCCCCGCCGCCAATCGAATACATCAAAGTCTCCGGCGGGTTGTTTCGCGACATGATGATCCACGACTTTGACATGGCAAACTTCATCATGGGCGCCCTGCCCCAAACCATTATGGCGACAGGCAGCGCCATCGTTGATCCCGCAATTGGAGATGCGGGCGACGTAGACACCGCCGTTGCGACCCTGACCTATGCGGATGGCCGGATCGCGGTGATCAAGAACTCGCGCCGCGCCGCCTTTGGCTATGACCAGCGGATCGAGGTTCTAGGGGCCAAAGGCATGTTGCAGGCGCAAAATGTGCTGGAAAACACGGTGGTAAAATCAACGGCAGACGGCGTGATCGGGGCCAAGCCCACCTATTTCTTCCTCGAACGCTATATGCCCGCCTATAAAGCGGAATGGAGCGCATTTGTGGACGCCGCCACCGGCAAGGCCGATATCCCCGTCAGCCTGCAAGACGGGGTAAATGCGCTTGCAATGGCCGAGGCCGCAACGCGATCATTGGCGACCGGCGCACCGGTACGCCTGTCGGATCTGGACTAAGTAAAGGCAAGCCCATGAGCGTGAAAATCGGCATCTCCCCCATCGCGTGGCAAAACGATGACTTGCCCGACCTGACAGCGGCTTACAGCATGGAGCAAGCTCTTCAGGAAGCCCGTCAGATCGGCTATACCGGTGTCGAACGCGGACGCCGCATGCCGCAAGATACTGAAGGTCTGCGCCGCTATCTGGCCGCGAATGACATCGCGCTGTGTGGCGGCTGGTGCTCGGGCAATCTGATGGTGAATAGCGTCGCCGACGAAATCGACGCAGTGCGCCAGCAGGTCGACCAGTTCGTCGCTTTGGACAGCCCCGCGCTTGTCTATGCCGAGTGTTCCAATACGGTTCAGGGTGATCTGACCACGCCCGTCAACAACCGCCCAAAGCTGACACGTGACGAGATCACGGCCTATGCTGCGAAGCTGTCCGAATTGGCAAAATGGATGGCCGATCAGGGCATGGTTCTGGCCTATCACCACCATATGGGGTCGATGATCGAAGATCAGCATGATGTGGATTGGCTGATGGAGGGCAGCTCGGACGAGGTCACGCTTCTGTTCGACACGGGCCATTTGCAGTTCGGCGGTGCAGACGTGTTGAGCACATTGGACAAATGGGGGCATCGGGTGCGGCACGTGCATTACAAGGACGTCCGCCCGGATGTGACCGCGATGATCCGCACTGACAACAAAAGCTTCCTTGATGCCGTCGTGGCGGGCGCCTTCACAGTGCCCGGCGATCCCGAAGGATGTATCGACTTTCAGGCCGTGACCGACAAGCTGGCGGCGATCGACTATCAGGGCTGGATTGTTGTCGAGGCCGAACAGGACCCGGCCAAGGCCAACCCATATGCGTACTCAAAGCTTGGATATGAACATATCAAGACGATCTGCTCTGCGTCTGGCCTGACCATCCAGACCTGATTTCGCTGCCCCATTTGGGGTCAACACCAACCATGACAATGGAGGTTATCATGGTAGATACTGAACTTGGATATATCCCTTATTTTGATCGCGAGTCCTGCGATCTGGACGAGTTCAAGGTGCTGACCTCACAAAGCCTTACGCCTGACATGGTGCCCTATGCCGCGGATGTTCAGAAGAATGTTCCGATCTATGATATGAATGCACTGCGGCTGTCGCTGGCCGATGCGGATGCGCGTCAAAGATTGCTGACCGAATGGGGCAAAGTACTGGGACAAAGTGCCGGTGTTATCGTCCTGAAATCGGCCTATGCAGACACTGCGGTGATCGACCGCGCGACCCGGGTGTTCCGCGCCATCATCGCCGACGAACGGGCCAGCGGCTCGGGCGAAGGGGATCACTTCGCGGCAGCTGGGGCCAATGATCGGATCTGGAATGCGCTGCAAAAGCACTGTTTGCGCGACCCGGAAGGCTTTGCGCTGTATTTTGGAAACGCCACCATTGCCGCGGCCTGTGAAGCTTGGCTAGGGCCGCATTATCAGATGACTGCGCAGGTCAATCAGGTACGTCCCGGTGGCAAAGCGCAGCAGGCGCATCGGGACTATCATCTTGGCTTCCAAAGCGCCGAGGTCGCAGCCCGTTTCCCCGCCCACGCGCATCTGCTGACTGCAAGCCTGACCCTGCAAGGCGCGATTGCCCATTGCGACATGCCGGTCGACAGCGGGCCGACCAAACTGTTGCCGTTCTCGCAAAGCTATGGGCCGGGCTATCTGGCCTTTCACGATCCGGCCTTTGCCGGATATTTCGAAGAGGCCTGCATCCAATTACCGCTGGAAAAAGGCGACGCTGTGTTCTTCAACCCCGCGCTCTTCCACGCAGCAGGCGAAAACCGTACCGAAGACATCGAGCGTATGGCCAATCTGGTCCAGATCTCGTCTGCCTTCGGGCGCGCCATGGAAAGCGTGGATCGGCAGGCGATGGCCAATGCGATCTTCCCGGCCCTGTTGGGGCTGGAGGACACGCTCAGCGCGCCGGACCTGCAAGCCGCAATCGCCGCCACGGCCGAGGGGTATTCCTTTCCGACCAATCTGGACACGGATCCGCCCGTCGGAGGCAATGCCCCGCAAACGCAGGCCGACATCCTGCGCCAAGCGGTTGCCGAGCAATGGGCCACAGACAAGCTGCACAACGATCTGCTAGCCTTGCAAATCAGGCAATCGGCATAAAAGCTTTGCCCGCCGGGGATCTCGGCGGGCACTCGTAATTTAAAGGACACGTCATGTCAAAGCTACTGCACAAACCCATCCGGTCCAATGGCAAGGTCCATGACATCACGCCCGAAAGCGCGGACTGGACCTATGTCGGGTTTGGCCTTCACAAGCTGAAGGCGGGCGACAGCGTGTCCGACGCCACTGGCGAGAATGAGGTCATTCTGGTCATGGTCGAAGGCAAGGCCGCAATCACCGGTGCAGGGCAGGATTGGGGTGTTTTGGGCGACCGCATGAACGTGTTCGAAAAGACCCCGCCCCACAGCCTGTATCTGCCCAATGGCAGCGACTGGCAGGTCGCGGCCCAGACGGATTGCGTGATCGCCGTCTGCGCGGCCCCGGGCAAAGGTGGTCATCCTGCCCGCAAAATCGGCCCGGACGGGATCACCCTGACCCAACGCGGAACTGGCGCAAATACACGCTACATCAACAACATCGCGATGGAGGCAGAAGATTTCTGCGACAGCCTGCTGGTGACCGAGGTATTCACGCCTGCGGGCAACTGGTCCTCGTACCCCAGCCATCGGCATGACGAAGACGACTACCCGCACATCACCTATCTGGAAGAAACCTATTACCACCGACTGAACCCGGCGGATGGGTTTGGCATACAGCGCGTCTATACTGACGACGGATCCTTGGATGAAACGATGGCTGTTTCTGATGGCGATGTTGTTTGCGTGCCCAAGGGCCACCACCCCTGCGGCGCACCTTATGGGTTCGAGATGTATTATTTGAACGTCATGGCAGGCCCGCTGCGCAAATGGCGGTTCGAACTGGCGCCCGAGGTCAAGCAAATCGCAGAACGCGACGCCTGACAACAGGCCCGTCCTCCAGTAACCAACCACTCCGATACACCCACAAAAAACGCGCAACCAATAGCTGCGCACTTTTTCTTGTTCAAAATATCCTGGGGTGAGCGCGCATGCGCGAGGGGCAACGCCCCTCACCCCGCTATTGTAGCTTAGAACGGCGCTTCCAGATCACTCAAACGCACATAAACAGTCTTCAGCTCGGAGTAATGTTCGATCGCTGCTTTCGAGTTTTCACGCCCGACGCCCGAAGCTTTGGAGCCACCAAACGGCGCCTCAACCGGCGCATCATTATAAGTGTTGATAAAGCAGGTGCCTGCCTCGAACCCGGCAACCACGCGGTGCGCGCGGGTCAAGTCGTTGGTGAACACACCAGCGGCCAGACCGAATTCGGTGTCATTGGCCCGGGCCATCACCTCGTCTTCGTCCTCGAAATCCAGAACCGACATGACTGGCCCAAAGATCTCTTCACGGGCGATCGTCATATCGTCAGTCACATCCGCAAAGACCGTGGGCTGCAGATAGAACCCGTCGCCGTCGATGCGGGCACCGCCGAAGGCCAGACGCGCGCCCTCTTCCTTGCCCTTCTCGATATAGTTCATAACGATATTCATCTGCCCTTCACTGACCATCGGTCCGAACGATGTTTCGGGGTCCAGCGGATCGCCAATCACAGCGCCCTCCAGACGCTCAGAAAGGCGCTTCAAAAACGCTTCCTTGATGCCTTTCTGCACAAACACGCGCGTGCCGTTCGAACAGACCTGCCCCGACGAATAGAAGTTGCCCAGAATGGCGCCCGAGACGGCTTTGTCCACATCGGCGTCGTCAAAGACGATCATCGGTGACTTGCCGCCCAGCTCCATCGTGACATGTTTCATGCCTTCTGCGGCGGCAGCATAAACCTTGCGGCCAGTTGGCACCGATCCGGTCAGGGAAACCTTGGCCACACGCGGGTCGGTGACCAGCGCAGCGCCCACATCACCATAGCCTTGGATGACATTGAAGATACCCGCCGGCGCGCCCGCTTCGATCATGATCTCGGCCACTTTCAACGCAGAAAGCGGTGTGGTTTCAGAGGGTTTGAAGATCGATGTGTTGCCACAGGCCAATGCAGGTGCGGCTTTCCAGCAGGCGATCTGGGTCGGATAGTTCCACGCGCCGATGCCAACGCAAACCCCAAGCGCTTCACGGCGCGTATAGACGAAATCCCCGTCTGGCATCTGGATGTGTTCGCCTGTCAGCGACCCTGCCAAACCGCCAAAATACTCCAGCGCATCCGCACCCGAGGTCGCATCGGCAACGCTGGTTTCCTGATACGGCTTACCGGTGTCGAGTGTCTCAAGCACCGACAGGTCGTGGTTGCGCTCGCGAATGATGTCAGCAGCGCGGCGCAGAATGCGTCCACGCTCGGTTCCGGTCATCGCTTCCCAGTCCGCCTGCGCTGCCAACGACGATGTGATGGCCTGTTCGATGATTGCAGGGGTTGCGGAATGCAGCTTTGCAATAACCTCGCCGGTGGCGGGGAAGATCACATCGATTTCTGCACCTGCCGTGTCTTCGACATAGGCACCATTGATGAAATGGCTGGCTTGAGGTTGTGCGCGCATGTTGCACCTTTCAGATCTGCGCCCGGCGATGCGCACGGGCGGTACATTCATTTTGAATACTTTGTGTCACGATGGGATTTAGGGGGCTGTTCAAAAGACGACAAGCTAAGGCCAGCACGCGCCGCGTGGCCCGGCATCTGGCTTAGCCCTTATAGTCCATCGCGACCACGAATTTTTCCGAACTGTCCGAGCGGCTTGAGGGCGGTTTTACGTTCATCACCTTGTTGAACTTTGTCTTCAACAGCTTCTGAAGCTCGCCTTCAGCCCCGCCGGCCAGCACTTTCGCCACGAAAGTGCCACCTTCATCCAGCACGTCGAACGCGAAATAGGCGGCTGCTTCACACAGCGAGATGATCCGCAAATGGTCGGTCTGCTTATGGCCCGAACTGGACGCCGCCATATCGGACATGACCACATCCGCTTTGCCGCCCAACCAGTCACGCACGACTTGGTCGGCACCCTCGTCCATGAAATCAAGCTGCTCGAAACGGGCACCTGCAAAAGGTTCGACCTCTTGCAAATCCACGCCCAGATAGGTGCCGACGCGTTTGCCAGACTTCTCACCCAGTGCATTGATGCGGGGCACGGCAACCTGCGCCCAGCCCCCCGGCGCGCAGCCAAGGTCAACAACGCGGGCGCCGTTCACAAGGAACCGGTATTTATCGTCCAATTCCATGATCTTATAGGCCGCACGACCGCGATAGCCCTCGGCCTGAGCGCGTTGCACATAGGGGTCATTCAACTGGCGCTGCAACCAACGTGTCGACGAACTGCGACGGCCCCGTGCGGTTTTCACCTTCACAGTCAGATCGCGCTGCCCCCGGCCCGAGCTTTTGCGCGTCCGTTTTGAATATTTATTGCCGCCCCCTTGGGAGCCGCCGGAGTTACCACCGTCTTGAGACATCAGAAAGGTCCGCCTTCCAACACGCCGTCCGAGGACATTTGAGAATAAAGGATGCCTTCTCTAAGGCCACGATCGGCAACTGACAAGCGATCTGTCGGCCAGACCCGTAAAAGCGCCTGCAAAATCGCCGCGCCGGACATGATCAGCGATTGCCGGTCCCGTCCGATATGCGAGTTCACGCGCCGCCCCTTGGGGCCCATCGCCAGATACCCTTGGATCACGCGCTCGATCTGTTCCGAGGTCATGCGCAGCCCATCAACGCGGGTCCTGTCATAGCGACGCAGGCCCAGGTGGGTCGCGGCCACGGTTGTGACCGTGCCCGAGGTGCCAATGATCTGAAAACCTTCACGCGGGGGTTCATGGTGGAACGGGCTGAAATCGGCCAGCTGTTCTTCGAAATGAACCGACATCAGCGCATAGCGCCCGGAATCGTCTTCCACATCGTCAAACATCTCGCGCAATGTCGCCACGCCCAATGGAACCGAAATCCAGTCAACCACGCTGGCGGCCGGGAAATCGCCCACACCACCCGAAAATCCGCGTCCCATCCGCATAATGGATTGCGCACGATCCAGCGGCGGAACTTTCGACAGGTCGATCCAGACAAGCTCGGTCGAGCCGCCACCGATATCCACCACCAAAAGCTGTTCGGTCTTGGTGGACACCAAAGGTGCGCAGGACACCACGGCCAGACGCGCTTCTTCTTCCGGCTTGATGATCTCCAGATCCAACCCGGTCTCGCGCCGGATACTGGCCATGAAGTTCTTACCGTTCGAGGCGCGACGACAGGCTTCGGTCGCGACAAGTCGCATCCGTTTCACATCATGTTTGATCAGTTTTTTACGGCAAATACGCAGGGCTTGGATCGTCCGCGCCATGGATGAACGGCTTAGGCGACCAGACGTTTCCAGCCCCCGGCCCAGCTGCACCGATTTCGAGAAGCTGTCCACGACGTGAAACTGACTGCCCTTTGGCTGGGCAATCAGCATCCGACAACTATTTGTACCGAGGTCCAGCGCCGCATACAGGCTTGCCGGATCCACGGGGGATGGCACGGGGGCTACTACCGCTTTCGGGAACACGCCCGCACCTTTGGGACGCTTGGGCGCCATTGGTCACGCCCTCCATTTTCGAGTTATCCCCAAGATAGGGTGCATGACCGGTGCTGGCAATCCCTGCTGGACGGCAAATGTGACACTCTTAGGTCATAATCAACATGAATGGTTTTCACCGCGCAGGGCATAGCCTGCGCCAGTGCTTTTTCGTATTCCTTTGGCGCGGATCGTTCGAACGTGATCCCGCGATGCCTGCGAAGTCGCTGTTGAAACGCGGCGTGTCGAAATTCGACACAAGGCAACGGGCAAGCGCGCTTAGGAATAGAGAACGAGGAAAAGGGAGAATCGCAATGCCGGACGTCACCATCGTTTACTGGAGGGACATCCCCGCCCAAGTGATCGTGGGCAAAGGGCGCCGTGGGGCCAAAGCCCCCCTGCCCGAGCGGTTCGAACAAGCCATTGACCGGGCTGCCATGAAGGTGAACGCAAAAGACAGCGACGCCTATCTGGCGGAATGGCGCAAGGCTGACCCTTTCTCGGTTGACGGTGATCCGCGGGAAATCGCAACGGCTGAAGCCGCGCGTTTGGATGCGGAATATGACAAAGAGCGCCTTGTCGCTCTGATTGGCAACGACGGATGGGCTTGATCCCACCCTCTATCAAGGAGGCAGCCATGGCGCTGTTGAACTTCCGCAAAAAGTCTGACGATGGTCAGGCCAATGCAGCAAGCCCCGAACTTCAAGCCTTTCTGAAGGGCTATTCAATCGAAGTTATGCCCCGCACAGCTGGCAAGGTCGAAGACTTCCGCGACCTTCTGCCCGAGGGCACGCGCGTCTATATCGCCCATATCGAAGGCACGCCAATCGAAGACATGGTTGCCACCGCCAAGCGTATCAAGGAAGAAGGCTTTGACGTGATGCCGCATTTCCCGGCGCGTATCATCAAAGACAAAGCAACCTTGGCTGACTGGATCGCCCAGTATCAGGGTGAAGCAGACGTCAAGCAGGGCCTGATCCTTGCCGGTGGTGTGGCCCAGCCAGTTGGCGAGTTCGACAGCTCGATGCAACTTCTGGAAACGGGTCTCTTTGATCAGGCGGGCTTTACCCACTTGAACGTTGCCGGTCACCCCGAGCCCAATCTGGACATCGACCCTAAGGGCGGGCGCGCCAACACTTATGCGGCGCTGGACTGGAAACAAGAGTTCTCGAAACGCACCGACGCCGAGATGGCGCTGGCCACCCAGTTCTGCTTTGAATCTGAACCGGTCATCCAATGGGCGAACGAACTGGCCGAGCGTGGCATGAACCTTCCGATCCATATCGGCATCGCAGGTCCGGCCAAGCTGCAAACCATGATCAAGTTCGCCATTGCCTGCGGCGTGGGTCCGTCGCTGAAAGTGCTGCAAAAGCGCGCCAAAGACGTATCGAAGCTGCTGCTGCCGCACGAGCCGACCGAAGTTCTGAACGATCTGGCGCTGCACAAAGCCGCCAACCCCGACTTCAACATCACCCAGGTGCATTTCTTCCCGCTGGGCGGGATCAAAACCAATGCCAACTGGGCCATCGAGCATGGCGGTGACAACACTGCCCCCGTGAACGCGACCAAAGGATAATCAAGAATGACACGTACCATCGTCGAAAGCGCGACCAAGACCTCGATCATCGGCTTTGACCAGCCGTTCTCGGTGATCGGCGAGCGCATCAACCCGACCGGCCGCAAGATCCTGAACGAGGAGCTGGAGCGCGACGATTTCAGCCGCGTGGAGCGCGATGCACTGGCACAGGTGGCTGCCGGCGCGACCATTCTGGACATCAACTCGGGCGCTGTATTCTCGAACAAAATGGCCGAAGATCCGCGTTACGCCGACAACAACTTTGTTGAACCGGACCTGATGCGCAAACTGGTCGAAGTGGTGCAAGCCGTCACCGATTGCCCGCTCTGCATCGACTCGTCAGTTCCCGGCGCTCTGGAAGCAGGTCTGGAAGCCGCCAATGGTCGCCCGCTTCTGAACTCGGTCACTGGTGAAGAAGAACGTCTGGAACTGGTTCTGCCGCTGGTCAAGAAATACAACGTGCCTGTTGTTGCGATTTCGAACGACGACACCGGCATTTCGGAAGACCCCGAGGTGCGCTTTGCGGTTGCCAAGAAGATCGTGGAACGCGCGGCTGATTTCGGCATCCCGGCACATGACATTGTGGTCGACCCGCTGGTCATGCCGATCGGCGCCATGGGCACAGCTGGCCTGCAGGTCTTTGAACTGAACAACCGCCTGCGCAATGAACTGGGCGTGAACACCACTTGTGGTGCCTCCAACATCTCGTTTGGTCTGCCCAACCGTCATGGCATCAACAACGCCTTCCTGCCAATGGCGATGGCAACTGGTATGACCTCGGCGATCATGAACCCGATCGCCCTGCCCGTTGGCCCAAAAAAACTGGCCGAGAAGAAAGCCGAGATCGAAGCCAAAGGCATCATCGTTCCGGCCGACATGGATGATGAAACCTTTTGTCAGCTGTTCGGACTTGGCTCGACCCAACCCAAAGCCGGGAAGGAAATGGAGGCCATCCGCGCCGCCAACTTCCTGACCAACAATGACGAAGGCGGCGCCGAGTGGATCAAGTTCAACTCGACCAATTCCGGGGCCGCTGGTGCAGCTGGTGGCCGCCGCGGAGGCCGCCGCCGTCGGGGGTGATATGACGCGTTGATCAAACTGTCTGACACCATGTTTACACACCTTCGGTTCAAGATGTAATGTTCCGCCTATACGTCAACATCAAAACAGGCCCGCCCAATTGGTGGGCCTGCTTCTGTTTTTCCTGTGCGATTGCATGCGAACATCTGCCACCCCCCTAGCCACAAAGATTAACGCTTGCTGCGACTGCTCCGACCTCTAAGCTTCGCAGTTGGGAAACTTGCGAATCCCCGCAGGCCTAAACCCTCAACAACCAACGATGGAGCCGACCATGAAACTGACAGCTGCCCTTGCACTGATCGCTACTGTAACACTCGCCGCCTGCGCATCAGAGCCCGAGCCGGCACCTGCGCCGATCGTCCCAGACGCAACCTATGACAAACTGGGTAACCGGACCAACTGATCCCGCTACCACGACAAAGACCGGAAAACCTGCCGGTCTTTGATCGCTGTTATTTGGCGGTCCAATCGGGAACTTGATTTCCCTCAATGTGCGCCTCAAAACCGAACGCTATCTGTCGCATAAACCCGCGAACATAAGGATCGTTCAAATGACGGACACTCCCATAGAACAGACGTATCGGCCGCCGCTCTGCGACATCACCATTCTGGACCTGACCCACGTGCTGGCAGGCCCCTATTGTTCCATGATCCTGTCAGATCTGGGCGCGAAGGTGATCAAGGTGGAACAGCCTGGCACCGGCGACGACACACGTCACTTCCCGCCCTTCCGCGACGGGCACAGCGCCTATTTCGCCACGATCAATCGTGACAAGGAATCCATCGCTCTGAACCTGAAAGACGATGGTGACCGCGCGGTGTTCGAACGGCTTTTGGCGCAGGTGGATGTCGTGATGGAAAACTATCGCCCCGGCGTGATGGAGCGTTTGGGATATGGGTGGGACGACCTGTCTGAACGCCATCCGCACCTAATTTACGGCGCCGTGTCGGGCTTTGGCCATACCGGCCCTGATGCCCTGCGGCCGGCCTATGACATGGTGGTGCAAGCGCGCGGCGGTGTTATGTCGATCACCGGCGAAAAGAACCGCGAGCCGGTGCGCGTGGGGGCATCTGTTGGGGATATTGTCGCAGGCATGTTTCTGGGCCACGGGCTGTTGGCCGCGCTCTATCAGCGTGAAAAAACCGGCGAGGGGCAAAAAGTGGATGTGGCGATGCTGGACAGCCAGCTGGCCATCATGGAACACGCCATCGCCATCACCGGTGAAACCGGCATTCCACCCGAACCGTCGGGGGCACGCCACCCTTCAATTGCCCCGTTCGAGACCTATCACACCGCTGACGGCCTGATGGTCATCGCCTGCGGAAATGACGTGCTTTTCGCCAAGCTGTGCGAGGTGATTGGCAAGCCGCAATGGGCCACTCTGCCCGAATTTGCAGACAATCTGTCCCGCTGCCAGAACGTGATGTTGCTGCGTCGGCGGATCGAAACCGTAACACTGGCCCATCCGCGAGAGTTTTGGCTAAACCTTCTCGCCGCCGAAGGTATTCCCTGTGCGCCGATCCAGAATGTGGCCGAAGCAATGGAAGATCCTCAGATCTTGGCCCGCAACATGGTCAAACACCTGCCTGCCCCAGACGGCGGCGCACCTTTCGCTGCCGCTGGCAACCCAATCAAAATGGACAGTATCGACGATGCGCGACAGCCACAGGCCGCGCCGCTGTTAGATGAAAACCGCGTCGCGATTTTGGACTGGTTGGTACAACGCGAAGCCTAAATCTGGCAGCAAGTCGAAAAAACGGCGTTTTGGGACAAGTAATGCCGCTAGCAGGCATTGCGCGCGCCTGTACGTTCCTTAAATTGGTTGAAAATCAACAGGAAAGACGCGCGCAATGTCTCAGGATCCTTTGGTCATCTTTACGCCCTCCGGCAAACGGGGGCATTTTCCGGTCGGCACCCCCATCTTGACCGCGGCCCGTCAATTGGGTGTTGATCTGGATTCCGTATGCGGCGGGCGCGGCATCTGCTCGAAATGTCAGATTACCCCTAGCTTTGGCGAGTTTCCAAAACACGGCGTGACCGTGTCCGAGGACGCACTGTCCGAATGGAACAAAGTTGAGCAGCGTTATGACGACATTCGCGGCCTGCCCAAGGGGCGCCGTCTGGGCTGTCAGGCGACGGTGCAAGGCGACGTGGTGGTCGATGTGCCCCCGGAAAGCCAAGTTCACAAACAGGTGGTCCGCAAACGGGCCGAGGCACGCGACATCACGCTGGACCCGGTTGTAAAGCTTTTCTATGTCGAGGTCGAAGAACCCGACATGCACGAACCCTCGGGCGACCTGGAACGCCTTGTCATCGCCCTTGAAGAACAGTGGGAAATCAAAGGTGTACGCGCCGACCTTCACATTCTCTCGACGCTCCAACCTTGCCTGCGCAAGGGCGAATGGAAGGTCACTGTTGCCGTCCATCTGGGCGACGAAGAAAACCCGCCACGCATCATGCATGTCTGGCCGGGATATCACGAAGGCGCTGTTTACGGCATGGCTGTGGACCTTGGATCGACCACCATCGCCGCGCATTTGTGCGACATGACGACGGGCGATGTCGTCGCCTCGTCCGGTCTGATGAACCCTCAGATCCGTTTTGGCGAAGATTTGATGAGCCGCGTCAGCTATTCCATGATGAACAGCGACGGCGCGCAGGAAATGACCGACGCCGTGCGTGAAGGCATGGACGCTCTGTTCACCCAGATCGCTGCTGATGCCGAGATCGACAAACACCTGATCATGGATGTGGTCGTTGTCTGCAATCCGGTCATGCACCATCTGTTCCTTGGCATTGATCCGTTTGAACTGGGACAAGCGCCTTTCGCGCTAGCGACCTCGGACGCGCTGCGTCTGCGCGCCACGGATGTGGATCTGACGATCCACCCACTTGCCCGCCTTTACATGCTGCCTTGCATTGCGGGCCATGTAGGTGCGGATGCCGCCGCGGTGGCGCTGTCCGAAGCCCCGGATAAATCCGACGACCTTGTGCTGGTCGTCGACGTGGGCACCAATGCCGAGATCCTTCTGGGCGACAAAAACGGCGTTTTGGCCTGCTCCTCGCCCACTGGCCCCGCGTTTGAGGGTGCACAGATCAGCTCGGGCCAGCGTGCAGCCCCCGGTGCAATTGAACGGGTCGAGATCGATCCGGTCACCAAAGAGCCCCGCTTCCGCGTCATCGGTTCGGATCTATGGTCGGATGAGGAAGGCTTTGACGCCGCAACCGCCGTCACGGGTGTAACTGGCATCTGCGGATCCGGCATTATCGAAGCGATTGCCGAAATGCGTATGGCGGGTCTTGTGGATGCAGGCGGGCTGATCGGATCGTCCGAGCAGACCGGCACCGACCGTTGCTTTGCTGACGGTCGCACCAACGCCTATCGCCTGTGGGATGGCAACGAAGATCAGAAACCCATTACGGTCACCAACGCGGATATCCGCGCCATTCAGATGGCAAAAGCTGCGCTCTATTCCGGCGCGCGCCTGTTGATGGACAAGCGCGAAGTCGATCACGTCGATCGCGTGGTGCTGGCAGGCGCGTTTGGCGCGCATATCTCGGCCAAACACGCGATGGTGCTGGGTATGATCCCCGATTGCGAGCTGGATAAGGTGACATCCGCCGGGAACGCGGCGGGCACCGGTGCGCGGATCGCGCTGCTGAACCGTGCTGCACGGGCTGAAATCGAAGACACCGTGCGCAAGATCACCAAGATCGAAACCGCCGTCGAAGAGAAGTTCCAAGAGCATTTCGTCAATGCCTCGGCCATGCCGAATTCGTCCGATCCGTTCCCGATCTTGCGTTCAGTGGTCCAGCTGCCCGACCCCAGCTTCAATACTGGTGGAGGTGACGAAGACGGTGGCGGACGCCGCCGACGTCGCCGTCGGGGATGAACCGATAAGCGCTTGAAATTCCCTAGCCCTTGGCATAGCTCAAGGGGGAATGCGGGTGTAGCTCAATGGTAGAGCAGCAGCTTCCCAAGCTGACGACGAGGGTTCGATTCCCTTCACCCGCTCCAGTTTTTCCCACCAGACAAGCGTACGAGCCAACCATGTCCGATCCCCTTGCCGACATTCCGCTGGTCACGCCGCTGACCGCCCAGAAACTGCGCCAAGCAGGCGTCCCAGAAGGCTGGAATTTCGGGCAGATGGATCGTGTGCGCTTTCACGAGCTGGACGCGCTGAACCATGTCAACAACATCACCTATCTGCGCTGGTTCGAAGATATCCGCATCCCCTATTTTCATGCTTATGCGGTGACAAGCTATGACGGCCGCGACGACCCCCAGGTCGTGTTGGCCACCAATTTTGCCCGTTATTTCAAACCGATGTTTCTGGGCGAGACCTATGTCATCGCCGCCCGAGCGACCAGCTTCCGCAACAGCTCGTTTGTGCTGGAATACGGGATTTTCGTGGACGGAGAGCTTCGCTGTGGTGGCGAAACGGTGATTGTCACACTGGAACAGGATGGGAAAACAAAACGTGTGCTAAGCTCCGAGGTTATTGCCGCACTAACGGCGGATGGCGCATCTAAGGCCGGGTGAGCAGGTGCGCAGGACTGGTTGGGTTATCGACGGCCATGACCAGGGCAACTCGTGCCAGTCAAAACGCCCTCCCTCTTATCCCACAAAATTCCACAGTCTCACACCGGCAGGTCGTGCCCGATCTGAGGCCCGTTCTGATCTGATCTGGATGGTTTCATAACTCGAGCACGAGGAGACCGACATGATCACCTCAGGTGGCAAAGATCCCTGCGACAAAGGCCACTGACCTAGAAACAGTGGGCAAACGTCGTGGGCAGTTCTGCTACCATCCCAGCGATTTTCGCAACATGCTAAGCGCAACAAGTGTAAGAAACACAGCAAAAACACGCTTTAGCGGCCTCGGGTTCATCGCGTGTGCCAACTTCACACCCAACGGTGCCGTAATAAGCGTCATCGATACAATCAGCAAAAAGGAAGGCAGATTTACAGCCCCGATCGTCCATGGTGGCCGTCCTGCCGGGTCAATTTGAACGAACATAAACCCAAGAACCGAAGGCACAGCAATCAGCACACCGAACCCTGCTGCGGTCGCCACGGCCTTGTGGATAGAGCGACCATGCAAGGTCATCAACGGCACGCCGAAGCTACCGCCTCCGATCCCCATTAAGACCGATAGAAATCCGATAAGCGGCGCGATCATAGCGACCCGCGGACCTTTAGGCATATCCTCAGCCAAACGCCAGTGGGTTCTGCCAAGGCCCATATATACTCCGATGCACAGCCCTAAGACGCCAAATATCGCCTGCAAAACAACTGACTTGAGCCCCGACGCCACGATAACACCGATTAATGCCCCAGCTGCGATTCCAGGCGCCCAGACCCTTAGGATCCCCCAGTCCACCGCGCCTTTTTTGTGATGCGACAGGACTGAGCGCACCGAGGTCACAACGATCGTCGCCAGCGAGGTCGCCAAGCAGATCTGCATCAACTGGTCCGATCCGTAGCCAAGCGCCGAGAACGTATAGAAGAACGCAGGCACGAGAACAATGCCACCACCCACGCCCAGCAACCCGGCAAGGACACCCGCAATGGCCCCAATCGTAGCCAAAACCGCAGCCATTAGGAGAAGCAAGGATAGATCAGGCATAAAGTCCTCAATCAGCGGGGATGTGTTCAGGCACAGATGACAAAGCTTCGGCGACCAAAGCAACCCCTACCCCCGGTTTCGTCGCGCCTTCGGATAGAATACGACGCCATTTACGTGCGCCGGGACGACCCGTGAAAATGCCCAGCATATGGCGGGTGATTGAATGCAATCGGATGCCCTCGGCCATGCGGGCCTCGATATAGGGGTACATGGCCTCGACTGCCTCATGCGCCGAACGTGCGGGAGTGGTGTCGCCAAAGATCGCCTGATCGGCATTCAACAGTACGGTTGCCGGATCGTGATAGGCCGCCCGCCCAATCATCACGCCATCCATCACATCCAGATGTGCGCAGGTTTCGTTCAATGTGGTGATGCCCCCATTGATCGACAGATGTAGATGCGGAAAGGCCGTCTTCATGCGGTGCACCAGCGGATAATCCAAGGGCGGGATATCCCGGTTTTCCTTCGGGCTGAGGCCTTGAAGCCAAGCTTTGCGCGCGTGGATGGTGAAGCGATTGATCCCTGCAGCCGAAACTTTCTCAAGGAAATCTGGAAGGATCACTTCTGGTTCCTGATCATCAACCCCAATGCGGCATTTAATTGTAACTTCAATATCTTGGGCCGCATCCTTCATAGCCGCCACACAATCAGCAACCAAGCACGGGTCGCGCATCAACACCGCGCCAAACGTCCCTGACTGTACCCGATCCGACGGGCAGCCTACGTTCAGATTTACCTCGTCATAGCCGCGCTCGACACACAGCTTCGCCGCCGCAGCCAGCTCTTTCGGGTCTGAACCACCAAGTTGCACGGCAACCGGATGCTCCTCGACGTTATAGTCCAGAAGATGCACAGCTCCTCCGCGCACCAAGGCAGGCGCGGTGACCATTTCCGTATACAGCAAGGTGTGACAGCTCATCAGCCGGTGGAAATACCGGCAATGCCTATCAGACCAGTCCATCATGGGTGCCACACTGAAACGCGCAGCTATTTGTGCGTTACTCTTCAAAGTGTTAGATCCATACTCTATTATATGCGGATTTGCGCGACTTCCATAATTTTCCGCGAACTTTCGAGGGGGCGATTCTGATGTGCTACCGTGTAGCACATCTTCACAGCACGGACAGCCGCCAGATTGCCCCCCATCGCAGAGCCAATGCATGCTCTGAATTTTACGGAATGGATGCAGGCTGAAAAATACAAAAGCAACCCAGTTGTATGGTGTCGCCTTTTGCCGTCAGAGCATCAATTTCAAGATGCGAGCAAGAAGGATAACGGGCCTATGAAAGGCTTCGAACCGGGTCTGCTATGAGGCAAGGTTTACCTGTAAGCCTCTCATCAACGAGTCCCCTTTAACTTCATTGGCTATCGAAAATCCGAGGAAGATGCGATGTCGATGAAGGCTTTGACCAATCGCAATCGAGCTCGGTCTTTTGGCGCAACGACAGCAATCTCGTGCGTTTCTGACAGTTCTGAAACCGGCACCTCGACCAACCCATGCGAAATCAACCCGCTATTGCCAAGAAAAATGGCGATACCGGCCCCTTGAAATACGGCCTCACACATCAGAGGAAAGGTCGTCATTTTTATGGTGCGTTGAAATTGAATTCCGTACTTATCTTGCGCTTCGCGCACAATGCGCTCGGTCAGGGAGCCGTTTTCAGGCAAGATGATCGTTTCCTGCTCCAAGTCCTTGAAGTACAGCAAGTCCCGACTGGCAAGGGGTGAGGAAGGCAGAAGATAAGCGACATAATGTGTCGTTTGCACGGGCACCCGCTCCCAATCATCAGCCTTGGGTGGATCAGTGATCAACCCGACATCGGCTCTGCGTTCCCGCAACAGCCGTGTCGCTGTGGTCCAAGCGTAAAGTGCAAAGTCGATCTCGACGTCAGGGTAGGTTTTCCGGAACACACTGATCGCCTTAAGGGCTGGAAGCGGTGCATTGGCAATGACTTTGATATGGCCACGCGCCATGGCCTCAAAGCCCTCGAGTCTTTCATTGATTTCGGAATCCAGCGTAACCATACGGTCTGCAAGATCATAGAACTCCTGCCCGGTCCGGGTGAGGGAAATCCCTTCGCGACCGCGCAGAAGCAGTTTTGAGCCGACTTGTTTTTCAAGTTTGGCGACGTGCTGAGTAACTGCAGACTGCGTCACGCCCAGTCGGATGGCTGCGGCCGAGAAACTGCCCTCGCGGACCACATATGCAAAAGCAACAAATTGATGGTGATTGGCGCGCATCTCTCTTCCCCTGTCGGAGGGCGCGTATCACCCATTAGTTTCACTAATATGACGTCACAAAAATGAAAGCTCACCTTCGTACAACGCCTCCGTCAGATGGAGGAATCAGATGGCCGAGCTAAGCATCGAAAACATAGCCAAACGCTTTGGCGAAACCGAGGTGCTCAAGGGAATATCAATTGATATCTCTGACGGAGAGTTTGTATCACTCGTCGGGCCTTCAGGGTGCGGGAAATCCACTCTGCTTAGGATCATTGCAGGGCTCGAAGAACAGAGCTCGGGCGATATTCGCATTTCAGGTCAATCGGTGGCGGGTCAGCGGGCCGCGGATCGCAACCTGTCGATGGTTTTTCAATCTTATGCGCTTTATCCGCATCTTAGCGTGGGCGAGAATATCGCCGTACCGCTGAAGATGCGCCGCATGACCGGGCTGCAACGCCTGCCCCTGCTTGGGAATATCATGCCAGGAGCACGTGAAGCCAGAGGAACAATTGAGCAGGACGTCAGCCACGCAGCTCAGATACTGGAAATCGGGCACCTTCTGGATCGCAAGCCGGGACAGCTTTCGGGAGGGCAGCGTCAGCGCGTTGCGCTTGGCCGGGCCTTGGTTAGAAACCCAGCAGCATTCCTGCTGGACGAGCCCTTGTCAAATCTTGATGCCAAACTGCGCGTGCAGACCCGTGCCGAAATCGCTCAACTGCATCGTCAGCTGGACGCCACATTCATTTATGTCACCCATGATCAGGTCGAGGCGATGACCATGTCGGACCGGATCGCGGTGATGATGGGAGGGCGCATTTTGCAATGCGCTGCACCTGATGTGGTCTATGAAGACCCCGACCGGATCGAAGTGGCAGAATTCATCGGCTCGCCCAAGATTAACATCCTTCCAGTCGAAGTGTCTGGCGAGGGAAGACTGAGTTTACTAGATCAACCGCTGAACCTTGCAGTTCCTGGCGCAAACAGGGGGGTAGCTTCACTTGGCCTACGCCCCGAAGCTCTGCGCCTATCTGGCGAAGGTGCCCCCATTCACGGCCACGTTGTGCACAGCGAAAACTTAGGTTCCGAATTGTATGTTCAGGTCGAAGTTACTGGGCTAGAGGAGCAAGTCACTCTGCGCACCATGCCAGACCGGCGCTCAGCGCTTACCCTTGGGACACCGGTTGCGCTTGATTTCGACGCTGCAAAGGCCTTGGTTTTCGATGCAGATGGCGCACGTTTGCGCAAGCTTCGCAATCTAAGCGCAACGACAAGCGAGGTGGCCTGAGATGTCAGCCACCGAACCACCTGTTACATGCGTTGCGCCAGCAGCTGCCATTAGACACGCAACCAAAGAACGCCGCGCCGCATGGATTTTAACTGCGCCTGCCCTGTCGCTGATGGTGGTTATTCTGCTGGCACCGGTCGTAATCGCGGGGCTGCTTTCCTTCACAAACTATTCGCTTGGGAACGGCAGTTTCGATTGGGTTGGCATTCACAACTACGAAAAATTATTCACCCGCTCGACCTATGAAAAGATGTTTATCGCCACGCTGACCTATGTGGTGACGGTGGTGCCAATCTCAGTGGGGTTGGGCCTTGGGGCTGCATTGCTTATCAATTCGTTAGGGCGGTTTCGCGAATTCTACAAAACGATCTATTTCCTGCCAGTCATGGCGACGCTCTTGGCGATGGCGATTGCATGGGAATTCATGCTGCATCCGTCGATCGGAATGATCAACCGGACGCTAGAGATGGGTTGCGGAACAGTTCTAGAACGTATTTGGCCGTTCATGGCAAATAGCTGCGCTGAACGTTTCCCGCTGTGGCTTGGCGACAAACGTTATGCAATATGGGTGGTCTGCTTTATTGGCATCTGGCAGGGTTTCGGCTTCAATATGGTGCTGTATCTGGCCGGACTTACAAGCGTTCACCGCGAACTGTATCACGCTGCTGAAATGGACGGCGTCAGATCGGCTTGGGAACGGTTTCGTCTTGTCACTTGGCCGGCATTGGGGCCGACAACAGTCTTTGTTGTCACCATCACATGCATCCGCGCCTTTCAGGTGTTTGACACAATCGAAGCTTTCTGGCCGCAAGGTGGCGGGCCGAACAAGTCCACCTATGTGATGATGTTTGCCATTTTTGAGAAGGGCGTACAGCAGAACCTGATCGGCATCGGCTCTGCGATCACCATGCTGTTTCTGGCGTTCGTCATGTTCCTCACACTGATCCAGCGCTGGCTGGTAGAACGAAAGGTCCATTACTGATGACCCGCGACTGGTGGAAACATTTGATACTGATCCTTGGCGTGATCATTGTCATTGCGCCGTTCTACATGATGGTAAGCTATTCTTTCAAATCTCCGGGTGAAATCGACCGAGGCGAAGGCGGCTTCTTTGGGCGCCAAGAGATGATGGTGGATGAACGCTGCGTGAAACTGCGCGACCCGAGCCGCGAAGACATTGCTGCCGCCGCACTTCGCTTCCCCGACACCACGGATGGGAACATTCGCAACGCATTGGTTGCCGAGGCCGAGGCCGACTGCGCCGTGCGCCCTGTGGTCTTCAACTATACAAAGGCGTTTAGCGAGGCCCCCCTCCTGCGCTACCTGCTCAACGGGGTGATCGTCACTGCGTCGATTTTCCTGATCCAGGTCGTGGTCGCACTACCGGCGGCCTATGCGCTCGCCAAGCTGAAGTTCTGGGGGCGAGACGCTGTATTCGCCCTGGTCTTATTTTGCCTGTTGATCCCGGTCCATGCGATTGCGCTGCCGCTTTACATCATGCTGGCGAAACTTGGGCTGACCAACACCTATGCGGCACTGGTGGTGCCGTGGACGATTTCGGTCTTTGGTATCTTCTTGATGCGGCAATTTTTCATGACCGTGCCCGATGACCTAATTGACGCGGCCCGCATGGACGGGATGGGTGAATTTGCCATCGTCTGGCGCGTGATGTTGCCTACGGCGATCCCGGCACTGCTGGCCTTTGCGATCTTTTCTATCGTGGCCCACTGGAACGACTATTTCTGGCCCCGCATCGTGGTGACCGGCAATCGCGACCTGTTCACGCCTCCGTTAGGTCTGCGCGAATTCAAAGGCGATGGGGATGGATCGTATTTCGGGCCGATGATGGCCACGGCCACGGTGATCGTCACCCCTTTGATTGTCGCCTTTCTGTTAGCACAGAAGCGCTTCATCGAGGGGATCACCCTGAACGGCATGAAATGAATACGGGTGCGGGTCACCCCGCACCCACCCGAAATCCCACATGGGATCAACCAGGAGCGTGCATCGCCAAACACAAGCGCTCCATGTCAGGAATGAGAGGAACACTTCCATGAAAACTACCCTGTCCGCAATGGCCTTGGTGCTGAGCGCCACCGCTGCGATGGCCGACGACACAGTAACCATCGAATTTGCCTATCCCTACAGCCACCTGTTCGACGTGACCTACGAAGCCATGATGCCAGCTTTCAAGCAAGCGCATCCGAACATCGAAGTGAAGTTCCGTGCAACCTACGAGTCGTATGAAGACGGAACCAATACCATCCTGCGCGAAGCTGTCTCTGGCAACCTACCTGACGTCACCATGCAAGGCCTGAACCGTCAGCAGATCCTGGTTGAAAAGGGCATCGCAAAGTCGCTGGAACCCTTTATCGCCAAGGAAGCCAATTTCGCCAAGGAAGGGTATCATGACGCGATGCTGTCGCTGTCAACCTTCGATGGTGATGTGCATGGGCTGCCGTTCTCGGTGTCGTTGCCCGTCGGATACTACAACATGGACATCTTGACAGAGGCCGGCGTGGACAAACTGCCCACCACTTGGGACGAGGTGATCGGCGCGTGCGAGACAATGAAGGCAAATGGCGTTGACAACCCGATCTTCTGGGGTTGGAGCATTACCGGCAACTGGTTCATGCAGGCTCTCCTGTGGTCGCAAGACAAAGCGATTGTTGAAGATGGTCGGGTGAAGCTAGACACCCCTGAAGCCTTGGCTGCTCTTGAGCAGATGCAGGAAATTTTCACCAAATGCGACATGCAGAACCTTGAGTGGAAAGCCGCGCTGTCGTCTTTCTCGGCCGGCGAGATCGGCATGATGTTCTGGTCAACCTCGGCATTGGGTGCCGTCGAACGCTCGCAAGGCGATTTCGAACTTGTAACCGGCCCTTTCCCGGGGATGGGCGAAACGCCCAAAGGTTTGCCTGCAGGTGGCAACGCAGCCCTCTTCACGTCGACTTCAGAGGATCCCAAAGTGCAGGAAGCAGCCTGGGCGTGGTTGAAGTTCATCACCTCGGGTGAAGGCGCGGCAGAAGTGGCCAAGACCACGGGCTACATGCCGCCGAACAAGGCTGCCAACGAGGTAATCTTGGCCGACTTTTACGAGCAGAACCCGAACAAGCAGACCGCTGTCGATCAGTTGCCATTGCTGCGCGACTGGTTGGCCTATCCCGGCGACAACGGATTGGCGATCACCCAGGTGATCTATGACGGGATCGAACGCATTGTCACCGGCGACGCAACCGACATGAAAGAACTGCAGGAAGAGCTGGTCGAAGAAGTTAACGATCTACTGCCAACCAGCTAATCTCAACTTCCGGCCGCGCGACCATGTTTGCGCGGCCGTTTCCTGTTTCGGGCAAAGATCATGAAAATCATCCATATTTCAGACATTCACCTCACGATCCCAGGCGAACCGATGGGGGGGCTGAACCCTCATAAACGTTTTGCCCGTGCGCTGGCCGATGTCATCGCACACCATCCAGACGCAGCGCGGATCATCATAACAGGCGACTTGGCCCATTGGGGTGAAACCCGCGCCTATGAGGCACTTCAACATGCGATTGCAGACCTGCCAGTTGCGGTGCGGCTTTTGATAGGCAACCACGATAACCGCGCAACCTTCCGATCTGTGTTTCCCGAACATCCGGTTGATGCGAATGGCTTCGTCAACCATGCCGAAACTCTGAACGGTGTGCGGTTCTTGTATCTCGATAGCGTGGGAGAAAAGACCCATGCTGGGCATTTCTGTGACTTGCGACGCGCGTGGATGCGCGAGGAGCTGGCGGCATGCGAACGGGCGCGCGTTTTCCTGCATCACAACCCGATGCCTTTGGGCCTTCCAGCCGAAGATCAAATCGCCTTAATCGAAGAAGATCGCGGCCCGTTCCTTGAGTTGATCCGCCAGTATGCTGGTAAGATCGACTACCTCCATTTCGGGCACGTACACGCACCGATCCACGGGCGCCTTGCGGGGGTTTCTTTCGCCAGCGCCCCTTCAACCGGCAACCAGTCCATCCCCGACTTAAACGAATCCAAGTTGTTGAAAGGTGCGCCGTTGCCACCGGCTTATTCGGTGCTTTTGATCGACCAGAATGACACTACCATTCACCAGATTCCCTTTGCCTGGGACGGCCCAGTGATAACTGCAGGTACGGCTTGGAATGATTGGGCCAAACCAGAGGAGAATGCGGAATGAAGTTCATCCATCTGACCGACACGCATATCATCGGCGGAAATCGTTTGCTCTATGGCGCTAACCCTGCACAGCGTTTGAAACTGGCTGTCGATAGTATCAACGCTGAACATGGTGATGCAGAATTTGTTATGGTGACCGGGGACATGACACATTGGGGGGATGCGGACGCATATGCAGCGTTTCAGAAACAGATTTCCCGCCTGGAAATGCCAGTCCACCTTCTTGTCGGAAACCATGACGACACAGCCGCATTTGCAACGCATTTCCCCGACGCTCCACGCGACGAAAACGGCTTTGTCCAATTCACCTTCGACATGCGCCATGGCCGCGCAATCTGTCTTGATACGAAAAGCCAAGGCTCCCACGCTGGCGGCTACTGCCAAGCGCGGTTGGAGTGGCTGCACAACCAGCTGCAAGGGTCGGATGATCCGGTTCTGCTGTTTATGCACCACCCGCCGTTTAAGGTCGGCATCACGGCAATGGACGAGATCATGATGCTGGACGCAGATGCTCTTTACGACGTCATCCGCCCCCACAAACCCCGCATCCGGCACCTGTTTTTTGGGCACATCCACCGTGCGATTTTCGGCAACTGGCGCGGCATCAGTTTTTCATGTATGCGGGGTCTTAATCATCAGGTATCCCTTAACCTGACAGCAGGGCAAACCGAGATCCCTGGCAACTTCGAGGCCCCAGCCTATGGGGTCGTGCTGGTGGATGACCAGAGCGTCACCGTTCACATGCATGATTTCACCAACAACTCTCCTGCCTTTTTCCTAAACGCGCCCCCGGGTATGGATCCGCTTCGCTATCAGTTAGACATGGTTCATGAAGGGCATGACGATCCGTGATGGCAGATGCAAGCGGCTATCACTGCTGAAAAGCTCCCGACGAGGTTCTCGGCTACCTTTACACATCTGACCACCTCAGCCGGAGGTAAAATGCAACCTAAGCAACTGCTTATCCAACATTAAACCGCCGGAAGCTCCCAGCAGCATCCCGTCGGTCGAAGCACATGCGTGCCCTTGAGCTAACACTTTTCGTTAAAGACCCGGATCGCGTGCTGAGTTATTCGACACACGGGGCGCTGCAATCACAGAAATTAAGGCTTCGATTTGTTCGGGACGGGGGGACAACCACTTGTGGCGCAATTCGTTGGCGCACCCACCCTGCACTGCCAAGCTTTCCCCAACCCGGTCGCCGGAAGGGTCTGCAGACAAACCCAATACGCCACGCGCTGCGTATAAACTCCGCTTACGATTTACCGTGGAGCCATGCGAATGGCACCGTCCAACCGGATCACTTCACCGTTCAGCATCGCGTTCTCGACAATGTGGCGCACCATTCCTGCGTATTCGGTCGGATCACCCAGACGTGACGGGAACGGGACCTGCGCCCCAAGGCTGTCCTGAACCTCTTGAGGAAGTCCGGCCAGCATGGGGGTCATGAAAATGCCCGGTGCAATCGCCATAACGCGAATGCCGTCACGCATCAGATCGCGCGCCATCGGCAGGGTCAAACCAACCACGCCAGCTTTGGACGACGCATAAGCAAGCTGGCCAATCTGGCCGTCCATTGCGGCAACTGATGCGGTATTGATGATCACGCCACGTTCGCCATCATCGGTCACGGGATCGGTCATCGCCATCCCGGCAGCGGCCTGACTGGCACAATTGAAGGTCCCAATCAGGTTTACACTGATCACTTTCGCATAAAGGCCCGCGTCATGGGGTTCGCCTTTGGATTGGGTTTTTGCGGCGGGTGCGATGCCTGCGCAGTTTACCATCACGCGTTCTTGCCCAAGGGCTGCACGCAGGGTTTTGAACCCGTCAGCAACCGATGTAGGATCAGACACGTCAACCTTGGCAAACGCACCGCCCAGCTTTGTGGCCATTGCCTGACCGGCCTCTTCATTCAGGTCGAAGATGCCGACCTTGGCGCCAGCAGCAGCGAATGCTTCGGCGACAGCGCCGCCCAAGCCGGATGCCCCGCCAGAAATGGTGACAACGGTGTTTTCAGTAATTTGCATGGGCGAGCCTCCGTTCGATGTTGGCTCGCCCTAGCAAGAATTGCACAAGCGTTCAATAAATCCGACAGCCCTGCCCCAGATGACGCAGCGTCGCCCTTAGTCCACAGGGCCCAATGCACGCATTGCGGCGTATTGGGTCAGATAGACATCACCAGACAGGTGATCCATGAAATCCGTACGTTTCAAACGATCCATCACGGGTCCTTTGACCTCGGACAGGCTGAGCGTGATGCCGCTGTCCGCAAGTTGCCGGTCCAATTCCTCAATCGTTTCAAGGGCAGAAAGGTCGATCTCGTTTACGGCCGAGCACATCAGAACGACATGTTTCAAACCACCACGCGCGGTGCGGGCCAGAAGGTAGTCTTCGATATAGCGCGCATTGGCGAAATACAGATTTTCGTCCAGCCGCAATGTGACCAGTTCTGGATGTGTCAGAACGTGGTGCCGATCGATATTTCGGAAATGCTGCGTGCCGGGAACCAGGCCAACCTCGGCGATATGCGGGCGCGAGGTTTTGTACAGGTAAAGCACGATCGACAGGACCACGCCCGCCGAAACTCCGATCTCGACGCCAAAGCCAAGCGTTAGCAAAATGGTGGTCAGAACCGCGGTGAAATCCGCGCGGTGATAGCGCCACGTTGCCTTCAGGATGTGGAAGTCTACCAACCCCAGAACAGCAACGATGATTGTGGCCGCCAAGGTCGCCTTGGGTAAGAAATACAAAAGCGGTGTCAGAAACATCGCGGCCAGAAGAATGCCGATGGCGGTGAACATCCCTGCGGCTGGCGTTTCCGCGCCAGCGTCGAAATTCACAACTGAACGCGCAAAGCCACCTGTCACCGGATAGCCGCCTGACATCGCTGCGGCAACGTTTGACGCACCCAGCCCGACAAGTTCTTGATCCGGGACAATGCGCTGGCGTTTCTTTGCGGCCAATGTCTGCGCAACCGAGATGGATTCGACAAAGCCAATGATTGAGATCAGAAGCGCCGATCCAAATAGGCTGCTCCACAGATCCGCGTCAAAACTGGGCATGGTCAACGGCGGCACGCCCTGCGGAACATCGCCCACAATTGCAACGCCCTTCGCCTGCAAATCAAAGCCCCAGCTGACCAACGTCGTGACCACGACAGCTGCGACGGGGCCTGCCTTGGCAAGGCTGTCTGCCAGTCGTTCACCAAGCCCAAGTTTTATCAACAAAGGTTTCAAGCCCCTGCGAACCCAGAACAGGAACGCAACAGACCCCGCGCCTATGAGCAACGTGATGACATTCGTCTGACCCAGATGCGCCAGCAGTGACCCTGCCAGTTCTATCAGTGAATGGCCATGCGCCTCGATCCCCAGAACGTGCTTCAACTGGCTGGTCGCAATCAAAAGCCCCGAGGCTGTAATGAAGCCAGCAATGACCGGATGGCTCAGGAAATTTGCCAGAAAGCCCAGACGAAACACGCCCATGACAAGCAGGATCAAGCCCGACAGAAATGCCAGCGTCACAGCAGCGGAAATGTAATCGGCCTGACTGGGTAGATCCAGATTACCAATGGCAGCAGCGGTCATCAGGCTGACCACTGCGACCGGCCCCACAGCCAAGGCCCGCGAGGTGCCAAAAACCGCATAGGCAAAAAGCGGCAGAATAGATGCGTACAGCCCCATTTCCGCCGGAAGCCCTGCCAAAAGCGCATAGGCAAGTGACTGCGGGATCAACATGATCGTCACGATCACCGCCGCCAATAGGTCGGCGGAAAACGCCCCCTGATCATAGCGACGCCCCCAGTCAAGAATAGGCACGAATTGTCCTAGGGCAGCGCCGCGCGCTGCCAGAGCCTTGATCACATTCATGGCAGTTTTCCGTTTATTTCAGTCCAGTTAGCAAAAGTCAGACCGGATCAGTTTTTCGAGAGCGTCCACAAAATCTCGCAACGCGTGCCGGTACGGCAGTATGCAAAGACCGGTCCATCTGCAGACGCCATTTCCACCTGAAACGGCTCTTTCATCGCGATTGCTTCATCCCGCGAGCTAACGGGCAGGAACGCTGTTTTCAGGCCGGCGGCCTCGGCGGCGGCTTTCACTTCGCCCCATGCGGGCTGTCCCGGATCTTCGCCATCCGGACGGTTGCACATGAGCAGAGTGAAGCCCTGATCGCGAATGGTCTGTACATCCTCGATCGCGATCTGATGGGACACAGTGATGGTGTCATCCAGTTTTTTGGTTTGCATTGGAACCTCTTAAAGCGCGTTTACCGGTACCTTCAGGAAGGTGTTTCCGTCCTCATCCGCGGGGGGCATGTCGCCCGCACGCATATTGACCTGAAGCGAGGGAATAATCAGGCGCGGCATATCCAACTGAGCATCCCGTTCCGTACGGAACTTCACGAACTCTTCGCGCGTTTTCCCAGCGCCGACGTGAATATTGTGCTCTTTTTCTACAGCCACGGTGGTCTCCCACTGGATGTCACGGCCGTTGGGGCCGTAATCGTGGCACATGAATAGACGGGTGTCGTCCGGCAACGCCAGCACCTTCTGGATCGAATCATAAAGGATACCCGCATCTCCGCCCGGGAAATCAGCACGGGCTGATCCTCCGTCCGGCATGAACAGCGTGTCGCCAACAAACCCGGCATTCCCGATCACATGCACCATACATGCTGGCGTATGACCCGGCGTGTGAAGGGCAAGCGCCTTCATGTTGCCAATCATGTAGGTGTCCCCGTCTTCAAACAGGGCATCAAACTGGCTGCCATCACGCTGGAACTCAGTGCCTTCATTGAAGACCTTGCCGAACACATCCTGCACAACAGTAATCTGGCTGCCGATACCGATCTTGCCGCCAAGTTCCTGTTGAATATAGGGGGCGCCTGACAGGTGATCCGCATGAACATGCGTTTCAATCAGCCATTCCAGTTTCAGACCTTCGGATTTGATATAGTCGATGATCTCATCCGCATGTTCATGCGAAATCCGGCCAGCGGCGTAATCAATATCCATGACACTGTCGATCACAGCGCAAGCGTTCGAAGTCGGGTCTTTGACCACATAGGAAATCGTATTCGAATCCGGCTCGAAGAAGGCTTTCACTTCGGGGATCAGGTCTGTGTGTACGGAATTGTCGGTCATGACATGTCCTTTCTTTGAGGTCCGGGATAAATTCCGGGTTAACTTGCTTGTGCGGCGTCGCGTTGCTGCGCACTCCGCTGGATCAAGAAGCGGGCGATGAAAATGCCCGCTATAAGAGACACTGTGAAAATCAGAACATCCGGGTTACCCGTCGAGATCACAGGAAGAGAGGCACCCGGGCAGAAGCCGGCCAGCCCCCACCCCAAACCGAACGTGAAGGACCCGCCAACCAGACGGCGGTCAATCAACTTGGTGCCAGGCAGCGTGAAGGCATTGCCAAAAACAGGCTTTGGCCCTTTGAGAACCAAGAAATATCCCGGAGCGGTGACCAGAATGGCCGCGCCCATCACGAAGATCAGGCTGGGATCCCATGTCCCCGCAAAGTCGAAGAAGTTCAATACTTTGGCAGGGTTAGCCATGCCCGAGATAGAGATTCCAAGACCAAAGATAAGGCCGATGGCATAGATGACGATCAACTGCATAACGGTCCCTCCTTACAGGCCAAAAACGTGGCGGGTGACGAACACCATGACGGTGATCCCTGCCATGAAGGCTAGCGTGGCCACGAAGCTGCGCGGAGAAAAGCGCGACATGCCGCAGACACCATGCCCCGAGGTGCAGCCCGACCCATAGGTCACGCCGATCCCGACAATGACACCGCCGATGATCATCGACAGAGTGCTGACGGGAACTTGGATTTCAGGAAACCCGCCTGTGATAAACAGATAGACGAACGGGCCCGTCAGCATACCGGCCAGAATAGCCGCGCGCCAAGCCCAATCAGCCGAGCTGTTGGGCTGCATGAACCCCGCCAAGATGCCTGTGGCGCCCAGCACGTTGCCGCGGACCCACATCAGAAGCACCGAGGCCAAGCCAATCAGCGCGCCTCCGAATGATGCCGCCAGCGGTGTGAATTCAGTTTCGATCATATCATGCCTCACCAGGTTTTCTGTTCGCGTGTTAAACTTAGGGCAGCCCCATCGCAGGAACAAGACATACATTCATTTTTTTGAATGTTTTTTCTACAACCCTACGTCAAGCAAAAAGGCCTCGCTCGTCATTGCGACATGCGAGGCCTTGATATTCAAGCCAAATCTATCCTATTCGGCGACCGCTTCCAGAACAATCCCATCCAGAAGTGACTGAACCTTTTGCATGGGGCCGTTAGGATAGGTGCGATATCCCACGCGCACCTCGCCATCTGTCTGGGTCACATAGATGCTATACGGGCAGAACGCGATGTTCTGCGGATCCGCCTCCATCACCTCGCGGCTAACCCGTGCCGAGCAGAACAAGAAGATGTCCGCAGCATCGAAAATCGTAATGTCAGACCCGACATCACCCTTGGTGCGCTCCAACATCTCGCCCGTGTGGCTGACATAATCGATCACCAGCCCCTGCCCTACGATCGCAGATTCCACAGCAAAGGTCGCATCATCGAATTCGCCATCAAAAGCATAGGTAACAGCGTGGTCCGTCATCTGCTTTCCATGACCATCTGCGAAGCTCGGCGTGGCGAAAACCGTTGCCGCCAGCATAGCCAATCCAAGGTAATTGCGCATTAAGTATCCTCCTGTAATGAGGGCCGTTCGCGCGAAGCCCCAAACTGAAACGAGGCCCGGACAACCGGACCCCGCATTGTGTTAAACATATTCGCCAGGGCGAATACAGGCAAGAAGATCAGCCAAACATGTCCGAGGTAATCCCGGCGTACCAGCCGATGCTTTCCTCATATGTTGCTTTGCGCAGCTCAGCATCCTCGCCAGTCTGGCTGATGAAGCCATCCACTTTGGCGATTTTCTCGTCTGTGGCCTCGTAACTTGCGCCGACTTTGACACCATCATCGGTGTCAATCAGCGACCAGCACGTATTGGTAAACTTGGCGGGGAAAAGCTTCGACCCTGTGAGGGCCGACCGCACTGCCATTGCAGCCACTTTCGCTTGGCTGTTCGCGGCAAAGCCGGATTTAGGCATATCGCCTTGCGAACTTGCATCGCCCAGAACGTGGATGTTCTCGTCAACACGCGATTGCATTGTATGCGGGTTTACCGGGGCCCAGTTCCCATCTGTGATGCCTGCCATATCGCAGATCTTGCCCGCTTTCATGGCGGGAATGACATTACACACATCAACTTTGGTGACTTCGCCATCAATGGTGAGGGTCATATCATGCGGGTTCACCGACACATTGTCGCCGCCGAAATCTGGACCAACCCAATCGATCATTCCGTCATAATGCTTGCCCCACCCTTCCTGGAACAGCGCCATTTTAGAGAACTTGGGCTTCGGATCAGCGATGATGATCTTCGCCGTCGGGTTCTTGTCTTTCAGGATATGCGCGATCATCGAGATACGCTCATACGGCCCAGGAGGGCAGCGGAACGGGTTGGGCGGAGCCACCATCGCAAACGTCCCACCTTCGGGCATAGCTTCGACCTGTGCTTTCAGCAGCTCGGACTGCGATCCAGCCTTATAGGCATGCGGCATGGCATTCTGGTGGCTGATGTCCCATCCCTCGACGGCACCATCGATAAAGTCGATACCCGGCGACAGAACCAAACGGTCATAGCTCAGCGTGCCACCGCCCGCCAGCGACACAGTACGCGCCTCGCGGTCGATCCCAACAGCCCAGTCATGAACGACGTTAATGCCGTATTCGGCAGCCAGCTTACCATAGCTATGCGCAATAGACCCCAGCTCGCGGAAGCCCGCCATATATAGGTTCGAGAAGAAACAGGTATAGTAACTGCGCGTCGGCTCTACCAGCGTGACCTCGATCTCGCCCTTGCTGTCCTTCGCAATATAGCGCGCGGCAGTTGCACCACCGGCACCGCCACCGATCACAACGACCTTCGGCTTCCCATGACCGGCCGCATGGACCATCGGCGCGGAAAGGGTTGTGGCGGCCGCACCAGCGGCAGCGCCCCCCATGAACAAACGTCTGTTAATCTTCATTTCTTCCTCCCTTATTGGCGGTATAAGCGCACCGCCATCGCAGACTCGCGAACCCTTCCTGGCGCGCATTAATTCGTTAAGAATCGAGTGCTTCAAAATATGCCGCCAACGCGGCGATTTCATCGTTGGACAGGCGACCAGCCATCATCTGCATCACGGGATGCGGGCGGAACTTGTCCTTATAGGCGTGCATTGCAATCACGAAGTCTTCGGCAGGCCAGCCAACAATGCCCGGAATGCCGTCATTTTCCCCTGACAGCTGATGGCAGGACGTACATTCCGACGACAGGTACGCGCCATATTCGGGGTCCCCCTGAATGGCCAGAATGGTCGGATCGACGGAATGATCTGTGCCCGCCACAGTGGGGGCTGCTTCGGGTATATCGCCCGGATTGTCCGAGTAACGGCGCAAGAATGCCAGCAAATCTGCGCGTTTCTGTTCGTCTTTCAGCCCTCGATACGACATGCGCGTGTCCGACGCGAAAGCCTTTGGGTTCTCGATATACCGATCTAGCAGATCAAATTCCCAAATCAGGCCATCTTTGCCCATTCGGGTTAGACCATTCGAGTATTTAAACCCGTCCTCGGCCCCCGCACGACGGCCAAATATACCGTTGAGATGCGGGCCGACGCGGTTCTTCGCCCCCTCACCTATCGCGTGACAGGACTTGCATTCCTTCCACAGCGTCTCGCCATCCTCGGCACTGCCGATTTCGTTTGAAAAAGAAGGCGTTGCGGCGCAAATCGCTATCACAAGCCCTATCGCAGCGTTTCGAATCCGTCCCATAGACGCGAGTTTAACGGGTGAAGCAAATCCACTCAATAATTTTCATATACTGATGCATGCATATTGCGCACAATTATTGCGCAGCAAACAGAAACGGGCGCAGCCAAGTTGGCCACGCCCGCCTCATGACGACCTTTGCCAGATTATTGGCTGTGCGACTTCAGGAATTCCAAAATTGCCGCGACATCCTTGTCCTTTTTCAACCCCGCAAAGGACATCTTCGTCCCCTTCATATATTTGCGTGGGTTGGCCAGATAGCCGGACAGCTCAGTCTCATCCCAGACCAGACCACCTTCGGCTGCTGCCAGCATGGGCTTCGAGTATTTAAACCCATCAACCGTGCCTGCCGCACGGCCAAAGACACCATTCAAGATTGGACCGGTTCCATTCTTGGCCTTGTCGCCCACCTTGTGACAAGCCTTACACTTCTTAAAGACCTTCTCGCCTTTGGCGACCAGTTCTTCGTCAAGCGCCATCACAGCGGGTGCTGCAACCTCTCCTACGACTGCGGTTTCTTCGGCCGGCGCGTCTTCAGCGGACGCCTCTTCTGTCGAGGCCGCCGCATCAGGTGTTGCTCCGGCGGTGCCCATCACAGCCTGGCTGATTGGCGTCGCATCAAAACCCGAGTTCGGATCACCGGGGAACACCACGGTTGTCGTGATTTCGACCGCGCCGGGCTTACAGTCGCTCATGCAGCGATTGGTGAACGTGCCATATTCCGTCTCAGCACGATCATCGACGATGAAGCCTTCTGCATTGGGCAGAACCACATCCGAAAACGTCTCTTTCGACAGAACGAAATCATCATCCACAAGGTCGTTTGAATAGAGGATGTAAGCCACGATGGCATAGACATCATCATCCGACAGCGTGCCAGCGGCACCAAAAGGCATAGAACGGCGCACATAGTCGAAGGTGGTCGACAGATACGGCCAATAGGACCCAACGGTTTTCAGCGGATCTTCGTGATCTAGCGTATCCGCACCCCCGGCCAGTTTCGGCCAGTTGCCCGCGCCTTCTGCGAATTCGCCGTGGCACACCGCACAAGCGTCTGCAAACACTTCTTCTCCGGTCCAAACATCTCCCTTGCCTGCAGGCAGGTTTGATCCGTCCGGGAAGATATCCAGATCCCAAGCCGCCACTTCGGCCTCGGTCGCAGCGCGACCCAGGCCCAGTTTTTCGGCCATCGCAGGCGCGGCGGTCAAAGCGGCAACCGAGGCCACCATCAGGAATTTAGGAAACTTCGACATTGTTCGCCTCTCCTTTTGCATTCACGTGCCACGTCTGGATGCAGTTGTTGTGATAGATCGAGTTCAGGCCGCGTACCTCGCGCAGTTGCGCCTTGGTGGGTTGCACATAGCCGGTTTCGTCCATCGCGCGGGATTGCAGGAACATCTCGGATCCGTCCCAGTTGATGTCCAGATAGAAGCGGGTCAGCGCCATCTTCTTGCCGGGCTCGGCCAAACGCGCCTCTTGCCAGGTCACGCCACCATCCAGCGAGACATCAACCGCGGTGATCGCGCCGTTGCCGGACCATGCTAAGCCGGTGATAACCAGCGGGCCTTTGCCGTGTTTGATGGGCATCTGCGGGCTGGGACTGGTCACGACGGATTTCGCATCCATCGCCCATGTCCACTTGCGGCTGGTGCCGTCTTCCAGCGTGTCTGTGTATTTCGAAGTCTCTTCGCGGCTTTCAACCGGCTTGTCCATCACCTCGATCCGACGCAGCCATTTGACCCACATATTGCCTTCCCAGCCGGGCACAACCAGACGCACCGGATAGCCATGCTCCATCCGCAGGGCTTCGCCGTTGGCTTTGAAGGCGACCATGCAGTCGTCCAGCGCCTTTTCCATCGGGATCGAGCGACCGTTCGACGACGCATCTGCGCCTTCGACGTAAACCCATTTGTCTTTCAGATCGCCAGCGGCATCCAGGCCAGCCTCTTCCAACAAGGTCCGCAGCGACACGCCGGTATATTCCATGTTGTGGATCATGCCATGAGTGTACTGCGCGCCGTTCAGCTGCGAGCCCGCCCACTCCATGCCGGTATTCGCCGCGCATTCAAGGAAGAAAGTCTGCTGCGAACGCGGGAAACGCTCGAGGTCTTCATAGGTGAACACCAGCGGCGTATCGACCAGACCGTTGATCATCAGGCGATAGTCTTCTTTCTTCAGCGTGATCGCGCCCGAGTGGTGGCGTTCGAACGCGCAACCCTGCGGGGTGATCGTGCCGTCCAGCGCATGGATCGGCGTGAAGTTGATCGAGCTGATCTGATCCGCCGTCAACCATTCCACATTCCGGCGCACGACATCGCTTTCGAACTCAATCGGCATGCCATAAGGCGTAGCGTCCACGCCCTCGCCCAGACTAGAAGCCCATTCCTGTACTTCAGTGATCAGCGGATCACCTTCTGCCTTTACTGCACCCGCAGCGCCAAGGGCTGCACCTGTCGCAGCGGCCCCTTTCAGGAACCCGCGCCGGCTGGGTCCGTGATTGTTCGAGCTGTCACCCATCTGGCATCTCTCCCATTACATATCCATATTCGCCTATTTGCATAAATAAGCTTGAAAAATGGCCCGGATGCAGCTGCGCCCGGGCCGAACCTTTTTAGGCGCCTACAACCTGAACCGAGTTATTCGGATCCAGCTTGATGGTGCCTTGTTTCTTGATGTGGCTTTCAACGACATCCCAGATCTGCGGACCCTCGGTGCCTTCGTTCACACTGGCCCAGCCCGCGACCACATAGGTCTTGGATGGGTCAATCGCCTCGCCAGTCTTCAACAGGGTCATTTCGGTGATGCGTTCGCCCTGTGGCTTATTGATATCAATGCGATAGCCCATGCCACCGATGCGCACCATATCGCCGCCCTGCTGATAATACGGGTCCGGGTTGAACAAGTTGTCACCGACGTCTTCCAAGATCGTGTGGATGAATTCACCCGTCATTTCGGTGCGGTAAGCTTCGCCATAAGACATCGAGGTCACGTTCCAGATGTCCTCGCGGGTGATTTCCTGACCCGGCAGGATCGACGGCCCCCAACGGACGCCGGGTGACATGGCGATGTCCGCCTCGCGTTCATTGATCAGCGCGTCACAGATCAGGTCATCCCACGATCCGTTAAAGTTACCGCGACGATAGAGAAGCGTGTCAGTGGTGCCGATTACCTCTTCCAGCTCGGCCTTATAGGGCGCGCGCTGGTCGTCGATCAGCTTGGTGATCGTGGCATCCGGCGTGATTACGTCCGCAAAGATCGGGATCAACTTGTGGCGAATGCCCATCATCTTCCCGTCGCGCACATCCAGATCGATGCGGCTGACGAATTTCGAGTTCGAGCCCGAAGCAATGATGAACGTCTGCTCGACCTGCACCGGCTCGGGAAGCGCGTCATGTGTATGGCCCGACAAGATCACGTCGATGCCTTTCACGCGGCCCGCCATTTTCTTATCCACGTCAAAGCCATTATGGCTTAGGCAGACAACAAGCTCGGCGCCTGCCGCGCGGACCTCATCGACCATGGCTTGCATGTTTTCATCGCGGATCCCGAACGAATACTCCGGGAACATCCAACGCGGGTTGGCAATGGGCATATAGGGGAAGGCCTGACCGATCACGGCCACCTTCACGCCACCACGCTCGAAAAACTTATAGGGCTTGAACAGCTCGGCAGGCTCGTCCCATTCAGCGTCAAAGATGTTTTGGCCAAGCGCTGCGAAGGGCAAACCTTCTACGATCTCGTTCACACGCTCGGATCCCAGCGTGAATTCCCAGTGGAAGGTCATCGCATCTGGCTTCAACGCATTCATCACGTTGACCACATCCTGCCCTTCGGTGTGATGACAGGTGTATGACCCGTGCCACGTATCACCGCCGTCCAGCAGCAACGCATCGGGGCGATCGGCGCGAATAGCGTTCACAACGGTTGCGACGCGGTCCATGCCACCCACTTTGCCATATCCCTGCGCCAGCGAGGAAAAGTCGTTATATGTCAGTGCATAAGCCGAAGGCGAACCATCTTCGATCCCATAGGCTTTGCGGAAATCAGCACCGGTCACATGCGGCATCTGGCCGTTGGCCGCGCCGACGCCCAGATTGATCTCGGGCTCGCGGAAATAGATTGGTTTCAGCTGGGCATGAATGTCAGTGATGTGGATCAGGCTGACATTGCCAAACGTATCAAACTTCAGAAGGTCATCTTGGGTCAGCGCCTGCTGTGCGGCCAATTTGGCCCAGTTGCCAAAGCCCGACGTACCGTAAAGCGCTGACGCAGCCATCGAGACCTGAAGAAAGTCGCGGCGAGAGATCATGTGCGGTTTTCCTTGTTCCCAACCCCTTGCAAGCTTAACCCATGCTTGGGATTGAATGTGTTCGAATAAAGAAAGCCCCGCCCAAAACCAGTTCGGGCGGGGTTGTGAATTTAGTTGCGGACCGACGGGCCTTCGACCGACAGACCATTGCCGCGCGACGCGACATACATTTCCAGCGCCACGAACTCGTCCGAACCGGGCTTGTAGGTCTGGGCACGCGTGTCACGTACGCAGCCCTTGAAGCGCGACTGCACCCCGTTCAGCTTGGTATTTTTCAGACGATAGGTCGGGAAACCGTTGATCTGGCCCTGCGACAAGTGGTCAGCGCGGATCATGTTGCCGTAATTGTCTTCGTGACAATTTGCACAGCTCAGCTCGAGCTGCCCAGTGCGGGTATAGTAAAGCTCTTTACCCAGCTTCCAGGTCTCATGACCGGGGCCGTCAATCGCCACGTTAACCGGCATACCGCGCGACACTGACGCCAACAGTGCTTCGACGTCAATCGCCGGACCCTTGTCTGTGCCCCAGGCTTCTGCGCCCATACGATTGGTCCGGCAATCATTCGCCTGCATCTGCAGGGTGAAGACCTTCCCGGCCTGGGCGTTCCATTTCGGATAAACAGCTTTGACGCCTGCCATCTCCTCGGGTTCGCCGTGACAATCCGCACAGGATTTTCCTTCCGAGCCATCTACCGTTGCCCAGATTTCCGCGCCATTTTCAACGCCCAGCATGCCGGGATTGTCAAAGTCGTCCATCTGCATTTCTTGCGTCTGGTCCGAGCGGAAACGCCAGCCAGACATTACTTCGTCCAGCACATCCGACAGATGTGCAGGCGCGGCCGTCTTCGTTACGATGTCAATTTCACCGTTCACGGTAAGTTCAGCGCTTTCGTCGGCCGTGGCTGTGGCTGCCCCGAAGATGGTCGAGGCGGCCAGAATAGCTGCGATGCCTTTTTTCATTATATATTCCTCCCTGCGCTGGCCTTAGCCGATGGCGATCGACTTGGTGGTGTCGTACACGTCACCATCGTCGTCGTACCATGTGAATTTGAAATCACCGGCTTCATCAACCTTTGCGTCAAATTCGACGTAAGGGTTGGTCGAGATTGCGGGCTCCAGCGTCACGTCAATGACCGACTTGCCGTTAAACTCGCAGGTGAAGCGATTGATGATCGAACGCGGGATGAGGTTGCCCTCTTTATCCTTGCGCTGACCCGATTCCATCTTGTGGCTGATCAGGGTCTTGATGGTCACAACTTCGCCGGCAGCAGCCGTCTTGGGGACCTTTACGCGGGGTTTTGAACCTTTTGCCATATCTCTGATCTCCTAACTTAGCCGCCGCAGCCGCCGATGGTGACTTTTACGGTCGATTGCGCTTTCACAAAGCTGCCGTCAGCCATTTTGGCAATGGCCACAACGTCTTGTGTTCCGGCCAGACGAATACGGGTTGATGCAGCTTGCGAGCCAGCAGCCTCACCGAAGGTGAACTGGGCCACGCCCGGCGTCGGGTTGCCCGCTGCCAGAATAAGAATCGATGCCGCGCCGGGGGCGTCGACCGAAATCGGAACAGTATTGCCGTTCTCGGCGATTTCTGGCGCAGTCAGGGTGATCCCACCTTCGCCGGTCTCAGCGCCACCAGTGAAGGCCGCGATAGCCTCGTCTGCAGCAGCCAGTGCGCGCATCGGCAACATGGCAACGGCGGTTGCGCCAAGCCCAAGTGCCAGAGCATCACGTCGAGTGAATTTCATCTCTTGTCTCCTGTGAGTGTATTTCTATGCCCGGCCCGCTCAGTCTTTGAGCGTCATCAAATAGGCAACAACATCTTCGATCTGCTGAGCGCTCAGCAGCGGTTCGACGTCACCTTCATGGGCTTTCCCGGTATAGGCTTTGCCAAGGCGAATGAAGCCTTCCGTCTTGTAGAATGATGGCATCATCGATTCATCGAATGTCATCTTCGCATCCACAAGAATGCCGCGCAGCTCTGCCTCGCTCCAGCGATCGCCTGCCCCATCCAACATGGGACCAACTTCGCCGTGGAACGGGATGTCCGCTAGATCAGTGATTTCGTGACATGCAACGCAGTTCCCCTGCGATTTTGTCGAGACCACTTTCGCGCCTTCAACAGGATCCCCTGCAACGCCAGTCAGTGATTGGGCCACGGCCCCTTCTTCGAATGCGACGGCGGTAGGTACCACCGTCTCGGCTTGTGCCGCTCCCAGACCTGCAATAAGCAGGGTGCAAAGCGAGATCGTTGTCCGCTTCATGTTTCCTCCCGTATCCGTTGTGCGGCCAAACTACGCATGTGAAGCAATTTTCGCAACATCAAATTCCGTTATTTGAATTATTATTATCTCACCGCCCGCAAGCAGGCATTAGCGCTCTAATTTCATGCGAAATTTCGATGCCGCCGGAAATCTGATCTACCCGACATTTCCCAGTGTCGGGAATGTCTCAAGCAACCACTGCCCGATCTTGTTCACCCGCCCGGAGACGATCAGGAGCGCAAACAGGATCAGCATGGCACCCATGATTTTCTCGACCCAGGGCAAGTATTTTCGATTGCGCCCAACCCATGCCAGAAACGGGCGCGCGAACATCGCTGCCAGGACAAAAGGCAGCGTCATCGCAAGCCCATAGACGGCCAGCAAAAGCGCACCGCGCCACAGATCCCCCAACCCAGAAGCAATCATTAAGATGGATGCCAGCGCGGGGCCCACGCAGGGTGTCCAACCGAACCCAAACGCCAGTCCCATCAGATACGCCCCCAGTACCGAGCTTGGCTGCGACGGGCCTTCGATCCGGGCTTCGCGATACAAAAACGGAACGCGCATGATTCCCAGAAAGTGCGTCCCGAACAGCACAAGGATAGCTGCCCCAACATAGCTGAGTTCCTGCTGATATTGCGCGAAAGCTGCCCCTAAAGCTGTCGCTCCCAAGCCGAGAAGCATAAAGATCGTGGTCACACCAAATGCAAAGGCGATGGCTGCCACAACCAGCCGTCGTTGCGCACCGGGATTGATCTTTCCCGCGCCCGTCAGCTCGGTCATCGAAAGACCCGCCATATAGCACAGATAAAACGGAACCATCGGCAGGATACAGGGCGAAGAGAACGACAGAAGCCCCGCAAGCGCCGCCCCGGCAAAGGATATGTCCAGCATGAAGGCTTCCTTGAAATCACAACATATTCAATTTATCTATTGCATGAGTTAAAGATCAACCAGATGTCAAGACACAGGCGGCGAAATGCGGAAGTATACATTAAGTTTTCTGACCACCGCCTTGATTGGAATTGGTTTTACGGCACAGGCGGCCGAGCTGATTATGGTCGAGGAACCCGGCTGCGCGTGGTGCGCGAAATGGGAAAACGAACTGGGCGAGATCTATCCAAAGACCTCGGAAGGCAAATATGCGCCGTTGCGCAAAGTGGAACTGAGCGACCTGAAACGCAAAGACGGCCCCGAGGTTTTGGGCGTGATGCCTACCACGCCCGTTGTCTTCACTCCGACCTTTCTGCTGGTTGATGACGGCAAGGAAATTGCCCGGCTTCAGGGCTATCCCGGCGAGGACTTTTTCTGGGGGCTGCTCGAACAGATGCTGATCGAGCACACAGATTACGTCGCGCCATCCTTGGACCAAGGAAGCTGAAACCACGCCCGAAGCCCTTGTTTTAAGGGTTGCAGCAAGAACACGACTTAGTCATCTGACTGCAAGGATGATTGCAAATTTATAACCTGCCTATTAAGACAGGCCGGTAACGGAAACGGAGCATAAGGACCTGTCGGAATGGCACTGCCCGTCATAAAAGAAGACATGTCGCGCGACGAGCTGGACAAGATGATGACCAGCGCCTGCGATGCCTCGACCCTTTTGAAGGCGATCAGCCACGAAGGGCGATTGATGATCCTGTGCCATTTGGTCACCGGCGAAAAATCTGTGACCGAACTGGAAAAGCTTCTGCACGCCCGACAGGCGGCAGTCTCGCAACAGCTGGCGCGTCTGCGCCTTGAAGGTCTTGTGACACCGCGCCGCGACGGCAAGACCATCTATTATTCGCTGACCGATGACCGACCGCGTCGGATCTTGGAAGTGATTTACGAACTGTTCTGTTCGATCGACACGCCGGCTTCGGAAGAGCCTAAAGCGGCCGAATAACGGCCCCTTGGTCACAAGCCCGTCCAACGCCCTTTGGAATTGTGAGGTTCCATGTACGACTGGATTAGCGACGCCACACTTGCCGCCCTTGTTGGGCTGATTGGTGGTGTATTGCTGGGGCTGGCGGCACGGTTGGGGCGGTTTTGCACGTTGGGTGCCATCGAAGACGCGCTTTATGCAGGGTCCGGTCTGCGGATGCGCATGTGGGGCGTCGCAATCGGTGTGGCGATGATCGGCAGCCATGCCTTGATGGCCATTGGACACCTGCCCGCATCCGAGGCGATTTACCTGCGTTTGGGCTGGAACCCGCTCGCCTCGATCATCGGCGGCCTGCTGTTCGGGTATGGTATGGCGCTGTCCGGAAATTGTGGGTTCGGCGCATTGGCGCGACTGGGTGGCGGAGACCTGCGGTCGTTTGTGATTGTACTAGTGATGGGCCTGTCCGCCTATGTCATGATCTCGGGGCCGCTGGCGGGGCTGCGCATCGCGCTGTTTCCCGAAGCACCGGCAAATCCATCCGCCCTGCCCTCAATTTCCACTACGCTTGAGCATTTGACGGGCCTGACCGCGGCCCATGTCGGGATAGGTCTGGGGTTGATTTTGCTTGCGGCCATGCTGGCCAACAGGGAACTGCGCAATGCACAGACCGAGCTTCTTTGGGCCAGTGCAGCGGGCGTTGCCGTCGTTATTGGCTGGGGTGGCACCGCGTGGGTGCTGGCCAACGGGTTCTCGGCCATCCCTGTGGAAAGCCACACCTATTCCGCGCCATTGGGCGACATGATGATCTATCTTATGACATCGTCTGGCAATAATCTGAACTTCGGCGTCGGGTCTGTGGTTGGCGTTCTGGCTGGCGCATTTATCGGCAGCTTGTTCAAAGGGCATTTTCGGTGGGAAGCCTGCGAAGACCCGCGCGAGCTGAAACGCCAAATCGGTGGTGCGGTCATTATGGGTTTTGGGGCTGTCATCGGCTTTGGCTGCTCAATCGGGCAAGGGTTGTCAGCATTCTCGATCCTTTATTATGGCGCCCCGGTGACCTTCATGGCGATCATCGCAGGGGCCGCACTGGGCCTGCGGCAACTGATCCATGGCTTTGCCGTGGCGGAATGACATTTCCAGTTCATTTTGGTCGCTTTTCGCCCTTTCCTCACCTGATCGCTCGGGCTAGTGTCCGCGCCGAAACCTTTGGTCGCCTCCCTCTTTGGCGCACCTTGTTCTGACTGCGCGAACACAGGACGGATTGCCGATGAGCAGCTTCACACCAAGCCCCGACCACGCGGGCGCATTCCGTCAAGCTTTGGGGCAGTTCGCAACCGGCGTGACCGTGGTGACTGCTGCGTCAGACACAGGTCCGATTGCCATGACGGTGAACAGCTTCACATCGGTCTCGCTGGATCCACCGCTGATCCTGTGGTGCCCCGCGCATGTGTCCGAACGCCATGACGCCTTCGTCAAAGCTTCGCATTTCGCAATTCATGTCCTGAAGGAAGGCCAGACCGATCTGGCCCGCCATTTCGCCACCAATGGTGCGGATTTTTCGCCCGTCGATCTGATCCATGGCGCCCATGATGTCCCGGTTTTCGAAGACTGCTTGGCGCGTTTCGATTGCGCAACACATACAGTCCACCCCGGAGGAGATCACTCGATCCTGGTCGGAGAGGTCCTGCGGGTAACGCTGGAGCCGGGCGCTCCGCTGGCATTTCAAGCCGGACATTTCGGGCGGTTCACGCAGACCAGCTAGCGCAACACGTCAGTCCCTACTGGATTTGAATCTGCCCGCGGTTGAAACCTGCGGCTGATTCCTCTCCGTCATCGTAAACGATGCGGACATCTACGGTGTCGACCGACTGAAGATCGAACCGCTGGTAGGGCAGCATATCTGTGACCTTCAGCGCATTGGGCGTGGCTTCGCCCTCATAGCAAGGCTCGGCGTCAAACTTCTGTTCGACCCCGCCATTCACACTGAAATGAATGGCGTCCAATCCGCAGCGCCACGCCAAAAGATGCGTAAAGTACAGCAAGTCCTGCCCATCATATTCCCGAACGGCCACCCAATTGCCTTGCGTGGCGTTCAGGATTGGACGCACCTCAGCCGCCGTTGTGAAATTTTGCGCGGATGCTGGAAGCGCAGTTGTGACCAACACCCCAGCCAATACGATGACTTTATGCATAAGATCCTCCTTCAGGGGCGGCCCATATTCTTGTCCGATGCCGTGATCACGCCTTTCAGACTCGGCCCTTTACTGACTATACTGCCTGAAATGACAGCGCGGGCAAAGCAGTGATGGCGAAAACGACGAAATCAGGCAAATCCAATGGCATGGCGGCACCGAGCACCACACACGCGCCCAATATTGTCATCGTCGCGCAGGACGGGCGACTTGGCTATGAGGCGATCCTGTTTGCCGCCAGTCTGCGCCACAGTGACCCCGAGTTTCAGGGCCGCCTGCTGGTGGCCGAACCCCAGCCCGGAGACCTGTGGCTGGAAGACCCCCGCCTGAAACCGCATATACGCGAAACGTTGGAAATGCTGGGGGCCGAAATCGCCCCTTTCGAATGTCAGCAATTCGGCCGTCATTATCCCCACGGTAACAAGATCGAAGCGCTCCTGGCTTTGCCCGAGGGCGAGCCATTTCTGTTCTTTGACACGGACACGGTCATCACCGGAAAACTGTCCGATTTGCCGATCCCCTATGATCGCCCATCGGCCTCGATGAAGCGTGAAAACACATGGCCCACGATCGAACTTTATGGTCCGGGATATTCCCAGATTTGGAAATCGCTTTACGACAAGTTCGAACTGGATTTCGAAGCTTCGCTGGATAAAAGCCATCCCGACGAATACTGGCAGCGCTATATGTATTTCAACGCCGGTTGGTTCTTTGGCCCCTGCCCGCGCGAGTTTGGTCGCCGCTTCAAAGACTACGCCATCGCGATCCACCATGACGGCCCCGACGAACTGGTCTGCCAGACGCTCTACCCGTGGCTAGATCAAATTGCCTTGCCCTTGGTGGTCTCAAGCTTTGGCGGAGGTCGCCCTGGACCGGAACTGGACGGTCTGGACGGCGATGTCAGCTGTCACTGGCGCATCCTGCCCTTGGCCTATGCCCGCGAAAGCGACCGGGTGATCGACGTGATCGAGGCGGCCACCGCACCCAACAAGATCAAGAAAGTCCTGAAGGAATACGATCCGATGAAACGGATGATCTTTCAGGGGCGCGGTCAGAAAGTGCGGGCCTTGTTTGACCAGGGCAACCTGCCCAAAAAAGAACAAACCATCCGCAACACCATTAAGCGCGAAGGGTTTTGGATGCGGTGAGGGGCGGGTCGACGGCCAAGAGATCGGCAAAGCATACATGAGGATCAAGTTCGAGGTCAGACCGCCCCCCTCTTCCGCGTTGCAACGAACGGCAGCCACAGCAATCTGAGTTCGTTGTTCCAGACACTTGACGGCGGAAGACATCCCGACTACGAATTTCGTAGGCTGTGGACGCCTGCCTTCCGCTGACATCTGTCTTGGTTAAGTTCTACACATCGATATCTCGATCTTCCTCTTTCCGCATATCGCGCGGATGGCAATGCGGGCCCCATCTCATACTGCGCGATTTGGCTAGAGAGAAATGGGATATGACAGATACCCCTTCGAACACATTCACCGATGGACCGCTTGGCGCCATCTATCTTAAGACCGCTTTGCCTATCATTTTCGTAATGAGTATGAACGGATTACTGTCCGTCGCAGATGCCCTGTTTCTTGGCATTTATGTCGGCCCGGATGCGCTGGCGGCTGTAACGTTGATGTTCCCAATCTATATGCTGATCGTGGCACTTTCCACGTTGGTGGCAAACGGTATGTCGAGCATTTTGGCACGCTCACTTGGTGCAGGTGACACAGACCAAGCGCGCGCGACCTTTGCAGGCGCGCATGGGCTTGCTGTCGGGTTGGGCTTTTGCTTGATCCTGTTGTTCTTCCTCTCTGGGCAGTCCGTCGCGTTGCTTGCTGCCGGGGGAGTAGAAGCATTGGCGCAGATGGGGTTGGTCTATCTGTCCATTACGGTTCTCTTCTCGCCCCTCTTATTTGTGCTTTCAGTCAATTCTGACGCACTGCGCAACGAAGGACGTGTTGGTTTCATGGCGGCGATGAGCCTTCTGGTGTCGATCTCAAACATCGGGTTCAATTTCGTTTTGATCGTACTATTGGACATGGGGGTGGCTGGCTCGGCCTACGGCACAGCGGCAGCCCAGGCGCTTGCATTTGCGATCATTGTGTCCTTCCGCTTCTTTGGGGACACGACATTGCGTCCGGCCACGTTGCTATCGCACTCTCTGTACGCGAAATGGGGGCGAATACTTGCATTGGGCGCGCCACAAAGCCTGAGTTTCATTGGGTTGGCGCTTGGATCCGCGGCAATTATCACGGCGCTGCAATGGGTTGGGCGACCGGGTTACGCAGACACAGTTACGGCATATGGCATCATCACCCGTGTCATTACCTTTGCATTCCTGCCTCTGCTTGGGTTGTCGTTTGCAATGCAAACGATCACCGGGAACAATTACGGTGCAGGTCTGTGGAAGCGATCAGATACAAGCCTGCGCACCGCGCTTTGGGTGTCCTTGGTATATTGTTGCGTGATCGAGGTTGTCGTGATGAGTACTCCCAGCCGTATTGCCAGCGCATTTGTTGATGACGCCGCCGTCATTGCAGAGGTCGCTCGGATCTTACCGATCATGACTTGCGTGTTTTTTCTGATCGGCCCACTGATGATGATAGCGACCTATTTTCAGGCCATTGGATCCGCGGGCAAAGCTGCGTTTTTGGGACTGACAAAACCCTATGCTTTCGCGATCCCGCTTACCTTTTTGTTACCTGTTTGGTTTGGTGAAGCTGGCATCTGGTATGCGGGCCCAGTCGCCGAGGTGTTGATGCTGGCTTTGACGGCAATTGTGCTTTGGTATGCATCGAAGGGCTCGAAGCTAAAATGGGGAATTTTCCACACGGAAGAAGGAGCAGTGCAATGAACACACAATTGCCTTCAGTAATGCACGCCAAGGACCAAGCCAAACGTCTGCGGACGAAGATGCTCGCGGATGGGACTGAGGTTGGCCATGCGCGGTCCTTGGAACTTGTCGCCCATCAGCATGGGTTCCGAGACTGGAACACAATGCTGGCTGCCATCGAGAGCAGCCAGAAGCATGGGTGGGCAGTCGGTGATCGTGTAACCGGCACCTACCTGTCACAACCATTCTCTGCCCACATAATTTCGGTGTCGGCTCTTACGCCTGGGTGGTTCAAACTGGGATTGCAGCTCGAAGAGGAAGTAGATGTGGTCACGTCCGACAGCTTTTCGAACTTTCGCAAGCGCGTCCGTGGCATCGTTGGGCCAAAGGGCTATTCCAAAGAGGTCACAAGCGATGGCAAACCCCATCTGCAAATCGATCTAGTATGACGGATCGTCAGGCAGTTCCTTTGCGAATTCGGTCTTTCGAATGATCGAGACCGGAGGCAGTTTTGTCCGTGATCCCGGCTAGGCTGTCTCCGTTACCCCACAAAAACACCCTCTAAATCTTTGAACCCCTTCACCTCAATCGGATTGCCTGACGGATCGCGAAAGAACATGGTCCATTGCTCGCCGGGCTCGCCAATAAACCGTCCGGTTGGGGCGATGACCCAGTCGATGCCCGCGGCCTCTAACCGGTCTGCCAAAGCGCGCCAATCGTCATAGGTCAGCACCACGCCGAAATGCGGCATTGCGACCATATGCGCGCCGACTTTTCCGGTGTTCGCCGTCACAAATGGTTCCCCCAGATGGAAACTGAGTTGATGACCAAAGAAGTTGAAATCGACCCATGTGGCGGTCGCGCGTCCCTCGGTGCAACCCAGAAGATCGCCATAGAACGCGCGGGTTTCGTCAAGATCGGTCACATTGATGGCAAGGTGAAAGGGCGTCAACATAGGGACCTCCGGAATGATTTCCCGCCTAACTTAGCAAATCCAGAACGAAGGACCAGCCCACATGGAAAACGCGACAAGCCGTCTAAAGCGCAAAAATTCGCGGAGTAAGCACCGCTGAGGCGTTGAAGCTTGCCCCCCTTTCCCCTAGCCTTTCCGCGACCAAGAATGAGGGAGAGAACCATGTCCGACGCGCGCCCACAGGGCTTTGACACACTGCAAATCCACGCAGGCACCGAACCTGATCCCGCCACCGGCGCCCGTCAGGTTCCGATCTATCAGACCACCGCATACGTCTTTCAAGACGCAGACCACGCGGCGCGTTTGTTTAACCTGGAAGAGGTCGGCTATATCTATTCGCGCCTGACCAACCCAACCGTTGGTGCACTCGCCAATCGCATCGTGGCGCTTGAAGGCGGCGCAGGCGGGTTCTGCTGCTCGTCCGGTCACGCAGCCCAGATCATGGCGCTGTTCCCGCTGATGGGCCCGGGCCTGAACATCGTGGCGTCAAACAAGCTGTATGGTGGTACCGTCACCCAGTTCACCCAGACCTTCAAACGCTTCGGCTGGGAAGCCAAACTGGTGGATTTCGACGATCCGGCCGCTGTAGAAGCCGCCATCGACGAAAACACCCGCGCTGTGTTCTGCGAGAGCATCGCGAACCCGGCTGGTATGCCCACCGACATCCCGGCAATGGCCGCAATTGCTGACAAGGCAGGCGTTCCGTTGATCGTCGACAACACCTCGGCGACGCCCTATCTGGTGCGCCCGATTGAAATGGGCGCGACCATCGTCGTGCACTCAACCACCAAATACCTGACCGGCAACGGCACCGTGACCGGTGGCTGTGTGGTCGACTCGGGCAAGTTTGACTGGATGGCGTCCGACAAGTTCCCATCCTTCAGCCAGCCGGAACCGGCTTATCACGGCCTGACCTTCGGTGCGGCCCTTGGCCCAATGGCCTATACGTTCCACGGCATCGCCATCGGCCTGCGCGATCTGGGCATGACCATGAACCCGCAAGGCGCGCACTACACGCTGATGGGGATCGAGACCCTGTCGCTGCGCATGCAGAAACATGTCGAGAATGCCCAGAAGGTTGCTGAATGGCTGGAAGCCGATGATCGCATCGAAAGCGTCAGCTATGCTGGCCTGCCGTCCTCGCCCTATCACGACCGCGCCAAGGCGATTGCGCCGAAAGGGCCGGGTGCCCTGTTCACCGTGGGTGTGAAAGGCGGATACGAGGCTTGCGTGAAGCTGGTCAACAGCCTGAAGCTGTTCAGCCACGTGGCCAACCTTGGCGACACACGCTCGCTGATCATCCACTCGGCATCAACCACGCACCGTCAGCTGAGCGAAGAACAGCAGGTCGCTGCAGGCGCTGCCCCCAACGTGGTTCGCATCTCGATCGGGACGGAAGACCCTGCGGATATCATCGCCGATCTGGATCAGGCGCTGGCAGCTGCGACTGCATAAGTCGCGCCATCTCAAATGAAGAACCCCGCCAATCTGACGGGGTTCTTTTTATTCTCAGCACCTTACTGAATATTATTCAATCAGCTCAAACACCATTGTAACGCCAGAGTTGATGCCCATTTCACCCGCGGCAATTGGCATATCCGCCGACGCACGCTCCATCGCCATCATGACAGGACGCACGGGCGATGCCCCGCCTTCCTGCATCATCAGGACGGATCCAAGTTTCAAGTCGGCCGCCTCGGCCAGCACTTTGGCGCGACTCATCGCGTCTTTGACGGCCAATGCGCGCGCAGCGTCTTCGGCCCCGGCGCGGTCCTGCACGTCAAATTGCAACCCGTGGATCTCATTCGCGCCAACGGACGTCACTGCGGTCATGATCGCCCCAAGCTTTGACAAATCATCCAGCTTGACCGACAGGGTCGAGCTGGCAACAAACCCGGCCAGAACGGGTGTGCCGTCATTCTTGCGGTTATAGTCATATTGCGGGGACAGGTTTACCTGCGTGCTTTGAACATCGCGCTCAGAAACCCCAGCCTCGGTCAGCTTGGTTAGCATGGCCGAGATCGACACAGAGACCGCATCAAGCGCCTGCCCTGCATTGTCCGAGCGCTCGCTTACCCCTAGGCTGATCCGCGCCATATCGGGGACGACCTGCGCCACGCCCTGCCCGCTTACTGTCAACTGCGACACATTCGCCGTGTCTGCATGCGCAATTCCCGTCGCAGCGATGGAAATTGCAAGTATGGATAAGAGTTTGCGCATTATGTGCTCCTTTGATTATGGCCAGATTGCGCAGTCTTCCGCCGCGGGCAACCCCGCGACCACACGCCCCCTTCCCATTGGCAATTTCCTGCTATAGTTTCAAGCGAGTATTCGGCGGCTGCAAAGCCGCAAAAGGTGTGCCTAGTCGTCGTTGGTATTGAGAAGGACAGGGGCTGTATGAAACCAAGCTTTGCGCTTGATCTCAATCACGACGGGATCGGCCTTGTTCATCGCGGCAAGGGCGGCTGGCAACTTGTTGGCAAGGTTGCACTGGATGATCCGGATCTTGGCACGGCGATGTCCACGTTGCGTGATACCGCGACTGCGCTGGGATCAGGAGCTCTGTCCAGCAAATTGATCGTTCCTGGCACGCAGATCCTGTTCACCTCGATGACCGCAGCGGGCCCTGACAACATCACCCGCGAAGCACGCATCCGTGAGGGGTTGGAAGGCCTCACCCCCTATCCGGTCGAGGATCTTATTTTTGACTGGCAACCCGATGTGAATGACACCGCAACGGTTCATGTAGCGGTCGTGGCTCAGGTCACACTGGACGAAGCCTTGGGCTTTGCTCAGGAACATGGGATGAATCCGGTGGGATTCGTGGCCCGCCCAAAGGGCGCGTTCACGGGTGAGGTCTATTTGGGATCGGTGAAAGGAAGCGGTGCCGAATTGGACCGCGAAAAACATCCTGTCCCCAAACTTTTGGATACGGATCCCGCACCAGAAGTCATCGAAGAATCTATCGATCCGGTCATAGCCGTAGCAGAGCCAAAGACTTCGACGTCAGAACCGGCCCCCACTGACATTCCTGAACTGGCCCCATTCCCACCGACGCCGGACACTCCCGCGCACCGTATCGCATCACATGCCAAATCTCGCTCTGGAAACTCACCAAAGAAGTCAAACCGCTCAAACTCTGCGGCCAAAAGCGAAGATGCCGCGACACCTGTCGGGTTCTCCTCCAGCCGAACGACCGAGACGGCTGCGGATAGCACTTGGGAAGACCGTGATGCCCCCAAGAGCGCACCACACACGACAGAGACAGAACCCGAGCCACGCCTGTCCTTTGGCCTCCCCCTTAGTGAGAATTCCGAGTCTGAGCTATCCCCCCCCACTCAGGTTCATGTCCCCGTAACAGCGCCAGTCGCCTTCGAAGACGACCTCAAACCCGCGAAGAAGGCGAAAGCAGCGGGCAAAAAGAACGAGGCGCAGCCAGTTACCCCTGCCCCTGTAGTCACAGCTGTTGCCCCCCCACCAGCTGCCGACATGATCGGACAAGCGGCGGATGTCTCGAACAGCCCAGCCAGAGAGGCAGAATCCCTCACCATCTTCGGCGCGCGACAGCCTCAGCAAGTAGGCGGCAAACCTCGCTTCCTTGCGTTGTACCTTGTGCTGGGCCTGGTGCTGCTTATGGCCATCCTGGCCATCTGGTCGATGCTGTTTCTGTCGGACACCACCGCGAATAACCCACAGAGCGCCGACCCATTTGAATCCGCGATCACCACCGGTCAAACCGGCACCGATGAATCCACGGTATTTGGCACGAACAGCGATCTGATCGACCCAGCGTTGGTTGAAGGAGAAGAGGTATCGAAGCTTGAGGCCCCGGAACCGCTATCCGAGGAAGCCGCGCAGGCGCGGTATGCCGCAACCGGAATATGGCAACGTGCGCCCGAACCGCTGGCGGACGCGAAGATTGATCGAATTGATGATCTTTATGTGGCATCCATCGATCCGCGCACATTCGGGCACGATGCCATCGCACTGACGCCATTGCGATTGGATCAATTTGGCGGCCCCATGCCGAATACGACGCCGCCTCCGCCTCCGGGGACTGTTTTTGACTTGGATGAGCGTGGCTTTGTACAGGCAACTCCTGGCGGAACTCTGACCCCTGAAGGGGCTATTGTGATTGCCGGCCGCCCTAGGCTTGTTCCAAGCCCTGCGCCCCGTCCTGAGCAAGTAAACACGGGCACGGAAGTGCTCGAAGAGATTGCCGCTGAAACAACCGAAACCTTCGAAGTTGCAACAAAAATCCGCCCCCGCGCGCGCCCTGAGGGGTTGGTGGAAGGAAACGAACGCCGCGTTCTGGGTGGCCGCACCCGGACCGAATTGGCGGCCCTACGTCCGCGCGCGCGCCCTGACGCCATTATTGCCGCAGCGCAAGAAAAAGCGCAGGCGCAAGCTGACGCAATCGCAGCAGCCCTGTCCGGTGCAAACGCTGCGGCGGCGGGTATAGCCCCGACGGCTCTTGCGGTTGAACGCTCAACGACGCCCAAGGCACGCCCCAAAAACTTCTCGCGCATTGTGGCGCGGGCACGTCCCAATCGCGACAATGCGTCTGATGGCAGCGTTGCGGTCGCCGCGGCGCCTTCTGCTGGCCCTTCGATCCCGACCCGCGCCTCGGTCGCTAAACAGGCCACGATCAAGAATGCGATAAACCTGCGCAAGGTCAGCCTGATCGGTATCTATGGATCAGCCTCGTCTCGCCGCGCCTTGGTGCGTATGCCGTCGGGCCGCTATGTCAAAGTAGGTGTGGGAAGCCGCCTTGATGGCGGCAAGGTTGTGTCGATTTCAACAACCAAACTGATCTATCAGAAGGGCCGTAAAACCGTCACACTGAACATTCTACCCTTCGGTTGATCCCGAGTTGAAGAATGGCCGAAACGCATTCGCGCCCCGGCCTTACACTTTCTTTCTGGACCAGGTGCTTATCCGTCAGACACGCCGGCCTCGGCGAATGTGGCCATGCCGGAATGACAGGCGACCGCCGATTTCAGGATATTGATTGCTACCCCAGCACCGGATCCCTCGCCAAGCCGCATACCCAGCGACAGCAAGGGCTCTTTGCCCAGATGGTCCAACGCTGATGCGTGTGCAGACTCAGCCGAGACATGCCCGGCGACCACGTGATCAAGTGCCCCGGGCACGCTGGCCTGCAGACATGCGGCGGCTGCGGTCGAGATGAAACCGTCCAAAATGACCGGTACACGCAGCACACGCGCCCGTGCCATTGCGCCAGCCATAGCCGCAACTTCACGGCCACCCAGACAGCGTAGCGCCTCTAACCCATCTTCGCTTGCCGAAGCGTTCACATTGACCCCGTCGCGGATCACGCGGGCCTTTAGGGCAAGCCCAGCATCATCTACGCCTGTTCCACGGCCAACCCAAGTTTCAGCCTCGCCACCATAGAGCGCCAGGAACAATGCAGCGGCAGAAGTCGTATTGCCGATCCCCATTTCGCCCGTGACCAATAGATCCGTTGCCTCATCAACGGCATTCCAGCCAACCAACAAAGCCGATACGACCTCGGCCTCGTCCATTGCGGGGCCTTGGGTGAAATCCTGTGTGGGGCGATCAAGCTCCAGCGCGTGGACATCCATCTTCGCACCAGCCGCCTTAGACAGCTGATTGATCGCAGCTCCGCCGTGCTGGAAGTTCAGCACCATCTGTTCGGTGACTTCAGCCGGGAAGGCCGACACGCCTTGCGCAGTCACGCCATGATTGCCCGCAAAGACAACAACCTGAGGCGCGTTGATCGCGGGGCGACCATTGCCCTGCCAACCGGCGACCCAAATCGCCAGCTCTTCCAGACGCCCCAACGCTCCGGGGGGTTTGGTCAATTGCCCATTGCGGTCCTCTGCTGCGTGGAGAGCAGAAGCGTCTGGACCCTCTGCCGCCTCAAGCAGCGCCTTGAACTCGGCCAGAGACGAGAATGGCTGTTGCGACATGGCGAGACTCCTTGATTGATTCATTTCCTAACCCTCTTTACCCATGAGCATCAGCTGCAACCAGACTGCAAAAGACCAAATATGACCAAACGCGACAGTTCACAGCCGATCCTTCATCTGGCAGATATCCCTGCGGCGATAGGGCTTTTGACCCGTCTACCGATACGCGTAGATCTAACGCAGGCAACGCAACGCGCATCACTTTCGGCCTGGGCGTGGCCTTTGGCCGGTGTCGTGCCGGCCGTGATCGGATGGGGGCTGGGCTGTGCGGCCATCTCTGCCGGGCTTTCACCACTATTCGCAGCCTGTCTGGCGCTGCTTGGTCAGATCATGGTCACCGGTGCCCTGCACGAGGATGGTTTGGCAGATGTCGCAGACGGGTTCTGGGGCGGGTATGACCGGCCACGGCGGCTTGAGATCATGAAAGACAGCCGGATTGGCGCCTATGGGGTGATTGCGTTGATCCTGTCGCTTGGGCTACGTGCCTCAGCTCTTTCTGTCTTGCTTGCCACATCAAGCGGGCTGCCTGCGCTGATCGTCATCGCCATCAGCAGCCGCCTTCCCATGGTCCTTCTTATGGCTGCCATACCCAATGCGCGCGGGCATGGTCTGGCCAGTCAGGTCGGTCGCCCCCCTGCCGCCACTGCATGGTTGGCAAGCGGTATCTCGGCACTGGCTGTATTGATCTTGATGCCAAGCGCCCTGCCCGCGCTTTTGGTGTTCACTGGACTAGGCACCCTTGCGCTGACCGCACTAGCCAAGGCGAAAATCGGTGGCCAAACCGGAGACGTTTTGGGCGCATCCCAACAAATCGCCGAAATCATAGGATTGGCCGTCATCGTCAGCCTGGTCGCATAGAAAAAGCCGCCTACTTAGTGGCAGGCGGCTTTTCAGAATAGGTATGACGTGATCAGGCCGCAGCAGCCCGCGACATCAGAACGTCCGAGACTTTCTTCTGGGCGGCAAGCTCGTCCCCACCACCCACGGCAGCAACTTCGCGGGTCAGACGCTCCAGCGCGGCTTCGTAAAGCTGACGCTCGGAATAGCTTTGTTCACGCTGATCGTCGGTGCGGTGCAGGTCGCGCACGACTTCCGCGATGGCAATCAAGTCGCCCGAGTTGATCTTCTGTTCATATTCCTGCGCCCGGCGCGACCACATGGCGCGTTTCACACGGGCCTTGCCTTTCAACGTCGTCATTGCCTGCGAAATCTCGTCCGGGCTGGACAGGCTGCGCATGCCGACTTCTGTGGCTTTGTTGGTGGGCACCCGCAGGGTCATTTTGTCTTTCTCAAACGAGATGACGAATAGCTCAAGCTCGATCCCCGCAATCTCCTGCTCTTCGATCGACACGATCTGACCCACGCCATGGGCGGGGTAGACAACGTATTCGTTCGGGCGGAAATCCAGTTTCTTCTTGCTCATGACAGCAATCCTTTGCGTCTTTGTTACATTCGGGCGCCATGAGTTCGTTGTCTGGTGATCCTGTTATGCAGTGCAATAAAGCGCGCGACACAGATGCGATTCACCGAAACAAAACGCCCTGCCGAAAGAACAGGGCGTCACAGCTGACCCGATATTTGGAACCAGTATATCACAAAAACAGGGGTTGGAAAAGCGCTGCAGCGCAGAAGTTTGACCGATCGGTCAAGCTTGGCGCAGGGCGGTTTGCGCCCTATACCCCAGCCTGCTTACTGCTCGCCTGCAGCTTCCGAGAAATATTTCTCAAGCTTGCCTTCTTCACCGTCGCGTTCTTCTGCCTCAGGCAAAGGATCCTTACGCTCGACAATCACCGGCCACAGCTCCGAGTATTTTCGGTTGAATTCGACCCATTTCTCCGTCCCCGGCTCGGTATCAGCACGGATGGCATCTGCCGGGCATTCCGGTTCACAGACGCCGCAGTCAATGCATTCATCCGGATGAATCACCAGCATGTTTTCACCTTCATAGAAGCAATCTACGGGGCAAACTTCCACGCAATCGGTGTATTTACATGCGATGCAGTTGTCTTGGACGACATAAGTCATTGTGGCACCTTCAAGTTGGTCTCGGCCTCACTTAGGACAGTGCGGGGGATCAATCAAGCATCGACCCACGGGTTTGATTGAAGATGCGACGATCTTTCTTTGTCGGACGGCCCTTCCCGACCGTTTTCGGCGCAGCCGCATCTGTTTTCGGAACATTGTCCGCACGATCCGAGGGCGGATCAAGGTCTTCATACAGCGCTTGAGCTTCCGGCGCTGGCCCTCGGCGCGTCGACAGGGTGACAATGCGGATCACACGCACCTGCTTGGCTTGCGGAAAGGTCAGGACATCGCCTTCGGTGATTCCATATGATGCTTTTGCGATCTTATCGCTGTTGACCCGCACGTGACCTGCCGAAACCAATTTGCTGGCAAGCCCTCGGGTCTTGAAAAAACGCGCGTGCCACAACCATTTGTCCACGCGCATCTTTGATCCTGATGGGGCGGGCGATTGACCGCCCTTCCCCTGTGTCTCCGCCATTGCGGATTACCCCTTGTCTTTCAGCCCCATAAGGGCCGCAGCGAACGGGTTGTCCGGATCGATGGCTTTTTCCTTCTTCGGACCAGAATGGAAGCTTTTCGGCTTCATGTCGCGCGGGCCCTTGTTCGGCCCCTTGCCACGCTTGGGCTTGCCACCCGACCGGTCTCCGCGCGGCTTTCCGCCCGGTTTGCCACCAGCGTTCCCCTGGCCACGTTCACCGCGGGGGTTTCCAGCGCCACCTTGACGGGCACGACCGAAGCCGCCCCATGTGAAGGTGAAGAAGGTTTCCATTTCAGGACCGGTATCCTCTGCAGCGTCTGACGACGCGGCATCGGCGACAGGTGCCTCGGCAGCTGCTTCAGCCGGAGCCTCTTCAGCAGCCGGGGCCTCTGCTTGCGCATCAGCGCCTTCAACCACAGCTTTCACCTTCTCGCGCTCGCCCTTCTCGGCCTTATAGCCCAGACCCTGCATCAGGTCGGCGAACTGTTCCAGTGTCATGCCGGTGATCGACAGCATGTCTGCTTTGGCTTCGAAACCACCACGGCTGTCTTCCACCCGCAACTGATCGGCCAGACGTTCCAACATGTCGATGCGGATCGCACGGGCACCTGCGGGGCGATAGCCCGACAACATATAAGCCGAGTGATCAACACCTTCGATCACCGGAATCGTAACCAGACCGGGGGGCGGGCTTTCCGGGAACTCAGCAAGGCCTTTCCACAGGCTGTCCAAAACCAGACGCAAACGGGTCGGCGCAGGTTTCAGCAGAAGCGGCATAAAGATGGTGAACTGGCCGAAACGCACGCCATGTTTGCGCAGCGCGCCACGAGCGTCCTGATCCAGATCCTTCACTTCACCCGCAACTTGGTCGCGCGGGATAAGCCCCAGGTTTTCGATCAAGCGGAAGCCAAAGCCACGGGCAATGCCGGTCATGGTTTCGTCTTTTTCGATCGCGCTTAGCGGCTCGAACAGAGCCTGCACCTTGCGGTCGATGAAGTGCTGCAGACGGCGCGTGACTTTCTCGGCCACATCCGTGCCCGCTTCGTCATCAACAAAGGCCTGCACACGCGGCTTGGCCACGTCGTCGCCCTTGACGAGCTTGCCCACGGCATGTTCGCCCCACATCAGGCCACCTTGTTCGGTGAAATCCATTTCCGTGTCGGGCGCGTTGTAAAAGCGGTCCGCCCGCAGATGAAATTCCGGTGCCAATGCCTTCAGGCTGGCTGCCCGCAGGGTCTTGGCCTCTTCCGGTGTCTGGGCAGTGTCCTGACTGAATCGGAACCCTTCCAAACGGCCAACGAATTGGCCTTCTACCGTCACTTCACCATTATCGTTCACGTCAGCCACAAGGCTCTCCTTCTGCTTCAATCGGCGCAGCAAAACGCTGGTGCGCCGATCAACAAATCTTTGGGTCAGACGCTCGTGTAGTGCATCCGACAGGCGATCTTCTACAGCACGAGTCTCGTCCCGCCAATGGCTAACATCATCCAGCCAGTCCCGACGTTGCGCGACATAGGTCCATGTGCGGATATATGCCAAGCGTTTGGACAGCATATCTATGTCGCCATCCGTGCGGTCGATGCGCTTGACCTGACGTGCAAACCAATCGCGTTTCACCCGGCCAAACTGGTGAATATCGTTGAAAAGCTGGGTGATCAGGCCTGCATGTTCACCGTGGCTGATGCCCCGAAAATCTGGCAACTGGCACAGTTCCCACAGCAAAGAGACCGAGCGCCCGTCGCTGGCGCGCGCCGTCACCTCGGCATCCTTTGCCAGAAGTTTCAACGCCATAACGTCGTCCGCGTCCCGCCCACGGGTCAGCCAATCATTGCTGGTCGGCGCTTCCAGCGACCGAATAAGCGCGGGCACCGATCCGAAAGCCAAGTCGCGGTTGCGCCAAAAAATCTTTTTGTCGGGCGCGAATTGATGCGAACAGATCGCATCCGCAACCTCGTCCGACAAAAGCGGGGCTTCGCCCGTCACCCCGAAAGACCCGTGGTTCATATGCCGCCCTGCCCGTCCGGCGATTTGGGCCAGCTCACTGGGCAGCAATGGGCGCATGCGGTGGCCGTCAAACTTGGTCAAGGCCGAGAACGCCACGTGGTCGATATCAAGGTTCAGCCCCATACCGATGGCGTCGGTGGCCACCAGATAGTCCACGTCGCCATTTTGATACATCTCGACCTGCGCGTTGCGCGTGCGAGGGGAAAGCGCGCCCATTACCACGGCCACACCCCCCTTCTGACGGCGCATAAGCTCTGCAATTGCATAAAGGTTATCGACCGAGAACCCGACGATGGCAGACCGCCCCGGCATCCGGCTGAGCTTTTTTGATCCGGAATGGATCAGCTCGGAAAATCGCTCGCGCCGCAGAAACTGAACATCCGGGATCAGCCCCGCGATCACCGGACGCATTGTGTCTGCGCCCATGAACAGGGTTTCCTGCGTGCCGCGCATATGCAACAGGCGGTCTGTAAAGACATGGCCCCGCTCGGCATCTGTGCACAGCTGGATTTCGTCAATGGCGACAAAATCAGCGCCCAATCCCAGCGGCATGGCCTCGACCGTGGCGACCCAATATTGGGCACGGTCGGGAACGATCCGTTCTTCGCCGGTGACCAGCGCCACGGCGTTTGGACCGCGTAAACCGACCAGTTTGTCATAGACCTCGCGCGCTAGCAGGCGCAGCGGCAGACCAATCACCCCCGTGCGATAGCCCAGCATGCGTTCAAGCGCATAATGGGTTTTCCCGGTGTTGGTTGGACCCAATACGGCAGTGATCCGCGGGCCACCACGTGCGCTGTCGGAAACCATATTCTGCCCTTTCGACGCCGCACCCTAAGCGGGTGCTAAATATCCTTCACCCGCTTCTGTTCCAAACGGGCCACGGCGCCTTTTATGTCGTCACTCTGCGGATGTATAGCAAGGGCATGACGATAAGCGTCCAGTGCGCGGACGTCATCGCCAAGTTCTTCCAAGATCAGACCAAGCCCAGTCAGAGCCCCGAAATGTCTTGGCTCCAAGACCAGCGTACGCGCAATATCATCCAGCGACAGCCCCAATTCACCTGCCAGATAAAATGCGGTGGCGCGGGCATTCCATCCCTCGGCAAAATTTGGCGCATGATCGGTTAGGGCACTAAGATGCGAGATGGCGTGATCAAGCTTCCCGCTTTCCAGCGCATCTTGCCCGCGCTGCAACAACAGATCCATCGCGTCCGACCCGGATCGGGCCCACAGCTCCCATATCTCGGTCTCAAGTGCTTCCCAATTGCTGTCATCTGCGGTTTGAAGCTGCTCAAACAGCGCATCCAGCTGCTCTTGCCGGTCTTGCGCGTAGGTCACGGAAGGGACGACAACCCCCACCCCAAAAACGAACACCATGATCAGCAAGAAAATGCGCATATGAAATGCTACCGCGCAAAAACGTTCGGGCATAGTGACATTCGTGTGTAATCCTGCACCTGACCCTAAGAAGCCACGCAGGTTCCCTTGCGTCGGACGCCAGAAAACAGGTTTACGTTCACGGAAACTTTGATCTAGCATAAGCGGGACACCAACGCCCAATGGGCCAATTTCGGAGGAAACACGGTGAGTGATGTAATCAATACGGCGGTGGCCGCTTTGAACGAGAAAATTAACGGATTTGACGGCGGCACGGCCAAGTTTGTGATTAACGGCGAAGGTGGTATCATCATCGACGCCGACGGCGCGCGCGCTGGTGATGACGAAGCGGATGTGACGCTGACCGCCGATGCGGATGTGTTTCAAGAGATGCTGTCGGGCGAATTGAACCCGACCACCGCCTTCATGACCGGCAAACTGGCTGTGGACGGCAACATGGGGCTGGCCATGCAATTGGGCGCAGTTCTCGCTTAAAAACCGCAAGGGTTTCCCCTGCTTCGACAAGGATATGCGGCATGCACCACTCTGACGCCCCTTTGTTCGACGACATTGCACAAGGTCCCGCCCACGGGCGGGCCTTTTGGCGCAAGACCTCGGATGGGGTCCGTATTCGGCTGGCCATGTGGCCTGCCGCCGAAGACAGTGCGCCAGCCGGAACCATCCTGCTTTTCCCCGGTCGTACTGAATATATTGAGAAATACGGCCTGGTCGCCGCTGAACTGGTAGATCGTGGATACACGACGCTGAGCATCGACTGGCGGGGGCAAGGCCTGTCGGATCGTGCCGATAAAGATCGTTTGCTGGGCCATGTCGGCCATTTTTCGGAATATCAGCTTGATGTTGCCGCCATGATGGCACTGGCGGACGAGCTTGACCTGCCGCGTCCCTTTATCTTGCTGGGCCATTCCATGGGGGGCTGCATCGGGTTGCGGTCACTTCATGAAGGGCTGGACGTGAAAGGTGCCTGTTTCTCGGCGCCCATGTGGGGGATCACCATCGCGTCGGCATTGCGCCCTGTCGCTTGGGGTATCTCTTGGGCCCTGCATAACACGCCTTGGAAGCTGATGCTGACCCCCGGCACTGCACGTAAAACCTATGTCGATATTCAGCCCTTCGACGACAACATGCTGACCACCGACCCCGAGATGTATGCGCTGATGCAACTGCAGGCCAGCGCGCGTCCCGAGCTAACCTTGGGCGGCCCGACGGCGGGATGGCTTTATGCCGCTCTGCGCGAGACGTCAGACCTGATGAAGCAGCCTGCACCGAATGTGCAAACGGTCACCTTCCTTGGCACGCAGGAACGCATCGTCGAGCCGGGACCGATCCACGATTTGATGCGCCGCTGGCACAACGGACGGCTTCAGCTGATGCCCGGTTGTGAACATGAAGTGCTGATGGAGGCCGAGCCGATCCGGTCGCAAGTCTATGACGCGTTGGATGTATTGACGCAGGATAGCGAAAATCAGGATGTCGCCTGATATCAATACATATCAATCGCTTACGGTCGACATCTGATCCAATCGCTTAATCAGGGCTTGGGTAGAGCCATCCAGATTTTCAGCTGACGTTTCACCCTGCAATACAGGGGTAAGCGCGACGGCAAGCTCCTTGCCCAGCTCGACGCCCCATTGGTCAAACGAGTTGATGCCAAGCAGAACGCCTTCCACAAACACGCGATGCTCATACAGCGCGACAATCGCGCCCAGAACCTCGGGCGTCAGCTTCGGATAGAGCAGCGTGGTCGAGGGACGATTGCCCGGGAAGACACGGTGGGCGGCTTGGCGTTCAAGTTCGTCGCCTTCAAACCCCTTCTCATGCATCAATGCACGTGCTTTTTCCAGGCTGCGACCGGCCATCAAGGCCTGAGACTGCGCCAGACAATTTGCGACCAACAATTGGTGCTGATGCGCCAGATCGGCCTCGTGCCCTTCGGCACCAACCATGAATTCGCATGGAATGATGTCCGTGCCCTGATGGATCAACTGATAGAACGCGTGCTGCCCGTTGGTCCCCGGCTCACCCCAGACGACCGGCCCGGACGGCAGATCCAGCGCTGTGCCATCCAAACCCACGCGCTTGCCGTTGCTCTCCATCTCGAGCTGCTGAAGATATGCGGGAAGTCGTGCAAGACGCTGTTCGTAAGGCAGAACGGCACGGGTGGGATAGCCGCAGACTTGGCGATGCCAAAAGCCAACCAAGGCCAGCATCAGCGGCATATTCGCCCGACCCTCGGCGGACTGAAAATGCTGATCCATCGCGCGGGCGCCAGCCAACATCTGGTCAAATCGATCCGGCCCAATGGCAACCATCAGCGACAGACCAATCGGCCCCCACATGGAATAGCGCCCACCGACCCAATCCTCAAAGCCGAAGACACGCTCGTCGGCGATGCCCCATTCGGCAGTCTTTTCAAGGTTTGAGGACAACGCCGCGAAATGCAGCCCAACAGATTCAGCGGGCACATCGCGCGCCAGCCAATCGCGCGCGGTGGCAGCGTTGGTCATGGTTTCAATGGTCGTAAACGTCTTCGAGGCCACCATGATCAGCGTTTCCGCCGGATCCAGCTTGCGCAGCACATCCGCGATCTGCGCCCCGTCCACATTCGAGACGAAATGCACCCGCGGCCCATCGTGATAGGGCGACAGCGCCTGCGTGGCCATGGCGGGGCCAAGATCCGAGCCACCGATACCGATATTCACCACATCGCGAAACCGCCCGCCCCCTGGCGCGCGAATCTGCCCCGAGCGCAGCCGCGTCGCGAAATCCCGCATGCGGGCCAGAGTCTCGTGAACTTCGGGAATGACGTTATCACCACCCACCCGGACATCCGCATCAGACGCAGCACGCAAAGCAGTATGCAAAACCGCCCGATCTTCGGTCAGGTTGATCTTATCCCCCTGAAACATCTGATCACGCCGCGCGGCCACACCGGCCTTATCAGCAAAGCCCTGAAGCAGTTCGACCGCTTGATCATCCAACCCGGTTTTCGACCAATCAAAGTGCAGATTTCCCATCTGCGAGCTGTAACGATCAGCACGCTTCGGATCGGCATCAAACAGGTCCTGAAGGCGCACGTCCTTCAGCTTGCCGCGATGGGCAATCAAATCGTTAATCGTCATGTTCTTCCCCAAGGGCTTGGATTAGCCCGATATTATTCTGCCCAATGGACAGTCATATCTGACATCACCGCCTTCACGGGTGCAAGCCTAGAGTGTTTCTCGGCGGTAGCTTTCTCCAAAGCCGACCGTTTTGCATCACCTAGAATCAGAAGATGCTTGGACATCGCCCCGTTCAGGATCGGCGCGGTCAGGGTCACACGCGGTTCATCGGCTCCGGGTGCACGCATGGGCAGCAATGGCGGCGCGTGGCGTGACAGCGCTTCGTCCAGATGGTCAGCCCCCGGGAACAAGCTGGCCGTGTGCATGTCTTCCCCCATCCCCAGCAACACAACCGAAATCGGCGTGATCGCTTCGATCGCTTGTGACAGCGCAGACATGGCATCTTCGGGCTTTGCGTGCTCGGCGTAAAGCGGAACCAAATTGGCCTTGGCGGCATGCCCAACCAGCAGGCGCGACCGCAATAGCGCAGTGTTCGAACGCGGGCTGCTTTCCGGCACCCAACGCTCGTCGGTCAACAGGACATCCACCCGAGCCCAATCCAAATCCACCGCACTGAGCGCATCGAAAACCGGCCCCGGCGTGGTCCCGCCGGGCACAGCCAGAGACGCACGCTCTTCATGATCCAACATCGAGGACAATTCAGACGCCAGCACATCAGCCAGATCCAGCATCATCATGTCGCGATCTGCGTATTCTACAAATTTCATTCGCGAATCTCCCTCCAGCGACGGCCATCTTTGTGCAGCAGCATCAGTGCCTCTTCTGGTCCGGTCGAGGACGGTTCATAGCTGTACGGCTTGTCGCGGCGGCGCTCCCAATCTTCGATGATTGGATCAGTCCAAGCCCAGGCGGCCTCGACCTCGTCCCCGCGCATGAACAGGGTCTGATTGCCTCGAATCACGTCCATGATCAGGCGCTCATACGCATCTGGCGCATCGGCCAGTTCCTCGCCCAAAGCTTCGGCGAAGGTCATGTCCAGCGGCACGTCAATCAGACGCATTCCGCCCGGCCCCGGCTCTTTAATCGTGACCTTCAGATCCATGCCCTCGTTCGGCTGCAACCGGATGGACAATTCATTGGCGGATTGTCCCGTATCGGCTTCAAAGATCGAATGCGGCGGCTCTTTAAACCGCACGACAATCTCGGACATCCGGGCCTTCAAACGCTTACCTGTACGCAGATAGAACGGCGTTCCATTCCAGCGCCAGTTCGAGATTTGCAGCTTCATCGCAACGAAGCTTTCCGTCGTGCTGGCCTCGGCTTCCGCGTCCGACAGATACGAGGCCACATCATCCGTGCCAGAATACTGGCCGCGCACGATGTCATCCGGCGACACCGGGTCCAAAGCACGGATAATTTTCAACTTTTCATCACGCACAGCATCCGGATCAAACTTGGATGGAGGCTCCATGGCGGTCAGACACAAAAGCTGCATCAGGTGGTTTTGCACCATGTCCCGCATCGCGCCGGACTTATCATAATAACCGCCCCGCCCTTCAACACCGACAGACTCGGCGACCGTGATCTGGATATGGTCCACGTATTGCGCATTCCAAAGCGGCTCGAACAGCATATTGCCAAAACGCAGCGCCATCAGGTTCTGAACGGTTTCTTTGCCCAGATAGTGGTCGATGCGATAGATCTGGCTTTCGTCGAAATGCTCGGCCAGCGTTGCATTTAAGGCGCGGGCTGTTTCCAGATTGTGACCGAAAGGTTTTTCCACTACGATCCGCGCTTCGGGTCCCGCAATGCCGCGTGTATGCAACCGCTCGGCAATCGGTCCGAACAGACGCGGCCCGACCGAGAAATAGAAGGCTTGCACGCGGTCGGATTTGCAGATGGCTTTCAGATCGTCCCAGCCGTCATCGCCCAATGCATCCACACGCACATAGCTGAGCGTCTCGCGGAATGCGGCCAGAGTTTCCGGGTCACATTTGCGCTTTGAAACGAAGCTGCGCACGGCCTCTTCTACGAAGTCACGAAAGCCCTCATTGTCCAGATCACCACGCGCGGCACCGATGATACGGGCACCTTCGGGCATCTGCCCATCACGGAAACGACGATACAGGCCGGGAAGGATTTTGCGGCGCGACAGATCCCCCGTCCCGCCAAAAATCACCAGATCAAAAGGATCCACAGGAATAACACGCGAGACCATTGGGAACTCCAGATATGTTAGCGCTAACCACGTTGCTCATGGCCTTCTAACCGCTTCGTTCGGCTAAGTCTAGCACCCTTCGTGTGGGTCACAAGCAGATGACGAGCATCTGCTCTCAGAAAGTCACAGATTGCGCTCAAGAAACGTCCAGCTCGGCGTCCCAATACAAAAAGTCCATCCAACTGGCATGCAGATGGCCGGGTGGGAACTTGCGTCCGACATTGCGCAGCTCTTCCGCTGTGGGCTGGCGCGCCGGTCGGCGTAAGGTCAGACCCGAATGACGAAGGGGCTTCGAGCCCTTTTTTAGATTGCAGCGTTGACAGGCCGCTACGACATTCTCCCACGAGGTGACGCCCCCTGCGGCCCGTGGCACCACGTGATCAAAGGTCAGGTCGCCCTTTGCGCCGCAATACTGACAGCAGAACTGGTCCCTCAAAAACAAGTTAAAGCGTGTGAAAGCAACGCGCTTTTGAGGTTTCACATAGTCTTTCAGAAGCACGACCGACGGGATCTTCAGCTCAAGCGACGGGCTTCTGACCACTTCGTCATATTCAGCCAATATATTGACCCGATCCAACACCGCAGCTTTCACGGCTTCCTGCCATGGCCACAACGACAGCGGATAATAAGACAAAGGCCTGAAATCCGCGTTCAGCACCAAGGCCGAGTGCTGTTTGGCACCGCCGCCTTCCCGTACAAAGTCAGTCCTGAAATCTCCATCCATGACGCATCCAATCCTCGCCCGTATACACCCTCAATCGGTTGTCGGGGCGGGACAGCCGCCCCATGCTTATAGGTTGACTATATATTGATACGACAACCTGACAACCCCAACATATGGGGTCATCAGCGGGATAACATTGGATTATCTCAGGGATGTGACAGCGCGCGCGTCAGATGTGATCAATCAGAGGGTTTGTCCGAAGCCAGACCCAGTTTATCCATCATGAAGCTAAGCGCGACAGACAGGCCGTCCATCGCGATTCCATGACCGGTCTCCTTCATGATAAAGCCATAGGTCTCGAACCCGGCAGCTTGCAGCACTTCGCCACTTTCGCTGAAATGACCCGGAGGTACCATGTCGTCCTGATCCCCATGAACAAGCAGGATCGGCAGTTTTGAGACCACGTTTTCGGCAAACTGGTCAGGTTCCAGCATGCGGCCGGAAAAGGCGACAAGACCGGCAATCGGTTCGTCCCGGCGTGGCAGCACGCGCATCGACATCATGCTGCCTTGCGAGAAGCCGAAGACGATCAATTGCGACGGTTCAATGCCTTCATCTTCCAGCACCTGATCCAGAAACGCGTTGATATCCGCGGTCGCCATTTCAACGCCACGCATGCTGTCTTCTTCCGACGATCCGTCCAGCCACGGGATGGGAAACCACTGGTATCCCATCGGATTGCCCAAGCATTTCTCGGGCGCGTCAGGCGCGATGAATGTGGTGTCGGGCATGTGTTCGGACAAGGGATCGGCAAGGCCCAACAGATCCGCACCATCCGCGCCGTATCCGTGCAAGAATACCACAACCGAGTTTGCGACGCCCGAGGCGGCCTCGCGCCGTTTGCTTTCCAAAATGCGGGTCATTCGCCTATCCCTTCGCGATCTGTTTCCATCCGGTAATAGGCCCACAGCAACCGCGCCGCAACGCCCCTGTTGGGGGACCAGTCCTGCGCCAGGGTGCGCATGGCTTTTTCATTGGGCCGCTCGGCCAAATCAAACAGCCGCCTCGCAGCTTCTTGCAGGGCCAAATCACCTGCGGGGAACACGTCTGTACGCGCCAATGCGAACAGGATATAGATTTCCGCCGTCCACGTTCCAATGCCGGGAACCGCCGTCAGGGTCTTCGTCACCTCATCAGAGGGCAGGTCATGCAACGCGGGATAGTCGATCTGCGCTTCTGCCAACGCCTTCGCATATCTGATTTTGGGACGTGACAGGCCCACATCTGCGAGGTCTTGATCACTGGCGCGTTCGACATTTTGAACGGCATCAAACCCTGCCGCCTGCACCCGCGACCAGATCGCCGCCGCAGATGCGGTCGAAACCTGCTGTCCGACGATGGCAAACATCAAGGCCGCAAACCCGTCTGGGCGCAGCCGTAAAGGGATCTCGTCCATCTGATCAAGAATGGGCTGAAAGCGGGGCTCGTTCACACACAGCGCCCGCGCTTCCCGCCTCAGGCAATCCTGCCCGCGGATCAGCGTTTCAGAGTGTTCAGCCATCTCATGGCCTCCTGCGGGGTTTCAGCGATGGGGCAGTCAGGCATGGGCGGTCGTGATTGCATAATCACGGGCAACCCAAGTTGTCGCGCCGCGTCCAGCTTGGCGCGTGCAGGTCCGCCAGCATTCTTGCACACAATATGCGTGATCTGACGCCCACGCAGCACCTCGACCTCATCTTCAATTGAAAATGGTGGACGTCCGATGATCCAGCCCCCTTCAAAGGGAAATGGCGTGTCGGTCGGATCAACGCGGCGACAAAAGAGTATGCGGTCACCTGCCAGTCCTGACCATTCTTCCAAAGACATCGCGCCGGTCGCAAGCAGCACGCGCGCGCTGATTGGAATGTGTTGTGCGGCCTCGCCAGGGGTGGCAATCACGTGCCAGCGATCCTCTGGGCCGGCCGTCCATGCCGGGCGCAGTAAGCGGAGATATGGCACGTCTAATCGCTCTGCGATCCGTTGGCTGCGCGGCGCGATCCGCGTGGCAAAGGGATGCGTCGCATCGATGATCGCGTCAAACGCCCCCTCTTGCAGGAAGTCCAACTGCGCCTTCTGCCCCCCGAACCCGCCGTGACGTGTCGGAACGGGATAGGGTTTCGGTAAACGCGTCACGCCCGCCAAAGAAGCCAGCACCTGATGCCCGTCTGTCGCTGCCAGTTCCGCAAATTCTCGCGCTTCGGATGTGCCCGCCAGAAGCAGGATCTTCACCGGGTCTGCGCGATCACATCGCCCTTTCGATTGATGACGGTAATGTCGACCGACACGGGCGCACCGCGAAGGAGCTGAAGCGCTTGCGCTTGCGCCTTTTCGGCAATCATCATAGACATTCTTTCCCCATGCTTTTCAAACGCTTGAAGCGCGGTGTTCATACGTGCCACCTCTGGGTCAGACAACCAATCTGACAGGGTTTCGAAATCCACCTGACTGCGGCCCGAGTGCAAATCCCGTGCGCCCTGCGCCAGCTTGGTCAGCTTGCCAATCCCACCGCCGATGGTCACACGCTCGACGGGATTGCGCGCAAGATATTTCAGCATCCCACCCGCGAAATCACCCATGTCGATCATCGCGCCTTCGGACAAGCCAAACAGCTCTTGCACCACTTTCTCAGAGGTCGCTCCGGTGCAGCCCGCCACATGGGTCAACCCCTCGGCCCGCGCCACGTCAATCCCCCGATGGATCGAGGCGATCCACGCAGAACAGGAAAAAGGGCGCACGATGCCCGTCGTGCCCAGAATGGACAGCCCGCCCTTGATGCCAAGCCGTGGGTTCCATGTCTTTTCAGCCAAGGCCGCGCCATCTTCGACAGAAATCGTAACGATGACATCTGCCCTTTGGTCATAGGTCGCCGCTGCGTCATGCACGACGCCTTTTATCATCTGGCGCGGCACCGGATTGATGGCGGGTTGACCGACAGGGATCGGCAAGCCGGGTTTCGTCACTGTGCCTACGCCTTCACCTGCGACGAAAAATACGCCCTGACCGGGTTTCGCGGGCGCCACACGCGCGCGAATGACCGCACCATGGGTAACATCCGGATCATCGCCCGCATCTTTGACAATTGCAGCTTCGGCCCAGCCTTGACCTTGCACAAGGTCATAGACCAGAAAATCCGGTGTCTCGCCACGCGGCAAGGTGATGGTGACACGCGACGGCGCGCCCTGCCCCCACAGCGCATCCAAAGCCGCCTTCACCGCAGCGGTGGCGCAAGCGCCGGTGGTCCAGCCACGGCGTAGTTCAGGTGGGGAAACATCATTCATACGAACGACTATATGTCGACAATCCAGCGCCGCCAATCCGTTCTGTGACGTCGCAGTTGCGCTTTTCGCCCGCCGCGTTCGGGTGCATAAGGGGCACATGACCGACTCGCACGCATATACGACACCTGTTTTGCCCGGCCATGATTGGCCCACACTGGAACCCGGCTGGGTCTGGTTATGCGGTGCTGGCCCCGGGGATCCCGGACTTTTGACCATTCATGCTGTGAATGCTCTGATGCAGGCGGATGTGATTGTGCATGACGCGCTGGTCTCGCCCGAGATCCTGAATTGGGCCCGTCCCGAGGCCGACGTGATCTATGCCGGCAAGCGTGGCGGCAAACCGTCAGCAAAACAGCGCGATATTTCGCTTAGGCTTGTGGATCTGGCCAAGGACGGCAAGCGCGTATTGCGCCTGAAGGGCGGCGATCCTTTCGTGTTTGGGCGTGGTGGCGAGGAAGGTCAGACGCTTGTACAGCATGGCGTTCCGATCCGTATCATCCCCGGCATTTCCGCCGGAATTGGCGGGCTGGCCTATGCAGGTATTCCCGTCACCCACCGCGATGTGAACCAGTCCGTGACATTTGTCACGGGTCACGACCAGTCTGGCAACGCCACCGGATCTTTGAACTGGCCAGCGATCGCACAGGGGTCGCAAGTCATTGTTATCTATATGGGCATGAAGCATCTGGACCGCATCCGATCCGAGCTGATTGCAGCTGACCGCCCGGAAGACGAACCTGTGGCCATCACCATGAACGCGACGACGCCGGATCAGCGCGTGCTGGAAACTACGCTTGGCACCTGCGTCGAAGATGCAGACCGCGAAGGCATTGGTGCCCCGGCCATCATCTGCGTCGGGCGTGCCGTCTTGATGCGACAGGCCTTGGACTGGCAAGCGATGGCCGCTGGTCTGGAACCCCGCGACACCGATCCTCTGGGCCGTGGACGCCCGGCCGAGGATCGCTGATGTCGTCGCCAACCGGCTTGATTCTGTCCGCGCCCTCATCGGGCAGCGGGAAGACCACCCTGACGCTTGGCCTGCTGCGCGCGTTATCGCGGCGCGGTGTGGATGTCAGCGGTGCGAAATCCGGCCCAGACTATATTGACCCGCGTTTTCATGCTGCTGCTTGCGGACGCGAATGCCCCAATCTTGATGCGTGGGCGATGGGGCCTGCGCGGCTGCATGATTTAGCACGATCCGGTGCCGAGCTTCTTTTGATTGAAGGGGCGATGGGCCTGTTTGACGGCGCGCCCCCAGAAGGGCGCGGTGCCACAGCGGATCTGGCACGCATTTTTGCCCTTCCCGTTGTTCTGGTGGTCGATTGCGCCCGCCTTGCACATTCGGTCGCGCCCTTGGTGAACGGCTTTGCCCAACACGACTCTGACGTGCGCGTCGCGGGTGTCATTCTGAACCACGTAGGCAGCCCGCGACACGAAGCTATGCTGCGGGCCAGCCTGCAAGACAGCCTGATCCCGGTTCTGGGCGCGGTCTATCGTCAGGCGGGGCTGGAACATCCCTCGCGTCATTTGGGCTTGGTTCAGGCCGAGGAACATCCCAATCTGCAAGCCTATCTTAACCGGGTCGCAGATGTGGTTGAGGCCGCGATCGACCTTGATGCTCTGGTCGCTTTGGCGGGCCATGTTGCGGACACTCCGGGTGCTGCCAAACGCCTGCCTCCTCCGGGGCAACGGATAGCTGTTGCTTCGGACAAGGCCTTCGCCTTTGCCTATCCGCACATCTTGGCAGACTGGCGCGCCGCCGGGGCCGAGGTTTTGCCTTTCTCACCCCTTGCGGACGACGCCCCGGCCCCAGATGCTGATTTCATCTTTCTACCCGGCGGATACCCAGAGCTTCACGCGGGGAAACTGGCTGCCGCACAGGGTTTCAAGCATGGTATGAAATCCGCAACCTGCCCGATTTATGGCGAGTGTGGTGGCTATATGACTCTTGGTCGAGCGATCACCGACAAAAACGGCAATCGCCATGAAATGCTGGGGCTTTTGGGGCTGGAAACCAGCTTTGCCAAGCGCAAGCTGCATCTTGGATACCGCGCGCTGCACGCGACCGACGGCCCGTTCTCAGGACGCTGGAACGCGCATGAATTCCACTATGCCACAACGCTTTTGGCCGAAGGTGCGCCGCTATTTGACGCCACCGATGCCGAAGGCCGTGCGCTTGCCCCAATGGGACTGATCGAGGGCCATGTGTCCGGCAGCTTCGCCCACCTGATTGATCAAGCCTAACTGCGACATCCGCCCACATTCAGGGGTACAATTTCGCTCTGGTCAAAACCCACATGCATGGATACGCATATGCGCATGACCGATGTGACCCTGACACCAGCCGACGACGCCCGCGCCAAGCGCAATGTAACGATACTTGTGCTTGCGCAGGCCATTCTGGGTGCGCAGATGCCGATGATTTTCACCATGGCCGGTCTGGCGGGGCAATCGCTGGCATCCAACCCCTGCTGGGCGACCCTGCCGATATCCTTGATGGTCGGCGGTTCGATGGTCTTCGCCAATCCAGTCAGCTGGGTCATGCAGACCTATGGACGTCGGGTCGGGTTCTGGCTGGGCACGCTTGGGGGCTCGTTTGGTGCAGCGATCAGCGCTTACGGCTTGATGCAATATGACTTCACGATCTTTCTGATCGGGTCGTTCTTTATGGGGCTTTATCAGTCTGCGCAGGGCTTTTACCGTTTTGCGGCGGCAGACACGGCGTCGGCTGCCTTCCGACCCAAGGCGATTTCCTATGTTATGGCAGGCGGCCTTGCGTCCGCCATTATCGGTCCGCAACTTTTCAACTTGACCAATGACGCCATGGTCGTGCCCTTCCTCGGAGCCTATCTGACCATCATCGTGATCAACCTTCTGGGATCGCTTCTGTTTCTGGGGCTGGACATTCCCAAGCCCGAAAAACCGCACGAGGACGCGCCGAAGGGCCGGACCCGGATGGAACTTCTGCGCGATCCAGTGATCGCCGTGGCGATCATCTGCGGGATGGTCTCCTATGCGCTGATGAACCTTGTCATGACCTCGACACCTTTGGCGGTTGTGGGATGCGGGTTTGAAACCGATATGGCAGGCAATATCGTCACCGCCCACGTTTTGGCAATGTTCGTGCCCAGCTTCTTTACCGGCCACCTGATCGCCCGCTACGGGACACGCATGGTCATTGCCGCGGGTCTGGTCATTCTGGGCTTGGCGGGCATCGTCGCCTTGCAGGGGGTCGAGCTTGAGAACTTCTTCATCGCCCTGATCCTGTTGGGCGTCGGCTGGAACTTCGGCTTCATCGGGGCCACCTCGATGCTGGCAGGTGCCCACGCACCTGAAGAACGCGGCCGCGTTCAAGGCATGAACGACATGATCGTCTTCGGCTGCGTAACCGTGGCGTCGCTGGCGTCGGGCGGGCTGATGAACTGCTCGGGTGGGTCAGCTGTCGAAGGCTGGAGCGCCGTGAACATTGCCATGGTGCCCTTCTTGGCCCTTGCGGGTGCATCGCTGATCTGGCTGATGATGCGCCCACAAGACGAGCTGACCTAAACGTCACAACCCAAACGCAGCCACCCGCGCGACCGTTAGAAGACGACGTTCAGCATGACCAGCGAGACAAGCAGGAACAGGATCGTCATGATCCCTCCGCTTTTTACGAAGTCCATCACCTTATAGCCCGCAGGCCCCATGATCAGCGCATTCACCTGATGGGTCGGAATGATGAAGGAATTTGACGTCGAAATCGCCACCGTCAGGGCAAATATCGCCGGATTGGCACCGGCAGCCACAGCAATCGAGACGGATAAGGGCACCAGAAGAACCGTCGCCCCCACATTCGACATGACCAGCGAAAACACCGTTGCCAAAACGGCGACACCCGCCTGAAGCGACCAAATCGGCCATCCGTCCAGCACCGTCAGGATTTGCTGGGCAATCCATTCAGCCGTGCCCGTATTCTGCACCGCTTGCCCCAACGGGATCAAACTGGCCAACAAGAAAACTGTGTTCCAGCCGACAGCGCGATACGCCTCGTCAATGCTGAGGACGCGCGACAGCAGCATCCCGACAGCGCCCGTCAGCAGACACAATGACAGGCGCACATCCGTGAACAAGATCAACGACAATGAAATCAAGAAGAAAAACAACGCCCAGCTGACCTTGTGCGGACGAAGCTCCTCTTGTGGAAAGTCTGTGGTCACCACGATGAAATCGCGGTCGCGCTTCAATCGCGTCAGGTTGTCCCAACGTGTATGCGCCACCAGCATGTCACCTGCATGAAAGGGAACCAGACCAATCTGAGTTGCCTCGTGATCTTCAGTCTTCACATGGCTTAACGTCTCTTCACCGCGGTGTATGGCCATCAGCCCCAGCCCATAGGTTTTACGCAGCAAGATGTCACGAGGGCTTTTCCCAATCAGTTTGGAATCCGGCGGAATGACCAGCTCGGCCACCCCCGCATTGGTTGGGGCGAATTCTTCGATGAACACATCCAAATCAGGGCGCACCATCAGCTTATAGCGCTCTGCAAACTCATGAACCGCCTGGTCACTTCCGATGATCGCCAACCGGCACGGGGCGGCGATCTCGGCGGTTAAAATCTGGATCATCGACGCCTTACCACGATAGAAAGTCGAGATAATATAGATGTTGTTTTCGTTATTGATGTCGGCAAGGATTTGACCGACTAAGGGGCTGTCGGCGGGCACATCCACCTCAAAGACCTGCGCATGAAGTCCATAGACGCGTTCAAGATACTCTGTCGTCCCCTGCCCGGAACTTGGCTCGATCGGATCGGATGATCCGGGCAGCACCCAGCGGCCCAAGACAAGAAAATACACGATGCCAGTCACGATCAATGCAGCGCCCACCGGCGCCACTGAAAACAGTCCGAACGGCTCCATCTTCAAATGGTCAGGCAAGCCTTCGTTGGCCGTCAGGATCAGGTCATTCAGCAAAATAAGGGGCGACGACCCCACCATGGTCATGGTGCCACCCAGGATCGCGCAGAACCCCATTGGCATCAGCAGACGGCTTAGCGGTATGCCTGAACGCACCGAGATCCGGCTGACAACTGGCAGGAACAATGCCGCCGCGCCGACGTTTTGAAGAAAGCTGGAAATGAAGCCCACAGTTCCTGACACAATGGGAAGCACACGGGTTTCGGATGTGCCGCCATGTTTCAGGATCGCCGCGGCGACCTTGTTCATGATCCCGGTCCGGTCAAGTCCGGCCCCCACTATCATAACCGCGATGATCGATATCACTGCGTTTGAGGCGAACCCGTCAAACAGGTGATTGACGTCTGCCAAACTTTCGAGACCGGGCAGGTAACTTAGGATGCCGACCGTCACAAGAACAAGCAAGGCGGCCAAATCTATTCGAATTATCTCGGAAACAAATAGGAAAACTGTAAATGAAAGAAGGCCAAGCACGACCCCCATCTCTGTCGTGAATACTATGGCGTCCATTCAACTCCCACTCTCGCACCCTCAGGGGCGACCAAGACTGGTGGGTCCGAAGCGCCCTATACTACGTGATAGGATCTAGTCTGGACCGGACACCAAGGCGCTGTCATGTATTTTCTATAAAATAGTTATCTTCGCCCACTGATAACACCCGAATGCAGACCCGACTGCCGAGGTGCCCAAATGTGGGATCACCCAACCCGCCCCTTGCGCCCACCGCGCCGCTTGGGCGCGGTGGGCGTTTCAAGTGCGGCGGTCAGGACATCGGTCATCGGATGGTCAGGCGCAGTGGCACCATAATGATCCAACAAAGCCTTGATCCGATCCGCCTGCGGCATGTCGTGATCTTCAAACAGCGCCCAATCTAAAAAAATGGACCGGCATTCGCCCGCAGAGATCCCTTCGATCACATAGCTGTCGCGGATCAACCCGCGCTGGTCGATGGCTTGGATAAGCTCGGTCATATGTCCCTCCGGCGGCGTCACCCGGGTGGGTTTGCCAGCACTTCGTCGATGGCAAGGGCTGCCGCCCGCGCCTTGTCCTCCAGATCCCTGATCAGGGCGGCTTCGCTTTCTGCCCCGGTCTCGCGCAAAAGCAAGCCTTGCCCGCCCTGCCCTAAACTGTCCAGATCCAAAGGACCATCCGAGAGAAGTTTCGACGCGGCCTGTAAGCGCCACATTAAGTCGTGGGACTGCGCCATATCGCGCCCCTGCGCGTCAGAAAACCACCCAATGGCGACACCCTGCGCGATCTGTTGATCTGGCGTGCGAGGCGTGTCACCCGACAAAAGCGCTGCGGCCTGGGCAACCAGCTCGACATCTTGCAGGTGGCCTTCACCCAGCTTGGCGTCCAATGCGCCGCCCGCCTGCTTCGCGTCTGCGATCCGGTTGCGCATCTCGATCACATCCGAGATCACCTTGGACGGGTCGCGCTTAACCGCAAGCACCTCGGCCCGCGCGGTTTCATAATCCTGTGCAAGCACATCTGGTCCGGCAACCACGCGCGCCCGCGTCAGGGCCAGATGCTCCCACGTCCAGGCTTCGTCTCGTTGATAGGACTTGAAGCTTTCAATCGAGGTGGCAACAGCCCCTTGCCGCCCCGAGGGGCGCAAACGCATGTCGACTTCGTAGAGCCGTCCTTCCGCCATCGGTGCAGATAGAGCCGTCAGAAAGGCCTGCGTCAAACGCGCATAATACGGGCGTGTCGCCAAGGGGCGGCGTCCGTCCGACATATCCACGCCTTGCGGGTCATAAATGATGATCAGATCCAGATCTGATGTGGCCGTCAGCGACCGCGCGCCCAAGGATCCCATTCCGATGATCGCAGCCCCCGCCCCAGGCGGAGTGCCGTGTTTCAGCGCGAAATTGTCCACAACTATTGGCCAAAGCCCGCGAATGACAGCATCGGCAAGGTCGGTATACTGAGCCCCCGCCTCACGTGCCTGGATCAGGCCACGCAGGAAATGCACGCCGATACGGAAATGCCATTCTTTCATCCAGCGGCGGGCGCCATCCAGTTTCGCCTCGTAATCAGGTGCCTTTTCCAGACGCGCGGCCAGCTCTGCCTCAAGCGCCTCACCGCCCGGCCACGGTTCAAAAAAGCCACCCCCGATCACCGCGTCCAGAACTTGGGCGTTGTGTCCCAGATAAGCAGCCAGCGCCGGTGCCGTTGCCGCGATATCGACGATCAGATCAACCAGCGTTGGGTTTGCCTCGAACAGGGAAAACAGCTGAACGCCTGCGGGCAACCGCTTCAGGAACCCATCGAATTGGATCAGCGCGTCATGCGGACGTGGCGCATCGGCCAGCCGCGCCAACAGATCAGGTTTCAAGCGATTGAAGATCTCGACCGCGCGGGCCGAACGCAGACAGGGATAGGTCTCCCACCGGCTCACGATTTCGACCTCGCTTTCGGTCAGTTCGCGACCATCAGCAGTTGTGTCATCGGGCGCGAAGAAGCCTTCGGTCACCTCGTGCACTTCGGCCAACGCATCATGGATCTGGCTCTTCAGAACATCGGTATCCCCCTCGCCCATCATCCGCGCCAAACGGTCGAACTCATCATCTGATTTGGGCAGGTTATGGGTCTGAGCATCGCGGAACATTTGCACACGATGTTCAACCTCGCGGTGGAAGCGGTAATGTCGGGTCAGAATTTCGGCCACATCCGAGGGGATCCAGTCTTTGTCTGCGAGCGCAGCCAATCCCGGTACTGTGCCACGCATCCGCAATCCTTCGTCGCGCCCCCCGGCAATGATTTGACGGGTCTGCGTGAAAAACTCGATCTCGCGAATGCCACCACGGCCCAGTTTCATGTCATGGCCGGGCAGTGTGATATCGCCATGCAGCCCCTTATGCTCGCGGATACGCAAACGCATGTCGTGGGCATCCTGAATGGCCGCGAAATCCAGATGCTTGCGCCAGATAAAAGGGCGCAGACGTGCCAAATAGGCCTCGCCCGCTGCAATATCGCCACCGCAAGGGCGCGCCTTGATATGGGCGGCACGCTCCCACGTGCGGCCAAGGCTTTCATAATAGCGCTCTGCCGCCTCCATCGAGACACAGACCGGCGTAACGGACGGGTCCGGGCGCAGCCGCAGATCCGTGCGGAAAACATAGCCATCTTCCGTCAGTTCAGACAGCATTGTGCTCATCTTGCGGGTGGCGCGGACGTGGCTGGCACGTGCCTCGTGGAAATCGGCGCCTTCGAAGCGGCTGTCGTCAAACAGCATGATCAGATCAATGTCCGAGCTATAGTTCAGCTCGTGCGCCCCCATCTTGCCCATGGCCAGCGCGACCATTCCCCCGGCGATCTCAACATCATCCTCAGTCATACCCGGCAGTTTGCCGCGCCGGATTTCGTTGCCCACCTGAAAGGTCATTGCCGAGTGGGTGGCGAAATCCGCCAGATCTGTCAGCGCACCGGTCACCTGCTCTAGCTGATAAACCCCTGCCAAATCGGCAAGCCCGGTCAGAAGCGCGATGCGCTGCTTTGCCACGCGCAGGGATTTGCGCAAGGTGCTGTCGCTGTCGCGGTTCATGTCGTTCATCGCGGTGCGGATGGCGTCTTCAGGAGCAATGCTCAGCGCCTCGCGCAGCCAACCCGCCTGTTTCTCCATCAATCCCTTCAGATAGGGTGAGCAGCCAGCCGCTCCCGACAACACTCCACGCAGATCAGGCGTTAAATCCGCAAACAGCGCGTCGATATCCGCGGCGGGTTCGGCCTCGTATGCGATGGGAGTACGGGTGATGCGGGCAGCGAAAGAATTCTGGCTCATATGCGCAAATTGCGCCGGGCGGCGGGGCGGGTCAACATGGGAAAGCAGGTTGCGACCATACGGACCAGCTTGATCATGGGAGATGAATGGCTACTGTCCCGTTAAGGATCGCTGAACACGACAGGAACCAATATGTCCAAAAGTCTAAAACGGGTCAAAGCTGCGCTTGAAGACGCAGGCATCGCCATTGATGTGGTGGAAATGTCCGAAGGCACGCGCACCGCTGCGGATGCCGCCCGCGCCTGTGGGTGCGAGATAGATCAGATTGCAAAATCCATTATCTTTCGCGGCGAAAGCTCGGGTCATGTGGTGTTGTTTCTAACGGCGGGCGGAAATCAGGTGGATGCGGTGAAAGCCTCGGCGCTGGCGGGCGAGACGTTGGGCAAAGCAGATGCGAAACTGATCCGCGCCGAAACTGGATTTGCGATCGGAGGTGTGTCCCCTGTCGGGTTGACCAGTCCGGTTCGCGCTTTCTATGACGCGCGTCTTTTGGAATTTGAGGAAGTGTGGGCTGCTGCAGGCACGCCGCGGCACGTTTTCCCTGCGCCCCCCGCGGATCTGATCCGCATATGTGGCGCAGTTCCCGGCGACTTTACTTAGGTTTCAGCCGCATCCAGAACCCACTGCCTGCGTCAAAACTGTCAACAGGCGCAGAAATTCTTGCTGGTCTTCGGCGGGCAACTGATCCAGCAGATCTTTGTTCAGATCGCCGATGATCCCAAAGATACTGGGCATAAGCGCCCGACCATCATCCGTCAAAAACACACGATGTGTGCGACGGGATTGCGCGTCTTGTTTGCGTTCAACCAGCCCCTGCTTTTCCAGCGCATCCAGTGCACGCGAAACTGTATAGCCCGCCAGTCGCAGTCCCTCGCCGATTTCGGTCTGGCTGGCGCCTTCTTTCTCGGTAAGCGCCATAAGCACGATGAAATGATCCATCTTCAACCCGTGCACTTTAAGACGGGTCTGCATCTGCGTTTCAGTCATGCACGCCAGGCGTTGCAGCATCCAACCAGCGCTGGTGGTACGCGTCTGATGCGCTTGGTCGCGCAATTCTGGGTGGACTGGGGTGGGCTTGTTCATGGTCACACTTTGGCAAGTCTGTTTCTGCTTTCGGCCTCAATATAAGCGCCAACATTTGCAATTGCAACTTTCTGCTTGCAATATTTGCAATTGCAAGTATCGTGTTGAAAGTTACTAGCCAATGAGAAAAGCCATGAAACGTTATCACCCATTACTTGTCGCCCTGCATTGGCTTCTTGCCCTGATGATCATTGTCGCCTTGGTCATGGGCTCGAATGTTCTTGCCGCCCTTCCGAACGATCACCCAGACAAAATGTTCAGCCTGCGCGGGCATATGTCGATCGGTATTATTGTCGGCGTGCTGATGATTGTGCGCCTTGTCACGCGTTTGCGCAGCACGCATCCGCCCAAAGCAGATACCGGCAACAGTCTGTTGAATTTTGCTGGCGGCGCAGCGCATTGGGTTCTCTATATTCTTGTGTTCTTGATGGTCGCCAGCGGCATCGGCATTTCGATCGGCGCGGGCCTGCCAGATATCGTGTTCTTCGGATCCGGTGCGCCCTTGCCCGAAAGCTTTGATCACCTTATTCCGCGTACAGCGCATGGTATCCTGTCAAAACTTCTTATGTTGACCATTCTGGCCCACCTGGCCGGCTGGGCCTATCACCAATTCAAGTTGAAAAATGGGCTTCTTAGCCGCATGTGGTTTGGCTCGCGCAGCTAATCCAACGTCACGCACCATTGAAAGCCGCCAGTTTTGGCGGCTTTTTTTGTGTGTCTTCAACCCCTTAGAAAAATAATGTAAAATACTTTCACATACATCCTTGAACCCAACCACGAAAACCCCACATCTTAGTCATGTGAAAGACATTCACATTAAACGTAACGCAGACAGAACGATGGAGACCAATATGAACACCGCCGCCCACACCACCCGCTACGAAAACGCCCCACGTGGTTGGTTTTCCCGCACCGAGGCGTGGCTGGACGAACGTGGCAAAGGCGCCTGGATCGCCACCATGGTCGTCAGCTTCATCCTGTTCTGGCCCGTCGGCCTTGCCCTTCTGGCCTATATGATCTGGAGCAAACGCATGTTTTCTAAATCCTGTTCTCACCGCCGCAACCATGACAGCCAGGCTTGGCAGGACCGTCACATGTCGCATCGCCACGGCTTTGCAAGCTCGGGCAACACCGCGTTTGACGCCTATAAGGCTGAAACCCTGCGCCGCCTGATGAGCGAACAGGAAGCTTTTGAAGCCTTCCTTGAGCGCCTGCGCGCTGCCAAGGACAAGTCCGAGTTCGACCAGTTCATGGACGAACGCGCCGAAGCCGCCCGCAGCTCGCATATTGAAGACGAGGATATGGACGACGACGCAGACGACCGGGCTGAAGATGTCGAAATCCTGGATGAACCCACGCGCAAAAAGAAGTAAGCTGAACGCAGGCTTACTGTTCCCCCGGCCCCTTCGGGCCGGGTTTCCTTTAACCTGAAACGAGATCTTTTGAACTCATGACGCAGTCTTTCGATTATCACGGCCATTCTCACAGCGCGGACCATTGGGGCCTACCCGATCCTGATACGCAGGCCGAGTTCTATCAGGATGTGACACTGAAACGTCTTTTGGCCTGGTTTATTGATGTCGTTCTGATCGTCGGGATGTGTATCCTGATCGGACTTTTGACCTTTGGCATTGGCTTTTTCCTGTGGGGCTTGGTCTATCTGGCCGTCGGATTTGTCTATCGGATGACCACGCTGAACAGTAGATCTGCGACGATCGGTATGCGTTTCACAGCGATCGAACTGCGTCGTCACGACGGGCAACGCTTTGACCGCCAGACCGCCGCGCTGCACACGTTGGGCTATTATCTGTCCATGACCACCTTTGTTCTTCAGATCATCTCGATCGTCATGATGTTCACCACAGCGCGTGGCCAAGGTTTGGCCGACATGGTGCTGGGGACAGCCGCCATCAATCGCACGGCGGAACGTCGCTAAAACCCCTCCCCCAAGCCCCCGTTCTCGGGTCCTGTTTACTCTGTGGAACGACGGGGGCTTGCCCGACCCCATATGGACAGGCTAGGCTCGTCACGATTTGACGTGATTTCGAGTGACCATGCGCCATACCCTTCCGCTTGCCCCCCAATTTTATGTGACCGCACCACAAGAGTGCCCATATCTTGACGGCCGGATGGAGCGTAAGCTGTTTACAGCCCTTCAAGGCGAGCATGCCGAGACGTTGAACGACACGCTGTCAAAGCAAGGATTTCGCCGATCGCAGAACGTGCTGTATCGGCCCTCTTGCGCAGAATGCTCGGCCTGTTTGTCAGCGCGAATCCGCGTTGCAGATTTCAAACCCAGCAAAAGCCAGCGCCGCACGGCGAAACGCAATGCAATGCTGGAACGGCGTGCCCGTGCGCCTTGGGCCAGCGAAGACCAATATGAATTGTTCCGACGCTATCTGGACACGCGCCATGCCGAAGGGGGCATGGCAGACATGGATGTGTTCGAGTTCGCCGCAATGATCGAGGAAACGCCGATCAAAAGCCGGGTGATTGAATATGCCGAGCGCGGCCCCGATCAACACCCCGGAGACGATGCCATTGGCCCCCTGCGCGCTGTGTGTTTGACGGACGTGTTGGAAGACGGGCTTTCGATGGTCTATTCCTTCTATGACCCAGAATGGCAAAGCAAATCTTTGGGCACGTATATGATCCTTGATCATATCGACATCGCGCGCGACGCGGGCCTTCCTTATGTGTATCTTGGCTATTGGGTGCCTGGCAGTCCGAAGATGGATTACAAGGCATCCTTTTCGGCGATTGAAATCTATCGCGACAATCATTGGACGCCTCTGAATGTCGACGAAGATTATTCGGCCGAACTGCATCCCCTGTCTACGGACCCGATTGCCGAACAGGTGGCTGGCATTACCCTGCCCGACACAGCTGGAAAGCCCCACCGCGACGCGTGATCCCCAACAGAGCAGTGCACAGATCCCCATTTCTGCATGCACGTGGATGAAATCCGGCGCCCCATTTCCATAAATTTCCAGAAACCCGCCAAAAACAGACCGAAAATTACAAAATTTTCGTCTGCGCGACATTTTATACGCGCTTTCGCTGTTGACGCCCCCCACATGCCCTCATAATGTCCCGCGCACAGATTGATGAAGCCTTCAAGGATCCCCTTGGGCAAGAACACGGGAAAAACTGCAATGCGCAGCGTCCTAGTACTTGTTGGAAATTGGCGCATGGGCCGGTAACGGAACCATATTGGAACCCCATGCGCCCCCGAGATGATCGGGGGCTTTTTTATGAGAAGCGCACGTGGAATGGAGAAGAAGATGACACGTCAGATGACCGGAGCGAAAATGGTAGTCCAAGCCCTGAAGGATCAGGGTGTGGACACAGTCTTTGGCTATCCCGGGGGCGCTGTCCTACCGATTTATGACGAGATTTTTCAGCAAAACGACATTCGTCACATCCTTGTGCGTCACGAACAAGGTGCGGTTCACGCCGCCGAAGGATATGCCCGCGCGACAGGTAAACCCGGTGTTGTTCTGGTAACGTCCGGACCCGGCGCGACGAACGCTGTGACGGGCCTGACCGACGCGCTGTTGGATTCGATCCCGCTGGTTGTGTTGACCGGACAGGTGCCCACCTTCATGATCGGCACAGATGGCTTCCAAGAGGCCGATACCGTTGGCATCACCCGCCCCTGCACCAAACATAACTGGCTGGTGAAAGAAACCGATAAGCTGGCCGAGACGCTGCATCAGGCGTTCCATGTGGCGACGTCAGGTCGTCCGGGACCAACGCTGATAGACATCCCCAAGGACGTTCAGTTCGCAACCGGCAGCTATACGCCGCCCGCTAAGACCGAAATCGGCCACTATCAGCCGCAGGTGCGCGGCGATATTGCCGCGATCACCGAGCTGGCCGAGCTGATGGAAACGGCCGAGCGCCCCATCTTCTATACCGGTGGCGGCGTGATCAACTCGGGGCCTGCAGCCAGCCAGCTTCTGCGTGAACTGGTGGATGCAACTGGCTTTCCGATCACCTCGACCTTAATGGGTCTGGGCGCCTACCCTGCCTCGGGTGAACATTGGCTGGGCATGTTGGGCATGCATGGTTTGTACGAAGCCAATATGGCCATGCATGACTGTGATCTGATGATCTGCGTTGGCGCCCGCTTCGACGACCGGATCACCGGTCGCCTTGACGCGTTCAGCCCGAACTCGAAAAAGGCGCATATCGACATTGATCCCAGCTCGATCAACAAAGTAGTTCATGTTGATCTGCCGATCGTTGGCGATGTGGGCCATGTACTGGAGGATCTTTTGAAGGTCTGGAAAGCACGCGGGCGCAAAACCAACAAAGACGGTCTGGGCAAATGGTCCGAGCAGATTGGCGAATGGAAAGAGCGCCGCTGCCTGAGCTACTCCAACACCGATAAGATCATCCAGCCGCAGTTCGCATTGGAACGCCTTGAAGCACTGACCAAAGACAAGGATCGCTATGTGGCCACCGAAGTGGGCCAGCACCAGATGTGGGCCGCGCAGTTCCTTGGGTTTGAGGACCCGAACCGGTGGCTGACCTCGGGCGGTCTGGGCACGATGGGCTATGGCCTGCCCGCGTCACTGGGTGCGCAAATCGCGCATCCCGATGCCTGCGTGATCAACGTGGCTGGCGACGCGTCATGGCTGATGAATATGCAGGAAATGGGCACCGCGGTTCAGTTCCGCGCACCGATCAAGCAGTTCATCCTGAACAACGAGCGTCTGGGCATGGTGCGCCAGTGGCAGGAACTGCTGCATGGCGAACGCTATTCGCACAGCTGGTCGGAAAGCCTGCCGGACTTCGTGAAGCTGGCCGAGGCGTTTGGCTGCAAAGGCCGTCAGGTCTCTGACCCTGCCGAACTGGACGACGCCATTCAGGAAATGCTGGATTATGACGGCCCGTTCATTCTGGACGTGCTGGTCGAGAAACACGCCAACTGCTTCCCGATGATCCCGTCGGGCGCACCGCATAACGACATGCTGATGGGCGAAGCCGAGACGCAAGGCGTTATCGGTTCCGCTGGCGCAACACTGGTTTAAGGAGGGCCTCTAAATGTCTGCACTAAAAATCAAAAAAGGCTCTTCCCGCAAGTCAGCCTATGACCTACGTGACCCAAACTCGGACATCATTGAGCGCCACACGCTGGCCTGTGTGGTCGATAACGAAGCGGGTGTTTTGGCGCGGGTAATTGGCCTATTTGCCGGACGTGGGTATAATATCGAAAGCCTGACCGTGGCCGAAGTTGACCACGAAGGTCACCTGTCGCGTATCACCATCGTGACGACGGGCACCCCTGCCGTGATCGAGCAAATCAAAGCGCAGCTGGGCCGAATTGTTCCAGTACACGAAGTCCACGATTTGACCGTCGAAGGCCCCGCGGTAGAGCGTGAACTTGCCTTGCTGAAGGTCGAGGGATCAGGCGACAAGCGCGTCGAGGCCCTGCGTCTGGCTGATATCTTCCGTGCCAATGTTGTGGACAGCACGCTGGACAGCTTCGTGTTTGAAATCACCGGCACGACCGAGAAGATCGATGCTTTCGCGGATCTGATGCGGCCCTTGGGGCTAAGCGACGTCGCGCGCACCGGTGTCGCCGCCTTGTCGCGCGGCGCGTAAAAACCTCTACAAAAACAAAGAACGCCCGGCTGGAACTTCAACCGGGCGTTCCTCTTTAAGAACCGGGGGGTTAGGCGACGACTTGCAGCGACGACTTCCCAAAGTTTGTCCGTTTACGAGTCAAGATTTCGCGAAGCACCTCTGACGGAATGTCCTTTTCAACTTCGGAAACGATCAAGACGGTGCGTATGCCATCACGCTTGGCAACCTTACAGCGAATGAGCTGCCCTTGCCTTAACGTTTCCAAATCCTCCAGAATCGTGTTTTTCTGGCAAATGCAGGCCAATGGCCCCTGGTCTTCGCACCAGACTAAGCCGTTTTGGTTTTTCTCGTTGTACCAAAGGACCAAACCAAACATACAACCCTCCCATTGCCCAATATAGACTGCGATCACGAGTGCGCAGCCGGAAAGCCCATTGGCTATCATATCCAATGTCATCAATACACCTTTGGTATTAAAACTGTACGGTATCTGTCAACAGTCTTACGCTCAGCGTCATTTTTCGCCAAATATGTGCCTGTACGACGAGCACCCGGTGAAAATTGATCCGCGATTAGGTCGGCGGACCACAACGTACGGTATCTCCGGTGCCGTCTTGCAACTTGATGACGAAGCTCACCCTACCTTCAACACACGGTTGCCAGCACCTGGGTAATTCTGTTGCTTTATGCAAAACGGGCTAACCCCTTGCAAAAAGCTGTATACCACATTCCATGTGCGACAAAGAAGTTCACCATCGCTTTGGACAAGCTCACCTGCGACACCCATTTCCACCCGCGAATTCGTCTCGTTCATTCCAAATCCGATACCGTAGAGAGCAGCATGCGACGGGCTGACCGTCGTCCCTAGCAATGGTATATGCTTCAAAATCAAAGCATCAGATTGGGACCAGCGCTAGTTGCACACCTGCGCAGGTTCACAACGGCAAGACAAGCTGAACCTTCAATCCCCCCAAATCCTCGCTTAGCCCCAGACGCAAATGACCGCCATGGCTGCGGGCGATGTCGCTGGCGATCGCAAGCCCCAAACCAACGCCCGAGCCTTTGTTTTGATTGCGGGATTTGTCGAGCCGCGCGAAAGGTTTCATAGCTTCTTCACGGTCTTCGACAGCAATCCCTGGCCCGTCATCTTCAACAACAAAGCGCATGTCTGCGCGCCCAAGAAGCAACGACAGACGTGCGCGCGAACCATAGCGGGTTGCATTCGCAAGAAGGTTGTCCAATGCCCGCTCAAGTGCTGCCCGCCGGAATGGGCGCTTGCCAAGATCCGCGACCTCGCCCAAAGCCACATTCATTCCGGCGCGCTGTGCGTTCTCTGCTAAATGATAAATAAGGCCGACGGGATCCACGGACTCGGGGGCATCTTCAAGCGCGTCAGCCTGTGCGAACCCAAGAAAACCGTCCACAAGACGCACCATATCTTCAACATCCCGCTCAAGATCTACGCGTGCCTCATCCTCGACCATGGAAAGCCCAAGGCGTAGCCGCGTCAAAGGCGTACGCAGGTCATGACTGACCCCGGACAACATCAAGGTGCGCTGTTCGATCTGTCGATCAATACGCGAGCGCATGTCTAGAAACGCCTTGCCAGCAGCCCGAACCTCGGTCGCGCCGGCCAGGCGATAGGGCACCACCTGCCCTTTCCCGAATGCTTCCGCCGCACGTGCAAGACGGCGGATCGGTCTCAGCTGATTTCGTAAAAACAGATATGCGATCAACGTCATCAAAAAGCCCGTGACGACCATCAGGACCAGCAGTTGGTGGGGATTGGTAGCCGAAACCCGCCCACGATCCAACACAACCCCCAAAACCCCGTGATCCGTGGCAACCGCGATGAACACCAATGAACGATTTGTCAGAAGATCAACGCCGATGAACCCCGGCACCCCTTGCTGCAATGTGCTTTCAACCCTTGGACCGGTGAAATCCGTCAGGCGGCGCTGAGATTCCACAGGTTCCGTCGGTAAGGTCAAATGGATACCTAGCGGCAAAGCGATGGTTTCAGCACGCACCAAGGCCTCTTGAACTGTGCGGGCTGCGTTCACCCGATTGACGATCAGCTGCACCTCGGCAACCACCGCCTCGGTCATCTGTACTGTGATCCGGTTGAAGTGCCGCTGTATGAAAACCACAGAAACAACAAGCTGCAAGGTGACGATGGGCACGATCAAAATCAGAGCTGCACGGCCGTATAGCCCGCGCGGCATGGCCCGTTTCAGCCAAGCAAAATCACGCCAACTTGCGCGAGAAGAACGATTTACCTGCGACATGGCTCGACCCTATGACGCGGCGGCGCGCTTGCCAAGCGGCAGGTCGCACGTCAGGAAGAGTTAGGACATCGAAAGGCAAGCTGATGGCACCTGATCACGCAACACCGCCCGGTACAGGTATCATGCAACGGATCGAACCCGGCATACGCCGGATCATCGCGCCCAACCCCTCACCCATGACCTATTGGGGCACCAATACATTCGTTCTGGGGGAAGGTGATGTGGTTGTGATCGATCCTGGGCCACCTGATCTTTCGCACATGCGAGCCCTGCTGGACGGGCTTCAGCAAGGCGAACGTATCACGCATATTCTTGTGACTCATGCCCACCTGGACCACTCTCCACTGGCACGCATCCTGTCTGAGTCAACCAAAGCCCCCGTCCTAGCCTTTGGAGACGCGCAGTCAGGTCGCAGCGACGTCATGCGTGATCTCGTGGAACGCGGGTTGAGTTCCGGCGGCGAGGGCGTGGATGCATCGTTCAAGTGCGACATCACCCTGTCGGATGGAGAGATCTTCACCGCAGGCGGACTGCAAATCGAGGCCATCTGGACCCCCGGCCACTTCGCCAACCACTTATGCTTCGCCACGCAAGGCGCTGTTTTTACAGGCGACCATATTATGGCTTGGGCCAGTTCTTTTGTGTCACCACCCGATGGTGACCTGACTGCGTTTATGGCCTCGTGCCACAAATTGGCCGCCCGTAAGGACCGCGTTTTCTATCCGGCTCATGGCGGTCAAATTGATAATCCGGCGACAAGGTTGAACTGGCTGATTCAGCACCGTCTAACACGCGAGGCCGAGATCCGTACCGCTTTGACACGAATGAAAACAGCATCTGTGTCCAGCCTAACTCGGGAAATCTACACCGATACACCAGGCGCCTTGATCCCCGCCGCCGAGCGAAATGTCTTTGCCCATTTGATTGACCTGGCGACCCGCGAAATCGTGAGCGCCGCTCCACATCTCGAGGCCAATGCATTTTTCCGAATGATGGACGAAAAAAGTTAAATTCGCCTCTTGCAGCCCGAAATCGCCCTAGCTATAAGCCCCCCATGTTCCGGCGTAGCTCAGCGGTAGAGCAGTTGACTGTTAATCAATTGGTCGTAGGTTCGATCCCTACCGCCGGAGCCAATCACACCGCAAGGCATTGATTGAAAACAAAAAACCCGCTCCGAGAAATCGGGCGGGTTTTTTTGTTGCACAAAGCTTTGCACAAAAGCTTGCACAGAACTTCTGACCCATTGCCCGGCACCTCCTATTCTTAAGAGGTGCATTTGACCATTTCATTACCCCACCTCAAACTTTGAAAAACCGGTTTTTACTGGCGCAGGCGCGTTCCTGCCCGCGATCAAGCCGGTCCACACATGCATTTTCTGTTTTTCCCCGCGAACCCACGTCCCCCGCGTGTCCGCAGAGCGTGCCCGTCGACTGATGATAATCAGAGAGCTCCACTTTAACGCGGAGACAGATATGCATCCCGAGATCACGACACCCCATTTAACTGGACAACCGAGCTGGGCCATCCCATGGAGGGCACTATTGGCATCACCTGCCCCGAAACTGACGACGCCCCACGCTCCCAACGCGCTGCAGGCAGTGCTCGCCACCCACACGAGCAAGCAAAACACCTGCTACCATTCGCGACTTTTGCTAAGCTGATGAAAGCATCAAAGGTTGCCTTGTCTGAACCACTCTGCCGCGAGTTTCAGGACCCGCCATTGCCACATTAGATCGCCGCCATAATGTCACGGGACATTTTGAGGTGCACGCCAGTCGCAGGGAAGGCAGGATACATCGTCAAACCAGTACAAGAACCGCGCTAAAGCACATCCAAAGACGTCTTCACCCGGTCCATTACGATCGAGGTTTTGAAACGGCTGATATTGGAGGCCTCAAAGAAATGCTCCTGCGTGAAAGCTTCATATTCCTTGATGTCACGCATGGATAGTATCAGCAGGAAATCCGCCTCGCCGGTCGTGTAATAGCACTGCTGAACCGACGGCGTATTGCGCATCTTCTTCTTGAAAGCATCCAGTTTCTGCCGGTTCTCTCGCTCTAAAATGACTTCAACAATCACAGTGAGTTCCCGATCCAACTTGGACGGAGAAAGCACTGCGATTTCACGTTCGATCACGCCAGTCTCTTTCAGCTTTTTCAGGCGCTTTTGAACCGCCGCCGGGGACAGGCCCACCTGTTCGCCAAGGGTATCTGCGGTTAGGCGCGCGTTCGATTGCACCAAGCTGAGGATTTGAAGGTCTTTGTCGTCCATGGTCCGAAAATCATATCATCTGATCCGATATACAAGAATTTTCAGAAAGCCTTTGAAAAATTTCGACGATCAACATGCCTGGAAGCTCGCTATGATATGCAGACGAAACAGGAGAACTACGTGGATCACTTGGTTGAATTGCGGCGACAGTTTCATCGCCACCCCGAGCTTGGCTTTAAAGAAGACGCAACCAAAGCCATGGTTGCCCAGCATCTTCGCGATATGGGGATTGAAGTGCATGAAGGTGTTGGCGTCATCGGCATATTGCGCAAAGGCACAGGAAATCGCGCCATCGGCTTGCGGGCAGATATGGACGCGCTTCCGATCCTTGAAACCTCGGATCACGATTACCCGTCGGACACCCCTGGCGTGATGCATGCCTGCGGGCATGACGGACATATGACCATGTTGCTGGGCGCGGCTGAAACGCTGGTAAATGACGCGGATTTTGACGGCACTGTGGTGTTCATCTTCCAACCGAATGAAGAACATGGGCTTGGTGCTCAGGCCATGATCAACGATGGCACCCTGACACGTTTCCCAATCGACGAGGTCTATGCCATTCACAATCTGCCGGGTGCGCCGGTGGGTCAGGTGTCGACCCGGCCCGGCCTTATCTGTAGCAGCGAAAGCCTGTTTGAAATATCCGTTCAAGGTCAGGGGGGCCATGCCTCGATGCCGCAGGTTGGGGTGGATGCGATCACCGTCGGAGCCGAACTTGTGCAAGCCCTGCAGACCATCGTGTCGCGCAAACTTCCCCCCGGTGCGGGGGCTGTGGTCTCGGTGACCGAGTTCGTGACAGACGGACAGCGCAATGTGTTGCCGGGGCGTGCCGTATTGAAAGGAGATGTGCGCGCCCGCACGCCGGATGACCGTCACGCGATCGAGCGTTTCATGCGCCAGATCACCGATGGAGTAGCCGCGGCCCATGGGGTTACTGCGACCGTCGGTTTCCAAACCGAGTTCATCGAAACCATAAATGCAGACATTCCAACACAAGCCGTCTGCCGCGCTGCGCAAGAGGCAGGATGTGACGTTATCCCGGATCGCCAACCAATGAGCTTTTCGGAAGATTTCGCTCATTTCTCTGCCGCCGTTCCGGGCTGCTTTTTGCTGCTTGGAAATGGCACCGAGGGCGCGCATGGCCAGCCCTTGCACGCCTCGGATTATGACTTTAACGACGCGCTTTTGCCCATTGGGGCCGCGTTCTGGACACAGCTCGTGCAGGATCGCCTGCCCGCCCGAAAGGACTGATCATGAAAGATATTTTCAATACGGCCACCTTGTGCCACACGGCAGGAAACCCAACCGCTGCGAAAGCTGCGTTTCGTGTTTTGTCCGAACAAGACTTCGCAAATGCCTGCGACGAGATCATGGCCTGGGATGGATACACGCCAACCCCATTGGTGTCGCTTGACGGATTGGCCGACCAGCTGGGCGTTGCCCGGATCGACTATAAACACGAAGGGGCCCGTTTTGGGCTGGGCAGCTTCAAAGCACTGGGGGGATCCTATGCCGCCCTGCGCGTGTTACAACGCCAGTTAACTACGCAGCTGGGCCGTGATGCCAGCTTGGAAGAGATCCGCAGCGGCGAACACCGCGAGGCCTGCGCAAAGATCACCTTAGTGTCGGCCACCGATGGCAATCACGGGCGATCCTTGGCGTGGGGCTGTCAGCGGTTCGGCGCACCCTGCCGCATCTATATCCACGCCGAGGTCAGCGAAGGCCGCGCCGAGGCGATGCGCAATTTGGGTGCCGACGTGATCCGCATCGACGGCGACTATGACGCATCGGTCATCTTGGCCAAAACCGAGGCCGAAGAAAACGGCTGGTTCGTGGTTTCGGACACATCATGGGACGGCTATACCGAACCGCCCCGCGATGTGATGGCGGGCTATGGCGTCATGACTCGCGAGGTTTGCGAGACACTGGAACAGCCGCCCACACATGTTTTCCTGCAAGGCGGCGTGGGCGGGCTGGCAGCCTCGGTCGCAGCAGGCCTGCGACAGTATTACAAAGATATTTCGCCTCGTGTGGTGATCGTTGAACCAGAACTGGCGGCCTGTTTGTTCGACAGCGCGAAATCCGGCAAGCCCACAACGTTCGAGATCGCCGAAGAAACCATCATGGCGGGTCTGTCTTGCGGAGAGCCTTCCGAAATGGCGTGGAGCATCCTGACGGAAGAGGCCGCAGATTTCCTGACCATTCCCGACAGCATAGTCGCCCCGACAGTGCGTCTGCTGGCAAATGGCGAAACCGGAGATCACGTGGTCGAGGCAGGTGAAAGCGCGGTGGCGGGATTGGCAGCGCTGATCGCTGCACGGCAGGATCCGGCACTGTCTGACACGCTTGGTCTGGATGCAAATTCACGTGTTTTGCTGATTGGTTCCGAAGGTGTCACCGATCCGGCCATTTTCGAAGCCATCATGGCTGGTGCTGATCATGTCTAATGTGCAGCCTCCCCTTGGTGCGCCAAACGCGCCGATACGCGGGTTTCCAGCCAGCGAGTTCGCCTTGCGCACCCAAAAGCTGCAAGCCCTTATGGCGCAGCACGCGCTGGACGGGCTGTTGCTTTTGACCGAACCGGAAATTCGCTATTTCAGCGGTTTCCATACGCTGTTTTGGCAAAGCCCCACGCGACCGTGGTTCTTGTTCGTCCCGGCAGCTGGCAAACCCATCGCGATCATCCCGGAAATCGGAGCCGAGCTGATGCACCAGACGTGGATTGACGACATCCGCACCTGGAGCGCGCCCGCCCCGTCCGATGATGGGATCAGCTTGCTGACCGAGCTTTTGGCCCCTGTCGCCGACACAGGCGGACGGTTGGGCATGCTGAAGGGGCACGAGACCCATCTTCGCATGCCATTGGGCGACTATGAACGATTGATGGCCGCCCTGCCCGGCTTGAAGGTTACGGACGCAACACCGTTGATCCGCGCCCTGCGCATGGTGAAATCCGAGGCCGAAATCGAAAAACTGACCCATATCTGCTCTATCGGGTCCCGCACATTCGACGAAGTACCGAAACTTGCCCGCGAGGGGCTGGCATTCGAAGATCTGTTCCGGCTGTTCCGACGCGAGGCGCTGTATCAGGGCGCAGATGACGTGCCCTATCTGGTCGGCGGCGCGGATCAGGGGGGGTATCACGATGTGATCTCGCCGCCCTCGCCCCGACCGTTGCAACGCGGGGATATCTTCATGCTGGACACCGGTGCCACGTGGGATGGGTATTACTGCGACTTTGACCGGAACTGGGCCGTTGGACGCGCCGACGATGCCTCGCGCCGGGCCTATGATGTTCTGTGGCGCGCAACAGAAGCCGGCATTGCTGCTGCACGCCCCGGCACCACCTGTCGCGAACTGTTTCACGCCATGCAGGCCGTGATCGCAGAACTTGATGATCAGGGCGGAGATGTCGGGCGATTGGGGCACGGGTTGGGCATGCAGCTGACCGAATGGCCATCCCACGCCGCGTTTGACGACACGGTGATCGAGGAAAACATGGTCCTGACACTGGAACCCTCGCTTTCTTATGGGGATGGGCGCATCATGGTTCATGAAGAAAACATCGTTGTGCGGGCAGACGGCGCAAAGCTGTTGACGAAGCGCGCGCCTGTGGATCTGCCGGTGATATGAGGCACTTATGCTGAAACTTGAGTTTGACACAGATGACGGCATCGGGACCCGCGCCAATTTGGGCATGATCGTTTTGGAAACAGACGAGACGCTCGAGGCCGAGTTTGCCCGAATGGCGGATATCGACGGCGTTGCGCGCTATCACAGCCGCATCCCCATGGTGACCGAGATCCGCCCGGATACGCTGGCGATGATGCTGAAGGACCTGCCCGCCTCGACCCGTCTATTGCCGTCATCGTTGGATTTTGATGTGATCGGATATGGCTGCACGTCGGCCTCGACCGTGATCGGGTCCGACAAAGTGGCCGCTGCCATTCAAAGCGTGCGCCCAAACGTGAAAGTGACCGACCCCTTGGCCGCGCTGATTGCGGCTGCACGTGCCCTAGGCGTGACAAACCTTGGCTTCATCACACCTTACATCCCCGACGTTTCGCAGCGGATGCGGGACAAGCTGGAAGAGGCGGGGTTTCACATTTCTGCTGGTGGATCGTTCGAGGAAAGCGATGACCGCGTGGTTGCGCGAATTTCCGAACAAGCCATTCAAAACGCCGCCCGACACGTTGCCAATGCCGCCCCCAAAGCCACACCGTGCGACGCATTGGTCATATCCTGCACAAATCTGCGGTGCCTGAACATCATCCCGCAGCTAGAGGCCGAGCTGGGGATCCCTGTTCTGTCCAGCAACACCGCACTTGTCTGGCACATGCTAAGGCTTGCAGGCGTGTCAGATCGGCGACCTCAGATCTGCCGGTTGTTCGATGTGGAACTTGCAGATTAAGCCCGTGTAGGGTGCAAGGCGAAATCCTGCCGACCCGGCAATTCCTGTGGAGCTTTCCCCCCCGACGGGCTAGGCTTTCTTCATTGGGGAATGTTGTGCTGCTCGCAAGGAACTTTAGTTTGAAAAAGTTAAGTGTCGCGCCGGTATGGCGCCACGTGTGTGTGCCCGCTGCTTTGGCCGTGTTTGGGCAAGCTGCGCTGGCGTTGGACGAAGTCGAGATCACCGTACTGGGCGCTGACAGCGATCTTGAAAGCGCAATCAACGCAGCTTCTTTGGTGCAAACTGCCAAAGCGGACGACGAAACCGATCCCCGTGATGTCATGGCCGCCGCCTTGGCAGAATATGGCCGCCTGACCGAGGTGCTCTATGCCAACGGGTACTATGGCGGCGTGGTACGGGTCTTGGTCGACGGGCGCGAAGCCGGGCGCATTCCGGTGTTCCACCTGCCCGCACGTATCAACAAGATCGCCGTCACGGTCGACCCGGGACACCCCTTTACCTTTGGCACTGCACGTGTGGCCCCACTGGCGCAGGGTACCGTGTTGCCCAAGGGGTTTCGCAGTGGCGAGCGCGCCGAAAGCACGCAAATCCAGGCCGCCGCCGACGCAGCCCATCTGTCGTGGCGCCAAGCCGGACACCCCAAGGCCACTCTGACGGGGCAACGCGTCACCGCCGATCACACCCGCAAGACCTTGTCCGCTGATCTACGATTTTCACCCGGCCCCAAAGCCCGTTTTGGCACAATGACCCAAACGTCTGACAGCACCATCAGATCTGATCGCATCGCGCGAATTGCTGGCTTTCCGACGGGAACCGTGTATTCGCCCGAAGCGCTGGATAAGGTCGCCAACCGGCTGCGCCGTACGGGCGCGTTTTCGTCCGTCGCCCTGACCGAGGCCGAGGTTCTAAACCCCGACAACACGCTGGATGTCGATTTGGCGCTGGCCGATGAAAAGCCGCGCCGCTTTGGGTTCGGGGCCGAGCTTTCGTCCCTTGAAGGGATCGGCCTATCCGGTTTCTGGATGCACCGCAATTTTCTGGGCGGTGCCGAAAGGTTCCGCGTCGAGGGCGAGGTCACCGGGATCGGGGGGCAAAGCGGCGGCATCGATTACCGCCTTGGCGCGCGACTGGAACAACCCGCCACCTTTGGACCTGACACCACGGCTTTTGGCTTTGTGAATGCGGCCTACGAGGACGAACCGGCCTATATCTCGCGCAACGTCAATTTGGGTGTCGGCATGACGCGTATATTCTCAGATACGTTGACGGGCGAAATCGGTGTTGGCGTTCATTACTCGGACACGACAGATGTCTTTGGAAACCGAGAGTTTTTCCACCTGACTTTACCCGTGGGCCTGACCTGGGATCGACGCAATGACATGTTGGATGCCACAGACGGCACCTATGTCCGGGCTGAAATCACACCGTTTTTGTCCTTGAACGATGGTGGAAGCGGCGCGCGCGGCTTTGTCGATGCCCGCGCCTATCGTGGGCTGGGAGCAGGCGACCGCTTTGTGCTGGCAGGGCGTGTGCACGCGGGCACAGTCTATTCCGACAGTGTACAGGACATCCCGCCGGAATACCTGTTCTTCTCGGGCGGCGGAAATTCCGTGCGCGGGCAACCGTATCAATCTTTGGGCATTCCTGTCGGAACAGACGGGCTGCGCGGTGGGCGATCGTATTTGGCCGTATCGACCGAGCTGCGCGCGACCATCACCGACACAATCGGCGTCGTGGCATTCGCAGATGCCGGGCATATCAGTGATGACAGCCTGTTTGCAGGGAACGGAGACTGGCACGCAGGCGCGGGGTTGGGACTGCGCTATAAAACACCCATCGGGCCGCTGCGGTTGGATGTGGCCGGACCGGTTTCCGGCGACACAGGTGACGGAGTTCAGATCTATCTTGGGATTGGGCAGGCGTTTTGATGTTTCACCGTATCTTACCGGTCCTGATCACGCTGATCATCTTGCCATTCATGGCGATGGGGCAAAGCAACGACGCCTCGGCCGTCGATGACCGTGGCTATATCCAGGCACTTCTGGAAGACAACCTGTCCGACACCGGGCGCGAGATCAAAATTATTGGGTTTCAGGGTGCGCTCAGTTCGCAAGCAACGGTGGACGAGATCACCATCGCCGATAGCGAGGGCATCTGGCTGTCGATGCGCGGCCTGACGCTGTCTTGGACACGCAGCGCGTTGCTGACTGGAAACGTGAAAATCGACGCACTGGAAGCCGATGAGATTTCGTTATTACGCCAGCCTATCCCCGACCCCGGCCTTCCGTCACCCGAAGCGTCTGGGTTTGCTTTGCCCGAACTTCCGGTATCTCTGAACATCGGATCGATCCGCGCAGGCCGGGTAAACTTGGGCGAAGACATCTTGGGTGCGGCCGCCGCAATTTCGCTTCAAGGTTCTGCATCGCTGGAGTCAGGTGCTGGGCATATCGACTTCGACGTCACCCGTCTGGATGGCCCAACGGGCGCACTTGAATTGGCGGGCAGCTATGACAACACGACCCGTATCTTGTCACTGGCACTGGCATTGGACGAAGCTGAAAACGGGCTTGCGGCATCCATTCTGAACATCCCTGACCGCCCTGCCCTTGGCCTAAGCGTCAAAGGTGATGGCCCCCTCGCTGATTTCAAAGCGCAGATCGCATTGGCGACGGATGGACAGGAACGACTAAGCGGCAGTGTCACAGTGCTTGAAACTCTGGCTGCGTCGGAACAGGCCGGTGACACCAAACCCGACCGGCAATTCGCGGTGGACCTGTCCGGCGACCTAACCCCACTTGTGCATTCTGACTATCACGGCTTCTTTGGCGATGCTGTTAATCTGACGGCGCGTGCGGCACAGGCGGCGAATGGCGCGACACGGATCGAGACGCTGTCGTTGACATCGGCGTCCCTGTCGCTGACCGGTGACATGACCCTTGCCCCCGGTGGCTGGCCCGAACGCTTGGCTTTGAATGGACAGATCGCATCGCCCGATGGCAGTCCCGTGCGCTTGCCAATGTCCGGCCCGCCTACTCTGGTGTCTTCGGTCGATTTGAACCTGGCCTATGACGCGCAAACCGGAGATCTGTGGACCGCTAGCGCCAACCTGTCGAACCTGACCCAAGACGCTCTGCGCCTTGACGCCGCGCGTCTGACCGGTTCGGGCCAATTGGTCCAAGGCAACGCGGAAACGGACCCCGTCATCAATGGCGCACTCCAAGTCGACCTACGCTCCATTGATCCCGGCAGTCCCGAACTGGCCGCTGCCATTGGATCAGACCTAAGCGGCACATTGCGCTTTGACTGGTTGGACGACACAATCCTGGCGATCTCGGGGCTTAATCTGGCTGGGGCTGACTATGACCTGACCGGTGCACTGACCTTATCTGACTTTGCCGAAGGCGTGGTTTTGCGCAGCGAAGAGTTGCGTTTGACCGCACACGACCTGTCACGTTTCTCGGGCGTCGCAGGCGCGCCACTTTCGGGGCGTGTTGGGCTGGACGTCAGCGGAGAAACCAACCTTCTAGGCGGTGCGTTTAACATCGCGCTGAATGGGCGCGGCGCAGATCTGGGCGTGAACCAACCGCAACTGGACGCACTGGTCGGGGGACAAAGCAGCTTGGATGTCCAGGCCGTGCGCGATGCCGACGGCACGCGTGTTTCGGTGTTCAAACTTGAAACCGACAAAGCGCGGCTGGACGGTTCTGCCGACCTGAAAACCCAAGGATCCACCGCTGCCCTCACGTTAAACTTGCCAAATTCTGGCGCTGTTGATCCCAAATTGACCGGGCCTGCACAGCTGTCTGCAATCCTGACACAAGCGGGTGCGAACTGGCAGGTGAATAAAAGCTTTACCGGCCCCGGCAATGCAGAACTTACAGCATCATCTCTGCTGGGATTTGTGGATGGAGTGTTGGACCAGATCGACATATCCGCACAGGGCAAGATTGCCCAACTCGCCCCTTATAGCGGGCAGGCGCAGCGTCGCTTGTCCGGTGGGTTAACCTTCGAAGCCACCGGCAATATGCGCCCTGACACTGGCAGCTTCTCGGTCTCTCTCGATGGCACGACACAGTCATTGGGCACCGGCAAATCACAAGTAGATGCCATCCTGCGCGGCACGACCACCCTGTCCTTGAAAGCGGGTCGAGACGGTGATGCCCCCATTTTGCTGGATCGGCTCAACCTGCGCAATGAAGCGCTGACGTTAACTGCCGAGGGCCAGCCTTCGGATGATGGCACGCGCGTTACCTTCCAGTCTCGCCTATCAAATCTTGGCCTTCTGGCCGACGGAATCACAGGCCCGGCGCAAGCACAGGGAAGCGCCGAGCTGGCCGCAGATACGTGGCGTATCAGCGTGGATGGCACCGGCCCTGCAGGCGTGAACGGACGTGTAAACGGCACTATCAGCACTGATGGCGCACGCGCCGATTTGACCATGTCAGGCACGGCTCCACTGGCATTGGCCAACCCAGCAATCCGCCCACGTCTGGCCACAGGTACCGCAAGCTATGACCTTGCCCTGCGCGGACCGCTGGATCTGTCGTCATTGACAGGCTCAATCGCCACTCAAAACGCACGTCTCGCGCTGCCACGGCTTCGGCAATCCATCGATATTGACAGCGGACAGGTCAATTTGGACAACGGCACAGCGAACGTGAACATTCAAAGCTCGATCCCCGCGGGTGGGCGCATTTCAACCAGCGGATCAATTGGCCTGACCGCCCCCATGCAGGCGGATCTGTCACTTTTCCTGAACCAACTTCGCCTGACGGACGGAGCACTGTTTGAAACCACAATAGATGGCACAGCCAACCTGCGCGGCCCACTGCAAGGCGGAGCCACATTGCGGGCCGCCCTAACCCTAGGGCGCACCGAACTGCGCATTCCAGAAACCGCACCCGGCACCTTGCCGGTGATGGAGGGGCTCGAACATGTGGGTGAACCTACGGCCGTGCGCCAGACCCGGAAATTTGCAGGCCTGATCGTCGCCCCCAGCACCACCGCCCCTGCACGTCCCTATCCCCTGGACATCACCCTGAATGCACCCGGTCAGATTTTCGTCCGTGGGCGTGGGTTGGATGCTGAGCTGGGCGGATCTTTGCGTGTCACAGGCACCAGCGCCAACGTTATCCCACAAGGCGAATTCAACCTAATTCGGGGTCGTCTGGACATGCTGGGTAAGCGCCTGACCCTGACCGAAGGCGACGTCAGCCTGCAAGGTGATTTCAACGCCTACCTGCGCTTTCTGGCAACGGCCAAAGCGGAAGATACCGATATCAGGATTGGCGTGACTGGCCCGGCCTCGGCCCCCGAAATCAGCTTCACCTCGTCGCCTGAACTGCCCGAGGACGAAGTGCTTGCGCGGCTTTTGTTTGGCAAGGATATCACGCAGATCTCAGCCATACAGGCCCTGCGGCTGGCCGCAGCCGTCCGCACCTTGGCCGGTAAGGGTGGCGAAGGCGTGTTGGGGCGCCTGCGCGGAGAATTCGCCCTGGATGACTTGGATGTAACCACGGATGAAACGGGGGCTGCTTCTGTCCGAGCAGGCAAGTACATCTCGGAAAACATCTATACTGACGTGACTGTCGGCGCCGAGGGCAAGGCCGAAGTTAATCTGAACCTGACGCTAACCCCGTCGCTGACCGCACGCGGCACTTTGGGCTCGGATGGCAACACAGGTGTCGGCGTGTATTTCGAACGGGACTATTGATCCGCAATATCCCTTGTTTTCCGTAATTTAGCGACACGCCACAGGACCAGATCAGTTCTGCTCAAAGGAATTCCGTGCTGCACCCGTTGTCGCCGCGACGCCACACCTTTCCACTTTGGAAACAATTTGTGTTCAATTTTTTACGAATATTGCGCAACAATATGTTAATATGAGAAAGCCGAAAGGCTCCTGTGGGGAATTTTTGCGTCTATTTTGACGCGTTTTGGATGAGTAATGGAGCAAGGATATGGCTGGGGAAAAGACCGAAGAAAAGCATAAACCACCGTCTGGCGGCACGCGTTACGTGCATGTCAAGGCACCGCCCAAGCGGGATCGCACCCGCACGGACGAGCCGAAAGAGCCGACGGTTCTATTTACCGATTGGGCCAGCATTTAAGATTTGGGCTTGAGACGGGTTTAAGAATTTTATTGTTCCGATTAACCTCGGCGCATGAGCGACCCTGTATCATCCATTCGAAATCTTGGCGAAGCCTCCGACGCGGTCTATGCCCGCGCAGGCATCCATACCGCCGAAGAGCTGCGCACCCTTGGCCCGGACGAGGCCTATCGCCGCCTTCTGGCCACCGGCTCGCGCGCGCATTTCATCGCCTACTACGCCATGGTCATGGGCTTGCAGGGCCGTCCGTGGAATGACTGCAAAGGCAAAGAAAAAGACGCCCTGCGTGCGCGGTTTGATGCGTTGAAGGCCGAAGCCGCAACCAACAAGCCCCCCGAAGACAAGATGAAAGCCATTCTGGACGAGATTGGCATTCGCCAATCCTCATAGCTTTCGGTGGCTCACATCGTGAGCCTGAGGGGCGCGGCCCCTCGGCCTGCGGCCTCACCCCGGGATAGTTTCGGACCCAAGATATGAAAAAGCCGCCCGAGTTACCCCGCGCGGCCTTTCGACAATCTGATAAATCGGCTTAGCCAACCAGTTCCAGACCCGAGAAGAAGAATGCGATTTCTTCTGCTGCGGTTTCCGGGGCGTCCGAACCGTGGACCGAGTTTTCGCCGATCGACAGGGCGAACTCTTTACGGATGGTGCCTTCGGCAGCTTCAGCCGGGTTGGTTGCGCCCATAACTTCGCGGTTTTTCGCGATGGCGTCTTCACCTTCCAGAACCTGAACAACGATCGGCTCGGAGATCATGAACTCACACAGTTCGCCAAAGAACGGACGCTCAGAGTGGACGCCATAGAACTTCTGGGCTTGTGCCAGAGTCAGTTGAATGCGCTTGGACGCGACGATGCGCAGGCCTGCTTCTTCGAACTTGGCGGCGATTTGGCCGGTCAGGTTGCGCTTGGTTGCGTCGGGTTTGATGATCGAGAATGTGCGTTGAATGGCCATGATGGTCCTCTTTGCGTTTGTGGCACCAAGACCCCTGCCCCGATGCGCGTGTGATTTGCGCCCCCGTAGCATGGGATCAGCATTTTGAAAAGCGGCGATTGACGGGCTGGCGCATGTCAGGCACATGGGGTCATGCTTAAAATCTCAGACATCACATATTCCATCTCTGGTCGCACCTTGGTCGAAAACGCGAGCGTGACCATTCCGGCAGGTCACAAAGTGGGCCTTGTGGGGCGCAATGGCTCGGGCAAAACGACGCTGTTCAAGGTCATCCGCGGCGAGATGGTGTTGGACACGGGCACGGTTTCACTGCCCAAAGGCTGGAAGATCGGCGGTGTCAGCCAAGAAGTGCCGGGCAACGAAGTGTCACTGATCGACACGGTCTTGCGCGCGGACACGGAACGCGAAGCTTTGATGGCCGAGGCCGAGACCGCCACAGACCCGACCCGGATCGCCGAAGTCCAAACGAGATTGTCTGATATCGACGCGTGGTCGGCCGAGGCGCGGGCCGCGTCAATCCTGAAAGGTCTTGGGTTTACGCATGAAGAGCAGCAAATGCCCTGTTCGGCCTTTTCGGGCGGCTGGCGGATGCGCGTGGCGTTGGCGGCGGTGCTGTTTTCCGAACCTGACCTTCTGCTGCTGGACGAACCGACCAACTATCTGGATTTGGAAGGCGCATTGTGGCTTGAGGCCTATCTGGTCAAATATCCCCACACTGTATTGATCGTTTCGCACGACCGCGAGCTTTTGAACCGCTCGGTCGGGGGTATTCTGCACCTCGAAGACAAGGGGCTGATTTATTACACTGGCACCTATGACATGTTCGCCAAGCAGCGCGCCCAAAAGCGTGCTTTGCAGGCATCTGCGGCCAAGAAACAAGATGCGCAACGGGCGCATTTGCAAGCTTTTGTGGATCGCTTCAAAGCCAAAGCATCAAAGGCGAAACAGGCGCAATCGCGCGTAAAAGCGTTGGAGCGGATGGAAACCATCCGTGCGCCCGAAGATGCCGCGCGCACCGTCTTCACCTTCCCCAAACCAGAAGAGCTGTCGCCCCCCATCATCGCCACGGAAAAGGCAGCTGTGGGCTATGGCGAAACTGTCGTTCTGCGCAATCTGAACCTGCGCATTGACCAAGACGACCGCATCGCTCTTTTGGGGCGCAATGGCGAAGGGAAATCCACGCTCTCCAAATTGTTGTCGGGTCGGCTGGATCTGATGGACGGCAAAATGGTGTCCTCAAGCAAGTTGCGTATCGGGTTCTTTGCGCAGCATCAGGTCGACGAGCTGTATGTCGACGAAACACCCCTGCAACACTTGATGCGCGAGCGTGCGTCGGAAGGGCAAGCCAAGCTTCGCGCACGTTTGGCGGGGTTCGGTCTGGGGCCGGATCAGGCGGACACAGAAGTTGGGCGCCTGTCCGGCGGCCAAAAGGCGCGTCTGTCGCTGTTGTTGGCCACTCTGCCCGCCCCGCATCTGTTGATCCTCGATGAACCGACCAACCACTTAGACATTGAGAGCCGCGAAGCGCTGGTCGAAGCGCTGACCGCTTACAGCGGTGCGGTTATTCTGGTCAGCCACGACATGCATTTGTTGTCGATGGTCGCAGATCGCCTGTGGCTTGTGAAGGACGGCCATGTCGCTCCGTATGAGGAAGACCTGCAGGCCTATCGTAAGTTGCTGTTGGCGCCCGATACGGCCAAGAAGACAGACAAGAAAGCGGCCACAAAGCCCAAACCAAAACGCCCAAGCCGTGATCAGGTGTTGGCCCTGCGCGCCGAGGTGCGCAAATGCGAAGCCCGCATGGCGAAGATCGAAGAAATGCGCGACAAGCTGGCCACGAAACTTGCCAATCCCGAGCTGTATGAAGATGGGCGTGCCGGTGATCTGGGGGTCTGGCAAAAGAAATATGCCGAAGTGATGGAGGCTATGGACAAGGCCGAGGATCTTTGGATGTCCGCGCAAGATAAACTTGAAAAGGCAGAGGCTTAGGCATGGATCTTGATCTATTCGTCCCGTCCTTTGTGACCCTGTTTGTCGTGATGGACCCGATCGGGATTTCGCCCCTGTTCATGGCGCTGACCCAGGGGATGAGTGCAGCCAAACGCCGTGCCGTCGCGATACGCGCCTGCATCATTGCGGGCGTACTTCTGACACTCTTTGCCTTCCTTGGTGAAGGGGTGTTGAATTTCCTTGGCATTTCGATGCCGGCCTTCCGCATCGCTGGTGGGATCTTGCTGCTGCTAACGGCTTTGGACATGTTATTTGAACGGCGCACGCAGCGCCGTAAGGACCAGTCGGAAGAGACAGAAAGCGATGACGACCCTTCCGTTTTCCCGTTGGCCATGCCCTTGATCGCGGGACCGGGGTCCATTGCCACGGTGATCTTGCTGGCGGGCCAAGGGGACGGTTTGGCGGGCGTCGGATTGGCGCTGGTCGTCATGTCCCTTGTACTGATCATTGCCTTTGTTCTGTTCAACGCAGCCCCCCTTCTTGAGCGCCTATTGCGCGAAACTGGTATCAAAGTGGTGACCCGGCTTCTGGGCATGCTGCTGGCCGCGCTGGCGGTTCAGTTTGTGCTGGAAGGCTTGCGCGATTTCGGGCTGATGGGGTGATTTAGGTTCTGACGCGTCACGCTGACCCGGTGACATTGCGCGCCAGTGTGCCTATATCGAAACCATGACCGGAGACGATATCGCCAGACTTGCTTATCTTGCCCTGCTTTTGACGGCAGTGGGGGGGTATTTCGTGGCCGAGAGCCGCGCCAATCTTGGGCAGAATTTGCGCTATGCACTGATTTGGGCGCTGATCTTCATTGGTGTTTTAGCAGGCGTCGGGCTTTGGAACGATATCCGCGACGACATCTCTCCGCGGCAAAGCCTTGTACAAGATACCGGCCAGATCGTATTGCCGCGTGCCCTTGATGGTCATTTCTACGCGACTTTGAAGATGAACGGGCAACCTGTTGATTTCATTGTCGATACCGGGGCCAGCAACATCGTTTTGACCAAAGAAGACGCCGCCCGCGTCGGGGTGGAAATGAACGCCCTACGCTTCTATGGCCGCGCGATGAGCGCAAACGGAGAGGTCCGTACAGCCCCGGCCCGCATCGCAAATGTCCAGCTTATGGGCGTGCATGATTACGGAGTCGAGGTCTGGGTAAACGAAGGCGAGATGCCGCGCTCGCTTCTGGGTAATGACTATCTTCAACGTTTCGAAAAGATCGAGATCAACCGTAACAAGTTGATCCTGACGCGCAACTAACGCGCGCCAGTTCCACGTTTTTGGTATCTGGGCCAAGCGACGCACAGGATCAGGCATCTTCAGGCGCGGTGCTGGCCTTCATTTCCCAACGTCCGCTTTCCTGGCTCCAGTATTTTGCAGTAACGCCCGCGGTTTTGGCGGCCATCCACTGGGTCCGCGCATGCGCAACCGCGTCGGGGTCATTGCCATCAAAGACAACAAATACACGGGTATGGCCGCGCATGTCTTCCGCAGAAATCTCGGCCCCATCAATGACCATCAGCGCCTCGGCGTCATTGGGATTATCCGTCGCGTTGGTCAATAAGATAGGTTGAAGGGCGTCTTGTGGGCCACCCGCCTGCCCATGCGGCAAAAAACTGTCTTCAGGGAACAGCCACAGCCGTTCATCTAGCCAGTTCAACCGCGCTGCATTCGGCCCACGAACACACACACGCCATCCGGCCTGAAGGCTTCGCTCAAGCAGCATGGGCAGTGCGGCTTCCAGCGGAGACCGGGTCAGATGGTAAAAGAAGACTTCGCCTTGCGACGCGTCGTCCTTTCCCTCTTTCATTCCGGTTTCCGCTGTATCCGTCATGTGCCTAGCCTTCGAACTGGTCTTTCACCAGACGGTTCAGCGCCAGCACACCCCAGCCCGTCGCCCCTTTGGGCGCAAGCGGGCTTTCGCTGGACAGTTGGGCGGTCCCCGCGATGTCCAAGTGGATCCAAGGCTGATCTTCTTTTACGAAACGGCCAAGGAACTGGGCGGCCGTAACCGAACCAGCGGCACGCCCGCCGACGTTTTTGATATCCGCCTTGTGCGACTTGATCAGCTTGTCATAGCCCGGTCCCATCGGCATCCGCCACGCGCCTTCACCTTCTGCGGAAGCCGCGTTCAGGAAGTTGTTGCAGAACGCATCATCATTCGAGAAAACGCCCGTGTTTTCATGGCCCAAGCCGATAATGATCGCGCCGGTCAGCGTGGCCAGATCCACCATCGCGGCGGGTTTATATTCCTCTTGCGCATGCCACATCACGTCGCACAGAACCAAGCGACCCTCGGCGTCAGTGTTGATCACCTCGATCGTCGTGCCCTTCATAGAGGTCACGATGTCACCGGGACGTTGTGCGCGACCGTCCGGCATGTTTTCAACCAGCCCGACCAGCCCGACCACATTGGCCTTGGCCCCGCGCAGCGCGAGCGTTTTCATGACACCCGAAACGGTGCCCGCACCGCCCATATCCATGGTCATATCTTCCATGCCTGCACCGGGCTTCAAGCTGATCCCGCCGGTGTCGAACACAACCCCTTTGCCTACCAACGCCAGCGGCGCTTCGCCCGCCTCGCCTTTAAGCCATTCCATGATGACCACTTTCGACGGGCTTTCCGAACCCTGCCCCACACCCAAAAGAGCACGCATACCAAGTGCCTCAAGCTCGGGTTCATCCAGCACTTTGACGGTTACGCCCAAATCCTTCAGCGCCTCAAGACGCGCCGCGAATTCGCTGGTGGTCAGCACATTGGCCGGCTCGTTCACAAGATCGCGGCTGAAGAAGACACCTTCAACCAGCGCCTTGACGGAGTCAGTTGCGCCCGAGAAGTTTTCGGGTTTCGACACCATGATCTTCAGGCTGCCCCCTTCGGGCGCATCGTCATTGGTTTGATGATCGTCAAACGCATAGGCTCGCAGACTTGCGCCAAGTGCCAGTTCGTCGGGCGACTTCAACGGCCCTGCCAGCACCAGAACATCCTTGCCTAGCAGAGACTTACCGATCTTACCCCCCGCTTTACGCGCGGTATTCTCGTCGGCGCGCGGTGACAGGCGGACAACTTGAACGGCTTCGGCCTCCATCCCTACGGGCCAGGCCAGATCCTGCGCCTCGCCATCCTTCATTTTCGAGAATGCATCGCTTTCGGTGAAGCGCACCAACGCCCCACGCATCAGCTTGTTTACACGCCGCGCGGCCGGATGCAGCTTGCCGGGTTCGGACAGAACCACGGCAACGCGGCCCGTATGGGTGCCAATCGATTCTAGGTCGATTTCGGTAAAACTTGGAAGGATCGGAGCGGTCATGACAGGTCCTTTGTCTGGCAGGTTTCTGCCATTGGTAGCCCCCTGTCGCGGGTTTGACCAGATAGCAGTTTTCCCCGCCCGTCGGATGGTTTAGAAACCAAACCACAAGATATTGAGTTCTCAGGGGGGAACGTGGCTAGATTCGACCGGTATATGCTGTCGCAGCTTGTGGTGCTGTTCGGCTTTTACGGGCTTGTCCTTGTGTTGCTCTTTTGGGTGAACCGGGCAGTTCAGCTGTTTGACCAGCTAATCGCCAACGGTCAAACGGCGCTGGTTTTCCTTGAATTTTCAGCGATGATCCTGCCCGGCGTAATCGTGTTCATCACCCCGATTGCGTCTTTTGCATCAGCGGTGTCCGTCACCAATCGACTGAATTCGGAAAGCGAATTGGTCGTAGCGCAGGCGGCGGGCTATGGCCCCTTTCGACTGGCCCGACCGGTACTTGTTTTTGGTCTGCTTACGGCGCTGTTCATGCTATTACTCACCCATATCCTTGTCCCGATGAGCCAATTGCGATTTGCTGAACGTCAGGCTGAGATCGCTGAGAACGTCACCGCGCGTTTTTTGACCGAGGGCAGCTTTGTCCATCCCGCGCACGGAATCACGCTTTATATCCGCGAGATCAGCCCAGCAGGTGAGCTGTTTGACATATTCTTGTCTGATGAACGGGACGAAGAACAGCACTACACTTATACCGCCCGTCGCGCGCTGATTGTGAAAACCGAGTTCGGTCCGCGCCTCGTGATGTTTGATGGATTGGCGCAGGTAATCAACACAGCAAGCCAGCGACTGACCACAACAGGATTTGAAGATTTCACCTATAACATTGCAACCCTGTTGACCGCAGGCCAGCAAGGCGCGCGCTATATTGCTCAAATTTACACGCCCGAATTGCTTGATCCGCCGGTCGCCACGCTGGAAGAAACCGGGCAGACGCGTGCAGCACTGCGCGCAGAAGGGCATTTCCGTAACGCTCAGGCTCTTTACTCCGTAGTTACAGCGATGTCCGGTTTTTCGATGCTGATCGTCGCAGGTTTTAGTCGCTTCGGGCTGTGGCGACAGGTGGTAATCGCGCTGGCCGTGGTAGCCACACTACAATCCGTGGACAACACGATGCTCGATACGGCCCGCCGAACCGAGGGCCGCGTATGGCTAGTCTACGTTGCCACTCTAATAGGTGTCGTGTTCAACGTGATCGTTCTTTACCTGGCTACGCGCCCGTCATTTTCTGATTTACGCCGCCGTCGCCGCACCCAGCGCGAACGCGACCGCCAACTCTCCGAGGCTCGTGCATGAGGTTGCATCTCTATATCGCGCGCCGCTTTCTGCGCGCGTTTTTCAGCATGCTCATCGTGCTGGCTATGATCTTTGTCCTGCTGGACATGGTTGAAGGCATGCGAAGATTCGATGCAGCATCTGTTGGATTCATGAATGTGCTTGGATTAACACTGCTGAACGCGCCTGTCTGGATGTATCGCATTCTGCCCTTGATTGTGATTTTATCCACGGTCTGGATGTTCCTCAGCCTGTCACGCAGTTCGGAAATGGTGGTGACGCGAGCAGCCGGTCGCTCGGCTTTGATGACCCTGATCTCTCCGGTGCTAACTGTGCTGTTGTTTGGCATTCTGGCTGTTGCCATTGGAAATCCAATCGCCGCAGGCACAACCAAGAAGTATGAACGTATCTCGGCCCAGTATGAAGGGCGCGGTGCATCGGTTCTGTCGATTGCATCTGACGGTGTGTGGCTACGTCAGGGAATCGCATCGGGACAGACAGTGATCCGTGCGGACCGAGCCAATCTGGAGGGAACCGAGCTATTCGAAGTCACTTTCTTTTCCTTCTCGCCCGAAGGTCCGCCAACCCTGCGCATCGAAGCCGACAGTGCCAAACTGGAACCCGGTTACTGGGCCATTCGTGGCGCAAAGGTTTGGGATCTGATCAGTGAAAAAAACCCTGAAATGACTGCCATTGAATATCCCATGTTCACACTAGCCTCGAACCTGACCTTGGAGCAGATCCTCGACAGCTTTGGGAAGCCAAGCACCATCCCGATCTGGGACCTGCCCGCCTTTATTCGTCAACTAGAAGCCGCCGGTTTCTCAGCCAGATCGCATCGTGTTTGGCTGCATATGGAGCTTGCGATGCCGGTGTTTCTGGTTGCGATGGTATTGATTGGTGCAGGTTTCACGATGCGCCATACGCGGTTTGGACGCACCGGGGTCATGGTCCTGTATGCCCTGATGATGGGATTTGGCATCTATTTCATACGAAATTTTGCTCAAATTCTCGGAGAGAATGGGCAAATCCCGATCATTCTGGCAGCCTGGGCGCCTCCCATAGCAGCCATCCTTTTACCGCTAGGAATTCTACTTCATCTGGAGGATGGATGATGGGCTTGGCACAACGTCTGCGCGCAGGTCGGTTGGCGCTGACTCTTTTAGCTGTATCTGCCAGTGCAGCGACGCTTTGCGCACAAACTGCATTAGCACAGACCGCAAATCTGATTGCAGATCACGTGCGCGTAATGGGCAATAGCGGCTTAGTGGCGGAAGGCAATGTGGTAGTCCTGTTTGATGGCACACGCCTAACAGCCTCTCGGGTGACCTATGACAAGTCCGGCAGCAAGCTAACCATTTCCGGACCGATCACCATCACGCGCCCAAATGGCACATTGTTGGTGGCAGAAGCCGCCCAACTATCTTCCGATCTGCGCAACGGCATTCTGTCCAGCGCGCGCTTGGTTTTAGACCAACAGTTGCAGATCGCGGCGGCCCAGATCAACCGCGTTGAAGATCGCTACACCCAGCTTTCGCGCGTTACAGCCTCATCCTGTCATGTCTGCCTGAAAAACCCGGTTCCTCTGTGGCAAATCCGGGCTGAACGTGTGGTTCATGACGAAGAGGCCCGACAGCTTTATTTCCATGGTGCACAGCTTCGCGTGGCCGACGTGCCGATCTTCTATCTGCCGCGCTTACGCCTACCAGACCCAACACAAACCCGCGCAACTGGTTTTTTGCCGCCTAGAATCCGCACAAATACCACGCTAGGCTTTGGCCTTGCAGTTCCATACTTCATCAAGCTTGGTAATCACGCGGACCTAACAGTCTCGCCGTATTTCGCAGACAAATCCCGCACGCTTGAGCTGCGCTATCGTCAAGCCTTCCGCAAAGGCGAAATACTGTTTAATGGCGCAATCAGCCGCGACAGCATCCGACAAGACACAACACGTTTCTACGTCTTTGGTGAAGGCACATTTGATCTGCCGAACGACTTCACCTTGTCCTTTCAGTTGCAAGAGGTCTCGGACCCAAGTTACCTGCTGGACTATGGCTATTCTGACCAAGACCGGTTACGCAATGCTATTGCAGTGATGCGCGCACGTCGTGATGAGTTCGCCTTTGCCGGGGTTACCCGGTACGAAACGCTGCGCGCATCCGAGCTGAACACGTCGGAAGAGCTGGCGTTTGGCCAGATTGACGCATTCTACGAGCGCCGCGTTTTCCCCAGTTGGGGGATCGGAGGCGAACTGCGCACTAACCTGTCTTGGCAGGCACATTTCCGGGAAAGTGAAGAAGACATACTCGGTCGAGACGTGGCACGTATGAGCGCCGGGCTGAACTGGCGACGCGACTGGATTGGCTTTGGTGGGCTGGTGCTCGAAACGCATGCAGCGATTGATGCCGACATCTATTGGATCGAGCAGGACAGTACCTATCAAAGGCAGCAAAGCTTTGCGACACCATCTGCGGGTGTGACGCTACGCTGGCCCTTGTCACGCGTCACCAGAAACGGTGCGGTTGATGTCTTGGAACCGGTTGTCTCGTTGGCATGGTCTGAGCAAGTCGGAGCAGATGTTCCCAATGAAGACAGCCGTTTCGTCGAGTTCGACCAGGGGAATCTTTTTGACCTAAATCGGTTCCCTGGAAGCGACCGGCGCGAACAAGGAACACGGGCAGCCGTTGGTCTGAACTGGACACGCAGTACACTTTCGGGCTGGGGCTACACGCTGGCCGTGGGACGCGTGTATCACGATCTGGACCTTGGTCAGTTCACCAAGGCGTCCGGCCTTGGCGGCACCCAATCTGACTGGCTGCTCGGGGCAGCTGTTAATCTCGGTGGGCGGTTTTCGGTCCAGGGGCGTGCACTTCTGGGCGATGACTTTGGCCTGACCAAATCGGAGACCCGCGCCGCGTGGCTGACCGAAGATTTTCAATTGGGTGCTGCACATATCTGGGTTATTGACGATCCGGACGAAAACAGGTTGAAACCAACCCACGAATTGCGTGTGGACAGCCGGTGGAAGGTTGGCGACTTCTGGACAGTTTCCGCCGACGGAAGCTTTGATGTCGACGCAAAACAGGCCACTCGCGCACGTTTGGGGGTCGGATACCGAAATGAATGCCTTTCGGTTGATCTTTCCCTCTCGCGTCGCTTCACAACCTCTACTAATGTGAGGCCAACAACTGATTTTGGTCTGCAATTCGATCTTATCGGATTTGGAAGCGGCCGCGGGGCCACCGTGAATAAGTGTAACGGCTAAGTAAGGCGCTCCAGACGCGACCATGCAAGGCCTGAAGATACGAGCATTATGCGAGACAGGACAACACCAATGGGATCTTTTCGCCAACTGAACAAGCAAAGCGCTCCGCGTAAATCGACAGCTTCCGCATGGACCAGCGCCGCCTCAGGCGTGGTATTGGGCTTGGTATCGCTGCTTGGATTGGGGGCTTCCCCGGTGCACGCTCAAAATTTGTTTGCCCCAGTGAAAAAGGTCAATGATCGGGTGATCACTGCCTACGAGTTGGAACAGAGAGTTGCATTCCTAACCGTGCTGCGCGCACCCGGAAACCTGCGCGAATTGGCGATAGAACAGCTAACTGACGAAGCGCTGCAGCAGCAAGCGGCGGATACGGCCGGCGTGTCGGTCACTGCCGAGGAAGTTCTGGCCGGGATGTCCGAATTCACCGGGCGCTTCAATCTGGAGGTTGAGGCATTTAACAACATCATCGCCCAGTCAGGTGTCGCGCCAGAAACCTTCCGCGATTTCGTATCGCATGGCTTGGCTTGGCGTGGCGTTGTACGTGCACGGTGGCGTGGACGTGTGAATATTACGGATGACGAGATTGACCGCCAGCTTTCGCTGACAGCGCCTGGGCAGAACGTCCGTGTATTGCTATCCGAAATCATCTTGCCTGCGCGGAATCCGGAAGAGCTCCAGTCAGCAAACCTCCGGGCCTCGGAACTGTCTAAGATTACGACTCTGGGCGCTTTCGCCACTGCGGCGCGTAGCGTATCGGTTGCCCCCTCGCGTAAGGTTTCGGGGCGGATGAACTGGATCGATGCTGCGGATCTTCCGCCCGCCATTGTGGCGCAGGTTGTGGCGCTCGCACCGGGGCACGTCACTGAACCGGTTCCCGTGAAAAACGGTGTCGCAGTATTTCAGCTGCGTGCCATTGAAGAACTCGATCGCCCAATTCCTGCAGACGTAACGGTCACTTATTCCGCTTTGATGATCCCCGGCGGTCGTAGCGCCGAGGCGCTTGCGCAAGCCGCTGAGCTTCGCGCGAAGGCAGACGGTTGCAATGATCTTTTCGGCCTATTCCCCGGCTCGACCGAGGCACAGATCCGGCATCAATCTCTTCCGATTGGCGAACTGCCTACGCGCTATGCTGTTGAATTGGCTCAGCTTGACGAAGGTGAAGTTTCGACCGCGCTTACGACCGAAAACGGGCAAAACTTGGTCTTCCTGATGCTATGTTCGCGCAGCCGCGATCTGCCGGAAGAGGTCAGCCGAGATCAATTGCGTGTGCGCCTGCAGAACCAACGGCTGCAAGCCTACTCGACCGCCTATTTAGAAGAACTGCGGGCGGCGGCATTTATCGAAGACTATCGCGGCCAATGACCTTGCATCACGGTGCGTCTGGTCCTGTTCCGCCGGTGGCTTTGACCATGGGCGAACCTGCAGGCATTGGACCAGAAATCGCTACCAAGGCCTTTGGAGCATTGCAGGGTGACGTTCCGTTCTTTCTGATCGGAGATCCCAGTCACCTGCCCGGCAGCGTGGCGTTTACGCCCATTGAACGCCCGTCCGATGCGTTGGGTGCAACAACGCTTCCTGTGTTGCCCCATAATTTCGCTTCGCCCCGTGTGCCCGGAGAGGCGCAACCTGAACATGCCCAACCGGTGATCGACGTGATTGCCCGCGCGGTCGAGCTGACCCAACAGGGGCAGGCTTTGGCCGTGTGCACCAACCCGATCAACAAGAAGGCCCTTAAGGACGGTGCCGGGTTTCCCTTTCCGGGCCATACAGAATACCTGTCGCATCTCGCTGGGGATGCAGACGTCGTCATGATGCTGGCATGTGACGAGCTGCGTGTTGTGCCTGCAACGATCCATATCGCTCTGTCGGACGTGCCCACGCAACTGACCCGTGAAAAACTGACCCAAGTGATCCGTACCACCCACGCCGCGCTGATCCGTGATTTTGGCCATGCAACGCCCCGCATTGCGGTTGCTGGCCTAAACCCCCATGCGGGCGAAGGCGGCACAATGGGGATGGACGAGATTGATATGATCACGCCTCTGCTGGACGATCTGCGTACCGAGGGGTTGGATCTGCTTGGCCCACTGCCAGCCGACACCATGTTTCACGCCAGCGCACGTGCAGGATATGACGCTGCGGTATGCATGTATCACGATCAAGCGCTGATCCCGATCAAGACAATTGATTTCGCGGGCGGTGTCAACGTAACGCTTGGCCTGCCTTTCGTGCGCACCTCGCCAGATCATGGCACAGCGTATGACATCGCAGGCAGCGGAAAAGCAGACGCAACATCGCTGATCAATGCGCTGCGCATGGCCCATCAGTTGGGCCTTGCGCGCCGAAACGAGGACAATTCATGAGCCAGATTGACGGCCTGCCCCCCTTGCGCGAGGTGATCAACACCCATGGACTGGTGGCCAAGAAGTCACTGGGTCAGAACTTCCTTCTGGATTTGAACCTGACCGCCAAAATCGCGCGTCAGGCGGGGGATCTAACGGGATGTGACGTGTTAGAGGTTGGCCCCGGCCCCGGTGGGTTGACCCGCGGACTTCTGGTGGAAGGTGCGCGCAAGGTGTTGGCCGTGGAAAAAGACAGCCGTGCCATGGCGCCACTGGCAGAGATCTCGGACGCTTACCCAGGACGGCTTGAGGTCGTGAACGCGGATGCGCTGGAGTTGGATCCGCTTGAGCATCTGACCCCGCCCATCCGCATCGTGGCAAACCTGCCTTATAATGTTGGGACCGAACTTCTGGTCCGTTGGTTGACTCCACCCAGCTGGCCGCCCGCGTGGTCCAGCCTGACACTGATGTTCCAAAAGGAAGTGGCGGAACGCATTGTCGCGCAGCCGGGATCGAAAAAATATGGTCGATTGGCTGTTCTGGCCCAGTGGCGCACCACGCCACGTATAGTGATGGAACTGCCACCCGAGGCTTTCACACCTCCGCCCAAAATCCATTCATCCGTGGTGCATCTGGACGCCCTGCCCGCCCCCCGCTTCGAGGCAGATGCGCGTAAATTACAAGCTGTCGTGGCGAAAGCCTTTGGACAGCGCCGCAAGATGCTTCGCGCGTCACTGAAGGGAATGCATCCCGAGATCGAGGACGTACTGACATCGGTTGGAATCAAGCCCACATCACGGGCCGAAGAGATCGATGTCGAAGCCTTTTGCGCATTGTCACGCGCCTTGGGATAAACGCATTTGGTGGCTCACGTTGTGAGCCTGGAGGGGCGCTGCCCCTCTGCCTGCGGCATTCACCCCGGGATATTTTGGACAAGAAAAAAGAGACGCTACGAATGTTCTTCGGCCGCTGTTTCCGATAGCGCGCGGTTGAACGCTTTCAATGCATCTACGTGGAAGACCGCGCCCCACAGCTCGGGCGGGTCGCCTTCGCCGCCAAGCGTAACGACCGGGATATAGCGTTCGCCGGTCGCTTCGAAGAGGGGCATCACGACATCCAGCGTTGTGTTTCCATCGACATAAACGCCTGCCTCGATCAGTTCCCAACAATGCTCTTCCCCGGCAGCGCGCGTGTGTTCGAGATCACGCATCACCTGCGCGACGCGCACGGTCGACAGCAAATAGGCTTGTGGCCCCGCCGCCAAATGGATGTTGCGCCGTTCCAGCTGGGTCAGGAAGAAGCTGCGATCGACCAGCTGGCTGGACAGGGCCGTTGACAGCGAAACCGCAGACATGACGGCGATCCCGGTTTGCCAATCTCCTGTCAACTCGAACACAATCAACGTGGTAGAAATCGGAGCGCCAAGGACTGCCGCGGCCACCGCCCCCATCCCAGCGAGTGCATAAAGCGTTTCCGACCCAGAGACATCCGGGAATATCGCCGTGGCGATGATGCCGAAGGCCAGCCCTGTCAAAGCCCCTACCATTAGCGCAGGTGAAAACACACCTCCGCCCATCCGGCCGGCCATGGTAATCGCAACGGCCGCGACCTTTACTGCGACGAATAAGATCGCGACGCCTGCCGTCATTTGACCAGTCAGCGCAGCCGACGTCGTTTCATACCCAACCCCGATGATGTGCGGAAAATAGATTGCGATGCCCCCCAGCAAGAAACCAGACAGGGCTGGGCGGAGAATCCGCGGCAGACGTAAGCGGTGCTGAACAGCGTTTCCCAGATCCTCGGCCCAGAAAATCGAGCGCATGAGGATCACTGCGACCATTCCCGAAATGAGACCAAGAATCAGGAATGCGGGCAGTTCGATATAGAAGGCAAGAGAGCCTTCTTCGGGCAATATAAACTCCGTTACGCCGCCGTATTCCAGCCGATTGATCACAGTGCCCGACACGGCGGCAATGGCAATCGGAGCAAAGGCGTGGACAGCAAAGTGGCGCAATACAACCTCGAGCGCGAAGAGCGCTCCGGCAATCGGCGCGTTAAAGCTGGCCGAAACTGCGCCCGCGACTGCGCACCCCAAAAGGTCGCGTCCGGTGATACCACTTGCATTGATGCGCACGGAAATCCAGGTCGAGATCACGGCGGCCAGGTGGACAACCGGCCCTTCGCGACCAGAGGATCCGCCCGTGGACAGAGTCACCAATGACGCCAGCGCAGACCCCAGCCCTGCGCGTTTTTCCACGCGGCCTTCCCACAGGGCTGCGCCTTCAATCACATCCGCGACCGAGCGCACACGCCCGTCATGGGTAAACCAGTTCAAGATCACCCCTACAATCAAACCACCTACTGTTGGCAGCAGCAAAATCCAGTACCATGGCAGGGTTTCCGCAAAGCTGTGCAACCGGGTCAGATCATCGGTCCCATAAAGCGATGCCTGTAAAATCTCGATCCCCTTACGGAACCCTAAGGCGGCCGTACCCGACGCAACACCGATGATAAGGGCAATCAGCCAGAACTGTATTTGGCTTGGCCCTTTTTCGACCAATAGGTGCCACGCATTGCGCATGTTTGCAGTCAGATTTTGCATGCGCTCAACCATTATCAATTTTATCTGTTTTATCATTGCGCTGCGTGTGTAGAACCCTTCCCAAGGCCCGTCATTTACCATAAGTTGTTCCGGTTTCTCAGGGAGGGATGGGATGGCCATCGACACCGCGTTTACCGAGCTTTCGTCATTTCTAGGCGATCGGATCAGCCGGTCCAAGCCCGTTCTGGATCAACATGGCGGGTCCGAGACACATTTCGCCCCTGCGCCACCCGATATTGTGGTCTGGCCCAAGGATACAAGCGAAATTAGCCGAATCCTGCGGATCTGCAATCAAGCTGGCATTCCCGTGATCCCGTTTGGGGCTGGCACTTCACTTGAGGGGCATACAAGCGCCACGAAAGGCGGTGTTTGCTTGGACATGGCCCGGATGAACCGCGTGTTGTCCCATGATCCAGGGGATATGATTGCACGGGTTGAAGCAGGCCTGACACGTGAAGAGCTTAACCATGAATTGCGCGCAGTTGGTGTGTTCTTCCCGGTTGATCCGGGTGCGAATGCCACGCTGGGGGGGATGGCTGCCACCCGTGCGTCGGGCACCACAACGGTACGCTATGGTTCAATGCGGCAAAACGTGTTGGGGCTAACAGTGGTACTGGCAGATGGGCGGGTGATCCGCACCGGATCGCAGGCGCCCAAATCGTCGTCCGGGTATGATCTGACCGCCTTATTCCTTGGCTCTGAGGGTACGCTGGGCATCATTACCGAGCTCACGCTACGTCTGCATGGTCAGCCCGAAGAAATCCGCGCAGGAATCTGCGCGTTCCCTGACATGGCCTCGGCGGTGGGGGCTGTGCAGCAGGTGATCCAGATGGGGCTGTCCATCGCACGGATCGAGTTCGTGGATGACGCCACCGCCCGCGCTTTCAATCAATATGCAGGCACAGAAATGGCAGAATGCCCGCATCTGTTGGTGGAATTCCACGGAAGCCCCGTTGCGGTTTCAGAAGCGAACACGCTTTTTGATGAAATAAGCCAGGACTTCGGCGCAACTGGATATGAACACGCAACGAAGACCGAAGATCGCAATGCCCTGTGGAAGATCAGACATCACGCCTTTTATGCCGTGCAAAGTCTGCGGCCTGGCGCACATGCACTTGTCACCGACATTTGTGTCCCGATCTCGAAACTGGCGGACGCGGTTGAGGAAACGCGTGATGACATCGAAGCCTCAATCCTGCCCGGTCCCATTCTGGGACATGTCGGAGATGGGAATTTTCACGCCATCTTGCTAATAGATCCCGAAAGCCCAGAGGAACTGGCGGTTGCCAAGGATCTTGCCGAACGAATGAGCCGCCGTGCATTGGCGCTTGGCGGCACGATTACTGGCGAACATGGTATCGGCATGGGGAAACTGCACTTGATGGCAGAAGAACACGGCGATGGCTGGGCTGTTATGGGGGATATCAAATCCGCACTGGATCCGCGCAATATCCTGAACCCCGGCAAACTGGTACCGCAGGGCACCTAACCTGCCAGCAGCTCTTTCGCGGCGGCCTTCGCCGCATCCGAGATTGTATCCCCCGAGATCATGCGCGCGATTTCATCCACGCGCTGATCTGAGGATAAGGGTGATACAGTTGACAGGGTAACACCATCCGTCACGGCTTTGCTGACGCGCCAATGATGCCCACCAAGGGCCGCCACTTGCGGGCTGTGAGTCACGACCAACACCTGCCCGGCTGCCGCCAGGTCGGCCAACCGGCGCCCGACCGCATCCGCAGTCGCACCACCGACGCCGCGATCAATCTCATCAAAGATCATGGTCAGGCCTGCCGCATCACGTGTCAGGCAAACTTTCAGGGCAAGCAGGAACCGGCTGAGTTCGCCACCCGAGGCAATCTTGTTCAACGGTCCAGACGGCGCGCCGGGGTTTGTGGCGACGGTAAAGGTTACGGCATCGATGCCATCCGGGCCGGGATCTGAATTTGTAATATCCGTTGTGAAAACAGCGCGTTCCATCTTCAGCGGCGCCAACTCAGCCCCCATGGCCTGATCCAGACGCGCGGCAGCTTCACGCCGTGCGTTGGATAGCGCTTGCGCCGCCGTGTCATAGTGCGCACGCGCATCAGCCAAAGCCGTCTCGCATCCGGCGATTTCGTCCGCGCCCGCATCCAATGCCGCCAACCGACTTCGCAGGTCTTCAGCGAACACACCCAGCTCGTCCGGCGTGGTCATGTGTTTTCGGGCCATTGCACGAATGGCAAACAGGCGTTCCTCGACCTGCTCCAGCTCGTGGGGGTTAAACGACAGGCTGTCCATCGCGCTTTCCACGCCCGAGACGGCCTCGCCCAGTTCATCCATCGCTCGACCAAGCGCCGCAATAGGGGCGTCCAGCGTTTCGCCTGCTTGTTCGGCTGCACCTTCCAACCACCGCAACGCATCGCCAAGACGTGCTTCAGCCCCTTCGCCCACGCCAAGCGCCTGATGTGCACGCGAGATGTCTTCCCCGATCCGTTCCGAGGCCTGCATCAACCGACGTCGCGCATCCAACTCTGCATCCTCGCCGGGTTGCGGATCCAACGCGTCCAGCTCTTCGACCGCATGACGCAGAAACTCTTCCTCTGCCTTTGCAGCCTCGATCCGCAGGCGGACCTCGTCAAGGGCACTTGATGCCTGTGCGACCGATCGCCAGGCGGTTTTCACCTGATCGACCTTGCCCGAAAGCCCGGCGAACTCGTCCAACAATTGCCGATGAACACGTGGGTTCAAAAGACCTTTGTCATCCTGCTGGCCATGAAGCTCGACCAGTGTATCCGACAGGGCCCGCAATACCTCACCGCTGGCGCGGCGATCATTCACCCATGCTGTCTTGCGCCCATCCGAGCGGTTCACCCGGCGCAGGACCACTTCGTCGTCAGCAGGGATCCCTGCCTCGTCCAACACCGCATGCGCGGGGTGATCAACGGGCAGATCAAAGACGGCCACAACCTCGCCCTGTTCGGCACCCGTGCGCACTAAATCGGCCCGGCCACGCCAGCCCAGAACGAACCCAAGACTGTCCAGCAAGATGGATTTACCGGCTCCGGTTTCCCCCGTCAGCACGTTAAGGCCCGGCTGGAACTCAAGCTCCAACCGGTCAATGATCAGCATATCCCGAATATCCAGAGACCGCAGCATCCTATGCCCCGCCCATCATACGCCCAAGACCCATCATGCGGGCCGTTTGGCCCGACCCGGTCAGAGCCATTCGCCCTTGATCATCTGACGGTGCACTTTGCGCAACCAGCTGTCACCTTTGGCTTCCGGCTTCAGTCCACGATTGGTCAGCAGACGATAGCTGTCTTGGTACCATTCGGTTGACTTGAAATTATGCCCCAAAATGGCCGCAGCAGTTTGGGCTTCGCTTTCCAGCCCAAGTGACAGATAAGCTTCGACCAGACGATGTAACGCCTCGGCCACATGGGTGGTGGTCTGGAACTGCTCGACCACCACGCGGAAGCGGTTGATCGACGCCGTGTAATGCTTGCGTTTCAGATAGTAACGCCCGATTTCCATCTCTTTCGCAGCGAGGTGGTCAAAGGCAAGGTCAAATTTCAAAATGGCCGACTTGGCGTATTCCGTATCGGGATACCGTTCAATCACCACGCGCAGCGCCTGAAGCGCCTGATAGGTCAGGCCTTGATCGCGCCCAATCAGGTCAATCTGATCGTAATAGCTGATAGCCAGAAGATACTGCGCATAGGCGGCATCTTCATCGCCGGGATAGAAGTCAATATAGCGTTGCGCGCTGGCACGGGCCAATTCGTATTCGCGGTCTTTATGGTGCGAGAACGCCTGCATGATCAATGCGCGCTTGGCCCACTCCGAATAGGGATACAGACGCTCGACTTCACCAAACCACTTGGCTGCTTCCGAAGGATCGCCGCTCTCCAGATCATATTCGCCACGTTTGAAAATCTCTTCGGCGCTCCATTGATCAATTGGACGCTTTTCGACGCGGCTTCCCAAAACGCCCTGATTGGAGGAACCGCCGCCCAAGCTGCCGAATCCCAAGCTCCCAGAACCGCCACTGCAGCCCGCCAGAACCATACCAGATACCAATGTAACGCTGACGGTCTTACATAATTTCACGCGGATCATAACCCGAGTAACCCCAATTTTTTGCGGCCGATAGAATAGTTCCGGCATCTTCCAGAAAGTCCTAACACAGAATTTTTCAGTGCAAAATGGTTTGCGCGTCAAAATTCGATCTTCGAGAAGAGTTTATCAGGCGGCAAGCCGAAATTCGCCAGCCGGTAGCGGCGTACCACGCGCGATAATGCAATTATTCCGAATACCGGATCATGCCGTCATGGGAAAGTCAGAGGTGCACACACCAACGCCGGGAAGTTTGCCCGCATCTTGATCGCTGCACTCCGCCAAACGCCAAGCGCCGGGAGTGTCAAACAGCGCACGCAACAATTTGTTTGTCATCGCATGCCCCGCACGATGGCCGGAATAGCGTGCGCGCAAGGGTGCGCCAGCCAAAGCCAAATCACCTAATGCGTCCAGCATTTTATGTCGCACAGCTTCATCCATCCGACGCAGACCGCCGGGGGACAGAACTTGGTCGCCATCTACCACAACAGCATTCTCATAGGTACCGCCAAGTGCCAGCCCGGCCTTGTGCATGGCGTCGACATCTGCCTGACGGCAGAAGGTCCGGCAATCTGATAATTCGCGCACAAAATTGCCGTTGGACATATCCAGACTCATCTCTTGCGTGCCAATCGCGGCATCTGGGAATGAGATGTGGAAATCAATGTAAAACCCGTCCGCGGGTTCAAGCCGCGCCCAAGCATCGCCATCACGGAATTCCACAGGCTCAAGCACTTCGATCACGCGTACTGGCGCGGCCAACCTGCGTTGCCCTGCCTTAATCAATCCTTCGACAAACCGGGCCGAGCTGCCATCCATGATCGGCACTTCAGGACCGTCAATCTCAATCAGCGCGTTGTGAATACCGCAGCCTGCAAGGGCAGCCATAATATGTTCGATCGTCCGAACCTCGACACCTGCGTCATTACGGATCACCGTACACAGAGGTGACGGCACGCCAGACGCCCAGTGCACCGCGATCAGGTTATCACGGTCCTCGACGTCGACGCGTTTGAACCAGATGCCATACTCCGCCGAGGCAGATTGAACTTTCATGCGAACCGGACGACCGGAATGCAATCCAGTGCCATTGAAACTGACTGTGCTGGCTACAGTTGTCTGCACGTGACGCCTCTTTCTTTGCCTCGATCCGCTCGCGATGCTCTGCCCTTGGACAGTCCCGCCTTCTTATTTCTTCGTGCGCACCGCTATCCGCTGCCATCCAATCTGTTCGATCGGCCTAAAGCCCAGCTATCCGTTTGAAACAACAAGGCGGCAATCAATGGCGGTTGCAAATTCTTTAGGCAAGTGCCCAAACGATGCGCTCCAATCAGGTTCGACTGGCACCACTGTGGGTACGCCCCCAAGAGATCATTCACAATTCAAACCTCTGTAACGGTTTGTAACATGGTCCAGTTCGTGCGCGAAAAACTGCGCACCAAAAACAAGAAGTAGGATAACAATCTGAAATATATATTTTTTTCAAAATCGTGTGATGAAGTCCCCGGATTTCTCCGCCCCCCCCCTACCGGCAAAGCTTCGCCGGTGAAACACAACGAAATCAAAACTCCCGTTCCACTCACGCGGAACGGCTCGGATAAAAACGAAAAACCGCCGCACATCTCTGCGCAGCGGTTTGACTTTCCGATCGATTTTGCCCGGCTTAGTTGGCCTGGCGGCGCAAGAACGCGGGGATCTCGACTTTCTCCTGCTCAGGATCAGCCGTAGGGGCTTGATGCTGAACGGGTTGCTCGCTATGTACCGGCGGCTGCGAGCGGACAGTGCCATCAGCAGCACTTGCCCCAGTCATCCGGTTGATCAGCGAGTTGATTCCAAAGCGTGCTTTCTCTTGCGGAACGGATGATTCCATCGAATCAACCGGCTGTTCTGGCTGACCAACGCGGGGCTGGTTGTGAACAGCTGCCTGCAGACGCGCCATCGCCTCGGGCGACGGAGTACCAGGGGCTGGAGCCTTGGGCGCTACGAACTGAGCCACAGCAGGTTCGTCATCAAAACGGGTCTCGGCGACGGGTGTCGCTTCAACGGTTTCCTCTTCGCGTGCCTGATAAATAGGCGGAGGAACATCGCCACCCGCGGCTTCAGCGGGAAAGCTGCTCTGAATATCAGTCTCAGCAACCCCAGCAGTGCTGTCCATCTCTCCAAACAGCGTCGGTTCAGCGGTCTCAGCAACAACTTCGTCCACTTCAGCCGTAGCAGCCACAGCGGCAGGGGCTTCGGCTTCAATTTTTTGCTCGACCTCAATCGGGGCTTGCAGCGGCTGTGCCAACGAACGGCGCGGAACCGGGATGTCCATCGGTACCTCTGACGCATCGATTCCAGTGGCCACAACCGACACACGCATGCCGCCCTCCAGGCCATCATCCAGCGTTGAGCCAACGATGATGTTGGCGTCCGGGTCCACTTCTTCACGGATGCGGTTGGCTGCTTCGTCCAATTCGAACAGGGTCAGATCGCTGCCGCCAGTGATGTTGATCAACACACCTTTCGCGCCGCGCAGGCTGATTTCGTCCAGAAGCGGGTTGGCAATGGCCTTCTCGGCAGCTTGAACCGCGCGATCTTCGCCTTCACTCTCGCCAGTACCCATCATCGCCTTGCCCATCTCGTCCATTACGGCACGTACATCCGCAAAGTCGAGATTGATAAGACCTGGGCGAACCATCAGATCCGTGACACCCTTAACGCCTTGATACAGAACATCATCTGCCATCGAGAACGCTTCGGTGAAGGTCGTCTTCTCGTTGGCCAGGCGGAACAAGTTCTGGTTTGGGATAATGATCAGCGTGTCGACCATTTTCTGCAGAGCATCAACGCCATCTTCAGCCTGACGCATCCGCTTGGCACCTTCGAATTGGAAGGGTTTGGTGACAACGCCCACGGTCAGAACGCCAAGCTCACGCGCGGCTTGCGCGATGATGGGAGCTGCCCCCGTCCCAGTTCCCCCACCCATTCCAGCGGTGATAAAGCACATGTGTGCGCCCGCCAGGTGGTCCACAATCTGTTCAATGCTTTCTTCTGCTGCCGCAGCGCCGACTGTTGCCCGCGCGCCCGCGCCCAGACCTTCGGTGACTTTCACACCCATCTGGATACGATCTTTAGCGTGCGAATGCTGCAAAGCCTGCGCATCCGTGTTAGCTACGACAAATTCTACGCCCTCAAGTTCTTTCTCGATCATGTTGTTGACAGCGTTGCCACCAGCACCGCCTACACCGAACACTGTGATACGAGGTTTCAACTCTTCCTGACCGGGCATGGTAAGGTTCAAAGTCATGATTTTTCCGCCTGTATAGGTCCTCGCCGCTTCGATGTACCCCGAAGGCGGCTTCTATGTTTCTTATTCCGACTGAATCGCCGGAGACTGCCTCTTTTTTTTCATGTTACCCCAATTTTGCAGTGTGCGTCACCTGCAAAAGGAGCGTTTTAACGCAAAATATTGAGGAATTGATGGGTTTTTCAGCAGGATTTCGCCGAATACACCGCATATTGTGGCTTCCTGCTCTGCCTACCAATTGTCTTTGAACCACCTAAACGCCCGTCGAAAACTGCGCGCCGGATAGGTTTCGGCGGGCGCTTCGAAGTCCCACCATTCGTCCTGCGGATGCGCCGCAAACAGGCACAGCCCCACAGCAGAGGAAAACCCCGCCCCGGTTGCGGCCTGCGGAAGTCCCTGCACCCGCAGCGGCCGGCCGCTGCGGACATTCTGCCCCAGAATTTTCGGAGCCAGGCTGTCCAAACCGGGGATCTGGCTGCCCCCTCCGGTCAACACGATAGATTGGCTGGGAAGGTGGTCAAACCCAGCAGCGTCAAGGCGCATCCGCACCTCTTCCAAGATTTCTTCGACGCGCGGACGCATGATGCCGATCAGCTCAGCCCGGCTTACGGTGCGGCGATCATGCTCCCAATCGCCAGAGTCACCGCCGATTTCGATCATCTCGCGATCATCCATGCCGGTGGCGATGACGCCTCCGTAAAACGTCTTGATCCGCTCCGCTGTCGACAAGGGCACTTGCAACCCCTTCGAGATATCCGACGTCACATGATCTCCGCCCAAACGCACGCTGTCTGCAAAGATCATGTGCTTTTTCATGAAGATAGAGATGCCAGTTGAACCACCACCTAAATCAATACAGGCAGCACCCAGCTCTTGTTCATCCTCGACCAGCGCTGAAATGCCAGACACATAGGCCGAACTTGCCAGACCTGCGACCTCAAGATCGCATCGCTTGATACAGTAAAGCAGGTTCTGAATAACCGCGGAATCAACGGTCAGTACATGCAGATCGACCGCCAGCCGATTGCCGATCTGTCCGCGCGGATCCCCAAGGCCCGAGCGATGATCAAGCGCGAAGTTCACTGGCTGTGCGTGCAGCACCTCGCGGCCATCGCCAATGTCGGGCATATCGCAAGCAGCCAAAACACGCGCTACATCGTCTTCAGTCACGGCGCGTCCGTCCAGTTCGACCACGCCGTCCAGACCATAGCTGCGCGGGTTCGCGCCCGAGAAACAGGCAATCACGTGATCCACACGCAAGTTCGCCATCTTCTGCGCGGCTTGCACCGCAGTGCGAATGGCGCGCTCGGTCTCGGCCATGGCATCGATCTCGCCAAAACGGACACCACGCGAACGCGTCGTCGCAGCACCAATCACACGGAAAGCACTTTGCCCGGCCAAGGACCCTACCCCATCGCTGTCGCGGAACTGATCCGGTCCGTCAAAGCGCAGGATCAAGCATCCGACCTTGGCACTGCCAATATCCAGAATGGCAATCACGCCGCGCTGCATGGCGGCTTCGCGCATGGCCCGCATGGCGCGTTGCTGGCTGTAAATATCGGTCATTGGGAAACCTCTTCAATCTCGACCCCATTGATGCGGCGCAGCTCATTCATGGCAGTTTCGCCAAGACGCAACGTGGGACGCTGGGGGTTTCTCATATCAATCACAACCAGATCGCGGCCGATCAGGTCTTGCGCCTGATGCAATGCGATCACCTGCTCAAAGGCTGCGACTGGGTTGTCAGCAGGAAGCTGAATGCGTTGGTCGCTTTTCAAAACAACGTCCCAACGGCGTTCTCCGACGCGGATCAACCCACGCAATTCGCTGCGCAGAGGTCCAGCGGTACTGAGGATCGCACGCGCCTCAGGGACCGCATCGGCAGCCCCCTCGCCCGTGATCAGTGGCAGATCCGACCGGGCCGACCGGTCCAGCAAGCTGGCCACCCGATGTCCCCCTGCATCCAGCATGTCAATGACGCCACCGTGGCGCCACAGGATGACGGGCTGGCGTTCTGTCAACGCAACTTCAAGCACCCCACCGGGGCGGATGCGCAGATCCGCATCTTCGATCACATCAAGCTTCATGATCTCGACGCGCATCCGTTCGAGATCCAGATCAAAGCTGGAAATCGGGAAGTCGATGGGCAGGATCTGACGCACAGCGTTGTCGACCACAGGGGTCGCGCCTTCGACGGCCATCAGTTTGACCAGAAACTCGGGCCGTTCCTGAACCGAGCGCTTCACATTGGTCAGCTTCTCGCCGATTGCATAGCGGTTGGTCGGGTTGGCCAAGTACCAGCCCGTCGCCATCAGGACGGCAAAGACCGGAAGCCCGACGCGCAGGAACGCGCGAAACACCGGGGTCAGCCACAAACGGTGGGCCTTATAGGCAAGACGCGAAGGCGCAGGGTCGCGGCGCTGTACGTCGGTCTTATCCTGTTGTGAAGAATTCATCGGTTGCACGACGCATCCTCCACCATCCAAGCACAAAACTGGCCAAAGCTTATCCCCTGATGTGCACCTTGTTCAGGCGCAAGCGAGGTTGGCGTCATTCCAGGCTGGGTGTTGGTTTCCAGAATGATCAACCCATCCAGCCCACGAGTTTCATCCCAGCGGAAATCAGTACGGCTGACACCGCGACATCCAAGGGCAGAATGGGCACGCAGGGCATAGTCCAGACACGCAGCCTCGATTTCGGCAGGTATCTTGGCGGGAATAATGTGGCGTGAACCGCCCTCGGCATACTTTGCGTTGTAATCATACCAACCGTCGGTGATGATATCGGTGACACCCAGCGCGCGATCCCCCATCACGGTGGTGGTCAGCTCGCGCCCGGGGGCATAGGTTTCAACCATCACCGTGTCCGGCATATTCGAGGCCAGTTTCGGCGGAGTATTTGCTCGGTCGTTGACGATATAAATCCCAACCGAGCTGCCTTCGTTGTAAGGCTTCACCACATAAGGCGGGTCCATAACGTGTTGCGCCTGAACCTCATCTTTGTCGGCTAGAATGCTGGCGACCACGGGAAGACCCGCAGCGCGGAACGTTTCTTTGGCACGTTCTTTGTCCATCGCCAGCGACGACGCCAAAACGCCCGAATGCGTATAAGGGATTTGCAGCCATTCCAGCAGGCCTTGCACGCAGCCGTCTTCGCCCCAACGACCATGTAGCGCGTTGAACACAACATCCGGGGCTTCGGCCTTCAGACGCTCGGCCAGGTCTGAGCCCGCGTCGATCTTCACGACGTCATACCCTTCGCCCGCAAGCGCTTTGGCGCACTCCCCGCCCGAGCTTAGCGACACATCGCGCTCGGCCGATGGACCGCCCATCAAAACCACAACTTTGCTGACGGAAGAACCCGACATGCCTGTAATGCCTCGTACATGACCGCAAAGCGGCCAAAATGCCCTGCCGTTTCCGGCGTTAATCCCGTGCAACCACGGTGTCTGCCATGAGGCGTACCGCCCCGAACCGAAGGATTGCGCAGTTATCTGCGTCTGTTTTCGGCGTTCAGGGCCTGCCCGACCCCTCAATTTTCGGCCATTTCGGCCGTAATTTTCGCGTTGTCTCGTATCTTGGCGTCCGACTTATTCTGCTGCCGGATCACCTACGCGCTTAATTTCCCATTCTAGCTTTATGCCGCTGTGTTCGTAAACCTTTTTTCTGACCTCTTCGCCCAATCCTTCAAGGTCGGCGGCGGAGGCATCCCCCGTGTTGGTCAGAAAATTCGAATGCATCTGGTTCATTTGCGCGCCGCCCTTGGTCGCGCCGCGCATTCCGGCGTCATCAATCACCTTCCAGGCCTTCAATTCATGGTTATCATCGGCCCGCCCGGTCGAACTAAAGCCCGCAGGATTGCGGAACGTTGATCCCGCTGTGCGATCTTTTGTGGGCTGGGTTTCATCGCGCTTGGCAAGCTGCGCGTCCATATGCGCGGCCAAAGCATCGGGATCCCCAGCAGGGCCTTTCAACACGGCTTGGGTCAGTACCCAACCGTCTGGCAAGGCGCTTTGACGATACTGGAATTGCAAATCTTCAGCGGTTAACGTCACACGTTCACCGGCCCGCGTGACAGCGATCGCCGATTGAAAAACATCAGCGATATAAGACCCATAGCAGCCAGCGTTCATGCACACTGCCCCCCCAATTGCACCGGGAATTGTGCGCAGGAATGTCAGGTCCACGCCCTCGGCTGCGGCCTTCTTGGCAACCTGTGCATCCAGCGCCGCAACGCCAGAGGTCACCGTCTGACCGTCAATCTCAACCCCGTTAAAGCCGCGGCCCAAGCGGATCACGACCCCTCGGATCCCGCCATCGCGGACAATCAGGTTCGAGCCTACGCCCATAGGGAAAACAGGGATATTCACATCCAGTTCGGACAGGAAATGCACCAGATCATCTTCATCGGCGGGCATGAACAGCCAGTCTGCAGGACCGCCAACACGAAGCCAGGTCAATCCTGCCAGCTCTTTGTCCACCATAAGGCTGCCACGAATGTCAATCTGATCGGGACGGGGCATGTTTACCTCTTTCTTAACCAGCGCGTCAGGTAGATCACCGGCCAGCGCAGGATCGACATCGCACCAAACATAACCAGAAGCCCTACCCAAGGGCCGTTCTCATAAACCACATACCCCAATAACGGAATGCCCACCGTGATCAAGGCGTAAGCCACCCGCCAATGGTGATCACGCGATGGCGTAAGCGCGATCACCTGCGCGCCCACCACCCAAAGGCAGGCTAGAATCAACGATAGTGTCATATGCGCCCCGTCCATTTTCGGACGAAGTACCATAGGGGACGACGGAACATGGATACAAAGCCAAAGGTGCCAACCAAGACCCACAGCCAGCCATGGTTCATTCCGATCCAGATGATCAGGGCAGGTGCGAGGATCAGCAGGGCCAAGCCGGGGGGGAACTGCATCCGCATCGGAAGCATCGCAACAAAGCTGGCCGCAATCACCCACAATGCGGCGCAAACAAGCGCTAGGGACATAGATCAGGCTCCCTTTTGCCGATTGGACCCTCGCCAGCGGTGCCAAATCCATATGGCGCACATGACGACAACGCAGATCCCAAAAGCCATGGTCGCGTAATCCAGCACAAGATGCAGTACAAAAGCGGGCCCTCGGTCGATGCTCCCCCCTTCCAAATAGGATACGACTTCAAAATGTGCAAACCAGAGCCCAAAGCACAGGAACATTGCGGTGAGCAGCGCCCGGACAGGCCGTCCCCGATAGGTCATGTATCCGCAAACTGGAATGGACGCCCAAGGCGCAATAATCACTGGCCAGAACACAATTTGATAGAGTGTTTGCACCTTCGATCCCGCTTTACCCCAAACGCACCGGCAGCCCGTTCGCCCAAGCGCTGATGGTGCCCGCGCCCAGACAGACAACCATATCGCCAGGTTTGGCGTGCTCCTTGACCAGCGCAGTTAAGGCATCTTGATCCTCCACGGCCATGGCGTGGCGGTGGCCATGACGAACCAAGCCCGCCACCAGATCATCGCGTGATGCGCCTTCGATGGGCGCTTCACCTGCGGCGAAGACCTCGGCGATGCCAACGACGTCTGCCTCGTTGAAACAGGCGCAGAAATCCTCGAACAGGTCGTGCAAGCGGGTAAAGCGGTGGGGCTGATGAACCGCAATCACGCGCCCCTCCGTCGCCTGACGGGCGGCTTTCAGAACCGCTGCAATCTCGACCGGGTGATGCCCATAGTCGTCGATGATGGTGACGCCGTTCACCTCGCCCACTTTGGTGAAGCGACGGTTCACACCGCCAAAACTGGCAAGTGCTGCGCGGATTTCATCACGTTTCATGCCCAAATGACGCGACACGGCGACCGCGGACAATGCGTTCGAGACATTGTGATCCCCCGGCATCGGCAGCGTGCAGCCCTCGATCTTGGTGCCTTCGTGGTTCAGCTCGATATCGAAATGCGCAACACCGCGCTTATAGGTCAGGTTCACGGCACGCACGTCGGCCTGCGCGTTGAAACCATAGGTCAGGACACGGCGGTCAGTGACTTTGCCGACCAGCGCCTGCACCTCGGGGTGATCGGTACAGCAGATCGCAAGCCCATAGAAAGGTATATTCGACACAAAATCGAGAAACCCCTGGCGAAGCGTATCAAAGTCGCCCCAGTGCTCCATATGCTCGGGGTCGATATTCGTCACGATGGCTATGGTGGCGGGAAGACGGTTGAAGGTGCCATCGCTTTCATCAGCTTCGACCACCATCCATTCGCCCTGCCCCATCCGCGCGTTCGAGCCATAAGCATGGATGATGCCGCCATTGATCACGGTTGGATCGATACCGCCTTTGACCAGCAACTCGGCCACCATGGTTGTGGTCGTGGTTTTGCCATGCGTTCCCGCAACAGCAATGTTTGATTTCAGGCGCATCAATTCGGCCAGCATCTCGGCCCGACGCACGACGGGAAGGCCACGGGCGCGCGCGGTGTCCAATTCTGGATTGCCCGGTTTGATCGCGGACGAGATCACCACGACCTCGGCATTCTCAAGGTTCTCGGCACGCTGGCCAATGAAAATCTCGGCGCCCAGATCAGTCAGGCGATCCGTGATTTTCGAGGTCTTCAAATCCGAGCCCTGCACTTGATAACCGTGATTCAACAGCACCTCGGCAATGCCGGACATACCGATCCCGCCGATGCCCACAAAGTGGATCTTACCCATTTCGGTGGGAAGCTTGGTCGCTGCTGCACTCATCTATTTATCCTTCGAATTCAATACTTAGGCCTGCGCGGCCAGATCTTCGACCAAAGCGACCAGCGCATCGGTGGCGTCCGGGCGGCCATGGGCCAGCGCGGCGCGGGCCATCTGCTCGGCCCCCTCAGGGGTTCCCAACACCAGCGCGACCTGCTCGGCCAGGCTGTCGGGCGTCAACATGCTTTCAGGCAGCAAGATCGCCGCACCTGCGTCCACCAGCCCGCGGGCATTGGCGGTCTGGTGATCATCTGTGGCGGTCGGCAGCGGGATCAGGATCGAGGGACGCCCAATAACCGAGATATCCGCGACCGACGAGGCCCCGGCCCGGCTGATGACCAGCTGCGCTTCGGACATGCGGCGTGGAATGTCGGTGAAGAAGCTTTGCACATCAGCGCGGATGCCGTGCTCGCTATAGTATGCACTGACGCGCTCTATATCTTCTTCGCGTGCCTGATGGCTGACCGAGATATGACGGCGCAGATGATCCGGCAGGCTGGCCAAAGCCGCAGGGACATGATCGGACAGGGCACGCGCGCCCTGCGAGCCACCAATCACAAGCACCGACATGGGGTAATCGCCCGGCGCAATATAGCCCGCGCCCTGACGCGCCATGACAGCCCCGCGCACGGGATTTCCGGTATAGACGCCTTCGACCCCTTCGGGCAGATCAGTTGGCCAAGTGCCACAGGCCACGCGGTTCACGCGGCTAGAAAATAGTGTGTTCACCCGTCCCAGCACGCCGTTTTGTTCGTGGATCATACGCGGCAGGTTCAAAAGCTTGGCAGCGCCCAAAGCGGGGATGGTCGGATAGCCTCCGAACCCAACGACAGCCTTTGGGCGATCCCGGCGCATTTTCAGAACTGCGCCCAGCACGCCTGCGCCAATACGGAACGGCACGATTGCCTTCGCCAAGATGCCGCCGCGCTGGAAGGTGGCAGACGAGACCTGCTCGATCTCGACGACATGGGGAAAGCCGCCCGTATAGCGTGCGCCGCGTGCGTCGGTCGACAGCTTCACCCGCCAGCCCTTGGCCAGCATCGCCTCGGCCAGCGCTTGCGCGGGAAACATGTGGCCGCCGGTGCCTCCGGCCGCAATCACAAGAAGCGGTTGTGTCGTTGTCATCTGCCCTGCCTATTTGCAAATACGTCCTGCATCCGGCCCTGAGGCCGCGTGCGGGTAAAAGCCAAAAGCATGCCAAGTGCAATACCCCCGGCGATCAAAGACGAACCGCCATAGCTGACGAACGGCAAGGTCATGCCTTTTGCCGGCAGAAGGCGTACGGCCACGCCCATATTAATCAGCGCTTGCACGCCAAACATGGCGGCCAGGCCAGACCCAGCCAGTCGGATAAATGTGTTCCGCTCGCGGATCAGGCGCAGGAAGCTGCGCACAACGATAGTGGCGTAAAGCGCAATGATGATCAGAACCAGAAGCAGGCCATATTCCTCGGCCGCGACGGCGATAATGAAATCCGTATGCGCATCCGGCAGCGACCATTTCACCTGCCCCTCGCCAACACCAACGCCGAAGAAGCCGCCTTCGCGGATGGCGTTGGTGGCGTAGCCAAGCTGTGTTGTGGGGTCGACCTCTGGGTTCAGGAAGCCGTCAATCCGGCGCGCAAAGTGTTGCGAGTTGTGATAGGCGAACGTGCCGCCCAGCACGACCAATCCAGCAGCACCCACCAGCAAAAGGATCGGGGCACCGGCAAGGAAATACATCACACCCCAGCCAAAGAGGATCAGCGCGGATTGACCGAAGTCTGGCTGCATCGCCAGAAACAGCACGATCACGGTGACCAGCCCGGCGGACATGGCGCGTCCGGGTGGTCCGTTGATTTCTTGGCTCGCTGCCATCAGCCACGCGGCGACCACCACAAAGCCGGGTTTCAGAAACTCAGACGGCTGGACCGACGCAAATCCAAGCGAATACCAGCGCGTGGCCCCTTTTCCGAAATCGGTTCCCAGTACGGGAAGTAACATCACGGCGATCATCGCCACCACAAACCCAAGCACGCCCAAGCGGCGCACCATTCTGGGGCTTAGCATGGTGAAAGCAAGCATAGTAATCAGGGCTGCAACACCAAAGATCAACTGACGTTCGACATAGTGGAAATAACCCAGCCCGTTGCGCTCGGCGAGCGGTGGCGAGGCGGCAAAGCCAAGCAACATACCAATGCCAAACAGGATCAAAATGCACGAAACCGACCACTTGTCGATCGTGCGCCACCAACGGGGAAGAATGGGATCGCCGCTTTGTGCGGGGACCGCGCCATACACCATTTCAGTCATGAGTAACCGCCTGCAATTTACTTGTACCGCTCATAAAATCCGGCCCACCCCTTTGCGGGTTCTTGGTGCCGGCGCCTGTGCCTTCGTCTTACGCGAGGGCTTGCGCCAATAATAGTTGGGTTTTCCCAATATTTCCAGTGAATTTACGTGAGCAGTAAAACCTATTGGCAATCAGCCGCCTGACGAACCGGCGGCGCGGGATTTCGAACGGTCTTTACCCAGACGCGCCTCGCGCCAGATGATCACCAGACCGGCGGAAATCACGATACCCGCGCCCAGAAGGGTTTGCGCGGTGGGCAGATCTCCGAAGAAGAGGTATCCGAAGGCCAGCGCGAAAATCATCGAGGAATAGTCGAACGGCGCAATCGTAGATGCCTCGGCATGGGTATAGGCGGTGGTCAGCATCAGCTGCCCGACACCACCCGCCAAACCAGCAGCAAGCAACAGAGTAAATTCCGGCCCCGTTGGCCAGACCCAACCGAATGGCAGAGTCAGCAGTGACAGGGCAATTGCCGTAAAAGACGCATAGATCACGACGGTCGACGGCGGGTCCACCCCCACCAGCTTGCGCACAAGGATCTTGGCGACCGCGATAAAACAGGCCGCCGTCAACGCCAACATTGCGCCAAAGGCCCGCATGTCGTTGCCGTCCCCCCAGCCCTGAAGCTGCGGCCACATAGTGATCAACACACCCACCAGACCAGCCAGCACCGCCCCGATCCGCACCGCGCGCACCTGCTCGCCCAATATGATGGCGGCCAAGACCACGGTGATAATGGGCGAAGCGTAAAGGATCGCGGTGATGTCAGGCAGAGTCAAATACGCGACGGCCGTGAAATTCAGCCCCATCGCCATACCCCCCACGGTGCCGCGACTGATATGCCCCCAAAGCTGGGTGGTGCGCAGCGCTGAATGTAACCGGCCTTCATAGGCCAGCCATGCGGCGATCACCGGCAACGCAAAGACAGAGCGGAAAAAGACGATCTCGCCCGGCGGAATATGGCCCGATGCCGCCTTGATCATGGCCTGCATGGACATGAAAAACGCAACCGATCCTAGTTTCAGTAGAATTCCGCGATTTTGTGTCATGCCCCCGCATACGCGCTTGACCGGCTGGGGGAAAGCGAAACCGGTCTTGATCACGGATCACGGTGTCGCCGCCGGGCTTGTCGCATCCCCCTAGGGGGGATATCATTGCCTGATGGAACAGACACATACACATGCCAGCCACCCTAAGATCTCGGCCCGCTTAAAACGCGCCAGTGGGCATCTTCAGTCGGTGATCGAGATGATCGAGCAAGGCCGCCCATGCGTCGACCTTGCCCAGCAATTACAAGCAGTTGAAAGCGCCATTCGAAATGCGAAACAGGCGCTGATCCACGACCATCTAGATCACTGCCTTGGAGATGAAACTTCGGCCGCCGTGGCTGAACTTAAAGCCATCACCCGGTATCTGTGAGGCACGCATGTTCGAAGTTCTCGGCGACCAAGCCTATCGCAACCTGTTCATGGCGCAGATTGTGGCCCTTCTGGGTACCGGACTTGCCACCGTCGCGCTGGGGCTTCTGGCGTACGATATGGCGGGCGAGAATGCGGCGCTGGTGTTGGGCACGATCTTTACCATCAAGATGGTCGCCTATGTCGGACTTGCCCCGATCGCCAGCGCCGTGGCAGACCTGATGAACCGACGCGCTTTGTTGGTCGTGCTCGATCTGATCCGCGCAGCCGTCGTGCTATGTCTGCCTTTTGCTACAACGCTATGGCAGGTCTATGGCTTGATCTTCGTTCTGCAAGCCGCCTCGGCGGCGTTCACGCCCACCTTTCAGGCCACCATCCCGGATGTATTGCCGGATGAAGAGCGCTATACAAAAGCGCTGTCGCTGTCGCGTCTGGCCTTTGATCTTGAAAACATCCTCTCCCCCACCCTTGCCGCTTTGATCTTGACCGTTGCCAGCTATAGCAGCCTGTTTCTTGGCACGGCATTTGGCTTCCTGATCTCGGCGTTTATGGTGATAAGCACACGCCTGCCCAACCCGAAACCAGCCGCGCCGCGCGGCTTCTATGAGCGCACCACATTGGGCGTCCGCATTTATCTGGCCACTCCGCGGCTGCGCGGGCTCTTGGGGCTGAACCTTGCCGTGTCCAGCGCCGGGGCAATGGTGCTGGTGAACTCGGTCATCTTGGTGCGCAGTCACTTGGGGCTAGAGGAAAGCGCCTTGGCTTGGACCATGTTTGCCTTCGGATCGGGCAGTATGGTCGCCGCCTTTGCCCTGCCCAAAGCGCTAAAAACCTGGAACGAGCGTCCGTTGATGCTGACCGGAGCCAGTTTGATGGTGGCAACACTTCTGGGGTTTGGTGTGATGGTATCGATGATCGGACTAAGCTGGATGGCACTGTTGGCTGCATGGGTGTTGATCGGACTGGGCTACTCGACCGTTCTAACCCCTTCGGGTCGCCTGCTGGCGCGATCCGCACATGCTGAAGACCGCCCAGCGATCTTTGCCGCGCAATTTGCGTTATCCCACGCCTGCTGGCTGTTTACGTATCCGTTGTCGGGCTGGCTTCTCACCACGTTTGGCACAGTACCAACGCTGCTGACCCTTGCTGCGCTATCAGCCACCGGGATCGCTGCTGCCCTTCAGTTCTGGCCAGCAGATGACCCGGTCGAGGTGCCGCATACACACGATAATCTACCACTTGACCACCCGCATCTTCAGGGGCATCGCAGACATTCCCACGCGTTGGTCATAGATGATGCACACCCTAGATGGGGCGCACATTTCTAACGCACGCACGCCATCAGAGCTATAGGAAGCAATACAAGCCAAAACAGAGATTTCTGGAGCGTCACCGCTGACAAAAACCCAGCCAACACCGACACCTCATATGGCTGTTGGTGAGCTGAATTTTGTACGTTTCACAACATAAACAAAAATTTCTGGCGGAGCGGAAGGGATTCGAACCCTCGAGACGGTTCCCCGCCTACACACTTTCCAGGCGTGCGCCTTCGACCACTCGGCCACCGCTCCGCCGACGTTGTTATTCGGAAGTGCTTCAGGGTTCAAGCCGTCATTGTCACTTTTCATGGATTGATTTTCGATAGACCAACACGAAGGAAAGCTGAACCAATCGAGCACCATTGGCCGCAACAATCACCTACCCAAGACCTCGGATCCTCAGCAGCCTGCTGGGGCCGCCGCTAAGTGGGTGCCGCCGGTCGGGGGCAATCCTGCGCGACCACGCTAGGTTTTCAGATGCAGCGCACAAGGGGGTCCGCCAAACGGTTGCAAATCGACCAGTATGATTTGGGTCCAAGTTTCAGTTCTTCACCGGCTCAAAATCGCGGAAAGTCGGGCATTCAGTAAGTCCTCAATGGACTGCTTATCCATTAGGGATATCCGATAGAGAAGTTCAATCGAGAACTCTCGGTCCAGATCCCCCAGCAGCGACGGACAATGGAGCCACAACCGACCGAGGATTCAGCGCCGTGTGCATCCGCATGTGGCGCAGGCGCAAATCTCAATTCAGCCATTGTGAAACATCATGGCAACTTGCAGCAGATCCTTGTCGGCGACATCGGTCAACTAGGCATCGTCCTGATCCAAAGGTTTACTCATCGCCCTCCCCCTCACCATTCATGTCTTCGACCGTGAAGGAATCCCGAGTTAAATTCTGTGCTGGCACGTCTGCAAGGTCCGCTTTCGGCGTGGTTGCCCCTCCGCTCAAAGCCTCGGGATTGCGCAGCCAGATATCCCGCTGTGCGAACGGAATCTCGATCCCTTCTTCGACAAAGCGGCGGGCGATCTCGTGGTTGATCTCGCTTTTGACCGACAGCATGAAATTCACGTCTGACAAGATCGCACGGATCTCAAAATCAAGGCTATCTGCACCAAACCCCTGGAAAATCACCGCTGGCGATGGATTTACGGTAACCATTGGGTGCGCTTCGGCGATCTCGCGCAGAATGGTCTCTACGCACCTTGTGTCGGTGCCATATGCCACGCCAACCGGAATGATCACCCGCCCAATCGAATTGCCGCGCGTATAATTCGTTACAACGCCCGATACCAAGTCGGAGTTCGGCAAGATCACATCCGAACGGTCAAACGTCTCGATCCGCGTAGCGCGGACAGAAATGTCGCGCACATAGCCCATCTGGCCATTCACTTCGATCCAATCGCCTTCAGAAATTGGGCGCTCGATCAGAAGAATGATGCCCGAGACAAAATTGGAAACGATGGTCTGCAAGCCAAACCCGATCCCGACTGATAGAGCACCCGCGATGATCGCGACTGAGCTCAGGTCGATCCCTGCTCCGGTGATCGCAATCACCGCTGCAAGAAATAAGCCCACATATCCGGTACCAACCGCGATGGCATTCTGCCCGCCCTTGTCCAAGTTGGTCTTGGGAAGAATTGAACTTCGCAGAGTTGCCTGAAGCGCGCGGGTCGCCGCATAGCCACCGACAAATATAATTGCAAAGACGAGGAAAGCCCGTGGCGTAATGCGCGTGCTTCCCATCTGGAAGCCGTTCAGGAACTGCGCCCAGAGTTCGGCCAGATCTGTTGCTCGTGCACCCCAAATCAAAGCTAGCAAAGGCAAAGCTGCCAACAATAGGCAGAAGCTGACGATGACAGGAAAGAGCGCCTGATCCGCGATCTCATCATCCGCACGGATGACGGTGGCATAGACTGCTTTCACAAATACATTCAGGATCTCGAGAACAGCAAGAACTGCCAGGGTCAGAATGGTCGGCAGCAGCAACGCTTCGGCAAAGGCGGTATAGCCTACAGCCGCTGCAATCGGAGAAACGAACCCAACCGCTTCACATACGCGACCAATTCCCGAGATCACGCGCGTCCTGAACGCACTATGGTTTCCAGAATCCTGCGCGCCCAGATGGCGCCGCAGCAAACGCCCCATACGCACCAACAGAACACTCGCGCCCACAAGCACCGGGAACGCCAGAACAACCACTGTGCTTTCCGAATATGCTTCCGCCGCACCAACTTGCCGAAGGACGACCAAGATACCCAGCAACAGGCCAAGAAGCGTGACATTAATCCGCGCTTCGGCCCGCAACACCGAGCTGGGCAGATAAAGAGATGCATGCGATGCCTCGGCCCCAAAAACGCGTGTACCAATCCACAACGCGACGAAGAATAGCAGTCCTGCCGCAGGTAATGCATCCGCGATCGCTTGACCACGCAGCCCCAGGACACCGGCAAGGTTCAAGGCAATCAGGAAGGCTGACAATCCCAACATAGGCGCGATGACTTGGCCTAGTGAAATGACAAACCCCACAACGCCACGCGATGGCCCTTTGCGCATTTGGCGCAAACGCCCCCCAAGTCGGATCAACCATCCGCGCGACTGCGTGAGCAGCACAAGGCCGATAACCAGCAAGGCGATGGTAACCGGCAAATCTGCTTGCAGGTCTCGTCTCTGCGCGTCGCTTCCCCAAGCATTGCGTGTCTCAGACGCTGCAGTCGCAAAGGTCTTTTTCAGCGCAGCAAATGCAGTTGACCAAGCCGCTGGGTTCAACGGAGTCGGACCGAGCTTGAACAATTGATCTGTCTGGCGCGTCCGCAACATGCTGTCGATCTCACGAACAAGAAAATCCGCCCGCGCATAGGATTCTTCCGCCTCCTTAACCGGCGCCTGTGCTTTGCTAAGTTCAGCATTCAGCTCTTTGCGGCGCTGTGCCAGCACCGCCAGCTCACTTCCGAGATCTTCAGGTTCTGGCCCCAAAGTGGCGAGCTGTGTTTTCAGCGTATCAATACGGATAGAATTCTCGTCTTGCGCAGATTTGAACAGGCCGCGCCATTGGGCAATTTCGCTACGTAGCTCGCTAAGAGCTTGGTCCGAGGCCCGCCCAATTTCGAGCACACGTTCGCCCCGCTCTGCTACGCGCGACCATGCCAGATAATCCGGCGCGCCTTCCTTTGTCAGAACAAAACTGGATATATCCGTGCTTGTATCTGCGTCTTGCGCGCTGGCCCCTATCGGCATCAACAGCATGACAGCGCACAGCCACACCCGCAAAAGCCAAAAGAACCGGGAAGGCAGAGTCGAACGGCGCAGTTCAGAGCTCATCAGATATCCTCGAACACCTCAGGCATAAAGGCAGGCGCACGTTCCAGCCACGCGGGGATCGGCAAGCCTTTTTCACGCAGGAAGTCGGGGTTGAACAGCTTCGACTGATAACGCGTGCCATAGTCACACAGAACCGTCACGATCGTATGGCCCGGCCCCATTTCACGCGCCATCCGCATTGCACCCGCCACGTTAATACCGGACGAGCCACCAAGACACAGACCTTCGTCCTGCAACAAGTCAAAAATGACTGGCAAGGCTTCGTCGTCGGGGATCTGGAACCGCATGTCGGGCGTGAAACCTTCAAGGTTCGCAGTGATCCGCCCCTGCCCGATCCCTTCGGTGATCGAACCACCTTCTGCGGCCGCAGTCCCGGTTTCATACAGCGAGAACAGCCCCGATCCCATTGGATCGCTCAGCGCGACTTTCACGCCCTTGGGCTGCAATGCCATACCAACGCCTGCAAGCGTCCCGCCAGAACCAACGGCACATGTGAAACCATCGACTTTACCACCAGTTTGCGCCCAGATCTCGGGCCCGGTGCCTTCGATATGCGCTTGACGATTGGCCACGTTGTCAAACTGGTTGGCCCAGATCGCACCCGCTGGCTCGCTTTCATTCAGCTTCTCTGCCAGACGGCGCGAATAATGCACATAGTTATTGGGGTTCTTGTAAGGCACTGCAGGAACTTGAACCAATTCAGCCCCAGCCAGACGGATCATGTCCTTCTTCTCTTCGGATTGGGTTTCCGGGATCACAATCACCGTTTTGAACCCCATCGACGCGCCAACCAGCGCAAGCCCGATCCCGGTGTTACCAGCTGTCCCTTCCACAATCGTGCCACCCGGCTTCAACGCGCCACTCGCAACGGCATCGCGGATGATGAACAGCGCCGCACGGTCCTTGACGGACTGGCCCGGGTTCATGAACTCGGCCTTGCCCAGAATTTCACAGCCTGTTGCCTCGGAGGCCGCGTTCAATCGGATCAGGGGCGTGTTGCCCACGGTTGCTTCAAGATCGCGTTTGATGTCCATTGTTTCAGCCCCTTATCGCGCGTCGTTCCTATCATCTGTATGACCTGAACATAGGCGGTTCAAGGGCCGACCATCACGAATGCGTGCGCAATTCCTGACGATTTGCAGCCAACCACCAACCAGCCAAGACCAAGGGGCCACAATTCGCCTCTCCTGTAGCGATCAGAGACATCAATTGATTAAAGGGGATGACATGGCTTCGGATGTCCTCGGCTTCGCTTTCGACACCACCAATGCCGCCTGCATCATCGGGCAGATCGCATATGGCGATGAAGGGATAAAAGAATTCGGTGCTGGCGCCCGGGCTGGGATAGTTTGGCGTCAAAGGGATCAAGCGATCAAGTTCAAGGCCAGCTTCCTCTATCGCCTCGCGACGGGCGCTTTCCTCGGGCACTTCACCACCGTCGATCCGCCCCGCAATGGGTTCCAATGTCCAAGGGTACTGATCCCCGCGCACCAAAGGCCCCATGCGGAACTGTTCGACAAGCAGCACGCGGTCGCGCGCGGGATCATAGGGCAGCACGATGACCGCATCCCCACCCACGAAGGCGGCGCGGTCAACCACGTCGCTCATCTCGCCGGAATATTTGCGGAAGGACAAGACCTGCTCTTCCATCGAGAAGAACTGTGCGTAAGGTGTCCGCTTGTCTTGCACGTCTACATCCTGCAGGCCGTAATGCGTGCGCAATGCGGTCGGAGCGGGCTCCTGACGCGCGCGCAGCGTGCTGCTGGCGCGAGTTCGGATCATCGGAAAGCGTCGCGCGATATCCTCGGGCGTGACCTGACCATAGAAATCCATCACCTCTTTCGCGGCTTCCACAGCCATTGCGCCAAAACGCGCGTCCCAAGCGGCAAGATCCCACAAGCCCCCCGGCGCCCACAACCCCGGCGTTGGGTAATATACCTGTGTTGGCACCAAAGGCCCGCCCGCATCAGGCTGTACTGTTACGTCGCCCAATGCATAGTCAAACCCGCCCTCATAGAAGTTCAAACGGGCCACATCACTGGGAGACAAATCCTGTACGAGAAGCCCGTGTACTACGTCGCCTTCAACACTTGACGAAATCATTGGAAAAGGTTGGTTACAAACCCAATGTGCAACATGGTTCGACAAGGATGCCGGTCGAACACGACAAGTGCTTTCCGCTCCTAAAACAACGCCAAGAAGCGGGCGATGGCACAGCGTGCCATAAAAAAACATAGAGCTCACAGGATCCCTTTCAACTTACATGCAAAGCCTGTTGGGTCGGGTGACGTCGCTAGCCCCATTTGCGCGCGGCATAGAAGGCAACCTTAGAGGCGATAAACCCGCCAAGAATTGCAACGGCAACAATCTCGGCGGTGGTATATTCCAGCATCATTTCACCACCGATAACAAAGATGTCTTGTAATCCTTCAATTGGACCATCGTAGCGTTTCTTTAGCGAGCGCTCGATCATCTCGACGAAGGAAAAAATAAAAAGCGTGAAAATCACCTGAACAAAAGTGGTCGTTCCCGCATTGGAACCCATTGTACCCAGCTCGCGATCAGCGCGCGGCCCCAAATAGAACCACCCCACCAACCATCCCGCGATGGCACAGGTTTGGGAAAAATATCTGGGATCGCTGCCCTCGGGCATCAACGGTTTCACCATCTCGGCGCACATCCAGCCGATCGCAGCAAGGATGACGGCAGAAATAAACTTCGCAGCTGTTGGCATAGGCTTTCTGCCCTCTTTGTGTGTCAGGTCTTCAGGATTACTTATAGCCACAATATGACATAAAGTTCGGTAGTTGCACCGATTTATCCAGAAGGACGGGCCACCGTCAACTGAACGACGTCACAACTGCCGGAATGGAACGCCGCGGCACAGGAAGTGAGGTAAAAGTTCCACATCCGACGGAACTTGTCGTCAAACCCCATGAGGGCAATGTTTGCCCAGCTTGCGTTAAACCGCTCAAACCAGCGACGCAGGGTGACCGAGTAGCTTTCACCGAATTCGATCCGGTTACGCGTGTCCAACCCTGCCTTCGCCACCTCATCCTGCAATATCGTCTTTGACGGCAGCATTCCACCGGGGAAGATGTATTTCTGAATGAAATCAACCCCCTTGCGATAGGCAGCAAACCGGCGCTCGGCGATGGTGATGATCTGAAGTGTTGCTTTCGCACCGGGCTTCAAACAGGACTTTACCGTTTCAAAATAGATGGGCCAGTATTTCTCACCGACAGCTTCAAACATCTCGATCGAGGCGATTCCGTCATACTGCCCGGTTTCGTCACGGTAATCCTGCAGCTTGATCTCGACCATATCGGACAGGCCTGCCTTCTCCAGCCGCTCGACCGCGAAATCGTGCTGTTCTTGGCTGATGGTCAACCCGGTGACACGGATCCCTTTGCGGGCAGCATGTTCCGCAAAGCCCCCCCAGCCACAGCCAATTTCCAGAACATGATCGCCCGGCGTCACGCCCATCTCGTCGATCATCGACGCGTATTTCTCTTCCTGAGCGCGCTCAAGGCTTTCTTGCCCAGTGCGAAACAGCGCGGACGAATACGTCATGGTATCATCCAGCCACAAGCCATAGAAATCATTACCTAAATCGTAATGAGCCGAGATGTTCTTCTTCGCCTGTTTCTTGGTATTTTCCCGCATCAGGTGGCGCATCCGCTCGTAAGCACGCAGGAATATCTGGCCCGGAAAGCCGTCATAGACCATGTCATTGTCATCCTGCACCAAATCCAGAAAGGCCTGAAGATCCGGCGTGGACCACCCCCCCTCGATATAGGCGTCGCAAAAGCCAAGATCACCTTCGCGGATCAGGCGTGCAAAGACATCCGGGTCGTGCACATGCAGCTCGGCGACATAGCCCGGCTGCGCCCCGTCCGCGCGAAAGCGGCGTCCATCGGGCATCACAAACTCTAACCGCCCTTTATTCATTCGTTTGGCAACAGCAAAGACTTGCGCGAAATAGCGCGGCAGATCGGCTTGGTTTTTTGTATCGGTCAGGATCATGTCCCCTCCCAAAAACATATGAATGCTATGGGAAGGCTATGTCGTGGACAGGCAGGCTGGCAAGATGGCTGCTATGCAACTGCGGAAACCTGTTTGCAGGCGCAGTATGCCTATGGGTTGCCCCAGCCCGTTAGGACCAGGGCAGCAGGATCAGAGCACCTGGTCCAAGGCGTCGATCAATTTTGTGACCTCTTCGGCGCTGGTATAATGCGTGAAACTGACGCGCAGGACGCCGTGATCCGGGTCCACACCTTGTGCGGATAAGGCGCGCACAGCGTAGAAGTCGCCGCCGCCCGCCATGATGCCCTTCGGAGCCAAAGCAGCCGCCAGATCTTCGCCCTTCTGGGCCGATAAAAGCGATACGGTCGGCGCGCGATTGGCCGCCACAGACGGCCCAATCAGCCGGACCGAGTTCTTGGCTGACGCGTAATCCAACAAGGGTTGCAGCAATTCGACCTCGTGGTCGCGCATCAGCTTATGCGCGGATGCGGACAATTCGGCTGCGTCGCCCGTTGCGCCGTGATGCGTCGCCAAGGCCTCGATATAATCCGCCATCCCTGCGCACGCCGCGACCTGTGCGTGATCGGGGCCAGCTGGTGTAAAGCGCTTATACAAGCTGTCCGCGTTGAAATAATGCCCCTGATTTGGCAGCGCCTGCCCCAATGCGCGACGGATCACCATGATCCCCTGATGCGGGCCATAGGTCTTATAGGCCGAGAACAAATAGATATCCGCCCCCAGCGTATCCACGTTCACAAACCCATGCGGCGCATAGCTGACGCCATCAACGCAGCTATAGGCCCCAGCGGCGCGGGCCTTAGCGCAGATCGCAGCCACGTCGTTCAGCTCGCCTACCACGTTCGAGCAATGCGGAAAGCATACCAGCTTAACCTTCCCGTCACCCAAAAGTGCATCCAGATCTGCAGGATCCAAATGTCCGGTCTCGGGATCGACCTTCCATTCGCGAACCTCGAATCCCTCGTCTGCCAAACGCCGCCAAGGGCCAGAATTCGCCTCGTGATCCTGATTGGTCACAACGATTGCATCACCCGGCGTCAGGTGCTGCCGGAAGGCTTGCGACAAAACATAAGTATTCTGTGTGGTGGACGGCCCGAAAGACAGTTCGTCTGTCTTGACCCCCATCATGGCCGCAAGGCGCGCGCGCGCTTCGTCCATTTCCTCGCCTGCTAGGCGTGAGGCACCATAGGGCGCATAGGGCTGCACTTTGCGCTGCGTATAATAGCGGTTCAGACGATCCAGCACCGGCTTACAGGTATAGGACCCGCCTGCATTCTCGAAAAACGCCTGGCCCAGCAGTGTGGGTTCGGAAAAAGCGGGAAACTGCGCGCGCACCCAGTTGATGTCCAGTTCGGCCATTGTAGGCTCCTTCAGTCATGTTCGAGAGGTGCCTTTCAGATCAGAGCCACCCCAGATCCGGCAGGTCTTCCAGCCAACCCGTAACATTTCAGAACAACGGGCAGCCCTCGACAGATACGAGGACACGACCTGGCTAAACCGCATTGTTTTAAGCGTCAAGGCCAACAAGTTCTGCATACATTCGCACACCAAAGACACGGTCTCAAACCAGCTGGAAAACGACAAATTGTCGCATCTGAACACAATCCTGTCCGTTTTGGCGAATGTCGCTCAAACCACGTCCTTCAGGCTCATAAGGGGCCACTCGGAGCAACCGATTGAGCTAGGTAAACAATCAAGGACAGGGAACATGAGTATCAAACCACCTTTCACGGATCTTCACATTCCGAAGGCACCGTCAGGTTTTTACGAAGGCAACAGCCTCCCGATTGCGCTGATCTCGAAAGGGGTCATGGTCGCATTGGTGATCTGGGCACTAGTTTTCCCAGCAAACGCAAATTCCACCCTCGGTAGCCTGAACTGGCGCCTGCTTGAAGGGTTCAACAGCTTCTACATTATCATTGTAGGCATGTTTCTTTTCTTTCTGGCCATTGTGGCCATAATTCCGTCTACAGGAAGTCGCGTGATGGGACTTCCTGGTGAAAAACCCGAGTTCTCGAACTTCTCGTGGTTTTCGATGATGTTTGGTGCTGGTCTTGGCGTGGGCCTGATGGTCTTCGCAACTGCCGAGCCACTGGGCCTTTGGGGATCGAACCCTGTCATTCTGACCGGCGATGTCGCGCCCAACACACCAGAAAGCCTGCAGTCGGGATATCGCTACACCTTCCTACACTACGGGTTTCACGCTTGGGCCATCTACGTGATGACCGGCCTATCGCTGGCATATTATGCCTATACGCGTGATATGCCGCTGACCATCCGCTCGGCCCTGACCCCGCTATTCGGCAAATACGTGAATGGATTCTTCGGCCATATCGTAGACGTTCTGGGCGTTGTCGCCACCATTCTGGGTGTATCGGTTACCATCGGCTTCGGTGTCAGCCAGTTTATCGACGGCCTGTATGCCATCACCGGCATGGAGTGGATGATGGATATGTCGGGTGAAGCGCCTGCTCCGGGTAAGGTTGGCCTGATTACGGGTCTGGTCTGCATCATGGGGTTGTCGATCATCTCGGCTGTTTCTGGTGTTGGTCGCGGAGTGAAATACCTGTCGAACCTGAACCTCGTTTTGTCATTGATCCTACTGATGACTTTCATCATCTTCGGGTCGTTCTTCTTTGCGATGACAACGTATGGATCGGCCCTGATCGACTATATACTGCATATAGTGCAACTGTCCTTCGGTGCCTATGGCCCACAGCCTGCAGGTGACTTTGTGGCAAACCTGCCTGAAGCCGCCGCACCGTTGGCCGACGTCCTAAAAGGTGGCGCAACCAACGCTTGGGGCAGCTATGGTGGCTTCGTATCCGGTCTGGAAGGCGACGCAGCCGCTCTGCCCGAGGACGTCCTACGCGAAGTCTACGCTGCCGGTGAACCCGCCCGTCAGTTCGGCTGGCAGGCGGGATGGACCACCTTCTATTGGGCATGGTGGATCGCATTCTCACCTTTCGTGGGCCTGTTCCTAGCCCGCATTTCCAAGGGTCGCTCGGTTCGCGAATTCATCATCGGCTGTGTGTTCGCTCCGGCACTGGTCTGCTTTGCTTGGATGACTATCCTTGGCGGCACCGCAATTGATCTGGAGCTAAGTGGCGCGGCAGAAGGAGCTATCATTGGTGCATCGAACACTGCGAAGCTTTTCGTAACTCTGGGCGAAATGATCTCGGGGCCATTCCTGTCGGCCATCACCATCATGTGTGTTGTGTTGATCCTAACCTTCCTAGTCACCTCGGCAGACAGTGGCATCCTTGTGATGAACACCATCATGTCGGGCGGCGAGCAGGAAACGGGCATCAAACACCGCATCGTCTGGGGTGTCGTCCTGACTGCCGTAATTGGCACGCTGCTTCTGGCGGCAGGGGAAAACAACCCGATGGACGCGCTGAAAAACGCGATGATCATTGGCGCGCTACCCTTTACTGCGGTCATGGGGCTGATGATGGTGTCGCTGACCAAAGCGCTTTACCGCGACGGGTTGCGTGACAAGCACGCAGATGCTCAGGCAGAGCCGGCTGAGTAACGCAGCTCCAACATCTGAAAACAAATGCGGCGCCGGGTTTCCGGCGCCGTTTCTATGTCAGGGTTTGAAGCTCGGGATCATCTGGCCACCGCTTGGCCGCGGCCTCAAGCAGATCGCCGGGGTAATAGTCCCCCTCGGCCATGGGATCGTCCTGCAACACTGCCAGTGCAAAGGGCTTCAATACATCCGTGCCGATATCCTGCGATATCATCATGCGCAGGTTTTCAGTGGTGAATTGTCCAATGGGTTTCTTGCGTAGCGAGGCACATGTCGCCTCGATATAGGACGCGCAGCAGGGTGTTCCCCAGCGCTGCCCGTCAATCTCTTCCAGTGTTTTGTTGGCGAGGGGCGCGATCACGCGCCCCTCATGTTCTTCAGGCATTTACATCCACCACGACACGACCTTTGACACCCCCTTTTAGGATATCGCCCCCCAATCCGGGAAGGTCGCTCAATGTCGCAGGGGTGATCATAGCTTCCAGCTTGTCCATCGGTAGGTCATTGGCGATGCGCTGCCATGCACGCACACGGTTGTCATAGGGTTGCATAACACTGTCGATGCCCAGAAGGTTCACACCACGCAGAAGGAAGGGAATGACGGTCGCTGGCAGCCCAGCGCCGCCAGCAAGGCCCACGGCGGACACGGACGCCCCGTACTTCATCTGTCCCAAAACGCGCGCCAGCATATCACCACCCACAGCGTCCACACAGCCCGCCCATGTCTCGGCTTCAAGCGGACGCTTGGTGGTCTCGTTCAGTTCTTCACGTGCGACAATAGTGGTGGCGCCAAGCCCTTTAAGATAGTCCGCCTGATCCGGTCGGCCTGTGACAGCTGCGACTTCGTAGCCCAGATTGGCCAGAATGGCGGTCGCAACGGACCCAACACCTCCAGCCGCACCGGTAACCAGCACCGGTCCCTGCCCCGGCTTCAAACCATGATCCTCCAGCGCCATAACAGCAAGCATCGCGGTGAAACCCGCCGTCCCCACGGCCATCGCCTGACGGGTGGTCAGGCCTTCAGGTAGCGGCACAAGCTTGTCAGCCGAAATGCGCGCCTTCTGGGCATACCCGCCCCAAGACACCTCGCCCACGCGCCAGCCGGTCAGCACAATCTTGTCGCCGGGTTTATAGCGGTCATCTTCCGACGCTTCCACAGTGCCCGCATAGTCGATCCCCGGCACATGGGGGTAGTTGCGCACAAGGCCCCCGCCCTTGGCCGACAAGCACAGCCCGTCCTTGTAGTTCACGGTCGAGTATTCCACGGCGACGGTCACATTGCCCTCGGGCAGCGCGTCTTCACCGATGTCCTTGATCGACGCTTGGGCCAACCCCTCGTCATTTTGTTCCATTACCAGTGCTTTAAACATCGTCATGTCCTTATATCCAAAAAGTGTCATAGACGGTCGCCGCACGCGGTCCGTCTTGTGTCATCACATCCAGCTCGGTGCCCGTGTCCCAATGGGTCATCCGCACCATGCCAATCGCAACGCCAGTGTTAAAATCGGGCGAGTTCGCGGCTGAGGTCACCTGACCCACCTGCCGATCCCCATCCATAAGGGGCCACGCGCGGTCACAAGGTGGCACGCCGCCCAAAATTTCGATTGCGCGCACCTGTTGCACGGGGCCTTCCTTGGCCACACGCAACAGCGCATCGCGCCCCACGCAGCCCAGCGCACTTTCCGTGGAGCAAAACCGCCCCAGCCCGGCTTCGTGCGGTGTATTTTCGCGGGTCATATCGTTGCCATAGGACAGAAGTCCGCCCTCGACGCGCTCAATCCCGTTGGGGCAGCCCGCATGCACATCCATGCCCTTGCCAGCTTCCATAAGCGCGTTCCACAGCGGCATTCCGATGTCACTGCCTTCGACATAGATCTCGAAACCGCCCTGCTTGGAATATCCCGAACGTGCCACGACAAGGCTACGCCCCTGAAACTCCAGCCGTTTATAGCGGAAGAAGCGGATATCGCGCACAGCATCGCCAAAGACAGCCGCCGCCAGATCATCGGACAGTGGCCCCTGAATGGCCAAGGGCGACACGTCAGGTTCATCAACCAGAACGTCCAGCCGGAACCCATAAACCAGCCCCTTCACCCACATGATCAGATCGCTGTCAGCGATCGAGATCCAATAGCGGTCGTCATCCAGTTTCACAGCCACCGGGTCGTTCAGCATCCCGCCGGTCTCATCCACCATAGGGACATAGAAACACTGCCCGTCTTGCATCTTGGACAGGTCTCGCGGGGTCAGCATCTGGATCAGGCGGGCTGCATCGGGGCCACGCACTTCCACCTGACGTTCACAAGCGACGTCCCAGACCTGAACGGCGTACTTCAAGTGACGATAGTCTTCCTCCACCGACCGAAAGACGGTCGGCAGCAACATGTGGTTATATACCGTGTACCCTTTGACCCCGGCAGCTTCGACGCCGTCAGAGAAAGGGGTGCGCCGCAGACGGCGGGACGGAGAAATCAGGGCCATGGGTCGCGCTCCCGTGGGGTCCTCCGGCCGCGTTAGCGACCGGGGCCTTTCCAATCGATCTGGCAGATCTCGGCGGATTTGCCGTCAAAATCCCATACGCGTCCAAAGGCGCGCACGCGGGCCTCGTCTGCCTTGGCGACGGTGATATCCGGGCCCATCCAGTAGTTGGTGTTGGTGATCACCTGTTCAGCCCCGCCTTTACCCGGCACCGGCGTGACCGAGCCACGAATGGCTTTGCCGACGATCAGACGACGGGTGTTGCCTTCGGTTTCAAACGATACGGGTGCACGCTCGGCGCCCAAGAACTCACTGACCAGCATTTTGAACAAGCCGGTAGTGCCTTTGGCGGCCCCGGTAAAGATATGGCAAAGCGCTTCGAACGCCTCGTCATTGGCGCGATCATCGATATAGGCCGCTGCTTTCCAGTTCCCCCGCGCCATGCGGCCGGGGATTTCCAGTAGTAGACCGACATTCAGACCCGAAAGGTCCACGTCGCCATATTGACCGCTGTCGATGCGGATGCCCGCCCAGCCCATGCAGTAGCCTTCGGTCGGCGGGTGGTCGCCAAGACTGACCACGCAGGGGCAGAACACCGTGCAGTTACAGTTGAGGATCAGCTCCCCTTTGATGGTCCATTCGACCGTTCCTATTTGCGATCCGTCCATGTTATCCTCCCTGGACAAGCGCCACGATCCCACCCGCGATCAACGCCCAGCCCAAGGGGCAGGTCAGATAGCGGCCGAGATCCGGCAGTTTTTCAAAAATCATGATGAGAGTGGCGAGCCCCATGAAGGCGAGGTTCATCACCCCGCCCACGAAGCCCAAAAGCATCAGCGCCCAACAGCAACCAAGGCAAATCGCCCCCAAACGCAGGCCCAGCGCGACCGCGTTCCAACGGGTCTCGCGCCAATATTGCATGAAGAAGGTCATCGGCTGGCGGCATTGGCTCAGGCAGCGGTCCTTCAGGGACGAGAATTGATACACTCCTGCGCCGATCAGCAATCCGCCCGTCAGCCACGGCGAGATGCTTTGGCCCAGCGGTGACAGAAGCCCAGCGCGGAACAGTGCCAACTGCCCGGCAGCCGCGATGGCTGCAAAGCCCAGCCAAATCACCAGATAGCCCGCGACCAGTTCCAAAAACCCGCGCTGAGACCCGGCACCCGAAGCGATCATGTCGTCATAGGTGGCGAAGGTCGGCAGGGCCGTCGGGGCCATCATCGCGGCGGACATCACCGCCCACATGGCAAAGAGCCCCATAAACCCAGCCTTGTCAGGCTCGACCACGCAGAGCGAGCGCCAGAAGTCAGCACCATAGATGCGCGACAGTTCCAGCGCGTCGGGTGGCAGCGCCATCGCATACAGAAGCACCCACCCCACAAGAATCAACCCGAACAGCGCCAGCCAATGCGGCGCACCCATGGTTCTTATCCTTGACGAAACGGACATGCTTCCCCCATCTTGCGAGTCGGGATTGATAATGTCTGACAATTGCAAATCGAGCAAATGAATTGTCAGACAATTACGACAATTGTGGGATGTGACGCGGCGTGAAAACAGAACTGGACGAGAATAAAGACCTGTCAGCACAGATCGCCGAGGCCATCCGCGATGCCATTATCGAGGGCAACCTGATCGTCGATCAACGCCTGCCGTCCGAGGCGGAGCTGTGCGAAAAATTTGACGTAGGTCGCTCCACCGTGCGCGAGGCGCTGAAACGGCTCGCCGCACAGAACCTGATCCGCACCCAGCGCGGCGCCACGGGTGGGGCCTTCGTGAACCGCATGTCGTTCGAAGATGCCTATGACCAGCAGATCACGACCTCGACCTTGCTCCTATCGATGAATAGCGTGGACTTTGAAACTGCCTGCGAGGCGCGATACGCGCTGGAACGCTCTTGCGCGCCGCTCTCGGCCCAGCGCCGAACACCAGACCAATTGGCGACCATGCGTGCCGAAATCCACCGCCAATCCCAGCCCGGCCTGACAGACGAGGCCTTCTGCGCCTCAGACGTGGCCTTCCACCGGGCATTGGTGGATGGCGCGGGCAATCCAGTGCTGTCCTATCAACTGGCGGGTGCGGTCGAGGCGATGCAGCCCCTGATGAACATGATCACTTATACGCAACGGGATCGCGAGCGCATCGTGGGTCTGCATACCGAAATCACCGACGCGATCGAGGCGCAAATACCAGAGCAAACCGACGCTTCACTGCAGAAGCTTGCGCAATATACAATCGAGATGGGGCGTTCTCGATTGTCTGCGACAGCGACAGGCAAAACCTCGCCATCTGAATAGGCGCGGCTCGCCATTGGGGACAAAGGGTCCCATGATGCGGCAATGAGAAAACTGCTTCTTCCCCTCACACTAATTGCTTTGCCTGTTATCGGCTGGGCCGCCCTGCCACATCAGCACAAGCTGGTGGTGCGTGGGTTTCTCTACACCGCAACGTCGGCCAACCCACCTGCACCTAACAGCAGTGGGCCTGATTCCGTTACCCAATCGCGCCCCATATCTGAATGGTCCCAAGCCCTGATCACCGCCGCGCGCAGCCAGATTGGCGTAACCACGCGCTATAGCGGGGCCTATGTGCGACTTGCCTATCCTAACGGAGACGTCGACCGCCAAACCGGGGTTTGCACCGATGTCATTGTACGCGCCTTGCGTGACGCCCACGGGGTCGATTTGCAAAAGACCGTGCATGAAGACATGGCCCGCAATTTCAACGCCTACCCCAAGAACTGGGGACTTACCCGTCCCGATAAGAATATCGATCACCGCCGCGTTCCAAATCAACAGCGCTTCTTTCAGCGCAAGGGCATGGATATGGCCGTGACGCAAAACCCTGCCGATTATCAGCCCGGAGATTTGGTCACCTGGACCGTCAGCGGCACCCTGCCGCACATTGGCATCCTGTCGGACCGCATGAACCGCGCGGGCACGCATCCTCTGGTGATCCACAATATTGGAGCCGGCACACACGAAGACGATATTTTGTTCGCTTTCCCAATAACGGGGCACTATCGGCTGACTGCGGATCTGGGCAGAGATTGATAGCGGCTTGCATCAACGTTTCACCAACCTCAGAGACTTAGCTAACTTTGGAAAGACACTGCTATGAACACTTCTTAGCAGACCCTCCATCAGCATTTGTTGGACGATTAATGTTGGTTTGGGCGACTTCGCCCATTCTAGTTTCCATTGCAAAAATCAGACCATAGGGCACGAAACTTTCCGTTTTCCCCTTTCAAAGCACATCCACCATATTTATATGTTGCCTGTCCCCTCGGGGACTATGGACATAAACGCGCTCGTAATAAGCGGATCGGACCCGGGGGCGGTACCCGGCGTCTCCACCAAACATCCTTCATTTGGGGATCATGGGGACGAAATAGGATCGACGGACGTCTAAAGGGGTTAGCTTTGTTTCGGTGAGATACCACCGTTATCGGTTCATTTAAGCTAGTTGCAAATGACAACAAAGCTCCGGCTATGGCTCTGGCTGCGTAAGCAGTTCGGGTTGCCGAAACTAAGTCCCTTGGCCTAGCCGCCTTGGGCGGGGTTCGCAGGTACCTGGCAACAGAAACCTGCACTTCCATTTCTTAGGCACCTCAAGACCTTGACCCCTGCCCCTTGGGTCTGGCACAAACTGCCTATGGGGTTCGCGTGACCACCCCGTGAGGCCAAGGCTCAAGGTTCGCATCCATCACCAAGCCCGTTTGAAGGATGCCCAGCCATGCCTGCTTTTGCAGAAATATCCCCCGCCCAGCTGATGCGCTTGATCGGCACGCCCGACGCGCCGGTTTTAATAGATGTCTCGATCGACGAGAACTTTGACGCCGACCCGTTTCTGGTCCCCGGCGCGGTCCGCCATCCACACACTGATATCCGCACCTTGCTGCCTTCCTTGGGGGACCGCCCCGTTGTCACGATTTGCCAGAAAGGCGGGAAGCTAAGCCACGGAGCGGCCGCGATATTGCGAGACGCCGGATTGCGAGCCGAGGTTTTGGCAGGCGGCAACTATGGATGGCGCGACGCCAAACTGCCGCGCATCCCTGCGGCCTCGATCCCAGCCAAACAGGGCGGCGCCACGCTTTGGGTCACCCGTCACCGCCCCAAGATCGACCGCATCGCCTGCCCGTGGCTGATCCGTCGCTTTGTCGACCCGGACGCGCGGTTCCTGTTTGTCCCGCCGGCGCAGGTCGTGGATGTGGCCGCGCGCTATGACGCCACCCCGTTCGATATCGAGGACACGTTTTGGTCCCATCGCGGCCCACGATGCAGCTTTGACACGATGATCGAGGAGTTTGCGCTGGCTACCCCCGCCCTGTCCCGTCTGGCGGATGTCGTGCGCGCGGCGGACACCAACCGGCTTGCCGAGGTGCCCGAGGCCGCAGGGCTGCTGGCGCTTTCGGTCGGGTTGTCGCGGCAATATAAAAGCGACACCGAACAGCTGGACGCGGCGATGCCCTTCTATGATGCGCTCTATCGCTGGGCGCGCGACGGGGCGGACGAAACCCATGACTGGCCCGACAACCGGGGGACAAAATGACACCTCCCAGCTTGGCGGAGCTGACCCGCATTTTCACCCGCATTGGCCTGATGTCCTTTGGCGGACCTGCGGCGCAGATTGCGGTCATGCATAAAGAGTTGGTGGAAGAACGCCCGTGGCTGAACGAGGATCAGTTCCTGCGCGCCCTGTCCTTTTGCATGCTCTTGCCCGGCCCGGAAGCCATGCAGCTGTGCACCTATGCGGGCTGGCGGTTGCGTGGCACGTTGGGCGGGTTGATCGCCGGACTGCTGTTCGTCCTGCCCGGAGCTGCCGTCATGTTTGCGCTGGTTCTAGCCTATGCGAACTGGGGCAACATCCCAGCGGTCGAGGCTCTTTTCCTTGGGATCAAGGCCACCGTTGTTGTGGTGGTCCTGCAAGCCCTGTGGCGGTTGGGGCGAAAGACCCTGAAGCGCCCGTTGCATTGGATCATCGCTTTGATGGCCTTCGTGGCGCTTTACCTGTTCGGCCTGCCCTTCCCACTGGTCATTGCCATGGCAGCGCTGTTTGGCGCTTTGCGCCCTGTCTCTTCAAGCACCACCGTGCCAGCACCTACCCCACAAAGCCGCACCACACTGTCCACCATCGCCCTTTGGGGCGGGCTCTGGATCGCCCCTATCGCTCTGGCATTTGTGGTGGGCGCAGATTTCCTTGTGGATGTGGGGCTTTTCTTCTCGCAACTGGCCGTGGTCAGCTTTGGCGGCGCCTATGCAGTGCTGGCCTATATGGCGCAAGCCGCGGTCGAGGCCGAGGGCTGGATCAGCGCAGGACAGATGGTTGATGGGCTGGGGTTGGCCGAGACGACGCCCGGTCCCCTGATCCTTGTCACACAGTTTGTGGGTTTCATGGCAGGCTACAACCTGGCAGGCGTCGGTTTGGCCTTCGCTGCAGGGCTGATGACGCTTTGGACCACCTTCATGCCCTGCTTCCTGTGGATCTTCACCGCAGCCCCCCATGTAGAATGGCTGACAAGCCAACCCCGGCTAGATGCTGCCTTGCGTGCCATTACCGCTGCCATCGTGGGCGTCATCGCCAATCTGATGCTGTGGTTCGCACTGAACGTCTTTTTCGACCAGACCCAACCCATCTGGGACGGCCTGCCCGGTGCACGCCCTATCTTATCAAGCGTAGACCCGATGGCCGCCGGGCTTTGCGCATTATCCGCACTGTTGCTGACGCGCCTGTCGCTTCCGCTCACGCTGATGTGTATGGCGCTGGCAGGATTAACCGGCAATCTATTGATCTTCTAATCACTTCCCGTCTTCCCTTCGCTGCATCCACCCCCTATTCTGACCCAAAGCGCAGGAGGATCCCCGCATGTCCGACCAGATCGATTATGGCAATCTGATGCATGACGCCATGCGCAGTCTGATCCAAAAGGTTCTGGATGACGTGTCCCTAAATGGATTACCGGGCGAGCATCATTTCTTCATCAATTTCGACACGCATCATGAAGATGTCGAAATCGCCGATTGGATGCATGACCGGTTTCCCGACGACATGACCATCGTGTTGCAACATTGGTTCGAAAATCTGGACGTGCGGGACGACGGCTTTTCGGTCACCCTGAATTTCGGTGACGTTCCAGAAACGCTTTATGTGCCCTACGACGCGATTCGCACTTTTGTGGATCCCTCGGTCGAATTCGGCCTGCGGTTTGAACTTCAGGAAGAGCACCACCCTGATCTGCATGTGGCTGGGGATGAGGACCTTTTGGCTGAAGAAGAACAGCCGGTGACTGACCCCGAGCATGATGACACTGAGGCCGGATTTGCCGAGGATGTTGAGGAACAGCACCAAGACGCCGAGATCGTCAGTCTGGACAGCTTCCGCAAATAGTGCGGTTTCCGTCCGCGCGCCACACAGCCGTTACATTCCCCCGACAGACTGGGCAAAATGTAAGCTTCGGAGGCTGTGATGGCGGCAAATATCTCTCTTTTTCTTGGTCAAATGCTGCGTCGCCCGACGCAGGTGGTGGCAATAGCACCCTCGTCGGCCGCAGTCGCACGTAAGATGACCGAGGGCTTGGAAAACTCGACCGGCCCAGTGGTGGAAATTGGGCCGGGCACAGGCAGCTTCACCCGCGCCATTCTGAAACGAGGCGTCGCCCCCGAACGCCTGACATTGCTGGAAACCAACCCGGAATTCTGCAAAGCCTTGGCACGGGATTTTCCGGGCGTCACCGTCCTGAACCGTCCGGCACAGGACATCCGGGATCTTGGGCTACGTGACATCGGCGCAGTCATTTCGGGCGTTCCCGTTCTTGCCCGCCCCCAGATCCAACGCGAAGTTGTGGGGCGCGCCTTCGATGTCATGTCCCCCACTGGGTTCTTTACGCAAATCACTTATGCGCCCAACAGCCCGATCTCAGAGGAGATGCAGATTGAGCTGGGGATCTTCGCCCACCATCGCGGTGTCGTGTGGAACAACCTGCCCCCCGCACGCGTCTACGAGTTCCGCCGCCAGACCCATTAAGCAAAAATACGCTTGGGATACCGCCAACGTTAGCGGTATCCCACGGTATACACGATTGAACTTTGCGCCCGTTCCGCTATGAAGAACGCGGTATTTTTGACAAAGGCGCAAAGACATGACCCAGACCCGCACCGAATCCGACAGCTTTGGCCCGCTCGAGGTTCCTTCCGACAAGTATTGGGGCGCTCAGACGCAGCGTTCGATCATGAACTTCCCCATCGGTTGGGAAAAACAGCCCGTCGCCATCGTGCGCGCGCTTGGCGTGATCAAGCAAGCCTGTGCCGAAGCCAACAAAGCCTCGGGCGCGATGAACGCTGACATCGCGGATGCGGTCATTCAAGCCGCCAGTGAAGTGGTTGCCGGCAAGTTCGACGACAACTTCCCGCTGGTGGTCTGGCAGACCGGTTCGGGCACCCAGTCGAACATGAACGCCAACGAGGTCATCGCCAACCGCGCGATTGAAATTATGGGCGGCGTCATCGGATCGAAAGATCCGGTGCACCCGAACGATCACTGCAACATGGGTCAGTCGTCGAACGACACTTTCCCGACTGCTATGCACATCGCCACCGCCATGTCGGTCCGTGACGTGCTGCTGCCCGGTCTGGAGAAGCTCCTGAAAGGTCTTGAGGCCAAGGAAGAAGAATTCAAAGACATCATCAAGATCGGCCGTACGCATACGCAGGACGCGACGCCTTTGACATTGGGTCAGGAGTTCTCGGGTTACGCCCACATGATCCGTCAGGGCATCGCCCGCGTGAAATCCACCCTACCCGGCATCTATGAACTGGCCCAAGGCGGTACAGCTGTTGGCACTGGCCTGAACACCAAAATAGGCTGGGGCGAAGAAGTCGCTGCCAATATGGCACGCATTACCGACCTGCCTTTCGTCACCGCCCCCAACAAGTTCGAAGCCCTGTCAGCCCATGACGCCATGGTCTTCATGTCAGGTGCTTTGGCAACCGTTGCTGGCAGCTGCTACAAGATCGCCAATGACATCCGTTTCTTGGGCTCCGGCCCACGCTCGGGTCTGGGCGAGCTAATACTGCCGGAAAACGAACCCGGTTCGTCGATCATGCCGGGCAAAGTGAACCCGACGCAGGCCGAGGCGCTGACTCAGGTCGCTGCCCACGTCATGGGCAACAATGCTGCGATGACCTTCGCCGGGTCGCAAGGCCACTTTGAACTCAACGTCTATAACCCGATGATGAGCTATAACCTTCTGCAGTCGATCCAGCTTCTGGGCGACGCCACCGACAGCTTCACCGAGCGTATGCTGAACGGCATCAAAGCCAACGAGCCGCGCATCGACAAGCTGATGAAGGAAAGCCTGATGCTGGTCACAGCACTTGCCCCCACCATCGGCTATGACAACGCAACCAAAGTGGCCAAGACCGCGCACAAGAATGGCACCACCCTGAAGGAAGAGGCCATCGCCCTTGGCTTCGTGGATGAAGAGACCTTCGACGCTGTGGTCCGTCCAGAACAGATGATCGGCCCGAAAGCCTGATGGAAAAGCCGGTCAACCTGAACCGGTATCGAAAAGGCAAAGCGCGGGCCGAAAAGAAGGCCCGCGCAGACAATAATGCCGTGACATTTGGGCGGACCAAGGCCCAGAAAGACGCAGAAAAGTCCGACGCGGCGCGCGTAAAGCGCCTGTTCGACGGCCATAAACAGGATCGAGATTGATGGGGCGCCGTTCGATCGGCATCATCACCTTCATGATCACGGCTCTCGCTACTGGGATCTGTTTGAACTTTCTGTTTGCTTCGGTGTCCATCCATTGCGAAGTGCCGGACGCAAAAATCCCCTACTATAAATCCTACGGGAATTTCTGGAACTTCCTAGAAAGTCACAATCCCAGAGGTTGGACCAACAACTATATCTACTACCCTCCGCTATTCCTGAACGCGGTCATTTTTGGTGTTCCTATCTGTTTTGTGCTCTTGTGGTTCGTCAACCGGCTTGGACTTAGTAAAAGAGCAACAATAACGATCCTAACCGCTGCGAGCTTGCCCCCGATCGTCGTTTCGGTTTTCATCCTTGCAGTCTCTCTTACCCATCGAACACACGGATACATTGGAAATTGGAGCTGGCCATCTCTGCCACAATGGACCGAAAAGGGGTCCTGCACCCAAACGGTTGACCGCAAGAACTGGTTCATATTCAGGGAATCCCTACTTTGACACATCGTCCGCAAAAACACTCACTCACCCTGCATGGACACCGCACTTCCGTGTCCTTGGAGCCCGAGTTCTGGAAAGCGTTTCAAGAGATCGCAGCCGCCCGGGGAATGCCCCTAAATGCCTTAGCTGCCGAGATTGATAACGCGCGCGGGGTGGATCGTGGGCTGGCGTCGGCCATTCGCGTCTATGTATTGGAATACACCAAAACGCACGCCAAAAGTTGACCGGGTTGTTGTCAGTTTTTCAAGATGAGGGGAACAGCTGTGTTACGGCTCTTTTGGGGGGCCTGCGATTTCGGCCCCTTGCTACGCCGTTTTCGGCGCAATTCATCTTCGAAGATCCCCTCAATCTCTTCACGCGAGATCGTTTCGTCCTCAACGCGCTTATGCCGCTGGACACCAAAGACGCGCCAGGTCGGCAGTGCCATGCGATAGCTAAGCTTCTTGCGCAACGTCGGTTTGCCCAAATTTGACATCATCACATTCCCCAATGTGTTTCCCCTAGTGGGCAACATATTGGATCAGTTGACGTAAGCGTAAACGGGGAAAAGCGGCCCGCTTGTCACCGGACACGCACGTCATCCAGCAAGGGTTTGTTTTAAACTAATTTTCCAGATTCTTCCGAGGGAATACTGACAGCCAGATCCCCGATTTTCCGCGCACAGTCAGGTGCGCGACGGGCATCGCGGGACGTTTTTCGACCAACTCGAACCGAAAGGCGCGCACCAGCATCGACAGGATCAAAGGCCCCTCGATCATCGCAAAGCCCGCCCCCGGGCACACCCTTTGCCCGGCCGAGAACGGCATATAGGCATCGCGCAGGCAGTCTTTGCCATTCGGGGTTTGGAACCGCTCGGGATCGAATTCGTCGGGCCTGTCCCACAACCGTTCATGCCGGTGAAGATGCCAAGGGCTAAGCACAATCTGGCTTCCGACGGGAACCTTGCGGGCCCGGAATTCCTCGGGGCAGGTGGTTTCGCGCACCATCATGGGGACAGGTGGATACAGGCGCATCGTCTCGCGAAACACATCGCGCGACAGGCGCAGCTTGGACATAACCGAGAAATAGACCTTCTCGGGGTCGATGTGGTCCTGCGCTTCTTTTGCGACCCGATCCTGCCATTCGGGATGCATCGCCAGCAAATACAGTGCCCAGGCCAGGGCCGAGGCACTGGTTTCGTGCCCGGCCAGAAAGAAGATGGCAACCTGATCGACCATCTCATCCGTGTCAAAACACGCCCCCGTCTTCGGGTCCGGGGTGGTCATGATCTTGGTGGCCAGATCATCCGGCGCGGTTCCCGCCTGAATGGCGCGCATGCGGTCCTGCGTCAGCTGCTGGATCAACCCGCGGATGACCTTGGCCGTACGCTTGGTGTCGCGCTTGTGAAAGCGCGGGACCCATTTGGGCAGAGGCAGAAATGCCCCAAGGTTCAACACGGGCTGGGCGCGCTGGTGGTTCTTGAATTCGTCGAATACACGCCCCGCAACCTTGTGTTCGATGGGGATCGAGAACAGCGTGCGAAATATCACATCGGCGGCAGCGTGGCTGGTATGGCCTTCGATCTCGACCGGCTGGCCTGTGGCGTGCGCGTCAAACCGTTCCACCGCTGCAGTGGCCGCGTCCCACATGGCAGGAAACACCTCGCGCAGGCGTCCGCCTTCAAAGGCCGGGTCAATGATACGGCGCTGCCGTTTCCAAACCTCGCCATTTGTCACGAAAACTGAGTTACCCAACAGCGGGGCCAGCCCCTCGCGGATCCGATCGGATTTCGGGAAGTCGTCCGGGCGCTTTTTCAGCACCAGATCCACAAGTTCCGGGTCGTTGCACATATAACTGCGAAAAAACGGGGTCCGAAACTCGGCCATCCACGCGCGGTACAACCGGGCGGGCTGGGCCGACAAGATGTCTTTGCGAAAAAGCTTCGCATAGCGCCACAGCGACACCCGTCCGGGGCGCGAGGGCGGTTTGGGTGGCAACGGGTCCGTCATGACACCATTGATGTGTATTTCGAGGCCGGGACGTCAATGCGGCTTTTCGACGGATTGCGATCCCTATACCGATCCCGAAGCGTTTTCGGCCCGGCGGTGATCTGGAAATAGTCGTAGTCCCGTGGGCGATCAAAGGCGCAGAGATACTGGAAATGCAGTCGGAAAAATCGCCAGCGCAGCGCGGCCCAGCGTTCGGGGCTAAGGCTTTGGGTGAAGGCCGCAGAGAAAACCAGCGGCCAGCGCTTACCTTGCCCTGGTGCAACGCCTGACACAGACACAGGATCGCACAGCGCAAAGGCGCAGCCATCCCCCGGCGCAGTTACGTCCACCCACGCAATCTGGTTCTGTTGGCTCAGCAAATGCAAATCCCGTCTTAGACGCCCTGCTTTGGGCAGGAAGCTGACCATCGGGACAACTTGGCCGAGGGTTAGGAAGTTCAGCTGCGGGCCACCCGTCGGCACTCTGCCCTGCGCCAGAAGATCCGACAGGATCGACACGCCCAGATGCGCACCCGAGCTGTGACCGATCACAAGCACTTCGTCGACATCAGTGGTCAGTGCGTCGGCAATCTGGCTACCAAACTGGGCCATCCTTGCCTCAAGCGCAGGTGGGTTCGCCCCCTTAGTTGACGCGGAATAGCTATAGTCATGCATCAAATAGTAAATGAACAGCTTGTTGTCGATCTTGCGAAACCACACCAGCAGTGCAGTTACAACGGCTAGCGCAACCGCCCAGCCCAAAACGCGCCCCAGAAGCAGAGAAACCTCGCCCACGACCCATTGTGTCAGCCCGCCAAGGATACAGCCGACGATTACCGCCAGCAACAGCTGCAAGACCAGTGCCACCACCGGATAGAGCGCAGCAATCACCGGCCCCTTGCGCAACCACATCAACCGGCGAAGCGCGCCCGTGCTGATATAGGTCCACGCGGTACGGGCCATCATCAGATAGGTTTGGGCAATGTTCAGGTTCATGCTGTCGCGAACAATGTCGGACCAAACCAGAACGTCAAATTCGGCCTCGACTTCATGACCACCAATCCGACCCAACACTTGCCAGCCATAGGTCGCCGCGCCTTGGCGTCCGATCAGGTCCAGCTCATAGTCCGAGATCTCGGCCTGCGTGGCCCCTTCCTTGCGGTAAAGCTCGCGATAGCGGCGCGGGTGAATCGGGTCGTAGCCGGGGATGTAAAACACCCGGCGGCGGCGCACGATCTTCGATGTCTCGGCGTGGTTACTCATCTGCCCGGCCTGTGTTTTGAGGCAGGTTAAACCGGATTGATTAAGGACATAACCCCCGGCATGCAGAATTCGCAGCTTGGGTCAGCCCAACGTGGCCATAGCCGGGAACATTTCCAGCAGCCAGTACGAAAAGCGCGAGAAACCACCGGTCAGCATCAACAGCCCGATGGTCCAGAGCAGCAGCCCCATGATCCGCTCGATCCGTTCCATGTTGCGCTTCATGAAGGCCATAAGGCCACCAAGACGCGTAAAGAAGGCTGCAAACAGCAGAAATGGAATACCCAGGCCGATCGCATAGACGGCCAACAGAACTGTGCCCCGCACAACCGATCCTTCGCTCGCTGCGAGGGCCAGAATGGCCCCCAGTTGCGGTCCAATGCAGGGCGTCCACCCAAAGGCAAAGGCCAGCCCAAGCAGATAAGCCCCAAAAGCACTGCCGCCCTGATCGCCTGCATCCAAACGCGCCTCGCGGTTCAGAAACGGGATCGAAATCACGCCCAGAAAATGCGCGCCAAAGATCATGACGACCACACCAGCAATTCCCGCAAAGAGCGTTTGATTGGACAGAAACACCGCACCGAAAGCCGAAGCAGCAAAACCAAGGAACAGAAATACCGTCGACAGCCCGAGAACAAAAAACAGCGCCGTCAGAAACACTTTTCCCCGACCCGATTCACCTTCGTTCATTTCTGACATGCTGATGCCGGACATATAGGCCAGATAAGGCGGCACGATGGGCAGCACACAGGGGCTGAGGAAGCTCAAGATGCCCGCGAAAAACGCGATGGTCAGAGCGGGCACAAGGCTTGCGTCGATAAGTTCAATTCCAAACATAACACCCGACATAGCGCGGGTTCAGCGCGGCGTCACCTGCCGCTTTGTCACATCTGCGCGACAAGTTGCGATCACGCAATGGATGGACAGAGATTTCCGCAGGGATTATGCAAAACTATGACCTATGATGACGATCTGGATGCCATTGGGCTGCTCTGCCCCCTGCCCGTTCTAAAAGCCCGCAAGCGCTTGAAATCGCTTGAGAAGGGTCAAATTCTGCGCCTACAGGCCACTGACCCCGCAGCCGTGATCGACGTGCCGCATTTCTGCGCTGAACAGGGACACGAGTTTGTCGGGCAGGATGAGACATCAGGCCCGGACGGCGTGACCTATTACTTCATCAAACACAAGTGAATGAAGCGCAAAACAAAAAAAGCCGGGCACGATGCCCGGCTTTTTCGTTTTGTGCCTTCGATTAGCGGTTCAGCGACCACCACCCTTTGCGCTTGGGCTTGGGCGGCTCGTCCGGTGCGACCTCGGCCACTGGTGCAGGCTCGGGTGCGGCGGTCGGCGCTTCAGCGACGGCGGCCTCTACCGGGACCGGTGCAGGTTCCGCAACGGGGGCCTCGGCAGGTTCAGATACAGCTTCTTCTGCGACCGGTTCAGCCTTTTTACGCGGCGCGCGTTTGCGCGCAGGCTTTTTCGGCTTCTCTTCCTCAGCCGGGGCCTCTTCCGTCTTGGCGTCTGCCTCAACCTCGGCCGGCGCTTCGTCCGCCTTCGGCTTTTTCGCGCGACTGGCCCGCTTGCGCTTGGGCTTTTCCTCTTTTGCCTCTTCGGAAGCTTCCGGCTTTGCCTCGTCGGACGCCTCGGCCTCGGCGGCTTTCGCGTCTTCCTCGGCCTTCGCCTTTGATGTCCGGCGCTTGCGCACTGGCTTCTTGGGCTTTTCTTCCTCAGCAGCGGCTTCGGGATCTACAGATTCCGTCGAAACGGCATCAGCAGCGTCAACGTCCGCGGCAACCTCGTCCGTCTTCTTCTTACGCGACCGCGTGGCCCGCTTGCGCTTGGGCTTTTCTTCCGGTGCCTCGTCCGCAGCATCCTTGGGCGCGTCTTCAGCGCCCGAGGCGTCATCGGCTTTCGCATCAGCTTCCGAAGCAACCTCTTCGGCTTCTCCGTTCTCGGCCTGGCCATTCTCTTGCTGGTCATCCCCACCGCGACCGCGGCGACGACGACGGCGACGGCGGCGCTTCTTGGGCTTACCCTCGCCTTCGGCTTCCGGTGTCTCATCCGAGATCACCTCGGCCTCTTCAACATCGTCGATGTCTGCCATGATCGACGCATCAACAGACACAACCGGAGCCGCTTCGGGCACGATGCGCGTGGCAGTCTTGAACTTCTCGATCGTATAGTCCGGCGAGATCAGGAACGGATCTGCTTCGATCCGAACCGACATGCCATAGCGGGCTTCGATCTGCGCGATATGCTCGCGCTTGTTGTTCATCAGGAAGTTCACGATCCCGATGGGCGCTTTCACCAGAACCTCGCGCGAACGACGGCGTACGCCCTCTTCTTCCAGCTGACGCAAGATGTTCAGGGCAAGGTTGTCGTCCGAACGGATCAAGCCAGTGCCGTGACAATGGTTACAAGGCTGGGTCGTTGCCTCGATCATGCCGGGACGCAGACGCTGACGGCTCATCTCCATCAGACCAAAGCCCGAGATGCGGCCCACCTGAATGCGGGCGCGGTCGGTCTTCAGCTTGTCTTTCATCCGCTTTTCAACGGCGTTGTTGTTGCGACGTTCATCCATATCGATGAAATCGATGACGATCAGGCCCGCAAGGTCGCGCAGACGCAACTGACGCGCGACTTCTTCTGCGGCCTCAAGGTTGGTCTTCAGCGCGGTTTCCTCGATCGAGCCTTCTTTGGTGGCTCGGCCCGAGTTCACGTCGATCGCGACCAAGGCCTCGGTCACTCCGATTACGATATAGCCACCGGATTTAAGCTGAACCGTCGGGTTAAACATGCCCGACAGATAGCTTTCCACCTGATAGCGCGCGAACAGCGGCATCGCGTCTTGATAGTGTTTCACGTTCTTGGCGTGGGACGGCATGATCATTTTCATGAAGTCTTTGGCCACGCGATAGCCGGCCTCGCCTTCCACAAACACTTCGTCAATCTCACGCGAATACAGGTCGCGGATGGTGCGTTTGATCAGGTTGCCTTCTTCATAGATCTTCGCAGGCGCGATCGAGTTCAACGTCAGCTCGCGGATCTGTTCCCACAGGCGTTGCAGATACTCATAGTCGCGCTTGATCTCGGACTTGGTGCGCTTGGCACCTGCCGTGCGTACGATCAGGCCTGCCCCTTTGGGCACGTCGATCTCGGCAGCGATTTCTTTCAGCTTCTTACGGTCGGACGCATTGGTGATCTTGCGGCTGATCCCGCCACCACGCGCGGTGTTGGGCATCAGAACGCAATACCGGCCTGCCAAAGACAGATAGGTGGTCAGCGCAGCGCCTTTATTGCCGCGTTCTTCCTTCACAACCTGCACCAGAAGGATCTGGCGCACTTTGATCACTTCCTGGATCTTATAGCGCTTGGGACGCGGCTTGCGACGCGGGCGGATGTCGTCACTTGAATCGTCGTCCGCCACGCGTTCGATCTGGTCATCCTTCTCGGACGCTTCCAGCGGTTCGTCTTCGTCATCATCGCTGTCAGAATCAGAATCGGCCTCGTCTTCGTCCGATACGTGCTGGGCTTCTGCCGGGGCAACGTCTTCATCAGACTTTGTCGCGTCCGCTGCCGAAGCATCATCATCCGATGTTGTTTCAGCGTCAGCATCTTTGGCTGCATTGTCTTCTGCTTCGGTATCAGCAGCCTCAGCCGGTTCTTCCACCGGCGTATCCGCAACCAGATCCATTGGCGAATGGCCTTCATCGGCATTCGCCCCGCCTTCGTCCAGATCAATCACATCCATTCCATTGCTGGACTGGTCCAGCTCTTTGGTGGCGACCGCATCATCCGTCTTGGTCTCTTCCGCTTTGGAACGCGAGCGCGACCGGCGGCGACGGCGGGATTTGGGTTTATCTTCTTCGGCGGCCATTGCTTCTGCATAGGCACGCTCTTCTTCTAGCAGCGCTTCACGGTCTGCAACCGGAATCTGATAGTAATCCGGGTGGATTTCCGAAAAGGCCAGGAACCCGTGGCGGTTTCCGCCATAGTCTACAAACGCCGCCTGAAGCGACGGTTCGACCCGTGTTACTTTTGCCAGATAAATATTGCCAGCGAGCTGGCGTTTGTTCTCGGATTCAAAGTCGAATTCCTCAACCTTGTTTCCGTCGACCACCACAACCCGAGTTTCCTCGGCGTGGGTGGCGTCGATAAGCATCTTCTTTGCCATGTTGTCTTTCCGCACCCGGATCGCCGCGCTCGCCCCGGAGGACGCGCTTGAGGAAAGGGGTGACTTGTCAGGGCGAGCAGATGCGGGGGATGGGACAACAGCTGAAGGGGCGAATGCCCCTGTGCCTGTCCTTGCTCGATCCTCGCACGCATCATCGCGTTTCTTCTCCGGCCTCGTCTATCCTGTCCGGTTATCCCGGCGGTTCGCACGAAACCCATTTATGTACCCACCCTTTGCACCGCAAAGCGTCGGCGTATTTTCAGACGCCGGGGCAGATCGTTGTAAACCTGCTGCCGTGTCATCAATTTCCGGCTTCGGCGGCCAGCCGTCCTGCGGCTGCGTCCCGAAGCGCTTTTAGCCTGTCATGATGTGGTCTGCGGCATTTTCGGGCCGGCATCCGTCGCCATGACAGCGAAACTCTGTGATCGGAGTGCCTTTGGATAACGCATCTCCGTCCCCTGAACATAAGTGCTGAGGGGACGGAAAGACAATGGGCAAAATGCGTTTCTTTGCAGAAGTTTCATGCGCACCCCGTTTGGAGGTGCAAAAAACATTCTATTTAAGGTTGCTTTGACCGATCAGTACAGACCACCAGATGACAGCGATCCGAAATCGGCCTTGTCTGGCACAACGACGGTTTTCCCGGTCGAGGTCTTGACCTGTTCGCCCCCTGCTCCACCACGGTCGAACAACGGCAAGTTAGATCCCATCGCAAAGCCACCATCGAACATCACGCCGAACAGCGGCTCTTCGCCATCGCGGAAGTATTCAGCCACAACATGGTCGCCGCTGGCGTCGTTTGGAAGGCGCGCGCCCGAGAAACGGTCGATCTTGATGAAGTGTCCGCCTTGGGGCACATCAAAGCTTCCGCCGCCCAGCTGGTTCACCGCTTCTTTCATGAAGCGATTAAAGACCGGGCCACACATTCCGCCACCCGATGCGCCGGGCATGTGGCGCGGACGGTCATAACCGATATAGCAACCAGCCACGATGTTCGAGGTAAAGCCCACGAACCAGACATCACGAGAATCGTTGGTGGTTCCGGTTTTACCTGCTGTCGGCACCGGCAGGTTCACGGTGCGGCGGGCGGTACCACGCTGCACAACACCGCGCATCATCGAGGTCAGCTGATAAGCCGTGATCGCGTCCATCACACGCTCGCGGTCGCTTTCAATCCGGGGCTCGGCTCCGGCGGCCAGCACGGGCTCTTTACAATCTACACAGTCGCGGCGGTCGTGGCGATAAACCGTACGCCCCCAACGGTCCTGCACACGGTCAACCAATGTGGGCTCTACCCGTTCGCCACCATTGGCAAACATGGCATAGGCCGCAACCATCTTGAACAGAGTGGTCTCTTCCGACCCAAGCGAGTTCGCAAGGAACGGGTTCATCCGGTCATAGACACCAAAGCGTTCGGCATAGCCCGCTACGGTATCCATCCCAATTTCCTGCGCAAGACGTACGGTCATCAGGTTTCGTGATTGCTCGATCCCGGTACGCAACGGCGTCGGGCCATAGAACTGGTTCGAGGCGTTCTTCGGACGCCAGATCTTGCCACCACTTTCCACCTCGATCGGGGCGTCAATCACGATGGTCGCGGGCGAGAACCCGCTGTCCAAAGCAGCCGCATACACAAAGGGTTTAAAGCTTGATCCCGGCTGGCGTTGCGCCTGAGTTGCGCGGTTATAAACCGAATGCTGATAGCTGAACCCGCCCTGCATCGCGATCACACGACCAGTGTTCACGTCCATCGCCATGAACCCGCCCTGCACTTCCGGGATCTGGCGCAAGGTCCAGCGGATGAAGCTGCCATCAGCATCTTTCACCATGCGACGCACATGCACGACCTCGCCGATTTTCAGCAGGTCACCCGCCCCACGCGCACGACGGCCAAGACTGCCATCTTCATTCAAGCGGCGGGCCCATGTCGCATCTTTGGCCGGAACCCAGTGACCATCGCCGTCATCCTCGACGCCTTCAATACCGATCCGTGCGTTGCCGCCGCTGATTTCCAGCACAACAGCCGGATACCAGCCCTCGATATCCCGCGAAAACTTCGTATCAGCCAGCGCCTGCCGCCAGCCTGCTTCATCGCCCAGAACGCTTTCAGGCAATGTGACGCCGGTCGGGCGCCAAACGCCGCGACCACGGTCATATTCCTCTAGCCCTTGTCGCAGGCTTGCCGCAGCTATTTTTTGCAGATCCGGGTTCACCGTCGCTCGCACCGTAAGACCGCCAGTAAAGAACTCTTCCTCGCCGAAATCACGGCTCAACTGCCGACGGATCTCGTCCGAGAAATAGTCGCGATCCGGCAAAGCGGTGCGGAAGCCCTCGAAATCACCATTCTGAACCGAGCGGAGCGGCAATTCTTTTTCTGCCTCATAGACTGCCTGATCCAGATAACCGTTTTGATACATCTCACGCAGAACATAGTTGCGGCGCCCCAAAGCGGCCTCTTTGTTGCGCACCGGATGCAGCTTCGCGGGTTTCTTCGGAAGCGTCGCCAGATAAGCCGCCTCGTGCGGGGCCAGTTGATCAAGCGTCTTGTTAAAATAGGTCTGCGCCGCAGCGGTCACACCATACGAGTTCTGCCCCAAGAAAATCTCGTTCAGATACAAGGCCAGAATGTCATCCTTGGACAGAGTGCTTTCCAAACGCACAGACAGGATCAGCTCTTTGATCTTCCGCTCTGCCGAACGTTCGGACGATAGAAGGAAGTTCTTCACGACCTGCTGCGGAATGGTCGACGCCCCGCGCAAGGCCCCCCCCCGCGCCGCTTCAATGGCCGCCGCAGCGATCCCACGAGGGTCAAAACCAGCGTGGTTATAGAAATTCTTATCCTCAGCCGAAATGAAGGCATGCTTCACAAGATCCGGGATTTCATCGGCAGGTGCAAACAGGCGGCGCTCGCGTGCGAACTCATCCATCAATTGGCCCTCACCCGAATACACGCGGCTAATCGTGGCAGGCGTATAGTTCGCAAGCTGCTCGTGGCTGGGCAAGTCCCTGGAATACATCCAGAAAACGCCCCCGATGGCCAAGGCTGCCATGAAGATCGCAAGTGTGATGCCGGTAAAGACGGCACCGAAAATGCCAAGTACGAATCTGACCACGCCAAATGCTCCTACGGAAAGTCACCCTCCGTATAAAGGGACCACGAAGCGGGGTCAAAACCCCCAAGGGGGGAAATTCGGCCATATCCCGCCCCTTTCGCGCATGATCGCCAAGTCGTGACCGGCTGATTGCAACCGCGCACGCCACCCCCTATGTCTTGGGAAACCACATTCTGGAGGTCCCATGTTTTCCACCCTAACCCCTCAAATTCTGCGCGACGCCACGGCCGGTACGGGCGACACCCCGTTCGGGGACCTGCCGGAATGGGATCTGTCAGATCTGTACCCGTCTGAAGACGCACCCGAACTTGAGCGCGATCTGACGTGGTTGGAAAACGCCTGCGCTGATTTCGCCCAGACCTATCAGGGGAAACTGGCGGATCTGGACGCTGCGGGCATGCTGGATTGCGTGCTGGCCTATGAGAAGATCGAGATGATCGGCGGCCGCATCATGTCCTTCGCGGGACTGCGCTATTACCAAGAAACAACCGATGCGGACCGCGCGCAGTTCTTCCAGAACTGCCAAGAGCAAATCACCGTCTTCACCGCACCTTTGGTCTTCTTCTCGTTGGAAGTGAACCGGATTGACGACGCAGTGCTGGACAGCTGGTTCGCGGACAACGCAGATCTGGCCCGCTACAAGCCTGTCTTCGACCGCCTGCGTGCCATGCGCCCCTATCAGTTGTCAGACGAGCTGGAGCAGTTCCTGCATGACAAGTCCTCGGTTGGGGCATCGGCGTGGAACACTCTGTTTGATGAAACCGTTGCTGGGCTGATGTTCACAGTGAACGGCGAAGAGCGCGGGCTGGAAGCCACCGCCAACCTACTGACCGAACACGACCGCGCCACGCGTCAGGCTGCGTCAGAAGAGATCGCCCGCGTTCTGGGCGAAAACATCAAGATTTTCTCGCGTGTTCACAACACTTTGGCCAAGGAGAAGGCCATCGAGGATCAGTGGCGCAACATGCCCAGCCCGCAGACCGGACGTCACCTGTCCAACCACGTGGAACCCGAAGTGGTCGAGGCCCTGCGCAACGCGGTTGTCGACGCCTATCCGCGCTTGTCGCACCGCTATTACGAGTTGAAACGCAAATGGTTGGGTCTGGACCGGATGCAGGTTTGGGACCGCAACGCGCCACTTCCGATGGAAGACGACAAGCTTGTGAACTGGCCCGAGGCCGAGAAGATCGTCATGGACGCCTATGCCGATTTTGATCCACGCATGGCCGAAATCGCCAAACCCTTCTTCACTGATGGCTGGATCGATGCGGGCGTAAAACCCGGCAAAGCCCCCGGCGCTTTCGCTCACCCCACCGTCACTGATGCCCACCCTTACGTTATGCTGAACTATCTGGGCAAGCCGCGCGACGTGATGACCTTGGCGCACGAGCTGGGCCACGGCGTGCATCAGGTTCTGGCCGCCGAACAGGGCGAGATGCTGTCCTCGACCCCGCTGACGCTGGCCGAAACCGCATCCGTCTTTGGTGAAATGCTGACCTTCCGCAAACTTCTGTCCGAGGCAAAAACGCCCGAAGAAAAGAAAGTCATGCTGGCGGGCAAGGTCGAGGACATGATCAACACGGTCGTGCGCCAGATCGCCTTTTATGACTTCGAATGCAAACTGCACGACGCCCGCGCCGAGGGCGAACTGACCCCGGATGACATCAACGCTCTGTGGATGTCCGTTCAAGCCGAAAGCCTTGGCGAAGCCTTTGATTTCATGGAAGGGTATGAGACCTTTTGGTCCTATATCCCCCACTTCGTCCACTCGCCCTTCTACGTCTACGCCTATGCGTTCGGCGACGGCTTAGTGAACGCGCTTTACGCCGTTTACGAAGAAGGCGACGCTGACTTCCAAGAGAAGTATTTCGAGATGCTGAAAGCCGGTGGGTCAAAACACCACAAAGAACTTTTGGCCCCCTTCGGACTGGACGCCTCAGACCCCAACTTCTGGGCCAAAGGTCTGTCGATGATCGAAGGTTTCATTGACGAACTCGTAGCAATGGAGTGAGGCACGCAAAGGTGCATTCCCCCAAACAGAAAACCCGCGCCAAAAGCGCGGGTTACTTATTTTCCGAGTGCAGAACTTACTGCTTCGGGAAGTAATCCTCGCAATCCCCGTCGCGATACACGTCCGCCGTGCAGCAGTGCAGACCGCCACCAAACGCATAGGCGTCGCGCAGCTCGACTTCGACCACTTCCATGCCCAGCTCGTCCATCTGCTCGGCCTGATAGACCTCGGATTTCTCGACGCAGACAGTTTTCGGGTCCAGAACCAGAACGTTCATCGACAGCCAAGTCGACGAATAGCACAGCGGCGGCGGCGTGTTGTGCGCAGGTTGAGCGGCGTCCACGATCTCCCACCCGTTCTTTTCAAACATGCCGCGCTGCTCTTCTGGCAAACGGCGCTGCGGATTGTTCAGGATCAGGCCCGGACGCAGCGGTGTAAAAGTCGCGTCAATGTGGATCGGATACGGATCGCCCGGAAAATTCACCGTGTGCACGCGGTGATCGGGGAAGTGACGACGCAGCCATTCGATGCCCTTCAGGTTCGTGGTGAACCCGTGTTGCACGACCAGATCCTTGCCGAAACGCAGCACATCTGCAGCATCGAACAGAGGCTCTTCCTCGGTGGTGACAAAAAACTTCTCGGCGGCCCATTCCAGACGCTGGGCGTCGCCGATCTTCTCGGACAGGTAATCCGGATTGTAATCGGCGTCCGTCAGTCGCGGCTTGGGAGCCGCCTCGTGACGGAAATTCGGGTCTTCTTCCCAATATTGCTTCAACAGCGGGCGATAATTCAGATACTCGAACCAACGACAGCGATAAGACATGGTCGCTTCCAGCATCTCGTGTCCGACGGTCAACAACACGTCACGCGGCGGCATACAGCCGAACTGGCTGTCTGTGTGGAAATCGGGGGTGGCTACGGGCTGCGAATGGTCGATCGAGACGGGACGATCCACACGAACACTGCGCTTGCGCAGCTGATCGGCGAAGTTGTCCAAAAGCTCGTTCGCACGATCGATGGTTTCCTGCGGGCGACGGCCCCACTGGCCCCGCATATCGCTGTCTTCCGGCACTTTCGCATCCAGTGCAGGTTCTTCCGGCGGGATGTGACAGTCGTCGGCACGGCCCACGATCACATGGCGCAGCGTGTCCCATTCATTCCAGCTTTTGACTTCAGTTTTGTCCGGTGACCAAGCCATGGACGCCTCCTGTCTGGTGGGAGGCAAGGCGGGGCCTTCAATCTCCCGATTGAAAGTCCCGGCGTACAGGAGCGTGGTTAAGGAACCGGGGAGGATGCCCCGCAGCGACGCCATCGCCGTGTCCCAAAAGGCTTTTAGCACTACGAATTCTGTTATGGAAGTATTCGGGTTTTGTTTCTCTGCTTGAAACCTACCGCCTGAACATGTCGGCAATCTTGCCGCGAAGACCAGACGCTCGAGCCTGTTCACCTTTCTTTGCTTCCGCGATGGCTTCCCAAGTTTCTGTATCCCCCGGAAGCTGCTTAACATCCGACTTAATCCGTCCTTCAGCATCATATAAAGACAGCTGGCGTGGGATCTCGCTCTGAAGAAACTCTTCAATCGACGCCCATCGCGCGCCTAATAGATTCGCGTCGCGATGGTACATTTCCACCTCGCCAGTAGAGGCGAGGTAGAAGTGACCCTGCGAATGCCACTCGCCGTTCATCGCCCCAATCCCCAAATGCCCATTTGGAATATAGTTAGGGCGTTCATAGACGTTTTGATAGACGAGGCTAATCGGTTGCCCAATTCCCGGACCCGATGTGTAGGCCGACTGGAACGTCGTTCCATGCAAACTCAGCTTACCTAAACGCAGCCCATTCGTGTGCCTCAACAGTGCACGGTAAAGATCGGGAATGAAACGGTCACACTCCGCCTCAGCCGCTTGAATCCCATTGTCGTCCAAACCAGCATAAAAAGTGGCAAGATAAGCAAGAGGAGCGATACCGGGAACGTGGCCTGTCTTAAACGCACCATTCGCCCCGTCCATATACCCTAATGGGTCGAGCGCTTCTCGAACTTGTATGGTTAGTTTTTGGAACAACGCAGAAATGTCGTTTGTCATTGGGTTCTCGGAAAACTCAAATTATTGAAATTGATGGATTTACTTTAACTGGCTGTCTTTCGACCCGCGCCGATTGATCCCCGGGCGTTTCTTGAACGCCGCATCGCGTTCCTGCACACAATCGATGCACAGCTTCACACCGGGCACTGCTTCGCGGCGGGCTTGTGGGATTTCTTCTTCGCATTCTGCGCAATGAGTGAAGCTCTCGCCTACGGGCTGGGTCTTGGCCTTCATGCGGGCCAGCTCATCGGAAACCGACGCTTCAATCTGTTCGCTTACTGCGCCATCACGCGCCCAACCACCGGCCATGGGATCCCCTTCACTGACAGGTGATCATTACCGCAATCAGCCTGCCCTGCAAAATGCTCAGCGGTTGGCGGCCACTTTCACACGGGCAGGTTCGCCGGTGATCACCGGTTGACGTTTGCCGCCCTTTGGCGTGTCGTCACGCCCGCCCATCCGCATAATGACAAAGGCAAACTGGACGCCTGCAAAGACGATCCCGTTAAACATGAACAGCATCAAAACCGCAATCCACCCCATGTCCGAGGTCGAGATCAGGTGCCACAGATTGCCGATGTTCATGTAGAGCAGTGCAACCACGAAGGCAGCGGACAAACCGAAGCCAACAAGAACATTTTGGATGTATACACGGACGAGTTTTGGCATATTTTTCCCCTAATACACGACCAGCATTATTCCGATGCAAAAAGACATGAAAGCAGACATGGCGTCGCAGGTACAGGACATAAGCACAGCGTAGGTTGTTTCTCGTGCTTGCCTGGCCGCATGCTTAATTTCATAATCTGGGAAGTTCAGATTATACCCGATCAGGTCCGGCTACTCTTTCTCGCCATCACCTTCGTTGCGCCAGAGCCACTTAACGAACTTGACGTCCCGACGGAGTCGCTGTTGCGTGGTTAAACCATCCTCGCCGTCTGCAAAGGACTTTAGGTTAGAGAACAACGAAGTTCCAAGCCCGGCTTTTCGACCTTTCAATTGAAAACCCAGAGCTTCCAGGATGGACGGATAGACATCAAGCATGGTTCCAGGTTTGTCAGAAACAGTTCCCTCTTCGCCCGCATTCACAAACAACACAGTGTTCCGGCGCTCCAGTGTCTTTAATTGACCAATCGCACTGACATTTGGATGCGCCAAATGATCGGACATCACGACAAAAAGCGTCGATGGGTCTGCAACTTTACGTGCCTCTTTGATAAAGTCGCGCGCCAAACGGCCGGTACATTCCACTGCCAAAAGCACATCAGAAACGGCATCAGGCATACCATCGGAGCGGCAGACCTTGGACAGATAACCATATGGCCCGTGGGGACCAATTGTAAACAAAGACAGAGCATAGGGTGCATCAGCCTGTTCAAGCTCGCGAATGCGCGCAAGCCCGGCTTTAAAAACCTCGTCGTCATGAAATCCCCAAGGTCCGAAATCAGCTGCACCAAATGCCTTCAATCCCTGAAGATCTGTTACACGATCAAAGGAATGGCTATTCAGGAAGGCTTCGAAGCCGCCGAATACCGCGTTTGCTCCAAGCAGCATCTCAACCTGATAGCCATGTTTTGATAGAATATCCCCTAAGCATACACGGTCAGACATGAAGTCCAGATTCTTGTCGACCATAAGAAAAGTTGGTCGCACGCCACGGGGTGGTGTCGGATATCCACACTGCGATGCGACCAACCCTGCAACGCTCCAACCTGTCATTGGAAACTGACGAATATTCGAAAAACTGGTTGCTGTATCGCGCAAATCCGCAAGCGGCGCATATGCGTCCCCGAACATTGGGTTCTCATAGGTTGCCTCAAGCCCTTCAAGCAGGACAATCACAAGATTGCGTGGCGTATCAGGCTCGGCAGTGATGATCGGATCTGATGCAAATGAGCGAACGCCTTCGAGTTCAGCTTTCCCCCAGTAGCGAAATTTTTCACCTGCATATCGCGTGACTGGATTTAAGATCAAAAAAACCGTGGCCGCAATCAACAACAAAAAGTTGCCCCATCGCGACTGAGCAACAAACAGATAAATCGCATGCAGCAGAATGGCGATAAGAATAAGGGCCGCAATATGTGCCAAAACGGATGCGATGGTCACGCCGCCCTCAACACCTTCACCCCAATGAAAGATGACAGCGCTTACTGTAACCGGCCCAAAATACTGACGCAGAACCAACCAAGGGTAAAACAGACCTGCAAACACCCAGTAAATCACAGCAACTGGGCGCTTGATATGAGATCCTGATCGCGGCCGAAGATACAAAACCACTGAGTAGGCCAACAGAGCAACAAATGCGGTTGGAGCCAGAACTCGGCCACCATGAAGTTCGTGAAGCAATACGGCCCAACAACCAAGCGCAAGCAAACCAATCAGAATGGCAAAAAATGCAACGGACCTAGCCTGAAAGCTCGAGTTTTTCATTTCGCGAGATGAACACTGATCAAGGGATAAACGATAATCACCATCTACCCACAATAGGAAATCAATACAATAAATAACGAGAGTAAACTCGGATTATCCCACCGAAGGCCCCCCAATCTTAAAACGCCTCGGGCTTCGCCTCGCGGGCCATGTGATCCAGAACGGCGTTGGTGAACTTCGCCTCGTCCCCTTCCGGGAAGAAGGCTCGGGCCACATCCACATATTCGGTGATCACAACTTTGGGCGGGGCGGCGCCTTCAACCAGCTCAGCGCCCGCTGCACGGAACAAAGCGCGTAGCGTGGGATCGATGCGTGCGATCGGCCACTTCGCCACCAACGCGCGGTCGGTCATCTGGTCGATTTTTGCCTGATGGTTTACCGCATCGCTTACCAGCTTGCGAAACAAGCGGCTGTCGCCTTCGGCCATTGTGTAGTCGTCGAACTCTTCGCCAAAACGGTGATCTTCGAACTCGACCATCACACGGTCCATGGTCTGGGCCGCGGCCTCCATCTGAAACAACGCCTGCACCGCGAACAAGCGAGCAGCGGATTTCATCTTGCGTTTCTGATTGCCGGAAAGCGTCATGCGGTTGGGGTATCCTTCGTGTCACCAGCAAGCTTGATCGAATCCGTAAGTGTCTTGAACCCGACGCCCTTGCTTGAAGACGCCCATTTGCGCGAAAGCGCGACCAGATGCAAGGCCGCAGCGGCCGCTCCACCACCTTTATTTTGATCGTTCACGTCAGCACGCACTTCGGCCTGCGGGCGGTTTTCCACGGTCAGAATGCCATTACCGATGCACAGACCGTTCAGACCCATCAATTGAATGGCACGCGAACTGTCGTTGCAGACAGTTTCGTAATGCGTGGTTTCACCCCGGATCACACAGCCCAGCGCGACATAGCCATCGAAATTTGACAGGCGATCAGCCATGGCAATAGCGGTGGGCACCTCCAGCGCTCCAGGCACTTCGATCAGATCCCACGTCCCGCCAGCAGCCTCGATTTCAGCCTTGGCGCCGGCCACCAGATTGTCGGCAATGTCCTTATAGTACGGCGCGACGACGATCAGGATTTTCACCGGCTTATCAAAGCTGGGGCGGTCCAGAATATAATGCTGTTCTGCGGTGGCCATGGTTCAGTCCTTCTGAATGGGGCGAGTTCCCGTAATGGTCAGCCCATAGGCGTCCAGACCCACATAACGGGTTTCGGGGCTGTCGGTCAAAAGAACCATCTCGTTCAGGCCCAAAGTGGACAAAATTTGCGATCCGAGGCCGATCTGTCGCACGGTACGTGGACCTTCTTCTTCATCGGCGTGCAGCGTCTTGCGCGGCTCACGGAACAGGCACACAACGCCCCTGCCCTCGTCGGCAATGATCTGCATAGCACGGGGCAGCTCGTCTGCGGGTTTTGGGCCAAGACCCAACACATCCTGCGCTTCCTGAAGCGCGTGGGTGCGGACCAGAACGGGTTCATCGGTGGTGATGTCACCCTTGATCAGCACGACATGCTCAATCTCATGCGTCATGTCGGTGAAGATGCGCATCTCCCATTCGCCCCCGAATTCCGAGGTAATGCTCTCGCGCCCTGTCTCGCGCACCAGATTGTCATGGCGGCGGCGGTACGCGATCAGGTCCGAGATGGTGCCGATTTTCAGACCGTGTTTATTCGCAATTTCAACCAGCTCCGGCAGGCGTGCCATTGTGCCGTTTTCGTTCATAATCTCGCAGATCACGCCCGAGGGGTTGCGGCCTGCAAGGCGTGAGATGTCGACGGCAGCTTCAGTATGACCCGCCCGCACCAACACGCCACCATTGCGCGCGCGCAGCGGGAAAACATGGCCAGGTGTAGCGATCTCGGCCGGGCCATTTTCGGGGTTGATGGCGGTCGCGACAGTCAGCGCACGGTCGGCGGCAGAGATGCCGGTGGACACACCTTCGCGTGCTTCGATTGACACGGTGAATGCGGTTTCGTGGCGCGAGGAATTATGCGTTGCCATCATCGGCAAGCCCAACTCGTCAATGCGCCCCGCTTCCATCGGCAGGCAGATCAGCCCGCGCCCATAGGTCGCCATGAAGTTCACAGCCGCTGCATCACATGCATCAGCCGGAATGACGAAGTCACCCTCGTTCTCGCGGTCTTCGTGATCCACAAGGATATAGATCCGGCCTGCGCGCGCCTCGGCGATAATCTCTTCCGCCGTCGCGATGGCATCGGACAAACCGGCTTCGATTGGGCCAGGTGTTTCGTACGTGGTGCTTTCAGTCATAGCGCATTCCCCTAAAGCTCGAGGCTGAGTAACGCAGAGACGCCTTTATTGCCAGTCAAAACCCGGCAAGATTCCCCACGTCAGCGCCATATAATCGGCACGCTCGCCATGCAACGCGTCACACAACACAGTGTGTTTTCTACGTGGAACCTTAAACAGAGGCCGAGACGAATGTCTTCTTGTTCTTATCAAGGCGCGTGATGAATTCCCTCTGACGCCCGCCCGTTGGAATCTGGCGTGCTGAGCGCCGGTTTTCGGTACGTTCGGTCAGTTCCGGGAATAAGGTGAAGATTTCGTCTTTCGCTGCAGCGGGAAGACTGGTCAGCGCCTGAGCTCCAGTGTGCAGGCTTTCCGTCGGCGCGCCCTCGGCATAGATGATCTCGTGGTGGTCAAACAGCAAATGATAATAGGTCACAGATCCGGTCAACGGCTCAATCGCAATGTCGGGAAGACCCGTCAGCCTGACCGCGGCAATCAGCACCTCGGCCTCGCCGAACATACGCTTCGATAGTTGCGATACGGACAGCATACGATGCTGGCGCGACACCAACAGATCCCGGTTTGGCACCCCCTCGGACAACGCACCCGACTTAATCCGGATTGGCCGAAGCTTTTCGCTTTTCAGAAGAGTTTCCCGAGACAGCGTAGTTTTGCCGATCCACCGGATCGGCTGCAGGCCGCGATCCCGTGTGACAACCAAATCACCCTGAGACAGGTTTTCAATTGCAATCAACCCGCCCCCGGTCTCGATAAGTGTGCCGTCAACAAAGCAGGTGACATTTCCGATATCGCCCGTCGTCAGATACAGCCAACCATGCTGTTGATCAGGGTCAAAGTTTGTCAGCGTGATCTGGTCAAATGGCCCGGTGACGGTAACGGTTTCGGTGATGTTGGTGCCGAACGCCGCTTCGTATACAGCTGTAGTGCCGCTGGTCCCCGCGCTGAGGTTGGTAACAACAGGTGTGCCGTCTAGCGTTGACTGCACCTCTATCCGGTCATTGAAGCCGCCTTGGTACCCGTTGGAATTAAGATCGCCCACTGTGAAGGTTAGGTTCTCGACAGGTTTGGAAAAAGACAACGTAAACGAATCTGCGTCTGTATCCACAGCATCGTCACTGCGTACAATCCCGGACGGGTGGATATAGAAGTCACTGCTAAATGTGGCGGTCACAACAACCGTATCACCGTCTGCATCTGTGACAGTCTGCGACCCATTCGAAAGAAGCGTGGCAAAATTAATCGCAACCATTAAACCATCCAATCACCAGTTGGCGTGAAGCACGTCCCGGAGGCATCAAACACAACAGCCTACCCAGTGCTATACATCCAATTCGTTTCCAAATCGTGAGATATCTACCCAAACAGGCCTCTCGGTGCCAGTTAATCCTGCGATGCGCCCAGATTATGACAAAACGAAGAAGACTTCTGGCACACAGGCGTCTGAAGGCCGCGTTGCCACCGAAACGAAATTCAGCTTTTCAGGCGCGATCCATCGGGTGGCTGCGAGAGCATTGAGTAGCGCCTCATATCAGTGCGGTAAGACCAATATTCTACCGTCAAAAACGCCACAAAGCCGGGACGAATTGATATGCATCTCCATCGCGGCGCACGTGGCCGACGCCGGGGAACGGGAAATGATACCCCAGTACTGCGATGCGGTCCTTGGCGGCCATGTCCAGCAAGCGGTTGCGGGTCGCACCTGTTTGCGCGCCGTCAGCATCGCGGCCCGAGTACCATTCCGGGTGCGCGAAGTTCAGGATGGCGTGGGTCATGCAATCGCCCAGCGCGATCAGCTGCTGACCTTCGCTTTCCACTGCGACCGACATATGGCCCGGCGTGTGGCCCGGCGTGTCGATCAGGCGGATACCCGGCGCAATCTCGTGATTATTCGTCGCCAATGTCCATTCCAGTCCCTCGGTGTCGATCGAGTTCACCGCCCCCAACACGAACTGTTGGTCTTCAGGCGACACGCGGTCGACCAAACCATCTTGCATCCAATGCGTATGTTCGGCCTGCCCCATCACATATTCCGCGTCCGGGACGATGGGCTCGTCGAAATCGTCGCGAACGCCCCAAATATGATCGGGATGCGCGTGGGTAATTGCAACATGCGTGATGCCCATCGGGTCGATCCCAGCAGCTTCCAGATTGCCCATCAGCTGGCCCGTCGTATCAAACCAACGCGTCCCCGATCCGACATCAACCAAGACCTTGGCGTCGCCCAGTTCAATATACATGTGGTTGGTGTGGGAATACCCGACCTTAGGATCAATGTAATGCGCGGCCATGAAGGCCAGTTTTTCGTCCTCAGCGGCATTGATCGCTTGCCCGCCAAAGGGCAGCGTAAAATAGCCATCCGAGACGATGGTGATTTTCGCCTGCCCCAGCGTGAAACTGAAATGCGCCGGATTGCCGTCAGTTGGCGCCCCCAGCATAGCCCGCGCAGCGGAAGGCATGGCAAAGGCAGGTGCGACTGCAGCCAGTCGTAGCAGATCACGGCGCGTGGGGCGAATGAGGGGCATGGGCGATCTCCGTCAGAAAAGGATTTCGCCAATCATATGCCCACTTGCGAATATTTCAATCAGAGATCCCGTCAATCGGGTTTCAGGATTTCCCGTAATCCGCCAACCGGGCCACATAGCGCGCCAGCGTATCAATCTCGAGGTTCACACGGTCCCCGACTTGCGCCTGCCCCCAATTCGTCACCTCTTTGGTGTGCGAAATCAGGTTTACGCCGAATTCGTCGCCTTCGACCTCGTTCACGGTCAAAGATGTGCCGTTCAAAGAAACCGAGCCCTTAGGCGCAATGAAACGCGCCAAGTCCGATGGTGCGCGGAAACGTACGCGTGTGCTGTCGCCCTCGACCTGCATCGACACGATTTCGGCCACGCCATCCACGTGGCCAGACACGATATGACCGCCCAGTTCGTCACCCACTTTCAGTGCGCGCTCAAGATTCACATGACGGCCAACCGCCCAATCCCCAAGATTGGTTTTCGATACGGTTTCCGCCGAAATATCAACATCATACCAATTGTCACCCATAGCAACGACCGTCAGACACACACCGTCCGAAGCGATCGACGCCCCCAGATCAATCCCTGACGTGTCATAGGCTGTCGCGATCCGCGCCCGCATATCGCCTGATTGCTCCAGCACCTCGACACGGCCAATATCGGTGATGATCCCTGTAAACATGTCGCCTCCTGCTTCGGGTTGTTGGCCCTGATCTAGCGCAAACGCGGGCAAGTTTGAAGCCACGATAGCCCTTTCGCCATCCAAGATGATCATTTGTGTCGTTGCGGCGCTCGGTCCCGCCACTTGGCCCCAATTTTGCCGCAAGCCGTTGTTATTTCCCCTTTAACCAACCTCTTGTAGGTCTATAACGCATTCACGCTTAACGATTTGGTGATTGACTGGCATGGCGCGCATAACAGGTGAAAATCGGAATTTCCTGTTTCTGCAAGGTCCTCATGGGCCGTTTTTTTCACGTCTGGCCAAGATGCTGCGTCGCTCGGGCGCACAGGTCTGGCGCGTTGGCTTCAATCGTGGGGACCAAGCGTTCTGGTCGGACCAATCCAGCTATATTCCATTCACGCAGCCACAGGATCGGTGGGCTGATCAGTTTGCGCGCATCGTAGAGACCCATGGCATCACAGATATCGTTCTATATGGCGATACGCGACCTATCCATGCACAAGCCGTCGCGGCTGCGCGTGCTCGCGGCCTAACCGTCCATGTGTTTGAAGAAGGATACCTGCGCCCCTATTGGGTGACGTATGAGCGGGATGGATCGAATGGAAACTCGCGCTTGATGAAGTATGACGTTGCCCATATGCAGCGCATTCTTGAAGACGCCGACCCGGATATGCCCGAAGCACCCGCCCATTGGGGGGACATGCGCCACCACGTGTTTTACGGCGCTTTGTATCATTGGTTCGTGATGTTCCTGAACCAGCGCTATCGCAATTTTCGGCCCCATCGGGCCATCGGCGTTGGAAAGGAGTTCTTGCTTTATGTTCAACGCCTTGTTCTAATGCCTGCAATCGCCGCTGACCGTATCTCTGCGTCGCTGCGCATTCGATATGGCGGCTTCCCTTATCATCTTGCACTGCTACAGCTTGAGCACGACTCCAGCTTTCAAATGCACAGCCCGTTTGACACAATGACCGAGTTTCTTGAGCGCGTCATCGCTGGTTTCGCAGAAGGTGCCCCGACCCATCATCACCTGGTTTTCAAAGCCCACCCGCTGGAAGATGGCCGCGTCCCACAACGTCGCGAGATCAACAGGCTGGCGCAGGAATATGGATTGTCGGATCGCGTTCACTATGTGCGCGGAGGTAAGCTGGCAAAACTTCTCGATCACGCGCGTTCGGCGGTCACCATCAATTCGACTGCAGCCCAGCAAGTTCTGTGGCGCGGTCTGCCGTTGAAACTGTTTGGCAACGCGGTCTACGCCAAACCGGAATTCGTTTCTGAACAGCCGCTTCCAGAATTCTTTGACACGCCCACCCGCCCTGACAAACGCGCCTATCGCGACTATCGCCATTTTCTTTTGGAAACCAGTCAGGTGGCGGGCGGTTTTTATTCGGCACGTGGACGACGACAGCTTTTGCGGCAGGTTGTGGATATGATGCTGGCAAAGGACGATCCCTATCAGGCCCTTGAACGCGGAACAGCGGCACCACGGCAACAGTTAAGTGTAGTCAACTCTTCCTAGAAGCCAGCTTGGCTGGAATTTAATCACATCTCGATGTAACCTTCCTGAAATGAATCTTACCTCGAAAATAGGGCCGGGCAGTGCAGGCAAGAAAAAACAATTGGGCCAAGAGCTTAATCTTGGCAACCGCAGTCGCGGCGCTTGGGGCCTGTGGCCTTCCGCGCACCGGCCCAACAAAGAGCGAAATCAATGCTGGCTCGGTCCAACGTCAGGGCGATGCCTTTGTTGTCCGCGTAAATGACCGTGTGACTCGTGCCACAGCCGTCGTACCTGCCCTTGGATTTGACAAAGCATTCCAAGACGGAGGCCTTGTCGGATCCGATACGATCCGCGCGGGCGACACGCTCAGCATTTCAATTTGGGAGAATGTCGAAGACGGAATTCTGACCTCTGCCGGAGCCCCTGCGGTTCTTGATCAGGTGCAGGTGGACGGATCTGGTTTCATCTTCATTCCCTATGCAGGGCGCGTGAAAGCTTCGGGCAATTCTCCGGAAGCCATTCGCCGCATCATTACTCGGAAACTGGCAGAACAGACTCCTGACCCGCAGGTCACAGTACGTCGCACGGCCGGAGATGGCGCAACCGTGTCGATCACGGGATCCGTGGGTGGACAAGGGGTTTATCCAATTGAACGTCCGACACGCACGCTGAATGCCATGCTGGCACGTGCAGGCGGCGTATCGATCGAACCCGAAATCGCGAAAGTCAAAGTCATCCGGGGCGCAAAATCCGGCGAGATCTGGTTCAATGACCTGTTCAGGCATCCCGAAATGAATATCGCCCTACGCGGCGGCGATCGAATCTTGGTCGAAGCTGACACCCGGTCGTTTACTGCACTTGGCGCGACTGGTGCGCAAAACCGTGTCGGGTTTGCAAGCCAGACCCTCTCGGCCGTCGAAGCGATTGCACAGGTGGGCGGACTTTCCGCAGCGTCAGCTGATCCAACTGGCGTGTTTGTGCTGCGCAATGAAGTGTCAGAAATCGCCAATTCGGTCCTTGGCCGCAACGATCTGATCGGCCCGCAGCGCATGGTCTATGTATTGAACATGACTGAAGCAAACGGACTGTTTCTGTCGCGTGATTTCGTGATCCGCGATGGCGACACTGTCTACGTGACCGAAGCCCCCTATACTCAATGGTCTAAGGTGCTGTCTGCCTTGACAGGCACATTGTCCACCGCCGGATCAATCTCGGCGTTGAACCAAAGCCTTTCGAGTAAGTAAGCGGGGTTGCCCGTTCCCATGGACATGTCAATTAGCTCCACCGCTGGGTCAGAACAGCCCCGGCGGCTTTTCGTCTATAATGGCGGATTTCTAACCCAAACACGCATTAAGCGCATCCTTGAATTGGCAGGCTGGCAAATTCGCCTCGGCCTGCCCGGCGACGGGGATTGGGTCGGCACCTGGGGAAAAAGCCCCACATCAAGCCGGGGCGAGGCGGTGGCATCCCGCAAAGAAAACCCAATCCTGTGCGTCGAAGATGCTTTCCTGCGGTCGGTGCTGCCCGGTCGGTCAGGCGAGGCACCATTGGGCTTGATGCTGGATGACATCGGCGTGCATTTTAATGGGTCTGAACGCTCACGCCTGGAACAAATACTGACTGACGATCCGCTGGACGACAGCGCATTGCTCAAGCGTGCCCGCGCGGCGATGGCACGGATGGCAACAGGTCATCTATCCAAGTACAACGCCTTCCATCCGGACCTTCCCGTCCCAGATGCCCCCTACGTTTTGGTACTGGACCAAACGCGAGGCGATGCGTCAATCCGCTTCGGCGGCGCTAGCGAGGCCACTTTCCGTGACATGCTTGTCGCGGCACGGCTCGAGCATCCGCACGCGCGCATCCTGATCAAAACGCATCCCGAGACTTTGGCGGGCCACCGCGATGGGTACTTCGGACCAGAAGATGAGAATGAACAGGTACAGCTAATCACGGACCCGGTCAGTCCTTGGGCGCTTATGGACGGGGCCATGGCCGTCTATACCGTCAGCTCTGGCATGGGGTTCGAAGCCATTCTGGCCGGTCATAAACCCCATGTGTTCGGCTTACCTTGCTATGCCGGATGGGGCCTGACCGAAGACCGGCAACCCGTGAACCGACGCGGGCGCAAGCTGACCCGTGCGCAGCTATTTGCAGGCGCCATGATGCTCTATCCCACGTGGTACGATCCCTACCGTGATCAACTGTGCGAGATTGAACAGGTTCTGGACACGCTCGAGGCCCGCGCCCGCGCATGGCGCGAGGATCATCAAGGCTATGTCGCCAGCGGAATGCGTCTGTGGAAACGCCGCCCCTTGGCTGAGTTCTTCAAGGCAGATACCGCGATGATCTTTGACGACAACGCGGTTCGGGCTGCCGATGGGGCGGAAACGATGGAGCGCCCGTTGATGGTGTGGGCTGGAAAAGAAGCCCCGGACCACAGCACACACCGCCCCCCTTTGCGAGTTGAAGATGGCTTTCTGCGTTCGCGTGGTTTGGGGGCTGCGCTTGTCCCGCCTTTGTCTTTGGTGCGCGATGATCTGGGGATCTATTATGACCCAACGCGTGAGAGCCGCTTGGAACATCATATCGCGGCGTCCACCACCCTGCCCGACCATGCCCGTGACCGAACACACCGCTTGGTGGCACAGATCACGAAGAACCGGCTGGGCAAGTACAATCTGGACCGCCCCCTGCCCGTGGGCTTGACGGATCTGCATGATGGACTGCGCATTTTGGTCCCGGGTCAGGTTGAAGACGATGCCTCGATCCGATTGGGGGCGACAGAGGTTGCGACCAATCTTGACCTTCTGAAACGCGCCCGTGCGGACAATCCGGATGCCGTCATCATTTACAAACCCCACCCGGATGTCGAAGCGGGCCTGCGTGATGGACATATCCCGCCAGACGTAGCTGCCAATTACGCCGATATGGTTGCCGATCAGGCAGATCCGATCGCGTTGCTGGACCACGTAGACGCGTTATGGACCATGACATCGACCATGGGGTTTGAGGCTTTGTTGCGTGGTGTTCCGGTCACCTGCTTGGGGGCCCCGTTCTATGCGGGGTGGGGTCTAACCACCGATCTGGGCGACATTCCGGAACGTCGCACAGCCCGCCCGGATCTGATCGCATTGGTGCATGCCGTTCTGATCGACTATCCGCGCTATTTCGACCCAATCACAAAAACTGCATGTCCGGTCGAAGTGGTGGTGGATCGGTTGGCAACCGGCACACTCCCTAAAGGTCGTCCGGGCACGCGGATTTTGGCAAAACTACAAGGGCTTTTCGCCAGCTATGCCTATCTATGGCGCTAGACCACTAGGCCCGCGCGATCCGCGTCCAGCGATGCAGCACATCACCTCCGATGTCACGACACTCCACCAGACCAAAGCGCGGAGCCTCGAACAGACGACTGATCCCCATAGCCGCAAGCGACGGGCGGCCCTCGGCCCCCAGCGCCACACCTGCGCCATAGCCGACCAGATCATCCACCACATCTGCCATGAGAAGCGACGCCGCAAGCCCCCCACCGCCTTCACAATAGACACGGGTCAACCCGCGATCTCCCAACGCTGTCAGAACCGACACTGGGTCCAGTGTGGCCTGAGCCTCGGCCACTTCGATCAACGTGGCCCCAATCCCCTTCCATGCGGCGATCAGCTCGGGTGCGGCGCGGCGCCCGTGACAGACCCACAAGGGTACGTCGTGTGCGGTCCGGGCCAACTGGCTTCCTAACGGCAGATCCAGATGACGCGACAAGACAACACGTACCGGTTGATGCGCGACCCCTAAGCCACGAACGGTCAGAGACGGATCGTCATCGCGCGCCGTCCCGGCACCGATCATCACTGCATCATGCGTCGCCCGCATCGCATGAACATGCCGTCGCGCCTGAGGACCCGTGATCCACTGGCTTTCACCGCTGGCCGTGGCGATGCGTCCATCAAAGCTGCTGGCAAGTTTCAACGTCAGCATCGGACGTCCGCGCGTGACCCGGCTTAGGAATCCCGCCTGATCGGCACGCGCCGCGGCTTCACAAACACCAGTGTCGACGGTGATCCCCGCAGCACGGAGCATGTCAAAACCTCCGCCATCCACGCGCGGATCTGGATCCCTCAAAGCGCAGACCACGCGGGCGATGCCTGCACTGATCAATGCTTCGGCACATGGAGGTGTCTTTCCGTGATGGGCGCAAGGCTCAAGCGTCACATAGGCGGTTGCCCCTTTGGCAGCGGCCCCGGCTTGTTCAAGTGCGATCGGCTCGGCATGGGGACGTCCACCGGGTTGTGTCCAACCGCGCCCAACGATGCGTCCATCACGCACAATCACACACCCCACCGCCGGGTTAGGCCACACACGGCCAAGACCACGGCGTGCAAGCGACAAGGCCAGGCGCATGTATCGAAGATCTGCGCCTGAAATATCCGAATGCATCAGTGGTTACTCGTCGTCTGTCGGGATGTCCGGGCGCAGCTCGCTGACGAACTTATCGAAATCATCTGCGGCTTGGAAGTTCTTGTAAACGCTGGCAAACCGCACATAGGACACCGTGTCGATTCGGGCCAATGCCTCCATCACGATCTCGCCGATGGTTTTCGACTGAATGTCGGTTTCACCCATGCTTTCCAGACGCCGCACGATGCCCGAGATCATTTGATCAATCCGCTCTGGCTCGACCGGGCGTTTTTGCATGGAAATGCGGATCGAACGCTCTAGCTTCTCGCGGTCGAAGTCCTCGCGGCGACCGTTAGATTTGATCACCACCAGATCACGCAGCTGCACCCGTTCATAGGTTGTGAACCGTCCTCCGCATGCCGGGCAGAACCGCCGACGTCGGATCGCAACGTGATCCTCGGCTGGGCGGCTGTCTTTCACCTGAGTGTCTATATTTCCGCAAAACGGACAGCGCATGGGCGATCCCTTTCCTTCACTGTTCCCCGTTGATGTGGGCTTTAACCACTTATCCACAGGCACTATAGGGCAGCGCCTAGGTCTTGTGTAGGGGTAAAACCCATACCCCAAGATAGAGCGACTAATAGGCTAAACTGGGAAAGATAGAAATTATTCCCCTGCCACGCGCATTTATTTGCATAATAACTCGTCCCATCAGAAACAGGAGGAACACAAATGTCCGTTGCACGTGTCACCGAAATTTCCGCGACATCCAAGAAAAGCTTCGACGACGCTGTCGAAACAGGCGTCGAGCGCGCCGCGAAAACCCTGCGCAACGTTGTCAGCGCTTGGGTCAAAGAACAGTCAGTTTCGGTTAAAGACGGCAAGATCGAACACTATCAGGTCAATCTGATGGTAACCTTCATTTTGGAAGACTGATCTTTTCCTAAAAAGCATTGAACGCGCCGATGTGGAACACTTAACGGCGCGTTCCTTTTCGCATCAGTTCGAAAGATGCGCCACCACCTGCCGCCGGTGCGGCGCGGTCCGATGCTCAAACAGATAGATCCCCTGCCAAGTGCCCAATACCATGCGCCCGGCGCTGACCGGAATGGATAGGCTGACCGGCATCATGGCGGCTTTGATATGGGCGGGCATATCATCGGGGCCTTCATAGGTATGCGTCAGGTAAGACATGGAAGGATCCGTCGTCGGTGGAACCAAACGGTGAAAGAAATTCCGCAGATCCGTCTGAACCTCGGGGTCCTCGTTTTCCTGAATCAGCAATGAGCATGAGGTATGGCGCACAAACAGCGTCAGCAGACCATTGCGCGCAGAGCCGCGAATCCATCCATGTACCTGGTCTGTAAACTCGTAAAGCCCTGACCCGTTCGTAGCGATCTGAAATTTCTGCACGATCTTCCCCACACATGATAAACCAGCGCCCTATTGGCGATGGTGTATCATGTATCGGTGACGGCCCCGCATACGCAATGCACAAGCGGAAACCTTACTTTCAAAGTATGCAAGCGTTCGACTAGAGATGCGAATATATAGGCCGCAACACAGCAGCGCCCATACGTCTACGATCTTCCAACCCTTGCAACGCAAGGACCCGCCCGCGCCGGATTGCAAACACCCCGTTTGCTCTCATCCGGCGCTTTGGGTCTTCAATTTGCCATTCTGGCAGCAGCGCCAGCGGCTCTCCCCTCACAACATCATGCATTTTAAATACCCGTCATACGGCCAGTAAAATATCTGACCTGAACGTCCCCGTCACATTTGTGACATATTTTAAATTAGAAGGAAATCAAAAGATTGTGAGTATTTACGGCTCTCAAGGAAACAATTTGTTCTAAATAAGGCAATCCACCGCAAGCATTGGCACGGCCAACCAATTCAAATCAGACGTTCGATCGCCTTAGTGAAAGCTGGCAAGTAGAAAGTACATATCCCAAAGACCAACCAGCGGGCACAACCAACAAAAAACGCCCCACAAAAGCGGGGCGTTTTCAAGGATTTCTGCAAACTTATTGGTCTAAGAAGGATCTCAGCTTTCGCGACCGGCTGGGGTGCTTCAGTTTCCGCAGCGCCTTGGCTTCGATCTGACGGATCCGTTCGCGGGTCACGCTGAACTGTTGGCCCACTTCTTCCAGAGTGTGATCCGTGTTCATGCCGATACCAAAACGCATCCGAAGCACACGTTCTTCACGCGGCGTAAGCGACGCCAGAACGCGGGTCGTAGTTTCCTTGAGGTTTTCCTGAATGGCGCTGTCCAACGGAAGGACGGCATTCTTATCCTCGATGAAATCACCCAGCTGGCTGTCTTCCTCGTCGCCAATTGGCGTCTCCAGAGAGATCGGCTCTTTGGCGATTTTCATCACCTTACGGACCTTCTCAAGCGGCATTTGCAGCTTCTCGGCCAGTTCTTCCGGGGTCGGCTCGCGGCCGATCTCGTGCAGCATCTGGCGACCGGTCCGGACCAGCTTGTTGATCGTTTCGATCATATGGACCGGAATACGGATGGTGCGGGCCTGATCAGCAATCGAGCGGGTGATTGCCTGACGGATCCACCACGTCGCATAGGTCGAGAATTTGTAACCGCGACGGTATTCAAATTTGTCCACCGCCTTCATTAGGCCGATGTTACCTTCCTGAATAAGATCAAGGAATTGCAGGCCGCGGTTGGTGTATTTCTTGGCGATCGAGATGACCAGGCGCAGGTTGGCTTCCACCATTTCCTTCTTGGCCTGACGCGCCTCTTTCTCACCCTTCTGAACCTGCTGCACGATGCGGCGGAATTCAGGAATGTCGACACCGACATACTGACCAACTTGCGCCATGTCTCCGCGCAGTTTTTCAACCTTGTCAGTTGAGCGTTCGATGAAGCTTTGCCATGCACGGCCGGTCTTCTCACCCATCTCGTCCAGCCATGTCGGGTCCAATTCCCGGCCACGATAGGCTTCGACGAATTCACGACGGTTAATACGGGCTTGGTCGGCAAGTTTCACCATGGACGAGTCAATCGACATGATGCGGCGATTGATGCCATAGAGCTGGTCAACAAGCGCTTCGATACGGTTGTTATGCAGGTGCAGTTCGTTCACCAGCAGCACGATTTCCGAGCGCAGCTTCTGATACGCACCCTCTTCCTTCTTCGAGAAGCTGTCATCTTCGTTCAGTGTCGCGGACATCCGCAGGTCCTGCATTTCCGACAGCATTTCGTAATCGCGGGCGATCAATTCGAGGGTCTCAAGCACGCGCGGTTTCAGCGCGGCTTCCATCGCAGCCAGCGACATGTTGGCTGCTTCATCCTCGTCGTCATCATCATCGTCATTGGCAATCGGATTGCCGTCTGCGTCCAGTTCTTGTGCCTTTTCCTTCTTTTCGGAAGAAGGTGCTTCAGCACCATTGGCAGCGGGTGTGACATCTTCTTCGTCGTCATCATCCAGCTGATTGCCAAAGGTCGCATCAAGATCGATTACGTCACGCAGAAGAATGTCTTCGTTCAGAAGTTCGTCGCGCCAAATGGTAATCGCCTGGAAAGTCAGCGGGCTTTCGCACAGCCCGGCGATCATTGTATTGCGGCCAGCTTCGATCCGTTTGGCGATGGCGATCTCGCCTTCACGGCTAAGCAGTTCGACCGACCCCATTTCGCGCAGATACATACGTACCGGGTCATCGGTACGGTCCAGCTTTTCGGTCTCAGCGCCCGCAACGGCCACTTCACCGCCAGCGTTCTTCACAACGACTTCGGTCGAGCCCTTGTCTTCCTCTTCCGCCTCTTCATCTTCGATGATGTTGATGCCCATCTCGGACAGCATCGACATCACATCCTCGATCTGTTCCGAGCTGACCTGTTCAGGTGGCAAAACCTGATTCAGCTGATCGTAGGTAATATAGCCACGCTCGCGCGCTTCGGCGATCATCTTCTTGACCGCAGCTTGCGACATGTCCGTCATCGGCTCGGCGTGCTGCTCGTCTTTTTGATCGTTGGCGGTGTCCTTGGCAGCCATGGGCTCTCCTTGCACGAAAGGCGCGTGATGGGCTGATCTGGTCCGACAGAGTGCCCCCTGCCATCAGCCACCCGCGCTTAGGGTGATTCGGGTTGGACGTCACAGATCCGAATCAGTGATTCGCCCACAGTGGTAAGGTGGGTGCTTTAGGCCCTGTTTGCAAGCAGACGGCAGCACCTGCCGTGCGCATCAGTGTTTTTTTCCCTTCGACGGGTCGATCTGTGCCAGCAATGCGTCAAGCGCTTCCCGTTCGTCGCGGTCCATCAGGGTGCCGTTGTCGGCAATCTCGTAAGTGGTTTTATCTTCCGTCTGGCTACGCAATGCCTTGTTGCGTGCCTCGGCTGCCTGCCCCAAACGCCATGTAACGCCCTCATCAGGAAGGGCGTCCATGTCAGCTTCGGCATCTTGAATTTCCCGCACCACCCCGCGTTTCGCCTCGAGCTTGGCAAGCTCTTCGTTCAAGCAGGCTTGCACGATCTCATCGTCTTCGCTTAGCCGAATTCCCGGCGCGATACGCACATGGTTCAGCGAGAACAGGCGGTCCAGCACATCGCCGCCCACATGGTTCAGCAATCGCTCCTCTAAGGCGTCAGCCCCAGCATGCGCGGCAGACAGGATACAGCCAAGCATCGCGTCATGGTCTGGACCAATCATATCCAAACGCTCCATCCGGCTTTCCACTTGATCCAGCATATCGGGACGGCGGATCAAAATGGCCAGAATCACGGCCTCGCGCAGGGCATCCTGTGCCCGCTCGTCTGCGCTTGCCAGCACTGATCCTTTGGTGGACGCCAAAACCGGAGGCGTTGCCTGCCAGCCGCGCCGCCCGCCGGGCGCCCATGGCTTCTTTCCCCCGCCCTGTTGCGGCGGGCGGGACCGGAACAACTCCCACCGTTTGTCCTTGATGGCCTGACCATAGTGATTGCGAATCGACGGATCCTGAATGCGGGCGATTGCAATGCGCAGATCTTTATCCAATGCGGCCTTGCGTTCGGGGCTGTCAAAAACCTTGCCTTCGGTTTCCCGCCGCCAAAGCAGATCAACCATAGGAATTGCGCCGTTGATCAAGGTTTTCATCGCGCTGGCACCGCTTTCTTTCAGAAGGTCATCCGGGTCTTTGCCTTCCGGCATGATTGAAAAGCGCAGGCTTTGCCCCGCTTCAAGCATGGGCAAAGAGTTATCGATCACCCGCATCGCGGCACGCAGGCCCGCCGTATCGCCATCCAGCGCGATGATCGGCTCGGGTGCAATGCGCCACAGAAGGCGCAGCTGGTCTTCGGTAATCGCGGTACCCAGCGGCGCAACGGTCGCATTAAACCCAGCCTCTGACAGGGCAATCACGTCCATATAGCCTTCGGCGACGATCAGCGGCTGGCCTTTTCCCGCCGCCTCGCGGGCGGGTCCGTGGTTGTAAAGGTTGCGGCCTTTATCAAACAGCTCTGTCTCGGGCGAATTCAAATACTTGGCGTTGTCGTTCGGGTCCATCGCACGACCGCCAAAAGCAATCGCGCGGCCGCGTGCATCGCGGATGGGGAACATGATGCGACCGCGGAACGTGTCATAGGGCTTGCCGCCCTTCTGGCTGGGCTTGGCCAGCCCCGCGCCAAGGATCAAATCATCCTCGACATTCTTGCCCTTCAAATGATCCCACAACCCCTGCCACGCATCCGGCGCGAAGCCGATTTCCCAGCGATCCAAGGCTGCTTCAGTCAGTCCACGGCGGGTCAGATACGCGCGCGCTTCGGCCCCGGCACCGGTCTTCAGCATAAGGCGGAAATGATTGACCGCCATCTCCATAACCTCGATCAACTGAGTGCGCCGGTCGGCCTTTTCCTGCGCCTTCGGATCACGGGCGGGCATCTTCATGCCAGCCTCGCCCGCGAGAATTTCAACCGCTTCGATGAACGAGACATTCTCGGTCTCTTTCACGAAACTGATCGCGTCCCCCTTTGCATGACAGCCGAAGCAGTAATAGAATCCCTTCTGGTCATCCACATGAAAAGACGCGGTTTTTTCCTGATGGAAGGGGCATGGCGCCCACATGTCACCTTTGGCCTGATTGGACTTGCGCTGATCCCACATAACCTTGCGCCCAACAACCTGTGTCAGACTGAGGCGCGTGCGCAGTTCATCCAAAAATCCGGGTGGCAGAGACATAGGCTATATATTGTCGTCATGGATCAAAGAGTCCAGTGCTCACGCACCGACGGCGCCGCGCACCATATCCCAGTAACGATCGGCAACAGCTTCGCGCGATAGACGCCCGCCCTCGCGATACCAGGTGTTTACCCCAGTCAACATGGCGATAATTGCCATCGAGCTTAAGCGTATATCGGATAGATCCAGTTCGCCCGCGTCTTGCCCTGCACGCAGGATTGCCTCTAGCTCGCCTTCGTATTGACGACGTAACGCTTCGATCGCCGCAAAATTCTCGTCGGTCAGATTCCGTAGTTCCATATAGGCGATGAAAACGGCCTCTGGGCGTTCAAGGTGGAATCGGATGTGAAAGCGGGAAAACGCTTGAAGCGCATCCAACGCGCTTTGGCCCTTGGGTTCATCCGCCCATGCCGCCAGCAATTCGTCCATATGCGTGCGCATCAGATCGAAAAGCAGACTTTGCTTGTCCTTTGTGTATAAGTACAACGCACCGGCCTGAACCCCTACCTCGCGCGCAATCTGGCGCATGGACACGGCCGCAAAGCCATGCTGTGCAAAAAGGGTCAGCGCCGCCGCACGGACGCGGGGGCCAGTTATTTCGCTGTGGGATCCAGTTTTTCGCGCCATAGGGTAGTGTTAAATGAACAAACGTTCATATCAAAGCTTTTTGCAATGCTTCGCCACTACTTACTGAGCATATCATGTTGCCTTGCAGCGCCCGCCACGCCTGTCTATTGTCACGCAAGAGCACTGCCTAAGGATCCCCAGCATGACACGCCCGTTTCAGACCTGTTTATTTATTGGGTTCGTCGCGCTGACAGCTTGTTCTGACATCCCCGACTTCGCGGACGACGCGACAGCGAATGCACCCTACCCCAAGATCGTGTCAATGAATGACCTTCTGGCGCAGGTCCCTGAGGATCACGGGGGCTATGGTACAGATTCACTCGCCACTCGCGCCGCCGCATTACGGGCACGGGCCGAGCGCCTGCGCCGAACGACGGTCGGGGACGGGTAAACCACGACACGGCGCGCTCGCCGATGATTTCAACAACAAATCCTACCCTGCAAGTGCGCCGTGGATTGCACAGCCTTGCCGCTTTGGCTACACGTCGCTGGACACATATCTAGCCGACGGAGACCGACATGACAGATACCGCCCCCCTGCGCCTTGGAATTGCAGGTCTTGGCACCGTCGGCATCGGCGTTGTGAAAATCATTCGTCGTCAGGCTGCATTGCTGCAAGATCGCGCGGGCCGTCCGGTCGTCATCACCGCCGTCTCTGCCCGATCAAAAGACAAGGATCGTGGCGTGGATCTATCCGACTATGCGTGGGAAGACGATCCTGTCGCGCTGGCGAAACGCGACGACGTTGACGTATTTGTCGAGCTGATGGGCGGCGACGGCGGCCCGGCAAAGGACTCGGTCGAAGCCGCAATTGCCGCAGGCAAAGACATCGTGACTGCGAACAAAGCACTTCTGGCCCATCACGGCCAGGAGTTGGCGCTGGCTGCTGAAGCTGCAGGCGTGCGCATCCGCTATGAGGCTGCTGTTGCCGGCGGCATCCCGATCATCAAGTCGCTGCTGGAAGGTCTGGCAGGGAACGAGATCACCCGCATCATGGGCGTAATGAACGGCACCTGTAACTATATCCTGACACAGATGCAGGCGACGGGCCGTGGCTATAACGCGCTGTTCGATGAATGCGCCGAGCTTGGCTATCTGGAAGCGGATCCCAACCTTGACGTCGGCGGCATTGACGCGGGTCATAAACTGTCGATCCTGTCCTCCATCGCCTTTGGCACACAGGTCAATTTCGACGCGGTCGAGCTGGAAGGCATCCAGCGCATCCAGCTAGAAGACATTGAACACGCAGCCGAAATGGGCTTCCGCATCAAGCTTCTGGGGGTCGCTCAGATGACTGGCCGCGGGCTGGAGCAGCGCATGTCGCCATGCCTTGTGCCCGCAACATCACCGCTGGGTCAGCTGGAAGGCGGCACCAATATGGTCGTTGTTGAAGGCGACGCGGTGGAACAGGTTGTTCTGCGTGGCCCCGGAGCGGGCGAAGGCCCAACCGCAAGCGCGGTAATGGGCGATGTGATGGATATTGCACGTGGCATTCGGATCCCGACCTTCGGACAGCCTGCGACAACCCTGCGCCCGGTCACCGGTGCGAAGGCCGCGAAGCCTGCGCCCTATTACCTGCGCATGTCACTGTTGGACAAACCCGGCGCGATGGCCAAAGTCGCCGCCGTTCTGGGCGACGCCGGCGTTTCGATCAACCGCATGCGCCAGACCAGCCATGACGAGAAGTTAGCCCCGGTCTTGATCGTGACCCATAAATGCACCCGCGACGCGCTGGACGCGGCGATCCAAGGCTTTGCAGACACGGGTGTCGTGGACGGCGCCCCCGTCGCGATCCGTATCGAAAACCTTTAAGGCAACCAGCCACCGCGCCTTTCGCGACGTCAGCGCGCTTGATACTGGACCTGCTTGCAACGAGCCGACAAAGTGCAACCTGAAAGGGAGGCGCTTATGGATTGGTTCACACCGATTGACATCTATTGCGAACGCGTCGGCACAGCTTTCTGGGCCGAGCCGCTGAACGCGATTTCGAATATTTCATTCATTCTGGCGGCGGTCTGGGGCTGGATTGAAGCAAAACGCCGTGACCGGCTGGATCTGATGACCGGCATCCTGATCCTGCTGGCCGCAATGATCGGCGTGGGCAGTTTCCTGTTCCACACTTTAGCAAACGCTTGGGCCGAGCTGGCAGACGTCATCCCAATCTGGACATTCGTCGCCCTGTTCGTGCTGGTCGCATTGCGTCGCATCGCAGGCATCAAACCCGGAGCGCTCGGAATCGGCGTCGCGATTGCCGCCACCTTGATTGCCGTGCTCATAGCCTTCGGAGGCGACGGGGCCGACAATCAATCCGAACACCCCCCCGCCACATCGGACGAGATCGCCACCCCGCTGATTCATGATCATGACCACGGCCACGCTGCCGAAAAAAGCCTTCTGAACGGTTCCGAGCAATATCTGCCTGCGGTGTTGGCGCTTCTGGTATTTACCTTTATGACCCGTCGCAGTGGCCATCAGATCGCGTCTTGGGTCACGGCGGCAACGATCACCTTCATGATATCGCTCACATTCCGCACGCTCGACATGCATATATGCGAAATCTGGCCAACCGGCACCCATTTCATCTGGCATATCCTGAACGGGGTCATGATCGCCTTGCTGTTTCAGGGCCTTATTCGCAGCCCGGATCTGCGACAAACGCCCTGAAACATAGGGCACAGCGCCCTTTCGCCGCGTAATCCGCTTGCCCCTGTCCCTCTCGGCCCTTAAACCGATTCACGAGTAGAGACAGTGAGGATTGCCCCCTATGGCCGATAAAGTCGTTTTCGCCGACCGTTTGCTTTCGCTTGGTCTGGCACGTGTTTCCGAAGCCGCCGCCACGGCCAGCGCCGACCTTGTGGGTCGCGGAGATGAAAAAGCTGCAGACCAAGCTGCCGTTAACGCCATGCGCGACCAGTTGAACCTGCTGGACATTCAAGGCACCGTGGTCATCGGTGAAGGCGAGCGGGACGAAGCCCCAATGCTGTATATCGGCGAAGAGGTCGGCACCGGCGAGGGGCCCGCTGTGGACATCGCACTGGACCCTCTGGAAGGCACCACACTGACCGCCAAAGACATGCCGAACGCGTTGACCGTGATCGCGATGGCACCGCGTGGCACTTTGCTGCATGCGCCTGACGTTTACATGGAAAAGCTGGCCATCGGCCCGGGCTATCCGAAGGACGTGGTATCGCTGGACATGTCGCCGAAAGAACGCGTCGAAGCTCTGGCCAAGGCCAAAGGCTGCGAAACCAAGGACATCACTGTCTGCGTTCTGGAACGTCCGCGCCATGAAGATATGATCGAGGGCATCCGCTCGACCGGAGCCGCCATTCGCCTGATCACCGATGGTGACGTTGCGGGCGTGATCCACTGTGCCGAAGCCGAAATCACCGGCATCGACATGTATATGGGTCGTGGTGGCGCGCCTGAAGGCGTTCTGGCAGCATCCGCGCTGAAATGCATGGGTGGTCAGATGTGGGGGCAACTGACCTTCCGCAATGATGACGAACGTGGCCGTGCGGCCAAAGCCGGCATTACGGATCTGGATCGCATCTATTCGCGCGACGAAATGGTCACCGCTGACGTGATCTTTGCAGCCACCGGCGTCACCGATGGTTCGATCGTGTCCGGCATCAAGCGCGAACCCGGCTGGCTGACCACCGAGACGCTGCTGATGCGCTCGAAAACCGGTTCGGTCCGTCGCATGATTTATCGCAACCCCGTCACCGCTAAATGACGCTGGGCGCCCTGATCCTGATCGATATTCAGGAAGGGTTTGACGACCCGGTTTGGGGTACGCGCAACAATCCAGAAGCCGAGGCAAATGCAGCCCGGCTTCTGTCCCATTGGCGGGCGCAAGACGCGCCCGTCTTTCACATCCAGCACCTGTCGACCACAGCGGGAAGTCCCCTGAACCCGGATGGCGGGCTGATTGCGCTGAAATCCATGGTTGCGCCGCGCGACGGTGAACCCGTTCTAACCAAACATGTAAATTCAGCCTTTATTGGCACCCGTCTCGAGAAACTGTTGCAGAAGCAGGGTGTCGAACAGGTCACAATCTGCGGCCTGACCACCCCCCATTGCGTGTCGACGACCACGCGCATGGCTGCCAATTTGGGCTTCAGCGCCACGCTGGTCCATGACGCCTGCGCCACCTTCGCGGGCAACGCAGACAACAGTTGGCGTACCGGGGCAGCCATGACTGCAGAAGAAATCCATATCTCAGCATTGGACCAGTTGAACGGCGAATTCGCCGCTGTCACCTCGACCGATCAGGTGCTTGCATGAGCGCATTTCTTGGGGTCGAAAGCTCTCTGACCGGGCGGAAATGGATTGGTCCGTCGACCGAAGTCGAACGACAGGCCGAGGCCATTTCTCAGCACACATCCCTGCCCCTGCCGCTGTGTACATTACTGGCCCAACGCGGCATCCCCCCGCATGAAGCCACCGGGTTTCTCGACCCAACCCTGCGCGAGCTCCTTCCTGACCCCCGAAAACTGAAAGACATGGACAAAGCCGCCACACGCATTTTGGCGGGTTTTGATCACAACGAACGCATTGCTGTGTTTGCTGACTATGACGTGGATGGCGCGACATCGGCCACGCTGTTGATCGATTGGTTCCGTCAGATGGGGCGTCAGATTACGCTCTATATTCCGGATCGGATCGACGAAGGTTATGGCCCCAACACACCCGCGATGGAGACGCTTGCCGTTGATCACAGCCTGATCATCTGCGTCGATTGCGGCACGCTTAGCTTTGACCCCATCGCGGCCGCGCGCGCCAAAGGGGCAGATGTGATCGTGCTGGACCATCACCTTGGTGCGGAAACCCTGCCCGACGCGAATGCGGTGGTGAACCCCAACCGTCAGGACGAGGCCGACGCGCCCGGATACCTCTGCGCCGCGGGCGTTGTGTTCCTTGTGCTGGTCGAGATCGGCCGCCTGCTGCGCGAAGGTGGGCGCAAAGGGCCGGACCTGATTTCTATGCTGGATCTTGTCGCACTTGGCACAGTCGCAGATGTTGCGCCCCTGATCCACGCCAACCGCGCTTTTGTCCGCCAAGGCTTGAAGATCATGGCCCGCCGCGCCCGCCCGGGCATGGTCGCACTGGCTGATGTGGCTGGCTTGAACGAAGCACCTCGCGCCTATCACCTTGGCTATCTGATGGGACCGCGCGTGAATGCCGGCGGACGAATTGGAAAGGCGGATCTGGGCACGCGCCTTCTGTCCACTACTGACGCGAACGAAGCCAGCGCGATTGCCGAAAAGCTGAATGAACTCAATAGTGAACGCCGCGAAATCGAAGCACGTGTGCAAGATCTGGCGCTGGAACAGGCTGAAGACCGCGGGCTGACTGCGCCGCTGGTCTGGGCCGCCGGCGATGGCTGGCATCCCGGCGTGGTCGGCATTGTCGCCAGCCGCCTGAAGGAAACAACAAACCGACCTGCAATTGTCATCGGCTTTGACGCCGACGACGGCAAAGGCTCGGGCCGGTCCGTATCGGGTATTGACCTTGGTGCAGCCATCCAGAAGCTCGCGGCGGACGGATTGATCGAAAAGGGCGGAGGGCACAAGATGGCAGCGGGCCTCAGCCTGACCCGCGATCAATTAGCCCCCGCAATGGAGCGCCTGACCGAGTTGCTGGTGAAACAGGGTGCAGACGATCTGGGTGCTGCCGATCTGCGTGTCGACGGTATTCTCATGCCCTCGGCCGCTACGATCGAGCTGATTGAAAGCTTGGAAGAGGCAGGTCCCTTTGGCGCCTCTGCCCCTGCTCCGCGTTTCGTCTTTCCAGATGTGCAGATCATGTTTGCCAAACGCGTCGGGCAAAACCATCTGAAAGTCAGCTTTGGCGATGGGCTGGGCACACGCATTGATGCAATTGCGTTTGGCGCGTTTGATGGCCCATTGGGCCCGATGCTAGAGCAACATAGCGGCGCCAGATTTCATTTGGCTGGGCGACTCGAAGTTAATCAATGGCAGGGACGCCTTAGCCCCCAGCTTCGCCTGGAAGACGCCGCAAAGGCCTGAAATTCATCGACTTTCTGAAGGTGTAAAAAAGTGAAAATGCCCCTTGCGCGACACAGGGCTTTGACATAAAAACCCCTCACCACAGCGTGGCCCGTTCGTCTATCGGTTAGGACGCCAGGTTTTCAACCTGGAAAGACGAGTTCGATTCTCGTACGGGCTGCCATTTATTCCCCTACAGCAAAGACACCTTTCCATCAGATTGCGCTTCTATTGCGCGACTTCAATTGGTTCCTGTCTTTGTAAAACTTTTTTGCACTTCGCGCATTTCAGCTCTTGCGCTTGCAAATTGGCTCGCCTAATAACCCGCCTACCAACAGAGTGGCCCGTTCGTCTATCGGTTAGGACGCCAGGTTTTCAACCTGGAAAGAGGGGTTCGATTCCCCTACGGGCTGCCAGTTGGAATTCCCTTCGAGACTTGCGATATGCAGCTTGTGTCGCTCATGCGGAATAGCAGACTGAAACTAGAAACTATTCCCAAATTAACCGCATTTCTGCATCTATCTTTAGTTCGATCAGCAGCCTTTTCGAAGGCAACACACCCGATCCGCTCATCCGCTGTGCAACGCGCCCTATCAGCCAATCAGATCGCAGGTCTTTTCTGTCCCCGCGCGTTCTGACGCCAGATACCCTAAGCAATTTCTCCGAACAGGTATGGGCCTAAGACATCCGCGAACCGTTCAGATTTCATCTCAAGATGGCCCGAGTAATCTCATCGGCGTCCACCAAACAGTTGTATAGATAAATGATGCGCAAGTCGGCATCGTCGCGACGAATTGGCCTACGCGCAATAGTCACGACACTGCAACTCCGACTGTATGGGAGCTAGATGGGGCGAGGCTATGTCCAATACCCAACCTAACGAGCATAGTCATACGCGCACTCAAGACCCGGCAATCGTGTAGGCCGCGCGTCCGGCGTGTTTTGATGCGTAGAGCGCTTTGTCTGCATCGTCAGCCATCAAAGCCGGATCAGGAGAGGTATAGCTTGTTGAGGACACCACACCAATACTTGCGGAAACTTTACATTCCCGCCCTTGGAAAACAATTGGTGCTTCAATACACTTGATCAATCTAGCTGCGATCTGTTCTAAAACCGTGGGATCCACTTGATCATCCAAGACGATCACGAACTCATCACCACCAACGCGCGCAACCAGATCGTCTCTACGCGTTTCATCACATAAGATCTGCGCCACGGCTTCCAGCACTGCATCTCCTGCGGCGTGGCCGTAAGTGTCATTCACAGATTTGAAAAAATCCAAATCCAGATGCATAAGTGAGAACGGCATTTTTCGCAACAACTGCCGATCCAGCCGAACGTCAAGGGCCCGACGGTTAGCCAAGCCGGTTAATCCGTCGGTCAACGCTTGGGACTGTGCCATTTCCTTTTCGTCCTGCAGCCGATGGGCCAGCTGGCTGGCGATATCCATCGCGGCAGACTTCGCCTCAACCAGATAGAGCATCTCGACAGCCAAGTCTGTCGGTGCAAAATCCGACCCCGCCAACTCATATCGCACGACTGCTTCAGCGATTGAATACCCAAATGAAAGGTTCAGCAGCACATAGTCAAGACCCGGCATCAACGCCACCGCCCCGGTTAACGGGGTATGAAATGAATCGCGGGTGCGCAGCTGCACACGTTTAGCATCGATCTTCGCCACGTCCTCGATCCGAGTGATGTTCCGAGGACGCCTCAGCTCAAGCAGCCCGAAAACATTACGGCCCACAATTTTACGGTTCGAGAACACCTTCTGAATCGTAGGCCCGGCGTGCTGCACAATACCATTGCTGTCGATCATCATATGCATTGGCAGCACATGGTCCAAAGCGCCATAAGTCAGCGAAATGGGGCGTTCGATATTCATGGTGCACCTTCCGTCGCCCAAAGGAACTCACGACCCTCGGCGTGCTGGCTTTCCAGCAGGCTCGCTAATATCACAACGCCACTACTTTTTTCCTCGCTGACCTCGAGAAACACCAGCGAGCCATAATCATCCGCCAATGCGCGCAGCGCGCCCAAAAGAACGTACGGAGCGCCTACCGGAATGTTTTCACAGGTAATCTCAAAACGATGGGGATGAGTTTCATCCACCTGCATCTCAGGCAAAATCAGATCGGGAACAGCTAGCCGTGCGCGCCCCTTGAGATCCTCGAGCGAGTGTAGAAATTCGGTAAAGTCGACCCCGCCAAACCGCAGTAGGCGACGCACGCGTTCGACGCGCGCGTCCGTGACAAGGAACGTGCCGAAATCCTCGAGCAAAGAATGCCTGTCGCGTTTCTGTTCAATCGACAACTGTCGCAGAATGGACAAGCCAATCTGGTCATCATAGTGAAACATCGGCTCAACCGAGTGAAGATGGAGATCAAGATCAGAAAGCACTTTTTCCCAGACCTGATCCCCATAGGTCAGGCGCACAAAGGATTCGAATATCCAAAGAATCAAGCCATGCATCATCATCACACGCGTCAGTTCACATAGATATTGCTATGCAAGATATCTTAACAATTCGGAAATCTGCGCACATCGATTATGCTTGTTGATCAAGCCACGCTGGAATTTCTCCGATGTCGCGGAGAACCACGTCGGCGAAGGGGGATAGCTCGTCCTGCGTGGCCAAACCGGTCAAAACACCAATTGTTCGCATACCGGCCGCGCGACCCGCCTTTAAATCATGTAGACTGTCCCCGACCATAGCGACCTGCCCTGCTGGCACGTCAATTTCGCGCGCGAAAGCAAGACAGGGGGCCGCATCAGGCTTGACACCATTGCCGCTGTCATAGCCCGAGATGAAGTCGAGCAGGTCCGACACGCCCGCTCCGGTCAGATGTTGGCGCGCCGGACGTTCGGCATCGTTGGTTGCCACACCAAGGGCCAAACCTCTAGCACGCAAGCTTTCCATGTAGGGAACGAGGGGTACGGCCTCGACCTGAGGCGCAGTCGCGGCTTCGTCGTTAAGGATAGTTTCCAGTGCGATAGTTGTAATATCAAAATGTTTTTTCAACGCCTCGACGATCTCGGCTGGCGTACCTGCAATCACGACGCTATCGCGGGCAAAAGAGCAAGACTCCATATCAAACCCGACATCCCGCCCAACCTCGGACGCACGCGCATGATCACCATCTGTCAAGCGCAGGAGAACCGCGTGAGCCCATGCCTCCCATGTTGCTTTAAAATGGAACAGCGTACCGTCCTTGTCGAAGAGAAGGGCTTTGATGGTCATGAGGGTTCCTACCTTTGTTTTCAAAGGCACCCTGCCGCTAACGGATGCTCAGGTCCAGTGCATTTCCGCCCCTCCGGGCATAGCTTTGCGAATCCGCAAAATTTGATCATAGGCCAATCCCTGCGCATCGCAGGCTTGAATGATCCATCGATCATCCATCATTAAGAAATCCAACATTGCGGCCAAAAACTCGGGATCGCCCGCTCGTTCTCGGAGGTCATCCTGCCCTGCTCCGGTCGCTCCCATGAACACTGGCAGCAGTTCGTCATTCGAGACCAGCCAGACCAGCATATTCAGCGCAATCCGCTCCGCTTGATCAGATGTCACATTAACACTCCTTTTCATTTGGAAAGGATTTCTTAACCAATAGCGCGCAATATCCACACCACTTAGTTCAACTTTTAACAGACAGGTCATATGAGCGGAAGGATCCTTATAGCTGACGACCTTGCGACCAATCGCATTGTCCTGAAAGTTAAGCTGACGGTTTCAGGCTATGATGTCATTCAGGTCGAACAGGTTGATGACGTGCTGGATACAGCACGGCGGGCGCAGCCCGACCTGATCATTTTGGGTCGCGGTCAGGCTGTTCAAAACCTGTCAGTCTGCACGTCTCTTAAGAGCGACCCAATCCTGCGCTCAATCCCCGTAATCCTCTTTGCCGAGAAAGACGGCCCAGCTGCCCGCAACGCAGCCCTACAGGCTGGAGCGGATGATGTTTATTCGCGCGGCGTCAAGGAAAGCACGCTATCGGCTATGGTACGAAACCTTATCCGCGCCCGCGCCACCTGCGAGGAAGTCACCCGCCATCGCGATACTTCGGCAAAATTCGGCTGCGCAGAAAGTGCGGCAAGCTTTGTACCTGCGGCGCATATCGCCCTAGTTGCACCTGACCCGGAAACGGGTCTTCTTTGGCGGCGCACCTTGGGAACTGAACTTCCACACCGATTAAATGTCATGACCAAAGTGCAAGCACTTGGCGACATGAATGCCGTTAACACTGTGCCAGACGCTTTCATCATCAGCGCATCCTTAGACGAAGATTCCGATGGGCTTCGTCTTGTCAGTGAACTCCGTGCGCGTGTGCGTACCCGTCATGCTATCATCATCGTTGTGCCGGATGAGGAGCGGCCAAGCGATGGTGCCATGGCATTGGATCTTGGTGCCGACGCCATTTTGCATGTGGGGTTTCAAGCTGCTGAACTTGCGTTACGCCTGAAGGCCCTTCTGGCTCGCAAGCGAGAGCTGGACACGCTACGCAAACGCTTTGACCAAGATTTGTCACTGGCCGTGCAGGATCCTCTGACGGGGCTTCACAACCGGCGCTATGCGCAAAGCTATTTGAACCGGCTAGAGCAAGAGGCCCTGACCAACGGGCAACCCTATGCAATCCTCGTATTGGATCTGGATCACTTCAAATCCATCAATGACAGGTTCGGGCATGGTGTCGGTGACCAGGTGCTGGTCGAGGTGGCGAACCGCCTGCGCAACAACCTGCGCGAGTTTGATCTGCTGGCGCGCTTTGGCGGGGAAGAGTTCATGGTCGCCCTACCCGATGTCAGCAGCCAAGACGTGGCCACCATGGCAGAGCGCTTGCGGCGTGCCATTGGAGATCACCCGATTGATGTCGCCGACGCGACGTTCCCAATCCGTGTCACAGTCTCGGTTGGTGTCGCCGTATGGGGCGACATGAAAAATGATGCTCGCAGTGCGCATGAATTGACGCAAGCAGCCGATCAGGCGCTCTATGCCTCGAAATCCGATGGCCGGAATGTTGTGACCTTTGGTCGTTCCGCCGCCTGATCTGGCGGCAGCATCGCCATCAATGGGATTTGCGACTGGATTTACGATCCACTGCATCTTCCAGTCGATCTGCAAACGCATTTCGCTCATCAACGGACATGGCCGCAACCTTTTCCGCCACCAATTTGCGCAATGTTTCACCACGGGCGCGCAACCGGTCGGCTTGTGCGGATAGAGCCGTTTCAAAGCGTACCGGATCAAAACGGTCGCTGCGCAGAACCTGCAAAAGCGTGTTGAAATCCTGCTCGAGTGCGGCGCGGTTTTCCTTGAACGATCCGCTTTCGCGACGGAACGCGCGGCCAATCTCGCGACGGTCCTTGTCGTCCAGCGCTTTGGCAATTGGACCAAAACCCAGATCCCGAATGGCCCCTCGTTCTGGGCCCCGGTGATCAAAGTCATGCCCGCGATGGCCCGAGAAATTCGCCCCGACCACAAGCCCAAGAACAAGCAAATTTACCGTCAATGACGCAACCAAGACCCACCGTGACCAGCGGCGGCGGGGGCGGGTTTCAGATTGTGGGGTCTGATCAGACATGTTCATCCCTCATCTTCTGCAAAAATACTGGTGCCAAGATAGCCCGGTGTAAGGTCTTCCAGCACATATGACGCGTCGCTGATGACATAGTCGCCGGCTAGGACCAAGCCACCAGACAGAGTTTCCAACTGCACGGGCTGCGTAAAGCCGATCCACACGCCAGCAACTGTAGCGGTTGCAAGCCCAGCCGCGGCAGGCCAGCCACCAATCGCGGACAGGATGGACCCTAGCCAGCCCTGTTTTTGCAGTGTGGCAGGCTTGGTTTGCACGTTTGGCAATTGGGTCTGAGCATCCGCCATGATGGCCGAAAGAAACGCCTCGGATGGCTTTGGCGCATCACGGCGCGCTGCCTCAAAGAACAGCTCCAGGTCATCGTCGTCCAGCTGTGTCTTATCAGGTTTCGTCATATCCCAATTCCTTGCGTCGGCCAGCCAAATCCTTGGCCAAAGCCCGTTTACCCCGGGCGGTAAGACTTTCCACCGCCTCGACGCTGATGTCCATGATCTTGGCGATCTCTGGGTTGGTTGCCCCTTCAATATGCCGCAGTGTCACCGCAACCCGTTGCCGGTCCGGCAGGCGATTTAATGCATCCTGCAATGCGCTTGCCCGATCCACATCCATCATGCTGTCCACAGCAGATGGCCGATCATCTTCGGGGTCACCCGCCACGTCCAGCCCGACCGTGCGGCGCTTGCGCAGCCGATCAGTACACAGATTTGAGACCACGCGATACAACCAGGTCGAGACCTGCGCCTCTCCGCTGCGCCAGCTTTCGGCCTGTTTCCACAACCGCAGCATCGCTTCCTGAACCACGTCTTCGGCCTCGGCCCGGTCCCCCCCCAATAGACGCGTGGCAAAGCCCAACTCCCGCGGCGCAAGCCGGTGGGTCAGAAGCTGTGCAGCCACCGGATCTCCATTGCCGTAAAGCACCAGCAATGCCTCGTCCGATGCCCCTTCATACGCGTCCAAGGCCATACTCATACGTCCTGCCTAGACCGATCTCGGCCTGGTGACAATCTGCAGATGCCCCGCCATTGATAGCGGGGCATCCCAGTTAAGGTCAGCCCTTACGGTCACAATCTTTGCCGCCATGTCCACCCCGTTTGCCGTGGCGCTGCGACATCTCTTGCTTGGCCGCGTCAAACTCGGCCTGCGACACGGCATTGTCATCATCCGTGTCGAACCGGTCGATCATGCGCTCGAACTTGGCCTGTTCAGGCAGTGTTTCCTCAAGGCTCAGACTGCCGTTCCCATCTGCGTCTTTCTTGGCCAGCATTCTTTCCAGCATACTGGTCATGCGCTTCTCGGCGCGGTCGCCTTTGCCCTTGCCTTTCATGGCCAGCCGCTCGGCCATACGCTTTTCGGCCTGTGCTTTCATTTCATCCAACGACAGGGCACCGTCGCCATCTGTATCGGCAGCCACAAAGCGGGCTTCGGCCGCCGCTTGAAGATCTTCCGCAGTGATCTGACCATTCTTGTCCAGATCAACATCAGCAAACTCCAACTGCATGAAGCCGCCTTTGCGTCCCATCATGCCGCGATCGCCGTCTTTTCCGCCGAATGCCATTGCCGCAGTTGATCCCAGTGTCAACGCAGCCCCGAGGCCCAATGCAATCGCAGTAGCAGCAGTTTTCTTCGTCAGTTTCATCGTACTCTCCTAAGGTTACTTGCCTGTCGCAGCACCTTGTTTTCGGTGTCGCTATGTATCTTCAACGCACGGCCCCGCGCTTTCCGTCGCAGTTTTTTGATTTTCCGCGACATCCCGCCGCAAGCACATTTCTGGGCATGATTTACATGTGAATTTCTGTATGATGTTCTGATGCGCGAAAGAGGAAACCCAATGACCGAGAACGCACAGATGACTGCAAATGATGCACTGCCAGCCGGCGCCGAGGAAGAGCGCGAGCTGAAACCTTCCCTGCGCAAAGGCTGGGCCAAGCGGTGCCCGAACTGCGGTACAGGAAAGCTGTTTCAAGGCTATCTTAAGGTGCATCATGACTGCACCGTCTGCGGGGAAGAGCTTCACCACCAACGCGCAGATGATGGCCCCGCCTACCTGACGATCATTGTCGTTGGGCACGTGATGGCCCCTCTGTTGCACATCTTTTACGTCCATGTCGTTCAGGACCCGCTGATGTTGGCCAGCATTTTTACGGTCGGAACTGTCGCTGCGTCACTTTACCTTCTGCCCCGCTTTAAGGGCTTTATGATTGCCTTTCAGTGGGCGAAGCGTATGCACGGGTTTGCAGGGAAGAAATAATTCCAGCCGAAAGGGACCGACATGGACAAATCCAAGATCATTCGAGACGCAGCAACCGTCATTCTGATCCGCGACAAGTCCACACGGCCACAGGTTCTTATGGGCCAACGCGGCGCAAACGCGGCCTTCATGCCCAACAAGTTCGTCTTTCCTGGCGGGGCGCTGGACGCAACCGACATGGACGTCCCCTTAGCAGATGCCGGCTCCGAACCCTGCTTGACCCGACTGGCACAGCAGGCCGATGCATCAAAAGCACAGGCACTTTTGGTCGCAGCCATTCGCGAATTATGGGAAGAAACCGGGCAGATCCTTGGCCAGACCGGCCCGTGGCCCGGCGACATTCCTGACGATTGGAAAAGCTTTGCAGATGCAGGCTTTATCCCTTCGGCGAAAGGCATGGCCTTTGTGTTTCGCGCTATCACCCCCAAAGGTCGCACGCGTCGTTTTGATGCGCGGTTCTTTGCGGTCGACGCCGACGAGTTGCAAACGGATATCGACGATTTCTCGCGCGCATCGGACGAGCTTAGCCACCTTCAATGGATCCCATTGGATGATGTACGCCGTTTTGATCTGCCCTTCATCACCGAAGTTGTTTTGGCCGAGATCGTGGGCAACCTGCCTGATCTGGGCGCACCTCAGCAGGTGCCGTTCTTCAACAACTCGGACGAAGAAAGCTTGTTTGTGCGACTGGGCGGCGTTGGTCCCCTGTCGGCGGCAACCTAAAACTTCACTTTAGAAACAGCACCAAGACCAGAACGGACGCCAAAATTAGCGCCGTGCCTGCATATTCGCGCTTGCTGACGCTCTCGCGGAATACAAACAACGTCGCGGCATAGGAAAACAGCAGCTCGACCTGCCCTAACGCCTTCACAAGGGCTGCGTTTTGCAGTGTGAATGCGGTGAACCAGCAAAAACTGCCGACCATCGAACTGAGCCCAACCAACACGCCAACGCGCCAAGCGGCGAAAACCCGCGTGACCTCGCCTTTTTCGCGCAGAACCATCCAGGTCGCCATGACCAGCGATTGAAATGCTGTGACCACGGCCAAGGTAAAGCCCGCGCGCGCAATGACACCTTCTGCGTCCAAAGACAGCGACGCCCCACGATAACCGATGGCCGAGAAGGAAAAAAGCAGCCCAGCACCCAGACCAAGTGCCGCTGCCCGGTTGAAAAAGCGCCGCCAGCCCCGCCCGCCTTCTGGCGGATCTGACAGCAAAAGCAGCCCGGAGAACCCAACAAAGATCGCGAACACTCCGGCCGTTCCAATCCCTTCGCCCAGCACCAAAAGCCCGGTCAAAGCCGTCAAGACGACCTCGGTTTTCTTGAAGGTGATCCCGACAGCAAAATTGCGTTCGGCAAACAGGGCCACAACGCAAATGGTAGCTAGGATCTGAGCTATACCGCCCGAAAAGGCGAAGGCAAAGAAGCGGGCATTGGGGGTCGGCACCTCCACCCCCGTCACCATGAAATAAGCCGTCATCAACACCGCCACCAAGGGTGCGGAATAGACGAAACGGGCAAAGGTCGCCCCGGTCGAACTTAGCTGCGTGTCTTTCAACCGCTTTTGCAGCATGAACCGCAAGTTTTGCGAAAAGGCGGCCAGAATTGTTATGGGGATCCAAGCTTGCATAGTCGCGATCTCGCACGTAGCGCGGTCCGCTGCAAGTCCAGATTCTTACCTAAGTTTTAGCCGGCTCTTGGCATAGCCGTTGAAGATCATCACGTCAGCGGCGGCTTTGATCCGATCATCACCGCCCTTGCGGTTGCGATCGATGATCCAGCCAAAGCTTCCAGACGGCGTGCCGATCGCCGCAGTACGGTAATCTGCATCCACCCAAAGCACCCAATATTGGGTCGCAAAGGGCTGCTTCCCAACAGTAATTCGCCCTGCCCGATCCATCCGCGCATCATAGCGCTCACGTCCGCTTGCACCGCTACTGATGCTGATTCCGGTGATGCCTTTGGCGCCGTGCTCAATCGCCACCGTGCCATAAAGCGGCGGTTGTCCAGGGTGAACGAACTCGCCCCGGATCACCCACTGCCCCGCAAAGCGCGCCGCATCAAACCGGGTCGTCGAGCTTAGTCGACGCGAAGTGTCGCGATGAAACTCGAAACCATCATTGTTGCTCACGCAGGCGGGCAGGGCCGAGCCGACAAGCGCGCTGCCGCCAATGGTCAGCAATTTGCGTCGATCAATCATCTGGCACCTCATTCATTCACCCGGGCGTATCTGCCGCACGCCCGGGAAATCCTCAAGCCCTGTCTTAGAAGGGCATCGGATGCGCCCGGTGCGCTGCGTCGATATCGGCCAGCACCTCGTCCGACAGGACCAGATCCTTACCGTCCAAGATACGCGCCAACTGCTGAATCGAGGACGCACCAAAGATCGTGGATCCCATGAAAGGACGCGACACGACAAAGGCCAGCGACATCTGAACAAGGTCAAGACCGTGCTTGTCAGCGACCGCTTGATAGGCGCCCACCGCCGGGAAAGCTTGGTCTGTAATACGCCCGCCTAAATCCGGATAGCCGTTCTTCGCCGCAATCTCGAGCCGCGAGCCCGCAGGGACTGCTCCGTTTTGATACTTGCCTGTCAAAAGCCCTGTTGCCAGCGGCGAATAAGACAAGATACGGACGCCTTCGTTCATGCACAGCTCTGCCAGATCGGTATCTGCCAAGCGATGCATCAGGCTGTATTCGTTCTGGACCGAGACCACCTCGGGCGCCCCCATCTCACGGGCGATCCGCAGCCACTGCGCCGTGCCCCAAGCGCTTTCGTTGGACAGGGCAAAGTGACGGACCTTGCCCCCTTTTACCAGGTCAGCCATCGCTTCCAGAACATCGCGCATATGGGCCTCTACCTCATCGCGGTTCTGCCCGGACGGATCAAAGGTCCAGTTCTGGCGGAACGCATAGCTTCCACGCAGGGGCCAGTGGGTCTGATAGACGTCGATATAATCGGTGTTCAGCTTGGCTAAGGACTCCTCCACAGCCTGAAAGAGGTTCGTCCCGTCATAGCCCTTTCCGTTGCGCTTCCAGCCGGGATTATCGCCCGACACTTTGGTCGCGATCACCACGTCATCACGCCGCCCGGTTTTGGCCAACCAACCGCCGATTGTGGCCTCGGACGCACCACAACGCTCGGCCAAGATCGGGTTCACTGGGTACATTTCGGCCGTATCAATGAAGTTCCCGCCATGATCCAGAAACATGTCGATCTGGTCATGCCCCTCCTCTGGCGTGTTCGTCGATCCCCAAGTCATCGACCCAAGGCACAGCGCGCTAACCTCAAGCGCGCCATTGGCAAGTGTGTTCATCCGCATGCGGGTTCTCCGTGGAAACGCTTCGTGTTGGGATTAAGTAAGGGCGCCAAGGCATTGCACAAGCCCCGGCCACCCATATGCGCGATCAGATGGTCGCGTTCACGCCGCCGCCATCCAAAAGGACGTTCTGGCCAACCATAAAACCCGCGTGCTGCGAACACAGGAAGGCGCAGGTCGCGCCGAATTCTTCGCGCGTCCCATAGCGCCCAGCAGGGATGGCCGCCGATCGCTGCGCGCGTGCTTCGTCCATCGTGATGCCTTGCGCCTGCGTCACGCCGGTGTCCAACGCGATAGCACGGTCTGTGTCGTGGATGCCGGGCAGAAGGTTGTTGATGATCACACCCTGTGCGGCCACCTGACGCGCGGTGCCAGCCACAAAGCCTGTCAACCCCGTGCGCGCGGTATTGGACAAGCCAAGAACCGGAATAGGAGCCTTCACGGATTGGCTGGTAATATTCACCACGCGGCCCCAACCGCGTTCGGCCATGCCGGGCATCAAAGCCTGCATCAACGCAATCGGCGTCAGCATATTGGCGTCAAACGCGGCAATGAAATCTTCGCGGCTCCAATCCGACCACATGCCGGGGGGCGGCCCGCCCGCATTGGTGACCAGAATGTCCGCCTGCCCTGCTGCGGCCAGCAGCTTCGCACGCCCTTGTTCAGTTGTCACATCCGTGGCGACGGTCACCACGTCGACTCCGGTCTCTGTGCGGATTTTCTCGGCAGCCTCTAACAACGGCCCTTCCGTCCGCGCGTTCATCACCAGATCCACGCCTTCACGCGCCAATGCCTGAGCACAGCCAAAGCCAAGCCCCTTTGACGACGCACATACGAGCGCCTTCTTGCCTTTAATTCCCATATCCATGACGGCCTCCACGCTAAATTCCCTTGGGCGACACCTTGCGGGCAGACACACCAAGACGCAACCTGCATATTGCGCGCCCCTGCCCCCGCCGCTATACGCGAAACCATGTTGGATACGAACACAAACCGCCCCGAATTGCCGCCCGAGATTGCGCGTCGTCGCACCTTTGCGATCATCAGCCACCCGGATGCTGGCAAGACGACCCTGACCGAGAAATTCCTTCTGTATGGTGGTGCCATTCAGATGGCGGGTCAGGTGCGCGCAAAGGGCGAAGCGCGGCGCACGCGCTCGGACTTTATGAAGATGGAACAGGACCGGGGGATCTCGGTCTCGGCATCTGCCATGTCGTTTGATTTCGGCAAGTACCGCTTCAATCTGGTGGACACGCCCGGCCACTCGGATTTCTCGGAAGACACCTATCGCACGCTGACCGCCGTAGACGCGGCCGTGATGGTGATCGACGGGGCGAAAGGCGTGGAAAGCCAGACGCAAAAACTGTTCGAGGTCTGCCGCCTGCGCGACCTGCCGATCCTGACTTTCTGTAACAAAATGGACCGCGAAAGCCGGGACACTTTTGATATCATTGATGAAATTCAAGAAAACCTGGCCATTGATGTGTCGCCTGCAAGTTGGCCCATCGGCATGGGCCGCGACTTTATGGGCACCTATGACCTACTGAATGACCGTTTGGAGCTGATGGACCGCGCCGACCGAAACGTCGTCGCCGAAACGATCGAGATCAACGGTCTAGACGATCCGAAATTGGCCGAACATGTGCCTGAGCATCTGCTTGAGAAGTTTCTGGAAGAGGTCGAGATGGCGAAGGAGCTTCTGCCCACGCTCGACCCGCAATCGGTACTGGAAGGCCACATGACGCCGATCTGGTTCGGCTCGGCGATCAACTCGTTTGGTGTGCAGGAACTGATGCAAGGCATCGCGAATTATGGCCCCGAACCGCAGCCACAGCAAGCTGATCCTCGCGCGATTGCGCCAGAGGAAAAGAAGGTCGCCGGCTTCGTCTTCAAGGTTCAGGCCAATATGGACCCGAAGCACCGCGACCGCGTGGCGTTCATGCGTTTGGCCTCGGGCCACTTCAAACGTGGGATGAAGCTGACCCATGTGCGCTCGAAAAAACCGATGGCCGTGTCCAATCCAGTGCTGTTCCTCGCATCCGACCGCGAACTGGCGGAAGAGGCATGGGCAGGCGACATCATCGGCATCCCGAACCACGGACAGCTGCGTATCGGCGATACGCTGACCGAGGGCGAGATGATCCGCGCCACCGGCATTCCCTCCTTCGCACCCGAACTTCTGCAGACCGTCCGCGCAGGCGACCCGATGAAGGCCAAACACCTTGAAAAGGCGCTGATGCAGTTTGCCGAAGAAGGGGCTGCCAAGGTCTTCAAACCGAACATCGGATCGGGCTTCATTGTTGGAGTTGTCGGCGCGCTTCAGTTCGAAGTGCTCGCCAGCCGGATCGAGCTGGAATACGGCCTGCCGGTTCGTTTCGAGCAATCACAGTTCACATCCGCTCGTTGGATTATCGGCGACAAGGACGAAGTCGAGAAGCTGGTAAATGCCAACAAACAGCACATCGCCCATGACAATGACGGTGACCCGGTGTTTTTGACGCGCCTGCAATGGGATATCGACCGTGTTGAACGTGACTATCCGGATCTGAAACTGTCGGCCACCAAGGAAATGATGGTCTAATCCATGTGCCCGCCGCGCCCCTCGCCCCTGCAAAACCGTGTTTTGCCAACGGGCGAGATCGTGGCGGATCCCGCACGCGGGATGTTTACCGGCAACCGGGGCAATCTGACTTTCACGGATGGCAAGCTGGGTGTATCACGCTGGAAGCACCAGCACTGGATCATCTGTGATCTGAAACATCCCAAAGGGCGCTATCACGGGCCAATGCCTGCGCGGGCGTGGACACCTTTGTTCTTTCTTGATGAGGCCGTCGGGCTGGCCGCAGGTCATCGTCCCTGCGCCTATTGTCGCCCGAAATCTTATCAGACGTTCAAAGCGGCTTGGGCCACAGCGCACGGCGCAATGGGGCATCTGGCCATGGACCGAATGCTGCACCAAGCGCGTGTGACGCGTAGGCGTCATCAAATTCGACATCAGGCAGACTGCACCACCCTGCCCGACGGCGTGTTGGTCTTGATTGCTGGCCAGCCCTATGTACTGATCGGGGATATGGCACACCCGTATCGACCCGATGGGTATGGCGCGGCAGTACCCCGCCCGACACGTTTGACCGACGTCCTGACCCCTGCCCCAACTGTCGCCGCCCTGCGCGCGGGCTTTCGCCCCAAACTGCATCACACCGCGTGATCCGTGCAACAGTGGCACGTTTTCAGCCACAAATTGCGCAATCTGACCCATGTCATTGACCACAGCGCCTTTTTTCTTTAGGCACAACCTCATCAGAGAGGGACGCGAAAGCGCACGCCACACGGGCCTCCCTCGTTAAGCCGCACGGGCGCAGGATGTCCGTGAAACAGGACATACATGACCAAATTTTCTGACTTGAAACTCAGCCCCAAGGTGCTGAAAGCTATTGACGAAGCGGGCTATGAAAGCCCCACCCCCATTCAGGCAGGTGCGATCCCTCCGGCCCTTGAAGGCCGCGACGTGCTGGGCATTGCCCAGACCGGTACAGGTAAAACAGCCTCGTTCACGCTGCCCATGATTTCCGCCCTTGCGCGCGGGCGCGCACGTGCGCGTATGCCACGGTCGCTGGTGCTGTGCCCAACGCGCGAGCTGGCTGCCCAGGTGGCAGAAAACTTTGACGTTTACGCCAAGCATGTAAAATTGACCAAAGCCCTTCTGATCGGTGGTGTCAGCTTCAAAGAACAGGATCAGTTGATCGACCGCGGGGTCGACGTTTTGATCGCCACGCCGGGCCGTCTTTTGGACCATTTCGAACGCGGCAAGCTGTTGTTGACCGGTGTTCAGATCATGGTGGTGGATGAAGCCGACCGGATGCTCGACATGGGGTTCATCCCCGACATTGAACGCATCTTCGGCTTAACACCCTTCACCCGCCAGACCCTGTTCTTCTCGGCTACAATGGCGCCCGAGATCGAACGGATCACCAACACGTTCCTGTCGAACCCCGAGCGGATCGAGGTTGCTCGTCAGGCGACGACATCCGAGACGATCACGCAGGAATTGTGCATGTTCAAAGCCTCGCGGCGTGATCGTGCGGCTTCTGAGAAACGCAAACTTTTGCGCGCATTGATCGACCGTGAGGGCGACAAATGCACCAACGCGATCATCTTCTGCAATCGGAAGACAGACGTGGATATCTGCGCGAAATCTTTAAGCAAGTATGGCTATGACGCCGCCCCGATCCACGGGGATCTGGAACAATCCAAACGCATGGAAGTTCTGGATGGGTTCCGTGCTGGCACGCTTCGGTTCTTATGTGCATCAGATGTGGCCGCACGCGGGCTTGATGTTCCGAATGTCAGCCACGTGTTTAACTATGATGTGCCGGGGCACGCCGAAGATTATGTCCATCGCATTGGCCGTACTGGTCGGGCTGGGCGTGAAGGCAAAGCCATCATGATCTGCGAACCGCGCGACGAAAAGAATATGGATGCTGTCGAGCGCCTGATCGAGAAAGAGATCCCGCGTATCGAAAGCCCCCTGAAAGACGAAAAGCCCAAGCGCAGCCGCGCAAAATCGGACGAGGGAAAAACTGAGAAGCCCGCCCGTAAGCGCAGAAGCGATAAGCCCAAAGACGACGTGGTTGAAGCCGCGCCTGCAGAGCAGCCGCAGCCCGCAGCCAAGCCAGAGCGCAACGATCGCAACAAACCACGTAGCCGTAATCAGCGTGGCAGTGGTAATAAGGTTGTCGGTATGGGCGATCACCTGCCTGAGTTCATCGCCAAAAGCTTTGAAGAGCGTCGCGCGGGCTAAATGGCGCAAAGGATTGCGATCCCAGCGGGGCTTCTTCCAGATGACTGCGAAGCCTCGCTTGCACTGACAAACGCAGCTCTGCCCTTTCCACAATCCGAGGTCAACCGCCTGAGCAGGCGGCGCTATATCCTTGATCAGCTACCGAAAAACTCGGTCGGCGCCGAAATCGGTGTCTTCCGTGGGCATTTTGCCGAGCTCATCTGCAAGCATGTCCAACCAAGGACGCTTTATTTGATCGATCCTTGGACCCTGCTGGGCGAGACTTTCGGTTGGGGAAAAGGTGTCTACCTAAATGGTGGTGAACTGACCACTGAACTTGCGCGGCAGGAAACGACCTTACGGTGCGCGCGACATCCCAGCACAGAGTGTTGCATTATCGAGGGCTTCTACCCCGATTGCGCCGACATGATCGATGAACCACTGGATTGGGCCTATCTGGACGCAAGCCACGCGTTCGAGGACACATATCGCGAAGTGCGGGCACTTGCGACACAGGTTAAGCCCGGCGGGCTTATCCTTGGCGATGATTGGCGCCCCGACCCGACCAGCTTTCAACACGGCGTCTATCGCGCCGTGCAGAAATTCACATCTGAAAGCGACTGGGAAATTATGATCTGTGGGCCCGCCGGTCAGTGGATGATCCGGCGCAAACCCAGTTACGAATAGAGTCGCAACGCCGCTGAAACGCGGAGCCCAATCACTCTAACCTGCTCACCACAATCGTCGCCTCAGGTTTGCGGCCGATTTCGTCATTGGTGGTTTTGCGGGCAATACGCTTCAGTTCATCCGCCAGCTTATCTTCATCGCGCAACGTTTTGTTCGAGGCTCGCATTAGGAATTGGCCCAGATCCTCTTCCAGCACGTCAACCAGCGGCGCTTTTGAATGCCCAACCTCGGGCAAGCCCATCAGTTCGACCCACGGCTCGCCCAATGGCTCATCCCCGTCCAGAATAACGTTCACGATCACATGACCGTTCAGCGCCAGTCGGATCCGATCGCGGACGATCCCGTCCAAAGCGCCGATCAGAATGTCGCCATCCAGATAAATCCGATCCGTTTCAACATGTTCGACCACACGAGGCGCATCGCCTGTCAGATCACAAACTGCCCCGTTCACCACGACCATCGAAGCACGGCCGCTTTGCTCTGCCAGCTTCGCATGTTCGCGCAGATGGCGGTGTTCGCCATGCATCGGAATGACCATCTGCGGATTGATAATGTCATGCACGCGTAGCAAATCCGGGCGATTGGCATGGCCCGAGACATGATAGCGGTCGTTCTCGGCCACCAGTTCCACCCCCATTTCCGAGAATGCGTTCATGATGCGGATCACGCCGCGCTCGTTGCCCGGAATTGTCTTGGACGAGAACAGGAACATATCCCCTTCCGCCATTTTCAGCCCCATATACTTGCCACGCGCCAGTTGGGCCGAGGCCGCACGGCGTTCGCCCTGCGAGCCGGTCACGATCAGCATCAGGTTTTCGCGCGGGATATCACGGGCGTCTTCCGGCGTCACTGTGGTTGGGAAATCATGCAGAACTGAGGTTTCAATCCCTGCCTGGATCATCCGGCGCATGGCCCGACCTAACAGACAGACCGAGCGGCCTGCGGCCTTCCCTGCATCCGCCAATTGCTTTACCCGCGCGACATTCGACGCAAAGGTGGTCGCCACAACCATCTGCGGCGCATCCTTGATCAACTGGGTCAACTCGGGACCAACTTCGGCCTCTGATCGGCCCGGCGCAGGCGAAAACACGTTGGTGGAATCGCAGACCAGAGCCTTCACGCCCGGCTTTGCCACTTCACGCCACAGCTCTTCATCGAACGCATCGCCCAGAACTGGGGTTTCATCCAGCTTGAAGTCACCTGTGTGCACCACGCGGCCCGCGGGCGAGTCGATCACCAGCCCCGCACTTTCCGGGATCGAGTGGCTAAGCGGCAGATAGCTGACTTTGAACGGTCCTGCATCGATCACCTGCGGATAGACATCAGCGGTGATCACGACCTCGGGCACCTGACCCGCCTCCTCCAGCTTGCGCTGCGCGTGATAGCGGGTGAAGGGGCGTGCATGGATCGGCACGTTCAGCTTCGAATACAGACGCCCCACTGCGCCCACGTGATCCTCGTGCGCATGGGTAATGAAGATGGCTTCCAGCCGGTCAACATTTTCAACCAGCCACGAAATATCGGGCATGATCAGGTTCACACCCGGCGTCGTGTCCATATCCGGGAAGGTCACGCCCAAATCCACAAGGATCAGACGTTCCTTACCGGGCTTGCCATAGCCATAGACATAGGCGTTCATGCCGATCTCGCCGGCGCCCCCCAATGGGAGGTAAATCAGACGGTCAGCACTCATATGTTGCCCTGTTCCTTATTGTAATCGTAGATGCGCACAAGCCCGTGCATGGTCAGATCTTCATCGATCTTATCGTATAGTTGCGCGCCTTGTTCAAAGAGCGGCGCAAGCCCTCCTGTGCCGATGACCTTCATGGGAAGGCCGTATTCGTCTTTCACTTTCTGGACCAGCCCCTGCACAAGGCCCACATAACCCCAGAAAATGCCAGATTGGATGCAGCCCACTGTGTTGGTCCCTATCACCTTTTCGGGTTGGGTCACATCCACATGTGGAAGGGCGGCGGCACCTTGGTGCAATGCTTCAAGCGACAGGTTCACGCCGGGTGCAATCACGCCGCCGATATAGGCGCCATCATGGGCCACGACGTCGATGTTTGTGGCGGTTCCGAAATCCACCACCATACTATCGCCGCCATAGCGTTCGAACCCGGCCACCGCGTTGGCCAGGCGGTCGGGACCGGGCGTGGTGCCCTGATCCACGCGTGGGGCGACAGGCAAAAGGCAGTCCGGCTTGCCCACCACAAGGGGGCGACAGCCAAAGAAGCGATCAGCAAAGACACGCAAGTTCCAAACCACGCGCGGCACGGTCGAGCTGATCGCCACCCCGGTGATCTGCGGGTCAATCTTGTAGTGACTGATTAGCGTCGAGAACCACGTGAAATAGGCATCTGCCGTGCGCGAATGGTGGGTCGAGGTTCTGAGCGTGCACAGAAACTTCTCGCCATCCCAGATCGAGAAGACGGTGTTCGTATTGCCGCAGTCAATGGCCAGAAGCATGAGCCACTCCTTTAGAAAAAGATCTCGGCCGCGGGGATCACCTCACGCGCTTTGGCCGTTGATAAGACAAGGTTGCCAGCCGCGTCTACTGTTTCAAATCGTCCCACATACTCGTCTCGGGTGGTGCGGGCTGTAATAACCTCGCCCAGACGGGCGGCGCGGGTCAGCCAGGCCTCTCGGATTGGATCGAACCCATATGTGGTGAACTGGGTTTCATAGTGTTGATAGGCAGGGGCCAGAAAGCTCAGAAACTCTTCTGGCGTAAGCTGCACTCCGGTCTCGCCTGCCAAACTAACCGGCGCGACGGCTTTGGCTTCGACCTGTGCCGTCTGCGGCGCATCGATTAGATTCACACCGATCCCGATGGCGATGTGACTGACGTGTCCGCCTGCAAGGCCCGCACTTTCCAGAAGGATACCTGCAACCTTGCCGCCATTTAGCAGCACATCGTTGGGCCACTTAAGGGATAAGCCCGATACGCGCCCAGTGGCCGTCGCGAATGCATCATAAAGCGCCAAGGATGCTACAAAGCTGCGCAGCGCGACCTGATCCGGGGTTTCATTGGGGCGCATAACCAACGTGGCCGAGAAATGGCCGCGTGGTGCTGCCCATGGCCTGCCCCGACGTCCGCGCCCGGCGGTTTGTTCCAGCGCAAGCACCCATGTGGGCCCCAAAAGGCCCGGCGCGATACGCCGGGCCTCTTCATTGGTGCTGTCCACACTGGCCAGAATGCGTTTTTCAACGCCATCAGGCCATTTGGGCAGTCCGTTATCTGACAAGAGCTTCTGCAGCGGCGGCCGCCGCGCCTTCAATGCCAAAGAAGTTCACAACGCCCAGCAGGATGATCGCAGCCGATCCCATCAGAGCAACCCATGCAGCAGGCGACATGTTCAGCTCGATGCCCTCGCCTTCCTCACCGAAATACATGAAGTACACGATGCGCAGGTAATAGAAGGCACCGATTACCGACGCGATCACACCAGCGACCGCCAGCCATGCCATCCCGGCCTGAACTGCAGCGATCAACACACCATATTTGGCAAAGAAACCCAGCATTGGCGGAACACCAGCAAGCGAGAATAGCAGGATCAGCATTGCCAGACCCTTGGTTTTGTCCTTCACAGCAAACTGGTTCAACGAAGCGATATCAGCAACCGGACGGCCATCACGCTCCATCGACATAATGAAAGCGAAGGTGCCGATGTTCATGGTCAGATAGACCGCCATGTACAGCAGCATGGATTGCACACCATATTCACTGCCTGCAGCCAGCCCCAGCAGGGCGAAGCCCATATGGGCAATCGACGAATATGCCATCAGGCGCTTGATGTTGGTTTGGCCAATCGCGGCGAACGCACCAAGGAACATGGACAGGACCGCCAGCAGCGCGATGATCTGCTGCCAATCACCAACAGCTTGACCGAATGCGTCAAACAGCACGCGGGCAAACAGGCCCATCGCAGCCAGTTTCGGTGCGGTGGCGAAGAAGGCCGTGACCGGGGTCGGCGCGCCTTCGTACACATCCGGGGTCCACATGTGGAACGGCACGGCCGAGACCTTGAAGGCCAGACCGGCAGTCACGAAGACCAGACCGATCAACAGCCCCAGTCCCACATGCCCGTCATTCGCCGCACCAATAATGCCCGAGAACAGCGTGGTGCCAGAATAGCCATAGACCAGTGACGAACCATACAGAAGCAGACCGGAGGACAGCGCACCCAACACGAAGTATTTCAGACCGGCTTCGGTCGACTTCACGCTGTCACGGTTCAGCGATGCAACGACGTAAAGCGACAGCGATTGCAGTTCGAGCCCCATGTAAAGCGTCATCAGGTCGCCTGCCGACACCATGACCATCATGCCGACGGTGCCCAGTGTCACAAGGATCGGGTACTCGAATTTCAGAAGACCACGACGCGCCATGGTCGCTTCGCCCATAACCAGAACCGCAGCGGCGGCCAGCAGGATCGCAACCTTGGCGAAACGCGAATAGGCGTCATCAAGGAACATCCCGTTGAATGCCGCGGTGTTTCCGTCTCCGCCTGCGACCATCAGGGCCACGACGACCATGACGGCACCCGTGATCCACGTGATTGGCTTGGCCATCCCATCCTTCGATGTATAGACCGCAGCCAGCAATGCCACCATCGCATAGACCGCCAGGATCAGCTCAGGCAGAACCGTTTGAATATCAACAGAGCTCATCTTTCGCTCTCCTTAATGCGATGCGGCCTGAGCCATCTCTGCAGCATCTGCAGGAATGGCGGCGTGGAAGTTGATCAACAGCGCCTCAACCGAGGGGCCGATGATGTCCGTGACCAGCGACGGATAGACACCCAGAAGCAAGGTCATGAAGACGAGCGGTGCAAAGATTGCTTTTTCGCGCGCATTCATCTCGGTGATCGACTTCAGGCTTTCCTTGATCAGGTCGCCAAAGACGACGCGGCGATAGAGGTAAAGCGCATAAGCGGCCGAGAAGATCACGCCAGAGGTCGCAACCAGAGCAACCCATGTGTTGGCCTTGAACATGCCGACCAGCGTCAGGAATTCACCAACGAATCCCGAGGTGCCCGGAAGGCCCACATTCGCCATGGTGAAGAACATGAAGATCAGCGCGTAAGCTGGCATGCGGTTCACAAGGCCGCCATAGGCGTCGATTTCGCGGGTATGCATGCGGTCATAAATGACGCCAACACACAAGAAGAGAGCGCCCGAGATGAAACCATGGCTGATCATCTGGAAAATCGCCCCGTCCAGACCTTGCTGGTTCAGCGCGAAGATACCGGCGGTGACATAGCCCATGTGGGCAACCGACGAATAGGCAATCAGCTTTTTCATGTCTTCCTGAACCAGCGCGACCAGCGAGGTATAGACGATGGCAATCGCCGACATCCACAGGACGAAGCACGCCATAACGTCCGCCCCGACCGGGAACATTGGCAGGCTGAAACGCAGGAAACCATAGCCACCCATTTTCAGAAGGATCGCAGCCAACACGACCGAACCAGCGGTCGGCGCTTGGACGTGTGCGTCAGGCAACCAGGTGTGCACCGGCCACATCGGCATCTTCACGGCGAAGCTTGCAAAGAAGGCAAGGAACAGAAGCGTCTGCGCGCCACCCACGATCTGGATGCCCAGCAGGCTGAAATCCTCGGATCCGAAGCTGTGGTTCATCAGGGTCGGGATATCCGTGGTGCCCGCATCGACGAACATATAGATCATCGCGACCAGCATCAGGACCGAGCCCAGAAACGTGTATAGGAAGAACTTGAAGGACGCATAGATGCGGTCCTTGCCGCCCCAGATACCAATGATCAGGAACATCGGGATCAGGCCTGCTTCGAAGAACAAGTAGAACAGCACCAGATCCAGCGCCATGAAGACGCCCAGCATCAGGGTCTCGAGCAGCAGGAAGGCGATCATGTATTCCTTCACGCGGGACGTGACGCCCCAGCTGGCCCAGATGGTCAGTGGCATCATGAAGGTGGTGAGCATCACAAACAGGACCGAGATCCCGTCGACACCCATCTTGTATTTCAGGCCCATGATCCACTCGCCCTCTTCCACGAACTGAAAGCCCGTATCGGCGGGGTCAAAGCCAATGATCACCAGAAGCGAGAACAGGAAGGTCGCCACCGTCGCCGCCAGCGCAAGGTATTTCGCGTTGCGATTGGCCGCCTCATCCTCGCCGCGCAGAAACAGCGCAAGGATCACCGCTGCAACCAGCGGCAGGAAGGTGATGATGGAAAGCAGGTTATTCATTAGTGCGCACCACCCGAGAAGAGGATCATGATTGTCACCAAAGCGACGATGCCAAGGACCATCGCGAAGGCATAAGAGAAGACGTAACCGGTCTGTGCGCGGCCCGCCTGTTTGGTGAACCAAGGCACGATGCCCATCGCCACGCCATTCAGGAAGCCGTCAATCACATTGCCGTCGCCGCGTTTCCACAAGAACCGTCCGATTGCAAAGGCGGGCTTGACGAAAAGGATGTCGTAGATCTCGTCGAAGTACCATTTGTTCAGAAGGAACTGATAGATAATCGGGAACGTCGCTGCGAGGCGTTTGGGCAACGACGGGTTCACGATGTAGAACCAGAACGCCGTGACGAAACCGATGATCATGGCGATGAAAGGCGAGACCTTGACCCATTTCGGAACATAGTGCGCGTCATGCAGGACGTGGTTGTCGGCTGCCATGAAGATTGCGCCTTTCGGGGCTTCTATGTGATGGGCAGCAGCAACGGGTGCGTGGGACGGGTCTGCCATGGTTTCGGCATGCGCCTCGTCCGTGGCGTGGGCCGCGTCATCGTGGCCGTGGTCATCCGCTGCGTGATCGTTGGTTGCATGATCGTCACCGTGGCTGTCAGCAGCTTCGCCATGGTTGGCGGAAACATGCGCCTCGATGCCAAAGAACTTCTGCACCTGCTCTTCTTTCCCGAAGAACGATCCATACCAGATCATGCCAGCAAAGATCGCGCCCAAGGCCAGAACACCCAGCGGGATGGTCATGACCAGCGGGCTTTCATGTGCGTGCTCATGCGTGTGCTTGTCGCCGCGCGCCTTGCCATAGAAGGTCATGAACATCAGGCGCCAGCTATAGAAGCTGGTGAACAGCGCGGCAATGACCAGCATCCAGAAGGCATAACCGCCTTGCGTGCCTGCATAAGCGCTTTCGATGATCGCGTCTTTCGACAGGAAGCCCGCAAAGCCGATGGTGGTCAGCGGAATGCCGACGCCGGTGATGGCCAGCGTGCCGATCATCATCGCCCAAAAAGTGATGGGCAATTTCTTACGCAGGTTGCCATAGTTGCGCATATCCTGTTCGTGATGCATCCCGTGGATGACCGAACCGGCCCCAAGGAACAGCATCGCCTTGAAGAAGGCGTGGGTGAACAGGTGGAACATGGCGACCGAGTAGACACCGACGCCAGCCGCCACGAACATATAGCCCAGCTGCGAACAGGTCGAATAGGCGATCACGCGTTTGATGTCGTTTTGCACAAGACCCACGGTGGCCGCGAAGAACGCGGTGGTGGCACCAAGGAAGACGATGAAACCTGTGGCTTCAGGAGCATACTCCATCAGCGGCGACATGCGGCAGACCAAGAAGACACCGGCGGTCACCATGGTTGCAGCGTGGATCAGCGCCGACACAGGGGTCGGGCCTTCCATCGCGTCCGGCAGCCACGTGTGCAGGATTAACTGCGCCGATTTACCCATGGCTCCGACAAACAGCAGGAAGGCCAGAAGGTTGGCCGCGTTCCAGTCGCGCCATAGGAAGTGCAGCTCGGTCTCGGCCAAAGCCGGGGCGGCTGCGAAGACATCGTCAAAGCGGATGCTGTCGGTCAGATAGAACAGGCCGAAGATGCCAAGCGCGAAGCCGAAGTCACCCACACGGTTGACCACGAAGGCTTTGATCGCCGCCGCGTTGGCCGAGGGTTTCTTATAGTAAAAGCCAATCAGCAGATACGAGGCCACACCCACGCCTTCCCAGCCAAAGAACATCTGAAGCAGGTTGTCCGAGGTCACCAGCATCAACATGGTGAAGGTGAAGAAGGACAGATAGGCGAAGAAACGGGGACGATAGCTTTCGCCCTCAAACTGCGGATCGTGGGCCATGTAGCCCATGGAATAAAGGTGAACGAGCGACGAGACCGAGGTCACAACGATCAACATGATCGCGGTCAGGCGATCCAACCGGATCGACCAGTCAACGCTTAAGGAGCCCGACTGCACCCAATCCATCAGGTGAATGGTCTGTGTTTCAGACCCCAACCCAAGGAATGTGATCCACGACAACGCGGCGGCCAAAAACAGCAGCCCCGTCGTCAGAATTTGCGCGCCCTTGTCCCCGATAAACCGGTGACCAAAGCCCGCGATCAGCGCGCCGATAAGGGGGGCAAAAAGGATGATCTGTGTCATTTGCCTTTAGCCTTTCATCACGTTGACGTCTTCGACAGCAATCGTGCCGCGGTTGCGGAAGAAGCTGACAAGGATCGCCAGACCAATGGCAGCTTCAGCAGCGGCCACAGTCAAAACAAACAGCGTGAAAACCTGCCCCGTCAGATCGCCCAGATAGGCCGAGAACGCGACAAGGTTGATGTTCACGGACAGAAGCATCAGTTCGATCGACATCAGAAGGATGATGACGTTCTTACGGTTCAGGAAGAGCCCGAAAATGCCGATGACGAACAGCGCCGCACCAACTGCGAGATAATGTTCAAGACCTACCATTAGATGTCTTCCCTTCCATTCCGGGCCGCACTGCCGGTGCAGTTGACCCCTGTATTCTTAGAAATGCTCATCTCAGCCCTCAAAGCCCCTGCCCCGGTTTCACGTCGATGATCTCCATCGCTTTGGCCGGGTCGCGGTGCATCTGGGCGACCACGTTCTGACGCTTCACGTTGGTACGGTGGCGCAGGGTCAGGACGATGGCGCCAATCATGGCGACCAGCAGAATTAGGCCTGCCAGTTGGAAAAGCAGGATGTAGTCGGTGTAAAGGATCTGCCCCAGCGCCTGCGTGTTATGGGCGACATCCAGTGCGGGCGTGACCGAAACACGCGCCGCCATTGCCCCGTCCGAGAACTGCCAGACACCGAAGATCGTGCCCAGCTCCATCAGAAGGATCACACCGATCAACAGCGCCAGCGGCAGAGATTTCGACATCTCGGCCTTTAGGGCTGCGAAGTCCACGTCCAGCATCATGACAACGAATAGGAACAGCACCGCGACCGCGCCCACATAGACGATCATCAGAAGCATCGCCACGAACTCGGCGCCCAAAAGGACGAACAAGCCCGTTGCGCCGATGAAGGCGGTGATCAGCCATAGGACCGAGTGGACGGGGTTTCTTGACACAACAGTAAAGAACCCGCCGACCACGGTGGTCAGGGCAAAGAGGTAAAAGGCGAAATCGGCAACGCTCATGCGTCCCCCTCCTGATTTTCGTCAAAGACGGCTTGCGCTTCTTCAAGCGCCCGGTTCATCGCCGGAAGGCCGCCCAACATGGACATTTGATAGATCACTTCCGCGATCTCTTTCTCGGACGCGCCTGCTTCTAAAGCATGGCGCACGGTGACTTTGATCTGCGGACCAGTTTGCGCGCCAGCCGCAACCAGACCAGCAAGGGCCACCAACATGCGGGTTTTGGCGTCCAGCCCGTCCTTGTTGAACGTATTGCCGAACATCATGTCCATCATGTCTTTCGGCATGGTGGGCATCAGCTTGTCGAGACCTTCAGGAACGAACTTCTCGAGCGCTGGATTGAAGGCGCGAAGCATCAAGGTGCCCTGCTCCATCATCTCGGCGTATTTTTTTGAAAAGTCGTTCATTGGGTTTCCTTAGCGATAGGGCGCATCAAGTTCGATGTTGCGCGCGATCTCGGCTTCCCAACGTTCGCCGTTCTCAAGAAGTTTTTCCTTGTCATAGAACAGCTCTTCACGGGTTTCGGTGGCAAACTCGAAATTCGGACCTTCGACGATCGCATCCACCGGGCAGGCTTCCTGACAGAAGCCACAATAGATGCATTTGGTCATGTCGATGTCATAGCGCGTGGTGCGGCGCGAGCCATCGTCTCGGGGTTCCGCGTCGATGGTGATGGCCTGTGCAGGGCAGATCGCCTCGCATAGTTTACAAGCGATGCAGCGCTCTTCCCCGTTGGGGTAACGGCGCAGCGCATGTTCACCACGGAAACGTGGGCTGAGCGGACCCTTTTCAAACGGGTAGTTGATCGTCGCCTTCTTCGAGAAGAAGTATTTCAGACCCAATTGGAACCCTTTGAAGAAGTCCATCAACAGGAAGTATTTTGTTGCGCGTGCGTAATCAAATACCATCGATCAGCCCCCCACAGTCCAGCGGGCATAAGCGCCCCAGAATGCCCCGTATTGGGCGAAGAATGCGACCAGAACGACCCAGCCCAGCGATAGGGGCAGGAAGACTTTCCAGCCAATGCGCATCAGTTGGTCATAGCGGTAGCGCGGCGTGATGGCCTTGACCATCGAGAAGACGAAGAAGAAAAAGAAGATCTTCGCAAACAGCCACAGGATACCATCCGGCAGCGCCTCGACCGGGGACAGCCAGCCGCCGAAGAACAGGATCGAGATCAGTGTACACATCAGAACGATGGCCACATATTCACCAATCATGAACAGAAGGAAGGGCGTGGACGAGTATTCCACCTGATAGCCTGCCACCAGTTCCGACTCCGCTTCTGGCAAGTCAAACGGCGGGCGGTTGGTTTCCGCCAAGGCCGAGATCAGGAACAGGAAGACCATCGGGAAGTGTGGCAGCCAATACCAGCTGAGCAATCCCTTACCGTCTTGCGCGTTCACGATGTCACCAAAGTTCATCGATCCGGTCGAGATGATCACACCGATGATGATCAGACCGATCGAGACTTCATAGGAAATCATCTGCGCAGCCGAGCGCAGCGAGCCAAGGAACGGGTATTTCGAGTTCGATGCCCAGCCGCCCATAATCACGCCGTACACCTCAAGCGAGGAGACCGCGAAGACGAACAGGATCGCCACGTTCACATCGGCCAGAACCCAGCCGTCGTTGAACGGGATCACCGCCCAGGCGACCATGGCCAGCACAAAGCTCAGCATCGGGGCCAGCATGAAGACAAACCGGTCCGCGCCTGCGGGCACCACGATTTCCTTCAGCACATATTTCAGGAAGTCCGCGAAGGACTGCAAGACGCCAAATGCGCCAACCACGTTGGGACCCTTGCGCAGCTGAACAGCCGCCCAGACCTTGCGGTCGAAATAGAGCAGAAAGGCCAGCGCCACCAGAAGTGGGACCACGATCAGCAGACACTGACCAATGATCAAAAGCGCGATGCCCAGATTTGTTGTGGTGAAGAATTCATACATATCTCTTCAAGCCCTCAGACCGTAGGTAATCATATTTCATTCAGCAGCCAGCGATGCTGCCGTGCGGGCGCGCGCCTGCGCAGACAGTTCGGCCATGACTTCCGACGCCCGCGCAATCGGGTTGGTCAGATAGAAATCACCAATCACATAGCGGAAGGACGCGTTGCCCATCTTTTCGACCGGAAGCGGCTGCCATTCGTTTTCTGCCACCTGATCAACACCGCCCAGAACAGGAGCAGATTCGACCATCGCGCGGCGCAGACCGGCCTGCGTGTCCCACGGCAGTGTCGCGCCCAGCTCGGCCGACAAAGCCCGCAGGATTGCCCAGTTTTCCTTGGCCTCACCCGGCGCGAAATTGGCACGCAAAGCAACTTGCGGGCGGCCTTCGGTATTGACGAAAAGCCCGCTTTCCTCGGTATAGGCAGCGCCCGGCAGGATCACGTCAGCACGCATTGCACCGCGGTCACCGTGGCTGCCCTGATAGATCACAAACGGACCGTCGCCGATTTCGATCTCATCCGCACCCATGTTGAAGATGACGTCAGCGCCAGCAGTCGCGGCGTCCAAACCACCTTCGGTCACGGCACCCAGATCCATAGCGCCCACACGACCCGCAGCGGTGTGCAGGATCATCAGCTTGGAACCCGTGTCTTCGGCCAGTTTCATCGCGTTCGACAACACGGCCAGGCCATCGGCCTCGCGCAGGGCACCCTGCCCCACGATCACGACGGACGGCGCGTCTTTGACAGCACCATAATCCTTGCCCACGATGCTATCCAACGCCGCACGGTCATTGCCGACATGCGCATAATCATAGGTCAGATCGGCGGCTTCACCGACCAGACCGACCTCGGCCCCGTTCAGCCACGCTTTGCGGATCCGAGCGTTCAGAACCGGTGCTTCAACACGCGGGTTGGTGCCGATCAACTGAATGAACTTGGCGTTGTCAATGTCTTCGATCGCCGCGGTACCGACATAGCCCGAACGGTTGCCAATCGGCAGGCGCGCGTTGTCGGTGCGACATTCGACGTTGCCGCCCAGGCCTTCAACAATGGTCTTGAGCGAAAATGCCGCCTCGGCCGAGGCCAGATCACCGATCAGACCGGCAACCTTATTCGCACCCTTCATCGCCTCGGCAGTTTTCGTCAGAGCCTCCCCCCAGGTGGCTTTGCGCAATTTGCCGTTTTCGCGGATGTAAGGCACATCCAGACGCTGACGACGCAGGCCGTCCCAAATGAAGCGCGTCTTGTCGGAAATCCATTCCTCGTTCACGCCGTCATGGTTGCGCGGCAGCACGCGCATGACTTCGCGGCCTTTTGTGTCGACGCGGATGTTCGATCCCAGCGCGTCCATCACGTCGATGGTTTCGGTCTTGGTCAGTTCCCACGGACGGGCGGTGAAGGCGTAAGGTTTCGAGGTCAGCGCACCGACCGGGCACAGGTCAATGATGTTGCCCTGAAGGTTGCTGTTCAGAGTCTGGTTCAGATAGCTGGTGATCTCGGCATCTTCGCCGCGACCGGTTTGGCCCATCTGCGTGATACCTGCGATTTCTGAGGTAAAGCGAACGCAGCGCGTACAGCTGATGCAACGGGTCATCGCCGTGCCAACCAGCGGCCCCAGATCCAGATCATCGACCGAGCGCTTCATCTCGTTAAAGCGGGTGCCGGACATGCCGTAAGCCATGGCCTGATCTTGCAGATCACACTCGCCACCTTGGTCACAGATCGGGCAATCCAGCGGGTGGTTGATCAGCATGAATTCCATCACGCCTTCGCGGGCCTTCTTGACCATGGGCGAGTTGGTTTTCACAACCGGCGGCTGACCTTCCGGACCGGGACGCAAATCGCGCACCTGCATCGCACAACTTGCCGCCGGCTTGGGCGGACCGCCGACGACCTCGACCAGACACATGCGGCAGTTACCCGCAATCGACAGACGTTCGTGATAGCAGAAACGCGGAACTTCGATCCCGGCCACTTCACATGCCTGGATCAGCGTCATCGCGCCATCAACTTCAACTTCCATGTCGTCAATGACGATCTTTTTCAGGTCGCTCATCACGGTCCCTTTTCATTTCGCGGGCCGGGGTTGTCCCCGATCCCGCACGTCTTTGGCGCCTATCCCTCGGTCAGCAATGTGCCCGAGAAGGTGCCTTTTTCCATATTCTCGCGCCCGATGGCGCAATAGCTTGCTTCATTTCCCGGCTTCGCACCGCGTTTGGCCAGCATCGGTTCGGCAATCGCGCGGAAGCGATCCTGCTCGGCCTTACTGTCCACATAATCCATGACCTCGCGGGTCGAATATCCCAACCCAACCGCATGGCTGCGCAGCGAAAACGCCTTGTTCAGCAGGCGGAATTTCCGCAGCGTCAGCGACGAACAGTTCTCGTCAATCAAATACGCAATTGACGCGCCCAACAGCTCGTTATGCATGCGGCTATCTTTACGCAGCGCATCATAATCTGTGGCCGACGCCATCCCAGCAGTTACGGATAGGCCAGCGGCCAGAAGAACAGTTCGTGTACTCATCATGTCAAAACTCCTTTGTTTACAAAGGAGATGGGTATGTCAGGCATTGTCATGCAATAACAACACGCCAAAACGGGCGATAAATCGCCGGTTTTCAGTATGTTGTACTTCACGTTCATTTCCTGGCCTCTACCCTATCAATCGTTGACTCACTCAGCAGCGATGCTGACTTTGCCCTGTTTATTCACGCGAATACGGTCTTCGATTTCATCACGGAAGTTGCGGATCAGGCCCTGGATTGGCCATGCAGCCGCATCCCCCAGCGCACAAATCGTGTGGCCTTCGACTTGTTTGGTCACGTCCCACAGCATGTCGATTTCATCGACATCCGCCTCGCCCTTCACCAAACGATCCATCACGCGCATCATCCAGCCGGTGCCTTCGCGGCACGGCGTACACTGACCGCAGCTTTCATGTTTATAGAATTTCGACAGCCGCCAAATGGCTTTGATGATGTCGGTGGACTGGTCCATCACAATCACTGCCGCAGTCCCAAGACCCGAGCCCAGCTCGCCGCGCAGATAATCGAAATCCATCACCGCGTCGCGCATGTTTTCGCCGCGCACACAGGGCACTGAAGATCCGCCCGGAATAACCGCTTTCAGGTTATCCCAACCGCCACGAATGCCGCCGCAATGCTTCTCAATCAGCTCTTCAAAGCTGATCGACATGGCTTCTTCCACCACGCAGGGGTTGTTTACATGGCCCGAAATGCCAAACAGTTTGGTGCCCGCATTGTTGGGGCGACCGAACGATGCAAACCACTCTGGCCCACGGCGCAGGATGGTCGGTACAACAGCGATCGATTCCACGTTGTTCACTGTGGTCGGGCAGCCGTACAAACCTGCACCCGCCGGGAAAGGCGGCTTCATGCGCGGCATGCCTTTCTTGCCTTCAAGGCTTTCGATCAGCGCGGTTTCTTCACCGCAGATATAGGCCCCTGCCCCGTGATGCAGGAACAGATCAAAATCCCAGCCGGATTTCGCAGCGTTCTTGCCCAAAAGACCCGCGTCATAAGCTTCATCAATCGCCGCTTGCAGCGCTTCACGCTCGCGAATGAATTCGCCGCGAATATAGATATAAGCCGTATTCGCGTTCATCGCGAAAGAGGCGATCAACGCGCCCTCGATCAGCGTATGCGGGTCATGGCGCATGATCTCGCGGTCTTTACAGGTGCCGGGCTCGGATTCATCCGCATTGATAACCAGATAAGCCGGACGCCCATCGCTTTCCTTCGGCATGAAGGACCATTTCAGACCGGTCGGGAAACCAGCCCCACCGCGACCACGAAGACCCGAGGCTTTCATCTGTTCAACGATCCACTCGCGACCCTTTTTGATGATCCCGGCTGTGCCGTCCCAGTGGCCGCGTTGCTTTGCACCTGCAAGGGTGCGCTCGTGCATGCCATAGAGGTTGGTAAAGATCCGGTCTTTATCCTGCAGCATTCGCTTTTATCCTTCATCCGTCTGGCGCTGACGCCAGATCCGATACGTTACAACCAGTCCGAAAACGAAACCGGCCAATGCCAGAAGATCCATCAGGGCCATCGTCCGGTTGGACCACCCAAGTGAATTGCCAGCAAAAGTGCCCCCGACCCACAACACACCGGTCGCCGCGATGACGAGTGCCGCCAAACGCCCCTGACGTGTCTTGTTGTTCTGTGGGTCGGTTGCCATTTCCATTCCTTAATAGACCTTGCCCTTTTTGACTTTGGACGAGAATGCAGTCTCTCCGCCCTCCGCCAGGGTCTTGGCCTGTTCTACCCAGCCGTCCCGTTCGATCCGGCCTTTGAAGCTTAGGTTGTCGTCCACCCAGGCGATCTCATCCGCATTCCACTTCGAGATCTGATCGAAATGCCAAAAGCCAAGACCGTTTAGGGTCTGCTCAAGCTTCGGGCCGACACCCTTCAACTGTTTCAAATCATCTGCCCCGGCTTTGCGTGGCGCTTTCATTGTACGTGGTTTCTTGGGCTTCCCGGTCACCTCGACCGATGCGGTGGATTTCGCAGCCGTCGCCTTGGTCGTGGTTTTCTTCGCCGGAGCTTTCTTTTTCGTCGCAGGCTTCTTCGCAGCCGCCGCTGGCTTTTTCGCCGCAGGTTTCTTCGATGCAGGCGCGGGCTTCTCAGCTGGTGCCGGTGCGTCTTCTGCCGGCTCCTCGGTCACACGAGGTGCTTCAACAACCGCATCTTTTTGAACGGCTTCTGCCTGAACAGAAGCTTCAGATGCTGACGCCTCTGCAGCCACGTCTGCGACCGCCATCGCGGGCGCTGCCTGCGTGGTCGATGTCGCATCCGAGGCTGCCCGTGCAGGCGTCGTCGACGCGACAGGCTTAATTGTCTCTTCGACGTCACCGCAGAACAGTTTTTGCATAACAATCGCCAGAAAAACGGCAGCAATCAGACCGATAATCAGGCCCATAATGCCCGAAATCGTCAACCAAAGTGCGATGCCAATTATTCCGCCGACGATCCAGCAAGTTTGTTTACAGCTTGGAAATCCAGTCTCTTTACTCATTGTCCCTTAACCCTGTTGTTGATGTTGGACACAAAGAAAGAACGCACAGGTGCGGTGGCTTTTTGCTGCCTTCTCATACACTTATGATCTGTCGCGTTCATGAACATACCTGGTTTTCCTACGCAGTGCTTAGTAGATCTTGCCCTTCTTGACCTTGGACGAGAACTCGGTCTCGCCACCTTCTGCCAAAGTCTTGGCTTGCTCTACCCAACCGTCGCGCTCAATCCGTCCTTTGAAGGACAGTTGATCGTCAACCCAGGCAATCTCGTCTGCACCCCATTTGGCAACCTGGTCGAAATGCCAGAAGCCAAGGCCATTCAGGACGCCTTCCAACTTCGGACCAACGCCCTTCAGCTGTTTCAGATCGTCCGCACCCGCTTTGCGGGGGGCCTTCATAGTGCGCGGTTTTTTCGCCTTGCCTGTGGCTGCGGGGGCAGCATCGGCTTTCGTCGCCTTAGCGGGCGCTTTTGCGGCGGTTTTCTTAGGTGCGGCTTTCTTGGCGGCCGGCTTGGCTTGCTGCGCGGCTGTCTTGCCGGTCGCAGGCGCTCTTGGTGTCGGCGCGGCAGCGTCACGACCAGCAACCTTGCCGTCTTTGCCCAGCCACGGCGTCAACAGCGGAACTTCCGTCCCGTCGATGCGCTTCACGGTATCCCCGATATCCGCTGCCAGCTGAACCGACGCGTTATACTGCGTCTTACCGCTGTCATATTCGGTCAACGAGGTCAGACCCGACAGAGGTTCGGCCGCGTAACGACCGTTTTGCGGGCCGGGCGTGGGCACATTTCCAGCACGCAGCTCGTCAATGATCTTGCCAAAAGTCTCAGCCGTAAGGTCTTCGTAATAATCCTTACCGATCTGAGCCATCGGCGCGTTGGTGCAGGATCCAAGGCACTCGACCTCTTCCCAACTCAGCTTGCCGTCATCGGACACAACATGCGGCTTATCGGCGATCTTCTCGCGGCAAATGGCGATCAGATCTTCTGCGCCGCAAATCATGCAGCCGGTGGTGCCACAAACCTGAATATGCGCAACAGATCCAACCGGTTGCAGCTGGAACATGAAATAGAACGAGGCGACTTCCAGCACGCGGATATAGGCCATACCCAGCATGTCAGCGACAGCTTCAATCGCAGGCTTAGTCAGCCAGCCTTCCTGTTCCTGCGCACGCCACAAAAGCGGGATCACCGCCGAGGCCTGACGCCCCTCGGGGAACTTCGTAATCTGCCCTTCCGCCCATGCAAGATTGGCTGGTGTGAAAGCAAAGCTTTCGGGCTGTTCATGATGCAAACGGCGAAGCATTAGCGGTCAATCTCCCCAAACACGACGTCCATTGTGCCGATGATGGCGGCGACGTCGGCCAGTTGGTGGCCCCCGGCCACATAGTCCATGGCCTGAAGATGCAAGAATCCGGGTGCGCGAATTTTCGAGCGGTAGGGTTTGTTGGACCCGTCCGAGACCAAATAGACGCCGAACTCACCCTTGGGCGCTTCAACGGCGGCATAGACCTCGCCTTCGGGTAACTTGAAGCCTTCGGTGTACAGCTTGAAATGGTGGATCAAGCTTTCCATCGACGTTTTCATATCGCTGCGCTTAGGTGGGGTCAGCTTGCCCCGCGCCATCACATCGCCCTGCCCTTCAGGGGCACGCAGTTTTTCAACAGCTTGCAGGATGATCGACAGTGACTGGCGCATCTCTTCCATCCGCACCAGATAGCGATCATAGCAGTCACCGTTTTTGCCAACCGGGATCTGGAAGTCGAACTCGTCATAGCATTCGTAAGGCTGCGCACGACGCAAATCCCATGCCAGACCGGATCCACGGACCATCACGCCCGAGAAGCCCCAATCCAGAATGTCCTGTTCGTTCACCACACCAATGTCAGCATTACGTTGCTTGAAGATGCGGTTCTCAGACAGAAGCTCGTCCAGATCCTTGATCCGCGACGGGAAATGATGCGCCCAAGTCTCGATATCGTCGATCAGCTCGGGTGGCAGGTCCTGATGCACACCGCCGGGACGGAAATAGGCTGCGTGCAGACGGGCACCACAGGCGCGCTCATAAAAGCCCATCAGCGCTTCGCGCTCTACGAACCCCCACAGAGGCGGAGTCAGCGCACCAACGTCCATCGCCTGTGTGGTGATGTTCAAAAGGTGGTTTAGGATACGACCGATTTCCGAATACAGAACGCGGATCAGCTGTGCCCGGCGCGGCACTTCGACACCGGCCAGCTTTTCGATTACCAGACACCAAGCGTGTTCCTGGTTCATCGGCGCCACATAGTCCAGCCGGTCGAAATACGGCAGGTTCTGCAGATAGGTGCGGCTTTCCATCAACTTTTCGGTGCCGCGGTGCAGAAGGCCGATATGCGGGTCAGCCCGCTCGACAATCTCGCCGTCCAGCTCAAGCACCATGCGCAGCACGCCGTGTGCCGCCGGGTGCTGAGGCCCGAAGTTGATGTTAAAGTTTCGGATCTTCTGTTCGCCGTTTAGGGCGTCATCGAAGGTCTTGGATCCGTCCATCATACGCTCACCATCTTCTGGGTCCATTCCGTTGGAAGCTCACCCATGAACTTCTCAACGAAATTGTATTGCGGTTTAAGTGCTGTTTGCAGCTGGGCCCGCTGGGCCGCTGGTAAATCTGCGGGCGCGCTGCGATGCACCACGCGCTCAAACTGTGCAGGTTCATGGGTAATCCCCAGAAAGGCACAGAGACGCGATATTGCATCAGGTGTGAACAGCCGTTCGTAATACTCAATGTGAAACATCTCGGTCGGCATGGCCGCGCTGAGACGGTTCAGAGTGCGGCGATAGTTCGACCTCTCAAGGATATTCGTGGCCGTCCCGTCCAGAACGCCCTTGATCTTGGCCTCCAAAGTGGCAGGCCCGTCCTGCCCCGCAATCATGCGGATATTCGACCAGATGCGCTCCACCGGATCGCGCATCAAAAAGACGAAGCGCACCTTGTCTGTAAGCCCCGCCATAGTACGGAAGGTCGCTTCTTTCAGCATGCCATAGGCCGGGGTGAAATCACCTATCAGCTTGGCATCGCCTGCGGCGTTTCGGACAAACTGCAAATAGGCATCATCATCACGGGTTTCCCCGTCAAACGTATTCAGCCAACCTTCGCCATCCGTCAGCAGACGTTCCTGATGCAGATTTAGAGAGTCGGCTGCGTCCAATCGTGACCGCACACCTTCCAGCCGTCCTTCAAGCTGCTTGCGGTGCCAGGCACCACTTCCATGCTCAAGCGCATCAAAATAGTGAAGCTCCTTCACGGCCGGAAGCTGACACTCCCGATGCGAATTGAGGTAGTCATACAGCCAACTTGTCCCAGCCTTTGTCGCCCCAACGCAGAATATGAAGGTTTGCTCGATCATCAGGTTCAGCCTTTGGCTTCTTCCGTTTTCTCGTCACCAGGCAGGATATAGTTTGCACCTTCCCACGGGGACATGAAATCGAACTGGCGGTAATCCTGCGTCAGGGTCACGGGTTCATAGACCACGCGCTTCTCGACTTCGTCATAACGCACTTCAGTATAACCGGTGGTCGGGAAGTCCTTGCGCAGCGGAAAGCCACGGAAGCCATAATCCGTCAGGATGCGGCGCAGATCCGGGTGGCCCGAGAACAAGATCCCGAACATGTCGAAGACTTCACGTTCGAACCAGTTGGCGGATTTGTGGACTTCGGTGATCGAGGGCACCATCTCGTCCTCGCGCACGGCCACTTTTACGCGGATGCGTTGGTTCGTGTACATCGACAAGAAATGATAGACGACGTCGAAACGGGCCTCACGCTCGGGATGGTCAACCGCGGTGATGTCCACCAGCGTCGAGAACTTACAGGCATTATCCGCCTTCAGAAACTCAATAAACGCCGGAATGCCCGACAGCGGCACATTCACGGTCAGTTCGTCGAACGTGACATCCCAGCTCAGGACACAGTCAGGGCGCTTGGCCTCGATGGTGGCGCCAAGTTCGTTCAGGGCTTCGCTCATCGCTTACCTCACAATCGTGCCGGTACGGCGGATTTTGCGTTGCAGTTGCAGGATGCCGTAAAGCAGCGCTTCTGCGGTCGGGGGGCAGCCGGGGACATAAACGTCGACCGGCACAATGCGGTCACAGCCACGCACCACCGAATAGGAATAGTGATAATAGCCACCACCATTTGCGCAGGATCCCATCGAGATCACATAGCGCGGATCAGGCATCTGGTCGTAAACCTTACGCAGCGCGGGCGCCATCTTGTTGGTCAGAGTGCCGGCCACAATCATCAGGTCCGACTGGCGCGGGGACGCACGCGGGGCGGTCCCAAAACGCTCAAGGTCGTAATGCGCCATAGCCGAGTGCATCATCTCGACCGCGCAGCAGGCCAGACCAAAGGTCATCCAGTGCAGCGACCCGGTACGGGCCCAGTTGATGATGTCGTCTGTGGTGGTCAGCAGAAAGCCTTTATCGGCCAGCTGATCGTTCAGAAGACGGGTCGCGTGTTCGCGGTCACCGCCTGCCGTATTGGCTCCTGTCATCACTCCCATTCCAGCGCACCTTTCTTCCATTCGTAAGCAAAGCCGATGGTCAGTACGGCCAGAAACACCATCATCGACCAGAAACCCAAAAGCCCAACATCCTTGAAGGCGACGGCCCAAGGGAACAGGAAGGCGATTTCCAGATCGAAAATGATGAACAGGATCGACACCAGGTAAAATCGGACGTCGAATTTCATCCGCGCATCATCGAAGGCGTTGAAGCCACATTCATAAGCGCTGAGTTTTTCGGGGTCAGGATTGCGGACTGCCAGCACGACGGCGGCGAGGATCAGAACAAGTCCGATAACAATGGCGAGTCCGAGGAAAATGATGATGGGGAGGTATTCCCGGAGAAGATCTTCCACGTGTGGCTCCTTATGAAAGCGGACAAGCCGCCTTTCGCTAGCTATGTGCGGTTTACCGCCGCGTGTGCGAAGGGTCAACCGAATGGCGCAATCATGCTTTTTTCTGAATGTGTTTGTCGTCTGAATTCAGAAACGATCAATACCCCTTATTTACTGGGATAAGATCATGGCTTTCTGCTCGGGCCCCTAACAAATTCAATAACGCGTTAAGGAAAAATCCTGCGGAAGATGGTCGAATTTCCATTCGTGCTATCTTGAACTCGGAAAAATCTCTCCCATGAAAGACTCACTTTGCCGTGCATCTCGTACGGCCACTGACGGTACGCCAGACCAGATTCAGACGCGCAATGCACATCATCCCCTACTGCGCCGAGGACCAATCGGATCCTCCGGCGCGGTACAGGCACTCTTGTGCAATGGCTCACCCCAGTGGACTAAGCCCAGCTCGGCTTTTCTTTCGCGAAAAAGGCTGCAATGCCTTCCTGCGCCTCGGCGCTTTCCCAGCGCGCGACAAGACCGGCGATGGTTTCGTCGATGATCTCTTCCGTGATGGGCGGACCAAGACGGCGGGCCAAGGCTTTGGCTTCGGCCACGGCGCCGGGGGCGACGGACAGATAGGGTTTAACTTCTGCCTCGACCGCGGAATCCAGATCTTCAGGCGCGACGGCCTTGGCCAGAAGGCCCAGCGTTACAGCCTCATTCGCATCAAAGATCCGGGCCGACATAAAGACACGGCGCGCCATCGCCTCGCCCAAACGGGCAAGAACATAGGGGCCGATGGTGGCCGGGATCAGACCCAAACGGGTTTCAGTCAGTCCGAACTTTGCCCCTTGCACACCGATTGACACATCCGACACCGAGGCCATACCAACCCCGCCCCCGAACGCCTGCCCTTGCACCTTCGCAATCAGGGGTTTGGGCATTTCATTCAATGCGTTCAACATCATGGCCAGTTTCTTGGCCTCGACACCGCGAGTCACCGGGTCTGCCGCCATTTGGTCCTGCATCCAGCGCAGATCGCCGCCCGCACAGAAGCTTTTGCCGTCTCCAGTCAGGATAACAACGCGCACCGCGTCATCCGCGCCAAGCCTATGCGCAGCGTCCGTCAGCTCTTCAATCATCTGGGCCGACATGGCGTTGTGCTTCTCGGCGCGGTCCAACAGCAACGTCGCAACACCGCGCCCGTCCGTGTCAATTCGGATCGTTTCATACATCGCCCAAGTCCTTCCCATGCGCGTGACACCAATCGGCGTAAAGCCAGTTCATTCTATCCAGAAACCAGAGTTTCGGCCCCATCGCCAAAATGACTGCCGCGACAATCAATAACGCATCAAGCTGCCAAAGCGCCCACACCATCAGGGCGAGACCCGGAACGGATGCCAAGCCCAATCCCATTGCCCAGCGTTTATGATGACGCGGCAATTCATCAGATCGCCGCAGCAAAATCTGTTCACCCAGCACGCCACGCGACGCCCAGTTATCAAGACTTTGAGGTGCCGAAAACAGCCGTGGGTTCACCCAGACCCACAACAGCACCAGCGCCACAGCCAACCATGCCCACGCCCCCAGCCAAACGCGACTAAAAACCGCCAGCGCCAGCAAAGGAAGGATCGTCATACGGGAGTACACTGACCACGGGTTTGCGTGTCGCTGCCATGTGGCCGCATCCATTTTCATCACACGTTCCGAAAGCTCAAACAGCTTGATCATTTACCCAGCCCGCATCTGACGGGCCAACGCTGCCGCTTTATCCAGAATGTCACGATCCAATCCCGTGGCATAGCCCAGCGCAATCACGCGATCATGCACAGCCTCGGTCGCGACATTGCCCTGCGCCCCCGGCGCATAAGGGCATCCGCCCAACCCGCCAACGGCCGCGTCGAAGACACGAATGCCCTTAGCCAGCGTGGCCTCAACATTGTCGCAAGCCCGACCGCTGGTGTCATGATAATGACCTGCAAATTTCGACGCGTCGCCTTCGCCCAGCACGGCGTCGAGCATGGTCGAGATACTGTCCGGCGTCGCCTGCCCGATCGTATCGCCCAGTGAGATTTCATAACAGCCCATGGCGAGCAGTTCTTTCGCGACCCAAGCCACCTGCGCGGGATCGGTCTTGCCATCATAAGGGCAGTCCGTCACGCAAGAGATATAACCGCGCATGGGAAGACCTGCCGCCTTCGCAGCTTCGGCCACGGGCTGGAACCGCTCTAGGCTTTCGGCAATCGTGCAGTTGATATTGGCCTTGGAAAACCCTTCGGACGCGGATCCGAAAATTGCGATCTCGTCTGCCTTGGCTGCAATGGCCCCTTCAAGCCCCCGCATGTTCGGGGTCAGCGCCGCATAAGATACGCCATCCGCCCGTGTGATTCCGGCCAGCACATCAGCGCTGTCGGCCATCTGTGGCACCCATTTCGGGCTAACGAAACTGGCGACCTCGATCCGCTTGAACCCCGCGCCAGACAGAAGATCGACCAGTGCAATCTTTTCCGCAGTCGGGATCTGGCGCTTTTCGTTTTGCAGCCCGTCGCGCGGACCGACTTCGAAAATTTCGACGTATTCCATAGGGTTAGTCCCCCTCGTCATTCTGTGGGCACAGGATAGAAGTCCTGCGCATAGAAACGCTGTTCGCCTTCGCGCGCAACCACGCGCTGATAAGATGGCAGGGCCTCGATCCGTGCCTTATACGCCGTGATATTTGGGAACTCATCCAGCTTCACGTAATAGGGCGCGGCAAAGATGTTGAACCCCATCATGATATCCGCGGCAGAGAAGCCACGGTCCAGCAACCACGCGCGCCCTTCCAGATGTGCATCAAGCCCTGCCAGCGTGTGACGCAGACGCGCCACGTTGATCTTGATCACAACCGGGCTGGGTTTGACCGGAGGCCGCAGGAACACCATCTGCATGTTCAGCTGTTCGATCAGGCTGGCCATGGTTTCGGTATAGTGAATCCATTGCAGATAGTCCGTACGCTCGCGCTGGCCCGGGGCCACAGCCAGATCGGGCGCATAAGCCTCGGTCAGGTATTCAACGATCGCGCCGCTTTCCGACATGGTGATGTCGCCGATTTCGAGCGCTGGAATACGGGTCGCAGGGGATATTTTGCGCAAATCGCTTTCGAACATCTCGCGCGAGCCGATCTTGTACTCGATCACCTCCAACGTCTCGCCAAGCTTTTCTTCCAGTCCGATCTCTTCGATCAGCCAGAGCACGCGAACCGAGCGGCCATATTGAACATGGTGCAGTCGAAAACTCATGCGTCACCCTCTTCCTCTTCCAAACGGATCAGCGGCGCGCCGGCTTCGACCTGATCACCATCAGCGCAGAGCACCTCGGCCACCACGCCGTCGCGCGCAGCTTCCAGCGAATGCTCCATCTTCATCGCTTCCAGGATCGCAAGGCGGTCACCTTCCTTCACCTCTTGGCCTGCTTTCGCAAAGACGGCCTTCACCAGACCCGGCATCGGCGCTTCGATCACGCCCGCGCCTGCACCTACGCCTGCATCCTGATCCAAAGGATCAGAGACGTGGAATTCCAGCCCCGACTGGGCAAAGACAGTCACAACATTGCCCGCTTTGGCGACACGCGGACCGCGATCTTCGCCCAACTTCCACTGACCGTTCAGGCAGGTGGCTTCGATGCTATCCTCACCCACGGTGATCACGTGACGATCCGCCCCGTAGGAGGAAACGACCACGTCATAGGTGTCATCCGCATGGGAGAGCGTGACGAAATGGTTCAGCCCGCCCCAAAGCGTAAAGCCCGTGCCCGTACGCTTCAAAAGATCCAACGCGCACAGAGCAGCGGCGCCGATATCTGCCATCGTCGGGCCCGGCTCATGCGTCAATGCCTCAAGGTCGCGGTCGATCAGGCCGGTATCCACATCGCCTTTCGCAAAGCCTTCGTGACGGGTCAGTGCCCCAAGAAAAGCAAGGTTGGTGACCGATCCAGCGACCTCGGTCTTCGACAAAGCGGATGACAGCATCCGCAATGCCGCCGCACGCGAACCTGCATGCACGGTCAGCTTGGCAATCATCGGGTCATAGAACGGGCTGATCGTGTCCCCTGCCCGCACCCCCGTGTCAGCGCGTGCACCTTCGGGAAATTTCAGATGAGACAGCGTACCGGTGGCAGGCAAGAACCCCTTCGGGACGTCCTCTGCATAGAGCCGCGCTTCAAACGAATGACCGGTGATGGTCAGTTCGTCCTGTTGCATGGGCAGACCTTCACCACTTGCAACGCGCAGCTGCCATTCGACCAAATCAATGCCGGTGATCTCTTCCGTGACGGGGTGCTCCACTTGAAGGCGCGTGTTCATTTCCATGAACCAGAAGCCGTCTGCACGCAGGCCGTTGGCGCCGTCCACAATGAACTCAACCGTACCCGCGCCCTTGTACCCGATCGCCTCGGCCGCGCGAACGCCAGCCATGCCCATCGCCTCGCGGACCTCTTCGGTCATGCCGGGGGCCGGAGCTTCCTCGATCACTTTCTGGTGGCGACGTTGAAGCGAGCAGTCACGTTCAAAAAGGTGCACCGCATGGGTGCCATCGCCAAAGACCTGCACCTCGATGTGCCGGGGCGACAGGATGTATTTCTCGACCAGCACGTCGGCATTGCCGAAAGCGGTCTGGGCCTCGCCCTGAGCCGATTTCAGCGCGTCAGCGAAATCAGCGGGATCGTCCACACGACGCATCCCCTTGCCACCACCGCCAGCAACGGCCTTGATCAGCACGGGATAGCCCATCTTGTCCGCCTCGGCCGCAAGGAAGCCGGGATCCTGATTTTCGCCGTGGTAACCGGGAACGACAGGTACGCCTGCCTCGACCATCAGCTTCTTGGCCGCATCCTTCAGACCCATCTTGCGGATCGCATCTGCCGACGGGCCGATGAAGGTCAGACCAGCTTTTTCAACCGCATCTACGAAGTCGGGGTTTTCAGACAGGAAACCGTATCCGGGATGAATACCCTGTGCGCCCGTATCAAGCGCCACCTGAATGATCCGATCACCCAACAAATAGGACTGGGCGGGCTGTGGCGGACCAATATGGACCGCTTCGTCAGCCATCCGTACATGGCGCGCATTCGCATCTGCGTCCGAATAAACGGCCACGGTCGCCACGCCCAGCTTACGGGCAGTGTCGATCACACGGCAGGCAATCTCGCCGCGGTTTGCAATCAGGATTTTCGTGAACATCTCTGTTCCTCCTTCGGGTGGGCCTCAGCCCTCTTTCATGTGTCCGCCCAGCGCGGGGCGGGAATTCAATTCAATCTCTCACACCAATTGACACGTCCGCCGCCGCGATAGGCCAAGGCCAGCCCTTCGCGGATCAGTGTATCGCCCACGTCGCGCCCATCCGCAGACAGGCGCACCAGCTCGCGACCATATTTGTCATGGCCGTCATGGCGCATCGTGATGTCCGCCCCTTTGACGATCTGGCGCAGGCGGGCCGTGGCCTTGTCGCCCAGCGCCTTTTCCCCGGGGCAGCCCGGATCCTTGGTCTCGGGCGTGTCAAAGCCGACCAACCGGGCCGTGCGCTTGCGGTCCGGGCATTTCAGCTCGACCGTGTCCCCGTCATAGACATAGCCAAGCTGACAGCCGTCGATCACACTGACGCGCGGCACCGGCGCGATGCGCTCGGCCAGCGTGTAGAGGATCAACAGCGTCAGCCCGCTATATATGACAAGGTTGGTGTCCACAGATCACATCCGGAAGACGCCGAACTTGGTTTCTTCAATCGGCGAATTCAGCGCGGCCAAAAGCGACAGGTAAAGCACTTCACGCGATTTGCGCGGGTCGATCACGCCGTCATCCCACAGACGCGCCGAGGCATAGAGCGGGTGGCTTTGTTCCTCGAACATATCGATAGTGGGTTGCTTGAAGGCGGCTTCTTCTTCCGCCGACCATTCCCCGCCCTTGCGTTCGATCCCGTCGCGTTTCACCGTCGCCAACACGCCTGCGGCCTGTTCGCCGCCCATGACGGAAATGCGCGAGTTGGGCCAGGACCACATGAAGCGCGGCTGATAGGCGCGACCGGCCATGCCATAGTTGCCAGCGCCATAAGAGCCGCCCACCACCATCGTCACTTTCGGGACGTTGGTGGTGGCCACGGCCGTCACCATCTTGGCACCGTGGCGCGCGATGCCTTCGTTTTCATACTTACGACCCACCATGAAGCCGGTGATGTTTTGCAGGAAGACCAGCGGGATATTGCGCTGGCTGCACAGCTCGACGAAATGCGCACCTTTCTGCGCGGCTTCCGAGAAGATCACGCCGTTATTGGCAATGATCCCGATGGGGCAGCCTTTCAAATGGGCAAAGCCCGTGACCAGCGTCTCGCCAAAGCGCGGCTTGAATTCATCAAAGCGCGAGCCGTCGACGATGCGCATAATCACTTCGCGGATGTCATAGGGCGTCTTGAGGTCGGCAGGCACAACGCCCAGCAGTTCCTCGGCGTCGTAGGCGGGTTCTTCCGGCTCTTGCCACTTCACCGTGATCGGCTTTTCGCGGTTCAGGCTTTCCACAGCGCGACGGGCCAGCGCCAGCGCGTGGGCGTCATCTTCGGCCAGATAGTCTGCCACACCTGAAAGACGTGTGTGCACGTCGCCGCCGCCAAGGTCCTCGGCGGAAACAACCTCGCCTGTCGCAGCCTTCACCAGCGGAGGGCCTGCAAGGAAGATGGTCCCCTGCTCTTTCACAATGATGGTCACATCCGACATGGCCGGCACGTAAGCGCCGCCAGCGGTGCACGACCCCATTACCACCGCGATCTGCGGGATGCCCTTCGCAGACATGCGCGCCTGATTATAGAAGATGCGACCGAAATGGTCGCGATCCGGGAACACTTCGTCCTGTTGCGGCAGGTTCGCGCCACCACTATCGACCAGATAGATGCAGGGCAGATTGCATTCCTCAGCGATCTCTTGCGCGCGCAGGTGCTTCTTCACGGTCATCGGGTAGTAGGTGCCACCCTTCACAGTGGCATCGTTGCATACGATCATGCATTCCTGACCATGCACCTGACCGATACCGGCCACAACACCCGCGCACGGGGCTGCGTTGTCATACATGTCATGAGCAGCAGTCGCACCAACTTCGAGAAACGGAGACCCGGGATCCAACAGGTTCGACACGCGGTCGCGCGGCAACATCTTGCCGCGGCTCAGGTGACGATCGCGGGATTTCTGCCCACCGCCGCCAACTGCAGCTTCAGCAGCATCCGCCACCACTTTCAATGCGTCCAGATGCCCCTTGCGGTTGGCTTTATACGCCTCGGATCCGGGCGTGGCTTGGGATGTGAGTTTCATAATCTTCTCCTGCGAGAACATGTTGTCTTGGATGACCGGCATCAATTGGCGTGAATTAGTTACCGCCGATCATCCCTCGCCCAATTGGCTTTCCAGATGGAAGGCTTGCTCGGCTGTCTCTTGCATCAGGCAGGCCAAGGTCGCTGGTCCACCGCCAGTGCCCCCGCCCCAATTCGACCGTTCGAAATCACATTTCGCGTCGCGGAAGGTGATCCAAGCACGTTGCATATCGCGCAACGCAGGAACCTGTTTTGGGGCGGAAGAACCCAGCTCGGACATTTCTGCGTCCGATGTTTCCAGCCGTTCCATCAGGGCCGAATATGCGTTGTTCAATCGCGCATCCCAGTAGTCCAGCTCTTTCCCGAAACAGGCAGACATCCCTGCCGTAGATCCACCAATGCGGCTGTCGATCATACAGGCCTGAGCCGCAACACCGATGCATTCGATTGCTGCGGGCGTATGCCCCATGGACACGATCCCATCGCTGCCTTGTGCATATTCACATGCTTCGGTGATCGTCGGGGAATAGCTGAGGTCTTGAGCATTTGAGGCCCCTGTCAGAGCCAACACAACCGCACCGGACCGCAGTGTCAGATTAAGGAGAATACCCATTAGAATGTTCCTTTCGAAAAGAGTGTAATTTCGCAGGCGCCCTTACATTGCGCCCATCAGCTCGCGACCGATCAGCATGCGGCGGATCTCGGATGTCCCTGCGCCGATCTCCATCAGCTTGGCGTCGCGGAAGATACGGCTGACCGGGCTATCATTCATGAAGCCCGCGCCACCCATAGCCTGCACGGCCTGATGTGCCTGCTTCATGGCCTCTTCCGACGCATAAAGCACACAAGCTGCGGCGTCCTGTCGGGTCACCTCGCCCCGGTCACAGGCTTTGGCAACTTCGTACACATAAGCGCGGGCCGAGTTCATTGCGGTGTACATATCCGCGATCTTCGCCTGCATCAGCTGGAAGTCCCCAATCGGGCGACCGAACTGCTTGCGCTCTTTCATATAGGGCATGATTTCGTCCATGCAGGCGGCCATGATGCCCGTGCCGATGCCCGACAATACCACACGTTCGTAGTCAAGACCGGACATCAGAACGGCAACGCCTTTGCCTTCTTCGCCCAGCACGTTTTCAAACGGCACTTCCACGTCTTCAAAAATCAGCTCGGCGGTGTTCGACCCGCGCATCCCCATCTTGTCGAAATGCTCAGAGGTCGAGAAACCTTTCATGCCCTTTTCCACGACAAACGCCGTGATGCCCCTTGGGCCCGCATCGGGATCTGTCTTGGCATAAACCACCAGCGTATCAGCATCCGGGCCGTTGGTGATCCAGTATTTCGTTCCATTCAGCACGTAGTATCCGTTGCGCTTCTCGGCCCGCAACTTCATCGACACAACGTCCGACCCAGCGCCCGCCTCCGACATGGCCAGTGCACCAACATGCTCGCCCGAACAGAGCTTCGGCAGATATTTCGCCTTCTGTTCGTCCGTGGCATTGCGGCGGATCTGGTTCACGCAAAGGTTCGAGTGCGCGCCATAGGACAAGGACACCGAGGCCGAGGCACGTGCGATCTCCTCCACCGCCACAACATGCGCCAGATAGGACATGTCCGACCCGCCATATTCCTCGGGTGTGGTCACCCCCAGAAGGCCAAGATCCCCAAACTCTTTCCATAGCTCATTGGGGAATTCGTTCTTCTGATCCACTTCAGCTGCAATCGGCTTGATCCGGTCTTGCGCAAAGCGATGCACCATCTCGCGAATTGCATTGACGTCTTCGCCCAGGTCGAAATTCATTGAGGTGTTGAACATGTGCCGCTTCCTTCGGGTCAGATCATAAGATCGCATTATTGAACGATTGTTCAGTTAATGCGCCGAAAGCACGATTCGCGTCAATAACGACGCGACGTCGCAGGGACGTAAGTCGAGCGCGCGCATGACATAACCAGATGCGCGTGTTTCAATTCAAAGCGAGGGTTTCCGTTGCGAAGACCGGACGGTGAGTGCTCAACGTCCACAACGCGGGCGACACTGTGATTTGTGACAGGCGCTAGTGACCGCTTCTGACGAGCGCGCAGCGCTGCTAGGGACCAATCATGCGCAGACTCTGTTGATCATCGCACCAAAAGCCCTTGGATGATCAGAGACACCATATGTTTCACATGTGCATCCCGATCTTCGCCCTCTGCCATGGAGAGATTCCCGATGGCCCTCAGCAGGTCATAGGGTTGGACAGGGGTACGGATCAAATTTGCGGCTTCTGCGCGTTCTAGCAGGCAAGCCAGTGCAGGTTCGAAACGCTCCCGAAAGTAAACGGGCAAGTCGGCGTAGGCGTCGTCTCCGGAGTGGAGCGCGACTGCCAACCCCTTTTTGGTTCCCATAAAACCTGCATAGAGCATGAGCCATTCGGCGACGGCATCGCCGGGGTCAAGCGACGCTTCCAGACCTCGGGCCGCGTCAGCACACGTGTCGATCTCTCGGCGAAACACAGCCTTGATCAAATCGGAGCGTTTCGGGAAACGGCGATAAAGTGTGCCGACGCCCACCCCAGCGCGTTTGGCCACTTCGCGAACCGGGGCATCCACACCAGACTGTAAGAAGACCTCCTTGGCGGCCTGTAGCACGGCATCTTCATTGCGTGCAGCATCTGCGCGCAAAGCCCGCGTGGTGTCAGGATCGTTCTTGGTATCACTCATACTTCACCTTCAGCCATCACCTTTCGGAACAACGTTCCGGTTATTGACACAATCGGAACAATGCTCCATATACATTATCGGAACACTGATCCACTTAATGACCGGTATCTGATCTTAACCCGGTTGAACACCCCATACAGGAAAGACTCATGAACAATCTCATCAATAAAGCACGCCATCTGCCAATGCGCGCGCCTGTGCAAACTATCTCAATTGATCCCGTGACGCTTGATGCGCAGTTCCGGTCGCAGCCGCTGGTGATGCGGATCACAGCCCCCATCGACGGCAAAGACCTTCCTATCGTGCTGCTCTCTCACGGGGATGGGCCGTCGCTCTATCTGCCATCGAAGGACGGATATGGACCATTGGCCACCTTCCTGGCAGGCCAGGGGTTTGCCGTGATCCAGCCAACCCATGCCAATTCGAAGGTCGGTGGGTTGCCGCACACCCAACTAGGTGCGCCGCTGTTCTGGCGGATGCGTGTGAACGAAATGAAGCACATCATTGATCAACTGGATGAGATTGAAAGCGCGGTTCCACTGCTTGCTGGTCGTCTTGATCATGATCGGATCGCCGCAATCGGCCACTCAATGGGCGGTCAGACCGTTGGAATGCTGCTTGGCGCGAGGCTGACTGACCCTAAGAACGCGACGGATACGGACGTTTCCGTCATAGACCCCCGGATCAAGGCTGGCGTGCTGCTCGCCCCTCCGGGACGTGGTGGTGACAATCTCAGCGACTTCGCGCGGGAAAACTTCTCTGAGCTCAATCCAGACTATTCGCACCTTTCAACACCATCACTTGTTGTGGTCGGCAATGAAGATGTGAACCCGTTCATGACTGTGCGCGGTGCGGAATGGTATCGCGCGGCCTATGAGGATGGCCCCGGCGTATCGCACCTGTTGAACCTTGTCCAAGGACAGCACGGGCTTGGCGGGATCGCCGGTTACGATGCGAAAGAAACAGGGGACGAAGACCCGGATCGTCTCGCAGTCGTCCAGCGGGCCACGTCCGCGTTTCTCTATTCTCATCTTTACAGCAACGATCCAAGTTGGGCACAGACGCTGGAGGCGTTGCAATCACATTGCGGCGCCGTTGCTACGGTCGAGACCAAGTAGTTTGTCCAGAATGGTAGAGTGCAGCTTCGTGGTGAACCGCACTGTACAAAGGTTCCTTTGTATCGAAGCACTGCACTCAATGCTTTGGGTTCAAACTTGCCTTCCCCCCCCACACGAACAAGGCCCCCGTTTTCCAACGAGGGCCTTCTCACTTTCTTCGGGAACGATCAGTGTTTGAACTTCTTGATCTCGCCGCTATCCAGTTTGGCTTGATACTTCTGCATCTCGCGCTTCACGATGGGCGCAAGGAAGTAAAGCCCAAGGATGTTTGGCACACAGATCAGGAAGACCAGCGCATCCGAGATATCCAGGATCGGACCCAACTGAACAACACAGCCCAGCGCAACAAACGCACAGAAGATCAGCTTATAGATCGTCTGCAGCGTTTGGTCCTCGCCAAACAGATACGTCCAGCCCTTCAGCCCATAATATGACCACGAGATCATGGTCGAGAAGGCAAAGAGCAGCGCTCCGAAGGCCAAGGGCAGCGGGAACCAGCTGATCTGGCGTTCAAACGCGGCGGATGTCATCGCCACACCTGTTGCATCGCCCGCAAAGTTGGGGTCAGCCACTTGGCTTGTGCCAATCACAAGCGCGGTGATGGTACAGATGACGATCGTGTCGATGAACGGCTCCAGCAAAGACACATAGCCTTCGGTTACGGGCTCATCCGTACGCACAGCGGCGTGTGCGATTGAGGCAGAACCGATCCCAGCTTCGTTTGAGAATACGGCACGCTGGAACCCGATGATCAGCGCACCTAGCGCCCCGCCGGTCACGCCTTCGCCGGTGAATGCGCCGGTGAAGATGTTACTGATGGCCATGGGGATCGAGCTGAAGTTCATCAAGATCACGATAATCGCGAACACGCAGTAGAAGACGGCCATGAATGGCACGACTTTCTCGGTCACGCGGGCAATGGATTTGATACCGCCGATGATCACAGCGAAGACAACAGCGGCAAGGATCAGGCCGACCAGCCAGCCATAGCCATCCAGCGCGCCACCGGCGACGGTGTTTAGCTGCACATAAGCTTGGTTCGACTGGAACATGTTGCCGATGCCCAAGGCGCCGATGAAGATGCCAACGGCATAAAAAGTGCCCATGAATTTGCCGAAGCCATCCATGCCGCGTTCTTCAAAGCCTTTGCGCAAGTAATACATCGGGCCGCCCGAAACCGATCCATCCGGGTTCTCGTTCCGGTATTTCACGCCCAAGGTACATTCAACGAACTTGGTCGACATGCCCAAGAAACCCGCGACAATCAGCCAGAACGTGGCCCCTGCCCCGCCGACGGTCACCGCGACGGCGACGCCGCCGATGTTACCGATGCCGACCGTGCCGGACACAGCCGTTGCCAGCGCTTGGAAATGCGACACCTCGCCCGCGCTGTTTGGATCTGCATAATCCCCGCGTACCAAGGCGATTGCATGTTTGAAGCCGCGCAGGTTTACAAACCCCATATAGAAGGTGAAGAACACCGCGCCGATCACAAGCCACAGCACCACCAATGGAAGGTTGGCCCCGGCAATTGGCACTTTGAAGAAGACGACCTGACCGATGAAGGTCGCGATCGGGGCCGTTATATTGTTAATAGTTTCGTCAATACCAGCTTGCGCCGGTCCAGCATAGAACACTGCCGTAAGCAGCAAGAAAAGGATGCGTTTCATTATGCACCTCCGGAAATCTTGAGTTCAGGATCAGGGGACAACCACAACCGGCACGGGCGCGGTTTGAATAAGGTTCCCTGCGACGCTGCCAAACAGAAGCGATTTCAGGCCGCTATGGCCCCTGCGTCCGATCAGGATTTGCGCCGCGCCACATTCTTTGGCGAGGTCGATCAAGGTTTCCGCCGGAGGCCCGTGTCGCACGACCCCCTCGCATTCCAGATCCTCGCCCTTCAGCCGCAACAAAGCCGGGGTTACGATCTCGGAATTGGCGCGTTCTATTTCGGATTCCCGGCGACTGTGCCGCTGGGCGTTTTCTTCTGGAGTGTTGAAGGAATATGGCGACCATTCGATCACATAAGCGACGACCACTTTGGCCCCACCTTGCTTAGCTCTGGCAATTGCATGACCTAGCGCACGGTCAGATCCGTCGCTGCCATCCACGGCCAAAAGTACGGTGTTTTCCATAACTTGAGTCCCTATTTGGTTCTGCATTCAGACGTATCCGGTCTTCCGCCGCTCTCGCCTGAATTGAACCATCGTAGGCCACCAAAACACCCCCCAATAGGGCCAGATAATCCTACGGATAGAGCCAAAGCCAATAATTTTCTCTATGCCTGTCCTTTTTTATAAGGATATACAAACCCCTAGCCCACATCATTTCTCATGAAATGAACTTTGAACTTCCTCACGAATAATGCTTGCGATCATCGTGCAATCGCCGATCGAAAAGGTCAGCGGCAGGCGCAAATCCAGAATACCTTTCAGGATCCGGTCAGTCTTGGGAAGGCTGGGTGTATCCGCATATCGCCAACTGTCATATCGACTGGTGAACCCCGCAGGCTCCGCCCCACCAAACCACTTCAGCTCAACGCCGCGGCTTGCGCATCGATCCACAACCGTTGTCACCGCATCCTCGGACCAGTCCAACAGCAAGAACTGGAAAGATGACATCACATAGTTTTCCGCCTCAGGCCGATTGATCACCGTCAATCCCGGCGTGTTGCGAAGCCCCTCTTCGACCACGCGATACCGGGCATTCCACGCCGCACATTGCGCATCCAATTTTGCCAACTGAGAGCGCAGGATTGCAGCCCGCAAATTGTCCATGCGGCCCGAGATATTAGGGGTGATGTATTTCACCTTCTCGAACGCCTCGGGCGGAGGTCCGGCAAGGTGGCGTTCATACAGCATATAGCTGCCCGACAGGATAATCGCGCGGGCCATCAGGTCGGGATCATCCGAGATCAGAAGCCCACCCTCGCCCGAATTCACATGTTTATAAGTCTGCGTCGAATAGGCCGCCATCGCGCCGTGACGCCCGGACAGCACGCCATTCCAACGCGCACCCATCGTGTGGGCGCAATCCTCAATCACTGTGACCCCGGACGCATCGCAGATCTGCATCAAGCGGTCCATGTCACAGATATGCCCGCGCATATGGGACAGCAGCAGAACACCTGGCGCATCAGACTGAGCCAGCAACGCGGTCAGATGGTCCAGATCAATGGTCAGCGCCTCGGTCACTTCGACGAATACCGGCTTCGCCCCGACAGACGCAATCGCACCGGGCACCGGAGCCAGTGTGAAAGCATTGGTCAGAACGCGGTCGCCAGCCTCGACCCCGACAGCGCGCAGGGCCGTCGCAATAGCATAGCCCCCTGATGACACAGCCAATGCGTATTTCGAGCCCATCTGGGCTGCGAACTCTTGCTCTAACAGGGCCGCGTGTGACGTCTCGCCTTCGGCCACGTTATAGCGGTGCAAACGCCCATGGCGCAGCACCTCCAAAGCCGCCTCAATCCCCTCGTCCGGGATCGGTTCTTGCTGGGTGAAATTTCCGGTGAATCGCTCTTTCATGATGGTAGTAGTGCGCAGCCGTTGCGTGAAGGTCAATGGACGGGGTTAGCCGATAAGCCGTGACACGGTGTCGTCAAGATCGTCATAGTGATCCAGCATCGCCTCAGGCTCCAACCGGGTCACACCCGGTCCTTCTGGGCCAAACCCGACCAGAATACAGGGCGCATTCGCCGCGCGTGCGGTCTCGCGGTCTGTTACTGTATCGCCCACCAAAAGCGCGCGGGACGGATCACCCCCGGCCTGCAATGCTGCCGCCATGAAGGGTGCCGGGTCTGGCTTACGCGTTGGCAGAGTGTCCGCGCCGATTAGCGATGTGAACTGATCCAGAATACCAAGGCGCGTCAGAAGCAGACGCGCAAGACCTTCCGGCTTATTGGTGCAGATCCCAACAGCGTATCCCGCGACATGCAGCCGCTCTACGGCTTCCATCGTCCCGGGGTAGATCACGGTATGCCGGTCGATATCGGCCTCATACGCGGTCAGAAGATTGGGGAACTCGCGATCTACATCCGCCTCGTCTGCAGCGCCATTCACGCGCGCAAACCCAAGGCGCAGCATCGCCCGCCCACCGTGAAACGCGGTCAGGGCGTCCGCAACAGGGTCCAGAAGATGCCCATGCCCCAGCCCATCAAAACACGCATTCGCAGCGGCGATCAGATCGCCTGACGTATCTGCCAGCGTGCCGTCCAGATCGAAAATCACTGTCCGTTTTCCGTTGCCTTGAGTCATTCCTGTGATCCTTCTTTGGCAATTCCCCGCCGAAGCCTGTAACCTCGCGTAAGGTTAATTGAACCAGTTTCCCTTGCGAGCCGCGCCCCAAGGGGTAAAACGGGCCAAAAGGAATTGAAAGAGCAGAATGATATGGCAACAGCCCTGATTGTCCTTGCCGCTGGCAAAGGAACACGGATGAATTCGGACCTACCCAAGGTAATGCACGAGGTCGCTGGCGCGCCGCTTTTTGCGCATGCGTTGACCTCGGGCGCGACGCTTCAGCCCGAACGCGCTGTGCTGGTCGTTGGCCACGGCGCCGAGATGGTGGGCAAAGCTGCCGCCGATCTGGATCCCGAGATTATCATCGCCATGCAAGATGAACAGCTGGGCACAGGTCATGCCGTCGCACAAGCCCGCCCTGCACTGGACGGGTTCGACGGGGACGCGATTGTTCTGTACGGAGATACACCATTCATTCGCCCCGAGACGCTGGAAGCCATGGCGGCCGAGCGTAGCGCGGGCGCAGATGTCGTCGTTTTGGGATTTCAGGCTGCTGATCCCGGCCGGTACGGTCGGCTGATCGTGAAGGATGATGTGCTAGAGCGCATCGTAGAATTCAAAGACGCAAACGAAGCAGAACGCGCCGTCACCCTGTGCAACAGCGGTGTTGTCGCCGCGCAAGCCTCGGTCCTGTTTGACCTGCTTGGCGGCGTCGGCAACGACAATGCCGCGGGTGAGTATTACCTGACAGACATTGTGGAGGTGGCCCGGTCCAAAGGGCTGACCGCGCGTGTCGTCACTTGTGACGAGGCCGAGACTTTGGGCATCAATTCACGCGCCGAACTGGCGGCAGCCGAAGGGGTTTTTCAATCCAATGCCCGCGCCGCTGCGATTGAAGATGGCGTGACCCTGATCGCTGCCGACACGGTCTATTTCTCGCATGACACGGTTATCGGGCGCGACGCTGTGGTCGAACCCAACGTGGTTTTCGGCCCCGGCGTGACTGTGGAAAGCGAAAGCCGCATCCGCGCGTTCTCGCATTTGGAAGGCTGCCACGTGTCACGCGGTGGCGTTGTCGGCCCCTATGCCCGCCTGCGCCCCGGCGCAGAACTGGCAGAACATGCCAAGATCGGCAATTTTGTTGAGATCAAGAATGCCCAGATCGAAGAAGGCGCCAAGGTGAATCACCTGTCTTATGTGGGTGATGCACGTGTGGGCGAAGGCGCGAACATTGGTGCAGGTACGATTACCTGCAACTATGACGGTGTCTCGAAACACCACACGGACATTGGCGCGCGATCCTTTATCGGGTCCAACACCTGCCTTGTCGCCCCGGTTTCGGTCGGGGACGAGGCGATGACCGCGACCGGCACAGTGGTAACAAAAGACGTGCCTGCAGGGGCCATGGCGGTAGGTCGCGCCAAGATCGAGATCAAACCGGGCCTTGCCATTAAATTGTTCGAAAAGTTAAAGGCCGCAAAGGCGCGCCGCCAGAAAGGATCCTGAAAATGTGTGGTATTGTAGGGGTACTGGGCAATCACGAAGCCGCGCCAATCTTGGTCGAAGCCCTGAAACGGCTGGAATATCGCGGCTATGACAGCGCGGGCATCGCAACGATCAACGCAGAAGGTGCGCTGGATCGCCGCCGCGCAGTAGGCAAGCTGGTCAACCTGTCAGACACGCTGGTGCATAACCCTTTGGCGGGCAAATCCGGCATTGGTCATACCCGTTGGGCCACCCATGGCGCGCCCACGACCGACAACGCCCACCCGCATCGCGCCGGGAATGTGGCTGTGGTCCATAATGGGATCATCGAGAACTTCCGCGAGCTGCGCGAGAAACTGGCCGCCGAAGGTCTGGAGTTCTCGACCGAAACGGACACCGAAACCGTGGCCCTGCTGGCGCAAAGCTATGTGGCGCAAGGGAAGACCCCGAAAGAGGCCGTCGAGGCCACTTTGGCACAGTTGGACGGCGCCTTCGCCCTGTGTTTCCTGTTTGACGGTGAGCACGACCTGATGATCGCCGCCCGCAAAGGCAGCCCCTTGGCCATCGGCCATGGGGACGGCGAAATGTTCGTGGGTTCCGATGCCATCGCGCTGGCCCCAATGACCGACAAAATCACCTATCTGGAAGAAGGCGACTGGGCCGTCATCACCCGTGATGGCGCCGAAATATATGACGCCGCAGGCCGCCGCGCCAACCGCCCGATGAAACAGGTGAAACTTGACGCCGCGCGGATCGAAAAAGGCGGCTACAAGCACTATATGGCGAAAGAAATTGCCCAGCAGCCCACCGTAGTTGGCGAGGTGCTTGAGGCCTATGTGTCCGGCGACCAGATCACCATGGACATGGGCGGGATTAATTTTGCCGACGTGGATCGCCTGTCCATCGTCGCCTGCGGCACCGCCTATTACGCCGGACTGGTCGCGAAATACTGGTTCGAACATTATGCCCGCCTGCCCGTCGACATCGACGTCGCGTCCGAGTTCCGCTATCGCGAGGCACCTTTCGCACCCAAAACGATTGGCCTGTTTGTCAGCCAATCGGGCGAAACTGCCGACACACTGGCCGCACTGCGCTATTCGGCAGGCAAGGTCGACAAGATCGTCGCGCTAATTAACGTGCCCGAAAGCTCGATCGCACGCGAAAGCGATGTCGCGGTGGAAATCCACGCGGGTGTCGAAGTGTCGGTCGCCTCGACCAAAGCCTTCACCTGCCAACTGACCAGCTTCGCCGTGATGGCACTGAAAGCTGGCCATGATCGTGGACATCTGGACGATGCTGGCCTGGCCAAACACCTGTCCGAGCTGCGCCAACTGCCCGGATTGATGAGCCACGCCCTGACCATCGACGCTGCCACGAAAGCCATCGCCAGCAAACTGGCCGAAGCACGAGATGTCTTGTTCCTGGGGCGCGGCCAGATGTTTCCACTGGCGCTGGAAGGCGCGCTGAAACTGAAAGAAATCAGCTATATCCACGCCGAAGGCTATGCCTCGGGCGAACTGAAACACGGGCCCATCGCGCTTGTCGACAAGGTCACACCGACCGTCGTGATGGCGCCCCATGACGGGCTGTTCGACAAAACCGTGTCCAACATGCAAGAGGTCATGGCCCGCGGTGGCCGTGTGGTGCTGGTATCCGATGCCCGCGCCGCCGAGGAAGCCGGCGATGGCGTCTGGCAGACATTGGCCATGCCCGAAGCACCCGAGTTGATCCAACCAATCCTATACGCCATTCCCGCACAGCTTTTGGCCTATCATACTGCCATCGCAAAAGGTACAGATGTGGATCAGCCGCGCAACTTGGCCAAATCAGTCACGGTCGAGTAACCGGGAAAGGCCCCAATATGGCAAAGCAGTTTGACAAGATCGAGGATGCGCATCGCAGCTTCATCGAAGAGCAGCCCATGTTCTTCGTTGGGTCAGCTGCACCCGATGGCCGCGTGAACGTGTCACCCAAGGGGATGAACAGCTTGCGGGTTACGGGTCCGAACCGCTTGATTTGGTTGAACTATACCGGGTCGGGAAATGAAACGGCAGGGCATCTGCGTCAGGCCAATCGCATGACAATGATGTGGTGCAGCTTTGGGCAACGCCCGTTGATCCTGCGCGCCTATGGGACTGCCCGTACTGTACATCCGCATGATGCGGACTGGTCGGATCTGGTGGCCCCTTTCGGGGATCCGTTCGGCGCACGCCAAGTCTATGACATGTCGGTTGACATGGTGCAGACCTCTTGCGGATATGCTGTGCCCCGCATGGAGCTGTCCAGCCAGCGCGACACGCTGATCACGGCCCTGAAGGGCAAAGGTGACGATCTGACCCCCTATTGGGTCGAAAAGAACACCACCACGATTGACGGATTGCCCACGGGCATCCTTGGAGATGATGAATGACATTGGATGACGCCCTAGAGCAACTGCGCGCCCAGATCGAACCGGGCCGCGCTGAAGGGCAAAAGGCCTATCACAAGCAAACGCGCGAGGTTTGGGGCATCCCAAACCCGGCGCTGAATGATTTGACCAAGGAATGGCGCCAGTCACTAAGCGTTGACGAGCGCGTCGCGTTGGCCGATCAGCTTTGGAAAACTGATGTGTTCGAAGCGCGGATCGCGGCAGCCAAGCTGCTGACGCAGGCGCGTATTCGCCCTGATGACGCAGTGTGGGATTTGATCCAAAGCTGGATTCCCGATTTCGACAGCTGGGCCATCGCAGATCACGTCTGCATGGCAGGGCAAAAACGTCTGGTGGCCGATCCAACACGCATTGATGATGTGGAAAAATGGACCAAATCTGACCACATGTGGACCCGCCGCGCGGCCCTTGTCATCACTCTGCCATGGACCAAGCAAAACAACCCGAAGGACGCAGATCTTGCCATTCGGGACCGTGTGCTGGGATGGGCTGACGGCTATGTCAGTGACCCGGAATGGTTCATCCAGAAAGCCATCGCATGGTGGGTTCGGGACCTCTCGAAACACGCCCCAGACCGCGCCCGCGCCTTTCTGAAACCCCACGCAAAAACGCTGCTACCCTTTGCCCTGAAAGAGGCGCGGAAACACTTGCCGCCCCCTGCCCAGCTTCAGAAAGAAGCCAAGGACAAGTGGAGGGCGGAGAAGCGAAAGCTGCGCGAGGAAAGCTGGGGTCGCAAACCTCAGGACGACAGCGACGAAGACGGCTGACCCCGCGCGATACGCGCACGTCATTCCGTTTCAAATTTCCAGCTTTTCTAGTCTCAAATATCCCGGGGGAGTCTGACTTTTCCCAAAAGGGCGGGCGGGGACCGCCCCCCTCCTACCCTCTCAGCTCGCGGCGCATGATTTTGCCTGTCGCTGTCATCGGAAGTTGATCCACAAATTCGACCATGCGCGGTGCGACATGCGGGCTAATCCGGTCTTTAACCAATTGGATCAGCGCCGCGTCCATGCCGTTGGGATCACAGCCCGCACGCAACACCACCACGGCTTTAACCGCTTCGGTTCTCAGCGGATCGGGCACACCAATCACCGCCGCCATTGTGACGTCAGGATGAGTCATTAGGCAATTCTCGATCTCACTTGGACCGATGCGGTATCCTGCCGACGTGATGACGTCATCATCCCTGCTTGCAAAGGTGAAATAGCCATCGGCATCCTGACTGGCCAGATCACCAGTTCGCAACCATTTCTCGCCCGCGACGTCATGGAATTTATCGCAGGTTTTCGCGGGCAGGTTCCAATAGCGCAGAAACATCACAGGATCCGGCGCCTTCACACAGATTTCGCCCATGGCACCCTGAACAACCGGCGCGCCATCCTCATCAAGCAACGCCACGTCATGCCCCGGAATGGCCTGCCCCATACTGCCTGGTTTGACGTCCATCGCGCCCGCGACCGAGGACAAGACAAGGTTGCATTCCGTCTGTCCATAGAATTCGTTGATCTTCACGCCCAGCGCCTGGTCGGCCCAGTCCAGAAGCCCCGCCCCAAGGCTTTCACCACCCGAGCCGATAGATCTGATCTGCACGCCCTTGGGGTCCGCATCCGACTGTCGCAAAAGCTTCAGGGCAGTGGGCGGCATGAACAGATTGCGCAGCTTGTGGTCGGCCATCAGGCGATAGGCCGCATCTGCATCGAACTTGCGCATGCGGTGGCTGACAATGGGCACACCGAAATAAAGAAACGGCAGCGCAAGATCCATCAAACCACCGATCCATGCCCAATCGGCGGGTGTCCAGCCTTTGTCCCCGGCTTGTGGGAAATCCTCGTTATACGTCTCGACGCTCGGCAAGTGACCAAGCAAGAATCGCTGCGCGTGCAGCACTCCTTTGGGTGGCCCCGTGGTGCCCGAGGTATAGATCATCACGGCCGGATCTTCGGCAAGTGTATCGATCGGCTCGGTCAGTGGGGCGGCAGTGCTCAACCTTTCCCAAAACGGCTGCGCTTCGTCGCTGGGCTGTGTGGTAAAGATCGCCTCAAGCTCGGGCAGTTGTGCGCGTATTTCTTGAAGTTTGCCCAGATTATCGGCATCCGTCAGCACGATTTTCGCGCCACTATCGGACAAACGATAGGCCAGCGCATCCGCCCCAAACAGCGTGAATAAAGGCAAAACCACCGCGCCCAACTTATAGGCCGCGAAATGGGCAATCAGAACCTCGGGTCCCTGCCCCAACAGAACCGCGACACGGTCCCCTTTGGATAAGCCCGCATCGCGCAATACCGTCGCAAACCGGTCCGAGGCATCTTTCAGACGCCCAAAGCTCCAATCCTCGGCACGCCCGTCTTGATGCACATGCGTCAGCGCGACCCGGTCAGGATCCATGCTGGCCCAACTGTCACAACACCGTTCAGCGATATTGAAATGCGTGGGCACGTCCCAATGAAACGTGGAACGCAGGTTCGCCCAGGCACCCCAAGGCGCAACCAGCTTGCGGACGTGGCCAAGTTCCAGCCACGCCGCATCTTCGATCAGGCTCACGACCCGAAGACCACCAGTTCATGCAGACCTGACAGGTCCAGATCCAATAATTGCAGGGCCGAGATCGAAATTCGGCTGCCGCCCGTCGTCGTCGGCTTCAACGTCACCTTAACGGTGCGCCCCGTGGTTTTGGATTGCACCCGACCGTTGACTTCTGACGATACCAGCGGTGTTTCAACCCAGAAACCCGGCACCGTTGGGTCGCCAAGATTGGCCACCGTTGTGCCCAACGCACCCGCCGGCGTCGGGGTCGACGCAAGGGCTGCCACCTTGTCGCCTTCGCTGGCGGTATCAAATTCATCAACCGTGGTCGCATCCGCAGGGGGCACATCCGGGTTAACAGTGGGACCAGCCGGCGCCCGCTGCAAATGCGGCGGCGACGGCAAAATATTGTTCATGTCCACGCCAGCACATCCTGTGACGGCCAGACAGACAGCGGAAAGAAGAATAACCTGTTTCATACACTCAAACTGGCGCAAATCTTCGCCGCATTCAACGGTTGAAATGACGCGGCCGTGACTTGCGCGTACCTTTGCCCGTGCTTAGGTTCATCTCATGGAAACGCCCAAGCTTATCGACCCATTTCACCGCCCGGTGACGTATCTTCGCCTGTCCGTCACGGACCGATGCGACTTCCGCTGCACCTATTGCATGGCCGAAAACATGACCTTTCTGCCCAAGAAAGATCTGCTGACGCTGGAAGAGCTCGACCGCCTATGCTCAGCCTTCATCGGTCTGGGCGTGCGTAAATTGCGCATTACCGGGGGCGAGCCTTTGGTCCGCAAAGGCATCATGGGCTTTTTCGACGCGATGGGCCGCCATCTTCAGACAGGCGATCTGGATGAGTTGACGCTGACCACCAACGGCTCGCAACTCCACCGCTTTGCAGATGACCTGTACGCGGCAGGGGTTCGCCGGATCAACATCTCGCTCGACACGCTGGATGAAGACAAATTCGCAAAAATCACCCGCTGGGGCCGCCTGCCCCAAGTTCTGCGCGGGATTGACGCCGCCCAAAACGCCGGGCTGCGCGTCAAGATCAACGCGGTCGCGCTGAAGGGCTTCAATGATGACGAGGTTTTCGCCCTTGCCGACTGGTGTGCGCAAAAAGACATGGACCTGACCTTTATCGAGGTGATGCCCATGGGCGATATGGGAACCGAGAATCGTCTGGATCAATACTGGCCCCTGACCCAGCTGCGCGCGCATCTGGAAACACGCCTGACCCTCACTGATTTAGATGAAAACACCGGCGGCCCCGCCCGCTATGTCCGCATCGCTGAGACTGGCCAGAAAATTGGCTTCATCACTCCGATGAGCCACAATTTCTGCGAAAGCTGTAATCGCGTGCGTATGAGCTGCACCGGCCAGCTTTACACCTGCCTGGGCCATGACGGCATGTCTGACTTGCGCGAACCGCTCCGGGCATCCGAAAGCGATGCCGTCTTGATCGACGCTATCCATGCCGCGATCGGGCGCAAACCCAAGGGCCATGATTTCGACTATAGCCGTCAAGAAATTCGCGGCCAGACGATCCGGCATATGAACCACACAGGTGGCTAGCGCCGGCTCTCTTTTTCTTGTGCCAAATATCCTGGGGTGAGGCCCATAGGGCCGAGGGGCAAAGCCCCTTACCCTAAGCTATCGGCATCCGACTCTCCGCAACCTCTGCCCACCATGAACAGCCCTGCGGGATCACCTCATCATTGAAGTTGTATGCCGGGTGATGGACCATTGCAGTGTCACCATTGCCCATCAGAATATAGGCGCCTGGACGCTCTTCCAACATGAAGGCGAAATCCTCGCCTCCCATGACATAGGGCGCCTCTTCGCAGTCTCCGGCCACTTTGCGTGCGGCCTCGGCGGCATAGGTCGTCTCGGTGTCGTGATTGATCATCACCGGATAGTTCCGCCCATACTGAACCCTAGCTTCGCCGCCAAACGTTGCGGCAATCCCGTTGCAGATCTCGGATATGCGTGTTTCGGCCAAATCCCGCACTTCAGGTGACAGCGTGCGCACGGTGCCCTTCAATTGCACCGATTGAGGGATCACGTTGAACGTGGTCGATGACGTCTCGACCGAGGTGATGGACACAACGAGCTGCAACGTCGGGTCAGCATTGCGCGAGGCGATGGTTTGAAGCGCGGTGACGGCCTGCGCCGCCATCACCACCGGGTCAATTGTGTCATGCGGCTTTGCGGCATGACCGCCGCGCCCGATGAACTGGATGTCCAAAAGATCTGCTGCCGCAAAAAACGGGCCAGGACGAATTGCAAAAGCCCCTGCGGGCTGCCCCGGCCAGTTATGCATGCCGTATACTTCCTGCACGCCGAACCGGTCCATCAACCCGTCCTCGCACATTTCTCGACCGCCGCCGCCGCCTTCTTCGGCGGGCTGGAAGATCACGATGCACGTTCCGTCGAAATTTCGGGTCTCGGCCAAATACTGCGCGGCCCCCAGCAACATTGCCGTGTGCCCATCATGGCCACACGCATGCATCTTCCCCGGAGCAGTCGACGCATAGTCCAGCCCAGTTTCTTCGTGGATCGGCAGCGCGTCCATGTCTGCCCTCAAACCAATCACTTTGCCCGAGCCCGTCTCGCGCCCGCGAATGACGCCGACCACGCCTGTTCGACCGATCCCCTCGATTACCTCGTCACAGCCAAATGCACGCAGCTTGTCGGCGACGATACCGGCAGTCCGGTGCGTATCAAACAGCAGCTCGGGGTTCTGATGGAAATCCTGCCGCCATGCAGTGATGTCCTTGTGAAGTTCGGCGAAGCGGTTCTTGATCGGCACAGGTTCATCCTTTTCTTAGAGAGGTATGGCGGCGCGAGGGCACCACAGAACAGAATGTCCAGAAAGCCATGACTACTCAAGACCCCTGCAGCGGCTTTTTGGGAAGCTGCTGCCTTCCGACTAGGTGAATTCTGCCCGATATGTCATTGAACTCTATCAGGATTAGAAATGCAACAACAGCAGAAATTCAACGAATCCCTCATGTCCCCTCTTGCAACAGGCCTGTCACACAGTGTCATATCGTAGACAGGTCGGGTAGCGCACGACACCAGTATGCGAGTATGATTTCCGCGACGTTCGATCGAGCTTACGCTGTCTTTCTATCTTTCCTAAGCAAAGCTGGCTTGTGGACAAATCTGGGGAACGGATCAAATATGTCTTCTGTTTTCAAAAACGCTGCACTGGCAGCAATGAGTGTTTCCGCCCTGGCAACTCCCACCTTTGCCGAGCGTGGCACACAGGGAGATCTGAAACTATTTTATTGGCAGGCGCCAACGCTTCTGAACCCTTACCTGGCATCTGGCCCCAAGGATTCCGAGCCTGCCTCGCTGGTGCTGGAACCCCTCGCCCGCCATGACGAAACGGGCCAAATGGTGCCGTGGCTGGCCGAGGCTATCCCAACAATGGACAATGGCGGCATGGCCGCTGATATGCGGTCGATCACATGGCGCCTTAAGCAAGGGATCAAATGGTCAGACGGAAGTAATTTCACTGCCAATGACGTGGTGTTCACTGCAAATTACTGCCTAAGCGCTGACAGCGGGTGTCAAGTAAGCGCCAAGTTCACCGATGTCGACAAGATCGAGGCATTGGACACACACACCGTAAAAATCAGCTTTTCTAAGCCAAAGCCTTACCCCTATGCCCCGTTTGTTGGCTTGGAGGTTCCGGTTTTACAAGCCGCACAGTTTGCAGATTGCATGGGGGCAAATGCACTGAACTGTTCGGCGCAAAATCTTTCCCCAATCGGGACCGGCCCATATCAGATCACCGAATTCAAACCCGGCGACGTCGTCACGTATGACATAAACCCCTTCTATCGGGACGCAGCCAAGCCGGGCTTCGCAAACGTTACAATCAAAGGTGGCGGCGATGCCTCGGGCGCGGCACGCGCAGTTCTGGAAACGGGCGAGTTTGACTATGCCTGGAACCTGCAGCTTGACCCTCAGGTACTGGCCGGAATGAAGGCCGCCGGAAGGGGCACGGTTGTGACGGATTTCGGGACCGCAGTCGAGCGGCTGCAGGTTAACCTGACCGACCCATCAGCTGATCTGAACGATATCCGGTCGACGCACGGCGGTGGGGCACATCCTTTCCTTGCAGATCCACGCGTAACCAAGGCGCTTTCCCTGGCAGTTGACCGCGATACGCTTGTGGCCATTGCCTATGGAGATACAGGCCGCGCAACCTGTGACGTGCTTGCCGCCCCTGCGATTTATGCTTCTGGCGCAAATGACGATTGTCTGACGCAAAATCTGGACCGTGCACGCGCATTGTTGGACGAAGCGGGTTGGACCGACAGTGATGGCGATGGAATTCGCGACAAAGATGGCGTGTCGCTGTCGCTGCTTTTCCAGACTTCGGTCAATCCGGTACGCCAGACCACACAAGACCTGCTGAAAGCGTGGTGGGCAGAGATCGGGGTTGAGACGGAATTGCGTGCCATTGCACCGTCTGTCTTTTTCGGTGGCGATCAGTCCAGCCCGGATACGTATCAGAAATTCTATGCCGATCTGGAAATGTTCACCAACTTCTTCCCCGGCAACGATCCCGAGCCCTATCTGAACAACTGGACCTGCGCTGCAATCCCGACACCTGAAAACGGTTGGGCGGGCATGAATGTCCCACGTCACTGCAACCCGGATTACGACGCATTGGTTGCACAGCTGGGAAACACCGTGGATTTGGGCGAACGGATCGAAATCTCGAAACAGCTGAACAACATGCTGATGCAGGCAGGTGCGTTGATCCCACTTGTGCATCGCGGCGAAGTTTCGGCCCATGCCGCATCGCTTCAAGGCGTAAGGATGAATGTATGGGATAGCGAGCTGTGGAACATCGCGGACTGGACCCGCGCCAAGTAAGACCGCTAGACTAAGGGTGCGGCCAGATTCTGGCCGTGTCCCGGAACCAAAGGCCGTCTTACGCTCATGTTAACCTATTGTTTGCGCAGGCTTGCTTTCTCGGTCCCCGTGCTGGTGCTCATCAGCTTCGCCATTTTCCTTTTGATGGATCTGGCCCCGAATGACCCAACCTCCAACCTGCCCATGTCGATCCCGGCGGACACCCGCGCCCAACTGCGCGAGGCTTTGGGGATCGGGGATCCCCTGCTGACCCGCTACCTTCTTTGGTGCAAACAGTTTTTCATCCACGAACCGCTGAACTGGCTGACCAATGTGACTGGGCTGGCACTTGGTGATCCAGACCGTCTGCGCGTTCTCAGCTGGTCTGCGCGCGTGCCGGTGGTCGATCTGATCGCCGAGCGGCTGCCGCAAACATTGTGGGTGGTTGGGATGTCCTATCTGCTGGGCATCGCAATTGCCCTTCCCATAGGTATCTATTCCGCCTACCGCCAGCATGGCTGGTTCGACCATTTGGGCAGCTTCATCTCGATGATCGGCTACTCGGTGCCATCCTTCTTTCTGGGGGTCGTGATGATCATTGTTTTCGCGGTCAAACTGAACTGGCTTCCCTCGGTCTATGACACGACGCTACGGGTCACCGACTGGGGCAGTCTGATGGAGCAGTTCCGCCAGATGGTCATGCCCGTCGCGATCCTTGCACTGTATAATGCCGCGCAGATCAGCCGATATATGCGCGCCTCGATGCTGGACAATCTTCATCACGACTATGTTCGCACAGCCCGTGCCAAAGGTGCATCCGAACGGCGTGTGATGCTGCGTCACGTTGCCCGTAACTCTATGTTGCCTGTCGTCACTGTCATTGCTCTTGGCATTCCACAAGTGTTGGCAGGGGCCGTCATCACCGAACAGATATTCAAGATCAACGGGATAGGAGAGCTTCTGATTTCCGCGATCCAAAGCGGCGATCTTCCTGTGGTGCAAACCCTGACCTTCCTGTTCGCGGTCCTGGTCGTCCTGTTCAATCTATTTGCAGACATCGCTTATGGCCTGCTGGATCCAAGGATCAGCTATGACTGACCTGCCCCATACCGGAGCCCCCACCAACAGGTTTTGGCGGCGATTTCGACGCCACAAAGGGGCTGTGATCGGGGGCGGTTTGCTGGCACTGATCCTGTTTGCCGTCCTGATTGGCCCATTCCTGTGGCTTCATACATCCGGCCAGATCAACATAACCGCCCGCAACCTTGGACCCAGCTTGGCGCATCCCATGGGCACAGATCACCTTGGGCGCGATCTGTTCGCGGCCATCCTGGAAGGCGGTCGTGTCACCGTATTGGTGGGATTGGTTGCGATGGGACTGTCGGTTGCCATTGGGACGGCCGTTGGCATTCTGGCGGGCATGTTCCGCTGGCTGGATGCCCCGCTCATGCGGTTGACCGACCTGTTTTTGGCCCTTCCCGTCCTTCCTCTGCTTCTGGTTACGATCATGCTGTGGCGCGAAAAGTTGCGCATGCTCTTCGGGGCAGAGGCTGGGATCTTTCTGCTGATCGTCGCGATGATCGGCCTGACCAGTTGGATGCAGACGGCTCGCATCTTGCGCGCCGAAGTGCTGGCGTTGAAAAACCGCGAATTCGTGACCGCCGCCACCGCATTGGGCGTTCGCCCATGGGGGCTAATCCGGCGCCATATTCTTCCCAATGTACTGGGTGTCATCATCGTATCCGCCACGCTGGGACTGGCCAATGCCATCATCACCGAAAGTGCACTTAGCTTTCTGGGGCTGGGCTTCCCACCGGACCACCCCACATGGGGCCGATTGTTGTTTGACGGGACCGAATACCTGACCCTGACCCCTGCCCGCGCCATCTGGCCCGGCTTGATGATCACCTTGACCGTTCTTTGCGCAAATTATCTGGGCGAAGGGCTGCGCGATGCGCTGGACCCCCGCAGGGGCTTTGGACGCAAATAAGAACAAGCTTTGCCGAACGAAAAGCATGACGGGCGACACGACCACGCCCACACTCGAATCGGGTCAAAAGTTCCTCCAGAACCTCATGAATGGAACAATTTCCCGCAACAACGCCACACATCGACACATTCAAAGCTTGCCGATTGAGAATTCGTGCGCCAGATGGAACATATTCCCAAATGCGGAGACGTGAAGATGTTCGAGACACTCGGTTTTGAAACCCTGACACCACGCACAGCCTCGATCTTGTTCGGGCTGGGCCTTGGCGCTGCGTTTGGCGTGTTGGCCGAACTGACACGCTTTTGTTTGCGCCGTGGCGTAATCGGCTCTGGCACTGACGGGCGACAAGCACTTGCCGTCTGGCTGACGGCGCTGGCCGTTGCGGTCATCGGCACTCAAGGTGCCGTCATGGCCGGTTGGGTCGAGTTTAGCGGACACCGTTATCACGCACCAACTTTGCCAATCTTGTCGCTAGTGGTCGGGGGGCTGATGTTCGGTGCCGGGATGGTCATGACACGCGGCTGCCTGTCACGGCTTGTTGTACTTGGATCGTCGGGAAATCTGCGTGCCGTAGTTGTGATCGGCGTCGCCGCACTGACCGCGCAGGCCGCGCTGAAAGGCGTGTTCTCTCCGCTGCGCACGACCCTTGGTGCAGTCGAAATCCCAGCGCCGTCGCTTCCCGTATTGGGTGCTGTGGTGCCGGTTCTTCTTGCCGCGTTCTTCATTGCGCAGACGCGTCCCAAACTGGGCACAATCGTGCTGGCAGCATTGCTGGGCGGACTGATCCCTCTGGGGTGGCTTGGGACTGGTCTGGTCCTGATGGACGAATTTGACCCCATCGCTGTGGAAAGCCTGTCTTTCACACTTCCACTGGCCGATACGCTCTTTTGGACCGCGGCGTCCAGCGCCGTTGGCGGCAATTTCGGCACAGGCCTGATCGGAGGCGTCGTTCTGGGCGCAGCTTTGTCAGCCCTGCTTGCCGGGCGCTTTGCCTGGCAAGGGTTTGAGGGCGCGGGTCAGATGGGCCGTTATCTGTCGGGCGGCGTCCTGATGGGCCTTGGGGGCGTATTTGCTGGCGGCTGCACCGTTGGCGCCGGTTTGTCAGGCGTGGCAACACTGTCCACCGCTGCGACGATTGCACTGTTAGCCATTATCGCGGGCGCATGGATTGCCGCCCGCGTAGATGCCCGCATCAATGCCCCAGAGACTTCCGGATCCGGCGCACAGACAACCACACCAGACACACCACAGGCAGCGTAAGCGCAGCGGTCAATGTACCTTTCGAAATGCCAAGCGCGCCCGCCAGCGGATAGAACAGATACCCAGCAAGCGACACCGCGTAATAGCTGATCGCAACGACGGACAGGCCTTCAACCGTTTCCTGCAAGCGCAGCTGCATCTTGGCGCGGGCATCCATGCTTTCAAGCAGCGCCTGGTTTTGCTCGGCCCGTTCAACATCGACACGGGTGCGCAACAATTCGCCCGCACGCGCGGCCCGTGCCGCCATGACCTCAAGCTGTGACTCAGCGCTTTTCGTCGTGCGCATCGCGGGATCATAGCGGCGCATCATGAATTCGCTCAGCGTCTGACGCCCGCGAAACCGCTCTTCCCTCAGCGCACCGATACGCTGATTCAGAATGGCTTCATATGCCCGCGTCGCCCCCATTCGGAACGATGTTGACGCCATTAGCTCTTCCAGCTCGGCCGAGATCGACAAAAGCTCGCTTAACGTGGCTTCGGCCGGTTCATCGCCGCGCTTCATTGCGCCAACCAGATGGGTCAGCTCGTCGTCGACATTGCGCAGATTGCGGTGAATGTTGCGCGCTTCCGGGAAGCCCAGCATCGACATGGTCTTATAGGTCTCAATCTCGCACAGACGTTGCACGATCCGACCAATCCGCCGCTTGCCCGTCCCTTCAGAAATGAACGCCACAAAGCGCATGTGACCTGCCGGATCGATGCGGAAATCGCCCGCCACCATTGCGGCACGGTCCAGCACCCATGTCGAGGCAATGCTTTCAGATACGAACCAATCGCGCACCTGTTCGTCCATTTCCGTTTCCCTGCCCGGCATCTGTTGAACCCGGATATGGGCTGAAGTGATCCGCGCGCCCGGCGCGTCGGCAAGCCAATCGTCCGGGAAGACATCAAACGCCGCCGGATCAAACGCACGGGACGAGATACCGTCAGAGAACACGGTATAGCTGACAAACTCGTTATGCTGCTCCCATTTCAAGTGATAGCGCCCGATTTCTCCGAAATAGTGATTGGATCCGGGGCTGGGATGCGGCGCACCAAACCGATCAAGAAGCGCAATCAAATGCTGACGATCCGCATCGCGATCACGATTGGCCGCGTTGTCCGGGCGTTTAATGGCCAGATAGGCCGCCGTTCCCGGCGCACTTAGCGCGGGGGACGGGCGGGCGTGCAGCTCGTTTGCTAGGTCATAACGGCCCGGATGATCGGTCAAAGTCTTCATGCGCGTGTCTCCTCCGCGCAAAGTGGTAGCAGAGACGAAACACATTGCAACCCCTTATAAACAAGGGGTTTTTGAGTTTTTCAGCATACCGCGGGATACCGGTATCGCTCACATATCCTGAAGGATGGATTGTACCAGTCGCGTAAAATCTTCGCCGCGCTTTTCAAAATCAGGATATTGGTCAAAGCTGGCCGCGGCGGGAGCCAGCAGAACTGTGTCCCCGGATTGCGCATCCCGCGAGGCCGCCGCCACTGCGTTCTGCATGGTCTCGCAGATCTCATATGGAACGTCGCGCAGCTGCAAGGCGAACTCGCGTGCCGAATGGCCGATCAAATAGGCTTTGGCCACATGTGACAGAACGTCAGACAGGCTTTCAATCCCGCCATCCTTGCCCAGTCCACCTGCGATCCAACGAATGCTTTTGAACGCCCCAAGGGCTGCGCGGGCGCTATCCACATTGGTGGCCTTACTGTCATTCACAAACGCCACTCCGTTTGCCTCGCCTACCAATTGCGAGCGGTGGGGCAGCCCTTTGAAGGCGTTAAATGCGGCTTCGATCACCTTGGGGGCCAACCCAATCGATCGACAAACCGCATAGGCAGCACAGGCGTTTTGGTGGTTGTGGCTTCCAGGCAGCCCCTTAACAGCCCGCAAATCGACCGAGGCGATCTGACGCCCTTTTCGGTATTCCGACAGGAAGCCCTTCCGGGCAAAGACCTGCCATCCGGGGCCGGTCAACTTGCGATCAACCGAGATGCGGATCACGCGATCATCCGCAGCACCTTCGGACAGTTGCCCCGCCAGATAGACGCCTTCCGCCTCGTCCACGCCAACAACTGCGCGATCGGGGCCGCCTTCAGAAAACAGACGACGTTTGGCCGCGAAATAGCCGCCCTTGCCGCCGTGACGATCCAGATGATCGGGTGACAGATTGGTGAAAACCGCGATGTCAGGCGTTAGCGAGCGGGCCAGATCGGTTTGATAGCTCGACAACTCCAACACAACGACCTCGCCATCATGGGCAGGGTCGATGTCCAGGACACCGCGTCCGATATTGCCAGCCAGTTGCGTGGGCTTGCCGGCATGTTCCAGCACGTGATGGATCAGGGCCGAGGTGGTGGATTTTCCGTTCGATCCCGTCACCGCAACGATGCGCGGCAGAGTGTCGAAGTTATCCCATTCCTGATCTGCGAAGCTGCGAAAAAACAGGCCAATGTCATTGTCGACCGGCACGCCAGCCTCCATCGCACGCGCGATCAGCTTGTTGGGTTCGGGATAGAGGTGGGGAATGCCCGGGCTGACGATCAGGGCGGCGACATCCTCCCACGCGTTGCCCTTGTTCAGGTCGTGCAGGATCAGCCCCTGCCCTTCGGCGCGTTCGCGCGCTTCTTGCCCGTCATCCCAGCACAGTGCCTCGGCCCCGCCCGCTTCCAGCGCATGGGCCGTCGCAAGACCCGACCGTCCAAGCCCTAGAACCGCAACCTTGCGACCATCAAAACCTTTCACCGGGATCATGCGTGCCTCCTGTCCGTGTTGTTCCATCGCTAATGCGTTTGCCGCAAAAACAAAAGCCCCGCCGAATGGGCGGGGCCTTAGGAAAGTAGTTTAACCGCGTTTAGCGAACCTTCAATGTCGCCAGACCAATAAGCGCCAAGATCAACGAGATGATCCAGAAGCGGATCACAATCTGCGGCTCTTTCCAGCCTTTATGTTCGAAATGGTGGTGGATCGGCGCCATCAGGAACACCCGCTTACCGGTCTTCTTGAAGTACAACACCTGAATAATGACCGAAAGCGCCTCGACCACGAACAGACCGCCTACAATGGCCAATACAATCTCGTGCTTGGTGGCCACAGCGATCGCGCCCAAGGCTCCGCCAAGGGCCAGTGATCCGGTGTCGCCCATGAACACGGCGGCGGGCGGTGCGTTATACCAAAGGAAGCCCAATCCGCCGCCAATCAACGCCGAGGTGAAGACGAACAATTCACCCGTGCCGGGCACATAGTGCACGTCCAGATATTCAGTGAAGTCCACACGGCCGACAGCATAGGCAATCACACCTAGTGTGCCTGCTGCTATCATCACCGGCATAATGGCCAGCCCGTCCAACCCGTCCGTCAGGTTCACTGCATTGGCCGAGCCGACGATGACGATCATCACGAAGGGGATGAACAAATAGCTCATGTTCAGAAGCGTGTCTTTAAACACCGGGAAGGCCAGTTGGTACTGAAGCCCCTCGGGGTGAACGCTGGACGCCCAGACGGCTGCTATCCCTGCAATAGCCAACCCAATGGCCAGGCGAATCTTGCCCGACACCCCAGCGGTATTGTTCTTCGACACTTTGGCGAAATCATCCGCAAAGCCAATCAAACCAAAGCCATAGGTCACAAACAGCGTAATCCAGACATAGTGATTATCCAGTCGCGCCCACATCAGCGTGGCCACCAGCAATGCAGACAGGATCAACAGCCCGCCCATAGTCGGCGTGCCCTGTTTTTCCTTGTGGCTTTCGGGGCCATCATCGCGGATTGGCTGCCCCTTGCCCTGCTTGCGGCGCAGGATATTGATCAGCGGTTTTCCGAACATAAAACCGAAAATCAGCGCCGTGAAAAAAGCCCCACCCGAGCGGAAGGTGATATAGCGAAACAGGTTGAAAACATCGCCGCCATCCGAAAACTCGGTCAACCAATACAACATAAAGTGGGCCCTTCTGCTTGTTAACCTTGCGCTTGGCTCATTTTGCGGATCGCGTCAACAGCTTTGGAGATCAGCGATCCCTTCGAGCCCTTAACCAGAACGACATCGCCAGCGTCAATCAGAGTGTGGACCTGCGCGGCCATCTCTGCTGCGGTTTCGGTGTAAATTCCCTGCTGATCGCCGGACAGCCGTTCCCACAACGATCGCATCAGTGGGCCGGAACAGTGAACAATGTCGATCTGATCCATAAAGGGCAGATCTGCGATGTCGGCGTGCAATTTGGCTTCGTCTGGGCCAAGCTCCAGCATATCCCCCAGAATGGCCATACGGCGCCCCTTCAGGATCCGGCCAACCCCATCGACAGGTTGCGACACCGCCAACACCTCGAGCGAGGCCGCCATCGAGGTGGGGTTGGCATTGAACGCATCGTCAATCAACGTCAAGGTCAGCCCTTCAGGTGCGTCCAGCAGTATGTCTTCATGCGTGCCGCGACCAGATGGAGGCGCCCAATGGCTGATATCGCGGGCCGCCAAGGTCACATCCCCACCCAAGGCGCGGGTCGTAACCAGGACCGCCAGCGCATTCATTGCAAAATGCCGCCCTACGCTTGCAATTTTCAACAAATAATCTTGCCCAGCGACCTTCGCCTTGCAGATGGTCGCCTCGGGACTAAGCACGACATGGATCAGATGATGATCGTTTCCACGCGCGGTTGCGCCAAAGCTTTGCGTCTCGAAGCCTTCTCCTGCGGCCTTCAGGGTCGAAGACGTGTCCAGATCACCATTCACGATAGCGATGCCTTCCGGCGCTAACCCTTTGAAGATTGATCCCTTTTCGCGTGCAATTCCATCCAGATCATCAAATGCCTCAAGGTGCGCTGCGGCAACCGTTGTGACCAGCGCCACATGTGGGCGGGCCATACGGGCAAGCGGTTCAATCTCGCCGGGATTACTCATCCCGATTTCGATCACGGCGAAATCCGCGTCCGCAGGCATCCGCGCCAAAGTCAGAGGCACGCCCCAATGGTTGTTGTAACTTGCTTCAGCCGCGTGGGTTTTGCCCTGCCGCTTCAGCACAGTACGCAGCATTTCTTTGGTCGAGGTTTTGCCAACTGACCCGGTCACCGCAATAACGCGCGCCTTGGTCCGCGCCCGTGCCGCGCGACCCAAATCTTCCAGCGCAGTCAGAACATCGTCAACAATCAGAAGCGGCGCACCGTCAGCCACACCGTCGGGCACATGGCTGACCAAAGCCGCTCCGGCCCCTTTTTCCAACGCCTGCGCCACGAATTCGTGCCCATCGCGGGCCGCTTTCAGTGCAACAAACAGATCGCCAGCTTCGATGGTGCGCGTATCGATCGAGACACCGGACACCGCCCAGTCACCGCGAACTTCGCCGCCTGTGGCCTTCGCGGCCTCATTCGCAGTCCACAAACTCATGCCAGCCGCCCTTCCAATGCAGCCACCGCGACCGAGGCCTGTTCGACATCATCAAAGGGCAGCACGTCATTGCCAACAGTTTGGCCCGTCTCGTGTCCTTTCCCAGCGATCAAAAGCGTATCACCCGGCCCCAATGCATCGACGCCGCGCAAGATAGCTTCGGCCCGATCACCAACATTTACGGCCTCGGGGCAGCCTTCCATCACCATGGCGCGGATCAGCGCCGGGTCTTCCGAGCGGGGATTGTCGTCGGTCACAAAGACCACATCGGCATTCTCGGCCGCAGCCCGCCCCATCAGTTTCCGTTTCGATGTATCGCGATCCCCGCCAGCGCCGAACACAACCACCAAACGCCCAAGCACATGCGGGCGCATGGCCCGCAGAGCGGTTTTCAGCGCGTCCGGCGTGTGGGCATAGTCCACAAACACGGCCGCGCCATTTTCGCGGGTGGCGGCGTGCTGCATCCGGCCGCGCACGGTTTCAAGATCTTTGAACGTGTCGAACACATGCTCGGGGTCAGCGCCACAGCCAATGGCCAGTCCTGAGGCTGCAAGGATGTTCTCTGCCTGAAACCCTCCGATCAAGTTCAAGCGTGCGGTGAACGGTTTGCCCTGCCACGTAAACATCAGCTCTTGCCCGGTCGCATCAAAACGCCGCGCCTTAAGCCGCAGCTCGCAGCTCTCGCCCTGCCCCACACGGATCAGGTTCTGGCCACGCGCCTCGGCAATCGTGGCCATCTCGGCGCCTTTCGGATCATCCATATTGATCACAGCGGTTCCCCCTTCGGGCAGCACGCGCGCGAAGAGACCTGCCTTGGCGGCGAAGTATTCCTCGAATGTCTCGTGATAATCCAGATGGTCTTGCGTGAAGTTGGTGAAAGCGGCGGCGGACAGGCGGACCCCATCAAGGCGGCGCTGCGCTAACCCGTGGGAGGATGCCTCCATCGCGGCATGGGTCACGCCCGCGCCTGCCATATCGGCCAGTACTGTGTGCAAGGTGATCGGTTCAGGCGTGGTGTGTGACAAGGGTGCCGTGAACGCGCCTTCAACGCCGGTGGTCCCCAGATTAGCGGCTTTGATGCCCAGAAGCGCCCAGATCTGCCGTGTGAAGCTGGCAACCGAAGTCTTCCCGTTCGTCCCCGTCGCAGCCACCATGTGTTCCGGCTGTGCACCAAACCAAAGCGCTGCGGCATAGGCCAGTGCCATGCGAGGGTCTTCAGTGACCACGACAGCTGCATCGGATGCGGCCAGTTCAGCCTCGGCAATCTTTGCGCCTTCAGGATCGGTCAGAATGGCCGCGGCATCCATACGCAAGGCATATTGAATAAATTCACCACCATGAAGCTTTGCGCCGGGAAGGGCGGCAAACAAGTGGCCGGGCTTGACCAGACGACTGTCAACCGACAGCCCTGTCACCTGCACATCGCGACCAGAACGGGCGCTGAGCCCCAGCTGCCCTAGGGATTTCGTTACCATCTCAGCACCCATCTGTTTGCAATCCGCCTAATCAGTTCGACGTGAGTGTTACCCCAGTTGCGGCCAAAGGTTCAACGCGGGTTTCGCGCGGTTTCATGCCCAACAGCGGCGCCACGCGTTCGATGATCGTGGCTGCAACGGGAACGGCCGTCCAGCCCGCTGTGCGGCGCGGCTTGGTGCCCGATGTCTCGACCGGTTCGTCCAGCGTGACGATCAGAACGTATTTCGGGTTATCCGACGGGAACATGCTGGCAAAGGTGTTGATCACCTTATCATCATAATATCCGCCACGCGGCTTGGGCTTGTCTGCTGTGCCGGTCTTGCCACCCACCAGATATCCCTCGACCTCGCCAAAGCTGGCGGTGCCCTCGGTGACCACTTTGCGCAGCATATCGCGTGCAGCGGCAGCCGAGCGTTCACTCATTACCCGCGCGCCGCGTTCGACATGATGCTGTTTCAGAACTGTCGGCTTCACGGAAAAGCCGCCATTGGCAATCGACGCATAAGCCGCAGCCAGATGCATGGGCGAGTTCGAAATGCCGTGACCATAGGAAATCGTGACCGAGCTAAGCTTGCCCCAGTTTTTCGGCACAAGCGGGGTCGATCCGGTGGCTTCGACGATCTCGAGCGGGGTGCGATCCAGAAGACCTAGCGTTTTCAGGAACTCTTGCTGGCGTTCCGACCCGATCTGAAGCGCCATGCGCCCCGTCCCTCGGTTCGAGCTTTTGACGATGATGTCCGAGACAGACAGCTCGCCATAGTTTTTGTTGCGAAATTCGCCAATGCGGTATCCCGAGATCTTCATCGGCACGCCGGTGTCGATCACCGTGTTCGGGTTCACCAACCCAAGATCCATCGCCTGAATGGCGGTGAAAATCTTGAAGGTCGACCCAAGCTCGTACACGCCCTGCACCGCACGGTTAAAAAGCGGGCTGTCAGATTGATCTTTGCCTTTATCCGCCACCGTCAACGGGCGCGGACGGTTGTTGGGGTCGAAATCCGGCAGGGACGCGACCGAGATCACCTCGCCCGTGTGCACATCCATCAAGATCGCAGCTGCGCCCTTGGCGTTCATCATTTTCATGCCGCCATAAAGCACGCGCTCGACGGCGTCCTGAATGGTCAGATCAATGGACAGCTCCAACGGTGCGCCACCATTCGCGGGGTTGCGCAGGAAATCATCGAATTGCTTCTCGACACCAGCAACACCGATGACTTCAGCGGCCGAAACGCCTTCGCGTCCAAAGCTTGCCCCGCCCAAGACATGGGCTGCAAGCTTGCCATTGGGATAAAGCCGCATTTCGCGCGGGCCAAACAGAAGGCCGGGCTCGCCAATGTCAAAGACAGCCTGCTTTTGCTCGGGGCTAATTTTTTTCTTGATCCACAAGAACTTGCGCGACCCAGTGAAGTCCTTGATCAGGCGCGCGCGCTTAAGGTCAGGAAAGATCCGCACCAATTCGTCCGCCGCACGCTCCGGGTCGACCATTTGATGCGGCTGGGCATACAGCGCATGCGTCACAAGGTTGGTTGCCAGAATGCGGCCCTGACGGTCCAGAATGTCTGCACGCGCCGTTGCGATCGACGACCCGGGCGCCTGCGCGCGCGGTTCTTGTGCTTCGGATGCCGACAGGGTTGCCATGCGCGCACCAACGGTGACGAATGCGCACAGAAAGAAACCCGCCAGAACCAGCAAACGCCCTTCCGAGCGCAGGCGCGATTCATTGCGGATCTGGTCATGGCGCTGGCGCAGGTTTTCGCACTCAATCGCATCGGGGTTTTCACCCTTGGCACGGGCATCAAGAATACGGGCGAGTGGGCGAAGGGGGACGCGGGTCATTCTTCCAGATCTCCGATTACATCCACGGCGCCGGTGATTTCGGGCAATTCGTCATCGTCAGCAAAGGCGATCTGATCTACCCGGCCGAACTGGCCCGGCTCAAGCACATTCAGTTCAAGTTTGTCATAGTTCATCCGCGCCAGATCGCGCAGACGATCCGGGCGGTTCAGATAGGCCCATTCAGCCCGCAATACCGCCAGCTCTTCCTGCATACGGCCGATTTCCCCCTGAAGCGCATGTGACCGGTCAAGCGAGGCCTGCGTTTTGTAGTTCTCGGAATAAGCCCAATAGGCCAGCCCCATCACAGCAAGGGCAGATAGAATATACAGCAAGCTACGCATTACGATCTGTCCTTAAATACCAGGGGCGGCAAGCCAAGCTTTTTACGATCAGACAGACCTGCTGGTGCATCCGTACGGGTCGCCACACGCAAACGGGCCGACCGCGCACGGGGGTTTTCTTGCAGCTCGTCCTTTTCCGGGCCGATGGCTTTGCGTGGCGTCAGGTTGAACCGCGGCGTCTCTTCAGCAGCTTCGGGTGCATAGCGCGACCCGCCCCCGCCCGAGGACGCGCGCGCCTGCAAGAACCGCTTGACCACGCGATCTTCCATCGAATGGAACGTCACCACAGCCAGTTTACCACCGGGCTTCAACGCGCGCTCAGCGGCTTCAAGCCCCTCAATCAATTGACCAAATTCATCATTCACCGCGATGCGGATCGCCTGAAAGCTACGCGTCGCCGGGTGGCTTTGACCGGGTTTCGAACGCGGCAGGTTCTTTTCGATCACGTCGGCCAGTTGCAATGTCGTTTCAAACGGTGCGTCAGTCCGCGCTCTCACAATCGCGCGCGCAATCCGACGTGACGCTCGCTCTTCCCCGTAGTGATACAGAATGTCAGCCAACGTGTCGGCATCGGCTTCGTTCACAAGATCGGCGGCGGACGGGCCCGATTGGCTCATCCGCATATCCAGCGGCCCCTCTTTCATGAAAGAGAAGCCGCGTTCAGCCAGGTCCAACTGCATCGAGCTGACGCCGAGATCCAAAACCACGCCATCCAGCAGCTTATCCGCCAGCGCGTCCATGTCCGAAAACGTACCTTCGCGCAGCGCAAGCCGTTCACCATACTCCGCAGCCCAGTCCGCAGCCATCTGAAACACCATCGGATCGCGATCAATGCCGCAAACCCAGCCGGCACCAGCATCCAGCAATCCGCGTGTATATCCCCCTGCCCCAAAGGTTCCATCCGCCCAGTCACCAGAAACCGGTGCGACCGCTTCCAGAAGCGGCCGAAGAAGAACGGGGATATGAGGTCGTTTTTCGGTGGCAGCCGGGTCAGACATCTTAGTGCTCCCCCTGGCCGCCCAACAGGGTCAGCACGTCAAAATCTTCTGGCTGCTCATCCAGCCATTCTTCGGTCTTGGCAATCTCGACCTCGTCATAGGTCTCGGGCTTCCAAATCTGGAATGTGTCGCCGGTGGCAATAAAGAACGCTTCTTTGTCTAGGCCAATTTTTTGGCGCAGCTTGGCAGGCAGAACCAATCGACCCGTTTCGTCCACAGTCGTGGGGAAAGATTGCCCGTTGAACAGACGCTCCAGCATGCGACGCTCCATCGAGCCGCGCGGCATCTGTGCGATCTGGTCGTCAACCTCGTCGATAGCCTCGATCGTGTAGGCTTCCAGATAATTACGGCGATGATCACCATAAACAATAACAAGATTGGGGTTCAGACCATCGGTCCAATCGGGGTCACCGGCCTCAAGCACACGGCGAAACAGGGCCGGGATTGAAACCCTGCCCTTCGTGTCCACCTTGTGGTGGCTTTCACCTCTGAACCTGCGTGCCACTTGCGCGGCCCCCTTTAATCAACTGTCCCACCAACCCAAGCGAGGGCTGGAATAAAAACGGCGAATTGATCTAGCTGCCACTGACCAATCCGCCGCCTGTCCCGTTTCCGGGTGCCCAGCTGCGCGCGCCACCTGGGGGGGATGTCTGCTCGCGTACGCGCCGGATCTCTTTCGTTCGATGAAGCGGGGCCTGCATGAAACCTGACTTGGGAGTGTCGTTCGGGGTCTTATCGCCCCTTTCTGTCCCGTCCTCATCTTGAATACAGGGATAGCCCGGGAAATCATGGGAAGCAATAGTTTTTTATGGCACCCTATACGCTAACAGGCCCTGAACACATTGAAAGCTTGATGCAATTGCAGAATATTGACTCAATACATCACGGAATGTGGCGCAAGGAAATACCACACCCACAAGATATAGTGATGCACTCGCAGAACTACTATTTCCCATAAAATCCAAAATTTTTCTCTCCGACAATCAAATCAGGGCAATTTCAGCGGAGGCAGGGCGAATTTCTGTCACGATCTCTTAGTAAATTGCGACGATCCCATGCGCGTTCAGTGCGGAACCCATGAATTCCCAATCGCGACATCAACCCAGAATCCAAACGCCCAGCGCAGTGATTGCGCCGGGCGTCCATGTAATTATGTCAACGCGGATCAGGCGATCCCGCGTGTCACCATATCTTGAGCCAGCTTGGCATAGGCATCTGCGACCGCCCCCTTGCCTGCTGCGATTGGAGTTCCCCCGTCGCCCGCAAGGCGCACATCAAGTGATAGGGGAATTTCCCCCAGGAAGGGCGCACCGATCGCCGCAGCCTCGTCCTTTACACCGCCATGTCCGAACAGATGTGCCTCGTGCCCACAACTTGGGCAGACATAGGAAGACATATTTTCGACAAGCCCCAAGATCGGCACTTTGACCTTGTCAAACATATCAATGGCTTTACGCGCATCCAAAAGCGCCACATCTTGCGGGGTCGAGACAACAACAGCGCCAGTTATCTGTGACTTCTGTGCCAAGGTTAGCTGAACATCCCCCGTTCCGGGCGGCAAGTCGATCAGCAACACATCCAACGGACCCCAGTCGACCTGGAACAGCATCTGCTGCAATGCCCCCATCAACATCGGACCACGCCAGACCACGGCCTCGCGGTCTGATTTCAGCATCAAGCCAATGGACATCATCTTGACACCATGCGCCATAACAGGAGTCAGCATATCCCCATCCGACGATCCCGGACGTTCGGTTGTACCCATCATGCGGGGCTGTGATGGTCCAAGGATATCGGCGTCCAGCAAGCCAACTTTGCGCCCCTGCTTGGCCAAGGCCACCGCAAGGTTCGAACTGAGCGTCGACTTGCCAACCCCACCCTTGCCCGAAGCAATGGCCACAATGGACGCCACCCCCGGCACCGGCAAAGGACCAGCCTGCGGTTTAGGGTGCCCACCAATCTTTAGATTAGGTGCTGGCTTGGCTGGGGCGGATCCATGCGCCGTTAAAATGGCTGAAACCGTATCGACACCGGGCAGATCCGCCACGGCTGCTTCTGCGGCGCGGCGCTGCGGCTCGAGCCCAGCGGCCTGTTCTGGTGAAGGCGCCTCGATTACAAAGCGCACAGCCCCGCCCTCGATCGTTAGGGCTCGCACCATGTCACGCGATACCAGGTCCCCGCCATCCGGCAGAGCGATCGCAGATAGCGCCCCTTTAATCCTATCCTTCATATCCGCCATTTAAGTCTCCTTGATCCTGACCTCATTACTTGGCGCGATTCCACACAGACGCAAGAGGCAAAGCGCCGCGCGAGAATCAACGAAAGACAATAGCCGACCGGCCCCCGATCTAATTTTGGGCAAGCCGCCTCGCTCCTTAGCAAGTTATGCATGACGCTAACATTTCCCTGGCGGCACCGGTTAAGCTTAATTTCTGCGTTGCAGCATTTTCACACAGCACCCGCCTAAGTAACGGATTTGTGACTATTTTATTGGCACACTCACCTATGCGCACAGCGCATGGCGGGTTTGATTGTTAGGGGTATTGTGCATGTGCAGCATTACCCCCATCTTTGTCTCACAGCGACGATGTTGTCGCTAACAGAATTTTTTGGCCGCCTGATGGCCGGCCTTAATCCGCAGAGACCTGCGACCGAAAGTGAGAAAGTGCAATGGCACACGCATCTGAAATCATCCTGGCCCAAGCTGGCCTGTCCGACCGCTTCGTAGCAACGATCGCGCGCTGGAAAGAAAACTTCGCCACCCGCCAGACCTATCGCAACACTGTGAAAGAGCTGAGCGCGCTGAGCGATCGCGAACTTTACGATCTGGGCATCAACCGCAGCTCGATCCGTTTGGTCGCACGCATGGCCGTTTACGGCAACTGAGTTTCGGTTCCCCGCCTTCCTCCTCCCTGGCGGTGAACACGAATGGCGGCGAGATCTCTCCTCCTCCCTGATCTCGTCGCCCAAAATCTTCGGACTGTCTTCCTCCTCCCTGACAGTCCTTGGGCCGCGACGATGTCTTCCTCCTCCCTGACATCGCCGCACCCCCAAATTTCGGGGCGTTCCACCTCCTCCCAGGAACGTGCCGATCCGATGTGGGTCACCTCCTCCCGACCCATGTCACAGCGCCGGGCCTCACCCTCCTCCCAGAGGTCCGACCACATAGGAAACGGCGTCGCTCACCTCCTCCCGAGCGGCGCCGTTTTTTTGTCCCAGAATGTCAGTTGGGATCAGAAGGGGGCGTCGCCCGCTTGCGCTGCGGGGACGATGAACTTGGCCACAACCTTCTTTGCGCCCGCCTTGTCGAACTCGATATCCAGCTTGTCGCCCTCGATGCCCATCACGGTGCCATAGCCAAATTTGGTGTGAAAAACGCGGTCCCCTTGGGTGAAGGACGACACGGCGGTGGCGTCGATCACAAGACCCTTGGCATTACTATGGCTGGATTTTGACCGCCGATCGGCTTGGGCCTGCATCCGCTTCCATCCGGGCGAATTATAGGCATCTGCACGTGCGGCCCTGTCCTGCAACGGGGAGCCTCCGTAATCACCAGACGCGCCACCATAGCCACCACCATAAAGCCCCGGCGCGGTCAAAACCTCGACATGCGCTTCCGGCAGTTCATCGACAAATCGCGAGGGCAGCTGAGACTGCCACTGGCCATAGACGCGGCGGTTGGCGGCGAAAGAGATCGTACAGACCTCTTCGGCCCGCGTGATGCCCACATAGGCAAGCCTGCGTTCCTCTTCCAAGCCTTTCAGCCCGCTTTCATCCATCGAGCGTTGCGACGGAAATAGCCCATCTTCCCAACCCGGCAGGAACACGGCGGGATATTCCAACCCTTTGGCCGCGTGCAGGGTCATGATGGTGACCTTCTGCTCAGCATCATCCGTGTCATTATCCATGATCAGGCTGACATGTTCGAGGAAGCCCTGAAGGTTCTCAAAGCTTTCCAGTGCCTTGACCAGTTCTTTCAGGTTCTCAAGCCGCCCCGGTGCTTCCGGCGTTTTGTCGTTCAGCCACATCGTGGTGTAGCCGCTTTCATCCAGAATGACTTCGGCCAGTTCGATATGAGTCTGCGGGGCGTCAGCAGGCAGGTCGGCAATGGGCAGCCCCAGATCCGACGTGCCGTCGATCACCGCGTCTTCGGACAGCTCGGGCAAGGATTGCATATGCAGGATTGCCGCCCAACGGTCCAGATTGCTGACCAGTTCAGCCAGCCCCTTGCCGCCCTTTCCCTTTATTGCCCCTGTCTCGATCGCGATACGCGCGCCTTCGACCATGGAAACGCCATTCGATCGCGCCAGCATGTTGATGGTCTGGATCGCCTTGTCGCCCAACCCACGGCGGGGCGTGTTGACGATACGTTCAAACGCCAGATCGTCGTCCTGAGACACAGCAAGCCGGAAATAGGCCATGGCATCCCGGATTTCGAGCCGTTCATAGAAACGCGGGCCGCCGATGACGCGATAGGGCAAACCAATGGTCAGGAAGCGGTCCTCGAACGCACGCATCTGGTGGGATGCGCGCACAAGGATGGCCATGTCATCCAAAGACATCCCTGCCCGCCCACGCGTGCCCGATTGCATCGCCTCGATTTCTTCACCGACCCAACGGGCTTCTTCATCGCCATCCCAATGGCCGATCAGGCGGACTTTCTCGCCCCCTTCAGCCTCGGTCCACAGCTCTTTGCCCAGACGGTCCGAATTCCCAGCAATCACGCCAGAGGCAGCCGCCAGAATATGCGCGGTCGAGCGATAGTTTTGTTCGAGCCTGACAACCTTCGCGCCCGAAAAATCCTTTTCAAACCGCAAGATATTGCCCACCTCGGCCCCGCGCCAGCCATAGATCGACTGATCATCATCGCCTACACAGCAGAGATTCTTATGTCCCGCCGCCAGCAGGCGCAGCCACAGGTATTGGGCCACGTTAGTATCCTGATACTCGTCGACGAGGATGTATTTAAACCAGCTTTGATACTTGGCAAGAATGTCATCGTGCTTTTGGAAAATCGTGACCATATGCAGCAGCAGATCACCGAAATCACAAGCGTTCAGTGTTTTCAGACGCTCTTGATATTGCGCATACAGTTCAGGCCCGCGCCCGTTAAACGCCTGCGCCTCGGATGATGGCAGCGTTTCCGGTGTCCACGCCCGGTTTTTCCAATTGTCGATCACGCCCGACAATAGCCGCGCTGGCCAGCGTTTTTCGTCGATATTTGCGGCAACAATCAACTGTTTCAGCAACCGGTTTTGGTCGTCTGTGTCCAGAATGGTAAAGTTCGACTTCAGCCCCACAAGCTCGGCATGGCGGCGCAGAAGCTTCACGCAGATCGAGTGGAACGTGCCCATCCACGGCATGCCTCCCGCAAGATTAACCGGATACTGCGAAACTCGGTCCTTCATTTCGCGAGCAGCTTTGTTCGTAAAAGTAACCGCCAAGATCTCGTTCGATCTCGCTGCACGCTTGTGTATCAGCTCCGCAATACGAGAAATTAGCGCTCTAGTTTTGCCCGTTCCTGCTCCCGCAAGCACTAGCATGGGACCAGCTAAATTTGTTGCCGCCTCTAGCTGTGGCTCATTGAGCCACTCAAGATGGAGTGCTCCGGGCACTCCTTCTATAGCCCCCATCGCCCGCTGCGACAGAGGGACTTTGGGTGCATTCATTCCGTCATCGGAATCATCGATCAGATTGTCGTCATCCATGCTGCTCATGCGCCCTTCTTACCAACGCCCGCGCCACAGGGGAAGAGTCTGTTCCACATATGTTCTTTCCGCTCCCTAAAATCCCGCGCAACTTTCCGCCCCCTACGGGGGCGCGACAGAATACCCCCCTATATAAGAAGAGTGCCCATTGACAAGCCGCCCCTTCCCGACCCATCTAACGCCCTCAGAAGCACGGGTTTGATTTTGCCCGGCCCAGTCGAGAGGAAATTCATGCCCGTTGTCGTCGTCGAAAGCCCGGCCAAAGCCAAGACCATCAATAAATATCTTGGATCGGATTACACGGTGCTGGCCTCGTATGGTCACGTGCGCGACCTGCCGCCCAAGGATGGATCAGTTGATACGGACAACGAATTTGCCATGACATGGGAGGTCGGACGCGACAGCGCCAAACATGTGCGTGCCATTGCCGACGCCCTGAAAGACGACAACAACCTGATCCTCGCAACCGACCCCGATCGCGAAGGGGAAGCGATTTCGTGGCACTTGGAAGAAGCCCTGCGCAAACGCCGTGCGGTCAAGAAGGACACGCCGGTCAGCCGCGTGGTATTCAACGCGATCACCAAATCCGCCGTGACCGAGGCGATGCAGAACCCGCGCGACGTGGACAGCGATCTGGTCGAGGCCTATCTGGCCCGCCGTGCGCTGGATTATCTGGTGGGCTTCAACCTGTCGCCCGTTCTATGGCGCAAACTGCCCGGTGCCCGTTCGGCCGGTCGTGTGCAATCGGTTTGCCTGCGTCTGATCGTCGAGCGCGAGGAAGAGATCGAGGCATTCAACGCCCGTGAATATTGGTCGGTGAAGGCGTTGTTACAAACGCCGCGCGGGCAGGAGTTTGAGGCCCGTCTGACGGTTCTGGGCGGCCAAAAACTCGATCGTTACGACCTTGAAAACGAAACTGCATCCGAGCTGGCCGTGCAGGCCATCACCTCGCGCGATCTGTCGGTTCAGTCGGTCGAGGCAAAGCCTGCCACCCGCAACCCCTCGCCGCCCTTCATGACCTCGACCCTGCAGCAGGAAGCCAGCCGCAAATTCGGCTTTGGTGCGCGTCAAACCATGTCGACCGCCCAGCGCCTGTATGAAGCGGGCTATATCACCTATATGCGGACCGACGGGATCGACATGGCACCTGAGGCCGTGGCCGCTGCCCGTGACGCCATCAGCGACCGCTACGGCAAGGAATTCATTCCGGCCAGCCCACGCATCTACAAGAACAAAGCTAAGAACGCGCAGGAAGCGCACGAATGTATCCGCCCGACGGATATGACCGTATCTGGCAGCGATCTGGCGAAGCTGGAGCCCGATCAGCGTAAGCTTTATGATCTGATCTGGAAGCGGACGCTTGCCAGCCAGATGGAAAGCGCCCGGTTCGAACGCACCAGCGTGGATGTGGGATCGGATGACGGGCAAGTTGTGCTGCGCGCCACCGGGCAAGTGGTTGTTTTCGAAGGTTTCCTGAAGGTCTATGAAGAAGGTCGCGACGATCAGGTGGTGGACGAGGACGACAAGCGTCTGCCGCAGATCATGGAAGGCGAGAAGGCCGACAAGAAGACCATTTCGCCCGAACAGCACTTCACCCAACCCCCGCCCCGTTACACCGAGGCGACGCTGGTCAAACGCATGGAAGAGCTGGGCATTGGCCGCCCATCGACCTATGCGTCTGTGATCACCACCATTCAAGACCGCGAGTATGTTCGCAAAGACAAGAACCGCCTGTTCCCCGAGGATAAGGGCCGGATCGTCACGATCTTCCTGATGAACTTCTTCCGCCAATATGTGGGCTACGAATTCACCGCGAACCTTGAAGAAGAGCTCGACGAGATTTCGGCAGGCGACATGGACTACAAGGAAGTGCTGGCGCGCTTCTGGCGTGATTTCTCGGCCGCGATTTCCGAAACCTCCGAGCTGCGCATTTCCGAGGTACTCGACAAGCTGGATGCAGCCCTTGCGCCGCAACTGTACCCGCCCCGTGAAGACGGTACTGATCCGCGTATCTGCCCGAAATGCGGGACCGGTCAGTTGCACTTGAAAACCTCGCGCACCGGCGGGTTTGTTGGCTGCGGGAACTACCCGGAATGCAACTATACCCGCCCCATTGCAGGCGAAGGCGCAGAAGGCGAAGAAAAGCTTCTGGGCACGGATGGCGATGACGAGATCTGGCTGAAGGACGGTCGCTATGGCCCCTATGTGCAGCGCGGGGAAGCCACGCCCGAGAACAAACGCCCCAAGCGCACCTCGCTTCCGCAAGCCCGAAATGGCGGCTGGCCGAAAGAGGAAACCGATCTGGAACGTGCGCTGCAACTTCTGTCGCTGCCACGCCATGTTGGCGACCACCCGGAAGGCGGGCGGATCACCGCAAATCTGGGCCGTTTTGGCCCGTATCTGATGCACAAGTTCCCGGATGACGAAAAGCCGGTTTATGTCAGCCTGAAACAATGGACCGAGATGTTCGACGTGGGCATGAACCACGCGGTTGAACTGCTGGCCGACAAGCGCGCCAACCCCGGACGTCGTGGAGCGGCGGCCGCCAAGCCTTTGAAAGAGCTTGGCGAACACCCGGAAGATGGCGGTCCGGTGAACGTGCTGGAAGGCCGCTATGGCCCATATGTAAAATGGGGCAAGGTGAACGCGACGATCCCGAACGACGTCGAACCCGCCAACGTCACTATGGAAATGGCCGTGGGCTGGATTGCCGAAAAAGCGGCAAAGAAGAAGCCTGCGAAAAAGAAGGCAGCGGCTAAGAAAAAGGCTGCGCCAAAGAAGAAAGCTGCACCAGCGAAGAAGGCGGCCGCGGGCGGAAAGTAAACGCGCGCGGCGTCAACATTTCTGTACTTATGTCTTGCTTGCGCTGGCCGTTTCGCCAGCCAAGCAAGCACACTTGCAGGTTCGGGTTTTCTACGGCCTGCAAAGATAATATTCTTTCCATTTCGTGACGCAGATCAAAGTAAACGGTGGCGGGATCGCGCAATACATCAGCGTCGTTTCTAACCAAGTATCGTCACATGAAAGTTGTCATACTCCTATCAGCGCTTTTTCTTGTTGTGGTCCTTTCCGGCCTCTATCTGTGGCGCATGGGGGACCAACGGTCCGCACAGGCTGAAGCTGACAGGCTTCTGGCGATGCGCCAAACGGACCCTCAGCGTTTCTCAAAAGCAATGGTGGAAGACCTTCCGGAACCGGCAAGGCGCTATTTCCATTTCACCATCAAAGAGGGAACCCCCTTATTTAAAGTCGCTGAGATTTCCATGCGCGGACAGTTTGGGATGGGCGAGAAAAACGCGCCGAACTATTTACCCATGAAAGCCGAACAGGTGCTCGCAGCGCCCGAGGGTTTTGTCTGGCAAATGTCAGGAGGTTCCGGTGCGATGACAATTTCCGGGTCAGATACTGCGCAATGGACACGTTTCTGGCTGGCAGGTGTTATCCCTGTTGCCCGCGCGGGCGGCACGGCGGATCATGCGTTGTCCGGATTTGGGCGATACATTTCTGAAGCTGTGTTCTGGACACCGGCTGCAGTGCTTCCCGGCCCCGGTGTGACGTGGGACGCGGTTGACGAAAACACCGCCCGCCTAACGCTGTCACATGACGGGCGTCGTCAGTCAGTCGACGTTTCAGTAGATGCAAGCGGGCGGCCCGTGCGCATCGTATTAGAGCGGTGGAGCAACGCTAACCCCGACGGCGAGTATCGTTTCCAGCCCTTCGGCGGGCACCTGTCAGAGTTTCGCGAATTTGAAGGGTTCCGATTGCCCACTCATATCGAAGCCGGCAACATGTTTGGCACGGATGCCTACTTTGCGTTTTTCATCGCCGACGTGACAGATATCCGGTTCACGCAATAGGCTTGTCCACTTCGAAACGCTGCGGGTCATTTAAGGCTTACGGGGCGTTTCAAGCCCTAGGTAGAAATACCTTTCACCACTCAATTCCCCTCGGTTTCGTTGACTCACCCCCGCCTGCACGCCAGAAAAGCAACGAAATAGACGAGAGGGAACTTTCATGAACAAGGTATATGGCAGCGCCGCCGAAGCTCTGGACGGGCTTTTGTCGGACGACATGCTGATTGCCGCCGGCGGCTTTGGCCTGTGCGGCATTCCCGAGCTTCTGCTGGAAGCCATCAAGGAAAACGGCGCAAAGGATCTGACCTTCGCCTCGAACAATGCGGGCGTTGATGACTTCGGTATTGGCATCCTGCTGCAAACCAAGCAGGTGAAGAAGATGATTTCGTCCTATGTGGGCGAAAACGCCGAGTTCATGCGCCAGTACCTGTCGGGCGAGCTGGAGCTGGAGTTTAACCCGCAAGGCACGCTGGCCGAACGCATGCGCGCGGCCGGCCACGGCATCCCCGGTTTCTATACCAAGACCGGCGTGGGCACCGTGATTGCCGAGGGCAAGGAACACAAAGACTTCCCCACCGGCCCCAATGGCGAGGCCGAGACCTATATCATGGAAGAAGGCATCTTTGCCGATCTTTCGATCGTGAAGGCGTGGAAAGCGGATGAGACCGGCAACCTTGTTTTCCGCAAGACCGCCCGCAACTTCAACCCGCCCGCTGCTATGTGTGGCAAGACCTGTGTGGTTGAGGTGGAAGAAATCGTGCCGACCGGTTCACTGGATCCTGACTCGATCCATCTGCCGGGCATCTACGTGCATCGCATCATTCAAGGCGAGCACGAGAAGCGCATCGAACAACGCACCATCCGGGAGGCTTAAGACATGGGAAAGTACAATATACCTTCTTACGATCGAGAACTGGTGAGAGCTTGTTTTGACGCCGCTGAGGATGTGATTCGAGATCTAAAGGAAAATCCACCTGCCAACAAACTCCGCATCTACAAGGCAGACGACATCAAGGATTACCGTATTGCTATGGCAAACATGTTTTTGCAGCTTGACATCAACGCGAGGAACAACTGATGGCTTGGGACCGCAATCAAATGGCCGCCCGCGCGGCACAGGAACTGCAAGACGGTTGGTATGTGAACCTCGGCATCGGCATCCCGACGCTGGTATCGAACTACATCCCTGAAGGTGTCAACGTAACGCTTCAGTCGGAAAACGGCATGCTGGGCATGGGGCCCTTCCCGACCGAGGACGAGATTGACGCCGATCTGATCAACGCCGGCAAACAGACCATTACGGAACTGCCGCAAACCGCCTATTTCGACAGCTCGATGAGCTTCGGTATGATCCGTGGCGGCAAGATCGCGATGGCGATCCTTGGCGCGATGGAAGTGGCTGAAAACGGAGATCTGGCCAACTGGATGATCCCCGGCAAGCTGGTTAAAGGCATGGGCGGCGCGATGGACCTGGTGGCCGGTGTTGGCCGCGTGGTGGTTGTGATGGATCACACCAACAAGCATGGCGCGTCGAAGGTGTTAAAAGCCTGCACCCTGCCCCTGACCGGCAAGTCGGTTGTGGACCGCATCATCACCAATCTGGGTGTTCTGGATGTGGTCGAGGGCGGTTTGAAAATCGTTGAGACCGCCGAGGGCGTGACCAAAGACGAACTGCGCGCCGCAACCGAGGCGACCATCGTCGATTGACCTTGTGACAGCAAACGAAACATCAAAGGCCCCGCGTGGGGCCTTTTTTGTATCCTCACGGCATTGTGGACCGGGTGGATTTGCAGTGCCGTGAAATTGGTGTTTGTCTAGGGCATCTGACGAGGTGCCCCATGCGAAGAATTCTTACCGCTTTTTGTCTTGGCCTGTCTGCTATGGCCTTCACGCCCGCCACCAGCTGGGCATTTCCCATTGAAAGCAATATTGGAACTCAGTTGGACGCCGAAAAGGTCGCACGCTTCGATCACCCATGGGCGATGAGTTTTCTGAACAACGAACAGGCCTTGGTCACCACGAAACCGGGGCGCCTTTGGTTGGTGTCGACCGATGGGACCAAGACGCAGATTGCGGGCGTGCCTTCGGTTCTGGATGGCGGGCAAGGTGGGCTGGGCGATGTAGTGCCAAACCCCAAGTTTGCGCAGAACGGATGGGTCTATCTGTCCTATGTGGCCAAAGGCGACCAATCTGGTACGCGGCAGGCCGTGGTGATCCGGGCGCAATTGGACCTGAACGACACGCCCACCCTGACCGATCACGAAGAAATCTGGCGTCAGTTTCCGGCTTATCCGGGGCGCGGTCATTTCTCGCACCGGTTAGCGTTTGGGCCGGCGGGCGGGCCGCATGATGGCAAGCTGTTCATCACCTCAGGCGACCGGCAAGAACTGGACCCAGCACAGGACATGGCGCAGTCCTTGGGCAAACTCATCCGGTTGAACGAAGATGGCACAGTGCCCACCGACAACCCATTCCAAGATCAAGGGGAACTGGCCAAAAGTTTCTGGACGCTTGGGCATCGCAATTCACTGGGCATCGCCTTTGACACGGATGGGCGGCTTTGGGCGCATGAGATGGGGCCACGTCATGGAGACGAGCTGAACCTGATCGTCGCGGGCCAGAACTATGGCTGGCCGCTTGTATCCAATGGCGATCACTACAGCGGGGTCGAAATCCCAGATCACGATACCCGTCCAGATCTGGCAGCCCCACGCGCCTATTGGGTGCCAAGCATCGCGCCCTCTGGCTTGGAGATTTACACGGGCAATATGTTTCCGGACTGGCACGGCTCGGCCGTGATCGGAGGTCTCGTCAGTCGTGCACTGATCCGCGTGCGTCTCCACCCGGATACAGCGGCCGAACGAGAGCGCTTCAGTTGGGACGTGCGTATACGTGACGTAGAACAAGGGCCGGACGGAGCATTGTGGGTGCTGGAAGACGGGCGCAACGGGCGACTTCTGCGCCTGACGCCTAATTGATATGGCTTTCTTGGTCACAAATGTGATTTCGCGAATGACACGACAATTAGCTCTCGCCAAAACGGCAGAGCTTTCATAATCTCGCCGCAATCCCCCGCCATAAGCCGGGCAATGACAATGAGCAGCACGAACCCAGCATCGTCAACCACAGCGAAACAATCTGTGCGCGCAGCCCCAAACCGGCGGTTGCGGGATACATTTGTTCTTCTGGGGTTATTCGGCCTTGTATTGGCCGGAGTGATCGGTTTGGCGGCCGCAACGGGCTGGGAAGAAACCCGCGATCAGTTGATGAAGCTGACCCTTGGGCAGTTTGCCATCCTGCTGGTGCTCAGTCTTGTAAACTATGTCTTTCGCGGCCTCAGGTGGCACATCTTTGCCCGCAAACTGGGCCTACCTACCGGGCTGGTGCAGGATCTGCGTCACTTCCTTGGTGGCTTTGCCATGTCGGTCACTCCGGGCCGCGTGGGTGAACTGGTTCGGATGCGCTGGCTGCGTCGCGAAACAGGTTGGAGCTTCGAGCGCACCGCCCCATTGGTTCTGATCGACCGGGCGTCGGACCTGACGGCCATGGCGCTGATCCTTGGTTTGGCATTGGCCTTCTCAACAACGGGCATCGCGGGCGGTCTGCCCGTGACGATTTTGGCGCTGATCGCAGCTTTTGCCGCCACCCGCCCCCGGCTTCTGGCAGGCTTTGCCACGATGGGCCACCGCCTGACGGGCCGCTTTCCGCGCCTTTGGGCCAAGTTGCGTCGCGCCGCCGGATCTTTGTCAGCCTTCACATCGCCCACCTTGATCGCCGCAGCAGCACTGATCGGCGTCATTGGCTGGATTGCCGAAGGTTATGCGTTTCATCTGCTTCTGATGTGGATGGGGGCTGATATCGGCTTTGCCAAAGCGGTCGCCATCTTCGTCTTTTCGACATTGGCTGGGGGCCTGACAGGCGCACCCGGCGGCGTTGGCGGTGCCGAAGCCGCTATGGTCGCCCTGCTTGCGCTGGAAGGCGTTCCGCTGGAAACCAGCCTGCCCGCAACCATCATCATCCGCGTCACCACCCTTTGGTTTGCGATCGGGATTGGCTTTCTGATCTTTCCCATCGCCGAGAAATTTTCACTGAGACATCACAATGGTTTGGAAAACATCTGAGTATTCTGGCTGGGGCCGTGTTCAACACGCCACGGCAGAGCTGGCCCGTCCCGAGCGCGCCAGCACCCTAAAAAGCACGCTGGCGGATACGCCCTGCCCTGCGATTGGAAATTGCAGATCCTATGGTGATGCGCCTCTGAATGACGGGGGCCGCGCCATCGACATGACGCGGTTGAACCGCATCTTGGATTTCGACGCCGAAACCGGCGTAGTCACAGTCGAAGCGGGCATTACCATCGCCACGCTGGCCAAGGTTTTCGCGCCCAAGGGCTGGCTGCCCGCTGTCATGCCCGGCACTGGCTTTGCCACAGTTGGCGGCTGCATCGCGCAGGATGTGCATGGCAAGAACCACCACAATGAAGGCAGTTTTGGGCAACACGTCTTGTCGATCACTCTGTTAAACGGGACCAAACGCACAGTCGCCACGCCCGGCCGTAACGCCGGTCTGTTTCGTGCGACGATGGGTGGCATCGGGCAAACCGGTGTGATCGCCGAAGCCAAGCTGCAGCTAAAGCCCTGCCCCGGCGACGTGATGATGGTGACGGAACAACGCGCCGAGAACTGGGACACCCACCTTGCGCTTCTGGACGCCAGCCAAGCCAGCTATTGCGTGGGTTGGATCGACGCGACTGCGACCGGGGCTAACCTTGGACGCGGTATTGTCGAAGAGGCCGAGCTTGCCGCGGGGCTGCTGCCAAAACCCAAACCTGCCAAGACGGTGCCGATGAACGCGCCGGGATTTGCCCTGTCTGGTCCCATCGTTCGGACATTCAACAATACCTATTACCGGCGCGTCCCGACATCGGGCCGGTCATCGGTCAAACGGATCGACGAGTTCTTTTTCCCGCTCGATAAGATCCATGATTGGAACCGTCTGTATGGGAAACGAGGGTTCTATCAATTCCAGAACGTTGTGCCTTTGGATCAGGCCGACGCGTTGAAAGCTATGCTTTCGGAGATCGCAGGGGTTGGTCTTGCCTCGCCTCTTGCGGTTTTGAAGCGTATGGGACCGGGACGCGCAGGGCATATGAGCTTCCCGATGGAAGGGTATACGCTGGCTGTGGACTTCCCTGCACGCGACGCGGCGCCCGAGCTTATTGCGATGCTGGAAGACATGACCGTTGACGCAGGCGGGCGGCTTTATCTGGCAAAGGATGCGCTGGCGACCGGCCCCGCGATCAAGGCAATGTACCCAGAACATAGCGATTGGGTGAAGGCGGTAAACAAAGCGGATGCCGACCACGCCTTGGAAACCGACATGGTGCGGCGGCTTGATCTGCGCACAGCAGGAGATGCGTCATGACACAGAATTGCTGGATCATTCTGGGGGCGACATCTTCGATGGCGCGTGGGTTTGCGACTGCCGTGGCCGATCAAGGGGCCAGCGTCATTCTGGCGGGCCGCGATATGGACGATTTGAAGCGCTCAGCGGCTGACATGTCCGTGCGCGGTGTCGACGCCGTCGCCATGAAGTTCGATGCGCGTGACAGCGCCACGTTCGCGCCAATCATCGCGCGGGCTGAACACATGGAAGGCGTGATCAATGCAGCCGTCTTCGTGGGCTCGATGCCTTCACAAGATGCAATTGACGCGGATCCCAACCTGATCGAGGGCGTTGTTCAAGACAGCCACACTGGCCCCGCAACATTCCTGACCCAACTTGCCCCGGTGATCGAGGCACGCGGCGCGGGCACCGTGGTCGGTGTGGGATCCGTTGCCGGAGATCGCGGGCGCATCGGGAACTACGTCTATGGCTCGGCCAAGGCGGGCTTTGCCACCTATCTGTCGGGATTGCGCAACCGTTTGACCCGCTCGGGTGGGCATGTGGTGACCGTGAAGCCCGGTTTTGTGGACACAGCCATGACCTGGAGCGTCGACGGTATGTTCCTTGTCGCCTCGCCCGAGGCAGTTGCCAAGGATATCCTGAAAGCAGTGGAAAAACAGAAGAACGTGATCTACACGCCCTTTTTCTGGCGCTACATCATGCTGATCATCCGCAACATTCCCGAGTTCATCTTCAAAAAGATGTCGATCTGACCTGCCCTTACGGGCATGTCTTTCCGTCATCGGTGGCCCGTGCCTGCGGCACGGGTCCTGGGCGCAGTTTTGCGGGTTGTGGAAGCGCGATCACAGCGCGCTGAACCACGTCTGCCACAGCCCAGCCGCATAGAACATAATGGCCAGTGTCATCAGAATCAGCCCAATCCCGCGCTTGTCTTTCATGGCAAAGACGATCGGGTCGTAATCCTGCTTGCCATGCCACCCAAGTGACACCATGCGGATAAGCCACCACGCCAGCGGAATTTCAGCGACCCAAATCAACCAGCGCGTCTTGTAAAGGCCGATGGCTTGTTCGGTGAAGGAATACAGGAAAAAGGCAACCAGAGCCGCAACAACGCCAAGGCCCGCGACATTCAGAAGGTCTGGACGGTCTGCGCGGCCATAACCTCGTCCTGGCAACCGCTCATCTGTCGTCGCCAAGGTAAGTTCAGTCAGTCGCTTCACACAGCCAAGCGCCAGGAAAACCGGGAAGATGAAGACGAGCAGATAACCCGAGATATAAATCCCGGTGGCGGCCGCTCCCGCCACAACGCGCAACGTATAGAGCGACGCGAGCACAGCAATATCGACCCAGCGCATGCGTTTCAGTTTGAGCGAATACGCCAAGGAAAGCGCCATATAGAACGCAACAACACCGAGAAACGCCCAAGACAACGACGATGCCACGCCCAATGCAATGGCCGCAAGCAACACGAAGCACAGCATGCCGATCGGGATGGGCACCGCACCCGAGGCAAACGGGCGCTTATGCTTGGTGGCATGCAGACGATCAGCCTCGAGATCCAGAAGGTCATTCACCAAATAGATCGACGAGGCGGCAGCAGAAAAGGCGATGATTCCCATGAACGCCGCAAAGATCGTGCCCGCGTCGAAAGCATGGGCCGCGATCATAGGCAACAGAAGCAGGACGTTCTTAACCCACTGGTGCGGGCGAAAACTGCGCAGAACATCAGCCAGACGCCAACCACCTTTGACCTGCGTCAAAGGCTGACCGCGTGCTTCGATCTGCCGGGCGGACGCGGTGTCTCTGACCACAATCGCATGATCCGCCTTCGCCCAGACCGCCCGATCCACCGACGCGTTTCCCGCATAGTCAAAACCAGCCTCGCCAAAGGCCTCAACCAGCACATCCGCCTTATGGGCGCCTTTCAGGTTCGTCCGCCCATCAGAGGCAAAGATCCGTTCCGACAGATCGTGATCCTTGGCCAACTGCACGACTAGCGGGTGATGTGACGCCGAGGCGAGGATCACCTCTCGCCCATCCGCCTTAGCGTCGGTAGAAAGCTTGACCACCTCTGTCTCGACCGGCAACAAATCTGTACGAAGACTAGAGATCTCAGCCAGTTCGGCTTTCAAACGCGCGGGAGCATTCAGGTTCGAAACGCTGACGCGCAGCGTACGAATCGGATCCTTTCCCAAAGCGGCCCAGAAACACTCGAACAGAATATCCGTGCGCAGAAAGGTTCCATCAACATCCAGAACCAAAGGTTTCATGTGTTTAATCTTAGCCATCCGATGAGGAATCCATCACTTTGAAAACACACCCATCCGTCAGCAACTCGGGTGGCGTTACACATAGCCCACGCGCCACCCCCCAAGCAGCCAGCACTTTTGGGACATAGGCGCGGGTCTCAGGATACGGCGGAATGCCACCGTGCTTTCCAACCGCATTCTCACCCGCGTTATAACCGGCGAGCGCGAAGATTGGGTCGCCTTGGAAGTTCTTAATCAACCATTCAAGATAAGCAACGCCGCCTTTGATGTTCTGAGCGGGGTTCGTGCTGTCGGTCACACCAAAGCGCTCCGCAGTGGCGGGAATAAGCTGCATCAACCCTTCTGCACCAGCGCTGCTGATCGCCTGTTTGTTACCCGCGCTTTCCACCGAGATCAAAGCCACCACCAGCGCAGGCGACACGGACGTCCCCACGGTCTCACGCAAGATATGAGTTCCATGCGCACGCGCAATGTCTTGTAGATGCTGGAGCCGTGGCTGGGGAATCCCGTCCCGATCCGCCACTGCACCAATTGCCTTCTGAGTATTGGCTGGCCCAGAATCTGACAGTTTCGGAGAGACCTCTTGCCAGAACCAATCCCAAGGGGTCGGCGCAGGAATGTCCACTTCGATGTCCGGGATATCGATGGCTTCTGGTTTCGCAGGAACTGCGAGTGCCGCGGCCTGCTCTTCTGGATCGATCTGAACATTCAAACGATTGGCTGTACCTGCTTGAGGAACGGATACACGCTTGAAGGTGAAATCGCGAAATGGCGGCGGGTCGTCCTGTGCAAACACAAAACCTCCCAACGCGAAGGAGCACACTGCTCCTATATATATGCCTGTATATGTGCTTAGCCGCATTTTGCGGTTCTCTACTCTACCTCAGGGACTGATTCACTTCTCGCAGATTGGCGAAAAAAGAGCTAGTTTTTCCTCAACCTTATTCAATTACCCTAAGCAAACTTCGACAAGCCTGAGCAAACCCTGATGCGAAGTTTATTTTTTATCGTTAGTTAACAATATGTTAATTTATCTTCAGAAAAAAAACTATACAAAGCGATAAAACGTACGAAACGCGCCCAATTCTTGCCCCATTCGAGTTGCTTATTGTCACCGTGAATAGCGACGATGTAGGAAATCCTGCAAACGCTTACTAATTCTAAATGCCTAACCAAGGAAAAAGACCATGAAAATGATCGATATGTTCAAAACCTTCGCTGCCGAAGAAGACGGTGCTGTAACTGTAGACTGGGTTGTTCTGACTGCAGCCATCGTAGGCCTTGGCCTTGCCGTTATGCTGTCGGTTCGCGGCGCAACCGAAGGCCTGGCAACCAAAATCTCCAACAAAATTATGACCATGGATGCCAAGTAAATCTCTTTTCAGAGAATTACATTCAAAGGCCGCACTTATGTGCGGCCTTTCTTGTTGAAGCCCCACCCTTTTTCGACACGCCCCACATCGCCGCGCGCCCATACAATTTCACACATTGGTCCGTCAAAAGCTTACTTGCGCTGAAACTTCAAAAAAACAGCCCCACACGGAAGATAAGGCTGGATAATGGCAACAATTCCCGTGTAAATCGAGAAAGTCCTGCATAGCGCACAACTGCAACCAGGCGAAATGACAAGCCGCAGCGCTCAGGGAAGTTAAATCGAAAGGGATTCGGATGCGCTTAATCTTCGGACTGGTCTTGGTTATCGGCGTCGGACTGGCTGGATTTGCCGTCTACATGGCACGCGAATTCATTGGAGGACAGCAAGCGCAACTTGCTGCCGAACGCGCTGCACGTGCAGAAATGGTTCAAACTGTTGATGTATTCGTGCTTAACAAGCCCGTACGTTACGGTGAGCGCATTACGGAAGAAGATCTTCGTGCCGTCAAGTGGCCCGAGAACGCCATTCCTGAAGGAACCTTCAGCCTTATTAGTGAAGTGTTCCCAGAGGGAGAGCCAAACTTCCGCACTGTAGTTCGCGCTATGGAGAAAGATGAAGCATTGATGCAAGTCAAGGTTTCGAAACCTGGCGCAGAGGCCGGCGTGTCGTCGCGCTTGTCGCAAGGCATGCGAGCATTCGCTATTCGGGTTGATGTCAGCTCGGGTGTGTCCGGCTTCCTTCGTCCGGGCGACAGGGTAGATGTCTACTGGTCCGCCCAGAACGCCACCAAGCTCATCCTGGCAAGCGTAAAGCTGATCGCTGTCGACCAAACCGCCGATGGCGACCGAGCCGCGCCGACCATCGCCCGAACAGTTACCGTTGAGGTAACACCACGTCAGGTTGCCGCGCTTGCACAGGCGCAAGCCAGTGGGCGCTTGTCATTGGCGCTTGTCGGAGCTCAGGATGAGACCACCACCGACGCCGTCGAAGTGGATCAAGGTGACCTAATAGGCGAAACAGAAGCGCCAGAAGAGCAAAGCTGCTCAATTCGCACACGCCGCGGCGCGGAGACCATCGAAGTTCCGGTTCCGTGCCCGGAGTGAGGTATTAAAGCCACCGAAAAGGCCGGACAAGCAAAAAGTGTTGCTTTCTGCACACATAAGGTTCGGCCTTAAGGCTATTAATTGTTGATTTTTCAACGTTACCGCGCAATATTTCATCCAATATGCGGTAAAGGCCCCAAAAAGAGGGCTTCATCGTCAACGAGCATTAGGGACTCCGGTCTAAATCGGAGCCCCGCCCACAACGTGGTCAGAGAGGCAGGATCACATGAAGATTGATAGTATTGTTAGGGCAGCCCTATTGGGTCTGTCATTGGGAGTTGGTTCCGCGCCTATTGCAGGTTTTGCGGAAACGCTGAAGGTCACTGACACTGGCCCATCTCGAGCACTGACGGTTCCAATGAACCGAGCCGTGGTCGTGGAAAGCGAAACCCCCTTTGCGGAACTTTCCATCGCGAATCCAGGTATCGCGGACATTTCGACATTGTCGGATCGCACCATCTACGTTCTGGGTAAAACACCCGGTCGTACGACACTAACCCTGTTGGGTCCAGATGGCTCGCTCATGAGCAATGTCGACGTGCACGTCACCCCAGATATTAGTGAATTCAAAGAGCGCCTGCGCCAAATCCTTCCTGGCGAAGGTGTTGAAGTGCGTACCGCCAATGACGGCATTGTCCTGTCTGGCGTTGTTAGTTCGCCAAGCAAAATGGCACTCGCAATGGAACTTGCACAGCGCTATGCACCTGAGCGCGTTTCCAACATGATGAGCGTCGGTGGCACCCAGCAGGTGATGCTGAAAGTCCGCTTTGCTGAAATGAGTCGCTCAACACGAAAAGCACTGTCCAGCTCAGTTCGGCTGGGAAATGCACCCGGCAGCAGCGTCAATGTTGGCGGCACTACCGGAACTTGGCTTAGAGATGGTAATAGTCTTCCAGACGCCAAGCAAATTACCGTTGGCGCAGACAAGCAAGGTGTTATGAGCATCGGCTTCGGCGCGGGCAGCTTCAGCGTCGGCGTCCTGCTGGAAGCCCTTGAAAGTAAAGGCGTTGTTCGCACATTAGCCGAGCCCAATCTGACAGCATTGTCGGGTCAGGAAGCAACGTTCTTGGCGGGTGGAGAGATACCGACCCCCGTACCCCAAGATGGTGGTGTTACAACAATCGAATTCAAGCCATTCGGCGTCGAACTCGCGTTTGTTCCCACGGTGTTGACGGATGACGTGATCAATCTCGAACTGGTGGCCGCTGTTTCATCTATCGACCGAGCGATTGCTGTTCCTGTAGGCAATGGATTCGTGAATGGCTTTCGTCGTCGTGAGACGAAAACCACTGTCGAACTTCGCGATGGCGAGAGCTTTGCAATTGCAGGCCTGATTGAAGATGACTTTCAGGACGCAGTTGGGGCCGTTCCATGGCTTGGTGACCTACCAGTTCTAGGCGCACTCTTCCGTTCAAGCGAGTATCAGCGTCGCCAATCTGAATTGGTTATCATCGTATCCGCACACCTTGTCACGCCGACACGCGGCGAGTTTCTGGCCGTCCCGACGGACCGTATTCGCCCCCCTTCGGAGAAAGATCTGTTCCTGAATGGCAAAACTGCTGCTGCCTCCGCACCCAAAGCCGGCATAGCGGCTGAGGTTGCCAAACAGGACTTCTCGGGCTCTTACGGCTACGTGATGGAATAAGGACCAGGACATGAAACGGATTAAACCACTTCTCGCCGCGTCGTCTGTCATCGCATTGTTGGCAGGTTGCGCAGATAACCCTCAGGCGCTTCATTTCTGGACAAATGAAGCCGGGGATCACTTGAATGAAGGCGGCTTTAGTGCCCCGACAGCGCATAACATTGGTGTTCATACCGGTGAGATCAACGTTGTCCAAGCGCTTGCTGATCGCTTCAGCCGCGAGGTTGGCGATACGGTGAACTTCGAGTTCAACAGCGCTAAGCTCTCGCCAGAGGCACAGGCCATCCTGAACACTCAAGCCACTTGGATCCAGCAATTCCCAGAGATGCGGTTCCGCGTCTATGGTCACACGGACCTCGTCGGTTCGTCCGGGTATAATAAACGCTTGGGCATGCGTCGCGCACGTGCTGTCGTGAACCACCTCGTGTCGCGTGGCATCAGCCGTAGCCGTCTTGAGGCCGTGGTTAGCTTTGGCGAAACGCGCCCGCTGATCCGGACTGAGATGCAAGAGCTGCGCAACCGTCGTACCGTAACCGAGGTAGTTGGCTTTGCCAACAATCGAAAAGCAACGCTTCTGGATGGTAGATATGCCCAGATCATCGATCGCGAATATGTTGCAAGTGCGACCGCTCCTACTCGAATTCAACAAGTAGGCGGCGGCGAAGAATAGACGGCCAAACCAATTTGACGATGGGGCGCAATAGTGTTGCGCCCCATTTTCGTTCCGTGTCAAGGAATTGTCGGGGAGTGAGCAAACGTCAATTAACGCACTTTTGATTTATTTCGTTCGTTATCAATGCTATAGTGGGTGTGAATTTGGCAACTTGGATCGTAGGGTCCACCGTCATTTTCGTTGAATAAAGAGAAACAGATCCTTTCCAAATGGATCAATCGTCCATAAGGTGTTTGCAATAACGCCTTTAGGGCCGCATTCTTGCCTAGTTTCCCTGTAACGGTTCAAGCTGTAGGGGGCTCTTTGCATGTTTGCGATTAGAAGTTGACGAGAAACCGGTTGCCGAAGATACCAGTGCGGCGGACCGGATACGAAAGGAACGAGGATATGAGTGACAGCACCGCGCTTCAATCAGACCCGGAACCGATCATCGCGTGCACTGTTTCGCGGGATGTACAAAATTTCGACCTTCTGATTGAGGATATGGAAGCTGAATTGGGTGAAGCGTGGGGGGATCTGCCGCTTGATGACGCCGTAACCTTTTTTTCGCAACCTGACGCCCAAGATCTCGAGTTCATCGCAATGGCTCTGGACGATCAGGACGAAGCTGATCTGACCAATGTAGCATCCGTGATTAAGGTCGCAGTTCAACGTAAGATTAAAGTCATCGTCATTGCAGAAGAGATGAGCCCAATCGCTCTTCATCAACTTCTGAAACTAGGGGCCGAAGAATTTGTCCCTTATCCGCTTCCAAGTGGAGCGCTTCATGATGCCATCAAGCGTATGCGCCAGAAGGACGCCGCAGCAGCAGTGCCTGCTGGCGATACACCCGTCGTCAGGTCAACCGGAAATCGCGAAGCTGTCATTTTGGCTGTGCAGCCCATGGCGGGCGGCACAGGGGCGACGACCCTAGCTGTCAACCTCGCATGGGAGTTGACACAGGTGGAAGGCAACACGCCGCCACGGGTTTGCCTGTTGGATTTTGGCCTGCAGTTTGGCTCGACCGCAACTTATCTTGACCTGCAACGGCGCGACGTTGTGTACGAACTTCTTTCTGACACAGAGATGATGGATCAGGAGCTTTTCATGCAGGCACTGCAGCCGTTCGATGAGCGCCTGCAAGTACTGACCGCACCGCCAGACATGCTTCCTTTGGATATGATCAGCGTTGAAGATGTTGGGCGGATTGTCGAAATGGCACGCACCAATTTCGACTATGTGATTATCGATATGCCAAGCACATTGGTGCAATGGACGGAAACCGTTCTCCAAGCTGCACATGTCTATTTCGTGACGCTGGAATTGGACCTTCGGTCAGCGCAGAATACGCTTCGGATGATCAAAGCGTTGAAGTCGGAAGAACTGCCCGTTGAAAAACTACGATATGTTTTGAATCGCGCACCCAAATTCACCGATATGTCAGGGAAATCGCGTGTAAAACGCCTGGCAGAAAGCCTGGATATATCGATCGAGCTTATGCTGCCAGATGGTGGAAAGCAGGTGGCTGAAAGCAGTGACCACGGCTCCCCTTTGGCCAGCTCTGCCCCGAAGAACGTTCTGCGCAAAGAACTGCAGAAGCTTGCTAAATCCGTGCACGACTTGAACCAGTCAGACGTCGCGGCCCAATAAATCTATCGGAGTCACTATGTTCTCGCGCTATAAAAAACCTGAAAGACCCCAAGCAGGCGGAGCTCCAAAACGATCGGCGGCGACTGGCGGCGGGCTTGAAGATGGCATCCTTTCTGCTCCACCGCCTAAAAAGGCCCCTGCCCCGAAAGCTAAGGCGGCAGAACCGGCCAAAGCGCCGGCCGCTGCCCCGGCCTCGGCGGCACCATCAGACAAAGAGCGCAAGCGCAAGGAACGCCTTTCAGAGATTAAGACAGAGCTTCACAAAGAACTGCTGGATAACCTGAACCTGGGTGCTCTTGAATCCGCGACAGAGAAGGATCTGCGCTCGGAAATCACCGATATTTCATCGGAGTTTCTGACCAACCGCGATGTTGTTCTTACACGAGAAGAGCGTCTATTCCTGAACCAAGAGCTATATGACGAAGTCAAAGGGCTTGGACCGCTCGAGCCGCTGTTGCAAGACGAATCTGTCAACGACATTTTGGTGAACGGTCCGCAACAGGTCTTCGTTGAGCGCGCTGGTAAGCTTGAACTGACTGACGTGACCTTCAAAGATGAACGCCACCTTCTGCGTATCATCGACAAGATCGTATCGGCCGTTGGTCGTCGTGTGGACGAACAGAACCCCCATGTTGACGCCCGTTTGACTGATGGTTCACGTTTCAACGCTATGGTTCCACCGATCGCGGTTGATGGCTCGCTCGTTTCCATTCGTAAATTTAAGAAAGACAAGCTGGGCATCAACGAACTGGTCAGCTTTGGCGCGTTCTCGGAAGAAATGGCTGCGTATCTGCAAGCCGCGGTGGCCACCCGTCTGAACGTTATTGTATCCGGAGGTACCGGTTCTGGTAAAACGACCACGCTGAACGCCCTGTCTTCCTTCATCGACGATGCCGAACGCATCCTGACGATCGAGGATACGGCGGAACTTCAACTACAACAGACCCATGTGGGCCGGATGGAAAGCCGTCCTGCCAACGTTGAAGGCAAAGGCGCCGTCAGCCAGCGCGACTGTCTAAAAAACGCCCTTCGTATGCGTCCTGACCGCATCATCGTCGGCGAGACGCGTGGCGAAGAGGTTATCGACATGTTGCAGGCCATGAACACCGGCCACGACGGATCGATGACCACGATCCACGCCAACTCGGCCCGCGACGGTATTTCACGTCTGGAAAACATGGTTGCAATGGCAGGTATCGAAATGCCCCTGAAAGCCATCCGCAGCCAGATTGCATCGGCTGTGAATCTGTTGGTTCAGGCCAGCCGTCTTCAAGACGGCTCACGCCGAATGGTCTCGATCACTGAGATTACCGGCATGGAGGGTGAAGTGATTTCGATGCAAGAAGTGTTCCGCTATGAGCGTCTTGGGCTTGCTCCCGACGGCAAGATCATCGGGCGCTTCAACGCAACGGGAGTGCGTTCACACTATGCTGAACGGTTCCGACAGTGGGGCTATGACCTGCCCGCTTCGATCTATGAGCCTTGGAGCGACTAAATGACGATCTCAGCCGAGCCAATTATCTATGGCCTGATCTTCCTGGCCGTATTGCTGCTGGTCCAAGGTATCTATCTGACCGTTTTTGGGAAATCCATTAGCCTAAACAGCAAGGTCAACCGGCGCCTGGACATGCTGGAAAAGGGCGCTGCACGCGAAGAAGTGCTGGAAAAGCTCCGCAAGGAGATGAGCCAACACGTTCGCGCGCAGGGTTTGCCGTTCTATTCCCTTCTGGCGACGAAGGCTCAGAAGGCCGCTATTGCCTTTACACCTGGACAGCTGGTTTTGATCATGGTCGGGCTGTCCGTTTTCGCATTTTTCTGCCTCAGCGTCGGCACCGCGTCAGGCTTTGGCGTTCGCCTCGGTATATCCATCGCCATGGGCTTTGGTGGCGTATTTATGTGGGTCAACAACACGGCCAAAAAGCGGATGGATATGATCGAAGAGCAGCTGCCCGACGCCGTCGAGCTTATGGTACGCTCACTTCGCGTAGGGCACCCTTTCGCTTCTGCCATTCAGATTGTTGCGAAGGAAGTTCCCGATCCGCTTGGCACGGAAATGGGCCTGATTGCCGACGAAAGCGCCTATGGGCGGGAGGTCGGCGAAGCTTTGGCGAGCATGGCCGAGCGAATGGACAATCAGGATATGCGCTTTCTAGCGGTCGCTGTAACGATCCAGCAGACTTCAGGGGGTAACCTTGCAGAAATTCTGGACGGACTCGGTAAGGTTATTCGTGCACGGTTCCGTCTGTTTCGGCGTGTGCGTGCCATCACTTCCGAGGCCAAATGGTCTGGAAATTTCCTGTCTGGATTCCCACTTCTCGCACTCATTATGATCAACCTTGTTGAGCCGAACTATTACGACGAAGTTCGCGATACTCCCTATTTCATGCCTGCATGCCTGATCGTTGCCGGCTTTCTGATCGCAAACGTTTTCGTCATGCGTATGCTTGTTAACATTAAAGTCTAGGTCACCTATCCCATGCAATTCATCACCGACTTTTTGACAGAGCTCCTTGGTCCCGCCGGACCAATTCTGGCCTTGGGGGGGATCGGGATCGTTTTGGTCGTAGCCACGCTTCCCATTCTTTTACGCAAGCAGGTGGATCCGCTAGACAAGATTAAAGAGTTGCGTCAAGGGAACTCAAAAAAGGTCGAGAAAGCAGATCTTCGTGTTGCTCAGGGATCAAACAAACTTGAGAAGTACTCGGCTTTCCTTGAGCCGCAAGATGAGGCCGAGTATTCTGCAATTCAGCTAAAGCTCCTGCAAGCGGGATATCCCGGCAAAAATGCGGTTCAGACCTACCATTTCCTGCAGCTTGCGCTTGCCATTGGTCTTATGGTGGTTGGGATCTTCATCACCATTCTTAAGACTGCCAATGACCAAGAACTAACGACTCAGGCACGCATGATGTGGATTTTGGGTCCCGGCGCGCTTGGCTACTTGTTTCCCAAGTACTGGGTTACGCGTCGCGTAGAGGAGCGTCAGGAAGAAATCACCAACGGCTTCCCCGATGCTTTGGACATGATGCTGGTCTGTGTTGAAGCGGGGCAGTCGTTGGACCAAGCGATCCTTCGTGTGGCCAAAGAAATTCGCCCTTCATATCCCGCACTTTCTGACGAATTCACCATCGTTTCCAACGAAACCAAAGCCGGTAAAGATCGCGTTCAGGTTTTGCGTGACATGGCAGAGCGCTCAGGGGTTGCAGATGTCGCCAGCTTCGTGACCGTGATGATTCAATCCGCAACCTTTGGTACGTCAATTGCCGAAGCGCTTCGTGTATACGCAGGCGAGATGCGCGACAAACGTGTTATGCGCGCAGAAGAAAAAGCCAACAAACTTCCTACTAAGATGACGTTGGCGACAATGATGCTTACCGTTCCACCCCTGCTGATCATTCTGATCGGACCATCAGTTTACGGAGTTGCTCAAACTCTGAGCAATATCAGGTTCTGACGGGATCAAAAACACCTAAGGATGTACTCATTGACCGCTCGCCCACGTCTTTTCCAAGTCACAAACAGACTTGGTTTACGTTCGCTGCCCCTCCTTGCATGCGTGGTGGTATTAGCAGGCTGCCAGAAAAACACCTCGGGTTTTGAAAGCGCCGCGGACAGTCCGTATGCTCCCGGAACCTTTAATGCAAACGATGATGCTGTTGATGGGCTGACGGTTGGGCACAGGCTGACCGCAGCAGGCGAGCATGAGTTGGCGCTGAAGGCCTATAAGCGGGCCGCCGCAGAACACGGTATCACCGTGGATGTCCTATCGGCCATCGGTTCGGCAAATTTGCAGCTAGGGCGCTTAGGCCAAGCGGAAAAGATCCTCCGAAAGGCCACTCAGATCGACGTGGAGTTCGCCCCGGCCTGGAATAATCTAGGCGTCGTATTGATGGAGACGGACCATGTCAGCGAAGCGGCCCGCGCTTTCCAGCTCGCATTTGGCCTGAATCGTGGCCAATCTGCCGAGATCCGAGAGAATTTGCGCCTTGCGCTCGCAAAAAGAAACAATCCGGACTATGCTCCCGCAGATAATGATACATTCTCGCTGGTGCGTCGTGGATCAGGTGACTACCTGCTTCTGTCCGAAATCTAGACGAGAAGACGAGCAGCAGAGGACGCGAACAATGCGCCACCCTATTCTCCTTGCACTGTGCGTAAGCAGCGCCTTGGCCGTGACGGCCTGCCAGAAACCAAAGAGCGACGGCGAAGATGTCGAGCGGGCTTTGGAGGATCTCAACGTCATCGATGAAAGCAACCTGAACGACATTATGTTGACAGTCGGGGACGCCAACGAGGCCGCAGAATACTTCCGTCGAGCTACCGCGCAGAACCCGGAACGGATCGACCTGCAGCGCGGTCTTGGCCAGTCTTTGGTTCGCGCCAAGCGCCCGTCAGAAGCCGTCGGCGCGTGGAAAAAGGTCGTTTTACTTCCCGGAGCAACCCATGAAGATCGTGTTGCGCTCGCAGATTCTTTGATCCGCTCGGGCGATTGGAAACAGGCCGAAGCCGAACTGAACAAAGTTCCGCCCACCCACGAGACTTTCCGCAGATATCGTCTGGAAGCTATGATTGCTGACAGCAAAGAGAACTGGAAGAAAGCCGACAGCTTCTATGAGATCGCAGTGGGTCTGACGACCAACCCCGCATCTGTTTTGAACAATTGGGGGTATTCCAAACTGACCCGTGCCGACTATCGTGGTGCTGAGGATCTGTTCACACAATCGCTCAGCTATGACTCTAAGCGCTTTACCACCAAGAACAATCTAGTTTTGGCCCGAGGAGCACAGCGTAAGTATGATCTCCCCGTCATTTCAATGACACAGACCGAACGCGCGCAACTTCTGCATACAATGGCTCTGTCTGCCATCAAACAGGGAGATGTTGCGACGGGCAAAGGCCTTCTGAAGGAAGCGATCGACACGCATCCGCAGTATTTCGAGGCCGCCACCCGTGCGCTTGAGGCTTTAGAAAACAACGTGTCAAACGGATAAGATTAAATGCATACCACCCTTACTCAATGGGCGGCGACCCTCTTCCTGCCGTTGGCCACCCTAATTTCCGCTTGGGTGATCTGGTCGGACCTGTCACGCATGAAAATCCCGAACAAGGCGGTCTTGGCCCTTGTGGCAGGATTCGCCATATTGGGCTATTTTGCGCTGGATCTTCACGAGTATCTATGGAGATGGGCACATTTCGCGGTCGTTTTGGCCATAGGCTTTTTGATGCATCTGGCACGGATGCTCGGGGCCGGAGATGCAAAGCTCGCTGCTGCGATTGCGCCATTCGTTGCCCTGTATGACACATTTTTGGTGTTAACAATTTTCGCGGTGATGATCCTGCTTGGCTTTGCCATCCACCGCTTCTTGCGTCGGATTAAACCGCTTCGGGAACTGACGCCAGACTGGGAAAGCTGGTCACGAAGGGATTATCCTATGGGATTCAGTATCTGCCTGACATTCCTGACCTATCTGGTGCTGGGCGCGCTATACGGCGCCTGATCTTATCAAGAACTTGAAGAGAGCCCGCTGTCTGATCTGTGGGCTTTCTTGCGTCAAGATGCCCAAGCCACAACACGTCATTTGGTTTCACCTGTTGACGAAACTGGCACGGCTTTCTCTCCGGGAAGCGTGTAAAGCGTATATAGTTCAGTCCGGCGAACCTCTTTCATTTCCCCAGCCCATCTTTGTGCTGAGATCTCGTTCAAGATGGTCTTCCGTGTCTCTGCCGACACCGGACAGTTGGGCACCAGCAAATAGTCTGCGTTCTCGATCCCCGACAACTCACCGTAATACCAAGGAGCACCCTTCTTGAGCGGAGTGAGATCTGCGTAAAGCCAATGGCTTGACAGAAGATCTGCTGTAAAAAACTGCTTTCCCTTGCCGCCGTCCCAGTTGGCAAGGTCATTCGCAATAGTCTCAAACCAACCAACCAACCCAACTTCCAGCGTACAAAAGGGAATATCCTCGCCTAGAAATTTGACCGAGGTGCTGTCACGTTTTGCATATTCTTTGTAGCTGGCAAAAGCGGTGCCCTCGCCATCCATAGCTGCCCGGAAGTCCAGTTGGAAAGCCCTTGGTGCATATGTCCGAAGATTTTCATGGACTTCCGACCCGGGAATTAAGGGGGCGTATTTCTCGGCGTCTAGTGCATAATGGCGCATTGGGCTTGCCAACAAATTCACGATACTAGGCGTTGCCAGCGCGAATGCGGCTACCGCACAGAAGCTCGCAGACAATCGCAGGTTCCATCCGAATCCGTTGGACAGGCCTTCATCGGGAAGACGTGCGAACAGCAATAACCCCAGCAACCACAACCACTGGGGATCGTTTCCATAATTCTGGTATGTCACATAGAAGAATGCTGGCGCGAGCAGCAAAAGCATCAAACCTTCAGACCGTCGGCCCGCCTGTCTCATGACTACCACTGACGCTAGCATCACCAATGATCCGCCAAGATAGGCTGGTGCGCTGACAACATAACTAAAGTCATGACCTGGCTGAGGCCGCACCTCTGAACCGGCGACGTTCAAGAGATCCCCCAAATAGGCCAGCCAAATTGTAGGCGTTCCGACAATCATCGTCGCAACGACCGCCGAAAGCAGGCCAGCCACGATGGCCCACAACACGGTACGCCCTGCCCCACGCGCCAACAAACCGATCAGTACCGGCAAGAAAAACGCAGCAAAGTAGGTTGCCTTTGTCAACGCCATCGCGGCCATCATGAAACCAACAAGGACTCCATCAAGAAGTGCATGAGTTCGGGCAGTGCGCGGTTTCAACATTGCAGTTGTGATTGCCAGAAAGGCCGCAGCCCATGCCCACCGATTGTAATGCATTGAGATCGAGATCGCATCCTCGGCCTCACCCGGCACCATGGCAACACATAAAACCACAATGGTCACTGCGAACAGATACGCCCAGCCGCCAGAAAAGCGACTGCGCGCGACCCACCAAATAAAAGGAGATAATACAGAAGCGACCAGAATTTGTCCGGCCAGCATTGCCTGGCCTGCTCCCAGCCCCGCCTTCAAGAACATCACAATAGGCGCAAACGCCAAAATCCCAATCGGGGTGACAAAATCCAGATGCGGCCAGTCTCCGTCCTGCATTCGGAACAGGATTTGCACCAAATGCAACGTGTCCCCCTCATGCTTCCCTATGTAGAGTCCTCCCTTCAAAAGGGCCAGACCAGCATAGACCAGCAAAAGCGCGCCAATGAAAGCCGCCAAAATCTTACCATTATTTGCGCGCATACCTGCCCTCATTCTTTTGTAGCCAAATTAGCGTCAATGCATTCTCAGGCAAGGCTTTGTGTGCCAGAAAAAAGAATATATACACGTGCTAACTGAACCAAAGATCGGGCAACGAAAATGAATGTGCAACCGTCTGATATGATTGCGCCTCAGGGGCTAAAAACTGCAAGCGACCTTGGGCTCACCACGGTCATGATGCGTGACATTTTGCTGAAAACAATGTTTCGCACCAATCTGGAACGGATCACCGATTTGGAGCGCGTGCTTTGTGTCCCGGCCCGTGTCGCGCAAGAACTGGTCGATATGTGTCGTGACCTAAGCTTGATCGAGGCCATGGGCACGCTCCATGCCGGTGCGCAAAGTTCGGAAATGGGCTATCGCCTATCCGACACAGGCAAAGCGCGTGCACTGGATGCCCTGTCCCAGTCCGAGTATTTTGGCGCAATGCCCATTCCAATGGATATCTACGCCAAGCAAGTAAAACGTCAATCGATCCGCAACATCACCATGACGCGCGATCAGTTGACCGGCGCAATGGGGCATCTGATTCTCCCACCGAATCTACTGGATCAACTCGGGCCAGCGGTTGGATCTGGCCGCTCGATCCTGATGTATGGCCCACCGGGTAACGGTAAATCGTCGATCTCGAACGGTATCCGTGACGCACTTGGGGACAAGATCTACGTTCCACGCGCAATCGAGTATTCCGGGCAGATCATCACAGTATATGACCCAATTGTGCACACATCGGCCGAGAATAATGACGAAGACGGGAACTCGCTGCGCCGCGCGACCAAGAAATACGACCGGCGCTATGTCTTGTGTGATCGTCCCACGGTGATCACCGGTGGTGAATTGACGCTGGACATGCTGGACCTAGTCTATAACCCAACGGCGCGGACCTATACTGCATCGTTGCAGCTTAAATCTACAGGCGGCGTCTTCATCGTGGACGACTTGGGCCGTCAGGCAGATCCGCCCCAGGCCCTGATCAACCGTTGGATTGTGCCGCTTGAAGAAAGCAAAGATATTCTTGCGCTGCAATCGGGTGAGAAATTCGAGGTTCCGTTCGACACTCTGGTCATTTTCTCGACCAACTTCCACCCGAACAAGATCTTCGATAAGGCGGCCTTGCGCCGGATTTTCTACAAGATCAAGATCGATGGTCCCGAGCAAGAGGACTACTTGAAAATCTTTGCCATGGTGGCGAAGAAGCGAAAAATGCCCTTGTCGCAAGATGCGTTGGTTCATCTGTTGAAGAACAAATATCCGACCATTGACAACATTTATGCGAACTATCAGCCGATCTTCCTGATCGATCAGATGATTTCAATCTGCGAGTTTGAAGGTATTCCATATCAAATGACCCCGGATCTGATCGACCGCGCATGGGAAAACATGTTCGTCAAAGAAGAAGAAATCGTTCACTGATCTGAAGCTTTGGTGACCATGAACAGGGGCTGGCACATGCTGGCCCCGTTTCCATTTGCTCAAGATGTACAAAACGCACTGCACTACCCCTTCAAAACACTCAGAAAGCAAGCTGTGTCAATGGAAACACTTGCCGCAACGTGAGACTTGCCTGCACCGCCTCCGGCGACGAGAATTTCAGTGAACACAAAGGATGAAATTATGTCAGATCGCGTTTCTATCACTGAAGAAAACCAAGTCGCAACTGTCACGCTGACCCGCGCAGACAAACGCAACGCGCTGGATCTGGACATGATCCGCGCAATCGTCGACGCGGGCGAAACACTGGCCACACGCAAGGACATCCGCGCGGTGGTGCTGGCCGGTGACGGACCCGCGTTTTCCGCCGGGCTGGACCTGAACGCCATGCCGCAGATTGCGCAGTTCGCGATGCAGGGCGGCGTGTTTTTGGAGCGCACCCATAACAACTCGAACCTTTTCCAAGCCGCCAGCATGGTCTGGGCTGAAATGCCTCAACCCGTGATTGCCGCCGTGCATGGCTATGCGTTCGGCGGCGCGTTTCAGATCATGCTTGGTGCTGACATGCGCATTGCTGCGCCAGACACGCGCTTTTCCATTATGGAGGGCCGCTGGGGCATCATCCCCGACATGGGCGGCATGGTCCTGATGCGCCGCTTGGCGCGGGGCGACGTGATCCGCAAACTGACCTATTCCGCCGAGCAATTCGAAGCCCCCGCCGCGCTCGATTGGGGCTTTGTGACCGAAATTTCCGACACCCCGCTGGAGCGCGCCCACGCCATCGCCGCCGAGATCGCATCGAAATCCCCCGACGCCATCCGCGCCGCCAAAGCCCTGATCCGTGACACCGAGCTCACGGACACCCGCGAGACGCTGATTACTGAGAGCAAAACGCAAGAAAAGCTGATGGGCACGCCCAATCAAATGGAGGCTGTGATGGCCGGGATGCAAAAGCGGAAGGCGGAGTTTAAGGATTAAGAGGTGGTTGTCAGAGAAATGAAAGTTGAGAGCCCAAAGCTGTATTGGTTGCGTCACGTTCGAATGTCAGCTTCTGAGCGAACGTCAAAGATCGTAACCATTTGCTCCTGGCAACCAAAGGCGCACCTCGGCGCTAAGCACATCAACGCCCTGGAAGCCAGCGGGACCTTCGAGGACAAACTCGTTTTCAGTGTTACTTTGCCTCCCTATGTCGAGCAGCAGCTCCGCAAGCAGCAATGAAGGTTCAAGTCGTCCAAAGCCCTCAACCGTATCCCGGGCTTCCCAAATATCGGTTGGCGGCGTTTCACTGTCGCTGCATTTGAGGTGAAACGCTGGAAACTCGGTCAATCGGTCTGCAAAAAGTGGATGCCTTGAGCGTTCGCGGGGCGCATAAACAAATTCCTTCAGGGCAATTCTGTTAGCTGTGCGTCCAATTGAGAGCATCTCAGATCCCAAGACTGACAGATACCGATATTCGGTCACTTCATTCGTTAGTGTGATCCAGAGGTCTTTGGCTTGAAAAGCCGCGGCGAGCATTGAAAGACCAAGCGAACGATAGGCGTCCTTGGTGGCGGAAATTTGTAAGTATTCGACGCGCATTGTATCTAAGTACTGGTGCGTACCGCGTCGGATAGCAAAGTCCGGCAGCTCTAAGTTTTTCGATATGTCTGGAAACATATTTGCGGTGAGCTCATAGTGATCATCGTCTTCAGCCATACGCGGCAGCAACGAATTTGCTCTTTTGCACCAATCAAACAAATCAGACGCCATTGAACCCTCCATCTTCGCCTATCAATCGCCTTGTTGCTCAATCAATAATTCTATCTTCCCGCATTTGAACAGTGCAGCATAGCAAACACTCAAATATGCTCGGCTGACGTCCATTTTGTTCCACATAGCCTAAGCCCAAAACGAAAAACAGCGCCAAGTTCCCCTGACGCCGTCTCAATTCTCTTAAGCTCCAATCTTACGCCGTCAGCCCGTCCGGCTCGGCCAGGCCGTTGGCGCGGCAGCAGGCGGTTAGGGTGTTGGCCAGAAGGCAGGCGATGGTCATCGGGCCGACGCCGCCGGGAACCGGGGTGATGGCCCCTGCCACTTTGGAGGCGCTTTCAAAGTCCACGTCGCCGACCAGCTTGTTCTTGCCGTCACGCTCGATCCGGTTGATGCCCACGTCGATCACGGTGGCGCCTTCGCGGATCCAGTCTCCGGGAACCATTTCGGGGCGGCCTACGGCGGCAACAACGATGTCCGCGCCGCGCACGACCTCGGGCAGGTCTTTGGTACGGCTGTGTGCGATGGTGACGGTGCAGCTGTCGCCCAGCAGCAGTTGCGCCATCGGCTTGCCCACGATGTTCGAGCGGCCAATGACAACGGCGTTCATCCCTGACAGCGATCCGTGGTGGTCGCGCAGCATCATCAAGCAGCCCAGCGGGGTGCAAGGGACCATAGATTTCTGACCGGTGCCCAGAAGGCCCACGTTCGAGATGTGGAACCCGTCCACATCCTTGGCCGGGTCGATCGAGTTGATCACAAGGTCTTCGTTCAGGTGACCGGGCAGCGGCAGCTGGACCAGAATGCCATGTACGGCAGGGTCATTGTTCAGCTTGTCGATCAGCGCCAGAAGATCTTCTTCCGAGGTGTCGGCCTCCAGCTTGTGCTCATAGCTGTTCATGCCCACTTCGACGGTCTGCTTGCCCTTCGAGCGGACATAGACCTGCGATGCGGGATCTTCGCCCACCAGCACCACGGCCAGACCTGGCGTGATGCCGCTTTCTTCTTTCAAGCGGGTTACGTGACCCGCGACTTTCTCGCGGACAGTTGCGGCAAATGCTTTGCCATCAATGATCTGAGCCGTCATCACGCTCTCCTTATCTGTCAGTCAAACTCGGAACGCGCATAGGCGTCACGATAGTGATTCATCTGCATTTCAGTTGCCAATACCGCGTTGGACATGAGGGTCGCAACCGTCACGGGGCCGACGCCGCCGGGAACCGGGGTGATCCAGCCGGCAACTTGGCTGCAGCTTTCGAAATCGGCGTCGCCCACGGTCTTGTCGTCAACGCGGTTGATGCCGATGTCGATCACCGCGCAGCCGGGTTTCAGCATCTCGCCCGTCACCAGACCGGGCACGCCCACGGCGACGAATACCGCGTCGGCAGCACGGCTATGCATCGCGACCGAGCGGGTCATGTGGTGACACACAGTGACCGTCGCACCCAGCCCCATCAGAAGGAAGGCGATGGGTTTGCCGACGATTTCCGAATGGCCAATCACGGTGACGTTAAGCCCTTCCATATCCAAGGGCAGAGTTTTCAGGATTTCCACAGCAGCCACAGCGGTACAGGGCCCCAGCGCCAGATCGTTATAAACGATGTTACCGATGGACGCGGGGTGCATCCCCTCCACATCCTTCAGCGGATGTACCAGCTTTTGCAGGGTTTTCACTGGGATATGATCGGGCAGCGGGCGCTGAATGATGATCCCGTTTACGCGCGGGTCGGCGTTCAGGCCCTGGATGATACCCGTCAGTTGTTCCAGAGAGGTCTCGGTGGGATAATTGCGCGCCTCGAACTCGACCCCGGCGCTTTTCGCCGATTTCTGCTGGTTGCGCACATAAAGTTCGGCGGCGGCGGCGTCGCCAACGGACAGCGACACCAGCTTGGGCGACCAACCCTTGTCAGACAGTTCGGCTGCGCGTGCGGCCACATCCTTGCGCAAATCGGCAGCAATCGCCTTGCCGTCGATCAGAGTGGCAGTGTTGCCAATCATGGCCCATTCCTTCTTTGCGGGGTTTTGAGGGTTCTGAAAAGTGAAGGGCGGGAAAGTCCCGCCCTTCATTATCCTGCTTAGAACAGGCCTTCGATTTCGCCTTCGGCGTTCAGGCCGATGGACAGCGCCGCAGGTTTGCGTGGCAGCCCCGGCATGGTCATGATGTCGCCGCAGACGACAACAATGAAGCCAGCACCCGCGGACAGGCGAACCTCGCGCACCGGCACCGAGTGGCCGGTGGGTGCGCCGCGCAGCGACGGGTCGGTCGAGAACGAATACTGGGTCTTCGCCATGCAGACCGGCAGATCGCCATAGCCAGCTTCTTCCCAGTCACGCAACTGGTTGCGCACTTTGGCGTCAGCCAGAACTTCGTCAGCGCGGTAGATGCGCTTGGCAATGGTCTCGATCTTTTCGAACAGCGGCATGTCGTCCGGATAGATCGGAGCGAAAGCTGCAACGTCAGCATCGGCGATTTCCGCAACGCGGGTTGCCAGATCGGCTGAGCCTTCCGAGCCCAGCTCCCAGTGACGCGACACGATGGCTTCGGCGCCATGTCCGTCCACATAGTCCTTAACCGCAGCAACCTCGGCGTCGGTGTCGTTGACGAAGTGGTTGATGGCAACCACAACCGGTACACCGAAGGATTTCAGGTTTTCGATGTGGCGGCCAAGGTTGTCACACCCTGCTTCGACGGCCTCGACGTTTTCAGCGCCCAGATCGGCCTTTGCAACGCCGCCATTCATCTTCATCGCACGCACCGTCGCAACCAGTACGACCACCGAAGGGGCCAGACCTGCCTTGCGGCACTTGATGTTCATGAACTTCTCGGCGCCAAGGTCGGCACCAAAGCCAGCTTCGGTCACAACATAGTCCGCCAGTTTCAGCGCGGTCTTGGTTGCGATGACCGAGTTACAGCCGTGTGCGATGTTGGCAAACGGGCCGCCGTGGACGAAGGCCGGGTTGTTTTCCAGCGTCTGCACCAGGTTCGGCTGCATGGCGTCTTTCAGCAGAACGGTCATTGCACCGTCGGCACCAATGTCGCGGCAGTAGATGGCTTTACGCTCGCGGGTGTAGGCCACGATGATATCGCCCAGACGCTTCTGCAGATCCTGCAGGTCGTTGGCCAGACACAGGATCGCCATGACCTCTGAGGCCACGGTGATGTCGTAACCGGTTTGACGCGGGAAGCCGTTGGCAACGCCGCCCAGCGAGCACACGATGTCACGCAGGGCACGGTCGTTCATATCCACCACGCGACGCCATGCAACGCGACGCTCGTCGATTTCCAACTCGTTGCCCCAATAGATGTGGTTGTCGATCATAGCCGACAAGAGCGAGTGTGCCGAGGTGATGGCATGGAAGTCACCGGTGAAGTGCAGGTTCATCTCTTCCATCGGCACCACTTGCGCGTAACCGCCGCCAGCAGCGCCACCCTTCATACCGAAGTTCGGACCCAGCGATGCTTCGCGGATACAAACCATGGCGTTCTTGCCAATGCGGTTCAGACCGTCGCCCAGACCAACTGTGGTGGTGGTCTTACCTTCACCTGCCGGGGTTGGGTTGATCGCGGTCACAAGGATCAGCTTGCCGTCCTCTTCGGACTGGACCGAGTTGATGAAGTCCTGGCTGACTTTGGCTTTGTCGTGGCCATAGGGCAGCAGGTGCTCGGTCGGAATGCCCAGCTTGTCGCCGATTTCCTGAATCGGGCGTTTTTTGGCTTCACGGGCAATTTCGATATCAGATTTATAGCTCATGGCAGATCCTTCAGAAACGAGAGCATGTTCAAGGCGGCCACATCCCTGTTCGCGCTGTGGCCGAATATCTTTCTCTGCATAACGCTCCAAATCCCGACAGACAGGGTGAAATCCGACATGTTTGCCGCCGATTTCGTCGGATCAATGACGCAGCGTTTCTGATCCGCAACGAAGGTTCTTGAAAGGCACCAATATTTCTAGCACGAAAACCACCTATGTTGACTTGGGTTTCCAAGTGAGCTGATCAGGCGCATGACGCCCCAGCCTCAAGAGATCCGGCATGATCGCAGCGGGCCGTGATATCCTGTTTACCCGTTGCTGCTTGCGTGGAACCGTTGTCATGTTCGCGCCACGGCGCAAGCGGGCTTCGCCGACGGATCCATCGGAATTCACCCTTTGCTGTGCATGGTAATGTTGCGCTTTGGCGTAACACCAGCCAAGTGATCGTTGCTGTGTATTCGGTGGGGGCACCGTGGGGCCTGTTCGTTTTCAAAACCCTGACCTGTTGGGCGAATAACAGCGACTCACACATTGTGTTACCTGAAAGACCCCCCAGAGCATTGCCCTGGGGGAGCCAATTCATGCAGTAGGTTCCGGTTCCAGCCCACCATCATCAGAAGACTTCTTGCGAGGCTTGGTCTTCGGTATGGCCGCAACCGACGGTGCGCTGCCCTCATCTGGCGTGTCATCGTCATCTGATGCGTGGGGTGGTTCACCCTTCATCACACGTTCAATTTCAGCACCGGTCAGGGTTTCATATTCCAACAGCCCCTGAGCAAGGTTTTCCCATTCCTGCTCATGGTCTTTCAGGATCTTGAACGCCGTTTCATAGCCATTCTGGATGAAGCCCTTCACCTCTTCCTCGATCAGCTCTTTCGTATGCGCCGAGACTGAGAAACCAGCGGTGTTGCCCTGATAGCCTTCATGCGCTTCAGCATAGTCGATATTGCCCACCTTGTCGGACATACCCCAGCGCATCACCATGGCACGTGCCAGACCGGACGCCTGCTGGATATCCCCAGCCGGCCCGTTCGACACGTTCTCTTCGCCATACTTGATGATCTCGGCCGCCTTGCCCGCCATGGTCATGGCCAGCTTTTCTTCGCATTCCGACTTGTGCCAGTTCAGGCGGTCAATCTCGGGCAAAGATACAACCATCCCCAACGCTCCACCGCGCGGGATGATGGTCGCCTTATAGACCGGATCACATTGCGGCAATTTCAGGCCGACAACAGCGTGACCAGCCTCGTGATAGGCGGTCTTTTCCTTCTGGTCGTCCGTCAGCACCATCGAGCGGCGCTCGGCCCCCATCATGACCTTGTCTTTCGCGTTCTCGAAATCTTCCATGGTCACGAAACGGCGCCCCACACGAGCAGCCATCAGCGCGGCCTCGTTCACGAGGTTTGCCAGATCAGCACCCGAGAAGCCCGGCGTACCACGCGCGATGATGCGCATGTCGGCATCGGGGCCCAGCGGTACTTTGCGGGCGTGGACGCCCAAAATTTTCTCGCGGCCTTTGATGTCGGGATTCGGCACGGTGACCTGACGGTCGAAACGACCGGGACGCAGCAGAGCCGGGTCCAGAACGTCACGACGGTTGGTCGCGGCCAGAATGATTACGCCTTCATTGGCTTCAAAGCCGTCCATTTCGACAAGAAGCTGGTTGAGGGTCTGTTCACGTTCGTCATTGCCGCCGCCATAGCCTGCGCCACGCGACCGGCCCACGGCGTCGATTTCGTCGATGAACACGATGCAGGGCGCGTTTTTCTTGGCCTGTTCGAACATATCGCGGACACGGGAGGCGCCAACGCCGACGAACATCTCGACAAAGTCAGAACCCGAAATGGTGAAGAAAGGCACGCCAGCCTCGCCTGCAATCGCACGCGCCAGCAGGGTCTTACCTGTTCCCGGAGGGCCAACAAGCAGAGCACCTTTGGGGATCTGACCGCCAAGGCGGCTGAATTTCTGCGGGTTGCGCAGGAATTCCACGATCTCTTCCAGCTCTTCCTTGGCTTCATCAATGCCTGCCACGTCGTCAAAGGTCACGCGGCCTTCACGCTCGGTCAGCATCTTGGCTTTCGATTTGCCGAAGCCCATTGCGCCCCCGCCCCCGCGACCTTGCATCCGGTTCATCATGAAGAACCAGAAACCAATCAGCAGGGCGACAGGAAGAAGCAATGAAACCAGATACATAAAACCCGATTGTTGCTGCGGTTCGGCAGTCACTTCGACGCCTTCAGCGATCAGCAGCTCTGTGACGGACGCATCACGCGGCACAACGGTTTGATAAATCTTTCCGTCGGCGGCCTGATAGACCAGCTTTTCACCATCAATGGTGACCGACTTTACGTTGTCGCCCTCAACGGCGGCGATAAACTCCGAATAGGTTGACTGAGACGATGCAAGCCCAGACTGGCCGTTCGAAAACAGGTTGAACAAGGCCAGGATGAGCACAAAAAGCACAATCCAGAAGGCGAAATTTCTCGCGTTGCCCAAGGGGGATCTCCTTTAGATGCCATAGCGACAGGACGCCAAGCAGTCTGCCGTGCGCCGTGTCCTTAAAATAGGGATGATTGGCCAAGGTTCAATGCGATAAAATAGCCTTTCGGAAATCAGCTTTTCCCGGCGCATAGATTTGAACGCCCTCTCGGGCGAAACCCGCCGCTGGGGCAGCCAGCAAGCGGTCACCTTGAAATACCGCTGGCGTGGTCATCAAGCGGGTACGCGATTGTCCCACATCACGCCAATCAGCACAGTCTGAAATCGCTTGCCCCAACACACGCACCTGCGCCGTTTCCGGCCCGGTAACGCACCAGCGCCCATCCCAGATGCCTCCGGGTGAGACCACAGCATCACGCAGCGCATTCAGTTCACGCCCCACGATCAGCTGCCCGGTCTTCAGTTCCAAAGTGCACCCGGACAGGGTGCGGCGTTGGCCGTCCAGCACCTGCGCCTCGGCCTCTTTTAAGGCATCATAGCGTGGGCGGTACACGGCGCTCGCGACGAATCGAATTGCGGCAGACAACAAACGATGGCGGGTTTCCGTGGGCAACGCGGCATAGCTGGCGTGATCAATGACAACCTCCCCCAGCGCGACATCTGCACATGTATCGGCCGCAGCTAACGCCGCCTGGGTCAGCGCCGCGCGTGCATCAGACATGCGACCAGCCGTGTTCACAAGCCGATCCCGATCCAGCCCCAGTTCAGCCAGACCTGCCATCGCCTTGCGGACCCGCACACGTTCGAACCGTGTGTCGTCGTTTGAGGGGTCGTCAATCCAACCCTGCCCGTTCGCCTCTAATACCCCACGCAGATCGTCGCGCCCCACGGTCAATAATGGCCGCAGCCATCGCGTACCTAACGCATCCCAATCGGTGCGCATCGCCGACAGCCCATCCACACCAGAGCCGCGCGCCAACCGCATCACGAAGGTTTCGGCCTGGTCGTCGGATGTATGCGCCACAGCGACCGCATCTAGGTTCAGCTTCCGCGCCCACGAGGCCAAAAGCTGATAGCGTGCAGTACGCGCACCGTTTTGCACGTTGCCTATTGGGGCCTGCGTCCATGTCAGCGTGCCATGACGCACACCCAGCACAGTGCAGCGCTCTTTCACCCAAGCGGCTTCTTGTGCCGCCTCTGGGCGTAACCCGTGATCCACCGTCGCTGCGTGCAACGTTACCCCTTGCGCCTTCGCCCAAGCGGTCGCCAAGACCAACATCGCCATGCTGTCACTGCCACCCGACACCGCCAGTCCAAGACGCGAAACGGGCCCGCGCTGGCGGGCCCGGTCCAGAGCATTCTCAAAAATTTGGGTCGGCGTCACGGGCAGCTCAGGGCTTGCCGCGCAGTTTGCGCATCGGCCACTGCGGGCGCGCCCGGGAAGCGCTTGCCAACTTCAGCCAGCGTCGCGCAGGCTTCGTTCACCTGCCCAAGTTCGCCCAGCGAAAAGCCCAGCCGGTACAACGCATCGGGCGCACGATCGTTGTTGGGCGCGCCAGAGAAAGCATTCAGATAGGCACGCGCGGCGTTCTTCACGTCGCCGGCACCCGTCAGCGCCTCTCCACGCTGGAAATGCGCCTCTGATGTCAGCGGACTGCCTGGATAATTTTCGACAAATTGCGTCAGCAACGTCGCGGCCTGTACATAATCGCCCGCCTCCAGCGCAGCACCAGCGGCGTCGAAATCCTGTTTCTCGCCGATCGCTAGCTCGCTTTCCGGCACTGTCGTAGGTGCCGGAGCCGCCACCGGCCCCACTGGTGCCGCCCCGCCCCCAAGGGTCGAAGTTTCGCCCAGTTTCGAAATGTCTCCGCCCTCAAGCTCGACCAGACGAAATTCCAGATCACCGATCCGGTTGGTCCCGTCTTTCACGATCGAGTTGATGCGAAACTCCAGCTGTTCGGTCTTCGAGGTCAGCCGCGACAGCTCGCCCTCGATGGCCGACATACGCTGCGACAGGCTGCCCGCACCGGTGGTCACATTGGCACTTCCGGTGGTCGACAGTTCGGTCTTCAACTTCTGGATTTCAACATACAGAACAGTTAGTTCCTGCCGAATATCCGCCAAGGACTGCGCACGATCCTGCGCGATTGCCAGACTGGGCGCGGCCACCAAAGCCGCCCCCAGCAACAAGGCTTTCAAGGATTTTGCAACCATATTTCAGGCTCCTTCCGTCCAGTCAGATCAGCTGGTCAGCGCGCCAGCCGCCAGCACAGTCACCGCACGGCGGTTCTGCGAATAGCATGCCTCGTCCGAGCAGATCTCGAGCGGGCGCTCTTTACCATAGCTGACGGTCTGCAAACGGTTCGGCGCAACACCGCGATCAATCAGGAAGTTCTGCACAGCCGAAGCACGACGCGCCCCAAGTGCAAGGTTATATTCACGGGTGCCCTGCTCGTCCGCGTGGCCTTCGATCACAGCAGTATAGCTGGTGTTTTCGATCAGCCATGTGGCCTGTTGGGTCAGAACCTGAACGGCTTCGGGGCTGAGAGCCGATTGATCAACAGCGAACAACACGCGGTCACCAATGGTCTGGTTGAAATAGGCGGGCGAGCGCGGATCTGACGGGCTACCAGCCACGAAATCTCCTCCAACACCGGTACCGTTTCCTCCATTTCCAAAGCGGTCGTTGTTTGAACAAGCCGATAGGGCCAATGCGCCCACGAACAGCGCAGTCATCGCAATATGTTTCATGGTCTTTCCTGTAACTTCTGCCCTGTCAGGGCGTGCTCTTTCATATTCTTGCCGGAAGTTTAGCACCTTGCCGACCGTTTGGAAACGGAACGCATCACGCGTTCCGTTCACTTATTTCAACACTAGGTTACTTTAACAACGGCGACCAAGCGGGGTCCGAGGCGGCCCCCTCAGTCAGAACGCGGCGCAGGTTGCGGCCAGATATATCGACCGAATACAGCGCAGCCTCACCAGCTGAACCTTGGCTTTCACGAGTAAACATGATCACGCGACCGTTCGGCGACCAGCTTGGTCCTTCGTCAAGGAACGACGCCGTTAGCAAACGCTCTTCTGATCCATCCGTGCGCATCACACCAATATGGAACCGACCCGCATTCTGCTTAGTGAAAGCGATCAAGTCGCCACGCGGCGACCAGACGGGCGTGCCATACCGCCCCTTTCCGAAACTGATCCGCTTCGCTTCGCCCCCAGATGCAGGCATCACATAAAGCTGCTGGCTGCCCGAGCGGTCGCTTTCGAACACGATTTGCGATCCGTCGGGCGAAAAGCTGGGCGCAGTTTCGATCGACGGGGCCTGCGTCAAACGACGTGCCTGCCCGCTGGCGATATCCATGGTATAAAGATCCGTGTTGCCGCCTGCTGACAAGGAATACACCACGGTACGCCCATCCGGCGAGAAGCGCGGCGCGAAGGTCATGGTGCCCTCTTGGCTGGACAATACGCGGCGCCCCACGGTGGCAACGTCCAGCAGATAAACCTGCGGGAAGCCCGTCTCATAGCTGGTGTACAACACCTGATCCCCACGGGGCGAGAAGCGCGGGGCCAATACCAGCGCCGAGCTATCGGTCAGATACTGCACATTCGCGCCGTCGTAATCCATGATCGCCAAGCGCTTGCGACGCGCATTCTTCGGGCCGCTTTCGGCAACGAACACAACGCGGCTGTCGAAATATCCGCTTTCGCCGGTGATACGGCTATAGACGACATCGGCAATCTTATGCGCCATGCGCCGCCACCCAGCCGCACCGCCCGAAAATTGCAGCCCTTCACCAAGCGGTTGGTTCGCCTCAACGTCAAAAACGCGGAACTTCACGTTGATATTGCCGCCTGAACCGCTGACCGCACCTGTGATCAACGCCTGCGCGTTGATTGCGTTCCAATCGGAATAGGCAACAGGGCTGGCAAAGCTGGAAATGCCCGAGATGAATGCATCCTGAGGGATCTCGCGGAACAGGCCCGTACTGGCCAGATCCGCCGCGATCACGCGCGAGATGGACTGCGCAATATCCGCCGATCCTCCGTCTTCCGACACGAAGTTCGGTATCGCGAACGGCAAGGGTTCAATCACACCATCTGTGATTTCAATCCGAAGCGGTCCATCAGATTGGGCGACAGTCGCCGTCACGCCCCCCGCCATGAATGCGGCACATGCAGCCAGAAGGCATGTCATTTTTCTGAGCTGGCCGCTCACGCGTTTAGATGTGCGTTTCATTGTTCCAACGCTCCCTTCATCATCTGCACCATATGCTTAGAGGTTGTGACCCGGCCACCGGCAGGGGAAAAATCAGAGAAAATCCGCTCGTCCACGATCTTGTCCGCGCAGGCGGCATGCGTCTCGGTTACGCCGGTTTCGCGCACCAACGCGGCCACGTTTTCATGCGTCAGACCGCAGCCCGCCATGACAGATATGCGTCCCGCAGCACGCGCAACCATGTCGCGCAGCATATCTGCGCCATCAATCGCTTCAGGCGCCGCGCCCGAGGTCAGCACCCGGTCGAAACCCAATTGAATGGCCGCATCCAAAGCCTCAAGCGGATCAGGCACCACATCAATCACACGATGCAATGTGCTTCCCATCCCTTCGGTCGCTGTCAGCAGACGCGCCAGTCGCGGCACGTCCAGCCGGTGATCTCTTTGCTGTGCCCCCAGCACGACGCCGTCCAACCCCGCCTCTTTCGCGGCCCGGATGTCCGCCAGCATGATCGCTTCATCAGCGTCCGAAAAGTGAAACAGACCCGAGCGTGGGCGGATCATGGCATAGACCGGGATCGACAACGTCGCCGCTTGCCGCATCAACCCAACGGACGGGGTCAGCCCGCCTTCGGACAGGGCCGAGCACAGCTCGACCCGGTCAGCCCCGCCCTCTTGCGCGGCCAGCGCTCCCGCGAACGTGTCCACACAGATTTCAAGCGGAGTGATATGCGTTGAACGGGCCATGGCTTTATTTGATCCTCATCTTTTCAGGATCGAAGGTCATTTCGATCTCGCGCCACTGGCCGTATTTTTCGGCAGGCAGATCAAAGCCACGTGCGCCACAGCGAATAATCGCGCGCCGCGCTGCCTGGAACGCGGTGTTTGCTGCAGCCTGACTGGGGCCGTCCCAGCTTTCCAAACTGATGTTTTCGGGCTTACCGTCGCGGTTCATTGTGACCAACGCGACGACGGTCGTTGACAACGCGTCCGTTGACAGAGACCCCACGTTCCAGCAGCGGCTGACGGCGACACGCAGCCCATCTTTCTCGCCGCGCGTCATCGGCGGGCCAAGTGGGATGTCTTGCGCAGGCGCGTCTTGCGTGCCACCTGCGACCTGATCCGCAATGGTATTCGCAACGTCATTCGCATCCGACGCTGGCGGAGTTTCAGGTTGCGCCGCGACTGGCTTCGAACGCGCGGGGCGCGACTTCGGCCGCTGCGAGGTTGCGGGCGCGGCAGACGGTTCCTCGACCGGCTCTTCGGCTTCGGTCACAATCTCGGTCGTCGCTTCGGGCGGCGCGGCAGGGGCGACCTCTTCGGGGGCAGGCTCGGCCTCGGGCGAAGGCTCGGGCGCCACGGCCTCGGTCGGATCGGGGGCGTCTTCCGCAGGCGTTTCTGGTTCTGGAGCAGCCTCGGGTGCGACGCGCGGCGCGGGCGCCGGAGGTGCAGTCTCGGTCACCGGGGCAGGCTCGGCCTCGGGTTGTGGTATAGGGTCGGGTTCTGGCTCCGGCTCGGGTTCCGGGGTCGGTTCCGGTTCCGGCATGGGTGCAGGCTCTGGCACAGGCTCCGGCTCGGGTTCCGGGGATGGCTCGGGACGCGGCGCTGGGGCCGATGTAGCATCAGGCGCGTTAGTTTCGGGTTTTGGCGCGCTGAGCGCAGCAAATTCATCTTCCGAGATAAAGGACACATCCGACACCTGCACAAGCTCTTCGTCGCGATCCCATGCAAAGACCCCGCCAAAAAGCACCCACAGGATCAACGCCCCATGAGCGGCTGTCGAGATATACAGCCCCTTGCGCATCCGGCCTTAGTTCCCCTGCCCGGTCAATGTCGGCCCACCACCTTCGGTCACAAACCCAATGCGCGAGAAGCCTGCGGCATTCAACGCGCCCATGATCTGCGCAGTGCTGTCCCAAGCAACCTGCCCATCAATCCGAAGGAAAACCTTGTCATCCACACGCTCTGCTGCAATGGCACGCAGACGCGGGATCAGATCGTCACGAGAAACCTCGGTCGTTTGCAGGAAAACCTGACCATCGGCGTTGATGGTGACGGACAGCGGCTCTTCCTCGGGGGCTTCCAGCGCCTTTGCTGCTGTCCGAGACAGCTCGACCGGAACGCCGACCACCGACAGGGGGGCGGCCACCATGAAGATGATCAGAAGCACCAACATAACATCGACGAAAGGTGTGATGTTGATTTCCGCCATCACGCGACGATGCTTGCCGCGACGCCGCCCACGACGGGCGCGCCGATCGGCACCCCCGCTGGATTGCACATTCGCGCCCATTTTAGCTGTCCAACTGGCGGCTAAGAATGGTGGCGAATTCATCCGCGAAGGCTTCATAGCCTGCAAGGATGTTGTCGCTGTCCACGCTTAGCTTGTTGTAAAACACCGCCGCCGGGATCGCGGCCAGCAGCCCCAGACCCGTCGCCAACAAGGCTTCGGCAATACCGGGGGCCACAACCGCCAGATTGGTGTTTTGGTGCTGCGCAATCTCGATGAACGCGTTCATAATGCCCCAGACGGTGCCGAATAGCCCAACAAATGGCGCGGTTGATGCCACCGTTGCCAAGAAGCTCAGCCCCTTGTTCATCGCCTCGCCTTCCTTGGCAATGGCCACATCCATCGACCGATCAATCCGCGATTGGGCATTTGCGATCAATCCGCCATCCGCCCGGTGCGAGCGTCGCCACTCGAGCATCCCGGCAGAAAAGACTTTCTCGGCCGATCCTGACGGGCTGGGACCGATTTGGTCAAACAGCTCGTCCAACGGCTCACCAGACCAGAATTTGCGGTCAAATGTCTCGGCCTCGGCGCGGGTGCGCCGGAATGCGATGAATTTCGTGATAATAATGGCCCAAGCCCAGATCGACGCAACAATCAGCAGAAGCATCACCAGCTTCACAGTGAATGTCGCACGTAAAAATAGAGCTAAGAAGGAGAAATCAATCTCCGCCGCTGCCGAAAGCGCTTCCGTTTCCATATCTCTGCCTCTGTACCGCCGCCTCTTTGGGCCGCTTTTCTGCACGAATGTTAGCGCATGCAAAGGCCTATGGCTATTAAAACCATGCCATCGGCAGAGATTGCCGCGTTTTAGTGCAGCAACTGGCGAATATTCGCCGGAAGTCGCGCGGGCGCACCATTATCAGCCACGCAAACGATGGTTACAACGGCTTGAAACAAGGGCTGATCGCCACGTTTGACCGCCTGCTTCAGAACCAACCGAGCGGCGGTCACCTGCGCGACAGTTGTTTCAACCTGTAACACATCGTCAAACTTGGCGGGCGCGATATAGTCCGCTTCGACCCGACGCACGGCAAAAACCAGCCCATCGTCCCGCATCGCATTCTGATCAATCCCAGTCTCACGCACCCAATCCGACCGCGCGCGTTCGATATACCGCAGATAATTGGCGTAATAGACGATCCCGGCCATGTCGGTGTCTTCATAGTAAACGCGGATGGGGAAGTGGTGCGCCACGGTTACTGAAGTCGTTTGATCGCAACCTGATGGCCAACACACCTTACAATCATCCAGTTGTTAGGGTTACGGCCAAGGAATGTACTCATCGCAGCAACCACACCATCGCGCCACCACCCCGTAACGGAGTAATCATCTACAATCAGAAAACCGCCGGTTTTCACCTTTGGCGCGGCCAGCGTCAAATCGTGCAGAACCGCCTCGAAGCGGTGATCGCCATCAATATATGCAAAATCCAGTTCGTCGTCGGCGATTTCGGCGCACGCGTCCTCGAAGCCACCACGTATGATCGTCGCCTGACCAGAAGCCGTTTCCGCTGCGAACTCTTCTTTGACATGCTTATATATGTCGATCATATTGTTTTTGGCACTCGAATGATACCAACTGCTCTTTAAGCCCGGATCGTCAAAGTTCTCCCACGGGTCGATCATGAACAATTTTTTTACGCCAACTTCGCGCAGCAGCTCAGCAGAGAATTCTCCCTTAAACACACCGATTTCTGCGCCCATACCATCAGCAAGGCCCAAACTTGTCATCATCCGAAGCCGCGCTGGACGCTTGCTGGTGGGCTGTCCCTCCAACTTTTCCTCCGGCTTATTGGTACCCATACGCTTCAGCAACGACCTAATATCCAACGCTCAATCTCCATAGATTCGATATACTCAGCTACAACTGAGGTAGAAACGCGCCAATCGCAAGAGTAAATCAACTATAGCGCTACTTGCAGCGCCGTGCTGCAAGAACAACCTCTAGGAATTCGGTAGCCGCGCAAACATCCGCAGCGCGTGGGATGCGTCATCGGCAGCAACGGGCAGCATTGGGTCATAGGCGGCTTTGACCAGTGCGGCGATCTCTGGGCGCAGGATGGTTTGCCCATCCGGCAACAGCGCAAGAGGGCTTTGGGTGGCGAAAATCTCATCACTCCACAGTAGCATCGCCTGAACGGCTTGGGTCAGGGCGATGGCTTCGGCAGGTTGCGCAGCCATGGCATCGGTCATGCAGACAAAAGTGAAACAGGCCTGAATGGCGTTTTGGTCGTCGAAACGGAACGCGCGATACTGGCTGGCCCCTGCCCCTTTCAGACGCGCAACTGTTGCGATCAGATCCGGGATCAGCTCGTCCAGTTTTGGAACCTCTAGCAATTCGTCCCAGTCGCGGAAGAAGAAGACCATCAGGTTTGCGCCCAGCTCGGGATCTGTTTCGGCCATTTTATGGTCTGCCAGTACAACCACTGCCTCGACCGCGCCTTTCACGACTTCCAGCGTCTGTTCTTCGACGCCAAAGACCACCGGCACGATCGGGCGCCCCCAACGTGCAAAAGTGAAGTTGCCATTCGAGCGGGTGAAATGTGCGGTCACATCAGCGGGGGTCATAAGCGGCGCGTCGGTCATCATTCTCTCCTTGATCGCGCCGGGTGTCCCCTATACGGGCGCGCGTTTCAAGCGTTATCCATCGAAGAGCTGCCCCTGCCCCGGCTTTTGCGGTGCAGGCGCAGTCAGGCCAAGATGGCTCCACGCCCGTTGCCCAAGCATTCGCCCACGCGGCGTGCGCTGGATCAGGCCTTGTTGCAGCAGGTAGGGCTCGATCACTTCTTCCAGTGCATCGCGGCTTTCGGACAAAGCCGCCGACAGCGTTTCGATCCCAACGGGACCGCCGCCATAATGTTCAGCCATCAGTCCCATATAGCGCCGATCCGCCCCATCAAGGCCCAGATTATCGACGCCCAACCTGGTCAGTGCATTATCGGCGATGTCACGCGTGATGCGCCCGTCGCCCTCAACCACCGCGAAATCCACGACGCGCCGCAACAGGCGCCCCGCGATCCGAGGCGTTCCCCGCGCACGTTTCGCAATCTCTCGCGCGCCATCTTCGTCCGCCGGAGCGCCCAACTTGACTGCATTGCGCGAGACGATCTCGTGCAACTCGTCCACCGTATAGAATTGCAATCGCGTCGGAATGCCGAAACGATCACGCAAGGGCGTGGTCAGAAGGCCCAGACGGGTGGTCGCACCCACCAAAGTAAACGGCTGAAGCTCGATCCGCACGGTGCGGGCCGCAGGGCCTTCGCCGATGACCAGATCCAACTCGAAATCTTCCATCGCGGGATAGAGCACTTCTTCGACGACCGGGTTCAGGCGATGAATCTCATCAATAAACAAGACGTCATTGGCTTCCAGATTGGTCAGGATCGCCGCCAGATCACCAGCCTTGGCCAAAACGGGGCCAGAGGTCATGCGGAAATTAACCCCAAGCTCGCGCGCCATGATTTGGGCCAGCGTCGTCTTACCAAGACCGGGCGGGCCGTGAAACAGCACGTGATCCATCGCCTCGTTCCGGCGGCGGGCACTTTCGATGAAAACACGCAAGTTTGCGCGCGCCTCGGCCTGACCGATGAAATCACCAAGCGCTTGCGGACGCAGGGCGCGGTCCACCTCGGCGCGTTCTTCCGGCGTGGGGGCCGGGCGCAGGGTCGGGTCGGGGCTGTGTGCAGGGTCCGAGATCGACATAACCTAATCCTTTAGCGCCTAGTCTTTAGGCGCAAGCAGTTTCAATGCAGCCCGGATCAACCCGGCAGTGTCCAGCGCCGGATCATCCCCCAAAGCCTGCGCCACGGAGGAGGCAGCCTCGCCGGGGGCGTATCCCAGGTTGGTTAATGCAGACAGAGCTTCAGCCTGCGCGGCGGGGTCAACATTTGGCGTTAAGGGCACTGCTTGCGCACCCGCAACTGCGGGTGTCTCGATGACCACGTCATCGAGATCAGGCTCAGGCGCGACAGCGCCTGAGCCTGCCCCAGCTGCACCCCCTGCTCCTGCCAACGCCATAACGCTGGCCGCCTTATCTTTCAGCTCGTTCACCACGCGCTGTGCTGTCTTGGGGCCGATCCCCTTGGCCGCCTTCACCGCGTTCCAGTCACCCAGCGCGATTGCGCGGCTAACGCCGTCCGCGCCTAGCGTGCCCAGAATGGCCATCGAGGCCTTCGCCCCCACGCCCTGAACGCTCATCAGAAGGCGATGCCACTCTTTCTCGACCAGAGACGTGAAGCCAAAAAGTTGCAGATTGTCTTCGCGGACAAGAAGGTCTGTATAAAGCGCCACGGCTTCGCCATTTCCCGGCAGGGCCGACATCGTTCGGTCCGAGACATAGACCAGATAGCCAACGCCCTTCACGTCGATCAGCACATGATCATCCGCCCGATAGTCAATGCATCCTGCGATCCGTCCGATCATGCTGTCGCCCTTTTCACTGCGGCCTCAAGCCGTCCTGCATTTTGTGCGTGGAAGGAATGGCAAATCGCAATGGCCAAAGCATCCGCCGCATCCGGTCCGGTGATTTGCACCCCCGGCAATTGCATCCGCACCATATGATCCACTTGTTGCTTGTCGGCGTGCCCCACACCCACCACGGCTTTCTTCACCGCATTCGGCGCATATTCCCCAATCGACAGCCCCGCCTGAGCCGGCACAAGCAGCGCGATCCCGCGTGCCTGCCCCAGTTTCAGGGTGCCGACCGCGTCTTTGTTCACAAATGTCTGTTCCACAGCCGCCGTATCCGGCTGAAACCGCGCCACTACATCCGAGAGTTGCTCGTGCAAGGACAAAAGCCGCGAGGCCAGATCCCCCGTACGCGACATACAGACCCCGTTGGCCACATGTGACAGGCGAGTCCCTTGGGTATCAACGACACCCCAGCCCATATTTCGAAGTCCCGGGTCAATGCCTATGATGCGCATATCCTGCCCTGCTCTGTTATTTCACGGCCTTTCCGGCGCGTTTTTGTGTCGCGCCAAGAACTAGCACGAAACAAGAACATAGGCCAGCGGGATTTGGCGTGAAACAATCCGGTGTGTGCGCAGCATGCCAAAGCTCAAGGCACCAGCAAAAAATAATTTCACTGAACGCCGACCGATTATGGTTAATTTCGCCAATTTCCGACCAATTTCGACCCTGTTTTTTCCGAAAGCGACCCGTTGCAGAAAACGCATACGGGACATGCAAAAAACCGTGCTTGTGGGGGCGAATTTTCGGCCCTAGATGGCGCCTCAGAGCAAACAAGCTCACCCAACCTCTTTTTTGTGAAGGACACGAAAATGGCTGCTTTCGAAACCATGACTCCCGTAACCGGCGGTGTCTTCGGGGGCCGTCTGTCCGACGCCATGCGCGGTATTGTTGCCGCTGTGGTCGCCTGGAATGACGCTCGCGAAACCCGCAACGCACTGTCGAAACTGACAGATCGCGAGCTTGAAGATATCGGGCTGTGCCGCGCCGATATCGACACGATCTAAGACCTCACCACTCACCAATCTGTTTGACCTGAACAACACTGTTCAGGACCAGACAAAAAGAAACCCGCGCCGATTAGCGCGGGTTTCTTTTTGCCCGCCAGATACGCTCTGGCGGGCTATTTCTTTTTTGGCCTATTCACCCAGCGACAATGCCACAAAGCGCGGGTTGCCGTCGCGACGCACCAAAAGCAGAACCGACTTCCGCCCGCCATCACGCGCCACCTGCAAGCTGTCCTCCAGATCTTTGATCGAGGTCACCGGCTGTTGCCCGGCTTCCGAAATCACATCACCAGCGCGAATGCCCTTTTCGAAGGCCTCGGTGTCTTCGTCGATGTCCAGAACGGCAAGCCCTTCTTCGCCCGGGTTCAGCCCCAGTGCTTCGCGCGAGGTGTCATCCAACGGAGCCAACGACATGCCCAGAAGCTTGCTGGGTTCCGCCGGGGCCGAAGGTGCTTCTTCACCTTGGTTCGAGGCTGCAACCGCATCTTCGCGACGCCCAAGCGTCACAAGAATGGTTTCGGTCTTACCATCACGCAGGATCATCACGCGCACAGCCTTGCCGACAGGGGCATTGCCCACAGTGCGCACAAGTTCGCCCGAATCTGTGACCTCGACTCCGTCAAAGCTTAGGATCACGTCGTTCACCTGAATGCCCGCATCTTTCGCAGGACCATCCGGTACATCCGTCACCATCGCGCCGTCCGTGCTTTCCAGACCCAATGCCTCGGCAATGTCATCTGTGATGTTCTGAATACGCACACCCAGCCAACCGCGGCGGGTTTCGCCGAACTCCTTCAACTGAGCAACCACACGATCCACCACGGCCGAGGACATGGCAAACCCGATCCCGATCGAGCCACCATTGGGGCTTAGGATTGCGGTGTTCACGCCGATCACCTGACCGTCCATGTTGAACAGCGGACCGCCCGAGTTTCCACGGTTAATGGCCGCATCGGTTTGAATATAGTCGTCATAGTTACCCGACAGTTCGCGGTTGCGCTGTGACACGATCCCAGCAGACACCGAAAAACCTTGCCCAAGCGGGTTACCCACGGCCATCACCCAATCGCCAACGCGCATGATGTCGCTGTCCCCGAAACTGACATAGGTCAGCGGCTCGTCGCTTTCGACTTTCAGAAGTGCAATATCCGTGTTGGGGTCTGTACCGATCACCTTGGCTTCCAGCTGCTCGTCCCGGTCGAAAAATTCGATCAGAATTTCATCTGCGCCTTCAATGACATGGTTGTTGGTGACGATGAATCCATCTTCAGAAATGACAAAGCCGGACCCCAAAGCCTGACTGCGACGCTGGCGCGGTTCGGCCTGATCGCCATTCGGACCTTGCTGATTGCGCTCTAGGAAATCGCGGAAAAACTCTTCAAATGGGCTGCCTTCGGGGATCATTGGCTGCGGGCCGCCTTCACGACCTGCCACAATGGTCGAGGTGGTGATGTTCACCACAGCCGGGCTGACCTGCTCGGCCAGATCCGCGAAGCTTTCCGGCGCACCGCGTGCGTCTACCCGAATGGATGTTGCCAACAAAGTGGCGACCGCAAGGATCAGGGCCACAAAACCCCGATAAAACTCTGACTGCACCTGCCTGATGGCGTATGCCTGCGCTCTCACACTACTCTCCTTTTCGATAACTACCGGATGAAACATCCGCTTGAATGATAGTCTCTAGATAGGAGCGGGAAAGCGCAACGCAAAGTTTGGAATGCGATCTCACCGGTATGTGAACGTGCGTAACACAGCGTGAGCAATCAGACGGGAATCACGGTCACATGGCACATGTCGCCGGTGCCCAATTCAGCCTTGTAACATTGCACCTTGGTCAGGTTGAAGAAATACGCGTCCGACCCTTTTCCCCAAGGGTGAATGCGACGATGGAATAGCTGACCATCATTCAAAGATACTTGAGCATCGAAAGAGCCCGAGAACGCGCGGGCGATCTCGGGCTTGATGATAATATAGCGGGGCAGATCATCTTGCTTACGCAAAATTACTGCCTCAAACCGGATCGCGGTCTGCGTCATGGGCGAATGCCTGATAGCCAGACAAGAAGCACTCCAAGCGCCAGCGCCACCAAGCCAATCATGCGCCGTTGATCGCGCGACATGGACGCCATCATCTGAACCAGATCATCCAGACGCGAAGGGGCCAGTGCGAACACCAGCCCCTCGATCACGAGCACAAGCCCGATGCCTAGCAGAACAAGGCTCATTGGCGCCCTTGTTCTGATTCCAGATAGTCGAAGAACTCGCTATCTGGTGAAATCACCAGCGACGAATTGCCCGTCGTCAGAGATTTCTCATAGGCTTCCAGCGAACGCAGGAAGGTAAAGAACTCGGCATCACGGCCCAGAGCATCCGCCAGAATGGCGGTACGGCGAGCGTCTGCTTCACCGCGAACGATCTGCGCGTTCTTGCGGGCTTCCGATACGGTTTCCACCACGGTACGATCTGCGGTCGCACGAAGACGCTGCGCGGCTTCATTACCGCGGGCGATTTCGTCTGCGGCCAGACGCTGACGTTCGGCGCGCATCCGTTCAAATGTGGCTTCAAGGTTCTGCTTGGGCAGGTCGGCGCGCTTGATCCGCACGTCAACGATATCAACGCCAAGCGACAAAGCTTGCGCACGCGCCTGATCGCGGATCTGGTTCATCAGAACCACACGGTCTGCCGACAAAACAGCGCCCGAGTTCACTTTACCCAGAACCTCGCGCAATTCAGCGTTCAGGATCCGTTCAAGACGCGGACGCGCACCTTCGATCGAGCTTGCGCCAACCGCACGGCGGAACTGTTTGGCATCCGCAATGCGCCAACGGGCAAACGCGTCGACCTCAAGACGGCGACCATCGGCCGGGGTCACTTCCAGCTTTCGCGTATCCAGCGGCAAGATCCGGTCATCGTATTTGACGATCTCGTGCAGGAACGGAACTTTGAAATTCAGGCCCGGCTCGCGGATTTCGGCTGTTACTTCACCGAACCACAGACGTAGCGCGGTCTGCCGCTCATCAATGATATAGACTGCCTGCAACGCACCAACGACCAGAGCGAACATGACAAAAAGAGCGATTTGAGTACGTTTCATCAGTTCGACCCTCCGCTGTTTGATTGTGATTTGTTCAGCTCGTTCAGGGGCAGATAGGGCACGACACCGTTGCCACCACTGATGGCCTCATCCAGAATGACCTTGTCGACGCTGGTCATGACTTTTTCCAGCGTTTCCAAATACAGACGTTTGCGGGTGATGTCCTGCGCCTTCTGGTATTCTTCGAACACAGCAAGGAAACGTGCAGCTTCACCTTCGGCTTCGTTCACGACCTGTGCGCGATAGCCTTCGGCCTGCTCTACCAACTGAGCCGCTTCACCACGGGCAGCCGCCACAACGCGGTTGGCATAGGCGTCGGCCTGTTTCTGCAACGTATCGCGGGTCTGTTCTGCGGCTTGAACTTCACGGAAGCTGTCGATCACTTCTGCGGGCGGGTCAGCGCGGTCAAAGTTCACACGCACGATGTTCACACCCGACTGATAGCCATCGAGCGTGGACTGAATCAGTTCTTCCAGCTCTTGCGCAATAACACCACGGTCCGAAGTTAAGACCGGTGCCAGGAGCGAGCGCGCGATAATCTCGCGCATGGCGGATTCGGATACGGCCTGAATGGTGTTTTCGGGAGCGGCCAGGTTGAACACGAATTTTTCAATGTCCGAGATGTTCCACACGACCTGGAAATCAATGTCGACGATGTTTTCGTCGCCGGTCAGCATCAGGCCTTCAGATGTGCCATCACCGATGTTGATGACATTCTCGCGGGTCACGGGGTAGATTTCCTTGGTCACAACGGGCCACGGGGCGAAATTCAGACCCTCTTGCCCGACGCCATAGCGCTCCCCAAACAGCAGTTCGACCGATTGCTCGGACGTGTCCACGCGATAGAAACTGGCAAAGACCCAAACCGCAGCCGCAACCAATGCGATCAGCAGAATCGAGCCGCGCCCAATACCGGGACCACCTGCCCCTTGGCCACCCTGACCGCCGCCTTTTCGGGAATCGCCACGACCCCCCATCAGCACGCGCAGCTGTTCTTGGCCTTTTTTCATCAGCTCGTCGATTTCAGGGATCTGGGGGTTGTCACCGCCGGGGCGATTATTTCCGCCGCGGTTGCCACCATTATTCGAGGGGGGACGTCCGTCAGAGCCGCCACGGTTTCCACCGCCGCCCCAGGGACCGCCATTATCGCTGGCCATCTGGTCCTATTCCTTCCGTGTTGAAAACAGGGTTTCGCGCTCATAACTGGCCCTTCGGGCGCAGAATTTCAAGGCAAAGGGGCCGCAATGCGCCCCCTTTTCACATGTTTAGATGCACTTATTGCTGGATCAGTCGCTGCGCGTGGGTGACTTCATCAGCACGATCTCTTCCGACATGGTCGGATGAACGGCCACGGTTCGGTCGAAATCCGTCTTGGTTGCGCCCATTTTCACAGCCACAGCGGCCAACTGAATCATCTCGCCTGCGCCGTCGCCCACGATATGCACACCCAGCACTTTTTGAGTGGCCTGGCTGACAATCAACTTGAACAGCACGCGCTCGTTCGACCCGATGAAGCTTTTCTGCATGGGGCGGAAGGCGGCACAATAGACGTCGACTTTTTCCTGCACGCGGGCGTCTTCCTCGGACAGACCTACCGTGCCGTATTCCGGTTGGGTGAACACGGCCGAGGCGACATTCTCGTGATCCGGTTTTGTCGGATTGCCGTTAAAGACTGTTTCCACAAAGGCCATGCCTTCGCGGATCGCAACCGGGGTCAGGGTGATCCGGTTGGTTACGTCGCCCACCGCATAGATCGACGGGACCGAGGTCTGGCTGTAGTCATCCACGACCACTTCGCCACCACGGCCTAGCTTTACGCCTGTTTCTTCCAGACCCAGACCGTCGGTATTCGGCACACGCCCCGTTGCAAAGAGCACCTGATCGAAGGTTTCTTCGCGCCCATCCGTACCTTTGACCCAAATGGCGCCGTCGCGGCGCTCCATCCGCTCGACCTCAAGGCCCACATGCAGGTCTACACCACGCTCGCGGATGTGTTCGGCCAGGAAACCGCGCACTTCATCATCAAAGCCGCGCAGGATTTGTGCGCCGCGATACCATTGCGCCACATGGCTGCCCAGGCCGTTGAAGATACAAGCAAACTCTGTCGCGATATATCCACCACCCACGATCAGGATCCGCTCAGGGAAGTCTTCCAGATTGAACACTTCATTCGAGGTAATCCCCAGCTCGGCCGCACCCGGTGTATCGGGAATGAACGGGCGTCCGCCGGTGGCCACCAAGATGTGTTTGGCGGTGAAGGTTTCACCGGTCGACAGCTCGACTGTATGGGCATCCTTCACAACCGCGCGTGCGTTGTAGATGTCGGCACCCGAGTTGCCGAGGTTGCGGGTGTAGATGCTTTCCAGACGATCCAACTCGGCGTGAAGTGCCGGGCGGAATGTGTCTTTCCAGTCAAATTCACCACGCGCATTGCCCTTCCAACCATAAGCAGCCGCGTCTGCAGCAGCGGGCCCATGTTGCGAGGCAAAGACCATCAGCTTTTTCGGCACACAGCCACGGATGACACAGGTACCGCCCATACGGAACTCTTCCGCCAACGCCACTTTCGCGCCGCCCTCGGCTGCGACGCGACCAGCGCGAACGCCGCCCGAACCGCCGCCGATCACAAAGAGGTCATAGTCAAATCCGCTCATTTCCGTTGCCTTTCACGTCCCACCCGACCGGGTGCGCATCACATATAGGTTTGTCGTCGCAGAAAGTTATGCATTTGGGGCGCGGCTTTCCACCCCCGGCTCCTGACACAATGATCACGAATCCGCGCTCAGTGCGGATCACAGGTTGGCAAAGATATTGCTGGCTTGCTCAACATCCATCAAAGCTTCACTGATTGTACCGTTTTCCAGATCCGTCACCTCGACACGGCCATCTCCGTGCCCGGCGACAACCACATCGCAGATATCAATGAACAAGCCGTTTTCAACGACGCCTGGCACCTGGTTCAGCGCCAAAGCCAGTCGGCGAGGGTCGCCAATGCGGTTCAGGTGCAAGTCTAGGATATGGTTGCCAGCATCGGTCGTGAATGGGCTTCCATCAACCCGGCGCACTGCAGCCTCCCAGCCAAGCACGTCCATTCCTTCCAAAACGGCTTCGACCATTGCGCGGGTGGTTTGCAATCCGAAGGGCACCACTTCGATCGGTAGCGGCGCCGCGCCGAGATGTCCAACTTCTTTGGAGTGGTCAGCGATCACGATCATCCGATCCGAAGCGGTCGCGATAATTTTTTCCTGTAGTAGCGCTCCGCCGCCGCCCTTGATCAACGTCAGCTCGCCGTCATACTCATCTGCGCCATCAATCGTCACATCAAGCCACTTCACATCATCCAGTCTGGAAAGACGAATCCCTGCGCCCTCCGCCAACTCCGCCGTTCGCTGGCTACTGGGTACGCAGACGATGTCCAGTCCGTCGTCTTTTATACGCTCGCCGAGATACCGGATCATCCAAGCCGAAGTTGAGCCCGTTCCCAACCCAACACGCATACCATCTTCAACGAACTGAACCGCAAATTTAGCGGCAATGCTTTTGGCCGCATCAATGGGGGATAATTGGGCAGACATGATTACGAATCCCTTAGATATATAAAATATTGGGAAATTTATAGAGGTCCCACCGCGTCTTGGCGAGCATGCTGCGGCCAAAAGTGCGATTTTTCTGGTCACAGCGCGTTGAATTTGTTTGGGTCGCCGCATGTTGAAACTTCACTACGCCCCCGACAACGCCTCACTAATCATCCGCCTTGTGTTGGAAGAGCTGGGCACCCCCTATGAAACCGTTCTGGTGGACCGTGCCAGCAATGCACAGCACAGTGCGGCATATCTGAAGGTCAATCCGATGGGGACAATCCCAGCGCTTGAGACGCCGGACGGGGTGGTGTTCGAAACCGCAGCCATTCTGATGTGGCTAGTCGACCGCGCGGGCCAGATGGCTCCGGCAGTAGACAGCCCGGATCGTGGGGCATTTCTGTCGTGGATGATGGTGGCCTCGAACGGGATGCAGACGGACCTGCGGCAGCATTTCTACGCCGAACGCTTCACGGCTGGGTCCGTCGAAGATCACCGGCGCATTGTCTCAAAACGCCTGCAAGGGCATCTGGATCGCTATGAGGCGCTGCTGGGCGCCAAACGCAGCTGGTTCGGCGGTGAAACGCCCACGGCTTTGGACTATTATGTGGCTGTCCCATTGCGGTGGTTTGCGCTGTATCTAAGGGGGGATAACTGGTTCGATTTGAACACGTGGCCGCGCCTAAAAGCCCTTGCTCAGCGGATCGAGGCCCGGCCCGCAATGCAAGCCGCCATCATCGCCGAGGGTCTGGGACAGACACCGCTTAGCGCGCCATCGCCTGCAAATCCCCCTGAAGGTGCTGCGCTTTAGAACCTGTTAAGTCTGGACAATTTGCAGGCATCACGGGAAGGTGCGCGCAGTAACTTGGGCGCAAGACATGAGCAAGTTTTTCTACATCATTCTGGGATGGGCCGCTGTCGGGCTTGGCCTTTTGGGCGTCATTCTGCCCGTCCTGCCAACCACGCCCTTTCTTCTGGTCGCCGCATTTGCATTCGGCAAGGGCAGCCCGCGCGCCCGGGCGTGGCTGATTGACCACGCACATTTCGGCCCGTCAATTCGTGATTGGGAAGAACGCGGCGCGATCTCGCGCCGGGCCAAAACCCTAGCCGTCAGTATGATGACACTGGTCTTTGTCATCTCGCTGCTAATGGGGGTGGCGTGGTGGATCTTGGTGTTGCAGGGCACATTGATGGGCGCGGGGGCAGCCTTTGTCCTGACGCGACCAGACTGATCAGGCGGCAGGAACGCGATTGGGATAAAAACTGTCGCTTTTCCACGCACATATCCGCGCGAAATCCGCACAATGGTCTGACGAATTGAAGCGAGGTCATGATGTTCCTGTCTGTTTTCGACATGTTCAAGGTTGGGGTTGGTCCCAGTTCCTCCCACACGATGGGACCGATGGTTGCGGGGGCACGGTTTCTGGACCTGCTGCGCAGCCAACCTTTCGAAGTGCATGGCCTGAAAGCATCGCTGCATGGATCACTGGCATTTACCGGTGTCGGCCACGCCACCGACCGCGCAACCATTCTGGGCTTGGCAGGCTTCCTGCCCGACAGCTATGACCATGCCAAGGCGGAGGCCGCTATGGCCGCGATCGCGGAAACCCATACTGTCTCGCCCGACGGATTGGGCACACTGAACTTTGCGCCGAAAACCGATCTGATTTTTGACTATGACCACCCCCTGCCCGGCCATGCCAACGGCATGCAACTGATGGCCACCGACGCGCAAGGCGACGTGGTGGTGCGCGAGACCTATTATTCCATCGGCGGCGGCTTTGTGGTGACCGAAGCCGAACAAGCGCAAGAGGCCGCCCTGGACGCGGCAGACGCGAAAACCCACCCCTATCCGTTTGAGAATGCTGTTCAAATGCTTCAGATGGCGAAGGCGTCGGGAAAAAGCATCGCAGATATGAAACGTGCGAACGAGCTGGAGCATATGGGTCCTGCGACGCTGGCCGAAAAGCTCGACCGGGTCTGGGACGTCATGCAGGATTGCATCCAACGTGGCTTGGCGAATGACGGTATCCTGCCCGGTGGCCTGATGGTCAAACGCCGCGCAAAGGCCATCTATGACAGTCTGATCGCCGAGCAAGGTTTGAACCTCACCGCACCGCATACGATCAACGACTGGATGAGCGTCTATGCCATGGCGGTGAACGAAGAAAACGCCGCAGGTGGGCAGGTTGTGACCAGCCCGACCAACGGTGCGGCCGGGGTATTGCCTGCGGTGGTTTACTATTGGCTGAACCATGTGCCGGGCGCGTCCCCTTCGCGCATTCACGACTTCCTGCTGACCGCGTCAGCCATCGGGGCGATTGTCAAACACAACGCGTCGATTTCGGGCGCAGAAGCTGGCTGTCAGGCCGAAGTCGGTTCGGCCAGCGCGATGGCTGCGGCTGGCCTGTGCGCCGTCATGGGCGGCACGCCTATGCAGGTTGAAAACGCGGCAGAAATTGCATTGGAGCATCATTTGGGGCTGACCTGCGACCCGGTGCGCGGGTTGGTTCAGGTGCCCTGTATTGAACGCAACGGGCTGGGTGCGATCAAAGCGGTATCAGCTGCGTCGCTGGCCCTGCGCGGTGACGGCACGCATCTGGTTCCGCTGGATGCCTGCATCAAGACGATGTTCGAAACCGGTCAGGACATGATGGAGAAGTACAAAGAGACTTCTTTGGGCGGGCTCGCTGTAAACGTTCCCAACTGCTAGTGTTAAGGGCACAGCGCCGGGTCGCCCTGCCACAATACGCGAACGACATCCCGCAGATATCTTCGTGGCAAAATGACCAAAAGCCCGTGCCCATCGGCGGACAGGGTGACGGGTCCCTGGCGCACCTCGTTCGACGTGCCGATCTGGCCCCATGGCGCAAATTCCAACCCATCAACCGGCCAGCGCAACCCACCGCCATGCCCGACCACGCGGGCCATCGGGAACAGCGAAAGGCGGGTCCCAACCGGAAGGTCCAATGTGACAGGGTGGGACAGGTGAAAACAGATATCTTCGTCGCCGATGAGAATCGCCGGTTTGGCAGCCTGTCGCACCAGCACGGTGTAACAGGCCAATTGGTGGTCCATCCGCTTGCCCGTAAATCCGACGCACAAGATCACCGGGGCATCGGCCAAATCCAGTGCCTTATCGAAATCTGTTCGATTCTGATCCGGCGTTTCGATCACAATTTCGGGATCCACAGCGAACAATGTCTCCGCCGAGACCGAATCCAGATCTCCACAAACAGCCAGCAAATTATGACCCAAAGCCAACACCATGTTGGCCCCACCATCCACACCGATCAAATTTGGAGCCATAGTTAACGATTCATCAAGATCTTGCGCAGCAAGCTGCCCACCACCTAGTAAGGTAATACCAGAATCTTGGGGGGGGATTTGACAACTCATGACTAAATTTGATCCAATTCGTCGTGGGCGCCACAATTCGGCCCCAAAAAAACACCACCCGCATCGCGCTTTTGCGCATTTTGGGGGGAATATGTAACCTTGTCGTCGCTCTGGTTTGGAAAGTGAGTTTTAATGGGTAGCAGCAGCAAGATCCTCACAGTTTCTTATGGCACATTTTCCTGTACGCTGGAAGGGTTCGACGACCCCTTTAGCGCAATGAAATCTATTACCGAATACTTCCGTAGTTTGTCGGAGAGTGACCCGAGTTTCGGGGCCGAACCCGCATCTCCAGACGCAGCAATGCTTCTTGAGATTGCACAGCGCGAAACGCTGATGCACGTTGACGCCCGGATTGAGGATCAAAGCATCATTCTGCGTCAAAGCGAGCAAGACCGCGAGGATCGCACTCCCGAACCCGTCGAAAACGACATTCCCCATGTCCAAATGGAGGCGCCGAGCGAGAAGGCACTGGCCCGCGATATCGTTGTCGAAGAAATCGATGTCGAACCTCAGGAAGAAGAGGCAGGGGCCACGCATGAACTTGAGATCGAAGATGCCTTCGCCAAACTATCCCGTCTGCGCGAAGCATCACTTGGCGCCGATGGTTCGGACGAATTTCTTGAAGACGAGCATGCCTCGGGTGATGAGAAGACCGATCTCGGAGATCTTGACGAATTCGATGACTTAATAAGCAAACACGCCCTGGCCACCGATGAAAACCCGACACCACCCCAAGCGCCAGATGATCGACTGGCAATGCGCCAACGTGTGAAAGACCGCATCGCAATCAACGATGCGCAAAACTCTGTGGCTGAGCCCGCTCTGCCCCCGGTTCTGCTTGGTGACGACGCTTCTGTAGCTGTGGATGTAACCTCCCAGGTCTCGCGCGTGCTGCGTGTCAAACGCAAACGGCAGGACGACGAGGGTGAGGACGCGCTGTCGAATACAGCAATGGGCGCGCCTGTGATCGAGCATGTCAACGCCATTGCTTCGGACACCAAGACGGAACAGCCCATGCAGGGCGAAACCACGCCTGAAGACATCGAGCCGGAGATTGCATTGGGCGACGACGCTTCAACCATCGCACCAATGCCCCTTTTATCTCTGGACGCTCCATTGCATGGCACGACGCCGCAGGCCGAAAGCCGGGCAGAGGATGCAGCCACTTCAGAATCGCATCTCCACGACGAGATTGAAGCGTTGCTATCCTCGATGGAAGAAGAAAGCCGCGTTGACGCACGTCGAGAGCGCCGCGCCAACATCTTTGTTGATCAAGAAACTGACGAAAATGACACGTCGGTCGAACGAATTCTGGCACAAACCAACAACCATATGGACAGCCACGAAGTCTCGCGCCGTCGCAACTCGATTGGTCACTTGAAAGCTGCTGTGCAAGCAGCATTGGCCGACAAATCCGAAGGTGGCGGTGAGGACGATGAAGACAAATACGAGACACAATATCGAAGCGATCTAGCAAAGGCTGTAAAGCCGCCTGAGCCGGAAAGTAATGCGCAAAATACCACAGATGCAGACCAAACACCGCCTTTGGTCTTGATTTCGGAGCAACAGATCAAACAGCGTAATCCGGAACAGACTCCCACAACTGACAATGCGCGTAATCGCGTCGTTAGCCCACGCCGGGTCAATCCTGGCACCCCGCAGTCTAGTACAGATGCGGATGACGCAGAAGCTGAGCCATCCGGCCGCATCGCCCGTGATGAACTGCGGTTCGCGACCTACGTTCAAGAGCAAAACGCAAGTGACACTGCGGCCTATCTGCGTGCCGCAGCCGCATTTGTCACGCAAAGTACACGCCAGCCAAACTTTAGTCGCCCTGAGGTGGTCTATCTTGTGACGACATTAGATGTACCGGGAGGCATTACTCGGGATGACGCGTTGCGGGCGTTTGCTCGTCTGCTGCGTGATGGCGACTTCATAAAAGTGGCACAGGGCAGTTACGCGTTAGCAAAGACCGGTCACAATGGGCTGCAGACTGCATAATCTGCCTTACAGTGACATTCTCCAAACTAAAAAGGCCCCGATCTTGGGGCCTTTTTTAGTCTTCACCCTTGTCTTTTAGGGCATATTTCCCTGCCGGATCATGGGGGTACTCGGCCTCGTCCACATCCGGGTCGGCTTTCCCGACGCCCAGAAACACGTTTTTCAAGGGCAGCATCCACAAGAAGCCAAGCACCGCGTAGACGATGAACTCAAGCCAGATGGGTGGCCGGTTGAACAGGCTGACCACAAACACCGCTGCGATGATGTAAAGCGGAAGCCCAACGACCAACACCAGAAGTGCCAGTCGCTTACGTGCTTTATATCCCAGCGCCATCAGATCAATCCGCGAACGGGTCAGTCACCAGAATGGTGTCGTCCCGTTCCGGGCTGGTGGACAGAAGGGCCACGGGGCATTCGATCAGTTCTTCCACGCGCTTCACGTATTTGATCGCGTTCGCGGGCAGATCATTCCAGCTGCGTGCGCCTTCGGTCGATTCTGACCAGCCGGGCATCTCTTCATAGATCGGCGTGCAGCGGGCCTGCTGATCGGCTGCGGTAGGAAGGTAATCCATACGCTCGCCGTCCAGATCATAGCCGACGCAGATTTTCAGGGTCTCGAAGCCGTCCAGAACGTCCAATTTCGTCAGAGAGATACCCGTCACGCCCGAAGTCGCGCAGGTTTGGCGAACCAAAGCCGCGTCAAACCAACCACAACGGCGCTTGCGGCCGGTGGTGGTGCCAAACTCGTGCCCACGCTCGCCCAGACGCTGGCCGTCATCATCGTCCAGCTCGGTCGGGAACGGGCCCTCGCCTACGCGAGTGGTATAGGCTTTCACGATGCCCAGAACATAGTCGATCGAACCCGGTCCGATGCCCACACCCGTGGCAGCCTGCCCCGCGATCACGTTCGAGGACGTCACGAAGGGATAGGTACCAAAATCAATGTCCAAAAGCGCGCCTTGAGCACCTTCGAACAGTATCCGCTTGCCGGATTTGCGCTTTTCGTTCAGCACTTTCCAGACCGGAGCGGCAAATTTCAGGATCTTCGGAGCAACCTCTTTCAGCTGAGCAATCAACGCGTCGCGGTCGATGGGCGCGATGCCCAGACCTTTGCGCAGCGGATCGTGGTGCTGCAGCGCGCGGTCGACGCGGGCCTCAAGCGTGGCATGGTCTGCCAGATCGGCGACACGGATGGCGCGACGGCCAACCTTGTCTTCATAGCACGGACCGATGCCGCGACCGGTGGTGCCGATCTTGGTGCCTTTCGACGCGGCCTCTTCACGGGCGCGGTCAAGTTCGCCGTGGAAGGGCAGGATCAGCGGGGTGTTTTCCGCGATCATCAGCGTTTCAGGCGTAATTTCAACGCCTTGCGCCGTCACAGTTTCGATTTCCTTCAGCAGGTTCCACGGGTCCAACACAACACCGTTGCCGATCACACTCAGCTTGCCACCGCGCACAACACCCGAGGGCAGCGCGTGCAGCTTGTACACCGCTCCGTCAATAACAAGAGTATGGCCCGCATTGTGCCCCCCTTGGAACCGGCAGATCACATCGGCACGTTCGCTGAGCCAGTCAACGATCTTACCTTTTCCTTCATCGCCCCATTGGGCGCCTACGACAACGACATTGGCCATGGTCTTTTTCCTATCTCAAAGAAAACCCGGCCCGGTATAGCGGCACATCTTCCGCAGCGAAAGGAGTAATTGCTGCGAATGCAGAAAGGTCGCGATCCTGCCCACGGCGACTTGCACCCTGCGTTCTTTTCGCCTACATACCCCGGCAGATCGAACGAACCCAAATCACGGGAAACGCCCCATATGGAAAACGTCATCCTCGTCATTCACCTGATCCTGGCCCTTGGGCTGATCGGGATCGTGCTTTTGCAGCGCTCTGAGGGCGGCGGCCTTGGTATTGGCGGCGGCGGTGGAGGCGGCGTGATGTCGTCGCGCGGCGCGGCTACGGCTTTGGGTAAGCTAACTTGGGGCTTCGCGATTGCGTTCTTGATCACGTCGATTGCGCTGACTGTTATTTCGGCCAAAAATTCTGCCGATAGCTCGGTTGTGGATGCTCTGGGTCTGGAAGCACCTGCCGCGGGTGAAACCGCCCCGGCTGTTCCGGATGTCAGCGATCTGCTGCCGCCGGTCAGCACCGACGAAAGCCTGACGCCTCCGCGCGCAGACTAATCGCGCAACGATCTTTGGGCAGCCTGCCTGCCCACCATTTTCTATTGCACCAGTTTTCGCAATGAAAACTGGACGATAGACCACCCACACAACACCTAGAGCCGGGGCACATAGCTGCCCCATGATCTAGACGATCCGGTTGCGCGGGACGCCGGAATCGGTTATATCTTTAATCCCGTGAGGACGGGATTCGCGACGTCATTTCTTATGGCATTCGCGCGTCCACTTACCAGATTTTGCGGCGTCATGACGCCAGTAACACGGGGGCAGCCAAACATATGGCACGTTACATCTTCATCACCGGTGGTGTTGTTTCTTCGTTGGGCAAAGGCCTGACGTCAGCCGCTTTGGGGGCGCTTTTGCAGGCGCGCGGCTATTCTGTGCGTTTGCGCAAGCTTGATCCCTATCTGAACGTCGATCCCGGCACGATGAGCCCATTTGAACATGGCGAAGTGTTCGTGACGGATGACGGGGCCGAGACGGACTTGGATCTTGGCCACTATGAGCGCTTCACCGGTGTGGCCGCACGGAATACAGATTCGGTCAGCTCGGGCCGCATCTATACCAATGTGCTGGAAAAAGAGCGGCGCGGAGATTATCTGGGCAAAACCATTCAGGTGATCCCGCATGTCACGAATGAAATCAAAGACTTCATCGAAATCGGTGATGACGAGGTTGATTTCATGTTGTGTGAAATTGGCGGCACCGTAGGCGACATCGAAGCCCTGCCCTTTTTCGAAGCGATCCGCCAGTTCAGCCAAGAACGCCCGCGTGGGCAATGTATCTTCATGCATTTGACGCTTCTGCCGTTCCTTGCGGCCTCGGGCGAGTTGAAAACGAAACCCACACAGCACAGTGTGAAAGAGCTGCGTTCGATCGGCATCGCCCCTGATGTACTGGTCTGCCGCTCGGAACACCCGATCCCGGATAAAGAACGCGCCAAGATCGGCCTGTTCTGTAACGTCCGCCAAGAGGCCGTGATCCCAGCCTACGACCTGAAATCGATCTATGAAGCGCCGATGGCCTATCACAATGTGGGGCTGGATCAGGCCGTGTTGGATGCGTTCCAGATCGCCCCGGCCCCGAAGCCCGACCTTAGCCGCTGGGAAGACGTGGAAGACCGCATTCACAACGCCGAAGGCGAGGTCCGCGTGGCCGTGGTGGGCAAGTATACTCAGCTGGAAGATGCCTATAAGTCCATCAAAGAAGCGCTGACCCATGGCGGCATGGCCAACCGGACCCGCGTAAAGCTGGAATGGGTTGATGCCGAACCCTTCGATAAGGAAGATCCTGCGCCCTATCTGGAAGGCTTCCACGCCATTCTGGTCCCCGGCGGCTTTGGCGAACGAGGCACAGAAGGCAAGATCAAGGCGGCTCAGTTCGCGCGTGAACGCAAGATCCCCTATCTGGGCATCTGCTTGGGTATGCAGATGGCCGTGGTCGAGGCCGCGCGCAACGTGGCAGGCATCACTGATGCCGGGTCCGAAGAGTTCGACCATGAAGCGGGCGAAACCCGTTTCACCCCCGTTGTCTATCACCTGAAGGAATGGGTGCAGGGCAATTACAAAGTGAAACGCAAAGTCTCCGACGACAAGGGCGGCACCATGCGTCTGGGCGCCTATACGGCTGCCCTGACTGACGGCTCGAAAGTGGCCGAAGTCTATGGGTCCGAGACCATCGAGGAACGCCACCGTCACCGCTATGAGGTCGACACCAAATACCGCCAGCAGCTGGAAGACTGCGGGCTGGTCTTCTCGGGCATGTCGCCGGATGGACGTTTGCCAGAAATCGTTGAATGGAAAGATCACCCGTGGTTCATCGGTGTTCAGTTCCACCCGGAACTGAAGTCGAAACCTTTCGATCCGGCGCCGCTTTTTGCCGATTTCGTCCGCGCCGCGAAAGAGATCGAGCGGCTGGTCTAAACCAATCCAAATTGCAGAAACGGGCGGGGATTTCCCCGCCCTTTTCTTTGCGGGATACGTGTCCTAGGGTGCCAAAGACCAAGAGGGAGCCGCCTATGCCGCATGCAGATCAAACCAGTTGGACAAAGGATGCGCAGCGCGCCATGGGTGTGCTGTTGGTAAGACTGGCACGCGCGGATGCGGATTATGCTCAGACCGAGATTGCCCGGATCGATCGCCTATTCGCCCGCCACTATGATCTGAACCCGATTGAGGCTGCGAAGCTTCGCGCCGAGTGCGAAGTCCAGGAAAAATCCGCAGGATCGACCGAGGATCTCGCCCGCACCGTTCAAGACACGATGCCGATAGAGCAGCGGATAAAAATCATCACAGCGCTTTGGCAGGTGTCGCTTGCGGATGGCGTCCTGCGCGATGAAGAGGCTGATCTGGTCGCGCGCGTGGCAGATGCTGCGGGTGTTCCGCGCAGTGACATCGTGGTGGAATGATCCGGCTATCGCTTCTGATCATCGGCCTAAGTACCAGCGCAGCTTTCAGCAATCCCATCACGCAGGTCCCTTATGACACGATCGCCCAAACCGCAGCGGGTCTGATTGATTTTGAGGAATACCCTGTCCTGCCTGAACCGGGGCAAGCTATTCAGGGAACCATCCATGCGCCCGGTGCGGCTTTGGGGGCAATGTTGAACGGACAGGCTCTGGGCGAAGAGGAGGGCTTTGCCGCACTTGAAGGTGCCCCAACACGTCCACCAAGGGTCCTCCAGCCCACACACACTCCACCCCACGCGGTTGCATTTCATGCGGGATTTGGATCCAACGCCCTGTTTCCCCTAGGCCCTGATGGGTTTGAAAAGAGGTCTGGCCGGGGTGAAGGAGTATTGGCGATCAGTTTCGATGCCCCGATCCAGTCTTTCGCCCTGCGCCTGCATCTGGACTATGCCGATCCTTTGGGCAGCCGCCCTGCCCCCGGCCCCGTCCAGCTGCACTTCTATGGCGCGGACGCCAGTTTGTCACACGTCGCGCAGGTGACACCCGGCCATGGCGTGCACAGTTTCGGCTTCCAAAGCGATGCTCCGATCATGGCCATTACTCTCACGCATCAAGATCCGGGCGGAATTGCGATTGACGACATCCGCTATTCGCTGAAGAATCTGGCGAACTGAACGATTGGGGGCAGAAATGGCCAAAGGGTATTGGATCGGGCGTGTCGATGTGGACGATGTCGAACGCTATAAAGACTATGTCGCGGCAAACGCGGCCCCATTTACCGAGCATGGCGCCAGGTTTTTGGTGCGTGGTGGCACGTTTAATACTGTCGAGGGTCAGTCCCGTTCACGCAACGTGGTGATCGAATTCCCCAGCTATCAAGCTGCCCGCGCTTGCTATGACAGCGCCGAATATCAAACAGCCAAAGCCATCAGAGACGAAGTTTCCACTTGCGATCTGGTGATCATCGAAGGCTATGACGGATAAGTGAAAGGATAGGGCTTGGCATTTCGCATGCCGTCCCCACATTGAACACATGCTGCGATCTCTTCTAGACAAACTGACCCAACCCGCGCCCGAGCCGCTTCAGGACGACGACGCCCGTCTGGCCGTGGCTGCAATTCTTGTAAGGCTTGCACGCGCGGATAACGACTATGACGCGGCTGAAAAGCACGCGATTGACCGCATTCTTGCACAACGTCACGACCTGACCGACGCAGATGCCTCGGCCCTGCGCGGCAAGGCCGAAGCCTTGGAAGCCTCTGCACCGGACACCGTGCGTTTCACCAACGCCGTGAAAGAGGCCGTGCCCCTTGATGACCGCATCGCCATCTTGGAAGCCGCGTGGACCATCGTTCTGACCGATGGCGAACGTGCCTCGGAAGAGGACGCGCTGATGCGGATGATCCCGCGTTTTCTGGGGATCAACGATCTTGACAGCAACCTCGCGCGGCAACGTGCATCGAAGGCTCTTTAAACCAGCCAACCGGTCTTCACCTGATTCCATCCCTCTGCAGGGCACCGCGACAAATCACGCGCGCGCTCTACCCGTTGTTGATCCCCGTCGCACAATCCGACATTTCGCAGCGCGAACCGACCTTCTACCCGGATTTACGTGACTTCCCCGTCATTTCGACGTTGCAATCCTGTTAGAATTGCGTCCTACTCGGGCACCACAAAACCTGTCACAATCCGGAACACCTCGTGCCTCGCGACAACTCTGAACAGCCCTCTACCGACGCCACGTCGGTAATCGAAATCCGCGACCTGCATAAAAGCTATGGTGCGTTGGAAGTGCTGAAAGGTGTCGATCTGGTCGCGCCGCGTGGGCATGTTGTGTCGTTGATCGGATCGTCCGGATCGGGTAAATCCACCCTGCTGCGCTGCGCCAACCTGCTGGAAGAAAGCCAGCAGGGCGATATTCGTTTCGAGGGTGAACCGATCAAGTGGAAAGGGCACGGCCTGAACCGTCACCCCGCCGATCGTGCGCAGGTCACGCGGATCCGCACCAACCTGTCGATGGTATTCCAGCAGTTCAATCTATGGTCCCATATGACCATTCTGCAGAACGTGATGGAGGCCCCGGTGACAGTGCTGGGCCGAGACAAGGCCGAGGTCGAAGAAAAGGCCCGCGAATATCTCGCGAAGGTTGGCATTGGCGACAAATGCGATGTTTGGCCGGCGCAACTGTCAGGTGGCCAGCAACAACGTGCCGCAATTGCGCGTGCGCTGTGCATGGAACCCAAGGCGCTGCTGTTTGATGAACCGACCTCGGCGCTGGATCCGGAGCTGGAACAAGAAGTCGTCAAGGTGATCAAGGATCTGGCCGCCGAAGGCCGCACCATGATCATCGTGACCCACGATATGCGCATGGCGCATGACGTCTCGGACCATGTGGTGTTCCTGCATCAGGGTCTGATCGAAGAAGAAGGTGCGCCAGCCGAACTGTTTGGCAATCCAAAAAGCGAGCGCCTGAAGCAATTCCTGTCTCACTCGCAACCCGTGTGAGACCAACTTAAACCAATAAATGCAACTTGGGAGTAAATCATGAAAAAACTGATCGTCTCGACAGCGGCGCTGGCTTTGACCGCCAGCTTCGCAATGGCCGCGGATACCGTGCGCCTTGGCACCGAAGGTGCCTATGCACCATGGAACTTCGTAAACGATGCCGGCGAAATCGACGGCTTCGAGCGCGAGCTGGGCGACGAGCTGTGCAAGCGCGCAGAACTGTCCTGCGAGTGGGTGAAGAACGAATGGGACACCATCATTCCGAACCTCGTATCGGGCAACTATGACGCCATCATCGCTGGCATGTCGATCACCGACGAGCGTGACGAAGTCATCGACTTCACCCAAGCCTACACCCCCCCAGATCCCTCGGCTTACGCTGCCATGTCGGCAGACGTAGACCCGGCTGGCGGTGTTGTGGCTGCTCAGGCAACCACCATTCAGGCCGCTTTCGTGGCTGAACAGGGCTGGACTTTGGTTGAATTCGCAACCCCGGAAGAAACCGTTGCTGCGGTGAAAAACGGCGAAGCTGATGCGGTTCTGGCCGATAAGTCCTTCCTCGACACCATGGTTGGCGCTGACGGCCTGGTCCTGCTTGAGCGTATGGAGCAGATCGGTGGCGGCGTTGGCATGGGTATCCGCGAAAGCGACGGCGACCTGCGCGCCAAGTTCGACGCGGCCATCCAGTCGATGAAAGACGACGGCACGCTGAACACCATGATCGCCAAATGGGAAGTTGCTTCTCAGTGGTAATGTAATGACCGGGCCCGTGTGCAAATGCATGCGGGCCCCGTTTATTTAGCGGATAATCTGCACGCGCGATGTTTTCCTACTGCACCGATCCTTCCACGCTTCAGGGCTTTAGCTGGCTCAGCTGCTACCTGACCACAGGTAAGCACATGGCGTTCTATCAATCCTTCGGGATTGTTTTGGTGCTGTTGGCAATCACCGCGCCCGTGGCCTTGATGTTCGGCTTTGCGGGGGCCACCGCGGCCCGCTCGCGCATCTGGCCAATCAGCATGCTGGGCAAGACTTATACAGCGATTGTGCGCGGCGTACCTGACATTGCGTTTTTCATGTTCTTCGTGATCGCGCTGGATCAGGGGTTCGAGTATCTGCGCCACAAGGCGAAATGCACCGACTGGTCCGAGCCAATCCGTCAGGGCAATGACTTTGTGGTCTGTGCGCAGGCCAAACTGCCCCTATCGACCAGCCCGCAATGGATACACGAGGTTTACGGCTTTTCGCTGGCGATCCTGACCTTCGCCATCGTCTTTGGAGCCTTTGCCGCCAACGTGTTGTTCGGTGCGATGAAGGCCGTGCCACGCGCACAGCTTGAAACCGCCGAATCCTATGGCATGTCGACCCGCCAGACCTTCTGGCGCATCATGGTCCCGCAGATGTGGGTCTATGCCCTGCCCGGCCTGTCGAACCTTTGGATGATCCTGATTAAAGCCACGCCGCTTTTGTTCCTTCTTGGCGTCGAAGACATCGTCTATTGGGCGCGCGAGCTTGGGGCAACCAAGTCCGCCAAGTTTACCGACTATCCGCATGGGAACTGGAACGCCTATTACTTCGGAGGGCTCTTGGTCTTCTACCTGCTGCTCACCTCGATCAGCGAACGCGTCTACAAGCGGCTGTCCCTTCGCCTGTCCCACGGTCAGGCCACCGCCGCCGGTGAAGCCCAACGGAAGGCTGCAACATGAGCTGCGTTCAGACCATCCAGGACTACGCATTCCGCTCGATCGGATTTGGTGAACGTCTGCTTCCGCGTGACGGCTATACACTGTGCGAGCATTTCACTCTGATTGGTTCTGGCATGATCTGGAACATCTATTTCGGTCTGGTCGCCCTTCTGTTTGGCTTCTTCGCCGCCACTGGGCTTGCGCTTGCCAAGAACAGCAGCTCGGCATCTCTGCGCAAACCGGCCGAGTTCTTCATCTATGTCTTTCGCGGCTCACCGCTGTTCATCCAGATGTTTTTTGCCTATGCCGTCTTTCTGTCGATCAAGCAGAGCGTGCCGGGCTTTTCGCTGCTGACATCGGCATGGCTGGGCGCGTCGATCGTCCTGTTTCTGAACACCACCGCCTATTCGGCCGAGATCTTCTATGGTGCGCTTCAATCCATTCCCAAAGGGGATCTGGAAGCCGCCGACGCTTATGGCATCACAGGCTGGACACGCTTCAAGCGGATCATCTGGCCGTCGATGATGCGGCTGGCATGGCCCGCCTATACGAACGAGGCGATCTTCCTGTTTCACGCCACCGCGCTGGTCTATTTCTCGGGTTTCCCGGTCTGGCAACAACGCGGGGACGCGCTGTATTACGCCAGCTATTTCGCGGATAAGACCTTCAATCCGTTCATCCCCTATCCGATTTTAGCGTTTTACTTCATCCTGCTGACGCTGTTGGTCATCGCGGTGTATGGCGCCATCGGGAAGCGTCTGAACCGGCACTTGCCGCAAGCTGTGATACGTCGCCCCAGCTTCATGCGCACCTTGTTTCGCTAGGCCATCACGGAAAATTGCCCTTGCTCCGGCGTCGCGGCTCGGCTAGGTCAGATATGACCGTATGGCAATTTGATCAAATTTGGTGACACATGAAAATCGGCATTCTGCAAGCTGGCCATTCCCCCGACGAACTGCGCGACAGCGTCGGAGATTATGGCCAGATGTTCACCCGTCTGCTTGACGGGCACGGGTTCGACTTCCAGATCTTCTCGGTCGTGGACGGAGAGTTTCCCGCAGGCACACAAGACGCGGATGGCTGGCTGATTACAGGCTCGAAACACGGTGTTTACGAGGATCACGACTGGATCCCTCCGCTTGAAGACCTGATCCGCGACATCCGCGATGCGGGCCAACCGCTGGTTGGCGTCTGCTTCGGCCACCAGATCATCGCGCAAGCCCTTGGCGGCAAGGTCGAGAAGTTCGATGGCGGCTGGTCCATCGGCCGCACTGAATATGACTTCGGTGATCGGACGATGGCGCTGAACGCATGGCATCAAGATCAAGTGGTAAAAGCACCCGACGGGGCCGAAATTATCGCTTCGACCGATTTCTGCGCCAATGCAGCCATGATGATTGGCGACAGGATCCTGACCATTCAGCCCCATCCCGAGTTTACAGCACCGCTGGTTGCGGGTCTGATCAAACATCGCGGGCGTGGCAATGTTCCCGACGAACTGCTGGATGCCGCAGAAGATCACTTGGGCTCTGCGACAGACAATGAAGGTTTCGCAGATCGGATGGCTGCTATCCTGAAAGGATAGTTCCCCCAAACGCTAGACCTTCCACCGAAAAAGCCGGGCCGAGCGCGCGGCTTTTCTTGTGTCCGGCTGATCCCATCACCCCCCAAATTCGTAACATTCATACGACAGATCTAAAAATTTAACTGTCCGCAGCGCAGCAAAACTTCTGGCAAGACTCACTCTGCTCTTTTATATTTTCCGAAATGACATTTCGAAAAAGCCGAAAAGGCACGCTCGAAAGAGGAGACAGCATGACCCTGGATCAGACCGCAGCCCCAGCCGCCCCGAACGTCCATGATGCCGAGCCAATCCCCGAGGCCGCACGGGCCGAGATCGACCGCCTTCTGAAATCCGGCGACCTCTTTCGCTATACAGCACCCGAAGACGCACCAGTGGCCCTGTTGGAAGCCGAATTTGCTGAAGTGATGGGCGCGAAATATGCCTTGGCCGTTGCAAGCTGCTCGGCAGCACTGTTTCTGTCGTTGAAAGCGCTGGACCTACCGCGTGACGCAAAGGTCCTGATCCCCGCCTTTACCTTCGCTGCCGTTCCCAGTTCGGTTGTCCACGCGGACTGCAAACCGGTGTTGGTCGATGTGAAAGACAATTACCGAATCGACATGGATGATTTCGCTGCCAAACTAAGCCCCGACACGGGCGCCGTCATCATCAGTCATATGCGCGGCCATACCTCGGATATGGATGCGATCATGCGGCTGTGCGACGCGGCGAACATCCCGGTGATCGAAGACGCAGCGCACTCACTTGGCACGCTCTGGCACGGGCGCAAGATCGGCACGATTGGCAAGATCGGCTGTTTTTCATTCCAGTCTTACAAAATGTTGAATGCAGGCGAAGGTGGCATCCTGATCACCGACGATGCCGCATTGGCCGCCCGTGCCGTCATCATGTCCGGCGCATACGAGCACAATTGGAAAAAACACAAAACGCCGTACGGCGAAAACTCGACCGATCTGGCAGACGCCTTTGCCCGGTGGCAAAACAAGTTACCTCTATACAACACACGGCTGTCAAACCTGTCGGCCGCAGTCATCCGCCCACAACTGCACGAGCTGGATCGCCGTGTGACCGACGGGTTGCGCAACCACGATTACGTGGCTGCAAAATTGGAAAAAAGCCCATGGATCACAGTCCCTGCGCCGCTGGCCCCGGAAACCCGCGCGCCCGATTCCATCCAATTCAATTTGGACAACGTCAGCGATGACGACACCATCGCGTTTCAGGCCGCCGCCAAAGCACGCGGTGTCAGCGTACAGGTCTTCGGGATGAGCGAAGACAACGCGCGCGCGTTCTGGAACTGGCAATTCATCGACGATCAGGGGCCTCTTCCACAAACCCGCGCAATGCTGTCGCGTGCATGCGATACCCGCCTGCCTGTACGTCTGACTCAGCCCGAGCTGGATTTCATTGCAGACGCCATCCTTAGCGCAATTGACGATGTCAAAGCAGACAAGACGAACTCTGCCGCGTAAGCCTTTTTGCGTATTTTCTTGTAAAAAATATCCTGGGGTGAATTGGCCGTCGGCCAAGAGGGGCAAAGCCCCTCTTCCGTCACAGCACCCGCAACGTGTTTTTCAGCCACGGATAATCATGCACGGCAGGCGCGACGATCAGGCTTTCTAGCAACGCGCGGCATTGCGTGGCCAGGTCCTGTGGCAACCCCCCCAACATTTCGGCCCGCGCAACAAGGTTAATGCGGCGCGTGAAGGGGGCAAAAGGCAGCTCGATCAGATCGGCTGCGTCCCGGAACCGATGCGCGCGTAAGAATCCAAGCGGTGTGATAATGGTCCAGCCAGCACCGCCCGCGACCATCGCCATGATCGCGTGATAACTGTCCAGCTCGAACCGGTTATCCAACTTCAAGTTCTGCCGCGCCAGATGGTCCGAGATAACGCGCCCCATGTGATGGCGTGCAGTGTATTGCACCAAGGGCAAGTCCTTTAACACCTCGCGTGGGTCGCGATCACCGATCACCCCCTTGGGTACGGCAGCAACAAACGGCTCTTCCAGCAAAGGATGCACTTCCATCCACGGCGCTGACGCCCCGGTATCTGCCGCCACGATCAAGTCTAACGCGCGGGCATCCAGTTGATCGTGCAACCGATGTGACGCGCCTGTTTCCAGCAAAAAGCGGGTCGAAGCAAGTTGGCTTGCGACCTCGGACAACAGGCGCGGCGTTACATCGGCATCGAAATCCTCGATCATGCCAAGGCGCAGGCGCGATAGTTGAGACATCGCCCCCAATGTCAGCTCGGCTTTGGCTTGTTCCGCTTCATTAAGGATCGCCTGCGCACGCTTCAGAAACAATGTACCTGCAGCAGTCAGCGACACGGGTCTGGCAGAACGGTCCAGAAGACTGGTGCCCAACGCCCCCTCAAGGTTCGTCAATTGCTGGCTGACCGAAGATGGACTGACCCCCAAACGCCGCGCCGCCATAGAGATCGAGCGTTCATCCGCAATGGCCGCGAACACCTCGACACCCCACAGCGTGATCCGACCAGCAGTTTCCACCATCGCGCTCTCCTTTGCGCAAAAGCTAGGACCAAAGCCGCTATCCGGCAACCGCAATCCTAATTATCTGGTCCAAAGCCGCGAAATGCCTTCGGTGCGGGATGGCGTGATGTACCACCCCTTGGGCGCCAGATGCACCGCGACCGCCCCGGTTTTCGTCAGATACTTACGATCCAGCACGCTGCACCCTGTCGGCAGTGCCCCCTCGCGCCAGGCGGCAAGTACAACGACGTCAACCTTCGCACAAGCGTCCCCCAAGCGATCCTCGGCCCCGCGCCCCGACAAATGCATGATCGACAAGCCGGGCAGATCAACTTTCAGCTGCCCCCTCTGCCCGCCAAACCCCGCCCGTTCGAATGCGGTCTGTTGCGTCGCGGCGTCTCCGTCATTCTCAAGCCATGACCGCGCGGCAAACCCTTCGCCGCGTGCCTTGGACATGACGCGGCCATCGCTGAACATCACGCCGATCAATCCGCCTGACGAGCTGATCAGAACCGCCGGGCGCTCGACCAAGGCCCAGCCAGCAAGGGCGATCACTGAAGGCAACAGGACCACCAGCTTTTCCTTACCGCGCAGCAGCACGAAAACAATTCCGGTCGCGCCAAGCAGCGGCAACACAAAGCCCGGAGGCGCAGGCACTTTGCCAACGGCACCATCTAAAGATGACACTGTTTCGGCCACCCACAAGATCCAACGGATCGGCCAATCCATCATCCACAGGGCCACGAATTCTAACCGTATAATGGACAGAAGGGCTGCGAGAACTGCAAGCGGCATGATGACAGCACCCATCACGGGCACACTTAGAAGATTGGCAACCAGCCCATAGTGACTGACTTGATTGAAATGCGCAGCCCCGATGGGCGCGGTCGCAAGCCCTGCAACTGCCGAGGATATGACAACAGTCACCACACCGCGCGCCCAGCCCGGCAATTGGCGCGCGGATCCGTCGCGCCCACGCTCACGGATCCACGAAAATACCGCCACAAGCGCAGTGGTTGCTGCAAATGACATTTGGAACCCCGGTTCGACCAGTGCTTCGGGCGTCAGGATAAGAACGATCATCGCCGCCATGGCCACAGCGCGAAGCGTCAGGGCGCGGCGATCAAACAGGATGGCCACGAACATGGTCGTGACCATGATGAAGGCCCGTGTCGTCGCCACGGCGCCGCCTGACAAGGCCAGATAGAATATTCCGGCACCAATGGCGGTTACAGCCGCAAGCTTTTTGACGGGAATGTTCAACGCCACACGGGGCCACAGCCCCAACAGAATGCGCATGGCTTGAAAGACGAACCCGGTCAGAAGTCCCATATGCAGGCCCGAGATTGCCAAAAGATGTGCCAAGTTCGATCCGCGCAGCGCCTCGATCGTGGCGCGATCCATGCTGGAACGATCCCCGGTGGTAATTGTGGCCGCAAAACTTCCACTTTCACCGGGCAGTACCGCGCGAACCCGGTTTGCAATTGTCTGGCGAAGCCTCCCGACCGCCAGTGACAACTCGCCTGTCGGTCGGGACAGCAGCAATGCTGGGCTGCGCGTATAGCCCACTGCGCCAATCCCGCGAAACCACGCCATACGCTGAAAATCAAAGCCGCCCGGCTCGACCGGACCATTGGGGCCAGACAGATGCCCCGTCAGCGCAATCCGCTGACCGATTGCGGGGGTCAGGAAACCCTGTTCCCCGTGCAGCGACACCCGCACCCGATCCGGCAATTTAAGTGGGTTCACATCAGACAGCCGCACCTGATCCAAGGTCAGCCGCACCGCATCCGACTGCGAACGGTCCATCGCCACGATCCGCCCTTCAATCGGTCCATAATAGCGAAAATCCAACACGGGTGCCGCCACCCAATTGGCCCTTGCGCCCGCAACGCCGAACCCTAAGCTGACAAAGATCATCGCATGCAGCAGCGGCCCCGCCCCCCAAGGCCAACGCCATGCAAGCCCGGCACAGATCGCAACCAGAAGCGCAAGTGCGGTATAAGTCACGATGTTTGGCTCGCGCGGTTGCGCAAAGTACAGACCAATCCCCGTGCCGAAAAACAGCGGTGCCCAGATCAGGAAGCGCCCGCGCTCTTCTTCAATACGAGACAAGAGTTTCACCGCCAGCACCCTTGTTCACGGCCTCCCTTTTTGATTAAAGCGTGTCGAGATCTGCTTGAGGAACAAGTTGATTTCGAAACGCCCAAAACACTGATATGTTCCGCGCGGTTCGATATGAACACCGCCTCAAATCGCACTCGAAACGCTTAACACCTGCTTAACCCCAGCATGGTTTCCAAAAGGTTAATGACCGATGTCTCAGACGCCCCAGATTGTCACCCGTTTTGCCCCTTCGCCCACTGGCTATCTTCATATCGGTGGCGCCCGCACGGCCCTGTTCAACTGGCTTTACGCCCGCGGCCGTGGCGGTAAGTTCCTGCTGCGGATCGAAGATACGGACCGCGCGCGATCGACCCCTGAGGCGACAGCAGCGATCCTGAAAGGCATGGAGTGGCTGGGGCTGGGCCATGACGGAGAGGTGGTCAGCCAGTTCGACCGTGCCGACCGTCACGCCGAAGTCGCGCGCGAGATGCTGGCAAACGGTCACGCCTATAAGTGTTTCGCCACGCAGGACGAGATCCAGACCTTCCGCGAAGACGCACGGGCCGAAGGCCGCTCGACCCTGTATCAAAGCCCGTGGCGTGATGCAGACCCTGCGACGCACCCGGATGCCCCCTATGTGATCCGCCTGAAAGCCCCGCGTGACGGCAAAACCGTCATCCAAGACGAAGTGCAGGGCAATGTCACGATCCGCAACGACCAGCTGGATGACATGATTTGTTTACGTTCGGATGGCACACCCACTTACATGCTGGCCGTTGTCGTTGATGATCATGATATGGGCGTGACCCACGTCATTCGGGGGGATGACCACCTGAACAATGCGGCACGCCAGACACTTGTCTATCAGGCGATGGGCTGGGATCTGCCCGTCTGGGCGCATATCCCTTTGATCCACGGCCCCGATGGCAAGAAGCTGTCCAAACGCCATGGGGCACTGGGCGTCGAAGAATATCAGGCCATGGGATATCCTGCGCAGGCGATGCGCAACTATCTGGCCCGTCTGGGCTGGAGCCACGGCGATGACGAATTCTTCTCGGACACCCAAGCGCTGGAGTGGTTTGACCTGTCGGGAATCGGCAAAAGCCCCGCCCGGTTTGATTTCAAGAAATTGGACAACCTATCGGGACAGCACCTTGCCGCGATGGAAGACGCTAACGTCTTGACTGCACTGGACGGCTATATAGCCGCAACCGGCGCGTCGCCTTTGCAGTCGCAGCAACGTGACCTGGTGACTTCGGCAATGTACGTATTGAAAACCAGTGCAAAAACCTTGCCCCAACTTCTTGAAAAGGCAAGATTTGCAACGGCTTCGCGCCCCTTGGACCGCGATGAAAAGGCCGAGAAGGCTCTGGACGAAGTATCCCGTGGTATACTGAAAGAATTGACGCCGCAGCTGCAAAATGTTAGCTGGGACCGCGACACGCTTGAGGGGATCCTGAACGGCTTGGCCGAGGCCCACGACACGAAGTTTGGCAAACTGGCCGCGCCCCTGCGTGCCGCCCTTGCCGGACGCGCTGTAACACCAAGCGTATTTGATATGATGCTGGTTCTTGGACGCGACGAAACCATTGCGCGTCTTGAGGATGCCAGCGCCTGATACATTTGCGACCGTCCAACCGGGGCGGTCGTTTTCAAACACGAAGGGAAAAAACATGGCTGAACAAACTGGAACCGCAAAGCTCTCGTTCGGAGACAAAGAGCTCGAGCTCCCCATGTACTCCCCAACAGCCGGGCCAGATGTCATCGACATCACCAAGCTGTATGCACAGGGTGGCGTCTTCACCTACGATCCCGGATTCACCTCGACTGCAAGCTGTGATTCGACCATCACCTTTATTGATGGTGGCAAAGGCGAACTGCTGTACCGCGGCTATCCCATCGACCAGCTGGCCGAAAAATCGCACTATTTGGAAGTCTGCTATCTGCTGCTGTACGGTGAACTGCCGACCGCAACCGAGCTTGCAGATTTCGAAGCCCGCGTGACGAACCACACTATGGTTCACGAACAAATGACCAAGTTCTATTCGGGTTTCCGTCGTGACGCGCACCCGATGGCCATCATCACCGGTGTCGTTGGCGCGATGTCTGCCTTCTATCACGACTCGACTGACGTGAATGACCCCTGGCAGCGCGAAGTGGCCGCAATTCGTATGATCGCCAAGCTGCCGACCATCGCCGCCATGGCCTATAAATACTCGATCGGTCAGCCATTCGTGTATCCGAAGAACGATCTGGACTATGCGTCAAACTTCCTGCGCATGTGCTTTGCCGTCCCCGCCGAAGAATATGAAGTAGACCCGATCCTTGCCAAAGCAATGGACCGCATCTTCACCTTGCACGCCGATCACGAACAGAACGCATCGACATCGACCGTCCGTCTGGCCGGCTCGTCGGGTGCCAACCCGTTTGCGTGTATCGCTGCGGGCATTGCGTGTCTGTGGGGCCCTGCCCACGGCGGCGCCAACCAGGCTTGCTTGGAAATGCTGCGCGAAATCGGCTCGGTCGACAACATTCCCGAATATGTTGCCCGCGCGAAGGACAAAAATGATCCGTTCCGCCTGATGGGTTTCGGTCACCGCGTCTACAAAAACTTCGACCCGCGTGCGAAGGTCATGAAGGAAAGCGCAGACGAAGTTCTGGGCCTTCTGGGTATCGAAGACAACGAGACGCTGAAAGTTGCCAAGGAACTGGAGCGCATCGCGCTGGAAGATCCGTATTTCGTCGAGAAGAAGCTGTACCCGAATGTCGACTTCTACTCGGGCATCATCCTCGAAGCGATGGGCTTCCCGACCTCGATGTTCACTCCGATCTTCGCGCTGTCGCGCACCGTTGGCTGGATCTCGCAGTGGAAAGAGATGCTGGGCGATCCGGGTCAGAAAATCGGCCGTCCCCGCCAGCTGTATCTGGGTGACACCCAACGCGATTATGTGGACGTCACGAAGCGATAAGCCAAACAAATCCAGAGAAAAGCCGCCGATTTCGGCGGCTTTTTTCGTTTTCATGGAAGCGAAAGCAGCAGGGGCTATTCTGTTCAGCCAAGGAGGTTGAACATGTCCCAATATCTTACCGGTCGTTGCCTGTGTGGCGCTTGCCAGTTCGACTACTCAGGCGAAATACGGTTCACGATCCAATGCTTTTGCCGCGACTGCCAACATGCAACCGGGGCTGGACATGCCCCACAGATGATGATGTCCCGCGACCGGTTGATGACTAAGGGGCCCACGAAGACGTTTCGCAAACGCGCGGATTCCGGATCTATGCTGGAGTTTATCTTCTGCCGCGATTGTGGCTCTCCTCTTTTGAAAGCCACATCACGCATGCCAGACGCCATCGCCATCTACGCAGGTGCGCTTGATGACCCCACGCTATTTGAACGCGGTCAAGATGTGTTTGAAGATGGTCGGCAGCCCTGGGATCAGGGCTAACCGTCAGCGCCCTTCGTAGTTGGGGCTGCGCTTTTCAAGAAACGCCAGAACGCCTTCTTTGAAGTCACGTGACTTGCCGCATTCACCCTGCAGGCTGGCCTCAAGTGCCAGCTGTTCGTCCAGCGTGTTGTTCATCGAGGCACGCAGGGCTTTCTTGATGTTGCGATAGGACAGGGTCGGTCCCTTCGCCAGTTGCTCGCCCCGCTTGCGCCACGTCGCTTCGAAATCGTCATCCGCAACGCATTCCCAAATCAAGCCCAGATCCGCGGCTTCCTGCGCGGGCATCTTTTCAGCAAACAGGGCTGCGCCCATTGCCTTGGCAAACCCCATCTGGCGGGGCATCCAATAGGTGCCGCCCGCATCCGGGATCAGACCAATACGCGAGAACGCTTGCATGAAGAAGGCACTTTCCGAGGCGATCACCACGTCAGCAGCCAGCGCGATGTTGGCCCCTGCCCCGGCAGCCGCCCCATTAACGGCCGAGATCGTCGGGATCGGGCTGTCATAGATGGCACGCAGAAGCGGTTCGTATTCATCACGCAGGGTGCGTTCCAGATCGACCTCGGCTGCATTGGCACGATCGCCCAGATCCTGCCCCGAGCAAAAAGCACGGCCCGATCCGGTGATGACCAAGGCACGGGCGTTCTTACCTGCCTCTTCTACGGCATGGGCAATCTCGGCCCGCATCTGAGTGTTCAGCGCATTCATCACATCAGCGCGGTCAAAGGTCAGAATCGCCAAGCCATCGGTGATGTCCAGTGTGATCGTTTCGTAAATCATGTCATCCTCCCGGGAGTTTCGCGCAGTTTAGCCGACCATATGGTCAGGTAAAGATGGACGCCCCGTCATTTCTAAAGTTTCCTGCGCTCGGCCTATTCGTCCAACAGCTCGTTCAGCCGCGCCTGTTCAGACTGAGTCAGCGCCTGCGTCCCATCCTTTGCCCCTGCACGGCGGCGCAAGTAGAGCGCACCTGACAAGCCTGCGATCAGGAACAGTACCGGTCCCGTCGCCCAAAGGATCAGGTTCGCGCCCGACCGGTTGGGCTTCATCAGAACATATTCGCCATAGCGTTCGACGATGAAATCGACAACCTGATCATTGCTGTCGCCTTCGACCAACCGCTCACGCACCAAAAGGCGTAGGTCACGGGCGATCGAGGCGTTGCTTTCGTCAATATTCTCGCCCCGGCACACCACACATTTCAGACCAGCCGAGATATCTCGGGCACGCTCTTCCAATACCGGATCGTCCAACACTTCGTCGGGGTTAACCGCGTAAGCAGGCGCAGCAAGACAGCCCATAACAGCCAATAACGCAATCAGATGTTTCATTCGGCGGGCACTCCTTCGACGTGGGTCTTGGCCGCCCCGGCGGCGACACGGAAACGGCGATCAAACAAACTGAAAAGCCCACCCAAAGCCATGATGATTGACCCAGCCCAGATCCAATTGGCAAAGGGCTTGATAAAGGTTCGCACGGCCCAGCCGCCGCCTTGTTGCGGATCACCGATCACAACATAGATATCGGTCCAGAACCCGTTCGAAATCGCCGCCTCGGTCGTCGGCATAGCCTGCACTGGATAAACGCGTTTCTCCGGGAAAAGCGTGGTCAGTTGGCGACCTTTCTGATCCACCCGCAGCTCGGCCTTGGTCGAAATATAGTTCGGCCCCTGCTCGCGTCCTACGTTCACCAACGTGATGTCATAATCAGCAACCTGGAACGTCTCGCCCACCTGCGCCACGCGAATGTCTTCAACTTCCCATGCCATAAGCCCCGAAATCCCCATCATGGTGATCCCAAGCCCGGCATGCGCGGCAAATTTTCCCCAATCGGCACCGGGCAGTCGGGTCAAGCGTGATAGACGGTTTGCAATGGCACCACGCCCTGTGCGGCTGAAGATATCCGTCATCGCCCCGGTTACCAGCCATGTGCCAAGGAACATGCCAATCGGACCCAATGCGGATTTGCCTGTTTGCATCGCCCAGACCAGCGCCAGAACGGCAATGGACAGGACCAAAGCAGGCACCAGCTGCTTAACAACGCGACCGATTTTGGCCCGCTTCCACGGCAGCATCGCCCCGATGGGCAGGACCAGGGCCAAGACGACCATGAAGGGGGTAAAGGCAGCCTCGAAGAAGGGCGGTCCGACCGAGATTTTGCGATCAAATGCCTCGCCCACCAAGGGCCAGATGGTTCCGACGAACACGACGAAAGATGACACGGCCAGCAAGATGTTGTTCACCACAAGCGCGCTTTCGCGGCTAACGAAGCCAAAGACGCCTTTTGCCTCCATCGTGTTGGCGCGGGCGGCGAACAGCGTCAGCGCACCGCCGGTGAAGAACAGCAGAATGAACAGGATGAAGACGCCACGCTCGGGATCGGAAGCAAAGGCATGGACCGAAGTGATGACCCCCGAGCGCACGATAAACGTCCCAATCAGCGAGAACCCAAAGGCAAGGATGGCAAGCAGAATGGTCCAGCTTTTCAGGCTTTCGCGCTTTTCGACCACGATGGCCGAGTGAAGCAGCGCAGCGGCGAACAGCCACGGCATGAAGGATGCATTTTCGACCGGATCCCAGAACCAGAAACCGCCCCAGCCCAGTTCGTAATAGGCCCACCAGCTGCCAAGCGCGATTCCGATGGTCAGAAACACCCAAGCCGCCAACGTCCACGGGCGCACCCAACGGCCCCAAGCAGCATCAATCCGCCCCTCGATCAGGGCCGCGACAGCAAAGGAAAACGTCATGGAAAGCCCTACATAGCCCAGATACAGAAATGGCGGATGGAAGGCCAATCCGACATCTTGCAGAAGCGGGTTCAGGTCCTGGCCGTCAAACGGCGGTTGCGCCAACCTTAGGAACGGGTTCGATGTGAAGATGATAAAGCAAAGGAAAGCCACAGCAATCGCGCTTTGCACCGCCAAAACACGTGCCTTCAGCGTGCGGGGCAGGTTTTGCCCGAACCAAGCTGCCGTCGCGCCAAATCCGGAAACGATCAGCACCCACAACAGCATCGACCCTTCGTGGTTCCCCCAAACGCCGGACACTTTGTACAGCATCGGTTTTGCTGAATGCGAATTCAGCGTCACCAATCGGACCGAGAAGTCCGAGGTTACAAACGCATAGGTCAGCGCCAGAAACGAGATCGCAATCATCGCAAACTGCAGGGTTGCGGCAGGAACCGCCATCTCCATCCAGCTGTTCCAGCCCTTATGTGCCCCAACCAGTGGCACGATGGTCTGAACCACCGCCACGCTCAGCGCCAAGATCAGCGCAAAATGTCCAAGCTCTGTAATCATGGGCCGGACCTTACAGAGAGTCGCCTCGGGTCACTAGCCCCTGCCGCAGGATGCGGCACCCGGTCACGGGCTTTTGTCCCCTAACGCAGCGACTGAATGATCACATAGATCGCGGTTGAACACATAACGGCGCCCAAAACAGGTGCCAGAAACGCAGCGCCATGCCACCCGAACGAGCGGTGAATGACGCTGAAATGCAGAACCGCCCCGGACAAATACACCGCCAGCGGTGTAAAATGCAGCGCACTTGCTGTCATCGCCTCGGGCGCACCCAGAAGGGCATAGATCCACCACCAGCCCAGCACCAGACTTGCGCCGCACCAGCTATAGGCCATGCCAAGGGCCAAAGGTGTTGCCCGCTGTAGGTAAAGCCACAAAAACGTTAGCGCGATCATCAGGCCCATAAGCGTTATGGCCCCAAAGCCAATCTGAAAAATCGCCTGATATCCTGCAAGCCAGTACCCGCATTGCAACAAAAGGACCAAAACGGCCACCAGAAGAGATGCTTGTTTCATTTTTGCAAGATACTCCTAACAACAGCGTCTAATTCTGCTGCCGCTTGTTCGTTTCGTATAAGTGCTCTTCGAAACCGATCACCCAATATCACGTAACGGACACGGCGTTTCAGTTGCGCAATCCAGCCTCGGATCATCGTCGCCCCCCGGCTGCGGGCAGCCTTTCACGAATGATCGTTGTGATCTCGATCAGGATGGACGAGTTCTTGTCCAACACCGCCCGCGTGGCCTGATCCTTCTGCAAATCGCGATAGAGCAGATAGAAGACCAACAGCACCCATGGGCCGTGCTCGGCCACAAGCTTTAGGATCAACTCACTTGCCATTGCGGCGATCCATCCAGTCTTTCAGCGCCGCATTGCCGGTCACATCAACTGATCCGCGCACAACTTCGCGCGGCACGTTATCTTCTTTGACTGCGTGAGTTATCGCCCCCTCAGGGATTTGGACCGCTGCTTGGGGAACCTCTAACGGATCATCCGATGCCGCACGCAGCCCATTTGCCTTGATCAGCACCTCGGCAATCGAGCGCTGAAACTCTTGCCCTTTCACCTGCTGACGCGCACCAAAATAGAAACTGACAATCGCCCCCATCAGCCACCAAAGCGGCTCGGGGACCAAGGCAACGCCTTGCATCCGGGCCGCAAACCACACCGGATCGACCATTGCCGCCGCGAACAGCCCCAGCGTCGACAGGGCCAAGGCAGGGCGCGGCACGCGGTTCAAGCCATCCATGAAGCGGTCAAACCACCCTTTCCGCGCATGCGCGAACTCGGCAGCAAAGGCCTCGATCGCGGCCATTTGCAGGCCAGCATCCCGGGCGGACGCGGCTTCTGCATTCTCACGAAACACTTCTGCTGTCTCGCGAACGACATTGCCACGCCCACCAAACAGCACGTTGAACACACCGCCCATCAGCCCCATGCCCGCACCCTTTCCTTGTGATCTGCATCTGTGAAGTGATAGCGGGGCGCGATGAATTCTTCAGCGCGCTTGATCCAGCCGCCCTTGCCCCCATCCCGGCGACGCGCATATTTGCGCGAGGCATGGCGACGATCTGCCAAGCGATAGTAATAATTGCGCCGTTCGATCCCATAGGCATCCACCAGATGGTCCGGCGCAGCCTTCATCGCCGATCGCGCAATACGCAACGTCTGAGGGCCAAGGGCCCCATCTTGCGCCAGCTCATATCCCATTTTGTCAAACAACCGTTGAAGAATTCGCACCGCATTGCCGCCTGCATTGACATACATGTCAAAGACCGTTGCTTGCAGCGGATCAGGAAGATCGCCAATCCTGGGCTTGTGGAAATAGTGCTTTAGAAAGATGTCGCGCGCCTGAGCACGGGTCAGACGCCTTACATCTGCAGGCGTGATTTTACCATCGCCATTCAGGTCCAACCCCAGTCGGCGCATTGTGTGGATGGTCACCCCGAAATTTGTCGCCCCGCCGGGATCATCGGGATCATTCACATAGCCGCCTTCACGGGCGACGATCTGATCTGCAATTTCTGTAACGCTCTGCATCCGGGCCCTTCCCCGCGTTTGGAACACGGGAATAAGGCTGCGATTGTCAGGTTAAGAATGTGGAAATTACGAGTCCGGCTCGACGTAGACGCCACTTTCTTTCAGGCTGTCCACGACTTCCTTTGGCATATATTCCTCGTCATGTTTGGCAAGGATTTCAGAGGCTTCGAAGATGCCGCCCACATAGGTTCCGGTGCCGATCATACCTTGATTTTCGGCAAACAGATCGGGCAACACGCCGGTATAGCGCACAGGCACAGTCTCGGCTCCGTCGGTCACGGAGAAGCTGACCGTCTCACCCTGTCCGCGCACGATTGTCCCTTCAGAGACCAACCCACCCATGCGGAACACCTCATCCGCGCGGGGCGGTTCAGCGATCACTTCGGTGGGCGAGCGGTAATAGTTGATCCCGTCTTGCAACGCATAGCCAATCAATCCCGTCGATAAGGCAAGCGCCACAAAGGCCAGCACAATGATCTGGACGCGGCGGGTTTTCTTCAGGCTTTTAAGACCGGCCATGTCTGGCTCCTTCTTAATGGCGTTGGCTTACGGGAAGACGGGTGGCGACATCAACCCGGTGACTTCACTTTCACCCAACATAAGGTTCGCGTTTTGCAGCGCTTGCCCTGACGACCCCTTGCACAAATTGTCCAAAGCCGACACGACCAATGCACGTCCAGGAATACGATCGCCCACAACACCTAAATGGCATTGATTCGACCCCATTACCTGCCCCATTCCGGGTAATTTTCCTTTCGGTAGCACAGTCACGAAGGGTTCGTCTTGATATTGCTCAACCAGTGCCGCGTGGATCGCCTGTGCATCTCCATCCACATAGCAATCAGCCAGAATTCCCCGGTTCACCGGCACCAAATGCGGCATGAACTGGATGCGCACATCGCGCCCTGCCAACTGTGAGAACTCTTGATCGAACTCACCTAAATGGCGGTGCGTTCCACCCTGCGCATAGCCCAACACATCGGTCGAGCGTTCGGCGAACAGCATGTTTTCTTTCAAAGACCGCCCAGCGCCCGAGATCCCGTTCTTCAGGTCACAGATAATCCGGTCCAGATCAATCAGCCCGGCCGAAATCAACGGACGCAGCGCATATTGCACGGTCGCAGCGTTGCAGCCGGTCCCGGCCACCAGACGCGCGTTTTTGATGTCATCGCGATAGAACTCGGTCAGGCCATAGACCGCAGTCTTCTGCAGCTCGACCGCCACATGCGGCGCGCCATACCATTTTTCGTACTCTGCCGGATCGCGCAGACGGAAATCAGCGCCCAGATCAACGACTTTCACGCTGTCGGGCAGATCCCGTACCAGTGCTTGGCTCAGGCCATGAGGCAATGCGGCAAAGGCCAGATCCACGTTCGAGAAATCAATCTCGCCCATTTTCACAAGCTTCGGCAAGTTCAGATGGCGTAGATGAGGATAGACCTCCGACATCTCTTGCCCGGCCTTACGGTCGGCGGACAGGGCAACGATCTCCATCGTCGGATGGGTGGCGATCAGGCGGACAAGCTCGGCTCCGGTATAGCCGGACGCACCAAGAATGGCGATTTTGTGGGTCATTTCGACCTCCTGCGAATTCGACGGATAAATAGGTGTTTTGCGCGCGCCTTGCAATCAGGCGGCTTCGAAAGCGATCTTTCGTCGCAGAAACTGCGTCGCGCGGTTGGACACCTGAACAGGGTCACCAGTGGTCAAGAACTTCGACACGTTGCCTGTTCCGCGCATATTCGGGTGACGCTCAAGGTAATCCGCAAGGCTTTCCGCCACCAAATTGGCTTGGCTATAGACCTTCACGTCCGCGCCCAACGCGCTCTGGAACTCCTGCTCCATCAACGGGTAATGGGTACAGCCCAGAATGGCGGCCTCGGGCGTGGGCATCTTGCGTTTCAACGCATCCACATGGCTACGCACAAGCGCCTCGGCAAGGATCAGGTCCCCGTCTTCAATCGCATCCACGACACCGCCGCAGGCCTGCGCCTCGACATCCACGCCGATGGCGCGGAAGGCCAGTTCACGTTGAAACGCGCGGCTAGACACGGTGGCGGGTGTGGCAAACAGAGCCACATGTTTCACCTCGACCTCGCGCGGGGGCGAGTTGTCGCCCCAATCCCTTTCGGTCAACGCCTCGATCAGCGGAACGAAAACGCCCAATACGCGCTTGTCTGTCGGGATGCAGCTTTCCTGCATCCGGCGAAGTGCCGCCGCCGAGGCCGTATTGCAGGCCAAAATGACCAGATCACAGCCCTGATCCCACAAGGCCGACACAGCCTTGGTTGTCAGGTCATAAATATCATCGGCGTCCCGCACCCCATAAGGCGCATGCGCGCTGTCCGCGTAATAGACAAAATCTACATCTGGCAGGCGTTTTGCGACCGCATCCAGAACCGTCAATCCGCCCAGACCACTATCGAAAATGCCAACTGTCATTGCCTTACGCCCTATGTTTTTCCTCGAACTCGAACCCATAAGCACCTTGGGCGCCGGGGGTCTGGGACAAGGCATAGGTCCGATCGCGCAGGAAATCCATCATGGATTTGGCGTCTTTTGCATATTCGCCCCATTCACCAGGTAAAATCGGCTGTCCGATTGACAGGCGCACTGGCTTGTCCACCCGCTTGCCAAATTCACGGATCAACAACGCCATTCGAAGAGTCGTATGCAGATGGCTGGCCACTTGGAAGCTGCGCGAGTTATGGCCGTGAAAACAGATCGGAATAACGGTCGCGTTGGACTTGGCAATCATCCGCGCTGTGAAACGTCGCCAACCGGGGTCAAGCGGCATGCCGAAGGGTTTTTGCGCGGTCGATACGGTGCCTCCGGGAAAGATCCCAATCGCGCCGCCATCTGCCAAATAGCTGCGCGCTGTGTTGCGTGTCTCAAGGTTCACCTTCATCGCCTCGCGGGTTTCTGCGAAATCGACAGGCAGAATAACCCGGCTTAGATCATCAGCCTTGCGGAACACCTGATGTGCCAGAATGCGGAAATCGCCGCGATGACGGCTAAGGATATGGCCAAGTACCAGCCCATCCAGAATGCCGTATGGATGGTTGGCGACCACGATCAACGGACCCTCGCGCGGGATCCGATCAAGTGAACCTTCAACAACATCCAGCGACAGACCATAGCGATCAACCATCACTTGCCAAAAGTCCCGCCCCTGCGCGACTTCCGCATCATAGCCATCCGCCCGCTTGATCAGACGCAGACGCCCGGTTGCGTTTTCCATAACGCGGATCACCGCACGGCCCGGGCGTGTTTCAGCACTGTGAGCATAGGTGATATCGCGGGCAACTTGTCTGCTCATGGCCTTATCCTTGGTCAGATGCTTTGCCTGTCAGTCATATGTAACACCGATATGTCAGTCCAGATGACTATTCAGCAGCGTCTTGCACCGGTCCTGCACCCTGAAACTGCGCCCAAAGCGCCTGGCGGCGCGTTTCTGCGGCGGCAACGCTTGCATCCTTCACCGGACCAAAGCCCCGGATGGACTGCGGCAACGTTGCGATTTCCAAGGCAACCTCGATATTGGCCTCGGTCAATCCTGACGCCAAGCGCTGCATATCCGTCTGGTAATCAGCAATCAGCCGGCGTTCGGTCACCCGTTCATCAGACCGTCCGAAGGGGTCAAACGCCGTGCCGCGCAGGTGTTTCATCTTTGCCAAAAGTGGCGCCGCTTTTTCAAACCACCCTCCGAACCCACGTTTCTTGGGGCGACCGTTGGGATCTGTCCCATTCAAGATCGGAGGGGCTAGATGATAGGTCAGCTTCAGATCGCCATCGAACTCGGCCTCTACCTTCGCACGGGTTTCGGTCAGCAGTCGCGCAACCTCGTACTCATCCTTATATGCCAATAGCTTATGATAGCTTTTCGCCACGGCCTCTTGCAGCACTTCCGGCATCGCAGCCACGAAGTCGCGATAGGTCTTCGCCAACGCTGCGTTTTGATATTTCACCAGATGATTTGCACGGAAGTCTACAATCTCGGCCAGAGTTTTTGGCAGTTCGATGACATCTTCCCGCGTGAACTTTGCGGCCTCTTCTGGGAATGCCACCGCCCAGCGACCTAACTCAAACGCACGCTTGTTGCGTTCAACCGCCTGCCCGTTCAGCTCAATCGCGTGCATCAAAGCGTCATATGTCAGTGGTACATATCCCGCCTGCCAAGATGCGCCCAACACCATCATGTTGGAAAAGATGCTGTCCCCCATCAGAACCCGTGCAAGCTCGGTCGCGTCGAACATCGACAATCGATCCCGCAGGCGCGCCTGGAGTGACAGCTGAAGCTGATCGCCCGGTATCGTGAAATCCGTATCGCGCGTAAATTCGCCGGTCACGGTTTCATGGCTATCCACCACGGCCCCGGTGCGTCCAGTTTTGGTCAGCCCCAAAGTGGTCGAAGCCGCCGAGACCACAAGCTCGCACCCGATCAGCGCATCACATTCCCCGGTTGCCACACGAATGGCCGAGATGTCTTCGGGCTTTTCCGCCAACCGCAGATGTACGGTCACCGCGCCACCCTTTTGGGCCAGCCCCGCCATCTCCATCATACCGGCACCCTTACCGTCGATATGCGCGGCCTGCGCCATCACGGCGCCGATGGTCACAACGCCAGTGCCGCCGACCCCGGTGATCACCGTGTTGAACGTGCCCTTGATCTTAGGCAGCTCTGGCGCGGGCAGATCCGGCACATCAACCTCGGCCGTGGCGGCCTTTTTCAGCTTCGCACCCTCAACGGTTACAAAGCTGGGGCAGAAGCCGTTTACACAGCTGAAATCCTTGTTGCAGCTGGACTGGTCAATGGCTCGTTTACGGCCCAGCTCGGTCTCGACCGGGACGATGGACACGCAGTTCGACTGCACGCCGCAATCCCCGCAGCCCTCGCAAATATCCGTATTGATGAAGACCCGCTTGTCTGGGTCGGGAAACTGCCCGCGCTTGCGACGACGGCGCTTTTCGGCGGCGCAGGTTTGGATATAGAGGATGATCGACACCCCCTTCAATTCCCGGCATTTTTCCTCGATCGGCAGCAGCTCGGCCCGTTCATGGAAACTGACACCGCTTGGGAATGCACTGGGCAAGACATCTTCTTTGTCATCATAGACGACAAAGACATTTTCCACGCCCATCGCCAGCACTTCGCGGGCAATCCGGGGGGCGTCCAGCTCGCCCTCGTTCGTTTGGCCACCCGTCATTGCGACCGCATCGTTGTACAGAATCTTGTATGTGATGTTCACATCCGCCGCCAAAGCCGCGCGGATCGCCAGAATGCCAGAGTGGTTATAAGTCCCGTCGCCAAGGTTTTGGAACACATGCCCGGTTTTCGAGAACGGAGCCTCGCCGATCCAATTCACGCCCTCGCCGCCCATCTGGGTCGAACCAAGCGTCTCGCGGTCCATCCACTGCACCATGTAATGGCAACCAATCCCGGCATAACCGCGGCTGCCTTCTGGCAGTTTAGTCGAGGTATTATGCGGGCATCCCGAACAGAAATAGGGCAAACGCGCCGCGATATTGGGCGCGTTATCCGCCCCGCGCGCTTGTGCCAGAGCCTCTAGCCCTGCCTTTACGGCCTCGGTCCCGCGCCCCTCTTCAACCAGAATATCGCCCAGCTTTTCGGCGATCATGATCGGGTCCAGCGCGTAACGCGTCGGGAACAGCTCCAGCTGTCGCCCGTTCTCCCACGTGTCGCCTTTGTGCCAGCCATAGACACGCCGCCCACGCCGGTCATCAAAGATGGCTTCCTTGATCTGCACTTCAATCAGCTTACGCTTCTCTTCCACGACGACGATCAGGTCCAACCCTTCGGCCCATTCATGGAAAGACTGCATATCCAAGGGCCAAGTCTGCCCGACCTTATAGGTGGTGATGCCCAGCCGCTCGGCCTCTGCCTCGTCCACGCCCAGCAGGCTGAGCGCATGCACCAGATCCAACCAGTTCTTACCCGCGGCAACGAAACCGATTTTCGCGCCCGGATTTCCCCAGACACGCTTATCAATCCGATTTGCTCGCGCATATGCTTCAGCCGCGAACCGCTTGTAATCGATCATCCGCGCCTCTTGTGGGATGCGATCGTCAATCAGGCGGATATTCAGCCCACCCTCAGGCATATCGAAATCCGGGGTGATCAGTTGTATGCGGTCCACGCGACCATCCACAACGGATGTGGCTTCGACCGTGTCCTTCATCACCTTCAGCCCGGCCCATAGCCCCGAAAAGCGGCTCAACCCATAGCCATAGATGCCATAATCAATGATCTCCTGCACGCCAGCAGGGCTAAGCACCGGGATATAGGCGTCCACCATCGCCCAGTCCGACTGGTGCAGCACGGTCGAGCTTTCGCCCGTGTGGTCATCCCCCATCGCCATCAACACGCCACCATTCGACGCGGATCCAGCCATGTTGGCGTGACGCATTACATCGCCGGTGCGATCCACGCCCGGCCCCTTGCCGTACCACAGACCGAAGACACCATCGCGCGCACCTTCGCCGCGCAGCTCGGCCTGTTGGCTTCCCCACAAGGCGGTGGCGGCCAGATCTTCGTTCAAGCCCGGCTGAAACAGCACATCGTTTTCAGACAGCACGCGTTCGGCCCGCGACATCCACAGGTCCACCGCACCCAGTGGCGACCCGCGATAGCCCGTGACATAACCCGACGTATCCAGCCCGGCACGGCGATCGCGTTCCCGCTGTGTAAGCATCAGCCGCACAAGTGCCTGCGTGCCATTCAACAGGACTTGATCCTTCGTCAGATCAAACCGGTCATTCAGAGTGATTTCTGGCTTGCCCATGCCGTACCTCCCAATACGAATAGCTTGCTGGAGTCCGCCTCCAATTTAGGTCATAGTATATGACCCATCAAAACAAATCCAATCACAATCCGTTCTGGCATTCATCACGATTCTGATGGTAACAGTATGAACAGATTACACGTAATAGGGATTGGTTCGTTCGCCATGGACTGGGATAAACTCAGAATATTTCACGCCGTGGCAGATGCGGGGTCGCTTACCCATGCAGGCGATGCGCTTCACCTGTCGCAATCCGCTGTCTCGCGTCAGATACGCGCGTTGGAAGAAGGGCTGAACGCCACTCTGTTTCACCGGCATGCGCGTGGACTGATCCTGACCGAACAGGGCGAGCTCTTGTTCGACGCAACCAAAGCGATGAGCCACCGGCTGGACGCTGCAGTTGCACGTATCCGCGACAGCAAAGAAGAAGTATTCGGCGAATTGCGTGTCACAACGACGACAGCTTTTGGATCGATGTGGCTGGCCCCGCGCCTGCCCAAGCTTTATGATGCCTATCCCGATCTGCGCATTGATTTGATGCTGGAAGAACGCGTTCTGGACCTTCCCATGCGCGAGGCCGACGTCGCCATCCGCATGAAGGAACCTAGCCAAGCGGACTTGATCCGCAAGCGCCTGATGGATGTGCATATGCGGCTTTACGCAACGCCCCGCTATCTGGAAGCCAACGGCACCCCCGAAACGCTTGAAGATCTGTCCAAGTTCCGCTTGATCTGCCAGAACACTTCGGCAGCGCAAGTCAGCGCAGGCGCCGCCCTTGTACGCGAGCTTCTTACGCATGACGTCGGATCGCTGTTGACCGTGAATAACTATTTTGGGGTATTGCAGTCAGTTCTGAACGATCTGGGCATCGGCGTTCTACCTGACTATATCACGCATGACTTTCCTGAATTGACACGCGTTATGCCAGATATCGAAAGTAAGGATATCCCTGTATATCTTGCCTATCCGGAAGAACTACGCGCTTCAAAACGGATTGAAGCTTTCCGTGATTTTGTCACATCAGAACTGGCCGCGCAGCGCCGCAGCATGGCCAGTTGATAAATACACGCACAAACAGTGATGCGGTTGGGCAACAGATCTTCAACCAAAAATAGACGAGAGCCGAACTCTCGCTGCATTTCATTTGCATGTTAACTTTATATAATCATTGAATTATCCCGCCGCACCGATAAATTGGTGGCGCTAAACCTACGCTTTCTGCGCCGGGAGGCATGCGGAAAATGCATAGCCGCAATGCAGCAATTTACCTTGAAGCGACTCGGCCGCCCCCCTAAATCAACCTCAAAGCCGATGGTTGAGCATCGCTCTAGTCGGTTTTTACCTCCCTGTTGGACTTGGCCGGGCTTTGCCCGGCCTTTTTTTTCGCCTCGCGCCATCCAACATTGAAAACAAGGTCCAAAGCCCTTCCCCAAAGCCCGCCCTTCCCCAAAAGCGTTTCGGAGTAAACGTGGCGCACATGTTTACTCCGAAACACCTGCTCCATCGATATCTCTTGCCGCGTTTCGGCTTTGCCCTGTTGCAGGATAAAGCCGAAACGCTTTACAAGGCGCCTCAACTGCCACACTTGCGCCCACCCGCGCGAGTCGCTGCCGCTGCAACGCCGAAGGGGGATCGACCATGAGCGAGCCGAAAATCACCACAGATCTGATTGAAGCACACGGCCTGAAACCGGATGAATACGAACTGATCCTCGACATCATCGGACGTGATCCAAGCTTCACCGAACTGGGCATCTTCTCGGCTATGTGGAACGAGCACTGCTCGTATAAGTCTTCAAAGAAATGGCTGCGCACCCTGCCGACCGAAGGTCCTCAGGTCATCTGCGGCCCCGGCGAAAACGCCGGCATTGTCGATATTGGCGACGGTCAGGCCGTGGTCTTCAAAATGGAAAGCCACAACCACCCGTCCTATATCGAACCCTACCAAGGCGCAGCGACCGGCGTGGGCGGCATTCTGCGTGACGTCTTCACCATGGGCGCGCGCCCGATTGCAGCCATGAACGCGCTAAGCTTTGGCGAGGTGGATCACCCAAAAACCAAGCAGCTGGTCAACGGCGTGGTTGAAGGCATTGGTGGCTACGGCAACTGTTTCGGCGTTCCAAATGTGGGCGGCGAGGTTCGCTTCCACCCGGCCTATAACGGCAACTGCCTTGTAAACGCCTTCGCCGCGGGTCTGGCCGATGCCGACAAGATCTTCTACTCGGCCGCATCCGGCGTTGGCATGCCCGTTGTGTATCTGGGCGCGAAAACCGGTCGCGACGGCGTTGGCGGCGCGACCATGGCCTCGGCCGAATTTGACGACACGATCGAAGAAAAGCGTCCCACCGTTCAGGTTGGCGACCCCTTTACCGAAAAGCGCCTGATGGAAGCCACGCTAGAGCTGATGCAGACCGGCGCTGTCATCTCGATCCAGGATATGGGCGCGGCTGGCCTGACCTGCTCGGCCGTTGAAATGGGTGACAAGGGTGGCTTGGGCGTCAAGCTGAACCTTGAAGACGTCCCCCAGCGCGAAGACAACATGACCGCTTACGAGATGATGCTGTCGGAAAGCCAAGAGCGGATGCTTATGGTGCTGAAGCCAGAAAAAGAAGCCGAAGCGCGCGCCGTATTCGAAAAGTGGGACCTTGATTTCGCAATCGTCGGCGAAACGCTGGCCGATGACCGCTTCCTGATCATGCATCACGGCGAAGTGAAAGCCGACCTGCCGCTGTCGCCCCTGTCGGGCCGCGCACCAGAATACGACCGCCCGTGGGTTGAAACCCCAGCGGCCGACGAACTGGCCGACGTGCCGGAAATCGACGCAATTGACGGATTGAAAGCCCTGATCGGCTCCCCCAATCACGCCGCAAAGCAGTGGGTTTATGAACAATATGACCACATGGTTATGGCCGACACTGTGCGTGCGCCCGGTCTGGGTGCTGGCATTGTGCGCGTTCATGGCACCGACAAAGCCGTGGCCTTCACCTCGGACGTGACCCCGCGCTATGTGAAAGCCAACCCGCTGGAAGGTGGCCGTCAGGCCGTGGCCGAAGCCTATCGCAATCTAACCGCCGTGGGCGCGAAGCCGCTCGCCACCACCGACAACCTGAACTTCGGCAACCCCGAAAAGCCCGAAATCATGGGCCAATTCGTGGGCGCTATCAAAGGCATTGGCGAGGCTGTGGCTGCGCTGGACGTGCCGATCGTCTCGGGCAACGTGTCTCTGTACAACGAGACCGACGGTCAAGCCATTCTGCCCACCCCGACCATCGGCGCCGTGGGGCTGCTGGACAACCTTGAGGATATGATCGACGGCGTAGCCCGCGAAGGTCACGTCGCGCTGGTTGTGGGCGACACACAAGGCCATCTGGGCCAATCCGCCCTGCTGGCCGAGGTTTTCAACCGCGAAGATGGCGATGCACCCCATGTGGATCTGGATGCCGAAAAACGCAATGGCGACTTCATCCGTGCCAATCGCGAGCTGATCAAGGCATGCTCGGACCTGTCGGATGGCGGTCTGGCTCTGGCAGCGTTCGAGATGGCGGAAGCTGGTGAGGTCGGCGTGCAGTTGGACGCAGGCGATACGCCCACGCTGTTTGGCGAAGATCAGGCGCGTTACCTTGTCGCTTGTAACTTTGATCAGGCGGAAGCCCTTATGATCGAAGCCAGCCGTGCTGGTGTCCCGATCACCTCGGTCGGGCGTTTCACCGGGGACAGTGTGAAGATGGGTGGCTCGGAAGCCCCGCTGGCCGAACTGGCCCAGATCTTCCGCACCGGCTTTGATCAGGCGCATTCGTAAATGATGCAGGCAGCCCCAACTGCGGGCGACCCAGCGTCTTTGAAGGCCGATTGCGCAGCCTGTGCCGGGCTGTGCTGCGTGTCTCCGGGTTTTGATGCGGGTGATGATTTCGCCTTTGACAAACGCGCGCTTGCACCGTGTCGCCATCTGGGGACTGACAACCTGTGCCGCATTCATGAAACCCTTACGGATCAGGGCTTCCCCGGTTGCGCCAAATTCGATTGCAAGGGCGCAGGGCAATACGTGACCCAACAGATCTTCCCGCGCAAACGCTGGCGCAAGGACCGCGAAACGCTGGAAGCCGTGTCCGAAGCCTATCGCCGGATGCGCGCCATCTGCGACATGGCCGAGCTTCTGCATCTGGCCGCACGGCTGCCCCTGTCCGCGTCGCAAGAAGCAGCCCGCCAAGCCATGCTGAACCGCCTTTTACCCAAGGTCGCTTGGACAGAAAATACACTGACCGACGCAGAAGAGGCAGGCATCCTATCCGACGCCCGCACCGTCCTGACCAGCTTTCGTGACGCAGCAACCCGCCGCTAGGCCTTGCAGCGCCCCTGCCCCACACATAAGTTAGACAAAACAGATACGAGGTTTCGCCCATGGCCATGGAAGCATCCAAAATCGAAGACCTGATCCGCGCAGGTTTCCCCAACGCCCAGATCACCATCACGGATCTGGCCGGCGACGGGAACCATTGGGCGGCCGAGGTCGTGGATGAAAGCTTTCGCGACATGAACCGCGTGCAGCAGCAACGCGCCGTGAACGCCACCGTGCGCGAACAGATCGACAGCGGAGAACTGCACGCGCTGGCGCTGACCACCAAGGTTCCAGAATAATAACTCTTCCGCTTTGCAAGCGGCCTGACACAACCGATCAACGAATGCGCCCCGGCGCGTAAGGAAAATGACATGACCGACGCAAAAAACCGCATCGACGAAACCGTCAAAGCCAATGACGTGGTGCTTTATATGAAGGGCACGAAAGAGATGCCGCAATGCGGGTTCTCGTCCCGTGTGGCAGGTGTTCTGAACTACATGGGCGTGGATTATGCCGATGTGAACGTGCTGGCGGATGAAGAAATCCGTTCGGGCATCAAGGAATACTCGGACTGGCCGACCATCCCACAGCTGTATGTCAAAGGCGAATTCGTCGGCGGTTGTGACATTGTAACCGAGATGACCCTGTCGGGCGAGCTGGATACGCTGTTCACCGATAATGGCGTGACCTTTGACAAAGACGCAGCTGACAAGATCCGCGAAGCTAACGCGTAATCGAACGGGATGAAGGGGCGCTGCCCCGCATGATTTTCCTACGGAAATTCATGCTCCCCGGGATATTTGAAACAAAAAAAGGCGCGTCGGGTTTTCGGCGCGCCTTCTGTTTTGGAATTCGATCCTGGAAAGGATCAGTCCGCTTTGAACCGGTCTTCAACGGATGCGGCCATGGCCTCGGTCCGGGCCGCGATCTCGGCCAATGTGTCTGTGACGGCAGCGGGCACGACCGGCACTTCGACCTTCTGAGGCTCAGCGTTTTTCAGCGCTTCAAGTTCGCGTTCCAACTCGGCAACACGGCGTTCAGTCAGCTTGACCTTGTCTTCCATTCCCGCGGTTTTGTCCGCCAGCATCAGACCAGACATCAGCAACATGCGGCTTTCAGTCAGGTTGGAAATCTGACTGACCAGCACGGCCGCTTCCGTATCCAACATGGACGAGGCAGCTTTCAGGAAATGCTCTTCGCCTTCCTGGCAAGCCACCTCAAAACTGCGATTTCCAATAGTGATGGTGACGTCAGGCATGGGCATCTTCCTCGCTTGCAGAATCGGCTTGGGACGCGGTCATCGACGTAATTTCGCTAAGGACGGCATCCAATTCGGCCCGATCCGCCTGTTGAGTAGCTTTCAAGGCGGATAATTCTGCGCCCATCGCATCATTGATCAACCCAACCTCGACCACGCCGCTCGTCGCCGCTGCGCGCAAGGCGTCGTTGGAGTTTCGCAAATCCTGATTGCTTTGTTTCAGAGCTGCCGCAGTAGCCTCCGCCTGCGCCAATTGCTCTTGCAACTGGGCTACGACGTTTTCCACGCTGCCCAGCTTTTCGCTCATCTGAGCTTTAAGCGCAGACAATCTTTCGCTCAACTGCTCATTCGCGGTGCGTTCGTCATCAAGCTGGCGGGATAGCTGATCAATTTCACCGGACCCTGCCGACGGCTGATCCGCCCATTTTTCCAGCCCTGCATTTATCCGCTCCAGCGCTGCGGTAATGCGCGTCTCGAGTTCGGAGATATCACTCATAATAAACCCTGTATAATCCTCTTCCACCGATCTTGTCACAAGCTTGCCAAACACTCAACGCCCTGTGGCATGGTAGCGCCGTCACCCGCGATTCGCCGCCACATCTATAGTATTTTCCGGATTTTCGTCGTGACGCTGCGGCACAAGCTGCAAATACCAGCACTTATCACCGATCAACGCGCCCCGAAGCCCTGCTTTGCTTGACCCAAGCGGTGGGGCTGCTATCAGGGTCAAATCTTTACTTAGCCAAAGGACTCGGACCTTGGAAATTGCCGCTCTTGCCAAAGCCCACCCTGACCACTGGAAAAAAGCCGCTGCGATCCGCGCGTTGACGCTGGATGCTGTTGCTGCTGCAAATTCCGGCCACTCTGGCATGCCGATGGGCATGGCCGATGTGGCAACCGTGCTGTTTGAAAAACATTTGAAATTCGATCCTTCGGCTCCGCGCTGGGAAGACCGTGATCGGTTCATCCTGTCGGCAGGCCACGGGTCGATGTTGATCTATTCGCTGCTCTATCTCACCGGATACAAAGACGTGACGCTGGATCAGATCAAGAATTTCCGTCAGTGGGGTGCGATCACCGCAGGTCACCCAGAATATGGCCATGTGTCTGGCGTCGAGACCACCACCGGCCCGCTGGGCCAAGGCATTGCAAACGCTGTCGGCTTCGCGATGGCCGAGGAAATTCAGCGCGCCCATTTTGGCAAGAAGATCGTGGACCACCACACTTACGTCATTGCAGGCGATGGCTGCTTGATGGAAGGCGTTAGCCAAGAGGCGATCGGCCTTGCCGGCCGCCACGAGCTGTCCAAACTGATCGTACTGTGGGACAACAACGACATTACCATCGACGGGAAAGTGTCGCTGTCAGACCGCACTGACCAGGTTCAGCGGTTCAAAGCCTCTGGCTGGCACGTACAGGAAATTGACGGCCACGACCCCGAGCAGATCGACGCGGCCATCACCAAAGCCAAATCGACCAACAAGCCGTCGATGATTGCCTGCAAAACCCATATCGCTTTGGGTCACGCCGCGCAGGACACGTCGAAAGGCCACGGTGCCCTGACCGATGCTGAACAACTGGCCGCTGCGAAAGAAGTGTACGGCGCGCCTCAGGGTGCGTTTGAAGTTCCCGCAGACGTGAAAGCACAGTGGGAAGCCATGGGTGCACGCGGCGCAGAAGCGCATGCCGATTGGGAAGAGCGCTTCACCTCGATCTCGGATCGAAAGCAGGGTGAATTCAAGCGCGCCTATGCAATGGACGCTCCGAAGAAACTGGCCGCTGTTGTCCGCAAGCTGAAGAAAGAGGTTGCGGAAACCCAGCCGAGTGTTGCGACCCGTAAGTCGTCGGAAATGGCGCTGTCGGTTATCAACCCGGTCCTGCCCGAAACCGTAGGTGGTTCGGCTGACCTGACCGGGTCGAACAACACCAAGACCGGTGATCTGGGCGTCTTTGACACAGACAACCGTGGCGGCCGCTATATCTATTGGGGCATCCGCGAGCACGGCATGGCCGCTGCGATGAACGGCATGACGCTGCATGGCGGCATGCGCCCCTATGGTGGCACGTTCTTCTGCTTCACCGACTATGCGCGTCCGGCAATGCGTCTGGCGTCGCTGATGCGGATCCCGACCGTCTTTGTGATGACCCACGACTCGATCGGTGTTGGCGAAGATGGCCCGACCCACCAACCGGTCGAGCATCTGGCCATCTGCCGCGCGACCCCGAACAGCTATACCTTCCGCCCCGCCGACACCGTGGAAACGACTGAGGCATGGGAAATCGCGCTGACCTCGAAAGAGACGCCGTCGACGCTGGTTCTGACCCGTCAGAACTTGCCGACCCTGCGCACCGACTACAAACAGAAGAACCTGACCGCACAAGGTGGCTACGTTCTGGCGGATGCAGAAGTCGGCAAACGTCAGGTGATCCTGATCGCGACCGGTTCGGAAGTGTCGCTGGCGATGGAAGCACGCGCACAGCTGGAAGCCCAAGGCATTGGCACGCGCGTCGTTTCGATGCCGTGTATGGAGCTGTTCGCCGAGCAGGACGAAGCCTATCGTCGCAAGGTTCTGCCTGCGGGTGCTGTTCGTGTTGGCATCGAAGCTGCGGTCCGCGATGGTGGCTGGGATCGCCTGTTGCTGGGCGAACGTGGTCGTGAAGCCAAGCAAGCCTTTGTTGGCATGACCGGCTTTGGCGCATCGGCCCCGGCAGGTGTCCTGTTCGAGAAGTTCGGCATCACCACCGAGAACGTCGTCGCCAAAGCGAAAGACCTTCTGGGCTAAGCCTGGAAGTTGCAACACCAGCCAAAGATCTGCAAAGATTTCTGGCCAGATTTATCGAAACGCCCCGCCAATTGGTGGGGCGTTTTCTTTTGGCCTTTCAAACCCGCTTCAGATCAGACAGTCTGCGCCTGTTTTGCCAAAGGAAACCGATGTGCTGTCAGCTCTCACTGAAAATCACCGCGGTGCCGTTTTCATGGTCTTTGCCATGGGAGCATTTGCGCTTGAGGACATGGCCTTAAAAGCCGCGGCACGTGACATTCCAATTGGCCAAGCGGTTGCACTGTTTGGGTTGGGCGGGCTGGTGATTTTCGCCCTTATTGCCCGCGCGCAAGGTGCACAGGTCTTTCATCCGGACCTACGCTCGCCCGTATTGATCTGGAGGTCTCTATCAGAAATTGCGGGACGTTTGTTTTATGCACTGGCCATTGCGCTGACCCCCCTGTCCAGCGCATCGGCCATTTTGCAGGCAACACCGTTGGTCGTGGCCTTGGGGGCAGTGATTGTATTCAAAGAACGTGTGGGGCCACGGCGTTGGCTGGCAATCATCATTGGCTTTATTGGCGTATTGATGATCTTACGGCCGGGTCTGGATACGTTCGACCCATTGTCAATTTTTGCGGTTCTCGGGATGCTTGGGTTTGCCGGGCGCGATTTGGCCACGCGCGCAAGCCCTGCGACCCTCTCGTCCGCGCAGTTGGGCGTGGCGGGGTTTGCAGTTCTAACCGTCGCCGGATTGGTGCTGATGGCCGTCGCGGGCGAGCTGCGCCCGCTTACATTGGCGGCAGGTGGATTCCTGGTTTTGGCCACCGCGTTCGGGGTACTGGCCTATGGCGCGCTTACGCTGGCCATGCGCACTGGGGAAATCTCGGTCGTGACGCCGTTTCGCTATTCTCGCTTGCTTTTTGCTTTGATCTTGGGCGTCCTGATGTTCAACGAGCGGCCAGATCTGATGACGCTGGCAGGCAGCGCCATCATTGTTCTAAGTGGGCTGTTTCTGCTCAGCCGATCAAAACCTGAAGCCTAGGCTTTCCCTTTGAAAATCGCGCCCCAGATCGGGCCGATGACCCATGTTGCCAGCGGGATAATCAGAACCCCCAGCGCAAGACCAAGCACTCCATCCAGCGCCGCTGTTACGACCCACTTCACAAAGCCCGCGAACTGCGGCACTGCATGCGCCGCGACTTCGGCGAGATGATGAATGGTGTCATAAGGCATATGCCAACCCAGCTCATGCAGTCCGTGTACAATGATTGATCCGCCAACCCAGATCATTGCCGCCGTGCCCACGATGGTCAGAAGCTTCATAACGTAAGGCATGGATTTCACGATCCCACGCCCCAAAGACTGTGTCACGCCAAGCCGACCATTCTGCGCCAGAAACAGACCAAAGTCATCGGCCTTCACGATCAGCGCCACCGAGCCGTATACCGCGACAGTGATGCCAACAGCGGCAACCGCCAATGTTGCGGCCTCCATCCAGAAATTGCTGTTTGGGATGCCTGACAGAATGATCGTCATGATCTCGGCCGACAGGATAAAGTCGGTCTTGATTGCGCCCGCAACCTTGCTTTCTTCCAGATGGGCCGGGTCACCTTCGGGATGTTCAGCATGGTCCCATTTATGTTCATGGGGGAAGAGCACATGCCAAACCTTTTCGGCCCCTTCAAAACACAAATACGCCCCGCCCAACATCAAAAGCGGGGAAATCAGCCAAGGTGCAAAGGCAGACAGCAAAAGCGCGATGGGCAGCAGAATGATCAGCTTGTTCTTGATCGACCCCCACGCGATGCGGCCAATAATCGGCAATTCACGTTTGGCTTCGAACCCCTGCACGTATTTCGGTGTGACGGCTGCGTCGTCAATCACGGCACCCGCAGCTTTGGCGCTGGCCTTGGCCGCCTGTGCCGCCACATCGTCGATCGAGGTCGCTGCAACCTTCGCAATCCCCGCCACATCATCCAGAAGTGCAATCAAACCACTCATATACTCGCCCCGATCAATCCAGTTCGCATTTCCCGGCGAATCTAACGTACCCGCCCCAAAGGGCAAGCCCATCACTTCAAGCCCGACGGAAAAATTCGACGCCGTGAAGGTTTGCGCTAACGCCCGACCTCTGACGGTATGTTTTCGCTATCATGCTGGGAGGAAAGGTGTTTTCCGGGTTGGGTGGCTCTGCACTCGGCGGTATACCGCATATAGATCTTAGATAACCTTTGGCGGCGCACGCCAGCCACCCGTGAACGAGGAAGAACTCATGACTGTCAAAGTCGGCATCAATGGTTTTGGTCGCATCGGCCGTTGCACCCTGTCGCAGATCGCTGCTTCGGGACGCGAGGACATTCAGGTGGTCAAGGTCAACGCCACCGGCCCTTTGGAAACTGCAGCGCACCTGTTGAAGTATGACAGCGTACATGGTCGCTTCCCGAACGAGGTCGTTCTGGGCGATGGCACCATGGATGTGGGTCAGGGCCCGATGCAGATGATGTCGACCTACGACATGAACGAACTGGACTGGGATGGCTGCGACGTTGTGTTGGAATGTACCGGCAACTTCAACGACGGTATCAAAGCGAAACCGCATCTGGAACGTGGTGCAAAGAAAGTTCTGCTGTCCGCCCCCGGAACCAACGTCGACAAAACCATTGTGTGCGGCGTGAACGAGGAAATGCTGGAAGCTGGCGACACCATGATTTCGAACGGATCATGCACCACCAACTGTCTGGCGCCGATGGCCAAGGTTCTGCTGAACGCTTTCGGCATTGAAAGCGGCATCATGACGACGATCCATGCCTATACTGGCGACCAGCCAACTCTGGACCGTCGCCACAAGGATCTGTACCGCGCCCGTGCTGCTGCAATGTCGATGATCCCGACCTCGACCGGCGCAGCCAAAGCACTGGGCGAAGTTCTGCCCGCGCTGAAAGGCAAGCTGGACGGTTCGGCCGTACGCGTACCGACCCCAAATGTCTCGGCCGTAGACCTGACCGTCGTCGTTGAAAAAGATGTCACCGTTGCGGATGTGAACGCGGTGATGAAAGAACAGTCCGAGGGCGCGATGAAAGGCATCCTAGGCTATAACGATGAACCGCTGGTTTCGACCGATTTCAACCACACGGAAGAAAGCTCGATCTTTGCTGCCGATCAAACCAAGGTAACCGGTGGCCGTCTGGTGCGCGTTTTGGCTTGGTATGACAACGAATGGGGGTTCTCGACCCGCATGGGGGATCTCGCCGTGAAGATGGGTCGCATCTAACCCAACCCCCATCGAATAATTTGACCCCCGCGACCCAGCTTGCGGGGGTTTTCTTTTGCCCTCTCGTTTTGTCTTGCTCTGCCCTGTGCGACTTGCCACATTGGGCAAAACTGGCCGGAGCACCCAATTGACAAATCAGCTTGCCATCGCCCTTGGCGCCGTGATCGTGTTGCTGTGCGGGTTGGACATTTTCCTTTGGGATGGCACCTATCTGGTGTTCTTGACCCAAAAGTTCCTCGAACTGACCGAATGGATCGCTTTCTGGCGCTAGAAACCACAATACCGCGACCTTCTCCCCCTGCCCCCTTGACCTTCGCCAAAATACTGCGATGTTAGCGCTCACAATCCCATGCAAAAAATGAAGGAGATGGGCATGACGGTCAAAGTGGCAATCAACGGGTTTGGTCGCATCGGCAGGCTGGTGCTGCGCGCCCTTCATGAAAGTGGGCGAAAAGACATCGAGGTCGTCGCAATCAACGACCTTGGATCGGTCGAGATGAACGCACATCTGCTTGAATTCGACAGCGTGCATGGTCGTTTCCCGAACGAAGTCACATTTGGAGAGGACTGGATGGATGCAGGCCGCGGCAAAATCGCCGTGACCGCCATTCGCAACCCGGACGATCTTCCTTGGGGCCACGTCGACATCGTGCTGGAATGCACCGGTATTTTCACCGGCGACAAAGCCAAGATTCACCTCAACAACGGCTCAAGCCGTGTTCTGGTCTCGGCCCCGTCATCCGGCGCTGACAAAACCATCGTTTATGGCGTCAACCATGACACGCTAAGCTCGGATGACATTCACGTCTCGAACGCGTCCTGCACCACGAACTGCCTGTCTCCGGTTGCTAAGGTGCTGCACGACTCCGTGGGCATCACCAAAGGCTTCATGACCACGATCCACTCGTATACTGGTGACCAGCCGACGCTGGACACGCTGCACAAAGACCCCTATCGCGCACGCGCTGCCGCGATGAGCATGATCCCAACCACCACTGGCGCGGCCCGCGCTGTCGGTCTGGTTCTGCCCGAGCTGAACGGAAAGCTGGACGGCGTTTCAATCCGCGTACCGACGCCGAACGTGTCCTGCGTAGATCTGACCTTTGAAGCTTCGCGCGACACCACGGTGGAAGAGGTGAACGCCGCCCTTCAGGCAGCCGCAGACGGTCCTCTGAAAGGTATTCTGGGCGTGACCGAGCGCCCGCTGGTGTCCATCGACTTCAACCACGACGCTCATTCATCGACCGTTGCGCTGGATCAGACCAAAGTTCTGGACGGCAATATGGTACGCATCCTCAGCTGGTATGACAATGAATGGGGTTTCTCGAACCGCATGTTGGATACGGCGGTCGAGATGGGCAAGCACCTGTAAACGCTTGCCTTTCGGGAATTACAGCACCTGAGACAAGAACTGACGCGTCCGCTCTTCAGCTGGCGCGTCAAACATTTGGGCGGGCGTGCCTTCTTCCAGAATGCGCCCGCTGTCCAAGAAACAAACCTTATCCGCCAGCTCGCGCGCGAAGCCCATTTCATGCGTGGCAAGGATCATCGTCATACCTTCAGCCCGCAACTGCCGCAGCACATCCAGCACCTCGGCCACCAATTCAGGGTCAAGCGCGGATGTAATCTCGTCAAACAGCAGGATGTCAGGCTGCATGGCCAGCGCGCGAATGATGGCCACACGTTGTTGCTGCCCACCCGAAAGCTGGTCGGGATAATGGTCAATGCGATGGCCCAGACCGAACCGCTCAAACAACTCTTCAACGCGACCACGCTGTGCGGCACGCGACAGTCCCTTCACGCGACGTGGCGCGAGCATGACGTTCTCGGCCGCAGACATGTGCGGGAACAGATTATAGGACTGAAAGACCAGACCGATCCGCTGGCGGACGGGCTGGGGATCCAACCCCGGCTCGGCAATATCCGCGCCATCAAACCAGATTTCACCATCATCGACCGGATCCAACAGGTTCACGGCACGCAGAAGCGTCGACTTACCCGAGCCTGAGGCTCCGATCAGGCAGATCATCTCGCCCTTCGAAACCTCAAGATCGATGCCACGCAAGACCTGATGGCCGCCAAAGCTTTTGTGAATGTTCTTCAACGACAGCATGGGCCTATTGCTCCTGCTTGCGGCGTTTATTCATCAGATGATCAGCAAATCGCGTCATCGGGATGGTGATGGCCAGAAAGATGATCGCCGCCCCGACATAGGGCGTGAAATTGGCATAGAGCGACTTATAAACCCCTGCCTGCCGGAAGATCTCGACCGGGCCAACAAAAGACAAAAGCGCAACATCTTTTTGTAAAGCCACCACAAGGTTCATGTTGGCAGGCAGCACGTTGCGCAGGGCCTGAGGCAGAACCACATATCGCATCGTATCCGCGTTCGACAGGCCCAGCGACAATCCCGCCGCGCTTTGGCTTTTGTGGATCGACCCGATGCCCGAGCGGATGACCTCGGCCACATAGGCGGAGTAAACAAGGATCAGCGCCAGCGATCCCCAGATATACGGCGAATTCCACGGGCGCGGCAGTCCCAGACCGGGAATGCCGAAGCCCACAAGATAGATGACCAAAATGACCGGCAGCCCACGAAACACGTCCGTGTAGACTGCCGCGAACAGACGCAACGGATAGAACGCGGGTTTCTGGATGTCGCGACAGATCGCGATGAACAGACCAAGCAGCGCAATCAACGGCGCACACCACGCGAAGATCGCTATGTCAAGCAGGAAGGCGTCCAGAAGCCCCGGAAAGGTCTTCGCGAAGACGCCCCAGTTGAAGAAGCTCTTCTTGACGGCCTCCCACCCCGGTGCCAGCGGCACTAGAAGCACGATCGCCAGAAAAACAAGGGTGGTGGACACGCCCGCCACCCACATAGAGCGGCGGCGCAACGCAGCTTCATACCGCGCGCGCCGCCCCGGCATCGCCGGGCTGTCTTCTGCCTGAGTCATTCTGCGTGTAAGCCCGCCTTATTGGATCACTGGAACACCGGTTGCGGCCTGAAGCCACTCGGCTTCAATCTCGGCCAGCTTGCCCGACACTGACAACGCCTCAATGGCCTCATCCACGCAGGGTTTCAAGGGGCTAGCATCTGCCATCAACAGACCGAACTGATCCGGGTTTTCCGAGAAATCAGCAGGGAACTGGCCCAACAGCGCTCCGTTTTCGACGACAACCGCTGACAGATACAAAGCAGTCGGCAAATCAAACAGGGCCGCATCAATTTGATTTGCCTGCAACGCAGCAGTCACATCCGTGTTGTCATTATACAGCAGCACATCCTGATCCGGTGCGATCACCGATGCCACAACCGAGGCCCCTGTATGCGAGGCACCCGCCCCCCAAACCAACCCCTTCAGCGCGTCCATGGTCGGCGCTCCGACCTTATCAGCGACGGATTTGGTGGTCAGCACAGCCATCGCCGAGCTGTAATAGGGCAGTGAAAAGTCCACCATCTCTTCCCGCTCGGGTGTGATCGAGTATTGCTGAAGATTGAAATCAAAGCTCTTGGCGCCCGGTTGAATCGCCTCATCAAACGACGTGCGCACCCATGTCACAGCCTCATCAGCGAAGCCCATTTCGTTTGCGACGGCATAGGCCACGGCGGCTTCGAACCCCTGCTTGCTTTCCGGCGCATCATCCATAACCCAAGGGTAATACGCCGGATTGCCTGTCGCGATGGTCAAAACACCATCGGCCAGCGTCTTACCCGCAGCGCAATGGTCAGCGGCGAATGCTGCGCTGCCGGCCAGCGACATGCAAAGGGTGGTCATCAGTGTCTTCATGTCTCTCATCTCCCCAGATTGGATATTTGATCGGAGCCTAGCGCGAACCCGCCACATGTTCGAGAGAAAAGCGCAGATCACAACGCGGCCATTGACCTTCCCCATAATTTGATCAAATATCCACAACGAACTCTTTTCCGAAGAACCGGCGTCGGATGACACCCGCCGCCAAAGGAGGTTTGATGTCACCAAAGCGCCCCTTGGATTGGGCCCAGAACTTGTCCGCTGATTTTGTCGCCTACGCAGATGGGCGTCGCATTGAAGAAGTGGAGTGCATCATCCCCGACATTGTCGGAACCTCGCGCGGGAAGGCGATGCCAGCCGCAAAGTTTGCCCCAGAAACCGATCTCGCACTGCCCATATCGTTGTTTTATCAAACAATTTCAGGCGAGTATGTCGATATGGAGATCGAGAACCAATGGCTTGAGCAGGACGTCGTTCTGCGCGCAGACATGTCGACCGCATGTGCAGTGCCATGGTCAGAAGATGTCACCGTGCAGGTGATCTGCGACATGTATAACCGCGACGGATCCGTCTTGGCGTTTTCACCACGCGGTCTATTGAAGCGGATTGTGGATCTGTACTCTGCGAAAGGCTGGAATCCCGTCATCGCACCCGAGTTGGAGTTCTATCTGACCAAACCCAATCACGATCCAAACGAACCAATTGAACCGCCCATAGGACGCACCGGCCGCAAAGGCGCAAGCCGACAGGTCTATTCGATGTCGGCCGTGGACGAATACGGGCCGGTGATTGACACAATCTATGACTTTGCCGAGGCGCAGGGGCTTGAGATCGACACCGTCATTCAGGAAGGCGGTGCCGGTCAGATCGAGATCAACCTGAACCATGGCGACCCTATCAATCTGGCCGATCAGGTCTTCCTGTTTAAACGCACAATCCGCGAGGCAGCCCTTAAGAATGGTGTCTTCGCCACGTTCATGGCCAAACCAATCCGGGATGAACCGGGCAGCGCCATGCATGTGCATCAGTCGATTGTGGATCTTGAGACGGGCAAAAACATCTTCTCGAATGACGATGACAGCGCGTCGGACCTGTTCCGCTGGTTCATCGGCGGGTCGCAAAAATACATGATGGATGTGGTGCCCCTTCTGGCGCCTTATGTGAACTCATTCCGCCGTATTACGGTCGAAGGTCAGTCCGCCCCTGCCAACCTCGAATGGGCCCGTGACAACCGCACGACAGGGTTACGCGTTCCTCATTCTGGCCCTGCCGCGCGTCGATTGGAAAACCGCGTAATCGGTATGGACGCCAACCCTTATATCGCCATCGCCACATCGCTGGCCTGCGGCTATCTGGGTATGATCAATCAGATAGAGCCCCGCGCTGAAGCCGTGAAAGAGGTCTGGGAAGCCGAAGAACCCCTGCCCGCCTCGCTTCGTGAGGCATTGGACCTGTTCGACGAGGCCCACGAGATGCGCACAGTGATGGGCGAAGAGTTCTGCCGCCTGTATTCCGACATCAAACGGGCCGAGAACGAGGAATATCAACGCGAGATTTCGCCATGGGAACGCCAGCACTTGCTGCTGAATGCGTAGGCCTTTAGGAAATCTCAGACACGTGGCAGGCAGCACTACCGCCCACCTTTCTCTAAACTTGCGTGGGCGGCGCTCGACGCGGGACATTAAATCATAGAGGTGAAACATCAAAACATCACGCAGGCTTGATGCTCTGGTTTGATTGATTGGACCTGTCGCGATTTGATTTTGCAGGCAACGTTTTCGGGCTGCTCAGTCAGCAACCGCCTCGGCAAAGAAAGGGGAAAGGGAAGAAATGGGTGAACCCGCCAGGACGAGGCGGAGCATGAAGGCAAGGACTACGCCCCGATCCTCCAACCCGGTTCTCGCTGGCAGGCGTGGGCCGCGCCCAAGAAGGGCGGCCAAATTGACCGCAACGCGGCGATGACTTGATCGAGTTCGTCAACACAAAACTCTTTCCCCACCTGACAGGCTTCCACCTGACGGCTACCAACGCCGACACGCTGGAATACAAAATCGGCGAGATATTATCCGAGATCATCAACAAGTTCCGCTTGGGCTACGCCCTTTCCTTCAACACCCAAGCGCAGAAACACGAGCTGTCCAACCTCTACGAAACCCGCATCAAGAAGATAGGCAACGCGGGTCGCAATTGGGGGTGAATACGACACACCATGCCCGCTCATCCACATCCTTGCGGAACGCCTGAGTCCCCGTCACGACCAGCTCGGCGCCATCATTGGACAGGCCGATCACCTCGACCGGTTGACCAATATTGATGACACCGTGCTCAACCCGGCCAGACACCACGGTGCCTCGGCCTGGAATGGTATGCACGCCTTCGATTAGCATCATGAACGGACTGTCACTGTCCCTCACCGGGTCGGAAAGTGACGATCCATTGCATCCACCAGATCTTTGACGCACGCCAGCTCGGGTGCATCCAGGTTACCATGCTGAGCCGCCTCAAGTAGACTGCAGCGCAGACCTGAAGATGAAGGGGGCGTTTACATACCCCTGTACCTCCAGCAACGTGCCGGTTTCCTGCTCGATCGTTTGCTTGGCCGCACCTTCGGTGCAGTCAATCAACAGAATCGCGCCATCCATCTGCGACGCGCCGGTGATCACGTTCTTCACATAGTCAGCGCGCCCCGGGCAGTCGACATGGGCATAGGTCCGGGTGTTGGACTCGCACTCACGTGACTGGTGTTGATCATGATCCCACGGGCCTTTTCCTCGGGTGCCTTGTCGATCTGATCGAAGGACAAGGCATGCCCGCCCAAGTGTGCGGCCTGGATCTGCGTCAGGGAAGAGGTCATGGTCGTTTTCCGTAATCGACGTGACCGACAGTGCCGACATTCACGTTCAGTTTCATAGCCATTTCTTTTCTCCTTTGGCTCATGAGTGCCGTCACACACACGCTGGCCAAGCGCATATGAGACGGCCATTGGCATTGGCGCGCCAATCTCAAATCGGACCGGATGCGGATGGCATGTGGCCCGAAACTCAAAACCCCGGAGACGGCGGCCATCCGGGGTCAAAAATCTGAACCAAACGGGGGCCAAAGCCTCCGGAAATCTCATTCAGAGGCGGTTTAAAATTCCCATGAATCGGCTGCGGACGCGTCAGCATTGACTGATGCAGCACACAGGTTCTGAATTTCAAAAACCAATTTCATGATGGTTATCCTCTGATTTGAGCGGGTTAGTTGGGTGTTTGTCATGTGCAATGCAAGGAAATTCCTTTCGGCACTTTCCTCTAGACTATCCAATCCTTGGAGTTAGATCAGTTGCACAGGTTATTTTTTGCGATCATGACACAGCCTAGGAGCATTACCCATTATCATGTCCGGTATTGATTTTTAACCGCTCTACGATTATCGAGCGTATTCTGTCTCAACTCTGAACCCCACGGAAGATCCATGTAACGCTTGCACACATATCTAGCCTTTAACCCGACCATACTGGCCGGGCGCTTTTTGTATGACTTCGGTACATTGTGAGACAGCTATGAAAATCTACAAATATCCGCGCACGCGGCACATTGAGGGTTCGCGCCTTCAGGTCGGTGATATTGCGGACGACAAACCCATCAAAGAGTTGGCAGGCCAACATCTGATCATCGAGGAAAAGCTCGACGGTGCCAATTCCGCCGTTTCCTTTGATGAAGACGGAAACCTGTTGCTGCAAAGCAGGGGGCATTTTCTGCTGGGTGGAGGCAGGGAGCGCCATTTTGCGCTCTTCAAAACCTGGGCGGCGGCGCATGCACAGACTTTCTATCCTGTGCTTGGCCATCGCTATGTCATGTATGGCGAATGGATGTATGCCAAGCACACGGTCTTTTATGACCGCTTGCCGCATTACTTCATGGAGTTTGATGTGCTGGACCGTGAAGCAGAGAAGTTTCTGAGTACAGCCGCGCGCCGATCCTTGTTAACGGGTTTGCCGGTAATGCCGGTGCCGGTTGTGCATGAAGGGGAACTTACGTCGGTCGAACAGATCAATACCATGGTCAGGTCCACGCCCTACAAATCGGATTGCTGGCGGGATGTGTTGGCAAAGGCAGCAGTTCAGTCAAACAGCCGCCCCGATATGGTTGAGCAACAGACCGAAGACAGTGATTTGGCCGAGGGATTGTACATCAAGCTTGAGAGCGGGGAACGCGTTCAGGACCGTTTCAAGTTCGTACGGGCTGACTTCCATCAGGCGATTCAAGCCTCGGATGGTCACTGGCATGATCGGCCGATACTGCCCAACGCTCTGGCCGATGGGGTCGACATCTTTGCGCCCCGACTTGGTGAGGAAGGAGCCTATGATGCATAAATCGGCAAAACCCACTGTGACCCATCAGCAGTTGTTGTCATTGATTCCCACTGGTCCAACCTGGCAACCGGATTGGACTGCCATCTGGTCTCTTTGGCCGGAGTTGGCTGTGCTGGACGATTGCCCACAGGATCCAATCCACCATGCTGAGGGGAATGCGGGCATCCATACAAGGATGGTGGTTGAGGCAATCGTCGCGGATGAGGAATGGCGGTCCCTGCCGCCGATCGATCAGAGCTATCTGTTCTGGGCGGCAGTCCTGCATGATATCGGCAAACCTGCCGTCACAAAGCACGAGGAAAATGGGCGCATTTCATCGCGGGGTCATTCCCGGGTGGGGGCGTCTATCGCCCGACAACTGCTTTGGCATGCAGGATCTCCTTTTGCGTGGCGCGAAGCCCTTTGTGGGATCATCAACCAGCATCAGTTGCCATTCTGGCTGATTGAACGCGACGATCCCGAGCGGCTGGCCATTGAAACTTCCTGGCGGTGCCGTCCTGATTACCTTTGCCTGCACGCCAAAGCGGATGCATTGGGCCGAACCTGTCAGGATAAGCAAACAATCCTTGAAAGCGTTGACCTCGCTACAGCGACATTTGAGGAAGCGGGTTGCTCTGATCGACCATTTCCCTTCGCAAACGACGAAAGCCGCGTGTCTTACTTTGATCTGCCTGATCGTGATCCGCACTACGCAGCACATGAAGAATTTAGGTGCAGCGTTACCGTCATGTCAGGCCTGCCCGGGGTTGGCAAGGATACTTGGATTGCCAACAATCGGACCCATCATCCGGTTGTCAGCCTCGATCTGATCCGCGAGGAATTCGGCGTGTCAGCGACAGACAATCAGGGGCAGGTCATTCAGGCCGCCCATGAACGTGCACGGGAGCATCTGCGGGCAGGCACAGATTTTGTCTGGAACGCAACAAACGTCACACGGCAGAACAGATCAAAGATATTGCGTCTCCTCCGGGACTATGACGCGTATATTGAGATCGCCTATGTTGAGGTGGGTCCCGAACAGCTGCACCAGCAGAACCGAGGCAGGTCGGATGCGGTTCCAGATGCCGTCATCGACCATCTGGCTAAAAAGCTAGAGCCACCTGAAACTTGGGAAGCACATCGCATTATTGGTGATGTTTTATGACGTCGGCGCAGTGGCCGCCGAGATACAGACGTGTTGCGATTTAGTCACACCTCCTATTGATCAGGCTCAAAGAACTTTGAAGGAATCACCAGCCGCTTTATGAAGCGGCCTCCAACTGGTCCATCGGACCCAAATCGTAACCCCAACTAGGAAAGGGATATACATGCTTATTCGTCATTTCGCCCTTTCGGGGCCGATCAACACCTAAGCTGAAATCAGATCAGGTTTGATCCAATTCGCCGGTTCACCACTGGCGCATCTACATACATTTATTGGGTACTATCACATGGGCAATTCTGTCTTGGATGGTCGCGCGTCAGCTGTGTCCGGCGACGGCGTCATCACGAAATTCTATACATCTACGGCCTGGATCGAAGGACGGGCCGAACAACAACTCGAAGAGATCGCCGGCTGGACCGGCGTGCAAAGGGTCGCAGCTTTTCCTGATCTGCATCCTGGCAAATACGGGCCGGTTGGGTGTGCGGTTCTGGCGGACCGCATATTCCCGCAGCTGATCGGCAATGATATCGGATGCGGTATGTCGCTGTTCCAGCTTGATTTGCCTGTGCGCAAACTGAAGCTGGAAAAGGCGCTGCCCCGGATGCGTATTCTTGGCGAACCTGGGTCCGAAGATCAGGGTTGGCGACTGGAAAGTGTCGGCCTTCCAACCGATATGTTTGCCACATCTTTGGGCACGATCGGGGGCGGCAACCATTTCTGCGAGGTGCAGACCGTGGCTGAAGCAGAGGGAAGCACCGGCCTTGACGCATCACGGCTTTATCTTCTTGTGCATTCCGGGTCGCGTGGTCTTGGAAATGCCGTTCTAGATTCCGTGCCACCAGGGGCTTACGCCGGACTGCAAGAAGATTGCGACGCGGCCCGGGCTTATCTGAAAGATCATGGTAATGCAGTTCGCTGGGCCAGCCTCAATCGTCAGATCATTGCAGAACGGGCGGCCGAGGCGCTTCGGGCGGATCTGACACGGCTTGTCGATGCGCCGCATAATCTGCTTGCGCGGCATGGTGAGGGCTGGCTGCATCGCAAAGGTGCGGCAGTCGCTGACCGAGGATTTGTTCCGCTTGCTGGATCGCGGGCAAGTGCAAGCTTTCTGATGGACGCTTCAAGCCATGGGGATGCGCTTGGAAGCCTCGCTCATGGTGCGGGACGGCGGTACGACCGTTCCTCTATGCATGGTCGTGTGCGGGCGAAAAGATCAGATATCGAGGGGATGCAACGCACGCCGTTTGGCGGGCGCGTCCTGTGCGAAGATCGCGACCTTCTTATTGAAGAGGCGCCACTGGCCTATAAGTCCTCCAAGGCCGTCGCCGAGGATCTGGAGCGTACAGGCGCTGGACATCGCGTGGCCGAGTTCCATCCGCTTCTGACCTTCAAGAAAACGCGTGACGGGAGACGGTCATGACGGTTCTTCGACAGATCTCTCTCTTGGTGACCAGTGGCGGCGGCCCAGCCGAGTGCCAGCAAGCTGTTGCTGGCGTGTTGGACGTGATGCGCAGGGAAGCCGAATGTTTCGCGGTCGACTTCGACGTCAACGGAGCGCGCACGAAACACGGCTTCAAGTCGGCTGCCGTGCTGATCGGGGGTGCTGACGCGGAAGTATTTGCGCAAAAATGGCGCGGCACGATCCAATGGCGCGCAAGCAGCAAGCTGCGTCCGACACACAAACGGGCCAACTGGTTCATCGGCGTGTTCGACTTGCCTGCGCCGGCGCAAACACCGCAACACATTCATCCGCGTGATGTCACATTTGATACTTTTCGTGCCGGAGGGCCCGGCGGGCAGCACCAAAACACAACTGACAGCGCGGTGCGCGCAACGCACACGCCAACCGGGCTTTCTGCGGTGGCGCGTGAAGAACGTTCGCAACATCGCAACAAATCTCTGGCGTTGGGGCGTCTTCAACATTTGATGGCAGCCCAAATCGCAGCGGATGAAGAAGCGCAGAAGGCACGCCGCAACGTGCTGCATCATGCATTAGAGCGCGGCAACCCGGTACGGTGCTTCACAGGCCACGACTTTCGCGAAGTGAAAGGGGGTTAGCATGGATACCATCGATCAATTCCTGACCGGTGCCCTGACCAGCGACTTCTTCGCGGGCGGCTTGGCGCTTGGGGTGTTCGGGGTCGCAGCTGCCTTTCTACGCGTCGCGTTTACGGCGTTGTACCATGCGATCGTGCGGCGTGTTTGGGTCAGTCTGACGCTCGACAACCGAAGCGAGGCATATCGCCATTTCTGTATCTGGATGGAGCATAACAACGTCCTGTCCCATGCGCGCCATGTCCGCATGACAGACGGCAAGTGGGCTCGGGGAACAAAGGGCTATGCACCTGCCCCGGGACGGCATTGGTTTATCTGGAAAGGAAAACTCTGCCGGTTGGACCGCGACATCAATGAGAAGTCAAAAGTAGGCGCATCGCACAACCAGCGACCGATGGAGGTGCTGAACGTCACCGTCCTGTTCGGGAGGGTCGAGACGATACTGGGGTGGATCGCCGAGGGGCGCGCACTCTCCCAGACAAAGGATCGCATCGGCCCCGGCCTTCATATTCTGAAAGGAGATTGGTGGGATCATGTCGGGGATGTCCCGCGCCGTTCCATCGATACGGTGCTGGTGGATGACGATCGCATCGAGAAAGTTCTGGGTGACATGCGTTGGTTCTATGGTGCCAGCGACTGGTATGCTGAACGCGGTGTTCCGTGGCGGCGGGGGTATTTGTTCTTCGGACCTCCGGGCACAGGAAAATCAAGCCTCATTCGTGGCCTAGCTTCAGAACTGTCGCTGGATATCGCTACGCTGGATATCGGGCGGGCAACGCTGACGGATGATGATCTGCGCGAAGCGATGATGTGCGCCCCCAAAGGGGCGCTGATTGCCATCGAGGATGTAGACGCTGTGTTCACACAACGCGAAGGTGGGGAAAAACGCTCGGGCGTCAGCTTCTCGGGTTTGCTTAATGCCATCGATGGCGTTGCAGCTCAGGAAGGCCGTGCGTTGGTCATGACCACAAACCACAAGGAAAGGCTGGATCCGGCCCTAATCCGCCCCGGCCGCGCCGATGTGCATACTGAACTTGGATTGGTAAGCGCAGCAACGGCCCGTCGGCTGTATATGCGCTTTTTCCCTGATGAACACGGCTTGGCCGGGATGTTCGAGCAGCAGTTGGGACATCAAAGGCACAGCCCAGCTCAGATACAGGGGTGGCTTTTGGCCAACAGCGCTGATCCAAAAACCGCAGCACAGGCATTGGGGCTGAAAAGTCACCTGCAGGACATCGCCGCCGAGTAACCGTAACTTGGAACCCGAAAACCGTGCCCCCACCCGGCTAGAACGCCCCCCACTCCAAATTAAATTTCCCCAGATATTTCCTAAGACGATCCGCGTCATTCTGGGTCTTTCGCTTGCCGCGAGAGACCGCAAACAGCACCCGCCCAGCTGCGCTTAGACTGGATGAATTGCGGCAGGTGCGGATCACTTCGGCCAGTTGCACAAGGTCGAACGGGTCCACATCCGATACGGCGTCACCCATCACATCGGCCACCAGCCTATAGTCGTCATTGGACTGAGCTGATTTCCAATCCTCCTGAAGCGTCTCGATCTCACTTGCCACCATAGTGCGCGTGATCCGCCCACGCGGGGCCAGCGTACACAACCGTCGGATCGAACCCGAAAAGTCACGAAAATTGCCAGGCCAACGCGTCGCAGGGTTTTTGGCAAAGTCCAGATACTGCGAACGGGCATCTGAATTGAAGCCGACATGCGTGCCAAGATCCCGTTCGCAGCGATCCAACTCGTGTAACAGATTTGCCTCGATATCTTCGGTGCGACTGCGAAGTGGGGGCAAGGTGAAGCTCCAAGTGTTCAGACGCGCAAGCAGGTCTTGGCGGAACTCCCCCGAGGCGGTTAGACCGCGAAGATCCCGATTTGCACTGGCGATCAGATGGAACCGACTGGAAATCTCGTGATCCGAGCCCAGCGGATAGAACCGTCCGGTTTCAATCGCGTGCAGCAGGACCGACTGCATATTGGGGTTCAGCTCGTCCACGTCGTCCAGAAACAGAACACCGCCGTCTGCCTCGCGCAGCAAGCCACTGCGTTCGGTTCCTGCCGTTCCAAGATAAGACCGGCGCTGACCAAACAGGGTCGCCATGGCATCCGGCCCGTTCAACGTCGCGCAGTTCACATGGACCAGACGCCCTTTGATCCTGCGTCGATCAAGTTTGAGGCTGTGAATACGCTCGGCTAACTCGGTTTTACCTGTACCAGTTTCGCCCAACAAAAGGATCGGCTCGTCCGAGTTACTGGCGACGAGTTCGACGCGATCAATCAGGTCATTATAGTACGGGTTTCGGGTCTCGATCCCGCCCTTCAACTGATCGCTATATTCCCGCGACAATTGGTCAAACCGTTGCTGAAGCGCGTTATAGCGGCTGAGGTCCAGATCAATGACATCGAACTTTGGCGTATCGTCTTCCGGGCCCGGAGGACCGGTCTGGATCAGGTGCGCGGGGACGTGCCGGCTTTCCGTCAGCAGGAACCAGCAGATCTGCGCCACATGCGTCCCAGTGGTCAGATGTACGTGATACCGTTCGCGTTCATCATCAAACCCATACGAGCGGGCGAAGTCGAACAGCTTGCCATAAACCTCTTGGAAATCCCACGGGTCTTTCAGGTCAAGCTGCTGCAACAGCACCTCAGTGTTCGGAGACCGTTCCTCGATCTCGCGCTTCACCTGCTTGGCCAGCCGATTAAAGCGCATGTCGAATAGAATTTCGAGCCGATCAACGTTGAAATGGTCATGTTCCACAAGGCTGATCGTCGGTCTCCACCGACGTTTCTTGCCCATGTCGAGTTGAGTTCCCAGAAAGCCGATCACGACGTTCTTCATGGCAATATCCAAATATCTAATATCTTATAATATTGTATCGTATATGACGAAGATTGATCTGACAATATTGATTATAATCATTATATAACAATTACTTAGTGGAATTTTCGTTTTTCCTCACACCCGCCCACCCTTCATGCCAAAACAGTCTCGTCAAAACAAAGAAGGACGAGAGCAATGGCAAACAAATCCGTGTTTGCATCGATGAAAGGCCGGTTGCTGCCGAAAGCAACTGCAAAGAACGCCGCTGGCGCTCCGGCCTATGCTTATTCCGATGCGCATGCCTTGGCGCAGGTGGCCGTGACTGGCACTTTCGGGGGCATGTTCTATCAATCCGCTCAAGACGAACTGGAATATGTCGTGGACGTGGCGGAATCTGTGGACCCGCGCTTCTTGGCGCAGGCAACAATCTATGCCCGCCAGAACGGGTATATGAAGGATATGCCTGCGGTCTTGCTGGCCGTACTGGCCCGGCGTGATCCGGTTCTGTTTCGTGCAGTGTTTGGTCGTGTCGTTGATAACGGCAAGATGCTGCGCAACTTCGTCCAAGTGGTCCGTTCGGGTCAGACTGGGCGTAAGTCGCTGGGGTCCGCCCCGAAAGCGATGGTGCAGAACTGGCTGAACACAGCCACGGATCGTGCGCTTTTGCAGGCCAATATCGGCAATGACCCGTCTTTGGCCGACGTGATCAAGATGGTGCACCCGAAACCGGCGTCGTCGGAACGGGAAGCTCTGTTTGCTTGGATCGTCGGGCGGCCGTGCGATACGGCACGGCTGCCACAGGTTCTGCGCGACTGGATGGTATTCAAGGAAACCGGGAAAGGTCCGGTGCCGGATGTGCCGTTCCAGATGCTGACTCAGCTTGAACTGTCGTCCCATCACTGGGCGCGGCTGGCGCAGAAAGGATCGTGGCAGATGGTTCGTCAGAACCTGAACACCTTCCACCGTCACGGTGTGTTTGGTGTGCGCAAGAATGTCGACCACGTCGCAGCTTTGCTGCGTGATGCAAAGGTCATCTCGAAGGCGCGGGTCTTCCCGTACCAATTGATGGTGACTGCGCAGAATGTGACGCCGGATATGCCGCATCAGATCGTCGATGCATTGCATGACGCGATGGAAATCGCGGTGGGCAATGTGCCGAAGATCCATGGCCAAGTGGTTGTGTGCCCGGATGTGTCCGGGTCGATGACCATGCCTGTGACCGGGTATCGTCCGGGGGCGACCTCGGCTGTGCGCCACGTGGATGTGGCGGCTCTTGTGGCTGCAGCGTTCACCCGCGTGAACCGTGGCTGTCAGGTCCTGCCGTTTGACTTTGATGTACGCGATGTACGTCTTCGTCCGCGCGATACGGTCCTGACCAATGCTGAACGTCTGGCCGCAATGGCCGGAGGCGGCACGAACTGTTCCGCGCCTCTGGTGTGGTTGAACAAACGCGGTCGCGCCCCGGATCTGGTGGTGTTCGTGTCCGATAACCAGTCGTGGGTGGATGCCCGCGCTGGTGGGCGGAACACGGCGATGATGTCGGAATGGGAGAAGATCAAGCATCGGAACCCAAAGGCCAAATTGGTCTGCATCGACATCGCCCCATACGGGACCACGCAGGCACAGACGCGTGAAGACGTGCTGAATGTCGGCGGGTTCTCGGACGCGGTCTTTGACCAGATAGCGGCCTTTGCCTACGGTCAAACCGGCCCGGATCACTGGGTTGGCGAGATCGGAAAGATCGAACTGTAACCCCTCGGGCGGGCGACCGCCCGAGGACCAACGAAAGGATAACTCTCTGGCGAATGCCTGCGGAACTACAGCTTCAGGTGCCCGTTCATTGTGGGTTCGAGTCCCACCATCGCGGTTTGCGATGTGGCGAAATTGGTAAACGCGCGGAAATGTTTCGCATCCCCTTGTCGCCAGAGACAAACGAAATGAAGAAAAGGAAATACACTTGCGTTCAATGCTGATGGGGCGGGGCCCAATACGAGGCTATCTGGGGGTTCGACTCCTCCACCTGGCGGGCGCTCATTGGCACGGGCGGAACCTCATACCGCGCCATCAGCTTTGAACGCAAGGCATCTCGGCGAATGCCGGTGGAACTACAGATTGTTAATCTCCGGGTCGCGGGTTCGAATCCCGCCGTGGCCGCCAATCATGGTCACGTAGCTCAGTCTGGTAGAGCAGGAACGTTTCGCCACACCCTTGTCGCCGAGCGCAAATTGGAAAGTAGCTCAATTGGCAGAGCAACGGCTTTTGGTGCCGTAGGTTGCAGGTTCGATTCCTGCCTTTCCAGCCAAAACTATCCGGGGGAATGCCCGTGGGAGTACATCGCTATTGAACGATCGCCGCAGGGCCTCTCATGATCACTTGTCCCCCGGACCCGAAACAGAATGAACCATATGACGGCGCCGTCGAGGCTCGTGAGGAAAGAGAATATGGCGGATTACGTAACAGGCTGCACCCATTTCGGGCATGCCAATATCATCAAGCTGGCGAACCGACCTTTTGGCTCGGTCACCGAAATGGACGAGGCTTTGGTCGATAATTGGAACCAGACCGTCCGCCCGCAGGATACCGTGTATCACCTTGGTGACTTTGCGTTTCACGACGCAACGGCCGAGACTTATCTGCAGCGCCTGCACGGCAATATCGTGTGCCTTCAGGGTAATCACGATCCCAAAGGATGGGGGCGCGATTACATGACGGTGCGTAGCAATCGGGTGCGGGCGGTGCTGTTCCACTATCCAATCGAGGAATGGGACGGCTGGTTTCGCGGCAATGTGCATCTGCACTGCCACACCCATGCGCCCGAGTTCATCTCGGGTGAGCGACGCGGAAATGTTGGCGTCGATGCAACGGGGTTTCGCCCGATGCGTCTGGACCATGCGATTGCGCGACTGACTGAAACGTAAACACAGGAATACCCCGGCGAATGCCGAAGGAACTACATGGCGCAGAACGGGAAGACCGAGCGGGTTCAACTCCCCTCCTTGCCGGCGCCCAGACGGAAAACGCATCTGCCCATTCAGATGCGGGGCGGGTCTTTCACGTTTCTTCTCCCTTGTCGCCGGACCATCAAGGTACAGGATTATGACCTGCAATCAGGAACAGCTACTTGAAGCCGCAGAATCTGCAGCTCGTGCAACATACGACGGCAAAACGCATTCGGCGCTAAGTCTTTATGATGCGCTACGTGCAGATTTGCCTTCGTTGGAAATGGCAAAACTTGACGAGCCCCTTCGCAGGCGCCTGTGTACTGCCAGCTATCGGCCACGGCCAAGCCTTGCGAAGGCGATATTGTCGGCGGCGAAGAAGCCTCGGCAGGTGGATGTAAAGGATAAGATAGCGGACAGCCAGAAAGTCGCGGCTTTGTTCATACATGCGCATGATGGCTATCTCCGTGAGAAGGCGGTTCAGTGTTTTAATCCGGTTGATACGGCGGGACGCGCTGCTTTGCTTTTGCGATGCAATGATTGGGTAGAGAATGTCAGGTTTGCCGCGCACGTTAAGCTGCGCGAGCTGTTGCCGGGATGGACAGCAGATGATCTGAAGGATCTTGTCCTTTTCACCGTTGATCGGATTGATGATTGGCAACGAGGAGGGGCTGTCGCAGCGGCAGATCTTAAGGATCACCGCGAATGGCAAAATGCCCTTCGTCTGACGCTACTGCAAGAGACGTCAGGCCCCATGGCGCGCTTGCTGCGTAAGAATTTGCGGACCATTGATCTTGATGTCCTCCTGCCAGAACTTGCAGTCGATGCGCGGTCCACTTTCGTACGGGCTGTGGCGGTGCAAACGCTTCTTGAGGGCTGCGCACGATGGCATGTGTCCACGGAATGGCAGTGGGTCGATAAGGCCTACAATCTTCGCCGCCGGATACAGAAATGGGACAAGCGTGACGTTCAGGTACCAGCGGCTACGGTGCGCGCAGTTTTGGCCTCGGCTGGCCGCGACAAATCAGCGATGGTGCGAAAACTGGCCGCCGAACATCTGATACGAGAAGGGATAGAGGCGCACAGCGCGACCTATCAACTGCTCGTCAATGACACATCAAACGCAGTCCGTGATCGCATGGATTTCTGCACACGAAAATGGAGCGGTCAGGGGACCGTAAGTGAAAGAGGACAGGTGAAATGAAGACCGCTCTGTTTTGCAAGAACTGCAATGCGCGCCTTTCAAATTGGCTGTGCGAGATTGACAATGTCGAGGCAATGAACCGCCTTTGCGATCTGCGCAATGATGACCGCTACGAAGAGGAAATTCATCCTGTGCCTAAAGGTCATGTGCTCGTCATTGCGAACGAAGTTTTGCACGAACGGCAAAAGGCAGTTCCGGGTTGGAACCCTGAGGGGCATGCGGAGAAGTGGATGAACCTCGGCGACATAGTCGACTGCGTCGGCCTGACCGATGATACGACGCGGCTGAATGGATGCTGTGGGTTGGATGGTGGCGACGGTCCCAATCGAGTTTGCAGTTGTGACTCTTTGGTCGGAACCGAGAGCTCAGATTGCTGGACTTGGCACCAGTTTATTCCAAATCCCAAAGCGACATATTGGAAGACTTAAATGACTGAAGAAACTCAAAACTACCCCGTGACCGGGGACCATCTGAAAGACTGGGGGCATCGCCCTGGCAAGCAATTCCCTGCGCTTTTGGCGAAAGCCAACGAGATGCGCGCCGAGGGGTTTGGTCTGGTCCGCATCCGGCAAGAGCTGGAAAGCGAGATTGTGCCCGTCCCTCCGACCATGGATCTGCGTGCGCCGGGTGAGGTCTCGTTTCATCAGAATATCGATGTCGATCATCCCGACGAAGAAGACAATGTCGTCAAGGTGCGCGAGACTATGACCGCGCTGATGCGGACGCCGACGATCGAGGCTGGCGCGATCATGCCTGATGCTTGTCCGGCGGGGCCAGTCGGCACCATTCCGGTGGGCGGAGTGGTCGCCGCACGCAATGCGATCCATCCGGGAATGCACTCGGCCGACATTTGCTGTTCGGTGATGTTGACGGATCTTGGGGATGCAGATCCCAAGGCTGTGCTGGATGCGGCGCAGGCAGTGACGCATTTCGGGCCCGGCGGACGTCCGCAAGGCAAGCGTTTCACCACGTCCTTGAAGCTTCTGGATGCGTTTCGCGAAAACCCGTTCCTGAACAGCCCCAAGATCCTGCGCATGGCGCAAGAGCATATGGGGACGCAGGGCGACGGGAACCACTTTCTGTTTGTTGGACGGTCGCGCAAGACTGGACGTACGGCCATGGTGACGCATCATGGCTCGCGTGGGCCGGGGGCTGTGCTGTACAAGCATGGGATGCATGTGGCCGAGAAATTCCGCAAGGAATTGTCGCCCGAGACCGCCAAGCAGAACGCTTGGATCCCTGCAGATACGCAGGAAGGTCGTGACTATTGGGACGCGCTGCAGCTGATCCGTAAATGGACCAAGGCGAACCACAATGCGATCCACCAAGCGACGGTCGAGGCCGCGCGCGTGGGCAATGTCGGCGAGCGGTTCTGGAACGAGCATAACTTCGTCTTCAAACGGAGTGATTTGTTCTATCACGGCAAGGGGGCGACCCCTGCTTGGGATGGATATGCCGCCGACGCGACGGGGCTGACGCTTATTCCGTTGAACATGTCCGAGCCGGTACTGGTGGTGCGCGGCAAGGATGCCGATCACGGTCTTGGCTTCAGCCCGCACGGCGCGGGGCGTAACTTCTCGCGCTCTGAGCACAAGCGCCGGATGGGATCGGTGACGCCGGATCAGATGCTGAAGGCGGAAACCGAAGGGCTGGACGTGCGCTTCCATGCCGGGGCCGTGGACGCGTCGGAACTGCCGTCGAGCTATAAGAACGCCGACAACGTGGTCGCACAGATCAAATCCTATGATCTGGCCGAGATCGAAGATTATATCGATCCCTATGGCTGCATCATGGCCGGTGACGTGCCGCCATTCTGGAAAACCAAAAAGAAGGGTCGCCGGTAATCCCCGGCGCCCTTCGCGCAAATCATTGGCGTTTATCCATATCTTATGGTTGAAGTGGCGGCGGTTTGGTCGCCTATCGACCTGATCAAAGTTTATGCCAAGGCGTTTTTAACGAATTAAGTGACACGATCATGCAGCTTGAAATTACACTAACCGCCCCGACAGATGCAGACTATGCCGCAAGCGACCTTGGGTTTCTGCTGCACAAGCATCCCGATCATTTGCATACCCGCTCGACCTCGGTGGGCGAGGTGTCGATCTTCTATCCGCAGAAATCCGCGGAACGCAGCACGGCGGTGATGCATCTCGAGGTCGATCCGGTCGGCCTGGTGCGTGGGAAAAATCAGCACAGTGATGGCCTGCTGGCACAGTACGTGAATGATCGCCCCTTCGTCGCAAGCTCGTTCCTATCGGTGGCGATGGGCCGGTCTTTTGCGCAGTCGATGGCCGGGAAATCGAAGGATCGGCAGGCTTTGGCAGACCGTGCGTTGCCGTTCGAAATCCGGGTGCTGCCGGTTGCTTTGGCGGGAGATCTGGAGCTGCTTCAGCGCCTGTTCGCGCCGCTGGGATACCGCATTCTGTCCCCCACCGAGATCAGCGAGGATCAGGTCATTGAGCTGCGCTTGTCTGCGACGATCCGATTGGCGGATCTGCTGAAGCATCTGTATGTTCTGGTGCCGGTACTGGACAACTTCAAGCACTATTATGTCAGCGAAGAAGAAATCGAAAAACTGCTGGCCAAGGGCGAGGGCTGGTTGTCCGAACACCCCGACAAAGAGCTGATCACACGACGTGCGCTGAAACACCGCAAGTCTTTGATGCATATGGCGCTTGCCCGATTGGAAGACACCGCACCTCAGGACGAAGAACCCGAGATTGCAACCAAGGCCAAGCCGGAAGAACAGCTGGAAAAACCGCTGCGTCTGCATGCGTTGCGACTGGACACGGTGGCAGAGGTTCTGAAGCAGAACAACGTATCATCGGTGCTTGATCTGGGTTGTGGTGAAGGCAAGTTGATGTCGCGATTGATCAAGGAACGCGGCCTGTCGCGCATTGTCGGCGTGGATGCCTCGGTGCGGACGCTGGAACGCGCCCATCGCAAGCTGCGCTTGCATCAGGCAGGTGATGCTATGTCGGAACGCGTGTCTTTGCAGATGGGCAGCCTGACCTATGGCGACCGGCGTTGGAAAGGGTTTGACGCGGCGACCTTGGTCGAGGTTATCGAACATATCGAGCCGCACCGCTTGTCGGCGCTTGCGATGTCCTTATTCGCTGATGCCCGCCCGCAGATGGTTATCATGACAACGCCCAACCGCGAATACAACGTGCTGTTCGAGGGGTTGAAGGACGGCAAACTGCGCCATCCGGATCATCGGTTCGAATGGACCCGAGCGGAATTCGAAAGCTGGGCCAATATCGTGGCTGAAGAACATGGCTATCGCGTCAGCTTCACGCCTTTGGGGCCGGTTGACGACACCCATGGCGGTCCATCACAGATGGCTGTGTTCAAACAGGAGGGTTGAAAATGCGTATTCAAGGACCGATCCACAACCCTTATTCCTTTGATGACGAAGATGCCGGTGAAGCAGAGGCTCATTGGGAAGACGGTGTGCCCAAATACATCAATTTAAACCTCGGGATCACGAACATCACCGCAGAGAATCAAGACAACAATGGAGAGCGTCTTATTCTGTGCTGCCAGGGCATCTACAAGGACGACCTGGTTGGTTTTGATCTGGACATCAAACGCTGGCACCCTTGGGGACTCAGGGATAGAAAAAATTACCCCCGTGCGTATTTTGACGACCTACCTCACGGAGTTCACTTCAATCCAGAGGGATGGGTAGAGCATGGTGTGAAAATTGTCGCCTGCGGGAAAGAAACCGCACGATTGGTGCGCTATATGGCGGACCACTTTGGCACTCGCCCTGAGCCCATCATAGGCACCGGACAGCCAAACCCTGTCAGCCTGAGTTCAATAGCATTTTCCCCTGAGAAGCACGATGTGCTCTCACAATTTTCAGCGATCAAACTTGCCTATGATGATTTCAATGAAAGCGATGGTCCCGACAAAGCCTATTGGCAGGCATTCCTGAAGATTGATCCCAAGATCGGGGCAATTCGTCTGGAGGAAAAGGACATCAACTATCGGCAAGCGCAAATCAACGTATTTTGTGATGCCCTTGGTATTGCGGAGAAGGTCAAGTGAAGGTGTTGAAAGCATGAATAAAAGCCTGCCTGCATTCACCCCCTCCGTCGCGCCCGATATCGAAGTAGTTATCCAATCCAAGCTGACTGCGTTAGAGGCCGATCACGACGTGCGCATTCTTTTTGCTATCGAAAGCGGCAGCAGGGCCTGGGGGTTTCCGTCGCCTGACAGCGATTATGATGTGCGGTTCATCTATGCCCATCAGCGTGATTGGTACCTCAGCATCGAACCCGGCCGCGATGTCATTGAACTGCCCATCGAAGGCGATTGGGACATTAACGGATGGGATATCCGCAAGGCGCTGGGTCTTCTGATCAAGCCCAATCCCGTGCTGTTGGAATGGCTGTCGAGCCCGATCCGATATCGCTGGAATGATGCGATCTGTGACCGTCTGATCCAATTTGCGGACAAAACCACATTTGGCGCCGCCTGCCTGCATCACTATCGCAATCTGGCGGTGAAGCAGTGGAACAAGCATGTCGGGGACAATCCCGATGTGTCCTTGAAAAAATACTTCTACATTCTGCGGCCCGCTCTGGCGATTTCATGGATCAGGCAAAACCCTTCGGTTCAGCCACCCATGAACTTGCAGGCGCTTGTTGACGAACAAGAGCTGGCGCGCAATCTGGTGGACCAGATTGAACGGTTGCTCGTGCTGAAATCCACAGCGAAAGAAATCGGGCGCGGCGCGCGTATCCCGATGATTGACGCCTTCATCCAAGATCAAATCGCTTGGGCAAAGGTCGTTGCCAAACAGGACGAACGGCCAGATCTGATGGCTGAAGGTGACGCGTTGCTGCGATCGATTGTGAAGGGGGATAAATGATGGTTGCTCCACATGAACGCGCAGATTGGCCATTTTTGCAATGCAGCCCTACAACGCTGTTTCTAAAGCCCGAGAATATGCTGCAAGCGATTCAAACACTGGAAAAAATTGAGTATCACGTTTGCCATTTTGATTGCTCTTCAGACGCTGCACTTCTTGCATCAGCTGTCAAAGAGCTGAAGTGGGAAGCCCAGTTTGGGTCCTGCCCAGATATGTTGAATTTTGACGCGCTGAATGATGCTGTAAGGTCGGAACCGTTTGACACTGCTGACAATGCGGTGGTTGTTCTAAAAGATTTTCAGAAGCTTTGGGACAGAGACGAGCGTCAAGGCTTTCACGTACTGGACATATTCACCAGCGCGTCGCGTGACTATCTTCTTTTTGGCAAGCACCTGCTTACTTTTGTCCATGTGTCAGACCCCAGATTTGAGACACAGAAACCTGGTGCGCTTCCCGCCTGGTGGAATGGCCGCGAATGGTTTCACAAAGACCGAGGAATTTAGACGGTGACCAAAGTATCCATCCCCGATTTTGCGCTTGTTGTCCTGATCGGCGCCACCGGCTCGGGCAAGTCCAGCTTTGCGCGCAAGCATTTTCTGGAAACTGAAATTGTGTCTTCTGATGCCTGCCGGGCGATTGTTTCGGATGATGAAACCGATCTGGCGGCGACGGGTGATGCCTTTGATTTGCTCAACTACACAGCATCGATTCGGTTGAAACGTCGGTTGATGACCGTCATTGACGCCACATCAGTGAAACGAGAGGATCGCGCAAAGCTCGTACAACTCGCGCGCAAATATCATGCGTTGCCTGTGGCGCTGGTGCTCGATATCGACCCAAAGATTTGCCATGAACGCAATCAAAATCGCCCTAGCCGCGATTTTGGTGAGCATGTGGCGCGCAACCACTCCAAGGCACTCAGACGCGGCATGCGCGGTTTGCAGAAAGAGGGCTTCCGTCAAGTTCAGATCATGAAATCGCCCGAAGACGTGGATGCGTTGGAGATTGCCCGCGAACCCCTCTGGACAGATAACCGCGCTGATCATGGCCCCTTCGATATCATCGGTGACATCCACGGCTGCTTTGATGAGCTGACCGAACTGCTTGGAACCCTCGGATACGTGATAGACCCGTTCGAAGCCGGTTCCGAAGACCTGATCCGCGCCCGCCACCCCGAGGGGCGCACGGCTTTCTTTGTCGGCGATATTACGGACCGGGGCCCGCGCAATCTGGATGCTTTGCGCCTGGTCATGGGTATGTGCGATGAGGGCTCTGGCCGATGCGTGGTCGGTAACCACGACTTCAAGCTGAACAAATGGCTGAAGGGCCGAAATGTGACGCAGACTCATGGTCTGGATCTGACCGTTTCCGAGCTTGAAAAGACCTCGGACGCCTTCCGTAAGCAGGTCTCGGAATTCATTTGGGATCTACGCTCTCATGCGTGGCTGGCGGATGGCAATCTAGTCATTGCCCACGCTGGGCTGAAAGAGGAAATGCACGGGCGCGGCTCGGGCCATGTGCGCAACTTTGCCATGTTCGGCGAGACAACCGGCGAGGTCGATGAGTTTGGCCTGCCCGTGCGTTTGGAATGGGCACGCGATTACCGTGGCAAGGCCGATGTCGTCTTTGGCCACACGCCGATGGCCGACGCCGAATGGCTGAACCATACCATGTGTATCGATACTGGCTGTGTATTTGGCGGGAAACTGACCGCGCTACGCTGGCCCGAGCGGGAAACGGTTTCCGTTCCGGCAAAAACGCAATATGCGATCCCTGCTAAACCTTTGGATGCTGACCAATCCCTGTCCGCACAACAGGATCATGACCGTCTGCTTTATTTCGACGATTATGCTACCAAGATGCGGATCGAAACCCGGTTCAGATCCACCTTGCAAATCTCCGAGGAAAACAGCCTTGCCGCGCTGGAAGTTATGAGCCGTTTTGCCGTTGATCCCAGGTGGCTGATCTATCTGCCGCCCACGATGGCAGCGTGCCCGACGGCACCGGAAGGCCCGTTTCTGGAACATCCAGATCAGGCGATGGATCACTTCGCCAGCAGAGGGGTGTCCGATCTGGTTGTGGAAGAAAAACACATGGGATCGCGTGCTTTGTTGGTGATCGCCAAGGATGCGGACGCAGCCAAGGCCCGATTTGGCGTCGAAGACGGCAAAGCGGGTGTGATCTTTACACGGACCGGGCGGCCCTTCTTCAAGGACGAGGCAAAAGAAGCTGCAGTTGTCGCGCGGATCGGGACTGCGATGCAGTCGTCGGGACTGTGGGAGGGACTTCAGACCGACTGGGTGCTTCTCGATGCTGAACTCATGCCTTGGTCTGCCAAAGCACAGGATTTGCTCAAGCGGCAGTATTATCCAACCGTGGCGGCGGCAAAGTCGTCTGCTTCGGCGCTGCTGGAAGCTATTTCCAAAGCTGGGGAAATCGAAGGGTTGGACGCCCTCCGTGCACGTACAACAAGCCAGCTTTCCAACGCTGACCTCATGGGGCAGACAATCGACGGCTATTGCTGGTCGGCGGACAGCATTGAAGACTATCGCATAGCGCCCTTCCACATCCTGGCAACCGAAGGCAAGGTCCATGCGGAGCAACCTCATACCTGGCACATGGAAACGCTGGGCAAACTGGCCGATGCCGACCCGATCTTACAGACGACCGGCTGGAAGCGAATTGATCTGAATAGTGCGACTGATCGCGGGGCGGTCGTCAGCTGGTGGATGTCCCACACCGGCAGTGGTGGAGAAGGTTTGGTATTCAAACCCAACGCATTTACCCTGCGCGGTGACAAAGGGTTGATCCAACCCGCGATGAAGGTGCGCGGGCGCGACTATCTTCGGATAATCTATGGCCCCGACTATGACTTGCCCGAGCATATCGAACGCCTCCGCCAACGCGGGCTGGGCCGCAAATTTTCGCTCGCAGAACGGGAATTCAAACTCGGCTTCGAAGGGCTGCATCGGTTTGTAGAAGGATTGCCGCTCTCTAAGGTGCATGAATGTGCCTTGGCGGTGCTTGCACTGGAAAGTGAGCCCGTGGATCCCAGATTGTAGATCAAAAACGGCCGTTTCAGGAGAGAGATGGGTTCGTTCTTATGATTAACCTGTTGGGTGGAACGTGGTTTGAGATCACGAAGTGTGATCGCAAAGATTCTGATACCGAGATGGGCGAGAATTGCGGCTCAAACCGGCCATTCACTGCGAGTGATCTCGCTCGAGCCCACTGGCCACAACCGCGTGGCGCGGCAGGACCCTGAATTTTTCAGCCAGCCTTGATCCGCTTGGGGTTCAACTTTTTTGAAAGCTCCTGATCCCCGGTTCCCAGATAGATTGCCGATCCGGCATTGCGGCACCTTGCGCTGTGTCGAGCGATGCTGACCAAGCGTGCGGCAGGCGCGGCGCTCGGATACATCAAGCTCCTGCCGCACATGATCAAAGTACTTGCGACGACGTGAAGGGCTTAGAAGTTTCCCTTTGCTGCTTCGCTCAGGATGCGCTTATTCAGGGTCAAATCAGACACCGCCCGCCGCAGCCGCTGGTTCTCTTTCTCAAGCGCTTCCAAACGGACGAGTTGTGACCGCTGCATCCCGCCATCATAGAACGTTTGCTGGGTCACTCCGATCTGGCGCACCGTCCCGGCGACAGTCGCTCCTTGTCCTTGCAACACTTCCACTCGCCGAAGCTTCGATACAATCTCTTCGGGTTTCTCTCGTTTTCCTGCCATCTCTGATCCTCAAAGTTACGAGATAAATCTATCCCAGTTGGTGGGCCACCTGATGGGGGCTATTTCACACTCTGTTTGTGTGAAGGCTCATATATACGAACGAGCGCTTATCAATTTTCGCATATCGAGCGGGAAAGCGCCGTTTCAGGTGGTAGTACCGCCCACGTTTCAGAATCGCCACAAGCGAATGTTGCAATCAAAAACATCAGCGATGTCGTGTATCAAAATGCGCGTCAAAATGTGTATCAATTTCGGAGAGATTGGCGGAACGGAATTTATAATTCCGTTATTTGTCAAATACTTAATGGACAAGTCTTTGGCGGAGAAGGTGGGATTCGAACCCACGGAACGCTTTCACGCTCAACGGTTTTCAAGACCGCCGCATTCGACCACTCTGCCACTTCTCCGTCTGGCTGGGTTTATCTTGGCTTTTGCGATTCTGAAAGTGCAGAATTCACGCAGGAAGGTGCTTATACGTCGGGGAAGTTAATGCCACTCTTTTCTCGCGCGTATGTTGTGTTTAGAGTGCCATCAAATCTGGGCAGCACCCAGAATGAGCAGTGTGGATCAACTGATCCCGAAATCAGAGATACTAGGGGCGTGATATGTCGATAAAGACCACCTTTAAAGTGGCGATAGCACTCGGAGGTGCTTTGCTTGTTGCAGCGTGCGACGACACCAACCTTCCCGGCTTTATGAAAAATTCCAAGAATGGAAAGGACAGCGCAAGGGCAGCAGCAGCGCCAGGTGCCGTCAAAGAGCGTGACGTCGAAGCGCCCGACGTGTTTCAGATAACCGCCAAAGGCCTGTGGGACGGACGTCCCAGCCTTGGCGGGGTTTGGGTGGCACATCCAACTGCGAAAGATCCGGAACGCGTCATTATTCGCAACACTGAGAACGGCAAATTCGTGGTAGGCGCCTTGTTCCGCCGTGAGCGCGACATCCCGGGTCCACGCCTACAGGTCTCGTCTGACGCGGCGGTCGAGCTGGGCCTTCTGGCCGGCGCTCCGTCCGAATTAAGCGTTACGGCCTTGCGCAAAGAAGAGATCCCAGTCGAGCCAGCTCCAGAAGTCGAACCGGCACTGGACGCACCGGAAGAGATTTCGCAAACCACATTGGACGACCCCATTGCTGCCGCGGAAGCGGCTCTTGACCGCACCGAAAAAACTGCTCGGCGAGGCCCTGCAAAATCAGCACCAAAACCTACTGCAAAGCCGGCTGCGGCGGCAGCTATAGCCGAAAAGCCGGCCGCTCCGACGCCGGCAAACAGCCTGTCCAAACCCTATATCCAGATCGGTATTTTCTCACTCGAGCAGAACGCCAAGAACTCGGCGCAATCGCTGCGTGGGGCTGGTTTGACGGCAAGTATCAAGCCTGGGTCGTCGAAGGGGAAAAACTTCTGGCGCGTGCTGGCAGGTCCGGCGGCAAACACATCAGAACGCGCCGCAATGCTGAAGAAAATCAAAGGGCTTGGCTTTGCTGACGCTTATTACGTCGGCAGATAAGACAGAAGATCCGACGCGGGGCGTTACTGCCCCGCTCGACCAATAGTAAGGACACCACCTGATCATGTTGCACCGCCTGACCTTGTGCATTTCTGCCCTCATAGCCTTGTTTTTTGTTGCCGCCTTGCCGGCACGCGCTTTCGACACAAGGGCAACATCGGCCTACGTGCTGGACGTGACCACCGGAACAGTCCTTTTAGAGAAGAACGCAGAAGTTCCCCTGCCCCCTGCGTCGATGTCCAAGCTGATGACAGTAAACATGCTGTTTGAAGCGCTGGCAGATGGCCGCGTGACGTTGTCGACCCCCTTTGGAGTGTCGGATCGCGCTGCAAATATGGGCGGATCGACCATGTTTTTGACTCAAGGTGATCGCCCAACTGTCGAGGATTTGATCCAGGGGATCATCGTGCAGTCTGGAAATGACGCCTGCGTTGCCGTAGCTGAGGGGCTCGCAGGTACGGAAGAAGCATTTGCGCGTATGATGACAGATCGTGCAAGCGCCTTGGGCCTTAGGCAATCAACTTTCGCAAATGCCTCGGGCTGGCCGCATCCAATGCAGCGCATGTCAATGAAGGATCTGGCCCTGTTGGCACGCCACCTGATTGTCGATTTCCCTGACTACTACCGCTACTTCGCGCAGACTGAGTATCACTATAAGGACCGCGCGCCCGACAACCGCTTCAATCGCAACCCTCTGCTACGCCTCGGGATTGGGGCTGATGGTCTGAAAACGGGCCACACACAAGAAGCTGGTTATGGATTGGTCGGATCAGCACGCCAAGGTGATCGTCGCATCGTCTTCGTGATCTCGGGAATGGGATCTGAAAAAGAACGCGCCGAAGAGGCCGAGGCCATCGTGAACTGGGCCTTCCGTCAGTTCACGATGAAAACCACCGTCAAAGCAGGTCAACGCGTTGCAGAAGCTCCTGTCTGGTTGGGGTCCAGTGAAACTGTAGGGCTGGTTCCAGCCGAGGATGTAAACCTATTGATCCCGGCAGGTCAGCGTGACGGAATTAGCGCTACGATCAACTGGACCGGCCCGATCCCGGCCCCGATCGCACAGGGTCAAGAACTGGCGCAGATGGTGATCAGCCGTGACGGGCTGAGCGACACGGTCATTCCCCTTTACGCCGAACGGGGGGTGGGAAATGCGGGCTATACGACACGCCTGACCACTGCTGCTACCAAGCTTCTGGCACATCTGATGGGCAATGATGCACCGCCTCTGCCCGTCGAACCCGGTGCGACGACCGCCACGAATTAATCTGGCATGAGCGGAGTTTTCATCAGTTTCGAGGGCATCGACGGCTCGGGCAAGTCCACGCAGGCCCGTCTGCTGGCGGATGCGCTGCGCGATGCGGGCCACGACGTGGTTTTGACGCGCGAGCCCGGCGGTTCAGCTGGGGCTGAAGAAATCCGCGCCCTTGTATTGGAAGGCGACCCCGATCGCTGGTCGGCGGAAACCGAACTTTTACTGTTCACAGCAGCGCGTCGTGACCATCTGGAACGCCTGATCGACCCAGCCTTGGCCGAAGGCAAAATTGTCATCACCGACCGTTTCGCCGACAGCACCCGCATGTATCAAGGCACACGATCCGGTGACAAGCGCGCGCAGGTGGATGCCTTGCATGATCTGATGATCGGGCGCGAGCCCGACGTGACATTCCTGATCGACATGGACCCAGATCTGGGCCACGCCCGCGCAAAGGGCCGTGGTGGCACCGAAGAACGGTTCGAAGATTTCGGGGCCGAGTTGCAACACAAGATGCGTGCGGGATTTCTGGGATTGGCAAAAGGCCACCCCGAACGTTTCCGCGTGATTGATGGCACGCGCGACATCAGCACTGTGGCCGCTGATGTGCTGGCCAGCGCGCTGGCTGACATCAAGGCCCACGCATGAGCTCCGCCCAAGATGACATCCCGCAGCCTGACAAGATTGAAGGCGCGCCACATCCGCGTGAAGCCGTTCGCCTGATCGGACAGGATGCGGCCGAGCAGTCTTTTCTGACTGCGTTTAATTCAGACCGGATGCACCACGGCTGGCTGATATCTGGCCCGCGCGGCGTGGGCAAAGCGACGCTTGCTTGGCGCATCGCGCGGTTCCTGCTGGCGACACCCGCGGATGACGGCGGTATGTTCGCGGCCCCTGCCCCGGACACGCTCGACATTTCACCCGACCACCCAGTCGCACATCGCATCGCCGCCCTGTCCGAACCGGGCCTGTTCCTGCTGCGCCGTCCGTGGGACGAGAAGGCAAAGCGCCTGAAGAACGAGATCACCGTGGACGAGGTGCGGAAGCTGAAAAGCTTCTTTGCCCTGTCCTCGGCAGGTGGCGGGCGTCGCGTGGTCATCGTCGATGTCGCCGACGAGATGAACACAAACGCCGCCAACGCGCTTCTGAAACTGCTGGAAGAACCACCCGAGGGCGCGGTGCTGCTGTTGATCAGCCACCAACCCTCGCGGCTTCTGCCCACCATCCGTTCGCGCTGTCGCGAGCTGCGCTTGCCACCCTTGGCCCCAGACGCGCTGTCACAAGTCATGGCTGGGTTAGAGGAAACACCCTCGGCGGATGAGGTTTTGCGCTTGAACGAACTGGCCGCGGGATCGGCAGGTGACGCGCTGCGCCTTTTGCACCTGAATGGTCTGGGCACCTATGCAGACCTGGTGCAGATCTTTCAGTCCCGCGACTTCGACCGGCCACGTGCGTTGAAACTGGCGGAAAGCGCCGTGGGCAAGGCAAATGCCGACCGGTTCGCGCTGATCTTGCAATTGTTTGACCTCTTTCTGGCGCGATTGGCGCGTCATGGGGCGGGCTTCCACCCGGCAGCTGAAGCCGCTCCGGGCGAAGCAGCATGTCTGGCGCGTTTGTCGCCCAACCCGCACGCCGCTCGTGCTTGGGCCAGTCTGCAACAAGAATTGTCGGCCCGTGCAGGACATGGGCGTGCCGTGAACCTTGACCCTGCTGCGCTCATCCTTGATATGGTTTTCAGGATCAACGATACGGCCGGAAAGCTGGCCGCCTGAGGCAAGGACGCCCCCGATGAGCACGCCCAAGATTACCGACAGCCATTGCCATCTGGATTTCCCCGATTTCGAAGGCCGTCTGGATGAGGTCATCGCCAACGCCGCCGAAGCTGGCGTCGCCCGAATGGTCACGATCTGCACCAGGATGGCCAATCTGGCGCAGGTGCAGCCCATTGCCGAAGCGCATGCGCCCATCTTCTTTGCCGCCGCCACACACCCGATGAGCGTGGCGTCCGAACCCATGGTCTCGGTCGAGGAACTGGTGGCCCTTGCCGCCCACCCCAAATTCGTGGGCATCGGGGAAACTGGGCTCGACTATCACTACACCGCCGAAAGCCGCGACGTACAGATCGAAAGCCTTTTGGTTCACATCGAAGCTGCGCGCCAAACGGGCCTACCGCTGATAATTCACTCGCGCGATGCCGATGACGACATGGCGCGCATCCTGACCGAGGAACACGCCAAGGGCGCGTTTGACTGCGTGATGCATTGCTTCAGTTCTGGCCCTGAACTGGCACAGGCCGCGCTGGATCTGGGCTTTTACCTGTCCATGTCCGGCATCGCCGCCTTCCCGCGCAGCAAAGTGGTGCGTGATATCTTCGCCGCCGCCCCCGTGGACCGCATTCTGGTCGAGACCGACGCCCCCTATCTTGCCCCTCCACCGCATCGCGGGAAACGCAACGAGCCCGCTTTCACGGTACACACGGCCAAAGTCGGGGCCGAACTTTATGGCCTGAGCTACGAAGACTTCGCAGCCCAGACCGAAGCGAATTTCGAACAGCTTTTCGCCAAGGCCGCCGCCTATGAGGTTCCTGCATGAATGCGCTGTCACCCGGAACTCATTTCACCATCCTTGGATGCGGATCCTCGGGAGGAGTGCCGCGTTTGGGCGGCAACTGGGGCGATTGCGATCCCGGCAACCCTAAGAACCGCCGCACACGCTGTTCTGCGCTGGTGACGCGCGTTGGCGACGATGGTGGCGTGACCCGCGTGCTGATCGATACCTCGCCTGACATGCGCAGCCAGCTGCTGGATGCGGACGTCGGCGCGCTGGACGCGGTGGTCTATACCCACAGCCACGCCGACCACATGCATGGCATCGATGACCTGCGGATGATCGTCTATAACATGCGCAAGCGCGTTCCCGTCTGGGCCGACAGCCCCACGCAAACCGCACTGATGTCGCGCTTTGGCTATGCATTTGTGCAGCCCGAAGGGTCAAGCTATCCGCCCATTCTGGACTTACACACCATCAACAGCGACGTGGTGATCGGGGGCGCAGGCGGCGGAATCCGACTGACCCCGTTCAAGGTGCGCCACGGCAACATGGACTCGCTTGGGTTCCGCATCGGCGATCTGGCCTATTTGCCTGATGTCAGTGCAATCCCTGAAGATGTGACCCACATCCTGCAAGGGCTTGAGACTTTTGTCATCGACGCCCTGCGCCGCACGCCCCACCCGACCCATTTCAGTCTGGATGATGCGCTCCACTGGATTTCCCAAACCGGGGCCAAGCAAGGTGTCCTGACCAACATGCATATCGATCTGGACCATGCGACAGTCGAGGCCGAGACCCCCGGAAATGTCATCGCAGCCTTTGACGGGATGGTTTTACCCATTCAGCATCCATGAATGCACTGATCGACATCATTCTACCGGTTTTTTTAGTGGTCGGGTTTGGCTATGCCGTGCGATGGCGCAATATCCTGTCTGACGGCGCAATTGACGGGTTGATGACATTCGCGCAAAGCGTTGCCATCCCTTGTTTATTGTTTCTGGCCATTGCCCGTCTGGATTTGAAGGCCGAATTCAACGCACCGCTACTTCTTAGTTTCTATACAGGCGCCTTGGCGGGGTTCTTTGCTGGCCTCTTGGCCGCGCGGTTCCTGTTTGGACGTCCTTGGACGGATGCGGTAGCGATCGGATTTGTTTCGCTGTTCTCGAACTCGCTTCTGCTGGGCCTGCCCATCACCGAACGCGCCTTCGGTCCTGACGCCTTGGCTGGAAACTATGCTATCATCGCGATCCACGCACCGTTTTGTTATGCCGTCGGCATCACCGCGATGGAGATCGCACGCGCGCAAGGGGCTGGTCCATTGCAAACTTTGCGCCAGATCGGGCGCGCGATGTCACGAAATATTCTGGTACTGGCCATCGCAGCAGGCTTTGTCGTGAACCTGACCGGCCTGCCCCTGCCCGGCGTTTTGGTCGAGGCCCTGTCCCTTGTGGGGCGCGCCGCGTTGCCGACTGCACTGTTTGCATTGGGAGGCGTATTGTACCTGTATCGCCCCGAGGGTGATTTGAAAATTGTGGCGTTCCTGTGCCTCGTCTCGCTCGTCGTGCATCCTGCGATTACGTGGGGGTTAGGCAGCGCATTCTCGCTGGAAACAGATGCCTTTCGGTCCGCCATCCTGACCGCCGCCAGCGCGCCGGGCATCAACGCATATGTCTTTGCAAACCTCTATGGCGTGGGCAAACGTGTCGCGGCCACGACGGTTCTGGTTGGCACAGCGCTGTCCATTTTCACCGTTTGGGGTTGGCTTACCCTTTTGGGCGCTTCCTGACCGCCCAAACCGCCGCTTTCCTAGGTATTGTTACGAATAGAGCCGCGAGATGCACTTCTCGTAACATATCTATTGTGACGAATCGCAATTCCATCTATATTCGACCAAACGGTCAGCAATACTCCAAGCCGCCGCTCTTTCTTCCTGTGCTGCGCTTGGACCTTCCAGGAGGGATATATGGAAGCTTTCATCTGCGACGCAGTGCGTACCCCGATCGGTCGATATGGCGGAGCACTGTCCAGTGTTCGCGCTGACGACCTTGCAGCACTTCCCATCGCCGCTTTGAAAGAGCGTAACCCCGATGTGGACTGGGCGTCGATTGATGACGTGATCTATGGCTCGGCCAACCAGGCAGGCGAAGACAACCGCAACGTGGCGCGTATGGCGGCCCTTCTGGCGGGTCTGCCGGTCGAGGTTCCGGGCACCACGATTAACCGCCTGTGTGCCTCGGGCATGGATGCGGTCGGCATGGCCGCGCGTGGGATCAAGGCAGGCGACTATGACCTCTGCATCGCAGGCGGTGTCGAAAGCATGAGCCGCGCGCCCTTCGTGATGCCGAAAGCCACCAACGCATTCACACGCGCCAACGCAGTCTATGACACCACCATCGGCTGGCGCTTCGTGAACCCGAAAATGGATAAGCTGCACGGCACCCATTCAATGCCGCAAACTGCAGACAATGTGGCCGAGGACTATAATGTCAGTCGCGAAGACCAAGACGCGTTTGCCGCCCGCAGCCAAGCCCGCTGGGCCGCCGCGCATAAGGCTGGCATGTTTGCAGACGAGATCATTCCGGTGACCATCCCGCAGCGCAAAGGCGATCCGGTTGTGGTCGACACCGATGAACACCCCCGCCCCGGCACCTCGGCTGAGAAGTTGTCTGGCCTGCGCGGCGTGAACGGCCCAGATCTGACGGTTACCGCAGGCAATGCCTCGGGCGTGAACGATGGCGCGGCCGCGATGTTGATTGCCTCGGAAGCGGCCGCAAACGCCAACAACCTGAAACCGATGGCCCGCGTGGTCGCCATGCAGGCAGCAGGTGTTGCGCCCCGCGTCATGGGCATCGGCCCCGTCCCCGCCAGCCGCAAAGCGCTGGACAAAGCCGGGCTGACCATCGACCAGATCGATGTGATAGAACTGAACGAAGCGTTCGCAAGCCAAGGGCTTGCCACGCTGCGCGAACTGGGTGTCGCGGATGATGATCCGCGCGTGAACCCGAACGGCGGTGCAATTGCACTGGGCCACCCGCTGGGCATGTCCGGCGCGCGCCTTGTGCTGACCGCCGCGTATCAACTTCAACGCACAGGTGGGCGCTATGCGCTGTGCACCATGTGCGTGGGTGTCGGACAGGGTGTTGCCCTTATTCTGGAAAGGATCTGACCATGTATGCTCAATTGGTGAAAACCGCAGGCACTGGCGTGAAGACCCGCGAGGAAATGTCTGACGAGGAACGGAATTTTCAAGATCGCGTGGACCGCGATGAAAAGATCGAACCCAAGGATTGGATGCCGGACGACTATCGCGCCACGCTGATCCGTCAGATCGGTCAGCACGCGCACTCGGAAATCGTTGGCCAGCTGCCGGAAGGCAACTGGATCACCCGCGCGCCCACGTTAGAGCGCAAGGCGATCCTGCTGGCGAAAGTACAGGACGAGGCTGGCCACGGGCTGTACCTCTATTGCGCTGCCGAAACGCTGGGTGTCAGCCGCGATGAGCTGACCGAGGAACTGCTGTCCGGCCGCATGAAGTATTCGTCGATCTTCAACTACCCCACGCTGAACTGGGCCGATATCGGCGCGGTTGGCTGGCTGGTTGATGGCGCGGCGATCATGAACCAGGTTCCACTGCAGCGGACATCCTATGGGCCGTATTCGCGCGCGATGATCCGCATCTGTAAGGAAGAAAGCTTCCACCAGCGCCAAGGCTACGACATCATGATGAAGATGGCCGAAGGCAGTGAAGCGCAGCGCCGTATGGCACAGGATGCGCTGAACCGCTTCTGGTATCCGTCCCTGATGATGTTCGGCCCATCAGACAAAGACAGTGTGCATTCGGCACAGTCGCTGGCTTGGAAGATCAAGATCGACACCAATGACGAACTGCGTCAGCGCTTTGTTGACCAGACCGTTCCGCAGGCGAAATACCTTGGCCTGACCATTCCGGACGAAAACCTGAAATGGAACGAGGAACGTGGCGCCCACGATTTCTCGGAACCAGATTGGGCCGAGTTCTTCAACGTCATCAAGGGCAAAGGCCCCTGCAACGTCGAACGCATGGAAGCACGTGTAAACGCTTGGGAAGACGGCGCATGGGTGCGCGACGGTCTTCTGGCCCATGGCCGCAAGAAATCCGCAGCACGTACAGCCGCCGAATAAGGAGAGATCACATGTCGAAAGAATGGCCCCTTTGGGAAGTATTCATCCGCGGCCAGCATGGTCTGAGCCACCGTCACGTGGGCAGCCTGCACGCGCCTGACGCTGAAATGGCGATCAAGAACGCGCGCGATGTCTATACCCGCCGCAACGAAGGCGTGTCGCTTTGGGTGGTCGAAGCCCAACACATCGCCGCCTCTTCCCCGGAAGAAAAAGGTCCGCTGTACGAGCCCTCGAACTCGAAGGTTTATCGTCACCCGACCTTCTTCGACATTCCTGACGAAGTGGGGCACATGTGATGGCAGACCAAAAAGCTCTTTTCGAATTCCTGCTGAGGATGGGCGACAACAGCCTGATCCTTGGCCACCGCGTTAGCGAATGGTGCGGACTGTCGCCAGTGTTAGAGGAAGACATCGCGCTGGCAAACACCGCGTTGGACTTGATCGGCCAGACACAGTTCTGGCTGGGTCTTGCAGGCGAAGTTGAAGGCAAAGCCCGTTCAGCGGACGATCTGGCTTTCCTGCGCGACGCCTGGGATTTCCGCAACGTGTTGTTGGTCGAACTGCCAAATGGCGATTTCGGCCAGACCCTGATGCGTCAGTTCCTTTATGACGCGTGGTCCTCGATCATGCTGGGCCGTTTGATGACCTCCTCCGACGCCCGCGTCGCCGAGATCGCGGCCAAGGCGTCCAAAGAAGTGGCCTATCACGTGGAACGCTCCGGCGACACGGTGGTCGGACTGGGTGATGGCACCGAGGAAAGCCACAAGCGGATGCAGGCAGCACTTGATTACCTTTGGCCCTATGTGGGCGAGATGTTTGACGGCGACGAGGTCGACGCAGCCATGGTCGCAGCTGGCATCGCGCCGGATCCGGCTGGGTTGCGCGAAGAATATGACGCCTTCGTTGGCAAAGTTCTGAACCAAGCCACGCTGACGGTGCCCACCGACGTGTTCCACCACAAAGGCGGACGCACCGGGTATATGCACACCGAGCATCTGGGCCACCTTCTGACCAGCATGCAATGGTTGCAGCGCGCCTATCCGGGCGCGACCTGGTAAGATGGATCAGCCGACTGTTGATACGATCTGGGATTGGCTGGATCAGGTGCCCGACCCCGAGATCCCCGTGATCTCGTTAGTTGATCTGGGCATCATCCGGGATGTTCGGTGGGAAGGCGACATGCTGAATGTCGCCGTCACCCCCACCTATTCCGGCTGCCCGGCCACCTCGATCATCAACATCGACATCGAAACCGCGTTGCGCGACCGCGGGATCGAAAAGCTGACCCTGACACAGCAACTGTCCCCTCCGTGGACCACCGATTGGCTGACGGAGAAGGGCAAAGCGAAGCTTGAAGAATACGGCATCGCCCCGCCCTCGCCCAAAGGTGAACCCGATCGCTGCCCCAATTGCGGCGGCCACGATCTGGAACGCACCAGCCAATTCGGCTCGACCCCATGCAAGGCGCTCTGGCGATGCCGCGACTGCCTTGAACCCTTTGATTACTTCAAGTGCATCTAGGAGACACCCATGGCGCGCTTCTACAGCCTTACCGTGACCGACATTCAGAAAACCATCCGCGATGCGGTGGTGGTGACGCTCACGCCTGACGACCCCGAGGCCTTTGACTTCACCCAAGGCCAATACATCACCTTCCGTCGCGACTTTGACGGGCAAGAACTGCGCCGCTCCTACTCGATCTGTTCGGGTCTGGATGATGGCAAGCTGCAGGTGGGCATCAAACGTGTCGACGGCGGTGCGTTTTCGACTTGGGCCAATGAAGAGCTGGCCCAAGGCGCGATGATCGAAGCCATGCCCCCCATGGGCAACTTCCACGTGCCCTTGGATGCGGCCACCAACCGCCACTATCTGGGCTTTGCCGGTGGGTCGGGCATTACGCCGGTTCTGTCGATCATCAAGACCACGCTGGCACGCGAGCCGCAGTCTGAATTCACACTGGTCTACGCCAATAAGGCCGTGACCACGATCATGTTCCGCGAGGAACTGGAAGACCTGAAGAACCGCTATTTGGGCCGCTTCAACGTGATCCATATCCTTGAAAGCGACGCGCAGGAGATTGACCTGTTCACCGGTCTGGTGGACGAGGCGAAATGTGCCGCTCTGTTCAAGAACTGGATCGACATCAAATCCGTCGACACAGCGTTCATCTGTGGTCCCGAGCCGATGATGTTGGGGATCGCCAAGGCGCTGCGCGATCACGGGTTGGACGATGCGCAGATCAAGTTTGAACTGTTTGCATCAAGCCAGCCGGGCCGCGCGGCCAAAAAAGCCGCCAGCAAAACAGCGGCGAGCGGTGATGGCATCGAGGCTGTGATCGCCATGGACGGCGCCAGCCGCACCATCACAATGGACGGCGAAACGTCGATCCTGGACGCGGCTTTGGCCAACGACATGGACGCGCCATACGCCTGTAAGGCCGGCGTTTGTTCGACCTGCCGCTGTAAGGTTCTGGAAGGCGACGTGGACATGATCACCAACCACGCGCTGGAAGATTACGAGGTCGAGAAAGGCTATGTCCTTTCCTGCCAATCCTATGTCCGCTCGGGCAAAGTCGTCGTCGATTTCGATCAATAAGGAGCCCCCCCATGTCAGAGATGAGCATCACCGATTATCTGGCGCAGGGCGGTGTCCTGACCAACCCCGAAAACGTCCCCGCGCGTTATCGCGCCGAGCTGATGCGTCTGATGGCCACCTTTGTGGACAGCGCGCTGGCAGGGGCTGCAGGCTTTGCCGACATCATCAATGATGGCCCGGGCATCAAAGAGCGCATCGCGGCGGCCAAGATCGTGCTGGAAAAGACCGACAATGCCGACAAGGTTCTGTCGATCATGGGCGATTTCGGCGCCAACACCGCGCGTTACGCCAACCACCATCCGTGGACCGATCGTCTGGAACGTGACGCCGATATCGGCACCTCGCGCACCGACACGGATATGCGCCTGTCGGTCTTCAACTACCCGATGCAGGGCTGGTCGGATGCCGTGGTCATGAACCTTCTGATGGGTCTGGCCGTGGGCGTGCAGATGAGCGAGTTCAAGCGCGTCTCTTATGCCCCATTGGCCGAAGCCTTCCGCGCTGTCAGCCCGGTCGAAGCTCGTCACGCCGAACTGGCCGCCGAAGGCATTGAACGGTTGGTCGAAACCGGCACCAACAAAGCCGACCTGCAAGCCAGCGTCGACTATTGGTGGCCCCGTGTGGCGGCAAGCTTCGGCAATGATGTGTCGACCCGCGCCAGCCAGCTGCAAGCCTTCGGCCTACGCCATTCCACCAACGCGGAACTGCGCGAGGAATGGGAAGCGGCGGCAGCCACCACCTTGGACAAACTGGGGCTGAGCGCGCCGTAAGCGCCCGCCCACCCGAATACGAACAGAGGACAGAGCATGACCCTGATGAAAGTCTCCAGCTTCGCGGCTGGTCAATGGATCGCACCGGGCGCAAATGCCCGCCCCATCGCCTCGGCCATCACCGGGCTGCCGCTTGCTGAAGCAGGTGGCGCCGATCTGGATATGCAGGCGATGATCGACTATGCGCGTGATAAAGGCGGCCCTGCCCTGCGCGAGATGGGCTTTCATGACCGTGCCAAGATGCTGAAAGCACTGGCAATGGAATTGGGTCAGCACAAACAAGAGCTTTACGACCTCAGCTTCGACACTGGGGCCACGCAATCGGACCACATGATCGACATCGATGGCGGTGTGGGCACCGTGTTCGTCTTCGCCTCAAAAGGCCGTCGCGAGATGCCGGACGGTAAAGTCTATATCGATGGCGAGATCGAGCAGCTGTCGCGCAACGGCACCTTCCTTGGCATGCACATCGCGACCCCGCTGCAGGGCGTGGCCGTCCACATCAACGCGTTCAACTTCCCGGTCTGGGGCATGCTGGAAAAGCTGGCCCCGACGCTTCTGGCCGGTGTGCCTGCCATCGTGAAGCCCGCGACGGCAACGTCCTATGTGACCGAAGCCGCCGTGCGCATCATGTTGGACAGCGGCATCCTGCCCGAGGGCGCATTGCAGCTGATTTCCGGTGGCACGGGCGACCTTTTGGACCGTCTGGGTCCGCAGGATATCGTCAGCTTCACTGGGTCTGCTCAGACCGCGTCGATGCTGCGATCGAACCCGAACATCCTGAAAAACTCGGTCCGCTTTGTCGCCGAACAGGACAGTCTGAACGCGTCAATTTTGGGCCCGGACGTCACACCCAGCACCGCGGAATTTGACCTCTTCATCAAAGAAGTACACCGCGAGATGACGACGAAGGCCGGTCAGAAATGTACTGCCATCCGCCGTATCATCGCGCCAGAAGATCAGGTCCAGAATGTAATCGAGGCGCTGTCGGCCCGTCTGGACAAAACCGTGATCGGTGACCCGCGCGCGGACGGTGTGCGCATGGGCGCTCTGGTCTCGGCTGGGCAGAAAGTCGACGTGCTGGAAAAAGCAGCGGCCATCGGGTCGGAAAGCAAGCTGGTCTACGGCAACCCGGACGACAATGACTTCGCTGGGGACGTGGATGCGGGCGCCTTCGTGAAGCCAATGCTGTTCCATTGCGAAACCCCAGACACCGCGACCATCGTACACGAATGCGAGGCGTTCGGCCCCGTCTCGACCATCATGGGTTACCGCGACATCGCCCATGCGATCGAACTTGCGAACAAGGGCGAAGGCTCGTTGGTCGCCTCGGTCATCACCGGATCTGGCGACGTGGCCCGCGACGTGGCCATGGGCGCGGGTGCCTTCCACGGGCGGCTTTACTTCAACAACGCCACCTCGATGAAGGAATCGACCGGCCACGGATCGCCCCTGCCCCACATGGTGCATGGCGGCCCCGGTCGTGCTGGCGGCGGCGAGGAAATGGGCGGCGTGCGTGGCGTGTTGCACTATATGCAGCGCACCGCCATTCAGGGCAGCCCGGACATCCTGACCTCGATCTGTGGGCGCTGGGTGCCCGGATCCACCGAGATCACCGGCCCGGCCCACCCGTTCACCCGCAAATATGGCGAGCTGTCGATCGGTGAGACGCTGCACACCAAATCGCGCAAAGTCACTTTGGCGGATATCGAGAAGTTCGCCCACTTCACCGGTGACACATTCTATGCGCATATGGACAGCGAAGCCGCGAAACGGAACCCGTTCTTCCCGGAACGCGTGGCACATGGCTATCTGCTGCTGTCCTTCGCCGCTGGTCTGTTTGTCGAACCCAACGAAGGCCCTGTTCTGGCCAACACCGGCCTTGACAACCTGCGCTTCATGAAGCCGGTCGAGGCCGGGGACAGCATGAAAGTGCGCTTGACCGTGAAGGCCAAAACCCGCAGGACCGACGAATACGGCGAAGTGCGCTGGCATGTCACCCTGACCAATCAGGATGACGATCTGGTCGCCGAGTACGAATTGCTGACGATGAACGCCTATTGAGGACATGATGCCCCACACTGACCCGCTGACAGACACGCTGGCGCTTTTGCGCGACAGCAGCGATCTGCGCGTGTGGTCGGTGATCATCACGTTGATGGGGGATCTGACGATGACGGGAACGCCGGATGCAAATGCGCCAGGCGTTTCCGGTCAGGCGTTGGGAAAGATCATGTCCGCGATTGGGATCCGCCCCGAAGCCACCCGCGTCGCATTGCACCGCCTGCGCAAAGATGGCTGGATTGACAGCACTCGACATGGACGGCGATCGGTATATCGCTTGTCTGAAAACGGTTTAGGTCAAACCCGATCCGTCGCCGACCGCATCTACGGCCCTGCCCGTACAGCCCCGGATCGCTGGCACTTGGTCGCCCTGCCCCCACACACCGAAGATGATGGGCGTTTCGTTGCCCTGATTGCCGAGGGCTTTAGCGAGGTGCTGCCCGGCGTTTTCCTTGGCGAGAAAGCGCCGCAAACCATAGGCGATGCGCTGCACCTATCAGACTCGCAGATGCGTCTGCCAGATTGGGTCACGCAACGGCTGGCCCCTGCAAAGTTGCGCAATGATATCGCACAGTTGCAAATTGCAATTTCACGACTAAACCAAGGCACACTGCCCAGGTTACCCGTCCTAGACCGCACCGCCCTCCGCTTGGTTTTACTGCACGAATGGCGGCGAATTGCCCTGCGCCTGCCGGACCTTCCCGTCGAAGCGCTGTGCCCCGAGCTTCAAGTGCGCGCGGATCTGCAATCGATCCTGACGACACTTGGACCAGTCCAGATCGATGCACTAACCGAGACGTAAAAAAGACCCCGCGCGTTATGCTCGGGGCCCTGTTCTTTTCATGCAGCTTTGATCAGGCTTGCTCGAGCAACCCTTTTTCTGATGCCAGTTCCTGCATGCGCTTTTGCAGCTTTTCAAAAGCACGCACTTCGATCTGGCGGATCCGCTCGCGGCTGACATCATAGACACCTGACAGATCTTCCAGCGTGACTGGCTTATCCTGCAAACGGCGTTGGGTCAGGATGTCCTTCTCGCGATCATTCAGAACGTCCATGGCTTGTGCCAGCAGCTCGCGACGGACATTCATCTCGTCGGTTTCTGCATAGTCGCCCGCTTGGTCGGCATCCTCGTCTTCCAACCAATCCTGCCATTGCATTGCACCTTCGCCATCGTTGGACACGGTCGCATTCAACGACGCATCCCCGCCCGACAGACGACGGTTCATGGAAATCACTTCCTCTTCGGTCACATTCAGATCTTCAGCAATCTTCTGAACGTTTTCCGGGCGCAGGTCACCTTCTTCCAACGCACCAATGCGCGCCTTCGCCTTACGCAGGTTGAAGAACAGCTTCTTCTGCGCCGAGGTCGTGCCAAGCTTCACCAGCGACCAAGACCGCAGGATATATTCCTGAATCGAGGCGCGGATCCACCACATCGCATAGGTCGCCAAACGGAAGCCCTTTTCCGGGTCAAAGCGTTTCACAGCCTGCATCAGACCCACATTGGCTTCGGAAATCACCTCGGCCTGCGGCAAACCATAGCCGCGATAGCCCATGGCAATTTTGGCCGCCAGACGCAGATGCGAATTGACCATCTGGTGGGCTGCATCACGATCTTCATGATCCGCCCAACGCTTGGCCAGCATGTATTCTTCTTCGGGCTCCAACATTGGGAACTTCCGGATATCTTGAAGATAGCGGTTCAATCCGCCTTCTGGTGTTGGGGCCGGTAAATTTTTATAGTTACTCATCTTGGCAAACGTCTCCTGTCCGCTTCCCTCATGTTTATGGGCTTAACATCGAGATAAGCCTTACACAGTCGTTTTCAAGAGGGTGTCGTCTAATTTCGTTACCAGAGTATGAATCTCTACGCGCAATTGTAAGAGGATGACACATAACCTCACGCAGTCGTGCGGAAAGTTGCAAATGCAAATTACAGCAGCGGCGCCATCATACCGACCCCGTTGATCAGTACGCGGCGTGGCACAGACCAGTTTTCAACCTTCTTGCGCGAAACCGAAAGCGAGGCGTTAAGGAACATCTTTTGCTTGGCGACAATCGCGCCGACGGTGTCCGGGTCCGCCAGCATCATGCTGTTTTCATAGTTCAAATCAAAACTGCGCCGGTCCAGATTGGCCGACCCAACCAAGGCTGCCTGCCCGTCCACAGTCAGGATCTTGGCATGTAAAAGGCCCGGCTGGAATTCGTGGATCTCGACACCGGCTTTCAAAAGTGCGCGGTAGAAACTGCGCGAGGCAAATCCCACAATATGGCTGTCATTGTTAGCCGGCACGTTCAGCCGCACCCGAACCCCGCGCACCGCGGTTGCACAAATCTGCTGCTGCAACGCCTCGGACGGTACGTAATAGGGTGTGGTGATCACCACCTCGTCCTGCGCCGAGGCCAGAAGCATCTGCGCCATATCCGGAACGCCCTGCACGCTTATATTGGGCCCTGTCCCGGCCACGACGGCTGGAAATCCGCCTTCAGGCAGCGGGGGCGCACGGTGCAGAACCGACGATATGTCCATCCCGCCATTCACCATCCAGTCCGAGACAAAAAGCCGTTGCGACTGCCATGCGACAGGTCCAGTGACGCGCAGCATGATATCGACCCAAGGCGCGAACTTTCGCTTCACCAAAAACGCGGCATCGGCACAATTCTGACTGCCAACAAAGGTCGTATCATGGTCGATCACGATGATTTTGCGGTGATTGCGAATATCGAGGCGACGGAAAAATGCAGCAAGCGGAGCGAACCGGAACGCGAAGGCCACGACGGTTTCAACACCCGCCTCTTGCATGGATTTCCACAACGGATCAGCCAGCAACCCACGCGAGCCCAGCCCGTCGACGATGACCCGACAGGTCACCCCGCGCGCCACGGCCCGCATCAGCGCCTCGGCGACACGGGTTCCGTTGTGATCGGTCAACCAGATATAGAACAGCAGATGCACATGATCACGTGCAGCATCGATATCAGAAATCAGCCAATCTATGCTTTCATTGCTGTCCGTCGTGATCTTGGCGTGATTGCCCGCCACGGGTTGAAACCCATTGACCGATGCCGCCCGTGCAAAGGACTGCCGGTATAGCAAAGGTAGCTCGGGCTGGGGCAAATTCCCTTTGGGGCGCTTGGGAAGCTCACGTCGCAAGTCCTTGAGTTTCTTTTCTGATCGCCGATCTGCGCTTGTGTCCCCCAAGAAGAAATAGGCGATGACACCCACAAGCGGCAGGGACATAATCACCACCACCCACGCCAGACGTGACGCAGCCGAACGATGTTCCCGCGTTACCGCACGCGCAATTGTTGCGATGTCCAACAGCACCAGAAGGACTGCCCATGTGCTGCCCCAGCTGGCCGCCCAAGTAATCTCAAACATACCCGGCCCTACCTCGCGCATTACGCGCAAGCTTCAGCCCGCACGCAGGGTTTCAATTAGGCTAAGCATATCGTCAGGGATCGGTGCTTCAAAGCTGAGTTTTTCACCTGTGACCGGATGCGCAAACCCAAGCGTCGCTGCATGCAGCGCCTGACGTGGGAAGGTGCGCGCAGCCTCAACGGCGTCGGGACCAACCACTTTCACATTTAGTTTGCGCCGACCGCCATAGGTGGGGTCACCAATCAGGCCATGACCTGCATGCGCCATATGTACGCGGATTTGGTGGGTTCGCCCGGTTTCAAGCCAGCATTCAATCAGCGCGGCCTGCGCAGGCGTACCAAAACTTTCCAAGATCCGCGCTCGCGTCACCGCATGACGTCCGCCCGAAAACAGCACCGCCTGCCTTTGGCGATCCGTTTTGTGCCGCGCCAATTGCGTGGTGATCTTCAGGATATTGCCTTTCTCAAAGCTCGTCCCCTTAATGCCCCCCAGTCGCGGGTCCGCCTGATCCGGCGCACCGTGCGTGACCGCCAGATAGTGACGCTCGGCCGTATGGGCTTCGAATTGCTTGGCCAGACCGTGATGGGCAGCGTCCGATTTTGCAACCACCAGCAGGCCCGAGGTATCTTTGTCGATCCGATGTACGATACCGGGGCGCTTTTCCCCGCCGACGCCCGACAGGTTGCCACCAAAGTGATGCAACAAAGCATTCACCAAAGTCCCAGTCGGCGTGCCCGGCGCGGGATGCACAACCATACCCGCAGGTTTGTTCACAACAATCAGGTCGTCATCTTCATAAACGATATCCAGCGGAATATCCTCGGGGCCGATATGGCTTTCATTCGCTTCGGGCACGCGGATCTCTAACTCGTCCCCTTCGGCCAGCTTGGCGCGCGGGTCATCCATCACCTGTCCACCCATCGTGACGGCACCTTCCGCGATCAGCTTGGCCAAACGGGACCGCGACAGGTTTGCTTCCTCTGGCACATCGCGCGCAATCGCCTTATCAAGACGCTTGGGCGGGTTCTCGACTATGATGACCCGGACAATCCGGTGCGAGGTAGACATGGACAAAACTCCTGAACAGGAACTGGACGAAGCCCTTGAGGATAGCGTGGGCCTTGGCACCGTGCGCTATCTGAAAACGATTGTCACGGCAATGACAGTGGCAACGATTCTGGGGATGATCGTGCTGATCACAGTGGTCGTGATGAAGCTTAACCAAACCACGCCGGGCTTCACCCCCCTTGCGCTGCCCGACCAAATCACGCTGCCAGACGGCGTTAGCGCTGAAGCCGTCACCATGGGTCGCGACTGGATCGGCATTGTTTCGGGCAACGAGATACTGATTTATGGCGTTGACGGACAACTGCAAAAACGCATTGCAATCCGCTGATCTGAATTTCGGTGAGGGGGAAGAGATGGTACCGACACCCCGGCTCGAACGGGGGACCTCTTGATCCACAATCAAGCGCTCTAACCTACTGAGCTATGTCGGCACGCCGGATGCGTTTACCCCCACCTGCGGGGCATTGCAAGAGGTCGCGGGTTGAAAAATGCACGAAAGCGCACTAACCCGATCAGAAGGATTTCAGGAGGCCGCACATGGGCATCAACGACGAAAGTAACATCGACGCTAACCTTCAGATCGGACCAACCTCGATCGGCATGGTGCGCCTATATGTCGAAGGTGGCGGCGTGGAACTGCCAATGGATTTCGAACCGGAAGAGGCCGAGGAAATCGCAGAAGAACTGCTGACCGCTGCCAAACAAGCCCGCGCATTGGCTGACGGTGCCAAGTCGAAGAAATAGCGGTTCTAGACGTTGACCAAAGCCGCCACGCCGGGATCGCGAAAGCCCTGTAACCGGCGCGCGGCATGGGTCGCAAATTTCTGCACCATCACTTTGCGCCGGGCCGGCGCCAGCTTGTCTTCCGGCCCCATGCGCATGATCTCGGCGTCATAACTGTCTGCGATGATCAGCCCGGTATCGTCCGGCAACAGCTCGGTCGGGAAATCAGAATCAACCGCCCAGAAGTAACGATCGCACCACTCCAGATACCCCTGCCATTTGTTGTCCGACGTGAAGTCCACGCGCGAGGACTTGCATTCGATCACCCAGATTTCGCCCTTCGGACCCAGCGCCATCACATCCACACGCAGCCCACGCGTCGGCACCAGCTCTTCCACGGTGACAAAACCGTGGCTCAGCATATGGCGGCACACGCCGCGCGCCAGCAATTGTCCGGGCATCAAATTCGTGTCTGAAGTGGTCATGACGTCAATCGAACATTTGGTGAACAAATTGTCAATGGAGCGCACGCACCCTTGCACACAGGCGGCCCCGCGCCTATTTAGGCCAAGGCGGCTTCTGCCCTTCGCGTCACATGCGGGTAAAATTCCGGTGGCCTTAAGCAATTCCGAGGGAGCTGGCTCTGTTTGGGCCGTGGTCCACTTACCCGGCGCCCACCTGTATATACAGGTCCTCGGGAATTCAGACCCCGACGGTCGCGGTGGGGCCGCCACTTTCCCACCTGAATAAACGAAAAACCCGCCAGCCACAGCCGACGGGTTTCGCACGTACATTGCAGCAGTTCAGACGGTGCCTGCCAAGCTCCCCTCCAGCTTGACCAGCTCTTGTCCACCGGCCATCAGGTCCTGCAGCTCTTCCTGCGAGATCTCGCCGCGCATGGCCGTACCAAGTGTCTGACCGCGGTTCAGCACGGTAAATCGGTCCCCAACCGCCATTGCGTGACGTACGTTATGCGTAATGAACACAACGCCGATACCCTGTTTGCGTACTTTGTCGATGGTCGCCAATACGTTGGCCGTCTGGCGCACCCCAAGGGCCGAGGTCGGCTCGTCCAAAATCAGTACCTTCGCACCGAAATGTACCGCGCGGGCGATGGCGACGGTCTGGCGCTCACCGCCCGACAATGTACCCACAGCCTGATCGGGGCCACGCAGGTTGATGCCCATCTTGCGCATCTCTTCCATCGTGACCTCGTTGGCGTGGTCATGATCAAAGAACGACATACCCAGCACCTTGCGCACCGGCTCGTTCCCCATGAAGAAATTGCGGCTGACCGACATCAGCGGGATCATCGCCAGATGCTGGTGCACGGTCGCAATTCCCGCAGCAATCGCGTCGCGGGGATCTTCGAAATGCATCGGCTGCCCTTCGAAAAAGATCTCGCCCGCTGTGGGTTTGTGCACGCCCGACATGGTCTTGATGAAGGTCGACTTGCCCGCACCGTTATCACCCAACAGACAGTGACATTCGCCCGGATGCACATCGACGGACACACCGGCCAATGCAATTACCGATCCGAAGTGCTTTTCGATGTTGGTCATACGGATGATCGGCTCGGATGGCGCCGGATCACCATGGTGGAATTTGGTATCTTCGGTCATATCAACGCTCCCCAGTGATCATGCGGCGGACATAGGTGTTCAGGATCACAGCGGCCAACAGGATCAGCCCCAGGAACACGCGGAACAGCGAACTTTCGACGCCCGCAAAGAACAGGCCCTGCTGCACGACACCAAAGATGAGCGCGCCCAACGCCGCCCCAATGACCGAGCCATAGCCACCCGTCAAAAGCGCGCCGCCGATCACCACGGCAATGATGGCCTCGAATTCTTTCAGCAAACCACGATCCGCACCAGCAGACCCGAATTCCATCACCTGACAGGTTGCGAATACGGTGGCGCAAAAGGCCGTGAACATGAACATCAGGATCTTCACGCGATTCACCGGCACGCCCGAGTTCCTTGCGGCCTCGGCGTCGCCGCCAGCTGCAAAGATCCAGTTGCCGAACTGGGTTTTGGTCAGCAGGATGTGTCCAACGATAACCAGAATGATGGCCCAGACGATCAACATCGGGATGCCGTCAACCACTGGCTGCCCTTCACGCGACCCGCGCGAGAATGTCTCGATCCAGCCCATATCGCCCAGCCAGACAAAAAACCCTTGGAAGACCTTACCACCGAACACGCCAGCCAACCAATCGCCTTCTGCCGCATCCGAGATGCCGCCGATGATGGTTTTGCGCTCGATCGTTTGCGGGAAATATATGGTGAAGCCGCGCAGGATGAACAGGAAAGCCAGCGTCACGATGAAGCTTGGCAGCCCCGTGCGGATCACAATGAACCCGTTCACCGCGCCTAAGGCGGTGCACAGAATGAAGGTCACGATGATGGCCATCCAGACGGGCCAGCCCAAAGTGACCGAAAAGATGGCAATCATCATGCCCGCAAAGCCGATCATCGAGCCGACAGACAGGTCAAATTCGCCTGCGATCATCAACAGACACGCGCCCACAGCGATGATCATGAACTGCGCCGAGACTTGGCTCCAGTTCAATACGCCCTTCGACGAGAACATGCCGCTGTCAAAAGCAAACAAGAAGAACAGGGTGAACACGATGGCGGTGCCGATCATACCGCCCAGCTCGGGCCGGATCATCGCTTCGCGCAGTCGCGAACGGGACTTGATACGCTCGTCCGCCGTGGCGGTGTTTTGTGCGTCAGACATGTGTGCGCCTCTTTCCGCAGAGATAAGAAAGGATGGAAAAAGGGCGGCCAGTATCCGTCGGCCGCCCAGTTGGGAGAGGTTTAGCGATATTCGCCTGCGAATTTCTCGACCAGTTCCAGACCATCAGCGGTCACGAAACCGGGACCCGAGTTGATGTTGTTGCCCGGAAGCACACCATAGCGGTGATAGTTCGTCAGAACGACAACCGGCAGATAGGCCTGCAGGAAAGGTTGCTGGTCGATGCCCCAGTTGATGGTGCCCGCCTTGATGCCCTTCACGATCTCTTCGCCCAGATCAAACGTGCCGAAATAGATGTCTCCGGCCAAGCCGTTTTCATCCAGCGCCAGCAGCGTCGGGTCAGCCGATGTTGGGCCCAGCGTCAGAACTGCATCGGTTTCAGGGTTGGCCGACAGATAGGCCAGAACCTTGTTTTTGATTTCCGACGGGTCTTGACCCGAGTCGATCATCTGATTGCCCAGATCCACACCCAGACCGTCCGCGAAGCCTTGGCAACGCTCGGTCGACGAGGGCGACGAGATATAGTGGTTCACGCACAGGAACGATCCAACGCCGTCGCCTTTGGCACGCAGACCAGCGGCGTAACCCGCATCATATTCGGGCTGACCAACATACATCAAAGCCCCCACTTCGCGCGCCTGCTCTGGCGTGCCCGAGTTCATGATGATCACGTCAACGCCGCTGTCGACCGCAGCCTGAATCGGACCGGACAGCACATCATAGTCCGACAGGGTGGTGATGATGCCATTCGGACCCGAGGCCGCCGCCTGTTCGATGATCCGCGCCATATCGGCAAGGTCGCCGGTGGGCGGGTTGCGGTATTCAACTTCAACGCCCATCTGATCACCGGCCAGCGCGATGCCGTTCTTGATGGTGTTCCACCAGCTGTCGCTGTCAGGTGCGTGGCTGACCAGAATATATTTCTCACCATCTGCCGACGCTGTCGTCGCTGCCATCAATGGTGCGGCAGCAACGGCAGTGGCAAGAGCAAGTTTCTTCATTAGTGAATTCATAATTTCCTCCCAGATTTCACCGAATATTGGTGACGAGGCGGATTACAGCCCGCCCTCCGACTCAAAGTTAATCACATCGCGCGCAGTTTTGCAACCGGTTGCAAAACTGCGCGCGATATTTCAGGATGAAGCCATCGCGAAATCATTATATGAAGATCCAAACAAAAGATCGGATAGGACAAGGAAATGGCCGCCACACTGAAAGATGTCGCTGAACGCGCTGGGGTTTCCCGGTCTGCTGTGTCGCGCACCTTTACCGATGGCGCATCTGTGTCCGACAAGATGCGGCGCAAGGTAGAAAAGGCCGCACGCGAGCTTGGCTACAGCCCCAACGCCCTTGCCTCGTCGCTGACGACGGGCCGCACAAAACTGATCGGACTGGTATCGAACAACTTCCACAACCCGATCTTCCTTGAGGTATTCGACCTGTTCACCCGCGGCCTGCAAGAGCGCGGACTGCGCCCCCTTCTGGTCAATTTGACGGATGAAACCGATCCCGAAAACTCGGTCAGAATGCTGCGGCAATATTCGGTGGATGGTGTGGTTGTCGCCTCGTCGACCCTATTGCCGAGCTTCGCAAAGGCGTTCCGGGACGCGGGCGTCCCCGTGGTCCACAGCTTTGGGCGCTATTCTTCATCCCCGCAAGTTCATGTGGTTGGCATCGATAACGTCGAATGCGGTCGCATGGCTGCACGAACTTTGGTCGCACGGGGATACAGCAAGGTGGGATTTATGGGCGGCCCTGCATCGGCCACATCCACGCAGGACCGGAATGAAGGTTTCATGGACGAGATCGCGCGCCATAAAGGCATCGACGCCACCGTATCATTCGCCCGCGCCTATTCGTTCGAAGCTGGTCGCGAAGAAATGCTGCACCTTTTGTCGGACAACCCTGCCCAAGCGTATTTCTGCGGCGATGACGTCTTGTCCATCGGCGCATTGTCAGCAATCCAAGATCAAGGTCTTCGCGTCCCCGACGACATTGGCGTGATCGGCCTGAACGACATGGAGATGTCACAGTGGGAAAACATCGATTTGACCACAATTCACCAACCCATCCGACAAATTGTCAGCTCATCGATTGAGCTTATGGTCACCATGCTGAACGAACCCGACCGCTATCCCGAGGCACGGATCTTCCCGTGCTCGGTGATCGAGCGGGGCACATTGCGCCCCGCCCTTCCCTAAGCGGCCTACGCGCCCAAAGGCGAGAACGCACAGGTGAAGTGACGCAGTTGCTTTGGCTCTTTCGTGATCGTGAACCCGGTCAGCGTGTCCTTGATTGCTGCCAGCTCCTCGAACACTTCGATCATGTAATCCGCATGGCTTTGCGTATAGGTGCGGCGCGGGATTGCAAGGCGCACAAGATCCATCGCCGCCGGAACCTCGGAGCCGTCAGGCTGGCGGCCAAACATCACCGTTCCGATCTCGCAGCTGCGGATCCCGCCAAGCTCATACAGGGCGACCGCCAGCGCTTGACCGGGATAGGCCGTCGGCGGAATATGCGACAGCCAAGCGCGTGCATCGACAAACACCGCATGCCCGCCCGCAGGTTTCACAACCGGCACACCCAACGCATCCAGACGCTCGATGATATAGGCGTTGGTGCGGATGCGATAGCGAAGGTAATCCTCGTCGACGATTTCCGACAGGCCCTGCGCCAAAGCGTCCAGATCGCGACCCGACAAGCCACCATAGGTCGGGAAGCCTTCGGTGCGGATCAGATGGGTACGCGCTTCGTCGGCCAGATCGTCGTCATTCAGCGCAAGCCACCCGCCGATATTGCCAAATGCGTCCTTTTTGGCGCTCATCGTCATGCCATCCGCATCCGCAAAACAATCGCGCACGATCTCGGGGATCGAGCGATCGCCCTGCCCCGCTTCACGGGTCTTGATAAACCAAGCATTCTCGGCGAAGCGGCATCCGTCAATGAAGAACGGCTTTCCGTATTTCTTCGCCAACGCAGCAGTGCCGCGGATGTTTTCAAGACTGACGGGCTGCCCACCGCCGGCATTATTGGTGATGGTCAGCATCACACAGGGCACGCTGTCGCCGTGTTCTTGCAGATAAGCATCAAGCCGGTCCAGATCCATGTTGCCCTTGAACGGGTGATCGCTGGCGGGATCTTTCCCTTCAGCGATGACAAGGTCATGCCCATGTGCGCCAGAGGCTTCGATGTTCCCGCGAGTGGTATCGAAATGCGTATTGGACGGGATGTTCTTCCCCGCCCCGCCAAGGATCGAAAACAGGATCGCCTCGGCTGCGCGCCCTTGGTGCGTCGGGATCACATGCCGGAACGGCATCAGGTTTTTCACCGCAGCTTCAAAGCGATAGAATGACGGTGACCCGGCATAGCTTTCATCGCCTTGCATCACAGCCGCCCATTGGGCCGCGCTCATGGCGCCAGTACCGCTGTCGGTCAGCAGGTCGATCAGCACGTCATCCGACTTCAATGCAAAAAGGTTGTACTGCGCATCTTTCAACAGCACACGGCGCTCGTCGCGCGTGGTCATGCGGATCGGTTCGACGGCTTTGATGCGAAAGGGTTCGATGATGGTTTTCATCTGGGGCTCCTTCAAAAAAGGTTCGACCCCGGATGGTTCGCGGCAACATGTAACACGATGGGGCCGAAGCGCCGCGGTTGCCCTGCCTGTTGCCGGACCGCGCTCAGCGCCCAATCTGTTGCACTGCCTAAAATGCAGAGCTGGGCGCGAAAATCAAACGGTTTTCGCGCCCATTTGACTTAGCGGAAAATCGACGGACGCGCGTCCAGCCACGCACCCCCATCTTTGGCCGAGGCCACCGCCGTATGCACAGCCGCCATCGAGCGCACACCATCCGCCGCGTTCGGCAATCCGTCACGAACCTCGCCAGAAATGGCATCCGCCAAATCGCAATAGATGTTTGCCACGGCCAGCGGGAAGCCCTCAGGATGCGCAATCGCAACGCGGCTTAGGCGTTGCGCATCTTCATGCAATCCACCCTCGCCCTTTTCAATGATCTGCGTGCGGCCACCGACAGGGGTATAGATCAACTGGTTCGGCTGCTCGGACGCCCAGCGCAGACCGCCGGTTTCGCCAAACACCTGAATGTCGAACCCGTGCTGACGCCCGATTGCAACGGATGAGGTCCAAAGACGCCCAACCGTGCCACCCTCCATGCGGAAATTGACCATGGCGTCGTCTTCCAATTCACGCGAGGCAATGGTCGAGGCGAAATCGGCAGACAGGGTTTCGACCTCGTCATCCGCAATAAAGCTGGCCATATGCAGCGCATGGATGCCGCAATCTGCGAACTGCCCCGACACGCCCGCCATGGCCGGATCATAGCGCCACCGCACGCGTGGATTGTCCGCATCTGTGGCGTCGCCATGATGGCCATGGCTGAAATTCGTGACAACCAGACGCACCTTGCCGATCTCGCCCGCCCGCACCATCGCGCGCGCCTGCCGGACCATCGGATAGGCCGAATAGCAATAGTTTACGGCGCAGATCTTGCCCGATTTCTCGGCCACTTTGACAATCTCTTCGCCTTCCTCGACCGTCATGGTCATGGGCTTTTCGCACAACACGTTAAAGCCCGCCTCAAGGAAGGATTTCGTGATCTCGAAGTGGGTCGAGTTCGGAGTGGCAACCGTGACCAGATCAATCCGGTCGTCGCGGTCCTTTTCGCCGGCCAGCATCTCGGTCCAGTCGCCATAGGCACGATCTGTGGCGATCCCCAGACGCTGTGCATATTCCCGGCCCACGTCAGGACGGTGATCCAAAGCGCCAGCGGTGAATTCGAACCGCCCATCGGCAAGCGCGCCCAGACGGTGTGCCGGGCCAATCTGGCTGCCTTCGCCGCCACCAATCATACCCCATTTCAATTTTGTCATGATGAGGTCTCCTTACTTAAAACCGATGCTTTCAAGATATTCGCGGTTGTCGCGATTATCTTCCATGGGCGTGTTGTCCAGCGTGGGGTCAATGTCTTGTTCGACCGTGCACCAGCCTTCGAAGCCGGCATCAATCAGCAGTTGGCGCACGGCAGGAAAATCCACATCGCCTTGGCCCAGTTTGCAGAAAATACCTTGCCCGCAGGCATCATAGAACCCGGTGCGGTTGGCGATTACGTTGGCCTTAACTTTGGGGTTGATGTCTTTAAAATGCATATAGGAGATACGATCCATATGCCGCTTCATGAAGGCGGCGGGATCGAAGCCCGCATACGAATGGTGACCGGTGTCAAAGCAGATTTTCAGGATCTTCTCATCCACTTCGTCCAACAAACGTTCCAGTTCGGGTTCGAAATCCATGAAACCAGCGGCATGGGCGTGGATACCGACGGTCAGGCCGTATTCCTCGGCCCCGATACGCGCGGATTCCGCGATACGGTTGCGATAGGCGGTCCATTCGGCCTTATCCATCTGCTCGGCTTCCGAGGCACGACCAGCGGTCGGCGCGCGGCGCGGACTGATCGAGTCGATCAACACCAGATGTTCAGCCCCATGCGCCTTCAGAGCCTTCGCCGTGCGGTGGGTTGCGTCCAGCACATCGTCCCACGCGTCAGGGTCGTGATAGGAGCGAAACACGACCCCGCCGATCAGTTGAAGATCGTTTTCGGCCAGCGCATCGCCAAGGATCGCCGGGTCTTCGGGCATGAACCCAACCGGGCCCAGCTCGATCCCCTTATAGCCCGCCTCGGCGCATTCTTTCAGCACGGTCTGCCACGTCGGGTTGCGTGCATCATCTGCAAATTCAACACCCCACGAACAGGGTGCATTACCAATTCTAATGGTCACTTAGGTCGCCTTTCAAAGCTTCAGAAGTTTTTGATGTCCTGCCAGCCACCCGCCTGATCCGAGGCAAGAGCCGCCGCAATCACGCGGTTGACTTCGTGCCCATCCCGGAAGGTCGGCCAGCGGTTTTCCTTGGTCTCGATAGCGGCAAGAAAGTCGCGCGCCTCGATGATGATCTGATCCTGATAGCCGGTGCCATGCCCCGGCCCCTGACAGAAGGGTTCATAGTCGGGATGTGCCGGACCGGTCAGGATCTTGGTGAATCCCTGCGTCGCTGCATCGCCCTCGCGCCGGTACAGCCACAGCGCATTCTGATCTTCCTGATCAAAACGGATCGCGCCTTTGGTGCCCGTCACCTCGTAAGCATAGCCCATCTTGCGGCCCGTCGCGATGCGGCTGAAATACATCTGCCCCATCGTGCCGCTTTCGAACCGGCACATCATTTGGGCGTGATCGTCGTTGGTTACCGCACCGCCAGGACGTTCAGTATGCACAGTTTCGACCTCGGCCATCACGCGGGTGATGGGGCCAAGCAGGGCAAGCGCTGCGTTGACCATATGCGGGGCCAGATCACCCATCGTTCCGTTGGCCATACCACTGGTCCGCCACGTGGCGGGGGTTTCGGGATCGGCCAGAAAGTCCTCGGTATGCTCACCCCGGAACCACGTGACGTCACCAATCACCCCGTCAGAAATCAGCTTGCGCGCATATTGGCTGGCGGGGGTGCGTATATAATTGAAGCCCACCATATTCACGACGCCCGCACCCTCGGCCGCAGCGACCATAGCGGCGCTGTCGTCAAGCGAAGCACCAAGAGGTTTCTCGCAGAAGACAGGCTTGCCCAGCGCGATGGCTGCTTCGGCCACAGCGCGATGCGTTGATTGAGGGGACGCGATCACCACAGCCTCGACGGCTGGGTCATTGACCAGCGCGCGCCAATCATCCGTGCCACGGGCAAAGCCATAGGCCTTGCGATATGTCTCGGCGCTTTCTGGTGTGGTGGCACAGACCATTTCAAGCCGCGGGCGCAGCGCTGTGTCGAACACAGCCCCCACCGCAGACATAGCAACGGCATGGGCCTTACCCATATAGCCACCCCCAATAATGCCGATGCCAATCTCGGTCATTGTGCCCTCTTGTCGTAAATCAGTTTGCAACCGGTTGCAAAACTTGTATCCTGAGAATCGAATTCCCGCAAGCGGCAATCGCCGCAGCGACGCACATCCAAAGGGCCAGACGCTTATGACATCCCCCGCAACCTCCGCCTCGGACACCATCACGCTGACCACGGCACAGGCCATTATCAAATGGCTTTCCAACCAGTATATCGAGATCGACGGCGAAGAGCTGCGCCTGTGTGGCGGTGGGTTCGGCATCTTCGGTCATGGCAATGTGACCTGTCTGGGTGAAGCACTGTATAATGTGCAGGATGAACTGCCGCTGTATCGCGGTCAGAATGAACAAAGCATGGGCTTTGCTGCCGCAGGCTATGCCAAGCAATGGCTACGCCAGCGCTTTATGTTCTGCACCGCATCGGCGGGACCCGGCACCTCGAACCTTGTGACGGCGGCTGGCCTAGCCCATGCGAACCGTCTGCCGATGCTGCTTCTGTGTGGCGACACCTTCCTGACCCGCCTGCCCGATCCGGTGCTTCAGCAGATGGAGAACTTCAACGATCCGACTTTCGGCGTAAATGACGCGTTCAAACCTGTCGTGCGCTATTGGGATCGGATCACCCACCCGGCGCAGATCATTCAATCGCTGCCCAATGCGATCGCCACCATGCTGGACCCCGCCGATTGCGGTCCGGCTTTCCTTGGGCTGCCGCAGGATGTTCAGGGCTGGACCTATGACTATCCCGCTGTGTTCTTTGAGAAGAAAGTGCATCGTATTCGCCGTCAGACCCCTGACGCAGCTGAAATCGCAGACGCGATTGCTCTGCTGAAAACAGCCGAACGCCCAATGATCATCGCTGGCGGAGGCGTGCAGTACTCGCGCGCTGTGGACGAGTTGACCGGATTTGCCGAAGCACATCAAATTCCGGTGGTCGAGACCATTGCGGGCCGCGCCAACATGCTGGCCACCCATCCGCTGAACATCGGCCCGATTGGCGTGACCGGATCCGACAGCGCCAACGCGATTGCCGCGAAAGCCGACGTCATCGTCGCCGTCGGCACGCGGTTGCAGGATTTTACAACCGGGTCGTGGACAGCTTTCGCCAAGGATGCACGCTTTATCTCGATCAACACGGCACGTCATGACGCGGGCAAGCACATGTCGCTGCCTGTGGTGGGCGATGCGAAACTGTCACTGGGCGCGCTGGACGCGGATCTGGATTATGCCGCGCCCGCGGATTGGGTAGGTTTCGCGCAAGCTGAGCGCCAGAAATGGGACGCCTATGTGGAAGACAATGTGTCCTACGGCAATCGCCCCAATTCCTATGCGCAGGCCATCGGCGTTGTGAACGCGCTGTGCGACAAGCGTGACCGCGTGGTGGCGGCTGCGGGCGGTCTGCCCGCCGAAGTCACCGCCAACTGGCGCACGCTGGATCAGGGCACCGTGGACGTAGAATTTGGCTTCTCGTGCATGGGGTACGAGCTTGCAGGCGCATGGGGCGCCCGCATCGCGCAGATGGAACGTGAGCCTGATCAGGACACCATCACATTCTGCGGCGACGGATCGTATATGATGTTGAATTCAGACATCTATTCCAGCGTTCTGAGCCGCAAGAAGATGATTGTCATGCTGCTGGACAATGGTGGTTTTGCCGTCATCAACAAGCTGCAAAACAACACGGGCAATGAAAGCTTCAACAACCTGATCGCCGATTGCCCAACCGTGCCGGAACCCTTCGGGGTCGATTTCGTGGCCCACGCGGCATCCATGGGCGCCGAGGCCGAGAAAGTCTCAAACCCTGCCGAACTGGGCGAGGCCTTCAAGCGCGCGAAAGCGTCTGACAAAACCTATGTGATCGTGATGGATGTCGACCCCTATGAGGGCTGGACCACCGAAGGCCACGCCTGGTGGGAGGTCGGCACCCCCCACATCACCGACAGCGACCGCGTGCGTGCGGCGCATGTGGATTGGGAAGCCTCGCGCGACAAGCAACGGAAGGGCGTGTAATGAGCGCGCTTATCGACGGGATCAAAGGCAACCGCTTCGTCGTCTTCGGACGCGCGGGGATGGATATGTATGCCGACCCGATTGGCACCAAAAGCGAAGTGGCTCAGGTCTTTCGCGCCGACCTTGGCGGATCATCCGCCAATATCTGCGTTGGACTGGTCAAACTGGGCGCATCGGCGTCGCTGGTGACCTCCGTGTCAGACGACGCAGTTGGGCGGTTCTGCGTGAACAAGCTGGGCGATTATGGCGTGGATGCCACCTATGTCCGTGCCGTGGGGGGCGAGGCCCGCACTTCGCTCGCGGTTTATGAAAGCTGCATCGAGGATTTCCAGAACGTCATTTATCGCAACGGCGCTGCCGATTTTCAGGTCTCGTCCGACGACATGAATGCGGTGGATTACACCCAATTCTCGGCCCTGATCACCGCAGGCACGGTCTTTGCCGCCGAGCCTTCACGCTCGGCCACGTTCCGCGCCTTTGACAACGCACGCGCGGCAGGGCTGCCTGTGGTCTTCGACATCGACTATCGCCCCTATAGCTGGCCCTCGCCGGAGATCGCCGCCGAGGTCCTGACCCGCGCGGGCGAAGCAAGCGATCTGATCGTCGGCAATGACGAAGAATTCGGGTTTATGGCCGGCGGCATCGAGAAAGGCTTGGACAAAGCCCGCGAGTTGGCCGCGCAAGGCCGCATGGTGATCTACAAGATGGGCCATGAAGGTGCGATCACGCTGACTGACGGGCAGGAAATCCGCACCGGCATCTATCCGGTCACCGCCGTAAAACCCAACGGCGCAGGCGACAGCTTCTTGTCAGGCTTTCTGGCCTCTGTCGCGCAAGGGCATTCGATCACCGACGCAGTACGACGTGGCTCGGCCTGCGCCTCGATCGTGGTCAGCAAACCCGGCTGCGCCAATGCCATGCCCACCACAGCCGAGCTTGATGAGTTCCTAAACGCTCATCCCGGCGAGACAGGTAACTAAAGGACACCCCATGCATATCGCCCCACACGACAATCAGAACAAACCCATCGTGGATGCAGATCACGATCTGGTGCCGCTGACTTATTTCAACATCGTGAAACTGAAGAAAGGCGAAGTGTTTGAATACACCGTGCCCGGATACGAGACCTGCGTGGTACCTGCCACAGGGACGGTTGATGTTGATGTGGAAGGGGCCGTGTTCGAACACCTTGGCAATCGCGTTGGTGACGTTTGGGGGGGCGAGCCCGAGGGCGTCTATGTTCCCGTCGGCGCCAAGGTGCGGCTAACCTGTATCACGGACGAGACCGAGACCTTCATTGCAGGCGCAAAATACGACAAAGTGCTGGAACCCTTCGACGTGCGCGAAAGCCAGTTGGATCTGGTGCAATATGGCTCGGACGACACGAAAACGCACCGTAAAATCAAGCACATCCTAGGCGCGAACCAGCATGACAAGGTTGGCCGCCTTCTGGTCAGCGAGCTGTTCACCGTAGGGCAAGGCGGCTGGTCCGGCTTCCCCTCGCACAAACATGATACCGACCGCCTGCCCGACGAAACCCGCCATGACGAGACCTATAACTTCCGGTTCAAACCGAATTATGGCTCGGGCCTTCAGATGCTTCAGCGCGAAGACAACAAGCCGGGCGACGCCTATCACATCATGGATGGCTCAACCATCTGCATCGACAAAGGCTATCACCCCTGCGCGGTGCTGCCCGGATATGAAATGTACTATTTCACCATTCTGGGCGGGCAGTCTCAGCGCTCGTTGAAGCAATATTTCCAACCCACACATGCCGAGCAATTGCACACAATCCCCGGCATCATGGACATGGTGGCGAAGTTCAAATGACATTGGTGACATTGAAAGACGTCGTGCAACCAGCGCTGCGCGATGGCTATGCCGTAGCTGGCCTTGTAACCCTGGGATGGGAGGACATGCGCGCCTATGTCGCAGCAGCCGAGGCAGAAAACTGCCCGGTCATTCTGCAAGCCGGGCCATCCTGCCGCGAACACACACCCCTGCCCATTCTGGGCAAGATGTTCCGCCACTTGGCCGAAGGTGCCTCGGTTCCCGTCGTGGCCCATCTGGACCATGGCTATACGGCCGAGGACTGTCGCATTGCCATCGACAGCGGCTTTACATCTGTGATGTTCGACGGATCCCGCAAACCACTTCAGCAAAACATCGACGAAACTGCCGCCATTGCTGAAATGGCCCATGCCGCAGGCGTGTCCTGCGAGGGCGAGATCGGCTTTGTTGGATATTCAGGCGGCGAAGGCTCTGCCGGAACGGACCCGGAAGAGGCCGCGCAATTCGCCCGCGAGACCGGGGTGGACGCCATGGCAATCTCGGTCGGGAACGTACATTTGCAACAGGACAAAGAAGGCGGTCTGGACGAACCCCGCATCCGCGCGATCGAGGCCCTAACCGAAACGCCATTGGTGATCCACGGCGGTTCCGGCGTCCCTGTGGCGCAGCGGACTGCATTGGCGCGCGGGTCCAAAATCTGCAAGTTCAACATCGGAACCGAGCTTCGGATGGCATTTGGCAACGCATTGCGAGATGCGGTCACGTCCGATCCTGACCGGTTTGACCGGGTGCAGATTTTGAAAGAAACACATGATCCCGTGGTCGCGGTTGCCCGACAGGTCCTACGCGCGTTCAAACCAGAATAGGCGCCTAGCCGATCTTCGCCAGAAGCTTTTCCTGAACATCAGCAGGAACGAAATTGCTGACGTCGCCGCCCAGCTTTGCGATTTCTTTCACCAGCTTGGACGCGATCGCCTGATATCGTGCCTCGGCCATCAGAAACACGGTTTCAACACTGTCATCCATCGCACGATTCATGCCAACCATCTGATATTCATACTCGAAATCCGTCACAGCGCGCAGGCCGCGAATGATGATCTGCGCGCCGACATCGTGGGCGCAATCGATCAGAAGGTTCTGAAAGGGGTGGGCCACGATCTCGGTCCCGGTTTCGGCGGACAGCTTGGCACATTCCGCTTCGACCATCGCCACGCGTTCTTCCAACGAAAACAACGGTCCCTTGCCGGTATTGATTGCAACGCCAATCACCAGACGATCCACCAGCGCACAGGCGCGACGAATGATGTCTGTATGCCCCAAAGTAATCGGGTCGAAGGTTCCGGGGTACAATCCGATGCGCATGATCTGGTCTCCTTACAGTGGGCGCACGCAACATTATGACACACCCAAATGCAAGCTTTTTCCGCAGTGCAGCGTATTCCTACGTAAAGCGTTCCGAGCTTGGCTTAAGACACAAGCGAAAGGCAAACCCGAAACGCGGGTCCAAGATCTAGTAGCCCATAATCATGTTTTTCAGCGCATCCGCCTGCTGGGACAGCTCTTCCAAACGGGCTTTGACCACGTCGCCGATAGACACCAAACCAACCATCTCGTCACCTTCCATCACCGGCATGTGGCGGAAACGGCCCTCGGTCATGGTTTGCAGCACCTGAATGGCTCGGTCGCCCGGCGCGCAGGTAATCAGCTTCGCAGTCATCAGGTCATCCACCGGCTGATCCAGACAGCCCGTGCCGACTTTACCCAGCTCGGATACAATGTCACGCTCGGACAGGATGCCCGCCGGATGAACCCCATCGTTAGACACGATCACCGCACCAATTTTTTTCTCGGACAGAAGCTGTGCTGCGGCCGCCACCTTGCTACCCGGCTTGACCGTCGCAACACCCTCGAGGTTTTTGTCTTTGAGGATCTGGTGAATGAGCATGGGTGCCCTCCTGTCTGAATGTATTGTATTTTTCTGTCCCCAGCGTCGCCTTTCGCGCAACAAAATGTCAAGAACTCTTTGCACTTGCAGCACTAATCCCGGACCATTCCTTCCAGGCGGGCCACCTCGTCCCGAATTCCGCGCAATAGCTCTTCCCCCACCCGCGCGAACCGCTCCATGCGTGCATCGCCTTCATGGCGCACCAGATAAAACGAGCGCCGGATCGAAAGCTCATCGATCAGAACCCGCTTCAATTCGGGTGCCGAGGGCAAAATGAAGTCATGCGTAACGCCCACGCCACCACCTTGCTTCACAAGTCCCAGCTGCACCGACACAAGGTTAGATGCCAAGGCCGTTTTTTCGACCCCCAGATCCTCAAGGAAATCCAGCTCAGGATAGGAAATCATATCCTGAATATATCCCACCACCGGGTGATTGCGCAGATCAGCCAAACTGTCCAAAGGCGATGCTTGCGCCAGATAATCATGCGTCGCCGCAAGATGAAGATGATAGTCTGTAATTTTCTGCACTGTGATCCGGCCCGTCTGCGGTGGCGACACCGTGATCGCCATATCGGCCTCGCGCTTGGACAGGTTGATCACACGCGGAAGCGCGACGATCTGCAACTCCAACTCAGGATGATCGCGCTGAATGGCAGCACAGACCTGCGGCAGGATGAAGCTGGCCACCCCATCTGTCGCCCCGATCCGCACCTGCCCAGACAATTGCCCTGACTGCCCTGCCAGCTCGTCCACACCGGACATCACCGCCTGTTCAACGCGCTCGGCATGGGCCATCAGCCGCAACCCAGCATCCGTCAGCGCATATCCTTGCGGAGATTTCGTGAACAACGGCAGCCCAAGATCCGCCTCAAGCTTGGACACCCGCCGCCCAACGGTTGCTGCATCCCGCTTCAACACACGCCCAGCACGCGACAGGCTTTCCCCGCGCGCCACCGCAAGAAACACTTTCAGATCATCCCAGTCCAAAGCCGCCCCTCTTTTTCTTGTTTCAAATATCCTGGGGTGAGGCCGTAAGGCCGAGGGGCGAAGCCCCTGCCACATCTCGTCCCCGCGCCCGCATCTTGCAAAATTGCAAAACGCTTTTGGAAAACTACCCCTTTTCCCGGCAATTCTGCAAGACTATCCTGCCCCCGAATAATGGGAGAACTACCATGCAGAAACTTGGACACTGGATCAACGGCCAGATGGTCGACGGGACGTCCGGCCGCACTGCCGACGTCTTTAACCCCGCCACCGGCGAAGTACAGGCACAGGTTGCCCTGGCCACCAAAGCCGAGCTGGACGACGCCGTCGCCAAAGCCGCCGAAGCCCAGAAAGCTTGGGGCGCAACCAACCCGCAAAAACGCGGCCGTGTGATGATGGCGCTGGTTGGCCTTCTGAACCGTGACATGGACAAGCTGGCTGAAGCCCTGTCGCGCGAGCATGGCAAAACCATCCCCGACGCAAAAGGCGACGTTCAGCGTGGTCTGGAAGTGATCGAATACTGCATCGGTGCAGCCCAGATGATGAAGGGCGAATTCACCGACTCCGCTGGCCCCGGTATCGACATGTATTCCATGCGTCAGCCTTTGGGCGTTGTGGCGTCGATCACGCCCTTCAACTTCCCTGCCATGATCCCACTGTGGGGCATGGGTCCGGCACTGGCCGCAGGCAACGCGATGATCCTGAAACCGTCCGAGCGCGACCCCTCGGTTCCACTGATGCTGGCCCAGCTGTGCAAAGAAGCTGGCCTGCCCGATGGCGTACTGCAGGTCGTGAACGGCGACAAAGACTCGGTTGATGCCATTCTGGACAACGAAACCATTCAGGGCGTTGCCTTCGTCGGTTCTACCCCGATTGCGCATTACATCTACTCGCGTGCTACCGCCAACGGCAAACGCGCACAGTGCTTCGGCGGTGCGAAAAACCACATGATCATCATGCCCGACGCCGATATCGAACAGGCGGCAGACGCGCTGATCGGTGCTGGTTTCGGCGCAGCTGGCGAGCGCTGCATGGCGATCTCGGTTGCTGTGCCAGTGGGTAACGAAACCGCTGACAAGCTGCGTGACGCCCTTGTGCCGCGCATTGAAAAGCTGAAAGTCGCACCTTACACCGCAGGCGATGACGTGGATTACGGCCCCGTTGTGACCTCGGCTGCCAAGGAAAACATCCTGCGCCTGATCAACTCGGGCGTAGAACAGGGTGCTGATCTGGTTGTCGACAACCGCGACTTCAGTCTTCAGGGCTATGAGGACGGCTTCTTTGTTGGCCCGCACCTTTTCGACAACGTCACCACCGATATGGACATCTACAAGCAGGAAATCTTTGGCCCTGTTCTGTCGATGGTGCGCGCTGAAAGCTATGAGGAAGCCATCGGCCACGCCATGGATCACGAATACGGCAACGGCACCGCGATCTTCACCCGTGATGGTGACACCGCACGTGATTTCGCCAACCGGATCAATATCGGCATGGTCGGCATCAACGTTCCGATCCCGGTTCCGCTGGCCTATCACACTTTCGGCGGATGGAAGAAGTCGGGCTTTGGCGACCTGAACCAACACGGCCCGGACGCGTTCAAGTTCTACACGCGCACCAAGACCGTGACCCAGCGCTGGCCGTCGGGCATCAAAGAAGGTGGCGAGTTCAACTTCAAAGCCATGGACTAAGACCTGATTTGGTTTTCACGAAACGCCCCGGCCCTCCGCCGGGGCGTTTTTCGTTTCAGGCCTGCCCGCTTGTCCATTCGACATTCTCTTGCCAAAGTGGTCTTGCGCGATGCAGACAGGAGGACAGGCCATGGCCCGACAAGCCCCCACATTCTCGATCGGGATCGAGGAAGAATACCTGTTGATCGATCGCGACAGCCTTGCCCTGCGCGAAGCCCCAGATGAGATGATGGAGGCCTGCCGCGCCGAGTTGGAGGGCCAAGTCAGCCCTGAATATCTGCAATGCCAGATCGAGATCGGAACCCGCGTTTGCGCAGATGTATCCGAAGCCCGCGACGATCTGAAACGGCTGCGCGCCTGTGTTTCAAAGAATGCGAAGATTTATGGCCTGGCCCCGATTGCGGCCTCGTGCCATCCATTCGCAGATTGGAAAGATCAACATCACGTAGACAAGGATCGCTATAATGACCTGCGCCGGGATCTGGCGGGCGTGGTGCGGCGCATGTTGATTTGCGGGATGCATGTGCATGTGGGCATCCCCGATCCAGACACGCGGATCGACCTTGTAAATCAGTTGACCTATTTCCTGCCGCATCTGCTGGCGATGTCCGCCAGCTCTCCTTTTTGGCAGGGGGAAGACACGGGATTGGCCTCGTACCGGTTGACCGTGTTTGACAACCTGCCCCGCACCGGATTGCCCCCGCAGCTTGGAAGCTGGTCAGAATATGAACGCTCGGTTCAGGCGCTGGTGGATATCGGAGTGATCGAAGACAGTTCGAAAATCTGGTGGGATCTGCGCCCATCAGCCCGCTTCCCAACCATCGAGGCGCGGATTTGCGATGTACAGCCGCGCATGGAAGACACGCTGTCGCTGGCCGCATTGATCCAATGTTTGACGCGCATGCTATGGCGTTTGAAAGCCAAGAACCAACGCTGGCGGATGTACGATAATTTCCTTGTCGGCGAAAACCGCTGGCGCGCCCAGCGCTATGGTGTGACGGGCGGCTTAATCGACTTCGGTCAGGGCGAGATCGTGGGCTTTGACGCCTTGCTGGACGAGATGATCGAATTGACTGCCGAGGACGCGGAAGTCTTGGGCTGTCAGGCCGAGGTCGAACACGCCCGCACCATTCTGTCAGGCGGCACCGCTTCCGACCGTCAACGTGCCGTCTTTCATGACAGCCTTCAGGCTGAAAAACCGAAAGAAGAAGCGTTGCGCGACGTGGTTCGTCATCTGGTCGACGCGTTCCATGATGGGCTATAGACACAGTATTTCTACGTGGTTTTTCGATGGGTTAGACCCGGATAATTCTTAGGATACGGCGGAAGGTTACAGGGCCTGAAAAACTCCTGTAAGGATTGCGCCCTAAGTTACGCCCAGACACGTGGACGGGAGGACCAGATGGATTTCGCGCTGACCGAGGAACAGACCCTCATTTTCGACATGGCAAAAAGCTTTGGCGAAGAAAATATCGCACCCAATTCCGAGAAGTGGGAGGCCGAAGGCACCATCCCGAAAGAGCTGTGGCCGCAGCTCGCCGAGCTTGGGTTTGGCGGCATCTATGTCTCTGAAGAATACGGCGGGTCTGGCCTATCGCGCCTTGATGCCACGCTGATTTTCGAAGCGCTTGCCATGGCCGATCCGGCAATTGGGTCTTTCTTGTCGATCCACAACATGTGTGGCGGCATGATCGACAAATTCGGTAAGGAAGAAGACAAGCAAAAGTGGCTTCCGGCGCTCTGCTCAATGGAGAAAGTGTTCAGCTATTGCTTGACCGAACCGGGCTCGGGATCGGACGCAGCCGCGCTGAAGGCTCGCGCCGAAAAAACCAACGAAGGATACGTGTTGAACGGTAACAAGGCCTTCATCTCGGGCGGCAACTATTCAGACGTGTACGTCACCATGTGCCGCACTGGCGAAGACGGCCCCAAAGGCATTTCGACCGTGATCGTCGAAGCTGGCACGCAGGGTCTGAGCTTTGGCGCGAATGAACGTAAGATGGGGTGGAAAGCGCAGCCGACCTCTCAGGTGCAATTCGACGATTGTACCGTGCCGCATGAGAATCTGCTGGGTGAAGAAGGCAAAGGCTTTGTCTATGCTATGGCAGGTCTGGACGGTGGACGTCTGAATATCTCTGCCGGTGCTCTTGGCGGAGCACAGAAAGCTCTGGATCTGACCCTGCAATATATGGGCGAACGTAAGGCGTTTGGCAAAACCATTGACCAGTTCCAAGCGCTGCAATTCCGTCTGGCCGAGTATGAGACCAAGCTTCAAGCCGCGCGCACCTTCCTGCGTCAGGCAGCGTGGAAGCTGGACAATGGCGCGCATGATGCGTCCAAGTTCTGCGCGATGGCCAAGCTGATGGTGACGGATGCGTCCTTCGAGGTCGCCAATGGCTGTCTGCAACTGCATGGCGGCTATGGCTATCTGTCCGATTACGGCATCGAGAAGATCGTGCGTGACCTGCGTGTGCACCAGATTCTGGAAGGCACGAACGAGATCATGCGCCTGATCGTGGGCCGTCAACTGTTGGCCGAGCGTGACCGCGGCTAATGTCTGACATCTCTATCCGTAAAGAAGGCAAAGCGGGGCGGATCACGTTGACCCGCCCGGATGCGCTGAACGCTCTTAGCTATGACATGTGTCTTGAGATCGACGCGGCCCTGATCAAATGGGCTGGTGATGACGACGTGGCGCTGATTCTGATCGACGCCGAGGGTGATCGTGCCTTCTGTGCCGGAGGTGACATCCGCGAAATTTACGAGATCGGCCTATCGGGCGATCACACCCGCGCACAGGAATTCTGGCGCGATGAATACCGTATGAACGCGCGCCTGTTTGAATTCCCCAAACCCGTGGTCAGCTTCATGCAAGGCTTCACCATGGGTGGCGGCGTCGGCGTGGGCTGTCACGGCTCGCACCGGATCATGGCGCGATCCTCGCGCATGGCGATGCCGGAATGCGGGATCGGGCTGGTGCCGGATGTGGGCGGATCAATGATCCTGGCCCATGCGCCGGGCAGACTGGGCGAATATATCGGCATGACCGGCGCACGTTTGGCGCCGGGCGATGCGATCCACGCAGGCTTTGCCGATTATGTGATCCCCCAAACCGAATGGGACGCGCTGAAGGTGGACCTGATCCGCACCGGCGACCCCAACCACATCGACGAAGCACAGGTCCCACCTATTCCCGGCAACCTGTCGGCCATGCAGCCGATGATCGACGCCCATTTCGGTGGCGGCAGTCTGGGCGAGATTGTCACTTCGCTTCGCGCTGAGGACAGCCAGTTTTCCGAGAACACGCTAGAGCTTCTGGGCCGAAACTCGCCCCTGTCGATGGCCTGCACGGTCGAGATGCTGCATCGGATGGCGGGAACGCGTGACGTGCGCGCATCGCTCGAATTGGAATACCGGTTCGTCTATCGTGCGCTGGAACATTCCGATCTGGTCGAAGGCATTCGCGCCGCCGTGATCGACAAGGATCGCAACCCGAACTGGGAATACGATATGGACAACCTGCCCCAAGCCGAGGTCGAGCACATGCTGGCCCCCTTGGGCGACAAGCAACTGACATTCTAGGGAGAAGCTCATGAAAATCGGATTTATCGGACTGGGCAACATGGGTGGCCCGATGGCTGCAAACTTGGCCAAGGCCGGTCACGAGGTCACCGGGTTTGACATGGCTCCGGTCGAGATCGACGGCGTGGCGCTGGCTGCATCAGGTGCCGAAGCAGCGGCAGGCAAAGACGTGGTTGTAACCATGCTGCCCAACGGCCAGATCTTGCGTGCCGTCGCCAATGAAATCGTCCCCGCGATGGACAAGGGCGCAGCCTTTGTCGACTGCTCGACCGTGGACGTGGAAAGCGCGCGCGCTGTGGCTGAACAGGCCACTGCCGCAGGCCTTCTGCCTGTCGACGCACCTGTATCAGGCGGTGTCGGTGGGGCTTCTGGCGGCACATTGACCTTCATGGCGGGCGGCTCGGCTGATGCTTTTGCGAAAGCCGATCCCTTGTTTGACATTATGGGCCAGAAAGCCGTGCATTGTGGCGACAGCGGCGCTGGTCAAGCCGCCAAGATCTGCAACAACATGATCCTTGGCATCACCATGATCGGCACTTGCGAGGCGTTTGCGCTGGCCGACAAACTGGGACTGGACCGTCAGAAGATGTTCGATGTTGTGTCGACCTCGTCGGGCTATAGCTGGACGATGAATGCCTATTGCCCTGCACCGGGTGTTGGCCCTGCATCGCCTGCCGACAATGACTATCAACCCGGTTTTGCAGCCGAGTTGATGCTGAAGGATCTGCGTCTAAGCCAGCAAGCCGCCGAGGCCGCAGATGCGGACACTCCAATGGGTCAGGCCGCGACAGACCTTTATAAGCAATTCGTCGAGAACGAAGGCGGTCTGGGCATGGATTTCTCGGCCATGTTGCCGCGGTTTGAAAAACGCGGTCGCAGCTAAGGCGCGTTCAGTCTAGCTTGCGCATATGAGTTGGACCAAACACACCGATGAGATTGCCGGGCTGGACGCCCCAGCCCGCGCACTTCTGGACACGCTTACCCCGATGGAGGTCCCCAAAGGGACCATCCTGTTCTGCCCCGGCGAAGCCGTGAAAGGCTATGTCGTCATGCTCTCTGGGCAGGTCGACGTAAATCTGATCGGTCCCAACGGACGCGATATTCTGCTGTATCGCGTGGCGCCGGGACAAAGCTGCATCCAGTCCACGCTGGGCCTGTTGGGTGGCGACGCCTACACGGCCGAAGCCACAGCCGAGACCCTTGCCCGCCTTGTTCTGATCCCGCGCGACGTGTTCTTTGCGCTCTTGGACAGCTCACCCGGATTTCGACGTCTGGTTTTCGGCGCATTTGCCGAACGGATGCAATCCATGATGCAATTGATCGAAAACGTATCCTTCATGACGGTCGAGGCCAGATTGGCTGCCCTTATTCTGGATCGCTCTGGCCCGGATGGCTGTTTGCACATGACGCAGGCCGAAATGGCGACGGCGATTGGAACTGCGCGCGAAGTGATCTCGCGCAGGTTGGACAAGATGGCGCAGTCAGGATCGGTGGCACATGAGCGCGGCGTCGTGATCATCCTGGACCGGTCGGCTCTGAATGAACTTGTGCAGGGTGCGGCATTTTAGCGTCTGTGTGACCACGTCACATAGCTTTCGAACCTAATGGACCTAGTGTCGGATTAGAAAATGAAAGGAGTTCATCATGCTCAAGAAAAACGCAGGTCATCTGGATCGCATTGCACGCATAATTATCGGTCTTGCCCTGTTGGGATGGTACTTTTTCGCAGGCGGCCCGATCTGGGCGCTGATCGGTATCGTACCTCTGGCAACAGGCGCATTGGGATTTTGCGGGCTTTACACCCTATTGGGCATCAATACCTGCAAACTGAAAAATAACGTTCAGTAATTCGCAACCAATGCGGTCTATACCGGAATAGGTAGCGAGTAGAATAGTATACGCCGGGCCCCAAAAGGCCCGGCGCTGTTGTTTCGAAGGGGCAGCGCAACGCTGCCCCGATTTATTTCGTGATGATCTCTGGCCCCATCAGCATGGTTGGCAACCATGTAGACAGGAAGGGCACATAGGTGATCAGGATCAGGAAGACGAAGAGCACAGCCAGGAACGGTGCTGCGGCCTTCACAACCTTCATCATCGGCATCCCTGCCACGCCCGACGTCACGAACAGGTTCAGACCCACAGGTGGCGTGATCATCCCGATTTCCATATTCACCACCATGATGATGCCAAGGTGGATCGGGTCAACGCCCAGTTCGATAGCAATCGGAAACACAAGCGGCGCTACGATCACGATCAGGCCCGAAGGTTCCATGAACTGACCACCGATCAGCAGGATCACATTCACGATGATCAAGAACATGATCTTACCAAAGCCCGCCGACAGCATCGCATTGGCGATCTGCTGCGGAATTTGTTCGTCGGTCAGGACGTGTTTCAGGATCAGCGCGTTGGCGATGATGAACATCAGCGTGATGGTCAGGCGACCAGCCTCGAACAGGGTGCCGCGTGTGTCCTTGTGGAAGAACGCGGTGATCAACGCCTGAGGCTTCTGCAGCAGGGTCTTTTTACCCTCGCCCGCGTCCGCCAGCGGCCCCATGTCGCGATACACGAAACACGCCACGATGAAAGCATAGACGGATGCCACAGCAGCCGCTTCCGTCGGCGTGAACAGCGCACCGGTCACACCGGGAATGCCATAGATACCGACCATGATGATCACGATCAGAAGCAAGCCCCACAGCGCGTCCGAGAAACTGGACAGGATCTCGCGCCAGCCAGCGAACTCGCCCTTGGGCATGTCCTTGATCGTGGCGATCACATAGATGGCAACCATCAGCATAAAGCCCGCCATAAGGCCGGGAATCACACCTGCCAGGAACATACGACCGACCGAGACTTCAACGGCCGAAGCATAGACCACCATCACAATCGACGGCGGGATCAGGATGCCCAGCGTACCGGCGTTACAGATCACGCCCGCGGCGAAGTCCTTGGTGTATCCCACCTGACGCATCGCCGCGATGACGATTGTCCCGATGGCAACAACGGTTGCCGGAGACGAGCCGGACAGTGCAGCAAACAGCATACAGGCAAAGACGCCCGCAATCGCCAAACCGCCCCGGAAGTGTCCCACACAAGCGATCGAGAACCGGATGATCCGTGCTGCCACCCCGCCCGTCGACATGAAGCTTGAGGCCAGAATGAAGAACGGGATCGCAAGCAGCGTGTAGTGCCCGGCCTGCGCCTGATAGAAACTCTGCGCGACCGAGGCCAGCGACGTTTCCGAGAAGAGCAGAAGAAAGGTGATCGAGCTCATACCCAGCGCAACCGCGATCGGCACACCGATCATCAGAAGGCCAATGACCATGGCAAAGAGGAAGATGACGTCCATGGGTTACTCCTCCCACTGATGGTCTTTAAGCTGGTCGATTTCGTCCTCGACCTCGTGGCTTACGATCAGGGCATCCTGCTGGCCGCGCCAAATGCGCATTGTGGCCTGCACGAACCGAAAAAGAAGCAATCCAACCCCGACAGGCAGAATGGTATAGGGCACAACACGAGGCAGCTTGTCATAGGTCTCGCCCTGATTGATCAGCCCTTCCAGAAAGCGCAGGATTTCGGGCATCGGCACCTGATCGGTGATGTACCACGCCTGATCGCGGGTTTTTTCAAAGCCGGTGGGGAACCAACGTCCCGAAGTTCGGTCAAGGGCAGCATAGGGCGCCCAGTAATCCCATGCCCCTTTCATCAGCAGAAAGGCATAGACGATGCAAACCGCTGCGGCGATCAACGCGACAACCCTGCGGGTGCGTGCTGGAAGCATATTGGTCAGCGCATCGACCCCAAGATGGGCCGTGACCTTCACGCCATAACTGACGCCGAACAACACAAGCCAGGCAAACAGGATCAGGGTGACTTCCAGCCCCCAGATAATTGCGCTGTTGAACACGTAGCGCATAACTACGTTCACGAATGTAATCATCACCATCAGGCCAAGAAGCAACGCAATCGCCGTCTCCTCGAAACCCTCGGTATTATGTGTATTGGAACTCATGGTGGTCCCTCTCCAGAAGGATGGGCCGCGCGGCACAGTGCGGATCACGCCTGGCCGGGCCGGTGGAAAGAGGTGTCGGGGCAGACCACTGCCCGCCCCGACCGATATGCTTAGTGCATGCCGTTGATTTTCTGGGCTTCTGCGATGTTTTCCGCGCCCACATCACCTTCGAACTGAGTCCACACTGGCTTCATGGCCTCAACCCATGCGGTACGTTGTTCATCGGTCAACTGACGTACAACGCCGCCGGCATCGATCACGGCTTGCTTGGCAGCTTCGTTCACTGCGAAGGCTTCGCCGTTGCGGGTCATGGTGACTTCTTTCATGATGGTGGACAGTTGGTCACGCACATCTGCGGGCAGACCTTCCCACCAGTCCACATTCGTTACGACCAGATAGTCGATGATGCCATGGTTGGTTTCGGTGGTGCCGTCCTGCACTTCGAAGAACTTCTTGCCATAGATGTTCGACCAGGTGTTTTCCTGACCGTCCACAACCTTCTGCTGCAGCGCGCCGTAAACTTCCGAGAACGCCATCGGCTGCGGCGATGCGCCGATTGCTTCCATCTGGGCAACCAGAACGTCCGAGGTCTGAACGCGGAATTTCAAGCCAGCAGCGTCAGTCGGCAGCTCAAGCGGCTTGTTGGCCGAAAACTGCTTCAAGCCATTGTGCCAGAAAGCCAGACCCAGAAGGCCACGGCGGGTCATCGACTCTTTCATCGCCTGACCAGTTTCCGACTGCTGGAATGCATCCACAGCGTCCATGTTTTTGAACATGAAGGGCAGATCAAAGATGCGGAATTGCTTGGTGAAGGCTTCGAATTTCGACAGCGACGGCGCAGCCATCTGCACGTCTCCTTGCAGCATCGCTTCCAGAACCTGGTTGTCGTTATAAAGTGTCGAGTTCGGGTAGACCTCCATACAGGCCTTGCCGTTCATCTCGTCATTGACGCGCTGTTCCAAGAGCGAGGCCGCAATCCCTTTGGGGTGCTTGTCGGTGTTGGTCACGTGGCTGAACTTGATGACGATCTCGCCTTCGTCGCACGCTGCCTGCGCGGTGGTGACAGAGGTCGCGATGGCCAGAGCCGAGGCCGCAACGGTCAGAAATTTCATAGCTTGTCCTCCCAGACAGATAGAATTGGCCCGAATGCGGGCAACTGTCCAATAGGGTCACGGGAATGTGACAGCGCCAAGGGGAGACAGGCAGATTGCGCTAACGGTTAAATTTCATGTTATTTTTCAGCGCACTGCCGACAAGTTAGGCAGAATGGAAATGGCCCCGCGACGTCAAGTGGGCGGATTCCCACACAGATCCGCACGCCTAATGTGCGGATATCCGCACACTTAGTCGCGAAACGCTTCAGGCCGAATCCCGTGGCGGGTCAGCTTGTCGTAAAACGTCTTGCGCGGCAATTTCAGCTCTTTCGCAGCCGCCGTCGCAGCGCCCGAATGCCGCTTCAACGCGTCCATCAACAACGACCGTTCCACCTGCGCCATCTGTTCGGCCAGACCCAACCCGCCATCGTCCGTCGCGCTGTCCATCTGCGACAGCCCCAACCCCATAGAGAAACGCATCGCCGCGTTCATCAAAGCACGCGCATTGCCGGGCCAATCCTGCGCCATAAGCTGTGCAATGATGTCTTGCCCAATCTCGGGCGGGGTCAAGGCGGCCTGTTCCGACGAGATCGAGACATAATGCCGGAAGAGCAGCGGAATATCGTCTTTCCGTTCACGCAGCGCCGGAATGCGGATACGCAGAAGATCCAACTTGTAAAAAAGGTCGGCATTGAAACGCCCGTTGGCTTGCTCGGCATCCAGATCCCGATAGCTGCCCGCAACCATACGCCAGTTTCCGGGGTGCTCGAGCATCTCTAGCAGCTGAAACTGCACAGCCCCATCCAGCGCTCCGACCTCGTCCAGAAACAACGTCCCACCTTCGGCACGCGCAACACCGGCCAGCAAAGCCTCGCCCGTCAAACCTGACGCCGCCAGTTTCACAAAAGGCCGCGTGGCGTCGCCCGAAAGCAAATGCAACACCTCTGCCACCTTGGACGTGCCCGACCCCGGCTCGCCACAAATCAGCACCTCGGCCTTGGTCGATGCTGCAGCCCGAACCTGCGCGCGCAACTCGTCTGCAAGCATGCTTTCCCCGATCAAAAGCCTTGCTGCGGCGTCTCCGATCTTTGCCTTTGCCTTCAGTGCCCGGTTTTCCAACACCAAGCGCCGTGTTTGCAATGCGCGCCCGATCACAGACAGCAAGGTCTTGGGGTCACAAGGTTTTTCCAGAAAATCAAATGCCCCTTCCGACATGCCGCGCACGGCTGTGGGGACATCCCCTTCCCCGGTCAGCAGGATCACAGGCAGTTCTGCATCCACAGCCTGTGCATGGCTTAACAGCGCAAAACCATCCTTACCCGGCATGCGAATATCCGACAGCACAACCCCCGGGAAATCCGCAAGAAGATGATCCTTTGCCTCGACATAACTGCCAGCCGCGATCACGCAAAGCCCGTTCAATTCCAGCGACTGCCCCAGTGCCTCACGCACCATCATGTCGTCATCCACCAACAACACAGTTTGTGTCATTCCGCATCCTTCCAATAGGGCAGTTCGACCGTGAACATCGCCCCGTTCTTACAATTGCGCCCCCGAATGTCGCCCCCGAAGCTTTGCACCAGACCATAAGAGATCGACAAGCCAAGCCCCATGCCATCCTGCCCCACCTGCTTGGTGGAAAAGAAGGGTTCGAAAATTCGGTCAGGATCTTTGATGCCCGGCCCCGTGTCGCGCACGGTCGCAGACAGCGTATCGCTCGCGCTAATTGTGATCTGAATCAGGCGCTCTTCCTGATCCATCATCGCATCCGCTGCATTGTTGATCAGGTTGACAAACACCTGCGACAACCGAACCTCGCCCGCCGTGGCAAAAACAGGAGTGCGCGGTGGTGCCCATTCCAAGGCAATCCGGTCTGCCTTCAACCGTGGTTCCGTCAGCTCTACCGCAGTCGACACCACATGCCCCAAGTCAACCTTTCCCATCGGCTCGGCTTCGTTGCGCGAAAAAGCACGCAGGTTCTTGATGATCCGCCCCATGCGGTGTGCCAGCTCGGAAATCCGGGTCAGGTTTTGCCCTGCCTGAGCTTCCTGCCCGCGTTCCAGAAACAATGTAGCGTTCTCGGAAAAACTCCGTATCGCCATCAAGGGCTGGTTCAACTCGTGACTGATGCCCGCAGACATCTGACCAAGAGCCGACAGCTTCCCAGCCTGCACCAGATCATCTTGCGCCTTTTTCAGTGCCGCTTCAGCCTCGCGCCGTTCACGGTTCTCGCGCTGAAGATCCGCGTTGGCGGTCGATAAGGCCTGCGTGCGTTCGGCAACCCGTGCCTCGAGCCGCGCATTGGCGGCCGCCTCGATCCGCAGTTTTTCATCCAATGCACGGCGGCGTTCGCCCACAGCCAACAACAGCCCTCCGACACCAAGGCAGATCGCCGCAGAAATGGCAGCCAACAAGGCCGCGCTGCGCTCGGCGGGTGCGGTATCCAACAAGATCTCACCACTTAATCCAACCGTGGACAAATCGCGCATCAGATGCAGGGCACGATCCGGCAAATACGGCCCGGCCTCGACCGTCCAGACCTCGTGCCCCGTCCAGTGACTTGCGCTGCTGTTCAGGAACCTTTCGGCCGGGCGGGCCACACTGACCAGATCCAACCGGTTCGAGACGAAAACACGCTCGCTATTCAGCGTGAAAAACAATGCCGATGCCGTCGATGGCCAGTTCTCTTCAAAGTCCAACAGATCCGTGCGGGCGACCACAACGCCCTTATGCCGCCCCCGTTCGCCCATTACCGGGGCCGCAAACGAATACACCCGACGCATTCCCCCATTGTCTAATGGCTGGAACTTTGCCTCGACGCCCAGCGCACCGGTCAGCGCGCGATAAATTAATGGGGTGGTCGGATCCAACCGCACACCAGTTCGATGTGACGCCCCCATGACACGCCCGGTGTGATCCACCAGCAACAGCTGATACGCACCGGTCATATCGGCCATCGCCTGAAGCAGGCTGTCAGCCTCTTGCGGTGATGGCGACTCGCCGGTCAAACGTGCGTTCAACACCGGATGTCGCGCCAGCACCACTGCCAGTTCGCGATAGCGAAAAAGATGCCGGGTCAATTGGTCCGAAGCCAGCTCAAGCTCGGACGAGGCTTGGTCCGCCAATGGCTGCAAGGCTGCGCGCCACGCCACGGCCCAGACGCTGGCGCTGATGACCAGCGTCCCGAGAAGAAAGGGAAAAATCCATTTCGTATGCAGAAACCGCAACATAAGGGCAGCATAGGAAACGGCTCTTGCATTGACCAGCGGGTTTAAGGAACATGCGCCCATGAAGCGACTGACCCAATCCCCGACCGAACCCGAATTCACTCAAAACCCCTATGCGTTCTATGACCGCGCCCGCAGCCATGGGGATCTGTTCTTTTGGGACGACTACGAACTGCCGATGGCAGCTAGTTTCCGGGCCGTAAACGCTTTGCTACGGGATCGCCGCTTTGGCCGGGAGCCCGTCGAACCCCGCCCGTTCCCCGATCATCTGGCCCCGTTCTATGCGGTCGAAGCCCATTCCATGCTGGAACTGGAAGCCCCCCGTCATACACGCCTGCGCAAGCTGGTTCTGCGGGCCTTCACGTCGCGCCGGATTGCAACACTCGGCCCCGAAATCGAGGTCCTGACCCATGACTTAATCGACGCCTTTCCAGAAGGCGAGTTCGACCTCTTACCCACTTTCGCCACCCGCATCCCGGTGATCATCATCTGCCGCTTACTTGGCGTGCCCGAAGAGCGCGCCGATGACCTGTTGCACTGGTCGAACGCCATGGTCTCGATGTACCAAGCGCGCCGAACCCGTGCAGTCGAAGACGAGGCCATTGCTGCAACCGAGGCCTTCGTGGCCTTCATGCGCGACTATGTGGACCAACGCCGTGGCGATCCCCGCGACGACCTGATCACCGAGCTAATTCAAGCCGAAGAAGAAGGCGAAAAACTGTCTACAGACGAACTGATTTCGACCTGTATCCTGCTGTTGAATGCAGGTCACGAAGCCACCGTGCACGCCATGGCCATCGCCGTAAAAACGCTCTTGGAACAGAACACGCCCACCACCGCACTAAGCCCAGACGCCATCGACGCAACCATCGAAGAAACGCTTCGCTACGATCCGCCACTGCATATGTTCACGCGCCATGTCTATGAAGATACAACGCTTTACGGGCATGACTTCAAACGCGGGGATGAAATCGGACTACTTCTTGGCGCGGCCAATCGCGACCCCGACATGTGGGACAATCCCAACCAATTCGATCCCGCACGGCAGATCAAACAGAACACCGCCTTCGGCGCAGGCGCGCATTTCTGCATCGGCGCACCTCTTGCTCGCCTCGAGCTGAAACACGCTTTACCAATCTTATTCGACCGCTGCCCGAACCTAACCATCGCCGCGCCACCAGAATTTGGAAATGTCTATCACTTCCACGGCCTCGCCTCACTGATCGTCAAGCGCTAGCTTTTCTTGTCGAAAATATCCTGGGGTGAATGCACGCAGTGCAGAGGGGCAACGCCCCTCCAGGCTCACAACGTGAGCCACCGAACGCCTATCAGATCGGCAACTCGGTCGAGAACTTGATCTCTTCCATCGACAACAACGCGGTGACATTGAAGATCTTCACCTCGGAAATCAGCGCCTGATAGAACTCGTCATAGGCGCGGGCATTCTCGACGCGGACCTTTAGAATATAGTCAATCTCGCCTGCCAGACGATGCGCCTCCATCACCTCAGGGCGTGCACGCAGGGCGGCCAGGAATTTCTCTTGCCAATCGGCTTCATGCTCGGATGTGCGGATCAGAACGAAAAAGCAGGCCTCGAACCCAAGGCTTTCGGCATCCATCACCATGGTGTTTTGACCGATTACACCGCCTTCGCGCATTTTACGAATCCGGTTCCAAACAGGGGTCTTAGATGACCCCACCTTTTTGGCAATCACATCCAAAGACTGCCCTGCATCGCGCTGTAGCTCGCGCAGGATTTTCCGGTCGATCTCATCCAGCCGAACAGACATTCCGCTTTTTCCCTTCTTCTGGTCCAAGCGTTCCAACTGACGCAGAAACCGAAACAACATTCCTTATTTCCCGCATCACCTCGCGGAATATGGGGAAAATGTCCTATATACATCCCGAAAGCAACCGGAAAGGACATGCCATGCCCCGCCCTTTTAGCCCCAAAGTGGTAACCGCGAACGACCTGATCGAAGGCGACGTGATCTATATGGCCCGTGATGGGTCATGGGTGCGCGACATGTGTATGGCATGGCTGATCGAGGACGAGGCCGAGGCAAACGCTCAGCTGGCACACGCCACAGCCGAGCCCGGCATCGCCGTTGGCCCTTACCTGGCTGACGCCGCCGCAGGCCCAACCGGCCCGACCCCCACCCATTTCCGCGAAACGTTCCGCGCCACCGGCCCGTCGAACCGTTTCCACGGCAAACAGACACAGCAATCGGCACCGGAGGCCGTGGCCAATGTATGATTACAACCATTTCGACGAAAGCTTCGTGCGCAACCGCGTGGCGCAGTTCCGCGAACAAGTGGGCCGCCGCATCTCGGGCGCGCTGACCGAAGACGAGTTCAAGCCGTTGCGCCTGATGAATGGCGTTTATCTGCAGCTGCACGCCTATATGCTGCGGGTCGCGATCCCTTATGGCTCGCTCAACCCCAGCCAGATGCGCCAGCTGGCGATGATCGGCGAGCGTTGGGACAAGGGCTATGGACATTGGACCACGCGTCAGAACATTCAGTTCAACTGGCCGCGTCTGTCGGACATTCCTGATATGCTGGACGCGTTGGCCGATGTTGGGATGCACGCCATCCAGACCTCGGGCAACACGATCCGCAACGTGACGGCTGATCACTTCGCCGGTGCCGCCGCGGACGAGGTTGAAGATCCTCGCCCCACAGCCGAGCTTCTGCGTCAGTGGTCCACCGACCACCCGGAATTCCAGTTCCTGCCGCGCAAGTTCAAGCTGGCGGTGACCGGATCGAAAGCTGACCGCGCCGTCACCAAGGCGCATGACATCGGCATTCGCATCGTGAAGAACGCAGCCGGGGAAGTTGGCTATCAGATCCTCGTCGGCGGTGGCCTTGGCCGTACACCGGTTGTGGGTCAGGTCCTGAAAGACTTCCTGCCGCGCGAAGATCTGCTGCCATATGTCGAAGCCATCGTCAGCGTCTACAACACGTTGGGTCGCCGCGATAACAAGTATAAGGCGCGCATCAAGATCACCACGATGGAGAACGGAATCGATAAGATCCATGAACTGGTCGAAGCCCGCTTTGCTCAGCTGCGCCCGCTGTTCTCGGGCGTGGATCAAGAGCATTTCGCCAGTATCGCCGCTGACTTTACCGCACCCGACTTCAAGACGGCGGACCTTGCGGGTTATCACGCTGCCCGTGACGCCGACCCGATCTTCCGGTCGTGGAGCGATACCAACGTGGATGACCACCGCACGGATGGCTACGGGATCGTCACGATCTCGATGAAAGCCCACGGGGCCACGCCGGGCGATGCCAACGCCGATCAAATGCGCGTGCTTGCGGATCTGGCGGAAGAGTACGGCCACAGCGACATCCGTATCAGCCACGAGCAGAACGTGATCTTCCCACATATCCACCGTTCGGACCTGCCGGCGATCTTTACGGCCCTGCGTGCGCACGGCATGGCGACTGCCAATGCCGGTCTGATCTCGGACATCATCGCCTGCCCCGGCATGGATTACTGTGCGCTGGCCACGGCGCGGTCGATCCCCGTCGCGCAAGAGATTGCCGAACGTTTCGACGAGTTGAAGATCGAACACGATATCGGCCACCTGCAGATCAAGATCTCGGGCTGCATCAACGCCTGTGGTCACCACCATCTGGGCCATATCGGCATTCTGGGTCTGGATCGTGCGGGCGTCGAAAACTATCAGATCACCTTGGGTGGTGACGCCGGCCCGGACACTGTGATTGGAAAACGGGCTGGCCCCGGCTTTGCCTATGACCAGATCGTCCCGGCCATAGAACGCCTTGTACACGCCTATCTTGAGCACCGCGAGGACGAAAGCGAGAGTTTCATCGACGCCTTCCGCCGCTTGGGCGAGGCGCCGTTCAAGGCAGCCCTCTATCCGGAAGAGGATAAGAGCCATGCCGCTTGAAATCCCCCTTCCCCCTGCCGAGGAACGTGCGGCTGATCTGAACGCACGCTACAAGCACCATTCGGCGACTTCGGTCGTGGAGCGGGCGCTGTCGGACAGCACCATTGGCTCGCTTGCGCTGGTGTCCAGCTTTGGTGCGGAAAGCGTTGTGTTGCTGCACTTGGTCGCCAAGGTCGACCGTACCGTGCCCGTGATCTTTCTGGACACACAAATGCTGTTCCAAGAGACCCTCGACTATCAGGTCGAGGTGGCCGAGAAGCTGGGCCTGACCGATGTGCGCGTTGTGCATCCAGACCCGGAAGAGCTGTTCGCCCGTGACCCGGACAACATCCTGCATTTGGCAGACACCGATGCCTGCTGCGCTGTCCGCAAGGTCGAGCCGCTGGACCGTGCATTGGACGGGTTTGACGGCTGGATCACCGGACGCAAACGCTTTCAGGGTGGCAAGCGTGTGGACCTGGAGTTCTTCGAGGCCGAAGACGGTCTACTGAAGGTCAATCCACTGGCCCATTGGGCGGCGTCAGACGTGCAGGATTACCTGATCAACAACCGCCTGCCCAAGCACCCGCTGGTCAGTCGCGGCTTCCCGTCGATCGGCTGTGCCCCCTGTACGTCGGCGGTTAAACCCGGTGAAGACCCACGCGCCGGACGCTGGCGCGGGGCCGAGAAGACGGAATGCGGCATTCACTTTGTCGACGGAAAAATGGTTCGCGTAGGAGCAGAAGCATGAGCGTGATTGTAACCGATAACGGCTTTGCCCGTGACGATTGGACCGAAGGGTTCGCAACCTCGGACGAGCGCGCCGCCAATGACACGCGCGGGCTGCACATTGCGTCGGATACGGATCCGGCGGCACTGGCTGATCTGATGGTCGGCGTGCCTGCCATCCGTATCGACTTCCCGTCTTTCGCAGATGGCCGCGGCTTCACTTTGGGTCGCCAACTGCGCCTTCTTGGCTTCACGGGTCGTCTGCGCGCCCATGGCCACGTGATCTCGGACCAATACGCGATGGCGCGTCGGTCAGGCTTTGACGAGGTCGAGATCTCGGACGAGTTGGCACAACGCCAACCCGAAGCCGAATGGCAGTTCCGGGCGGACTGGAAGGCCTATGACTATAGGTCGCGGATGACCGGCTAGACCAGCCTTCGCTACCCACATATATACACTGACAGGAAAGGGCGGGGCATTGTGCCCTGCTGACGCTTATGAATGAAGTGACGCCCGTTATGGATGCTGAAACCAAAGTAAAACCGGTCCCGACCCTGCCCGACGCGCAGACAGTGACTGAAGTTGAACATTACACCGACCGCCTGTTCAGGTTCCGCTGCACGCGCCCTGCCAGCCTGCGCTTCCGTTCGGGCGAGTTCGTGATGATCGGGCTGATGGGCGACCCACAGCCGGAAACCGGCAAGCAAAAGCCGCTTCTGCGCGCCTATTCGATTGCCTCGCCCAGCTGGGATGAAGAGCTGGAGTTCTACTCGATCAAAGTGCCGGACGGGCCGTTGACCTCGAAACTGCAGCACCTTCAGGTTGGAGACGAGATCATCCTGCGTCCGAAACCCGTTGGAACCTTGGTGCACGACGCGCTGATCCCCGGCAAACGCATCTGGTTCTTCGCTACAGGTACCGGCTTTGCGCCCTTCGCTTCGCTTCTGCGCGAACCGCAGACCTATGAGGATTACGACGAGGTGATCATCACCCACACCTGCCGTGAAGTGGGCGAGCTGACCTATGGTGCGAACCTGATCGAAAACCTGAAAGAAGACGAGCTTCTGAACGAAGTGATTGGCGAAGGCTTCTGGAAGAAGATTAAGTATTACCCGACCACCACCCGCGAAGAGAGCCCCAAGATGGGCCGCATCACCGACCTGATGCGCTCGGGCGAGGCGTTCAAGGATCTGGGCGTTGAGCCTTTGAACCCTGAACATGACCGCGCGATGATCTGTGGTAACCTGGCCTTTAACCTGGAACTGAAAGAGATGTTCGAGGAATACGGTTTGCAAGAGGGCGCGAATTCGAAACCTGCGCAATATGTGGTCGAGAAAGCGTTCTTGGACTGATCCTGCCGGCATCGTTACAAAAACGCCCCACCCTCACCGGGTGGGGTAACTCTAGGATAGATAAGATTTATGGCGGAAGCAGCGTTGAGCTGATCCAATACTAGGATCCGTTCCGGGCATGCGCAATCAAGTTAGCAAACCGATCAGTTCAACACCCATCCCGTGCGTTGATCGGCGGTCAACGAAAAGCCAGTATAGCGCTGCCCAAACACGTGTTGTGTACCCCTGCAAATTTTCAGCTCTGTTTCCCGACCGCGCTCGGCTTTTCCCTGGCCGGCGGTCTTGCAAATTTGACTTCCTCTACGTCACAATCTGCAGTCTGTCCTCTTGGCCCACAACGCGCACCCCATCGCGGGACACAGATACCACAGGTAGCACGCCTGTTTGAAACGCGCCGGTATCCACTGAAATCCGTCCATCTTGCGCAACAACTTGTGGCACGATCGTGTGGCCATGCACCATCCAGATACCGTCCTTACGCGGCTGCGACGTGAAGGCGGGATGACCCCAGATAAGCACCTGTTCCTCTTGCATATCCAGTGGCTTTCCCGGATCAGCACCGGCATGGGACACGGCAACATTTCCAGTCTGCCAAATATGCGGCAGCCCCTGCAAGAAAGCCAAGGAATCCGCCCCCATCTCTTGCTTCAAACGCGCACTCAGCATCAGCACACGATCCCCGCGCATATCCTGCTTCGACGCCCGAATACCGAAGCTTCTCAGCGCCTCGACACCCCCATTCGCGAACCAAACAGGTGCATGAAGAGCCGGGTTTTCCAGGAAGTTCAGAAGCAGCTGTTCATGATTTCCGCGCAGACAGATGACATCGCGCTCACCTGACGCCTGCAAGGCCATAAGACGACGCAGCACGCCCGAGCTTTGCGGACCGCGGTCCAGATAGTCACCAACGAAAACAAGCGGTTGTCCCATCAATTCAGATTCCGACGCTATCCGATCCAAGGCCGAACATAGCGCATCAAAGCAGCCGTGAATGTCACCGATCACCAGAAATGGTTGATCCGGCGCCAATGGCGCATTGAACTTTGCATTGCCCCCAAATTTCCGAAGCAGGCTGTTCAGAAGCTTCCCCATTTCACCCCTTTCCCCATTCACTCCTTAGCGAGTCGCGTCCCCTATCACCTGCCGCAAACAATCTGCCAAGTCACAAGTACGTTCCTTGATCCAAGTCGGGTCCACCAAAAAACACAGGCTAGTGTCACCAAGCGCGCGCGCGACCGGAAGTGGTGCATCTGGCCCCAAACCATAGCGTGTAAAGGTGCCCTCTCGGTAAATCTCGCTGCAACTGCCCGAAAAAATCGGAAACCCAGCGCCCGAGACCTCGGAAATGATACGATCACGGCTCCAGTCATTCTTCAACGCCTCAGGGCGTACGAATGCATAAAACCGGTAATAGGCATGGGTCAGGCCGTCAGGCAAGTCGGGCACCCGTACCGCATCCAGATCAGACAAGGCGCACGCCAAGATGTCTGCGTTTTCGGTACGCTGTCCACGCCAATCCACCAGTCGCTTTAGCTGCACCCGACCGATGGCCGCTGACGGTCCGGTCATACGCAAATTTGTGCCCGGTCCGACCCCGTGCAGCCAACGAAAGCCCGGAGGGTGCTCGGTGTTGAGCACCACATCATAGTCCTTGCCGTGATCCTTAAAGCTCCACGCCTTGGACCAAAGATCCCGGTCGGTGGTGGTCAGCATGCCGCCCTCGCCGCCCGTGGTCATGATCTTGTCCTGACAGAAAGAAAACGAGCCAAATGTCCCGAAGCTGCCCACATGTTGGTCGCCGATCATCGCTCCGTGGGCCTGCGCGCAATCCTCGATCACCCACAGATCATGCGCACGCGCCAATTCCATGATCGCGACCATATCGCAGGGCCAGCCGCCCAGATGCACCGGGACGATCCCCTTGGTGCGCGGCGTAATCAAAGGCGCGATGGTGTCGGCGGTGATGTTCTGGCTGTCCGGATCGACATCCGCGAACACCGGCACGCCGCCTTTTAGCGAAACGGAACTGGCCGAGGCGATAAAACTGCGGGGTGTGACGATCACCTCGTCGCCTTCAGACAGACCCAGCACATGCAGCGCCGCGTCCAGAGTGACCGTGCCGTTCGCCATCGCAATGGCATGCGGGACGCCGAACCAATCGGCAAACTCTACCTCGAAGGCCCGCACATCGGGGCCGGTCCATGCGTTGACCTTGCCCGAGCGCAAAACCTCGGTCACGGCGGTAATTTGTTCTTCATCAAAAACGGGCCAGCTGGACATCAATACCTCCTCAGATCACGCTGCGTACAAGGACAAAGCCCTCGGCCGCATGGCGGTGCACGGTTGCGCCGCGCAGGGTTGCCAGCGCGTGCAAGGCGTTGACCGAGCGCTCGTGCGGCGGCTCTTTCACCTGACTTGCGAACATCTGGAAGGCTTCCAGCTTACGTTCCAGTGTCTCGGACACATCGATGAACACATTCGGCACAAAAGCGGGCGTCAGATAGGGCGCATTCCAGTTGGTTTCCGAAAGCGTTTCGTATGCCATGATCGTCGTCGGATAATCATTCTGATGCGGGCGGCTGGCTACAAGCGTGGACAGGAAAGACAGCTGGTGATCCATGTGGATATCGCCCGGATGGGTTACGAAAATCAGTCCCGGCGCCAAATCCCGTACCAGCTTTCCGAGGCCCGCATTCAGCCCGCCATGGGGGTGTTCTGCCAGTTCGGCGGCAGGGAAATCCAGCCAATGGGTCTTGGTCACGCCCAGATGATCATGGGCGGCGCGGGCTTCGGCGCGAACGGCCTCGATCATCTGGTCCGTGTACAGCGGCGCGCTGCCTTTTGTTACGACCGCCACATGCACCTCGCGCCCTTCATCCGCCAGCCGCGCGATGGTGCCGCCAACACCCAGAACCTCGTCATCAGGGTGCGGGGCCACCACCAAAACCGGGGCTTTGGGGTCACCCCCAAAAGCCGAAGATGCCAACGTGCTCATGTCGTACTCTTTCCAAGTTTCGTATGTAATTTCGGGGGCGCCTCCGCCCCGGTCCAATCCAGAATATCAATACAGTTCCCATCACCGCAAAAGACGGTGAACATCCGGCCATCAATATCCTGTACCTGACCGGGAATGCCGATGTAATAGCCCTTTCGGGGCGTGTGGCGCACATCCGTCAGAACCAGCTTGGATCCGTCAGCCGCGAAGGTGAAAGCCCCCGGATAGGGCGGACCTGCGGCGCGGATCAGACGGTGGATATCGGCAGCAGGCCAATTCCAGTCGATCACCCCATCCTCGGGCCGGCGAAGCGCGCAGGTGCTGGCGCCGTCGTCACTTTGCGGTTGGCGCGGCACGTCACCCGCAGCAATGCGCTTGATAAGCTGCGGCAGCATATCAGCCAGCACCCGCATATGCTTATCATAGAGCGCCCGCGCAGTGATGGTGTCTGGGTCGACCTCGAACTGCGCTTTGGCCGCGATGTCCCCTGTGTCCGCCCCGTCGGCCAGCCAAAACAGCGAGGCCCCAATGGTCTTTTCCTGCAACAGAATCGTCCAGGGCAGCACCGCCCTGCCCCGCAATTTCGGTAAATCCGAGGGATGGAACCCGATGCAGCCCAGTTTTGGCACCGCACGAAATTCTGGTCCACATAGCTGAGACCAGCCGATCACCAGAACAAGATCCGGGTCCAGCCTGCGAATGGCGTCAATCGTTTCGGCCCCGTCACTTTTGCGGGTGAAATGCACAGCGCAACCATGCTGCTTCGCCAAAGGTACGACATCCACAAAATCCGAGTGGCGATGTGCCAGTTCAGGCGGCAAGGTCACGACCATCTCGGGCGCAAATCCTGCCGTACACAGCTCTTGCAACGCAATCTGCGTGCTTTCGACCGCCCCCACCAACACAATCTTCATGCGCGGACCTGTGTGTTTGCCGGCGCGGCGCCCCATGTTTGCGCGGCCGCAATCCGGTCCTCGCGCCGGTGTTCCCCGAACAGCGCAACACCGAAGGTCTCGGCAAGGATCCGAAAGTCCAGCGCGGTCGAGCGATGCGCCACATACCAAAGATCCAGTTGCAGTTTCTCGTCATCAGACAGCGCCGTATTGCCGCTGACCTGAGACCAGCCGGTCAGGCCCGGGCGCACCGAGCCGCGGATGACGCCCTCGGGTCCGAACCCCTCGATCGTCTCGACCATCAACGGGCGCGGCCCAACCAGTGCCATACGTCCTGCAAGGATGATGAACAATTGCGGAAGCTCGTCGAAGCGCATGCGTCGCAGGAATTTTCCGGGCGGGGTCAGGCGCTCTTCATCAGGAAGCCACACACCGTGGGCGTCCCGGTCATCGGTCAGAGTGCGAAATTTCACAACCTCAAAGGGCACCCCACCCTTCCCTGCACGGGTCTGGTGAAACATGACCGGGCGGCCAAGCACACGGACCACAATCAAGTAGGTTACCGCACATAAGGGTATGGCGATGACAAGCATGCACAGGCAGATCAGAATCTCGAGCAATCGATTCATTATGTGTCCAGCAATCAAGGGCCCAAAGCGGGCAGAAATATAAGTCAGAACACATCGAAGCAGACTGGTCGCATCAGAAACGGGTCAAAATACCCCACGCGACGCCAAAATGGCTTTGAACCAGAAAATCCCGCCCCAACATGCACATACGCAATGATTGAAGCTTGCCAGACATTCAGATTCCATGCAAGCTTCCCCCATGAAAGTTATTCATGTCGTCACAACCACGGATGTTGGCGGCGCTCAAATTATGTTGCATAGATATTTATCTGCTCTGAAGGACGGCGCGCAGTCTCATTCCGTGATATCGCTGGTGCCCCCTGGTGCGGTTGCTTCGCAAATCGAAGCGCTGGGGGTTGAGGTGACCGACCTTGGGCTACGTCCCGGTCGGATCACTTTCGCTGCGCTTTTACGCCTTCGTCGGCTGCTGCGCGACGCGCGCCCGGATGTAGTCCACGGCTGGATGTATCATGGTTGTTTGGCGGCTTGGGCGGGGCTGAAACTGCTGCCAAAACGCAAGCGCGCCGCGCAGGTCTGGGCGGTGCATCACTCACTTCAGGACATCAATAACGAAAAGCGCTCGACCCGGATGGTGGTGCGCATGATGGCGGCACTGTCGCGAAAGATCGAACTGATCACCTATTGCTCGCGCGTTTCGCAAGAACAGCACGAGGCGATTGGTTTCTACCCCGACCGGGTCGAACTGATCGCGAACGCCGTCGACACCGAAATCTTCCGGCCCGATCCCGCTGCCCGCGCGCGTTTGGGTGGCATCGCCGACATTCCGGATGAGCGCCTGATCATTGGGAATGTGGCCCGCAATCACCCGATGAAAGATCACGTCGCCATCGCGAAAGCCACTGCGCAACTGGTCGAGATGGGGCATGACGTGCATGCGGTGCTGGTGGGTGAAGGGCATCGCGGCAGTCTGGCCGAGCAAACAGCGCAGGATCTGGGCATCACAAACCGGGTCAGCATCATCGATACACGCCCGGATATTCACCGCATCGTGCCCGGTTTTGACATCTTCCTACTGTCGTCGGCCTGGGGTGAAGCCTTTCCACTGGCCGTCTCGGAGGCGATGGCGGCCGAGGTGCCTTGCGTGGTCACAGATGTCGGTGATTGTGCGCAGCTTGTGGGCGACACCGGGCGTGTCGTTCCACCCGCCCAGCCGGAAAAACAAGCACTTGCAGTCGCGGAACTCATTGACGAAGGCCCCATCGCTAGGGCAACCTTAGGGAAACTTGCGCGTGAACGCGTGACTGATAATTTTTCGACAGACATTTATGTCGACCGTCATTACGCCGCCTATGGGCGTGCAACCTCTGCAAAGATTTCGTCGCAGAGTTAAGATTTTATAGCTGTCCCTTCCCGGGGGATAAATGGGAAGCGGATGATTTTGGGTGGCCCGCCGCAAGGCGGATACAAGAAGTTGATAGGGGTTATGTGGCGAGTTCCCAGAGAAGTCGTCATCATGTTTTCGCCATTCGGAAACAGATGTGACCCGAATGGAGTTTAGTGCATGAAGATCGACGCGCAAATTGGAAGCGACGACGGCAGCTCGAACGATTTCGATCGGATCGGGCTGGATGGCTTTTGGCTGATCCTGCGACGCCACCTTCGACTGATCGTATTGATCGTGGCCGCCGTGATCGCAGCAACCTACTTCGTCGTCGACCGGCTGGAAGAGCGCTTTACCGCACGGGCGACGCTGGTTTTGACCGGATCGGATACACGCGTGCGCCAGACGGATACACAACTGGAAAGCTTCGAGCTGTCACGTGCCGTGATCGAAACCGAGATGGATGTCCTGAAATCGCGCGCCTTTGCTGACCAGCTGGCTGTGTTCCTTGGCCTGTACGATGATCCGAGCTTTGTATCGCTGACATCGAATGGGCAACCGATTGATAGCGCGCTGCATCAGGAACAGGTGCTGGACAAGATCCAAGGGTCGTATTCAGTGTTTCGGTCTGGTGAAAGTCTGGCCATCGACATCGTTGCCACGGCAAATGCGCCCGCATTGGCGGCGGATATCGCCAACGCGATCCCCGCTGTCTACATCGAAAACAGCCTGTCCGAACAACGCGACAATGTCACAAGTTCAATCGTGTTTCTGCGCGAGCGCGTGACAACGATCGGTGATGAGCTGACACTGGCCGAGGTCGAACTGGCCGATTTCATCCGGGACAACAAACTGGATGACGCGCAATTGCCTGACCGCCTGCGCTCGCAGGTGCAGTACCTGACAACTTTCTTGAAAACATCAGACGCGGATCAGAACGCCGAGAACAGCGCCCGCCTGCAAGCCGAGCTTGCCGCAGTCGAAGCTGAGCTACAGGACCGCACCCGCGCCGAGCTGGCTCAGATGCGCCGCGAACGCCTGCTGGAAGTGCAGCGCCTACGCTACCAGACCGCAATCGAGAAATTGAACGAGCTGGAGACACAGATCAATCTAGTCTCGCAGGGTGCCCGTCAGGTATCGGTCGCACGCCCCCCGGTTTCCGCCTCGTGGCCAAACAAGAAAGCCTCGCTGGTGATTGCAGCGGTTGGCGGGCTTGTTCTGGCCTTCATCGTTGCACTTATTTTGGACCTCATGAACCGGAGGCTGTGGAACGAAACACAGACCATGCGGCTTTCAGGCCTACCAAATGCCGGCTTTCTACCTCGGATTGGGCGCGCTGCGGGGCCGATGCGCCGCAAGGGTGTTGCGCGGTATTTGATCGCCAAGCCCCATACGATGTTCGCACAGGCGGTGCGCGGAGCCACCGGATTGTGGTTTGACGACAGCAACGAAGGTTGGGTTGTGATGATAACCTCTGGCCTGCCCCACGAAGGTAAGTCCACCGTCACAGTCGCGCTTGGAGTGTCGGCCGCCTTGGATGGCTTGCGCACTTTGATCATCGATATGGACAGCCATCGTGAAGCGGCGGCTCGTCTGCTTGATGTCACAAGCAAGCCAGCAAAGTTCTCGGACGTGATCGGGGGGAAAGTTTCGCCGGCCCCAGTCGCATTGGACGGTCAACCTGTCGAAGGATTGGATTTCCTGTCCGTGAACGTACGTAGTACTCCAAACTTGAAAGAGCAACGCCAACAGCTGGCGGAATTGAGAAAACAAATTCGAGAAAATTATGACTTGGTGATTGTCGATACGCCGCCGGTTCTGGTCGTAGACGATACTGTTCGGATTGGCGTGCTGGCGGACGAGATTTGGCAAGTGGTGCGTTGGGGTCGCACGCCAGAGAACGTGCTGGTGGATACGGTTGAACGATTGAAACGCGATGGGCTGCCGATCACGGCGACGTTGATCAACGACGTTGATACACGCAGGCATCAAAAATTGGGGTATGGTGGGTATGCTCAATATTATAACTACGGCGAAGGATATTATTCGTAATCGCGCGCGGCGTGACGGGCCGAGACATCGCCCCCTTGCCACGATATCTGCTGCTTGCTTTGGTGTATTCGCAGCCGCAATCCCGACTCAGGCCCAGGACATCGCCTTTCCCGGCGCGCTGGGGTTTGGTGCGAAAGCGCTGGCATGGAAAGGCGGCGACGTCGTTGCAGTGACGACACTGGCCGATAGCGGCCCGGGCAGCCTGCGCGCCTGCGCCAACAATGGTGGAAAGCCGCGTGTCTGCATTTTTCACGTGTCCGGAACGATCATGTTGGACAGCCCAATTCGCGTGGGCTCGAATATTTACATCGCGGGGCAAACCGCCCCCGCAAAGGGCATCCAACTACGCAATCGTGGGTCGGTTGTGACACCTTTGATCATCAAGAATTCGCGCGAGGTCGTTGTCCGGTTTCTGAAGATCCGCCCCGGCCCAAGCATTACGCCTTCGGCCAATGTGGATGCCATCACTGTCGAGGATTCGACCAAGATCTATCTGGGCAACCTCTCGATGCAATTTGCAACGGACGAGACATTCAATGTCCATGTCTCTGGTGGCAAGGTTGCGAATATTACTCTGGCAGACAGCATTCTGGCGCTAAGTCTAGACCGCAGCACCCATCCGAAGGGTAAGCACTCTAAGGGAGCATTGATCTGTTCGCACGAGGGTAAGAGCAACATTTGCGGACGCATCACCATTGCACGCAACCTATTCGCCCATCACCGCGACCGGATGCCCGATATCAAGGGCACGGATGTGGGACAAATCGAAGTATTGAACAACGTCTTTTACAACCCAATCAGTCAGTTCGGCGAGTTCTATGACCTGTTGGGAGATGTAAAGATCATCTATGGCGGCAACGTCGCGCTAAGTGGCCCTAGCACCTCGGGCCAAAAACCCGAGGCGGTTCAAGTCTTCGAATGGAAACGAAAACGGCGGGTTTCCATCATGGCGTTCGACAACATTACCGGAGCTGCGACCGGCTGCAACCAGCGCAGTTTTGCCGTCTTGAATCCGACCGCCAAGGCACGCCGAATCCCTACCACATCGGGCCCGTTCTCTGCTCCACTGAACAAAGCAAAACACACATTGCTGAATGTGTTGAGACATGCAGGTGATCGACTGCCCGGCGAAATCCATTTGGACGCACTGGACAAGCGGGTCATCGACGACACGCTGAAATGCTTCGGCCGTGTGATAAACACACCCGAGGAAGTTGGCGGCTGGCCTGTCCTTCCGGTCCGGAATGCGCAGGCTGACAGCGATGGCGATGGACTGCCCGATCTCTATGAGGATGTGACCCCTGGATTGTCACGCAATCAACCGAACAACCCATGGGCACGCCCATCTGGAAGCACCCTTAGCCATATAGAAACCTGGCTGGCCAAACTTGCCGGAGATATTACATGATCCAGCGCTTGCGCCAGTTTCTGCCACGCGACCAAATCGCCCTACGCCTGCTCCGCAATCTGAAATGGATCTTTTCCTCGCAGATTGTGATTGCGGTTCTGGGCATGGTGTCCTTGGCCATTTCCGCGCGCGCACTTGGCGCAGCGGAATTAGGCGCATTGGCTTTGATTGAGGCCTTCGCCAGAATTAATGCGCGGCTCGTCCATATCGAGCCATGGCAGGCGATGATCCAGTATGGCAGTTCGGCAATGGAAGAACACGATAGCACACGATTTGAACGACTTGTGGGCCTGTCAATCGTGGTGGACGTATTAGGAGGGCTTGCCGCTGCGACATTAATCCTTCTTCTCGCCCCGCTTATCTCTGGAACCATTGGGCTTGAGGGCAGCGCCGCACATCTTTTGTCGCTCGGCGCGATCGCCGTTGTGCTGTCTTTGCGCGCCACCGGAGTAGCACTTCTGCGCCTCTATGATCGCTTTGATCAGCTCGCCAAAATCGACACCGCGACCGCATTCATGCGCTTGGGACTGTCAGCCATCGCTTGGTTGATTGGCGGCAACCTGCTTCATTTCGTCATTATTTTCATTCTGTTCAGCCTTGCTGAGGGCGTCACCGCCTTTCTGTTTGGCCACCGCGAGATGCGCAAGCGTGAGCAGACACCGCGTTTTGGAAACTTGCATTCCACGCTGCGACAAAACCGGGGTTTCCTGCGCTTCATGTGGAACTCCAATCTGGCCGTGATCCTGCGTCAAACCACGCAAAGACTGGACGTGGTGATCCTTGGTGCGTTGGTCGCACCGGTTTTCGTCGGGCATTATCACATCGCGCGCAAATGCGGGGACGCTGCCATCCGCCTTGGCCGCCCGATAAAACAGGCGATCTTCCCAGAACTCAGCCGCCTTGCCGCCAGCGGAGACTTCGCCCGCATCCGCAAAACAGCGCTGTGGGTCAGCATCGGCTTCTGCGCGATCCTTCTGGCAGGCGTCATCCCCACACTGATCTATATCGGCCCGATCCTGAATGCTGCCTTTGGCGAAGCCTTCATCGCCGCGGCCCCGGTCGTGTCCATTCAGGCCGTGGCGGTGGCACTTTTCCTTGCAGGCGTCATCCTTGGTCCAGTGTTGCTTAGCCTTGGGCGAGACCGCGAGCTGATGTTGATTGGCGCGGCCACCGCCGCCCTGTTCTTCATCCTGATCTATCCCTTCGTCGTAACCTTCGGCGTCAACGGTGCAGCCCTTAGTCACCTGATAAGCAACACCCTGTGGCTTGGTGCAAGCGGCTGGCTGGTGATCCGCACGCTGGACGCAAAGACTGACAAACCTTCCGCGATTCAAACTCAGGTGCAATCATGACAGCGCAGCGGGAACAGATGCAGCCCATGCGCAGACGCGCAAGGGGCAGACGCAGGTCTCAGGCGGACCCCTTCGGTTTGGTCAGTTCCGGCCTGGCGACACCCACAGGGCTCTTGGTGGCCGCAGCAGTCGTGCTGGCGCCGATGAATCATGTGAAGCTTAGCTCGGTTTACGTCACCGCCTCGGACATCGTTGCGCTGATGGCATTCATCCTGATGCTGGCCAACCGAACACTAAGCCTTAAGTTCTTCGGGCCAGCAACGGCGTTCTGGTTCATGTCCTTCTTTGCCTTTATGGGTGGCCTGACCGTCAGCTCGGTCATTAATGGAAACCCCATGGCCCTGCCCAACACCTTCGCCCAATACGGTTATTCCCTGTTGGTGCTGCCAATGGTCCTTGGCGGTCGCCCCTATGCCCAAACCATTGCTTTGGTGAAACTCTTGGTCGCGTCATACGTCTTCGTCATGCTCTTCGGCGCTTATGTCGTCCATTTCGTCGATAACCCCAATCACATGTTGGTTTCGGGTTCCGGCCGGATGCGATCATTGATCCAGCGCGAAAATGAATGCGCAGTCCATGGCGGCATCGCAATCGTGTTGGTGCTGGGCCTGTACAAAATGAGCGAGTTTCGCCTGCGCACAGTGCTTCTGTGCCTACCCCCGCTGATCTATGGCATCATGCTGACTGGATCAGTCTCGGGACTTCTGGCCACGATCTTTGGCGTCACACTGTTGATCACCATTGTCGGCCCTTTCAAGTACCTGCCCATCTCGGCTGCCGTATTTATCGCCGTCGCTGGACTGTTGATTTTGTTGGGCGACAACTTCATGCCCGCCGTATTCCAGGAACGCGTGTTGAACCCGCTTCTAGACCGCAACCTGTCCGAGGCTGGAACCTTCTCGGACCGCGCGCAATTGATGCAAGAGGCTTTCGCCGTGATGAAAAACACCATCGTGCTAGGCCTTGGCGTCGAACAATTTCGCGAGATCAGTTCGCACCATGCAGCGGTTCACAATGCCTATTTGCTCGCCTTTGTCGAAGGCGGCCTGATATCGATGCTGGGGCTGATCGGCTTCTTTCTGTCGGGCATTATCTTGATCTGGGCCGCAATTGTCGAAAGGGCAAACAGAATGGTCTGGGCAATCACACTGGTGGTTCTGCTGATCTATGCCGCCGCCTTCAATATGTTTCCCACCTTCTTCGCGCGCTTTTGGAACGTGCCATGGATCCTTCTATTCTCGCTGACCGCAGCCAGCCTGCAACAGATCGAACCACGCGCGCCCAATCCGCCTATTTCCATCTTTCGCAGCAAAAGAGTACGCCCATGATCCGCACGGTTTCACTTGTCTTGACCCTTATGCTCACATTGGCGTGGTTCCCGGACTCGGCCCGATCGGCTGAATACCAACTTCAGGCGCAGGACGAACTGCGGCTGCGCGTTCTGCGCTGGGACGGGGATCAAAACACCTTCACTGTTTTGGATGGCCTGTCTGGGGAATATCACATTTCGAACGAGGGAGTTTTATCCCTGCCCCTAGTCGGTAGCATTGCCGCACGTGGATTTACCACGCCAAGCCTTGCGCGCGAAATAGAGCTTGAGATCGAGCGCAAGCTCGGCATCTCGCCTGCGCCGCGCGTCGGGGTCGAGATCATCGGACATCAACCGGTTTTTGTATTGGGCGAGGTCGCATCGCCCGGATCATACGCCTTCCATCCTGGCCTCACTCCGCAGCAGGCGTTGGCGCTTGCCGGCGGCTTGGTACGCTTGCAGCCTGCAAACACCAGCGCATATGTGCAGGAAACCATGCGTTTGGGTGGTGAAATACGTAGTATTGAAATCGAGATCGCCGCACTGAACGCGGAACGGGTACGGCTGGCTGCGGATCTGGACGACCTGAACCGGGCAGACGACAGCGACACAGCATCAATTCGCCCGCGCCCTCGTGGGATCGAGGCCGATATTTGGGAAGCAACCCGCAAAGCGCGCGCCGCCCAAGAAGAGCGTTTGCGTGATCTGCAAGAAGTTTTGCGCGAACAGATTGACCGGATGACCGCCCAGATCGCCCTGCGTTCGGAACAGATAGAAAGCACCACAGAAGAACTTACCAAGGTCAGTTCACTGAAAGAGCGCGGGCTGACGGTGAATACGCGCGTCACAGCCTTGACCACCACATTGAACGATCTTGAAAGCAAACGGTTGCAACTTGAAATCGCCCGTCTAACCGCGCGCCAACAGCTCAACCTTGCAGAACGCGATACGCTTGCGCTGACCGATGATGCTCGCGCCCGAACGCTTGAACAGCTTAACCACGTCGATCGCGACTTGGCCCGTCTGGACATTCGCCTTGCCACCGCTGAAGCCCTGCGCGCCCAAGCCGTCGCAAGCGGACTTGCCGTTCCTGACCCCTTTGCGGACACAACGACTGAATACCGCGTGACCCGCGTGGTGGACGGCACCCCCGTTACTCTGGTCGTCGCGCCGACCGATAGCCTGATGTCTGGTGACACAATTGAAGTGTCACGATCGGCAGCATTGCCCACCAACTCTCAATAAATTCTTTAGGTAACCCATGACAAAACTTCGCATCTTCTATCCCTTTGTCGGAGGCGCCACCATCGGGGGCAGCCATGTGTCGGCATTGGGTCTGATCCGAAACCTGGACCCGGACCGATACGAACCAGTCATCGCCCTGCACCGCGAGGCCGGCGCGTTGGGCGCGTATATCTCGGAAATGGGATTGTCATACGAGGTGCTGGACACCCCGCGCATCATCGCCCCCAAGCACAGCCGCAGCCCTCAGGATGCATCGATGCCGGGGTTTCTTCTGCGCTCGGTCCCGCAGATGGTGCGCTATCTAAAGCGCAACCGGATCGACATTGTGCATACGAATGATGGGCGGATGCACGGATCTTGGAGCCTGCCCGCCAAGCTGGCCGGGTGCGAGCTTATCTGGCACCACCGCCAAGGGCCGGATGCAAAAGGGGCGAATTACATCGCCCCGCTGCTGGCAGATCGTATCCTGTCCGTGTCCGAATTCTCGCGCCCCGAGAAACCGCTTCGGTCCATCGAAGACCGGTTTCAGGTTGTGCACAGCCCATTTGACTTGGATCCCGACATCCCCAACCACGCGGCGTGCCACAAAGCGCTGTGTGTCGAGCTTGGCGTGCCCGAAGACAGCGTTCTGCTGGCCTATTTCGGCGTCTTGAATGATCGCAAACGCCCGCTGCATTTCGTTGACGCTGTAAAAGCTGTGCGGGATGCAATGCCCAACCGCCCCGTGCATGGGCTGATCTTCGGGCGGGTCGAAACCGAAGGATCAGGGCTGGATCAGGCCTGCCTTGATCGGGCCGCTGGGCTTGGCGTGTCAGCAAACCTGCACATGATGGGCTTTCGCGATCCGCCTGCCCCCGCGATGGCCGGGGTGGACGCGCTATTGGTCACTGCGCTGGACGAACCTTTTGGCCGAACGCTGATCGAAGCCATGCATTTAGGAACGCCGGTTGTTGCGACCCGCCACGGCGGCAACCCGGAAGCGATCGAAGACGGTGAGACTGGTTTTTTGGTCGACCCATGGGATCCCAAAGCCTTCTCAGCTCCGGTGCGGGATTTGGTCGAACATCCGACCACACGCGTACGCATTGCCACAGCAGCGCAACAGGAAGTGCGTGGGCAATATGGGTTGGATGTTCACGTGGCCAAAACCACCGCCGTCTACGACATGCTTACAGGGTAAGGGAATTATCCAATGACCAAGCCCCTCCCACGCCCCGTAGATTTCCTCATTATTGGCGCAGCCAAATGCGCCACGACTTGGGAACAGAAATCTCTGTCAGCCTCGCCCGGAATCTATATGCCGGCGCCCGAGCTGCACTTCTTCTCGCGTGAGTATGACAAGGGTTTTGACTGGTTCAACGCACAGTTTGCTGGCGCGAACCCAGGCGACATCGTGGGTGAAAAATCGAACTCGTATCTAACTCAGCCAGAGGCCGCCGCTCGCATCCATAACGCCTATCCCAGCGTAAAAATGATCGTACAAATGCGCGATCCCGTTCAACGAGCCTATTCGGATTACTGCATGCTCTTGCGGCGAGGGGAGGTGGATGATGACATTCGACGCCATCTGGACCCGCAGAAAGCTGCGACCGAACGGTTCTTGAATGACGGCCGCTATGGCCATCACCTGACACGTTTCTACGCGCTGTTTCCGCAAGACCAGATCCTTCTTCTTGCCTTTGACGACGTGGCTACGCATCCAGAGCGCCAGTTGCAGTGGGTCGCCGATCATATCGGATACTCTGGTCAGCTGACCCCGCCCCTGCATGAAAAGGTGAAGGACAAACACGCAGCCGCGGTACCGACATCTCTGCGGCGGCTGTTGGCTCCTCTGCGTCCACTTTTGGATCCAGTAAGGAACACGGCCCCTCTCAGCACAATGCGCAGCCTTGTCGCCAGGCCATTTACCTATCCGGCTCTTCCAGACGACCTGAAACGCGAGATCGAAGTCTTCTATATGCCAGAAAAATCTACTCTTATTGAACTTGCACCGAACTTCCAACCACCATGGATACATGTACGGGACCGGCCTGCAACGTCCAACGCATGAACGAACCGATTCTCTCAGGGCTCATTTTGGGCTCCCGCCGGGCAGAAGCTCTACCCTTGAGAGATAATACCTCACTCGACACATCTACCAAAAGAGGATCTTTACCACTATCACTCGCCCAAAACTCGAGTGAAACTGATCCAACCTACTGGAATTCCTGCCCGTTTCCCGAAAAGAAACAGTACGTGTCTACATTTTATTAGAAATAAAGATGACCTTGCGATATGATGAAAGCATAGGGAAACGGGTTACGTTTTGATCTCGATCGATTCTTCCAGGGGTGGGTCCGTTTCCATACAGCAAAGACTTTGTGATTGTGCTCTCCGCCCCGAATGTATGTTCGCGCGTTTTTTAGTGCGGATTTGAGTTTGCCAGATTTTGGCGCAGTAAATGGTTTGTGGTGAGGGCACATTTGTAACGAGTGAAGTGAGATGTTGAGCGATTTGTTTGAAATACTCAAGGGCTGATATTTTCCAGCCTCCCGTGTTGGAAAATATCAACCTGTTCAGCATCTCGAGAACTATAAATTTCTGTCGTGCGCCCCTGGAGCGTCACGAAATTTGAACAATGTATTTATCTCAGAGCCGGGGAAGGTTCTTAAAATGCTTGATGGAATGGGGCTCGTGTCTTCTGCGGAAGGACGAATGTCTGCTCGTAATGGAATAAAAAACAAACTGAAGCTCTGTCTTACTCAGAAAAAGAAAGAGCTGTATGCAAACCGTAAGCTGGTAATAGGTGACATCTTCGCCGCGGCCGCAGCGGTTTTTGCGGCGATCAGCCTGTCACATGGCGGCGCTGTCACCGACGAATTGGCATCGGTGATGGGACCAATGATGCTTTTGGCCGGAGTGATTAACTTCGTTACGTTCACATGCATTGGGCTCTACAGACAGCATTCGCGATCCACGTCGCTGAGAGATGTGATGGTCATATCCCGTGGTGCCTTACTGGCAATCAGCACGCAGATTTTGATCGCTACTCAGATTGAGGCATTGGCCCCGATTCCGTTCGCGGTCTTCATCATCCAGTTTCTTGCAACAATACCATTCACTGGCATGCTTCGCATTATTGCGCGCCACCGCGAGCTTGTGCGCCGCACTAAGCAAGCAGACCGTATTGCCGAACAGCAAATTCCGGTGGTATTGATTGGAACCGGTACGAATTGCGATTTGTTTTTAAGGTCATTGGACCGAACCTGCTCGACCTATGTTCCGGTTGGCATTATCGACGACGCAACCGGTTCGACCGGGTTGCATTTCCGCAATGCCCAAATCCTTGGATCGATCCGTCAACCCAAAGCAGCTATCGAGGCGATCGAATCCTGCGAAATGAGAGCTCGCCAGCTTCTGCTGACTGAAGATGTGTCCCATTTCGACAATAAGGGAATTTTCACTCTGCTATCCTGGGCGACTTCGAACGGCGTAAAAATCTCGCGCCTGCCGGGGTTGGCTGATCCGGTGCTAGATCAAGTCGGTGACAACGAAATCAAACTGCGCGCCATTCAACCCGAAGAGATCCTGAACCGCCCACAGAAGGCCGTGGAGCGCTCGCTTCTGCGTCAGATGATCGAAGGTCGTCGGGTCCTGATCACCGGCGCCGGCGGCTCGATCGGCAGCGAGCTGTCGCGCCAGATTGCATCCTTCGATCCGTCACTTCTGGTGCTTTTGGACAATTGCGAATTCAACGCATACTCGGTCGATATGGATCTTGGGAAGAACTATCCCAACGTGAACCGTCAGGTGCATGTGGGCTGCATTCGCGATGCCCAGCGCGTTCAGGCTGTATTCCAGCGCTATAAGCCCGAACTGGTGTTTAACGCAGCTGCGTTGAAGCATGTGCCAATGGTCGAACTGAACCCCTGCGAAGGCGTTCTGACCAATGTCATCGGCACCCGCAACGTGGCAGATGCCGCGCGTGACGTGAGGGCCATCGCGATGGTCCAGATCTCGACCGACAAGGCAGTAAACACCACCAACGTGATGGGCGCGACCAAGCGCGTGGCCGAGTTCTATGCGCAAGCACAGGACCGCATCACCTATCAGAAGCAAGGTCAGGAAAATGCGACGCAGACGCGTTTCTTCTCGGTCCGCTTTGGGAACGTCCTGGGGTCGTCTGGGTCGCTGATCCCACTGTTCCAAAAACAGATTTCCGAGGGCGGCCCGCTGACCGTCACCGACCGCCGGATGGAACGCTTTTTCATGACTATCCGCGAGGCCGTGCAACTGACCGTTGTGGCCGCGGCCAAAGGTCTGGCGCGCAATTCCGGTCTGGGCGAAATCTTCGTTTTGGACATGGGTGAGCCAGTCAAGATCGTCGATCTGGCCGAACGCATGATCCGCATGGCCGGGCTTGAGCCTTATCGCGATATCGACATCGATTTTGTCGGCATCCGTCCCGGCGAGAAACTGTTTGAAGAGCTGTTCGACAAGGCCGAAGAGCGCCGTGACAGTGGCATTGAATCCGTCGACAGCGCGCTGCCCGACGGAGTTCCGATGGCGCAGCTGCGCTCTGCCATAGTAGCGCTTGAGACCGCTGCGCGTGCAGGCGACGAAGCCGCTGTGCGTCGACAGCTGATCGACCTTGTTCCCGGTTACGGAGATCACGCGGACACGTCCCAGCGTGCAAACGTACACTGCATCATTCGCCATCGTTCGTCTTTCCCAGCGCCCGTCGCGGGGCCAGAACGGCAGAATGGCGATAAAAGCGCAAACGCACAGCGCCTGTGGGCGGGCGAGTAAAAACCATGCGCGCGCCAAAAAAAACACATGACGCGACAGCTGCCAGCGCGCCGAAGAAGGCCGTGGTATTGGGAAGCCTTGGATGGTCCTTGGTGAACTTCCGCCTCGATCTGATCCGCAGGCTGGCCGCGAATGGCTATGAAGTACTGGCTGTTGCTGCAGATATCGACGATGAAACGGCACGGACGCTTCGGGACATCGGTGTGCGTCCCTGTCCCATCTATATGGACCGCACAGGCACCAACCCGCTGCGCGATCTTAAAACACTCTGGGAACTGGTGCGCTTCTTTCGTCGAGAAAAGCCCGAGCTTGTGATCTCATACACCATGAAACCAAACATCTATGGCAGCCTCGCCGCGCAGATCGCGGGCGTACCGCATCGCTATGCGCTGTTCACTGGGCTTGGCTATAGTTTCATGGAGGAGAACCCGAGCGGACGACGCAAGCGCGTTCGGGATCTGTCGATCCTACTGCACCGGATTGCTCTGCGCCGCATTCATGGGGCTTTTTGCTATAACTCGGCGGATCGGCGTGACATTCGCCGCTTTCATCTGATCCCCGACCGCGTGCCGCTGCATGACGTGCCCGGCTCTGGCGTGGACACGCGCCGCTATTTCGACACGCCCATTCCCACTGGGCGCACAAGATTCCTATTCGTTGGACGGCTATTGCGCAGCAAGGGGCTTTTGACCCTTGGCAAGGCCGCCGAAATTCTTCGTGCCCAAGGGCATGAATGTGACATCGACATTTTGGGACCGGCAGACAGCAACCCTGACGCCATCGACCCCGCCCTGTTTGCCGGTTGGCAGAAGCGCGGACTGGTCAACTGGCTGGGCGAGACACGCGACGTACGTCCGTATCTGGCCAAATGCAGCGTGTTTGTCTTGCCGACCGAGCTGCGTGAGGGCGTCCCGCGGTCGATCCTTGAGGCCATGTCCAGTGGACGCGCTGTGATCACCACAGACGCCCCCGGTTGTGGCGAAGCCACCCAAGACGGCGTGTCTGGTCTGGTATTCCCTCAAGGGGACGCTGACGCCCTTGCGCAGACGATGAAGATCTTCATCAACGAACCATGGCTTGCCGTAAAAATGGGAAAAGCCGCACGTGTTCACGCGTGCCAGCGTTTTGACGTGCATCTGGTGAACTCGATCCTAATGCAGCACATGGGGGTCGAACCGCTCACCCCCGAGGCAAGACTGCCCAAGGGGCTGGAATTTGCGGAGCTTGCATCATGATCCGCGCTGCGACGCCGATGCCTTCGGGCGAAACGCCAGATCAGGGCAACCGCTTCTTGCGGTTCGTCTTGGCTGGTGTGGTGAATACCGGGTTCGGCTATTCGATCTATGCTGCGTTTGTCTTCGCGGGCGCATATCCCCAAGCGGCGCTGGCCCTGCAATTCGCCATTGGTGTGGTGTTCAATCACATGACCCATGGACGTTTCGTCTTTGGCACCCGCGGTTACGGTCGCTTCCCCCAATATGTCGCGGCTTATGTGGCGGTTTACCTGTTCAACGCCGGTTTGCTGAAGCTGCTGATGGGCTTCGACATAGGCGCCTATCTGGCACAAGCCATCGCCTTGGTCCCAACGGTTCTTTTGTCCTTCAAACTCGTCTCGGCCGCACTGCGCGGCGGGTCCGACAACGGAAAAGGTGCAGCATGAGTGTAACCGATCTGTTCAAATCCACATCTGACACGCATATGCCACGCAAAACGTTGGACGACCCAGTCGCCCGCCGCATGGGACAGATTGCCTTGGTGATCGGCTTTGCCATTCTTCTGGCCGCTGTCTATGGCCGCCTAATGGGCTATGGGCTGCGCAGGGACGAGATGATGTTCGTCCCTCCTGCCCGCCTGCTCAGCGATCTGTCTCTGTATCAAGATCTGTTCTATAACCACGTACCCTATTCTGCGTGGTACTTCCGCGTCTTCGATCTGTTCTTCGGGGCTGGCGGGCTTCTGTTCTCGGCCCGTATCGGGGTTTTCGCCGTATGGCTTATGCTGGCGGGCGTGACGGGGTGGCTTACACTGCGCCTGTCAGGTTCAACAGGGTTTGCTCTGTTTGCCGTCGTCGCGACCCTGACCTGTCACCCGCTGATGAACGAGCCTGGGATGGCCGCGTCCAACAACTTGCTACCACTACCCTTCGCACTTGGCGGGCTGGGCCTGTTCGTGATCGAGTTGAAAGATCAAACATTGCGTCGCTCGCGCCTGTTTGCATCCGGCATATGCCTGTCTATCGCGGCAGGCATCAAAGTCAGTGCAGTTGCCTTTATCCCGCCGGTAGCCGTTGCCGCGTTCCTCTTGCCCGCCGCGCTGCCCTTCCGGCTGCGTGTGCGCCGTGTCGCTTTGCCGGTGCTTTTTGGGGGGCTTGTGGCTGCATTGCCCCTATTCATGCTGCTTTTGTCAGACCCACAGCTGTTCCTAGCCCATATCGTTCAGTTCCACACCGGTCCCCACGTCGACTATTGGGAGGCCAACCACCTGAGCGAACCCGATCTGGCCATGAGCCTTTGGGCAAAGGCCTATCTGGCCTATGGGATCTGGCTCTCAGGCGTTCCGCTGATCCTAAGTTTTGTGATCCTGTGCTTTGCATGGATGGCATTTTCGACACCTACTGATCCCGAGCGCGTGGATCCGCATACCACCCTTGCACCGATCATGGTCGTGCTGGGGGCCCTTCTGACAACCGCGATGATGAGCTTCCTGCCCACGCCCGGTTTCTCACAATACTACGTGGCACCCTTGGTGCTGTTGCCCGTACTGGCCGCGTTGATGCTGGCCCGCGTGCCTTGGCCGCATCAGGAACTCACGCGTTCGGTTCTTGCTGCTGCGTCCCTGCTGTGTGTCCTGACCGCCCTGCCTTGGCTCGCCCCGGATCTGCGCACAACACTGGGGGTCACCGCATCGACCCCGGAACGTATGAATGCCGGGGGCAACGCGCTTGCAAAAGCGATGTCTGATCGCGGCATCGTCAACGGTAAGGTCGCAACCCTGCTGCCGATCTATCCGCTCGAAGCCGGGCTGGACATCTATCCCGAGCTTGCCACTGGCCAATTTGCCTATCGCATCGCGCCCTACACGGACCCAGAGCTTGCACAGCACTACGTTATGGCCGGACCGGATCAGATCACCGAGGTGTTCGATTTTGAACCGCCCGCCGCCTTTGTGCTGGGATACGAACCCGCGCTCGAGGCGCCGCTTCTGAACTACGCGATCGAAAAGGGCTATCGCGAAATTTCTATCGACGGTCTGACCAATCGCTACGGCAAGGGTCGCGTCTTTCTTCAACCCGGGGAGATTTCAGAATGACCCCCATCCTGCAACCATTTCAACCAATCAATTTTCAAAACCGCGTCCCTAGGGTGGCACTGATCGGGGCGCATTTCACAACCGTTCACACATCATTCGAAGGGGGGAACGAACCATGCAAACGATCTTGCTAGCAGGCGGACTTGGCTCGCGTCTGGCCGAAGAAACTGTCGCCATCCCGAAACCCATGGTCGAGGTCGGAGGACGCCCGATCATCACCCGCGTCATGGATATCTACAGCCAGTTCGGCCACAACGATTTCATCGTGGCCGCAGGTTACAAATCCTTGTCGCTAAAGCAGTATTTCGCGAATTATCACCTGATCGCCAACAATATCAGCGTGTCGCTGGACAGCGGGAAAATGGATCTGGTTCCGGTTGCCCCCGGCGGCTGGAATGTCTCGGTCGTGGATACCGGCCCGAAAACCATGACCAGCGGACGCATTCGTCGTCTGAAAGAATGGCTGAAGCCCGGCCCGTTCATGGTCACCTATTCCGATGGGGTAGGCAATATCGACATCAACGCGCTGATCGACTTCCACAAATCGCATGGCAAGCTGGCCACGGTGACCGCTGTGCAGCCGCCAGCGCGTTTCGGCAACATCGAACTTGCCGGCGATCGGGTTGAGGCCTTCACCGAGAAGGTGCGCCGCCGTGACACCTGGATCAACGGGGGCTTCTTCGTTTTTGAGCCCGAGGTTATGGACTATTTCGTCGATGATATGGAGCCGCTGGAACAGTCTCCGCTGACCCAAATGGCGCAGGATTGCGAGTTGATGGCATATCGCCATGACGGGTTCTGGCATCCAATGGACACGATCCGCGACCGCAACACGCTGAACGAGCTGTGCGAAGAGGAAACGCCGCCTTGGATGCGCTTCAATGAAGAGCTGCCGAATGACATCACGGCCCTTGCGATTTGAGGTGCAGAATGTCCGGCGCTGTTCCCTCTGATTTCGGCGGCACATTCCACGGCCGCCACGTCCTTGTCACCGGGCATACCGGGTTCAAGGGCGGTTGGATCAGCCATTGGCTGATGCAGCTTGGTGCGCGTGTGACGGGCATAGCCCTTGCACCCGATCCCGGCCCGAACCTGTGTGATGTGACGGGGCTGACAGGCAATATGGACAGCCGCCTGATCGACATTCGCGATCGTGAAGCTTTGCTGATGCAGGCCCGCGATATCGACGCCGATCTGATGATCCATATGGCCGCGCAACCTTTCGTGCGCCGGTCCTACGCCGAACCAGCCGCAACCTTCGCGACCAACGTGTCAGGCACGGCGCATGTGCTGGATCTGGCGCGCGCGATGCCGTCGCTGAAAGCGGCAATCGTCGTCACAAGTGACAAATGCTACGAGAATAACGAGTGGAGCTGGGGCTATCGCGAGAATGACCCGATGGGTGGCTCTGATCCCTACAGTGCGTCGAAAGGTGCAACCGAACTTGTGGCCCAAGCCTATCAACGCTCGTTCTTCAACACAGCAGACGGCCCGCAACTGGCAACGGTGCGGGCAGGTAACGTGTTTGGTGGTGGTGACTGGGGCGAGGATCGGTTGATCCCGGACATCGTGCGCGCGACCGTCGCTGGCCAGCCCGTACAGATCCGTAACCCCGCCAGCATTCGACCTTGGCAACATGTGCTAGAGCCTCTTTCCGGCTATCTGGCACTGGCCGCGCGGCTGCTGACCGACGGCGCGCCCTTCGCGGGCCCGTGGAACTTTGGCCCCGATATCTCGGGCACTGTCAATGTGCGGGAACTTGCAGCGCAGATGCAAGAAAGCTGGGGGACAAATGGTCCGCAGTTCGAATTCGGTCAGGCCGATCCCAAGATGCACGAGGCGGGCGTGCTTCGACTGGACAGCACCAAGGCACAGACCCAATTGGGCTGGCGACCGCAACTGGATCTGGCGCATGCGGTTCAGATGACGGTCGATTGGTATCGCGCCCACCAAGCGAATGAAAACATGAAAGAATTTACCATGTCCCAGATCGCGCATTACGGCGCACTGATGTCGGGGGCATCTCAGGACACAACATCGCTGGCCGCACAATAGCGCCAGAGAAGGAGATTGATATGCGAGTGAATTACGGACAGACCGTACATGGTCAGGAGGAGATCGACGCCGTTGTCGACGTGCTGAAGACCTCGACCCAGATGGGCCCGCGCGTGCGCAAAATGCAGGAACGTGTCGCGGCGCTGTTTGCAAAAAATCACGGGATCATGGTGAACTCGGGATCCAGCGCCAATTATCTGGCGGTCGAAATTCTGGACCTGCCCAAGGGCAGCGAGGTGATCACCCCTGCCCTGACGTTCGCCACCACCGTCGCGCCGCTGGTGCGTCAGGGGCTGGTGCCCGCCTTCGTGGACGTGGCCCCCGGCACGTACAACATCGACGTGGACGCAATCGAGCGAATGATTACGCCCAATACTTCGGCCGTGATGATCCCGTCGCTGATCGGCAATTTGCCAGACTGGCGCCGCATTCGCGAGTTGGCGGATGCGCATGGTCTGAAGGTGATCGAGGACAGCGCCGATACGCTGGGTGCCACGATTGGCTCGGACAGCACCGGCAAGTTCTCGGACGTCTCGACCACCAGCTTCTATGGCTCGCATGTGATCAACGGCGCGGGCAATGGTGGGATGCTGTGTGTGAATGACGAAGAGCTGGGCCGCAAAGCGCTGCTTCTGCGCTCATGGGGCCGCAGCTCATCGCTTTTTGTGGAATCCGAGACAATCGAGAACCGCTTTAACGTGCAGGTGGACGGGATCGATTATGACGCCAAGTTCCTGTTCGAAGATCTGGGCTATAACCTTGAACCCTCGGAAATCAGTGCGGCCTTCGGCTTGGTGCAGTTGGATAAACTGGATCACAACATCCGCGAGCGGGAAAAGAACTTCGACGCGCATATGGCCTTCTTCAAGGCCTATGAAGACTGGTTCATCCTGCCAAAACAACTGCCTAATAGCCGCACCGGCTGGCTGTCCTTCCCGCTGACCTTGCGCGAGGGCGCGCCTTTCACCCGGCGTGATCTTCAGATCCATCTGGAAAAGGCAGACATCCAAACACGCCCGGTCTTTACCGGCAACATCCTGCGCCAACCCGCCATGAAAAGCGTCACCTATACGTCGGATCCGGCAGGATATCCCGTGTCGGATCAGGTGATGAAGGGCGGGATCCTTCTGGCGGTGCATCACGGGCTGACACCCGCGCACGTGGAATACGTGCACGAGATGTTTGCTGACTTTGCCAAGCAGCAACAAGGGGTTGCCGCGCAATGAGCCAGCTTCGCGCCCCTCACCAATTGCCGGACTGGCTGCCCTATGAGGGCGGCCAGAATACTGGCATTCACGGGTTGAGGGGCGTGGCCGCTGCAATGGTGCTGTTTGCCCATATCGTCGGTGGCACGGCGGAACATGTTTACTCCGACAACGCAGCCTATCTTGCCGTGTCCGAGCCGCTTTGGAATTTCGGCACCTTCTTTGTCTATCTGTTCTTCGCAATTTCAGGTTTCGTGATCCTGCCCAGCGCCTTTCGCTATACACCACGTGATTTCGCGACCCGCAGAATGCTGCGGATCTATCCGCTGTTTCTGGTCTTCTCGCTGATCTTCATCGCTGGGAATGCGGTCACCAACCTGCAACCGCAGATGAACGACCTGCCCACGATCCTATATGCGTTGACCTTCACCAACCTGCTGGCGGGCACCGAACAGCTGACCCCGAACGCGTGGAGCCTGACCTATGAGATGATGTTCTACATCCTTGCCGGTCTAGGCGCATTCGCGATCACCCAAAGGATGCGCGGGCTGCAGATGCTCATCACTCTTGCCTCGATCGCGTTTCTGGTGATCTTCCCGAAATCCATCTATTTCGTCGCAGGCATTCTGGTCTTCGTGCTGCATGGCAGGCAGATCGTCCAGAAGCTACCCGCCCGCCCGCTGCTGGAAATCATCGCCGCGCTGTCGCTGGCCTATGCCGCCTCGCGCGCGCATTTCGACTTCCGTGCCGGGGAACTGCGCGAGCCGATCACCCTGATCTGCATGGCGCTGACCTTTCTATATTTCCTCTTCGCGGTCGAGAAAGACAGCGTCACCGCACGGATTCTGTCTGCGCGCTGGGCGCAATATCTGGGGACGATCAGCTACAGCCTGTATCTGGTGCATCCCTATATCTACATGCCCACCCGCGTCGTGTTTCAAAAGCTTGACTTCTTCTCGGACAACGCGTGGCTCAGTGTTTTTCTGTTCGGCGTCGTCACCTTCATCCTGTCCATCGCGGCAGCTCATATTTCTTTCATATTGTTTGAAAAATATCCTCAGAAACTGGTCAAGAATTGGGCCACTCGACCTAAAATTATTCAAAAGGGAACGCTTTCATGAATGTGCAATCCAAACCCGCATCGACCCTGTCTCAGTGCCGCACATGCGGATCTAAGAACCTGTTTCTTTTCCTGCCAATGGGCGCGCATCCGCCCGCAAACATGTTTGCTAAAACCGCAGACCCGGAACAGCGCCAACCAGCATTCGAGCTGAATACCCAAGCCTGTCTGGATTGCGGACTCATTCAGGTCGCCGATCAGGTGCCCGACGCGTTTTTCGAGGATTATCTATACGTTCCCTCGGGCGCTGCCACCATGCACGAACACTTCGCGGGGCTTGCGTCAGTGGCCAGTGAGCATGCGGATGGCGGCTTGATCGTCGATGTGGGCTGCAATGACGGCCTGATGCTGGGCCATGCCGTGAAAGCGGGTGCCACGGTTCTTGGTATCGACCCGGCAGCCAACCTTGCGCCGCTTGCAAAAGAGCGCGGCGTTGATGTGCTGACCGCCTATTTCAATCCCGAAACCGCAAGCGCGGTTCTGAAAGACAAGGGGCCCGCGAAAGTCATCACCACCACGAACACGTTTAATCACATCGACGATTTGCACGGGTTCATGGACGCAGTTCTTGTTCTGCTGGATGATGACGGTGTTTTCGTGATCGAGGTGCCGTGGGGCAAGAAGATCGTCGAGGCCAACCAGTTCGACAATGTCTATCACGAGCACATGTCCGAGCTGAGCCTGCTGTCGATTGTCCGGCTTGGTCAATCGCGCGGGATGGATGTGGTGGATGTTACCAAACTGCCGGTGCATGGCGGATCCATGCGAGTCTTCATGAAACGCGCCAGCCTTGGGCAGGCCCCCGCGCCAGTCGTCGCCGAAATGCTGGCCGAGGAAGATACAGCAGGGCTGACCCAGCGCGCCACCTACGAGGCCTTTGCCGAACGTGTCGACGAGCTGGGACGCCAGTTGAAACAGATGCTGTCCGACATCAAGGCCGAGGGGAAAACCGTCGCGGCCTACGGCGCACCAGCCAAAGGTAACACGCTGCTAAACTATTTCGGCATTGGTGCCGAGACGCTTGATTTCGTGGTGGACAAGAACCCGCTGAAGCAGGGCCTGTTCACCCCCGGCACGCGCCTTCCGATCCTGTCGCCCGACGTGGTGGCAGAGCGCAAGCCTGACTATCTGTTGGTTCTCGCGTGGAATTTCTTTGATGAAATCCGCGATCAGATGTCCGACTTCGAAGCACGCGGCGGCAAGTTCATCGTGCCCCTGCCGATGCCGCGTCTTGTGCCATAGGTGACGGAATGGCACGGGTTCTGATCACTGGCGGCACGGGCTTCATTGGCTCTCACCTTACGCGCAGATGCCTTGCGCGCGGGGACGAGGTGACGCTGCTGGTGCGCCCGACCTCGACGCTTGAGCGGGTCGCCAACATTGCCGCGCGCCTTGATATTCAGCGCGTTCAGCTTTCCGATCAGGGCAAGCTGGACACCTGTCTGACACGCACGCGGCCCGAAATTGTCTTTCATCTTGGGGCCAGAACCCGCTTTACCCCGCAAGACGACCTGTCGGATCTGCAAGCCGGGCTGGACGCAAATCTTGTGCCGCTCATGGCGCTTCTGTCCGCTTGCGCCCGTGCGGCTCACGCACCAAAGGCATTTATCCGCGCCGGAACCATCGCGGAATATGGCCCAATTGCCGCCCCCTATCACGAAAGCACCAAGGAAAAGCCCGTCAACGCCTATGGCTTGTCCATGTTGGCCGGAACCCAGTTTCTGACAGGCATCCGAGGTCGGCTCCCATTCGTAGCCTCAACCGCACGTCTGGCGCTGACCTATGGCCCAGTGCAGTCGGCGGATTTTCTTTTGCCCTCGTTGATCAACGCATGTGCGGCCCAGCAGCCGATAGCCCTCGCCCGCCCCAAAGATCGTCGCGATCTTATTCATGTCGATGATGTGGTCACGGCACTGCTGCGCATGGGCACGCTGTCGGACGCGCTGCCAGAGGTCATAAACATTGGAACCGGGAGCGCCCCAACCATGCGCGAGGTCGCCCTTGCCGTCATCACGGCCATGGGGGCGTCAGATCAGCTTGTGCAATTCAAGGACCAGCGGGACGACGACGCGGTTGAACTTCGGATTGATCCACGCACCCAAAGCGATGTGCTGCGCTGGACCCCGGACATCAATCTGAAGGACGGGATCGCCATGCTGGCCCAGATCACCCGCCCAAGCCTTCCCCATTCCACGAACAGGAGATCAGCATGAAAACACTTGTTTCAATCCTCATCCCTGCCTTGAATGAAGAGGCGAATGTCCGCCGCGCCTATGACCGCCTGCTCGCCGTATTCGCCGAACTGGACGGTTATGAGCCAGAGATCATTTTCACCGACAATCACTCGGACGATGACACTTTCCTGATCCTGTCCGAGATCGCGCAGAATGACCCCCGTGTCCGTGTCATCCGTTTTTCGAAAAACGTTGGCTATCAGGCGTCAGTCCTGACCGGATATCGTGCTGCGCGTGGCGCCTGCGCTATTCAGCTGGATTGCGACCTGCAAGATCCACCCGAGCTGATCCCGCAAATGCTGGACCTGTGGAAACAGGGGCATCAGGTGGTCTATGGTGTGCGTCGCAGCCTGCCGGATGGACGCATCACCGCTTTTGCGCGCCGTTTCTATTACATGCTGATTGATCGGATCAGCGATGACAACCTGCCCCGGAACGCAGGCGAATTCCGCCTGACCGACCGGCGTATTCTGGACGAATTGAAGCGTGTCGACGACCGTTCGCCATATGTGCGCGGGCTGATCAGCGGCATGGGCTTCAGCCAGATCGGCTTTGAATATGACCGGCAGGCCCGGCTTGAAGGCGAGTCAAAATTCCCGTTCCGCGCCATGCTGTCGCTGGCCATCGACGGCATGATAAACCATTCACTTTTGCCGCTCAGGCTGGCCTCGTATATCAGCCTGATCGTCGGATTGTGTACGTTCCTTCTGATGATGTTCTATATCATCGCCAAGCTGGTCTTCGGGCAGGATTGGCCTGCTGGTTTCGCAACCACCACCGTATTGCTGCTGCTCTCGATGACATTGAACGCGATGTTTCTGGGCATTTTGGGCGAATATATCGGTCGGATCTTCATGCAATCGAAAGACCTGCATCGCCCCCTTATCGAGACGCAATTAAACACACCTGATCAGAGTGACAATGTGACTCCACCGCATAGCGGCGGCAAATCATCACTTCCCAGCGCTGCGGAGTAAGCTGTGAAAATCCTTATCGTTCAGGGTGGTTTCGGCGCAGGTGGCGCTGAAAAAGTCGTCGCAATGATCGCTGCACACCGCGCCCAGATGGGCGATGAAGTCACGGCCATGGGCTTCGATATGCCAGCGGATGGATCTTATTTCCCCTACCCAGATGACGTGCAGCTGTTCCTTCCGGATGGGGCAAAAACCGGTAACCCGCTTGCCCGTCTTGGGATGATCCGGCACACGATCCGCACTACGCAACCCGATCTGGTACTGTCTTTTCTCACCAAGGTGAATGTACTGAGCCTTGCTGCCGCAATTGGCACGGGTGTGCCTGTTGTGATCTCCGAACGGAATAATCCACGCGCGCAGAAGGCGCATCCGATCTGGCGGCACGCGCAGAACCTTCTGGTACGCCGCGCTGCCTGTGCTGTCATGCAAACAGACCGCGCCCGCGCGGATCTGCCCCGAGCCGTCCAAGCTACATCTGTTGTCATTCCGAACCCCTGCGCGCCTCATCCAAACTATCCCGCACAGCCCGACCCGGCGGGCCATCGTCTGGTTGCGGTGGGGCGGCTGGACACGCAAAAAGGCTTCGACGTGTTGATCCGCGCCATGGCGGATGTACGTGCGGCTTGCCCCAATGTGCGCCTGACAATCTATGGCGACGGCCCCGAACGCGACAGGCTTGAGGCATTGCGAAAGGACCTGCAGCTGGAAGACACCGTCGCCCTGCCCGGCGCCAGCCTTTCCCCAGGGGCGTGGCTGTCGCAGGCCGACATTCTGGTCATGCCCTCGCGTTTCGAAGGCTTTCCAAACGTCCTTGCTGAAGCGACTGTCGCTGGCCTTCCCGCCATCGCGACCGATTGCGATTTCGGCCCGCGTGAGATGATCGTCGAGGGCGAGAACGGACTTCTGGTCCCGGTGGATAACCCGTCAGCGCTGGCCGGCGCGGTCAGTAGTTTGATGCAAGACAGCCCATTGCGCGCGCATATGGCCGGGCAAGCCGCGATCAATCGCGATCGTTTGGCCCCTGGCCAGATCTTGTCCGATTGGGATAAGGTGATTTCGCGGGCCGCAAAACTTTAGTTTGCCAAGACCGCGTCCAGATCATCAAGACTGTCGATCACGTGGCCAGCCGCATGAAGGTCATCCGGCGCATCCGGCGCATGTACCCTGCCTGGCCGATTGATCTGCACCGTGACCCAGCCCCGCGCCCTTGGGGTAACAAAATCCTTGGCCGGATTGTCCGCGACATAGACCATGCGCGCACCCGATGCCGCCTGCTCCATCAACTCATAGGCGCGCGGATGTGGCTTCCTATATCCTTTGGGCCATGCCCCTGTTGGGCAGATATGCGCGATAATTGCTTCAAGCCCCAAAGCTGCGATTTTGTTGCGCTGCATCTGCTCGGGTCCGTCCGTTACCAGCCCAAACGGACCTGATGAGCGTGCAAAGAAACGTGCTACATCCGCGCACAGATCAATGGCCGGGGGATGGTTGCGATAGACATCGATCAGACGCGAGATCAGATCCGGGTCCGCCTCGAGCCCAACGGCCTGACAGGCGTGGTTGAAAATGCGGGTCCGCTCGCCGCGCTCAAACGCCTGCCGACAATGAAGCCCGAAATCAGGCGCGCCAAACTGCTGCTGCACCCAGTCACCGACATGAACGTAGCCGCTGAACGCAAAGTCACGCTCTAGATACAGCGTGTCATCCAGATCGAAGACCAGCACGCGCTTAGCCCTGATAGACCGCGCGATCATAGCGCAGCATCAAAACACCATCACGCCAATCATCATTGGCGCTTGAGGGCAGATCACAGACCTCTTCCAACAGCCATTGCGCAAACGTCGCCCCGGCGTTGTCGGCCAGCGGATAGCCACCACCAAACCGTGCGTTAATCTCGATCACGCGGGGGCCATGCGTCGGGTCATCGATGACCTGAAAACAGGCCACTCCGCGCAGCCCGGGTAATGCGCTTGCAATGCCCTGTGCGATTTTCTTCAAATCCTCGCGCCGTTCAGTGCGGCCCTTTTCGACCTCTCCTGCCCGAATGCTCAGCCTGATATGCGGAACGACGCATTTCAGCACCCCCGACTGATCCACGAACATGTTGATCGTATATTCCGGCCCTTCCAGCGTATCCTGAAAGATCATCGGCTCGTTAAAGGCATCCGGCACGTCCGGCATGCTGTGATAGACGGCCAATCCGCGACTTGCGCTTCCCCCACTGGGCTTGGCGAAGACCGGCCATGTCAGAGCGGTCGGATCAGCCCGCAACTGCGTTTCATCCAAAGTACGCGGAACCGGAACGCCGGCGCCTGCAAAGACGTTAGAGGTCCGTGCCTTGTCCCGCGCGATCTGGATCACCGACAGATCCGAGACATGCACCCGCGCGCCCAGCGCTGTGAACTCATCAACAGCCTGCGCCAGCGGCTGAAGCTCGGGATCAATTGTCGGCACCACAAGCGCCACGTTGAAATCCCGCACGATGTCCTTGATCGCAGCAACATAGGCTGGGTCATTGCATCGGGGAACTTTGAAAGCGCGATCCGCAACGGCGCAGGCGGCGCTAAGATCAGGCTCAAGGTCGCAGGCTAGTATCGTCAAATCCAAAGAAAGCCGATCGGCGGCGACACGAAATGCCTCGATCAAACCGACACGACGCCCGGCAGAGCAGATAAGAATGGAAAGCGCCGACCGCGTCATGGTGAACTCCTCAATCAATAAAACAACGGCTAGACATCAGCCAAATCTGTCAGCAACTATACCCGTATTCGCTCAGATCCATTCCGATCAATGATGCCAGCCGCGTGTTGCTTTCATTATAATGACTCTCGATTTTCTCTTTGATCAGCCGCTCATATCTGGCCGCAATCCGGTCATCGAAAGACCGCGCGCCCGGCATCGCCCCCAAAAACTTGGTGGCCAGCTTCAGATAGCCCAAGGGAACAAATCCACCAGGAGACAGCTGCGTATTCCCGATCGTTCCGTTCACAAACCGCATAAGTAAGAGCGGCAGCAATGGCCGTGACTGATTGGTCAGCTCATTCTCTAGCTCAAGATCAAAGCCAAAGAATGTGTTCAGGCGATCGGCAAAGGCATCGAACTCCTGCGCCATCAACTCGAATGGAAGCGCCAACACGTTCTGCGCACCAAAGTGGTTGTGATACAGCGTCACCAGCTGATGGTAATTCAGGTAGTCCAGCTCGAATGCGGGAATCTTATAGATTTGCGGCTGCGGATTAGTCAGAAACTCACGCAGTTTCAGGCTGCCACCATCTGCAACATATTGTTGATAGAAGCTTTTGATCCAGCGGGACTGTTCGCGGAAAATGATCAGGATCTTCGCCTCGGGAAAGGCCTCGGCCAATCGGCCAGCGATCAGTTCGCGATCGAACCCGCCTGACGCGGGATAGCCCGATAATCGTTCGTGCGACATGACGAGCGCCTTGGATTGATCCTCTGCGCGCTCCGCTTCGGCAGGGAAAGGGACTGCGTCAAATTCCAGAGAATGTCCAATGAATGCATTTCGAACATCTGCGCGTTCGACGTAATAAATCGACGCATGCGTACGGAACGAGTGCTGCAAGGTTGACGAGCCGGTCTTGTGTATCCCGATATGGATGAAAGTCGGCGCGGATTGGGTCATAAAATGAAACTGCTTCTCATCGCTGGATAAATTCATTTCGTGAACGAGCACCCCTAATATCAACCAACAACTGCACAAAACAAAATGCAAAATCCGAAACTGGCCTAAAAATATGGCTGCCAGCTGCGTGTACTAAGGATTCACCACTATTCCATTCTAAAAAGCAATCAAAACTTCTTCAAAAAGTATAGGATAGAGTGCTTCCGCCAGTTACAGCCTGACTAAAGGATAAGAAACGGGTCGGACTGCACGGCTTCGACGCTACTCTGGGCAGTCAGCCAACACTGCGGCCAACATCGATTGAACCAGTATTGTCCGGGATTTTGAACGTTATCTCGGCGTAAGCCGATGAGAAAATTTATATCCGGAACATACCTTACGGCACAGCGGGCACTGGATATCACGTGACACTTGCGCGCTTCAATCAGGCATTGAGGGCTGTCAAATGTTAGCGCAATCATATATAGATACATGAGAACTCTGGGAGGTTTCCATGCAGAAAAAAGTGATTGTCGTGATGGGCGTAAGCGGCGTCGGAAAGACCTCGGTCGCACTCGGAATCGCCCGGCAACTCGGTGCGATTTATGTCGAAGCCGACGACTTCCATCCGCAGAAAAATGTTGATGCGATGCGTGCTGGCATCCCTCTGACCGACGAGATGCGCCATCCTTGGCTAACAGCCTTGGCCGAGGGTATTGCGGACACTCAAGCAGCACAAGATGGGCAGGTTGTTGTGGCCGCGTGCTCAGCGCTCAAAAAAAGCTACCGTGACACGCTGCGCGACCGCTTGCCTGACGTGTTTTTTGTCCATCTACATGGGGACCAGCACAAGATTGAAGGCAGGATGTCTGCGCGGACGGATCACTTCATGCCCTCAAGCTTGCTCGACAGCCAGTTTGCAACACTGGAACCGCCCAACCGTGACGAGGCAAGTTGCACCGTCGATGTTTCCGGCAGCAAATCAGAAACCATAGATAAAGCCCTGCGACTGCTGCCAGAAGAATTTCTCTGCTAACCTAATTGCCTGAATGCGTTCACGTCCGCGCGATCCATGTCCCGTTGTCATCCGAAGATCTGCGCGCAGCGTTGATAAACCACATCCCGTCCAACCCATCCTGTAGATTGGGTAGCAGGTCATTCTCTTGTCCCGACGAAATCACGGATGCGATGTCATCATAAAGCGTCGCAAAGCCTTCCAGATACCCTTCAGGGTGGCCGGGCGGAATGCGGGTCCATTCCGGACCGGTTCCTGCACCGCCGCGAGTCAGGATCTGTTTTGGGTAGCCAAACGGGGTGAAGGTCATCTGGTTCGGCGATTCCTGCGCCCATTCAATGCCGCCCTTGTCGCCGTAAATGCGCAGTCGCAAACCGTTTTCACATCCGACCGCAACTTGACTGGCCCACAGCATCCCACGTGCGCCGCCTGCATAGCGCAGCAAGACATGGGCGTTATCATCCACTGCACGACCCGCACCAAAGCTTTGCAGGTCGGCGGACAGGGCTTCGACATCAAGACCGGATACGAAATTGGCCAGATTGAACGCATGGGTGCCGATATCGCCAATGGCGCCACCACCCGACTTGCTGGGATCGGTGCGCCAGCTTGCCTGTTTGTGGCCATCTTGCTCCAGCGGTTCGGTCAGCCAGTCTTGCGCATATTCCACCTGAACCAACCGGATCGCCCCCAGATCACCCCGGGCCACCATCGCGCGGGCCTGCCGCATCAGCGGATACCCGGTGTAGTTATGGGTCAGGAAAAAACGGGCGCTGCTGGCAGCCGCCGCAGCGGCTATCGCCTCGCCATCTTCCAAACTCGCCGCCAAAGGCTTGTCGCAGATCACGTGAATACCTGCGTTCAGGAAGGCAATCGCAGGCCCCGCATGCATGTGATTGGGCGTGACGATTGCAACTGCGTCGATCCCATCTTCGCGGGTGGCCTCGGACACCGCCATATCCTCAAAGCTTGCGTAGGAGCGGTCGGGCGCGATTCCCAGTTCCGCAGCGCTCGCCGCCGCACGATCCGGGTCCGAAGACAGCGCGCCGGCGACAAGGTCGAACCGGCCGTCAATACGTGACGCGATGCGGTGGACGCCGCCGATGAACGCCCCTTGGCCGCCGCCGACCATTCCCAGCTTTAACCGTGTCATAGGCCCAGCATCCCTTTGATTGCAGCTTCGTCCCGCTCGCCACCTGCAAAATCATCGAATGTCTTCTCAGTGACTTCAATCAGATGGCGGTCGATGAAAGGCGCGCCCTCGGCTGCGCCCTGCTCTGGCGACTTGATGCAGCATTCCCATTCCAAAACGGCCCAGCTGTCATAGCCATATTGTGTGAGCTTCGAGAAGATGCCCGCGAAATCCACCTGACCATCGCCCAAGGACCGGAAGCGTCCGGCACGGTTCATCCAGCCTTGATAGCCGGAATAGACGCCCTGCCGCCCGTCGGGATTAAACTCGGCATCCTTGACGTGGAAGGCGTTAATGCGGTCGTGATACAGGTCGATGAAGGCCAGATAATCCAGCTGTTGCAGCAGGAAATGGCTGGGATCATAGTTGATCATTGCCGCATCGTGCCCGTCGCAGGCATCCACAAACATCTCGAATGTTGCGCCGTCGAACACGTCTTCGCCGGGGTGGATTTCAAACCCGATATCCTGTCCGTGATCTGCATAGTGGTTCAAGATTGGTGTCCATCGACGGCCCAGCTCGGCGAAAGCTTCTTCAATCAGACCTTCGGGGCGTTGGGGCCATGGGTAGAGAAACGGAAAAGCAAGCGATCCGGTGAAGCTGACGGTGTGCTTCAGCCCCAGCCGTTCACTTGCAACAGCCGCCATCTTCATCTGCTCAACCGCCCAAGCCTGCCGCTTGGCTGGATTGCCACGGCACGCTTCGGGGGCGAAGGCATCAAAGGCCGTGTCATAGACCGGATTAACCGCAACCAATTGGCCTTGAAGATGGGTGGATAGCTCGGTGATTTCGACACCGGAATCTGCACAGATACCCTTTACCTCGTCACAATATGTCTGGCTGTCCGACGCCTTTTCCAGATCAAACAACCGCGCATCAAATGTGGGGATCTGCACACCCTTATAGCCCAATCCAGCCGCCCAGCGTGTGATATCCGCTAGGGAATTAAATGGGGCGTCATCCCCGGCGAACTGCGCCAAAAACAGCGCGGGGCCTTTGATCTGAGTGGTCACGTCAACTCTCCTTGTCAGACAGGTGTCATAAGCTGTGAAGTGCGTCTTTGTTGGGCACTTCCAAACATTGCAGCGGCGCATTCTCGGGGGTGCGAATGGCTTGCACAATCGCGTCTGCCAAGAAGGCGCCCGTAATATCTACATTCTCGTTCACGACGATGATTTCAGGCCGCATCAACTGCAGCATGGGAATCGCCTCCTTCGCCACCACGTCGAAATCATGGCCAACTTTTCGACCGGTACTTTCCATCCCGGCAACAACCGCCATCGTAGCACTAGTAGATGCACAAATGATCCCGTCGATATTGGGATCCGACGTCATTTTTCGCGTCGCCCAATCACGGGTTTCCAACGTCGTCGCATCACTGTCCACCTGCTTGGCGACGTGCAGCTTAACCCCATGTGCGGCGGCAGCCTTTTGCGCCCCCTCGACCATCTCTAACGCATAGTTATGTTCGATTGGCGGTGCGACCAAAATCAGATTTTTACGCCCTTTGCGCACCAGCTCGTCTACCCCCAACCGGGCATATGTGAAGTTGTCAAAGTCATAATAAGCGTGCTGCCCTGCCCATTTTGTGCGCCCGTGGGTGGCGAAGGGGAATTTTCGTTCCATAAGGAACTGCGCGCGTGGGTCTTCTGTCCGAACTTGGTTGAATATGATACCGTCAGCGGTCCTGTTTTCGACGATATAGCGGACGGCCTGCATCGGATCGTCATCCGGCAAAACAGGCACCACGTTCAGGTGAAACGGGGTCGCGCGCAAGGAGACACCTATCGATGACAAAAGGCGCGCGGTAACGTTCATCATTTCACGTTCTGCAGACATCACAAGCGAGACGACATTCGTACGACCTGTGCGCAAACCGACACCCGCGCGGTTTGGGATATAACCCAGCTCGTTCGCGATTCGGCGAATTCTTTCCTTAGTCGTTTCGCTGATATCCGGCGCATCCGCCAGCGCGCGAGACACGGTCGGCACAGCCATTCCACTGACTTGCGCAATTGTTTTCAACGTGGGTTTCTGCGGGCGCGCTTGCGGCGAGGAAGCCTTGTCAGTCATGATTATCAACCTCTTTTTGCCATCGCATGCGCTACCGAGACCTTTTAGCCAGAGCAGACCTAAACTATCTCAGAAAAATTCTGTTGCAACAGAAAACTAAAACGTTATAGAAATTACTACATCGTTTTAGACGGGAGGAAAAACGACATGAAACTCAAAACAGCACTGGCAGCATCGGTTGCATTTGTTAGCGCTAGCGGCGCAATGGCAGCTGATCTGGAGGTCACGCACTGGTGGACTTCGGGAGGCGAAGCTGCTGCGGTGGCCGAATTTGCAAAAGCCGTGGACGCCAAGACATCGCACAACTGGATTGATGGTGCGATCGCAGGCTCCGGCGGCACCGCACGGCCCATCATTATCAGCCGCATTCTGGGCGGCGACCCGATGGCCGCAACGCAGTTGAACCATGGCCGCCAGGCCGAAGAGCTGATCGAGGCGGGTCTGATGACAGACCTGACCGAGTTGGCCGAGGCCGAAGGCTGGCGCGACATCGTGAACCCCTCGTCACTGCTGGATAGCTGTACCTTTGAAGGCCGCATTTATTGTGTGCCGGTGAATATCCACTCGACCCAATGGCTGTGGCTAAGCCACGACGCTTTTGAAAAGGCTGGTGTCGAGGTTCCGAAGGATTGGTTTGAGTTCGTTTCCGCAGCTCCTGCACTGGAAAAAGCTGGGCTGGTCCCTCTGGCAATGGGTCAGCAAGGCTGGCAGCAGTCGATCGCATTTGGTGCAATCACCATCAGCATCGTCGGTGTAGACACTTGGCGCAAAGTGACCGTTGAAAAGAACGCCGATGTCGCTGCGGGCCCCGAATATGCCAAAGTGTTCCAAGCTGCGGCAGACGCCCGCGAACTGGCACGTGAAAGCAACGTTCAGGACTGGAACCTTGCCACCAACATGGTGATTACCGGCAAAGCTGGCGGTCAAATCATGGGTGATTGGGCGCAAGGTGAATTTGCGGTTGCTGAACAGGTTGCTGGTCAGGACTATTCCTGCCTGCCGGGACTGGGTCTGAACCAGATCATCGACACTGGTGGCGACGCGTTCTATTTCCCCGTTGTGGATGACGCCGAAGTCAAAGCCGCACAGCTGGAAATGGCATCAATCTTGATCTCGAAAGAGGCACAGGTGAACTTCAATCTGGCCAAAGGATCGTTGCCGGTGCGTGGCGATATTGACCTGTCGGCCGCCAATGACTGCATGCAGAAAGGTCTGTCCATCCTCGCTGATGGCGGCGTGCTTCCCAATGCCGACCAGACGCTGACCGCAGATACTCAGACACAGATCCAGGATCTTCTGGCCGAGTTCTGGGCATCTGATATGCCCGCCGCTGACGCTCAGGCGAGCTATGCAGCGATTATTGCTGACGCTGACTAAGTGACGTGACAGCAGCGCAGAGCGGCGCCCCCACCCCAAAACCCCAAGCGCCGCTCTGCCCCCTTTTGCGCTAAACGCCCCTTTCCCAAAGGCTAATCCCATGTCTCATGCCGAGAACCCCCGCGGGGCCGAGAGATCGGCGCGCCGCCCGAGACAGTTGTTTCGAAATCTGAACGCTAAGTTCGCATCGCTGCCGATGATCCTGACCGCGCTGGTGGTCTTTGTTGGTGGCACCGCTTGGACCGTCGCCCATTCCTTCACCAAATCGCGCTTGCTGCCAAAGTGGGACTTTGTAGGCTTCGATCAATATGAACGCCTCTGGAACAGCAATCGTTGGATGATTTCTGTCGAAAACCTGATGATCTATGGCGTCTGTTCTTTGGTTCTGACCATGGTTCTGGGCTTCACGCTGGCGGCCCTTTTGGATCGCAAAATCCGGTTCGAAAGCGCATTCCGTACCATCTTCCTGTATCCGTTCGCATTGTCCTTCATCGTGACCGGTTTGGCGTGGCAATGGATCCTGAACCCCGATTTTGGCCTTCAGGGCGTTGTCCGCGGTTGGGGATGGGAAAGCTTTACTTTCGATCCGCTGAACAATCCCGACATCGTTATCTTTGGCGTCCTGATCGCGGGTCTGTGGCAAGGCACCGGCTTTGTCATGGTGATCATGCTGGCAGGCTTGCGTGGTATTGACGAAGATATCTGGAAGGCCTCACGCGTGGATGGCATCGGCGTCGCAAAAACCTATGTCCGCGTCATTATTCCGATGATGCGCCCGGTTTTCGTTACCGCGCTGGTCATTATCGCCAGCGGTATCATCAAGCTTTATGACCTGGTGGTGGCGCAAACCAATGGCGGTCCCGGCATCTCGTCCGAAGTGCCCGCGAAATACGTCATCAATTATATGTTCCAAGCCCAGAACCTTGGGCAGGGCTTTGCGGCCTCAACCATGATGTTGCTGTCAGTCATCATCGTGCTTGTCCCATGGGCTTATCTTGAATTCGGAGGAAAGAAACGTGGCTGAGACGATGTCGCCCCCCAAAAGCCGCCTTCTGGACGGCCCGCGTGGCAGCAAGCCGAAATCCCGGTTTTCCCGCCGCAACATATTCCTCTATGGCACGCTTTTGCTGGTGTCCGTTTATTACCTGCTTCCACTTTACGTGATGGTGGTAACGTCGCTGAAAGGCATGCCAGAAATCCGACTGGGCAACATCTTTGCGCCACCCGTCGACATCACCTTTGAACCTTGGGTCAAAGCATGGGCCGAGGCTTGTACCGGCATCAATTGCGATGGCCTGAGCCGCGGCTTTGGCAACTCGATCAAGATCTTGGTCCCGTCCGTCGCCCTCTCCATCGCAATCGCCAGCGTAAATGGCTATGCGCTTGCCAACTGGAAATTCAAAGGCTCGGAAGTGTTCTTCACCATCCTGATCATCGGGGCCTTTATCCCCTATCAGACGATGATCTATCCCATCGTGATCATGCTGCGCGAGATCAAGCTGATGGGGTCGCTGTGGGGGCTTGTTCTGGTGCACACTGTCTTCGGCATGCCCATCCTGACGCTGCTGTTCCGCAACTATTTCACGTCGCTTCCGGAAGAGCTGTTCAAAGCAGCCCGCGTAGACGGCGCAGGTTTCTGGGGCATCTATTTCCGTGTGATGCTGCCCATGTCGATCCCGATCTTTGTTGTCGCGATGATCCTGCAAGTCACCGGAATTTGGAACGACTTCCTGTTCGGCGTGATCTACACCAAGCCGGAAACTTATCCGATGACAGTGCAGCTGAACAACATCGTGAACTCGGTGCAAGGCGTCAAAGAATACAATGTCAACATGGCCGCCACGCTGCTGACCGGTCTTGTTCCCCTCATCATCTATTTTGTCTCAGGCAAACTCTTCGTGCGCGGCATCGCTGCCGGCGCTGTGAAAGGCTGATCCCATGAACATGAACGCAAACTCTGTTGAAGTCCGTGATCTGGACCTTCACTTCGGTGACGTCAAAGTCCTGCAGAAGCTGAATATCGACATCCATGAAGGCGAATTTCTGGTGCTTCTGGGCTCATCCGGCTGCGGGAAATCGACGCTTCTGAACTGTATCGCTGGCCTGCTGGACGTGACCGATGGCCAGATCTTTATCAAAGGCGACAACGTCACTTGGGCCGAGCCCTCGGATCGCGGCATCGGCATGGTGTTCCAATCCTATGCGCTCTATCCGCAGATGACGGTCGAAGGAAATCTGTCCTTCGGCCTGAAGAACGCACGCGTTCCCAAGGCCGAGATCGAAAAACGTGTCGCCCGCGCCGCCGACGTCCTGCAGATCGAGCCGCTTTTGAAACGCAAACCCGGCGCTCTGTCGGGCGGGCAGCGTCAGCGGGTCGCCATTGGTCGCGCGCTGGTGCGCGACGTGGATGTCTTCCTGTTTGACGAGCCGCTGTCGAATCTCGACGCCAAGCTGCGTACTGATCTGCGGGTCGAGTTGAAGCGTCTGCATCAACAGCTTGAAAATACCATGATCTATGTGACCCATGATCAGGTCGAAGCCATGACGCTGGCCGATCGCATCGCGATCATGAAGGGCGGCAAAATCATGCAGCTGGGCACCCCGGACGAGATCTATAACCGCCCGCAGAACATCTATGTGGCAGGGTTCATTGGCAGCCCTGCAATGAACATGATCGAAGGACAGATCCAAGGCGCTGAGTTCGTGGCTGACGGGCTGTCACTGCCGCTGGATGGCTATGAATTCATAGGCGCAGCGCCCGCCTCGCAGGCCGCCGTGATCGGTATCCGACCCGAACACGTGCTGACCGGCGACGCCGCAGCCTCGGTCGCGGCAAAGGCCGAAGTCGAAGTGCAGATCGTCGAGAAATTGGGCTCGGACACATTGGTTCATGCATCACTAGGCACCCACAATCTGCGCCTGCGCATGGACGGCCTCAGCGCCGTGAAAGCCGGTGATCGGATCACCGTTGGGTTCGACACCTCTCGTGCCTCGTTATTTGACGCCTCTAGCGAAGCTCGGCTGTAACGCCGCGCGGATGAAAGGACACATCATGACTGCTATTTCTTACCAGCTTTACGGATCCCGCAATTGGCCGCTGCCCGACACGCTGACCATGGTGAAGGCAACCGGGTTCAGTGATGTCGAAGGCTATGGAGCATTGTTTGCCCAGGCGCCTTCGCTAGCCGATGACCTTGCAGCCGCAGGGCTCAGCATGCCCACGCTGCATTACGGTCTGGATGATTTGGAAGCCGACCCGCAAGCCGCGATCGATCTGGCGCGCGCTGTTGGGGCTGAAGCGGTGTTCGCACCCTATCTGGACGCTGACGACCGTCCCACAAACCGTGCCGGGTGGGAGGCATTTGCCCAGCGTCTTTGCGCTGCCGGAAAGCCGCTGCAAGATGCCGGGCTTACTTTTGGCTGGCATAACCACGACTTCGAACTGGTTGACCTTGGTGATGGCACCACCCCGCTGGGTATTATTGCGGCCGCATCCCCTGACATGAAGCTTGAGCTTGATCTGGGGTGGGTCGTACGCGCCGGGCTTGATCCGGTCGACGTGATCAAAACCTTTGGCAGCCAGATCCACACGGCGCATATCAAGGACGTCGCCCCCGCTGGGGACTGCACTGACGAAGACGGATGGGCGGATGTTGGCTATGGCACGACCGATTGGGCCGCCATCCATGCGGCTTTGCAGGCCGCTGGCGTGACCCGCTACGTCGTCGAGCACGATAACCCCAATGACCACCAGCGTTTCGCGTCGCGTTCGCTGGCCACCGTAAAATCTTTCTAAGGACCACCCATGGCTACTTTCGGCGTTGGCATCATTGGATGCGGGAACATTTCCGCCAGCTATCTTAAATTCGCGCCCCTGTTCAAAGGGCTTGAAATGCGCGCGGTTGCAGACATCAACTTGGACGCGGCAACGGCCCGTGCGGCCGAGTTCGGGCTTCGTGCCGAGACGGTCGAGGGGCTGCTGGCCTCTGACGACATCGACATTGTCGTGAACCTGACCATCCCCGAGGCACATTACGATCTGACCCGTCAGATCCTTGAGGCCGGCAAACATGCCTATTCAGAGAAACCTCTGGTGCTAACGCTGGAGCAAGGCAAAGCCCTTCGGGATCTCGCCGCCAGCAAAGGCCTGCGCATCGGCTCGGCCCCCGACACATTTTTGGGTGGGGCGCATCAGCAAGCACGCGACGTGATTGATGACGGGAAAATCGGTCGCGTGATCGGCGGCACCTGCCATGTCATGTCACGCGGGATGGAGCATTGGCACCCCAACCCGGACTTCTTCTTCCAGCCCGGCGCAGGTCCCATCCTTGATCTTGGTCCTTACTACATCACCAACCTGATCCAGTTGATTGGACCGGTGAAAGCTGTCAGCGCCATGACGGCGGCCAGCTTCCCGACGCGGACGATTTCAAATGGCCCGCGCAACGGGGAAGAGATCCCGGTAGATACGCCAACCAACATCCATGCGCTTCTCGAATTCGAGAACGGGGCGATCGTGACCTTCGGCGCAAGCTGGGACGTCTACGCGCACACCCACCCCAATATGGAGCTTTACGGCACCGAAGGCAGCATGCAGGTGCCCGACCCCAACTTCTTTGGGGGCGATATCATGATGTCCGAAAAGGACGCGGGGCTGGCCCGCCTGCCACAACAGGACCATCCGTTTGGTATTCCGAACGAGGGGCTGGATGGTGACAATCCGCAGGCGAATTATCGCACCGCAGGTCTGGCCGAGATGGTCAACGCGATCTACGCAGGCAAACAGCACCGCTGCAATATCGACATTGCCGTGCATGCGATCGACGTCATGGTTTCGATCCTGAAAGCTGGCGAAATCCGGGACTGGGTCGAGATGACAACCACTTGCGAGCGACCAGCGCAGCTGACCACGGAAGATGCCACAGCTTTGCTAAAATAGCGTATGTCTGCGGGCAGCCAATTGGCCCGCAGACTACCTTCGCCTAAGTAAACTTAAACGACGGGAACCCAGTAATGGGATAGGTGTGCAATACACCCACCCCCTAGATCAGTTCGCAAATCCACATTCATTATCGATGCCACCGCATCCGTTCCGAGTTGGTGAAGTAGCATTTCCGACAACTACAAGGTACGGGAACGCGCCAATTGGTGTTGACCACATGATGCGCACAGGCACCCCAATTTTCCCGATGTACGCACGCGCGACGAGACAATCAGCGACCTGGTTGCGCGCCCTTCAGAACTGGCCTCACTGCAAGTGGCCCGCATATCAACACCCTCGGCGTCGTAGATCACGCAAGCATTGCAAGGTGACCGACGCGTGACGAATTGATGTGCTTGAAGAAGCTCAACATCTGACGGGAGCCAAATGTCTCGTCTGCCCCGTTCGAAAACATGAAGTTGAGGATTGGGTGTCGTGCCTATGCCACACAGCGCGACCCCATACGAGCGTTCCTGCCCACCACTGGGCAGGCAGATTGGCATGTCCACTTTGGGGTCAGGTACATGGTGTGCTCGAACGCGACAACACCACACCCGGCAACGACTATCTGCAACCTTTACTGCGATAGATTTTGGTCAGCTGATCAAAGGACTTTTCCGCGTCGGCTTCGTCAAACGCATTGGCAGCATATTCGATATCCGCTGCAGCCGCCGCATTTGAGTCCTCTGCAAACGCTGATTCTGCGATGTTGATCCATCCGTCGATCTTCGCGGAATCGCGCCGTTGCTCACGTTTGCCGATCTCACGGGCCAATTCTGTGCAGCTTTTTGACCACGCCGAGGACAACTGGTCTTTAGATTCACCGCAGGCGGAAAGCCCACCCAACGCGAGGCCAAGCAACGTGATGGCGGCTGATTTAATACGTGTCATACTAGCTCTTCTTTCTGTGTTGTAGTGTACCGTTCTCGGACGGCAGCCAATCTCTGTTGACACGGTCTAAATTTCATCTGGGCGTCCAGATGTCGTCCACCCCAGCCGGTAAGGACATGTGAAATGCGATAACCAGGCACTCACAGATCCAATCTGGGTACGAAATGATGGAAAACTCTGTCCTTCCCGACCGAAAAAGACGACACAGCATCTAAAGCCGCAGTTCCTTGTGTGGACCCGATACAATTCAACAAACGAATGCCAAGTCAGCACGGCGTTCCGCAACAGAGCAGCCTCGTTTTAGCCTTAGACCTGCATGACACCAATACGTTCAATCTAATCTGAGTAAGAATATGACACTGGAAACTGCCTCCAACACCGTCGACATCGCGGCCATCGGAATCAGCCTATTCTGTGCCAACCTGCTATTTCTACGAAGGAACGAACCGGGGGTGTATTTACCTTTGGCCCTGTTTTTCCTTTTCCGGGGTGTGTCCTCTCTGGCTTTTCTCGTCGCAGAACTCTCGGGCGGAGCGGATCAAATCAACAACGTCATGCGCATCTCGGTTCTATTTGTTATTCTGGACTTCGCCAGCCCGTTTCTATTTTGGATGTATGTGCGTGGACTTACCTGCGAAGGCGAAGCCGCGAGCATTCCGAGATTGCGATACCACCTGCCGCCGATCATCATTGGATCGGCCTTACTGGCGACGCTCGCATTCGTTCCCGAAGAGATTACACAAGCGGATCTGCCTGAAGATCATCCTATTGTGATTAAGGCGCTTTTGATTACATTAGCTATTTTTCTTGGAGACATAGTGTTCAAGATCGTAATCGGAACATACCTAGCCCTTATCATCAGGCGACTTAGAAAATACCATCAACGCCTTCACGAAGTTTTTGCCAGTACCGAGAACCGGGAACTGACGTGGATCTGGGCGATCATCTTTGCCAGCATCGGCTTTTGGCTGCTTTCTGTAGCCCTCAGCGTGGCAACATGGGGTGGTGCACTAAGCGGTGATGAAAACAATGACCTCATCAGCTTCTTCGAAAGCTTGGCGTTGCTCATCTTACTCTGGGTTATCGGTATTTGGGGCCTTCGCCAGCGCCCAGGCCTGATCCGTGAACCCGTGGCTGAGGTGGAAGAACCACCTGCGCCCATCGCAAAGAAATACGAGAAATCAGCGTTGGATGACGAACGCGCGGCACGGATCGCACGGAAAATTGACACCGCAATGACAACGGATCTGCTGTATCGCGAACCCAATCTCAGCCTTTGGGATCTCGGCAAGCATATCGGCGTCACATCGCACTATATCTCGCAGACTCTGAACTCCCACCTGAGCACCAGTTTCTTTGACTATATCAATAGCTGGCGGATCAAAGACGCAATCGAGCAGCTGAACACGACTGATGAAACAATCTTGGTGATCGCTTACGATGTCGGCTTCAATTCTCGATCAGCGTTCTACAAGGCATTCAAACGCGAAACTGGGAAAACACCATCTGACCTTCGCAAAGGATAAGAGCGTGTTAAGTTCCAGCGCAGAGCTTGCTTTCAAGCCGTCTGCCTGCGGCCATTAATGACTACTGTGAAGACATATTCCAGACATATACACGTCCCGGCACAATCAAGTTTCGGGCACAGTCCAATCTCACCATTCGTGCAGAGAGCATATGCTCAAGGTTTGAGCGAATACAGATTGCCCCCGAGCGCAAATCTGCGGTCTCTATGATCTCTGGCGCTACAGACCGGACAAGTTCGCCAGCAGCGCGACAACATCCTCAATCCCGGTTCGGTGTTTGAGCGCACAAAACACAAATGGGCGTTCGCCCCGCATTTTTGCTGCGTCGCGCCCCATCACAGTCAGGTCGGCCCCTACATGTGGCGCGAGATCTGTTTTATTGATCACCAGTATGTCCGATCGGGTAATGGCAGGACCGCCTTTGCGGGGGATCTCTTCACCGGCAGCAACATCGATGACATAGATTGTAAGATCCGCAAGCTCAGGGCTGAACGTCGCAGACAGATTGTCGCCGCCGCTTTCGATCAATACGATTTCGAGGTCTGGGTGCTTCGTGGTCAGATCCGCAACCGCCGCCAGGTTTATGGACGCATCTTCGCGGATGGCAGTATGGGGGCAACCTCCGGTTTCGACGCCGATTACGCGATCTGAAGGCAGGACTTGCATCCGCATCAGTGCTTCGGCGTCCTCTTGGGTGTAGATGTCATTTGTGACGACAGCGATGGAATGACGGTCGCGCAGGTGCTCACACAGGGAAGCCGTAAGGGTGGTTTTCCCAGCGCCAACCGGGCCGCCAATTCCGATGCGCAAAGGGCCATTAGGACTGATCATGTTCGAAAGATCCTTGAATATTGGGTTTCATGCTTCATCGAGCCAATATCGGACAGGAATGCCGCACTGCTTAGCATGTCCAGATCGGCATGGGCATTCGCTTTCGCAATCTGCATGCACAAGGGGGTCAAACGATGCAAGATCGCCTGCCCTTCAGTTTGCCCAACCGGTAGCAATCTTTGACCCACTGCAATCAGGTTCGAGCTCATCGCCTGAAGATATAATTGTGTCGTCAAATCCGCAGGAAGGCCTTCGCGTACAGCGGCGGCCCCAACCGCCACGGGGTATGCAAGTGGTTTTGGCAGTTCACCCCAGATCTGAGAGGTCACCGCACAAAACGCCCGTCCTAGAGCCTCGGTTTCCAACAGTCGTTCTTTGGAAGATGCGAAAGCGCGGCAGGCGGCATCAATGAGGTACAGCTTCGCCTGATCGCCGGCATTGAAGGCCGCATTTAAAAACAACGCCTCAGATGATCCCCCACCATATTCCAAGATATCGCAAAGCCAGTTTTCTAGGCCTGCCGCATCGCCCACCCACTCTTGCTCCACCATGGCTTCCAGACCATGGGAATACGCGAAAGATCCAACTGGAAATGCTGGCGACAGCCATTGGCTGAGCGTCAATATATGCTCAATGCGCATGGGCGTGCGTTCGGCCGTGCCCATAGGCTCCGCCTTCTGGCGTGAAAGGCTCACGGATCTCGTGCAGTTCAGCACCAAGCTTGCTAAGCATGTCCCGGATCACATGATCACGTTGGATCAACAAACGCTTTTCCTCAATCTGGCACGGCATGTGCCGGTTCCCGATGTGCCACGCCAACCGGGTCAGATCGCCGCGTATTTCATAAAGGTCTTCTTCCGCGGCTATGATTTCAATTTGCCGGCCATCCGTCAGAACAAACGCGTCCCTGTCACCCAAAGACGTTGCGCTGGGAAGATCAACCAATAGCGAGCCTCCATGCACCGTGTTCAACACTTTGCGCCGGATGAACCGCTCGTCATACGTTAAAATGCAGAGCTCGAACGCGCCTTCCCAGCTTCCTGCTTTGGCGATCTTATATGTTGTATAGTCAGCCATCAGAACAAAAAATACCTTTGGGCCATGGGTAAATTTTCGGCGGGTTGGCAGGTCAACAACTCTCCGTCTGCGCGCACCTCGTAAGTTTCTGGGTGTACTTCGATCTCAGGCGTGGCGTTGTTCAGCATCAGGTTTTTCTTTCCGATGTTTCTTGTGTTGCGCACCGCAATTGTTTGCTTCGCAAGCCCAAGAGACGATCTGACGTCAGAGGCTTGCGCTGCCTCGCTGACAAAACACACTGCAGAGTTTTCAACCGACCGGCCATACGCTCCGAACATTGGCCTGGAATAGACAGGCTGTGGTGTCGGAATCGACGCGTTAGGATCCCCCATCTGTGCCATGACGATAGTACCGCCAATCAGCACCATTTCCGGCTTCACACCAAAAAATGCTGGATCCCAAAGCACCAAATCAGCGCGCTTGCCGACGTCGACCGAACCGATCTCGTGGCCAATACCATGAGCTATGGCCGGATTTATCGTGTACTTGGCCACGTAGCGGCGCACGCGGAAGTTGTCGTTGTCTCCGGTTTCTTCTGGCAACCTACCGCGCTGTTTTTTCATCTTATCTGCAGTCTGCCAGGTGCGGATCAAAACTTCTCCGACACGGCCCATGGCTTGGCTATCGGAAGCGATGATCGAAAAGGCACCCATATCGTGAAGAATGTCTTCAGCGGCGATAGTTTCGCGACGAATACGGCTTTCGGCAAAGGCGACATCTTCAGGGATCGACTTGTCCAAATGGTGACAGACCATCAGCATGTCCAAATGTTCTTCGACTGTGTTGACCGTAAACGGTCGCGTGGGGTTGGTGGACGACGGCAAAACATAGTCTTCGCCACAGATCTTGATAATGTCCGGCGCATGCCCTCCACCTGCGCCCTCGGTATGAAAGGCGTGGATGGTGCGCCCCTTCATGGCTGCCACAGTATTCTCAACGAACCCGCTTTCATTAAGCGTGTCTGTGTGGATCATCACCTGCACATCCATGTCATCGGCGACGCCCAAACAGCAGTCGGTAGCGCCGGGGGTCGTGCCCCAGTCCTCGTGAAGCTTCAAAGCACATGCGCCACTCAGAACTTGCTCTTCAATAGCGGCGGGAAGTGACGCGTTGCCTTTCCCTGCAAAGGCAAGGTTCATCGGAAATGCATCCGCCGCCTGCAGCATACGCCCGATGTGCCATGGTCCGGGGGTGCAGGTTGTGGCAAGTGTGCCATGGGCTGGACCTGTCCCACCACCCAGCATCGTTGTCAGTCCTGAGTGCAGTGCTTCCTCGATTTGCTGTGGACAGATAAAGTGGATGTGGCTGTCAAACCCGCCAGCTGTAAGAATGCGCCCTTCGCCGGCGATGGCTTCGGTGCCCGGTCCCACAATAATCGTTACTCCGGGCTGTGTATCCGGATTTCCCGCCTTACCAATTCCGGCGATGCGTCCATCTTTCAGACCGATGTCTGCTTTGAAAATGCCTGTGTGATCTAGGATCAGTGCGTTGGTGATGACCGTATCTACTGCACCTTCGCTACGAGTAGTCTGCGCCTGCCCCATTCCGTCACGGATCACCTTTCCTCCACCAAATTTCACTTCTTCACCATAGAGCGGTTGAGCGCCCTGCCGTCCTGCAAGATCGGCGGTCAGGTCGCGTTCGACCTCGATGATCAGATCGGTATCCGCCAAGCGCAACTTATCGCCCGTGGTTGGGCCAAACATGGCGGCGTAGTCAGCGCGGGAAATCGTGGCGGGCATCAGAGGGCTCCCATTACTTTTTGGTTGAATCCAAAGATCTTGCGACCGCCAGAGAAGGGGATCAGCTGAACTTCGCGACGCTGGCCAGGCTCAAAGCGCACAGCCGTTCCGGCGGCAATGTCCAACCGCATCCCATGGGCCGCGCTCCGATCAAAATCGAGCGCCGAATTGCTTTCAGCGAAGTGATAGTGACTGCCCACCTGTACGGGACGGTCGCCGGTATTTGCGACCATAAGCGTGATGGCGTCACGATCTGCGTTCAGGATCAGCTCGCCATCGGCGGGAAAGAGTTCTCCGGGGGTCATTACAGTCTCCTATCGAATAGGGGTGTGCACGGTGACAAGCTTGGTGCCGTCAGGGAATGTTGCCTCGACCTGCACCTCGTGGATCATTTCGGACACGCCTGCCATGCATTGGTCCTTGGTGACCACTTCGGCGCCGAATTCCATCATGTCGGCAACAGACCGACCGTCGCGTGCGCCTTCGACCACGGCGTCTGTGATCAGCGCGATTGCTTCTGGGTGGTTGAGCTTCACGCCACGGGCCAGGCGCTTTCGGGCAACCTCAGCGGCCATTGCGACCAGCAGCTTATCTTTTTCGCGGGGGGTCAGGTTCATATCAGATCATCCAGCATTTGGGCAGTTGATTGCGTGTGAGGTGATTGAGCACCGGCAGCAGATGCTTGCGCAGAAGGTATCCATCCGGAGCAAGCATCCGGCAGACCAGCAGGCCTTCTTGGACCAAACTTGCAGCGCCAGTATCCGGCAGAAAGCTTCGTATGGTGGACAGGTGCGCCTCGGCGTCCGGTGCGACATAGACCAAAGACGCCATGGCGAGATTGCCTGCCGCAGTGTGAGGTCGCGCCAACGTCTGTTCGACGTTACCGCTGAGTTTTAGTTGATCCAGATAGATGGGCTTGCCATCCCGAGTGATCTCAACGCGATCTTCAAACTGTGCGCATGAAAGCTTCTCGCCCATAAGCGTGCGCCCGAATATCACCGGCTCACAGATAAGCGCGCGCGCATCCTGTTCCAGCTCGACATGAAGCGATCGGCTTAGGTGACAATTGTTGAACAGGATGGTTTCTTGGGGAAGCCAGTTGATATGGCCTTTGCTCTTGACCGCAAGTGAAGTGGCGATCTGCCCACCAACTTCGCCAGCACTGGCGTAGGCCCGTTCTGATGCTTGGGTTGTGAGGGTCAACCGAGCATTTGATTGCACTGTCGCGTCGACAGAAAACCGGTCTCCGCTGGTGATGCCGCCTGCTGTATTGATCAAAACGGCTTCGCACCCACCCTTCGTATTGCGCGGGAAAAGGCATTTCAATGACCCCGATTGCCTGAGGTGGCGCAAACGAGTTGTCTGGCCCGACGCAGTCACCGTAAGGTTAACGCCCCCGATTGCGCGCGGCTGGATCTGCGTGGCTGCAGAATGCTCTATGTTCACAGATTGGTTGATCGGACTTCTCGTTCGTCAGAGTTGTCCCTTCATTTTTCACACGCGTTCATAAGACCACCTAATTCTGTCTTTCTGGGCGCCTCAAACTTCAGCTGCGCGAAAAACGCGCTTTTGCGTGTCGATGTGCTGAAAGTTTTGGCGTGTAAGAAAATCCTCTGCGTTGCACCCCGCGCAGTGTTGCAATTCCTGCCACGTCGCAGCGAAGCTCTGTCTACCTGCTGAGCGATGCTTGGGAACAGGTGTGTGACGGCAAGACGAAGTAGTGCTCGCATCAAGCCGCCACACGGGTGCAACACAAGAAGTTGCAGAGACAATGCCTAGTGAAACATGCGTGTTTGCGCAAGTATCCGTGGTCTTCTCTGCAAGGAGAAATACATGAATTTTTTGAAATCCACGGCGCTGACCACGGTTGCGATTACTGCTGTTGCGACGGCTGCCAATGCTGCTGACTGTCCAATCAAGGTTGGTGTTCTGCATTCCCTCTCCGGAACCATGGCGATCTCGGAGACCACGTTGAAAGACACGATGCTGATGCTGGTGGACGAGCAAAATGCCAAAGGGGGCGTGCTTGGATGTGAACTGGAAGCTGTGGTCGTAGATCCAGCATCCGATTGGCCCCTGTTTGCCGAAAAAGCGCGTGAGCTTCTAAGTGTTCACGAGGTCGACGTGATTTTCGGTAACTGGACTTCGGTTTCACGTAAATCGGTTTTGCCCGTGATCGAAGAATTGAACGGTCTGCTGTTCTATCCGGTTCAGTATGAGGGTGAAGAAAGCTCGAAGAACGTGTTTTACACCGGCGCTGCCCCAAACCAACAGGCCATCCCCGCCACTGACTACTTCTTGGACGAGCTGGGCGTTGAGAAGTTCGCGCTGCTGGGCACTGATTATGTTTATCCGCGCACCACAAACAACATTCTGGAAAGCTATCTGAAAGGCAAAGGCATCGCCGCTGAAGATATCTTTGTAAACTACACGCCTTTTGGCCATTCGGACTGGTCCAAGATCGTCGCCGACGTTGTCGCAATGGGTGCTGACGGAAAGAAAGTTGGCGTGATCTCGACCATTAACGGTGACGCGAACATCGGCTTTTACAAAGAGCTGGCAGCGGCTGGTATCTCGGCGGACGATATTCCAGTGATTGCTTTCTCGGTGGGTGAAGAAGAGCTGTCGGGTCTGGATACCTCGAACCTCGTTGGTCATCTGGCGGCTTGGAACTATTTCCAATCGGCAGAATCTGACGCCAACACGGCATTCATCGAAGCTTGGAAGGCCAAGATGGGTGAAAGCCGTGTCACCAACGATCCGATGGAAGCACACTATATTGGCTTCAACATGTGGGTAAATGCAGCCGAGGCCGCAGGGTCTACCGATGTGGATGCTGTGCGCACTGCGATGTACGGACAAGAATTCCCGAACCTGACAGGTGGTACAGCTGTGATGTTGCCAAACCACCACTTGGCCAAGCCAGTCCTGATCGGCGAAATCCAAGAGGATGGTCAATTCGACATCATCAGCCAAACCGAAGAGGTTCCGGGCGATGCTTGGACCGACTTCTTGGCGGAATCCGCTGTGCTTAAGTCGGATTGGAAGGATTTGGGGTGCGGTATGTACAACACCGAAACCGACAGCTGCGTTCAGCTGAAATCCAATTATTGATCTGAAATTTTCAGGGGGGCCTTGGCCCCTCTGATCCCTTTGACCAAAGGCTTCTTTCCATGAGAACCTATGTTTTGGCCGCGTTGATGTTCCTTGGCTCGGCGGTAATGACGCTTGCCCAGACGGACAGCCCTGTGGGCCCGATTCAAACCGTGTTGCAGAACCACAAAGAAACGATCCTCAAAAGTTCGCGTAAAACGATCGGCCCTGCCATCGATGCTGTTGTCGCAAGCAAGTTGCCGCAAGCGCGTTCAATGTTGAACGTTTGGCAAAGCAAAAACATGTGGCACCACAAGCCGAGCGGGCTGTTTTACCAAGCTCAGAAGGCCGAAGGCAAAATCTATCGCCTTTTGGACCTCGACACTGGCGATATCGTAGACGAGGTCGATAAAAGTGATCTGAAACAGATCAAACCAAACAGCGGCATTCGTGCCCTGATTGCGACGGCGCTTGTCCGCTTTCAGCTTGAAGATCCCGATCCGTTGATACGCGCAAAAGGTCTGACCGGCATCGAGCGGGCACCAGACGCATCGCTTCTGAAGCCCCTTCTTGCGTCTATCGACAGCGAGACGGATCCCGAATTGAAAGCGCGTAAGTCCCGGCTCGCCAAATTGCTGACCATTTCCTTCAGCGACGACGGCCCCGCGCGTATCGCCGCAATTGAAGCGTTGTCTGGCGATCTGGGATTGGATGTACGCGGTGCGCTTAACCCCTTAGTCTCAAAGGTGACCAAAGCTTTTGAAGGAGAGATCCCCAGCAGTCTGAATGTCGCGCAAACGCGCATTCCCGGTCGTGATGAGTTTACCAAGGCGATCGCATATCAGTTGCTTGTCGATGCGGGTAAAGCGCCCGCCCAGATCACGGGTGATCAGATCAGGGTGGCTCTTGGTGAACACATTGATGGTGGTCTGGTTGGCGGTGTCCCAATCGTGCAGCTTGGCGATGAAGATGCCCGTATTCGTGCATATTCTGCGCTGGCCACCGCTGGGAAAGTTCCCCCACTTGTTTCAGATGCGGATATCGAAAGCACGCTAAGCTCGTTCTCGTTTGCGGATATTTATGCCGAGCCATCCCCAGATGTCTCGAAGGCAGCCGAGGCTGCGCTTTCGAGCATTTCGACCCGTGTTTCGCTTAGCCAAACCGCGGATCTGACCCTGGATGCACTGTCACTGGCGTCGATCTATTTTCTGGCGGCAATCGGGTTGGCCATCACCTTTGGCGTCATGGGCGTGATCAATATGGCCCATGGTGAATTTATCATGATGGGTGCGTATACCGGCTATGTCGTTCAACAGCTCATTCCCAATCACACGGTGTCAATTATCGTTGCGGTCCCGCTGGCCTTTGCGGTGACCTTCGCTGCGGGCGTTGCGTTGGAACGGCTGGTGATCCGCTGGCTTTACAACCGCCCCCTTGAAACGCTGCTGGCAACTTTTGGCGTCTCGATTGCGCTTCAACAGCTGGCCAAGAACATATTTGGCACGCAAGCGCGTCCGCTGACCGCACCTGAATGGCTTGACGGGGCGCTGGTTCTGAACCCGGTGATCTCAATCAGTTACATTCGGATCGCCATCTTTGTGTTGGCCCTGATCTTTCTGGGCGTGTTTCTGTACATCATGAAGCGAACGCGGCTTGGGCTTGAAACCCGTGCGGTGACCCAAAACCCGCAAATGGCTGGTGCGATGGGGATTAATCCGGGGCGTGTGAACATGCTGACCTTTGGCCTTGGCTCGGGCATCGCTGGTGTTGCGGGCGTCGCAATTGGGCTTTTTGCAAAGGTCACGTCAGAGCTTGGATCCGACTATATCGTTCAAAGCTTCATGACTGTTGTGGTTGGCGGTGTCGGCAACATCTGGGGCACGCTTGCTGGGGCCACCATGATCGGCTTCTTCCAGAAGGGTGTCGAATGGATGAACCCGTCGAACACGCTTGCTGCTCAGACATACATGATCATCTTCATCATCATTTTCATTCAGTTCCGACCGCGAGGGATTATCGCCCTCAAAGGTCGCGCAGCAGGAGACTGAGCCATGCAGAAGTCCTTTGTCATGCGCAATCCGTCCACACTTGTGTTTCTCGGGGCACTGGCGATGTTTACGATCCTCGTGACCGTACTGGCCGAAGGATCGGGCGCCGGTTTGATATCCACAAGTTTTGTAAAAACACTGGGTAAGACGCTATGCCTTGCGCTGATCGCGGTCGCGATGGATTTGGTCTGGGGGTACACAGGTATCCTGAGCCTTGGTCACTTCGCTTTCTTCGGTCTTGGCGGCTACATGATTGGCATGTGGTTGATGTACGAGCGCACACGGGGGATCGTCGAAGCCTCGCTGGCCGAGGCCAAGATCCCGCCGACAGCTCAGGAAGTGACGGATGCAATCGGCAACCAAATCTTTGGCGTGGTTGGATCAAGTGAATTTCCAATCATCTGGAGCGTCGCAGACAGCCTTGCCTTGCAGTTGGCGTTGGTCGTGCTGGTTCCCGGTGCGTTGGCGGCAGCATTCGGATGGCTGGCCTTCCGGTCACGTGTAACGGGGGTGTATCTTTCGATCCTGACGCAAGCCATGACACTGGCTCTTGCATTGTATCTGTTCCAAAACGACAGCGGATTGCGCGGGAATAACGGCCTTTCTGGCCTGCAAAACCTTCCCGGATTGGATCACGTCGCTCAATCGACAGTGTCCATCTGGTTTTTCTGGGCGTCGGCATTCGCCCTAGCGCTGGGGTATCTGTTCGCGGCATGGATGGTCTCGGGCAAGTTTGGTTCGGTTATCCGGGGCATTCGGGACAACGAAGCGCGCGTTCGCTTCCTTGGATATCCGGTCGAAACCTATAAGCTATTCCTATTCACAGTCACAGCCATGATCGCCGGAATTGCTGGCGCGCTGTATTATCCGCAAGCCGGGATCATCAACCCCGCCGAAGTCGCGCCCATTGCGTCGATCTATCTGGCGGTCTGGGTTGCCATTGGGGGGCGCGGGCGTCTTTATGGCGCTGTGATTGGCGCAGCCTTCGTCAGCCTAGTGTCTTCATGGTTCACTGGCGGACAGGTGCCAGATGTGAATCTCGGATTTTACACCGTCAAATGGGTGGATTGGTGGCTGATCGTGCTGGGACTAAGCTTTGTCGCCGTCACCTTGTTTGCCCCGAAAGGTATCGGCGGGCTGTTTGATCTCTGGTCAGAGCATAGAAGCCCAAACCGTCACGGTGCAGATCTTGGCCCCAGCGCGGGATCACTTCAGGAAAAGGAGGCCGTTGAATGAACTCGCTACTGGAAGTTTCAGGTGTTTCGGTTAGCTTTGATGGATTCAAAGCCATTAACAACCTCAGCTTTGCAATCAGGTCCGCAGAACTGCGCGCTATCATCGGCCCGAACGGCGCTGGAAAAACCACCTTTATGGACATCGTCACCGGCAAAACCAAACCGGATGAAGGGCGCATTATATGGGGTGATCTCAGCCGATCGCTGTTGGGCATGTCAGAGGCCAAAATCGCACAAGCTGGTATTGGTCGGAAGTTTCAAAAACCTACAGTGTTCGAAGACCAGACTGTCGAAGAAAACCTGGTTATGGCGTTGAAGAGCAAACGCAGCCCGTTTGCCGCGCTCTTCTATAAGCGCAGCCCTGGGGACATGAGGCGAGTCGAGGAATTGGCGGGCGAGATTAACCTTGCCGATCAGCTGTACCGCAAAGCTGGTGAACTGAGTCATGGGCAGAAGCAGTGGTTGGAAATCGGGATGCTTTTGGCGCAGGATCCCCAGTTGCTTTTGGTCGATGAACCCGCCGCCGGGATGACCCCAGCCGAACGGGAGCACACCACAGCCTTGCTGGTCGAGGCCGCCAAAACCTGTGCGGTCGTCGTGGTGGAACACGACATGGAATTTGTCCGCCGTTTGAACTGCCGGGTCACAGTGCTGCATGAAGGGTCCGTTCTGGCCGAAGGCAGCCTTGACCACATCACGGCCAATCAAGAAGTCATCGATGTTTATTTGGGGCGTTGAAATATGCTGAGCGTGAATAACCTGACCCTGCATTATGGGCATTCGCAGATTTTAAACGGAGTCTCTCTTGAAGCTGAGACTGGCAAGGTCACCTGTGTGATGGGGACAAACGGTGTAGGAAAGACAAGCCTGATGCGTGCTATATCTGGCGCTCACCCGCGCTCGGGCGGGGAGGTGACACTTGATGGCGAGCCGCTTGAGGTATTGTCTGCCCATGCGTTGGCTCAGAAAGGCATCGCCGTCGTACCACAGGGCCGCGAGATTTTCCCTTTGCTTACCGTACGTGAAAATCTTGAGACTGGATTCTCGTGCTTGCCCAAATCCGAGCACTTCATCCCTAACGAGATGTTCGAGCTATTCCCCATATTGCGCAAGTTCATCAATCGTCGCGGCGGAGATCTTTCGGGCGGTCAACAACAACAGCTTGCCATTGCCCGTGCATTGATCACCAAGCCCAAGCTTCTGCTGTTGGACGAACCAACCGAAGGCATCCAGCCCAACATCATTCAGCAGATTGGCGAAGTGATCAAACTGCTACGAGATCGAGGCGACATGGCGATTGTCCTCGTCGAACAGTATTTTGACTTTGCCTATGATCTTGCGGATGACTTTGTCGTATTGCGTAGGGGCGAGGTCACGATATCTGGAAGTAAGCGCGACACGGATAGAAGCTTACTTCTTAGTGCCGTCTCAGTATGAACGGAACTGTGTTGTTGTGATCTTGTTCGGAGTGAAGCACCAAGTGCCGAATTGCACACATTGGCTTTCCCGGTGTTAGAATTTTTTGCCCAGGTCGCCGGGCCGAAGTTTTCAGGCAACAAAATGTGTGCGACTTCAGCTGACCGCACATTTTGACAGGATCGAAAAGCGCGCGATTCACGCCATATTTGCCCCGCTTATGTCGCAAACATAGTCTTGTCGCACCCAATCCCCGCACGCCTCTCTTGTTCGCTGCATCGCGGCAGTTTATGAGAAGCGCGACTGCCAACCAACCGAAAAAGGCTTCGCCGATGATCCCTCGTTATGCCCGCCCCGATATGGTCGCCATCTGGTCGCCCGAAACCAAGTTCAAAATCTGGTACGAGATCGAGGCGCATGCCTGCGACGCCATGGCCGATCTGGGCGTGATCCCGCGTGAAAACGCGGACGCCGTGTGGAAAGCCAAGGATGTTGAATTCGACGTCGCCCGCATCGACGAAATTGAAGCCGTCACCAAACATGACGTCATCGCCTTCCTGACCCATTTGGCCGAACATGTAGGCAGTGAAGAGGCCCGTTTCGTACACCAAGGCATGACCTCCTCCGACGTGTTGGACACCTGCCTGAACGTGCAGCTGGTACGCGCCGCTGATCTGCTGCTGGTGGGTATGGACAAACTGCTGGCCGCTTTGAAAAAACGCGCGTTGGAGCACAAAGACACGGTCCGTGTGGGCCGCTCGCACGGTATTCATGCCGAACCCACCACGATGGGTCTGACCTTCGCGCGTTTCTATGCGGAAATGGACCGCAACAAGAACCGTCTGGAAAAAGCCCGCTGGGAAGTCGCAACCGGCGCAATCTCGGGCGCGGTTGGCACTTTCGCCAATATCGACCCGGCAGTTGAAGAACACGTCTGCGAAAAGCTGGGCCTGCGCCCCGAGCCGATCAGCACACAGGTCATCCCGCGTGACCGCCACGCCATGTTCTTCGCCACGCTGGGCGTCATTGCCTCGTCGATTGAAAACATTGCCGTCGAAATCCGCCACATGCAACGTACCGAGGTTCTGGAAGGCGCCGAGTTCTTCTCGATGGGACAAAAAGGCTCGTCAGCGATGCCGCACAAGAAGAACCCGGTTCTGACCGAAAACCTGACGGGTCTGGCCCGTCTGGTGCGCATGACCGTGATCCCCGCGATGGAAAACGTGGCGCTTTGGCACGAACGCGATATCTCGCATTCGTCGGTCGAGCGTGGCATTGGCCCGGACGCCACCGTCACGCTGGATTTCGCCCTGCACCGTCTGGCGGGCGTAATCGACAAGATGCTGGTCTTCCCGGACAACATGCTGGACAACATGAACAAGTTCCCCGGGCTGGTCATGTCGCAGCGCGTGCTGCTGGCGCTTACGCAAGCTGGTGTGTCGCGTGAAGACGCCTATTCGATGGTTCAGCGCAACGCGTTGAAAGTCTGGGAAGAGCGTCTGGATTTCCGCGAGCTGCTGCTGGCAGACGAGGCCGTGGTCGACGCGCTAGGTGTCGACGCGATCAACGAGAAATTCGACATGGGCTATCACACGAAGCACGTCGATACGATTTTCAAGCGGGTCTTTGGCGACAGCTAAGCCCAGTTGAATTTGGGCGAATTGCCCATCTGTGTTATGCTAGGGGCCTTCTGAACAGGAGGCCCCTATGCAATTTAAAACCCTGCTCTTCTCGCTTCTGTTAACCTTGGTGCCTGCAGCGTCCATCGCTGGTCAATGCAACCGCGGTACACATGAAGCCTCGCCCTGCGCCGTCGGTCAGGTATGGAACGAGAAACTTCAAGCCTGTATTGATGAAAAATCTGCCTGACGTAAAGGCGGCCTTAACCCACGGATGGCACTCTGTCTGAAAACAAGGCAGAGGTGGCGACGTGCCAAACGATATGACGATGGGAACGGACTTGGTGCTGGGGGAAGGTCCGGGCCAGATCAGCAACAACACGGCACCTGAATCGCAGATCGACCTTGCTCCACCGCTTCGACAGCTGCCCCGACAATTGTCCAGACGACAGAAAGCTGCGATAATCGTGCGGCTTTTGTTAGCTGAAGGGGCAGAGCTGGCCCTGCAGGATCTTCCAGACAGCCTGCAAGGTGAACTGGTTCATCAGATGTCCACGATGCGGTATGTGGATCGGGCCACACTGAAAGCCGTAATTGACGAGTTTGTCTTTGAAATAGAAGAGGTTGGCCTGTCATTCCCCGGCGGGCTGGAAGATACATTATCGGTGCTTGACGGCACGATTAGCCCGGCCACTGCAGCGCGCGTACGCAAGCTGTCTGGTGTACAGATCGCGCATGATCCATGGTCTGCCGTATCAACCATGACCTCAGAGCAGCTCTTGCCGCTTCTGGAAAACGAAAGCCCGGAGGTCTCGGCAGTGCTGCTGTCGAAACTGAAAACCTCGCTCGCGGCTGAGCTTCTGGGAAAGTTGCCTGGCCAGCGCGCCCGCAAGATTGCCTATGCGGTCTCGATGACAGGCACAATCGCCCCCGATGTTGTCTCGCGGATCGGCCGATCACTGGCCGAACAGCTTGGGGCTCAGCCGCCCCGCGCATTCGAGGACGATCCGAGCGAGAGAGTCGGATCAATCCTGAATGTCTCGCCCGCCGCCACTCGCGAAGAGGTGCTGGACGGGCTCGAAGAAGAGGATACCGCCTTTGCAAGTGCTGTGCGTAAATCAATCTTCACCTTCGCCAATATTCCTGAACGCCTACAACCCGGTGACGTGCCAAAAGTCACAAAGGACATTGATCAGGCAGTTCTAGTCACCGCACTTGCAGCTGCAACGGGCGATCAAGAGAACGTCGCGAATTTCATTCTCGACGCGATGTCAAAACGTTTGGCCGAGGGGATCCGCGAAGAGATGGCCGAACGCAGCGCGGTCAAGCCGGCAGAGGGAGACGCTGCAATGAACGAGATCATCGCACAGATCCGCACACTGGAAACCGGTGGCGAAATTACGCTAATCGTTCCCGACGAAGACGAGTAGCCCTCCTGATGCTTGCAGGCAGCAACGCAGAACGCTATGTGTGACCGACGGCCGACCAAAGAGTTGGGCAAAGGACCAGGAGCGACCGCATGGTGCAAGAAAAACGTGGGCTTGGGCCGTATGTAACCAATCTGGCGCTGGCCAGCATGCTGAATCTTCCCCGCTTCTTACCCTATACAATGCGACTGCCTGTCGTGGGCTGGTTCGCCGCGCATGTGATCGGGCCAGTCGCTGGTTACGACAAGCGGATTCGTAAAAACTTGGCCTTAACCTGCCCGGAAATGACGCCCGACGAAGTAAAGCAGATGGAACGCGCCGTACTACATAATACGGGACGTTTCCTAGCCGAAATGTGGTCAGGTAACGCGCTGTTTAATCGCATGAAGGGGACCCAGCTTTCCGGCCCAGGTGTGATCGCACTGGAAAAAGCGAAGGCAGATCGACGTCCAATCATTGCCACATCAGGTCATTTCGGGAACTATGACGCGGCGCGCGCTGTTCTGGTTCAAGCGGGCTTTGATACCGGGGCGCTATATCGCCCTATGTCGAACGCGTATTTTAACGAAAGCTACATTAAGCGCATGGAAGGCTTCGAAGGAGAAGCTTTCGAGCAATCCCGGCGCGGAATGGGCAGCATGGTAAAGCACCTGCGCAAAGGCGGCCTCCTGGCAATCCTACTGGATCAACGCGAGGATCAAGGGGTGAAGCTCCGCTTCTTTGGGCAGCCGGCAATGACCACGCTTGCCATCGCCGAAATGGCCCTGAAGTACGATACGCTGTTCATCCCTGTCTTTGCGATCCGAAAAGAAAACGGCTTAGATTTTGACATCGTCGTGGACGAACCAATCGCTCATACCGACCCGGAAACTATGATGCAGGAATTCAATGACCGGTTCGAAGCGCGCGTGCGACAGAACATGGATCAGTTTCTGTGGATCCATAACCGTTGGCAGATGCCCGGCAGCGCTTAGGCATCAATCCAACGCGATTGCGGCGACGATTTCGCCGGGATAGTCCCCCATCCGCGTCGCCTGCAACAAGATTGCAGCACTCTGTCCTTCAGGGGCCACAGGGTTTGGCAGCGTAAACTCGATCTCGCCTTTGCCGTTCCATTTCCCGAATGCTTGGATATTGGTCACGATATTGGTCGAAGTGATTGAACGCCCCGCGTTCTCTCCGCGTTTCACAGCCACTGTTGCTTTGGGCGCGAAATGAACGATTTGCGCAATGACAACATCTGGCAATGGCACATTCGAGATGTTCGTCGCCCGCACAATCCGACCATCGGCGCCATCATGCGTTGACAGACTGACGCGCCCCACGGCCATTTGATGGCGATGCAAGATCTCCATCACTTTCATGACATGGCTGCCTACGGCCTGATCCACACCGCCGATCACCATTTGCGGCGTATAGATCGACTTGGTCCCGAACCCATAGGCATAGGCCTTTTGCCGCTTCGTGTGCTCGGGCCGGGCAAATGTGTCTTTCCACCCGATATAGTCCCAATAATCCACATGCATCGCCAAAGGCAGAACATCCTTCTGATGCGCCAACTCACCCAGAAACTCATCCGCGGGCGGGCAAGAAGAACAGCCTTGCGAGGTGAACAGCTCGACCACCACAACAGGGCGATCGGCTGCCACAGCCAGCCCGGCAAAACTGCTTAGGAAAAGGGCGGTCAGTCCGCTCAAAAATGCCCGCATCGGTGTCTCTTTCTGATTTCGCTCTGATCCCTAGATAGCGACCCCGTGCCTAACCTGCCAATCAACGATTTGCGAGGTTTGTGTTACAGTTTCTTTTCACCGATCGCGCGCGTGGTGTGAATTCCACCTTTGATTGCTTATCAGGACATGATGGAAAGCTCTTGCATCGACATCCATTGGCGGGGTTCACTTGGATTAGCGACTCCCCTTTGAAGGATGCCAGACAATGCCGATTACCGTAGGAACCGACACCTCGAATACCCGCCGCAGCCTGACCGCATCAGGTGCTACCGTGTCATACTATTCGATCCGCGCCGCGCAGGATGCTGGTTTGGGCGATTTCACTCGCCTGCCCGCCGCGCTGAAAGTCGTGTTGGAAAACATGCTGCGGTTCGAAGATGGCGGGCGTACGATCAGCGTGGATGACATCAAAGCCTTCTCGGATTGGGGCGCGAATGGCGGCCAGAACCCGCGCGAGATTGCATACCGCCCTGCCCGCGTTTTGATGCAGGACTTCACCGGCGTTCCGGCCGTCGTCGATCTGGCCGCGATGCGCGATGGGATCAAGGCGCTGGGGGGCGACGCGCAAAAGATCAATCCGCTGACCCCTGTAGATCTGGTCATCGACCACTCTGTTATGATTGACGAGTTTGGCAATCCGCGCGCATTCCAGATGAACGTAGATCGCGAATATGAACGCAATCTGGAACGCTACACATTCTTGAAATGGGGCCAATCGGCCTTCAACAATTTCCGCGTTGTCCCGCCGGGCACGGGCATTTGCCATCAGGTAAACCTTGAATATCTGGCGCAAGCCGTCTGGACGGACACGGATCAGAACGGGGAAGAGGTCGCCTATCCCGACACGTTGGTCGGGACCGACAGCCATACGACCATGGTAAACGGTCTGGCGGTTTTGGGCTGGGGTGTTGGCGGGATCGAGGCCGAAGCCGCAATGCTTGGCCAGCCGATTTCGATGCTGATCCCCGATGTTGTCGGGTTCGAACTGACCGGCGAGATGCGCGAGGGAACCACCGGCACCGATCTGGTGCTGAAAGTGGTCGAAATGTTGCGCGAGAAAGGCGTGGTCGGCAAGTTTGTCGAGTTCTTCGGCGAGGGTTTGGACCGTCTGCCGCTGGCAGACCGCGCGACCATCGCCAATATGGCGCCGGAATACGGCGCGACCTGTGGCTTCTTCCCGATTGATGACGAGACCTTGCGCTATATGCGCACCACAGGTCGGGACGAGGCCCGCATCGCATTGGTCGAGGCCTATGCGAAAGAAAACGGGCTGTGGCGGGATGCGGCGTACGCGCCAATCTATACTGACACGCTGTCGCTGGACATGGGAACGATCGTGCCAGCGATTTCTGGCCCGAAACGCCCACAGGATTTCGTAGCGCTGACCGAGGCCCGCGCCGCATTCCATCAGGAAATGGCCGAGACCTTCAAGCGCCCAATGGACAAAGAGGTCGCAGTCGCAGGAGAGGATTATACCCTGTCGTCGGGCGATGTTGTTATCGCCTCGATCACCTCGTGCACCAACACATCGAACCCCTATGTAATGATCGGCGCAGGCCTGGTGGCGCGTAAGGCAGCTGCCCTTGGACTGAACCGCAAGCCATGGGTAAAGACGTCGCTTGCACCGGGATCGCAGGTCGTATCGGCCTATCTTGAAGCTGCCGACTTACAAAAGGATCTGGACAAGATCGGCTTCAACCTTGTGGGCTATGGCTGCACCACCTGCATCGGTAATTCCGGCCCCATCCAGAAAGAGCTGTCTGACGCCATTGCCGAGGGCGATCTGGTTGCCACATCAGTACTGTCCGGCAACCGCAATTTCGAAGGTCGCATCAGCCCGGATGTGCGCGCCAACTATCTGGCCTCGCCGCCGTTGGTCGTTGCCTATGCCTTGGCGGGCACGATGGATATCGACCTGACCAACGATCCGCTTGGGCAGGACCGAGATGGGAATGACGTTTATCTGCACGACATCTGGCCCACAACGCAAGAAATCGCGGAACTGGTCGAGCAAACTGTCACCCGCGAGGCGTTCCAGTCGAAATATGCGGATGTTTTCAAAGGTGATGCGCAATGGCGTGCCGTCGAAACCACAGATAACGAAACCTATGACTGGCCGGCAGCGTCGACCTATATTCAGAACCCGCCCTATTTTCAGGGCATGTCGAAAGATCCCGGCGTGATCTCGAACATCGACGACGCCAAGGTGTTGGCCGTGTTGGGGGATTTCGTCACGACGGACCACATTTCACCCGCCGGATCTTTCCCAACCTCATCGCCCGCAGGCCGGTATTTGATCGAACGCCAAGTCCAACCACGCGAGTTCAATTCGTACGGGTCGCGGCGCGGCAATCACGAGGTCATGATGCGCGGCACGTTCGCCAATATCCGCATCAAGAACGAAATGCTGCCGGGCATCGAAGGCGGCTATACGAAGGGCCCGGATGGGACGCAGATGTCAATCTATGACGCGGCAATGGCGTATCAAGAAAACGGAACGCCGTTGGTCGTGTTTGGCGGGGAACAATATGGTGCCGGATCATCCCGCGACTGGGCCGCGAAGGGCACAAATCTTCTGGGTGTGAAGGCCGTCATTGCCGAAAGCTTCGAGCGCATCCACCGTTCGAACCTTGTGGGCATGGGGGTTATCCCGTTCGAATTCACAGGCGGTGACACGCGCAAGTCATTGGGTTTGACGGGGGATGAAACCGTATCGATCACTGGGCTTGAGGGGGATTTGAAACCCTTGTCAGACGTGCCCTGCAAGATCACGTGCGCTGACGGCACCGTGAAAGACATCACGTTGAAATGCCGCATCGATACCGAAGTCGAGGTCGAGTATGTCGAAAACGGCGGCGTATTGCACTACGTGCTGCGTGATCTGGCGAAAAGCTAAGGCAAACACACGGGAAAAGGCGGCCGAATTGGTGGCCTTTTCACCTTTACCGACATCGCCTGTTCCGACCGGGCGCGGCCGTCAGCTCCACCTATAAAAGAACCTTTGCGCGTTGTGATGTGCGTCACTGCCACGCCCACACGCAAGGGTTACGTTAGGAGAAGGAAAACAGATCGTTTCACCATTCGATCTGGATCGCGGCGACGTCGCGTACTATCAATAAGGTGATCGTGGGGACGATCAAATTTCAGATAACCGACGGCTTTTATGGGGTAAAGTAATCGTGGGTAATTTATTTAGACGCATTCCGCTGCCAGTGCTGGAATTTGCTGCTTTCGCAATCATCATCCTGATGTTTAGCACCGCGTCCTAGCGGGCTTCAGCTGCGGCAATCGCGGGGCGGATGATGCTTTCCAGGATGCCCTCTGTGATGGGCCCGGCAAAGCGTTTCACAACGGTGCCATCGCCTGCGATCACAAAGGTTTCAGGCACGCCATAAAGCCCCCATTCAAGCCCTGTGCGCCCGTCGCCATCGGTCATCAACGCGGCATAAGGATTGCCGAGCTGAGACAGGAAACGCTTCGCATTCGCCGGATCGTCCTTGTAGTTGATTCCGTTGATCTGCACGCCTTCTTCGGCCAGCTTTTCCAACAATGGATGCTCGGCCCGGCAGGGTGCGCACCAGCTGGCCCAGAAATTCACCAGTTTCACGCCACCGGTTTTCAGATCTTCTTGGGTAAAGCTGGGTTCGCCATTGAAGGCAGTGACTTGCAGGGCCGGGACGACGCCGCCCTCACGTGTTGACGGAAGAGCATTGCGATTGTCTTGGGTCATCCCCCACAAGAACATCGCAGCAAGGCCTAAAAACAGAACCGGCGGCAGAATCATCAGCCACGAGATACGTTTCTTCTGTTCAGTCATTCTGCTTTGCCCTTTCTTCGGCCGCATCAAGTCTTTGTTTCACTTGGACCGAACGGCGCCAAGTCACAAGGATAAGCGCGATCAAAAGCCCGAGAGTGATAGTCCAGGACGACAGAATGGCGTCGGTATATTTTCCCAGCTCAAGCATCTTTCATCCTTTCGCGGACTTCCAAACGGTGCAGGCGCACCAAGCGCAGTTCCGTCCGAGTTCGGACCAAAAGCAGGGCTACAAAAAGCAGTGTGAACCCTGCAAGGCACAGAAGCAGGGGCTGAAAATAGACGTCAGACACGTGCTCTTCCTTGTCCAGCGACAGAGACGCGCCCTGATGTAGGCCCTGATTCCAGAAATTCACCGCATAGCGGCTAAGTACGGCAAAGACGGATCCGACGATGCACAGGACAGACGTCAGATCTGCTGCCGTATCTGGATTATCAATCGCAGCCCAAAGCGCCATGTACCCAAGATAGAACAGAAACAGAATCAGGAAGCTGGTCAAGCGCGGATCCCAAGCCCAATAGGTACCCCACATGGGCTGGCCCCAGATTGCGCCAGTGATCAGTGCGATCACCGTCATGGTGACGCCAATCAACGCAGCGGCCTTGGCTGCCCGAACAGAGACATGGTGACGGCGCACGACCCAGATCAGTGACGTCACAAGCATCATCACCCAGATATTGATCGCCATCATGGCACTCGGCACATGGATATATATGATCTTAACCGAATTGCCGAAATTAGATGCCTCGGGTGTGAAGAAGAAGCCCCAGATCAGACCCGGAATCAGGGTCACGGTACACAGTCCGATCACCCAAGGCAGGACCTTGCCGCTGAGTGCCATGAACTTGACCGGGTTTGCGAATTCCCAAAGTGACATATGTTTCCTCTGTGGCTTCCTTCAGACGGTGGCGCGGGCAGCATAGAGCATGTGCCTAGGATTGGTTTGACTTATCTCAGGTTCACACGCAAGGCAGCGGCGGCGGCAAATGGTAGCAGGGCAATGGATCCGGCGGTGATTCCCGCCATCATCAACAGTGGTGTCGACGCAGGCAGACCAGCGGTTCCCCGCGTGGCGGCTTCGGCACCGAATATCAGTGTGGGGATGTAGAGCGGAAGGACAAGTAGCGACAAAAGCAATCCGCCGCGTTTCAGACCGACGGTCAATGCTGCCCCAAACGCGCCGATCATCGACAAGGCTGGCGTGCCGATCAGAAGCGTCAGGAAGATCCAGAAATGTCCGGGGCGTTCCAAATTCATCAGCATCCCAAGCAGGGGGGCCGCCAGCGTCAGCGGCAATCCCGTCACCAACCAATGTGCCAGTGCTTTGACGGTGACAATGCCTTCCATCGGGATGGGCGCGGTGGCCAGAAGATCTAGCGATCCGTCCTCGAAATCCAACTGAAAGATACGATCCAGAGACAGCAGGCAGGCCAAAAGTGCGCCTACCCACAGGATGCCCGGCGCGATGCGTGACAGTATTTTGGCTTCCGGCCCCACGCCAAAGGGCACAAGGGTCGAGACAATCAGGAAGAACGCAAGCCCCAACCCGAAGCCGCCCCCTGCCCGCATGGCAAGCCTGAGATCCCGAACCAGCAAAGCGATCATAAGAATGCCTCGTCGAAATCGGCATAGGCGTCGCGTTGGTCGTCGCTGCGCGGACGGTTCGCATTCGCTTTGAAGGGTCCAACGTCCAAGGTTTCGGCCTGCAAGCCCAAGTCGATATGGGTGGCAATCAGGGCTGAGCCTCCACCAGCTACATGTGAACGTACTGCATCGGCGAACAACGTGACCGATGCCGCGTCCAACGACACAGTAGGCTCGTCAAGAAGCCAGATCGGCCGGCCAGTAACCAGTAGACGCGCCAACCCCAGGCGACGTTTTTGCCCCGCTGACAGGTTGGCAGAAGGGCGTTCCAGCAGCCCCCGCAAATTGAATCCATCCACGGCAGGCGCGATATCCGACAGCCCATGTACCGATGCCCAGAAGCGCAGGTTCTCTTCAACGCTGAGTGTGGCTTTTAACCCATCCGCATGCGCGCCATAGGTGATTTGCTCGGGATCTGCAGACACGCTGCCCACCAAAGGGGGCTGCAATCCTGCAAGGGTCCGCAACAGCGTGGTTTTTCCCGATCCATTCGGGCCGCACAGGATCAAAACCTGACCGGGGGACAGGGTGAAAGCCAGCCCCTCCAGCACCGGCACGCCACCACGTGCCACGGTCAGATTTTCGACCCGAAGTTCCATAGAAAAGCCTTAGACTGGAAGGGCGGCCAGCGCAATGCGGCGGCCTTCGGCGATCAACACGTTATAGGTGCGGCAGGCCTGTGCGGATCCCATCATCTCGATCCCGATCCCGGCTTCTTCCAACGCCTCACGCAGCGGCGCCGGCGGGTGCGCGATTTCGGTCCCCATACCCAAAAACAAGACGTCGATCTGACCTTTCAACGCGGTTAGTGCTGCGATGTCATCAAGCCCACCCCAACCGGTCGCAGTCTCGGCCGTGACAAGAACCGGGCCTTCAATCACCTCGCCCGCCACGCGGAAAAAGCCCGGGCCATAGCTGTCCACCGGTTGCGCGCTGTCATATCGGACTTCGTGAAACTGCATTGGGATCTCCTTAACCTGAGACTGCATATAGCCCCGACAGGGCCGACCCAGCAATAATTGCATAGGCCACGCGGCGATAAAGGCGTTCGTATTCCGGATTGAAAATCCAGCCACCAATCCAGTTCCCCAAGATGCTTGGTACCATCGTTAATAACCCAAGCACCAACGGAAGCCCCAGAAGCTGGCCCGTAATCAAGAAAGCCGCCAGCATGATCAGATCAAAAAAGAACAAGAATGCGGTTGTGTTGGCTCGGATCACGCGCGGGCTATGCGGCGACGCCATGTACAGCAAGATGACCGGAGGCCCGGGTATGCCCGCAGCCCCGCCCAAAAGACCTGCCACGCTGCCCGTCGCCCAGACTGTTCGCGGTGTCACGGAGCCATGATATCGCCAACCGCTCATAAGAACCACCAACATGGCAAGGCTCACAACCGACACAACGAGCTTGAACAGCGTGGGCTCGACCACAAAAAGCGCAGCGAGTCCCAATGGCAATGCTATTGCCATGCCGATCACAAGTCGCGCCAGATCTTTTGGATGTCCATCTTTCAGAGCACGCGGAATGGCTGGTGCAGGACCTGCCAGATCCATCACGATAAGAATTGCGATTGCCAGAACCGGCTCGACCACTTGCGACGTGATCGGCAGAAATATCAGTGCTGTGCCAAATCCCGCAAAACCACGCACCAATCCTGCCGTAAAAGCAGCTGCCAGAATCCACCCAAGCCCCGGCAAGGCCAAGGCTTGGGTCAGAAGATCAGGCATCCACGTTGGCAAACTGGTTGCCGGCGGTGGCATCGGGCTTGGACCAATCCCGCTTGACGCCAAGGCGCAGCAGGATGGCCGAGGCCACGAAGATCGACGAATAGGTCCCGACGACCACGCCCCAGATCATCGCGAAGACAAAGCCGCGGATCACGTCGCCACCCAGCACATAGAGTGCGATCAGCGCCAGAAGCGTGGTGACCGAGGTCATCATGGTCCGAGCCAGCGTTTCGTTGATCGACAGGTTCAAAACCTCTTTCAGGTCCATCTTCTTATAGCGGCGCAGGTTTTCGCGTACCCGGTCGAAGACAACCACAGTGTCGTTCAACGAATAGCCCACGATGGTCAGAAGGGCCGCGATGATGGCCAGGTCGAACTTGATGCCCAACAGGCTGAAAATCCCGATGGTCAGCACCACGTCATGCACAAGTGCGGCCACCGCGCCCAAGCTGAACTGCCATTCAAACCGAAGCCAGATATAGACCAGAACGGCAGCAATCGCGGCCACAACGGCAAGAACAGCCGTCGTCACCAATTCGCCCGAGACCTTCGGACCAACACTTTCGACACTTGGGAAGGTGATGGCGGGATCAACCTCGGCCAAGGCCTGTTCAATCAGAACCATGGTTTCTGGCGTGATTGCCTCTTGCCCTTCTTGGGCTTCGATGCGGATTTGGCTGACGTGCTGATCGGCGCGGAAGTTCACGTCGTTCACCTGAACAATCGAGATGTCACCAAGGGCAAGCGGCGTCAGGGCCTCGCGGTAGCTTCCCACATCAACAGCCAATGTGCTTTCCGTGCGAATTGTGGTGCCGCCCCGGAAGTCGATGCCAAAGTTCAGGCCGATAACCAAGAACAACATGATGGATGCAACCATCGCCGCGCCGGATGCGCCCAGCGACACGATGGTCCGTTTGAAGAAGTCAAAAACGCGACCTTGCGGAGCAAGGCGAATGCCTTTGATCTGGAAGTTACGCGGACGTTTGCGTTCGAACCACATGACAACCATCAGACGTGTCAGGAATATCGCGGTGAAGACCGAGGTGATGATCCCCAGCCCCAGCGTGACCGAGAAGCCGCGTACCGGGCCCGACCCCATGACAAACAGGATAACCGCAGTAATAAAGGTGGTGATGTTGGCGTCCAGAATGGCCGATAGCGCTTTTTCATAGCCAAGTTCGATGGCACGCGCTGGCCCCCTGCCCGCCTTAAGCTCTTCCCGGATCCGCTCAAAGACCAGCACGTTGGCATCCACAGCCATACCGATGGTCAGAACGATACCGGCAATACCCGGCAGGGTCAGCGTCGCCCCGATCATCGACAGAAGGCCGAAGATCATGCCGACGTTCAGGATCAACGCGATATTGGCGATCACACCGAACCAGCCATAAGAGGCGACCATGAAGATCAGAACCGCCGCGAAGGCAACAATCGACGCGATTTTGCCTGCATCAATGCTGTCCTGACCCAGTTCCGGGCCGATGGTGCGCTCTTCGACATAAGTCAGTTCTGCAGGCAGAGCACCGGCGCGCAGAAGCACCGCAAGATTGGTCGATTCCTCGATCGAGAAATTTCCGGTGATGATGCCGGAGCCGCCACAGATCTGCTCGTTGATCCGCGGGGCCGAGATGACCTCTTCATCCAGAACAATCGCAAACGGCGCACCAACATTGGCGCCGGTATAGTCGCAGAACAGACGGGCGCCCGAGACGTTGAACCGGAAGTTCACAGCGGGCTGGCCGTTTTGGTCAAACGCAGGTTGGGCGTCGTTCAGTTGTTCGCCTGTCACGACCGGAGTCTGCTCCAGCACATAGAAAACGCCTTCTTCGTCAATTGACGGATACAGAACATTGCGCGGACCAGGTGTGGTTGCCGCATCTGTCGTGCGGCTTACAACCGGGTTGAACGTCAACTTGGCCGTTTTACCAATGATCTCTTTCAGCTCGGAAGCGGACCCAATACCCGGCACCTGAATCAGAATGCGGTCTGTCCCCTGACGCTGAATGGTGGGTTCGCGGGTGCCGACCTCGTCCACGCGGCGGCGAATGATTTCAAGCGATTGCTGGATGGTACGATCATCCGTTGCGACGCGTTCAGCTTCAGACAGGGTAACGACGAACTCGCCCTCGCGACCGGCGTTCACCTCGATATCTGTGGATCCGACACCCGACAGACTGACCACCGGCTGCGCCAGACCGCGCACCAGTTCGATCGCCTGCGGCAATGCCTCGGGCTTCGAGATTTTCACACGCAGTTCAGACGGTGAGCTGTCTTGGCGGCGGATCGTCCCAATGGTGGCACGTTCGTCCCGCAAAGCATTCCGGATTTCCGGCCAATAGCCATCCATCCGTGCTTCATAGACATCTTCGACTTGAACTTCGGCAAGAAGATGCGCGCCGCCACGAAGGTCCAGACCTAGATTGACCAGCGCATTTGGTGCCCAATCGGGCCACGCAGAACGATCAGCTTCCAGCTCGGGTGTGGTGCCCGTGGTTTCGATCGTGGCCACCGCATCATTATGCGTCTCGACACGGTCATAAAATCCATTCGGGGACGCGAAATACAAGCCAAGGAGCACAAGCCCCCAGATCACAAGACGTTTCCAAGTCGCGATTTGAAGCATGTGCTCTGCCTTATAGCGTTTTTATATCAGTGTTTTACACGGCATACGCCGCAGATCAATTTTCGACCGGCTCGGTCTTACCCATGACGTTCACGATGGTTGAACGCACAACGCGTACCTTCACGCCACTTGCGATTTCGACTTCAACTTCGGTGTCGTCTTTGACCTTTGTGACTTTGCCAATCACACCGCCCTGCGTGACGACCTGATCGCCCTTGCGCAGCGCGCCCAGCATCGCCTGATGCTCTTTCATCTTCTTTTGCTGAGGGCGGATCATGAAGAAATACATGATGGCGAAAACCAGCACCATGGGAACCAGCATCCCGTTCAGAATTCCGCCCGCAGGCGCGCCCGCGGCTTGTGCAAATGCAGGAGTTACAAACATCGTTTTGTCCCTTTCTTCGTGAGCTAGTCCCTGTGCCAGCCCAAATGTCCGGCGCACCCTATATGGGGGCCTATGGGTTGTCCAGCAAGCAGGGGGGTGGTTTTCTCTTCCCCCCGGCACGCCGTTCTGGCATATGCGCATCAGGTATAATTGAAGGAAAGATCCATGCATGACATCCGCCTGATCCGCGACAATCCTGACGCATTCGACAAGGCTATGGCCCGTCGGGGCCTCTCGGCGTTGTCAGGCGAGGTTTTGTCGCTGGATGAAAACCGCCGCGCCGCCATTCTGGCCGCCGAAACTGCGCAAGCCGAGGCCAATAAAGCCGCGAAATCGGTTGGTGCTGCGAAAGCATCAGGCGACGAGGCGGAATTCGAACGTCTGCGCGCCCTTGTCGGCGAAAAGAAGGCCGAGATCGCCAGCCTGAACGAGCAAGCGAAAGAGCTGGACGGAAAGCTGACAGATCTGCTGATGGGCCTGCCCAACATCGTGGCCGATGACGTGCCGGATGGGGAAGACGAAGACGATAACGTCGAGATCAACCGCTGGGGCAACCCGCGCAATTTCGCCTTTACGCCGATCGAACATTACGAGCTGCCCGCCGTTCAGGACGGTCTGGATTTCGAAACCGCAGCAAAGCTGTCTGGCTCGCGCTTCATGGTTTTGTCGGGCGCTGTCGCGCGTCTGCACCGCGCTTTGGCGCAGTTCATGCTGGACGTTCACGTCAATGACAATGATCTGACCGAAACGTGGACACCCGTTCTGGTCAAGGAAGAGATGATGTATGGCACGGGCCAGTTGCCAAAATTTGGCGAAGACAGCTATCAGACCACCAATGGCTGGTGGCTGGTGCCGACTGCTGAAGTTCCGCTGACCAATATCGTCAATGGCGCAACGGTCGAAGAAAGCTATTTGCCCCGCCGCTATGTGGCCCACACGCAGTGCTTCCGGTCCGAGGCTGGATCAGCCGGGCGCGACACCGCAGGCATGCTGCGTCAGCACCAATTCGAGAAGGTCGAAATGGTGTCGATCACCAAACCCGACGAATCTGACGCCGAACACAAGCACATGACCCGCTGTGCCGAGGATATTCTGGAACGTCTCGGCCTGCCCTACCGCACCGTCGTTCTGTGCACGGGCGACATCGGCTTTGGTGCGATCCGCACCCACGATATCGAAGTCTGGCTGCCCGGACAGAATACCTATCGCGAGATCAGCTCGATCTCGACATGTGGGGACTTTCAGGCGCGACGCATGAACGCACGCATGAAGCCTGCTGAAGGCGGCAAACCGGTATTCCTGCACACGCTGAACGGGTCGGGCCTTGCCGTTGGCCGCACGCTGATCGCGGTTCTGGAAAACGGTCAGGAACAGGACGGATCGGTCACCCTGCCCGAGGTTCTACACCCCTATTTGGGCGGAAAGACCCGGATCACAGCGGAAGGTCAGCTGGCTTAAGACGCTGATCTATTTCAAAAGATCCTCGATAACGGGATCAAGGGTGCGCGGACGATAAGACGTCTGGCGCACCCTTTCTTTTGCAGCGCCTGAGATTTGGCGGGCGGGAATCTCGTGGCTGTCTGGATCGCGTAGAAGATCACGATCACACAACAAAGCCCCCCACAGATTGCGCCACGACGGTTGCAACGCAGCGCCACAGTCATCGGCGTTCACATCTGCAGACATCAACAACGGTTGCAACCGGAACGGATCGAATTCAAGATCGCGCTCTTGTGCCCCAGCCACAATCCATGCCGTCGGAAAGGCGGACAGTTCTGGGGCTGCGCCCGAGCCCCCGACAATCCCATGATTTCCGGCAAACCAAAGCTGTTGATAGCGTGAATTGCTGTCCGTGGTCTCTCCGTTCAGCGTGTCTAGGTTGGTCCACAGCGCCGGCGGGAAGTGTTTGCGGCGCTCATCGATAGCCACCGCGTGGCGCGCTGCCCCGACCGAGCGCGACAGATCAGCGTCGTGGAACGCATAGCGTGCATTCACAAAACGGGCGAGAGGACCGAGGAAGGCAGGAACACCCAGTGCACCTACCGTGTCCCAGACGCCGACATAGGTGATGTCCAGAAGGTGACAGTCGATGCCCTGATCCTTCCGCCATGCCGCGTCTTTGGGGCTGGTGGCGATCTTGGGCGACATGGCCAGACGCGCGGCCATGGTTGTGTCACTGTCTGGATGCGACCTGCGCCCATCGCGCGTACGATACATGCGCATCGCTTCGGGGATCAGGTCAGTGCGGTTTGACGGCAATATACCTGCCGTGCGGATCATACCCGCAAGGGATCGCGCGGTATAAGCCCCACGGGAAAACCCGAAAATATAGATCTGGTCGCCGGGTTCATATGTGAACAACAGCGCACGGTAGGCTTCCAGAATACGGTCATCCAAACCCCAGCCCAGTGCGCCCCCCAACACCCGATCCAGAAAACGCGACAGCTTGGTCACACCCTGCCCGCTGCCCACGCCCGGCAGATAGTGCACGACCTGCGTAACGCCGTCGCGCGCGGTTGGACGCACGGCTTGCGCAATGCGCAACACATGGGTGGGGATTTGTGCGTCAGATCGGTTCCACGTTCCGTCACAGAAAATGGCAATGCGTTTCATGTCAGCCTCGTGTTTGGACGCTGAAGCCTAGCATGCCACACAGGGTTGAAAAACCTTTTGCTTACGCGGGATTATCCAAGGATACGCCTTTGCGCCCCGCCAGATCGATGAAGTATTGCCACGCCACACGCCCCGAACGCGCGCCGCGTGTCGCCTGCCACTCGATTGCTTCCGCCCACAACGTATCGTCGTCGATCTCGACGCCGTATGCCTCGCAATAGCCCCGGATCATCGACAGGTATTCATCCTGATCGCAGGGGTGGAAACCCAGCCACAACCCGAAACGATCAGAGAGCGATACCTTTTCCTCGACCGCCTCGGAGGGGTTAATCGCGGATTGGCGTTCGTTCTCGATCATGTCGCGCGGCATCAGGTGGCGACGGTTCGACGTGGCATAGAACACCACATTGTCCGGGCGGCCTTCGATCCCGCCATCCAGCACCGCTTTCAAAGATTTATAGTGCTGGTCGTCATGGCTGAACGACAGGTCATCACAAAACAACAAGAAACGATGCGCGGAGCCGCGCAGAAGGTTCAGAAGGCGCGACACAGACGGCAAGTCTTCCCGTTGCAATTCGATGATTTTCAACGGCTTTCCGCGGCTCAGAACCTCGGCATGGACGGCCTTAACCAAGGATGATTTCCCCATACCCCGCGCGCCCCAAAGAAGCGCGTTGTTGGCAGGCAGGCCGTCCGCAAATTGCAGCGTATTTTCAAGTAAAGTGTCACGCGAACGGCTCACACCGACCAACAGATCCAGTGCAACACGCGACACCTTCTGCACTGGTTCCAGACGATCCGGGGCAACATGCCAGACGAAGGCATTGGCGCTGTCGAAATTCGGAGCTTCGAACGGCGCGGGTGACATGCGTTCCAAAGCCTCGGCAATGCGTTTCATCATGTCGTGATCCGCCATGGTCATGGTCCTTCTAACCGGTCGTAGAACTTCAAACCCTTAAAACCTGCTTGGGGCAGGTTTGGAAGCTTTTTAGCAAACACGCAAAGGAAAAAGCGCGCCCAGTTGGGCGCGCTTTGGTGTCTTTTGACGTCAGAAAGATCAACGGCCGGTTTCAACCATGCCTGGATCATCATCGGGGTCGTCATCTGGACCGCCATCAGGATCATCCTCGTCGTCTTCTTCGTCGAATTCGGCCATAAGCTCGTCTTCGACTTCTTCGTCGTCATCTTCAAACCACAGACCTTGAGCGCGCAGATCGGCTTCGCGTTTGGTCTCGACCCGCTTCACCAGCTGGATCGAAATTTCATAGAGACCATAGACAACGACAAACAGGATCACCTGCGTAATCACATCCGGCGGGGTAACCAGCGCGGCCAGAACAAGAATACCGACCACGGCGTATTTGCGAACATCCGCAAGCCCCTGCGACGATACAAGACCGGCCTTGCCCATCAGGGTCAGAAGCACCGGAAGCTGGAAGCACAGGCCAAAGGCCACGATAAACTTGATCGATAGGCGCAGATATTCCTGCACCGATCCTTGGAAATCAATGGACGCCTCAACCCCTGTTTCGCCGACATTCCCCGCCTGTTGGAAGCCAAGGAAGAAGTCGAAGGCCAGCGGCATGACCACGTAGAATGCGAAAGAAGCCCCAATCAGGAACATAATCGGCGAGGCCAGCATAAAGGGCAGGAACGCATTCTTTTCGTTCTTATACAGCCCCGGCGCCACGAAACGCCAAAGTTGGTAGCTGATATAGGGGAAGGACAAAACCAAGCCCCCGAAAAGCGAGATTGAGACCGCAACGAAGAAGCCTTCTTGCAGCTTGATCAGGATCAGCCCGCAATCAGCCTGACCGCGGTCTGCCATCGTTGAACACAAGGGCTCGGTCAGGAAATTGAAAATTGGGTTCCAGACCGTGAAACAGATCACCATGCCGATGATGAAGGCGATGGCGGAATGGATCAGCCTCGTGCGCAGCTCGGCCAGATGCTCGATCAGCGGGGCCGAGCTGTCTTCGATCTCGTCAGTGTCGCTCATGCGTCAGATGTATCCGTGGGTTTGGGTTTGGCCGCAGGTTTCTTCGCAGCCGTTTTTTTGGCTGCTGGCTTTTTCGCTACGGGCTTTTTTGCCGCTGGCTTCTTTGCCGCTGCCTTCTTTGCGGCTGCCTTCTTTGCTGCCGGTTTCTTTGCAGCAGGCTTCTTGGCCGTTTTGGTCTTTGCCTTGGGCGCGTCCGATGCATCCGCTGACTTGGCGCCAGATTTCGCACTGGCCGCACCGATCTTTTCTGCGGCCTTCGCGGTCTTCTCTGCCAGCTTTGCGCTTTCCTCGTCAGCTTTGGCTTTCAAAGCGGCGTCAGCTTCTTTCTGGTCGCGCAACGCCTTAGAGGGGTCCCATTTTTCGAACCCTTCGGCGGCCTTATTCAGCGTATCCAACCCCATCGACTTGGCCGATGTGGCAGATTTCAAACTGCTGGCAATGTCTTTTGCCCCAGTTTCATCCGCCGCATCATTCATGGCTTGCGTGAACTCACGCCCCATCTGGCGCGCGCGCGCGGTGAAACGTCCAAGCGTGCGAAACATGCCGGGCAGATCCTTCGGACCCACCACGATCAGGGCCACAACACCGATGACCAGAAGCTCGGTAAACCCGATATCGAACATAGGCTGCGCCTTTCCTTAGGCGGCTTACGCCTTTTCGTTATCAGTCTCGGGCGTTACGTCCTTGGCCACCTCGGCGGCTTCGTCTTCTATTTCCTTCTTGCCATCATCTACGCCCTTCTTGAACGCAGTGATGCCCTTGCCAACTTCCCCCATCAAGGACGAGATCTTGCCGCGGCCGAATAGAACCAGCACCACGACGGCAATCAGCAGAAGGCCCGGAAGGCCGATATTGTTGAGCATGTTATTCTCCCTAAACCGAAAGCCTTGGGCGGCTTTCGCAGATATATCGCCCAGAACATTTATTGTGTCGCGCGGGAAGATCAAAGCCCCAATGGGAAAAAACTGGAAAAACAGCAAGGATTTCGCCGTATCCGGGCGCAATGTCGCAAGAATGCCAAAAGATGGCGACGGTGCTGAGGATACGTTAGGCGGTGATTTTTGCCGAATCTGTTGTCGCAGGGCGGTCAGTGGCGCGGAAAGACAAAGCAGCGGTCGCGGCGAATGGCGATCCAAAGGGGCGTGTCCGATTTGGGCAGAAACACCGATGGAACCGAGGCCGTCAGCAATGTCCCGTCCCGCTCCATCTGGAATTCCACAAGGCTTTCCTTGCCGATGAAACGCGCCCGCTTCACAAGGCCACGCGCCCAGACCCCGTGATCAGGTGTCGGGCTGGGGCCAACGCCGCCGCGATCAAAGTCAATCTTCAGGTGCTGTGGGCGGATCACAATATCGACCTGCGACCCGTCCGGTACGCCGGGGGCCAAAAACTGACCAAAGGCGGTCTGGGTCAGGGCACCTTCGACAGTTCCGGGAATCACATTCACATCCGAGAAAAATGCAGCAGCCTGCAAATCCACAGGCGCATTATAGATGTTGTAGGGCGCACCCCGCTGAACGATCTGGCCTGCCCGCATCAACGCAATCTCATCCGCCATGCGCATGGCCTCTTCCGGTTCATGCGTGACCAGAAGAACCGCGGCGCCTTCCTCTTTCAGGATGCTCAGCGCTTCGTCCCGAATGCCATCACGCAGACGGTTATCAAGCCCCGAGAAGGGCTCGTCCATCAGCATTATTGACGGCTTGGGCGCAAGCGCACGGGCCAAGGCGACGCGTTGCTGTTCGCCACCCGACAGCTCGTGCGGGTATTTGTCGATGAATGAACCTAGCCCGACTTTTTCAAGCAGCGTGTGCACGCGTTGGCGTTTTTCGGTCCGTGTGCCGGTAAGGCCAAATGCCACGTTTTCCCCGACAGACAGGTGCGGAAACAGGGCGAAATCCTGAAACATCAAGCCAATATGGCGTTTTTCAGGAGGGACGAAAACGCCGGGCCCAGCAACCATCTGACCATCAATCCAGACCTCGCCTTCGGTCTGCTGGTCCACACCTGCGATGATGCGCAGCGTGGTGGACTTGCCGCATCCTGATGGTCCCAGAAGCCCGGTTACCTGACCAGCCTGAAGCGACAGGGACACGTCACTCACCACGTCAAGCCCGCCAAAATTGCGCTTCAACCCGCGCACTTCAAGCCGTGCCGTGTTTTGGCCAGTCATGTCCATCCGTCTTGCCTTCCCCGGACTACCCTTTCACCGGATGCAAATCCTATGATTTCCATCAGGTTTCCTTCGCTTACCAGCCCCCCCGATGCCCCGCAAGCGAAACAGCAAAAAACGACCGGCGTGAAGGTGGTCGGGTGAATGTTTGGCGGTCTTAATAGTCGGTCCAGTGACAATGCTTGACAGCATAGGCAGGGCTGAGTAATCACGCGCCCTTCCTTTATAGAAAGGTATGCCGTCATGACCTCTCCTGTACTGGCCGTAGATTTCGGCACCTCGAACTCGGCTGCCGCGGTGATGCAGGCAGGCGCGGTCCGGCGCATCCCTATTGAGGGCGACGCCGACACTCTGCCCACCGCAGTATTCTTCCCGACCGAAGGCGGAGGGATGCGGATCGGACGCGCCGCCAGCACGGCACTGATTGACGGCGATGATGGGCGCTATATGCGGGCGCTGAAAAGCATTCTGGGCCATGACCTTTTGCATGAAAGCCGCTTTGTCGGGGGGAAGCGCCAAACTCTGGCGGATGTCGTGACATCGTTCCTGATCGCTTTCAAGACACGGGCCGAGGCAGAGACAGGGATGGTATTTGATCGGGTGCTCTCAGGCCGCCCTGTGCAGTTTCACTCGAACAACTCAACACGCGACAAACAGGCCGAAGACGATTTGCGTTCCTGCTATATTGCAGCAGGGTTTCAAGACGTCCGCTTTTTGTACGAACCCGAGGCGGCAGCATTGGCTTGTCGCCATTTGGGGGACGCTCAGGGGATTGGGCTGATCGTCGATATCGGCGGGGGTACATCCGACTTCAGCGTGTATCGCGCGGATGGCGATAAGATCGAGGTTTTGGCCAGCCACGGGATCCGGCTGGGGGGCACGGATTTCGACCAGAAGATCTCGGTCGCGCATGTGATGCCTTTGCTGGGCTATGGCGGGCAGCTGCGCCGCACCTTCGGCGACGAGCTTCTGCCCATGCCCAACGCGATTTTCAACGAGCTGGCCACCTGGGCGAAGATCCCCTTCCTGTATTCGCGCGAGACCGAGCGGAAAATTGAAGACCTGCTGGCCCATGCGGTCGAACCCGAGAAAGTGACGCGCCTGCAAGAGGTGATCGTGGACAGATCGGGGCACGAACTGGCTTTCGCGGTCGAGGACGGCAAAATTTCAGCCAATGCAGATCAGGCGCAGGCTCGGATTCAGATGGGGTTCGTCGAGCGTGGGTTAAGCGCCCAGATCACTGCAGGCAGCATGAACGCAGCGCTGCAAGGCTTCCGCGATGATCTGCGTATGGCGATGTATGAAACCTGTGCGCGGGCGGGTGTGGCGCCGGGCGCGGTCACAACGGCCATTCTGGTTGGCGGCTCCAGCTTAATGCAACTGGTCGCAGACGAAGTCACCGCCACCTGCCCTGCTGCGCGACTGGAACGGTCCGAAGCCTTCACCGCAGTTGTGGACGGCTTGGCGTTGGCCACAGCGTAAGTCCGCACTGGCCCTTTCGGGGATTTCAGCCTAAACAACCGCAAACACGTATTGGGAGCTCACATGAACCGCGTCCTTATCACTTCGGCGATCCCTTACATCAACGGGATCAAGCACCTTGGCAATCTGGTTGGCTCGCAGCTGCCCGCAGACCTTTATGCCCGCTACAACCGCTGCCGGGGCCGCGAGGTCATGTTCATCTGCGCAACCGACGAACACGGCACGCCTGCCGAGCTGGCGGCTGCGAAAGCGGGCAAACCCGTCGCCGAATTCTGTGCCGAGATGCACGCGGTTCAGGCCGAAATCGCAAAGGGCTTTCGCCTGTCGTTTGACAATTTCGGGCGTTCGTCCAGCCCGCAGAACCACAAGCTGACCCAGCATTTCGCAGGCAAGCTGGCCGAGAACGGGTTCATCGAGGAAGTCAGCGAAAAGCAGGTCTATTCCAACGCCGATGGCCGTTTTCTGCCCGACCGCTATATCGAAGGCGAATGCCCGAACTGCGGTTATGACGGCGCGCGTGGCGACCAATGTGAAAACTGCACCAAGCAGTTGGACCCGACCGACCTGATCAACCCGCGCTCGGCGATTTCGGGCTCGACAGATCTGGAAGTGCGCGAGACCAAGCACCTGTATCTGAAACAATCCGCGCTGAAGGACAAGCTGGACGCGTGGATCGACCAGAAGACCGATTGGCCCGTGCTGACGACCTCGATCGCGAAGAAATGGCTGCATGATGGTGACGGGCTGCAAGATCGCGGCATCACGCGGGATCTGGACTGGGGTGTTCCGGTCAAGAAGGGCGATCAGGACTGGCCCGGCATGGAAGGCAAGGTCTTTTATGTCTGGTTCGACGCGCCCATCGAATATATCGCGGCCACAGCCGAGCTGGCGGACGAAAAAGGCGAAGGCCCCGAGTTCTGGGAGCGCTGGTGGCGCACCGATAAGGGCGCTGATGACGTGCGCTATGTTCAGTTCATGGGCAAAGACAACGTGCCGTTCCACACTCTGTCCTTTCCAGCCACAATCATGGGGTCGGAAGAGCCGTGGAAGCTGGTCGATTACATCAAGTCCTTCAACTATCTGAACTATGATGGCGGGCAGTTCTCGACCTCGAAAGGGCGCGGCGTGTTTATGGACCAAGCGCTGTCGATCCTGCCCGCAGATTACTGGCGCTGGTGGCTTCTGAGCCATGCGCCCGAGAACTCGGATGCCGAATTCACGTGGGAGAACTTCCAGGTCAGCGTGAACAAAGACCTTGCCGACGTGCTGGGCAACTTTGTCAGCCGGGTCACCAAGTTCTGCCGCTCGAAATTCTCGGAGGCGGTGCCGGAAGGCGGAGCATACGGCGAGGCCGAAACCGCGCTGATCGCCGATCTAAATACCAAGGTCCGCGCCTATGAGGGCCACATGGAGGCCATGGACGTGCGCAAAGCGGCGCAGGAACTGCGTGGCATCTGGGTCGCTGGCAACGAATATCTGCAAGCCGCCGCGCCGTGGGCGACCTTCAAGACCGACCCCGATCAGGCCGCCGCACAAATCCGGCTGGCCCTAAACCTGATCCGCCTTTACGCGGTCCTGTCGGCCCCATTCATCCCGGATGCATCCGAAACCCTGCGCGCGGCGATGGATACAGACATGGATTGGCCGGGCGACGTGGCCGAAGCATTGGACACGCTGAAGCCGGGTCACGCATTTACGGTGCCGGAAAACCTGTTTGCCAAGATCGCCGACGAACAGCGCGAAGAATGGCAAGAGAAATTTGCGGGCACGCGCGACTGATGAATCTGTTGGACCTGTCAGCGCCAGCTTGATGGGTCCAACTGCAACAGCTCGGACAGCTGTTGATAGACCTCGGGCTCGTCTGCCTTCAGCGTATCGGGCTTTTCAAAGAACAACTCGATCGCGACCGCAAAGAACTCCTCGGGGCCTTCCGCGCCGTATTCGTCGATCACGGTGCGGCGCCCGGCGTGAACCTGCGCGACGTGATGTTCGTATGCGGTCACAAAGACCCGACGCCACGTCTCAAAACTTTGCCCCTTCGCCATCAGCGGCGCACCATCGGTTTGACCAGACAGGCCGTCCAGCTGATGCGCAAATTCGTGCAACACAACGTTGCGTCCATCGAATTCGTTCAAAGCGCCTTGTTCGCTGTCCATCCATGACAGGATGATGGGGCCGTATTGCCAGCTTTCGCCGCTACGAACTGTGCGCCGTTCGGTCACGACGTAACCGTCTTGCCCCCGACCCACAGACTGAAAAGCCGCAGGGTACACCAGCACGGTTCGCAAATGGCGATACCAAGCGTCGCTGCCCGAAATCAGCAGGCACGCTTGCGCTGCAATCGACAACTTCATTTCATCCGTGACCTCAAGGCCCTCACAGCCGTGAAACGTCACCTGATGCAGAAACAAGTTGATTTTGCCTTCGAAGGCAGGGCGCAAATTGCCTGGCAAGCGCACAGAAAGTGGCACCTGCTTTTCCACAATCTGGCGCGCACCTGACGACAGCGGCTGCGACTGTATGCGCTTTCGCAGGCGTCGGCGCGACCAGAACCTAAAGCCTATGAAACCGGCAATTGAAACGAAGATCAGTAGGACAACAGGCATGAGCAAACCGGACTTGGATGAAAGACAAACTGCGGATCACTGTTAGAAGTGGGGCATTTCCATCCATCTTTCAACGTGACGCACGTTTCCACATGCCACCAAACGCCACGCGGCACTGAGGTCGGTCGTGTCTGCGTCCAACACCCGCGACGCGGAAGGCGATCAGGTGAAAGCGCCGCCCACATCTCGCGCCTTGCGACTTAAGAGCCACCAAATCAGCCATTTTCCCTTTATTTCGGTCCAAAACCGTCTATCTTCAAAGAAGAATAACAATTGCCGGATAAGATGGCCGGGCCATGGGTAAAACGAGCGGTAAGAAGTTGACGATTGCGAAGGGCAAACAGAAGCCAATCAGGCTGTCGCTTTCTGATAAGCGATCCGTGCGCACGCAGTTTGGTGCGCTGCCCTTCCGCATCCACGATGGCAAGGTCGAGATCTTGCTGATCACCTCGCGCGGGACGGGGCGGTGGATTATTCCCAAAGGTTGGCCGATGGACGGGGAAACCCCTGCAGGGGCAGCCGCAACCGAGGCCTATGAAGAAGCCGGGGTGGAAGGCAAACTGTTCCATCAGGTGCTGGGGTTCTACGCCTATGACAAGGGTCATGCGGGCGAAAAACTACCCTGTGTCGTGGCCGTGTTTCCTTTGAAAGTGAAAAAGCAACTGAAGAGCTATCCGGAAAAGCACGAACGCCGCCGAAAATGGGTCAGCCTAAAGAAGGCCGGGCAAATGGTAAGCGAACCAGAGCTGCGCCAGATTATCAAAGATTTCGACCCGAAAGCGTTGCGCTGACTGGTCAGGCGCTCTGTTGGGGACTTGCGCTGGTCCTGCCCGGGTTTCATATACCTATGACGCAACACCAATTGGACGCACGCGCCCCATGATCCGCTATGCACTGAAATGTGACCATGACCACCGATTTGAAAGCTGGTTTCAGAACGCCGACGCCTTTGATGCGTTGACGGCGGCAGGCCATGTTACCTGCCCAGAATGCGGGTCATCCGATGTGGCAAAAACCCTGATGGCCCCGAAGGTACGCCCAGCGCGCAGCGCTGCAGTGAAACCTGAAACGCCCAAGGCACCACCTGCGCCCGCACCATCAGCGCAAGCAACCCCGCATGTCGCCCCGCCACCCGAGGTACAAGCCGAGATCGCGGAAGAAATCGCCAAGCTGCGCGCCAAGGTCGAAGCTGAAAGCGATTACGTTGGCGAAGACTTTGCCAAAGAAGCCCGCGCCATGCATCTGGGTGATGCACCGGAACGTGCAATCTATGGCGAAACCAAATTGGAAGATGCCAAGGAATTGATCGAAGACGGCGTGCCGGTCATGCCTCTGCCTTTCACACCGACGAAAAAGGTGAACTGAAGCAGCTTGAGATTTGGCGATCTATGGCTAGGCTGGCGTCACTGGAACCAAGGATACAGCCATGCCCGAGACCTTAATCATTCGCCCCATCTGCGCCGATGACAAGCCCGCGTGGCGTGTGTTGTGGACAGCCTATTTGGATTTTTATGAGACCAAACTAGACGACGCTGTCTATGACAGCTCGTTTGCGCGCATGCTCTCGGGCGAGGCGGGTGAATTTCAGGGGTTGGTGGCCGAACAAGATGGCCTGTTGGTTGGTCTGACCCACTATCTTTTTCACCGCAGCATGTGGAGTGTTGAGAACACCTGCTATCTGATGGACCTGTATGTTGATCCCAACTTGCGCGGCGGTGGCGTCGGACGCCGCCTGATCGACGCCGTCCATCAGATCGCCAAGGAGAACGGCTGTTCGGGCACCTATTGGATGACGCAGGAATTCAACTACAAAGGCCGGATGCTGTATGATCAGGTCGCCACGAAGACGCCGTTTATCAAGTATGCGAAGAAGGGCTGAGGGGACAATTTAGCACCCTGGCCGCAAATACATTGATCACCTCCTGTCTGTCGTTACGTTGCAAAGCATAGCCGTACACAGGAGTTCACATGCGGATCGTCATTACGGGTGCAAGCCGAGGGATTGGGCAAGAGCTTTCCCAACGGTATCAAGCGCAGGGTCACGAGGTGATCGGCACTTCACGCAGTGGGGAAAACGGTTTGGTCGCACTGGATGTAACCGATCCGGATGCCCTACTCACACTTAAGAAAACCATAGGCGACGCGCCGATAGAGCTGCTGATTTGCAATGCGGGCATCTATCCAGACAAGTATGAAACCATGCCCGATGGCTATCCCGCCCAGATGTGGCAAGAGGGATGGGCAACCAATGTTACCGGTGTCTTTCTGACGGTGCAGGCGCTGCTGCCAAACATTCAGGAAGCACGCGGAAAGATTGCCATTATCTCGTCCCAAATGGCCAGCCACACACGCGCCCCGGGTGGTAGCTATATCTATCGTGCCTCGAAAGCCGCAGTTCTAAATCTTGGGCGCAACTTGGCAACGGATCTATCCCGCGATGGGATTTCTGTGGGGATCTATCATCCGGGATGGGTTCAGACGGATATGGGGGGCGATAACGCCGAGATAGACGTAGGAACTTCGGTTTCGGGTCTGATGGACCGTTTCACAGATTTATCTTTGAGCAATACTGGGTGCTTCGAGGCTTGGGACGGGAAAGCCATGCCCTATTGAACGTTGAGGGGCGCTGCCCCTCGCCCGTATCGGGCTCACCCCGGGATATTTGTGACAAGAAAATGCGGGTTGGGTGATAGGAAACTATCGCAGACCCCTTCCGCCCTTGCCCTTTCGGTCCTTCCTGCGTAAGAGAAGCCGGACTTATAGAAAGGGATGGGGTTCCATGCCAATTCTGGTGATGAAATTCGGTGGCACGTCGGTCGCCAATCTGGATCGTATTGCACGAGCATCCAAGCGGGTCGCGCGTGAGGTGGCAAATGGCTATGACGTGATCGTCATCGTCTCGGCCATGGCGGGCAAGACCAACGAGCTGGTGGGCTGGGTGAACGAGACCTCGCATCTTTATGACGCGCGTGAATATGACGCCGTTGTCAGCTCGGGCGAGCAGGTGACCGCAGGGCTGATGGCGCTGCGTTTGCAGGAAATGGATATTCCTGCACGCAGTTGGCAGGGCTGGCAGGTTCCGGTGAAAACCACGGGCGTACACTCGGCCGCCCGGATTGAAGAGATCCCATCAGACAACATCAAAGCCAAGTTCGGCGAAGGCATGCGTGTTGCGGTCGTGGCGGGCTTTCAGGGCATTGCAGATGATGGCCGGATCACCACGCTGGGACGTGGCGGGTCGGACACCACCGCCGTGGCCTTTGCCGCTGCCTTCGATGCGGAACGCTGCGATATTTATACCGACGTTGACGGCGTCTATACGACCGACCCGCGCATCTCGGACAAAGCACGCAAGCTGGACAAGATCGCGTTCGAGGAAATGCTGGAGCTGGCATCGCTTGGTGCGAAGGTTCTGCAAACCCGCTCGGTCGAGCTGGCAATGCGCTATAAGGTGAAACTGCGGGTTCTGAGCAGTTTCGAAGAATATGACCCGGAAGCAGGCACCTTGGTCTGCGACGAGGAGGATATCGTGGAAAGCAATGTAGTTTCTGGCGTCGCATACAGCCGCGACGAAGCGAAAATGACCCTGATCTCGGTGGCCGACCGCCCCGGCATCGCGTCCGCCATCTTCAGCCCGTTGGCGGAAGCAGGCGTAAACGTGGATATGATCGTACAGAACATCTCGGAAGAGGGTCGCACGGATATGACCTTCTCGTGCCCTGTGGATCAGGTCGCACGCGCGCAGAAAGCCATGACGGATGCAAAGGACGCTGGCGACATCAACTTCCACGACATCGTGGCAGATCAGGATGTGGCCAAGGTCTCGATCGTGGGCATCGGAATGCGGTCGCAGGCTGGTATCGCGGCCAAGATGTTCGAGGTGCTTTCCAATGAAGGCGTGAACATCAAAGTTATCACCACCTCGGAAATCAAAATCTCGGTCCTGATCGATCGTAAGTATATGGAACTTGCCGTGCAGGCGCTGCACGATGCGTTCGAGCTGGAAAAAGCGTAAGCGAAACAGGCTTACGATTGGAAATTTGAACGGCCTCGCAAGGATGCGGGGCCGTTTCTATTTCGGGCACGGCATGCTGAATGCCAATCCCCTACCCGCTTAGTCCGAGAAGCACAGCTTGTTCCCGTCCAGATCCCGTACATAAGCCGAGAACCGCGGCCCACGTTGCCCCGGCTTGCCTTCGCACGTGCCCCCAAGGTCGATTGCCAACGCATGCATCCGAATGACCTCATCTGCGTTCCCGACGTTAAACCCAACCATCATGCCGTTTCCGATTGTGGCGCTCTTCTTGTTAAAGGGAATTGCTGCGGCAAAGGCGAATTCCTCGCCGACCCAATAGGTCATCCGATCCGAGGGAGACAGGCACTGAAGCCCGGATCTGTCAAACAACGCATTGTAGAAGCTCTTTGCCGCATCCATATCGTTCGTTCCGACGACGAAGTAGTTCATTTTCATTGGGTGATCTCCATATTTTAGATTCAGGTTTTGGTTCCTCACCCTCTTATTGATTAATACGCCATTTTATGTCCTATTTGTTCGATGGCACGGACAAATGCACAGGAACGACTAAAGCGGATTGATCTTCTGGCGGCACAGCTGAAGCAGGATGTGCATTGTACAGTGGCTGATCTGGCGCGACAGCACGGGGTCAGCGTGCGAACGATCACCCGGGATCTGGCGCTGATGCGCGAGCAAGGCATGCAGATCGACGCGGATCGCGGGCGTGGCGGCGGTGTGCGGCTTGATCAGCGCTGGGGCGTTGGTCGCATGAACCTGTCCTATGCCGAAGCGGTTGATTTGCTGATCAGCATTGCCGTGGCTGAGCGTATGAACTCGCCAATATTCCTGGCCAATTTGGGATCAGTGAAACGACAACTTGAAGCCTCGTTCGCGCCCGCAAAACGGGATAAGATCAACCGCCTAAAGTCCCGTATCCTGATTGGTGTCACCGCATCCATCTATGTGCAGTCAGGCGTTACTGCACCACCCAAGCGGATCAGCCAGACGCTCCATCAAGCATTTGTCGATCAGGAGAATTTGACGATCCGATACCAACGTGAGGACGGGCGGCAATCCACCCGACAGATCGCGCCACATTATCTTTTGCTCAAGTATCCTGTCTGGTACGTGGTCGCCTTTGACGCGTTAACCGATGGTCCCAGGACCTTTCGCTGTGACCGCATTCTGTCCGCACAACGCGACGGCACGCCATTTAAGTTGATGCCTATTACTTCCTTCCAGCCCTCAGTGATGAGTAGTGATCTATTCCGATAAGCGAATAGGAACGCAATCACATGGAGAACGTTCGAAGCGTTGGGCCTTTGCCATGCCGCTACCAACACATTCAATAGCTGCATGGACTTGATATCGCGACAGCCCGGCGCAGACTATCCTTACGCTGCAGCGAAAATCCGCAATCCGCACCGACACGGGGGGGCCAAAAGCAACTCAACGCTCTGCAAGGGGCTTGAATGAATCGCAACTGTGGCCGCAATGCGCCCCCAAGGGCTACATTTGCACAACCCAAATTCTCACGCAGAACAAGTCCCCAGGGACGAAAACTATCAGGCGACAGCCCTGTCCCAATAGAAATCCAGATAATGTCACTTCCTTTTAGCGATCAAACTGCAAAAACTTCGTCGATAAGGCTCATTTTGGAATGATCCATGTTGGCGGATCACCGCTCATCGGCAATGCTAGGCTATGGTTAACGATGATCAGCAATTTCTAGCTATCAGATTGAGAAACATAATTTTGAGGACCTGGGATGGAAAAGAAGAAAATCGCCGTGATTGGCGGCGGTGTGGGGGCGATGACAGCCGTCTACGCAATTACGCAAACTAAAGATTGGGACAAAAAATACGACATAACCGTTTATCAGCTCGGCTGGCGGACGGGCGGAAAGGGGGCCAGCGGACGTAACGCCGAGTTCGGACAACGTATTGAAGAGCATGGCCTGCATATTTGGGCCGGATTTTACCAAAACGCCTTTCGCAACATGCGTCGTTGCTATGAGCAGATGGTCGAGCTTGGGTTGCGGAAGAAAAGCGATCCGTTGGGGACAATGGACAAAGCTTTCAAGCCCCTATCGCATCTGTTTCTTGCGGAAAACGTGCCCACAGACGATCCGGATGAAAACCCTTGGCGCCCGTGGGTGGTCGACCTGCCTGAGAATGATGAGGTGCCCGGAAGCGAAACCAAGGTCCCCTCGCCTTTCGAGATGATGATGCGAATCCTGCAAATCATTGTGGAATTCCTGCGCCGGGGCGAGCTTGAGGGGGGCGCGGATGGCCCTTTAGGGATTGAGGTGCCGGATGGGCTTCTTGATCTGCACGAAAACATCCTGTCGCAACTAAAAGCACTGCCCGGCGCCGGATTGCCAGTGGGGCCAGGCAACACAAACATTCTGATTGAGGTGATCGAGGAAGCTCAGGCGGAAATCCACAGCCAGCAAACACCAGAAAATCTAGCGCGCGATAGCGTGCGGCGGGGACTGTTCCTATTGGACATCGGGCTGGCTTATATGCATGGCATGGTCAGTTCGGACACGTTCACCAATGGCTATGACGTGTTGGACCAGTGGGAGTTCACCGACTGGCTGCGTATGAATGGTGCAGGCGATCAGGCGTTGAAATGGGTGGCAATCCGTGGCTGCTATGACTTTGTCTTCGGCTTCCCCATGGGGAATACAGAACGGCAAGGTGACGTCGGCGCGGGCACTGCACTACGCGCGATGACACGCCTGATTTTCACCTATTCCAAAGCGATTTTTCACAAGATGCAGGCCGGGATGGGGGATACGATCTTTGGACCTTATTACCTTGTTTTGAAAGAACTAGGCGTGAAATTCGAATTCTTTAACGCCGCGCGCAATCTGCATTTGGATCACGACCGCACGCATATCGATCGCATCAGCATGGTCCGTCAGGCCAAGGTGAAATCCGGCAGCTATGACCCCTTGGTCGATGTGGACGGTTTGCCCAGCTGGCCGTCAGAGCCGCTTTGGGATCAGCTGGTCGACGGCGCGCATCTGAAAGACAGCGGCGTCAACTTCGAAAGCGAGCGCACGCCACCAAAGGGCGAAGAATATACGCTCAACCACGGCGAGGATTTCGACCTTGTGATCCTTGGCGCATCCATCGGATCACTGCCATATATGTCGCAAGAGCTGTCAATCGCATCCGAGCGTTGGCGCAACATGTTGGATCGCGTGAAAACTGTTCCAACCCACGCGCTGCAGCTGTGGCTGAACAAGACGCCAAAACAGATGGGCTGGGAGAAACGCGTGAAAGCGCACAACTCGCAAAAATCTCTGCCCGCTTCCCCGATGCGAACGGTCATCACCGGCTTTGCCGAGCCGTTGGATACATGGGCCGATATGACTCACCTGATCCCGCACGAAAAATGGGGCAGCGACAAGCCAAGCTCGATCGCCTATTTCTGCTCGCCCGCACCGGATGGGGAAGACCTGCACGAATTCCGCGACAGTTTCCACAAGTGGATGGACAAGGATCTGGTCAAGTTATGGCCCGGTGCAGAAAAGGACGGAAAGTTTGATCGCGGCCTGCTGCATGAAGGAGAGGAGTCGGGGATCTATTCCCGCGTGAACATGTTCGGATCCGAGCGCTATGTCCTGTCGGTCACGAACAGCGTGTACCACCGGCTTGCCCCCTCGCAAAGCGGCTTTGCGAACTTGTACCTGGCGGGCGATTGGACACGCTGCGGACTAAACGCTGGCTGCGTGGAGGGTGCAACCATGTCGGGGATCGCCTGCGCCTCGGCCGTCACTGGTGAAACACTTTTGAATGTCGGCGCCAATGACATCGCACGCGAGGAAACGGCCACTGAAAAAGCGATGTTCGAAACGAACTCGATCTCGGGTGCGAAATGGCCGCTGACCCCATTTTTCGCACGCGGAGAGATGTCCGGCGTCTTTGTTTTCTACGAAATGCCCCGCGCCGAAGTGCAGGCCATGCTGCCGCCGGGGATCGAGCTGGCCCCCAGCCCTTTGACCCGCCCCGGATCTCATCCGGTTGGGATGTCCTTTTGCAGTTATCACGACGTCCGGGGATCATTCATTCCAGACTTCCTGGCAATGTCACCTTATGGAGAAGCCACTTTCGCGATCCCCTATACCCGCACAGCCGAAGCCCGGCAGGCACCGCTGCTTTATCCGCGCAGGCTTTACGTCAACAGCAACTCTGCGATCATGGCGGGCAAGGTGTTCTATGCGATGCCCAAAGTCTGGTCCGACATCAAGCTTGAGAACACGCGTTTCAAGGCTTCGGGGCCGCGAGGCATGAAGATTGACGCCTGTTTCCAACAGCATATGGATCCAGATCCCCTGCCTGGCCATCCGGCGCAGGGAGCTATTTCAAACCTTCTGAACATGACTTTCGTCACGCGCAACATCTCTGGGCGAATGCTCTATAATGCCTTTGATCTGCAGCTGGACCGCGCCTATGTCGCGCCCGTATCTGCCCAAATCCACGTAAAAGACCCGGATCCGCAGGGTTTTCCAACAACAACGTTTGACGCAGCACCGCTTCAGTTGCAGACTGGCGACCGCCTTCCCGGTGCATTCCGGATTTGGTGCTCTTGGGCGATGACCAACCCATTGGACTCGAAACGAGTGCGTCATGCTGCTATGGCAAGGGAGTGGGTGCGTCAAAAGTCGATGAGGTAAGAATGCAGGCAATGAATTGTATGTCATGCGGTGAACCGCTGCATGAAAACGCCCGGTTTTGCAGCTTTTGCGGGACCGAGGTCGTGACCGCGGATGACAACCCCGAGCTGCGCATCCTGACCATACAATTCATTGACCTTGTCGGGTCGACGGCATTCGCCAATTCAAACGAACTTGAAGCCTATGACGACAGCATTGCTGCCTTTCACCAGCAAGTAAACGAAACGGTCGAGACTTACCGTGGTCACGTCCTGCAACGCTATGGCGACGGGGTGTTATCCTGTTTCGGGCTGGATCACGATGGTGAAGATTCAGCGCTGTCTGCAATTGCCTCAGGTTTGTCAATTGCCAAAGCCATGCCTGAACGGGTGAGCGGGTTGCAGGTGCGTGTTGGGATCGACACGGGGCAGATTATGTGCCGTGTGGGTCAACAGGGCGCTCTGTTCCCGCAACTGACTGGCCTGTATGTAAACCGCGCCGCGCGCTTGCAGGAGCAGGCAAAACCTGGCGGTGTCATGATCTCGGGTCAGACCAGGTCGTTTCTGTCGCGGTTGGCGAAACTTGAAGAAGCATCGCATGACATCAAGAAGCTGAAAGGCATCGACCAACCTGTCGAGTTGATCGAAGTGACGGGCTTCCACTTTCGGGAGGACCATACTGACGCAGATGCGCTTCTTGAGCGCGACAAGGAACTTGCGCTGCTTCAGGAGGGCGCACAGCGAGCGCACGCGCTAATTGGGCCCGCAGGGATCGGAAAAACGGTGTTGCTGAATGCCTTTAGCCGCAATCGCCAAGACGGGGGCGTCATCCGAATAGATGCGCGGGCGAACCTGCAACAAACTGCGCTGTTCCCAGTGATCGAGAGCATTCAGCGCACTCTGGGTCTAACCGAGACGTCAACGCAAGCAGACTTGGCGGCGCAACTTCGGGCGATTGGTCTTACAGTGACGGATCAAGACGCATCGGTCATGGCAGGAACCTTGGGTCTGCAATCCGCGTCTCCCGTTTTGTTAACACCTGAACAGCTTCAATCCCTACGGATTGACCTAACCTCCCGCACGCTTGGAGCGTTGGCGCAATCACGCAATGCCGCACTGACCTTCGACGATCTACACTGGTTCGATGATGATACGATTGCCGTGCTTCGTGCATTGCTGGGCGAGGAAGGTAGTGCAACTCGCGTCGTCGTAACCAGCCGCCCATCTGAGAAAATCGACGCGCTTTTGACGAGCAACCAAATCGAAGCCGTGCACCTGTCGCCGCTAAGCGATGCTGCTGCACAAAACGCGCTGGCTTCTTATCCAGAGTTGGATGACACGAAGCGCAAAAGCATTATTGAAGCCGCTGAAGGCAACCCTCTGTTCCTGTCCGCACTCGCGACCCACGCCCGCCAATTCTGGAAGGATGATGGGGCACAGCAGCTGCCGCAAACAATCGAGGCAACGTTCCAAGCCATTCTGAACAGCTTTGGCCCCTTGCGCGATGTGATCCAATGCGCCTCGGTCCTTGGGCGTGTGTTCCTCCCGGAACGCGTGGCGCATTTGCTACCGGATCGCCCAAACCTTGAAGATGAGCTGCGGGTTCTGACCATTCGCGGGATCTTTAACCCTTACGCGGATGGTGGACTGTTCTTCGATCACGTCCTGCTTCGCGATGCGGCGTACGAGATGATACCAGGCAAAAGGCGTCGTAAGCTGCACAAGGCATTTGCCGACGCCATGCAAACTCACGATCCAGCCTACTGCGCGGCTTTCCCGCATCTATTGGCCGACCACCGGATTGCAGCGCGTGACCATGATCAAATGCCGGCCACTTGTATGGCCGCAGGCATTCACATGCTGATGGCGGTGAACTTTGATCAGTCTATGACCTATCTGGACCAAGCCCGCGCCGATATGGAAGATCAGGCCGCGCCCGAGAAGGTTACACGCCCCGAATATTTGCCCGTTCTGTCGCTTCTGGCCAGCGCCACTGTGCAACGCATGGGTTTCTCGCACCCGATTGTGCTAGAGCGCTATCAGTTGCTGGAAGACGCCATCGCCTTTGCCGAAGGAACCGACCGCCAGCGCATGACGGCGCTGTACGGATTGTTTGCGCATCGCATCATCAATGGTCGTGTGCACGAAAGTGCAGAATATGTCGACATGATGCGCCAGCTGGCCCAGAACGGCGATGATGAGTTGAAGGTCATTTGGCTTGTGAACGAAACCGCGTATGCGCTTTATGCTGGTGAGTTCGATAAGGCAGCTAAGGCCAGCGCACAACTGAAGGCATTTTATCGGACGAAAGATCACGGTCGCCTATTCTTAGAGCTCGGCGCGGACCCCTTGGCCTCCGTGCTTTCCGCAGATGCGCACGTGGCCAGCCGGATGGGAAATCTTGATGGGGCGCTGGAGGCCATGGCGCAAGCACAAGAACATCTGGATGAGATCGGCGCAATCGCACAGATCCCATGGATTCACATTTTTGGGGGGCAGGCCCTGCTCGCAGGCGGTCATTTGGAGCTTGCAGTGCAGGAAGTTGAGGCTGGGATCGAAATCGCAGACGCCCAAAAAGCACAATATTGGTCGCTAATGGGGCGCGTCTGGTTAACGATTCTACTAATCTATCAGGGCGATACATCCGAGGCACCTGCGGCACTTGAGATTTTGACACAGAAAGCCAGTAATATTGGGGCCGATCTCAACGCACCTTTCTATACAGCGACATTGGCAAAGGCACATCTGGCGAACGGAGATCTTGAGACCGCGCAGGCATTGATTGAACGAGCCGAACATTTGTCTGAAACCTGCGGTGAACACGAATGGGACCACTCCATCCGTGATATACGGACAGAGCTAACGCGACTTCAAAGCGGTGAGTCGGCGCCTCCGGATTTGAAAACCCAGAGTTGACGTAGCGCCTCACCACTCACGGCAGCCAAAAATGGCATAGCCAAACCCCGTCCGTCATCTGACGGGGGAAGACACTTAGGCGTCCCGGAGTCCGGGTAAAATTCTCACTCCAAAACGCCGTTTCCAGCGCCACCCAAAGCGAGCTCCATCTATCTAAGCGTGCTAAAATAACTTTCCCCAAAAGCTTTCAGCGTCTTCTCCATTTGGATAGCATGCCGCCATCTGGCTAGCTGTGACGCGCGTCACATATTGGATAAAATCTAGCGAAATTTCTGCATTTTCAATCTATTGATGTGCCCTTTAGGTCACTTTATTGATCATCGCCCAGCGAAATCTCTTCCAAGCGCTCAAGATCATCGATCACGACAAACCCCTTCTCGAAGCGGGCGACACCTTCGCGAGCCCAAGTCTTCAGCTGCCTGTTTACGTTCTCACGCGTGAGGCTGGCATAGGCCCCCAGCCAGCTTTGGCTCACCTTGATCGCCGGCACACCCTCATCCGTTTGCGTGGATGTTGTCAGAAGACGTAAAAGGCAGGCAGCCAAGCGCGCCTGCCCACTATGCAACGTCTGCACCTCAAACATTTCAGACGCATTACGGGCTTTCTGGCATAGCGCTTCGATCACGAGTATGGCGCTGTCTGGGTCTTCGCGCAGCATCAGCAACACCTCACCGCGCTGCACCTCGACCACCTCCATGCGATCCAAAGCGATCACATCAGCGCTGCGCGGGCCACCATCCAGACAAGCAATGTCACCCAGCACGTCCCCTTCCGTGGCCACGCCCAAAATGGATTTCTGCCCCAGAACAGAGGTCACACTGACTTCGGCCCTTCCGGACGTCACAATCAAAAGTGTTAGACCGGGATCGCCAAAACGAAACACCACATCTTTCTTTTTAAAGATGCGGGTATGACCACGCTGCCGCAGTCGTTCCAGCGCACCGGCACTTAAAGAGCTTAGAACCATTGCATCCTCAGCTTGCGATCTATCAAACTAGAAGATCGACATTCCACGGTCAACTGATCGACTTCGAGACCGATCCGCATTCAAAGCCACCATCGCCTATAAAAGATGCCCCGAGCAAGGCTTACTCGGGGCATCTTTTCAGTCTCATATATGCGAATGTTTTTGCGCTTACCCGCCAAAATCATCCAGCATGATGTCTTCGCGGTCGACGCCAAGATCCAGCAGCATGTTGATCACCGACTGGTTCATGATGGGAGGGCCACACATGTAATACTCGCAGTCCTCTGGATTCGGATGATCTTTCAGATATTCGTCATACAGGACATTGTGGATGAATCCAGTATAACCGCCCCAATCATCCTCGGGCAGCGCATCCGACAGGGCCACATGCCATGTGAAGTTCGGGAATTCCGCGGCCAGACTGTCGAAATCCTCGACAAAGAACATCTCTTTCTTCGAGCGTGCACCATACCAGAAGGTGATCTTGCGATCTTTGTTCTTCAGACGCTTCAGCTGGTCGAAGATGTGTGAACGCATGGGCGCCATACCCGCACCACCGCCGATGAAGACCATTTCCTTCTCGGTCTCGCGGGCGAAGAACTCGCCGAACGGACCCGAGATCGTGACTTTGTCGCCCGGCTTCAGGTTGAAGATATAGGACGACATCTGACCGGGTGGAATGCCCTGCGATCCCGGCGGCGGCGAGGCCACACGCACGTTCAGCATGATCAGGCCCTTTTCGTCCGGGTAGTTTGCCATGGAATAGGCACGTTCAATCGGTTCGCCTACGGTGCTTTCGTACTGCCACAGATTAAACTTGTCCCAATCCTCGTGATACTCTTCGCCAATGTCGAACTCTTTATAGTTCAACTTGTGGGCCGGAGCCTCGATCTGGATGTAACCACCCGCGCGGAAGTTCACGTCCTCGCCTTCCGGCAGCTCAAGAACCAAGTTCTTGATGAAGGTTGCGACGTTGTCATTGGAACGCACGGTGCATTCCCACTTTTTCACGCCGAAGACTTCTTCCGGGACTTCGATGTTCATGTCTTGCTTCACAGCCACCTGACATGACAGGCGGTCGCCACAGGCGGCTTCACGCTTGGTGATGTGGCTTTCCTCGGTCGGCAGGATCGATCCGCCGCCCGAATGGATTTTCACACGGCACTGCGCACAGGTCCCGCCGCCGCCACAGGCAGACGGCACGAATAGCTGTTGCTCGGCCAACGTCTGCAAAAGCTTGCCACCGGCGGGGACCGACACGGTCTTCTCGCCATTGATGGTGATGTTCACATTGCCCGTCGACACCAGCTTCGAGCGCGCGGCCAGAATGATCGTGACCAGCGCCAGAACGATCAGAGTGAAAAGGATGATGCCAAGGCTAAAGGTTGCCATATCTTTCTTCCTTACAGTTTCACGCCAGAGAAGGACATAAAGGCCATCGCCATCAGTCCAGCCGTGATAAAGGTGATCCCCAGCCCTTGCAGGCCATCAGGAATGTCCGAGTATTTCAGCTTTTCGCGCACCCCTGCCATCGCAGTGATGGCCAGCGCCCAGCCGAAGCCCGACGAGATGCCGTAGGTCACCGATTCCGCGAAGTCATAGCTGCGTTCCACCATGAACAACGAGCCACCCAAGATGGCGCAGTTCACCGTGATCAGCGGCAGGAATACACCCAGCGCATTGTAAAGCGGCGGGAAGTATTTATCCAAAACCATCTCGAGGATCTGCACCAGAGCGGCGATCACGCCGATATAGGAAATCAGACCAAGAAACGTCAGGTCGACATCCGCAAAGCCTGCCCAACTTAGCGCACCGGGTGCCAACAGATAGGTCAGGATCAGGTTGTTGGCCGGGACCGTAATCGACTGCACGACCATGACCGAAATGCCCAGACCAATCGCGGTCGAGATCTTCTTCGAGACAGCGATGAAGGTACACATGCCAAGAAAGAAGGACAGAGCCAGGTTTTCAACGAAGATCGCCTTCACGGCGAGGGAGAGAAGCGCTTCCATCAGTGGGCCTCGACCGTTTGAATTTTGTATTCACGCTCTTCGACCTGACCGGGTTTCCATGTACGGAACGCCCAGATCAGCAGGCCAATAATGAAGAATGCAGACGGGGGCAGAAGCAGCAGACCGTTAGGGACATACCAGCCACCGTTATTCACAGTTTCCAGAATGGTCACGCCAAACAGGCTGCCCGAGCCAAACAGCTCGCGGATCACGCCGACCAGCATCAGGATCAGGCCATAGCCCAGCCCGTTGCCGACGCCGTCAATGAAGCTGTCGATCGGGCCGTTTTTCATGGCGAAAGCCTCGGCCCGGCCCATCACGATACAGTTAGTGATGATCAGGCCCACGAAAACCGACAGGGTTTTCGAGATCTCGTAAGCGAAGGCCTTCAGCACCTGATCCACCAGGATCACCAGTGAAGCGATGATCACCATCTGTACGATAATACGGATCGACCCGGGGATCTGGCTGCGGATCATCGAGATAAACATGGATGAAAACGCCGTCACCAAGGTCACCGCGATGGCCATAACGAAGGCCACCTGAAGCGACGAGGTCACCGCCAGTGCCGAACAGATCCCTAGCACCTGCAGGGTGATCGGGTTGTTGTCGACCAAGGGGTCGATCAGCATCTCTCTGCGTTTATGGGCCATCAGATATCCCCCGCTTTCAGATTTGCCAGGAAGGGCGCATAGCCGCTCTCACCCATCCAGAAGTTCAGAAGGTTGTGAACACCAGCAGTGGTCAAGGTCGCCCCTGCCAGCGCGTCGATGTGGTAGTCCTTACCAGCTGCCGGAACCGCTTTGGTCACGCTGATCTGAAGCTGCCCGCTTTCGTCGGCCAGTTTCTTGCCATTCCAAAGCGACTTCCAACGTGGATTGTCCACTTCGGCACCCAGACCCGGGGTCTCGGCGTGTTCATAGAATTGCAGTGCGAAGATGTCGTTGCCGTTCTCTTCCAGCGCAATGAAACCATAGAGCGTCGACCACAAGCCATAGCCGTGGATCGGCAGGATCACCTTGTCGATCGCGCCCGCGTCGTCGCGCAGTAGATAAACGGTGACGAACTTGCCCTGACGCACGATGCCTGCCGGGTCGTCATCCAGAGCAACCGAAGTTGCAGGATCGTCTGCAGCGGTGCGGTCATCAAAGCTGGCCACGTCAAATGCGTCTGTGAAGGTACCGGTTTCCAGTTCAAGAACGCGGGCCTCAAAAGCTTGGAAGCTTTCGACCACATCTGCGTTCGGATCATAGATGCCTGCGACTTGCAGAATGTTGATCTGCTTGTCTTTCAGCGCGTTGACCTCTTGCAGCGGGCGCAGCGCCACGGCAGCGGCCGACACGATCATCGAGGCGACAAGGCAGAGCGCCACAGCCACGAAGACCGTTTTGCCAACCGAGTCGGCGGGCGCATCAAGAAAGCGGCGGATGGGGCCTTTTTTGGTGTTCAGATCGTTATCAGACATGGCGTTTTGCCCTGCGTTTGATGTTGGCCTGAACGACGAAATAGTCGATCAGCGGAGCGAAGACGTTGCCGAACAGGATCGCCAGCATCATGCCTTCCGGGAAAGCCGGGTTGATGACGCGGATCATCACGACCATGAAGCCGATCAGCGCGCCATAGATATAGCGGCCCGTGTTGGTGTGCGCGCCCGAAACGGGCTCGGTCACCATGAAGACCAGACCGAAGGCATAACCGCCCAGCACAAGGTGCCAGTACCACGGCATCGCGAACATCGGGTTGGTGTCAGAGCCGATCCAGTTCAGAAGCAGTGAGAAGCCGATCATCCCAGCCAGACAGCCGACAACCATGCGGTAGTTGGCAATCTTGGTGACCAGAAGGAAAATCAGACCAAGGATACAGGCAAGGGTCGAGGTCTCGCCCATCGAGCCGGGCACGAAGCCATAGAAGCTGTCCCACCAGGTGATACCGCGCGCGGCCAGTGCCTGAACGCCGTCCGAAGCGGATACTGCCAGCGCGGTTGCGCCGGTGAAGCCATCGACCGGCACCCAGACGCTGTCGCCCGACAGCTGTGCGGGATAGGCAAAGTACAGGAACGCACGGCCCGTCAGTGCAGGGTTCAGGAAGTTCTTGCCGGTGCCGCCGAAGACCTCTTTACCGATAACCACTCCGAAGATGATGCCAAGCGCGACCTGCCATAGGGGCGTGGTTGCGGGCACGATCAGAGCGTAAAGCATTGAGGAAACAAGGAAGCCTTCGTTCACTTCGTGCTTGCGCACCGTAGCGAAAATGACCTCGAAAACACCGCCTGCAACTAGCGTGACGATATAGATCGGCAGGAAGTATAGAAGCCCATGCGCCATGTTGGCAAAGGTGCTGGCCGGGTTGAACCCGATGCCCAGCGCCTCAATGATTGCGGCACGCCAGCCCGCGGCACCGAACTCGGCAATCGCCATGTTGGTCTGAAAGCCGGTGTTATACAGCGCCATCAGGATACAAGGGATCGTCGACAGCACCACATAGGTCATGATGCGTTTCATATCGACATATGACCGCGCATGGGGCGCCACGGTTGTGACCGTTTTCGGCGTGTAGAGAATGCTTTCCACCATCTCGTAGATGGGGAAATATCGCTCGTATTTGCCGCCTTTTACGAAGTTCGGTTCGATCCGATCGAAAAAATTACGCAAGCCCAAAGGTCTACCCCTCTTTCTCGATCTTAGTCAGGTTGTCGCGCAGCGCCATCCCGTATTCATATTTCGCAGGACAGGCAAAGCCGACAAGACCAAGGTCTTCTTCGTCCAGTTCAAGCGCACCCAGCGCCTGTGCCTGATCCGTGTCCATCACCAGAAGCGCGCGCAGAAGCTGCGTGGGCAGAAAGTCCTGCGGCATCAGCTCTTCAAATGTGCCGGTGGGCACCATCGCGCGGCGACCGCCGTTCAAGTTCGAGGTCAGCGGGAATTCTCGCTTGGCAAAGGCTGATCCCAGAACCGGCTGAACCGCGTATTTGGCGAACATCGGGCGGATCCAACCCATCGGGATCTGCTTCGTATCTTCTTCGATCAAGGTGATTTGACGGGCGTAGCGGCCAAGATAGCCATCCGCGCCCTCGCCCGCACGACCGCTGAGGACCGAGCCCGAGATCATGCGCACCTGCAGATCCGCGGGAATATCACCTGTCACCAGATCCGCCATCGACGCACCCGCAATGGTGCGAACCAGACGCGGGTTGGCACATGCCGGGCCAGCCAGCGAGATGACGCAGGACGCATCATACGTGCCGGTTGCCAACAGACGACCAATGACGATCACGTCCTGATAGCTGATGGTCCAAACCGTCTTGTCCGCGCGGGGCGGCTCTAGGAAATGCATATGCGTGCCGGGCAGACCTGCCGGGTGCGGACCTGCAAATGCGGCGGCTTCAACACCGGCGATGTCTTGCCCTGGTAGGGTCACACCATCAGCCTGACACAGATAGGTCTTACCGTCGCTCAGCGCAGCAACCGCTTCCAGACCATTGGCGAAAGCGTCCGCATCCTCAGCAATGATCACGGCAGGATCGGCGGCCAGCGGCTCGGTATCCATGGCGTTCACGAAGATCGCCGCCGGACGGCTGGCCGGGTCAGGCACCTTAGAATAGGGACGTGTACGGAACGCGGTCCACAAACCGGCCGCGCACAGGCGCTGGGTCAGGCCCTCAGGCGTTGACAGGTCACCGGCATTTGAGAAATCCACCGGTTGGGCGGCATCATTGGACACTTCGATTTCGACGCTGATCAGTTTGCGGCGCGCGCCACGGTTGATCGCTTTGACGGTACCTGCCACGGGCGACACGACATGCACATCCGGCATATCTTTGCTGATCAGGATCGGAGCACCTGCCCCAACCACATCGCCTTCTGCGACCAAGATCCGCGGCTTCCAGCCGACATAGTCATCCCCCAGCACCGCAACCATGCGCGGCGACGGGCCATCTTCCACGCCCGGTTTGGGGGCGCCAGTAATCGGAATGTTCAATCCTTTGCGTAGCTGAAAACGCTGCACAGTGTTCACCTCTTAGATTGACTTGCCGCTATATGCCCGAACTCAGCCGTGGTCGAAAGGCCCTTTTTTCACTGTGAATAGCATTTCTTGAAATTGTGAACGCCATTTTCTTGTTGAAAAGAGCATAATTCTCTAAGAGAAGCCTGACTGATTATCGAAATACGATCCGATCGCGACTGAAAGAGGTTCCGCTGTGCCCGACATGATCAAATTCTCACGCCGTTCCATCCTGTTCATGCCGCTGGCCTTGGCCGCTTGCAAAGGATCCGCTGCTCGTGTCTTCAACCTGTCGGGCCTGACGATGGGGACCACATATAACGTTGTGGCCATCGACTCGTCGAAAAGCACGAACGAAGCGGATGTGAAATCTGCGATCAATGGCGCGCTGGCGGAAGTAAACCAGCAGATGTCGAACTGGGATCCCAACTCCGAGATTTCGCGCTTCAACGCAGCCGCCAACACGGCGCCGGTTCAGGTCTCGCCGGAACTGGCGCATGTGATGAAAGCAGCCGACACCGTATATACAGCAAGCGAAGGCCGCTTCGACACCACAATGGGCCCACTGATCGAGCTGTGGGGCTTTGGAGCGCCGGGCAAGCGCCCGATGCCCGCACAGGCCGAAATTGACAACGCTTTGGCATCGGTCGGTCACCACAACACGATCAGCGTTGGCGCCGACGCGCTTCAGAAAAAACAAGCAGATGCACAGGTTTATCTGGCTGCCATCGGCAAAGGCTATGGCGCTGATCGCGTGGGTCAGGCGCTCGAAGCTCTGGGCATCACCGACTATATGGTCGAGATCGGCGGCGACCTTTACGCTTCGGGCCGCAATCCCGATGGCCTACCCTGGCAGATTGGCATCGAAACCCCAGCTTCGCTGAACAACGGCGTCTTTGACGTGGTTGGCATCTCGGGTCTGGGGCTGGCGTCGTCCGGCGACTACCGCAACTATTTCGAACAGGACGGCCAGCGCTATTCGCACGTGATTGATCCGGCCACCGGCCAGCCGATCACGCACCGCACTGCCTCGGCCACGGTTCTGGCTGAGGATTCGATGATGGCTGACGCATGGGCCACCGCGATGCTGATTCTGGGCCGCGAACGAGGTCTGGAAATTGCGGCTGCCCATGACGTTGCTGTGCTGTTTGTCGAGCGTGATACCGAAGCGTCGACACTGCAGTTCAAGTCGTCCGCAAGCGACGCCTTCACCCGCCTGACCGCCTAACGAATCGGAGCATTCTCATGGCCACCTTTCTTCTGACCTTTGGCGTTTTGCTGATCATCATGCTGGGCATGGCGCTTGGCGTGATCATGGCAGGGCGCACCATCAAAGGCAGCTGTGGTGGCCTGAATGCGATCAGCGACGCGGATCAATGCCTTGTGTGCAGCAAGGAAATTGACCCCAACAGCCCGCTGCGCGACCGCCTGCAAGGATGCCCGCGCAAGCGCAAGATGCTGGAGAGCATACAGGCCGAAAGCTAAGGCACGCGCCCTACCCTGCTGGCGACAATGGGACAAAGCCCAAAATCAACAGCCCGGCGGCTGCCAATATCCCATAGGCCCACAGCAAATAGCGTGGGCCTTCTGCTTTCCAGACCCGGCGATATTGATACCCACAAAAGCATGCCAACACGAAAATCACCGTGGCAAGCGGGGATGAAAGCGCGAGCTGTGACATTTTTTGTCTCCTGAATGCGATTGCTGGGTTATGCTACCTATACGCGCCTACAGCAAACAGTTCAGGGAGGAGAGCATTCATGCCCACGTCGTATCAGGCCCCCATGCGGAAAGATCGCGAAGGATCGCAAAGCCATAGCCAGGATCCGACCAGCAATCTCAAGACCAAGTCTGCCGTTGTAGGAGATATCCTGAGCCGCAAAGGCGCTGCTGTGATTGCTATTCGCCCCGGCGAAACACTTGGGCGTGCCGTCGAGGTGCTTCGGGATGAACGAATCGGTGCTTTGGTCGTTACGGATGAGGCCGGCGCGCTGTGCGGGATCCTGTCAGAACGCGACATTGTGCGAAAATTGGCGGATACGCCAGGCCAAACCCTGCCGCAGCTTGTTCAGGACGTCATGACCAAAGAGGTCGAAACCTGCAGCGCCGAAGACGGGCTCGTTTCGGTTCTGAAACGGATGAGCGACGGGCGCTTTCGCCACATGCCAGTTATGGGCGACGCGGGGCCGGTTGGTATGGTGACAATCGGGGATGTCATTAGCCACCGCTTGAACGAGGTCGAACACGAAGCCTTGCAGCTTAAGCAGTTGATAGTGGGATAACGCCCTCAGACCGTGGCGGCATCAATTCCGTGTGCCCCATAAGGCATGAGATGTATCACGCGATTGCGCAAGCAACCTGACGCAGAAGGCTGTCTCTGCAAGGATCGTCAGCGCGTTGACCAAGTTCCGCACCAAGCCCTGTAGCGATGATTACAAGATACTGCAATTCAGCGAACCCAGCTTCGCGAGCTAGGTCGCGCGTCGGAGCTAGGTTGGCTATCTCTTCACTGGTCGTTATGCGTTTCGCGCGCGTGTGCTCGTGTGCTTCACTATCGTGGCATTGACGCCGGGGCGGTTCGCGCGCTGCCCTGCCCAGACCGAGACCAAAACAATGACCGCGCCAATCGCCTGCAAGAACGACAGCGATTGCCCCAACACCACCCAGCCCAGCAGAACCGCTGTCACCGGGCTCATCATGCCTAACATGGAAACAGCACTGGGTTCGATACGGGCCACGCCCCGGAACCAAAGCACATAGGATGCGGCCGCACCGATAAGGCTCAGCCAGATCAGTCCTGCGACACTGGTCGCCGATAGCGGCGGCAAGGGTGGCTCGAACATCAGTGCAAACGGCAACAATATCAGCCCCCCGGCGGTCAGCTGCCAGGCGGTGAAGCTAAGGGCTGAAACCGGCGGTTGCCATTTGCGGCTAAGCACCGTGCCGGCTGCCATGGAGCCCGCACCGCCCAGACCAGCGGCGACGCCTAAGGGATCAAGCGCTGCTTCGGGCCCAACCAACAACAATGCAACGCCAAGGATGCCCAAGGCAGCCGCGGCAACGGCTCCTGCTCTGATCGGTGTTCCAAGCCAACCGCGCGCCATCAAAATGACCATCATCGCTTGAAGCGCTCCAAGTGTCGCCGCGACCCCACCGGGAAGCCGGTAGGCGGCGACGAACAATAGCACCCAGAACAAGGCAAAGTTAAAGCTGCCAAGCAAGAAGACGCGCCCAAGCCATACGCGTGGCGGAAGACACCGCGTGAGCATCAACAATAGCAGCCCCGCGGGAAACGCCCGCAGCGCCGCGATGGTTACCGGATAGCCTGCAGGCAATGTCTCAGTCGTGACAAGGTAAGTGCTCCCCCAAACCACTGGCGCAAGCGCCGTAAGAACAACATCGGCTATGCGAGACATTCTCATACCTCCCAATTGCCAAGTGGGCAGACATATTCGGAGCCGGAACAGTAAAGAACACGGGTCATAGGAACCTCTCAGGGCTTAAGGTTTTGTTGCCTGAGAGGATCGGAGAAGTGGCCGCCGGGATTAACCGGCCCGCAGTAATTTCACTCTTCACGCCTATTAAGGAATACTAGGGGTGCATTATAATGCGCAGATGATCGAGAAACGCCGTTACCTTTTTATCCATGCCGAGCCGTGAGGATGTCACAGCAAAGATTTCAGGTGCGGGCAGTTCCCAGTCGGGAAGCACTCTAACCAGCTCGCCACGCGCGACCGCATCCTTTGAAACGAAGTCTGGCAATGTGCCGATGCCTTGTCCCGAGATCAACAGATCGCGCAATACAAGACTGTTACCGACCCGGATGGTTGGGTCGAGATCCAAGGTCACCGTTTCAGACTGACCATGAAGAGTCCAAGCCGCAAGGTGATCTGCCAACAGAAAGCCGATGATGCGGTGGTTCGGAATGTCTTGCGGCGAGTGCAAGCTTCCGACGCGATCTAGGTAGGATGGAGCCGCAAAAACCTGCTGCCGCACCGTGCCTAGCTTGCGCGCCACAAGCGCAGAGTCAGGCATGGCCGCACGGATTCGGATCGAAACATCAAATCCGCCTTCCACCATGTCGACCACCCGGTCATCCATTGACAGTGAAAAGCGCAGGTCAGGATAGGTGTCGAGAAATTTTGGCAGGACAGGTGCAATCACCGTCTGCCCGAAAGAACTGGAGGCATTCACTTTAAGATGACCGCGAACCGCCCCGGCCCCGTCGCGTATGCGTGTTTCCATCTGAGACACGCCCTCAAGAATGCCCGTCGCTTCGTCGTAGTAGAGCTGCCCGGCTTCGGTAAGCGACATCGAACGTGTCGTGCGGGCGAGCAATACGGCTCCCAGACTTTCCTCAAGCAGCTTAACTTCGCGGCTCAAAAGTGCAGGCGAAACCCCAAGATCTTCCGCAGCGCGCGCAAAGCTGCCTCGCTCAACGATACGGCGAAAGGCGTTCATGACAGAGAGTTTGTCCATTTTTGTCTCGATCATCTTGGGGAACACCTAACTTTAGTGTTCGCACACGTCTAAGTACACCTGCAAGACAGCTTCGCGCGAGAGGTTCCAGGGGAATTGATTGTGAGCTCATCTCTCCTTCATCGGCGCCTTCCGCGACATCCGCAGGTGTGAGGCCCCAGCAGCGGAATGCTTTTCTAGACTGCTGCCATGAAGAGTATTCCAGTCAATCATCGCGCCCAAAGCTTACGCCAGCTTGGGCGCGAGGCTGCCTTTAATTGCATCTCAGAAATTTCACACACAACCGACATCGCCCGCCATTTCCGGTCCCGAGTAGACCTAGGCAATGGTGACCCGATGCCGCCCGAACACACCGGCGCAATCCATCCGCTATGCTTACAATACTCGAAGTTGGTCGTTCGCGCTGCGGAGAACAAACTGATACCTCACTATGATAGATCCAGTAAACGCTCCCCAAACGAACGGGCCGTATACAGGGTCGCTTCGCTTCCTTGACTGTGGCTTGCTGCCACGAAGAAGGAATGTCAGAATGTCGACGCCCCGGGATTCCACACTGATCTTGGCGTTTCTGTTCACCCAACCGTCAGAAACACACAGACAAGGCATTTTGACCGACACCCATAGCAGTTTCGTGTGCCTCTGGGCAGCTGCGACCAGCCCTATATGGCCGACAAGTCAAGGGCCTTGGATTTTGATGTTGTTCATCCATCGCTCGGCAAATGATGGCAGCAAAATCCATCAAGAACGGCCATGACACTACACACCATGGCCGCCCATTTTGAAGTGATCCGGTGGATCAGTCCATCCATTCAAATGGGCGCGTGAATTCGCCCAGACAATGTTTGACCGCATCATAGTCCACATCGCCCGTGGCTTGCAGGCGGGCCACCAGACCACGTTTCTTGTCGTCCAGCACCTCGGCCACATGGGCAGCGTGGCCTGCATCCGCCAAAGCTTTGTTATAGATCCGAGTAATTGCTGATTTGCGCAGGTCGGGCTTAAACACCTTCCCAACAGCGGTCTTGGGCAATTCGTCCAAGATCTCGATATGCTTGGGCAACGCAGCTTTCTCGTGGATGTGGCTTTTGGCAAAGACCATCAGCTCTTCCGTAGTGACCTGAGCACCGCCCACAAGTTCGACATAGGCACAGGGCAATTCGCCCGCGTAGCTGTCAGGCTGACCAATGGCGCCAACCATGGCGACGGCCTCGTGTCCAGCCAGAACTTCTTCGATCTCTGCGGGGTCAATGTTGTGGCCCCCACGAATAATCAGATCCTTGGCCCGGCCGGTGATCCACAGGTATCCATCTTCATCCAGCCGCCCCAAATCTCCAGTACGCAAATGCGTCCCTTGCGCGAACAGATCGCGGTTCTTGGCGGCTTCGGTATAGGTATGGCCCGCAAAGACACCGGGGTTGGACAAGCAGATCTCGCCGACCTCGTCCACGCCATGCTCTTTCGACACGTTTCCATCCCCATCGCAGGTCAGGATTTTCACATCTGTGTAGGGGAACGGCACGCCCACCGAACCCACCTTCTTCGCGCCGGTGGGCGGGTTGCAGGACACCAGGCAGGTGGCTTCCGTCAGACCATAGCCTTCGACGATATTCACACCGGTCGCGTCAACAAAGCGGTTATAAAGCTCGATGGGCAGCGGTGCTGACCCCGAGAACGCAGTTTTCAAGGACGAGACATCTGCATCGACCGGACGCTGCATCAGGGCGGAAATCGCAGTGGGCACCGTGATCATAAAGCTAACTTTATAGCGTTCGATCAGCTTCCAGAAATTGTCAAAGACGCCATCGCCGCGATAGCCTGCGGGCGTTGGGTGCACAAAATGCGCACCAGACATCAGACAGGCCATCCAAATCACGTGAACCGCAAAGACGTGGAACAGCGGTAGCGGACACATGATCACGTCTTTTTCATTGAACAGCAGGTTTGCACCCAGCCAACCGTTATAGACCATGCCGGAATACTTGTGCTGCGCGACCTTGGGCGTGCCCGTGGTTCCGCCGGTGTGGAAATACGCTGCGACCCGATCGTCTGTCTTGTCCTCGAAATCCAGGGTGGTGTTCTGGCGCTTCAGCTCGGTCACAAAGTCCAGCACTTTTGCGTTGTGCTTCACCGGGTTCTTCGGGCGGATCAGCGGTACAATCCAGCTTTTCGGCGGCTTCAGATACTTGTTCAGGTCAATCTCAAGCACCGTCTTGACGTTCGGGGCCATTGCGACGGCTTCGTTCGCCAGTTGGGCAACTTCGGATTTCGGGAAAGCCTTCAAGGTCACCAGAACCTTGGCATTGGTTTCTTTCAGGATACCCGCCACCTGTTCGGCATCCAACAGCGGGTTGATCGGGTTTACGATCCCGGCGATCCCTGCCCCCATCAGCGCATAGATCGTTTCGTTAGAGTTCGGCAGCAGAAAGGCCACCACATCATTTTCTTCGATGCCCAGCGCACGGTACATGTTCGCAGCCTGACACGAACGTTCGAACATCTGTTGCCATGTCACAGTTTCCTTGGGATCCGTCGGGCCGGATGTGATCTGGAACGAGGCCGCAGGGCGATCCGGGAAAGCGCGCGCTGTGCGCTCGATCATCTGGTAAAGCGTCTTGGGTTTATCCCGCGCCTCCCAGCTCATTTCTGCTTCGACAGCATCCCGATCGATCATCGATCCAAATTCATACATCATTCGTCCTCCCTACGCCCGATTTCAGGCCTGTTTGGAAGCTGAGAATGATCTGAAACGTCCATTCTCGCAAGTCTGACGTGACGTGGAATTTACGTTTACGGAAGGTAAGCGCCATGAAAGTCGAAGCAAGTGGCTTTAGATCTGTCCTTCGGTGAACTGCAACCGCGCCAGACGAGCATATAGGCCGTCTTGCGCCACAAGCTCGTCATGGGTGCCCTGCGCGACGATCCGGCCTTCATCGAAGACAACGATACGGTCGGCTTTCTTCACAGTCGCCAACCGGTGCGCCACGATCAGGGTCGTGCGGCCTTGGGCCAGCTCATCTACCGCGCCTTGCACCAGACGTTCGCTTTCCGCATCAAGGGCCGACGTCGCCTCGTCCAACAGCAAAATCGGCGCGTCGCGCAGGATCGCGCGCGCAATGGCGATCCGCTGCTTTTGACCGCCCGACAGCATCACGCCGCGTTCACCCACATAGGTGTCATAGCCTTCGGGCAGGCGCGACAGGAAGTCGTGTGCAGCGGCGGCTTTGGCAGCAGCTTCCACTTCCGCATCCGTCGCATCAGGACGGCCAAAGCGGATATTGTCGCGCGCTGAGGCGGCAAAGATCACCGCGTCCTGCGGGACCAGCGCCACGTGCTTGCGGAAGTCATCGCGGCGCATGTCGCGCAGATCGACACCATCCAGCTTCACCGCCCCGCTTTCGGGATCATAGAAACGCTGGATCAACTGAATGATTGTGGTTTTACCCGCGCCCGAAGGACCGACAAGTGCGACGGTTTCGCCCGCGGTGACATTTAAGGTGATGCCTTCAAGCGCCGCCTGGCTGGGGCGTGCAGGATAGTGGAATGTGACGTCTTCAAATGCCAGCGCACCGGTCGGGCGTGATGTGATCGCCGTGGGCTGTGCGGGGTCATTGACCTGATCTTCGGCGTTCAAAAGCTCGACCAGACGTTCCGTGGCCCCTGCTGCGCGCTGAATTTCGCTCCAGATCTCAGACAGCGCGCCAACTGCGCCTGCCACCATCACCGAATATATGACAAATTGCACCAGCGCCCCAATCGAGACCTCGCCCGCCGTCACATCGCGCATGCCGATCCACAAGACGCCGACCACACCCGAGAAAATCAGTGATATCACGATCACTGTCATGATTGCACGCGTCAGGATGCGCCGTTTGGCGGACAAAAAGCTTTCCTCGGTCAGACAGGAAAACTCGCTGCGGCTAAGGTTTTCGTGGGTGAAAGCCTGCACGGTTTGCACAGACGAAAGCGCCTCGGACGCGTTGCCCGAGCTTTTGGCGATCCATTCCTGATTTTCGCGCCCCAGCACACGAAGACGGCGGCCCAGCACGACGATTGGCACGATCACAGCGGGCACGATCAGCAGCACCAACCCGGTCAGCTTGGCCGAAGTGAATAACATCAGGATCAGCCCACCGATAAAGATAAACACGTTGCGCAACGCGACAGAAACGGACGAACCGATCACAGACAGGATCAGCGTCGTGTCGGTTGTGATGCGCGACAGCACCTCTCCGGTCATAATATTTTCATAGAAAGCGGGGCTCATCCCGACGACACGATCAAACACCGCTTTGCGGATATCTGACACGATCCGTTCACCCAATCGGGTGACAAGATAATAGCGAAGCCCAGTCCCCAATGCGAGCAGCGACGCAACAGCGAGGGCTGCAAGGAAATACTTGTCCAGAAGCTGCGGCGTCGCTTCACCGAAGCCATCAACCACGCGGCGCACCGCGATGGGCAGGATCAACGAAATCCCGGCGGTAAACACCAAGGCGATGAGGGCGGCGAAGATCCAGGCGCGATAAGGGCGCATGAACGGCCACAGACCCGACAATGCTCCGATACGTTTGGATTTCTCGCGCTCGTCCATCTCGACGCTGGACGCCCCTGCCTGTCTTGCCATGTGAACTGCTCCTTTGATGCACGGATACCGAAACCACCCTTTGCACACAAGCGGCATTGAATATCTGCGTCAAAGGGACCCGAGCGGACGTGCTTTCTTCAATGACTCATTCCCGCTATTAATGGGATGCAAGAATATCGAGTATCGGAGCGCATATCATGTTCACTGCATCAAATCAGCGTCTGGCCGCTATCGGGATTTCCCTTGCATTGCTCGGGGCCTGCGCCACACCACAAAAACAGTGTATTGCGCGTGAAACGGCCGAGTATCGCGCCGTCAGCGCACAAATAAAGAAGTTGGAAGAAACGTCGGCACGTGGATATGCGCTGCACCGGCAAACCATCCCCTATACCGATACACGCATCTGTCGCGTGAAAGGAAAAGAGCCTTTTCTCTGCCCCAGAACGCGTTTTCGCACGATCGAGACACCCGTGAGCGTAGACATGGGGGATGTGCGCAAAAAGCTGGAGCGGCTAAAGGCGCAGCGCGTCAAGCTTTCCCCTTCCGCAGCCGCCGCACGTGACGCGTGTATCCGGGCCTACCCAGAATAGCCGCGACTTGTCTCCCAAAAGGCAATTTGCGCGCTTATCTAGGGAACAGAAATCTTGATCGCCGAAGGTTTACCACCCTGCCCGAAGACACGCACCAAGATACTGCCTCCATTCTTAAGCCTTTGCGCGGCTTTGGAATCAACACCACCGCGGGCGACAAGTTTTTGAAGGCTTTTGCGACTTTGGCTGCTGCCAAAATAAGGGTCCCACTGATCTCCAGGCTGGCTGACGCCAAAACGGTGATAGTTTGCCCGATCCCGGCGCAAAACTTTCCACGGCTCTGACAGGGCCGCCCCCTTGTCATTCGTGAGGTCTGACTTCCCGATGAAGACTGTGAAAGAGCCAAGCTGCTCTTGCGCCACAGCGACTTGTGACGCCATGGCCATAACCAGCGTCAATGCAGCCCTTTTCAACATTTGAGTGTGCTGGCTCATGCCCCATTCCTTACCTACACACCGACCAGCGGCGTGACAAAAGAATGGGGATCCCGCACCCCAAGGTCAATGGTGGGCAGCCTGACCGTGGCTTATCTGCCACCCGTGACCGTTAAACCCAGCATTCGCCACGCGTGCATGCCACCACGATAATAGTAGATTTTGTCGGCCGGAAAGCCGGCTTCGATCATACGACGGGCGGCGGTGGGGGACTGACCACACCAGTTTCCGTTGCAGAACAATGCAACTGGCTTGGCCGCGTCACAGACAAACCCGTCGAAATCCAGCTCGCAACCCAGTTCATCCAGACGATCTGGCGCTTCGTTGTAGGGGATCGAAATCGCACCCGGGATGGTGCCCGTTTCGTGGTCGGAGGTGACCCGACTATCGACCACAATCGCCTCGGGATCTTGCAACATCTCGAGAAGCTCAAGCTCGCCGATAGGTGTGACGCCGGGCGCAGGCACCATCGGCTGCACGCAGAAATTCGGACAGTTGCGCGAGGTGCGCGCCCATTCACCCGACAGCTCGTGCGCGGGGTCATCAATGCGCGAGATTTCGACCGCGCCATTTTCAGTCTGAACCGTCACCCCGGGCATATCCGGGGTAATGTTGACGTCAGCAAATACGGGGGCGGCACAAAGGCCAATGGCCGCCGCAATCAGAAAAGATTTCATGTCGGTTCCTATGATCAGGATCAGTTAAACGTCTCGAACACATCATACATGACGGGTTCAAAGCTTTTACACAGGGTCGCGATCTTGCGGTTCCGCTCGCGCATTTCTTCGGTGCGCAGCATCGCCTGGAAATCCTCGCGCCGGGTCCATTGGCTGTAATTGGCAATCCGCGTCTGGGCATCATTCACATGAAGCCCCGCGCCGACGAAACCCGGCTGCTTCGAGATGAAGCTCTCATAGGCATCCGACAGCGCGTCCAGAAGATCCTGACAGGTGCCGGGCGTCATCTCGAACGTGGTGATAACGGTTTGATAGTCGGGGGCTTTGCTGATTTTGGGCATGGCTTCCTCCTTATACGAAGAAGCCTAGCCCGATTTGGATTACATATGAATATGTTATCTTGCCTTTGGGTCAGTCAAAAATGTCGAAAAGCTCGGACAGAACCGATTTGCGGCGCTTTTTCTTATAGCGTTTGGCGTGGCGATAATCGTCGTCGTCATAGTCGTCATCATACTTGCGCTTGCGCGACGCTCCGGGCTTCATCCCCGCGCCGCGTTCCATGTCTTCGCGCGACCGCATACGCCGGGGTTCGCTTTGACGAACGGGGTCAGACGGTGGCGGAGGCGGCGCCACATACGGGTCCGGATCGTCCAGTTCGACCGCAGGCGTGGCCTTTTCGATGATCTTGTCCAGCTCTCCCCGGTCCAACCATACACCACGGCATTTGGGGCAATAGTCGATCTCGACCCCTTGGCGTTCGGTCATCAAAAGCTCGGTTCCGTCTACCGGACATTTCATCTTGGATCCTCCTGTTCTGGGGATCATGTAAGAACGAAAAAGCGGGCCGCAAGGGGCCCGCTTTTCGATCACGCCAGATGGGAATGCAGGTCAGCGCGACACGTGAACCGCACAGGGTGCGTGGCGTACAACACGCGCGGCCGTCGATCCCAGGAAGAAATCCGTCAGGCCCGGGCGGTGCGAGGCGACAACGATGCAGTCGACATTGTTGTCTTTCGCATAATCGACAATTGCATGGCCCGCATGGCCCGAGATTACGGCAATCGCCACACCTGGAGTGTCTTTCAGTTCCTCTTGCAAACGGCGTTCCAGCTCGTTCACATTGTCTTCCAATTGGCCTTGCGGCAGATATTGCGCAACGTAAGCGGGCACTTCTTCCATGACGTGCAATGCCGTGATCTTTGCGCCATCTTCGGCAATCGCGTTGGCAATTTCCAGTGCTTCTGCGGTGTCGCGATCGTGGTCAAGTGCGATCGGGACCAGAACGTTCTTGTACATGGGTCAGCTCCTTCATGGGCTTCAAGTCGTCTTATCAAAAACATAACGCGCGAAAGATCCCGGCAACATGACACAGGTCAAATACCCCTCTTTTCTTGTCGGGCTTTCCTTTTTACTCTGACACCATGAAAATACTGACCAACACGCCTGAGCTGCTAGTTCTGGACCACAAGCCATGGCTGATATCTTTGGCCATGATGGCGGGAATGCTGATCTTTCTGGGCGTCGGCATCACGGCCATCACGCAGGGCGAGTGGGTCTTTGGTCTAATGTTCGGCGGGATTGGCGGATCGGTCTGGGGCATCTGCTTTTTGGTCTTCACCAAACGGGTTCAGATCATCTTTGACACCCATGCCGGGCAGATCGTCAAACGCACGCGATCGTTCTTTGGGTATGCTCAGGACGTTTATCCACTGTCCCCATTATGTGGGGCCGAGCTGGAAGAGACTCGCCGCGACGGTTCAAGCATGTACCGGCCCGTCTTGGTCATGACGGGGCAGCCAAACCTTCCGGTTGTGTCCTATTACACCAACGGGTCCGGCCCACGCCGCACGACCGAGGCCGTCAATCGGTGGCTGGAAACGCGATCTACCCCAATGCAGCTTGACTCTGACTCGTCAAAGCCGTAATCCCACCCCAAATCTCGGAAGTGCGAAACTTCCGGTCCCATGGCCCAATGCCGGGATCGCCCCCTGTCAGCGTGTTACGCCCACAGGGGCCATCGTGTTTTGGGCGTTTGGAAAAGCGCAAACCCGCCCCTATCTTTGGGGAAACGAAACGGCAAAGGAGCCGAGATATGTTCGAGAGTCTCTCAGATCGCCTGTCTGGCGTCTTTGACCGTCTGACGAAACAGGGTGCGCTGTCCGAAGATGATGTGAAAACTGCCCTGCGCGAGGTGCGTGTGGCGCTGCTTGAGGCTGACGTCTCGCTGCCTGTCGCGCGTGATTTCGTCAAGAAAGTCCAAGAACAAGCCACAGGTCAGGCCGTCACCAAATCTGTGACCCCCGGCCAGCAGGTCGTCAAGATCGTACATGATGCGCTGGTTGATGTTCTGACCGGCGAAGGCGAACCCGGCGCACTGAAGGTCGACAGCCCCCCTGCCCCGATCCTGATGGTCGGTCTGCAAGGTGGCGGTAAGACGACTACGACCGCGAAGCTGGCCAAGCGCCTGACCGAAAAAGACGGCAAGCGGGTTCTGATGGCCTCGCTCGACGTCTACCGTCCCGCCGCTATGGATCAGTTGGCGGTTCTGGGCACGCAGATCGGCGTGGATACCCTGCCGATCGTTCCCGGCCAGAAACCCGTCGACATCGCCAAGCGTGCCAAGCAACAGGCAACGATGGGCGGCTATGACGTCTATATGCTCGACACTGCCGGTCGTTTGCACATCGACGAAGTCCTGATGGGCGAGGTCGAAGAAGTCTCGGCCGTTGTGAACCCGCGCGAGACCCTGCTGGTGGTTGACGGCCTGACCGGTCAGGTCGCTGTCGAAGTCGCGCAGGAGTTTGACGACAAGGTCGGCATCTCGGGCGTCGTTCTGACCCGTATGGATGGCGACGGACGCGGTGGTGCAGCCCTGTCGATGCGTGCTGTCACCGGTAAGCCGATCAAGTTCGTCGGCCTTGGCGAAAAGATGGACGCGCTGGAAACCTTCGAGCCCGACCGGATCGCAGGCCGTATTCTTGGCATGGGCGACATCGTTGCTCTGGTTGAGAAAGCCCAAGAAACCATCGAGGCCCAGCAGGCCGAGCGTATGATGAAGCGCTTCCAGAAGGGTCAGTTCAACATGAACGACCTGAAGATGCAGCTGGAGCAGATGATCAAGATGGGCGGTATGCAGGGGATCATGGGAATGATGCCGGGCATGAAGAAAATGGCCAAACAGGCCGAAGACGCTGGCATGGACGATAAGGTCCTGAAACAGCAGATCGCGCTGATCCAGTCGATGACCAAGCGCGAACGTGCCAACCCTCAGATCCTTCAAGCCAGCCGTAAAAAGCGTATTGCCGCTGGTGCCGGCATGGAGGTCAGCGACCTGAACAAGCTTCTGAAAATGCAGCGCCAGATGGGCGACATGATGAAGAAGATGGGCAAGATGGGCAAAGGCAAGATGCTGAAACAAGCCATGGGTGGCATGTTCGGCAAAGGCGGTGGCATGCCCGATATGGGCGGTATGGACCCCAGCCAGATGGACCCGAAAGCGCTGGAACAAGCGGCTAAGGCAATGGGCGGCAAGCTGCCCGGTGGCCTACCCGGTCTGGGCGGCGGTGGACTGCCCCCCGGCCTGTCCGGGTTCGGGAAGAAGAAGTAACCCCGCATGACCGTCACGATCGAAACCCCGCGCCTGTTGCTGCGCCAGCCCGAAATGGGCGACTGGGAGGCCATCGCCGCCTTTCTTGGGTCGGATCGTGCGCGTATGATCGGTGGGCCCTATACCCGTCGCAATGCATGGCGCGGTTTTGGCCACATGGTCGGCCACTGGACCCTGCGCGGCTTTGGCATTTTTGTTGGTGTCGACAAGGCCAGCAGCCAGCCAGTTCTATCTGCCGGTCCGTGGTATCCCGAAGGCTGGCCCGAGCACGAAATTGCATGGTCCGTCTGGGCAGAAGAGGCCGAGGGAACCGGGCTGGCCCATGAGGCGGCATTGGCGACCCGCGACTGGGCGTTCACAGAATTGGGCTGGACCACTGCCGTCAGCTATATCGACGAAGCCAACACCCGTTCGGCCGCGCTGGCCCGGCGCTTGGGCTGCGAAATCGACCCGAACGCCCGGCGTTTCGAGGATGATGAAGAGATGGGGGAAGACGCCCCCTATCACATCTGGCGCCACCCGGCACCCGATACGGATGGCACCCCGGAGGCTTACGCATGAGCCCCGCAGTCCTGACCACCGATCGCCTGATCCTTCGCGCCCCCGAAGCGCGTGACCGCGATGCCTTTGTTGGCTTCTGCATGGATGAGCGTTCAAAATGGTTCGGTGGACCGCTGACCTCATCCGACGCACGCGATGCTTTCGACACTTGGATGTCCATGGCCGACGCAGCTTCGCAAGGCGAATGTTACCTGTCCATCGCGCTGCGCGATACCGGCGAAACCATCGGCCGTGCAGGTATCCGAAGTGGCGATGACCGCCCGGAAGCCGAGATCGCATACGCGCTGTATTCGTCAGATCACGAGGGGCAAGGGTTTGCCTCGGAGGCTGCGGTTGCTCTGCGTGAGTGGGGATTTGGGGCGCTTGGGCTTGACACTCTGGTCAGCTATATCGCCCCGGACAATCACCGTTCGGCGGCGCTTGTACTGCGCATTGGTGCGACGCAGGATCCAACCGCCACCCCGTGGCCGAAATATGATGACCTGAATGTCTTTCGTCACCCAAAGGGAAGCTTCTTATGACCGACGCATCCACCCGCGCTGCTGACCTTCTTAAAGAACATCGCGAGTCGATTGATCGGCTGGACGCGATCCTTGTCTATACGCTGGGCGAGCGGTTCAAGCATACGCAAGCCGTGGGTCAATTGAAAGCCGAACACGCCCTGCCCCCATCCGACCCGGATCGGGAAGCCAAACAAATCGAACGTCTGGAAGATCTGGCCACCCGCGCCAATCTGGACCCCGAATTCGCCAAGAAATTCCTGAACTTCATCATTGATGAGGTCATCAGGCATCACAAAAAACATCAGGAATGACAGGGCACACGCCCTTCAAATAGCTAGTAAAAAGGAAAACTCTCATGGCTATGAAAATCCGTCTTGCCCGTGGTGGCTCGAAAAAACGTCCCTTCTATCGCGTTGTTGCTGCAGACTCGCGCATGCCGCGCGATGGCCGTTTCATCGAAAAGCTGGGCACCTATAACCCGCTGCTGCCGAAAGATTCGGAAGAGCGCGTAAAGCTGGACATGGAACGCGTTCAGTACTGGCTGGACCAAGGCGCACAGCCGTCGGACCGCGTAAGCCGCTTCCTGGAAGCCGCCGGTGTTCTGGCCAAGAAAGAGCGCGCCAACATGAAAAAAGCCGAGCCGGGCCAGAAAGCCAAGGATCGTGCTGCCGAGAAAGCTGAAAAAGCTGCTGCCGCTGCTGAAGCTGCCGCTGCTCCGGCTGAAGAAGCTGCTGCCGAGGAATAAATCCTTCGGACTGGATCTGACATGCACGCCTTTTCAGACGAGTTTCAGTCGGATCTGGAAGATCTGATGCGTTGGCGGCGCGACGTGCGCCGCTTCCGCACGGATCCTGTGGACGAGGCATTGCTGACGCAGTGCCTCGACGCGTTTTTGATGGCCCCTTCGGTGGGGTTGTCCGAACCGTGGCGGGTGGTGCGGGTCCAAAGTGACCCAGCCCGCGCCGCCGCGCTTGAGAATTTCAAGGCCGCCAACGCTGATGCACTGTCCGGCTATTCCGGCGACAAGGCGCAGCTTTATTCTGGCCTGAAACTGTCCGGGATGGAGAACGCCCCCATCCAACTGGCGATTTTCTGCGACGACGCAACCGACAAAGGCGCGGGTCTTGGCGCAAAAACTATGCCCGAGATGCGGCGCTATTCCGTTGTCTCGGCCATTATGTTGTTCTGGCTGGCAGTGCGCTCGCGCGGGCTGGGGCTGGGTTGGGTGTCGATCCTTAATCCTGACCAACTCTGCCGCGATCTGGACGTGCCCAAGAACTGGAGCCTTGTCGGTTATTTCTGCCTTGGCTGGCCCGAGGAAACCGCCGATAGTCCTGAACTGGAAAAGGCCGGGTGGGAACGCCGCCGTGGTTCGCTTCCTGTCGATATAAGGTGATGCCAAATGGGTTTGCTTTTTCATCCGGTGAAGTTGATCATACTTGTCAGCGCAGGGTTTACCGCCGGCGTGGTCTATGAACGCGGCGTCTTGGGCGATAAGTGCGAGGCGCGCGGTGGCAAAATGGAACAAGGTGTCTGCATAGGTGCAAAATGAGTGACGACCGGATTTGTGTAGGAAGCATCGCGGGCGCTTATGGCGTTCAGGGCGATGTGCGCATCAAAAGCTTCTGTGCCGAACCGACGGCCATTGCGGATTACGGCCCGCTTGCGTCGGAAGACGGAAAACACAGCATTCGCCTGACGTTGCTGCGTCCGATCAAGAACGGTTTCTCTGTGCGGATCGACGGCGTTGCAACGAAGGAAGAGGCCGACGCCCTGAAAGGCGTAAAGCTTTACGTAAGCCGTGATGCCCTGCCCAGTTTGCCGGATGACGAATACTATCACACCGATCTGGTCGGCCTGACTGTATTGGACACTGGCGGGCAGGAACTTGGCAAAGTCCATGCCGTGCACAATCACGGCGCATCTGATGTGCTTGAAATCAGACTGCCCGGAAGCTCGGCCACCGCTCTTTTGCCATTCACGTTGGAGGCGGTCCCAACGGTCGATTTGGCATCAGGTCGGATTGTCGCGGATCCGCCCGAAGGCGTTTTCCCCGACGCAGACGGCGCCTAAAGCCGGAATACCTTTTCAGCGCATTTCAGGATGTTCCGAAACCGGTGTTGCTGCCCGGACCGCCGGTCAGTGCGCTGCTTCGGAATATCCCGCCAGTCCCCCAACAGGCGAATGGGCAGGATGTAGCGCAGCGCGGGCTGTGACAGGTCTTTCAGATCGCCCCCATATCCCCGCCAGAACGGATCCAGCGCTGGCGTATCTGGGTCGGCGTCAAACCAGCCATGGAAACGCACCAGAAACTTCGCAAGGTCATGCGCGGTAGTCACGGTTCGAACCCCATCGAAATCCAATCCGAGGGCACCCTTCTCCGTGATCAATAGATTGCGCAGATGCAAGTCTCCGTGTGCCACGGCGATTGGGGTTTCTTCCCCTGTGACGGCCTCGGCCATCGCAGGGATCTGATCGACATAGGCCATGAAAAGGTCCCGCCTAGGCACATCGTGACTGCGATCCATGACCTCGGACCGCATTGTGGCAACCCAGCGCAGCATAAAATTCGGGTCGATGGGGCGCGGGCTTTGCAAGGTCGACCGATGAAAACGGCCGATCCACCGACCGCAGGCTTCCAGTATGTCGTCAGATTTAGCCAAACCCAATTCGGCCAGTCCAAGCATGTCATGTGCGGTTCTGCCTCCGATGTGACGCATGAGCAGACTTCGCGTTTCGGGATGGATCGATAAGATCTCGGGAACCGCGCACGGTCCGAGATTGTCGAGGGCCTTCTGATGCCCGCCTAGGCAGCGCTCGAACTCTTCCAGTGAATCCCCACTTGCAAAGGCCTTTAGAACGACATCAACGGCATCTACATCATCCACACAATCAAGATTGGTCAGGCGCACAACGAACCGCCGCCCTTTGTTCGACACCCGATGTGCCAAAACCACCGACGTCAGGTGGGCCAGATGCGGACGCAGCCAATCATGTTGGGCAGCAATCACTCGCGCTTGGCTCTCGACAGAATGGCAATCTTCAACTTCGCGCAAAAGAGCACCTCGACGGTTTGCATTTCACTCTGACTGTCGTAGATAGCCGACATGTCCAAGGTCAACAAAAATAGCGCGCCGTCTCGTTCCCCGAAATCCCGTGGCCGTTCTCATGGCCGCCTTGCCATTTCGGCAAGCCTAAAGCCGCGCGAGCTGATGACGGATACACCGCGTATTGCGGGCACATGGACGGCCAAGGTGATCACGCTGTTCCCGGGCGCGTTTCCCGGTGTGCTTGGCGAAAGCCTGACCGGAAAGGCCCTGAAAGACGGCGGCTGGGCCTTAGAGCCCATTGACCTGCGCGTCTTTGGTGAAGGCAAACACCGCAACGTGGATGACACGCCCGCTGGTGGCGGGGCCGGTATGGTGCTGCGCGCGGATATTCTGGGCCGCGCCATCGACATGGCGCAGCGTGGCGTGCCGTCGGATCGGGCGAAATGGCCAATCGTCTACATGTCGCCACGCGGGAAACCAATGGATCAGGCCACCGCGCGCCGGTTTGCAGATTGCGACGGAATGACCATCTTGTGCGGGCGCTTCGAAGGTGTCGACGAACGCGTGCTGGAAGAATACCAGATCGAAGAGATCAGCCTTGGCGACTTCGTTCTAACAGGTGGAGAGATCGCCGCCCAAGCCATGCTGGATGCCACCGTCCGACTGCTTCCCGGCGTTCTGGGCAACGAGGCCTCGACCGAAGAAGAAAGCTTTTCAGCCGGGCTTCTTGAACATCCGCAATACACCCGCCCCGCCGAATGGCGTGGCCGCACAATTCCCGAGGTCCTGACCTCGGGCCACCATGGCAAAGTTGCCGCGTGGAGACGGGAAATGAGCGAGAAAATTACCCGTGAGCGCAGGCCAGATCTGTGGGATGCCCTGTCGCCGGATCAGGACGACACCTGATCACGTTCTCTTTGACTTTCTAAAGGTTGCACAACAATGGAAACCCTTCTTGAACAGGTCCAAAGCTATGGACCTTTGGCCCTGAGCGTTACCAAGGCTTTTGCCACGCTGATCATCGGCTGGATCGTCGCCAACGCCCTTGGATCCTTGGCCCGTCGCAAGGTGAACAACACACCCGACATTGACCCGACCCTTGGTAATTTCATCGCTTCGATGGTCAGATGGGTCATTCTTCTGATGGTCCTTGCTGCTGTTCTGAGCATCTTTGGCATTCAGGCGACAAGCCTGGTTGCCATGCTCAGTGCGGCGACGCTGGCCATTGGTCTGGCACTGCAGGGCACGCTTAGCGACATTGCGGCTGGTTTCATGCTGACGCTCTTTCGCCCCTACAAGCTGGGACAGTTCGTCGATATCGGCGGCACGGCGGGTACGGTGAAAGACCTGAACCTCTTCGTGACCGAGCTGGTGACCCCGGATAACGTGCAGGTGATTGTGCCAAACGGACAGGCCTGGGGCTCGATCATCCGCAACTTCTCGCATCACGATACGCGTCGCGTCGATCTGGTCTTTGGCATTGATTATGCTGACGACATCGACAAGGCGATGCAGATCATCACCGAACTGGCACAAGCAGACGACCGCATCCACGCCGACCCTGCCCCATGGGTCCGCGTGACCAATCTGGGTGACAGCAGCGTCGACCTGACCACCCGTGTCTGGTGCGACAACGCGGAATACTGGAATGTGAAGTTCGAACTGACCAAAGCGGTGAAAGAGGCGTTCGACGCCAAGGGCATCTCGATCCCTTATCCGCATTCGGTGGAAATCAAGAAAGAGGCGTAATCCCGCCTTCCCCTGCGCCAAGTTGGACGAGGCCGCTCTGCAAAGACGCGGCCTCTTTCTTTATGCGCGGGCTTTATGCGCGGGTCAGTCGCTCATTCCCCGCGATGCCCAAGCGCGGCAACCGCGTGCTCCCATTTTTCAACCTGTTTATCGGTAGGGTGGCTGGCCTGTGCGAAGTGGATCACACGGGCAGGCTTTAGCCCCACAAACTCTAGGATTTGTTTCCTGAGCTGCCAAAACAGCGGGCGATGCAGGAAGAAACGGAAATACCACCACGGGCTGTCCGAGGTCAGGATGACCCGTGCCGATCGACCCGTCAACAGGGGCTTCGGCAGGCCCTTACCGCGCGAATCAAAGACGATGCCCGGCAGAAACGTGCGGTCAATCAAGCCTTTCAGTTTGGCAGGCAATCCGCCCCACCACATCGGGCTGACGATCACCACGTGACCCGCCCATTTCAAATCCTCCAGAAACTGCTCAAGCACCGGCTCAAGCGGTTTGTTCTGTTTGTATCCACCAAAGCCGTAATCCGCATCAAACGCCATGTCGTGAATATGCAGCATGCGAACATCGTGCCCTGCCGCCTTGGCCGCGTCCGCATATTGCACTGCCAAGTGCTTGTTCAGCGATGTTTCGGCGGGATGACCGTTCAACACCAATATCCGTTTCTGCGTCATGTCACTCTCCAAATTGACCACGGTCATTTTCTTCGCACACAAAATTGACCGCGGTCAATAATGAATTTTGACCATGGTCAAAATATGTGGGATAAAGCGCCATGACGACCGCCATCCAACCCCGAACTCTGAAAACCCGCGCACGCCTGATCGAGGCCGCAACTGCCATTGTCGAAGACAGCAGCTTTACCGAGTTACGGGTTGAAGAAGTTGTGCGTCGTGCTGGCGTTGCCAAAGGTACGTTCTTTGCCCATTTCAAAGACAAAGACGCGCTTCTGGACCGAATGATCGGGGAAATCATCGACCAACACCTTGATCAAATTGGCGCAGGGGCCGCACCGACATCGGTGGATCAGATTATGGTCGCCCTGACACCGCTGATGACCTTCATCGGCAGCGAACGTGAGGTCTTCGGGGTCATTCTGCGCTATTCAGGCGCCACAACGGTAGAAGAAATTGGACCGATTGCTGCAACATTTGAACGCTTCGTGTTGGTGCTGTCGGATTGGTTCATCGACGGGCCGTTTCGACAAGACGCCGACCCGGCGACGCTTGCCGAAGGCGTGCAAGCCTTCATGTTCCAGGCCCTTGCTTTGAACTTCTGCGCGATAAACAATCAGCGCTCTGTCCATGACCGGTTGCGCCCCTATCTTGAACTGTGGCTTCACCCTGCCAAAGCGCTTGATCCACAGGGCTAAAGCGCCTATACACCGCCCGTCCGGCGCTCTTTCGAGTCGCACGGGCCGTTTTCCTTTGGGCTGATGCCTTTCTTCGGCAGCCATACAGCACAGGGGAACAGACAAAGAAACGACGGACTACCCTCCCGCGGGCGTGAAAAACGGACCCGGTGAAGACGCGGAGCTCTTGGACGGCACCAACTTTGCGGACCAACCGCAAGCAGATAGGAGATGATCAGATGGACCTGATCGCACAGCTAGAGGCGGAACAAGTTGCCGCCCTGGGGAAAGACATCCCCGATTTCAAAGCCGGCGACACTGTTCGCGTAGGCTTTAAGGTGACCGAAGGCTCGCGCACCCGTGTTCAGAACTATGAAGGCGTTTGCATCAGCCGTAAGAACGGCGAAGGCATTGCCGGCTCGTTCACCGTTCGTAAGATTTCCTTCGGTGAAGGCGTGGAACGTGTATTCCCGCTGCACTCGACCAATATTGACTCGATCACCGTAGTTCGTCGTGGCCGCGTACGTCGCGCCAAACTGTACTACCTGCGTTCGCGTCGTGGTAAGTCGGCACGTATCGCTGAAGACACCACATACAAAGCCAAAAAAGCTTAAGGAGCGTCGATATGAAAAAGGATCTGCATCCCGACTACCACCTGATCGACGTCAAAATGACCGACGGCACCGTCGTTCAGATGAAATCGACTTGGGGCAACGAAGGCGACACACTGGCGCTGGACATCGACCCCACGGCACACCCGGCATGGAACGGCGGCAGCACCCGTCTTCTGGACACCGGCGGTCGCGTGTCGAAGTTCAAATCGAAATACGAAGGCTTTGGCTTCTAAACCACGCCTCTTTCGAATGGAAAACGCCGCTTCAATCGAAGCGGCGTTTTTTTCAGGCCACCTGAGCCAACACAAAATGCCGCGCTATGCCATAGACATAGAGCCCAGCAAACAAGATGTTGATGTATTTTAGCTGCTTCTCAGTGCGCAGCCATGCGCAGTAGATCCAGATCAGGCAAAAGGGCAGGCTTAGGCACATTGCTGCAAGCTGCCACCCCTGCACGATTGAGATCGTGCTGGCCAGTCCAAGGCCAAACGCGATCCACTTCAACGGCTGCTCGTAAGCAGCAAACGTCATAAGCGTCATAGTCAGTCTTTCAGATAAACAGCGCCGTGAACCCGGCGTTCTGCTTTACCTGAAATACCACCGAATGGATGTCCTGACAATCAGGCGCTAGATGCAACCTTCCACTTCCCCGCTTGATCCGGCAACCATGCCTCGATTGCGGCCGTCGCCACCACATGCACCTGCCCAGCGCTATCTGTGTTCATCCCGCCCTTCACCGCGCGCACCTCGGCGCGACCACGGGGCAGTTCGGCGCGGACGACTTCCAGGTCCAGTTTCTCGGGCTCGGCGACGCCAATGGTCACCGACACGCGCATGTCTTGGTGATCCAGCCCCAACGTGGAAAACAACGTGATTGACGAATGATGCAGCGCATCCTGCACCGCACGGCACGCCGCTTTGGTATAGTCCTGACCATACAGATCGTTGCCCATCCCCATCTCAAGGATCATACGTTTCTCGCCCATCACGCGGCCTCCATCATGAAGGATACGGCAATGGCAACGTTGGCGATCACCGTCTTGCCGCCCTGCGGTTTGTCGATGTCCAGACCGCCCTGCGTCACAACGAACGAGATATTGCCATAGGGAAAATCCTTGGCCAGCCGGCTGGTATCGACCTGATCAGGCGCTTGAACGGCGATCTCGACATCCACAATCATATCGGTCTTCTCGAACCCGAACAGTTCGGCCATATTGACCGAGTTGTGCCACAGCGCATCCCGGATCGCGCGGGCGGCGGCTTCAGTATAGTCTGCGCGGCGCAGCGATGTGCCCATGCCAAACTCAACAAGTACGCGTTTCTTTTCCATCGGGTCTCCTTGGGTTCCGGGCATGCTTACCGCTGCCCATCTGTGATCATAGAGCCAGCTGAGATGTTTCTGGGCAGGCATCTGTCCAGAAACACTACCAACGTTGATTAGATGTGGAATGTCTACCCTTGAGGCTGCCGTTAGACAAAAATGAAACGCCTTCAAGAAAGAGTTATACAAATTGGTTTTGTGCCTCTTCCCCCTGCGAATGATGCGACATATAGTGGCCGAAAGATAAAAACACTCAAGATACCGGGGATAGTGGCGTGGCACATATTATTGTTGTCGGGAACGAAAAGGGCGGTGCGGGCAAGTCCACCGTGTCGATGCATGTGGCAACGTCTCTGTCGCGATTGGGGCACCGCGTGGGTGTGCTGGATTTGGATCTTCGCCAGCAAACCTTTGGCCGCTTTATCGAAAATCGCAAGATCACGATGGAACGTGAAGGCAAAGAGCTGCCCTCGCCAGAGTATCACGAGCTGCCCGAGGTCGACCCTGCGGATCTGAAAGAGGGCGAGAACCCTTATGACCGCCGTTTGGCCATGGCCATCGCATCACTGGAGAACAGTCAGGACTTCATCCTGATCGACTGCCCCGGATCGCATACCCGCCTTAGCCAAGTGGCGCATTCGTTGGCTGATACACTGATTACCCCATTGAATGACAGTTTCGTAGACTTCGACCTGCTGGCACGGACCGAGCCAACCACTGGCAAAGTAACCGGCCCCTCGGTCTATTCCGAGATGGTCTGGAACGCCCGACAACTGCGTGCAAAAGCTGGATTAAAGCCGATGGATTGGGTCGTCGTGCGCAACCGTCTGGGCGCTCAGATGATGCACAACAAGAAGAAGATGGGGGATGCGATCGAAGAGCTCTCGCGCCGCATCGGCTTCCGCGCGGCCCCTGGCTTTAACGAGCGTGTCATTTTCCGCGAGCTGTTCACCCGCGGCTTGACCCTTTTGGACCTGCGCGACATCGGTGTGATGGGGCAAATGAACATTTCCAACGTGGCCGCACGTCAGGAACTGCGCGAGCTGATGAAGGCCCTGAACCTGCCTGGTGTCGAGGTCAAGATCTGACACGGTCCCGTATTCTGCAGAATTCTCTTTTCGCTGGCATTTTCGGGGGCTAGGCTCGGCCCATGTTAAGGTATCTGATCACCCGCGCCCTGTCGCTAGGGGCCAGCCTCGTCGTGGCCTCGCTGGTGATCTTCACTATGATCGAGGTCATCCCCGGCGACCCCGCATCCTTCATGCTGGGCTTGAACGCGTCTGAAGACACCGTTGCCGCGCTACGTGATGAGCTGGGATTGAATGGGACCCTAAGCACACGCTATCTGAATTGGATTGGCGGGCTTGTGGCCGGGGATTTCGGGACATCCTATACCTATCGCGTACCTGTCGCCGAACTTGTAGTTGAGCGGCTTCAAGTCTCGCTCCCGCTCGCCATCTTTGCGCTGTTACTGTCCACGCTGATTGCCATTCCTGTTGGGTTGATCGCAGCCACACGGCGCGGCGAGATGACGGATTACACCATCATGGGCGCGACCCAGATGGGCATTGCCGTTCCAAATTTCTGGTTTGCCATGCTGCTGGTCTTGGTCTTTGCCGTGCAGCTGCGGTGGTTCTCGGCCGGCGGTTTTCCCGGCTGGGACGCGGGGATTGGCCCAGCGTTGAAATCCCTCACCCTTCCCGCCATCGCGCTGGCGCTGCCTCAAGCATCGATCCTCGCCCGCGTTATGCGCTCGTCTCTTCTGGATGTGCTGCACCAAGATTATATGCGCACCGCCCGTGCCAAGGGGTTAAGCATCGCACAGGCCACCCGTCGCCACGCGCTGCGCAATGCGTTGATCCCGGTTCTGACCATCATCGGCCTGCAATTCAGTTTCCTTCTGGCCGGCGCGATCATCATCGAGAACGTGTTCTTCCTGCCCGGCCTAGGGCGATTGATCTTTCAGGCCATCACCCAGCGCGACCTTGTAGTAGTCGAAAGCGTGGTGATGCTTTTGGTTTTCGCGGTCATCCTTGTCACCTTTCTTGTTGACGTCGCCTATGCGGTCGTGGACCCCCGGCTTAGGAGGCGCGCATGACCCGCCTCCCTGTTCAGCTTTGGATCGGCGCCGCGCTCAGCACGTCGCTGCTTGCCGCTGTGTTGATCTCGTTTCTTTGGACCCCGTATGACGTTACGACGCTGAACATTGCAGAGAAGCTGAAAGCCCCGTCGGCCAGCTATCTTCTTGGTACGGACCACTTTGGCCGAGACCTTCTGTCCATGCTGATGGAGGGCGGGCGGATCTCCATTTCGGTGGCCGTGCTGGCTGTTGGGATTGGCATGGGGCTGGGCGTTCCCTTGGGGCTGATGGCCGCCGCCAATCGCGGCAGTTGGCTGGACGAGGTCATCATGCGCGGCAATGACCTGATCTTCGCCTTCCCGTCGCTGGTCATCGCGATCCTGATCACCGCCACATTTGGTCCATCAGCCACCAACGCCATCATCGCCATCGGAATTTTCAACATCCCAGTCTTCGCCCGTGTCGCCCGTGGCGGCGCGCTGACCATCTGGACGCGAGAGTTCATTATGGCGGCGAAGGTGGCCGGAAAAGGAAAGATCCGGATCAGTGTCGAACACATTCTACCCAACATCGCCAACCTGTTGATCGTGCAGGGAACAATCCAGTTCTCGCTGGGCATTCTGGCCGAAGCGGGTCTTTCATATGTTGGCCTTGGCGCGCAGCCGCCCACGCCCAGTTGGGGCCGGATGCTGGCGGACGCACAAACCATGATCTATACCACGCCTCGCCTTGCCATCGCACCCGGACTGGCGATTGTTGCCATGGTTCTTGGGCTGAACCTGATCGGCGACGGACTGCGCGATCTTCTGGACCCACGGATCAGAAGGGCGCGCGAATGATTGATCTGCAAAACCTTTCGGTGTCGATCCACGATACGCCCATTCTGCAAGACGTGGGCCTGTCGATTGCGCCAGGCCAGGTGATCGGCTTGGTGGGCGAAAGCGGGTCGGGCAAGTCGATGACAGCGCTGGCTGTGATGGGCCTTTTGCCGCGCGGGGCAAAAGCCTCGGGCCAGATCATGTTTGATGGGCTGGACCTGAACGGGTTGGACGATGACGCGTTGTGTTCTCTGCGGGGGCGCAGGATCTCGATGATCTTTCAGGAACCGATGACCGCGCTAAATCCTGTCCAAACAATTGGTGATCAGGTCGCGGAATGCGCACGTATCCACAGGACCATCTCGCGCGACGGCGCACTGCGTCTGGCGGCCGAGAAACTGACCCGTGTTGGCCTGCCACAAGATCGCGTCCCACTGGATCGTTACCCACACGAGCTGTCGGGCGGGCAACGCCAGCGTGTCTGCATCGCCATGGCCATCGCGCTGCACCCCGACCTTTTGATCGCGGACGAACCGACCACCGCGCTGGATGTGACCACACAGGCGCAGATCCTCGATTTGTTGAAAGAACTCGTCGCGGAAGAAGGCATGGGCCTGCTTCTGATCACCCACGATCTGGCCGTGGTCGCGGGCATGGCCGATCGCGTTGCGGTCATGCGCAAAGGCAAGATCGTCGAACAGGGCGAAACCGAGATACTGTTTCGCACCATGTCACACCCCTATACGCGCCAACTGCTTGAGGCTTCCAACCACGCGCCTGCGGGCATCGCGCAGCCAAGTGCCGCTCCACTTCTGCAAGTAAACAACGCCATCCGCGACTACCCCCTGCCCCGCACACGGCTGTTGGGCCCTGCCCCGCAGTTTCGCGCGGTGGATGGCGTCAGCTTTACGCTGAACAAGGGCGAAAGCCTTGGTCTGGTGGGGGAAAGCGGCTGTGGAAAGTCTACACTCAGCCGCGCGATTTTGGGGCTTGAGGCGCTGCAAGGTGGGGACATCCTGTTGAACGGAGACCCGATCTCGCCCGACATGGACACGGCGCGACGCGCTGGACTTCAGGTCGTGTTCCAAGACCCCTATGGCAGCTTCAACCCGCGCTGGAAGGTTGAAAAACTGGTGGCCGAGCCATTCCATCTGCTGGGCGCGCGGCCCGAAGATTGGCGTGATCAGGTGCGTCAAGCGCTGGCCGAGGTCGGCTTGCCGGGTGAGGCCATGACACGCTATCCGCACGAGTTTTCCGGCGGTCAACGTCAGCGCATCGCCATTGCCCGCGCCTTGATCCTGCGCCCCGAACTGATTGTGTTGGACGAGGCCGTATCGGCGCTGGATGTCTCGATCCGCGCAGATATTCTTGACCTGCTCGCAGATTTACAGGCCAAGCACGGGCTGGCCTATCTGTTTATCAGCCACGATCTTGGCGTTGTGCGCAATGTCACCGGCCGCGTTTTGGTGATGCGCGCAGGCCAGATCGTGGAAGAAGGTGAAACGGAAACCGTGTTCACCACCCCACAACATGACTACACTCGAAACCTGATAAACGCGGCGCCGAAAATCCCGCCTGCGTGGAGGACGGCTTGAATGGACGCGCTTTGGTTTGATCCCACGGAAATCCTGATCGGCGGAGACTGGCAAAAGGCGACGGATACTTTGCCTGTCGAAGACCCCTCGACTGGCGAAAAATTCACCCGTATTGGCCGGGGCAGCGCAAAGGATGTGGACGCGGCGGTCTTAGCTGCGCGAACCGCTTTGGATGGCGATTGGGGCCGCATGACAGCGGTCGAACGTGGCCGCATCCTGACACGTATCGGCCAGCTGGTTCAGACCCGCATTGACGATCTGACGGCGCTGGAAGCCCGCGATGTCGGCAAGCCTCTGACACAGGCCAGAAACGACGCCATTGCACTGGCCCGATATATGGAATTCTACGGCGGCGCGGCGGACAAGGTGATGGGCGAGACGATCCCTTATCTAGACGGCTACACCGTCTATACCCTACGTGAACCGCATGGCGTGACGGGTCATATCGTGCCGTGGAATTACCCCATGCAGATCATCGGGCGGTCGGTCGGGGCGGCATTGGCGATGGGCAATGCCTGCGTCTTGAAACCTGCGGAAGAGGCCTGCCTGACCGCCCTCGCCTTCGCGCGATTGGCCGAGGAAGCGGGCCTACCCAAAGGCGCGCTCAACGTCGTGACGGGTCTAGGCGAGGAAGCTGGGGCCGCCCTGTCAGCGCATCCAGACGTCGATCATATCAGCTTCACCGGGTCAGTTCCGGTGGGTGGTCTGGTGCAGGCCGCGGCGGCCCAAAACGTGGTGCCCGTGACGCTAGAGCTTGGGGGCAAGTCGCCTCAACTGGTCTTTGAAGACGCCGATCTTGATGCAGCCCTGCCTTTCCTTGTCGGGGCCTGCATTCAGAACGCGGGGCAGACCTGCTCGGCCAGCTCGCGTATTTTGGTCCAGCGCAGCGTTTATGACGACTTGGTCACGCGTTTGGGGGCCGCCTATGGCGCGCTGCGGGTCGGCCCCGCAACCGCCGATTTGAATGTCGGGCCGCTGATCTCGGCCCGACAAAAAGAAATTGTCGAGGGCTTCTTGGCACAGGGCGCAGATTTGAGACGCGTCGGCCAAGGCAAGGTCACCAACGCGCCGGACGGCGGACACTATGTGGCCCCCACCCTTTTCGCCGATGTTCCACCGGATCACCCCTTGGCCCGCGACGAGATCTTCGGCCCGGTTCAGGTCATCATCCCGTTTGACACAGAAGAGGACGCCGTCCACATCGCCAACAACACCGACTATGGTTTGGTCGCCAGCATCTGGACTGCCAATGGTGCACGGCAAATGCGGCTGGCCAAACGCCTGCGCGCCGGTCAGGTCTTTATCAACAATTACGGTGCGGGCGGCGGCGTCGAATTGCCCTTCGGCGGGGTTGGCAAATCGGGCCATGGACGCGAAAAAGGGTTCGAGGCGCTTTATGGGTTCTCGCAACTGAAAACCGTCGCCGCGAAACACGACTGACAGGAGGCCCAATGGCCATCATCGAAACCTACCGCCGGGTGATCGACCCAACTGACTGTGACATGCTGGGGCATATGAACATCAGCCGCTATTTTGGCTGTGTTTCGGATGCAGGTCTGGGCTTGATGACGGCCTTCGGGCTGGGGCATGACCAGCTGACAGGCGGGCGTCGCCAAGCCTTTGCGATGGTCCATTCTGACGCCACCTATCACCGCGAGGTTCTGGCGGGCGAATGGATCTATATGCGTTCGGGGATTGCAGATGTCGGGCGTCGCTCGGCAACGTTCCAGCACTGGATGTATCGCGGGGCAGATGACACGCTCTTGTTCGATGTGACGGCGAAATGCGTATTAATGGATCTTAAGGCGCGCAAAGCCACGGTGATCGACGAGGATCTAAAAACTCAGATGCAAGCCTTTCTGGTCGAGGGCTGATCATGAGCGCCGCGTTTAAGATCTCGAACCGGCAGGCGCGGCACCTTTGGCTGTCAACGAACCTGTTGGCGGAAACGCCGACGGGAGCGTTCGATCTGCAAGACATGATCTGGCGGCTCGGTTTCGTGCAGATCGACACGATCCGAAACGTGACCCGTGCGCATAATCACATCCTGTGGAGCCGCAACCAGAACGTCCGCGAGGGCGCGATTTGGAAGCAGCTTTCGGATCGCACAATCTTCGAACATTTCACCCATGATGCCAGCTTGATCGACATACGTGTCTTGCCATACTGGACGCGGCAGTTTGACCGTCTGGGCGCACATGTTGGGCGCAGCGAGTGGTATCAGTCTGGCCTTGCCAAGGCGCAAATCACCGAGATCCGGGATCGCATCGAACGCGAAGGTGCCTTGTCCACCCATGCCTTCGACACCAAGGTCGAAAAGCGCGAGATGTGGGCGCGACCTCCGCATAAAAAAGCGTTGGATCAGATGTGGTATGCAGGCGAGCTTGCCACCTGCCACCGAAAGAATTTCGTGAAGTTCTATGATCTGGGGAAGCGGGTCTTCCCCACCCATGATCCAATACCGGACTCGGATGCCGTTGATTGGCTGTGCAGCGCCGCGCTGGATCGGTTATCCTTTGGTACGACGGGCGAAATTGGACGCTTCTGGGACGCGATGCGTGCGCACGAGGCAAAGGCGTGGTGCGAGCATGCCGACCTGATTCCGGTTCAGATCGAAACCGCGGACGGGAACATCTATGCCGCGCTCGCCCCACAGGATATCGAGGTGCGCCTCGAAACCCTGCCAGCCCCAACAACGCGCCTGCGCATTCTCAACCCATTTGACCCCGCCATCCGCGACCGCGCGCGGCTTGAGAAGCTGTTTGGCTTTGATTACCGAAACGAAATGTTCGTACCGAAAGCCAAACGGCGCTGGGGTTACTATGTCTATCCGCTGCTGGAGGGCGACCGTTTCGTCGGCCGGATCGAGTTGAAAGCGGATCGCAAAAGTGGCGACTTGTCCGTCATCGGTTTTTGGCCCGAATCCGGCACCCGCTGGGGCGCGGCACGCCACGCAAAACTTGACGCTGAATTGACTCGATTTGCGCGATTTGCAGGGCTGACCAACACCACTTGGCACACCCCGCGCAGCTGACTTGCACATCGATCCGATTGGGCGCAAGCTGCCCGTAAAATCAGGAGGTGACCATGCGGCTTCAGGACAAAACAGCCATCATCACAGGCGGCGCGTCAGGCTTTGGTGCTGGCATCGTGCGCAAATTCGCAGCCGAGGGCGCCCGCGTCATGGTTGCCGATCTGAATGACGAACTGGCCCGCGCGGTCGCTGCTGACATCGAAGGCGTGGCACATCATGTCGATGTCTCGTCCGGGGACAGCGTTGCCCAGATGGCACGCGCCGCGCACGAGCTGTGGGGCCATGTGGACATCGTGGTGAACAATGCGGGCATCACCCACCTGCCCAAACCGATGGAAGAGGTCGATGAGGGTGAATTTGACCGCGTGTTGGCTGTGAATGCCAAATCCGTTTACCTAACCGCCCGCTATTTCGTACCGGGCATGAAGGCCGCTGGCACCGGGGCCGTGTTGAACGTCGCCTCGACGGCTGGCCTCAGTCCGCGCCCGAACCTGAATTGGTACAACGCCTCAAAAGGCTGGATGATCACTGCGACCAAGACCATGGCCGTCGAACTGGCCCCGCATGGCGTCCGCGTGAACGCGATCTGCCCGGTTGCTGGGGAAACTCCGCTGTTGTCCAGCTTCATGGGGGAAGACACGCCCGAGATGCGCGAAAAGTTCGTGTCGACCATTCCGATCGGGCGCTTCTCGACCCCCGAGGATATGGGGAATGCGGCATGTTTCCTTTGCTCCGACGAAGCGTCGATGGTGACGGGCGTGGCAATGGAAGTCGACGGCGGGCGTTGTATTTAAGGCGGCGGCAAAATTCCGCTGCTGACCGCAATGGGAAAGCTAAAACGCCCTGCCCAACGTTGATTTTTCTCAAACGCTTACACATCTCAATCACGACATCTCTGAGAACGCGCATCATCGAGGATGAAAATATGAAACGTGTCTATGCAGCGACCGCAATCGCAATTTGCGCCGCATCTGGTGCACTTGCACAAACCTATGAAAACCCGAACTATACTTCCTATCCCGAACCTTCGTTGATCCAGCGAGATCTTGGGGAATTCGGGCTTATCGTGCGACGCAACTATGACAAGTTCATCGCCTACAAGACCCCGAATGGTGGCACCGTCCCACTTCTGGCGACAGATGATGTCTCGGACGAGCAATTGTTGCGCGCGTATAACATTCTGGACTTTTATCTGACTGATGTTCCCGGCTCTCGCTATGGTGCAGACAAAACTGCTGTTGCAAACACCATGGCCGAAAACGGTGCGCAAATGGTCCTGCCCGGCGGCGCCGACGGCAGCAGCCCGATTTGGGGCTGGGCATTGGTCGGCCAACCCCTTTACGAACTTGAATTCCCCGTCGAAGGATCCCTGCCCTATCTGACCAATGACTACGAGCAGCGAGACGCCGGTTTCGAAGAAATCTTCCACATGGTCCATGACTATGGCATCGGAACCCGCAACACAGATGGCGCACTGAAAGATACGTTCCAGGTGGAGGCCGCCAAGGCCACTGCGGACGCAATGGAAAGCGGTGTGTGGGGAAGCACCGAACGCATGCCCGACATCGCGGGCTGGATCAAAGAGCTGGGCGCTGAAGGCAGTCTGCAGCAAGAATACCTCGCTGCCATTTTGGACAGCTATTATGGCTATTGGGCAGGCTGGACGGACGGCCAATATGGCATGTGGGGGATTTACGAGCCGAAGACGCGCGCGGATGTCCGCAAGCTGGACCCGCAGGGCACCGCACTGGTCGAAAGCTTCCTGCCCGACATGATCACTTATATGGCCCGGATCGACCCGAGTTTCAGCGGCACCTTCGACATGAGCCTGAACTCTGACCAGCCCTATACGCATAAATCGCAATATCTGCTGAACGCGCGACTTCTGGGCGATCTGCCCTCTGGCCTGTCAGGCAATGACCACGACAACATCCTGATCGGCAATGCAGGCGACAATATGATCGACGGGCAGGCCGGACAGGATGTGGTGCAGTTCGACATGGCATCGTCACAAGTGACCGTAAGCAAAAACGCCGCGGGTGTTCAGGTCAGTGGTGACGGAATTGGAACTGATACGTTGCGCAACATAGAAATCCTGCGCTTCCATGATCGCGACATTGCGGTGGACCAGCTATAGGCCGACCCCAATGACCCGCGTTTAAGTTGATCCTTCTGTTGCACGCCACATCGCGTTAGAAATTGGTAAGCAACGGAAGGACCGCCCATGAAACCGGGATCCCGAAATCTGATCACAGACGTCGCAGGGCTGCGTGTTGGCAATGCTGACGATCCGGTCATCAAGACCGGCGCCACAGTCTTGGTGGGCGATGCGCCCTTTACCACAGGTGTCCATGTCATGGGCGGTGCCCCCGGCACGCGCGAGACGGATCTGCTGGCCCCGGACAAACTGGTGCAACAGGTGGACGCCTTAGTGTTGTCCGGCGGGTCTGCCTTCGGGCTGGACGCCGCGTCAGGTGTCGCGGATGCGTTGCGCGAAGAAGGGCGCGGGTTTCAGGTGGGCGACCAACACGTGCCCATCGTTTCCGGAGCCATCCTGTTTGACCTTCTGAATGGTGGCGACAAGGGTTGGGCCCAGAACCCCTATAAGGGGTTTGGGCGCGCAGCCTATTCGTCGGCATCGACCGAATTCATGATTGGCAGTCATGGCGCCGGGTTTGGCGCAACCACTGCAGGCCTGAAAGGCGGGCTTGGATCGGCGTCTTTGGTTTTGGACAATGGCGTTACAGTGGGGGCTTTGGTCGCCGTTAACGCGCTGGGGTCTGTTACGATGGGCGACGGCGCCGCGTTCTGGGCCGCCCCGTGGGAGATGGACGGCGAATTCGGCGCGCGCGGGATGGGGCAGCATAATCCAGGGCTTGAACCGCGCCCCGAAGCGCAGTTGGGCGAAAACACCACAATCGCCATCATCGCCACCGATGCTGATCTGGATCAGGCGCAATGCACACGGCTTGCCACCGCTGCCCATGACGGCATGGCCCGCGCCATCCACCCCAGCCACACACCGTTTGACGGCGATCTGATCTTTGCAGCCTCTACGGGAAAAATGACCCTATCCGATCCCGGCTTTGATGCGTTAAGACTAGGCCATGCGGCGGCCACATGCTTGGCGCGTGCCATTGCACGCGGCGTCCACGCTGCGCGCCCTTATCCAGGGGACAATTTGCCCACATGGGCGCAAAAATTTTCATGAAGGGCCCGATGCCCAATTTCAATAAGGAGGGACGCATGTCCTATTTACGCAGTCTGGCCCTGGCAGCCACGCTTCTAACCCCAGGTTTCGCACATGCGGATGAGGTGTCCGACACCCTGAAATCCGCCCTGACAGCCTATGAAGAAGGCGATCTGTCTTACGCGCTGGAAGAATTGGAATTTGCCAAACAGTTGATGCAGGAAATGAAGACCGCCGATTTGGCGAAATTCCTGCCAGAGGCCCCTGAAGGCTGGACGCGCGAAGTCTCGACCGAAGTCAGCGCAGGCATGGCGATCTTTGGCGGCGGTGCGGGGTCCGAAGCAACCTATAGCGATGGGTCCGAAAGCTTTACGATTACTATCATGGCAGACAACCCGATGGTGGGGGCATTGTCGGGCATGATGCAGAATGCCGGCCTCATGGGTATGAAATTGGAACGTGTGGGGCGGATGAAGTACCTGAACCAAGATGGAGAGCTGTCAGGCATCGTCGACGGGCGCATCTTGATCCAGGCAAAAGGCACATCGATCGAAACCATGAAGACCATCCTGACAGAAATCGATCATCGCGCACTGGAAGATTTCGGGCGCTGATTCCTGCACGGGACAGTATTGAGGCGGGCAATATCGGTGCCCGCCTTTCCGTTTTCGGAAGAATCTTGCACAGCCAAGACACTCCGGCATCCTCAAATTGAAAAAATGATCAAATTCCCTCACCAATCGGGATGAATTTCGCTTGTCATTGCGCTATCCCAGATTTGACGCAGGGATGAAAGACTCCGCAAATTATTGCCTTGTTAACTAATGGGCAATCATGCACTGATCTACCTGCAAGACACGACATGGGAGACACGAACATGGCCGCAAATGCCACCGAGCTGAAGAAGCTTCTGAAAGATCCGTCGCTGGTCGAAACCCGCGCCTATGTGAATGGCGAATGGATTGATGCCGATGATGGGGCCACCTTTGATGTGGTTAATCCCGCACGCGGTGACGTCATCGCACAGGTGGCTGATCTGTCACGCACCGAAGTGGCCCGCGCCATCGAAGTGGCAGACAAAGCTGGCCGTGAATGGGCCAAGCGCACCGCCAAAGACCGCGCCAATGTCATGCGCAAATGGTTCAATCTGATGATGGAAAATCAGGGCGATCTGGCCATTATCCTGACTGCCGAGATGGGCAAGCCTTTGCCCGAAGCCATGGGCGAGATCGCCTATGGCGCAAGCTTCATTGAATGGTTCGGCGAAGAAGCCAAACGTATCTATGGCGAAACCATTCCCGGTCACCAGCCCGACAAACGCTTGATGGTGATCCGTCAGCCAATCGGTGTTGTGGCCTCGATCACCCCGTGGAACTTCCCCAACGCGATGATCACACGCAAATGCGGCCCCGCCATTGCCGCAGGATGTGGTTTTGTCGGACGCCCGGCAGAGCTGACCCCGCTGTCGGCCACCGCCCTTGCGGTTCTGGCTGAACGTGCGGGCGTACCTGCTGGCGTGTTCAACATCGTACCCAGCTCGCGCAGCTCGGACATCGGCAAAGAATTCTGCGAGAACCCGTTGGTGCGCAAACTGACCTTCACCGGGTCAACCAATGTGGGTCGTATCCTGCTGCGTCAGGCTGCTGATCAGGTTCTGAAATGCTCGATGGAGCTGGGTGGCAACGCGCCATTCATCGTCTTTGACGACGCCGATCTGGACGCCGCCGTGGAAGGCGCCATCGCCTGTAAGTTCCGCAATAACGGCCAGACCTGCGTCTGCGCCAACCGGATCTATGTGCAGGAAGGTGTCTATGACGAATTCGCCAAACGCTTTGCCAAGGCAGTGTCCGCCCTGCCCGTGGGCGACGGTCTGAACGAAGGCATCGCTCTTGGCCCGCTGATTTCGCCCGCTGCTGTTCAGAAAGTGCGCGAACATGTGGCGGACGCGACGTCGAAAGGCGGCGAAGTGATCCTTGGCGGGAAAGAGCACGAAAAAGGCGGTCTGTTCTTTGAACCCACCATCATCAAAAACGCCACACGCGACATGGACGTCGCCACGGACGAGACCTTCGGCCCGATGGCACCCTTGTTCAAGTTCAAAGACGAAGACGACGTGATCACGCAAGCCAATGACACGATCTTTGGTCTGGCATCGTATTTCTATGCCAACAACCTAAGCCGCGTTTACAAAGTGGCCGAGGCGCTGGAATATGGCATCGTTGGTGTGAACACTGGTATCATCTCGACCGAGACCGCACCGTTCGGCGGCGTGAAACAGTCAGGCCTCGGCCGCGAAGGTTCGCGCCACGGGATCGAGGATTTCCTTGAAATGAAGTATATCTGCATGTCGGTCTGATCGGATCCACAGTCAAAACGAAGGGAGGGGGCCACCCCTCCCTTTTTGCGCTTCAGATGTCATGCATCTTTAACAAATCTGTTAAATTTACTTTACGTCAAGCGCGATGATGTCCGGGACCAATTTAACAGGAGCGTCCCATGCTGCATCGCACCCTTTGCCTGACCTCTATTCTTGCGCTGAGCGCAGGAGCTGCACAGGCCGAGATGAATTTCAACCGCATTGCCTCTTTCCCAGTCGTCAAAAACATGGCTGAAGGTGAAGACAGCAAGCGCGAAACCAGCCCCGAGATTATTGACGTCACCGCAGACGGCATGACGCTGGTTTATACCGACAGCCCACTGGGTGTTTTGGGCCGCATCGACATCACTGACGCCGCCAACCCCAAGCCCTTGGGCAACATCGCCCTTCCGGGCGAGCCGACCTCGGTCGCTGTGATTGGCCAGACCGCGTTTGTTGGCGTGAACACCTCGGAAAGCTACACTGCTCCGTCGGGCAAACTGAACGCCATCGATGTGGTGACCGGTAAAGTACTGGCATCTTGCGATTTGGGTGGACAGCCCGACAGCGTGGCCAAGGCCCAGGACGGCAGCTTCATCGCGGTTGCCATCGAGAACGAGCGTGACGAAGATCTGAATGACGGCATCATCCCGCAGGGCCCCGCAGGCGATCTTGTTCTGGCCGCTCTGAACGACGGCAAGCTGGACTGTGGCGGCATCACCCGCGTTGACCTGACCGGTCTGGCGGAAGTTGCCCCCTCGGATCCCGAACCTGAATATGTCGACATCAACGCCGAGGGCGAAATCGTCATCACGATGCAAGAAAACAACCACATCGCGGTTGTTTCGAAGGACGGCGAGCTGCTCAGCCACTTCTCAGCCGGGGCCGTGGATCTGGAAGGCATCGACGCCACAGACGAACGCGGCGCGTTGATCTTTACCGAAAGCCAGCAGGGCCGAAAACGCGAGCCCGACGCAGTAAAATGGCTGGACAAAGACCACTTCGCCACCGCCAACGAAGGCGACTATGAAGGCGGATCGCGCGGCTGGACGATCTTTCATCAGGACGGCACCGTCGTCTATGAAAGTGGCGCGTCGTTCGAGCACGCGATTGTGCAAATCGGCCACTATCCGGATAAGCGGTCGGATAGCAAAGGCGTTGAACCGGAAAGCGTGACTGCCGCCACATATGGCGACATGGACCTGGCCTTTGTTGGATCGGAACGCGGCTCGGTCGTTGGGGTCTATGACGTCGCGGACCTTACCAACCCCGTTCTGAAACAGTTGCTACCTTCGGGCGTGGGTCCAGAGGGTTACGTGACCATCCCCGGGCGCAACCTGTTGGTATCGGCCAACGAAAAAGATCTGATCGACGACAAGGGCGCCCGTGCCCATGTCATGATCTATGAACTTCAGGACGCCCCCGCCAGCTATCCAATGCTGACTTCGGACGGCGCGGACGAGCTGATCGGCTGGGGCGCAATCTCGGGCATGGTGGCGGATGAAGGCGGTATCGTCTGGGCCGTCTCGGACAGCTTCTATGGCTTTCAGCCCTCAATCTTCAAGATCGACACGAACGCCACCCCCGCCCGCATCACCGACGTGATCCGCATCACCCGCAACGGCGCACCCGCGCAGAAGCTGGACCTAGAGGGCATCACGCTGGACGGCAAGGGTGGCTTCTATGTCGCCTCGGAAGGCCGCACCGAGCGCCTGATCCCGCACGCGATCTATCACGTGAAGGCCGATGGCTCGATCAAGAACCTGAAGGGCGAGATCGGCATCCCGCCGGAACTGGCCGCGGTCGAGAAACGCTTTGGCTTTGAAGGCATCACCAAGGTGGACAACACCCTGTGGATGGCCGTGCAGCGCGAATGGAAAGACGACCCGAAGAACCACGTGAAACTGGTTGCCTATAACCTTGAGACCAAGGAATGGGGCGCCGTGCACTATCCGAAAGCCGAGCCCGACACCGGTTGGGTTGGCCTGTCGGAAATCGTGGCCCACGGTGATTATTTCTACGTGATCGAGCGTGACAACCAGCACGACCACCGCGCCGTGACCAAAAAGATCTATCGCATCCCGGCCGCCGACATGGTGCCTGCGCCGCTGGGTGGTGACCTGCCGGTTGTGACGAAAGAGGAAGTGCGCGACCTGCTGCCCGACCTGACCGCCACCGGAGGCTACGTTCTGGACAAGGTCGAAGGTCTGGCCATCGCGGCTGACGGCACTGCTTGGGTGTCGACCGACAATGACGGTGTCGACGACCACTCGGGCGAGACGATGTTTTTCAACATCGGCAAAATTGATGACGCCGTGGTGAACTGATCGTCAATCACCTAGAACCAGCAAGAGGGAGCTTCGGCTCCCTCTTTTCCTTTAAGGATCAACCCCCTTTGAACCGCGACCTCGTCTTGGCCAGATCAACTCAATTACCGCTGCAACGCCAAAGGGATAAACAAGAACGGTCAGGATCATAGCCCATCGTGGAGACACGCCCAGCGTGTACAGCAGATAGTCAATGCTGAAAGGCGCGATCACGTGAAGCAGGTCAAGCGCCAATAGGGGGAGAGTAATGAATACCACGGCGGTGCCAACCACTGTGTCCCGCCAGCCTCGATACTCGTAGGGATCTGTGCTCAATTTTAGTGACCTAACTCAAACATTTTGCGAACGCTCATAGCACAAATAGTCATCGTTGGCTCCCAAGCAAGCCTAACGTCATAAGCGCGATCCACTTGACCCTCCCCTTCCCCCACCCTACGGTCCCCATCGCTGCCCCAGCCGGGGTGGTGACATTCTCAGGGCGGGGTGGAATTCCCCACCGGCGGTAAGTTTTTTGCGGGATCATTTTCATGTGTCTCGCACAAAAACAAAGCCCGCGAGCGCTTCGTGTTTCTGGCGAAACACTTGGGACAGCAGATCTGGTGCAACTCCAGAGCCGACGGTTAAAGTCCGGATGGAAGAGAATGGGTTGGGGTGCGCGGGATCCGTGTGCCCTGTCCTTCTGCCTTGGGTCATTGCGTAAGGAAGAAAGGACATCTCGCATGACTCAGTCAACTTATCTTACTCAACCTGCCCACGCGGCGGGGCTTATGGTTCTGGCGGGCGCGACGTTTGCGCTGGTCAATACGGGGTTGCAATCGGCAACCATGGGCAAGGGCGCGTCGGCCCCTGCCGTCACTTTCTGGCAATATCTGATCGCGCTTGGCTTTTACCTGCCATGGGTGTTTCGTCATCGGGCTGCGGTGATGAAAACCGGGCAGGTATGGCTGCACATATTACGGGTCGCATTGGCGGCAGGAGGCGTGCAGCTTTGGACGCTGGGGCTGGCCCATGTACCGATCTGGCAAGCAATTGCGCTGATCCTGTTGTCACCCTTCTTTGTGACGCTGGGCGCAGGGCTGGTGCTGCGAGAGGACGTCTCGGTCCATCGTTGGGGCGCGGTCCTGCTTGGCATCATCGGCGGTGCGATTATCCTGGAACCTTGGTCGGATCGCTTCCAGCTGGCGGCCCTGCTGCCCGTGGGCGCGGCAGCGCTGTGGGCTGCCAGCTCGGTCGTCACCAAATTCCTGACCCATCGCGACAGCACGGAAACGATCACCATCTATCTGTTGCTGCTGCTCAGCCCGATCAACGCAGGTCTCGCGCTTGGCACCGGGTTCACGCTGCCCTCATCCGCGATCTGGTTGGTCGTGGGGGCCGGCCTGTTGACGGCTTTTGCCCAGCACGTACTTGCCCGGGCGTATTCAATGGCAGATGCGGCGTTCCTGCAGCCGTTTGATCACCTGAAACTGGTCTTCAACGTGGCGTTGGGATTTGTGGTCTTCGGGTTTCTGCCCACAGGCTCCATGTGGATCGGCACTGCGATCATTCTGGCGGCCAGTTTCTGGCTTTTAGAACAAGAACGGCGCCAAGCGGCCTGAACAAAAAAGGGCGCGGAATCATGCCGCGCCCTTCCTTAAATCTGGTCCGTCGGATTAGGCTTCAATGGCCTTGGCTTCGACATCATTCTTACCGGCAATCTCAATCCGGCGCGGTTTTAGGGCTTCGGGCACTTCGCGCAGCAGGTCGATATGCAGCATGCCATTTTCATGGATCGCGCCCGAGACGCGGACGTGATCGGCCAGATGGAAGCGACGCTCGAATGCACGGGTCGCGATGCCGCGGTGCAAATAGGTCCGCTCTTCTTCCTTGGCCTTCTTGGCGGTGACAAACAATGCCTTGTCACGCAGTTCGACCGACAGCTCGTCCTCGGTGAACCCGGCCACGGCAATCGAGATGCGCCATGCATCTTCGTTGGTCTTCTCGATATTATACGGGGGATAGCTGTCGCGGCTGACATCATTGGTCAAAACCCGGTCCATCAGATCAGCAATCTGATCAAAGCCAACGGTGGCGCGGTACAGGGGCGACATATCAAAATTACGCATTGGGTGTCCTTTCACAAAGCGACAAATATTAGGCCTTCCCAATTGGGACAGGCAGTTTACGGACCCGCCCGGCGGCATCCGTGGAATAGAGATATGTGTGGTTTTTGCAGGTTCAAGACCTGCTAGGGTTTCACAAACCGAGCGCCGGCGTCACTGCGCCCTCCGACACCGATGCGGCGCGACTTAACCTCAGCGCCACCAACGACGCCGCGTCCTGCGCGCAGGGCCTGTTTCACCTCGGCAAGGCGCGTCGGCAGCATCATGCCAAGCCCAGCTTTTTGCCCCTGATAGTTCGTAACAGCAGATACCACCGAAACAATCCGTGGACGTCGTCCTGATGTGTTGAACACCGGGGCACCCGAAGACCCGAACCAGATATCGCAGTCAAACGCGATCAAATCGCGATCGCGATCCATCACCGAACAGCGTGCCTCGCGGGACAAAGCATCAGCCCGACCGCGGGCATAGCTGACGACCGAGATTTCATGCTCACTTTGGGACAGAGCCTCGACCGCGAACGGAGCAGCCGTCCCGGTTGAAATGGGGGCTTCCAGCACCACAAGGCCAATGTCATATCGGATGTTTCGAACACCGGGATTTGGGCCCGTATCATAACTTGGATGCATCACAGCAAGCTTCGCCGCGCTGGCTTCCACGAATTCTCCGTCACGCAGACCCGCAAAGAACTTCAGGCCCTCAAGCGACCCTTTCGCCACTGCATCTTCGATGCAATGGGCCGCAGTCAGAACCAAGTCGCTTGCGATCAACGCACCTGAACAGAACCCGCCGGGCATATCCAAACGCCCCACGGCTTCGAACCCCAGAAGATCGCTGCGGAGGGTCAACCGCTTCAATCCGGCGGCGCTGTCTTGCGCATGCGCGATATGCGGCACCAGCCATACTGACAACAGAAAAGGCAGAATAAGTTTCATGGCAGCCGTCAGTTAAGGGCGCATGAATTTGGCCCCACCGGGGCCCGCCGCGCCTGTTCCAAATTTTCGGACTTTCGGTTCCTGCACGGTCTCGACCCGAGTGAACACACCGTCGCCAGCAGCCAGCATTTCGTACATCTCGGCCAGCGGCGTCTCTAAATCAGTGCCCAAAGATACTGGAATATCCCGAACCATTGCTTTGGCCGAAATCACGGACACTATGCGTGGTTCACCACCCTCGACAACAAAAACCGGCGCACCCGAAGATCCGAAATCCACAGTGCAGTTTAGAACCAGCACTCCGCTTTGACGCGCCAGAACTTTGCAGGTTTTCTGCAGCGCAGGACTTTCCGTGCGATCATGAGCATAGGAGACGACGCCCACCTCATCCCCCTTACGCGGTCGCGAAAAAGTCTGGAACGGTATAATTGAGCTGTTGCGGATCGGCTTTTCCAGTTCAAGAAGTGCCAAATCCTTGGCCACGTTGGGCGATTGTTTTGATGGGGTATAAGCATAGTCTGGATGCACGACTGCACGCCGAACGCCCCTATAGGCCGAGGCCCGCCCCCCACGCCAACCGGCCAAAAACTCGATTTCAGACAGCTTGAACCGCTCTCCGCTGTCTCGGTCAAAGAGGCAATGTGCGGCAGTCAGCACCAGATTTTCACCGATCAGAGCCCCGGTGCAGAAACTGCCACCGCCTATATTCAAACGCCCAACGGCTTCCCATCCCTTGCTTTCGTCCCCGGTCATCAGGGTGCGCAAAGGCGACGGATCAGACGCCCCCAAAGGTCTGGTTAGCAAAAGAGCCGCCACCAGGATTGCCAATAGATATCTCATACATACTGCCTTTGAACGGAGCAGTTTTCCCACCCTCCCCGCAGTTGTACGGCGAAACTCAGGGATGAAGAAAGGTTTAATGCGCGGTGGGCGATAATTTGCGGGGTTTCGGTCCGCCGGTCGCCCAGTCCAACAGCTCGACCGTGTGGACCACCGGGATGCCCGTCCCCGACCCGATCTGGATCATACAGCCGATATTGCCGGCTGAAATTATGTCGGGCGTCTTGGCTTCCAGATTGGTCACTTTGCGCTTTTGCAGTTCTTTCGAGATCTCGGGCTGCATCAGGTTATATGTCCCGGCTGATCCACAACACAAATGTGGGTCAGCGGGTTCAACTACCTCGTACCCCGCCCTTTTCAACAACGTTTTTGGATGGGTTTTTACCTGCTGCCCGTGCTGAAGGCTGCACGCAGAATGATAGGCCACCCTCTGTCCCATATCTGCTGTTGGCACATCCAGCTCCATCAACAGTTCGCTGATGTCCTTTGCCATACCGGAAACTGCCGCCGCATCTTCGGCCAGCCTGTCATTGCGAAACATGAAGCCGTAATCCTTCACCGTGGTGCCGCAGCCCGAGGTGTTGATCACGATGGCGTCCAGCCCGTCGCCACGTTTTTCACGCATCCATGCGTTGATATTCGCGGCTGCCTGAGCGTGGCTTTCGCGTTCCTTGCCCATGTGATGGGTCAATGCCCCGCAACACCCCATGCCCTTGGCGACCACGACCTCGCAACCCAATCGGGTGAGCAAACGGATCGTTGCGTCGTTGATGTCAGTATCCAGCGCCTTTTGCGCACAGCCGGTCAGCAGGGCCACGCGTTTCTGACGCACGCCCTTGGCCGGAAAGACCTGCGGCACGTCATTGGCGGACGGGCGTGGCAGTTTCGGAGGCGCCATTTCCAACATCGCCTCAAGTCGCGGATCAGGCATGAACTTCCGCAAAGGACGCGCAAGTCGCGCGCCACGCATGGCCCAGCGGAACCGCCCCGGATAGGGAATAATCCGCGCCAGCGTCCAGCGCAGCAGCCGATCAAACAGCGGGCGTCTATAGGTCTTTTCGATATGCGCACGGGCATGGTCGACCAGGTGCATGTAATGCACGCCTGATGGGCAGGTAGACATGCAGGCCAGACAGGACAGGCATTTGTCCACATGCTCGACCGTTTTCTTGTCGGCAGGGCGTCCCGCTTCCAGCATATCTTTGATCAGATAGATCCGCCCCCGCGGGCTGTCCAACTCGTCCCCCAGTACCTGATAGCTGGGGCATGTGGCGGTACAGAATCCACAATGCACGCAGGATCGCAGGATCTCGTTCGCGCGCTTGATGGCAGGATCGCGCAACTGGTCTTCGGTGAAGTGAGTTTGCATAGTCCGGCCCCTAAATCGCGAAACGCATTTCTTCGATGATCAACAGGCACAGCCCGCCTGTCGGCACGCTAAGCACCAGAAAGATCACATAGCGGATGGCATTTGGGAGAACACGCCCCTGCACGGGCCAGATCAACCGTGTCAGATGATAGAGCGCGGCGACCCCCCCCCACCGGCAGCTGAAACATAAGCGAAGGCTTGGAATCCCATGGCCATCGCATTCCCCGCCGGGTCATTTGACGTGATCATCGGCTCGCCAATCCACAGCACGCACAGCAGAACGGCGGCTCCAATCCCGGCGACAATCCCAAGCTTTGCATGCGGGATCAATGACAAGGCAACGAAAACCGGCACCCCCAGCAGAAACAGTATGATCACATCCATGGGTTACTCCATCAGGCCGGGGTTCAGAATGCCGCGCGGGTCGAATTTTTGACGCAGGCCTTGGGTCAGACGCGACAAGGCAGGGGATAGCGGTTGAAACTTTGGCACCGCAAGCGCGGTTTCGCTGTGGATGAGTGTCGCATGCCCCCCGACCCGTGCAGCATTGTCTTGGAGCGCACCATGCAAAGCTTCTTGATCCACATCTTCACCGGCCCAAACCCAAACCCGTCCGCCACCCCAATCATAGCAGAACTGAACATCAAACTGATCCGAGATCCCGGCCATGATCGGTGCTGCATCGCTTGGCTTAAGCGATAATTGCCAAAACGCCCCACCCGGCCCGCGTGCGGATTGGGAAAAGGTGACCATGTCGCGCATAACTTTCCAACCCTCGGCATTCTCAGACGTTATCACTTCACCAAAGCGCCCAAGCAGATCTTTCAGCTTTTCAGCACGATATCTGACCGAGTTTTCAAAGCCTTCAATACGGACCATCGTAAAGGGCTCTTCTTCGATGCAGGCTGGGGCATGCACTGCCCCGGTCACGTCAAAAGGAGATCCCAATGCTGCTGACATGGCCGCAACCGCGTTCTCGTCGCTTAGCCCCACGATCCCTACGGTCATCACATGTTCGGGCATTGGCAGAACCTTCAGGCTTACCTCGCTTAAGACACCAAGCGTGCCCCAACTGCCAGCCATCAGTTTGACCAAGTCGTAGCCGGTCACATTCTTCATGACCCGGCCACCGTTCTTCAACACCTGCCCCTGCCCATCAACAAAGCGAACACCCAACAGGAAATCCCGCGCCGCGCCTGCCTGCACGCGACGTGCGCCGCTTGCATTGGTGGCAACCACCCCGCCAATGGTCGAAGCGCCTTTCACACGCGTGACATCTGAAAGATCATAAGGTTCAAAGGCCAGCATCTGGTTCTCTGCCCTCAGAACGGCTTCAATTTCGCCAACTGGTGTCCCGGCTTGGGCGACCAGTGTCAGCGCGCCCGGCTCATACAGCGTGATGCCCGAAAGCGACGTGGTCGACAATTCTTGGCGCCCCGCTAGTTGCTCAGCGGACCGCGTGCCGCCCCCGACAATCCGCACAGGACCATCCGCCGCACGTACCAAATCTGCCAGCTCTTGCTCGCTTTGAGGGATCAGTTTTGTCATCCGCGCCGACCTTCCGAAGCTTCAAGTGGAAACACTTTGGCCGGGTTCAGAAGCCATTTGGGATCAAAAACGTCTTTCACGGCCATCTGGATATCCAAATCCTCCGGGCCATATTGTTTGGCCATCAGGTCGCGCTTTTCCACACCAACCCCATGTTCACCCGTCAAACAGCCCCCTACCTCGACGCACAGGGTCAAGATGTCGGCACCAAGGGCTTCGCATTTCTCAAGATCGCCCGGTTTGTTGGCGTCAAACAGGATCAACGGGTGCATGTTACCGTCGCCCGCATGGAAGACGTTGCCCACATCCAGCCCATAGTCTTTGCTCATCTCGCTGATGCGGCGCAGCACCAAGGGCAGCTCATTGACCGGGATCGTTCCGTCCAGACACATATAGTCGTTGATCTGCCCCATCGCACCAAAAGCCGACTTACGCCCCAGCCAGATCGCAGCACTTTCCTCGGCTGAGTTGCTTTCGCGCACTTCCACCGGATTGTGACGCTTGGCAATCTCGACAATACGGGCAAGCTGGTCGTCGATCTCGGCGTCCGAGCCTTCGACTTCGATGATCAACAGCGCCTCGCAATCAGGATAGCCGGCACCGGCGAATGCCTCGGTCGCGCGAATACAGGGGCGGTCCATAAACTCGATCGCGACGGGCAGGATGCCAGACTTAATGATATCGGACACGCAATGGCCCGCGACTTCATTGCTGTCGAACCCAACCAGCACTGGCCGCGCGCCTTCGGGCTTGGCAAGGATGCGCAATGTTGCTTCGGTGACGATGCCAAGCTGGCCCTCGGATCCACAAATGAGCCCCAACAGATCCAGCCCGCCTGCATCCAGATACGCACCGCCGATCTGAACCACCTCGCCATCCGCCATGACCATGGTCACGCCCAACAGATTGTTGGTGGTCACGCCGTATTTCAGACAATGCGCCCCGCCAGAATTCATCGCGATATTCCCCGCAATCGCGCAGGCCAATTGCGAGGACGGATCAGGGGCGTAGAAGAAACCATCTTCCTCGACGGCGCCAGTCACTGACAGATTGGTGCGACCAGACTGCACCTGAATGAACCGATTGTCATAATCCGTCTCAAGCACATCATTCAAACGGGCGACGCCAAGAATAACGCTGTCAGCGGTGGGCAGTGCGCCACCCGCAAGCGACGTCCCTGCCCCGCGCGGCACCACGGGTACACCTTCCTCGTGACAGATACGCATGACCGCCGCGACCTCGTCAGTCGAGGCCGGCAGAACCGCGCAAAGCGGCGGGCATTTATAAGCCGTCAGCGCGTCACATTCGTAAGCACGAGTCTGGATCGGGTCATGCACGACTGCCCCCCGGGGCAAAACAGCCTCCAACCGCGCAACGATGTGATCTTTGCGTGCAACGATCCCTTGATCTGGTGTCGGCATTTGCATGGAATTTCTCCGCGACTCTGAATTGGTAAGAAAATATAACCAATTTTTCACTTTAGCAACCACTAGGAACGGCTTATGCGTGAAACATGACTTTTGCTGACCGCTACTCGTTGTTTTCGATACTTGATCTGGGGGCCGTTGGTTTGATCCTGCTGGCCTGGGTTGCAATTGGATGGCGTATCGAAAGCGCCACGGGTGAAAAGCAATCCGTTTCGAAAATCGTGGCCCAGTATCGGCGCGATTGGATGGTTCAGTTTATCACGCGCCAGCCGCGTATCTTTGACAGCGCAATCCTGTCCAACTTGCGCCAAGGGGCAAGCTTCTTTGCCTCGGCCACAATGATCGCCACTGGCGGCGGGTTGGCTTTGCTTGGAAATACTGAACGGTTGCGCGGTGTCGCGCAGGACTTGACCCAAACCAGCGCGCCTGAACTGGTGTGGGAGGTGAAGATCCTTCTGGTCATGCTGTTTTTGGCCAACGCGTTTCTCAAATTTGTCTGGTCGTATCGGCTGTTTGGATATTGCGCAGTGGTGATGGCATCCGTGCCCAATGACGAAACCGACCCCACGGCCCTGCCCCGCGCACGAAAGGCGGGCGAGATCAATATCACCGCAGCGCGCAGCTTCAATCGGGGGCTGCGTTCAGTCTATTTCGCGATGGCGGCATTGGCGTGGCTGGTTGGACCGATCAGCCTGATCATCGCCACCTTGTTCACATTTGCCGTTTTGTGGCGCCGCGAATTCAACTCGCATTCACGTGCCGTACTAATGCAGCCTGACGCCTGATCTGTTCAGTCGCTGCGGTGTGCCGCACCCCCGCGACCTTCCCAAAGCCATGCAAGCACCAAGGCAATCGCAGCCAGTATCAAAAACAGCGCAGGCGGGGCCAACGCGCGCAGGCGAATTGCCGTCGTGACATAGGCGTCGCGCGGGACGTATCCCAGCCACCCGCGCCCTGCCGAAGGTTGACCCGCACGCACAGCACGCAAACTGGGCAAGCCGTCTTCCATACGCCGCGCCACGCCGTTGCTGGCGGCCAAAATCGGGCCGATGTCGTCGGTCTGCGCCAAGGGATTGCTGAACTCGACCGAGGTCGCAGCCCCGCGGACGACAACCGTCGACAAGTCATCCTGCGTGACGTGGAACAACCCCGTGACATCCGTTGGGACCGTTGCCTCGAACACTCCGGGGACTGCTTGTTTCAACGTCACGGACTGACTTCCTCCGCTTGGATCAATCAACGTAACGTCCGGCAAATCGGTTTGCATTGTCGTGCGCCGGACGGTGACACCGGTTTCGGTTGCCAGTGCCGACAGTGCCTCTTCCTCGAGTTCGGGTTCGCGCATCAGCCAATGGGCCAAACGGCGCAAAAGCTCAAGCTGCGGCCCCCCGCCCTGATGTCCGCGTGCCCACAACCACGCATGGTCCGAGGCCAGAAGCGCCACGCGTCCCTCGCCGCTGCGGTCCACAATTAACAATGGCTCTTCGTCCTGTGCGGACATGATCACATGGCCTTGCTGGGGCGTAACCCCGATTTGACGCATCCACGGCCCCCAGCCCCCTTCAGGGGCGAATTGCCTTAAATCGCGCGTAATCGGATGGCGCTGGCCATCTTCAGTCACCTCCGGCAGGAATGGTTCTTCATACAGCCGGCCCGTTGGCCGTGCAGGTAGAATATCGGCAAGCCCAGTTCGCGCGATGCTGTCGACGCCTGCCAGGGACGGTCCCGCTGCAACCAACACCGCCCCGCCCCGGTGCACATAGTCCCGCACGCTCGCCAAATAAAAGCTGGGCAGGATGCCTCGCAATTGGTAGCGGTCGAAAATAATCAGGTCGAACTCGTCAATCTTGTTGATGAACAACTCATCCGTTGGGAAGGCAATCAGGCTTAGCTCGTTCACTGGAACACCATCGCGTTTTTCAGGCGGGCGCAAAATGGTGAAATGAACAAGATCCACGGCGCTGTCGGACTTTAGAAGGTTACGCCAGGTGCGCGTTCCGGGATGCGGCGTGCCCGAGATCAGAAGCACCTGCAACCGGTCACGCACCCCATTCAATTCGATCACCGCTTCGTTGTTGCGGCCAGTCAGCTCTCCTTCGCCCTCGGGCAATGTCACATGGATCAGATTGCGGCCCGCATGTTGCAAGGTCAGCGGAACTACGATGTCCTGCCCGTCAATCACCGGAATATCGGGCAAAACCACTTCGTCATGGGACATAGAAAGTCGCGTCGGGGCCTGCGCTGCTGGGGCACGACCAAGCGTTTCCACCTTCAAGCGCAGCTCGATTTCTTCACCGAGAATGGCAAAAGCAGGGGCATCCACAACGCTGATCCGCCGATCCCAATCCGTTGCACGCCCTGAAATCATGGCATGCATCGGCACAGGCACGCCGGGGGCGCCATCCAGATCATGCACCACACCATCAGTGATCAGCAAAACACCGGCCAAACGGTTCGCCGGAAGCTCGGCCAATGCCTGTTTCAGCGCGGCCATAAGGCGCGTACTGTCATCGGTGTCTTCTGTCCGAGGCACCAGATCTGACAAGGTACGCAACACTGGTTCCACCCCAGCACGTGCCGAGATCTGCGCCATCAGCCCATCACGAGCGGCTGCGTTTTGTGCTGGCCGATCTGACAGGGATTGCGAGGCACTGTCATCCTCGAGCACCAACAAAAGATCTGTCAGCGGGTCACGTTCTTCTTGTTGCAACGACGGACCCGTCAGGGCCGCCAGCAAAACCAAAGCAGCGAAGGCCCGCAGGGGCCACCCCGGCAGCCCGCGCCAGATGGCCCACACCAACGACACGCCCGCAAGCGCAGCCAACATTGCGATCACAGACCACGGCAGCCCGGGGGCGAAGTGCAGAGACGTCGCGTTCATTCCCCCAACCTCTCAAGCAAGGCAGGCACGTGAACCTGATCGGATTTGTAATTTCCTGTCAGCACATGCATCACCAGATTCACACCGAACCGGACCGCCATTTCGCGCTGACGTTCCCCCGCCTGCCCACGTCCGACTGGAAACATGGGGCGACCATCTGCACGGATGGCCCATGCACTGGCCCAGTCATTTCCGCCAACAATCACCGGCGTCACTCCATCGTTCAGGTTGCGAAATGGCATGCCCTCGACTTGTTCGGCATCCGCCAGCGCGGCTTCGGCCCAAACCGGACCTCGGTAGCGGCCTGGAAATTCTTGCAGCAGGTAAAAACTGCGTGTCAGCACATGATCATAAGGTACCTGATCCAAAAGCGGCAGGTTCAGTGGCAATGCCACGGACCGAAGGCGGCGGCTGGCTGCTGTGCCTCCGCCGACTCCGGCATCGCGTGTGTCAAACAAGATCAAACCGCCCGCCGCAAGATACCGCTTCAGACGCAGGATCGCATCAGGGCTGGGGATCGGCGCTGTATCCGTCAAAGGCCAGTACAGCATGGGGTATACGGAAAGATCGTCGATCTCGATATCCACACCCACAGGCGGTGCAGGTTCGACCGAGCTGCGCAGATACAACTGGTCCGTCAGCCCCAGAAGCCCAGCGCGCGCCACCTGATCCACTTGCGTATCGCCGGTCAGGACATGTGCCAGTGTCACAATATTGGCCGCATCCAGAACGCTGGGGGGGGTCTCGGTTTGCGCGTCTGATGCCTGAGGTGCGATCACCAATGCAAGCCCCACAAGCGCGCTGGCCGCCCCCCGTTGCACACCCGGAAAAAGCCGTCCCGCCAGCCACAGCGTCAGAACCACATCAAGCGCGCCCAACAGCAATGCAAGCGCCAACAGCCATGGACCAAGTTCTTGCCGTTGCGACTGAACATCCCACCGCGGCTCCACCCTGGCGGGCCACACAGCACGATCCAGCACACTGTCTGCACGCAACACGTTCACCGCTTGCACCCTGTCACCGTCAGCATACAGCCCCGGCGCCAAATCAGGTCCGACGGGATCGACCAACTTCGGACCCGGCACGCCGGGCGCGGCATCTTCTGGCGACAAGATGCCAAACCCGTCCAACTTGTGGGTTGCGACCCATGTGGTGCCGTCCAGCGCAACACTGTCGCGTGTTTGCCCCTTGGATGCGATGGCCAGCCGCTCTAACATTTGGACAAATAGGCCGGACAAAGGCAGCGTAGACCACTCGGCATTGGCCGAAATGTGAAACAATACGATCTGGCCCGCGCCCAGCGTATTGCGCGTCACGATGGGTGTGCCATCTGATAAGGTGGCAATCGTACGCTCGGCCAGATCCGGGCCGGGCTGAGCCAGAATTTGCGCCTCGATCTGTACATCGTCAGGGAGCGGAAGGCCGAAGAAAGGCGAGCTTTCTTGGAATGGCGCAAGCACGCGCGGGTCGCCCCAACTCATCGCACCGCCAACGACGCGCCCGCCCGCACGCAATCGGACGGGCAGCAGTTCATCAGCCTCTCGTTGCGTCAGATCAGATGCCGCCAACCGAGGCCCGGCAAATCGCAACAAAAGCCCCCCGCCGTCGACCCAATCCACAAGGGCCTTACGGTCGGCTTCCGCAAAGTTAGCCACGTCAGGCAGGATCACCACATCCGGCCCGGCCTTGATCAGCTCGGTCAGCGCAGGCAGTTCGATAACCTCGGACGTGGTCACCAATGCTTCGCGCAGGTAATGAAGCGGAGACAGCAGCTCTAGCCCCTCGCGTTCACCCGCAGTGTTCAAGAGCCCCACCTTACGGCGGCGCAGGCTGTCATCCGCCAGCGTCACCGCACCTGATGCCCGGTGATTTGCGATCTGAATGCGGTCAATACGGTTGCGCAACTCGCTTGGAACAGTCAGGCGCAAATCCGCGCGACGTGCCCCGGCGTCAAATGCGACGGACGCAGACAACAGCGCCCGGTCGATCCCCTCGGGATCCGGGCCAAGCGCCTCTAATGTGACGTCAGAGACCGGGCCAGGCCCTGTCGACAACACCGACACCACCAAATCCCCGCCATCCAGCACCGCAGGCAATATGCCCAATCGAGGCGCTGAAGGCTCTCGCACGTCGAGCTGGCCCAATTGTTCGAATTTTGCAATCAGGTCCTCTCGGCCAGCACGTGCGACCCCATCCGACAGCCACAGAACGTCGGCATCGCCAACCGCCGTCACCCAATCCCAATCATACGCGCCGTCCCACGCAACCGGAGCCAGCCCCGGAAGGGCACTTTCCCAAACATCTGCCGGTTGCCAGTCCACGTTTGGTGCGGCGTCGGCTCGCACTGCAGAACTTGCCAATACGATCGCCGTTGGGCGGGCATTGACGCCAGCTTCATCAAGTGCATTCCCAATCGCCTGCACCCTCTGCGGCCAGTCTGACGCAGCAGGCCAGAAGTCATCCACAAAGACCAACAACCGCCCATCACGCGGTCCAGAAGTGTCGGGATTCAGCACAGGACCAGCAAATCCAATAATTATGGTCGCCATAGCCAAAAGTCGCAAAAGTAATAGCCACCACGGGGTGCGGTCCGCCTGCACGACCTTATCTTCAAGCCCCAAAAGCAGTGTGACCGCCGGGAAAACCTGTTTACGTGGCGCAGGTGGCACCGCACGAAGCAGCCACCAAATTATGGGAAGCACCAAAAGGCCAAACAACAAAAGTGGCGCGGTGAAGCCTATGCCTAAAATGTTCACCGGCTCGGCTCCCCAATTGCGTTCCACAACCACAGCAGCGCTGCAGAAGCCGGATCCTGTGTGTGATAACTGTAGAAACGCCAGCCCGCACGGTTCGCAAGATCCCTCAATTCGTCCTTACGGCTGGCGAGCCGGTCCAAATATCGATTGCGCAAATCTGCTGCCTCGCGCGTGTCGTGGCGCACCCCGCCCGCTACATCCTGAAACAAGACACGGCCCTGAAAGGGAAACAGTTCCTCCATTGGATCAAGCACTTGAAACAACACGCCTTGTTGGCCGCGGCCCTGCGCCGTTTCTACGAACGCACGCGTAGTCTCGAGGGACCCAAGAAAATCAGAAAACACCACCTGTCGTGCCCGCCGATGTGCGAAATGGGCGGATAATGGCACGTCCCTGCTGGGGAACATCAACTGATCCGCCAAGCGTGACAGTGTCATCTGACCGCGCTTTGGGACCTCAGCCCCTCCCAGCAGGCCAACGCGCTCGCCTCCGCGCAAAAGCAGCGCGGCAAGCGCCAAGGCGATCAACTGCGCTTGTTCGCGCTTCTCAGGCAAAGCCGCATCAGATGCGAATGCAAGTGAAGGCGACGGGTCCACCCAAAGCTGGACCGAATGGGCCGCCTGCCATTCCTTTTCCTGCACATAGTGCCGGTCCGACCGCGCCGACCGCCGCCAGTCGATCCGATGCGCCGGATCCCCAGGCTGAGCACGACGGTACTGCCAAAATGCCTCGCCCTGCCCGGATTGACGCCGCCCATGTTCGCCCAGCTCGACCGATTGGGCCAGATGCTGTGCAGCCACCAATAGTGGTGGAAGACGCGACGCCAAGGCCTCGGCACGGGACCGAAGCTGCAGGGGAGTTTCCGTTGAGGTCACGCCGCGGCCTTTTTATCCAGCACTTCAGTAACCGTTTGACCGATCACATCAGACAACAAGCGCCCTTCGGCCCGCGCGGCATATCCCAGCGCCATTCGATGACCCAGCACCGGCGCGGCCAGCGCGTGAATATCGTCGATCCCTGGCGCCAAGCGCCCATCCAACAATGCCCGCGCCCGCGCAAGCAACATCAACGCCTGCGTCGCGCGTGGACCCGGCCCCCAGCTGACCGCATCGCGAATAATCTGCGGGGCGCTTGGATCGTCCGGGCGACAGGCGCGAACCAGATCCAAAATGGCCTCGACCACGCTGTCCCCCACGGGCATCCGTCGCAACAAAGTCTGCGCTGCAATCAAATCGTCACGACCAAACACCGGCGAAACCTGCGCGTCTTCTGTCCCCGTTGTGGCAAGCAGAATATCCCGTTCAGCATCGCGGTCCGGGTAATCGACATCGATCTGCACCAAAAACCGATCTAACTGTGCTTCGGGCAGCGGATAGGTGCCCTCTTGCTCAAGCGGGTTTTGCGTTGCAAGAACGTGGAACACCTGCCCCAGATCATGGGTCTGCCCCGCGACCGAAACCTCGTGTTCCTGCATGGCTTGCAGCAGTGCCGACTGAGTGCGTGGGCTGGCGCGGTTGATTTCGTCTGCGAGCAGCAATTCGCAGAATACCGGGCCTTTGATAAACCGAAACGACCGCGCACCTGTGTCGCTTTCCTCAAGCACTTCGGCGCCCAGAACATCTGATGGCATCAAATCGGGTGTGAACTGGATCCGCCCATCATGCAGCCCCATAACTGTTCCCAATGTCTCGACCAGACGGGTTTTGCCCAACCCGGGCAGGCCAATCAGCAAAGCATGTCCGCCTGCCAGAATGGCTGCAAGCGTCAGATCCACCACCTGATCTTGCCCCATGATCCGGCGCCCGACCATCTGGCGTGCCTCGGACAGTTTGGCCCCAAGTGCTTCGACGTCGCGTAGTAAATCATCGCTTTGCATGGCAATTCCTCTGCGTGGCTCCTAAGTTCATTTAAGGCCAGTTTATCATGGGGACCAAATGACAAAATCGCCAAATGCCGGAAAATCGACGGAAAGTCGCATGTTTGACATGGATGCAGTGTCCAAGGCCGTCACAGCCAACACTGATAGATCCCTGCCCCCGGTGCATCTGTGGACCCCCAATTACAGCGGCGAGATTGATATCCGCATCGCTCGCGATGGGACGTGGTTTCACGAAGGCGGAGAGATCAAACGCGAAGGTTTGGTGCGGCTTTTTGCGTCCATTCTGAAGCGTGAAGACGGGGCCTATTATCTGGTAACCCCAGTTGAAAAGTGGCGCATCACGGTCGACGACGCACCTTTTGTCGCCACGGATATGTCCATCACGGGCGAAGGTCGCGATCAACGGCTAACCTTCACCACTAAGGTCGGAGGTCGCGTCACCGCCGGACCAGAACACCCGTTGCGTCTGGCCTGCACCCTTGACGCCCCTTGCCCCTATGTCGAAGTCCGAGCGGGGCTCGAGGCACTAATCGACCGCAAGACCTTCTATCGCATGATCGATCAGGGTGTCGCTGAAGATCATAACGGAGCCTCGTGGTTTGGCGTCTGGTCGGATGGGAAATTCTTTCCGCTGATCCCAACCGACGGCCTCTGCTGACCAAAGCGTCGCATTTCGCTCGTCGCGGCACGGCACATGGGATAGAAGGCCGCATGAGCACCGATGATCTTGAAATATTCTTTGTTGCGCCTCCTGGCCTTGAACCCCATCTGGCGGACGAAGCCCGTGCAGCAGGTTTTGCGACGCCCGTGGTCAGCCCCGGCGGCGTGACGACGCGTGGCAACTGGTCTGAAGTCTGGCGTGCCAACTTGACCCTGCGCGGTGCAACGCGCGTGCTGGTCCGCTTGGGCGAATTTCGCGCGTTTCACATGGCGCAGCTGGACAAACGCGCACGCAAGTTTCCTTGGGGCAACGTGCTGCGCGCAGATGTGCCCATTCGGGTCGAGGCCGTCTGCAAACGATCGAAGATCTATCACCACAAGGGCGCGGCACAGCGGGTCGAACGTGCGATTTCCGAGACATTGGGCGCACCGATCAGCAAAGACGCCCCGCTGGTGATCAAGGTGCGGATCGACGACAATCTGGTGACCATCAGTTTGGACAGTTCGGGCGAAAGCTTGCACAAGCGCGGCCATAAAACCGCGACTGGTAAGGCACCGATGCGCGAAAACCTAGCAGCACTTTTTCTGCGTGCTGCCGGATATGACGGAGGCGAGCCGATTCTGGACCCAATGTGCGGATCTGGAACATTTCTCATTGAAGCCGCCGAGATGTCAGTGGGGCTATTGCCCGGTCGCAGCCGTGGCTTCGCCTTTGAAAAACTTGCAAGTTTTGACGCTGAACTGTTTGGAGCTCTGAAGCTGTCAAACACTCCGGCCTTTTCCGAGGATGTTCGATTTTTCGGATCTGACAGAAACGCAGGGGCGATCGCGAACAGTCAAAAAAACGCCGAAAGCGCGGGTGTCGCAGGAATTTGCCAGTTTACCGAGGCCTCGATCAGCGACATCGTGCGGCCAGACACGGATCCCGGCCTGATCATCGTGAACCCACCTTACGGGGCTCGGATCGGGAACAAAAAACTGCTCTTTGCGCTTTATGGCACGATGGGAAAAGTGTTTCAGGACCGGTTCAAAGGTTGGCGCGTAGCGATCATCACATCGGATGGCGGGTTGGCCAAGGCAACGGGTCTACCTTTTCAGCAACCCGGCCCGCCAGTCGATCATGGTGGGACCAAGGTCAAGCTCTATCAAACCGCCCCACTTCCATAAAAAGGACCGGGACATGCCCGGCCTTTTCTGTTTGGAGGGACGGATTATTTCAGGCCCCATTTCGCTGCGGTTTCTTCAAAGAAACCCTTTTCCTGCTTCAGCTTGATCCAGCTGTTCACATAGTTGATCCAGACCTGATCATTCTGGGGCAGAAGCATCGCAATCGGGGTCGGTGCACGTGGGGCTTCCACGGGAATGGCCGTCACCTGCGGGAACTTCTGCGTCAGCGTCGCCCCTTCGATGTTCGAGGTGATGAACACATCTGCACGCCCCGACAAAACCTCTTGATAGCCACGCGCGGGGGCTTCAACGACTTTGATATCCGCGTCTGGGAACCACTCTTTCACCATTTTCTCGAACGAGGTGCCCAGCGTCGTTGCGACTTTCACCTCGGGCGCGTTGATCGCATCCCAACCATCAAACCCCGCCAGCTTGTCCGACGTGGTAAAGGGCAAAATCTGGACCGAGATATACGGGTCCGAATAGCCCGCAACCTTCATCCGCGACGGCGAAATCGACGCAGATCCGGTCATGTGGTAATTGCCGGCCACGATGCCATTCACCAGTGTTTTCCAATCGGTGGGCACGAATTCCAGCTTCACCTCAAGGTCTTTTGCCAGCTCGGTCATCACGTCGATGTCATAACCCTTATAGCTTTCGGTCGCCGGATCGCGCACCGACATGGGGTTCCAGTCACCGGTTGTCCCCACCTTCAGGACCCCGCCTGACAGGATCTCGTTCAATGCAGATTGTGCCGCGGCGGCCCCTGTCAGCGTCGCCAAAGCCAGCAGTCCTGCACCGAGAGTTCTCAAAAAGTTCATCGCACCGTGTCCTTTTGGTGGTTATAAATACGAATTCTCATCCATATAGGTTACGTGATCGTATTCGAAATGGATCATCAATCACGATGAGTTGAACAAAAAATGGCGCGTGGAACAAGTGCAGAACAAAAATCAAGCGAACACCGCCGTTGAAATGACGGACGTCTCGAAGTGGTATGACGACTTTCAGGTGTTGAAAGACATTTCGTTGACGGTCGAGGTTGGCGAGAAATTGGTCATCTGCGGCCCATCAGGATCTGGAAAATCCACGGTCGTGCGCCTTTTGGCCGGGCTTGAAACTCATCAAGAGGGGAGGATCCACTTGCAAGGTGGGGGGATGAAGACCCAGCGCCCCGGCGACATAGGCATGGTATTTCAAAGCTTTAACCTGTTTCCACATCTTACGGTTTTGGATAATCTGACCCTTGGCCCGGTGAAGGCGCTTGGCCTGTCCCGGGTCGATGCCGAAGAACGTGCGCGCGCCTATCTGGAACGTGTACGTATCCCTGAACAGGCCGATAAACGCCCCGCGCAACTGTCCGGCGGCCAGCAACAACGCGTCGCAATCGCACGCGCCTTGTGTATGGAACCCAAGCTGATGCTGTTTGATGAACCTACTTCCGCGCTGGATCCCGAGATGATTGCCGAGGTTTTGGAGGTGATGGAGGATCTGGCCGCCGATGGCATGACCATGATCTGCGTCACCCATGAAATGGGATTCGCGCGTCGCGTCGCCGACCGCATCGCATTTATGGACGCGGGCGAGATCGTCGAAATCGGTGCGCCCGAGCAGGTTTTCCAAGCACCGAAATCTGAACGTTTCGCACTTTTCCTTGACAAAATCCTGAAGCACTAGCGGGACCGATATGAAATTTCGAACAATCGCCCTGATCGCGGCGCTGACGACGCTGACAGCTTGCTCTGCTGCTCCGGGCACGTGGGGATGGTATGTCATCGACCCCTCGACGGACACCGGATGGACCAACATCCGCTTCCTGATCCGTGGGTTCACGGCAACCATCCAAATCTCGGTACTCGCTGCGGTGGCGTCGATCGGCATCGGGCTTCTGGTCGCGCTTCCGGCCTTCGCGCAGAACCGTTGGCTGCGTCTGCCCAACCGAATTTATGTCGAATTCATCCGTGCAATCCCGCTGTTGCCAATGCTGTTTTGGGTCTTTTATGGCCTGCCCGTTGTCACGCGCAGTATGGGGATCAATATATCCATCGATCCATTCTGGGGCGCGGTAATCACACTCGCCCTATCCGACAGCGCCTTCACCGCCGAGATCTTCCGCGCGGGCATTCAATCCGTCCCGCGCGGGCAAGCTGAAGCCGCGCAGACCATCGGGTTGAGCCGCGCCAAGGCGATGCGCTATGTCATCCTGCCGCAAGCCGTGCGGCGTATTCTGCCCCCACTGGCGAACCAGTTCATCTATATCGTGAAGATGTCCGCCTTTGCCTCCGTGATCGGCATGCAGGAACTGACCCGCCGCGCAAACGAGCTGGTCGTGACCGAATACCGCCCGCTTGAGATCTATACGCTGTTAATCCTGGAATATCTGGTACTGGTCCTGATTATCTCGGCCGGGGTGCGCTGGCTGGAACGACGCATGGGGGCGGATGAAAGCCGCTAACCCTGCACGATCAATGGTGCATTAGTTCAAGTCTTCCAAAAGGCGTTTGTGTTTCTTCGCCTCAGCAATTGCGCCACCCAGCGTCTCGATCCCTTTGGAATGAAGCATCGCCAGCATCTTGCACAACACATCTGCGGTGGCGCGGGCGTCACCCAGCGCGGTATGGCGCAGTTCAGGTGGGATCACCACGCCCAGACGATCACATAGCGCATCCAGCGTGTGCACCTCGGTCGTGCCAAACAACACGGCAGACAACAAAACCGTGTCCAGAATTGGATGGGTCCATTCGACATCACAAGCTTCGGCGTGACGGCGCAAGAACGCCATGTCGAAAGGCGCATTATGAGCAACCAATACGGCGCCGCGCGAAAACTCGTGCAGGGTCTTGCCTGCCTCGCGAATTGTTGGCTTGCCTGCCACCATCCGATCCGTGACCTTGTGCACCTTGGTCGACGCCGGAGGGATCGGCATTTCCGGGTCCACAAGCTGGTTAATCTCTTCCCCGGGAACGATCTTTTCTTTCACCACGCGCACGGCACCGATCTGTACGATCTCGTCCTTATGTGGCAATAGCCCCGTGGTTTCGGTATCAAACACCACATAGGTCAGGTCGCGCAGGCTCATCTGCATCAGATCACCTGTCGCCTGACCTTCCATCAGATCAAAATCGAATACCACAGGGCGGCCTTCGTCGGGCGCAATGGTGGTATGTGCATCGTCAATTATCAGCAAATAACCTTCGCCCGGCGCAAGTGGCTTCAGACGGGCGTCGAATTCAAGCCCATTGGCGGCGGATAGGTCCGTAAAGCTCTGCTCAAACCCTGTCGAGATCATCTTCTTATAAGCCGCCATAAACGGGGTTTTCTGAAAATAATCAAAGATCGAGGCGTTCAGACGGGCCGGGCTGACCTGGGACAACACAGCGGCGGCCTGTTTGTCATAAAGAACGATCTGATGGGCGGGATTGATCAGCACCATGGCCACCGGGATTTCTGACAGCAAAGCCGTTAGGCGCGCCTTGTCTGCTGACAGGCGCTGCGTTTCCGCGGCGACAATGCTGGCCTGATCCATAGTGGATTTCATCAACTGTTCTGACATGGCTTCAGCCGCAGGTGCCAAATCGCCCAGAAAACGTGCGCTGTGCGTGTCGACGTCCCCAGAGCCAGCATGGGCCTTGGTCCTTAGTCCCGAGGCCAGACGTTCGATCGGGCGGGCGATGTTTTCATCGAACAGGAACCACACACCAGCAATCAGCGCCAGAAGGCCAAAGCCCGACAAAACCCCTGCAAAGACAAAACCCGACGCGATGTCTTCCGGCGTGGCGCGGCTGGCCCCGACAAAGAGCGCCCCAAGAACCAACAACACCGATGCAACAGCCATCAGGGCGAAGAAAAGGAAGACACGCAATCGAAGCGACAATTTGGTCAGGATCTGCATCACGACACCTCAAGCTTGCAGATGGCTGTTAGCAGCGGATCCCCCTCTTCCGGGGCGAACCAATCTACGCCGCTGATCTCGCCGTCCGCATCAAACGAGACGCCATCGATCAACGGGGCGCGTTTTCCCGCATCGCAATCCGCCAGCATCACCATCTTTTCTGGCGCGGACCAACGGCCAAGGAAATATGTGTCTACCATACGCATGGACGGCCGGGCGTCGTGGGTGCGCACCGACGGCTCGTCCAGGGCGATGAACCGTTCGGTGAAGGGCTTCACATAGGTCCAAGGGCGATAGAACGTTTGTTTTTCAACCGTGTGAATGACGACCATTCCTTCGGGCAAGGTTGCTTGCGTGCGGTCGTACCACGCGTATTCGTTGGCAATCGTTGTCGAAATCATGGCAAGCCCCGCACCAACGGGCATGGCCCATTTCGGCAAGCGCCCGCCGCTGATCTTGTTCAGAAGCAGCACCACACCTGCGCCTGCAAAGCCTGATACCAGTGTGGCGACCATCTCAAAGAACATCACGTTTCCTCCCTACCCGTTTGGCCGGTTTCGGCCCAGTTCTGACCTGCCTTAGCCCAAAATCCCGCGCCCATGCCCGATCGCACTTTGCATGGATTTCACCACCACAAATGCATCGCGCAGATGGCTACGTTCAAACTCGGACAGATCCGAGGGCGACAGATAATTGTCCGGCTTTCCACCGGCTTTAACTTCAGCGACCTGATGTTCCAGCCGCGTGTCGGCGATCAGGTCATAAGCGTCCAACAGATCCTGCCCGCCCGATTGGCTAAGGCCGCCGGCATGGATCGCAGCCTCAAGCCGGGCGCGGGTGTTGGCTTCTTTCAACTCGCCCTGCAGCGCATAAACGCGGCCGAGATCGACGATGGGCACAACACCATTATGCTTCATATCCAGCTGGTTCTTATGCTCGCCCGAGCGGATCGTGGCAAAGCCGCGCAAAAGGCCAAGGGGCGGCGTGTGCTTCAATGAGTTCGACACCATATGCGCCACAAAGATTGAATTCTTCGCCGCCATCGCCAGCGTGTCTTTCTGAAGACCTTCAAACAGGCTTTCATCCCCCGAAATCGCCCGCAGATCAAACATGACCGAGGCCAGCATCTGCGCTTCCGGGCTGGGCTTGGCGATCCAGCCGTCGAAATAGCCTTTCCACACAGATAGCGGCTGGCACCAACGTGGGTTCGTCGCCATCATGTCGCCGGGACAATAGAAATAGCCGCAGACATCCAGCCCGTCACAGACGAATTTGGCGAGCTCGGCAAAGTATCCGTCGCGATCTGCATCCGTCACATCGTTGTGCAAAATCATGCAGTTATCCTGATCGGACACGCCGGTTTGTTCTTGCCGCCCCTGCGATCCGCAGGCAGCCCACAAATAGGGCACTGGCGCCGGTCCAAGCGCGGCTTCGCCCAGTGCCAGAAGGCGTCGGGTACAGGTGTCGGCAATGTCGGTGATCAGTCGTGTGACCACCTGATGGGGACGTCCACCTGCAACCAACTGCACCAGAAGCTGCGGAATGCGGGCGGTAACCTTGCGCATTTCCTCGGCCGTCCTGGCCTGCGCAATCTCGCGCACCAACTCGGCGGAACTGACGGCCTGAAAGCGGGTCAGGTCGGTCTGGCTGACAATGCCGACCAGTTTGCCGCCTTCGACGATGGGCACATGACCGACACGCCGCTCCATCATCACGTGCAGCACATCCGACCCGATGGCGGATGGCGCAAGGGTAATGGGATTAGATGTCATGATCTGCGATACAGGCGTTTCGACCGGCAATGCGGCGGCAAGCACTTTGCCCGACATATCGCGTGTGGTCAGAATGCCGCTCAAGGTATCACCCTCGGTGACGCACAGCGATGACACGCGGCGGTCACGCATCAAGATCGCGGCCTCTTGCACCGTGGTCGCAGGGGGGCAGGTCACAGGATTGGCGGCCATCAGCGTGTCTACTTGCGTGGTCGCGAGGTCTTGATGATCCTGCTTGGAAACTCGGTCCGCGCGCGAGCGGTCGAAGAAACGCTTCACCTTGTCTTCGGCGGCAATCAGGGCGTGGACCTGATTTACCGGCAGGATCAGAAGCGTGGCATCCGTCGCAGCGCGTGCATTGGTGACGGCTGTGCCATCCCGCAAAAGCCCACGTTCGCCAAAAGAATTGCGTAACCCCAGATGTGACACGACCGAACCGTTCTCGTCCGTGACCTCGACCTCGCCCTCATAGATGATGAAGACGCCGGGCAGCGTGTCACCGAAAGCATAGACCTGATCCGCGGCGCTGATGGCGCGGGTTTGAAGGGTCGGGACCAAAGTCTCGATCACCTCGGCAGGCAGAGCGTCATAAGGGTGAACGGATTTCAGAAACCGGAAAATCTGATCTGTGCTCAGGGGCATATTCGCTGCCTTCTGTAAAAGTTAGTCCCGCCCGATATGACACCGGACGGGACAAATTTAAAAGGGGGCGGGTCGCCGCATTGGGCCACCCGCCAGAACCAACTTAGTGATCCTGAGCCGAACCGGCGCCGCGCGGAACGCGAACCGACTGAACCAGCTCTTTGATCTCTGCCGGAAGCGGCTTGGTCATGCCCGAGACAACGTATGCAACAGTGAAGTTGATCGCTGCACCAATTGCGCCGAACGAAGTCGACTTAACGGTGCCCAGAAGCGGATCAGCATCGGTGAAGCTGTTGGTGCCCGGAACAAAGAACCAGCCTTTGTGCAGGAAGATATAGATCAAGGTAACCGAGATACCTGCGATCATGCCTGCAACAGCACCGGTGTTGTTGATCTTGGTCGAGAAGATACCCATCATCAGAGCCGGGAAGATCGACGCGGCGGCCAGACCGAAGGCAAGTGCCACGGTTTGTGCTGCGAAGCCCGGTGGGTTCAGACCCAGATAGGTTGCGACAACGATTGCAACTGCCATGGCCACACGTGCCGAGAACAGTTCGCCTTTTTCCGAGATCTGCGGGTTGATCGCACCTTTGATAAGGTCATGCGATACAGCCGACGAGATCGCCAGAAGCAGACCAGCAGCGGTTGACAGCGCAGCAGCCAGACCACCAGCAGCAACCAGACCGATCACCCAACCCGGCAGGTTGGCGATTTCGGGGTTGGCCAGAACCAGGATGTCACGGTTGAACTTGGTCAGCTCGTTACCGGTCCAGCCTTTTTCAGCGGCCATTGCCTGCATAGCTTCAGACTTGTCGTTATAGTACTGGATCTTGCCGTCGCCGTTCTTGTCTTCCCAGTTCAGAAGACCAGTTTTCTGCCACGTTTTCATCCAGTCGTAACGCTCTTCGTTCTCGATCTGCTCGACGCTTACAGCTTCGCCATTGACGCCGCCATTCGGCCACATCATTTCCGAGATGTTCAGACGCGCCATGGCGCCAACTGCCGGAGCAGTCAGATACAGCAGAGCGATGAATACCAAGGCCCAACCGGCCGACCAACGGGCGTCCGATACTTTAGGTACGGTAAAGAAGCGCATGATGACGTGCGGCAGACCAGCGGTACCGATCATCAGCGACAGGGTGAACAGAACCATGTTGAACGTGTCGGCGTGGTGCGCGGTGTACTCGTTAAAGCCAAGCTCTGTCACGATTGCGTCCAGTTTCGCCAGAAGCGGCTCACCCGAAGCAGCATGCTCGCCGAACAGGCCCAGCGCCGGGATCGGAGTGCCCGTCAGTTGCAGCGAGATGAAGATCGCCGGAATGGTGTAGGCCATGATCAGCACAACGTACTGAGCAACCTGAGTGTATGTAACACCCTTCATGCCGCCGAAAACGGCATAGGCGAACACAACAGCAGCACCGATCAGCAGACCGGTTGTGTTGTCAACTTCCAGGAAGCGACCAAATGCGACACCAACGCCGGTCATCTGACCGATAACGTAAGTAGTCGAGGCCACGATCAAGCAGACAACAGCCACGATACGGGCCGTCTGCGAGTAGAAGCGGTCACCAATGAATTCCGACACGGTGAACTTGCCGAACTTACGCAAGTAAGGCGCAAGCAGCAGAGCCAGCAGCACATAGCCGCCGGTCCAGCCCATCAGGAACGACGAGTTGTCGTAACCGGTAAAGGCGATAAGGCCAGCCATCGAAATGAACGATGCAGCCGACATCCAGTCAGCAGCCGTCGCCATACCGTTGGTGACCGGGTGAACACCACGCCCTGCGGCGTAGAATTCCGAGGTCGAGCCCGCACGGGCCCAAATTGCGATGCCGATGTAAAGCGCGAAGCTCGCGCCCACAAACAGCAGGTTGATCGTAAACTGATCCATCTGTTTCTGGCCCCTTTATTCTTCGTCTACGCCGTGTTCACGGTCGAGCTTGTTCATGCGGAACGCGTAGTTGAAGATCAAAATCAAGAAGACAATGATCGACCCTTGCTGAGCGAACCAGAAACCAAGATCGGTTCCGCCCACCGCGATGCCGGAAAGCATCGGGCGCAGCAGAATGCCGAATCCGAATGATACGATCGCCCAGATAATCAGGCTGATCACAATGATGCGCAAATTGGCGGACCAATATGCGTCGTTTGATGAGTTGTCGGCCATGAAAGCCTCCTCCCTGTGAAGTTCCTCCAACGGGGTCGCGCTTGCGCCCCCGCCCTTCCCTTTCTTATGCGATCGCTTCCTGAACGATCTCACTAAGGTCACCTGCAATGGTATCGATGGCCTTCATGGCATCGACCTTCTGCAAGCTGCCCTTGCCCGCGTAATAGGCAATGAGCGGTGCCGTTTGTGCGTGATAGGCCACTAGGCGGCTTCCCACGGTTTCGGCGTTATCGTCGGCTCGGCGTTTCATGTCCGTGCCGCCGCATTTGTCGCAGACGCCATCCTTGGCGGGCTGCTTAAATTCGTCGTGATACCCCTCACCGCAACCGCCACAGGTGTAACGGCCCGAAATACGGGTCACCATTGCAGCGTCATCAACCTCAAGGCTGACGGCTGCGTTAATCTTCTGACCGCTTTCCGCAAGCAGGGCGTCCAGCGCCTCGGCTTGAACGGTGGTGCGGGGGAAACCGTCAAGGATCACGCCGCGGGCCGCATCGGCATCTGCCAGACGATCACGCAGAATATTGATCACGATCTCGTCCGAGACCAGCTCACCTGCTTCCATAACGGCTTTTGCAGCAAGGCCCGCGTCAGACCCTGCTGCGACTGCTGCGCGCAGAAGATCTCCGGTGGACAGCTGAACAAGTCCGAACTTGTCTTCCAGCATCCGGGCCTGCGTGCCCTTCCCGGCGCCCGGAGGGCCGAGAAGGATCAGAACGGGCGCGGCGGTTGTCGTCGCAACGTCCATTATGCGCCAGCCTTCTGCATGCGGTTGTCGATCAGATCTTCAACCACTGACGGATCGGCCAGTGTCGAGGTGTCGCCCAGCGACCCAAAGTCATCCTCGGCGATCTTGCGCAGAATGCGGCGCATGATCTTGCCCGAACGTGTTTTCGGCAGGCCCGGGGCCCACTGGATGTGATCGGGGCTGGCGATCGGGCCGATTTCCTGACGGACCCAGTTGCGCAGCTCGACCTTCAGATCGTCGGTATACTCTTCGCCGTCCATCAAGGTGACGTAGCAATAGATGCCCTGCCCCTTGATGTCGTGCGGAAAGCCAACCACGGCGGCCTCTGAGACCTTGGCATGCGCGACCAGAGCGCTTTCCACTTCGGCAGTACCCATGCGGTGGCCCGATACGTTGATCACATCGTCCACTCGGCCGGTGATCCAGTAATAGCCATCCGCGTCACGGCGGCAGCCGTCACCGGTGAAGTAATAGCCCTTATAGTCCGCGAAATAGGTCGCGACGAAACGGTCATGGTCGCCATAGACCGTGCGCATCTGGCCGGGCCAGCTGTCTTTCATGCACAGAACGCCCTCGGCTTCGGTATCAACGATCTCTTCGCCGGTGGTCGGCTCAAGGATCACAGGCTGCACGCCGAAGAAAGGCGTGGTGGCCGAACCGGGCTTGGTTGCGGTCGCGCCGGGCAGCGGGGTCAGCAGGTGACCACCGGTTTCCGTCTGCCACCAGGTGTCAACGATCGGGCAATTTCCTTTGCCGACAACGTCGTTGTACCAATTCCAGGCTTCGGGGTTGATCGGCTCGCCCACGGTGCCCAGCACCTTCAGGTCGCTCAGATCATATTTGGTCACAAATTCTTCGCCACGTGCCATCAGGGCACGGATTGCGGTGGGGGCGGTGTAGAACTGGTTCACCTTGTGCTTTTCGCACACGGCCCAGAAACGGCCAGCATCCGGATAGGTCGGAACGCCTTCGAACATCAGCGTGGTCGCGCCGTTGGCCAGCGGGCCATAGACGATATAGCTGTGGCCGGTGACCCAGCCGACGTCAGCGGTACACCAGTAAATGTCGCCTTCATGATAGTCGAAGACATACTCGTGGGTCATCGCAGCCCAAAGCAGATAGCCGCCAGTGCAGTGCTGAACACCCTTCGGCTGGCCGGTCGACCCCGACGTGTACAGGATGAACAAAGGATCTTCTGCGTTCATGACCTCGGGCGGGCAGTCAGCAGACGCGTCTGCCATCAGCGCAGTGTAAGAATGGTCACGACCATCCACCATCGGCACATCACCCCCGGTACGCTCGACCACCAGAACCGGGGTGTTGCCCAGATCGCCATGGGCCAAGGCGGCGTCGACGTTGGTTTTCAGGGGCGTGTTGCGGCCACCACGGGGGGCTTCGTCAGCGGTGATCACCAGCGAAGCGCCACAGCCTTCAACGCGAGCCGCCAGTGCCTCGGGCGAGAAGCCCGCGAATACGATCGAGTGGATCGCTCCGATGCGGGCACAGGCCAGCATCGCGTAAGACGCTTCGGGGATCATCGGGATGTAAAGAATGACGCGGTCGCCTTTGCCGACGCCCATGCCTTTCATCACGTTGGCCAGTTTCGAGACTTTCTCGTGCAGTTCGTTATACGTGATTTTCTTATCAAGGTTCGGATCATCCGATTCCCAGATGATCGCAACCTGGTCGCCACGCGTCTCAAGATGCCTGTCGATACAGTTCGCCGAGACGTTCAGTTCGCCGTCTTCGAACCATTTGATCGACACGTCAGGATGCTCAAAGGTGGTGTTCTTGATCTTGGTCGGTGTCTTCGTCCAGGACAAGCGCGTCATTTGCTCGGCCCAGAAGGCATCTGGATCATTCACCGATGCAGCGTACATCTCTTGGTATTTCGCGGCATCAATATGCGCATTCGAGACAAACTCCGCAGACGGAGCATAGGTCTTATCAGCCGTAGCTTGCGACGACATTCAGGTTCCTCCCAGATTTTCCTCCAAACGCGACCGGAGCGCGTGGGCCGGGAATTCGCCAATAAGGATTATTCCGCAACTTGCCTTGAAAACTGGAGGATTAATCACATCTAAACAACAGATTTTGTGTAAACTTGTTTAACTACCCCAATCAGACTTGTTAATTTTACCTCCAATAACTTCTTAATATACTGTTTATGCTTGTTAATATAGTGAAGTCGACAAGTTTGGAAATGTAAAAATACCCATCCCCATAGCAGCCCATATCGCTGATATTATTCCGACCATAATGATCCCATAAGGCGAACAAATCCACTCTATCACCACCTACACCCATACTCCCGGCCTTGACTTAGAGTCACCCGTGGCTTGACACCCAGTGGCCCAGCAAGGCACATCCCCAATCATGCAAAGCTCGTTCCAAGACCTTCTGTCACAGCGCCATTCCGTGCGTGCCTTCACAAATGACCCGGTTCCAAAGGCCGATCTTGAACAGATCTGCCAAGCTGCACGCAAAGCGCCCAGCGGGGCAAATCTTCAACCCGGAAAGTTCCACATCTTAACGGGAACTGCGTTGTCCGGGCTGACGGATGCTTTACAGGCTGCGCTGGACCGGAATGAACAGCCTGTCAGCGCGTATTCCTATTTCCCGATCCCGATGCCGACCGAGCTGAAGGCCCGTCAACGGGCCGCAGGATACGCCCTGTATCAAGCGCTGGGGATTGCTAAACGCGATGTGGCGGGTCGACGCGCGCAGTTTGCGCGGAACTATGCGTTCTTCGAGGCCCCCGTCGGCTTGGTCGTGACCATTGACCAAAACATGGGCAAGGGCTGCTTCATGGATCTGGGCATGTCGCTGATGGCCTTCCTTCTGGCGGCAGAGGATCTGGGATATGGCGCGACGGGGATCGGCGCGTTGGCCAATTACGGACATATTGTACATGACCATCTTGACTTGCCCGAGGATGATTTGGTGGTTTGTGGCATTGCCGTCGGAAAGAAGGACGAGGCCGCACCGGTAAACCAATTCCGCACAGAGCGTGATCCGCTGGACGTCTTCACCCGCTTTCATGGGTTCGACGACTAAGGCGCAGACAAGATCAGCGCGCTGCCCAGCCCCCCCGCAGCCGCAATAGCAGCAACGCCAACCCCACCCTGCCTCAAAAGCGCGTGATACAATCCCACGGCAAGGATCGCACCCGATGCGCCGATGGGATGGCCCCGCGCCAATGCGCCTCCGTTGGGGTTAACGAGCTCACGCGGCAGCCCCGCCCCCTGCTGACAGGCGATGGCCTGCACAGCGAAGGCCTCCATAATCTCTGCCTGGGTTAGGTCGCCGAGCGTGCGGTTCGCACGCGCCATGGCGGCGTTAATCGCGGCGACCGGAGCAATGCCCGGCAGTTCCGGGCTGCCGCCAAGGCTGGATCCGGCCTCGATCCGGATTTTCGGGGTGGAAAGCCGCGATGCAATGCGATCGGACACCACCAGAACGAAGGCGGCACCATCTGCAGCAACTGCCATATTGGCCGCCGTTATACTGCCTGTCACCACACGGGCGCGGTCACAAAGGCGCTGCGTAAGATTTCGCGTGAAGGCATCGCGCTCTTGGCGTTCAAGCGGAACAATCTCGTCCCTATGATGTCCGGTCACGGCGGCCTGATGGCTGGCCACGGCCCAGTCATCCTGCGCCTGACGCGAGATGCCCAACTTCCGGGCCAACGCCTCGGCCGCTTCGGTCATATCGGGATCACGGTCAGTCCAAGGGGTGAATTGCGCCTGGTCATAGGGTTCCGGGCCGCGCCCATCCGCAAAGGTCCGATATCGCAAAGGACGGCGGGAATAGCTTTCCGCACCGCCCGCGATCACCACATCATGTTGCCCTGACAACACCATGGCCTGCGCCAGCATCACCGCGTCCAGGCCACCACAACATTGACGATCAATGCTCAGCCCGCCGACGGTTTGCGGCAATCCCGCCGCCAAAGCCGCGACGCGGGCCGGGTTGCCGCCGGCACCCAGCGCGTTGGACAAGATGACCTCTCCCACATCCTCAGGGGCAAGGCCTGTGCGGGCCAGCAGGTCTTGGATCACCGGCGCGGCAAGGTCATGGATTTCCAGCGCCGCAAATGCGCCGCCACGTGGGACAACAGCCGTACGGCACGCGCCGATAATCCAAGCAGTGCTCATGACGCCCCCTTTGCCATATGTTCAATCGCGGGCAGGTCCGGCTTGCCAGCAGGCAGCATTGGCAGGGCTTCGACAAACAGCACCTTGCGAGGGGTCGATGGAACACCCAAAGCGATGCGGCAATGATCCTTGATTCTTACAGCCAGTGCATCTGATGGAGCGTTTTCGACTACAGCCACAAGCGACTGCCCCCGTGCAGCATCCGGCACCGCGACAACCGAGCATCTCCGTTTGCAAAGCTGCAAGATCGCGGCCTCAACCGCTTCCGGGAAAACATTGTGATCCGCAACCGTCACCATGCGCGACTTGCGGCCCAGAAGATACAGAAAGCCGTCATCATCCAACTGCGCCATCTCGCCTACTGTTAACCAACCATCTTGCCAACACGTGTCAGGACTATCACCGTCACTGTAACCATCAAACAAGTACGGGCTTTTCACCCACAGCTCGCCCGGTCCCTGCCCAACCGATCCACCCTGCGTGTCGCGCAGATCAATCTGGACCCCCGGATAGGCCCGCCCGACCGAGGCGATGGGCGTTCCACTGGGCGCGATGGTCATAAAGCTGGTTTCGGACGCCCCGAAAAATTCACACAGCTTTGCGTTTGGGAAAAGCTCGCCCAAAGCCTCTGCCGTATCCGCATCCAGCTTACCCCCGCCCGAGAAAACCAGCTGCATGTCATCAAGCGACGCAGTTTGCACCTTCAGAAGCAGCCGCAGTTGCGCGGGTGTGGCGTACAGGATCTGCGTGCCTGCCCCGGCCATTTCAGACAGCTGAGAACGCGGAGAGAGGCCCGCAAGCACCGCCAGATCCGCCCCAAGATGAAATGCCTCCAAAATGGCGAACAACACCAAGGAATGCCCCGGATCGCCCAGCACCGCATAGGGCGTATCTGCTCCCGCACCGAACTGATCGCGCGTAATCTCGAAGCTGCTGATCCAGCTTTCAGGGCGGCGCTGGATCGTTTTGGGCGCTCCACTAGAGCCAGAGCTTTGACATTGCAAAACCTGCTGCCCGTCCTTGGTCTGCCACAGCACAATCGGTGGGTCGGCGATCTGGCGGGCGCAAAGGCTGGCCCCATCACGCAGCCCCGCAATCAAATCCTGAACCGCCAAGGCCGCACGTCGCGCCTGCGCCGGGCCATTCAGGCCGGGCAGATGAACTTGACTGTCACTGTCTTGCCGAAAGCGCTGCGCGGTCACGGTATGATCCTTTGATGTGCTTGCGCCTTTCTACGTGCGTCGCACTGCAAGGGGAAGCCCAAGACAAAACGGGCGCAGCCTGCGCCGCGCCCGTTTCAGTTTCCTATCAGGCGACCTGTCAGCCGCGCACCACATAGACCGAGCAGGTCGAGTGACGCACAACCCGTGCCGCGTTCGGCCCCAGAAGATAGTCCGAGACCTCTGGCTTATGCGCGCCCAGTACAATCAGATCCGCCCCATCCGCATCTGCAGTGGTCAGGATGACATGATAGGCTTTGCCAACCCCGATGATATGACGAACTTTTTCGTTCGCCTCGGCCCCGATGGTGTTTTCAACCATTTCGGACAGAAGCGCATGCGCTTTGTCTTTGGCTTTCTGCGCGTGGCTTTCATCGAAGAATGCTCCGACCACGCTCATTCCGAAATCAGGAACGACCGTGATCACATCAAGTTGGGCATCTTCGACCTGTGCCAGCTTGAAAGCTTGCTCAAGCACTTTCGCTTCGGCTTTCGGGCGGTTGATATCAACGGCACATAGAATGGTCTTGGTCATGCCACTTCTCCTTCCATGATTTCTTCTTCCTTGGCGCGACGCGACTGCAGGAAGGCCACAAGGCCAAGCAGCAGCAGTGCCGGGATGAAGATCAGCTCTTTCGGCATCTGGTTCGAAGGCGCCTGCACTGCCGAGATCTGAACGGGATCATCCCCGTAGAAATCGAAGGTCGACAGCTTGTCAGACAACGGGGTGCCGAACATCGGTTCGTCAATCCGCATCACGTCACCTTCCGGCATCAGCGCAATACCTGACGCATCAAGACGGGCCGCGCCGCCTTCGGCTTCCGGCACGTTCAGAACCACTGTCAGGTCTTTGACTTCAAGCGTGTCAAAGTCTGGACCAGAAATCACGACACGCAGCGGATCACCGGGATTGGCGTCGCCAATCGCTTGCTCAAGCTGAGCGGGTTCGATCTGCGTGAAGGGCGGTTGAATCTGGTTCATGAAGAAGCCCGGACGGAACAGCGCGAACGCAATGACCAGAAGGGCAACAGTTTCCCAGATGCGCGACTTCGTCAGGAAGAAGCCCATGGTGCCTGCCGTGAAGACCAGAATGCCGATGGTTGCGACGATGAAGACGATAATCCCTTGCGTGATCGTCACATCAATCAACAGAAGATCCGTGTTGAAGATAAAGACAAACGGCAAGGCCACGGTGCGCAAGCTATAGAAGAACGCAGTGAAACCGGTTCGAATGGCGTCACCACCCGACACAGCTGCTGCCGCGAAACTTGCGAGCCCCACAGGGGGCGTCACGTCCGCCATGATCCCGAAATAGAAGACGAAGAGGTGTACAGCGATCAGCGGCACAACAAGGCCGGACTGCGCGCCCAGTTCAACAACAACGCCCACCATCAGCGAGGACACAACGATATAGTTCGCCGTGGTCGGCAGGCCCATCCCAAGGATCAGCGACAAGATCGCCACGAAGACCAGCATCAGGATCAGGTTGCCGCCGGACAGGAACTCGACAAAGTCCGCCATCACCTGACCAATCCCGGTCAGCGATACGGTGCCGACGATGATACCCGCCGTAGCCGTCGCTAGACCGATCCCGATCATGTTGCGTGCGCCGTCGATCATACCTTCGATCAAGTCCATCACGCCATCGCGCAGGCGCCCGGCAGGGTTGCTTTCACCCCGGAAGAACGCCTTGAACGACTTCTGTGTCAGCAGAATACCGAACAGAAGGAACGTGGCCCAAAAGGCCGACAGGCCGGGCGACTTGCGTTCGATCATTAGGAAATAGACCAGCACAATAATCGGCATCAGATAGTACAGACCCGACTTGTAAATCTTGGCCACGTCCGGCAGCTCGACCACTTCGGCATTGGGATCATCAGGTTCCAAATCGGGAACCTGTGACGCCAAATAGATCAGCGCCACGTAGATCACGAAAAGCAGGATCGACAAGATCCAGCCCGAGCCTTCCGGGAACAGCGAAACGATCCAGCCAACCGGGTACTGCGTGGCATAGCACAGAAGCGCGAAGCCTGCGAAGAAGGCGAACATCCCGCCGATGGTCTTGCCCATCGACACGACCTTGTTGCCAATAGTCGGCATTTTGTTCTTCACCGCTTCCAGATGCACGATGTACACCAGCGCGATGTAGGAAATGATCGCAGGCAGGAAGGCGTGGGTGATGACCTCGACATACGAGATGCCCACATATTCCACCATCAGGAACGCGGCTGCGCCCATAACGGGCGGCATGATCTGACCGTTCACGGACGATGCAACCTCAACCGAACCAGCTTTCTCAGCCGAGAAGCCAACGCGCTTCATCAGCGGGATGGTGAAGGTACCGGTGGTCACAACGTTTGCAATCGACGAACCCGAGATCAGGCCGGTGGCCGCCGAGCCGACAACCGCCGCTTTCGCGGGGCCGCCGCGCAGGTGGCCAAGGGCACCAAACGCCATTTTGATGAAGTAATTGCCTGCCCCAGCTCGGTCCAAAAGGGCGCCGAACAGAACAAACAGGAAGACGAACTTGGTCGACACGCCCAGCGCGATACCAAAGACACCTTCGGATGTGATCCACATATGGCTCATGGCTTTGCGAAGCGACGCACCGGCCCAGCGGATCTGGTCAGGCACAACTTCGGATGAACCGAAGAACACATAGAAAAGGAATACGATCGCAAGGGCCACCATAACGGGGCCAAGCGTGCGATACGCGGCGATGAACAGGAAGGTCAGACCCGCAAGCGCGAAATAGGCGTCAGACTGGTCGGCCAGACCGCCATTTGCGACGATCTTGTCATAGAAGAAATAGCCATAAAGCGCCAAAAACGCCCCGCCAATCCCAAGCACCCAGTCATACCACGGGATATAGTCGCGCGGGCTGGACTTAAACAAAGGATAGGCCATCGCGGCCAAGAAAATTGCGAAGGCCAGATGGAACTGGCGCGAGTTGTTGATTAGGTCACCGGGCAGCACATAAGGCGCAACGGGCGACGCCAGAAGCACCTGAAATATCGACCAGATCAGCGCAACGGCGGCGATCATCAGCCCCACTGCACCATGCGGGTTTCGCGCACCGGTATCGCTGGCGGCGACGAGCTCTTGAAGCTCCTCTTCGCTTAGCGCGCGTTCTTCTTTCGTGGACATTTGGTATCTCCCTCGGTCACCAAAGCGACCTCACTTGTTCATTCTCAAACCTAGCCCGATCTTTCGCCGGGTCATGCAATCGGGGGGCGATAAACGCCCCCCGACTGGTTTTTGTTAGCGGATCACTCGATGATACCAGCTTCTTTATAGTACTTCTCGGCACCGGGGTGCAGAGGAGCAGACAGACCAGCAGTTGCCATTTCCTTAGGGTCAAGGTTGGCGAAAGCCGGGTGCAGGCCTTTGAAGTCTTCGATGTTGTTCATGACCGACGACACAACGGCGTAAACTGCATCTTCCGATACGGCGTCCGAGCTGACGAAGGTCGCGCCTACGCCGAAGGTAGTGGTGTCAGCATCGTTGCCGCGATACATGCCGCCAGGAATGGTGGCTGTACGATAGAACGAATTGTCTTCGACCAGCTTGTTCACAACGTCACCCGACACTTCAACCAGAACCGAGTCACACGCGGTGGTGGCTTCCTGGATCGAACCCGAGGGGTGGCCAACGGTGTAAACCATGGCGTCGATCTGGTTGTCGCACAGCGCAGCCGACTGTTCCGAGGCTTTCAGCTCGGTTGCCAGTGCGAAGTCAGCCGAAGTCCAACCCAGAGCTTCCATCAGAACTTCCATGGTGCCGCGCTGACCGGAACCGGGGTTGCCGATGTTGACGCGTTTGCCTTTCAGATCTTCGAAAGTCTTGATGCCGCTGTCGGCACGGGCCACGACGGTGAAGGGCTCGGGGTGAACCGAGAATACAGCGCGCAGGCCTTCAAACTTGCCAGCATCTTCGAATTTCGACGTGCCGTTATAGGCGTGGTACTGCCAATCCGACTGAGCCACACCAAATTCCAGTTCGCCTTCGCGAATGGTGTTGATGTTGTACACCGAACCACCGGTCGATTCGACCGAGCAGCGCACGCCGTGGTCTTTACGGCCTTTGTTTACCAAACGGCAGATCGCACCACCGGTCGGATAATAAACACCTGTGACACCGCCGGTGCCAATGGTGATGAATTCTTCTGCGAAAGCAGCCGGTGCCATCACCGCAGCGGCGGTAACACCTGCAAATGCAATCTTGAATCCTTGAAACATCAGTTTTCTCCCTTGATTGATGTTTGGTTACTCGCTCCACACTTCGGCAAGCTGCCGGTTGTGAAGTTCGACTTCTGCTATTCGGTCCTGCGCGGCGACGCCAGAGCGTCCGACCACCATTCCGACGATGGCCTCGATCAAAAAGATCGTCGACACGTAGGACGAATAAAACTGCGGGCTTTCGGTCGACACGGTGAACCCTGTCGACGCGTATTCCAGCGCAGGACATGTATGCGTATCCGTGATCACCACGACAAAAACCCCTAACTCACGCGCAAGCCTGGCTGCCTTGATCACTGAAACAGCAAATGGCGGCTTGGTAACTATAAGTAGTGCATCACGTTTATCGAGACCTGACAAGGCTCCTCCTAACGAGGCACCCATGCGGTTGGCCAAAATCCAGTTATCCGCGCAAAAATTAACCATATATGACAGGTACTCTACGACGCCTGTCGACCCCAACGCACCCAGCAATAATACTTTACGCGACGCCGCCAGACGGTCGGCGACTTCGCGAATCGCATCCCGATCCAACCCGTCCATGGTCTGTTTCAGGTTGTTCTCGCACGCTGCGAAATGGGCCTGCACGAAATCCGATTTACCGTCAGCGTGGTCTTTTTGAAGCTGCCCTGCCCGGTCGGCAAAATTATTCACCTTGCGATCTAGCTTTGCACGCATGTCATCGCGCAGCTCGTCAAACCCAGGATAGTCCAGCGCGCGGGCCAACCGTGAAAACGTTGCAGGCGATACACCGCTTTGGCTCGACACGGTACGCAAAGGGCGAGACACCGCATCAAGCGGATTGGCCACAAGATAATCCGCCGCAGTACGCAATGCGCCACTGAGGTCACCATAGGCCAAAGCCAGCCTCTTTTCGAAGCTTTCGCGTTCACGCGTGCTCACGTCCAGATGCCTCCCTGCTTGGACATGTGCAGTGTTCCCTTTGTTTCACTTATTGTCAATTGCAGCATTATTTGTTTCAATGGCATCAAAATCATTGGGGTGTGCAAGGGGGTACCATGTCACATATTTTCCCACGTCATTGCAAATCAAACCTTCCTGTCGCGACGCGTGGGGAAGGAATTTACCTAATTGATTCCGAAGGGAAAAGATACCTTGATGGATCCGGTGGCGCAGCCGTGTCTTGCCTTGGTCATTCGGATCCCGACGTGGCACAGGCGATGCACGATCAGATCGACAAACTTAGCTTTGCGCATACTGGTTTTCTTACATCAGAGCCCGCAGAATCACTGGCAGATCGTCTGGTTGCCCATGCGCCCGAGGGAATCGAGCGGGTCTATTTGGTGTCCGGCGGGTCCGAAGCGGTCGAGGCCGCGCTGAAACTGGCACGCCAATATATGATCGAGACCGGGCAGGAGCAGCGCACGCGATTCATCGCCCGAAAACAAAGTTACCATGGCAACACGCTGGGCGCCTTGGGCACCGGTGGCAACATGTGGCGCCGCGCTCCGTTCGACCCTTTGATGATGTCTGCCAGCCATATCGACCCTTGCTATGAGTACCGACTGCGACACGATGGCGAAACAGAAGAGGAATACGGTCTTCGCTCGGCAAATGCATTAGAGGACGAGATTCTACGCCTCGGTCCCGAGACCGTCGTTGGCTTTCTGGCCGAGCCTGTCGTGGGCGCGACTGCGGGGGCGGTTCCTGCTGTCAAAGGCTATCTGAAGCGCATCCGCGAGATTTGCGATAAATACGAAATCCTACTGATTCTGGATGAAGTCATGTGCGGCATGGGTCGCACAGGGACGCTGTTTGCCTGCGAACAAGACGACGTGTCGCCCGACATTATCACAATCGCCAAAGGGCTTGGGGCCGGCTATCAGCCGATCGGGGCCATGCTGTGTACGGACACGATCTATGATGCGATTGCACAAGGCAGCGGTTTTTTTCAACACGGGCACACCTATATTGGCCACCCGGTCGCGTCGGCGGCTGCAGATGCCGTTGTGCGCAAGTTGACCGAAGGCGGAATGACTGCGCGCGCCGCCAAGATGGGGGATCGTCTGAACGACGCCTTGCAGGCCGAGTTCGGTCAGCACCCTCATATCGGCGACATCCGCGGACGTGGTATGTTCCGCGGGCTCGAGATCGTGGCAGATCGTGATAGCAAAGCACCTTTCGACCCGGCGCGCGGCGTCGCGGGGCGTCTGAAAAAACAGGCGTTCGAGAACGGCCTGATCTGTTACCCGATGAGCGGAACGATTGACGGGCAGCTTGGAGATCATGTGTTGCTGGCGCCCCCCTTCATCATTACGGATGATCAGATTGACGAGCTGGTGGGCAAACTGTCCAAGTCACTGGAGCAGGTACTGTGACGCCCCTTCCCAAGATCATGCTCGCCCCCAATGGCGCGCGTCTGACCAAGGCCGACCACCCTGCCCTTCCAATGACCCCAGAAGAGATTTTGGAAACCACGCAGGCCTGTCACGCTGAAGGCGTCGACGGGCTGCACCTGCATTTGCGGGATGCGCATGGAAAACATCTTCTGGATGCTGGCGCTTACGCCAGCGCGCTTGATCTGTTCCGCGCTGAAATGCCCGGCTTTCCCGTGCAAATCACGACCGAGGCCGTTGGCATGTATGACCCGGCGCACCAACGGCATGTCGCCTTGAAGTCAGGGGCGAATATGGTCTCGGCCTCGGTCCGCGAGCTGTGCCGAGATGATCACAACACGACGCGCGCGTTCTATAACGAGTGCCATCAGCGCGGCATTGCCGTGCAGCACATCCTCTATGATGTCGATGACGCCAAGCTTCTGACCCGCGTGCTGGATGACCGGTTTCTAGGCGCCCCTGAACTGCAACTGATCTTCGTGCTGGGCCGTTATGCGGTCGGGCAGAAGTCCGACCCGAGAGAGCTGGATCCGTTCCTGGACTGGCTGAAAAAATCCGACCTATCGCCCGATTGGGCCGTCTGCGCCTTTGGCCAGAACGAGACCCCTGCCCTCGTTCGCGCTGTGCAGATGGGCGGGAAATGCCGGATCGGTTTCGAGAACTCGCGTCAGAATGCAGACGGATCTATCGCAACAGACAACGCCGCGCGCGTGACCGAGTTGGTGAAAGCCTGTGCCAAACTGACTTAGGCTCTAAAACATCTTCGCACGGGCATCTGTCGGTGACATGCCAAATTGTTGCTTGAACGAACGTACCAGACTGGACCGTGTCCCAAACCCGGTCGCCGCTGCAATTTCGTGCATGGAATAACTGGTCTGTTGCACCAGCTGGCTGGCGCGTTCTAAGCGGAGACTGCGATAAATAGTCAGCGGGCTGACCCCCAGCTGTGTGGCAAAGCGGCGCTGCAGCTGGCGCGATGACACGTTCATGATCTTAGCGATCTGGACGATCGACAGCGTGTTCTCGAGATGCTCCAGCATCACCGCCACGCAGTCACCGATGATCCGATCCCCGCCGGAATAGCGCTTGATAAGATGCTCTTGCTTGCCATGGAACGGCTCGCCCGAGACCTCAAGCCCAACATAGTCGCCGAAAGTCGCAGCCGAGAACCCGCCCATTTCAGCCTCGAGCAGCTTCAGGAACAGGCGCAGGGCAGCGAAAATGCTGGTTGCACTGCAGATCCGGCCATCAATGGCGAAAGGTGCGCCGTTGTCTAAGCAAAACAGCCCCTCTTCCTCGGCCACGAACCGCAGATTTTGGTGAACGGCCAACACCGTGCGGCTGGCGCACACCGATTTGCACAGGGCGAACACTCCGCCCCCGACCAATACACATTGGCGGCTCAAGCGCAGCAATTGATGCGCTCGATTCAGTTGCTTGTTGTCCAACTGCCAGCGGGCGTGAAAATCGCTCCAGAATACGACGGTGCGACCCCGCCAATAGGCCTGATCGTGGGTTGGGCAGCTGTCCAATGTGTAGACCGACAGATCGCGCGGCGTTTCTGCGTTGGTGAACTGATCGAGCGAGATGAAGAAGTCGCGAAAGACGCTTGCAAGTGCGACATGGCTGCGATCAGGAACGATGATTGTGATGCCCTGAATAGGTCCGATAGCAGACAGATCGTTCATGGGCGCCATTAAAGTGTTTTGAATATTCATAGATGCATCCCGTTATCTGGTACGACATTATGAGACCCCGCCCGACCCCAATAGGACCGGGCGGGGGAAGGGTTTATGCCTCGTCTTCGTAGGCGTCCATCGGCGGACAGGTGCAAATCAGGTTGCGGTCGCCATAGGCGTTGTCCACGCGGTTCACTGCCGGCCAGTACTTGTCAACACCCAGGTTGCCGGGAGGGAAGCAAGCCTGTTCGCGGGTGTACGGACGATCCCATTCGCCCACCAGATCACGCACCGTATGGGGGGCGTGTTTCAGCGGGTTGTTTTCGGGATCGATCTTACCGTCGATGATGTCCTGCGCCTCTGCCCGGATGGACAGCATAGCCTCGCAGAAGCGATCCAGCTCGGCCTTGGGTTCGCTTTCCGTCGGCTCGACCATCAGCGTGCCAGCCACCGGCCACGACATGGTCGGCGCGTGGAAGCCACTGTCGACCAGACGCTTAGCCACGTCATCCACAGTCACGTTACCCTCGTCCGCCAGCGGGCGGGTGTCGAGGATGCATTCGTGCGCCACACGGCCAGTCTTGGACGTGTACAGAATGTTGTACCCATCCTGCAGACGCGCCGCAATGTAGTTGGCGTTCAAGATCGCAACTTTGGTGGCTTGGGTCAGACCCGCACCGCCCATCAGCAGAACATAAGCCCAGCTGACCGGCAGGATCGAGGGAGAGCCGAATGGTGCAGCCGACACCGGACCAACGGCAGTGCCGTATTCCGGGTGACCCGGCAGGTGCTCGGTCAGGTGAGCTTTCACACCAATCGGACCCATGCCGGGGCCGCCCCCTCCATGCGGAATGCAGAAGGTCTTGTGCAGGTTCAGGTGGCTGACGTCACCGCCCACATCACCCGGACGGGCAAGGCCGACCATGGCGTTCATGTTGGCGCCGTCGATATAGACCTGACCGCCGTGATCATGGGTGATCTGGCAAACCTCTTGCACGGTTTCCTCGAACACGCCGTGGGTCGACGGATAGGTGATCATGCAGGCCGCAAGATCATCCGAGTGCTGGATCGCCTTCGAACGGAAATCTTCCAAATCGATGTTGCCATCGTCATCCGATTTCACGACCACAACCTTATAGCCCACCATCTGCGCAGACGCCGGGTTGGTGCCGTGCGCCGAAGTTGGGATCAGGCAGATGTTGCGGTGCGCTTCGCCACGTGCCGCGTGATAGTTGCGGATGGTCAGAAGACCCGCGTATTCACCCTGCGCACCCGAGTTCGGCTGCTGCGAAATCGCGTCATATCCGGTGATCTGGCACAGCTTGTCGTTCAGGTCGGCGATCATCTCGTGATAGCCTTGCGCCTGATCCTCAGGGCAGAACGGGTGCAGGTTTCCGAACTCGGGCCATGTGACCGGGATCATCTCGACCGTCGCGTTCAGCTTCATGGTGCACGAACCCAGCGGGATCATGGCACGGTCCAGCGCCAGATCGCGGTCAGCCAGACGACGCATATAGCGGGTGATCTCGGCCTCGGCCCGATTCTTGTGGAAGATCGGGTGGGTCAGATAGGCGCTTTCACGCAGGGCATAATCCGGCAGGCGATACGCAACCTTCGAGCTGTCATCCTGACGGTCGATGCCAAAGGCTCCCCAGACGGCTTCGATGGTTTCCGCACGGGTTTGTTCGTCAAGGCTGATGCCGACTTTGGTCTCGCCGACTTTGCGCAGGTTCACACCGCGTGCAACGGCAGCCTCCATAACAGTTTTCTGCAGCGGGCCGACCTCGACGGTGATGGTGTCGAAGAAGACCTCCGGCTCAACTGAGAAGCCATGCTCTTCCAGACCAGCAGCCAGACGCGATGTTTTGCGGTGCACCGACTGGGCAATCGCTTTGATGCCATCGGGGCCGTGATACACGGCATACATCGACGCAATGACGGCCAGCAGAGCCTGTGCGGTACAGACGTTCGAGTTCGCCTTTTCGCGGCGGATGTGCTGCTCGCGGGTTTGCAAGGCCAGACGATAGGCTTTGTTGCCACGCGCATCGATCGACACACCGATGATACGGCCGGGCATGGCGCGCTTCAACTTGTCGGTCGTCGCCATATAAGCAGCGTGCGGGCCTCCATACCCCATCGGAACGCCGAAACGCTGGGTCGAACCAACAGCGATGTCTGCGCCCATTTCGCCCGGCGATTTCAGCAGTGCCAGCGCCAGAATGTCGGCGGCGACCACGGCAATCGCTTTGTGTTCATGCAAGGCTTCGATTTCCTTGGTGAAGTCACGCACATGGCCTTCCGTACCCGGATATTGGAAGATCGCGCCAAACACGGCGCCCGCGTCCAAGGCATCGGGGTCGGCAACCTGTACATCAATGCCCAAAGGCTCGGCCCGGGTTTTGATCACAGCGATGGTCTGCGGGTGACAGTTCTTATCAACAAAGAACGCAGCGTTGTTGGCTTTCGAGCGCGAACCGCGATGCGCCATGGCCATAGCTTCGGCAGCGGCGGTGGCTTCGTCCAGCAGCGATGCGTTGGCCACTTCCAGACCGGTCATATCCGAGACCATGGTCTGATAGTTCAAAAGCGCTTCCAGACGGCCTTGCGAAATCTCGGGCTGATAGGGCGTATAGGCCGTGTACCAAGCCGGGTTCTCCAAAATGTTACGCAGAATGGGCGCAGGCGTCGTGGTGCCATAGTACCCCTGCCCGATCAGCGAAGTCAGAACCTTGTTCTTCGACGCGACCTGTTTCATGTGGAAAAGCGCGTCACGCTCGGACATGGCGGGACCCCAGTCCAGCGCCTCTTCTTGGCGGATCGCGGGCGGAACCGTTGCGTCGATCAGTTCATCAAGCGTCTTGAAGCCAATCACCTTCAGCATATCGCGCATCTCGGTCGGAGAGGGGCCGATATGGCGGCGGTTGGCGAAGTCATAGGCTTCGTAGTCGGTCAGTTTGAAGGCCATGCTTTGATCCTCGTGCAGGGGGGAAGTAACCCGCCAGAAACCCGGCGGGCGGTCTGTTCTTATCCGATCAGGGCTTTGTAGCCATCCAGATCCATCAGGTCGTCCAGCTGCGACGCGTCCGCCAGCTTGACCTTATAGATCCAGGCGTCGCCTTCCGGGCTTTCGTTCAATGCACCGGGAGTGTCTTCCAAAGCACCGTTGGCTTCAACCACTTCACCATCCACCGGCGCATAGATTTCCGATGCGGCTTTCACGCTTTCGATCACGCCGATCTCGTCGCCTTTTTCGAACTCGTCACCGCTTTCGCGCTGCTCGATGAAGACGATCTCGCCCAGCTGGTCAGCAGCGTGTTGTGTGATGCCGATGGTGGCAATGTCGCCCTCAACGGTGATCCATTCGTGCTCTTCAGAGTAATAGGTAGTCATGTCAGGATGTTCCCTGTCTTAGCGTTTGTAGTTTTGCTGCACGAAGGGCAGCGCGACAATCTCGGCAGGCTGGGCCTTGCCACGAATGATAAGGTTCACTTTCTCGCCAACCTCGCCGTGGCCCTTGGCCACATAACCCATGGCAACCGGACCGCCGACGGTCGGGCCAAAACTGCCCGAGGTAATCTCGCCGATGGTGTTGCCTTCGGCACATTGGATTTCCACGTGCTGACGGGCGGGGGCGCGACCTTCGGGCTTGATGCCGACCAGCTTTTTCGCGGCACCTTCGACCAGCTCGCGCTGGATGCGATCCGCACCCGGGAAGCCGCCCTCTTCTTTACGACGCTTCTGGATGGCCCAGCTAAGGCTTGCCTCGATGGGCGAGGTCGACTGGTCGATATCATTGCCATAAAGGCACAGACCCGCTTCCAGACGCAGGCTGTCACGTGCACCCAGACCGGCGGGTTCGCAATCGTCATGGGCCAAGAAGGCGCGTGCAACGGCATCGGCCTGATCTTCGGGGATCGAAATCTCATAGCCATCTTCACCGGTATAACCCAGACGCGAGATGCGGCACTCGACACCGTTGATGTCTGCGACGGTGGTTTCCATGAAGGTCAGGTCACGGGCAGCGGGGCAAAGTTCACCCACCACATCTTCGGCCTTGGGGCCTTGCACGGCGACCAGAGCGCGGTCGAAGATTTCAATCACTTCGACGCCGTCCAGATTGGCGGCCATGTGCGGAATGTCTTGATGACGCATCGAGGCATTCACCACGACAAAGAAATGATCCCCAGCGTTCGAGACGATCAGGTCATCCATGATGCCGCCGTCTTCGTTGGTGAAGAAGCCATAGCGCGCTTTGCCTTCTTTCAACGTGGCATAGGCCTGCGGGCAGATGCTTTCCAGCTTCTCGCCGATACTGTCGCCTTTCAGGATCACCTGCCCCATGTGGCTGACATCAAAAAGCGCGGCTTTCTCGCGGCAGTGTTTATGCTCGCCCATAATCCCCATCGGGTATTGAACGGGCATTTCCCAGCCAGCGAAGTCAACCATCTTGCCGCCAAGTTCGACATGCAGGTCATAAAGTGGAGTGCGTTTGGGGGTGTCGGTCATGGCCGTTACCTTTCATTGCAGTACAGCGGTATCTCAGGCATCGCAACGCGGATGCCTGAGACGTTGTTGTCGTATCAGCCTTTCCAAGCCGAATGATCGATATCAAGATCCGGGAAGTTTTCCGGCTTGAATTCGGGGCGGGCCACGCCAGCTTTCAGCTGATCATCGAAGTCACGCAACACGCGGCGCAGGATCGGGAACAGCATCATCAGGGCCAACAGGTTGACCAATGCCAGAACGCCCATCATCGGATCCGAGAAGAAGAAGACCGATGTTGCACCCGGTGCGACTGCGCCCAAGAAGACAATGGCCATCAGCACGAACTTGAAGATCAGCAATGCCGACGGGGAAGGCGTCATGAACGACAGCGCATTTTCACCCAGATAATAGTTGTAGATGATCGAGCTGAACGCAAAGAGCAGAACAGCAAAGGTCAGGAAGTACTGAGTCCAATTGCCCAGATGCGAGACCAGAGCGTTCTGTGTCAGCACCACACCGTCAATATCGGCACCTGGCTGGTACGCGTCGCTCATCAGGATGACGAAGGCTGTACAGCTACAGATCAGGATCGTGTCGATGAAGACCGAGAATGATTGCGTGATGCCTTGGCTGATCGGGTGTTTCACGTCAGCTGCAGCTGCAACGTTGGGCGCCGAACCCAGGCCCGCCTCGTTCGAGAACAGACCACGGCGCAGGCCTTGTGCAATTGCAGCGCCCATGCCGCCGCTGACGGCCTCTTCGATACCCACAGCGTTTTTCACGATCATTGCGATGATGCCCGGAATTTCTCCGATATTCATGACAATGACAATCAGCGCCATTGCGATATATCCCAAGGCCATAACGGGAACGATGATATCAGACGCTTTGGCAATCCGTTGGATACCGCCAAAGACGATGAAACCTGTGCCCACGGTCAAGATGGCACCCGTAATATAGCGGCTAAGTCCAAACGAGTTTTCTGCCGCACCTGCAACCGTATTGCCCTGGAATGCCGGGAAACCGATCCCGAAAGCAGCGATCAGACAGATGGCATACAACACAGCCAGCCATTTATAGTCCTGCCCAAGGCCGTGCATGATCATGCGCGCCGGACCACCGCGATAAGATCCATCGTCCTGCCGGCGCTTGAACACCTGTGCCAAAGTACACTCGACAAGGCTGGTGGCCATGCCAACAAGCGCAATCATCCACATCCAGAACACGGCGCCCGGGCCGCCCAGCGTGATTGCAACGGCAACACCGGCGATGTTCCCGCCACCAACGCGCCCGCCAACCGAGACGAACAGCGCTTCGCGTGCCGAGATCGTATTTGGATCATCGGATTGATTGTCGCCCTTCAGCACGCGGAACATGCGTTTGAAATAGCGAAATTGCACCCAGCCGGTTGCGATGGTCAAAAAGACACCGAAAATCACAAGGAATGGAATCAGCGCCCAGCCCCATGTTAAGTCTCCGATTATTCCGAATATGCTTTCTAAAAAGCCCATATTATTCTCTCCCGTTCGTTCCTATTTCTGATGCTAGGATGGCATCTGTCTTAAAGCTTCGACCGGATTTCTGATCCAGAAGAAGGCAGGTGATAGCGCAGTTCCTTGGTTCCTCCCGTTGCGCTATGGTTGTGCCCTCGCCAAAAGGGTAGCACGTCGTGCCTGTTTGAGGGCGGCGAAATCTTCGTCTGCATGAAATGACGACCGCGTCAGCGGTGTGGCTGAAACCCCAAGGAACCCCTTGACGCGGGCGGCTTGCTCCAGGCTTGCGAATTCGTCCGGTGTCCAGAACCGGTCGATCTGGTGATGTTTTGCGGTGGGTTGCAGGTACTGCCCCACGGTCAGGAAATCGACATTCGCGGCCCGCAGGTCGTCCATGACTTGTTTCACCTCAGCCATTGTTTCCCCCAGCCCGACCATCAGGCCGGACTTGGTGAAGATGCCGGGATTGGCGCGCTTGGCGTCATCCAGAAGGCGCAGCGATTGGTAATAGCGGGCACCGGGACGCACAGTGGAATACAGGCGCGGCACGGTTTCCAGATTGTGGTTGAACACGTCGGGGGCGGCGTCGAACACCTCGTCCGCCGCGTCGCCCTTGCCCAGAAAATCCGGGGTCAGAACTTCCACGGTGGTGCCGGGGTTCTGGTGTCGCACGGCGCGGATCGTCTGCGCGATATGCCCTGCCCCGCCATCGGCCAGATCATCCCGATCGACCGAGGTAATCACCACATGGCGCAGCCCCAGCTTCTTCACGGCAGCAGCCACGCGGCCCGGCTCGAACGCATCAAGCGCATCCGGGCGGCCCGTTGATACGTTGCAGAAACTGCAACCGCGGGTACAGATCTCGCCCATGATCATCATGGTGGCGTGACGCTTGGACCAGCACTCGCCCACATTGGGGCACGCGGCCTCTTCACATACGGTGACCAGATCATGGTCCCGCATCAGGCGGCGCGTTTCGTAATATTCAGCGCTTTCGATCTTCTTTTTGCGAATCCAGCTGGGTTTGCGCGGGATTGCGCTGTCGGGCTTGTGGGCCTTTTCCGGGTGACGCAGGCGAGGGATCTGGTTCATTTTCAGGCCCTTACGCGTGAATGGCGCGGCCCAGCGCGTCCAGACAGGCTTCTTTTACGGCTTCCGCCATCGACGGGTGCGCGTGACAACTGGCTGCCACATCCGTAAGCGTCGCCCCCTTTGCCATGGCCAAGACCAGTTCCGCGATCAGATCGCCGCCATGAGCGCCGCAAATATGTGCGCCCAGCAACACGCCATCGGGCGAGGCCAGAACCTTGACTGCGCCGTCCGTTTCCCCGGTCGATCGCGCGCGCGAATTGGCCATGAAGGCAAACTTGCCGCTGATATAATCGATGCCCGCCTCTTTCAGCGCCTCTTCCGTAGCCCCGACCGATGCGACCTCGGGATCGGTGTAAACCACGCCCGGAACCTTGTCGTAATCCACGTGACCTTTCAGACCCGCCAGCCCTTCAACACAGGCGACGCCATCTTCTTCGGCTTTGTGCGCCAGCATCGGGCCGGGCACGCAGTCGCCAATGGCATAGATGCCGGGGACTGAACTTTGGAAACTGTTATCCACCGCGATGAACCCGCGCTCGTTCACCGCGACGCCCAGCGCTTCCAACCCCAGACCACGGGTGACGGGGCGACGCCCGATGGCCACCAGAACCTTGTCGGCTTCAATGGTGTCCACAGTGTCTTTGCCCACACGTTCAACGGTCAGCGACAGGCTGTTCCCACCCGCCTCGACGGCTTTTACCGCGCGGCCCAGTTGGAACTTCAACCCGCGCTTCGACAAGGCGCGCTGTGCCAGCTTCGCGATCTCGCCATCGATGCCGGGCAGAATGCGGTCGAGATATTCGATCACGGTCACCTTGGCGCCCAGGCGTGCCCAGACCTGACCCAGTTCCAGACCAATGACGCCAGCACCGATCACCACTAGTTGCTCTGGCACCGCGTCCAGCGCCAACGCGCCGGTTGAGCTGAGTACATCGGCTTCGTCAATCTCGACGCCCGGCAGAGGGGTCGGTTCGGAGCCGGTTGCGATCAGAATATTCTTTGTCTGGTGAATAGTGTCGCCCACCTTGACCTGACCGGCGGCGGGAATGGTCGCCCAACCCTCGATCAATTCAACGCCGTTTTTCTTGAACAGAAACGCGATGCCCTTGGTCAGGTCACCCACAACTTTGTCCTTGCGCGCCATCATGGCACCCAGATCCAGTGAGGCACCCTCGACCACAACCCCGTGCGCCGCCAGATGCGACAGCTCGGCATATTTGCCCGAGGACGTCAGAAGCGCTTTGGACGGGATGCACCCCACATTCAGACATGTCCCACCAAGCGACCCGCGCCCCTCGACGCATGCAACCTTCAGGCCCAACTGCGCTGCACGAATTGCTGCGACATAGCCCCCTGGGCCTGCTCCGATCACGATAAGATCAAACATCTGGTCCTCCGCTTTCCGCTTTCAATCGCTAATGCGCCATGCACGGACTGTTTCCTATTCGGGAATTTTTGTTTCTCATAGGAAACTTCTTCCCCGGTTGCAAGAATTGTGTGCAGATGGATACTTTGACAGCCCTGTGACCGATTACTAAGCTGCGGGGGAACAAAGGGAATTTACGGAGGGTAAAGTTGGAGACCGATACGAACGGAACCTCACAGTCAGGAAATGATCAGCCGGATGCCCCCGATGGCGAGGCTATGGGCCGCATGATTCGAGAGGCCCGGAAAGCCAAGGGGCTGACATTGGAAGACGCTGCCCGCACCGCAGGGATCGGCCGCTCGACCCTCTCCAAGATCGAGAACAACCAGACACGTCCCAGTTTCGATATCATCCGACGGATCATGCAGACACTGGAGCTTAAAACCCCGCAACTGTTCCTTCAGTCTGCCAAGACCGACATTTCGGGACGCCGGGATTACACCCGTGCGGGTCAGGGCGAAATTCAGAAAACCCCCACATATACGCATGAATTGCTGTGTAACGAGCTGACTTCGAAAAGCATGGTGCCCTATATTTCGACAGTCACGGCACGCGAAATATCAGAATATGACGACTGGGTGCGCCATAACGGAGAAGAGTTCATGTTCGTCCTGTCCGGCGAGCTGACACTTGTGACCGAGCATTATCGCCCATTGCATATGAAGGCAGGCGATTCCGTCTATTACGACGCGCGCATGGGGCATGGATTGATATCAACCAGCAAGGATGATGCAAAAGTGCTGTGGGTCTCGCTGGGGCTTTAAGGCGCGCTGGATCAGTTTTGTTCGAATGTCAGAACGAAGCGCGTGCCCGAGGCACTTGGCTCCAGCGCGATATCCGCAGAGTTCGCCCGCAGACTATTGCGCACAATCGACAGGCCCATGCCGGTGCCCCCGTTCTCTCGACGAGTCGTGAAAAATGGATCGAAGACGCGCGGAGCATTACCCTGTGAAATGCCCGCACCATTGTCTTGCACCACAATGGTGACCGCGGTCCCCACCTGCGATGCGGTCAGATGAACTACGTGCCCACGATGGCGCAGTGCATTGTCCAGCAAGTGGTGCAACACGATGCTCAACCCCTGAGGCGCCAATGGGATCGACACATCCTGCCCTTCAACCTCCAGATCCAATCCTGGAAACGCCTCTTGCAGGTCGCCCTGCACGGCACCTAGGGAACTGTCTCCATCATACCGCACTTCGCGCGCACGCGCCGTGTCGCGCAACGCTTCAAGCTGCTGCTCCATCTGCACGCCCGCCCCGGCGACCTGATCCACCAGCCGCCGATCTTCGGCAGTCAAGGCCGAACTGTCCTGCAACAGCTCGGTCGCTGCCTTAATCGCGGACACGGGTGTTTTCAGCTCGTGCGTGACATGGTCGGAAAAACTGCGGATGGTTGTTTCCCGATTTCGCAGCGTGTCGGCCATATCCAACACGCCTCTCGCGGTGGCACGAAGCTCTTGCGTGCCGAAATGCTGGGGCGGTGACGGTGGTTGCACCGGATCTGCCCGCACCTGCATTGCAAAGTGTTCCAGCGCAATGATCGGGCGCAACAGCAAACGTACCAACAGCCACCCCAGCACTGTCGTGGCCCCGGTGATCACGGCCCCCAGCAAGATTGCCGCATTGCGAAAACCGATCTCGGGACCGAGGTAACGCAGAACGACAAGCCCTATGAAGGACAGCATCAAGGTGCCGCACAAAGCGCCACCCAGAACCATCCCCAGACTAGGCCGCCATTTCCGCGTCATGCCTCGGCGCCCCGCATGCGCACACCGACGCCATGCACGGTCTCGATCGCCTCGGCCCAGCCCGCTTGCGCCAACTTGGCGCGCAAATTGCGCAGATGGCTGTCGACCGTGCGGTCCGAGACCTGCGAATGCGCACCCCAAAGTGCTTGGACCAATTGCGTGCGGCTGTGCACCTGTGTCGGGCGGCCAACCAGAGTGGCCAGCAGGGTGAACTCGGTCGCGGTAAGTGGCACATCTTGACTGCCCAGATGGCAGCTGTGCGCATTCGCATCCAGCCGAAGCCGACCATGCGACACGACGTCGGACGAATGGGCCTTAGTCATCCGCTTCAGGATCGCACGCACCCGCGCCACCAGCTCGCGTGGGCTGAAAGGTTTGGTGACATAATCATCCGCCCCCAATTCCAGTCCAAGCACACGGTCAATCTCGTCATCGCGGGCAGTCAGAAACAGGATCGACACCTCCGAACGCGCACGGATCCTGCGGCAAACCTCGAAACCATCCAGCTCGGGCAGGCCCACATCCAGCACGATCAGATCCGGAACCTCGCGCGCGAAATGCGTCAAAGCTATCTGCCCGTCGCTGGCCGTCACAACGTCATAACCTGCGCGCTCCAATGCCAGCCCGACAAGTTCGCGCAGGCGGGGATCGTCATCGACCAACAGGATCTTCATCGCGCACTGCCCTCATCTTTGCGTCCACAGCAAGATAGCCATTGATGCGTCCCGTGCGAAAGTCCCATTCACGCCAATTCATCGCAACTGGCTGCGGATTCAGGCAGTTCGTCGCCCAGAAAGGCGTTGCAATCTGAAGCTTTGGCCATGTTCCCTGCGCAATGGATTTCGACGCGGCGGGACCCAGACTGCACAGATAGTGCCAGTCCGTCTGCGTCTCAACCGTTGGATCCGTGGCGCGCGTCAGAATATCCGCAGCGATCAAGCCGGCGAAATTGATGAAGGCACAGACATAGAGCGCGCCCGCCCCCCAAATCGCCGAACGTATCAGCAGCCAGCGCGCGCTGCATTCGCGCAGCACTTGCCATGCCACCATGATCAGCCCCAGCGCCACCAGCCCCATCCAGATCAACGCATAGATTCGCAGATAGGTCAGGCCGTAGACATCAATGTAAAGCTCCAACCGCATTGCAGCCGAGCCGGTCAAAAGCACATTCTGCGCAAGCCATAGCAACACCAGCGGCTTCAGCGCGCGATGTTCGGCCAGAAAGGGTCGCGCTGCCAAGGCAAACGCTCCGGCCAGCATGGCCGTAATCAACAACGGATAGGCTCCGCGATGGGCATAGCTGGCATGACTCATCCCATCTGGAAGGCTTGCCCCACCGAACAGGATCGAGACATCCATTGCGCTTTGCACCGCAAGGAACAGGTTGAACATCACCAATGCCCGCAGAACAGATCCAGCGTTCAGGCCAAGTTTGATCCCCGTTTTCGGGGGCGTGACAACCATCGCAGCCTTTGGCGCTTGGACGATCAGGAAAGGCCAGACCAGAAGTCCCAACCCGACCCAAAGCAAGACCCGCCTCATCAGCGAAAACAGATCTATGTCGATCTGGAATGCCTGTACAATGGCGCGCTCAAATACCGGATTGGCGTTGACCAGCAAAACTGTCAGCACCAACGAGCCGCCGATTGGGAACGCCCAGTTTCGCATCAGATACCCGGCTGAAAACCACGCGGGCAACGCTCCATTTGCACGTTCATGGGACACGGCGCGTGCGCAGTTAAGAACACCTTTGACACCTGCAACAGGCAGGGATGCGCTGAGACGCAAGGCCGCAGCCCCCAACACCTCGACCCCACGGCTCGGCGCGATGCGCAGCCACGCCACCGAGACAAGCAATCCCGCAGTGAGGAAGCCAAACGACAACAACTGGGCGTGCTCGACCATCGGCAGGCTGGCCAAAACCAGCAGTAGCGCTGGCGCGATCACACGGCGCTTAGGCGGACGCGAGGCGCAGGCCACCGCAAAGATCGCCCATGCAAATATGACCAAGGAAACCCCCGGCACATAGCCCCAGAACAAGAGGTCGCCCAGTGCGACTAAGAAAACAACGCTGGCGATCCACGGCATACGCCGTTTCATTGCCTCGCCAAGTATCGGAAATGTTGGGGAGGGCGGCTCATGCTGCGGCAAGGTTGCATCGCTGGCCAACCACCATCCATCGCGGGCAATCGCGTCTGGCACACCTCGAATAATAAGTTGTTTTGGCATTCACTGTCTCCTTTATGAATTGCCGCCAGATTGCCCGGAGGGCTTGCAGACGATCGGCAAAAGATGTGCAGTTTTTGCGCAGATCCTCGGGCATCGGCCGCTGCGTCCATTTCTCGCAATCCCGACCACGCTTTGAGCGTTGCAGCGCGCCGCACCATCGCCGAAGCTTGGGGCGAGATGAGCGCGCGATACTCTTACCGACACGATCCCGATGTCCCGGATTTCGATGACAGTGTACCTGTTGCCGTGATGGACGCTGAATGCGCCCTATGCAGTTGGGGCGCACGCATGTTTCACTGGCTGGATCGGTCGGGCACCGTTCGTATCTGCCCCATTCAATCCCCACTGGGCGAAACCCTTAGCGGCATTACGGGCTTGACCCGAAAGACCCGGACACGTGGATGTTTATCGACGGGGGAAAGCTGGCTTGCGTGTTGCGGCTCCTTCCGAAACCCATTCGCGACTGGCTGTATCAGCGCGTCGCGCGCAACCGATACCGTCTGTTCGGGCATCGCGATATGTGCGCGCTTCCCGATCCCACCTTCCAGAAACGGCTTATACGATGAGGGTGCTGTTAATCGGAGGAACAGGCGTTTTCGGCTCGCGCCTTGCGCGTTTGCTGGTGCGTGACGGACATGGGGTGACGCTGGCCGGACGCACTCTGCACTCTGCGCAATCCTTGGCCAGTGAGCTGGGGTGTCATGCAATCCAACTGGACCGGAACGGCCCGTTGGACATGGTGAAAGACTACGATGTCGTGGTTGATGCTGCAGGACCATACCATGCGTATGAAGATGATCCGTATCGCCTGCCGCGCGCCGCAAGCGTTTGCGTTGTGTGCGGCCTATCCTCGGTGCCTGCCCTGCCCAGTGCGGCAGCCCGGGCATTAGCAGACGACAGCACACCGCAAGTCATCGAAACAGCGATCCTGTCCCAAGTCGGACGTCCAATGAAATTCTGGCGCGGCGGCAGATGGGCAGAGACCACAGGCTGGTCAGGTCCCAAACTCTACGTGCTGCCGGATAGCGTGACCCGACAAGGCTGGCAAATCGAAGTACCGGATCAACGGCTGTTCCCGGCCCATTTCAAGGCCGAAACGGTCATATTCCGCGCGGGGCTGGAGCTGGGGGGTATGCGCTATGGCCTTTGGGCTTTTGCATGCCTGCGTCGCTGGGTGCCGATCCCCATCAACGGCCCTGTGTTGCGGGGTTTCAAGCTTGCCGCAGACATGTTGTCCCCTTTTGGCACCGATCGCGGGGAAATGTCCGCTGCCGTGACCCAAAACGGGCGGACACACTGGTGGCGCCTGCTGGCCGAAGCGGATGAAGGCCCATTTATTCCAGCTGTTGCAGCGCGTGCATTGTTGCGCCGCCCGTCACTTCTGGCAGGTTTGACCCGATACCGCTGCCGCGTATCCTGATGCCTGTCTCGCAGGCGCGCGAATACGAAAAGAACGACCGCTTCCATTTCGACGTCAAGCTTTTCGCGCCGCTAACAGGGCGTCTTCTGGTGCACTATCAGGTGGAACTGAGCCCCGTCCGCACGTCCCCTTCCGGCCGGTAACTATTACCGCAAGCGTTGTTCCGTTTCGGCGTCGAAAAACATGCAATGCTTGTCGTCGAAGCTCACAATGACCGCGCTGCCCTCGGGAAGCGTGTCTTCTTCACGGTTTTCGACGATCAGCTTTTCGCCATTGCCTGCGATCAGATAGTCATAGGACACACCACCCAAACGCTCGCGCAGGTCCAATGTGGCTCCGCCATTGCCGGGGGCGATGGTCAAGTGCTGAGGGCGAATGCCCACAACAACTTTGCTTCCATCTTCCGGCAGTGCGACATCCGTCGAGACGACGCGATCCGCCAATGAGGGCACGCGCACTTTCCGGTCTTCGACTGTGCCTTCCAAAAAATTCATCGCGGGCGACCCAATAAAGCCTGCCACGAATTTGTTGTCGGGATCATTATAAAGCTGCATCGGGCTTCCGACCTGTTCGATCACACCAGCGCGCAGCACCACAATCTTATCGGCCAGCGTCATCGCCTCGACCTGATCATGGGTCACGTAGATCATCGTCGCGCCGATTTCTTTGTGCAGACGCGCGATTTCCACGCGCATATCGACGCGCAGTTCGGCATCAAGATTCGAGAGCGGCTCGTCAAACAGAAACACCTCGGGACCGCGCACAATGGCGCGTCCGATGGCGACACGCTGACGCTGACCGCCCGACAGGGCCTTGGGCTTGCGCGCAAGATAGTCGTCCAACTTCAGGATGCGGCTGGCCTCGGACACTTTTTCCTTGATCGCGGCCTTGGGGTGGCCGTTCATCTTCAGCCCGAACCCCATGTTTTCTTCGACCGTCATATGCGGATAAAGCGCATAGGTCTGGAACACCATCGCCACACCACGTTCCGATGCATCCACCCGCGTCACATCCCGCTCGCCGATCCGAATTTCACCCGACGTCGTTTCTTCCAGCCCCGCAATCATCCGCAGCAAGGTGGACTTGCCGCAGCCAGACGGGCCAACGAAGACGCAGAACTCGCCATGGTCGATTTGCAGGTCAATATCGTGGATGACCTGAACGTCTCCATATTTCTTGATCGCATTCGTAAGCGTCACGCCTGACATGATGAACTCTCCTGTTTACGAGCTGGGGAACTGCCAGTTTTCGGCAGCTTGCGCGATGTCTTGCGCTGTTTGCAAAAGTACCGGGCGCAGCGCGTCCAATCCTTCCAGCGAATATTTCTGAGTGGTCGTGGTGATCGAAAGCGCGCCGATCACACGGGAATTAGACGACAGAATCGGAGCCGCGACGCAGATGATGCCCGGTTCGTGTTCTTCACGGTCAAAGGCCACGCCGTCGACGCGGATCTGGCCAAGCTCTGCCTGCAAAGCATCAGATGTGGTCAGGGTATGCTCGGTATGGCGATAGAAAGACTGATTTTGGACAGCCTGCTCGCGTTCGTTGGGCTTCAGAAAGGCCATCATCGCCTTGCCCACACCAGTGCAATAGCCCGGCCCGATCTTACCTGCTTGCGAGAACATCTCGACCGGCTGGGCAGCGTTGCGCTTATCCACGTAAAGAACCTGCCCACGATCAATTTGCGCCAGGTGAATGGTCTCGCCCACCTCGGATGACAGGGTGTCCAAAAACGGGCGGGCGACGGGTGCCAAAGAGCTTTGACGCCACGCTGAATGTGCCAGCCGAACAAGGCGCATACCGGGCGCATATGTTTGACGGTCTTCATCATAGCTGAGAAGCCCCTGCGTGGTCAGCGTTTGCAAAAGCCGGTAAAGCGTCGCCTTGGGATAAGGCGAACCATCCAGCACATCATTGAACCGCACAGGGCGCCCCTTCTCGGCGACCATGTCCAAAACATGCAACGCTTTGCCTACTGTGCCGCCGGCTGCTTCTGCCGGTGTCTCCATCGAACCCATGCGATACTCCCTTCGTTTCCTGTCCTCCTAAGGAAACTGTTGACATCTGTAACCTTCATTTCGCATAGTTTCAATAGTTGAACGAAGGTTTCAATAAATGAAACCAATTAGACAGCTGAAAACCTTGGGAGGAACTCATGCTTAAATCAATGAAAGCTTCTGTTGCGACAGTGGCTGTGACCGCAGGTCTGGCGACCTCGGCCATGGCGGATGATCTGTCGGGCACGCTTCGCATTATCTCGGATATGTCGAACCCTGCGCCGCGCGCAGTCATGGAGGGCCTTGCGGCTGACTTTGACGCGATGCACCCCGGCCTGACGGTTGAACTGGAAGTCGTGGATCGCGAAGCTTGGAAAAGCCAAATCCGTAACGCACTTACCGCTAATCCGCCTGATGTGATTAACTGGTATGCTGCCAACCGTATGGCCCCCTACGTAAAGGCTGGCCTGTTCGAAGATATCTCGGACATGTATGCGGGCGGCGACCTGCCAGGTCTGGACAGCGTCAAAGGCGCGATGACCTTGGATGGCAAGCAATGGGGCGTGCCCTATACTTATTACCAGTGGGGCATCTATTACCGAGAAGACATCTTTAACGAGCTAGGCCTGACCGAGCCAACCACCTTCGAAGAAGAAATCGCCAACTGTCAGAAAATCGTCGATTCGGGCCGCAAATGTTACACCATCGGATCGAAGTTCCTGTGGACCGCAGGCGGCTGGTTTGACTATCTGAACATGCGCACCAACGGCTTTGACTTCCACATGAAGCTGGCCACGGGTGAAGCAAGCTGGACCTCGGACGAGGTACGCGCGACCTTTGCCAACTGGCGCAAGCTGATCGATATGGGCGCCTTCATCGACGACCACCAGACCTATAGTTGGCAGGAAGCTCTGCCCTTCTTCGTGAATGGCGAAGCGACTGCATATCTGATGGGGAACTTCGTGGTGCCGCACCTGCGTGAAGCGGGCCTGACCGACGCACAGATCGATTTCTATCAGTTCCCGAAAATCGCGGACGTGCCGATGGGTGAAGACGCCCCGACGGATACGTTCCACATTGCATCGGGTGCGCAGAACAAAGAAGCGGCGCGTGCCTTCCTGCAATTCGTTACCTCGCCCGAGGTGCAGACGGCCATCAACGGCCCGGATGCGCTGGGTCAGTTGCCGGTGAATGCAAGCTCGTCGGTTGCAGATGACGAGTTCCTGACGCAGGGCTTTGACATGCTGTCGAACAACGCAACAGGCGGCATTGCCCAGTTCTTTGACCGTGATTTCCCGGCCGAAATGGCATCAATCGGGATGGAAGGTCTGCAAGAATTCATGGTGTTCCCGGACAATCTGGACGACATCCTGAACCGCTTGGAAGACGCGCGTACACGTATTTACAAGTGACCGAGTAAGCAGGTGCTTCGCAATTGGCGGGGCACCTGTCTTTTCCACGCTATACTGCACGCTATTGGCAAGCCCGGTGCGGGCTTTCCCATGACGTGTCTACAGGAGAGACGAAATGACCACCGCACATTCAGACCTAAGCTGGGTCCGGCGCAACCGGATGACGCTGACGCCGCTGCTGTTCTTGTTGCCGGGCGTATTGTTCTTCATGGTCTATGTGATCATCCCCATTGGCCAAAGTTTCAATATCTCGCTGTACGAATGGGATGGGCTGGGCGAGGCAACCTATGTCGGGCTCGAAAACTATCGCGAGCTAACAGGTGACCGCGCGTTCGAGATTTCACTGTGGAACAACGTGAAATGGCTGGCGCTGTATCTTCTGGCGATCCCAGCCGGGCTTTTGATTGCGCTATTTCTAAACCAGACGATCACCGGGATACGCCTGTATAAATCCCTGTTCTTCTTTCCCTTCGTGCTAAGCCAAGTGGTCGTCGGTCTGGTCTTTTCATGGTTTTATCTGCCCAATGTCGGCCTGTTCGACATTATCACCGGCTGGTTTGGCATCGACGTTCGAGGGGGCATTTTGGGTAACCCTAACACCGCCACCTATGGGATCATTGCCGCGGGTCTTTGGCCCCAAACGGCCTATTGCATGATCCTGTATCTGACGGGCCTGAACGCCGTAGATCCTGAACAGATCGAGGCCGGGCGACTGGATGGCGCCAAGGGTTGGCGGATGCTGTGGCATGTGATCCTACCGCAGCTGAAACCCGCCACCTTTATCGCCTTCGTGGTGACCATCATCGGCGCGCTGCGGTCCTTCGACCTGATCTCGATCATGACAAACGGTGGTCCGTTCGGATCAACCCGCGTGCTCAGCTTCTACATGTTCGAAAAGGCGCTGTCCGAATACGGGTTCCGCATGGGGTACGGCTCGGCCATCGCGGTGGTTCTGTTCCTGATCATGCTGGTCTTCATCGGCTATTTCCTGTGGTCCATGTACCAAGACGAAAAAGCAGCGCGGAGGTAAGACGATGTTTCCCACACCAATCGAGAAACGGTCGCGCGGGGCCCAGATCACCTATCAGGCGCTGGTGCCCTTTGCGCTGATCATGTGGCTTTTGCCGCTGCTGGCTGTGGCGTTGTTTTCCATGCGCCCGCTGGCAGATTTCACCAACGGGAACTATTGGGGCGTGCCATCGTCTTTCGAGTTCTTCACAAACTACGGCAAAGTGTTTTTCGAAAGCGATATGCCGCGCTATATGCTGAACTCGGTCCTGATCACGGTGCCGACGGTGATCGGCGCGGTTGCCCTGTCCTGCATGACCGGCTTCGCGCTGGGCATCTATCGCTTCCGAGGCAATCTGCTGATCTTCTTCATGTTCATCGCGGGCAACTTCGTCCCTTTCCAGATCCTAATGGTTCCGGTGCGCGACCTGACTGTCTCGGCTGGCCTCTATGACACCAAGCTGGGTCTGGTACTGTTCCACATCGCATTTCAAACCGGGTTCTGCACGCTGTTCATGCGCAACTTCATCCGCGCCCTACCCTATGAACTGATCGAGGCCGCCCGCGTCGAGGGCGTCGCCGAGTGGCGCATATTCTGGTACGTCGTCCTGCCCTTGATGAAACCTGCCATCGCGGCGCTGTCAGTGCTGATCTTCACCTTCATCTGGAACGATTACTTCTGGGCCATCGTCTTGACCCAGGGCCCGGATGCACAACCAGTCACGGCGGGCATCACCTCGTTCAACTCGCAATTCGTGGCGCAGTATCATTTGATGAGCGCAGGTTCCATCGTCGCGGCCCTGCCGCCGGTGGCCATGTTCTTCCTGATGCAGCGTCATTTCATCGCTGGCCTCACACTCGGAGCTGTTAAATGACCAAACTCACCTTCATCGGTGCTGGCTCGACGATCTTCATGAAGAATATCGTGGGCGACATGTTGCATTTCGAGGCGCTGAAAGACGCCAAGATTGCGCTGATGGATATCGACCCTGTTCGGCTTGCGGAAAGCGAGCTTGTGGCGAAGAAGATGATCGCGACCATGGGGTCTGGCGCGGTCGTGGAAACCTACACGAATCAACGCCGCGCGCTTGAAGGGGCAGACTTCGTTGTCACGGCGTTCCAGATCGGTGGGTATGATCCCTGTACGATCACGGATTTCGAGCTGCCCAAGCAATATGGGCTGCGACAGACCATCGCCGACACGCTGGGCATCGGGGGCATCATGCGCGGCCTACGCACGGTTCCACATCTGTGGTCGGTCGCACGTGATATGGAAGCCGTCTGCCCAAACGCGCTGTTGATGCAATATGTGAACCCAATGGCGATCAACACATGGGCGCTGGCCGAACGTTTCCCGAAGATCAAGCAGGTTGGCCTGTGCCATTCGGTTCAGAACACGGTGCAGGAGTTGGCCCATGATCTGGACATGGCAGAAGGCGATATCCGTTATAAGGTCGCAGGTGTGAACCATGTCGCCTTCTTCCTGCGTTTGGAAGACGCGGCGGGAAACAGCCTCTATCCAAAACTCGGCGAAGGCTATCGCACAGGCCGCTTCCCTAAGCCCCCACTGATGATGCCCCGTTGTGGCAACAAGGTGCGCTATGAGGTGATGGAGCATCTGGGGTATTTCTGCACCGAAAGCTCCGAACATTTCGCTGAATATGTGCCGTGGTTCATCAAGGATGGCCGCGACGATCTGATCACCGAGTTTAGCATCCCATTGGACGAATACCCCAAGCGCTGCATCGAGCAGCAGGCGGAATGGAAAGAGCAAGCGACGGCCCTGAAAGATGCGGCTGGGATCGACGTGCCGAAAAGCCATGAGTTCGCAGCCGAGATGATGAATGCCATCGTCACCGGGCAACCGTATGTGGCGTATGGCAACCTGCCGAATTTGGGCCAGATCCCGCAACTGCCCATGGGCACAGCTGTGGAAACGCCATGCCTTGTGGACATGAACGGCGTGCAGCCCAGTGTAGTGACGGACATCCCGCCGCAACTGGTCGCGCTGATGCGCACGCAGATCAATGTGCAGGAACTGACCGTGCGCGCGTTGCTGGATGAAAACCCCGAACACCTGTATCACGCGGCAATGATGGACCCGCATACCGCCGCCGAGCTGGATCTGCGTCAGATCCGGTCTTTGGTCACTGACCTATTGGCTGCGCATGGGGACTGGATCCCGGAATGGGCACGCGTAAGGAAGGCAGCATGAGCAAGGACAGACGAAATCGCGGCTGGTATGGGATGCTCGACAAGGACGGGTTTATCCGTCGGTCGTGGATGAAAAACCAAGGGTTCCCGGATCACGCTTTTGATGGCCGTCCGGTGATTGGCATTTGCAACACGTGGTCGGAACTGACCCCGTGCAACTCGGGCCTGCGCGAGCTGGCCGAGGGCGTGAAACGCGGCGTGTGGGAGGCTGGCGGCTTTCCCGTCGAATTCCCCGTCATGTCGCTGGGTGAAACCCAGATGAAGCCCACGGCCATGCTGTTTCGTAACCTTCTGTCGATGGATGTCGAGGAAAGCATCCGCGCCTATGGCATCGACGGTGTGGTGCTTCTTGGCGGTTGTGACAAAACCACTCCCGGTCAGTTAATGGGCGCGGCCTCGGTCGATCTGCCGTCGATTGTTGTGTCCGCTGGTCCGATGCTGAACGGCAAATGGAAGGGTCGCGATCTGGGGTCGGGCACCGACGTACGCAAGTTCGCGATGGACGTGAAGGCGGGCGACATGACCCTGAAGGATTTCATGGCTACCGAAAGCGGGATGAGCCGATCTAAGGGCGTCTGTATGACGATGGGCACCGCCTCGACCGTATCATCCTTGTCGGAAGCGATGGGTCTGTCGCTGCCCATGAACGGCTCGCTTCCCGCTGTTGATGCCCGCCGCATGGCACTGGCCCATATGACAGGCAAGCGGATCGTCGAGATGGTCGAAGAAGACCTGAAACTGTCCGATGTGCTGACCAAGGAAAGCTTTGAAAACGCCATTCTGGCCAATGCGGCCCTTGGCGGTTCGACCAACGCCGTCGTCCACCTTCTGGCGCTGGCGGGGCGCGTGGGCATCGACCTGACCATGGACGATTTCGAAATCGGCGGCGAGATCCCCCTGCTGGTGAACTGTATGCCCTCGGGCAAATACCTGATGGAGGATTTCTGCTATGCGGGCGGTGTGCCCGTCGTGCTGAAAGAACTCGCGCACAAGCTGCGGTCGGCCAACACCGTGATGGGCAAGGACATCACGCATTACTATGAAGATGCCGAATGCTATAACCGCGACGTCATCTTCGCCTATGACGAACCGCGCAAACCAGCGGCGGGCCTGCGTGTACTGCGCGGTAATCTTGCGCCAAAAGGGGCCATCGTAAAACCCTCGGCCGCGTCCGATCACCTGCTAGAGCATGAAGGCAAGGCTTATGTCTTCGAGACTATTGAAGAGCTGAAAGCCAATATCGACCGCGACGATCTTCCTGTGGATGAGAACTCTATCCTGGTTCTGAAGAATTGCGGCCCCAAAGGCTATCCCGGCATGCCCGAAGTCGGCGACATGCCCGTCCCCGCGAAGCTGGTGAAGAAAGGCGTGCGCGACATCGTGCGCGTGTCTGACGCTCGCATGTCGGGTACCGCCTTTGGCACCGTCGTCCTGCATGTGGCCCCCGAGGCCACAGCAGGCGGCCCGCTTGCACTGGTGCAGACCGGGGACCGGATCAAGCTGTCCGCGTCGCAGGGCGTGTTGGAACTGTTGGTCGATCAAGCGGAACTGGAACAGCGCCGCGCGAACTGGACGGCCCCTGAACCGCACTATACCCGTGGATATGCCAAGCTGTATGTCGACCACGTTTTGCAAGCCGACCAAGGCGCAGATTTGGATTTTCTGGTGGGCAAAGACACCCGCCCCGTGACACGAGAGAGCCATTAATGACCCACGCGACTTTTCACGATCTGAAAGACACATCTGTGTTCATTACCGGCGGCGGGTCGGGCATTGGTGCGGCATTAACCGAAGGCTTTCTACGTCAGGGCGCCAAAGTCGGCTTCGTTGGGCGCTCGGACGCCTCGGACTTCGTGGACCAGATGGAAGCCCAGACCGGCAACCGTCCGCATTTCGTGCAATGCGACATCACGGACATTCCTGCACTGAAAGCCGCAATGGCCGAATGTGCCGACCTGAACGGTCCCATCACCACGCTGGTGAACAACGCTGCCAACGATCAGCGCCACAGCACAGAAGAAGTGACCGAGGAGTTTTGGGACTGGGCGCAGGCGATCAACCTGAAAGCCTATTTCTTTGCTTGTCAGGCGGTGATGGCGGGCATGAAGGCTGCCGGAGGCGGTGCGATCATCAACTTCACCTCGATCAGCTATATGATGGGCAATACCGGCTATCCGATCTACACGACCGCCAATAGCGGGATCAATGGCATGACGCGCTCACTTGCCCGCGAGTTCGGCTCTGACAAGATCCGCGTGAATGCACTGGCTCCGGGCTGGGTCCTGACGCAAAAACAGCTTGATATGTGGGCCGAGCCAGACGCGCTGGCCGCACATCTGGAACGCCAATGCTTGAAAGAGCATCTCGCACCTGATGACATTGTCGCGTCGACCCTGTTTCTGGCATCGCAAGCCAGCCGGATGATCACCGGGCAGGCGCTGGTCGTGGACGGAGGCGTGGCTGTAACAGGATGACGGGCATGACGAAGATACCGGATTGGATTGCCGTGGATTGGGGCACAACCCACTTACGCGCATGGCTAATGACACAGGCTGGCGACATGATCGAAAGGCGTAACAGTGACCAAGGCATGGGCGGGCTGGCGCGCGATCAATTTGCCCCGATTCTGACAGAGCTCTTATCCGACGTGATTTCCGACGTGCCGCTGCCCGTGATCATCTGTGGTATGGCCGGTTCCAGACAGGGCTGGGCCGAAGCGCCCTATGTCGCGGTGCCTTGTGCACCGCCCGGCGGCAACCTGGCGACGCCTGTTGTCGCCGATCCGCTTTCGGTGCGTATTCTGCCAGGTGTGAAACAGGTTAAGCCCGCCGACGTCATGCGCGGCGAGGAAACGCAGATTGCTGGGTTCCTGGCATCGGATCCTGACTTCGACGGCATTCTGTGTCTGCCTGGCACACATAACAAATGGGTCCATATCAGCGCGGGCGAGATCGTCAGTTTCCGGACCTTCATGACGGGTGAACTTTTCGCCTTGTTGGCGGATCAGTCGGTGCTGCGCCATTCCGTTGACACTCGGGACTGGGACGAAGACGCCTTTCGTGACGCCTTGTCAGATACGCTATCGCGCCCCGCGGATCTGGCCGCGAAACTGTTTTCGCTGCGGGCCGAGGGGTTGCTGAATGACCTGTCCGCGGCGGCGGCGCGCGCGCGACTCTCCGCATTGTTAATTGGGGCTGAACTGGCAGCGGCCAAACCTTACTGGCTGGGGCAACAAGTGGTTATTCTGGGGGAAGGCAGTGTCGCCCGCGCCTATGAAGCCGCGCTGAACCTGCAAGGGGCAATGGTGCGCTGCGTGGACGCTGAAAACATGACGTTGGCAGGTTTGACCGCCGCCTATATGCAGTGGAAAGAACCGAAAGCATGACACGAGAGATCATCGCCATTCTGCGTGGCATCCAACCAGACGAAGCACTTCCGATCATGGAGGCGTTGATCGCCGCAGGTATCTCGAAAATCGAAGTGCCTTTGAATTCGCCCGAGCCGTTTGACAGCATCGAACGCATGGTGAAATCCGCGGGCGGCCGCGCCACGATAGGGGCGGGAACGGTATTGGACACGGACAGCGTTAAAAAGCTGGCAGCGATCGGCGCGGAAATGGTTGTCTCGCCCGACGCCAACCCGCAGGTGATTGCGGAAACCAAGGCGCAGGGCATGCTGTCTTACCCAGGCGTCCTTACCCCGACCGAGGCGTTTTCCGCCCTGCGCGCTGGGGCAGATGGGTTGAAGTTTTTCCCGGCCTTCAAGCTGGGGCTGGACGGGTACAAAGCGCTATCGGCGGTTTTGCCAACGGGCACGAAAACCTATGCCGTCGGTGGCGTGGGCCCTGCCGATTTTGCCGATTGGTTTGCTGCCGGGATCACCGGGTTTGGGCTGGGCTCGAACATCTATAAGCCGGGGTTTTCTGCGGATCAGGTCAGCACGCTGGCGTCCGAAATCGTCGCCGCCTATGACGGAGCGCGCCCATGACAGCCCGCGTTTTCTCGGACACGGTTTGCGCACTTGGCGAAGGCGCGTTCTGGCACCCAGAACGGGGTCAGTTCTTCTGGTTCGACATTCTGGGCAAAAAGCTTTTGACCCGTACCGATGACCGTGAAGTAAGCTGGCAATTTGACGAATGCGTTTCGGCGGCAGGCTGGGTGGATCACGACACGCTGATCATGGCCAGCGCCAGCGCATTGTGGCGGTTCGAGATTACCGCCGGGACGCGGACCAAACTGTTCGATCTTGAAGCAGACAACCCGATCACGCGATCCAATGATGGGCGCGCCGATCCGCAAGGTGGGTTCTGGATCGGAACCATGGGATATAATGCCGAGCCGGGCGCAGGCGCGATCTATCGCTTCTATCGTGGCGAACTGTGCAGGCTTTACGATCAGATCACCATCACCAATGCGATCTGCTTTGCCCCGGATGGCCACACCGCCTATTTCACCGACACGATTGACGGACGGATCATGCGGCAGGCCTTGGATGACCACGGATGGCCGAAAGGTGCGCCCGAAGTTTTTCTGGATCTCAGCAACGAAGAGTTCGGCGCGGATGGGGCCGTTGTCGACGCGGATGGCACGTTTTGGAACGCCCAATGGGGCGCAGGCCGTGTGGCGGGATATGGGGCAGACGGTGCATTGCTTCAAAGCTTCGACGTCCCAACACCGCAATCCTCGTGCCCTTGCTTTGGCGGCGCGGATCTCAGCACGCTTTTCGTAACAACCGCCGCCGTTGACCGCCCAGACGACACGATGGCCGGGAAAACCTTCGCCATCGACACAGGCCTGACTGGACAAGCCGAGCACCGTGTTATCCTCTGAGGCCGCTATGAAACGCACATTAGGTACCTGTTACTATCCCGAGCATTGGCCCGAGGAGATCTGGCAAGAAGACGCCCGCCGTATGGCGGACGCTGGATTGACATGGGTCCGCATTGGCGAGTTTTCGTGGTCCAAGATCGAACCCACCCCCGGCGTTCTTCACTGGGACTGGCTGGATCGCGCCATTGACGTGCTGGGCGCGGCAGGCCTGAAAGTTGTACTGGGCACACCGACCGCCACGCCTCCACGCTGGATGATCGACAAGCATCCCGACATGTTGGCCGTGGACGCTGACGGCAACCCGCGCAAATTCGGATCACGCAGGCACTATTGTTTCAGCCATCTTGGGTATCGCGATGAAAGCCACCGCATCACGCGGATGATGGCCCAGCGCTATGGTCAGAACCCGCATGTGGCCGCGTGGCAGACGGACAATGAATATGGCTGTCATGACACGGTCATTTCCTACTCAAACGCCGCGCGGGACGGGTTTCGGCTTTGGCTAGCCGATCGCTATGGCGACATCGACACGCTGAACACGGCATGGGGCAATATTTTCTGGTCGATGGAATATCGCAGTTTCGACGAGGTCGATCTGCCCAATCTGACCGTCACCGAACCCAACCCCGCCCATATGCAAGATTTCCGCCGCTATAGCTCGGATATGGTGGTGCGGTTCAACAAGGTGCAGGTGGCCGAGATCGCCGCCGCGTCATCCGCACCGATCTCGCATAATTATATGGGGCGCGTGACCGAGTTCGACCATTTCAAGCTTGGCAAGGATCTGCAGATCGCCACATGGGACAGCTATCCTTTGGGTTTTCTGGAAGATCGCGTAGGCGCAGATGCGGCCCATCAGCGTGCCTATGCGCGTCAGGGGGATCCCGATTTTCAGGCGTTCCACCATGACCTCTATCGCGCGGTCGGGCGCGGGCGATGGTGGGTGATGGAGCAGCAACCCGGCCCGGTCAACTGGGCGCCCTACAATCCCTCGCCCCTGCCCGGCATGGTGCGCCTGTGGACGTGGGAGGCCTTCGCCCACGGGGCCGAGGCTGTCTGCTATTTCCGCTGGCGCCAGGCACCGTTTGCGCAGGAACAGCTGCATGCGGGCCTTCTGCGCCCCGACAGTGAAGACGCGCCTGCCATGGCCGAAGCACAGCAGGTCGCAACCGAGCTTGCCGACGCGCCGGATGTACAACCCGCCCAAGCACCTGTGGCGCTTGTTTTTGACTATGACGCCGATTGGGCTTGGACCACGCAGCCGCATGGTGTTGGGCTGAGCTATTTTGGGTTGGTGTTCGAGCACTACAAAGCCTTGCGCCGTGCGGGGATCTCGGTTGATATCGTTCCGCCAAACCATACGGATTTCACAGGCTATCAGCTAATCTTCGCGCCCGGCGTGATGCACCTGCCCGACGCATTACGGTCAGCTCTGTCCGGGGCCGAGGGTCATGTCTGCTATGGCCCGCGCACAGGCGCACGAGACGCGGGTTTCAAGATCCCGGTACCGCTTCCACCGGCCTTAGACGGGCTGGATGTAACGGTCACGCGGCTGGAAAGCTTGCGCCCCGATATGCCCGTCGCGTTGAAAGACGGCGGGGCTGTGACCGGGTATCTGGAAGAGTTGGAAACCACAGCGCCGATGCTGCTGGAAACCCAAGACGGCGCACCCGTGTTGGTTGGCGACGCCGCGCAGTCCTATTGTGGTGCTTGGCTGGACGCGACCGGGTTGGATCGCTTGGTTGCACTATTGGCTGAGATGGCTAGTGTCCCGATACTAACCCTACCTGAAGGCGTCCGCACCCGCCGCACCGCAACAGAAGAGTTCTGGTTCAATCACACCGACCAGCAGGTCGATACACCTGCTGGCACTTTGCCACCTGCTGGTATCACAAGGCGTCCGCTATGAGCATCACCCACATCTCAGATCTGCCGGATGGCAGCCCGCTGCTGGCCATATCGTTGCAATCTGACCAGATGCAGGCCACCGTTGTCAGTTTCGGTGCTGCGGTGCAAAGCCTGCACCTTCAAGGTCACGCGCCGTCGCTGGTGTTGGGGTATCAAGATCCCAGCGCCTATCTGAACAACCCGGCCAATATGGGCGTGATTGTGGGGCGGGTTGCGAACCGGATTTCGGGTGGGACGGCCACCTTGGACGGACAGACCTATGCGCTGGACCGAAACGAGCGCGGGACGACAACCCTGCACGGAGGCTATGACGGGTGTAGCCACCGCAATTGGGCGCTGCTGGATCACGGAACGGACTATGTGATACTGGAACAGGTCCTGCCGGATGGGCATATGGGATTTCCGGGTTGCTTAACGTTGCAGGTGACCTATCGGCTTTGTGACACGTCTTTTGTGGTCGAAATCCGGGCGACCACTGACGCTCCTACTTTTTGCAACCCAGCCCCACATATGTATTTCAATCTGGATGGGGCGCCAGATATCCGTCATCACCGCCTGTCGATTGCCGCTGATCGTATGATCCCAGTTAAAGATGGGCTGCCGATTGCCGGCCCCACATCTGTTGATCAAACGCCCTTCGACTTGCGAACGCTTGGCCCGGTGCCCGACGGTTTGGACCATCATTTCTGTCTGGCCAAGGCGCCCGGCCCGCTGCGCCATGCGGCACAGGTAAACGCAGACCGCCTTCAGATGCAGGTATTGACCACCGAGCCGGGCCTTCAGGCCTATGACGGTGCGTGGCTGGCAGACCCTTTTCATCATCCTCGCGCAGGTGTGGCATTGGAACCGCATCGCTGGATCGACGCTCCAAACCAGCCGTGGGCGGATCAGGTCATCCTCGCCATTGGCGAAGTCTTCCAGGCGAAATCGCAGTTCGTATTTGCCCGATCTATTCCCTAGCATACTGCCAACCACAGCATTTAAAAAAAACCAACCGACCTCAGCGACAACATTGCAGTCAAAGACCGCTCTACGCACGCCACTCCAAAATGATTTCCGACTCAGGATTCGGCCTGATGCACTTTACGAACCGCCCAGAGGTTCACGAATTCCCCCGGTGATCGCGGCATGGGACACGGAACCACTGAACGCCTTAAACGCCGTGCGCACAATCCCGCTTTCGAAGCTACCTCCGCTGTTGGCGGGATCTCAGCCATCAGGATCTGGTCATTTACGAAGCCAGCCCTGAATTTCGTAGTGTTTGAAGCGACCGCCCGCGCCAGATTGGACCGTATAGGTTTTGGTGCGCAACCGGCTTGCAAAGCCCTCCGCAAAAGCGGTCGAAAGCAAGGCGCGCAATTCGATGTGTAAATTGCGCTACTTGCTCTAACCATGTGAGGGCAGCGGTGGTCTACTCAGGTGCTACTGTCAGCTTAAGTGTCTCGGTCGCCTCGCTACTGCTGTGCCACCCACACAACTGAGCCCATTCCAGCTGCGTCACTCAGCCACCCCTATTCAACAAACAAATTCATAGACCGGAATATTTAACGGACGTAGAGAGGCAGCCAGAATCGAGATTTGCCCGATAGGAGAAATCACATGACACATTCACTCACCGCGACACGCCGGGGCTTTCTAAGCTTCGCTGCGGGCGCTGGCGCGCTTGTGGCCACTGGCGCTGGTACTGCAGCTGCCGCCCCAACCCCGATCAACACCAAGGCGCGCATCGTCATTCTGGGCGCCGGTGCTGCTGGAACAGCGCTGGCCAACCGCCTGACGCGCCGCCTGAACGGGGCCGAGATCACAATCATCGACCCGCGCAAGGAACACTGGTACCAGCCCGGCTTTTCGCTGATTGCGGCGGGTTTAAAGCCCGCAGACTACTCGGTGTCGCAAACCGCGCACTGGCTGCCCAAGAACATTACCTGGATTTCAGAGCGCGCCGCCGAGATTGACCCCGATGGCAACAAAGTGACGACCGAAAGCGGCAAGTCCATTCCCTATGACTTTCTGGTGCTGGCAACGGGTCTGGTCCTGAACTATAGCGCCATCGAAGGGTTCGAGATGGATATGATCGGCAAAGACGGCATCGGGTCGCTTTATGCCGGGCCGGACTATGCCGCCAAAACGTGGGAAGCCGCTGGCCGCTATACAGAAGACGGCGGCGTGGGTATCTTCACCCGCCCCGCGACCGAGATGAAATGTGCCGGCGCACCGATCAAGCACACGTTCCTGATCGACGACATTGCCCGTAAAGCGGGGACCACCAAACTGGACATCAACTATATGGCCCACAACAAGGGGCTGTTCGGTGTTCCGATCATCTCGGAAAAGCTGCGAATGCTATTTGGCCAACGCGAGATCACCCCGCATTACAGCCACGTTCTGAAAGCGGTGGATGCTGGTAAGAAGGTGGCGACATTCGCAACCGAAAACGGCGACGCGGAAATGCCGTATGACTATCTGCACATTGTGCCGCCGCAGCAGGCGCCAGACGTGATCCGCAACTCGGCTCTGACGGATCCGGGCAGCTGGGATGGCCGGGGTTGGGCGACGGTGGACAAGCACACGTTGCAGCACACATTCTTCGACAATGTCTTTGCCGTGGGTGACATTGCAGGCGTACCAAAAGGCAAAACCGCCGCAAGCGTCAAATGGCAGGTGCCAGTGGTCGAAGAGCATCTAATCGCGCAGATCACAGGCTCTAAAAGCGACGCGAGCTATAATGGCTACACTTCTTGTCCGCTGATCACCCGCGTGGGCCGCGCGATGCTGATCGAGTTCGACTATGACAACAATCTGACCCCCAGCTTCCCGGGCGTGATTGCGCCCCTGGAAGAGCTGTGGATCAGCTGGCTGATGAAAGAGGTCGCGTTGAAAGCCACCTATAACGCCATGATCCGTGGCGACGCGTAAGAAGGAGATGACCGATGAAAGAACTTACCTTTGGCACCCTGATCGCTGTCTTTGAAGAGATCTTTGGTCCGACACTGTTCTGGATCATGGTGATTACAGCGGCAGTTATCACGCTGGCCTATTTCTATGTGTTGATCCGCGACCGCGCCGTTAGCTGGCACAAATTCTTGCGTGCACAGCTGTCTATGCCGTTTGGTGCGATCGCCGCAGTCCTGTTCGTGCAAAAGATGACCCATTCGGGCTTTTCCGACATTGGCGGGCCAATTGACCTGATCATCCTGTTGGGCATCGCGGCTATGGGCGCCGTCGGAGCAGCTATTCTGGTGTACACGTTCGATGCGCTGTTCTTGCAAAAACCAGACGAGCACACCAACTAGATCAGTTGGATAGAACTAGAAAAGGGCCGCAAGATGCGGCCCTTTGTTGTTAGAAGGGTTTGATCACACCGCAATCGCAAGGGCACCCTGATCCAGAAGCCAGCTTTCCAGCATCTGGGCGTCAGGTGGCAATTGAAGCTCCAACCCGCCCGCGAAAGTTGCAAATGCGTCTTGGTTCAACTGGTTCATCCCAACCAGAACCGGAATGTCCAGACCCAGCGCTTTCACGATCACGTCGCGAAAACCGCGACCTTCGGCTTCTTGCTTGCCAAACTTGTTGATAATCAAGCAATCCGCCCCGTCATCCAAAATCGCATCGACCCGCGCGACGGCGTCTTCCAGCACACCGGCATTCAATCGGCAGCCCCGGGCGCCCTGCCCCAAGCTTTGGGAAATCCGCAGAAGCGGCCCGTTGGGCAGTACCTGAATGTCCATATCACAGGGGCCATCTTTCTTGCGATCCGTATTGATCTGTGCGGTGCCCGCGACGCGGATCCCTTTAGCGCTGAGCGCGCTGGCCACGCCGTAAAGAAGCTGATCCGTGTCGCCCCGTCCAGGGGCTTTCGTACACGCGATTCTCATAATGTTTCCTTTTCCTCTTACCCGCGTCTCAACGTCACTGAACCGGCATCAAATCCGCGCCTGTGATCTCGGCTTTGGCGGCAAGCTTGGCGACGAAGGCACGCGCGCCCTTGGCCCATGCGGCCTTTTCCATAGCCTCGGCAATGCGGGGTTTGACGCTGTGATAGGGCAGTTCCGCCCCCTCTTCGGCGGCGTCCATGCAGATGATGTGCCAGCCGTGACGGGTCAGGACGGGAGCGCCGGTGATCGCACCACTTTCCAACCCGCGCAGCACCTTTTCAAACTCAGGGACCGTATCACCCGGCCCAAGCTGGCCCAGCGCCCCGGCAGAGGACTTCGAACCGCAATCGCTGTGTTCTTCGGCGATGTGGCCGAACTTGCGCGGGTTCGCGGTCACAGCCTCCAGCACCTGATCGGCGCGGGCCTTTGCTGCAGTCGTTTCATCCGTGTCGCGCGGATCGCAAGCGATCAGAATGTGCGAGACTTCCCACAGGGGCGGCGCGCGGAAACGCGAGGGATCGCGGGACCATTCGGCCTGCACAGCGTCTTCGCTGGGCGACGCGACTTCGACTTCGGCTTCGAGAAGGCCCCGGATCAGGGCCTCCTCGTCTGTTTCAAAGCGGCCCGGAGCGACCTCGGCCGGGTCGGCCGTGATCTGGCGCTTGCGGGCTTCTTGCAAAAGAAGGGTCCGCACCGCGACAGCATTGGCTGCCTTGCGCCAGGCAATGCCGGGCTTGCCGGTGGGGGCGTCATGGTTCTGTGCCTCGGCGGCAACCACCGCATGAGGGACGGTTTCACCATTGACGACGAGATCGGGAAAGAGGACCGCATTCATGGTCTATTACTCCGCAGGGTTCGCAGGTTTTTGACGGCGCGAGCGCACCACCTGATAGCCGGGACGCCAGATATAGCGCACAGGCACTGAAAGCATGTGCACCAGTCGGGTGAACGGGAAGACAAGGATGATTGTCAGCCCAAGGAACAGGTGCAGTTTGAAGATCCACGACACGTCAGCGATATAGCTGGCAGCCGCCCCGTCAAAGGTGAAGATCCCTTGCGCCCAAGACATGAACTTGACCATCTCGTGCCCATCCAAGTGACCCAGCGAGACGAAGATCGTGAGCAGACCCAGCACCAGCTGCGCCAGAAGCATACCAAGGATGGCAATGTCCCAGAAGCTCGAGGTCTGGCGGATCCGCGGATCGGTCCAGCGACGGTGGAACAGCATGCCGCCGCCCACCAGCGCCATGACGCCCGCGATACCACCGGCCACAACGGCCAAAAGCTGTTTCGCCCCGTGGCTGATGCCGATGGCGTCAAAGATCCAGATTGGGGTCAGAAGACCGATCAGGTGGCCGAAAAAGATGATCAGCACACCCACATGGAACAGGATCGAGCCCATCACCAGCTGCTTGCGTCGCAGCATCTGAGAGGACGAGGTTTTCCAAGTGAAAGGATCGCGGTCATAGCGCGCGATGCTTCCCATGATCCCCACGCCAAGGGCGATATAGGGGAAGATTCCAAAGAAGAAATTATGCATTTCCGCCTCCATCATTCCGCAGCCACGCCGGGGGCGCGGGCTGCTGTGTCTGATTTGGGTTCATCCATGCGCGCCAGCATGTCGCGCACTTGTGGGCAACCGGCATTGGGATCGGGACCAAAGCGCACTTCGCTTTCCTCCCAGATCTCGTCCAGAGCCTCTAGGTCGTTAGGATCGTCCTCGGGCTGTTCCAGAAGCTCGGCCACAGCCTCTTTGTCGGCTTCTACGCCTGACAACTGTAGCAAAGCGGCGAACACGGCAGCATATGGGCTTTCACGTCGAACCAGTCGTTCGCTTAACGCGTCCAGAATATGCGCCGCGTCCGCCAAGGTATCCTGCACCTCGGCATAGGGACGCGTGGACAGGAATTCCAATAGAACAGGCAGGTGATCGGGCAGCTCGCTCGACACCGGATCGAAGCCTGCCTCGCGATACATCTCGACCAGCGACACCATCGCGCCGCCCCGGTCGCGGCTTTCGCCGTGAACATGTTCAAACAAGTTCAGCGACAAGGTCCGCGAGCGGTCGAAGAGCAGCACATACTGCTCTTCCAGGTCATAAATGTCCTGCGCGCCCAAGGCCTCAACCATGGGGCGCAGGTCGCGACGGGCAGCCGCCGTCAGACGGCTGTCCGATGCCAGCACCGCGCCGATTTCCGGCATGGCCTGCTGCAGTTCGCGAGTGGGGTAGCTTAGCACGAGTGAAATGGCTTTTAGTGAACGGTCCATTACATCACCTCCGACGGCATTTTCAGGGCTTTCTTGGCACCGCCAAACAGCGAGGCCTTCGACGTTCCACCGGAACAGCCATTGGTATCAGTGAAACCGCAGCCTCCGCGCAGATCGTAAGCGTCTTCGACTTGCTCACGGTGCGTGGTCGGGATGACGAAACGGTCTTCATAGTCGGCAAGGGCCATGATTTTATACATGTCTTCGATGGTGCGACCCGACAGACCGACGCGTTCTGCCAGACCCTCATCCGTAACGCCCTCGATGGTTTTCGAGCGCATATAGGCCCGCATACCCAGCATCCGCTCAAGCGCGGTGACAACGGGGGCTTCGTCGCCAGCGGTCAGCATGTTGGCCAGATACTTGACCGGGATACGCAGGTTCTTCACGTCGGGCATTGCGCCGTCCGTGCCGATTGCGCCGGCTTCGGCCGCGTTCTGGATCGGACTGAGCGGCGGGATGTACCAGACCATCGGAAGGGTGCGATATTCGGGGTGCAGCGGGAACGCCACTTTCCACTCCATCGCCATCTTCCAGATCGGGCTTTCTTGGGCTGCCTTGATCCAATCCTGCGGGACACCGTCGCGGGCTGCGGCGGCAATCACCTCGGGATCATTCGGGTCAAGGAAGACACCCAGTTGCGCGTCATAAAGATCGGTGGTGGCTTCCGCATTCGCGGCTTCCTCGATCTTGTCGGCATCATAGAGCATCACACCCAGATAGCGGATCCGGCCGACGCAGGTTTCCGAACAGACGGTCGGGTTGCCGCTTTCAATCCGCGGATAACACAGGGTGCATTTCTCGGACTTACCGGTCGACCAGTTATAGTAGACCTTTTTGTAAGGACAGCCCGAGACACACATCCGCCAACCACGACACTTCTCTTGGTCGATCAGGACGATGCCGTCTTCCTCGCGCTTATAGATCGCGCCAGACGGACACGACGCCGCACACGCCGGGTTCAGGCAGTGCTCGCACAGACGGGGGAGATACATCATGAAGGTGTTCTCGTATTCCCCGTAGATCTGCTTTTGGATGCCTTCGAAGTTGTAGTCTTCACCACGTTTAGAGAATTCGCCGCCCAGGATTTCTTCCCAGTTCGGCCCCTTCTCGATCTTCTCGATCCGTTCGCCAGTGATCTTGGAACGCGGGCGGGCGGTGGGGAAGGCCTCCATTTCGGGGGCCGACTTCAGGTGGTCATAGTCGAAATCGAACGGCTCATAGTAATCGTCGATCTCGGGCAGGTCGGGGTTGGCGAAAATATTCGCCAAGATCCGCCATTTCGACCCCTGTTTGGGCTGCAACTTGCCCGACTTGGTGCGTTCCCAGCCACCATTCCAACGTGCCTGGTTTTCCCAGTCGGTCGGATAGCCGGTGCCCGGTTTGCTTTCCACGTTGTTGAACCATGCGTATTCAACACCGTCGCGCGAGGTCCAGACGTTCTTACACGTCACAGAGCAGGTGTGGCACCCGATACATTTATCAAGGTTCAACACCATGCCGATTTGAGCACGTACCTTCATTCTGCTGCCTCCTTATTCGGGGTCGCTTCACGGTCGAGCCAGTCAACCTTCTTCATCTTGCGCACCACAACAAACTCGTCGCGGTTCGCACCCACGGTGCCGTAGTAGTTGAAACCGTAGGATTGTTGGGCATAGCCGCCGATCATGTGAGTGGGCTTCAGCGTCGCACGCGTGACCGAGTTGTGAATGCCGCCGCGCTTGCCGGTCTTTTCAGACCCGGGCGTGTTCACGATTTTCTCTTGCGCGTGATACATGAAGGTCGTTCCGTCCTTCATCCGCTGGCTAACAACCGCACGGGCCGTCAGGGCACCGTTCGAGTTGTAGAGCTCGACCCAATCGTTATCGACAATACCCGCCGATTTCGCATCGTTTTCCGAGATCCAGATCACCGGGCCACCGCGGTTCAGCGTCAGCATGTGAAGGTTGTCGGAATAGGTCGAGTGGATGCCCCATTTCTGGTGCGGTGTGATGAAGTTCAACACCACATGCGGCCAGTCTTTCTCGCTGTGGACCTCGTCGGTGATCGTTTTCAGATCGACGGGGGGGCGATAGGACAGGAAGCCCTCACCAAAGGCCAGCATCCACTGGTGATCCTGATATGTCTGTTGACGACCGGTCAGGGTCCGCCACGGGATCAGCTCGTGCACGTTGGTGTAGCCCGCGTTATAGCAGACATCTTCGCTTTCCAGACCCGACCATGTGGGGGACGAGATGATCTTGCGTGGCTGCGCGGCGATGTCGCGGAACCGGATCTTCTCGTCTTCCTTTGGTTTGGCCAGATGGGTGTGATCACGGCCTGTCGCTTTGGACAGGCTGTCCCACGCTTTGACGGCGACCTCGCCATTGGTTTCCGGCGCCAGCATAAGCACAACCTCGGTCGCGTCGATGTCGGTCACGATCTTCGGTTGACCCTTGGCGGGGCCATCCAGATGCACGCCATTCAGCTCGCGCAGGTGCTGCACTTCGTCCTTGGCGTCGACCATGATGCCTTTACCGCCATTGCCCAGCTTGTCCAAAAGCGGACCAAGCGAGACGAAGTGGTCGTAGACAGCGGTATAGTCGCGTTCGACGGGCACATAGTTCGGCGCGGTCTTGCCCGGAATAAGGTCACATTCGCCTTTCTTCCAGTCACGCACCTGATCCTGCGCCAGTTCACCCGGGGTGTCATGCAGAAGCGGAACCTGAACGATGTCCGTTTCCACACCCAAAATTTCCGGGGCAACTTCCTGGAACTTGTGGGCGATCGACTTGAAGATCTCCCAATCCGACTTGCTTTCGTAAGCCGGGTCCACGGCCGCCTGAAGCGGGTGGATGAACGGGTGCATGTCCGAAGTGTTCAGGTCGTTCTTTTCGTACCACGAGGCCGTGGGCAGAACGATGTCCGAATAGACACAAGTGGTCGACATACGGAAGTCCAGCGTGACCAGCAGGTCCAGCTTGCCCTCGGGCGCGTCTTCATGCCACTTGGCCTCTTTCGGAAGCTGCGCACCTTCTTCCCCAAGATCCTTGCCCAGAACGCCGTGATCGGTGCCAAGCAGGTGCTTCAGGAAGTACTCGTGCCCCTTACCGGAAGACCCCAGCAGGTTCGAACGCCAAACAAACAAGTTGCGCGGCCAGTTTTCGGGCGCATCCGGGTCCTCGCAGGACATTTCCAGATCGCCAGATTTCAGCTGCTGCGCCACATAGGCGGGGATTTCCATCCCGGCGTCCTTGGCCTGTTTGGCTACCTCCAGCGGGTTGGTTTTCAGCTGCGGTGCCGACGGCAACCAGCCCATCCGTTCAGCACGGATGTTAAAGTCGATCATCGTCGCATCCCAATCACCTTCCGGTGCTGTGGGCGAAATGATCTCGCTGGCGGTCAGTGTCTCGTAACGCCACTGATCCGAATGCGCATACCACATCGAGGTCGAGTTCATGTGGCGCGGCGGACGGTTCCAATCCAGCGCAAATGCCAGCGGCAACCAACCGGTCTGCGGGCGCAGTTTTTCCTGCCCCACATAGTGCGCCCAACCACCGCCGGACTGACCGACACAACCGCACATGATCAGCATGTTGATCACGCCGCGATAGTTCATGTCCATGTGATACCAGTGGTTCATCGCAGCGCCGATGATGATCATCGACTTGCCGTTGGTCTTCTCGGCGTTTTGCGCGAATTCACGGGCGACGTGGACGATCTTGTCGGCGGATACGCCGGTGATCTTCTCGGCCCAAGCAGGTGTGCCCGGCACGTCTTCGTTATAGTCCTTGGCAACCCAGTCGCCGCCCAGACCACGATCAAGGCCATAGTTGGCACAGAACAGGTCAAATACGGTGGCCACACGGATCACACCGTCTTTGGTCTGGATCTCGCGTACAGGGATGTTGCGGGTCAGAACGTCGGGACGGTCATCGCCGGTCGAGAACTGCTCGGTCGCTTCGCCACCGAAATAGGGGAAGTCCACGCCAGCAACACGGTCATGGTCGCCATCGCCGATCAAAGTCATCTTCAGATCGGTGTCGGCCTCTTGGGCGCGCTCTTCAAGGTTCCATTCCCCATCTTCGCCCCAGCGATACCCGATCGAGCCATTGGGCGCGACCAGACCACCGGATTTTTCATCCAGCGCGACGGTTTTCCATTCCGTGTTATTGTCTTCACCCAGCTTGCCGTCCAGATCATCAGCACGCAGGAAACGGCCGGGAACCAGCTTGCCGTTTTTGTCTTCCAGCTTCACCAGCATCGGGAAGTCGGAATACTTGCGGCAATAATCCTCGAAATACTCGACTTGATTGTCCAAGTGGAATTCACGCAGGATCACGTGACCGAAGGCCATTGCCAATGCGGCGTCGGTACCCTGTTTGACGTTCAGCCAGACATCGCCAAACTTGGCGGCTTCCGAATAGTCGGGGCAGATAACAGCGGACTTGGTGCCGCGATACCGGGCTTCGGTATAGAAGTGTGCGTCCGGCGTCCGCGTTTGCGGCACGTTCGAGCCCCAGAGCAGTAGATAGCCAGCGTTGTACCAGTCAGCCGATTCCGGCACGTCGGTCTGTTCACCCCACGTCATGGGCGACGCCGGCGGAAGGTCACAATACCAGTCATAGAAGGATCCGCAGACCCCACCAATCAGGCTAAGGTAACGGGCGCCCGCAGCGTAAGAAATCATCGACATCGCCGGGATGGGCGAGAAGCCGATCACGCGGTCGGGGCCGTATTTCTTGGCCGTATAGGCGTTGGCGGCGGCGGTAATCTCGGTCGCTTCATCCCAGCTTGCGCGGACGAAACCGCCCTTACCGCGGGTCTTCACATATGAATCGCGCAGGATCGGGTCGTTCTGGATCGCGGTCCAAGCCTCGATCGGCGACATGGTCTGACGCATCTTGCGCCATACTTTCATCAGACGGCCACGCACCAGCGGGTTCTTCACGCGGTTTGCGGAATACAGATACCAGCTGTAGGACGCGCCACGGGCACAGCCGCGCGGTTCGTGGTTGGGCAGATCGGGGCGGGTGCGCGGGTAATCGGTCTGTTGGGTTTCCCACGTCACGATCCCGGATTTCACATAGATCTTCCACGAACACGATCCGGTACAGTTCACCCCATGGGTCGAGCGCACAACTTTGTCATGGCGCCAGCGATTCCGATAGGTGTCCTCCCAGTCGCGGTTTTCGTTGGTCACTTGGCCGTGACCGTTAGAAAACTGTTCCAGTTCTTTGGACTGGAAGAAGTTCAGTCTGTCGAGCAGGTGGCTCATCTGATTTCTCCTAGGTTGGCTGGCCTACCCCGGCATCTGCCGGGGTAGGCGGGCAGACGTATCAGGGGTTCTTCACGTAAGCGCCGGGGCGCAGGTAGAACCACCAGTTGATGGCGATGCAGACCGCATAGAAGATCGCGAAGCCATAGAGGGCGTATTCAGGCGTTCCGGCCTTCAGCTGCTCACCAAACACTTTGGGGATGATGAACGCACCGTAAGCAGCAACCGCAGCGGTCCAACCAAGCGCAGGGCCAGCCTGTTCTTTGTTGAAGACCATGGCGATGGTGCGGAAGGTCGAACCGTTGCCAATGCCAGTGGCGGCGAACAGGATCAGGAACAGGCCTAGGAACGGATAGAAGTATTGTTCCGGGGTTGCCGACGAGTAAGCCTGCTGGATGAAGTAGGCGACACCCAGTGCCGAGGCGACCATGACGACCGAGATGATCTGGGTCACTTTCGCGCCACCGGCTTTGTCAGCCCACATACCACCCAGTGGGCGGATCAGTGCGCCGATGAACGGGCCCATCCAAGCAAACATCAGGGCCGAGGGGCCGTTGGGGTTTACCATGTCGTGGGTCATCACACCGTCGACTTCAACGTGGCTAAAGCCAAACACAACCTTGATGGTCAGTGCCAGCGCGGCCGAGTAGCCGATGAACGAACCAAAGGTCATGGTGTAGATCACGGTCATGGCCCAAGTGTGCTTGTTGCCAAAGATCTTGTACTGGCGGCTCAGGTTTTGCCCAACAGCGCCGGGGATCATTTTCAGGCCCAGCACAGTCAGCGTGATAACGATCGGCAGAACGATCCACTTAGACACGCCCATTCCCGATGTGGGCAGACCGCCCTCGGTGCCCGGCAGCAGCAGCCATAGGCCGAAAGCTGCAGTGATGAAACCGATCAGCAACATGCCCGAGATCGTGGCGAATGCGCCAAGCGGGTTCGGGATGTTCGGAGACACATGTTCATCGCGGATGTTGTTCATCCCCATCCAGCCGATGATCGCCAGCGGGATCAGGAAGACCAGCCAGATCAGGCCAGCGTTCTGGATGTAAGTCTCGGTCCCGGCAGGGATCTTGCCAATCAGCGTACCCGACGTGTTCACCAGCGTGCGGCTTTCGCCACCGAAGATGCCCATGGTCATCGCCAGCGGGATCAGGATCTGCATGGTGGTCACACCGAAGTTGCCCAGACCCGCGTTCATTCCCAGCGCATAGCCCTGAATCTTCTTCGGATAGAAGAAGCTGATGTTCGACATTGAGGACGAGAAGTTACCGCCGCCGATCCCCGACAGGAAGGCAAGGATCTGGAAGTACCACAGAGGTGTATCTGGGTTTTGCAGTGCCAAGCCTGCACCGATGGCCGGGATCATCAAAAGTGCGGTGGTAAACACAATCGTGTTTCGTCCGCCCGCAATACGAATGAAGAAGGTCGACGGAATACGCAAAGTCGCGCCGGTCAGACCGGCAATCGCACCCAGCGTAAACAGGTCGGATTTGGCAAAGCCAAAGCCCAGGTTGATCATCTGCACCGTGATGATGCCCCAGTACAGCCAGACCGCGAAGCCACATAGCAGGCTGGGAATGGAAATCCACAGATTTCGGTTGGCAATGGACTTACCGGTGGAAGCCCAGAAGGCCTCGTCATCCGGTGTCCAGTTTCTTAGATCTTGTCCCACGACAGTCCCTCCTCAGGGTTTGATTGGGCGGGCCACCGGGACGGGCGGCCCACCATTGTCTTTGTTCAGATTTTTTGGGCGTGCGTGCGGTTGTATTCGTCAACGACGGCACGTGATTCATTCACGGCGGCGACAGCGCGTGCAGCCCGCAATTCAAGCCCGTCCAGTTGAGCCTTTTCGAACAAGGCCTTCTCTTCGGCCTCTTTCTCGGGCGAGAAGCGGACAAACAGCGCCAGAACGGATGCACAGCACACCATGATGCCGATCACGAAGAAGGCATCGTTCCAGGCCATTTCGCCCTTGAACAGAAAGCCCGCAGCCACGGCACCGGCGTTGCCGCCTGCCCCCACAATGCCAGCCACCGCACCCAGCGCCTTCTTGTTGACGAAAGGAACAACCGAGTATGTCGCGCCTTCAGACATCTGCGTGAACAGCGAGAAGATGATCAGCATTGGGATGGCCAAAAACAGAACATCCATGCGGCTGAACAACATCAGGGCAAGACCTTCGCCCAGCAGTACGATGAACAGCCAGAACGTCCGGCCTTTCAGCCCCCACAGGGATGCGAAGTTATCGCCGAAAATGCCACCCAGTGTACGGGCAAAGATGTTCATCAGACCAAACGAGGCCGCAATCAGACCGGCAGTGACCAGAGTGATGCCGTCGAAATAGTCATAAAAGTACAGCGCTGCGACGTTATTGACAGTCAGCTCGATGCCAAAGCAAGCGGCGTAGATGAAGAACAAAACCCAGACACGATAGTCGGCCATCGCCTTGAAATATGTGCCTGTGACCTTGTCTTTCTTCTCAAGCTGGCCCTTCTCGCGCAGCTCTTTGAAATTGCCGTCGGGCGCGTCCTGCGTCAGGAAAAAGTAAGCAATCCCGACCACAAAGATCACGCAGCCTACAACAACCATTGCTGCGCGCCAGCTGGCCGCATCCGTGAAGCCCAGCGTGATGAAGATCGAAAAGACCAGCGGCATGGCAAACTGTGTCACACCGCCACCAAGGTTACCCCAGCCTGCACTGGTAGCATTGGCAGTGCCCACCACGTTCGGCGCGAACATGACAGATGTATGGTACTGCGTGATCACGAACGCCGCCCCGATCATCCCGATCAGCAAACGGAAAATCAGAAAGCTTTCAAAGCTGTCGGCAAGGCCAATACCCGCCACCGGAAATGCACCAAGGATCAACAGCCATGTATAGGCCAACCTTGGTCCGATCCGGTCACACAACCATCCGATAAAGAAGCGGCCGACAATCGTCATTGCCACCGAGGCAATGATTGTCCAGCCAACCTGCGATTTCGTGAACCCAAGCTCATCGCGCACGATGATCATCAAGGGTGCGATGCCGAACCATGCAAAGAAACAGGAAAAGAACGCGAACCACGTCATGTGGAAGGTTCTGATTTGCACCATTCGGACGTTAAAGAAGTTACTCCAAAGGCTTGTCGCCTTATTCTGAATTTCCATGACACTGTCCCTTAGTTGTCCTCTGGATTGTCTGGGCAGTTCACCCTTGATTGACGTTCCAGAGACCCTTCGATGGCTTCAAATTCCTCGGGGGGGCACAGTTTGGGGTTGATCTATATCAAGATATCAATTGGTGGCGTTGGAAATAAGTGGTACCGCAACTTAAGTCAGGTTGGCTTCAAGGGCAGGTCAAGCGTGCATAGTCATTTCTGCAATTGGTTAATTGACTAATATCAATTGATACCGCTATCAATGGTAATCCTCGAGGAAGCCGAAAGCCAAACATGCCCGAGTCGCACTATCCAGAAATTCGCAGCCTCGACCTGTTTTCCCATATGGACGAGGCAAACTTCGAAACCCTGCTTCGCGCGGGCTATGTACAGAATTTTCCACCACAAATTGAACTGATCACCGAAGGTGAAAGCAGTGACTTCCTACACGTAGTGCTGAGCGGGTCGGTCGAGCTGTTCTCGAACCTGAATGGGCGCGAAACGAGCATTTCAACCATTCGACCCATTTCGACCTTCATATTGGCGGCCACCATTAAGGATGCGCCCTATCTGATGTCGGCGCGGACGCTCGAGAAAAGCAGAATTGTGATGATCCCCAGCCAAGATGTGCGCAGCATCTTTGAAGTGGATAACCATTTTGCGCGGGCAATCGTGACTGAACTGGCACTTTGCTACCGAACAGTGGTGAAACAAACCAAAGAGCTGAAACTCCGCACCTCGCTTGAGCGGCTTGCGAACTATTTGCTTCGCCAACAGACACGTGCGGGGGGCGGCAGCGTATTCGAACTGGAAACCGAGAAACGCCGCTTAGCCTCGTATCTGGGTATGACGCCCGAAAACCTGAGCCGGGCCTTCAAAGCATTGCGGCCCTATGGTGTGTCGGTGAACGGCAGCATGATCGAGATCAGTGATCAATCTGATCTGATCAGTTTTGCCAAGCCAAGCCCCCTTATCGACGACAAGGACGTCTAACTGCAACGCCTAAGCAGCTGCCGATGCCGCCAACAAAGAGCGCGAGTAGTCGTGCTTGGCCGTGCCCTGCCGCAGATCTTCGGAATCCATAACCTCGACAATCTCGCCATCTTTCATGACGGCCAGTCGGTCGCACATATGCCCGATCACGGGCAAATCGTGCGAAACCATGAGGTATGTCAGCTTATGCTCGTCCCGCAGATCGGTCAGCAGGTTCAGGATCTCGGCCTGCACGGACACATCCAACGCCGAGGTCGGTTCGTCCAACAGTAGGATATCCGGCTCGCCCGCCAAAGCCCGCGCGACAGCGACGCGTTGCCGTTGCCCGCCCGAAATCTGGTGCGGATAGCGGAAGCGGAATTTACCGCCCAAACCGACATCATCCAGCAGCTTGACCACACGGGTGTCGATGTCCTTGAACCCATGCAATTGCAGCGTCTCGCTTAGCACCTGATCCACCGTATGCCGGGGGTGCAGGGACGCATAAGGATCCTGAAACACCATCTGCACGGTCTTATAAAACGCGCGGTCGCGTTTCGCACCAGACAGCGGTGTGCCCTCGACGCTGATGTCACCCGACCATGTCGGTGCCAGCCCGGTGATCGCCTTCAGGATGGTAGACTTGCCTGACCCGCTTTCACCGACCAAACCAAAGCTTTCACCCACCTGCACTTCGAAATTCGCGCCCCGCACAGCGTCCACGCGGTCATGATGTGCCCCGAACCAGACGTTCAGGTTTTTGATTGTCAAAGCGGTCATCGTGTTCCTCGCACGCTGTCTTCTTTGGTCCATGCCTCGTCCCGTTGCAGCACTTCCAGATATTTCTTGGGCTGGTCTAGGCGGGGCAATGAGTTCAGCAGCCCTTGTGTATAGGGGTGCTTGGCCTCGTGCAGTTTGTCAGCGTCGCAGACTTCGACGATACGGCCCGCATACATGATCAGCACGCGATCGCAGAACTCGGACACAAGGTTCAGGTCGTGACTGATGAAGATCAGGCCCATGCCGCGCTTTTTCACCAGCCCGTCCATGATATCCAGCACCTGCCGCTGCACGGACACATCCAAGGCCGAGGTCGGTTCGTCCGCGATCAGGATCTGCGGATCCGGGATCAACATCATCGCAATCATGATCCGCTGCCCCATACCGCCGGACATTTCATGCGGATAGGCGCGCATAACACGTTCTGGATCACGGATTGACACAGCCTCCAACATCTCAATCGCTTTGACACGAGCCTGAGCTTTCGAGGTGTTGTTGTGCAGCAGATAGGCTTCCATGATCTGATCGCCAATCGTCATCACCGGGTTCAGCGAGAACTTGGGATCCTGCATCACCATCGAGATCTTCTGCCCGCGCACCTCGCGCATTTCGGGCTCGGACAGATCCAGAAGGTTCTGTCCCTCAAGCTTAATGGAATCCGCTTCGACGATGCCGGGTTTGCGGATCAGGCGCAGGATGGCGCGGCCGGTCATGGATTTGCCCGACCCGCTTTCGCCCACGATCCCCAAACGCTCGCGTTCAAGGTTGAACGACACGCCGCGGACGGCATCAAAAATGCCCTGACGGGTGGGAAAGCGCACCCAAAGGTTTTCAACTTCCAGCAGGCTCATTGGCTTCCATCCTTCGGGTCAAGTACGTCGCGCAGCCCGTCGCCCAACAGGTTAAAGGCCAAGGATACAGTGAAAATGGCAAGGCCGGGAACGGTCGCGACCCACCAGTGGTCCAGAATGAAACGACGCCCTTCGGAAATCATCGCGCCCCATTCGGGGCTGGGTGGTTGTGCGCCAAGGCCAAGGAAGCCCAGACCGGCAGCGGCAAGGATGATCCCCGCCATATCCAGTGTCACCCGCACGATCAGAGATGAGATACAAAGCGGCCAGATATGTTTGGTGATGATCCGCAAAGCGCCAGCACCTTGCAGCCGAATGGCACTGATATAGTCCGCCGACCTGATCGTCAGTGTTTCCGCACGCGCAATCCGTGCATAAGGCGGCCACGCAGTAAGAGAGATGGCCAGAACTGCGTTCTCGATCCCCGCCCCAAGCGCCGCCACAAAGGCCAATGCCAGCACAAGGCGCGGGAAGGCCAGAAAGATATCCGTGATGCGCATCAGGATCGTATCGGTCCAGCCGCCTGCATATCCGGCGACCGTTCCCACAAGTAAGCCGGCCACAGGGGCGATCAAGGCCACAAGTGCAACGATATAAAGGGTGATGCGTGATCCATAGATCAGGCGGCTTAGGATATCGCGCCCCAGACTGTCAGTGCCCAGAAGATGTCCCTCGGATCCCAAAGGCTGCAAGCGGTTGGACAGGCTTTGGGTAAAGGGATCATGTGGGGACAGAAGGGGGGCGAACAGGGCAATCAGCAAAAGCGCCAGCAAAATGCCAAGCCCAAACATCGCCATCGAGTTTCCGCGCAGCGTCAGCCAACCTTGATACAGATTTGCCAGCCGCGCATGGCGCCGCGAAGTCGGCGCGTCGGTCATCAACCAAGCGCGCCAGCTTTGATCGTGTGATGTTATGTTGCTCATTTCGACCTCGGATCAAACACGCGATACAGCAGGTCGGACAGGATATTGAGGCAGATAAAGATCAGCCCAACAACCACCGTGCCGCCAAGAACGGCGTTCATGTCTGCGCTTAGAAGTGCTGTGGTGATATAGCTGCCAATGCCCGGCCACGAGAAGATGATCTCGGTCAGGACCGAGCCTTCCAGCAGGTTGGCATAGCTCAGCGCAATAACCGTGATCAGCTGCACGCGGATATTCTTGAATGCGTGACGCCAGATTACAGCGCGTTCCGACAGGCCTTTGACGCGGGCCGTGGTGACGTATTCTGCGGTCAGCTGTTCCAACATGAACGAACGCGTCATGCGGCTGATATATGCAAGCGAGTAGTACCCAAGCAGAGATGCGGGCAGCACGATATGCGAAAACGCGTTGCGGAACACGGACCATTCGCCAGCAAGTGCGCTGTCCAACAGGATCATCCCCGTGCGTGCAGGTACGATGTCTTCGTAAAAGATGTCTAGCCGACCGGGGCCGCCGACCCAGCCAAGGACGCCATAGAAGACCAACAGGCCCATTAGGCCCAGCCAGAAGATTGGCATGGAATAGCCAACCAGCGCTACGACGCGGGCGATCTGGTCGATCCACGATCCGCGATTGACGGCTGCAACCACACCCAGAGGCACCCCAAGAACGATGCCGATGAAAACACCTATTGTGGCAAGCTCCATCGTGGCGGGGAACACGCGTGCGATGTCTTCAGCCACGGGGCGCGCGTTCAGAAGCGACATTCCAAAGTCGCCGCGACAGACGTCCCACAGATAGTACAGGAACTGGACAAGCAACGGTTTGTCCAAGCCCAGTTGCTGATAAACCGCATCATATGTGGATTGCGACGCGCGCTCGCCGACGATGGCAAGCACCGGGTCAATCGGCATGACGCGGCCAATGATGAATGTCACAAACAAAAGGCCAAGCATGGTCACAGCGACCGAACCCAGCGTCAAAAACGTCTGCTTCACCCAAGACGAGAGAGGCGCACGGCGCCTCTCTGCATTTGTATTACTGACCGCCATTTACTTGGTGATCGGCCAATAGGACACTGCGGTGGTCGCGCCACCCAGGTTCACATTCTGGACGTTGTCGCGCATGCCAGCCTGTTCGATCTTCTGGAACATCACCGCGAAAGGTGAGGTGTCACGGAACTCGGCCTGAATGTCATTGTACATCATCTGACGTTTGTCGCGGTCGTTTTCGACCACAGCGCCCGCTACCTTCTCGGTCAAGCCGCCGGTGTCCCAGCTGTTGCGCCAGGCCAGAAGACCCGTTGCATTCGCTTCGTCCGAGTTGTCGGGGTTATAGGCAAACGTACCAGCATTGGTGTGGGGATCCGGATAGTCAGGGCCCCATGCGCCGATGTAGATATCGAGATTGCGGGCACGGTATTCGCCCAGAATCTGCTTGGCGGTACCAACCATGATATTCAGCTTGATGCCGACTTGGGCCAGAGCATTCTGATACGCCTGTGCAATCTCGGTCCGCTCTTGTGCTTCACGCACACCAGCAGTCAGTTCCAGACCTTCAGGCACACCCGCTGCTTTCAGCAGTTCGCGTGCCTTTTCAACATTCAGGCTGAAGGGATTTTCATCCACTGCACCCAGGAATGTGCGCGGCAGAAAGTTCTGGTGCACCGTGTACTGACCATTCAGGAAGCTGTTCTGCATGCCTTCATAGTCGATCAGATATTTCAGCGCCTGACGGACTTCCGGCTTGGACAGTTCGGGATGTTTTTGGTTGAATGCCAGATACATCAGACGACCGCGCAGTTCGTCGTGGATTTTCACACCATCCGCATCACGCGCACCGGCTACATCTTCTGGATTCAAGTCACGGGCAATGTCGATATCGCCACGCTCAAGCAGCAGGCGTTGCGAGGCGCTTTCCTGTACGTGGCGCACGATAACGCGCTCCATCTCTGGGGCACCCAGATAGAAATCGGGGTTCGACTGCAAGGTTACACTTTCATTCGGCTTCCAGTTGACCAATTTGTATGCACCCGACCCGGCCGAGTTGGTCTTCAGCCATTCGTTGCCCATGTCGCCGTCAACTTCGTTGGCCATCACGGTTTTCATGTCGACGATGCCACCAATGGTCGATGTCAGACAGTTCAAAACGAACGAGGTCGCATAGGGCTTGTCCGTCTTGATCGTCACCGTATTGCCGTCAGCGACAATGGTCTCGCCAACATTGTCAGCGGTGAAGCCAAACTGGGTCAGGATAAATGCTGGCGTCTTGTTCAGGGCCACGGCGCGGCGCAGAGAGAATTCGACATCTGCGGCGGTCACCGGGTTGCCCGAGTGGAACTTCAACCCGTCGCGGATCGTGAAAGTGATGGTCGTGCCGTCATCCGACACGGTCCAGCTTTCCGCGATTTCAGGCTGATAGCCGCCTTCAAGGTTCATCGGGTCGAAATTGACCAGCTTCTGGTAAATGTTGCGGCTGACATCTGAACCGGCGAATTCAAAGCTTTCAGCGGGGTCCAGCGTTGTGATGTCGTCAATCCGGTTTGCGATCACCAGCATGTTTGCGGGCGTTTCCGCGATCGCTGCCGGAGCAGCCGTAATTGCAAGTGCCACCCCTAGGGCCGCACTGGACATAAATCGTGTGAGCGAGTTCATCTTATTATTACCTCTCAGTTACTGTTGGATCTTGTTTGCGATGCCATCATGACCCCCAGGTCAGTTCCAGCACGCGCAACCAGTTTTCGTGGCACAGCTTTCTGATGAGATCCTCACCATAGCCATGCTCTTTCATTGCCTGTCTAAGTTTCGGAAGGGCAGACGCTTCGGTCAGCTCCTTCGGAACGACTGCTCCATCATAGTCAGAGCCAAGACCGACTCTGTCTTCTCCAAGGATCCCGATCAGGTGATCCAAGTGTTTCAGCATCTGTGTCAAAGGCACATCCGCCAACATTTTACCGTCTTCCCGCAGGAACGCGACGGCGAAGTTCAGCCCCACCATACCATCACTTTCCGCGATTGCGCGTAATTGATCGTCGGTCAGGTTGCGCGAATGCGGTGTAATGGCATGGGCGTTCGAATGGGTGGCCACCAGCGGCGCCTCGGAATGTCGGGCAACGTCCCAAAATCCGGCTTCATTCAGATGCGAGAGATCCAGCATGATCTTCAGCTCGTTGCATCGTTTGACCAGTGCCAAACCATGGTCCGTCAACCCACCGCCCGTATCGGGTGAGGACGGAAAGCGGAACGGAACGCCTTCGCCATAAATGGTTGGTCGGCTCCAAACGGGGCCCAGCGAACGCAATCCGGCGGCGTGAAGCACATCCAGCATATGCAGGTCTGCATCAATCGCTTCGGCCCCTTCCATATGTAGGATGGCTGCCATTTTCCCGGCAGCAAAGGCCGCACGCATGTCGGCTGCGCTGCGGCAGATGGTCAGGGCGCCTAGTCGCTCGAGTTCACGCAGGGTTGCGATCTGGGCAGCGACCACGGGAAGCGCGTCATTGCATTCGATGGCTTCGGGCAGGGCCAGATCATAGGTATCTTTGGTCATTTCCCGGAACTTGTGCTCCAGGTCAGTGGGCGAGGGGACGAAGACCGCGAAAAAACCTCCACCAAAGCCACCAATCTTGCTTTTGGGAAGATCAATGGCGCCCTCGCGCCCGGCAAGGAACGCGTTGGCCTTGCTTGGGCCTCCGTCGCGATAAAGCTGTAGCAAAACGTCATTATGGCCGTCGAAGACCAAGGGTGCACTTGAAGACACGGTCAGGATTCCTTTGCGTTGAAAGGACTGTAGCAAAGGAAAACGCATTGTCTTAAGAAAATACTATGCAATTATGTCATACATCTATTCGGGGATTGTAGCCGGTCATGAACAAGTCAAAGCTTCAGCATTCCCTGACCGAGTACAACGCCTTGCGCGCTGTCATGTTGGCGGGCACCACGGTTGGCGCAGCGCGTCAGCTGGGGATCTCGCAATCGGCGGTCAGCAGGTCGATCACTAATCTGGAAAGCAAACTTGGGCAAACCTTGTTCGAACGTGAAGCAGGGCGTCTGTCACCGACAAGCGCAGCAGTGCGCCTGAATCGCCGGCTTGACCCTCTGTTTGAAGCGCTGCGTCGCATTGATGGGCCCACCGAGCCGGTCCAGGAGAACCTGCGCCTCATCGCACCGCCAAGCTATTCCCACCGTTTTCTGGTGTCGTCGGTCAGCAGCTTCCTGAAGATGCACCCGGATTTCCATGTCAGCTTCGAGGTGAACACATCGGACGAGGTAACACGCGGTGTGTTGGAGGATCGTTTTGATTTGGGGGTCATTGGGGTCGAGATTAAGCGGTCGCAGTTGCAACTTACCCCTTATCGCAAATCGTCAGCGGTGTGCGTCATGCCTCTGGATCATCCACTGGCGTCGCGCAGCGAGATCCACCCGGAAGATCTGCACGGACAGGATATGATTGCCTTGTCCTTTCGCCACGAGCGACGGGGCCAGTTAGAGCGCCTTTTGCATCAGGTTCGCGCCGAACCCAATGTCGTGGCCGAAGTGTCGACATCGTTCGCTGCCGCTGATCTGGCAAAAGACAATGTAGGACTTGCGGTGATCAACCCATTTCCGTTGTTTCACTACCGCGCGCATGACATCGCGTTTGTGCCCTTCAGATCGCCGATCCAGTATCAAAGCTATTTCGTAACATCGAGCACACGCCCTGTTCCCCGCACGGCGCGGATTTTCATGCGGCATCTTCGATTGCACACACCAAACGATCCGTTTTCGCAAAAAGCATAGGTCTTCGCATTAGAGTGCAAAGACCTATGAATACTTAACGCCGCTTAGGCGCGTCGTTTCCGTTGCGTGCGGCGGCACGGGCGCGGTTTTTCTTGCTGCTGGGCTTACCCTTGGGCGGCGGCGGGCCTTTGGGGCCGGGCTTGCGCGGCTTGCTTGGACCGCGAGCTGTTCCACCGGGACCCGCTTTCGCTTTGCCTTTTGGCTTATCACCCGAGGGACGACGCGGGGCGACGGCTCCGTGTGCGCCATCATCCGTATCTTTCCTCTTCGGCCCCTTCTGGCGCGGCTTTCGGTCCTCGGGCTTGGGCTTACGCGACTTGGGCTTCGGGTCGTCATTCCAGTCAACCGGCGGCGTGTTGCCCTTGCGGTGACGTGGTTTTGCAGAATGGTCACGATCACGCTTTGGCCGTTTGAACTCAGGCACGTCTGGCGCACCATCAAGTCGAACGATTTCCTTGGTTTTCTCAATCCGCATGTTCGGCCCGATAGCAGCAACAAAGCCGTCGACAGCCTGCTCGCGAATTTCGATGAAGCTTTGGTCATCAGCAATTCGAATGGCGCCGATATCGTCCTTGGTGATTTGGCCCGCCTTGCAGATCATCGGCAGAAGAAAACGCGGCGACGCATGTTGATTGCGACCCTCAGACACCGAAAACCACACGCTGGGGCCGAACGGAGCCTTAGGCTTGCGCTTCTGGTCCGCAACCTCTTGAAGTTCCTCAGGAGCCGAATGGCGTGTCTTGTATTGCCGCAGATAGGCGGCAGCCAATTGCTCGGGCGTGAAATTTTCAACAAGCTGGGCAACTGCGGCCTGTTCGCTATCCGCAACCTCTTGCGCCCAATCATCCGAGGCCAGCATCCGCTCTTCGTCACGTCCATTCACAGCCTCAGCCGAAGGCGCAGTCCCCCATTCGGCGTTCAGCTTGGCAAATTTCAGAATGCGCTCGGCCTTCTTGCGCGAAGATGGGACGACAATCAGTGCGCTGACGCCCTTGCGCCCTGCCCGTCCGGTGCGGCCCGAGCGGTGCAAAAGCGTTTCGTGACTGCTGGGCAGTTCGGCGTGCACCACAAGATCAAGATTGGGCAGATCGATCCCGCGCGCCGCCACATCGGTGGCCACACACACGCGCGCCCGACCATCGCGCATCGCCTGAAGCGCGTTTGACCGTTCGCTTTGAGTCAGCTCGCCTGACAGAGCGACAACCGAGAAGCCGCGGTTCGACAAGCGTGCGGTCAGACGCGACACCATCGCGCGGGTATTGCAGAACACGATCGAGTTTGGCGCTTCGTAATAGCGCAACACGTTGATGATCGCGTTTTCTCCGTCTCGGCTGGCAACGGTCATGGCACGATATTCGATATCGCTGTGCTGTTTCTTTTCGCCTACGGTCGAGACCCGTTCCGCATCGCGCTGATAGCTTTTCGCGAGCTTGGTGATCGCGTTCGGCACCGTGGCCGAAAACAGCAACGTCTGACGTTCGGACGGAGTCTCCTCAAGAATGAACTCAAGGTCTTCGCGAAATCCAAGATCCAGCATCTCGTCCGCTTCATCCAGCACAACGGCGCGGATTTGGGTCAGGTCGATGGATCCACGCATGATGTGGTCACGCAAACGTCCGGGGGTGGCAACAACCACATGCGCACCACGTGCCAGCGCGCGCCGCTCGTCGCGCATGTCCATACCGCCTACACAAGACGCCAGATAGGCACCCGCATCGGAATAAAGCCAGCTTAGCTCGCGCTTGACCTGCATAGCCAGCTCGCGGGTCGGTGCGATGACCAACGCCAGCGGCGCACCCGACGCCCCAAATGTATCGTCCTCGCCCAGCAGGGTCGGCGCGATTGCCAGACCAAACCCAATCGTTTTACCCGATCCAGTCTGCGCCGACACCAGAAGGTCACGGCCATGCAATTCTGGCGTAGTGACCGCCTGCTGAACGGGGGTCAAAGTGTCATAACCCTTGCGGGCAAGCGCATCTGCGATGGTTTTTTTCACGATAAAGGTTCTTTGTATGTCCCGGCTGGCGCACACCCGATGCCTGCGCCTTGTCCTAGGTTAAGAGCGCCATCTATCGGGTGAGACTGTGTTTGTATAGGGAAAGAAGCCCCGAAGTCCTGTGAATTGATGCGTTTTGGGTGCTTTTTGCGGTCAAAACGGGCGCTACTTGCCGGTATGGGCCCCAATCCGACGCATCATCTGCCTGAAGAATAGCCCCGGAGCCAAGCGATTCAGAAGGTTCGACAGTGTGGCGACGCGCCCGACAGGGATGAAATTCCGTTGCTTATCCAACCCGCGCAGGATGGCCTGCGCAGCGTCATCGGGTGTCATGTAATCGATCCCATCGGTGGCAGAACCCGGACGGACAAAGCCTTTCGCATCTTCATCCGAGCGCCCGATATTTGTCGCCACAAAGGACGGCGCAGCGATGGCGACCCGCACCCCGAACTGCAGTTCCTCGGCGCGCAGCGATTTGAAGAAGCCCTCTAGAGCGTGCTTGCTGGCGGCATAGGCCGTGCGGTGAAAAAGCGGCGCAAACCCCGCCACGGATGAAATCGCCAGATGAGTCCCCTGTGACACCCTAAGCGCTGGCAGAAAGTGCTTCGCGCAGTCAACAGACGCGAAATAGTTGATGTCAAAGAGGTCGCGATGCGCTTGCATGTCGCTATCCGCAAATCCCGAAATCTGCGACACACCTGCATTGTAGATAACCATGTCAATGGATGGTCGATCCTCTATGATTTGTGCACAGGTGTTGGCGCATTCTTCGGAATTGGTCAGGTCGCAACCAAAAGTGCTGACGCATTCACGATCAGCCAAAGCCTGAAGATGTGGCCCAGGAAGGTCGATCAGTACTGTGTGCCAGCCTTGATTGCAAAATGCTGCGGACAAAGCCTGTCCAAGACCGCCCGCGCCTCCTGTAATCACAGCGGTCTTAGTCATCTTGTGCCCTCCACCATAGTTGAAATGCCTCGGCGCTGGAATATCTGGGCTGATAGCCAAAAGCCTTCTTAAGCGCCGAATTGCCCAGGACTGGTCGGAACTGCAGAAAGCGCACCTGCTCGGGGCCATAGCGCGACAGGCTCAACGGATGCGCGATGCTGAGGGCCAACCTGACCAAACGCGGCGGCAACCAACGCACCGGTTTCCCCATCGCCTCTGCGATCTGCGACACGGTCAGCGCCCCGTCGCCTGATACGTTGAAGATGCCTGCAGGGCTGTCGGTTGCTGCGCGCAGCAAAATCTCTGCCAGATCTTCATCCCAGATAAACACAAACGGGCTGTCTGATCCGATCAGGCCAAGCAGGCGCGGTTTGTGAAACAAGGCTGTGATCTGATTGTCGACGCCCACGCCCAACACGGTGCCGACACGCAGAACAACCTGCTCTAGATCCGGGTTTCCCTCGCGTGCCTTCGCCAACATCTCTTCCACCAGCCGTTTGTGCCAGGAATACGCGAATTCTTTATTGCCGCGAATAGGGTCCGTTTCGCAGAGCGGCACCGAGTTGTCCGCGTGATAGCCATAGGCCGCCCCCGAAGATGTCACAACCAAACGCCGCACGCCGGCCGCGATGGCTGCATCGAGAACGCGACGCGTGCCGCCCACATCAACCTGATATTCCAGATCCCGTGTCGAGCCTGCACCGGGCGTCACGATGGATGCCAGATGCACAATGGTCTCGGGGCGCTCGGCCATAATGATACGTTGCGCGTCATCTTTAGTCACATCGATAGGCAGGAACCGCGCATTCTCTGGCAGTTCAGGCGGCGTGCAAATATCAGTCGCGATCACGTCGATCTGCGACAGCCGACCAAGTCGCTGGAGCAACGCACGCCCTACCGCGCCCGCCGCCCCGGTAATCAGAATTTTCGTCATGCGGGACCCTCGCGCCGTGCAAAGAAGCTTGCCAATGCCAGACCAGAAATCGCATGCCAGATCCCCCAAAGAGCCGCGGCAACGGCCATGCCCCCCAGCCCCCCGAAGAAGGCGAAGATCAGGATCAGCCCAAGGCCTGAATTCTGAATGCCGGTCTCAATTGTCACAGATCGACGGTCGCGTTCGGACAGACCAGCCAATGTGGCGGTGGTAAACCCGCCAAGAAAGGCCAATGCGTTATGGAACACCACAAGGCCAATAATGGCCCCTGCGACTTGCAGGAAATTGCCCCAGTTCGCGGCCAGCGCGAGCACGATGAAGGCCAAAAAGATCCCCATGGACAGCCACTGCATCGGCCTGCGAATGCGATCTGCAACCACCGTCAGACGGGCATTCACCAGCATCCCAAGGATCAAGGGAAGGACCAGCATGAAGCCCACGGTGATCGCCACCGCGACCGGGTCGATTTCTGTGCGCTGCAGGATCTCGCGCGTGGGGCCATAGAGGTTCCCCCAAAACGCAATATTCGCCGGAGTGATCAGGATCGCCCCAACCGTGGCAAAAGCCGTCATGGACACGGACAGCGCGACATTTCCTTGGGCGCGATGGGTCATGAAGTTCGAGATATTCCCACCCGGACAGGCCGCGACCAAGATCAGCCCCATCGCCACAGAAGGCATCGGTTGAAGCGCAAGGATCATCAAAAATGTCAGCGTGGGCAGCACCAAAAACTGGGACACAAGACCGACAATCAACGGCTTCGGCCCACGCGCGACACGGCGAAAATCATCAAGCCGCAGATCCAGCGCGATCGAAAACATGACGACCGCCAGAATGATGTTCAGCACCCGCAGATTACCGGCGTCGAAATTCAGGACTACATGATCAATACCACTCATGCGTCTGCTGCCTTCAGGGCGTCAATCTGGTCTGTGACAGCCTTCCGATACGTCGCCTTGTCAACGTAGTAGGCCATACGCGGCAGATCCAGATAGTTCATGCCCCCCGTAGCCCGCGCGAAGCCCTCGGATTTCGTCGCCTTGATCGCTTTCGCTGCAGAGGTCCCCGCGCGCAGTCCCGCCACATAGCGCGCGATCATCTCGGCTTGTTCGTGGCGCCCCTGCCAGCCAAGGCCCGAAGCCTCGACCATCCCAAGCACGAACAGGTCGTCACGCTCGGGATGCATGCAGTTAAGGTAAAAATGCGGTGCCGATCCCTGCCAATTCAAATGTTTGGAGTCGATGAATGGATAGTGCAGCTTGTATCCAGTCGCCGCTAGGATCATGTCATATTCAGCATGTGATCCATCCCGGAAATGAACCGTCTTCCCCTCAAACCGGTCGATATCCGGGCGCACTTTCAAATCGCCATGCCCCGCATGAAATAGGATCAGCGAGTTGACCACGGGGTGCGATTCATAGAGCGCGTAGTCAGGTTTGGGGAAACCGTATTTCTGCGGATCTCCAACGAACCATTTCAGGATCAGCCCATCAACTTTTCGCTTCAGCCACATCGGCAGACGGATCTTACCACCCATCATGTCAGCCGGAATTCCAAAGACATATTTGGGTACAAAATAGTAACCGCGCCGCATGGACAAATCGCAGGACACCCCGTGATGGATCGCGTCGACGGCGATGTCGCAACCCGAGTTCCCCGCCCCGACGACCAGCACGCGTTTCCCAGCGAATTGCGTGGGATAACGATAGTCAGACGCATGGATCAGCTCGCCCGCAAACGCGCCTTTGAAATCAGGCAAGTTAGGCTCGGATAGGGTGCCGTTCGCGATCATCACCCCGGCGAAGACCTGAGTGTGCTGCTTGCCGTTCTTGTCGCGCCAGACGACGTCCCAGCCGCCGCCATCGCGAGGCGTCGTGCTCATTACTTCGGCCCCGAAATGGAATTTTCGATACAGATCGAATTCCTTCGCGAAGTCCTGAAAATAGCGCTTCATTTCGCGATGCGAGGGATACTCCGCCGTCTCCTCATCCATCGGGAAATCGGTAAATTCCGTCATGTGCTTTGACGAAATCAAATGCGCGGTTTCGTACATTGTCGAGCGCGGCGCGTCTATATTCCAAAGCCCGCCGACATCCTCTGCCAGCTCAAAACCCTGAAAGGCCACCCCCTGCTCACTCAGTGTTTTGGCCATCGCCAACCCCATTGGGCCAGCGCCGATCAATGCAAAACACTCTTCGGTGCGAACCTCTTCCGTCACCGGCTGGCCCTCGGCCACCTTCCCTTGTTCCATACGCGCGTCCTCCTCCGACAGCTTTTATCTTGAACGATCGTTTCAAATAAGGCAAACTCGAAATGAAATGGCCCAACATGCTGTCACAGAACGAAAAAGAGCCCCCTCGCAGCGATCTATCGCCGCGCGGGACCGGATTCTTGATGCTGCCGAGCAGGTTTTCGCGGAACGGGGATTCGAAGGTGCGTCGATCCGAGACATCGCCGAACGGGCGGGGGTTCAGAAGGCGAATGTAAACTTTCACGGCGGCCCGAAAGAAGAGCTATTCGAGCGTATCGTCGCCCGTCGCGCCACCGTACTGTCAGAAGAGCGCATGGCGAAAATTCAAATCTTGGACGCACAAGGTGACTGGGCTACCCACGACCTGCTGTCCACCTTCCTGCTGCCTCTGATCAGCCGGGCCTTCAGCGGCGATTCGCAATGGGGGGCATATGCACGGATCGTGGCGATTGTCTCCACCGACACACGCTGGCGCGATCTTGCTGCGACACATTTCGATCCCGTTGCCACGCGCGTGGTGCAGATGCTTTGTTCAAAACACCCGCAGGCTGACCCCGTTCGCGTGGCCGGTGCGTTGGTCTTTTCCGTGTCGTCGATGCTGGCCCTGTGCACATCCCAATGGCGCATATCGGTCCTTGGGGGGGCTAACAGTCTGAACGCCGAGGACATGATCCAAAACCTGCTGGGCTTCTGCGAGGCCGGGATCACGGACAGTCTAACCCCGGCTGACTAACCACCGCGTCAGAGACGGACACCAAAATCAAGCTGCAACGCGCGCCTGCTGCAACTGATCCGCGATATGCTTGGCAATCGGCATCGCCGAGGTCGCTGCAGGCGACGGCGCGTTGCCGACATGCAGACAGCGTTCACTTTGTACAAACAGGAAATCGTCGATGATCTTACCATCCGCTGCCACCGCCTGCGCACGGACCCCCGCCGGGTACGGCGCAAGATCGGACAGCTGGATATGCGAGCAATATTGATGGATCCGCTTCAGATAGGCTCGTTTTGACATCGAGGCGGTTAACTCAGACACCGCCGAGCCTGCATTCTGCACCAACATCCGCCAGAAACCCGGATAGCCAAACGTGCCCGCCATATCGGTGGCCGAGAAATCCGTCAGCTTGTAGCCCTCTCTCTTGAACGCCAGCACCGCGTTCGGCCCCACCGTAAAGCCACCGGCGATCTTGCGGGTCAGGTGGACACCAAGAAAGGGACGCTCGGGATCGGGTACAGGATAGATTAGATGGCTAACCAGATCATCGGGCTGGTTCAGCAGTCGGAAGAACTCGCCCCGGAACGGCACTACGCGATAGCCGGGATCCTGCCCGAAGGCACGGATCAGGCGATCGGAATGCAGACCTGCGCAGGTCACGACGCGGTCCGCCTGGATGGTGCCTTTTGTGGTGGTGACGGACATGTGGCTGGCGGCCTCGCGCCCAGACAGAACCCGCTCGCCATAACGCACCACGCCACCGCGCGACAGGAACAACGTCGCCATGACCTCGGTCAGCCGCTTAAAATCTGTGATCCCGGTCGAGGGCGAATAGAGTGCCGCAAGCCCGTTAATATGCGGCTCCATCTGTCGCAGGCCCTGCTGATCGACATCCTCGATCTGAATACCGTTCTGGCGGGCACGCTGTCCCAAGGCGTGCATCCGCTTCACCTCGACCTCAGAGGTGGCAACGATCAGCTTGCCCAGCCGATCATAGGGCAAATCATGTTCGGCGCAGAAGGCCTCGGTCGCCTGCGCGCCGTCGCGACAGAACCGCGCTTTCATGCTGCCCGGCGCGTAATAGACACCCGCATGGATCACACCTGAATTATGGCCGGATTGATGCACCGCCGGGGTGGGTTCTTTTTCAAGCAGAGTGATGCGGGCCGACGGGTCACGTGTTTGCAGCTCAAGCGCGGTGGCCATGCCGACGATGCCACCGCCAATGATCAGGATATCGGTTGTTTCGGTCATGTCTCTGCTTTCACTTACGCCGCCCGGGCTCCGGCTTTGTGCGATGCGTTTGATTTGGCCCGCGTGCGCAGAATGACGAAGAGGATCAGTATGGCGCCGCCCAGATTGGCCAGCAGATTCAACGGCCAAAATGCCAGCGCCGCGCCGACAATCAGGGCAAGATTTTCAAGAATACCGACCGGGCCTTCGCTATATTGCTGGATCAACGCGTTGGTAGCGTAGATGCCAAACAGCCCGAAAAACCCAACCTGCATCACCTCAACAAACTCGCCGGAAATCAGCGGCGTATAGGCGAACATCAGCGGAACCACATAAAGCCCCTTGGCGATCTTCCAGCTTTCAAATCCGGTTGCCATCGGGCGCGAGCCCGCGATGCCCGCAGCCGTAAAGGACGCCAGACACACCGGCGGCGTCACGTTGCTGTCCTGGCTAAGCCAGAAGATGATCAGATGCGCGGTCAGAAGGAAGGTCACGGCAATCGACGGGTCGATCAAGGCCGGACGGATGGTCACAGCGATCTCGAACGGGATTGCGGCCACCAGATCCCACGCTTGGGATCGCGTCATACCCTCGGCGATCAATGCCACATTCGGGTGATCCACTAGAAAGAAGAGCGCCGATTTCGCGGGGTCGGCAATCCCGGCCACCAGCTGATCCACAATCAGCGTATCCGACATGATGCCTGCAAGCGCAGGGGCGGTCAGGATTGCAAGGATGATATAGGCCGCCGTCACCGGCAGCCCCATGCCCAGTACCAACGACACCAGACCGACCAGCACAATCGCCAGCACCATCGAGCCTTGCGACCATTGCGCAATCATCAGCGAAAAGCTGTTGCCCACACCGCTGGTGACAATCGCGTTGTTCATAATGCCAATTGTGACCAGCAGGATCGCTGTCATGATCGAGGACTGAATGCCCGATGTCAGCGCCTCGGCAATCTTGCCCGGTCCCATTGCCACCGGTTTAAACATGCCCTTCGGCATCACCGCCGTCAGCAGGCTGGTGGTCCACGAGGTCACGATCAGCGCGGCAATGGCCCAGCAGGCTGCAAAGGACGGCGTAACGCCGGACAGAAGCATCCAGATCATCACAGTCAACGGGATGACAAACACCAGACCACCAGACAGCAGCTTGCCCTTGTCGACATTCATGTCGATCTCGGATCCGGCGTCATGTTTGACGGCCTCGATACGGACAATGAAAGCCACCGACAGGAAATACAGGATCGCAGGTACGACCGACACGGTCACGATGGTGGCGTAAGGGATCGAGGTATAGCTGGCCATGACAAAGGCACCTGCCCCCATAATCGGCGGCATCAATTGCCCGCCTGTCGATGCCGCGGCCTCGACCCCTGCGGCGAATTGCGGGCGGAAACCATTGGCCTTCATCAGGGGGATGGTGATCACACCGGTCGACGCGGTGTTGGCAATCGCGGATCCCGAAATGGTTCCCGTCAAGGCCGAGGACAGAACCGCAACGAAGGCCGCGCCACCCTTGATCCGACCTGCTACCACCTTGGCCAGTTCGATCACGAAGTTGCTGGCGCCCGAGACCACAAGGAAGCCGCCAAAGATCATGAACAGCGTAATATTCGTCGACGAGATGCTGGCCAGAATGCCAAACAGCCCCTCGTCATTATACAGCGTGCGGAACATCACGTCGTTCAGCGGCAGGCTTGCGGCGCGGAACACCCCGGGCAGGTAGCCCCCAAGAAACAGAATGTAGGACAGCGACAATACGACAAGGATCGGAATGACCCAGCCCGACACCCGGCGCGACAAGTCGATACAGGCGAAAATCAGGATGAACCCGGCGGTCCAATCCAGAAAGCTGAGCTGCCAACCCAAACCGGTCTGCGCAAGCGAGCGCGCGTATACCGCGTTTTCCGCCCCCGCGACCCAAAGCGCAGCGGCAGCAACCACTCCACCGTAAGCAAGGTCGAACACCCACGCAAAAGAGGTATTGGCCTGCGCGCCAAAGGGACTGTAGGTGACCGATGCCAGAAAGGCAAAGCCCGCGAAATGTATGGCATTTTGCCAGCGGCCTGGTTCAATCAGATAGACATTGGTCACAATGTGCCAAAGCCCGAACAGCACAGCGAAAGCAATCAAAGGATAGGATCTGGCATCAACATTCGTCGGGTCCAGAACATCTTTGCGTCGGTAAGTCTGTGTCACACCCATATCCGTCAACCGCCCCTATATATGTGACGGCACAGATCGCCCCGTGCCGCCGCGTTTCATGTGAGCCTAGTTCTTCAGATGCGCCGGAATTTCCAGCCCGGCTTCTTCATAGAAGCGCTGCGCACCGGGGTGCAGCGGCACCGGAAGACCAGCCAGAGCCTTTTCAAGCGCCATAGCTTTTGTGGCCGGGTGGATTGCCTGCAGGAAGGGCAAGTTTTCATACATCGTCTTGGTCAGAAGATAGACGTGCTCGTCATCCACATCCGCATTTACCGCCAGAAAGTTCGGCTGCGCGATGGTGTTGATGTCTTTCTCTTGGCCCGGATAGGTGCCCGACGCGATGGTGTATGGTACCCAAAGATTACGCCCTCCATCCATGGCCGCCAGCTGATCTTCAGTGACGTCCAGAATGGTGAACTTGCCCTGATTGGCCGCCATCAGCTTTGTGATTGCACCGGTGGGCGGACCTGAAGGGAAGCCACCAGCAATCGCCTGCCCATTCGCCATCGCATCTGCGGTTGGACCATAGCCCGCGAAGACCAGCTCATAGTCTTTCTCGACATCAATTCCGAGCCCGGACAGGAGGACGGTGTTCGACCCGATTGTGCCCGAATTTTGCTTACCCATGCCCGCCGACATGCCCTTCAGCGCAACAAGATCTTCTACAGTACCCGTCGCAGCCTTGTCGGTTGGCACCACAAACTGCTCGACATTCTGCCACAGCATCGACACCGAACGGATGTTCTGCTGCGGTTCAGTCACCGGACCGGTGCCGGTAGCCGCGTAAGATCCATAGAGACCCTGAAGAATTGCGAAGTCGGCAGTGCCCGCACCCAGCGCCTGCACATTTGCGCCCGACCCGGCCGAGTTCACAGCGGTCAGCGAGAAGCCTTCTTTCGGCAGAAGCTTCACCTTGGACAGCGTGGAAATCGCCGTGCCAACCGGGTGATAGGTGCCACCGGTCGAGGCGGTGTTCAGCACATAGTCGGCGTTGTCCGCCATTGAGGTGGTTGCACCGAAAACGGTCAATGTAGCGGCAGCGACGGCCGCCATTCCAAATTTCATCACAAGAGATCCTCCCATATATGTCCCCGCCCTATTGCGGGCGGGGGATGGACAGAGCCTCGTACATTATTAATAATCAAGTCAATAAACAATTGAGGACCCGTATTTCCGGCGCAAACAGCGACTTGCGTGGAAGCGCAGAAACGGAGGACACGATGAAGGTTGATGGCGAGCGTAAGAGGGTCGCAGCTTCACTGGAAAAGGACATTGTTTTTGGTCACCTAAAGCCGCGCGAACGTTTGGTCGAACAGGACCTGATGGACCGGTTCGAGGCGCGACGCCACATTGTCCGCGCAGCGCTGGAAAGCCTTGAGCAGAAAGGCCTCGTCGAGCGGCGGGCAAATAAGGGCGCTGCGGTACGGGACCTTTCATTGCATGAGATTGACGAGCTGTATTTCATGCGGGAATTGCTGCATCGCGCCGCAGCGGAACAGACACCTCTTCCGCTGCCCGGTGACGTTCTTGCCGAACTCAGACAAATACAAGCCAAACATGACGCTGCGATTCAGAAGAACGACCTGACAGACGCGTTTCATCAGAATGAAAGCTTCCATATCGTCCTGAACCACGCCTGCGGGAACAGTGTCTTGGAAGAGGCCCTGAACCTTTACAACGAACGCACAAATCTGGTCCGGTCAGTGGCCTTCCGATCCATCAAAAGCCTGCGACGTTCGTCGGATGAACATTATGGCATTATCGATGCAGGCGCGAAGGCTGACCGAGCCGCTTTCGTGGACGCCGTCGTGAAACACATCCTCGGCGCCAAAGCCTCATTTCTGGCGAGCAATGCTGCAAAGTGACCATCCGAACGTCCATTTGAAACTGCCAATCTACTCCACAAACGATCCTATCGTGCATTCCAGCCACAGCGTGCACATTTTGCGCAACACCCTCGCTTTTCCAAGACCCTCGGGCGTGCAGGGCCGCGCCCTTTCGCCTGCACGATTGACTTAGCGTAACGAAGTTGCTACCCGGCGAATGAACCGTTGGGGTGCCTTACCAAGGCTGAGACTCGCGCAAGCGTAAACCCATCGAACCTGATCCGGGCAATACCGGCGTAGGGAACGGTCTTAGCGCTGACAACCAGTGTGCCTGCCCGTGCCCTTTGTAAAAAGAAGGAGCACCGATGTGGCGCATATCGCTTTGACAATTGCCGGGTCCGACAGCGGCGGCGGCGCGGGCATACAGGCAGATCTAAAGGCAATGTCCGCACTTGGGGTCTTTGGCGCCAGCGTGATCACCGCAGTCACTGCGCAGAACACGCAGGCCGTCACCGCAGTTCACAGCATCCCGCTTGACGTCGTGACGGCTCAGATCGACGCCGTGCTCAGCGACCTCGACGTCCGCGCGATCAAGATCGGGATGCTGGCAACGCCCGAAATCATCGAAACCATAGCGGCGGCGATTTCCGATTTCACAGGGCCTGTCGTGCTGGACCCTGTAATGATCGCCAAGTCTGGCGATGCGCTGCTGGCGCGGGATGCTGTCGCAACGCTGCGGGATGTATTGTTGCCCCGCGCCACCGTGTTAACTCCGAACCTACCAGAAGCTGCCTGTCTGCTGGATCAACCTGTCGCCGACATGTCGGACGAGATGGCAACACAGGGACGAGCTCTTGTAGAGCTAGGCGCGCAGTCTGTCTTGATGAAAGGTGGCCATGCCAAAGGCGAGGTCTGCCGCGACATCCTTATTTCGAATGATGGGGCAATCGCCGAATTCACTGCACCACGCCGTCGAACCAACAACACCCATGGCACAGGCTGTACCCTGTCCTCGTCCATTGCGGCTGGCCTTGCCAAGGGGCTGTCGTTGCAGCAGGCGGTCAGTCAGGCCCATCACTATCTGCAAGGTGCAATTGGCACGGCAGATGACCTGCGCGTTGGCCACGGTCACGGGCCGGTCCACCACTTCCATCAGGTCTGGCAGGCGTGACGATCTGGTCCGTCATAGGGGCCGGCGTAGCCGGGCTGGCAGTGGCGACCGAGTTGGTCGAACGCGGTGCCCGGGTTCAGATCTTCGACCCCTCCGGCCCGCCCGGCCCGCATGGCTGTTCGTGGTGGGCGGGCGGCATGTTGGCCCCTTGGTGCGAATATGAGAACGCCGAAGAACCCGTGCTGCGGTTGGGGCAGCAGGCCATCGACTGGTGGGCAAGTAAGACCACTATTCAGCGCCGGGGCACCCTTGTCGTTGCCGCGCGGCGCGATATGCCGGACCTGCGCCGATTTGCCCGACAGACCGAAGGGTTTCGCGAAGCCGGTCCTGAGATCGCCGATCTTGAGCCGGATCTGATCAGCTTCAACAAAGGCCTGTTCTTTGACGCCGAGGCCCATCTCGATCCGCGCAAGGCCCTTCACGACCTGCATCGCAATCTGTTGGCAAAAGGCGTGGTGTTTCATCAGAAACCGGCCCCAACTCGACCGGAAAACGCCATTGATTGCCGGGGGCTGCATGCCCGCGACACCCTGCACGATCTGCGCGGCGTGAAAGGCGAGATGCTGGTGATCCGCTGCCCGGATGTCACCCTGACACGTCCCGTGCGCCTGCTGCATCCCCGGATGCCGCTTTACATCGTGCCGCGTGGCGATGGCATCTACATGCTGGGCGCCACGATGATCGAGGCCGAAGACAGCGGCCGCATCACCGCACGGTCCATGCTGGAACTGCTCAGCGCCGCTTATGCGCTGAACCCCGCTTTCGGCGAGGCCGAAGTGCTGGAGATCGGCGTCGATCTGCGGCCCGCATTTCCTGACAACCTGCCGCGCATTCGCAGACTAGGCCACACAATCTATGCCAACGGCCTGTATCGCCATGGCTATCTGCTGGCCCCCGCCCTGGCCAAGGGCGTGGCGGATCTGGCCCTTCACAACACACATTCGGAGATGGTCGATGAAGATCGTGCTTAACGGAGAGCTGCGCGAGGTCGCAGCCACCACCCTGTCCGCCCTGCTGGACGAATGCGACTTTACAGGCCGGGTCGCCACCGCCGTGAACGAGGATTTCATCCCCGCCACGCTGCGCGGCAGCCATGCTTTGCAAGATGGCGACCGGGTCGAGATCGTCTCGCCGATGCAGGGGGGCTAAGAATGGCATCTTTCTACGGCACCACCCTGCCCAACCCTCTGATGCTGGGCACCGCGCAATACCCCAGCCCTGCAATCCTTGAACGGGCGTTCCGCGAAAGCGGGGCGGGCGTTGCCACCGTATCGTTACGCCGCGAGGGGGCTGGCCGCGCGGGGCAAGCATTCTGGCAGATGGTCCAAGATTTGGGCGTGCTGACCCTGCCCAATACCGCCGGGTGTCACACGGTGAAAGAAGCGGTCACCACGGCCCATATGGCGCGCGAGGTGTTCGACACCACATGGATCAAGCTTGAACTGATCGGCCACACAGACAGCTTACAGCCGGACGTATTCGGATTGGTCGAAGCGGCCCGCATTCTGTCCGAGGACGGGTTTCAGGTCTTTCCTTACACCACCGAGGACCTGATCATCGGCGAGCGCCTGCTGGACGCGGGCTGCGAGGTGCTGATGCCGTGGGGGGCGCCCATCGGCTCGGGTCGCGGACTGAACAACGAATACGCCCTGCGGGTGATGCGGGCGGAGTTCCCAGATGTGCCTTTGGTGGTCGATGCAGGCATTGGCCTGCCCAGCCACGCCGCCCACGCAATGGAACTGGGCTTTGACGCCGTGCTGCTGAACACCGCGGTGGCACGCGCGGGCGATCCGGTGGCCATGGCCCGCGCAATGATGGGCGCGATCGAAGCCGGGAAGCTGGCGCATGACGCTGACCCGATCGAGGCACGCGACATGGCCGAAGCCTCGACCCCCGTGATTGGAAAGGCATTCCTGACATGACGCTCGACCGTTTCTATCCGATTTTCGACCATTCAGATTGGCTGCGCCGGATGCTGCCCCTTGGCGTGAAGCTGGTACAACTGCGGATGAAGGATCAGCCGGATGCGGTGGTGCGCGAGCAAATCGCCATATCCCGCGATCTGTGTCGCGATCATGGCGCGATACTGGTGATCAATGATCACTGGCAGGCCGCGATGGATCTGGGGTGCGACTGGATCCATCTGGGGCAGGAGGATCTGGACGAAGCTGACCTTGCCGCGATCCGAAGGGCTGGGCTGAAGCTGGGCGTCTCGACCCATGACGATGACGAATTAGAGCGTGTTCTGTCGATGGCCCCGGACTATGTTGCCTTGGGTCCCGTCTATCCTACCATCCTGAAGAAGATGAAATGGCACGAACAGGGCCTGCCCCGCGTCACCGAATGGAAGGCCCGTGTGGGTGACGTGCCTCTGGTGGGCATCGGCGGCATGTCGGTCGAACGGGCGGCTGGTGTCTTAGAGGCCGGGGCCGATATCGTCTCGGTCGTCACAGATATTACCCTGAACGCAGATCCAGAAGCACGCGTGCGTCAATGGATCGAGGCGACGCGATGAGCCGCTATGCCCGCCAAATAATTTTGCCCGAAGTCGGCGCCGACCGTCAGACACGTTTGGCACAGGCGCGAGTCTTGGTGATCGGCGCAGGCGGTCTGGCCGCGCCATGCCTGCCCCTTCTGGCAGGGGCGGGCATCGGTCATCTGACCATTGTTGACGGCGACACCGTCGCGCTGTCGAACCTGCACCGCCAAACCCTGTTCACCGAGGCTGATTGCGGCCTACCCAAGGCACAGGCGGCTGCATCCCGATGCCGCGCGATCAACAGCGTGATCACCATTGAAGCGCTGGATTGCAAACTCACCCCGGCCAACGCGCCCGATCTGGTGACCCATTCTGATTTGGTTGTGGATTGCGCTGACAACTATGCCGTCAGCTATCTTCTCAGCGATATCTGCATTTCCCAAGATACCCCGCTGATCAGCGCATCGGCACTGGGACTGGGCGGCTATGTGGGCGGTTTTTGCGGCGGTGCGCCCTCGCTGCGTGCGGTATTCCCAGACGCCCCCGGCAATGACGCAAGCTGCGAAACGGCAGGTGTCCTTGGCCCGGTCGTCGGCATCATCGGCGCCATGCAGGCGCAGATGGCTCTGAATATCCTGCTGGGCTTGACCCCGTCCCCTCTTGGACAGTTGGTGCAGTTTGATGCGCAAAGCCTGCGCTCGGCCAGCTTTCGTTTCGACAAAGCCACCGAACCCGACAGGCCGTTCCGCTTTGTCGCGGCGTCTGAGCTGACCGACACGGATCTGATCATCGAACTGCGCCAAGACGCCCCCGTTTTGCATCCTTTGGCCCGGCGGATCAGCCTCGAACAACTGGCCCAAAACCTGCCGACCTTGGACACCCGCCTTGCGCTGTGTTGCGCCACTGGCCTGCGCGCGTGGCGTGCTGCGGAAGAGATCACACAAAAATGGCCCGGCGAGATCGTTCTCGTCGCGGCCTCCGCCTCATGACGAACTGGAAGGAAATCTCATGAAACACCTGATCACCGCGCTTGCGCTGATGATGGCCACGCCCGCCATGGCCGCAGACAAAATGACCTTGTTGCTAGACTGGTTCATCAACCCTGACCATGGCCCGATCATCATCGCGCAGGAAAACGGTTATTTCGCGGATGAAGGCTTGGAGGTCGAGGTCGTGGCCCCCGCCGATCCGTCCGCCCCGCCCCGTCTTGTGGCCGCCGGACAGGCCGATTTGGCCGTGTCCTATCAACCGCAGCTGCACCTGCAGATCCACGAAGGCCTGCCGCTAAAGCGCGTTGGCACCTTGGTCGCGACGCCTCTGAACTGCCTGCTGGTCCTGAAAGATGGCCCGATCAAACAACTGTCCGATCTGAAGGGCAAGAAGATTGGCTTCTCGGTCGCCGGTGTCGAAGAGGCTGTGTTGCAGGCCATGCTGGGCCAACACGGCGTGACCACAGATGATATCGAGATGATCAATGTCAATTTCTCGCTGTCGCCGTCGCTGATGTCGGGACAAGTAGATGCCGTCATCGGCGCATTCCGCAATTTCGAACTGAACCAGATGGAAATAGAAGGCGTTGAGGGTCGCTGTTTCTATATCGAAGAGGAAGGCGTGCCGTCCTATGACGAACTGATCTATGTGGCCAATCCAGAACTGATGGACGCAGATATGATCGCACGTTTCTTGACCGCGACCGAAAAAGCCACGCAATTCATCGTCAACAACCCAGAAAAAAGCTGGGAAATCTTCGCGGCAACCTCGACCGAATTGCAGGATGACTTGAACGCCAAAGCATGGGTCGACACCCTGCCACGTTTCGCCCTTCGCCCTGCCGGGTTTGACGCAGGTCGCTATGCGCGGTTCGAACAGTTCCTGCTGGACAGTGGCATGATCCCGTCGCTGAACCCGGTCGCCGCAATCGCAATCGACGTGACCGCACAATGAGTGGGGACTATGGCCGTGCCTTCGCGTTGATGCACGATCAGGCACCCGACGCATGGCGGGACTACACCCGCCATGCATTCGTCGAGGGCATGAAAGATGGCACGCTTCCGCGCGACGCATTCCTGCACTATCTGCGGCAGGATTATGTGTTCCTGATACATTTTGCCCGGGCTTGGGCCTTGGCAGTGGTCAAATCGGAAACGCATGCGGAAATGCTGACAGCCGTGGGCACCGTCAACGCACTGGTCGCCGAAGAGATGCAGCTGCATATCGGCATCTGCGAGGCAGCTGGGATTTCGCAGGAGGATCTCTTAGCGACGACAGAACGGCCCGAGAACCTTGCCTATACCCGCTTTGTGCTCGAGGCTGGCTATAGCGGCGATCTGCTGGATTTGCTGGCAGCCCTCGCACCCTGCGTGATGGGCTATGGTGAAATCGGCAAGCGCCTAGCGGGCGAGAAGACTTCCGATGCCTATGCCGACTGGATCGCGACATATGCGAGCGATGAGTACCAAGGTGCCTGCAAAGCCGTGGGCGATCTGCTGGACGCAGCACTCACGCGTCGTCTGGGTCAGGATTTCGCTGCATCGCCCCGATGGGACCGCCTTTGCAACACCTTCCGCACTGCAACCGAACTGGAAGTCGGGTTCTGGCAGATGGGCCTGACCCCATGAGCAACGCGCCCGGCATCCGGGTCGAAGGCAGTGCGTCGATCAACGGTGCGCCGCTTTTTACCCCACTGACCCTTAAGCTGGGCGCCGGGCAATGGACCTGCCTTCTGGGCGGGTCCGGCGTCGGAAAATCCACGGTGCTGCGCCTGATTTCGGGCCTTGCCACCGGAGCTGAGTTCAACGGTACGATCGCCGCGACAGACGGCGCCGAACTCGCTTCTCGGGTTGCCTATATGGCGCAAGACGATCTTCTCCTGCCTTGGGCGAGTATCTCGCAGAACGTGTTGCTCGGCGCCCGACTGCGCGGTGAAACCCTTGATGCAGATCACATGCTTCGCATCCTTGACCGCGTTGGCCTGACGGAACATGCCAGCAAGAAGCCCATCGAATTGTCGGGTGGACAGCGTCAGCGGGTGGCCTTGGCCCGCACGCTGATGGAAGACAAACCCATCATCCTGTTAGACGAGCCATTTTCCGCACTCGACGCACAGACTCGCGCCGCGATGCAGGACCTTGCTGTCGAGTTGTTACAAGGCAAAACAGTGCTGATCGTCACCCATGACCCGGCCGAGGCCGCCCGTCTGGGGCACGCCATCATCGTGATGACCGCTGAGGGACTGACCCACTGCCCGCACCCCTCCACCCCCATACCGCGCCCAATTGATGATCTGGAGACACTGGAGTGTCAGGCTTCACTACTACGGCAGCTACAGACAGGTGCGGCATGAAGTATCTGTCTGCCCTCGCCGCGGCGGCGTTTGCACTGCTGTTGTGGCAGGCGATTGTCACGCTAACAGGATTGCCGAAATTCATCCTGCCCAGTCCGGCACTGGTGGCCGAAACATGGTGGCAGAACCGCGCGCTGATTGCCGAGCACACATGGGCCACGGCGCTGGAAGTGCTGATCGGGCTGATCATCGGTGCAGGCCTTGGGGTGGTGACGGCCATCCAACTTGCAGCGTCCCGCACTACGCGCCTTTTGGTCCAACCCTTGCTGGTGTTCACTCAGGCCTTGCCGGTCTTCGCGCTGGCCCCGATTCTGACGCTGTGGCTGGGATACGGGCTGTGGTCCAAGGTCGCGATGGCCGTGCTGATCATCTATTTTCCGGTCACATCAGCCTTTTTTGACGGGTTGATGCGAACGCCTCAGGGCTATCTTGATTTGGCGCGAACCATGCAGGCTAGCCCTGCCCGTATCCTGTGGCATATCCGGGTGCCCGCGGCCCTTCCCGCGCTCGCGTCGGGACTGCGGCTTGCGGCGGTCTACGCCCCTATTGGCGCGGTGATCGGAGAATGGGTCGGCGCGTCGCGTGGGTTGGGATACCTGATGCTTATGGCAAACGGGCGCGCGAAAACCGACCTAATGTTTGCCGCGATGCTGACCCTGGGCGTGTTCTCGATCCTGCTTCACCTTGTGGTCGCGTACCTAACCCGCAATCTGGACAAGGACAGCTGTTAAGGCCGGAATATGCACAGACACAGCCCAATCGTGCCCACACTTTTTCTAACATCATAGTTACCGCTTTCGTGATACGAATTCCTAGACCATCACAGACAGAAATGTGATGATATTCTTTCCACTCCACGGCGCATGCATGACAGAGTGTTTGTCCTTAGTGAATCGGGCAACGCTTAAACCTGAGGGCACTGCGTTGACGCAGTACAGGTGGCAATAGGCACTTGCCTTAATCCTCAACAGCATAGCGACGATGAAACGGTCACCGCCCCACCTATTTCCGTAATCCAGCCAAATCTTCGGGACCGCTCGTTAGGCCTGTGCCACTGGTCGTGACCCTCTTGCCGCCAGTCCACGGATACCTGCATCCGATGCCCAAGTTCAAACGTCGATTGGGCGTCGCTCAATGATGCGGATCCTCAGATAGTCACACCTAGATCCGCATCTGCCCTTATGTAACTCGAAAAACAGTGTCAGCCACAGTTCATGCCCAAATCGCAGCTATAATTGCGATGGCGAGCGTAATTGCTACCGCAGGGCCCCGGCTTCGTGTCGGTAGAAAAAAGAACAGGCGTGACAAGTGACCAAGGACCGCAAATGGGGGCACCGCCCGCCAGACGTCGCGTTCAACCTTACCTCCGCCGTCACGTACCACGCCGGGCAGAAACCCGATTGCATTTAGCAAGGGACGAACAAGCCTTCGGCTTTTTCCACTTCTCAGCTGCGTACCATCGACAGCCGCTTGCAGCGCAGGGGCCAAGCTTGCCGTATCATTGGCCCAATGTGCGCGAAACAGGATCACACCATCTGGCGAAAGGATGTAGGCGGAATTTGGCTTTGGTCCCATTGCCTGATGAAATGTCCCATTGATGTCATCCAGCGCAACCTCGAAATGCGCACCCATGAACGCTGCCAGTTTTGTTGCATGCTCGCGTTTCTGGCTCGAGGTCTTTGGCTGTGGAATGTGCTCGCCTGGATGCGCCTCGCGGGTATTGACCAACACAAAACGAACCCTATCGCCAAATTTGTGATGCAAGTCCGCTAATGGCTGGCGCGCGCTGACCGTAACAGGGCAGGTTCGTGACCCAAAAACGAGCAGCAGGGGCTTGCCCCCTAAGTTATCACTTCGAAGTCGCGCACCATTGATAAACTCAAGGTCAAAATCTGGCACACGATCGCCAGGCGCTGGGTCCGTAGACTTGAAGCGCAGATCCTCAAGAATAAGACCCGTGGTGAACGTATCATAGGTATAGGTATCGCGAGAGGTTCCGGACATGCGCGAGACATCGGTAATGTTTGTCATAGAAGGCTCCTTAGTGTTTGGTAGCAAGGCGTGGGTGGGTCAAACGCGCGCGCTACTATTGTGAAAGAGCCGCTCAATGTTCAGACTCACAAATCTTCCTTTGCCGCGCCATGCTGAGTAGTTGACAAATGGAAGTGCATAGCTGGACAATCAACTCGCAATAACTGGAGTCTTATGTGCAAAAATGTTCAGAATTAATTTAGCCGTTGGCGCGCCTCCCGATGAAGCCAGGTGATCTTTTAGTCCTCGAGGCTCTAAGTCGCGCCGAGACCTATTCGGCGGCGGCGATTGAGTTGGACGTGTCACACACCACGGTGGCGCGAAAAATCCGCGATTTGGAAACCCATTTCGGTGCCCGGCTTATTGAACGTGTCGGCGACCGGATCACCATGACCCGCGAAGGTGAAGCTGCAGTGGACGCCGCCCGCCAAATCCGTGACGAAATGGACAGATTGGAAAGACGTATCGAGGGAAGAGACGCGGGTTTGTTCGGTCATATCATCCTCACCACAGTTGACATTCTTGCTTGGCACTACATGCCGAAGTTAAAGCAATTCATATCTCACCATCCGGACATCACTTTGGACATCGACGCTGAAACAACGGTGCGTAGTTTATCACGCCGCGATGCCGAGGTCGCGCTTAGGTTCACGAACGAGCCAGAACCATATTTGTACGGTAAAAAAATCGGACGTTGCGATTTTGCACACTATGCGCCTGCCTTTGATACCCCGCCACAGAGCAGCCGTATGGTTTGGCTTGAATACTCAGGTCAGGCGTGTGCCAATCGCTCGACTGAGTGGCTAAAGACCTATTTGCCCGGTGTCGAGCCACATTCCTATGTCAGCAGCCCATTAATCATGATGCAGGCCATTCAGGCTGGACTGGGTGAAGGTCTGCTGCCCACGCAAATCGTCGAAATACAAAAAGGCCTCAGACGGGTGAGTGAAAGCACTGCATTCTCTCTTGATATCTGGTTGCTTGCGCCTAAAGAGCTGCGCCATACCGCACGTGTTCGGGCACTATTCAACTGCCTTTCGAGTTGACGGCACTCCAACAGGCAACATCGCACAGCCTTACGAGGCGTACTGGCTTGGATTTGGGCCGCAGCCCTTGCCCATCTCTGCCATAACCGCCGATACAATCACCGGGCCCATATAGACAGGCCCAATGATGTTTCTTGTACAGTTCTAGAATTTTCTCCCGACCACCAATGTTTGACTCCCACTAGAACACGAGCAGCCCCAATACCGCCGCGATCAGCACGGTCCAGATCTCTCCCTTCTTCAGATACATCAACACGAAACATGACAGGGCGAAGATCACGGTTGGCGCCAGAAGGTTTGTTGCCTCACCGGCGATGCCTATGAGTAATGACAGTGCGGCCGCGATGATCATTCCGAAAACTGCAGATCGAATGCCCGCCTGTGCAGCTTTGAAACGTGCCATGTGACTGAAGCGCTCTAGCTGACGAGAGGCCAGAATGATCAAGGCTGCTGGCGGCATGAAGATCGCAATCGTTGCAATCACCGCACCAGCCAAGCCCGCTACCTTATACCCGATGAATGTAGCGCTGATCAGAATAGGTCCAGGGGTGACCTGCCCAAGCGCAATGCTTGCTGCAAAATCCTCGAGTGACAGCCATCCATGGGCATTCACGACCGCCTCTTGGATCATGGGAATGAAGATATATCCGCCACCAAAAAGCAGTAAGCTCATGCCCGAGAAAACCGAGAATAGCTGCACGAGGATTGAGGTGACAGTCAGCTGAGGCAGGAACAGGAACAGCCCGATACAGGTCGCCAGGAATACAGTGACAACACATGATCCGATCCCAAATGTCGGGTGCTGCCCAATTGCTTCGACGGGCACACCTGCATCATCCGACTGATGCCGCAAGATCCCCACCACGGCCGCGGTTGCGAAAATACAAATGACGGTCCAAATGCCCCCAACTGTCAAAAGCAAGGTCGCGGCGATCAGTGCAATGGCGATGTCGATTGGCCCCCGAAGCGCCTTTTCCCGCATTTTCAGACCAGCATTCAGGATTATGGCGGCAATCGCAGGCAGAACACCTGCAAGCGCCTTGTCAGCGACGACCATCGCTCCCCAAGATAGGTATAGAGCCGCGAATCCTACCATCAAAAAGAACGATGGCAAGATCACCGCCGCAGCGCACACCGCACCGCCAAGCGGGCCTCGGATCTTGTCGCCGACATATGCGACGACGTTCACCGCAACCGGCCCGGGAAGCAGCATCGCCAGAGCAACACCGTCCATGATGTCATCATCATCAATCAGACGGTGCTTTTCTACGATCTCGGAGCGAACGACCGAGATCAGCGCCATATATCCGCCCCATGAAATGCACCCAATTTTGAAGAAAATTAGAAACAATTGGGCGAGCGATGTCCCCTCGGCATACGTGCTGGCAGATTTATGCGACATGGCGCTTGTTTTCGCTGTTGGCGAGACGTTCCTTGATCTCTTGCATCACTGACGCCTGAGCCTTTCGTTTTTGCAGATCATCCGGATTTGCGGTTTCAAGAGCTTGCGCCTTAAGGCGTTGGTTTTCTTCGTCGAAATCGGACATCAACGGATATCCCATCTTGCTCAACGTGTCCCCCGCAACGGCTTCGAATACGGCGATGTCGTGCGGGCTCATTTCGCGCATGAATTTGTTTGTGTTTTGCGACATGACGGGTTTTTGCACATTGGACCACATCTTCCCGGCCACTGACGTGCTCGCGGCTTCGCGGGATTTATGGAACTCTAACATATCAGGATAGAACTGGACGCTCATAAAATCACATAAGCGGCGAAGCTCGGTTTCTGGGTGCGTGATGAGGTCAGAATAGGCGACCGAGATGAAACGGTCGGCCGGTAGTTTCTGGCCAAGTTCCAATGCCTTTTCTTGTTCTGCTCGCCATTGCTTCGCGATGTGATAGAATGATTTCTCACCCACTATGGCTTTTCGGAAAGACAGGGCAGCATCGCGGCCGTCGCGATGCAAGTGAATGAACTTGGCGTTCTCGCCGCCAAAGCGGTCAAGCTCATCCGCGAAATGCACATTCGCAAGGGATTTGCACACCCAGTCACGTGCTAAGTTTTGGCGCACCAGCAGGTTATGGATCTCGAAATAGACCGCGACGAGCGACTTTTCAGGGCAGGCCTCTTCCAAAGCAGCCCGATCAATCTGGCCAAGCTTCCAACTAACCGGATTCGTCTCGACAAGAAGGCAAACATCATCAACCAAACGCGAGAATGCCTGAGGGTTCTCTAAGTCGCCATACTCTTCCAGTAATGGCCACAGACGTTCCATTATATGGGGGGGGTGTGGGGCGACAATCTCGGGTGATTGATTCAGCATGATACGCAGTAGGTTTGACCCCGATCTCTGCGTCCCAATCATAAAGTATGGCATTAATGGCGCTCCGTTTTTTGGGCCGCCATCTCTTGAGGTCAGAGGTGGGCGGCAACTTCGATGCACCACTAAAACGCGAAATATATTTACGTTTCGTTAATGCAGATGAAGGGGGCGTTAACTCTGGCCGCTGCCACGTCTGCGCGAAGGCAATTCCACAAAAAAGCTTCCTCGATGGTGAAAATATTAACCAATCTGCCCCAACCTCAAGGAGCAAACCTACAAACACGTCGGCAAGGTTGCCGAATGAAATTCGATGGCGCCAATAGGGAAACACATGATCAGAAACATACTACGCTCAACCTTTAGCAGCATTTTTTGCATCCTTGTCGCGCTGGGCATTACTGCTGGACCTCTTTTGGCGCAGACCTACACTTTCGGCGTCGTTCCTCAGTTCGAAGCGCGAAAGCTCGCGCGAATTTGGGAGCCCATCATCGATGAAATTGAAAAACGCACTGGCTATGATTTTAAGATTGTGGGGTCGCCACGAATTCCCGAGTTTGAGACGAGCTTCATGAATGGCGAATTTGATTTTGCCTATATGAATCCGTACCACTCGATCATCGCGGCACAAACACAGGGCTACCAACCGCTTCTTCGGGATGGCGGCCGCGAACTGTTCGGTATTCTGGTTGTTCGCGACGACAGTGACTTTCAATCGGTCGAAGACCTAGAAGGTCACACTATTGCATTTCCTGCGCCAAATGCGCTTGGTGCTTCGCTGCTGATCCGCTCTGACCTAGCAAATCAGCGCAACGTCGACTTTTCCCCTATGTATGTGTCGACGCATGGGTCGGCATACCTGAACGTCATTCTTAACCAAGCCGCGGCAGCGGGCGGGGTAATGGGAACTTTTCGGTCACAGCCGATTGAAATTTCGGAACAACTCCGCGTCCTTTACAAAACCACTCGCGTCCCGCCCCATCCCATTGCCGCGCATCCTCGTGTGCCGGAAGACGTTCAGAAGAAGGTGACGCAGGCCTTTCTCGATCTGTGGAAAACCGGCTATGGCCGCGAGTTGCTTGAGCGCGTTCCCATCCGCGAAGTGATGGAAGCCAGCCTGGACGACTATTCAGAGCTGCAAGAAATGGGGCTGGATGAGTTCTTTGTTAAGTGACGCACCCATCATAACGTCGGCGCAATCCGCAATCACTTCGGTTTTCGCCGGCGTTCGATTTAAGCTGCGCAGCCGGTTTGTCGCATTGCTGGCGTGTATGATGTGTATTTGTGTGCTGGGGCTGTCATATATTTGGGAGCCGCGCCTGACGCGAGAGATGACGGATTCACAGGTTCGAAATCTGGATCAAAATGTCGAGATTCTATCCGATGCCCTCATTCCATTTCTTCTGCAAAACCAAATTGGTGCCGTATTCGAGACCCTCAGCAGCATGCAAAGGCGATACCGGAGTTGGGAAACGGTTGTTCTGTCGACACCCGATGGCACGCGGCTTTATCCTTTGTCGGCAGCCGCTCCGGTAACCAAGCCGGACATAATCCAGACCTCACGGACAATTTCCTTTGAGGGTAAAGAACTGGCTGTTCTGTCTGTTCGGGTCGATATTTCGGATGATCTAGGGCAAATCCGTCGACAGGTTCGGTTCCTTACTGTCTTGATTGCCGTTTTCTTCCTTGGAGCGCTTCTGGTCGTTGGTGTTCTCCTGGATCGTTGGGTTGTGAAACGCGCATCCCTGCTTGCCTCGGCTGCTCGGCAATTGTCGCGCGGAAATTATCAAGCGAAAATTCCTCCGAGTTCAAAAGACGAAATTGGTGATCTCACCAACAGTTTTTCAACGATGCGGACAACCATCAAAGAAAACGAGCAAAGCCTAATCGCATCACGGGATGAAGCGCATGCCGCAGCCGAAGCGAAATCGCGTTTTTTAGCGACGATGAGCCACGAAATCCGCACGCCCCTGAATGGAGTTATTCCAATCGCCGAGCTTTTGCTAGAGCAAGATCTGCCAAAAGAGCAGGCGCAGCTGATTGAAACAATTCAGGAATCTGGAAAGGCGCTTAAATCGATCATTGATGACATCCTCGACATTACCAAGCTGGACGAGGGGAAATTCGTCATTCACAGCGATGAATTTTCAGTCAACAGCTTGGTTCAGAATGTTGTCGGCATGTTTCAAGTATCAGCACGCAACAAGGATATCTCGCTTGAATACTCTGTCGACAACTCATGCCCGGCGGCTGTTATGGGCGATGCTAACAGGTTAAGACAGGTGTTGATCAATCTCGTTGGGAATGCCCTCAAGTTTACGTCGGAAGGCGGCATTGACTTGCGCGTGACGTTGATTGACCCAACAGATCCTGAAAATTGCACCCTGCGCTTTGAAGTCTCTGATACAGGGATCGGGATCTCGAAGAAAGATCAGGTGCATGTCTTCGAACGCTTTGTTCAGGTGGATAATCGCAGCAACCGCGAGTATCAGGGTACGGGCTTGGGCTTGTCTATCTGCAACATGTTGGTCGCCGCAATGGGTGGCGACCTATCAGTGGAAAGTCGCGAAGGAGAGGGCAGCTGCTTTTACTTTTCGCTGCCGTTCGCGCGTGGAAAAATCGAGGAAAAAAACAATGAGAACCATGAGTTCAACCCAACCGATGCCGCATTGCACCGTCAACTAAAATCAAAGCCAGCCGACATTCTGGTAGTGGACGACAGCAAAACAAACTTGAAGATCGCCAAAGTCATTCTACGTTCTCTCAAACATCAGGTGACGACCGCTGAAAGTGGGGAAATTGCAATCAATCGGCTGAAAGAACATCAATTTGACCTAGTCCTTATGGATGTCAACATGCCCGGTATAGATGGGATGGAAACAACGCGACGCATTCGGCGAGGATCACCCCGAATGACCCACACACCAATTATTGGCCTGAGCGCAAGTGCTTTCGCCGAAGACATAGAAAACTGCTTAGAGGCTGGAATGAACGGCTTCCTGGCCAAGCCAATATCGAAATCCGATCTGGTTGCCACTCTGTCTGAACATCTTGATCATACTGGAGGCGATTGAGGGCTGCCAGCCATCACTTCTGAGGGCCCTCCACCCCTGAGAACACGTAGCGTCAAACCGCCGTGAGGTTTCCCATGATGTGCTTTCCGGTAACATGTACATCCGTTAACCTCCCCCCCCGCGCTCCCTCATTCATGACTGACCCGCCCACCGAAACTTCCCTCGTTCTGATGCAGAGTTTGCTCATTCTTCGTAAGCGCTGCATGTAGCCCCGCATTCAGCACCTGATTTGGTCAACGCGGTTAGCTTATGATGCCTTCAAAAAGGATACAGGCACCATGAGCTCTCAAAACTTAGGTGAACTCGCAAGTAACCAGAAAATCGACAAAGTATTTCATGTCTATGGCTACTCCATTCCCGTTGCCAAAGACGGTGGTCGTCTGTGGTCGACGAAGCTCAAGCGCGAAATGGGGCAAGGTATGAGATCCGGGACATTGTCCGTTGGTGAAGTTCGGAAGACGTGCCGTGTTTCTGATTCTACTGCCTACAACTGGAAAAAGCATGGTCGAGGTGCCGCAGCGGCACCAAAACAGACCAAGAATCTTGCTCCGAACTCTACAGAGGTCAAAGTTGAAAGCCCCTCGGACAATTTCACTGGACTCGGTGCCTCAAGTGGTGTTCAGACGCTCCGGGTGCGAATTGCTACTGCCGCTTGATTATCCAGTAGATCGTCTGGTGCAACTGATCAGCGCATTTGAGTACAGGTCATGATCTCTCCTACAGGCAACTTTAAGCTTTATGTGGCAACCAAACCGGTGGACTTCCGCAAAGGCATGGATGGGTTGGCCACAATCGTGGAAAAAGAGTTTGATCTCGATCCGTTGAGCGGGGCGATCTTCATTTTCCACTCCAAGCGGGCAGATAGGATGAAACTGACCATCTGGGACGGCACCGGGCAGATCTTGGTCTACAAACGGATAGAAGGCAAATGAACCTGTCACGCTTTTGTGCCGCCCCCAGTACTCGTGTAAGCCACCTTTCGCTCAAAAGCGACCGGGCTTTTCCAGCCCAATGCTGAGTGGCGACGACGTAAGCCATTGATGCATTCAAAGATTGCCATCTCAGCCTGTCCTCTGGCGTCCCAAGAATGCCGCCAGATCTGCTCAGCCTTGATGGTTTTGAAGAACGTTTCGACGGCGGCATTGTCGTAACAATCACCCTTGCCACTCATCGAGACCTTGAAGCCTTGCTGGCGTAGGATTTTCCGATAGTCGTGGGAACAGTATTGCGACCCGCGATCTGTGTGATGAATGCAGCCTTTGGGCGGCTGCCGGAACGCTATGGCCATCTTCAAAGCTCTGATCGCCACGTCACGTTTCATCCGGTTGCTTACAGCCCAGCCAATGACGCAACGGGAATACAGGCCAGGATTACCGCGAGATAAAGCCCCCCCCCTCGCGGGTCCAGACATAGCTGATGTCCATTGCCTGACAGGGTATTTGCGAAGCAAATGTCCCGAGAAGGGCCAGCCCATTTTTGATTAGGCTTGTCGGCGCAGAAGTCCCGGCCCAGTAGGTTGGGCGCGATGTTGAACCGTCGACCAGCAGCACATGTTTACATGTGCGAGAGGGATGTGATCGCTATCGGTCGTTGCCTTGTATTTGCGAGTTCTGACGACAGATATGCCGTTCTGGCGCATCAAACGGCCCACACGGCGATGACCGACGTCCAGGCCGATCTCCTTCAACTCTTCGGCCATTCGCGGCCTACCGTAGCAACCAAGGCTCAGGCGGGGCTGCTCTTTGATGTGTGCAAGCGTGACCATATCAGATCGTTGTCTGCGACTGGCAGGGCAGTTCCGAAAGGCCCGCAAACCACGTGTACTGACACCAACGACACTGCACAAACGGTTGGCTGAGAAATGGTTCCCGTGTTCCTCGACAAACCTAAATCTCATTGCCTTAGGCCGCGAAGAACTGGGTGGCCTTGTTTAAGATTTCCCTCTCCTCCTTAAGAATCCGGACTTCACGTCGAAGCCGATCGTTCTCTTTGGCGAGGTCCAAATCCTCTTTCGAAACCACATCCGTATCCCGATGCGCCGTGACCCACGTGTTCAAGGTGGACAAGCCAACACCCAGATCCGACGCTACCTGCTGCCTTGTCAGCCCGCTCGTCAGCGCAATACGCACCGCATCTTGGCGGAACTCGCCCGTTCGCTTCAATCCCATAGCTCATCTCCTTTGCTGCAGTAAATGCTATCAAAGGATCGGCATCAAAACGCGATAGGTCCAAAAGGGTTTGAGTGGCCGCAAATGCGAGACGGTGTAATTTCCCTTAGCAAAGCGCAATTCGAAGCCTTGTTCGAATGACTTGATTGGAAACGGGTCGCGTCGCGACAGGTCAAACGGTCGTCCTTAGTTTGAGCTTGGCACTAAGAAAACTGGACTTTCGTCATAAGCCTGTCGAACCGGTAGGATGCGGACAAAGCAACCTTGCGAACATGCAGCTTTTGCTGGCACAATCCAAAGCTCACACAAATGGCCCAGCAGTTGGGACGGTCGCTTTATCGACAGACCCCGTCAAGAAACCGGCGGAATTTTCCTCCAGTTGATCCGTGGCGTATCCACCTTCCAAAACATAAACTGTCGGCAGGTCCAACTCTGCTATCTGGTTCCCGATTTTGTAAATGCTGCCCCATCTACGTGAAAATCTCCGAGCGGGTCGTCTTTGGAAACATCAAAGCCAATGGTAATCACCAGCGCGTCAATCCCAGCTTTCAGCAGAAAACCTATCGCGTTAGCGCAGTTTAGCATCCATTCCTCCGACCTAGTGCCTGTCGGCAAGGGTATGTTCAAATTTGCGCCTACCCCCACTCCGACACCGGCCTCATTGGAGTAGTCAGTAAAAAAGGATAATGGTTTTCGGGATCCCATGCATCGATGCAAATACTACATCAGATCGGTCATAAAAAGTTCCTGAGTTCCATTCCTGTGATGAATATCTAAATCCAGAATTCCAGCGTGATGACGCCTATGATCCAGCAGGCACAGTGGCGTACCCCCATCAGGTGGTCCGTTTTAATTGTTCGTGCATTGTCGGCCTGTAGTCCATTGGTACGAAGCTTTCCGACGCAGGCGGGCGATATGCCGACCCAAAAGCGACCGCTGATTGCACGCTGCCAAAACTGTTTTCATTTCGTGGGAAACTCGGATTACGCCCTATATCGCGATCAGGTGGCGCTGATCTGTCCGCACTGCTTTACGCCGCTTGACGCTCGTTTGGGATATAATTTCGTCGCCAATCTGCATGCCCAAGGCTGGAATGACGACGCAACGATCCAGTTGGTTTGGGATCAGATCATCACCTACGAACAGTTCTCCCTGAACGCGATGAGGCAGAGGGCAGGGCGATCCGAGAAACAACACCTCTTCACCGAAATCCACGGTCTACTCAATCTTCTGCTCGGTGCCGAGAAGCCAAATGACCTGCGTCCAGTTGAAATGCTCGACAGCGCGTGTTTTACATCACCTGCCAAGTTGGGCTTCTCAATCCGTCAATTAGCGCAACCATTTCGCATCTATCATCTGATGGAACGTCGCAAGGCATTGGCAATCGTGATTTGCGTGCTCGAAGACAAAGTTGATGCGTTCGGATTTTGACCTGCCTCCCGAGACTTCCCTCGCCTTAATGTGAAATTTGCTCAACCTTTTGAAGGAGCAAATGAATGCGAAAGGGCCGATTCACGAAAGCCCAAATCATCGGGATGATCAAAGAGCAGGAAGCCGGAATGCCGACGGTGGAAGTGTGTCGCAAGCACGGTCTCAGCCAGGGCACGTTCTACGAGTACAAATCGAAGTGCGGCGGCATGGAGGTTTCCGACGTTGCCAAGGTGAGGTCGTTGGAAGACGAGAATGCGGGGCTCAAACGGCTGTTGGCCGATACGATGCTGGACAATGTCGTTCTGAAGGACCTGCTGGGAGAGAGCTGACGACGCCAAGCGAACGGCGGGATGCAGCGCTTCGGGCGATGCGGGATCACGACATCTCGCACCGCCGGGCCTGCAAGCTCGTTGGTGTCGGCCCCAAAACTGTCCGGCGTGAACGCCCGCCGAATAATCCGGAGATACGCAAAGAAATGAGGGCCATCGCGGCCAAGCATCACAGGTTTGGCTATCGGCGGATCGGGGTGATGCTGGATTGCACTGGAATGATCATGAGCTACAGTTTGAGGGGACCGTCGCCCCAGTAGGGCGGCGAAAGCTCCGATAGCGCTGTATCGGCTTTACACAGAAGAGAAGCTTGTGGTCCGGAGGTGCAAACGGGCGCATAGATCGCGAGCACCGATGCCAGAGGCACTGTGGCCTGGCGAACGCTGGTCGCTCGACTTCCTGTCTGACACATTCAGGGCCTCGCACCGGTTCCGCATTCTGGCGGTGAACGATGATTGCAGCCGCGAAAACCTCTGCCTGATGGCCGACACCAGCATCTCGGGTGCGCGGGTGGCGCAAGAGCTTGATGCGCTCGTCCGGCTCTATGGCAAACCGGCTAGCATTGTCAGTGATAACGGGACAGAGTTCACCAGTCGCGCGATCCTGTAATGGGCCAACGCGCGGCGAGGATTGGCACATATCGACTCAGGCAAGCCCCAGCAGCGCGCCAACGGCTACAAAATCAAGCCAGTCTGCGAAGTCTGCCGGAAGCTGAGCCGCAAATAGCTTCCTGAGTTCCAGGTTTTTGAGTGCTTGAGGTTGCATAGTGTTAAACTGGCCATAACTGAGCCAAACCACAATAGCGGCCGTACGAGCACAGTGCAGCATCAGTTGGTCTGGTCTCTCGTGACACCTTCGCCGCGCGTTGGCCGAGGGCCCGCTTTACCCGAAAGGGTCAATGATGATGCCTAAAAAGTCAATCTATGTGGTCATAGGGGGCAAAGTGCGTCCACAGGGGTCAAACTTTGTGCACACTTACATATGATATAGTGGTGGAGCCTAGCGGGGTCGAACCGCTGACCTCTTGCATGCCATGCAAGCGCTCTACCAACTGAGCTAAGGCCCCATCCGTGACAGCCAAGTCGCTGCCTGTGCGCGGTATTTATGCAAAGGCGCTGGGGGGTTCAACCCCAAAAAACGCGCCTTTGCAAAAATCTTTGACGCTTAGTCGTCGTCATTCGCGGGCATGTCCGCGATTTCGTCCAGCGACACTTCTTCGTCATCATCGTCGTCCAGAACATCATCGCCCAGATCAACATCGGATGCGTCGTCATCTTCCAGAACTGCATCTGCGTCTTCGACCAGATCGTCCTTCATAACCGCTTTGTCTTCTTTGTCGGCAACCATCGTGCGCGACCCTTTGCCGGTCTCGAAGTTCACGACTTCACCCGTATAGGGACTGACCACCGGATTGGCGTTCAGGTCGTAAAAGCGTTTTCCGGTCGTCGGGCATACACGTTTGACGCCCCATTCAGCTTTGGGCATTTGAAACCCTTTCCGTTCATACTGACTCGTCTGAGATTTCAGGCAACTGCCACAATGCGGGAAGGGTGTCAAAGCCTTTTGCCGCGAAGGGTTGACGTTGGACGGATTCAGACCGCATTGAGGGGTATGTTGTTTCGAAAATCACGCAATCGCCTGACAGAAAACACGACCTTGTCATTGGGCGCACCAGATCCGTTAGAGATCGAACTTCGGGCGTCAAAACGCGCACGCAGACTGTCATTGCGGGTCTCTCGGCTGGATGGGCGCGTGACGCTGACAGCCCCTTTCGGGGCCAACAAGGACGAAGCCATTCAGTTTGCGACCGAACGGTTGGACTGGATCCGCGGCCATCTTGCTCAAACCGCCCCAAGCGAGATCCCGGTAATTGGGTCTACACTGCCATTTCGGGGCAACAAGCTGACACTCGCACGCGGCCAGTCGCGGGTGGTCGAGGTCGCAGGCGGCAAAATGCTGTTGCCCCCACATTCTTCAAAACGCGACACCATCCGCGTGGAAGCTTTCCTGAAAGAGGCCGCACGTGCCGCCCTTGTGGACGCCAGCGATCGGTATGCTGCAATGGTCAGTCGACCCTATGGGCGGATTACCTTGCGCGACACGCGCTCTCGCTGGGGGTCATGCAGTTCGCGCGGCAACCTTAGCTATTCCTGGCGCCTGATCATGGCCCCACCCGAGGTGCTGGACTATGTCGCCGCGCATGAGGTGTCGCATCTGGTGCACATGGACCACTCACGCGCCTTCTGGGCGCAGGTTGAAGCGATTTGCCCAACCTATCGGACACCACGCAAATGGCTAAAGGATCACGGGACACAGCTGCATCGCTATCGCTTTCGCGATTGACGCCCAAGGCATTTGTGATCACAATTAATCACATGCAAAGCCAAGCCCGCTCCACCGCAGACACCACCAGCGCACATGAACGTGTCTATCGTCATCTGCGCACCCGTATCATGCATGGAGAGCTAGATCCGGGTGAAAGCCTGACCATCCGTGGCATCGGTGCTGACTATGACGTCTCGATGACCCCTGCGCGCGAAGCTGTGCGCAGGCTGGCAGCCGAAGGTGCGCTGACTCTGTCCAGCTCGGGTCGGGTCACGGCCCCAGATCTGACGGCAGAGCGCATTGAAGAGCTGACAGCCCTGCGCGCCCTTCTGGAACCCGAACTGGCCGCCCGCGCCCTGCCCCGCGCCCATATGACCCTGATCGACCGCCTGCGTGCTATAAACGCGCGCGTGTCGGAATGTGTCGCCAATCAAGATGCTGTCGGCTATCTGCGCACCAATTTGGAATTTCACCGCACGATCTATTTGCGTGCGCAGGCCCCGGCAATCCTTGCCATGGCCGAGACCGTCTGGCTGCAACTTGGCCCCACCATGCGTGCACTCTATGCCAGCGGCCAACGCACGGACCTACAACGCCACCACCGCATGATCCTGTCGGCTTTGTCTGCAGGTGACGAGCCAGCCTTGCGATTGGCCGTTCGCACAGATGTGACGCAAGGACTAAAGATGCTGGTGGGGTAACAGCGACTGTCAGACTTGGAACAACAGATGATGCATCTGGTTATGACCATAGAGCAACAACTGTTCCTCAACCTGACCATTCCGAGCAAGTGCTTTGGTCGCTTTGCGCCAGAAACGGACAGCCCGAGTATTATCCGGAAGAACCCGCACTTGCCACGCACCTCGGTGGCGCTCGGCACTGAGGGCAAAGGCGGATTGGGCGGCATTTCCTTGACGAAACTTGCGCAAAATAAAGAACTGCCCCATGTCAAAGCGATCACTCGCTCCGGGTGCTTTTCGGACCAATGAGAACCCGGCCAATTCGTTCTCGATAAGCACGAAATAGGGCCAATGATCGCTGTCATACCAATAGGGATCCAGCAGACCACCTGGCAGCTCATACCGACCTGAATCTGCCACGGGCCATCCCAGAAATTCTGACATGTCGTGCAAATACAGCTGAAATAGCTGCTCCAATGCAGGTCGTTGAGGCAGAGTGATTGGATCAAGTCTCATCTATCAATGCCTCATGGGACAAGGCGCGGCCATAGCCGCGCCCCTTAGTTGTGCTTGCTCAAGCGTGAATCGCACCGTCCCCACAGGCCAATGCCGCCTCACGCACCGCTTCCGAGAAGGTCGGGTGAGCGTGGCAGGTGCGGGCCAGATCTTCGGCCGATCCACCGTATTCCATCAGCACACAGGCTTCGTGGATCAGCTCGCCAGCTGCCGGGCCCATGATGTGCACGCCCAACACGCGGTCGGTGGCCTTGTCGGCCAGAATTTTCACAAATCCGTCGCCTTGGAACACGGCTTTAGCGCGGCCATTGCCCATGAAGCTGAACTTGCCGACCTTATAATCGACGCCAGCCTCTTTCAGCTCTTGCTCGGTCTTGCCAACCGATGCGACCTCGGGTGAGGTGTAGATGACGCCGGGGATCACGTCATAGTTCACGTGGCCAGCTTGACCAGCGATGCTTTCTGCAGCCGCCATGCCTTCGTCTTCAGCCTTGTGGGCCAGCATCGGGCCTTCGGTCACGTCGCCAATGGCCCAGATGCCGGGCACTGACGTCTTCCAGTGGTCCGTGGCGATCTGGCCGCGCTCGGTCATTTTCACGCCAGCGGCTTCCAGCCCCAGACCATCCACGAACGGACGGCGACCTGTGGCAACCAGCACCACATCGGCGTCGATCGCATGCTCGCTGTCATCTTTGCGCAGCTTGTAGTTCACGGTCGCCTTGGTCTTTTTGGCATCCACGTTCTGAACGGCGGCCCCCATGATGAAGTTCAGGCCCTGCTTTTTAAGCGTACGCTGGAAGGTCTTCTGGATGTCCTTGTCCATGCCCGGCGTAATGTCGTCGAGGAACTCAACCACGGTCACTTCTGACCCCAGACGCGCATAAACCGAACCCATTTCAAGGCCAATCACACCCGCACCGATAACGATCATCTTGCGCGGGATCTTCGACAGCTCAAGTGCGCCGGTCGAGGTCACGACGACTTTCTCGTCCACCTCAACACCCGGCAGGCTGGACGGCTCGGACCCTGACGCAATCACGATGTGCTTGGCATTGTGCACCTCGTCGCCGACCTTGACCTGACCGGCAGCGGGGATCGATCCCCAGCCCTTCAGCCAGTCCACCTTGTTCTTCTTGAACAGGAACTCGATGCCCTTGGTGTTTTGACCAATGACGTCGTCCTTATAGGCCAGCATCTCTTTCCAATCGACCGAGGGGCTTTTGCCCTTCAGGCCCATCTTGGCGAAGTTATGCTCTGCCTCGTGCAGGCTGTGGCTGGCATGCAGCAGCGCTTTCGAGGGGATACAGCCCACGTTCAGACATGTACCACCCAGCGTCTCGCGCCCTTCAACACATGCAGTTTTCAGGCCCAACTGGGCACAGCGAATGGCGCATACATAGCCGCCCGGGCCACCGCCAATTACGATTACGTCATAGTCTGCCATTTCGTTCTCCTCGCCCCTCTTGGGCATATACATGCTAATGTGCAGGAACAGATTTCTGATGTTTCCGCTCTACCAAAAGCGCCAAAACTAACAAGATTGCGGCCAGACTGAAGCTGGCGGTCAAGAACAGATCCTGAAACATATAAGATTTTGAAAAATCCACGCCATACCTCGCCATGTCGGCACCGACAGCTACGCCGAACATTGCTGACATAGTAGCAACGATAGTTTTCGACCACCTAAACGCGACCAGCATTCCAATCACGGTCAAGACCGACAGGGGTGATCCTATGTATCCAACCAGCTCAACATATTGGGACCAACCCTTTGTCATGCCAACGGCCCTAATGAACGGCCAAACCTCCACAGCCAATACTGCGATCAAAGGAAGGGTCGCGATCAAGGTTAGGCGTTTCGCCGTCATTAGAAACCTGCTCCAGCTACTTTTCCGGCAACGCCAAAAGCTTGGGGTGCGACGCTACCTTGGTTCATTACAAATCCATCGACAACCGGCGCGGATCTTCCAGCACTTTTTTCACACGCACAAGGAAGGGCACCGCGCGCTTCACACCGCTGATCTGGTAATAGTCTGCCATATTTCCTGTTCCTTTACTTCGCGGGCAACTGCCCATCACCATCTAATGGCCGTCATCTGCATCCAGCTGGTCAAGCGTTGCGCGCAGATCCTCGGCTTTCTGATCAACTGCGCGGCGAGACTTCTCGATCATCCTGCAAGAAATCCACCAGATCACCAACAACAACACAAGCGAGATGCCGATATACAGATACGTGACCGGCAAAAGCCACTCTGGCCCACCCCGCCAAGCCAATATGGCGTGTGCTAAACCATAGGCAATCACGGATCTGACGGCCCATTTGACAAGTTGCCCCTTCAGCGACGGCAGCGTGCGACCGATCTGATCTATCTCGTTGACCGCATCATCTCGGACACGGTCAACGACCTCTTCATCGCTTAGATCATTGCCAGGTTTCGAACCTTCAGACATCACGACACCCGTCTTACAGATCCATCAACAACCGGCGCGGATCTTCCAGTGCTTCTTTCACGCGCACAAGGAAGGTCACGGCACCTTTACCGTCAACGATACGGTGGTCATAGCTTAGCGCCAGATACATCATCGGGCGGATGACGACCTCACCGTTGATCGCCATCGGGCGGTCTTGGATTTTGTGCATGCCAAGGATACCCGATTGCGGCGGGTTTAGGATTGGCGAGGACATCAGCGAGCCATAGACACCACCGTTCGAGATGGTGAAGGTGCCGCCCTGCATTTCGTCCATCGACAGCTTGCCGTCACGGGCGCGGCGCCCCTTCTCGGCAATCGCTTTTTCGATCGCGGCAAAGGACATGGCGTCCGCATCGTTGATGACCGGCACGACAAGCCCTGTGGGAGTGCCCGCGGCAACGCCCATGTTCACATAGTTCTTGTACACGATGTCGGTGCCGTCGATTTCGGCATTCACCTCGGGCACTTCCTTCAGCGCGTGACAGCAAGCCTTGGTGAAGAAGGACATGAAGCCCAGACGCACGCCGTGCTTCTTTTCGAACTCGGCTTTGTATTCGTTGCGCAGCGCCATCACCTCGGTCATGTCGACCTCGTTATAGGTGGTCAGCATGGCAGCAGTATTCTGGCTGTCTTTCAGGCGGCGCGCGATGGTCTGACGCAGGCGCGTCATCTTCACGCGTTCTTCGCGCGATGCGTCACCGGCAGCTCGAGCGGCAGCCGGGGCTGCGGCAGGCGCGGCAGCTTTCGGCGCGGCCAAGGCGGCAGCAACGTCATGCTTCATCACGCGGCCATCGCGGCCTGTGCCTTGCACGTCAGCCGGGTTCAGGCCAGCTTCCGCCATGGCTTTCTTGGCCGAGGGTGCGTCTTCCACATCCTTGCCAGCCGCCGCAGGTGCAGCAGTCGCGGCAGAAGCAGAGGCCGGCGCGGCGGCCACCGCACCGCCGGAAGACAAGACAGCCAGTTTGGCCGACGCGTCAACGGTGGTGCCTTCCGGGGCCAGGATCTCAGCCAGGACGCCTGCGGCAGGTGCGGGCACTTCGACGGAAACCTTGTCAGTTTCCAGCTCGCACAGCATCTCGTCCTGCGCGACAGTATCGCCAACTTGCTTGAACCAAGTCGAAACAGTCGCTTCTGACACGCTTTCGCCCAGCGCAGGGACCATCACGTCCACGGCCTGACCTGCCTCACCAGCAGGTGCAGCGGCAGGCGCAGCTGCGGCAGCAGCCGGCGCAGGAGCCGCCCCCTCGCCTTCACCGATCATGGCCAGCAGCGCGTCAACACCAACGGTTTCACCTTCGGCGGCGACGATTTCGCCCAGCGTACCAGCGGCTGGTGACGGCACTTCGACGGTGACCTTGTCGGTTTCCAGCTCGCACAGCATTTCGTCAACGGCAACAGCGTCGCCGGGTTTCTTGAACCATGTTGCGACCGTGGCTTCGGTCACGCTTTCGCCCAGCGTGGGGACACGTACTTCAATGCTCATGGTTTATTTCCCTTCCATCGTCAGCGCAGCATCCACCAGCGCTTCTTGTTGTGCTTTGTGGGTCGATGCCAAGCCCGTTGCGGGCGATGCGGCGGCAGCGCGACCGGCATAAATCGGACGCGTGTGTTTTGCGCCGATGCGGGTCAGGACCCATTCGATATTCGGTTCAACGAAAGACCAGGGGCCTTGGTTCTTCGGCTCTTCCTGACACCAGACGATTTCCGCCTGTTTGAAGCGTTCCAGTTCCTTCACACAGGACATGGCCGGGAAGGGATAAAACTGCTCAAGTCGCAGGATATAGATGTCTTCGATGCCACGCTTGTCGCGCTCTTCCAGCAGGTCATAGTAAACTTTGCCCGAGCACATGACGACGCGCTTGATCTTGTCGTCTTTCACCAGCTTGGCGTCTGAACGGCCCGTGCCGTTGTCGCGATCGCCATCATCCCACAACACGCGGTGGAAGCTGGAGCCTTCGGTGAAGTCTTTGGCATCCGACACGCAAAGCTTGTGGCGCAGAAGCGATTTCGGCGTCATCAGGATCAGTGGTTTACGATAACCGCGGTGCAGCTGACGGCGCAGGATGTGGAAATAGTTGGCTGGGGTCGAGCAGTTCGCCACGATCCAGTTGTCCCCACCACACATTTGCAAGAAACGCTCCAATCGGGCCGAGCTGTGTTCCGGTCCCTGCCCTTCGAAACCATGTGGCAGAAGGACGGTCAGACCGGACATGCGCAGCCATTTCGATTCACCGGACGAGATGAACTGGTCGAACATGATCTGCGCACCATTGGCAAAATCGCCAAACTGAGCTTCCCACATCACCAGCGCGTTGGGTTCAGCCAACGAGTAGCCATATTCAAAACCCAGCACCGCATATTCCGACAGCATCGAGTCGATGACCTCGTAATGGGCCTGCCCCTCGCGGATGTTGTTCAGCGGATAGTAACGCTCTTCATTTTCTTGGTTGATCAGACCCGAGTGGCGCTGGCTAAACGTGCCGCGCGTACAGTCCTGACCGGACAGGCGCACTGGGAAACCTTCGGTCAGAAGCGAACCAAAGGCCAGCGCTTCGGCCGTGGCCCAGTCAAAACCAGAACCATTCTCGAACATCTTCGCCTTGGTGTCCAAAAGACGCCCAACCGTTTTGTGCATCGGGAAATTGTCCGGCGCAGTCGACAGCGCTTTGCCAACCTCGTTGAAGGTATCGGTCGAAATCTCGGTCTTGCCGCGCTGATATTCGTCGCTGTTGGTATCCAGATGCGACCAGCGCCCGTCCAGCCAGTCGGCCTTGTTGGGCTTATAATCTTTCCCGGCCTCGAACTCTTCGTTCATATGCGCCTGGAACGCAGCCTTCATGTCCTCGATTTCGCCTTCGGGGATCAAGCCGTCCTTCACCAAACGCTCTGTATACAGCTGAAGCGTCGTTTTGTGCTTCTTGATCTGCTTGTACATCATCGGGTTGGTGAACATCGGCTCGTCACCTTCGTTGTGACCAAACCGGCGATAGCAGAAGATGTCCAGCACCACGTCTTTGTGGAACTTCTGGCGGAATTCAGTGGCCACGCGGGCAGCGTGCACCACGGCTTCCGGGTCATCACCGTTCACGTGGAAAATCGGGGCTTCCACCATCAAGGCGATATCCGTGGGATAGGGCGAGGAGCGCGAGAAATGCGGCGCGGTGGTGAAGCCGATCTGGTTGTTCACCACGATATGCATCGTGCCGCCGGTTTTGTGACCGACCAGCCCCGACAGGCCGAAGCCTTCGGCTACGACACCTTGCCCGGCAAACGCCGCATCGCCGTGCAGAAGGATGGGCAGAACCTGATCGCGGTTCACATCGTTCATCTGTTCTTGCTTGGCGCGCACCTTGCCCAGCACGACCGGGTTCACCGCCTCAAGGTGGGACGGGTTTGCGGTCAGCGACAGGTGGACCTTGTTGTCATCAAATTCACGGTCCGACGAGGCACCAAGGTGGTATTTCACATCACCCGATCCATCAACATCTTCGGGTTTGAAGCTGCCGCCCTGGAATTCGTTGAAAATCGCGCGGTACGGTTTCTGCATCACGTTTGCCAGAACCGACAGGCGGCCACGGTGCGGCATGCCGATTACCACGTCTTTCAGGCCCAGCTGCCCGCCGCGCTTGATGATCTGTTCCATCGCGGGGATCAGCGCTTCACCGCCATCAAGGCCGAAACGCTTGGTGCCCATGTATTTGACGTGCAGGAATTTCTCAAAGCCCTCAGCCTCGACCAGTTTGTTCAGGATCGCCTTACGGCCTTCCTGCGTAAAGCGGATTTCCTTGTCGAACCCTTCGATGCGTTCCTTCAACCAACCCGCTTCTTCCGGGTTCGAGATATGCATGTATTGCAGCGCAAATGTGCCACAATAAGTGCGTTTCACGATCTCAAGGATCTGACGGATCGAGGCAACCTCAAGACCCAGCACATTGTCGATAAAGATCGGACGATCCATGTCGGCTTCCGAGAAGCCATAAGACGCGGGATCCAGCTCGGGATGCGGTGTGGGTGCCTGCATGCCCAGCGGATCAAGATCTGCAGCCAAATGGCCACGGATCCGGTAGGCGCGAATGATCATCAGTGCCCGGATCGAATCCAGAACGGCGCGTTTGACCTGATCGTCAGACAAGGTCACGCCCTTCTCGGCGGCCTTTGCCTCGATCTTCTTGGCGGCTGCTTTGCCTTCTTCAGCAGGCGCTTCCGGCCACTGACCGTCCAGCGCATGCACCCGATCCCCTTCCGGCATCGGAGGCCAGTCACCGCGCGCCCAGCTGGGGCCAGCGGCCTCGGCGGTGACGTCACGGGCATCATCCCCAAGCTCTGCGAAAAACGCATGCCATGCGGCGTCAACCGCATTGGGATCCTTCACATACTGAGCGTAAAGCTGCTCCAGATACTCGGCATTGTGGCCTTGCATGAAGCTTGATGCGTGGAAGATGTCGTTGGGGGATTGGTCATTCATTGTGTAACCTCAAGTGGGCTGGGACCATAAGAATTGTTACCGGGTACGCTTCGACGTGCCAATGAGGACACGCAAATTACGACGGAGCCAAACATTAGCAACATCGCTATAAAGCCTGGGGCAGCGCTTGTTGAACCTGCCTCGATCTTCGAGGCCAAGGTCAGAACCAGCGCGGCAAGCACTAAACCCGCTAGCGGCAAAAGCGATATCCAACCGCTTTGCCCTGTGTCCTGAAGGCGCCTCCACGCTGCGGCCAGCAATGGAAACGCCAGGATAGCAGTCACAACGAGTTGCATGGGCGTACCGCCAAAGGTCAGCATGGTCCCCACGTTTTCTGTGTTATGGGAGAAAACCATCCCGTACCAAGTATCGGGAAACATGCGTTCGTCAAGAAAACTGACAAGATAGGTGGCAGCCCCTACAAATACGAAGAACCACCAGAACTCGGAGCGAGAAGCCCGCCCCGAGTAGTTAAAGACCTTAGAAAAACAGGTCGATATCGCCTTTACGGGAGACATCTCAGCCGATCGCTTCCAGCACGGCCTCGCCCAGCGTTGCGGGGCTGTCTGCCACCACAATGCCAGCCGCGCGCATGGCTTCGATCTTGTCTTCTGCGCCGCCTTTACCACCGGCAACGATGGCACCAGCGTGGCCCATGCGGCGGCCCGGAGGAGCCGTACGGCCAGCGATGAAGCCAGCAACCGGCTTCCAGCGGCCTTTCTTCTTCTGTTCGGCAAGGAATTCAGCAGCTTCTTCTTCTGCCGAACCACCGATCTCGCCGATCATGATGATCGACTGGGTCTCGTCGTCGTCCAGGAACATGTCCAACACGTCGATGTGCTCGGTGCCCTTGATGGGGTCGCCGCCGATGCCAACAGCTGTCGACTGGCCCAGACCGATATCGGTGGTCTGTTTCACAGCCTCATAGGTCAGCGTACCCGAGCGCGACACAACACCAACGCTGCCGCGTTTGTGGATGTGGCCGGGCATGATGCCGATTTTACAGGCGCCGGGGGTGATCACGCCGGGGCAGTTCGGGCCCACGAGACGCGAAGCCGTGCCTTCCAGCGCGCGCTGAACGCGCATCATATCCAGCACCGGAATGCCTTCGGTGATGCAAACGATCAGTTCCATCTCAGCGTCGATCGCTTCAAGGATCGAGTCCGCTGCGAAGGGCGGCGGCACATAGATCACGGAAGCGTTGGCTTCAGTGACGTGCTTTGCCTCGTGCACCGAGTTGAAGACCGGAAGGTCCAGATGCGTCTGTCCACCTTTGCCCGGCGTTACACCGCCGACCATCTTAGTGCCATACGCAATGGCCTGTTCCGAGTGAAAGGTCCCCTGCGAGCCAGTGAAGCCCTGACAGATAACCTTGGTGTTTTCGTCGATAAGGACTGCCATGTGGTAGTCTCCTCATTTGGACGCTACTTGAGCGTTTATGTAGAATTTGCCGCCATTTCCGGGCATCACACTGACAAAAACGATTGAATTCTGGGCATCCGTGACGCCCTTCACAAATTCCTCAACGTCCTTTTCAGGTCTAGTGTTGCCAGCGAAAATCACAGAACAAACTGTTCCAGTTGAAGTTTGGGGCGTCGCGAACGACATATCGTATTTTCTATGCACAAGCGTGTTCCCGTCTCCGCTATCAACAAATCCAAGAGACTTGGCAGTTGAATGGACACGCGAGAAATCACCACGATTGGCCACGCAAATCTTCCTGAAGAGTTTCGAAGCCGCGCTAGCCGGGACAGTGGCGACACCCGCCGGCGCAACACCATCGGGCGCGGCCGCTATCCGCGTTTGCGCAGCCACAAATGGCGTTTTGCTGGTCTGGCATGCCGCCAGCCCCAAAGCCACAATCGTTGCCACAGGAAAAATACGAATACGCACCCGAATTACCCCTTCACCGCTTTCACGATTTTCTCTGCACCGTCCGACAGGTTGTCGGCTGCGATCACATCAACGTCCGAGTTGTTGATGATGTCTTTGCCGGCTTCCACGTTGGTGCCTTCCAGACGTACGACCAGCGGAACCTGAAGGCCCACTTCTTTCACAGCTGCAACCACGCCCTCGGCGATGACGTCACAGCGCATGATGCCGCCGAAGATGTTCACAAGGATGCCCTTCACATTCGGGTCCGAGGTGATGATCTTGAAGGCTTCGGTCACTTTCTCTTTGGTCGCACCGCCACCAACGTCAAGGAAGTTGGCAGGCTCAGCGCCATAAAGCTTGATGATGTCCATGGTGGCCATTGCCAGACCCGCACCGTTCACCATGCAGCCGATTTCACCGTCCAGAGCGATGTAGTTCAGGTCGTATTTCGACGCTTCCAGCTCTTTGGGGTCTTCTTCGGTGGTGTCGCGCAGTTCGGCAATGTCCGCGTGGCGATAGATCGCATTGCCGTCGAAGCCAACTTTGGCGTCCAGAACTTTGATGTCGCCGCTGTCCGAGATGATCAACGGGTTGATCTCGAGCATCTCCATGTCCTTCTCGGTGAAGGCTTTATAGAGCTTGCCCATCAGAGCTACACACTGCTTAATCTGTGCGCCTTCCAGGCCCAGAGCAAAAGCGATGCGACGGCCGTGGAAACCTTGGTAACCCGTTGCCGGATCAACCGAGAAGCTCAGGATCTTTTCAGGGGTGGCGGCTGCCACTTCCTCGATATCCATGCCGCCTTCGGTCGAGCAAACGAAGGAAATGCGCGAGGTTTGGCGATCAACCAGCAGAGCCAGGTACAGTTCGCGTTCGATGCCAGAACCGGCTTCGATATAGATGCGGTTCACCTGTTTGCCGGCCGGGCCGGTCTGGTGGGTCACAAGGGTGCGGCCCAGCATTTTCTTGGCTTCTTCTGCGGCTTCCTCGACCGACTTGGTCAAGCGCACACCGCCTTTTTCACCAGCGTCGGCTTCTTTGAAGGAACCTTTGCCGCGGCCACCTGCGTGGATTTGAGCTTTGACCACCCAAAGCGGTCCGTCGAGTTCACCTGCGGCGGTCTTGGCGTCTTCTGCTTTCAATACAACGCGGCCGTCGGAAACGGGTGCGCCGTAGGATTTCAGAAGGGCCTTCGCCTGGTATTCATGAATGTTCATGAAATCATCCTATCCAGTTGATCCATTGGGTCCCGGATAAAATGCACAGGTGAAACAGAAGACCGAAGCATTTTTTGCATTTTCGGTCAAATTTCCGATGAAGTCGCCAAATTTGTGATCACACCATAAATTGCGTGATCACAAATTCCCGGATCCGCGCATTTCCTGCCGTTTACGAATCTTAATTCGCCGCAAGCGACACCACGCAGACTACATAACAGGCAACGAAAAATGCGCCGCTCTGGCGAACGGCGCATTCTGTCAATTTGCTTTTAAGGCAGCTTATGCCAGCGAGCTGTCGATGCCTTTACAAGCTTCAACAAGACCCTTCACCGCGTCGACCGATTTGTCGAACATGGCTTGCTCGTCTTTGTTCAGTTCGATGTCGATGACTTTCTCGATGCCGTTCGCACCGATGATGGTGGGCACACCAACATAGAAGCCATCCAAACCATAGGCACCGTCAACATATGCGGCACAGGGCAGCAGACGCTTCTGGTCGTTCAGGTAAGCCTGTGCCATTTCGATCGCCGAAGCAGCCGGGGCATAGTATGCCGAACCGGTCTTCAGAAGCCCAACGATCTCGGCGCCACCGTCACGAGTGCGCTGGACGATGGCGTCCAGTTTCTCTTGACTGGTCCAGCCCATTTTCACCAGATCCGGCAGCGGGATGCCGCCAACGGTCGAATAACGGGTCAGCGGAACCATGGTGTCGCCGTGGCCACCCAGAACGAAGGCGGTGACGTCGCGCATGGACACGTCGAATTCGACCGACAGGAAGTGACGGAAACGTGCCGAATCCAGAACGCCAGCCATGCCGACCACTTTGTTGTGCGGCAGGCCCGAGAATTCGCGCAGCGCCCAAACCATGGCGTCCAGCGGGTTGGTAATGCAGATCACGAATGCATCCGGGGCGTGCTCTTTAATGCCTTCGCCGACCGATTTCATGACTTTCAGGTTGATGCCCAGCAGGTCATCGCGGCTCATGCCTGGCTTGCGCGGAACACCGGCGGTGACGATGCAGACGTCGGCGCCCGCAATATCTTCGTAAGACGTGGTGCCGGACAAAGCTGCGTCGAACCCTTCGACGGGTCCGCTTTCAGCGATATCCAGTGCTTTACCCTGTGGGATACCGTCCGCGATATCAAACAGGACAACGTCGCCCATTTCTTTCAGTGCCGCGAGGTGAGCAAGCGTGCCACCGATCATGCCGCTACCGATAAGCGCAATCTTGGTTCTGGCCATGAGTATGATCTCCGATCAGTTGGTTTCGCGCGCATGCCTAGTCTGAAAGTGCCTTTCGCGCAAGGGCGCTGCAGCGCGGCATCACGCCGGGCTTGCATATGAATGCGACACGCGATAGCGCTAAAGCGCCCATTTTCCAGACTTTTGAAGGATCTAAAATGCCCGAGGTTTTGGACCTCACTTTCTTCGCCTTTGCAATCCCGGCGGTGATCTTTGCCGGGATTTCGAAAGGCGGCTTTGGCTCGGGGGCAGCTTTTGCGGCGACCCCATTACTGGCTTTGATTCTAGAGCCGGGGGCCGCTATCGGACTGATGTTACCGCTGTTGATGCTGATGGATGTGACGGCATTGAAGCCCTATTGGCGCAAGTGGGACTCTCCGTCCGCGTGGGCGCTGATCCTAGGGGCGCTTCCCGGTGTCGCCATCGGCGGGGCGCTGTATTCCATCGCTGATCCTGACCTGTTTCGCCTTCTGATCGGGCTGATTGCAGTCGGGTTCGTGCTGTTCCAACTGGCGCGTTCGAATGGAATGATCCCGCAAGCGGCGCGCCCGATGCCCGGACCGATGGGGGCGTTCTGGGGGATGATTGCCGGCTTCACCAGCTTCATCAGCCATGCTGGTGGCCCCCCGGCAGCCGTCTATCTTCTGTCCCGCCAGCTGGACAAAACCACCTTCCAAGCAACCACCGTGATTGTCTTTTGGGCGATCAACCTGATGAAGTTCCTGCCCTATTTCGTGCTGGGGATCTTCACTTGGCAAACGGCAAAGGCAGATCTTATGCTTATCCCCTTTGCCGTCATCGGTGTCTGGATCGGAGTGCATCTGCACCACAAAATGTCCGAACGCCTGTTCTTTGGTCTGACATATATTTTCTTGATCGTGACCGGGGCCAAGCTAATCTGGGAAGGCCTGACATAGCCTTAGACGTCGATCTCGATCAGAAAGACAAACAAATGCTTCGACACCTGACCACGCTAACCGAAATTCTTATGGCCTCTTATTGGCTCTTTGCGTTCCTTTTGGCATTTGGCTTGATCAGCATCGATCCATCACTGATGTATTCTGACTATGAGAACCCACGCGTCGTCGCGTGGAATTGGTCGTTCTTCCCCATAGACATAGCTTTTGTGCTGCTTGGGCTTACCGCGACTTTCGCCGACCTGAAGCCAGCACTCCGTGAACGGCTTTCTGCAATTGCAGCAACGTTGATGTTGTGTGCGGGCGGAATGGCAATTTCTTACTGGGTGATGACGCAAGAGTTTGACGTCACTTGGTGGGCGGTCAACCTGTGGCTCATTGTGCTTGGAATTCTGAACTTGACCTGCCCGACGCGGGTCGGAGGCAAAACAGCGCTGTCATCCCCAGCATAGCTTCTTTCCGCCACGCCAGGGACGAAGCTTCGCCCCTTCACTTAGACAGGATCACCCAGACGTGCCGGCGTCAATTCCTCGTTCAGATGCTCGAACCCCTGGCCTGCGGCGACAAGGCAGGTCATCCCATTCGCCATAGTCACCGTGATCGTCCAAGAGCCTGTTTCGGGCGAGGCAAAGACCTCGACCACCTGCCGATCCGAAGCCAGCCCGATCGACTGGCGCGTTTCACCATAAGAATCGGTCAAGCGCTGCACCACTGCCGCGCGTTCGGCACATCGAGCCGAACCCTGCGCCTGCAATTGTCCAGCTGACAGAAGGATCGCACCGACACCAAGTCCAAGGGCCAGAATGTCCTGTTTCATGGATCTGTCCTTTCAATTGGGCCGCTCTGCCGGGCCAACCGGCGCACCGGCGGCATCAAGGCCTTGTTCCATTAGGTGCCGAACTGCATCCCGTCGCATCAGTGGCCAACCGTGGGCCCTCCCGTCATTCGGCGCTTATGGAACAAGCCTGCGCTTTGAGGCCAAAGAACTGGTTAACGCGCCGCGCCATTCCCTGCGCAACCATGAACCCTACGTAAATTTTCTGCATCGCGGCAAAGTTTGCCTTGCGGATTGGTGCGTAGATGTGATCCCCTGCGCAACAATATTGCGGAGATACAGAATCATGCCCACACGCCCCTATCGTTCCGTCCTTTACATTCCCGGCTCGAAAGAACGCGCTTTGGAAAAGGCGCGTGGCCTTGCCGCTGACGCGATTATTTTCGACCTAGAGGACGCGGTCGCCCCGGACGCCAAGGTTGAAGCTCGCGCGATCCTGAAAGCCGAACTGAACAAAGGCGGCTATGGCAACCGTGCCAAGATCGTCCGGATCAACGGGTTTGACACGGAATGGGGCAAAGACGATGTGGCCGCCTTCGTGGGTGCGGACATCGACGCGATCCTGATGCCGAAAGTCGGATCGGCCGCGCAGCTGGATGAACTGGCCGCACTGATCCCAGACGTCGACCTCTGGGCGATGATGGAGACCCCCATCGGCATGCTGAACGCTGCCGAAATCGCGGCCCACCCCCGTCTGAGGGGCTTTGTGATGGGTACAAACGATCTGGCGAAAGAGCTGAACACCCGTTTCCGCGCCGACCGTCTGCCGATGATGGGCGGGCTGCATATGTGTCTGATCGCAGCCAAGGCCCATGGCGTCGTGATCGTCGATGGCGTCTATAATGCGTTCAAGGACGAAGACGGGTTGAAAGTCGAGTGCGATCAGGGGCGCGACATGGGCATGGATGGCAAAACGCTGATCCACCCTGCACAGCTGGACATCGCCAACGCTGCCTTTGCCCCTTCCGAGGCTGAAATCGATCTGGCCAAACGTCAAATCGCTGCATTTGAAGCGGCTGAAGCCTCGGGTCAGGGGGTCGCAGTTGTGGATGGTAAAATCGTCGAAAACCTGCATGTTGAGACAGCAAAATCCATTCTTGCCAAGGCTGACATCATCGCTGCGATGGGGGGCTAAGGCCTCAACACAGGACAGTAGCCATGACGCTTCTTATTCTCGGTCTAGCCCTCTGGTATGTCGGACATTTTTGGAAACGCGCCCTGCCCGCGCAGCACGCGGCCATGGCCGAACGGGCCAAAGGGTTATCAGCCAGCCTGATCCTGATCAGCGTGGCCTTCATGGTGATCGGATATCGCGCGACAGAAAGCTTTGATCTGCACGCTTATCCACCAGCGCTGCGACACGTAAACAACCTGATGGTCTTGTTCGCGATCTATTTCATGAGCCCCGGACCGTCGAAAGGCGCACTTTTTTACAAGATGCGCCACCCCATGCTGACCGGCTTTATCATCTGGACCGTCGCGCATTTGATTGTGAACCCGGATCTCGCTTCGATGATTCTGTTCGGGGCGCTGACGGTCTGGGCCGTTCTGGAAATCATCATCATCAACCGATCCGAACCTGATTGGCAGCCGAACCCCAAGGGCAAGATCGCCAAAGACGGGATGTTCTTTGTGGCGTCTATTATCTTGCTGGCGGTCATTGGGTACATCCACGGGCTGGTCGGCCCCGCGCCTTTTGGTGCCTAACCCCACGCGTCCGCCCCGGCGGACAATGACACCTTTGACGGGCGGACCCTGAATGTCCGCCCCGACCTGACAATTGGAGAGCTATGATGGCCAAGACCAATCCCGGACGTTTCTTTGAGGACTATAATCTGGGCGATGTGATCGACCACGCGGTGCCGCGCACTGTGGCCGAAGGCGAACGCGCATTGTACCATGCGCTGTATCCGGCACGCCATGCTTTGTATTCGTCGGACGAATTTGCCGGGGCGTGTGGGCTGGAAGGCTCGCCCATCGACGATCTGATCGCATTCCACGTGGTGTTTGGCAAAACCGTTCCTGACATCTCGCTGAACGCTGTGGCCAACCTTGGTTATGCGGAAGGCCGCTGGCTGAAACCCGTCTATCCCGGCGACACGCTACGCTCACAATCCGAGGTGATCGGGTTGAAGCAGAACTCGAACGGGAAGTCGGGCGTGGTCTGGGTCCGCACGCGCGGGTTCAACCAGATGGATGAACCTGTGATGGAATATGTGCGCTGGGTCATGGTGCGCAAAGGCGATCTGGCCGCGCCTGCGCCGGACACCGTGATCCCTGCACTGAAGGGCGTTCTGGATGCGTCGGACCTGTCGATCCCTGAAGGTCTGTCCTTCGCAGAATACGACTTCACACTTGCCGGCGAACCGCATCGCTGGGGCGACTATGAGGTGGGTGAGAAGATTGATCACGTGGATGGCGTGACCGTCGAAGAAGCCGAGCACATGATGGCGACCCGTCTGTGGCAGAACACCGCAAAGGTGCATTTCGACGCCACCTTCCGCCCGGACGGTCAGCGCTTGATCTACGGCGGGCACGTAATCTCGATGGCGCGCGCGCTGTCGTTTAATGGCCTTGCCAACGCGCAGATGATCGTGGGTCTGAACGGCGGGGCACATGCGAACCCCTGTTTCTCGGGCGACACGATCCGCGCATGGTCCGAGGTGCTGGACAAAGCCGACACCGATGCCCCCGGTGTCGGCGCGGTGCGCCTACGTTTGGTCGCCGTCAAACACGGTGCGCCTGAATTTGCCCTAAAGGGCGAAGACGGCAAGTACCTGCCCGAGGTTATGCTGGATCTAGATTACTGGGCGCTGATGCCGAAGTAAGGCTCTGGTGCGAGACGACTGAAGATCACCTCGCACCAACTCTACGCGTAGTTTGATCGCCAGTTCGGGTTGGATTCCCCAAAGCGCGGCCTATTTCCCGACTAATAAAGTCAGAATACACGGGCATACAATTATGTGATCACAACTTCGAAAACTGTGATCACAAGGATACCAAAACCCCTCTGTTAGCGCAAAATTCCCGACTTTCCGGTCGCTTCTTGCGTGACTCGGTGCCGCAAAAGGCGTTATTCCTGTCGCAAAGCCGAAATAGACAGAAGGAGGCCGCCATGGCCGACGTGAACAGAGGCGACCGCCCTCTTTCTCCGCATCTGCAAGTATACCGCCCGCAGCTGACCTCCATCACCTCGATCTTCGCCCGGGTCACCGGAGTTGCCCTGCTGGGTGCTGCGATCTTGGTGGCTTGGTGGTTCTTCGCCGCATCAATGGGTGTTGGATACTACAATGTCGTGAACGGTCTTATGACCTCGTTCGTTGGAGACGTGATCATGTTCCTGGCACTCTGGGCGCTTTGCTATCACGCACTATCCGGCCTGCGTCACCTGATCTGGGACATCGGCATCGGCCTTGACGTCGAAACCGCCGAGAAGATGGGCATTGGTGTCATCATCGGGTCCGTCGTTCTGGCGATCCTTGTCGCCTTGATCGTGTAAGGAACCCGCTATGCAATATATGACTGACCGCAAACGCGCCGTGGGCAAAGGCTCTTCGGGTTCTGGCACGGAACATTTCTGGGGACAGGCCATTTCGGCCGTTGGTCTTCTGATCCTGATGCCGCTGTTTGCCCTGACCTTCGGCTGCGCCCTTGGCCTGCCCTATGACGAGGCTATCGCCTATTACCAGCGCCCCTTCCCCGCGATCATCGCAGCCATGACATTCGTCGTGTCGATGGTTCACTTCCGTCACGGCATTCAGGTCGTGATCGAGGATTATTCGCGCGGCGTTACCAAGAAGGTTCTGGTAATCGCTTGTACCGCACTGGCCTACACCGTTCTGGCAGTTGGCCTCTATGGCCTCGGCCGCATCGCTTTTTAAGACCGGAGAGCAACCAAAATGGCAGCTTACGAATACGAAACGCACGACTATGACGTGGTCGTGGTCGGCGCTGGTGGCGCTGGTCTGCGGGCCACGCTTGGCATGGCCGAACAGGGTCTGCGCACCGCGTGTGTAACCAAAGTTTTCCCGACCCGCTCGCACACTGTTGCGGCGCAGGGCGGCATTGCCGCGTCCCTGTCCAACATGGGCCCAGACAACTGGCAGTGGCACATGTACGACACCGTGAAGGGCTCGGACTGGCTGGGCGACACGGATGCAATGGAATACCTGGCCCGCGAGGCACCTAAAGCGGTGTACGAGCTGGAGCATTATGGCGTTCCCTTCTCGCGTACCGAAGAAGGCAAGATTTATCAGCGCCCCTTTGGCGGCCACACCACCGAATTCGGTGAAGGCCCTGCGGTACAGCGTACCTGCGCCGCTGCTGACCGGACCGGTCACGCGATCCTGCACACGCTTTACGGCCAGTCGCTGAAGAACAACGCTGAATTCTACGTTGAATACTTCGCCATCGACCTGATCATGTCGGAAGACGGTCAATGTCAGGGCGTTGTCTGCTGGAAGCTGGATGACGGTACCATGCACGTCTTCAACGCGAAGATGGTTGTGCTGGCGACGGGCGGCTATGGCCGTGCGTATTTCTCGGCCACCTCGGCCCACACCTGCACCGGCGACGGTGGCGGCATGGTGGCCCGTGCGGGTCTGGCCCTGCAGGATATGGAGTTCGTTCAATTCCACCCGACCGGCATCTACGGCTCGGGCTGTCTGATCACTGAAGGTGCACGTGGCGAAGGTGGCTATCTGGTCAACTCGGAAGGCGAGCGTTTCATGGAGCGTTATGCGCCCCAGTATAAAGACCTTGCCCCGCGCGATTATGTATCTCGTTCGATGACGATGGAAATCCGCGAAGGCCGCGGTGTCGGCGCTGATGGTGACCACATCTTCTTGCACCTTGACCACCTGCCCGCCGAAGCCTTGGCCGAGCGCCTGCCGGGTATCTCGGAAAGCGCCAAGATCTTTGCCGGTGTTGACGTGAACAAGGAACCGATCCCGGTTCTGCCGACCGTTCACTACAATATGGGCGGCATTCCAACCAACTATTGGGGCGAAGTGCTGAACCCAACCGCCAAGGACCCAACGGCTGTTGTGCCCGGTCTGATGGCTGTTGGTGAAGCAGGTTGTGCGTCGGTGCACGGCGCGAACCGTCTGGGTTCGAACTCGTTGATTGACCTTGTGGTCTTCGGTCGCGCCGCCGCGATCCGCGCTGGCAAAGTTGTGGACGCAGACAGCGCCAACCCGGTTCTGAACCAAGCGTCGGTGGATGCGGCATTTGATCGTCTGGATGGCCTGCGCCATGCCAAAGGTGCCGTCCCGACCGCTGATTTGCGTCTGGAAATGCAGAAGACGATGCAGGCAGATGCTGCCGTGTTCCGTACCGCCAAGACCATGAAAGAAGGCGGCGAGAAGATGACCGCCGTGGCCGCCAAAATGGACGATCTGGCTGTCACCGATCGCTCGCTGATCTGGAACTCGGACCTGATGGAAACGCTGGAACTGGCAAACCTGATGCCGAATGCCTTGGCCACGATCCACGGCGCAGAAGCCCGCGAAGAAAGCCGCGGTGCACATGCACACGAGGACTTCCCAGACCGTGACGACAAGAAGTGGCGTGTTCATACGGTCAGCCGCGTAGATGGAAACAGAGTCGACCTGTCCTATCGTCCGGTCGTCGTAGATCCGCTGACCACCGAAGATGAAGGCGGCATTGCATTGAAGAAAATTGCACCTAAAGCTAGGACTTTCTGATGATGAAACAACGAGTTATAAGAATTTCAGGTGCAGTCTCTTGCATCGCTGCATTTGGTCTATCGGGGTGTCTGGGCACAAGCCAAGCCCAGATCAAACAGCAACGCGATCTCGTAAAGCAGTGCGCTGTCGAAACCGGTGCTCATGGCAGCTTCCGCCACAACGCACCTGATAGCCAAGGCCGTTTCTCGGTGGTCGCAGCGAAGGGCACTCCCCCAGCAAGCGCTACGGTGATTAATACATGCCTTCGTTCAAAACAGGCCGTCTCTGGTACTGGGAAGCCAGGTGTATTTGACGATTCGTCGCCCATCACTGCGGGCGTCCGCGATTGCCCTGTTAGTGGCTTGGTTGGCGCGGGCAGCTATTGTGTCAACGGCAAGGTCGTAACCTACTGACCACGCCGTTAGGTAGATGGCATAAGCGCCTCGGGCTGCACATTGAATTACTCTGCAGTCCGACTGGGCGCTCACGAATGAGCGTGAGGAAAAATGGTACAGTTCATACCGCCCAACGGATGGCTAACCGATACATGCAATGCAGTGTTACTGAATATCGGCAGTACTGAGTTTAGGATCCTCACACCCACGGCTTGTACGCTTTAAGGAAAACACATGGCTGACAGCATTAATGGCATCCCTAAGCGAATGGGGCATATCTGGATCGGGCCGAAACCGGCGCCGACCCATTGGATGTCATCATGGCAAGAGTTGCATCCCGATTGGGAGTATACACTTTACGGCAATGACATCTTAGAGACCTTCAACTTTCGCGCCAAACATCTGATCGACTATTACATTAAGGTTGGTGAATATGCTGGGGCAGCCGATCTTATCCGCTATGAGGTCTTGCATGCCTTCGGAGGATATATCGCGGGTGCGGATTCGATTTGCCTGCACCCGATTGATGAGCTGTTTCAGGGTCCACACGCGCATACAATTTATGAGAACGAGTTTGTGCGAGGTAAGCTTGTATCACCGATCCAAGCCTGTGAACCCGGAAACCCGTTCCTAGACACATTGATTGATCGCCTGAGCAAATTGTCAATCGACCAACTGAAGTCAGCGTGGGCGACAACCGGAAACCTCTTCCTAGCGCGCGCGATTCGTGAGCTGTCCCCCCCAATCACCATCTGGCCATCACATACGATGATCCCCGTTCATTTCACGGGCGTAACCTATGAAGGCAACGAAAAAGTCTATGCGATTCAGCTGTTCGGGACCACACATGGATCATATGGCAAGGATCAGAAGACCCCAAGCAAGGGGGTACCCATTCTCGAGAAAATCCGCATGCAACTTAATCGACAAAAGTTCCGGAAACAGCGCCGGAAACTCGAGAAGGTAGACTATTTCGAGCGTGCTCAGAGATGGATCGCAGATGCACGCCCCTCGACGACCCAGGCAGCCGATGATCTTCCCGATCCGCGCTCACCCAAACAAACGTAGGAAATTGGTATGGTACAATTCAAGCTCCCCAAGAACTCGACCGTTCGCGTCGGGAAGACATGGCCAAAGCCAGAAGGTGCTACCAATGTGCGCAAGTTCCAGATCTATCGCTGGAACCCGGATGATGGTGAAAACCCGCGGGTTGATACCTATTTTCTGGACATGGACAAGTGCGGCCCGATGGTTCTGGACGCGCTGATCAAGATCAAGAACGAGATTGATCCGACCCTGACCTTCCGCCGTTCGTGCCGTGAAGGCATCTGTGGGTCCTGTGCGATGAACATCGACGGGATCAACACGCTGGCCTGTATCTATGGCATGGACGAGATCAAGGGCGATGTGAAGATCTATCCGCTGCCGCACATGCCGGTGGTGAAAGACCTGATCCCGGACCTGACGCATTTCTATGCGCAGCATGCGTCGATCATGCCGTGGCTGGAAACCAAGACCAACCGCCCCGCGAAAGAGTGGAAGCAGTCCATCGAAGACCGCAAAAAGCTGGATGGTCTCTATGAATGCGTTATGTGCGCCAGCTGCTCGACCTCGTGCCCGAGCTATTGGTGGAACGGTGATCGCTATCTTGGACCAGCCGCTCTGCTGCATGCCTATCGCTGGATCATTGATTCACGCGATGAAGCCACGGGCGAGCGTCTGGACGAGCTTGAAGATCCCTTCAAGCTGTATCGCTGCCACACGATCATGAACTGCTCGAAGACTTGCCCGAAAGGCCTGAACCCGGCCAAGGCGATTGCCTCGATCAAGAAAATGATGGTCGAGCGCCAGCTTTGATCGCAGATCTGCAAGATGCAATTCTGTTGGCCGCCCTTGCAGGGGCGGCCATTCCATTTGGGGCATGGCTTGCTAGATTTGGTCGCCTGTTTCCCGGCCCGCTACGGGATCAGGCCAATCACTGGATCATGGCTTTTGGTGCCGGCGCGCTCTTGTCCGCCGTCGCCCTTGTTCTGATCCCCGAGGGGCTAGATCGTGTTCCGGGCCTGTCTGCCCTGATCCCGCTTATTCTTGGTGCCCTCGCCACCCTCGCCGTTGACATGGCATTGTCGCGGCAAGGTGGATCTAAGGCACAATTCATGGCCATGCTGATGGATTTCATCCCGGAAACCATTGCCTTAGGTGCCGTGATCACAGCGGAGCCCCGGCTCGCCGTCCTTTTGGCTGCCCTGATCGGGGCGCAAAACCTGCCCGAAGGGTTCAACGCGGACAGAGAGCTGGAGGTCGGCAGCCAGATGCCACGCGGCAAACGATTGGCCCTTTTCGCCTCGCTTGTGCCTTTGGGGCCAGTTGCAGCGGTGGTTGGCGTAACGATGCTGTCAACCGCCCCCGCGATCCTAGGTTGGTTGATGCTGTTCTCGGCAGGAGGCATCCTGTACCTGATGTTTCAGGACATCGCGCCGGAACTGCGGATCAAACGCAGCTGGTCCCCACCACTTGGCGCGATCCTTGGTTTCGCGCTTGGTTTGGCCGGGCATATCCTGACCGTATGACGGGATGTGCCAAGGCGTCACGGGCACCAGATCAGCCCAGCTTTGGTCAGATTATCCGCAAGTTTCGGATCGCCCAAGCCTGAGCGGGCTGTGATGCTCTTTCAAAACGAAGGAGACCACATCCAATGCCACTTTTCTCAGGAATTTCCCAAGACCACGCCGATGCTCTGCGCGCAGGCGCACCGGATGCTTACGGTAACCTGCCAGAACGCCAAACAAGCGACGGGACCGCGCCCTGCCGGTGCTGCTTGAACCTTATCAAAGAAGGACGAGACATGCTGGTATTCGCACATCGTCCCTTTGATGCGCCGCAGCCCTATGCGGAAACCGGGCCCGTTTTTCTATGTGCTGATCATTGTCACGCGGTTACCGCATCCCCCGACCTTCCGCAGGTCGTCGTGTCGCCAAACTATCTGCTGAAGGGCTATGACGCGGACGCGCGGCTGGTCTATGGAACAGGTCGCATTGTCCCGAAAGATAACCTTGCAAGCTATGCGGATGCGCTGTTGGACCGGCAGGATATCGCATTTGTCGATTTGCGCTCTGCCACCAACAATTGCTGGCAAGCGCGGTTGCACAAGGCATAACGCGGGTGACTAGATCGCGATATTGTCGATCAGACGAACATCGCCCAGCATCGCTGCTGCCAACAAGCGGGCGGGACGGGTCAGGTCTTTGACAGGTGCAAGCGTCTCTGCGTCTCGCATCTCCAGATACTCGACCGCGTCATACCCCGCCCGCTCGATCTGAGCTTTGGCGCTGTCCAGCACCACGCGTGGTTCAGCGCCGCGGCGAATAGCGTCGGCGGCGCGGTCCATTTCAGCCTTCAAAGCCGGTGCGATGGCGCGTTCTTCCGGCGTCAGGCGTACGTTGCGCGAGGACATGGCCAAGCCATCCTCTTCGCGCACTGTGGGGCAGCCGATCACCTCGGTCTCGATGTCCAGATCTTTGGACAAGCGACGCACCAGAAGCATCTGCTGATAGTCTTTTTCACCAAAACAGGCCACATCGGCGCGTGATTGTAAAAACAGCTTCGACACCACGGTCGCCACGCCATCGAAATGGCCGGGTCGATGTGCGCCTTCCAGATCTTCGGTCAGGCCCGACACACGCACATTGGTCGCGAAGCCTTCGGGATAAATCTGATCCGGCGTTGGAGCATACAGCGCGTCGACGCCATAGGGTGCCAATTTTTCTGCATCATCTTCTTCAGTCCGGGGATAGTTATCCAAATCGCCCGGATTGTTGAACTGTTTTGGGTTCACGAAGATCGTGACAATAACACGGTCCGCTTGCTTTTTTGCCTCTTCCACCAAAGACAGATGGCCAGCATGCAACGCGCCCATCGTAGGCACCACGGCCACGCGCTCGCCGTTGAAAATCCAGCTGCGCCGCAGGGTGCGCAACGCGTCCTTAGAACGGATGATCTTCATTTCTTTTTGACCTCATCTGCAAAGACGTGCTCAAGCGCAGGGAAACTGCGGTCTCGCACCTCTTGGGCATATTTGGCAATGGCTTTCTCGCCGTCTTCACCCAGCGTCGCATAGCGTTTGGCAAATTTAGGTTTGAAGGCGGTGAACAGACCCAGCATATCATCGACCACCAGAACCTGCCCGTCACATTGCGCCGAAGCGCCGATACCGATAGTCGGGATCGATACCGCGTCGGTAATCTCATTGGCCAGACTTTCCGGAACTTTCTCCAGCACGACCGAGAACGCGCGTGCCGCTTCCACCGCCTTCGCATCGACCATCACGCGGTCGCGGTCTTCACCGCGGCCCTGAACCTTATAGCCACCCAGCGTGTTAATCGCCTGAGGGGTCAGGCCAATATGCGCCATGACGGGAATTGACCGGCTGGTCAGGAAACGGATGGTGTCCTCCATCGAGACACCCCCTTCCAGCTTTACAGCGGCAGCGCCGGTTTCGCGCATCAGGCGGGCGGCGTTGCGGAAGGCCTGTTCCGGGCTTTCTTCATACGACCCAAACGGCATGTCAACGACCATCATGGCCTGCTTAAGACCGCGTTTCACCGCTGCACCGTGCAGGCACATCATCTCCATCGTCACACCCAGCGTGTCGGGCAGCCCGTGGACCACCATGCCCACACTGTCGCCCACCAGCACGATGTCGCAATGCGCGTCCATCATTTGTGCGGTCGGCGTGGCATATGCGGTCAGCACGACCAGCGGCGTATCCCCTTTTCGGGCACGCACTTCCGATGGTGTCAGTGTCTTGATTTTGGCCGAGGCGCTCATGGTTTCCCCTCCCTGATCCTCTTCAGTGGCAGAAACTATAATGCTGCGACGCAGAAAATCAAAGGGGAATGACGGAACGTCTTTCCCTTGCCTTGGCCCGAAAACCCGCGTTTCATGGGGGTATATCCCGCTGAACGGGTAAGGAGGATCAAGATGACCAACCTGAAACTTACTGCAAGTGCTTGGGCACTGATGGCGACAACCGCCTTGGCCGGCAATGACGCAATCACTCTGGGCATGGTGCTTGAGCCGCCAAATCTTGACCCCACAGGCGGGGCCGCTGCCGCGATTGACGAAGTGGTATATGCCAACATCTTCGAAGGGCTGACCCGATTTGGCCCGGATGGTGCAGTCCTGCCCGCATTGGCCAGCGATTGGAGCATTAGCGAAGATGGTCTGATCTATACCTTTACACTGCGCGACGGCGTGACCTTCCATGACGGCACCACGATGGATGCCGAGGATGTGGTCTTCTCGCTGGATCGTGCGCGGGCCGAGGACTCCACCAACGCACAGAAAGCCCTGTTCGCAGGTATCGAAAGCGTCACGGCCGTCAGCCCCACCTCGGTCGCAGTGAAACTGTCTGCCCCCAATGGCAATTTCCCCTTCAACATGGCGTGGGGCGATGCAGTGATCGTCGCACCTGAAAGCGTCGAAACCGCAGCAACCGCGCCCGTCGGCACAGGCCCGTTTACCTTTGTCGAATGGGCAAAGGGTGATCACGTAACCATGGCGCGCAATGACGCCTATTGGGGCGACGCGCCTGCTCTGGCCAAAGCCACGTTCAAGTTTATCTCTGACCCGAACGCCGCGTTTGCCGCCATGATGGCCGGTGACATTGACGCCTTTCCGAACTTCCCCGCGCCCGAGACCCTGGCCCAGTTCGAGGCCGATCCCCGGTTCAACGTCATTGTCGGCTCGACCGAGGGCGAGACCATCCTGTCCACCAACAACGCGGCCGAGCATCTTGACGACATCCGCGTGCGCAAAGCCATCGCCCATGCCATCGACCGTCAGGCAATCATCGACGGGGCCATGTTTGGCTATGGAACGCCCATCGGCACCCATTTTGCCCCCCACAACCCGGACTATATGGATCTGACAGGCAACTCTGCCTACGATCCCGAGCTGTCGCGCCAGATCCTGAAGGACGCAGGCAAAGAGGGGATCACCCTGCGCCTTATGCTGCCGCCACCCGCCTATGCCCGTCGCGGGGGCGAGATCATAGCTGCCCAACTGCGCGATGTCGGCATCAACACCGAGATCAGCAATCTGGAATGGGCCCAGTGGATCGAACAGGTCTTTAAGGGCAAGGATTTCGACCTAACCATCGTCAGCCACACCGAGCCCGCAGATATCAACATCTACGCCCGCCCGGACTATTACTTCCAGTATGACCGTGGCGAGTTCCAAGAGTTGAACGACATCCTCTCGGTCACTTCGGACCCGGCCCAGCGGGCAATCCTTCTCGCCGAAATGCAGCAGATCATCGCCGAGGACTATGTGAATGGATACCTATTCCAACTCGCGAAAACCGGCGTGGCGAACGCCAAGATCAACGGGCTGTGGGAAAACGCACCGACACAGGCGAATGACCTGACGGGCGTTAGCTGGTCTGAGTAATATTTAAGGTCAGCAGCCCCAGGGGTGCCGTCCTTTCTGATATGTTTGATGAGAATTATTTTATGAAGCATCTTCATTTGAGCTGCCTCGCACTGGTTTCCACCCTGCTTGTGCATGGATGCGTGGCAACCAAAAATCCCGAGCAGAGCGATCACCTGCTCGCGATCAAAGGGCGCCGCATCGTAGACGAATGTGCCGCGACCAAATGCTCATTTTTAAGGCTAAGTCAGGTTGGGCTAGCCGACAATGCGGATTTAGCCAAGTTAGCACATGTGCGAGGGATCGGTCTAAATTATACCAACTTCAACGACCTATCGTTACTTAGTCAAATGTCATGGCTTGAAAGATTATCTATTGGCGGCTCAGAGGTTCGAGATTTATCAGCAATTAGAGCGCTACAGAACTTGAAAGAGCTCGACATTTCCAGCCTTACCATAGATGATTATTCTGCACTCACAGCCCTGACAAAGCTTGAAAAGCTCGAAATTGATCATCACCAATCTGGTGCAATTGCAGCTGTAAAACAACTTCGACATCTACGTGAACTCAAGATCACAAACTACACTACAGGCACTAAGGAAGTTGATCTTACTCCGGTGGCGAACCACCCCTCACTCGAAAGTATTGTGTTGTGGGAGCTATATCCTCAAAGTTTTGCCCCGTTATTCACTGCGCCAAAATTAAAAGAAATCAGATTGATAGACGCCGTGGGCCACGGCCGAGAAGCAGAGGTAGAAAAGTTGATTGCAAAAGGCATCGATGTAATTGACGGCGTAACTGAAAATATTCCAGCAATTATGCCTTAGGCGCATTCGGATTGGGCGTCACACGGCGTTTCAGCACCGCCTCGCGCCATGTGATGTAGGTGACGGCGGCCATGATCATCCCTGCGCCGACAACAACCCACATGTCGATCGGTTCAGCAAACAGGAGAACGCCCACCATCGACGCCCATATGATCTGAAGGAAGGTCACGGGTTGCGTCACGGACACCGGCGCCTCGGCAAAGGCGCGGGTCATCGCGTAGTGGCCCGCCGTTGCAAAGAATGCGACCAGAACAAGCCAGCCCGCTTGTACCAATGTCAGCGGCTCCCAAACAAACCACGCCACGGGCAGCAAGCCAATGGTCACGGTCAGCGACATCATCGCCACGATCTGCGCTGCCGTTGCGTCCTGTGACAACCGTTTCGCGAGCAAATAGGACGCACCAAGGAAGATCGCCGTGAACACCATCGCCAGATGTCCGTCCCCCAGCTCGCGCACGCCGGGGCGCAGAACGATCAGCACGCCCAGAAACGCCACGCCAACGGCCATCATGCGACGGGTAGAAAACGTATCGCCCAGAAAGAGCGCCGCGCCCAGCATGACATAGATCGGGTTCAGGTAATTCATCGCCGTCACCTCGGCGATGGTGATTTGGGTCATCGCATAAAACCAGCACAGCACGGCCCCCACATGCACCACGCCGCGCACAACAAACAGCCGCCAGACCAGCGGCGAAAACTGTGCTTGCGGCAGTTTTACAAGGGCGGGCATGACGAACAGAAGCCCAAACAAGAACCGCAAGAACGCCGCCTGAGACGAGGGCATTGTCTGCCCCACATATTTGACCAGCACGTTCAGACCGACAAACAGGAACCCTGCGGCCAGCATCCATGCGATCCCATGCGCGGGGCGGTGATTTTCGATGTGTGGACTGCTCATGCGGCGACAAGACACTGGATCAGCTTCAGAAACAAGAGACCCCGGCACGGCAAAACCGAACCGGGGCCTGATATCTTTTCAAGGCGCGGGCTTAGAGCTGCGCCATCACCTCGTCCGAGGCTTCGAAATTGGTGGTGACGCGCTGCACATCGTCATCATCCTCAAGCGCATCAACAAGCTTCATCAGCTTTTGCATGTTCTCAAGGTCAAGCTCGGTGGTGATGTTCGGCTGCCAGATCAACTTGGTCGAGTCGGACTCGCCCAACGCAGCTTCCAACGCTGTCGACACTTCGTTCAGATCGGTGTCTGCGCAAACGATGCGGTGGCCGTTCTCGTCGCTTTCGCAATCCTCGGCACCGGCTTCGATCGCAGCTTCCATCACGGTGTCGGCATCGCCAGCATCAGCGCCATAAATCACTTCGCCCTTACGGTCGAACATGAAACCCACCGACCCGGTTTCGCCCAGGTTCCCGCCGTTCTTGGTAAAGGTCGAGCGCACGGTTGATGCGGTGCGGTTCTTGTTGTCGGTCATGGTCTCGACGATGATCGCGACACCATTCGGGCCATAGCCCTCGTACCGGATCTCGTCATAGTTTTCGGCGTCCCCGCCTTGCGACTTTTTAATCGCGCGTTCGATCACGTCCTTCGGTACGGATTGCGACTTGGCTTCTTTCACCGCCAGACGCAGACGCGGGTTCTTGTCCGGATCCGGGTCGCCCATTTTGGCAGCCACGGTGATCTCTTTTGCGAGCTTCGAAAACAGCTTCGAGCGCAGTTTATCCTGGCGACCTTTGCGGTGCTGGATGTTTGCCCATTTTGAGTGGCCAGCCATGGCGACCTCCGACTAAGTTCTTCGTTCGAGGTTCAATAGCCCATGGGGCGGACAAGGGGCAAGGGGCGTTACCCGATTGCTTTAGGCACGATCGTCTTTGGGCGATCCCATCACCACATGAGTGACGATCTGATGCACCTGCGGCAGCGTACCCAGCTTGTCCGTATGGAACCGCTTATAGGCAACCAGATCCTCGGCTTCGACACGCAGAAGGTATTCAACCGTGCCAGTGATGTTGTGGCATTCGCGCACTTCGTCAAACAACGCAATGGCGCGTTCGAACCCTTCCTGAGCGGCCTTAGTGTGGTCGGAAAGCCCGACCGTAACATAGGCGACAAACCCCACGCCCATCGCAGCCGGATCAAGAACCGCGCGATAACCCGTGATGACACCTTGCCGTTCAAGATCTTGCACCCGACGCAAACAGGCCGAGGGCGACAGCCCCACCCGATCCGCCAATTCGGTATTGGGAAGGCGCCCATCTCGTGACAATTCGCGCAATATTCGCTGATTTATTAGATCAATCTTCACCATTAATTGCATTACTACGTCATTTTTTCACAACTTTGCAATCCACAAGCGCAAACTATCAGCAACAATCCGGCAATGACATATGACCTTCTCCTCGCCCTTGTGACCTTCGCCTTCGTGTCGTCCATCACGCCCGGACCGAACAATCTGATGCTCATGGCATCGGGGGCAAATTTCGGGTTTATCCGCACCATCCCGCATATGCTTGGCGTCGGACTTGGCTTTACATTGATGGTGGTGCTTGTGGGCGCGGGGCTGATGCAGCTTTTTGACGCCTACCCGGTCAGCTATTTGGCACTGAAGACAGGCAGTGTGCTGTATTTGCTTTGGCTTGCGTGGAAAATCGCCCGCGCCTCCGAGCCAGGAACGGGCAAAACCGGCGGCACACCGATGACGTTTTTGCAGGCCTCAGCCTTTCAGTGGGTAAACCCCAAAGCGTGGGCCATGGCTCTTACAGCAATCAGCGCCTATGCACCCTCGCGCGATTTGGGGGCTGTCGTGCTGGTGGCGTTGATATTTGGAGCAGTGAACTTACCTTCAGTGTCAACCTGGACGATTCTGGGCCAGAAAATACGCGTCATCCTGACCAACCCAACACGGCTGCGCGCCTTCAACATCACCATGGCCCTGCTGCTTGTTGCCACACTTTTCCCCGTAATCTACGGGTGACGCGCCCACGTCCACGCGGTAAGCCTTGGGCATGACAACTGATCAGATCATCCTGTTTTCGCTTTTCGGGGCCGTCTTCGGCCTGCTTCTTTGGGGCCGTTTTCGCTATGATATCGTAGCCTTTTCTGCGCTGATGCTGGGGGTCGTGCTTGGCGTTGTCCCCACGAAAGAGGCATTTTCCGGCTTCGGCCACCCCGCCACACTGGTTGTGGCATTGGTGCTGGTCGTGTCTGCCGGGCTGGTACGGTCAGGGGCGGTATTTTTGATCACCCGCACACTTGTTGACGCGTCGCGCTCACTGGGCGCACATATCGCCTTGATGGGAGCCATTGGCGGGGTCCTGTCTGCCTTCATGAACAACGTGGCCGCGCTGGCGCTTTTGATGCCCGTCGACATCCAGACCGCGCGCAAGGCCGCGCGGCCCGTGGGCCTCAGTTTGATGCCGTTGTCCTTTGCTACCATCCTTGGTGGCATGGTCACACTAATCGGGACGCCCCCCAACATCATCATCGCCTCGATCCGCGAGGACGCATTGGGCGAGCCGTTCAAGATGTTCGATTTTGCGCCGGTCGGCGGCGTAACAGCCATCGCGGGCCTGATTTTCGTCGCTTTGATCGGCTGGCGGCTAATCCCACAGCCTGATGCCGGCAAGAATGGGTCCAACCCGATGGACGACTTTGGCCAATATGTTGCTGAACTGACCGTTCCGGAGGGCTCAAAGCATATCGGCAAGCGTGTAAAAGAACTGCTTGAAATCGCCGAAAAGAACGACGTTGCGATCCTTGGACTGGTACGCAGTGGTACGCGCCGCTATGGCACCCAGCGCGCAACGAAACTTCAGGCAGATGACGCGCTGGTGCTTGAAGCCACGCCCGAGGCGCTGGATGAATTTCGTGCCGCCACCGGTCTGGCTTTCGCGGAAGAAACCCGCGAAGAAAAGCTGAAGGCCGAGGGTGATGGCCTGTCCAAGATTGAAGTGGTCGTTCCAGAAAACGCCCGCATCGCCGGGAAAACCGCGCAGGCCATCGGGCTGAATTGGCGGCAACGCTCGGTCCTGATGGGCATTTCGCGTGCGGGCAAAAAGATCAACAAACAGGTTCGCAAGACCGAAGTCCAACCGGGCGACATTTTGCTACTTCTGGTGCCACAAGGGTCCGAGGCCGACGTCACCGAATGGCTGGGCTGCCTGCCTTTGGCGGAACGCGGATTGACCGTGACGCGCGACGAAAAAGTCTGGCTGGCCATCGGACTGTTTGCTGCTGCCGTTGCTGCCGCAAGTCTTGGCCTGATCTATCTGCCCGTCGCACTTGGGCTTGTTGTGGTTGGATATGTGCTGGCCAAGATCGTCCCGCTTTCCGAGCTTTATACCCATATCGAATGGCCCGTGGTGGTCCTTCTGGGCTCGATGATCCCATTGGGTGCCGCATTGGAATCTTCGGGCGGGACAGAGCTGATTGCCGGAACACTGGTGGGGATCACGCAGGGGCTTCCCGCCTGGGCCGTCCTAACCGTGTTGATGATCGTGACCATGACCCTGTCAGATGTGTTGAACAACACCGCAACCACCATCGTCGCAGCCCCGGTTGGCATCCAGATGGCACAAGCCCTTGGAAAAAACCCGGACCCCTTCCTTATGGCCGTCGCAATCGCAGCATCTTGTGCGTTCCTGACGCCCATTGGGCACAAAAACAACACTCTGATCCTTGGCCCCGGCGGTTATAAGTTCGGAGACTACTGGCGTATGGGGCTGCCGCTTGAAATCTTGGTTGTGGCCGTGTCGATCCCGGCAATTTTGGTGTTCTGGCCGCTGTAAAAGGGGCTTTGCCCCTCGCGCCTGCCGCGCTCACCCCAGGATATTTCTGACAAGAAAAAGGTCATCAGAGCGGCCAGAAGACCGGGATAAGAGCCGACGCCAAAATGCCCACGGACAGGTTCAACGGGATACCAACCTTCAGGAAGTCCGAAAACTTATAGCCCCCCGGACCGTAAACAAGCGTGTTCGTCTGATACCCAATCGGCGTCGCAAAGCTGGCAGATGCGGCCACCATCACGGCCACTACCAACGGGCGCGGATCAAGGCCCAGTGCCGTTGCCAACCCAATGGCAATCGGCGTGACCACCACAGCGACCGCATTGTTCGAGACCAGTTCGGTCAATACAGACGTCAGCAGGTAAATCGCCCAGACAATCAGGAAGGGTGGCAGCTTGCCCAAAATCGGTGCAATCCCTTCCGCGATCAGCGCCACTGCGCCCGAGCTTTCAAGTGCGGCGCCAATTCCAAGCATCGAGAAAATAAGAACCAAAAGGCGCCCATCCACTGCCCCGAAAGCCTCGTCCGCGTCGATGCAGCGGGTCAACAGCACAACGGCCACCGCCAAGACAGCCAGCAGGAATATCGGAGCGACCCCGAACCCTGCCAAGGCGACAAGCCCAATCAGCGCCGCCACTGCAATAGGGGCGTGACCGCGACGGTATTCGCGATCCGATGGGGCGGTGACGTCCACCAGATCCATGTCCTGCGCCAAGCGCTGGATATCTTCAGGTGCCCCTTCCAGCAAAAGCGTATCACCGACGCGGACCACCAGATCGTCCAGCTGTCGGCCAATATTCTGGTTCTTGCGATGCACCGCCAACGGATAGACACCATAGCGCCGACGCAGGCGCATTTTTCCCAACCGCTTGCCCACCATCTTGCAATCGGGCGAGATCAGAACCTCGACCGTCGTGGTTTCGACTGCCGACACCTGATCCACGCGCTTCAGGCCTTTGTCGCGCTGAAGGCTTAGAAGCTCGGTCATTGCTGTGCGCAAAACAACGCGGTCGCCGACCTGAAGTGTCACACCGGTTAGATCACGGCGCAGCGAGGTATCACCGCGCACCACGTCGACCAGTCGGACGCCTTCGCGTTTGAACAGTTGCACCCCGTTCACCTCGCGGCCAATCAGGTTGCTTTCCGGCGGGATCACGGCCTCGGTAAAAAACTTTTTGCGGGACTTATCCGTCAACAGCGTGGCCATACTGTCGCGATCTGGCAGGATCTTTGGCGCGATGAAACGCAGGTAAATCATGCCCCACGCAACCAGCACGATGCCCAGGGGCGTGACCTCGAAAATCGTGAAGGGCTCCAACCCGCCTTCGCGCGCCACACCATCCACAAGCAGGTTGGTCGAGGTGCCGATCAGCGTAAGCGTGCCCCCTAAAATGGCCCCATAACTCAGCGGGATCAGCAGCTTTGACGCCGAACGTCCGATTTTCTTGGCAAGCTGTATGAAAACAGGGATCATCACCACAACAACAGGTGTGTTCGACACCACAGCAGACGAGATTACGACGAATCCCATCAACGCGGCCAGAGCCATCATTGGACTGTGCTCGGCTTTCTTTTCCGCAATCTGCGTGAACCACTGAAGCGCGCCTGTACGTACCAGCGCGCCCATCACGATAAACATGGCGGCGATGGTCCATGGAGCTGGGTTTGACAGCACTTCAAGCGCGCTTTCATAGTCCAGAATGCCCATGACCAGCATGATCGAGACACCGCCAATGGCGACAACTTCAGTTGGGAAGCTTTCGCGCAGAAACAGCACGAACATCCCGGCCACGGTCATCAGGGCGATCACAGCCTGCGTGTTGGCACTGAACTCGAATAAACCCATGCACTGTCCCCATTTAATCACTTGGACCAGTTTTGCCCTGCCGAATGCACAGGGGCAAGCGCGGTTTTAGGGCGGTTGGGAAATCAGCCCGCATCCAAGGGCGAGGATGGCACCAAACGCCCCCCGTTTCGCACCATCTGAACGCGCGTGGCCTTGCCGGTCCGGTCATCCGTTTCGATGTAAAGGCCAGACAGCGTTGCCTCGCCTTCCGCTGGGGTGAAACGCCCTTTTGCCATGCCCGTGACAAAGCGGCGCATTGGCTCTTCCTTCTGCATGCCAATCACACTGTCATAATCGCCGCACATCCCAGCATCCGCCATAAACGCAGTGCCTTTGGGCAGGATTTGCGCGTCGCCGGTCGGGATGTGGGTATGCGTGCCCACTACCACACTGGCGCGTCCGTCGCACCAATGACCCACGCCCATCTTCTCGGACGTGGCTTCGCAGTGGATATCCACCAAAGACGCCTGCACAGCCCCGCCCAGCGTGTGCCGCTTCAACACCAGATCAACGGCCGAGAACGGATCATCATAAGCCCGCTTCATAAAGACTTGCCCCAAAACCTGTGTCACAAGGATCTTGCGGCCACGCACATCTGTGAAGACACGCGCGCCCACTCCGGGACAATCCTTGGCAAAATTCAACGGGCGGATAATGCGTTTTTCCTGCTCGCAAAAGCTTAGCATATCGCGCTGATCAAACGCGTGATCGCCAAGGGTGATCACATCCACACCTGCATCCAGCAGCGTCTTCGCGTGCCCCGCGTTCAGCCCATGACCGCTGGTGGCATTTTCGCCATTCGCGACCACGAAATCGAGCTTCCATTCCTCACGCAGCGTCTTCAGCCGCTCCGTCACTGCGCGCCGCCCGGCACGCCCCATAATATCGCCAAGAAAGAGTATCTTCATACCCAACAGCCCTAGGCGGCTCGGCCCGAAAGGGCAAGACCCAGCAGGGGCCCTGCACAATCTTCTGGCGGTTTCGATCGCGCTGGGGCACATACACGCCATGAATGCAGCACACCGCATCATATTGGTCCTTGTCCTAAGCCTTGCGATTATCTTGCCCAAGGTCGGATCGGCTGTGCAAATGGTGCTGCTTGGGGATCTTCAGGTCGTGGTCCTGTGTACCGGCGATGGGATTGTGACCATCAGGCTGGACGCGCAAGGCAACCCAGTTGAAACGGCCGAAGACGCGAACAGCGCACCCTGTATCATGGGTGACATCCTTCAAGCTGACGCGCGCGCCGTACCCCTGTGGCAAACTCTGTCGCGAAACCACGGACAGGTTGCGGGCCTTTTTCGACACACCGCCCGGACAGATCCCCCATACTTGCGGCGTAGACCTGCGCGTGCCCCTCCAATCCTGACTGTCTGACACACACCACATCTCAGATTTTCAAGGATATACCTATGACACTTCAGGAAACTGCGGCCCCGGTCGCACAGGCGCGCCTATCGGGCGGCGCCTTCTATCGCCTCGTATGGAAATGGCATTTTCTGGCTGCGCTTTATGTGCTGCCCTTCATGCTGATCCTATCCCTTTCCGGCGGGCTTTATCTTTACAAACCTCAAATCGAAAGCTGGCTTTACGCCGACCGCACCCATGTCGACATCACCGGACCAAAGCTGAGCTATGCCGACCAAATCGATGCATTGACCGATGCACATGGCATGAAGCGCCTTCGCTTGATCACCGTGTATGAGGACCCGACCCGATCCACCCAGATCGAGTACAACACCGGCGACAATGTACGCTCGGTCGCATGGGTGAACCCATATACGGGCGAGGTCTTGGCCTCGGTTCCGCGCGGCAAATTGTTCATGCGCATGGTCAAAAAGTTCCACGGAGAACTTCTGGGCGGAAAGATCGGCACCAAGTTTGTCGAACTCGCCGCCCATTGGGCCATCGTTTTAATGATCACTGGCGTCATCCTGTGGTGGCCACGTGGAAAGCGCAGCTTGCGCGACGCGGTTTCACTGCCCCGCTCGAACGGTCGGGCATGGTGGCGCGAGACGCATATGTTCACAGGGATGCTTGCAGCCTTACTGATCACGCCGCTGCTGATTTCGGGCCTGCCATGGACGGATGCCTGGGGCGGCGGGCTAAGCTATGTGCAAACACAAACCGGACAGAAAAGCGTGTCGCTGCGCTTTGGTGGGGGCGCGCCGAAATCCACAATGGATAGCGGAGAGACACTGCCCATCGCACAGATCGTCGCAATCGGGCGCAACCAAGGGCTGGCCTTCCCGATGGAGATCAAGCCACCGCGCAAACCCGACGCGTCTTATTGGATGCACTCAGCCTCACGCGTCCGGTCGGAGCAGACAGAGCTTGTGGTGGACCAGTATTCTGGCGACGTCCTGAAACGGATCGACTTCAGTGACAATCCGATCATTGCCAGAACCGTCTCCTACGGCATCAGCCTGCATCAGGGCGAGCTGTTCGGCCCACTTAACCTTGCGCTGAACACGCTGGCCGCGGGTTTGGGCGTTTTGCTGGCCGTGTCCGGTTTTGTCGCGTGGTGGAAACGCCGCCCAGAGGGCGAGCTGGGCGTGCCACGTGCACCCGAAGCCAAGCTAGGCTGGGGCATGGGCCTTACCGTAATTGTTTTGATGATCCTGCTGCCGTTGATGGGCGCTAGCCTGATCCTTGCATTGCTGTTGGATTGGATGTTGTTTCGCCGATTGGGATGGTTCCGCAACCGCGAACCGATGCCCGCCGAGTAAAGCTTGATCTGAAAACCTTCGGGCCCGCTGACAAAAGTGGGCCCGTTTGCTGTTGGGCGCTAGAACCAAGTCACGCCTTCATCAGTCACAATCGCGTCCAAGGGCTGGTCAGTGGGTTCAAGCGGCAGCCCTTCTGCCTCTTGTGCGCTGTAGGCATAGCCGATTGCTAATGTCGGACGCGCGGCCCGCAGCCCTTCCAGCGTACGATCATAGAAACCGCCGCCATAGCCCAGACGCCCGCCGTTTCGGTCAAAGCCCACCAAGGGGACCACAACGACCTCGGGTGTGATGAACTCAAGCTCGGCGGGCACTTGTGCGCCAAAAGGGCCATCCACCATGTCACTGTCGGGGCGCCAATTGGCGAAGTTCAGCGCCTGCCCTTCCCCCACGATATACGGCACGCCGATTGTGGACCACGCGGCCATCGCCGCCATCGCGGGCAAGGGATTGATCTCGGTCCGGATCGGCATATAGCCAGCAATCGCTTTGCCTTTGTGGTCGTTCAGAACCGAAATCAAGTGCGCCACGCCCAGCGCAGACCGCGCTTCAGAATGCGCCTCTTTTCGGCGGGCAAAGGCAGCTTTGCGGGCAGCCGCTTTCACGGCAGTCAGATCAGTCATGTCGAAATCCAGTCAGGGTGGTCAAGTCAGCAATACGGCGGCAAGGCCAAGGAAGGCAAAGAACCCCACAACATCCGTGACCGTAGTCACGAACGCGCCCGAGGCCAGTGCCGGGTCGATATCCAACCGATCCAGCACCACTGGAATGATAACGCCTGCAAGCCCTGCGATCACAAGGTTCACGACCATCGCCACGCCGATCACGACACCCAAAAGGGGCGTGCCAAACCAGATGACACCAACAATCCCCATGACCACCGCAAAGATGATCCCGTTCACCAACCCAACGGCCGCTTCCCGCCAGATCACGCGCCACAAGTTGGCCGAGGTCAGGTCTTTCGTGGCAATCGCACGCACCGCCACGGTCAGGGACTGTGTGCCTGCATTCCCGCCCATCGAAGCAACGATCGGCATCAAGACAGCCAAAGCCACGAACTGGGCAATCACTGCGTCAAACTGGGCGATGACCAGCGACGCCAAGATCGAGGTCACAAGGTTCACGGCCAACCACGGAAAGCGGCGCTTGGTGGTTTCCACAACCTTATCCGACAGAGAGCTTTCTTCACCCACACCTGCCAGACGCAGAATGTCTTCTTCGTGCTCTTCATCCAGAATGGCCATCGCATCGTCGATGGTAATGACGCCAACCAGACGTTCATCCGCGTCCACAACGGGGGCCGAGATCAGGTGGTACTGGTTGAAGGCATAGGCCACTTCGCCCTCGTCCTGCAGAACCGGAATGATGCGGAAGCTGTCTTCGGTAATCGCGGTCAACGCGATGTCGCGTGCGCTTCCCATCAAGCGGCCCAATGTGACGTATCCGGTCGGGCGCATGCGTGGATCAACCAAAATCACGTGATAGAACTGCTCGGGTAAATCGTCTTGCGATCTTAAGAAATCGATGGTCTGCCCGACATTCCAGTGATCCGGCGCGACCACAAGTTCGCGCTGCATAAGACGGCCTGCCGATTCCTCGGGATAAGTCAGGGATTGTTCGACAACCACCCGGTCATCATCATCCAGAGCATCCAGAACAGCTTTGGTCTGCGGGTCGTCCAAATCCTCGATCAGGTCAACAACGTCATCTGTTTCCAGATCGCGCACGGCCTCGGCCAGAACGGCGGGCTCCATCGCGCCAACCACGTCTTCGCGCAGACCCTCGTCCAGTTCGGACAACACCTCGCCGTCAAACTCGGTGCCGTACAAACGCACGAACGTATCGCGCTCGTCCTCGGGCAGCTGTTCAACAAGGTCGGCAATGTCTGCGGCGTGCAGAGGATCCAAAAGGGTCTGAAGCGCAAGGGCATCTTCGGCGACCAGCGCATCACGAACCGGGCCAAAGGTTTGGCGATCCAGCTCGTAGTCACCTTCTTCGGGCGTATCGTCGATTTGTTGGTCATCCAGCATCGCGCGCCCTCCGTCCGTTTCTTGGCCCGACAATAGGACAGACAGACAGGCAAGTGAACCGGCAGAAAGACATTGAACCTGTGAATTTCGCAGCCTACCTTAAACGACGGCGAAAAACGGAGAGGCCAATGGAACTGATTTTGGGACAAGTGCTTCAGTTTACGAACACACCTTTCGACGGACGGCCCGAGGATGCGGCCACGCATATCCGCCACGGTGCGGTTCTGGTGCACGATGGGACAATTGCCGATGTGGGTGACGCGGATACCCTACGCGCCCAGTATCCCACGGCGCAGGTGACCGATATGAGGGATGCCCTTCTGTCCCCCGGTTTCGTCGACACGCATGTGCATTACCCGCAAACAGCCATCATTGCATCTTGGGGCAAGCGACTGATCGACTGGTTGAACAGCTATACGTTCCCGGAAGAAAGCCGGTTTGGTGATGCAGATCACGCGACCCAAATTGCCGAAACCTATTTCGATCTGGTGACAGCGGCGGGCACGACAACGACCGTCAGCTATTGCACCATCCATCCCGAAAGCGTGGATGCCTATTTCACGGCCGCGCAGAAACGTGGGCTTCGTGTTCTGGGCGGCAAGACCTGCATGGATCGCAACGCGCCGGACAACCTGCGCGACACAGCGCAATCTGCATATGACGACAGCAAGATGCTGCTGGATCGCTGGCACGGGCAAGACCGCCTATCTTACGTGATCACGCCGCGTTTTGCGCCGACATCAACCCCGGAACAGCTGGAGGCCTTGGGTGCGCTTTGGGCCGAACATCCCGACGTTCTGATGCAAACCCATATCAGCGAGCAACACGAGGAAATTGCATGGGTCGCGGACCTTTTTCCTGACGCCGAGGACTATCTGTATGTCTACGAGCAGTTCGGTCTGGTAGGTAAAGGCGCGCTTCTGGGCCACGCAATCCACCTGACGGAACGCGAACGTGACCGGATCCGCGAACTGGACGCAAGCTTGATCCACTGCCCTACGTCGAACATGTTTATTGGCTCGGGTCTTTTTGACATGCAGGGGTTGGTGGCGCAGGGGCACAGGATCGGTCTGGCCACGGACACCGGCGGCGGATCCAGTTTCTCGATGTTGCGCACGATGGCAGCGGCCTATGAGGTTGGACAGTTGTCGGGCAAAGCTTTGCACCCCGCGCAGCTGTGGTGGCTTGCAACCGCCGGATCAGCACAAACCATCCACATGGGTGATCGGATCGGGCGTCTGGCCAAAGGGTACGAGGCCGACATCATTGCGGTTGACCTTAAATCGACGCCAGCGATTGCACAGCGTACGGACCGGGCCGCGACGATCTGGGAAGCCCTTTTTCCCACCATCATGATGGGGGATGATCGCGCAATCTCGGCGGTTTGGGCCGGCGGTCAGAAGATCAAATAACCGTCAGACCTGCGACAAAATCTCAAGCGCCTGCGCATGCAGTTTCGCATTCGCGGCAGCTAAGACACGGCCACCCTGATGAACTGGATCGCCCTGCCAGTCGGTGACAATCCCACCCGCTGCCTCGATCACCGCAATCGGGGCCTGAACGTCATAGGATTGCAGACCCGCTTCAATTACCAAATCGACCTGCCCTGCGGCGACTAGCCCATAGGCATAACAATCCATCCCATAGCGCGTCAGCTTGGTCTGGCGCGACACAGCATGAAACGCCTCGCCTTCCGCAGAGGTGCCGACTTCCGGGAACGTCGTAAAGAGGATCGCGTCAGACAGTTCTGAGGTCACCCTCGTTCTCAGTTCGCGTCGCCCCATTGGCCCGTCCACCCAAGCTTCACCAAATCCGCCCAAAAAACGCTCTTTGATGTAGGGTTGGTCGATGACGCCCAACTGCGGGCCCGTTTCAGGTCCGACGGCAATCAGCACTCCCCATGTGGGGGTGCCGGACAGAAAACCGCGCGTGCCGTCGATCGGATCTAGTACCCAAGTCAGACCGCTTGCACCCTCTTTCGCACCAAACTCTTCGCCGACGATTGCATCCTCAGGGCGCATCTCTGCCAGCAGAGCGCGCATTGCTTTCTCGGCTGCGCGGTCACCTTCCGTGACGGGATCAAACCCTTCATCCAGCTTGTTATCCGCCGTCAGACCATCTGATCGAAAATGTGGAAGCACAGCAGTTCGCGCCGCGTCCGCCAAAACGTTCGCAACGCGAATTAGTTCGGTCTTAGTCTCTGTGCTTAACGCCTGCATCGCTGATCTCCCTGCTGTCTAAAGCGCGGTATCAGCGTTGGGTCAGTTACGTCAAGCGTCAGGCGACATCGGACAGCACGCGCGCCAATTCAAACAGACGGCGGCGCTGGTTTTCAGGGATGGCATAGTAGCTTCGAACCAGCTCAAGCGCTTCCTTATCCGCAAGAATATCACCAGGAATAGTGTCGCTGGTTATCTCATCCGTATGGTCTTCCAAGCCCTCGAAAAAGAAACTGACCGGAACTGAAAGCGCCGAGGCCATATCCCAAAGACGGGACGCCGACACCCGGTTCATACCGGTTTCGTATTTCTGGATTTGTTGGAACTTAATCCCGACTTGTTCGGCCAATTGCTGCTGGGTCATCCCCACCATCCAGCGCCGATGCCGGACACGTTTTCCAACATGGATATCCACAGGATGCTTCATCCAATAACTCCTCGTTAATCGGCTGCAAAACAGCCAAACTCACTTCTTGATAACAGTCCCCGCGCCTCACAACAGGCGTAGTTCCCCATTTCCCCACGCGCGACCAGATGGCTCTGGCGAGTGTGAAAGACCATCCACCACCCCTGCGGGTGAATTCCCGCATAGCCAACACGCAACTTCTGTTTAGCATAATCATAAAAGCTTGGCAATTTAACCCGTTAAGGACTGGGCAACCATGGACGCTACTTGTTGTTCTCGATTTTCAGAAGCAAGCGCGCTACATCACAAGTAGGAGGCCCCATGAAGACATTTCGCGTATCAGAACTTGGAAAACAGCCCACTTTAACCGCGCTGTCGGCCCTGCCTCTTCAGCCCGGCCACGCCCGCGTTGACATTCGTGCCTGCGGCCTAAATTTCGCAGATCTTTTGATGACCAAGGGGCGCTACCAAGACACGCCTGAAACGCCTTTTTCTCTTGGGATGGAGCCCGCTGGCATCGTGACCGAACTCGGCCCTGAAACTGGCGGGCTTGCCGTGGGAACACGGGTTGTCGTTTTTTCCGGCAAGGACGGCCTAGCAGATGAGGGCGTCTTCCCTGCGGATCGCTGCCTGCCCCTGCCCGACAACATGAGCTTCGAGGACGCCGCTGCGTTCCAAATCACCTATGGCACCAGCCACATGGCACTGGACTATAAAGCCCGCCTACAACCCGGCGAAACTTTGCTGGTGCTTGGCGCTGCGGGTGGTGTCGGCCTGACCGCCGTCGAAATCGGGAAAGTGATGGGCGCGCGTGTCATCGCTTGCGCACGCGGCGCCGATAAGCTGGAAATCTGCAAGAAGGCGGGGGCCGATCATATGATCGACAGCACCAGCGAAGATATCCGCGAGGTCGTGAAGGCCCTCGGCGGGGCTGATGTTGTTTATGACGCGGTCGGCGGAGAGCAAGGCGAAGCCGCGTTCCGTGCCACGAATCCAGACGGAAGGTTCCTGTATATCGGGTTCGCATCCGGCGACATGCCAAATCTGAAACCCAACCACATGCTGGTGAAGAACATCACCACAATCGGGTTCTATTGGGGCGGATACTTAAAATTCAATGCCGACGTCCTGACTGACAGCCTTCGTCAGCTTCTTACGTGGTACGCCGAGGGCAAGATCCACCCACATGTCAGTCATACACTGCCGCTTGAACAGGCCGAAGATGCGCTCGAACTTCTGCGCAGCCGCAAATCCACCGGCAAGGTGGTGGTGACGATGGGGCCGAATAGCTAGACCCATCGCAGGCTTTATAGTTCGTCAAAGGCGCGCCGGATCATATCCAGAAGATCATCCATCGCCTGATGGCTGCTTTTGGCGGCGTACATGTTCACCTGCGTGACCGCGAGGTCCGGCAGCGCGCCGCCGTGATCAACCACATCCAGATCACTGCGCACGGTGCCTTCGATCACCGCATGAACGGCGAGGTCAGCGGACAGAGACGCTTCGATGGTGCGGGTCGAATCGCTTTCGACGCCCATTTCCCAGGAGATACCCGCTTCGTCCAACGCCTGCTGTACACCTTTTCGGAAGATGCAGTTATGCTCGAACGCCAAGCGCAAGGGGCGTTGCCGCCACGCCTGCCCGCCCGGTGCGCCGACCCAGACCAGCGGCAACGCAGTCAATGTCTCGCCGCCGGCGTCCATTTCCTCTTCCGTGGTCAGAATGGCGTCGCACTCCCCGCGCGCAAACATCGCCTTCAATCGACTGGTATAGGACGAGATCAACTGAACCCGCATCCGCGGATAGGCCGCATGAAACTGCCGCAACACTTTGGGGATTGCCGGATAGACCACATCGGCTGGCACACCCAAAACAACTTCACCCTCAAAGGCCTGATCGGTCAGCCGCGAATAAACCTCGTCATTCAGACGCAGAATGCGACGCGCATAGCCCAGAAGCTGTTCGCCATCGGCAGTCAAAGAAACGCCGCGACCCGAACGATCAAGCAACGGGCGGCCCAAGCTTTCCTCGAGACGCTTCAATTGCATGGACACAGCGGATTGCGTCAGATGCAGAAGTCCGGCTGCTCGGGTTACACCTCCGGCATCGGCGACAGTCGCAAAGCTGCGTAAGGCAGTCAGATCAAGATTACGCGGCACATCAACCTCCGTGATATATTAACACACAATCATTCATTTTACTTATTTCACCCAACCAAGCATAACAATCAAGAAATTTGATGCAACACACATCATCCATCGCAAACACCAAGGAGAGACGAGATGACCGCCGTAACCTGCACCAACGCCCCCGCCGTAAAGCACAGCTTCTCGCCGCTGACGTGGCTTGCAACCGCAATCCAGACCCGTCGCGAGCGCGTAGCCCTGTCGCAGCTTGACGATCACCGCCTGAAAGATCTGGGCCTGACCCGCGCCGAAGCCGACCGTGAAGCTGGCCGTCCGATCTGGGACGTACCGGCACACTGGTAATACTAAGCGTTTCACGCCGTTAAACACTTGAAAATTACGCCGCCCTTGCCAATATAACGGCCAAGGGCGGTTTCTGTTTTGGGGGCCGCCAAAGAAAGTTTGCTTGGAGGTCTCAATGGCTGAGTTTGACACGATCCGCGCAGGTGCTGGTACACGCGCCGCGATCGACGAAGGGCTGCGCGCCCATATGAACAAAGTATACGGCACCATGTCGATGGGTCTGCTTCTGACCTTTGCGGCTGCTTGGGCCGTGGGCAACAACGCCGCGATGATGGAAACGCTGTTCACCGGCTTTACCCGTTACATCGTGATGTTTGCCCCGCTGATCATGGTTTTTGCCTTTGGCGCAATGATCAACCGCCTGTCCGCCGCTGGCGCACAGCTGTTCTTCTACGCCTTCTCGGCTGTGATGGGTGTGTCGATCAGCTATATTTTCGTCGTGTTCACCGGCATGTCGATTGCGAATACTTTCCTGATCACTGCCATCGCCTTCGCAGGTCTCAGCCTTTACGGCTACACGACCAAGCGCGACCTTGGGCCGATGGGTGCATTCCTGATTATGGGTCTGATCGGTATTATCATTGCATCGATCGTGAACATCTTCATCGGCTCGTCGATGATTCACTTCGCGATCTCGGTGATTGGCGTTCTGATCTTTGCGGGCCTGACCGCCTATGACACGCAGAAAATCAAGAATGACTACATCGCACATGCCCATGCAATGGACAGCGAATGGCTGGCGAAATCCGCAATTATGGGTGCTCTGAACCTGTATCTGGACTTCATCAACTTGTTCATGTTCCTGCTGCAGTTCCTGGGCAACCGCGAGTGATCTGCACTGCCTGAAAACAACAGGGCCGGTCATCGCGACCGGCCCTTTTTTATGAGATGACGCCCGTGTTCGTGATTCTTGAAACCCTCGCCAAGCTGCTGCTCAGCCCGTTCCTGACCTATCAGGCGCTGCGCGTGCGTAAGACCGCCAGACGGCTTCCCGAGCCTCCTGGCCACCGCTCGGGGGCAAGCGGGCAGGGTCAGCCTTTGACACTTCTGATCACAGGGGATTCGTCTGCTGCCGGCGTGGGGGCCACACATCAGACCGAAGCGCTTTCAGGACAGCTTGTTCAAGCACTCAGCACCTCTTACCATGTCGACTGGCAATTGGTGGCACGGACTGGGAACACCACACGCACCACCCTGCCCCTTCTGCGCGCACAAGAGGCGCATCCAGTCGATGTCGCCTTCGTCGTCCTTGGTGTGAATGACATTACCAGCCAGATCCCTCTGAAACGTCTTCTGCGTCAGCGCGAGCACCTGTATGCACATCTATTCAATGACTGGCAGGCCAAGCGTGTAATCGTGGCCGGCATCCCCCCGCTTAGGAAGTTCCCCCTGCTGCCACAACCACTGCGCTGGTTTCTCGGCCTGCAAGCACGTCGCTTTGACACGGCCCTTTCCCAACAGGCACAACAGATGGGTGTGGACTACATCCCCTTCGATCTGCCCCTGACGCCCGAGATGATGGCCGAGGACGGCTTCCACCCCGGCCCCAATACCTATTACCTGATGGGCCAAACCGTAGCGCAGCGCATCCTGCACCGCTAGCCCGGCACCAATTCCCCAGATACGGCATGACAAATAGATTGCCCCTGAGCGCAGTTTTGCTCGAAACCAGCCGTTCAAAGCGTCTCTATCGTTAGCCGTAGGGCGGACAAAGAGGCCATTTGAAAACACTATTCAAATGGCTGCTTTCAAGATCCCAGATGCACGAGACAAATGCCAACTCAAGGGTGGCAAGCTATGTCAAGAGCATCCTGCGTACAAGTTTGCGGTTGATCGGCATCAAGCCTCCAAGGGCACCAACCGTTTTTAGAGCCAACGTCTTTGTTAGGCTGGACTCGGCCATGACGTTTTTACGTGCCGTTTCAGTGAATTCGATGATCTCTTTGCCGCGCGCGTGGCGTGCGTCGCTGTAACCTTGCATGCCCTCTGGTTCGAGGCGGTGTGTTATTAGACGCTCCACCCATTCGTCGGCATCTTGGATGCCCAGATTCATGCCGCGGCCACCAACAGGCGAATGTGTGTGTGCGGCGTCGCCGGCAATCCAGATACGCCCACGCCCATAGCTGCCAGCTTGACGGATACCAATTGTGAAGTCGCCAGCACGGTGAAGGTGCTCAACTTTCATTTCAACAGGAAGTGCAGTAAGCGCATCTGGTTCAGATGCAACAAGTCGATAGCGTTTGGGTGACATAGGAATCACGAAGACGGCATTGCCGTCGTTCTTCAAATAGACGCGGAAAACACCTGGTTCAGTCCATCCTGATGCATCCACATCAGCAATCGACCATTTAGTCGGCAGATCATACCCCTGCATCTCTTCGCCAAGGTAATCCCGAACCATAGACCTCACGCCGTCGGCCCCGAGAATGAAAGCATATGATTTTGTTTCACTGTTGATCGTCGCTTTGGGAAAGTCGGCCTCTTCTGAAATCCCTTCAAGGCTTTTCTCATACTCGACCTGGACACCATGCCCGGCCAGCTTCTCGGCAAGTATGGCTTCAGTTTCATTTTGAGGGAGGCAGAACAGACGAACATTAGGATCGGGATCAACGTCCATAGAAAGTGTCATGGTTTGCTGTTTGTCTGTCCATACCTCAACGCGGTGCACCGGCTGAGCTGCATTACGTACCAACGGACCGGCGCCTGACTTATCAAGAATGTCCATGGCCCATGGCATGATACCAACTGCCCGCGACAAAGCGGACGGACCTTCACGACGCTCAATGATGCGCACCGGAATTTCACGGCGCGCAAGTTCCAGCGCGGCAGTAAGGCCTGTCGGTCCTGCCCCGACAATCAAAACGGGCGTGTCTTGGGTTGCATCAGAAATATTGGGGGCTTGGGTCATTGGGCTTCTCCTGCCTTTCGCTCGTTATCGACTCTCGCAAATCGAAAACGACCTCTTTTAACCGAATAGATAATGTTTACACCGACTACATAAAGATTCATGTTGTCGATGTAAACATTTTTTGGCAAACTTTTTGGAAGAGGCAGCTTCGGTCCCGCAAACGATTGACAGAACACACAAGAGATTCGATGCAGTCATTGACTACATCAGTCGTTCGAAACCGCTAATATCAACCTTTGGAGTGGACAGTGTCTGGCCCATATCACCACGGCAACTTGAGAAACGCCCTCATAGAGAGGGCAATTGAAGTTATGGACAAAGAGGGTTTGGAAAAACTGAGCCTTCGAGGTCTCGCCCGTGACTTAAACGTCAGTCACGCTGCCCCGCTGCGGCATTTCGCAAACAAAGCAGATCTACTACGGGAAATCGCCCAAGCCGGCGTTGAACGCCTGATTGAAGCGAGCAAGTCGGCAGGAGACCTAAAGCCGGGTTTGGACCGTTTACGGCAAACAATGAACGGCTATGTTCTTTGGGCTACCGAGAACGCCGCATATCATCACATCTTGCGAAATCCAGATGTCATGCGACACGCTTCGGATGATCTGAAGTCCTCTGTGGACAAATTCGCTTCCATGCAATGGGAGGATATTACGGCTGCTCAATTGAGCGGATGGCGACCTGACGAGGATCCGAGGTTGCTGTATCTGCATCTTATCTCGCTAACCGCAGGAACGGCGATCGTTCTTACAGACCCGATGTATCGGGCTGTTCTCGGGCGAGAATTAGACGTCGTCGACATCAAAGGCTCGATCGGCATCTTCTTAGACGCCGCGTGAATACAAACCCAAAGTTCAGTGAGAGTTGTTCAGCTCGGACATTCCACAACTTCGCTGAATTTGGAGACTTGGGTTCGTTTCCCCCTTCCCCGCGCTCTAACCGAAGGTTCGTTTCTTCCGAAAGGGTCAGCGGTGCTGCTAGGAAATACCAATCTATATGTCCATTAGGGACAAACTATGTGGCCACCGACACCAGAAACGAAAAAAGCCGCCCCAACCGGGACGGCCTTTTTACCCAAAGAAACTCGATCTTACTTGATCTTGCCTTCTTTGTATTCAACGTGCTTGCGCACAACCGGGTCATACTTTTTGACAACCATTTTCTCGGTCATGGTGCGTGCGTTTTTCTTGGTCACATAGAAGTGGCCGGTATCCGCGGTCGAGTTCAGGCGGATTTTGATTGTGGTCGGCTTCGCCATAACAAAAGCTCCTATCGGGCGGGCGCATGCCGCCCGGCGTAAATCTCTGGAACCCGCCTTTTAGCGCCAATTCAACCCGAGTCAACCGCAAAGCAGAGGAATCCTCGGCGCCGCTGCTTTTTCTTGTCACAAATATCCCCGCCGGAGGCCTAAATCTTTGAAACCGACAAGAATCATGTGCGCGGACGGCCTGTAAGCCGGATTCTGTCTTGGTGTCGCCACCATGGATGACCATTCCTCTAGACCTGCTGTTACCAACAGGTTCAAGCTGCCAACCCGGATCTGCTCGGGGCAAGACACCCCTGGGGTTACCCCCGCGCGATCCCTATTAGGCATTGCTCCCGGTGGGGCTTGCCGTGCCGCCGCTGTTGCCAGAAGCGCGGTGGGCTCTTACCCCACCGTTTCACCATAACCCGCGCATGCGCAGGCTGTCTGTTCTCTGTGGCGCTGTCCCTCGGGTTTCCCCGGCCGGGCGTTACCCGGCACCGTTGCCTTGTGGAGTCCGGACTTTCCTCGCGTCACGCCGAAGCAAGCCCCGACAGTCACCCGCGGTCATCCAGCCATCCGCGCAGGGCTGGACTTAGGCGATGGGAACAGGGCGGTCAACGCCGAAGCGCGTGGCAAGGTCTTCAGCAATCCCCATATCACGAGCATCCAACACCCCGTGTTGCCACGGGCGGAACCGCTGACGAAATGCCCGCAGCACTGGATTCAGCCCATCTGAAATGGGATAGCCAACGCGCGCGAGCAGGCTTAGAAAGCGCTCGGTATCGACAGTCACATCGCTTCCCTCGGGCCAAATCGACAATCCCTGTCGTGCCAAGCGCGCCCAGTCGAAACGTCGTCCGGGGTCGGACTTCCGCGCAGGCGCCATGTCGCTATGACCAATCACACCCACAGGCGCGATACGCCACCGCTGCATAATCTGGGGCAACACCGACTCTAGCGTGGCCATCTGTGGCTCGGAAAACGGGGATGCCCCATCATTGTCCAACTCGATGCCAATCGAGCGGGAATTGATGTCGTCCAGACCGCCCCAAAACCCCGCCCCTGCATGCCAAGCGCGCATCTCTTCCGGGACCAGCTGAAACAGCCGCCCGTCACGATGGATCAGGTAGTGGGCAGATACCTCGTGTGCGGGATCACACAGGCGCTCCAATGCGGCCTTGGGATCTTGCATCGCAGTATAGTGCAGGACAATCAGAGACGACTCCAACCCCTCCCGGCGCGGGCCGAAATTCGGGGATGGATGCGCGATGGGCTGCATCACTCGGTGGAAATGTTCAGTGGATTACCAGGCAGCGGCACCGGAGTAGCCTGAGGTGCAGGCCCGGCGGGAATGCCGATGGCCTCCAACTCCGAAGAGCTGACGGCTTCCGCACTAGTTGGCACAGCCGTAATTGCCCCCCCACGAGCGGCTCGGAAAGGTGCCGGGTTCCAACCGCAGGCAAATCCGTCGCCGTCTGGGTCAATCCCATAGCGGTCCCGCTTCGGGCCACCAGCTTCCAAGAACGCAATCTGAGCGAAATCAGCCGAGGTGTAGCGAGAGCAATTACGCTGAGCACGGGCTGCACCAGATAGGGAAGAGCGTTGGTATACTGACTGCCCAACCGAATTGGTCGTGGACAACGCGAACTGAACGATCGAGGTCGAACTGCTCGCCGGGCGATCCGGAACTGCTTCGGGCTGCACCTGTTGGTAATTCGCACGATAGCCCTGCAGACGTGCCGCATCGCTCTCAATGCTTTCACGCGACGATACGGCACTGAAATCCTGTTCGTCCGAGATGGTTGCGGCCTCGGACACGGCGGTGGGCACCGCGTCTACAGAACTGCCTTGCCCAAAGGCCGAAAGAGGCTGACCACCTGTCCCAGCAGCCGGCTGAGCCCCCACATTTGCAGGGGATCTACTGTCCGGAAGGGGCGCGACACATCCAGCCATCAGGCCAAGAACGGCAAGTCCAATAGTGATACGCATCGCGGGGCTCCTTTGGGTTCTCTCACGCCATCAAAGCGCGTTTTACCACCATTTCGACGGCTTCGCCACAAAGCCTGCACGGGCCTCAACCTCGTGCGCGATATTCAGCAGATCGCCTTCTTCCCACGGGCGGCCGATCAGCTGCAGACCGAGGGGCAGACCCTGCGCATCCAATCCTGCAGGGATCGAGATGCCGGGCAGGCCAGCAAGGTTTACGGTCACGGTGAACACGTCGTTCAGGTACATTTTGACCGGGTCAGCATTCTCCATCTCGCCCAGACCAAAGGCCGCCGATGGCGTAGCCGGGGTCAGGATGGCGTCAACGCCAGCCGCAAAGACATCGTCGAAGTCTTTCTTGATCAACGCGCGCACGCGACGGGCACGGTTGTAATAGGCATCATAGAAGCCAGCCGACAGCACATAAGTGCCGATCATCACGCGGCGCTGCACCTCGTCACCGAAGCCTTCAGCGCGGGTTTTGGCGTACATCTCGTCGATGCCATCCCCCGCTTCCAGCTTGGCGCGGTGGCCGTATTTCACGCCGTCATAGCGGGCGAGGTTCGACGAAGCTTCAGCCGGAGCAATCACATAATAGGCAGGCAGCGCGTATTTGGTATGCGGCAGCGAGATATCGACGATCTCGGCCCCTGCATCGCGCAGCATGTCGGCCCCATCGGCCCAAAGCTTTTCGATCTCGGCGGGCATGCCCTCCATGCGGTATTCTTTCGGGATCCCGATTTTCTTGCCTTTGATGTCGCCCGTCAGCATGGCTTCAAAATTCGGCACCGGAATGTCCGCGCTGGTCGAATCTTTCATGTCATGGCCACACATGGCTTCCAACATGATGGCCGCGTCACGCACCGACTTGGTCATCGGACCAGCCTGATCCAGCGACGAGGCAAAAGCCACAACACCCCAGCGCGAGCAGCGGCCATAGGTGGGCTTGATGCCGGTGATGCCGGTGAAGGCGGCAGGCTGACGGATGGATCCGCCTGTATCGGTGCCAGTCGCAGCCAGACACAGATCAGCTGCCACGGCGGATGCCGATCCACCCGAGCTACCACCCGGCGTCAACTGACGATCGTCCACTTTCCACGGGTTCACCGCATTGCCGTAAACCGACGTCTCGTTCGACGAGCCCATGGCGAATTCGTCCATGTTCAGCTTGCCCAGCATCACCGTGCCTGCATCCAGCAAATTCTGGCTGACGGTCGATTCGTATTCCGGCGTAAAGCCCTCCAGGATTTTCGAGGCCGCCTGCGAGGGCACACCCTTGGTGCAGAACAGGTCCTTGATGCCCAGCGGAATGCCGCACATGGCAGGCGCATCACCCGCCTGAAGACGTGCATCCGCAGCTTTCGCCTGCTCACGCGCCAAGTCCGGCGTGTTGTGAACGAACGCGCCCAGCGCATCTGCGCCTTCGATTTCGGTCAGGCAAGCCTCGGTGATCTCGGCCGAGGTCACATCGCCCTTGCGCAGCGCGTCACGGGCATCGGCAATCGTCAGTTTGTTCAGCTCAGTCATCACTCAACCACCTTCGGCACAGCAAAGAAGCCTTCGCGCGCATCGGGCGCGTTGGACAAGATTTTTTCCGGCATATTGCCATCGGTCACCACATCTTCACGGCGTTTCAGACGCATCGGCGTCACCGAGGTCATCGGCTCGACGCCGTCGACATCGACTTCATTCAACTGCTCGATAAATCCGAGGATCGCATTGAAGTTCTCAGCCAGTTCAGGCAGGCGGTCGTCTTCGACCTTGATGCGGGCCAGATGCGCAACCTTGCGCGCGGTTTCTGTGTCGATGGACATGGGGGGCTCCCGGGCTCATGTTTCGACCAGTCGTTTAACGCGCGCGAGACGTGCCCGCAAGCCATGTGCACCTGCTGCACCATCGCCTCATGGGTGACAGGCTTGATTTTGCTGTTACTGTCAGCCCGAATGATGAAAAGAGAGGCTTCTTATGCAAATCACATTTCTAGGCCACGCAGGTTTTCGGATCGAAATCGAAGGGGCCGTGCTTTTGATTGACCCCTGGTTGGACAGAAGCCCGATCTTTCCCGAAGACAGGCGGGACGAGGCAATCGATGGCGCGACTCACATCCTGATCACACACGGACACGGGGATCATGCGGCATCCACACTTTCGATTGCGAAAGAAAAGGGTATTCCGATTGTCGCCATTCACGAGCTGGCCACGTTCTGGGGCAAAGAAGATGGGATCGAGACGTTGGGCTTTGGGAAAGGCGGCACCGTCGATCTGAATGGTGCGAAGGTCACGATGGTCAATGCCTCGCATTCTTCAAGTTTCGACTATCTCGGCGGTGATCGTCCCCTTTGTGCGGGGTCCGAGACCGGGTTCATGATCGCTGGCGAAGGTCACGTGATCTATTTGTCAGGCGACACCGACATCATGGCGGATATGGAATGGATGGGGGATCTGCACAAACCCGATATCGGCATTCTGTGCGCCGGTGGACACTATACAATGGACATGGCGCGGGCAGCTTATGCGGCAAATCGGTATTTCGATTTCAAAACCGTGATTCCCTGCCACTACAAGACATTCCCCATTCTTGCACAATCCGCGGATGAACTGATCGCAGCCCTACCGAATGTGAATGTTATAGAGCCTGAGCTTCTGAAGCCGATCACGATTTAGGCGTCACCGTCGCGCAGCGAAAAAATCCCTTAGGATCTGTTCAGCTTCACCCGCACCGATGCCGTCATAAACCTCGGGCACATGGTGGCATTGCGGGTGGCTGAAAATGCGCGGACCTTGCGCCACGCCACCCGATTTTGGATCGGCAGCAGCATAATATACGCGCCGGATCCGCGCCGCCGAAATGGCCGTGGCGCACATGGGGCATGGTTCAAGCGTGACGTAAAGGTCATAACCCGGCAAGCGTTCTGATCCTGCGCGCGTGCAGCCTTCGCGGATCACAAGGATTTCGGCATGGGCCGTTGGGTCGTTCAATTCGCGGGTTCGGTTGCCCGCCTGCGCGACCACATGACCGTCCGGCGCAACCAGCACGGCACCCACGGGAACCTCGCCGCGTGTTGCAGCAGCGCTGGCCTCGGCCAAGGCGGTGTCCATATGGCTTTTGAAACGGGTCATGCCCCTTCATGCCTGCCCTGCCCGCGATTGCCAAGGCTTCCCCTTTCCGGTGGCGCAAGGTATGCCGGGGGTATGACGGATAAACCCACCCCCACCCAGACACCAGCCGGCGACCGGATCGCCAAAGTGCTGTCGCGCGCCGGCATTGCCAGCCGCCGCGACGCTGAACGCATGATCGAAGCCGGACGCGTCAGCGTCAACGGCAAGGTGATCGACAGCCCAGCTCTGAACGTGACCCCCAAGGACAAGATCCTTGTGGATGACAAACCCGTGGCCGAGCCCGAGCCGCCGCGCATTTGGCTGTATCACAAGCCCACTGGGCTGGTGACCACCGCCAAAGACGAAAAAGGCCGCGAAACCGTCTTTGACAAACTGCCCGAGGATATGCCGCGCGTGATGAGCGTGGGGCGCTTGGATTTGAACTCGGAAGGGTTGCTTCTTCTGACCAATGACGGTGGCGTAAAGCGCAAGCTAGAGCTGCCGTCGACCGGGTGGACCCGCAAATACCGCGTGCGTGTGAAGGGCAAGCCAACGGACGACATGCTGGCACCGGTCCGCAAGGGAATCACGGTGGATGGCGAACGCTTCCAGCCCATGTCGATCTCGCTTGATCGGCAGCAGGGCGCGAATGCGTGGCTGACCATCAGCATTCGTGAAGGCAAAAACCGCGAGATTCGCCGCGCGATGGAGGCGATCGGCCTGTCAGTGAACCGCCTGCTGCGCGTCAGTTATGGCCCGTTCCAACTGGGAGAGCTGAAATCCGGCGAAGTCGAAGAGATCCGCCAACGCGTTGTGCGGGAACAATTGGGCATGGAAGCCCCAGCAAAAGCACCCGTTCGTAAACGAGCTGAGATCCCACGTGGCAAACATGGGAGCAAACCGGGCGCCAAGCCCGCATTCAAGGGCACTGGGCGTTCTGGAGGAAAACCGGGGCAACGCCCGACAGGCAAGAGCTTTGGTGGCGGCGGGTCACGCGATCGGAACCCGGGCGGCAAACCGCAAGGCAGGCCTGGATCACGAAAAAATAAGACTTAGAGCTTAGAAAAGTGACCCTTGATCCGGGGCGTCTTTCTTAGGCTTTGCTTTGCGGGCAGGTTTGGGTGTCGGAGCCGTTGTGGCAGGGGTAGACCCGGATCCATCCAGCGCCAATCGGCCATCTGCGAACTCGATCTCCAACGCCTTGGCCTTGCTGGCGGCATCCTGCGTCGTCACCACATCGCCGTCGCCACGCACAACCGCATAGCCGCGTTTCAGTGTCTCGGTATAGCCAAGCGTCTGACGCATCCTCTCGAGCGCGGCCAAACGGTCTTTCTGACGCGTGACGGCAGATAGATAGGCGTTGTCCAGCCGAGCAGATGCGTCCAGAAGCGCTTGATTTCGCTGCTGATTGGCCTGTGCAATGCGCCCCGAATCCAATCGCGCGGCCAAACGGTCAAGCTCGCGTCGATGCTGAGCGGTGCCACGTGACAGACCCGGACCGAGCCGGCTGGTTGCCGTTGCCAGCTTTTCACGCAACGGCGCAAGGCGAGCTGTCAGGGCGCGAGGGCGCAACCCAGCCGAAGCTTCGCTGAGTTTCACCCGCCGCGCCTGTGTCATCTGGGTCAAGGTAATGGGGAGCTTCAGACCCGCCGTGTCCAGTCGCTGGCGCGGTCCGTCCAACAAGCTATCCGCGCGGGGTAAGGCGCGGGACAGGTCGCGCAAACGCTGACTACGTTGGTTAACGCCCTGCTCTAACGCACGGGTTAGGCGGGTGCCTTGTTCTTCGGTCCACGCCAGAAGCTCCAGCCGAACCGGAACGGCGTGCTCGGCAGCGGCAGTGGGCGTTGGCGCGCGCAGGTCAGACACAAAGTCGATCAGCGTCGTATCGGTCTCGTGACCCACCGCCGAAATCAGAGGGATGTCCGAACTGGCAGCAGCCCGCGCCACGATCTCTTCGTTAAAGCCCCACAAATCCTCGATCGAGCCACCACCGCGCGCTACGATGAGCAAATCAGGTCTCGGCAGTGCTCCGCCCGGTGTCATGCGGTTGAAACCTTCGATTGCGGCGGCAACTTGTGGGGCACAGGCGTCCCCTTGAACAGCAACGGGCCAAATCAGAACCTTACGCGGAAAGCGGTCGCGCAGCCGGTGCAGAATATCGCGGATGACCGCACCTGAAGGCGAGGTCACAACCCCGATCACCTCGGGCAGGAAAGGGATCTTTTTCTTGCGTTCGGGGGCAAAAAGACCCTCGGCGGCCAGCGCTTTCTTGCGTTTTTCCAACATCGCCATCAACGCGCCTTCGCCCGCGACCACAACGTCATCCACGTTGATCTGGTATTTGGACTGGCTGCCAAAAGTTGTGATCTTGCCCGAGACGATGACCTCCATCCCTTCTTCCGGCATGATCGACAGGCGGCTGACCTGCCCTTTCCAGCTGACCGCCGCGATCACGGACCGGTCGTCTTTCACGTCGAAATACAAGTGACCCGAACGGGCCAGCATCACGCGCCCGACTTCGCCGCGCACACGCACACGGCCAAACGCACCTTCGATGGTCTTCTTCACCGCGCCCGAGATCTCGGAAACGGTAAACTCTGGGGCGTTTTCACCCGGCTGGGGATCGTCGATCAGGTCCATATCAGTCTCCTCCGCATCCGCCGCCACCGCAGCTTGAGCCACAGGTTGCGCAGCCGCCAGAATTATTCGAATTCGAGCGCGGGGTCATGGCGAAAAGCGGCATGCCACCAATTTCCCAAATCACCACAACAACCAGCAAGCTGCCCAATACTACATCCACACGACCAGTCGCCATGCCCGCCAATACCGTAATCGCGGACGCAATCAAAAGCATCAGACGCTTGGATTTACGTGAGGGTTCCACCGCAGCCCAGAATGCATCCGGCGGGGTCTGGTCAAAACAGGCGGCATAAAGCGCGCGAGTGTGGCGATACTGCTCTGCATGTCGCGCGGCATCGGCCGGGGTACGCCCCGGCTCGTGATGCAAGGGACGCCCAAAGACCTCTTTACACAGACCGTCCCAATAGTCGCGCGTATACGTCATGTGTTTGTGCCAGATTTTGTCAATCACCACCGACGGGGTGACCGGGCTGTCCGAAACCTGCGTCAGGTACAGAAAACGGCGATATTCCTTGATTGCATTCTGGGTGAAGTCACGATCCCAACGATTTTCCCGCATCAATGCATCAACGAACACATTATCAAAGGTAAGCGATTGGAGTGCATTCCAAAGCTTTTCGTTCTGCATGCTTGTCGGCGCCCTGCTGCTTCTGTATTTCACCCACAACTTATACAGGGAGAGCATCCATGAACATCCTAATTCTGGGCAGCGGCGGACGCGAGCACGCTTTGGCATGGGCAGTGATGCAGAACCCCAAATGCGACCGGCTGATCGTGGCTCCGGGGAACGCGGGCATGGCGCAGATCGCGGAATGCGCCATGCTGGATATCGAAGATGGCGGCGCTGTGGCAGCGTTTGCACAGGAAAACACCATCGACTTTGTGATCGTCGGCCCCGAAGCCCCACTTGCGGCTGGTGTGGCGGATCGTCTGCGCGAAGCGGGCATCAAGGTGTTTGGCCCTTCAGCCGAAGCCGCAAAGCTGGAAGCCTCGAAAAGCTTTACGAAAGAGATTTGCGACGCGGCCCACGCACCGACCGCAGCTTACGGACATTTCACCGATGCCGAGGCGGCCAAAGCCTATATCCGCGAACAAGGCGCACCGATTGTTGTTAAGGCGGACGGATTGGCAGCTGGCAAAGGCGTGATCGTGGCGATGGACGTTGAAACCGCGCTGGACGCCATCGACGACATGTTTGGTGGCGCCTTTGGCGGAGCGGGGGCCGAGGTTGTTATCGAAGAGTTCATGGACGGCGAAGAAGCGTCCTATTTCATTCTGTGCGATGGCAAAACCGCGCTGCCCATCGGGACGGCGCAGGACCACAAACGTGAGGGCGATGGTGACACCGGTTTGAACACGGGTGGTATGGGGGCCTATTCCCCGGCTCCGGTTCTTACTGACGACATCGCCGCCCGCGCCATGCGCGAGATTGTGCAGCCCACCGTAGACGAAATGGCCAAGCGCGGGACGCCTTATCAAGGCGTGCTCTATGCAGGGTTCATGATCAAGGACGGACAAGCGCGGCTGGTGGAATACAACGTGCGCTTCGGAGACCCGGAATGTCAGGTTCTGATGATGCGCCTTGGCGCGCAGGCGCTGGATCTGATGCTAGCCTGTGCCGAAGAACGCTTGCACGAGGCGCAGGTGAACTGGGCAGATGACCACGCGATGACGGTCGTGATGGCCGCCAATGGCTATCCGGGATCGTATGAGAAAGGTTCTGTGATCAACGGGTTGGACGCTCTGCCGGAAGATTCGAAGAACATGGTGTTCCATGCAGGCACGACTGAGGTTGACGGAAAGATCACGGCCTCAGGCGGGCGGGTTCTGAACGTCACTGCCCGCGGCGACAGCCTGCAAGAAGCCCGCGACCGCGCCTATGCAATGATCGAGGGGATTAACTGGCCAGAGGGGTTCAACCGCTCGGACATCGGTTGGCGCGCGCTTTAATATCATCAGCGGCAGCTCACTGCGTGAGCCTATAGGGGGCTTTGCCCCCTCGTGCCCTTAACAGGGACACGTTCCCCCAGGATATTTCCGACAAGAAAAAGAGGTCAGTCGCAGCGCAGGGCTGCCTCGAGGCTGCCTGGATCTTCGTATTTTCCAACCGGAGCGATCTGGAATTCACCATCCACCAAACGTGCTTCCATGACGCGTGACCAGTTGGCACTGGCAGTGATGATCACAGGAGGTTGGCTCGGGCAGACGCGAATGCCGCCTTCGATATCGGGGCTGCCATATTTGTGATTGGTCAGCCCGCCAACCGAGGCGATTTCCCTGAAAGCATAGGGCGAATGCGTTACATCAACGGTGACCAAACGCAGACGACGTGCAAGATGGGGGCGGTCGACATAGGCGATCTCGTCCAGCCCGTCACCGTTGAAATCCGCCATGCCAGCAACTGCCAACCAGCGAAAGCGCGTACCGATGGGGGCGTTGTTCCCCAGTGCGGTCAGCATACCGTCTTGCAGCCCATAGACACGGATCATCGCGCCAGTTGTGTCACCACTGAAGACCGCAACAATCTCGGGCGTGCCGTCGCCATCGAAATCATGCAGGCGCGGCGCAGTGTCTTCGAAGACACCGCCGGAAACGCGGGTCAGAAGGCGCGTACCGTCCGTCAGCGTGACCTCCAACGCGCCATATTCACCACCGGGCACCGCGCCGTGGCCATAGCGGTCCGTTGGTTCGGCATAACGCGCCGAGGCAATGTCGGCCGCAGCGGGTGCGGCCAGACAGAGTGATAGAAGTGCGGCTTTGACGCCGTACATCAGATCTGTTTTTCAGGCATATGGACCACAAGGCCATCCAGATCTTCCGTCACCTTCACCTGACAGGTCAGACGCGAACGCGCGGCGTCAGGTTCGAAGGCGAAGTCCAACATGTCTTCTTCCATTGCGTCCTTCGCCGGGATCTTTTCGATCCAAGCGTTGTCCACATAAACATGGCATGTCGAACACGCACATGCGCCACCACAATCCGCTTCAATTCCAGGAACATTGTTGTCGCGGGCGCCTTCCATGACGGTCAGGCCGGGGGCAACATCCACGACATGTTCGGTTCCATTGTGCTCGATATATGTGATCTTCGCCATGTGGCATCTCCATTACTGGCGTATTGTGTACGCCTTTTCGACCGGCGCACAGGATACTAGCTGTTCATTCGACAGATCAAATAACAACGAAGTCACCGTATTTCGAGCCTAAAAGGCGCGAAACACTTAGTGCGATTCTTACAATCACCCCTGTTCGGAATAAGAAAACCCAACCAGATGCCTCTGATTGGGTTCAAACTGGATGGAATATATCCGTAGTCGGATCAAGATAGGCTGAGAATGAATTCAGCAACGCCGCGCGAAAACGGATCCACTTGCATCAGCCAAGCGCCCGCTCGCTCAACCATGCCGCCCTCGGTTAAGGATTCAAGCCGTGCCTCATAGCTGGTCAATCCAACCTGACTGACCAGAACCCCTTTAAAGACAGCGAAACCGACCACAGCGATGAGTATTGCACGCAGCGGGAAGCTGCGTTTCTTGAGCATCTTCGTCTTGGGAACGAGCAGCCCGTCACGCTCGACCAACTGGACATAACCACGGGCAATTTTGTTATGGCGGCGATCAATCTGCCGTATGCGTTTTTCAAAATCTTTCACTTGAGCTTCGGCCATTTTCAACTTCCTCTAGTTGACGACTCAACTTGCAATTAAGTGGACGATGCTAGATTACAGCAATTTTGTGGCAATTGCTAGAAAGCTGACGGAATTCCGTCACATTTTATCACCTTTTGCGCAAAACTAAGGTGGTCCAATCGCCAATTTCGTCTTGGCTGAGTACGTCAAACCCGTTTTCTGTATAGGCTTGGACGACTTCGTTCGCTTGCGGATTTAGTATGCCTGACAGGATCGCATAGCCATCTTTTCTGATATTGCGCCCCATATCAGGGGACAGACCAATCAACGGGCCTTTCAGAATATTGGCAAACACCAGATCGAACGGCGCTTTGGATTGTAGCGCATCGGCCCCGAAACCGGCCGCTTCAACACATTGGACACGGTCCTCAAGCGCGTTGGCGGCAACATTGGCACGGGCAACATCTACGGCGACTTCATCTATGTCGCTGGCAATCACCGGATTAGGCCATATCTTCGCTGCGGCCATCGCAAGAACGGCGGTTCCACAACCGATATCTGCAACATTTCGCCCTTCAAATCCATCACTGGCCAATCGATCCACCGCGCGCAGACACCCCAGAGTGGTTCCATGATGGCCCGTACCGAAGGCCATAGCCGCGTCGATCAGCAGCCCGATCTTATCCTCAGGCAGCGAGGCTGCATCATGACTACCATATACATAAAAGCGTCCGGCCTCGACCGGGGCCAATTCACGCTTTACATGAGCGACCCAATCGACCTCGGGCAGTTCCGAGACGCTGAAATCTTTAGACCCATGCATCGACGCCAACAACGCCAATCCTGCTGCATCGGGTTCTTCGACAAAATACCCGCCGACTTCCCAGATGCCGCTGTCATCCTCGATCTCGAACACTCCAATGCCGGTCGGTTCTGGCACAAGGTTTTCCATCGCAAGCCCAAGGGCTTCGGCGGTCTCTTGTCCATCAACGGTGGTCAAAGCGGTCCAGGTGGGCATGTCGCATCCTTTCAAACAAGCCCCTGTGCCCTAGCGTCCCCTTAAGGGCGGGTCAAGCGTCAGACTTGGAGGGCTGAGCGACACCCGCCGCACGCCACGCTTCGATCTGTGCGACAACTTCTTGCATGTCCGCGTCACTGCTAAAGGCCGACTTAGCAAGTGGGCAGTAATCATATACGTCAATCATAAGAAGCAGGCCGCGTTCGGTCACGATCACGCCTTCCATATGGCTCCAAGATATTACCACCTCGTATCCAGGATGTGTGATGCGCATACCCAACGCCGAGAGAACAATCCGCACCACGCCGCCGCGTAAAGGGGATTTGCTGAGCGTTGTCTGATACGAGTTCCGACTGTGTTGCAGAACGTAGAACCCCGCCCCCAACAACGGCATGAAGGACAGAAACACCCAAACCCCTGATGCGCTGGCGATGGCAACGATCGCGGCAACGCAGATGAACGCAATGCTCAGGATCAGGGTTCTGGCTTTTCCGCCCCACCCCTTTGCTCGCCGACGCCGTTCGGCCGCCATAGCACGCAACGCATAGTCGACATCGATTGCGTCGAACCGTGAATAATACTCGAGAGTGGTGCTCAAATCAGATCTCATGAATGGCAGACAGAACGCGCGTTCGTAACGCAGCAGATGAAATCAGTGTGCCAGAATTCCAAGGATCGGGCGAGTAAGGAAAATCAGACCTCACCCAAAGCTGCGCAACATCCCGCCTATGCCGTGCGGGCAACTCGTGGCGTCAGGATCGTCTCGTTGCCCTTCTCAGGATGGCGCGGGATCATCAGCGCCAACATCAAAGACACCCCTGCCATCGCCGCTGCCAGCGCGAAAACAGCACCGGGCGACACCACCCAAAGATACCCCAAAAGTGCAGGCAGAAAGACCGCTGCGATGTGGTTGATGGTAAAGGCTACCGCCGCCGTGGGGGCAATGTCTTGCGGATCCGCAATCTTCTGGAAATAGGTCTTCAAGGCAAAAGCCAGCGCAAAGAACATGTGGTCCAGCACGTAGAGGGCTGCCGCCAATACCACGCCCCAACCAAAATAATAGATCCCGCCATAGGCGAGGAACACGAAAATCAGGCCGACATATTCGAATGCCAGCGCACGACGTTCGCCCCAGATCGACACAGCTTTGCCCATCAAGGGGGCAAAGAAGATGTTGGCGACATAGTTGATCAGGAACAGCGCGGTGACTTCGTGCACCTCGAAGCCAAAACGTTCGACCATCATAAAGGCAGCAAATACCACGAAAATCTGACGCCGCGCGCCTGCCATGAACTGAAGCGCATAGTACAGCCAGTACCGGCGACGCAGCACAAATTGCTTCAGCTGCGGCTCGGGGCTTTCAAATTGAGGATAGGCGAAATACGCAAAAATCGCGATGGCGAAGGTCGTGCCGCCCGCGATCAAATACACAAGGTTAAAGCTTAGATCGAAGGTCTTCCAAGTCAGCACCAACAGGCCATAGCTGACCAGTGCCGCTGCCGACCCGATGGCCATGATCCACCCCAGCATCTGAGGGGCTTTCTTCTTGTCGATCCACTGAAGCTGAAGAGACTGGTTCACCGTCTCGAAATAGTGAAACCCGATCGAACTAAGCATCGTGACCGTCAATATGCCGCCGAAACTGGGAAACCATGCGGTAATCGCCGTCGCCACGCCCAGCATCCCCAGTGCAACGACCCCCAAAACCTGTTCACGAAACAGCATCATCAGAGCGATGACGCCAATGGCCAGAAAGCCGGGGATTTCACGGATCGTGTGCAGCCAACCAATCTCTACCCCCGTAAAACCGGCGACCTCAACCACGAAGTTGTTCAACAGTGCCAGCCAAGTCAGAAACGCAATCGGCATCCCGGCGGCCATCAGCATCAACAGGAAGATGGGGCGGCGCCAAAACGGCAGCGAGCGGGCTTCATCAAGGGTCAGGATCTGATGTCTCATGCGGTTGCATTACGCCCCTTTTCCAAGCTTGGCGAGCGCAAAACGTATTCACGCATGCATATCCGTTTCTGACATAGGTCAAGGTACTCTGCAGGCATGTCGCTAAAACTGCGCCAACTTTAAGGAGGCCCCAATGGACATCGTCCCCCTGATCGATCGGATCGGAGAAAACCCGACCGCCGCCCTGTTCGGCCTAATCACCGGCATCGTGTTCGGCGTGTCTGCCCAGCGGTCCCGGTTTTGCCTGCGTGCCGCCACGGTCGAGTTCGCCCGCCGCAAGATGGACAGCTCGGTCGCGGTGTGGCTTTTGACCTTTTCGACAGCCGTCGTCTGGGTGCAAGGGGCCACCCTGCTTGGCCTGATGCGCCCCGAAGACGCACGTATGATGGCAGTCACCGGAAGCTGGTCAGGTGCTATCATTGGCGGGCTTCTTTTTGGTGTCGGGATGGTGCTTGCGCGCGGTTGCTCTGGGCGGCTTCTGGTGCTCGCGGCGACCGGCAACTTGCGGTCCGTCGTGTCTGGCCTGATCTTCGCCGTCGTCGCACAGATGAGCCTGCATGGCTGGCTGACCCCGACACGCGACAAGCTGGCTCGACTGTGGATGACCGAGGGCGGCGCGAACGTAGACCTGCTCACAGTTGTTGGTGCCCCGGAATGGGCAGGACTTGCGTTGGGGATGGTGACGGCCGTGCTCGCCATCGTGATTGCCCGCAAATCAGGACTTGCCCCCCGCCGTCTGATCTTTGGATCCGGTGTCGGGTTCGCCGTGGCGTTGGGCTGGGTGTTGACCTATCAATTGTCGCTCGCGGCGTTCGAACCGATCTCTGTCACCTCGGCTACCTTCTCGGGCCCGTCGGCGAACACGCTCATGTTCTTCCTTGTCTCGGACCCGGTGCTTGAATTCGACGTCGGTCTAGTTCCGGGCGTTGTCATTGGGGCCTTTGTCGCCAGCTGGCTGAGCGGAGAATTCAAGTTCCAGGGGTTCGAGGGCGAGGCCAATATGCGCCGCTCAATGACCGGAGCCATCCTGATGGGCTTCGGCGCGATGCTGGCCGGAGGTTGCGCGATTGGTGCCGGCGTCACGGGCGGGTCGATCTTTGTCGGCACCGCATGGTTGGCGCTTCTCTGCATGTGGATCGGCGCGATGGTGACGGATGCCTTGGTGGATCAACGCGCAGGCCTGGTGGGCGCCGCTACTTAACAGCCAAGCGATGCGCAAGCGTCACGCTTAGGATCAGCCCCGGCACAAGAAGCAGAAACGCCACATCCAATGACGTCGCCTGTGCCATGAACCCAATGGCCGGAGGTCCAATCAGAAAGCCGCTTAGTGCACCGAAGGTCATGAACGACACATTGCGCGCCTCGGCCCGTTTGCTGAGCGCCGCACTGGCGGTCACACCAAGTGGGAAGATTGTCGAAACTCCTAAACCAACCAACGCAAAGCCAACAAAGGATGGATAGGGACCGAAATTCGATGCCAACACAATGACACCCAAAAGCGCAGAACTCAAACAACCTCGCGCCAGAACCGCTGCCCCGAATCGCGTATTGATGGCATCGCCAACGAATCGCCCAACAGTCACAAAGCCTGAGAACACTGTCACCGCCAGTCCCTCGCGGCCGGACGTGAACTGAGCAACCTCGCGCATATAGACTGCGGCCCAGTCAATCATCCCTCCTTCCACAAGCGTCGCTCCGAACACAGTTACAACAATCAGATAAAGCGCAACGGGAATCGGGCGACCAGCAGGCTCTTCAGCTTCGTGATGTTCAGGCGCTTCAATATGAGGCAGCACATAGGCTACGACCATTAGCAAAGGCAGCATAATCGCGCCGCCAATAGCCAGAGCCGTGAATGCGGGAAATGCGAATGCGGCCAATTGCACACCGATCAAGCTGCCGACCATGACGCCAAGGCTCCAAAACCCATGTGCGCGATTCATGATCGATCTTCCGCAAGCTTTTTCGACGCGTGCGGCGAAGACATTGATTCCAATCTCGGCAAAAGCAACCACCGATCCGAGGACAAAAAGTGATGCAAACAGGCTAACCGGCCCAACCGCCAGACCAGGCGTCACACCGACCAGAAGCATTGGCGGGAAGCACCACAACAACGCGTGACGTGGACCCATCTTATCCACCAGTTTCCCTGCGAAATAGAGTGTTGGCAGCAGCCCCATAGGCATCCCCAATAGCGACAAAGCCAACTGAGACTTACTAAGCCCAAGCACATATTGGACCTCGGCCACGCGTGAAAACCAAATGCCAATCTGCACCGGCTTCACAAAGAAAACAGCCATACAGAGGAAAACAGCCCAACGTGACGTGTCAAACTTCATGAATAGCCCTTTCGCTCTGCCCCATCGGGTGTCCGCCTCTTGAGTGATAGCGCTACCAATTTCAGATATAGGAATATGAATCAACACCGAAACGTAGACACCACCACCCGCGCTGCAGAAACTTTTTTGGCAGCTCCTGCCATCTCTCCTGACAGTATGCGGTCAGGAGTGGGCTGCTAGGGTGCACTTAACATTGTTAAAGGACTGCACTGTGATTCAGATTGAACGAACCCGAAAGATCGGCGCAACGCCCGAAGCCGTCTGGGCCGAACTGAGCCGCTTCATGCATCTTGATGACATCGCTCCGCTCGTCGTCAAAGTGGATGCACTGACAGATTTCCGCGAGGGGCTTGGCGCAAGGCGACGCGCCCATTTCGACAATGGCACGTCTCTTGTGGAAGAGGTCGTAGACTGGCAACCAAACCGCGAAATGACGATCCATTGCTCTGACCTTGAACCTCTGCCTTTGAAGGCGCTCGAAACGATAATTCGTGTTGAACCGCTGCCAAACGGACGTTCAAAAACCGTTTGGAACACTCAATTTCAGGTCAAATTCGGCCCATTCGGGTGGCTTATGGGGCAGCTTTTGATGAGACGCCCTTTTAACACGGTCGTGGGCGGGAATTTGAAAGGGTTGGAGAAGAGGGTTATCTCTGGCTAAGAGTGCTCGATATCACTTCGCTTCTTGGGCACTGCTTGGCTTATGCATTGATGTATTTAATCTGCGTGATGATTACGGATACTCTTGTAGAACAGCCCGAGATCCTTCAGTTGGAGACCGAGCAATCTCTTTTTTGAAATCAGCTTCGAGCCCAGTTTGACAAAGGCTGAGTGATGCACGAATGGCCGTATTGGTGTTGAAACTCTTGGCGACTGGCTATGTCGGTCACAAGCCCGACTCTGTCTCTGTTCGTTTCGTGAGCCGCTCTTTCCAGTTCTTGGATCGACAGAGCGACACGCAGCAGAAGTCTTTCCTATTTTTGTACTCAAGTATGCTAAGCCGCAACATTCTTGCTGAATGACAGATTGCAGCTCTATTCGCATCCATCGTTTGGATCTGTCCTTAGCCGACTTTTGGAGGGTTTAGACGCGTTGCCAGCTTTCAACTCGGTCGACCGAAGAGCAACCAAAAAGTGTAGACAGAGCAAAGCACGATAGTTACGTATGAGTGCGACAATTTGCCACCAGAACAGACACCCGCTTTCACGTCATCGTTCGTCAAATCACAGCAGAGGTTCCGACATGCAAATCAGCCGCCGCAGAGCTATTTTGGGCACCACTGCGATGGCTGGTACAGTCGTCTTGGGCAACTACTTTTCTGCGCGAGGCGCTGAAGCAGCGGGCGTGCTAGATGCCCAAATCCCAGCGCAGTCGCCACTTGGAATGGAGGGTGACCTTAAAAATCCGCGTGAGATTACGTCTGTTGGTGGCCGGTTTCGCACCGAGTTGAACATGGTCATTGCGCGTCATGATCTACCCTATGCTAGTGCGTCTTTGCGCCTCTACGAAGGCGAAATTCCAGCGCCGACATTCCGTGTTTCCCCCGGGGACGAAATAGAGATTACGCTGCACAACCGGTTTCCATCAAACCCTGATAGCGACCCGGTTCTGAACACACCCAACCAGTTCAACTCGACAAACCTACATTTTCATGGGTTCCACGTCAGCCCCAAGGGCAATAGTGACAACGTGTATTTGCAGATAAACCCTGGTGAAAGCTTCAACTATCTGGTGCAGCTGCCAGAGGATCACCCTGCCGGGAATTATTGGTATCATCCGCACCGTCACGGTTCAGTCGCCGTTCAGGTGGCGTCTGGTTGCGGTGGCATGATGATCGTGCGCGGTACGCTCGATGACGTTCCCGCAGTCGCCGAAGCGATTGAGCGTGTGATGGTCTTTCAATGCCCCGTAGTTGATCCCTCAAGTGGCGAGGTCGACAGCTATGACACCATATGGAACTTGGATTCCGAGCGGTTTTGGCTCGTGAATGGCGAATACCAGCCCAAGATATACATGCGTGAAGGCGAGGTACAGCATTGGCGCTGGCTGAACGCCGGCGATGAGCAATTCTTGCCTATGACACTGGATGGCCTGGAGCTTCATGAGATCGGCTTTGACGGGAACCCCTACGACCATGCCCGGCTGACCAACAAAGTTGAGATTGCACCGGGCAATCGATCCAACCTAATGGTGAGGGCGCCTAAGGTTGGCGTTTATGACCTGCTACGCCCAGCATTCACGCAAGGCAAGACTGACCTGCCTGAGGTACATATGGCACAGGTGATCGTTCTGCCCGCAGATACGGATCGGATCGCGTCTGACGTCAAAAAGGGAACGCGCATTCCAGAAGGGCCGTTGCCAAAAAACGCGGTCCTCACCGACATCACTGATGCCGAGATTACCAACCACCGCCAGATTGTTCTTGGTGTGAAAGAAACACCCGGCATGTATAAAGACGTGGTCTTTACGCTGAATGGTGAACCTTTTGACCCGTCACGTGACGATATCGTCGCAAAACTAGGCGAGGCCGAGGAGTGGGAATTTGTGAACACCACACCCTTTCCACATCCAATCCATGTGCATGTGAATCCAATGCAGGTGACCCATATCAACGGTGAGGCGTTGGCGTACAAGCATTGGCAGGACACAATCGCGGTACCAGCTGCTGGTACGGCAACGGTACGGATGCGATTCACCGAATTTGATGGGCGGTTTGTGATGCACTGCCATATTTTGCCACACGAAGATCTGGGGATGATGCTGAATGTCAATATTGAAGCTTAGCGCAGCGTTGCTGGTGTTGCCGATTGCAGCGCAGGCGCAAGACAGCAGCATCCCAACGGTGGCGACAAACTGTGTGTCGTGTCATTCTGCGGATGGGAACCCGCTGGTTGCGGGGGTCCCGATCTTGTCGGGTCAGCGTGCGACCTATCTCGAAGCTGCATTGCGATCATACCGCGACGGCCGGCGCACGGGCGGGCCGGCCGATGTGATGAGCACCTATGCCAAAGAACTGACCGATGAAGACATAAAGGAGATCGCCGAATGGTTTGCCGCAAACTAGTTGCTACAGCTTTCGTTGCACTCACCGCCACGATGGCAATCGCACAAGACGATCTGCTTTATCTGACGACTGAGGCAGGCGAAGATCGCCTAGTGAAGACAGGGCTGAACCGCGACTATTTCAGCCTCGCGACCTATCTGGAAACTGAACAGGTTCTCACATTTTGCGGGCCCGCCTCGGTTGCTGCGGTCGCAAATTCGCTGAACATCGATCGCCCGTCTCCGGATCGGCTGTATCCTTGGACGCTTTTCACCCAAGACCTTTTGTTCAATGCTGCAAACCAGGAGCTAAAGCCCTATGGCATGGTTGAACATGAAGGGCTGACTTTGGAGGAGCTTGATCAGTTCATTGAAAACGTCGGACTGGCAGCAGAGCACCACTTTGCGGATGAAACCTCTGTGGATGAATTGCGCAGCGCGATTGAGGCGACACTATCTGACCGCAACGCAAGATTGATAGTCAACTATTCGCGCCAAGCTTTGCCACAGAAGGGAGATGGTCACATCTCGCCCATAGGCGCTTTTGATGCGGACACCGATAGCGTGCTGATCCTTGATGTTGCGAAGTACAAATACCCACCGGTTTGGATCACAGTACAGAAACTTCACGACGCGATGATGCTGATTGACACCGGATCAAACAGATCGCGTGGTTTTGTCGAAGTGAGTTTGCAGTGACCACTAAACATCTTTCTCGCAGAGCGGTGCTCGGCGGCACATGTAGTGTGTTGGCTCTGTCAGGTATAGCGCATGGTGGAGGCCTTGCCGGGTTGTATGATGATACGATCTGGGATGCGCTGGTGCACGCTATAGCTGGTCCGGTAGAGCTATCACCGCCACTATTGACTGCTCTAACGCGTGATTTCGAAGCCAAGTTTGGCCTCTCTGCGCTTAGCGACCTGGTCAGCCGATTTGGCCGAAATGGCGTTATCTCTGTGCTTGACCCGCAACCAGACCCGTTTGAAAGTCAGGTGCAATGGATTGCAAGTTATCTGTTTACGGGCTCTGCTGATCCATCTGAAGGTAACGCGCGGATGATCAACTATCCCTATGCGTTAGCATGGAAATCTCTGCGATTTGCCAAAGCACCTGGGCTATGTGCAGGACCAGAGTTTGGGTACTGGTTGCACCCATGGGAGGCCGCATGACCGATCTTAACGCAGATATCGTTATCGTTGGGTCCGGCATGGCCGGGGCGCATCTGTCGCGCAGCTTGGCCGATGCCGGGCGCGACGTGTTGGTGCTTGAGGCGGGCGGCCGCAAATTACGTGCCGAATACCTCAGTGACTTTTATCAGAATCCAGTTAAAGGGCCGCAAGCCCCTTATCCCAGCCAAAACAGTGCCCCACATCCAACGGATACCGACTATGACAGCTTTTACGACCAGGCCGGGCCGGAAAGGTTTGTTGGTGCCTATTTGCGGATTTACGGCGGCACGACTTGGCACTGGACCGGGTTCGCTGATCGCCTGCGCCCTGCCGATTTTCAAGGCGCGACGCTCTACGGGCGCGGAACTGATTGGCCGATAGGCTATGACGAACTGATCCCATTCTATGAGAAAGCCGAGGCGCGCTGGGGTGTGTCTGGAGACCCTGATTACACTTGGGGATCGCCACGCAAACCTGGCGAAGGCTATACAATGCCACCGATCCCAGCCTCCTACATGGATCTTCAGATCCAAAAGGCGTTGGACCAGATGGACCTGACATCCAAACGCTTCTCGCACGCGCGAAACTCGGTGATCTTTGACGGACGTCCGCCATGCTGTGGCAACAACACCTGTGTACCGATCTGTCCGATCGCCGCAAAATATGATGCATCCATCGACATGGACAAGGCGGTGGCGGCGGGCGCACGAATTGAGTTGGACGCCCTTGTCACCTTCGTTGAAATCGGTGCAGATCAAGACGTGGTATCGCTGACGATCAGGCGCCCCGATGGCAGCACGCAGAAGGTAACCGGCAATACATTTGTGTTGGGGTGCCACGCTGTCGAAAACCCGCGGCTACTGTTGAATTCTCGACAAGAAACCGCACCCAACGGTGTTGCCAATGAGAACGACCAAGTTGGGCGTTACTTGCTGTCGCAGTACAACGTCGATGTCACAGGTGAAGTCACGGATCCGGTTTATCCGTATCGCGGGCCGCAACAGACATCGGGTATTATTGAATTTCGGGATGGAAACTTTCGCAAAGACTATGCTCCGTTTGGTACGTCCTTCATGAACAACGGTTGGAGCGGAAACGCCGATGCGACCAAACTATCCAAGGAGTTGATCAGCCAAGGTATGCGCGGAGCGGCTTTGGTTCAGGCGCTCAATGACCAAATCGGACGACATGTCCGCCTGAATTCATCCGCGGAAACGCTCGGCGATGCAGATAACCGTATCACTCTGTCTGATCAGATGGACAGTGCGGGCGTACCAAAGCCGCGAGTGGCTTTCACCGTCGATGAATACACACGCGCCGGTGTGGAAATCGCGACGCAGACAAATGAGAAGGTTCTGACATTGATGGGGGCAGAAGACATCAAGTCTGATACACCTTATCTGTCCAACGCCATTATCGCGGGAACGACGCGTATGGGAACAGACCCCGCTACCTCTGTCGTGAATGCTGATCTGCAAACACATCAGCATCGCAACCTCTATATCCTCGGCGCCTCGACCCACGTCAGCGCGCCGGTCAATGCACCGTCACTAACCATCGCCGCCATGGGGATCCGGCTAGCGGAACATCTGGTCAGCACAGCACATGAATAAGGTCACTCTGCCACTCTTGATGGCATTGGTCTTGCTGGGTAACGGGCTGCGCTCGGTAATCAGTTCGACAGTGTTCGTCTCAGAGGGCACGTTTGCGAGTTTTCTCAAAATCTCCGTTTCGCAGACGTCGGCAATCATCGAATTGCTGCTTGGTGCTGTCTTGCTGTCGCTCCTGATCTCACCATGGATGCTCGCGCGGTTTTCCATTAAAATGCTGACCACAGTGATGTGCCTCATCGCGAGTGGTGCTGGCTTCGGTCTTGCCGCCATGTTCTGGACGAGCCCGCCGGTGGCGGCGCGGGAAGCGCTGGTGATGCTATTATTTCCGCTTATTGGGTTCTCACTGGCATCAATGGCCCCGGTAGCGCAGCTACTGACAGGTTGGGGTGGCGAAAGACATGCAAAGCTTTTGACAGGCGTATGGGCTGTGGCAATGCCAGCGGCATTCCTAGTGACACCACAGTTGGTCCGCGTGATTGCGCCACGCTATGGGCTTGATGTGTTTTTTGCGGGCTTTGCGGTCGCACCGCTTTTATTGATCGCAGCAATCTGGATTGTGCGCGAGCCGGTGAAAGCTGCTTTCACGGATCAGACGGCACCGTCCATTATGGCGCTTGTGCCTGCAATTTTGACTTTGATCGCCTTTGAAGTGATGACCCTTCTCGTCACTATGTTGGGTATCTCATCGCCGCTGACGCAGGGCATGGCGGTCCTGTTCGTGATAGCCCTCATCAACCTGATCCATAGCCAAAAGGCCAAAGGCTCTGCACGAACTGCCGGCAGCGCGACAATGGGAATCTTCGTGTTTTTATTCTTGGTTAATATTGCGACTACTGGGTTTTATGACACCGCCTATCTAGTGTTGCATATGTGTTCCAACACCTTGATCGCTGATCGCGCCACCCTCGCGGCCCTCGCACAGGTTTGCGCGGCGATGGGGGCAACTGCACTGCTGGCCCGGTATCAACTACAGCGGGCACTAATGGTTTTGGGTGCCGCAATTGCGGCAATCGGCCTGGCGTCATATATGCTCTACTTTAGCTACCCCATTTATGAAGTTTATGTTGGCTCCAAGGCCATCACCGGATTTGGAACCGGATTGCTAACAACGGCCGCCATTTTTGCAGTGTCCAAATCGAGCTCACAGGGTGCGGGGCTCTCCCTTTTTATTGCATTTGTAATCATCATTGGTACGGAAGTTGGATTGGAGTTATTTGAAGTCTTCGTTCAGCTGGCCGAGCTAGCAAAAATACCACTCTATACTTCCTACACCATGATCTTTGTGGCGCAGGTTGTGTTTGTCCTGATCGCAATTCCATTCGTGCTCTCAAAGGTGAAAAATGTGTCGACGTAGCTTGGGCGGCTTGAGCGAATGCTGCGCCCATCTGACGACCCTGGAGCCTACCAAGACCGACGGCGACCTCTCCTGTCTTGGATGCAATCACGAAAGATGGCTTGAGCAAAGGAATACCGCGACCAACCCGTCACAAATGAAGTGTGGCGCGCAAGGCTGGTTTTTACAGCAGAGCAGACACTTCTCAATAAAAACTCTGCGGGTCGATATCCACGGACACGCGCATATCCCCTTTGATCTGGAACTGCGCCAGCCAGCGTTTTAGCGCGGCTTGGATGGGGGCGGTTTTCTCGGCCTTCACAAGCAAGCGCACGCGATGTCGTCCACGCACGCGGGCGATGGGGGCGGGGGCGGGGCCGAAAAGCTGCGCGCCGATTTGGGTCAGAGGCTCGGACCGGCGGGCCATCTCGGCCCCAAGGTCAAACACCGCTTGAATGTCGGGCGACGACAGGACGATCCCGGCCAGACGCCCGTAAGGCGGCACGCCAGCGGCCTGTCGCTCGCCCGCTTCGGCTTTCCAGAACCGTTCTTCCTCGCCCGCAAGGATCGCGCGGATCACAGGATGTTCTGGCTGGAAGGTCTGTAGCAAAGCCACCCCCGGCGTTTCCGCCCGCCCTGCCCGGCCTGCAACCTGTCGGATCAATTGGAACGTACGCTCTGCTGCACGCAGGTCAGAGCCTTGCAAGCCAAGATCCGCGTCGATCACACCCACCAAGGTGAGCTTTGGGAAGTTGTGCCCCTTAGCGACCAGCTGTGTGCCGATAATGATGTCCGCGCCGCCGTCGGCAATCAGCTCGATCTGTTCTTTCAACGCCCGCGCGGACCCGAAGAGGTCCGAGGACAACACAGCGATGCGGGCGTCTGGAAAGGCGGCGGTCACTTCCTCGGCCAGTCGTTCGACGCCGGGGCCAACGGGGGCCAGCTTGCCCTCGACCTCGCATTCCGGGCAGGCGTCCGGCATCGGCTTCGTCTCGCCGCATTGATGGCAGACAAGGCGTTTTTGGAACCGGTGCTCGACCATGCGTGCGTCGCAATGGTCGCAACCGATCTGGTGCCCGCAAGCCCGGCAAATCGTGACCGGCGCATAGCCACGGCGGTTGATAAACAAAAGCGATTGTTCTCCCTTCGCAATGCGTTGGGTCACGGCGGCTTTCAAGGTGGGCGAGATCCAACTTTGCGCGGGCAGGTCTTCTTGACGCATATCAATTGCACACATGTCGGGCATGACGGCGGGGCCATAACGGCTGGTCAGCTCGATCCGTTTGTATTTCCCAGCCTCACAATTGGCCCACGTCTCCAGCGACGGCGTGGCCGAGGCCAGCACCACCTGCGCATCACAAATCGACGCCCGCATCACCGCCATATCACGGGCCGAGTACAACACCCCGTCTTCCTGTTTGTAGGAACTGTCGTGCTCCTCATCCACGATGATCAGGCCTAAATCGCGGAAGGGAAGATAGAGCGCAGATCGGGCTCCAACGACCAACTGCGCCTCGCCCTGCCCAACCATGCGCCAGCACCGGCGGCGCTCGGTCATGGTGACGCCGGAATGCCATTCGGCGGGGCGTGCACCAAAGCGTTCCTCGACCCGTTTTAGAAACTCGGCGGTCAGGGCGATCTCGGGCAGAAGCACCAATGCTTGACGCCCTTTGCGCAGACAGGCGGCGACGGCTTCCAGATAGACTTCGGTCTTACCGGCGCCCGTGACGCCGCGCAAAAGCGTGGTGCCATAGCGGCCGCCACGCACACCGTCAGACAACTGCTTGGCCGCGAGGGCCTGATCTTCGGTCAGGGTTTTACTGGGCAGCGATGGATCAAGCCGCGGGTACGGCATGTCGCGCGGCGTATCCTCTTCCCGGATCGCGCCAAGCTTCACCAAACCCTTCACCACGGACCCGCTGACGCCTGCCAGATCGGCAAGCTCTTTCTGCGTGAACCCCACGCCGGGCTGATCCATCAGCGCATCCATCACCTTGGCACGCGCATCCGTCAGGCGGTTCGGGCGATGGCCGGACGCCTTCAAGATCTTGCGCATGGACGGTGGATCGCTCAGACCCGGTGCGCGGGTGGCAAGGCGCAGCATCTGAGACATCGGGGTCAGGGTATAATCGCCCACGCGAGTCAGAAATTCTGCCATTTCAGATCGCATCGGGGCCACGTCCAGCACCCGGTTCACAGCGCGCAGTTTCGAGGCATCAAAGCCACCCTCGCCCGGCCCCCAGACCATGCCCAACACTTTGCGTGGCCCAAGCGGCACTTCGACATAGTCGCCCTGCACGCAGCCGCCTTCGGGCGCACGATATGTCAGGATTCGGTCCAGAGGCTGGGCGGTCAGCACGCCGACCCTTGCGCCTTCCGGAAACTGCTCAATGTCGCTCATATAGCCAGATTCCCCGTTATCGGAGATATCATAGGGGCTTTCTGCCCGCGCGCCCATGGGGTATGAGAGGCCAAACGCAAACTTCCGCAGGATACGCGCACATGAAATTCTTTGCAGATACCGCCGACATCGACGCCATCAAGGAACTGAACGACCTTGGCATGGTGGACGGTGTGACCACCAACCCCTCGATCATCAAGAAATCGGGCCGCGACATCATCGACGTCACGAAAGAGATCTGTGACATCGTGGACGGCCCAGTTTCGGCAGAAGTCACCGCCATCGACGCAGACACCATGATCGCTGAAGGCCGCAAGCTGGCCAAGATTGCCGACAACATCGCCGTGAAAGTCCCGCTGACATGGGACGGGTTGAAAGCCTGTAAAACTCTGTCGGATGAAGGCACCATGGTCAACGTCACCTTGTGCTTCTCGGCCAACCAAGCGCTGCTGGCAGCCAAAGCGGGCGCGACTTTCATTTCGCCTTTCATCGGCCGTCTGGACGACATCAATCTGGATGGGATGGAGCTGATCGAAGACATCCGCACCATCTATGACAACTATATGTTCGACACGCAGATCCTGGCCGCCTCGATCCGCAATGTGAACCACATGAAAGACGCCGCTCTGGTTGGTGCGGACGTTGCCACGGCACCGCCCTCGGTCATTCAGGCAATGGCGAAGCACGTTCTGACCGACAATGGTCTGGACGCCTTCTTGGCCGACATCAAAGCCGCGGATATCAAGATCCTGTAAACGGTTCTTGCACACAGGCATGTGACGAGGGGGCCACGGCCCCCTTTTCTATGTCCACTCCAACCCTGAATTTTGCCTATCTGCGCGTGTGCTGGTATAACATCAAAAAAACGGCAAAAATCCGAGGCAGATATGAGCAGCTCCCCGGCACTGGACGACGACCTGCGCGCACATCTCATCGCGCATCCAAAAATAATTCTGAATGATCAGGACATTATGAATGCCTTGGTCACTGCGCATGAACGCCAGATGGGCACGAATGTGGTCGATCTGCGTGGCGCAGCGATGGACCGTCTAAGCGAGCGACTGGATCAGCTGGAAGACACACACCGCTCGGTTCTGGCTGCCGCGTACGAGAATGTCTCGGGGGCAGCGATGATTCACCGCGCAGTTCTGCGAATGCTGGACCCCGCCGATTTCGCGGCGTTCATGCAAGATTTGGACGGCGAAGTTGCCGACATCCTGAAGATCGACTGCCTGCGTTTGGTGCTTGAAACCATGCAGGATGAAACAGATGCTGCGCTGAACCGACTGGGTGCTGTGCTGTCCACAACGCCTGCGGGTTTCATTGACGACTATCTTGGGCAACCCGCCGGACCGGACCGGCGCACGGTGTTCTTGCGGCAGGTGCAAGAACGTGACCCGGACATCTACGGAGATTGCGGTTTCTGGATTCGGTCCGAGGCCTGCATTGTTCTGGATCTAGGCGAAGGTCGCCTGCCTGGGATGCTGGTCATGGGGACCGAAGATCTAGCTCAGTTCCGCCCCGGACAGGGCACTGACCTTCTGGAATTCTTCGGGGGCGTTTTCGAACGCGCGATGCGCCGCTGGCTGTCATGAGCGCCGCGCAACATACCAAAGGCAGCCTTCAGATCCCGCCCGGCACGCGTGATGCGTTGGACCTTTTTCTGGATCATAAACGCGCCTTGGATGCCGCGTCGGAAAACACGATCAAGGCCTATCAGGCTGACATTGGCGGCTTTCTGGCCTTCATGGCTTTCCATCTGGGCGGCGAAGCGGGGCGTGGGGCATTGGCCGGCGTCACGATCAGCGACATGCGGGCGTGGATGGCCTCGGAACGTGGGCGCGGGATCAGCTCGCGCAGCTTGGCACGAGCCTTGTCGGCGGTGAAAAGTTTCTACGGCTGGCTAAGCGAACAGGATGAGTTTGACGCGACCGCCGTTCTGTCAACACGCAGCCCTAAATTTGCCAAGAAACTTCCGCGCCCTTTATCACCCGACGCGGCCCAAGCCGTGCGCGACACGGCGCCCTTGCAGTCGCAGCACGATTGGGTTGGCGCACGCGACATGGCCGTGGTGACGCTTTTGTATGGCTGCGGGCTTCGTATTTCTGAAGCACTTGCCCTTACCGCCGCTGATGCCCCCCTGAAAGAGGTTTTGCGCATTCGCGGCAAGGGCAACAAGGAACGGTTGGTCCCGGTTCTGCCCGCTGCCCGCGACGCGATCGAGGCCTATCGTGCGATTTGCCCGCACCCAGAAACACCGGACGCACCGTTGTTTCGCGGAGTGCGCGGCGGGGCACTGAACCCGCGTCAGGTGCAAAAGATGATGCAGCAGGTTCGATCGCAGTTGGGCCTGCCCGCCACCGCCACGCCCCATGCCCTTCGCCACAGCTTCGCCACCCATCTTCTGGCATCAGGCGGGGACCTGCGTGCCATCCAAGAGCTTCTGGGCCATGCCAGCCTGTCGACGACGCAGGGCTATACGGCGCTGGATACGTCGAAGCTGGTCGATGTGTACAACGCAGCACACCCCCGCGCCTGACACCCCAACAGCCACACCAAAGCTTTTCGCTTTCCACCAAAGCGATTTTCCTGCACAAAGCGCGGATGAATATTTCGACAAAAGCCCTGCTCGTCCATTTATTGACCGCAACTGGTGCCGTATTTGCCATGCTTGCCATGCTGGCTGCGGTGGACGAAAAATGGGGGTTAATGTTCCTTTGGTTGGTGGTGGCCTTCATCGTCGACGGGATCGACGGGCCGCTGGCACGCCGGTATCAGGTCAAGGTCAACGCACCGCAATATGACGGCGTGTTGATGGATCTGATCATCGACTATCTGACCTATGTGTTCATCCCGGCCTATGCGCTGTTCAAATCGGGTCTGATGCCCGGCTGGACCGGTTGGTTTGCGATCATCGTGATCACCTTTACCAGCGTCGTCTACTTCGCCGACACGCGGATGAAGACCAAGGACAACAGCTTTTCTGGCTTCCCCGGATGCTGGAACATGGTCATTCTGGTGCTTTTCGCGACCGAACCGAATTTCTGGATCATGACTGCACTGGTTGCGGCCATCGCCGTTGCGATGTTCTTGCCATTGAAGTTCATCCACCCCGTACGCACCGAACGCTGGCGCGTGATCAGCCTGCCGATTGCCTTGGCATGGACAGGGTTTGCAGGGTGGGCGGCATGGGTTGATTTCCACCCGGAAAGCTGGGCGCATTGGGGGCTTGTTGTAACCTCGATCTATCTGTTGGGTGCAGGGATCGCGCAGCAGATTGTTCCAGAAAAAGCCTAGACGGCCGGGAAACGTCCTGTCAGACGCGGAACGGTTTTCACTCTTTAATCGTCTCGGGCATTGCAGACGCAAAACCCTGCCGGGACTGAAACAAGCTTCACTCTTCCCAACGCTTCAACGCGTCCTCATCATTCACCTTGGCATCGACCCAATCAGTATCGCCGTATTTGGTGAATTCTTTCTTCCAGAATGGTGCGCGGGACTTCAAATAGTCCATCAAGAACTCCGCCGCCTCAAACGCCGCAACCCGATGCGCCGAGGCGGTGGCAACCATCATGATCTGATCGCCGGGCCGTAGCGGTCCGTGGCGATGAATCACCAGACAATCGGCAAGTGACCAACGGCGCGTGGCCTCGTCCACGATCGCTGCAATCGCCTTTTCCGTCATGCCGGGATAGTGCTCGATCTCCATCCGGTCGAGCGTGCCAGCCTCATCGCGTACCACGCCAGTAAAGCTGACGACTGCGCCCAGATCGCTGCGCCCTTGGGCAAAACCGGAAAGCTCTGCCCCTTGATCAAACGCTTCGGTCTGAACACGAACGGCCATCTTACCCGCCCGTCATCGGCGGAAAGAACGCCACCTCGCGCACGCCCTCAAGCGATGCATCGAAATCCGACAGTTCTTGATCCAACGCGACACGCAATGCCGACAGGTCTTCGAACGCCGCAGCATAACGCGGTTCGCGGGCGCGCAGCTCATCAACCAGTTCAGCGACCGTAGACGCCGAGGTGTCGACCTGTTCGCGCGGTTCACCGATCCGTTCACGGACCCAAGCGAAATACATCACGTCGATCATGCGTCATCCTCTTTCAGATGCGGCAGCGCCTTGCGGAAGTAATCCCAGCCCGTGATCAATGTCAGCAACCCTGCAATCCACAACAGCCACAGCCCAACGCGGCCAGACCAGATCGTCGCATGGAAATAGCCGCGCAATCCGTTCACGTCCTCAACCTCGCCCGCCAAGATCTGCCCGACCATCGCGTCATCCATGCCGAAGGATCCCATGCCGAAATGGTGCTCGAATATCCCGCGCGAGAACAAAACCGCGATGGCCACCATCTGCGCAGTCGTCTTCCACTTGGCCAGCTTCGTCACTTTCAAAGTGCCCGCGGTGTCGCCCAAAAACTCGCGCAGACCTGAAACAAAGACCTCACGAAACAGGATCACGGTGGCAGGCAGCACCAGCCACGGCGTCCAATAGACGTCCGAATAGCCGACGATCACCATCAGCGCGATGGCCACCATCGCCTTATCGGCAATGGGGTCCAGCATCGCGCCCAGTTTGCTTTCTTGCTTCCACTTTCGCGCCAGATAGCCATCCAGCCAATCCGTCGCCGCTGCCGTTAGAAACAAGATCAGCGCCAGCCAATCCGCCAACGGACGTGCAAAATACAGAAACATGATCGCCACAGCCGGGGCTGCAATCAACCGCGACAGGGTCAGGATATTGGGCAAGTTCCATTTCATAAGCTTTTCAATACCGTGTCAGGCCCGGTCATGGAAGAAGCCATAGATGGTTTCTGCAAGAGTTTCTGAAATGCCGTCCACGGCCTTCAAATCCTCAAGCCCGGCGCGACTGACCGCTTTGGCTGATCCGAAATGCTGCAACAGGGCCCGTTTGCGGGTGGCGCCGACGCCCGGCACCTCGTCCAGCGGGGTCGCGCCCTGCGCCTTGGCCCGCTTGGCGCGATGGGTGCCGATGGCAAAACGATGTGCCTCGTCGCGCAAACGTTGGACGAAATAGAGCACAGGGTCATTGCGCTGCAAAGCAAAGGGGCGCTGGCCACGACGGTGGAATTCTTCTTTGCCGTGATCGCGGTCCACACCCTTGGCTACACCAATCATGGGGATGTCAGTGACGCCCAACTCCTCCATGATTTCATACACCGCGCTGACCTGCCCTGCCCCGCCGTCGATCAAAAGCAATCCCGGCCACCCATCGCCCTCACGATCTGGGTCTTCCTTCAGCAGACGTTTGAAGCGGCGGGTCAGGACCTCTTTCATCATGCCAAAGTCATCACCCGGCGTCAGGTCATCACCCTTGATGTTAAACTTGCGGTACTGGCTTTTCATATAGCCTTCGGGACCGGCGACGATCATCGCACCAACCGCATGTGCACCTTGGATATGCGAGTTGTCATAGACCTCGACCCGGTGGGGCGGACCATCCAGACCAAACGCCTTGGACATGCCATCCAGAAGTTTCGCTTGCGTCGCGGTCTCGGCCATCTTGCGGGCCAGACTTTCGCGGGCGTTGCGTTGGGCATTGGCAATCAGTTCGGATTTTTCACCGCGCTGCGGGACGGAAATTTCCACCTTGCGGCCCAGCTTTTCAGTCAGCGCTTCTGCCATCAGGTCCTGCTCATCCAATGGGTCCGACAGCAGGATCAAGCGCGGAGGCTCTTTCTGGTCATAGAACTGCCCGACGAAGGCCTGCAGCGCCTCGCCCGGCCCTGCACCTGCCCCGGTGCGCGGATAGAAATCCCGGTTGCCCCAGTTTTGATTGGCACGGATGAAGAAGACCTGCACACAGGCCTGCCCGCCTTCCATATGAAGCGCAATTACATCCGCCTCGGCCACCCCTTGCGGGTTGATGCCTTGGCTTTGCTGAACCTGCGTTAGGGCGCGGATCCGGTCGCGCAGGACGGCAGCTTTCTCGAACTCCATCGCCTCCGAGGCGGCCTGCATATCCGCGGCCAAACTCTCTTGCATCTTTGTCGTGCGTCCAGACAGAAAATCCCCAGCATCCCGAACCAACGCGCCATAGCCCTCGGCGTCGATTTTCCCCACGCACGGACCAGCACAGCGTTTGATTTGATACTGCAAGCATGGGCGCGTGCGGGCATCGAAAGTGGCATCGGTGCAATTGCGCAGCAAGAACACCTTCTGCAACTGGTTCAAGGTCCGGTTTACGGCATCCGCACTGGCAAACGGCCCGAAATATTGGCCATTTTCCTTGCGCGCACCGCGATGCTTTTTGATTTGCGGGAACTCATGTCCAGTCAGCAGAATGTTCGGAAAGCTCTTGTCGTCGCGCAGCAGCACATTGAAATGCGGCTTCAATTGTTTGATCAGGTTCTGTTCAAGCAGCAGCGCTTCGGTTTCTGTTCGGGTAGTCAGAAACATCATGGATGCGGTCTGGCTGATCATCCGCGCAATCCGCGCGCTATGCCCCGTCGGCTTGGCATAATTCGACACGCGCTTCTTCAGACTGCGTGCTTTCCCAACATAGAGAACACGCCCCTTTGTATCGAGCATCCGGTACACGCCGGGCGAATTATCAAGGGTTTTCAGATAGGACTGGATCACCTCGTGGCCGGTTTGAACCGGCGCCTCAACCTGTGATGTGTCCTGCTTCTCGCGCGTCATGGGGCATCTTTCTTGATTCTGTATCCCGCTGCAATCTTATCGCTCTGGTGACAAGAAAAAACATTCCCACAGAAACTGTGGATAAGTCTGAGGACATGTTGTCTGAATTACGGATTTTCCGTTGTTTTCGGCCCCTTTCGTCGAACTGCCTAAAAATTAGGCGATATTGCAAGCCATTGATTTTTAAGGGAAGAAATATGTCGTTTCTGTAAACACGTGAAATCATTGCAAAAAACACAGTTTCTGGACGTGGACTATTTCACAGGTGCACAACTTCCGTGGCGGCAGCTTAGAATACTCAGTTAAAAGTGTAGGGTTAGCTGGGATTTCCAACGATATCTGGGGTCTGCCAGCCAAGATGCTGCCCCCCGTCCACCGCAATCATCTGCCCCGTCACAGCCGGTGCCATCAGAAAATAGGACATCGCCGCGGTGATGTCCTCCGGGTTTGGCCCGCGCTTCAGGATCGATCCTGAACGCTGCGCGTCAAAGTGGTCTTGCGACTGGCGTGCGCCGATCAATGTCGAGCCCGGCGCGATCCCGTTAACCCGCACCCGCGGAGCCAGCGCTTGCGCCGCAGTTTGCGTCAATGTCCACAGCCCCTGCTTTGCCAAGCTATAGGTCATGAACTCGGGCGTCAGCTTCTGCACCCGCTGGTCCAGCATATTGACTACAAGCGCCTGAGACAGCTGTTCGCCATTCTCATCAACCGTGGCTTGCGGCGCCTGCGCGGCAAATTCCTGTGTCAGGAACAGGGGCGCACGCAAGTTTGATGCCATATGGCGATCCCAACTGCCAGCGGACACAGAGCCAATGCGGTCATATTCGAAGATCGAGGCGTTGTTCACCAACACCGACAGCGGACCATCCAAAGCCTCTGCTGCACGTGGCACCAGCGCCTGAACCTCGTCCAGCTTCAGGAAATCTGCTTGCAGGGCAACGGCACGCTGACCCAGTGCTTCGACGTCGGCCACAGTCTGCGCGGCACCGTCTGCCGAGCTGCTGTAGTGGGCCGCCACATCAAAGCCATGACGCGCAAGTTCGACGGCCAGCGCACGTCCAAGCCTCGCCCCTGCCCCCGTCACCAATGCGCGTCTAACCGGCGTCATGCGTGCCCCAAAACCATCAGTACATATGCCATATAAAGCCCGGTCAGCAGAATGCCCCAAACACGGCCCATATGCCACTTGAAGAAGACAAACGGGACCAGCAGCAACGAAGCACCCAGCATGACCCACAAGTCGAATTGCAAGATTCCTGGCTCGACTGGAATAGGACCAACCAGCGATGCTATGCCGATGATGGCCAAAAGGTTGAACATATTCGATCCGATCACGTTCCCCAAGGCCACATCTGCTTGCTTACGCAGCGCGGCCATCACTGTCGTGGCCAGTTCGGGCAAAGACGTACCAAGAGCAACCAGTGTCAGGCCAATTACGGTTTCTGACACACCGAAATGGCGGGCAATGTTTTCGGACGCGTCGACAAGAAGCTCTGCACCCAAGGGTAAACCAATCAGTCCCAGCAACAGGAACATGATGACTTTCCACCAGGGCATGTCGGGGTCCGCGCCTTCGACATCCTCGTCGTCATCACATTCTTCCTCCAGCCCCGCCTTAATCGCACAGCGATGGCGCATCGCCTCTTTGAACGCCGAACCAAGGATCAGCGCGAGCGCAGCCAAAAGGACCAGCCCCTGCGGCCATGCAATCTCACCACCCAAAGCCAGAACAATGAAAAGAGCCGTGGCGGCGATCATCTGAAAATAACTTTTCCGGCTATCACATGTCTTGGTCGACAGACCTGCCATCAGCGCAGGCACCCCAAGCACCAGAAGAATGTTGGCCGTGTTTGATCCGACCACGTTCCCCATAGCCAGCCCCGGAACATCTTCAAGAATCGCCCCGATCGAAATCAGAAGTTCAGGCGCTGACGTTCCAAACGCCACAATGGTCAGGGATACGATCATTGCCGGCACACCAAGACGAAGCGACAAGTTCACTGCACCGCGCACCAGACTGTCGCCTGCGAGTAAAAGAATAATCAGACCTAATGAGGCAAAAATCAGATCCAAGGCTCAGCCCTTTCCCTTGCAGTCGCATGGGGTTTTCCCCAGCTTATAGCGCCCGCAACGGGGGCATTTCATCGCTTCGATACGTTGCTGGCCGGGATAGCGCAACTTGCCAAACATGGCCAGCACACCCATCGACACCAGAAACAAAACGACGATCTTTATGACCATTTACAGACCAAAACGGGCGTATTCCGCGCGCTCCTCGATGGTCGAAATTGTGTCCGAGATCATGCGCATCCCGAACCGGCTTAGCACGCCGCGCTTAGGCCCGTAGACACGGAACCGCACCTTGTCGCCGAACTTGTCTTTCATCGTTGGCACCAGATGGCCAATCCCATCCGCCAGACCCTTTTCGATGGCCGCATGCCCCAACCAGATGTCTCCGGTGAACAGGTCCTCGCCTTCGGGCAGTTTGCCTGCGCGGCGGGTTTCGACCTGTGTTTTAAAAGCCGTGTGAATATCTTCCTGCAGCGCTTTCAGGCGCTTCACGTCAGCGGGCTTTTCGGGCTGGAACGGATCCATCATGGATTTCGATTTGCCCGCCGTATGAACGCGACGCTCAACCCCGATCTTCTCCATCAACTCGGTCAGACCAAAACTGGCTGAAATCACGCCAATGGATCCAAGGATCGAGCTTTCGTCGGCATAGATCTCGTCCGCTGCGGTGGCCAACCAATAGCCTCCAGACGCCGCCACGTCCTCGACGAACCCATAAACAGGGACTTCTTTTTCCGCCGCCAAACGACGAATGCGGGCCGCAATCAGGCTGGACTGTACCGGACTGCCCCCCGGCGAGTTGATCACAAGCGCGACGGCAGACGGCTTACCTTTGCGAAAGGCGCGCTCGATGGCCGGGGCCATGGCCGCGTCATTCAACTGCCCACGCGTCCCGGTGGCAATCACGCCCGACAGGCGCACAACCGCAACCGTTGGCGGCTTTTTTACAAAGGGTAGACGTTCGATCATGGCAGACATTTAGATGGCCCACCCGCGTCTAACAAGGGTGAGCCGATCACGCTTTTTCCCATATGTGGCATACCCGCACGTCAAGCACGCAGCTTGTATCCGCTGCGGAAGATCCAGCCGATGGTAATCAGGCAGGCTGACATGAACAAAATGATCGCTGCGATAGACCAGCCCAACGCCACATCCGCCTGCCCAAAGAAGGCCCAACGGAAACCCGAGATCAGATAGACAACCGGGTTGAACAGCGTGATCGTCTGCCACACGGGCGGCAACATCGAGATCGAGTAGAACGATCCACCAAGGAACACGAGCGGCGTGATCACCAGCATAGGAACCAGTTGCAATTGCTCAAAGTTGCCCGCCCAGATCCCGATAATAAAGCCAAGAAGCGCGAAGCTGATACAGGTCAGGATCAGGAAAAGCATCATCCAGACCGGATGCGCGATCGTCAGATCCACGAAGAAATGCGCCGTGATCAGAATGATTATCCCGATCATGAAGGCTTTCGTCGCTGCAGCCCCCACATAGCCGATCACAATCTCGAAGAACGAGATCGGGGCCGAGAGCAGTTCGTACACTGTGCCGATGAATTTAGGGAAATAGATCCCGAAGGATGCATTCGATGTGCTTTGCGTCAGCACCGTCAGCATGATCAGGCCCGGCACGATAAACGCGCCATAGCTGACGCCCTCGACCTGATCGATGCGCGATCCGATGGCCGCACCGAAGACGATGAAGTAAAGCGACGTGGACAGAACGGGCGAGATAACCGACTGCACCAATGTGCGGAAAGTACGCGCCATTTCAAAGCGATAAATGGCTGCGATAGCATTCCAATTCATGCCGCATCCTCCTTCACGAGATCGACAAAAATATCTTCAAGCGAGCTTTGGCGCGTCGACAGATCCGCCAAATGCAGCCCAGCCTCACGAAGATCCGACAACAGTCCGGTAATCCCGGTACTGCCCGCCTGCGCGTCATAGGAATAGATCAACCCGCCCGCATCCGAGACGGTCAGCGGATAGCCCGACAGTGCCTCGGGTACGGTATCAACCGGCGTGTCCAACTCGATCAGCAGCTCTTTCTGTCCAAGCCGCTTGATCAGCGCGTCCTTTTCTTCAACCAGCAGGATTTCACCATTCGAGATCACACCGATCCGATCGGCCATAGCCTCGGCTTCTTCGATATAGTGGGTGGTCAGAATGACGGTTACGCCCGTCTTCTTCAGCTGAGCGACGATCTCCCACATATCCTTGCGAAGTTCGACATCGACACCTGCAGTGGGTTCGTCCAGAAACAGGATCTTCGGGTCGTGGCACAGCGCTTTGGCAATCAGCACACGCCGCTTCATACCGCCCGACAGCGTCATGATCCGGTCATCCTTCTTGTCGTGTAGGCTGAGAAGCTTCAGGATCTCTTCGATCCGCGCATCGTCACGCGGCTTGCCAAACAGCCCGCGCGAAAATCGGACCGAGTTCATCACGGTCTCAAACGGTTCCAGATTGATTTCCTGCGGCACCAGACCGATCAAGTTGCGCGCTGCGCGATAGTCGCGTGCGTGATCAAACCCGGCCACGGTGATTGTGCCGGACGTCGCCGTGGCAATCCCGCAGATGATTGAAATCAAAGTTGTTTTACCGGCGCCATTCGGACCCAACAGGGCCAGGATCTCGCCTTCGTCGATGTCTAAGTTCACACCTTTCAGTGCTTGGTGTCCACCCTCATAGGTCTTGGTCACACCACTGACGCTCAGAATTGTCGTCATTCTGTCCCCCTGATAGGTCACGTTTTTTGTTGAATCGCGCTTACCGTTGCGCGTGAATCAAAGTCATCAGATAAGCAACCCGGCGGCACCTTCAAGACGTAGAAGCTGAACTTTCGTCTCGACCCCGCCAGCACCTGAGAATCCAACCAACTTGCCACCGGCCCCCATCACCCGGTGACAGGGGATGATGATCGGGATCGGGTTCGCCCCACAAGCGTTCCCCACTGCTTGGGCAGAGTTACCTGTCAACTTAGCAATCTCGCCATAGGTCAGGGTTTCGCCGAAGGGAATGTCGGACATGGCGTCACAAACTGCACGCTGAAAATCGCTTCCCCCGACCATTGTCGGCAGATCAAACTTTGTCAATTTGCCCTCGAAATATGCGCGCAGTTGGGCTTGGGCTTCAACCAGTACCGGGGTCGGCTCCCCTACAGGGTCCACGTCCCAAAGAAGGCGCGTGATCTTGCCGCCTTCTTCCGCAACGCTCAAACGCCCGACCGAGCTATCCACCACCGCAATATTCATGACCACATGGTGCAAAAGAAAACGCCCCGGCACAATGGCTGGGGCGCTCCGTTTCATGCGGTTTCGTTCCGGTTAGGACAGTGCTTCATCACACCGGCCACAAACACCTGTGTGATTGTGGCTGCCCACATCCGGCAGGATTTTCCAGCAGCGTTGGCATTTCTCGCCCGAGGCTTTTTCGAAGACCACGCCCACGCCTTCGACTTCCGGCACGCGGAAGGCCTCAGACGGCAGCGGATCGCTGGTTAGCTGTACTTGGCTTGTGATCGACACATCCGCGAAGTTCACCGATTTGAGCGACGTAAGCACGTCTTCGTCCCGCACATGCACAACAGGCGCGGCTTCCAAAGACGCCCCGATCACCTTGTCGCGACGTTGGATTTCCAGCGCGGCGGTGACGACACGGCGAACCTGACGGATGCCCGCCCATTTCGCAGCCAGCGGCTCGTCCAGCCAATCGGCAGGCGTGTCCGGGAAGTCCACCAAATGGACCGAGCTTTCGTCGCCCGGAAACCGCTCTAGCCACACATCTTCCATGGTGAAGACCAGAACCGGTGCCAGCCATGTGGTCAGGCGGTGGAACAGGATGTCCAGCACCGTGCGCGCGGCGCGGCGGTTCAGGCTGTCTTCCCCGTCGCAGTACAGCGCGTCCTTACGAATGTCGAAATAGAAGCTCGACAGGTCGACGGTCGCAAAGTTGAACACGGCCGAGAACACACCCTGGAAATCGAACTTGCGATAGCCGTCACGCACGACGTGGTCGAGTTCTGCAAGGCGGTGCAGCACCCAACGCTCAAGTTCCGGCATGTCTGCGACGTCCACACGCTCGTCTTCCGAGAACCCATTCAGGTTGCCCAGCATGAAGCGCATCGTGTTGCGCAGACGGCGATAGCTGTCGGCAACACCCTTCAGGATCTCCGGCCCGATCCGTTGGTCGACCGTGTAATCCGTCTGGGCCACCCACAGACGCAGAATATCCGCGCCATACTGCTTCACAACAGCCTCGGGCACGATGGTGTTGCCCAGCGACTTGGACATCTTCATGCCCTTCTCATCCAGCGTGAAACCGTGTGTCACAACGTTCTTATAAGGCGCACGACCCTTGGTGCCACAGGCCTGCAACAGCGACGAGTGGAACCAACCGCGGTGCTGGTCGGTGCCTTCCATATAGACATCCGCAATGCCGTCCGGCGTGCCATCTTCACGGTCGCGCAGCACGAACGAGTGGGTCGAGCCAGAGTCGAACCACACGTCGAGCACGTCGAAGACCTGCTCCCACTCATCAGCGTTGTGATCGTTGCCCAAGAAACGCTCTTTCGCGCCCTCGGCATACCACGCATCCGCGCCTTCGGCCTCGAACGCTTCGGCGATGCGAGCATTCACGGCGGGGTCGCGCAGAAGGAAGCCTTCGTCGGTTGGCAGCAGACCTTTCTTCACAAAACAGGTCAGCGGTACACCCCAAGCCCGTTGACGCGACAGAACCCAATCCGGGCGTGCCTCGATCATCGAATACAGACGGTTGCGACCGGTCTGCGGCCACCATTTCACCAGTTGGTCGATCGAGTTGAGCGCCCGTTCACGGATGGTCTTGCCCATCTCGTCCTGCCCGTCGCCAACTTCTTTGTCGACCGATGCAAACCACTGCGGCGTGTTGCGGAACACGATCGGCGCTTTTGACCGCCACGAGTGCGGGTAGGAGTGTGTTACACGGCCACGCGCGATGATGCCGCCGGCTTCGACCAGTTTGGCAATCACGGCGTTGTTGGCTTTGCCTTCCTTGCCCTTGCGATCAAAGACCTGAAGCCCCGCGAAGAAGGGCACGTGGGGCAGGAATTCCGATTCCTCGCCCACATTGTGGGTCATGCGGTCGATCCAATTGCGGGCGACGAACGCTTCATAGTCGTCAGCACCGTGGCTGGGCGCGGTGTGCACGAAACCCGTACCCGCGTCGTCAGTCACGTGATCGCCGTCGATCATCGGAACCTCATAATCCCAGAAGCCATCTGCGCCGTCTTCCAATGCAAATGGGTGTTCACACACAATTCCGGACAACTCAGATGCGTCCACACCTCGCCGCCGCTTGTACATCGAGTTTTCCAGCCGCGCCGCTGACAGTACCGATTCCGCTAGATTGTCGGCCAGCAGGTAGCGATCACCTTTGCTAGCCCAACACTCGTCCGGAGTGTCGGTAATTTCGTAAAGGCCGTAGGAAATTGACGGGTTGAACGCTACCGCTTTGTTCGAGGGAATTGTCCAAGGAGTGGTTGTCCAAATGATTACATCTGCCCACTCAAGGTTCAGATCCTCGCGATCTCGCGCTTCATCCAACTCCGAGTAACCTTCTCCTTGCTTCAGAAGCGAAGAGCGCCGCTCCTCGATTTCTGCGTCAATATCAGTCTCCGATTTACCATCACTCTTAACCTTGAACTTCACCCAGATCGTATGCGACTTGTGGTCGTGATACTCGATCTCGGCTTCGGCCAGCGCGGTCTTTTCGACCGGAGACCACATCACAGGTTTCGAGCCCTGATACAGCGTGCCGTTCATCAGAAACTTCATGAATTCTTCAGCGATCACGCGTTCGGCGTGGAAATCCATCGTCAGATAGGGATTGTCCCATTTGCCGGTGATCCCCAGACGTTTGAACTCGTCTCGCTGGATGTCGATCCAACCCTCGGCGAATTTGCGGCATTCCTGACGGAAGTCGACAACATCCACGTCATCCTTGTTCTTGCCCTTCTTGCGATACTGTTCCTCGATCTTCCATTCGATGGGCAGACCGTGGCAATCCCACCCGGGAACGTAACGCGCGTCATGGCCCATCATCTGGTGCGAACGCACGATCATATCCTTGATCGTCTTGTTCAGCGCGTGGCCGATATGCAGGTGGCCGTTTGCGTACGGGGGGCCATCGTGCAGGATGAAGGGTACGCGGTCGCCAGCGTTCTCGCGCAGGCGATCATAAACGCCAATCTTCTCCCACCGGGCCAGCCATTCAGGTTCGCGCTTGGGAAGGCCCGCGCGCATCGGAAAATCGGTTACGGGAAGGGTCAGCGTATCTTTGTATTCGGGTGTGTCGGCACACATGTGTCCGGTCCTTTTCAGGATAAGTCGTCAATGTCGAAGAGGGGGCGGCGCGTAGGTTCATGCGCCTTGTCCCGGCGGCTCGTCTGGATCAGAGCGCCGGGCATATAATTCGAATAATGATCGCTTTGGCGTGCATCATGGGCGCGTTATAGGCGCGTGGAGGCGTGCCGTAAAGCCATGAAGGCTGGGCGGGCTGCGTTGATTTGTCCATCTTTGTGGGCTTGGCTGCGCAGGTCGCACCGACTAATTTACTCGGGAAAGAGGTTTCCATGTCACCCACACCCAACCCGCTACAACTTTTCGACATCACACCCGGCCAGATCGACACGGTGCTGGCACGGTTTTATGCGCGTATTCGAATCCACCCGCAGCTTGGGCCGATTTTCAACGGACACGTTGGGACAACCGACGCGGAATGGGACGTGCATGTTGCCACCATCGCCCGCTTTTGGCGCGGCGCGATCCTGCGTGAGCCGGGCTATGACGGAAACCCAATGCGTGCGCATATGCAAGCGGGCAACGTGCGCCCCGAACACTTTGATCCGTGGATTGCCCTGTTTGAAGAGGTCGCGACCGACGCCCTGCCCCCCGATACGTCCAAAGCTTGGATCGCTCTGGTACACCGGATCGGACGCGGCCTGCGCATGGGGGTCGAGGATATGACGCGACCCGCGAGTGCTGTGCCAAGCTTGGGGTAAGGCTACCAGAAATTGGGGCGAGCCAGCATCACCCAAAAGATCGCGATCATCGCAGCAAAAGCAGGCCAGCCGAAGGCAAACCAGATGCGATAGAGCCGATGGTAAGCCTCGGGCAGCGGCTCGCCCTGATCAGCAGCTTGCTGCGCAAGATCCCGCAATCGGATCTGAATCCAGACGACCGGCAGCCAGAAGATTCCGACGAACAAATACAGCCCGATTGCCACGACGATCCAACTCTCCCACAGGCTCCAACCAAGTGACCATGCCAGAAGCGCTCCCGTAATCGGCTGGGCGATCGCCGCCGTCGCCGTGAACAGCGTATCTGCCAACACGACAATCCCCGCCACATGCGCGATCAATTTCGGATCACGGCTGCGTTGTACGATGACCATGAAAAATGCGATCCCTGCGCCGGTTCCCATAAGGACCACGGCGCCCATGATATGGGCAAGCCGAAGCAGAAGATCCCAGTCCATCAGCGGTCCTCCAAAAGTGGTGACATCAATGCAATCACCAACATGATTGGCAGAATTTTGACCAGTGGCCCCAAAGGATCCAACCATAAGCCGGGTGTTACCACGCTGGCCGAAATCAGATAGACACCGCAGGTCAAGAACATCCCAAGCAGGGCTTTTTGCACCCATGGCCGATACAGGATCGAAACGCCCAGCACTAAATCTACGATCGCCCAAAACAGAACTGCGGTTGTTGCCATCCAGCCCGGCCAACCCACGCGCGTCAAAACCTCGGCTGCGGCACCAACCGAAACGATCCCGATCAGCCCAGACAGCAGCCAGAACAGCGATAGGACCGCGATTCCCATAGGCACAAACCACGACAGCCGCGCCTTCAACAGATGCGCGCCACTGCTTTCAAAACCGGAGAGCGTTTCTTGCAGAGGTGTGACATCGCCGACCAAAGCACGATAAGGCCCCGGGTCACCGCGCACCCCATCCTTCAGAACGTTGATCCCCGTCGTTCTGAGCGGGGAGCGCCATCCAAGATGACCAAGCGCATCCGCCAGTTTTCCGATGCCACCCAGCGCCCATCTGGGCGCGGAGATCGTAAAGCGCGCTGGAGCTACCCCCAGCCAACGCCGATGGGCGGCAACCAAATTGGCCAGACTATGAGTTTGAGGTTCGACCAGATCCAGAACGGATCGATCGGGCAACCGCCCTTCCAATGCGTGCAGGACACCATGCGCCACATCTTTAACCGAGACGGTTTGAATAGGCGCGTCCCTAAGGGCCAAAGGCTGCACAAGCGGAAAGGCCGCCAACTGTCGGATAAGTTCCGTTCCTCCATAGGATTGCGGGGCCAAAACCAAGCCGGGGCGCAAAATAACTACAGGAGCCCCGCTTCTCAACAGGACCTGATCGCCCGCGGCCTTGGTGCGGAAGAAGGCGGTCGATGCCGCGTCGGACACACCTGCGGCCGAAATCTGGACGACCTGAATATTCCGCTCGGCGGCAGCCCTCGCCAATGCGGAAATTGCGTCGACATGAATGGCCTGCAGATGGTCGCGTGGGCCGTCCTGAAGCGCGCCAGCACAATTCACGACGGCATCTGTATCCGCAAGAACGTCATACCAATCTTGTTTGGCACACATCTCGGCCAGATCCCGAATGACCCAAGGCACATCTGGGAAAGCCCTCAGCGCGGCCCGGCGTGAGCGCCCCAGACAAGTTACCTCATAGCCTTCCGCCAGCAGATGGCGCGTGACCTCGGCCCCGATCAGGCCATAGGCACCCAACACTAAAATCCGCTTCATTTCCCGAACAGCCCTGCCAATGCGCGTTTAACAATGCCGGACACGCGGGGGCGTTTGCCTTCGCCGAAGGGCAGCGGGCGGCAGACCTCAAGGGCGGCGACGCCGACACGGGCGGTCAAGGCACCGTTTACAACGCCTTCACCAAAGCGGCGCGAGAGCTTGGACAGCACACTGCCCCCAGCCACGGATCCGATCAGATCATCGCCAACTGCAACAGCGCCCGTGGCCACAAGATGGGTCATCACTGCGCGGGTCAGACGCCAGCTGCCCAGCGCACCAGAGCGCCCGCCATAGATCTCGGCAACGCGGCGGATCATGCGGATATTGGCAGTCAGCGCCGCGATCAGATCCGCAAGGGCGATGGGGATAATGGCGGTAACGGTGGCGACCTGACGTGCGGCGGCCTCGACCTCTTTCAAGGCTGCCTGGTCAAGCGGGGCCATCAGCTCGGTTTCAGCCAGAGTGAACAAGGTATCCGCATCAAAGGCATCAGCTTCGCGTTCAGAAAACCGCTCCAACGCCCAGCGCATATCATCGCGCCCGCGATACAGGCGTTTCAGACGGGCCGTCACCGCTCGCGCCTCCTCTAAGTCGCCATGGCTGCGGGCGCTTTCAGCCGCATGGTGCAGCGCATCCACCCGGCGCAGGCGCACGAAGGCGACCCATTCCTTCAGGGCAATGATCGTCAGCACAAAAAGGAACGCGGCCAGCAGGCCAAGCGCCACGTAGCCAAGCGTCGGATTTCGTGTGATCAACCCGACAACAAAATCATACGCTGCCACGGATGCAACAAATCCAAGAAGCGCCACAAGCAGCGACCAGAACCAACGCATCAGACGCGATGGTTTGCGGGCAGCCACGGCGATCACACCCTGCATCGCGGCACCCGTAGGATCCGGCGCGGTGACATCTGGCACGGGGGGCGCTTCGGCTGGTGATGACGCCTGCGCATCGTCAAGTTCGATCAGCACGGGGCCTTGTTTGCGGTCGCCTGTCACGCGCGCCTCCATTCATAGCAGATGTCGGGCAGACCTTCGTCATTGCCCGCGCCGTCAGTTCGAAAGATTTCGTTAAATCCTTCACGAAGATAGAAGCGCTGCGCATCTGAATTATTCTGAAACGTATAGAGCGACAGCGCGTCACTGGCCTGCTTCGCGTGGTCCAAAAGCACCTTTCCCACGCCCTGCCCCCGGGCGTGATGCGCGATGTAAAGCGCATGTACCTTGCGTTTGTCGCGCGACAGAAACCCCAAGACACGCGGCCCATCCCGCGCGACCAGCGTCCAGCCATTATCAACCAGCATCTGCGCAAAGCCCTTTTCCGAGGCGCGCGAATGCACGCGCGGCATCCACGGCGTCGCCGCGTTCCAGCCCGTCAAAATATTCGCAATGGCAGGCACGTCCGATGGGGCAGCAGCCGCGATGATCACAACCGATCCCCCAGCAAAAACTCGGCAGCCTTGTCCAGCCGGATATGCGGCGGGCCTTCGCCCGGTTTCAGCGATATCGCAGCAGGTGCGAAACGCATGATTTGGTAATCCGCATCCAACCAGCTTGCCGCGCCCTTGCGCGCGGGTTTCAGCAGCTGCGCCGGGTCTTCGGGCAGCGCCCCCGGATAGAAGGCCGCCGTTTTCCCGGTATCCAGAAGCTGCCCACGCACGCAATCAAGGCTTTGTCCGTCGTGGTCCAAACGCTCTTCTGTTGTGGTGCGGAGCGCCGCCAGAGACATAGCTGCCGTCTTGGCCCCGGCAAAATCTGCGCGATCCCGGGCGTCGCGCAACAGGGCCTCGGTAATGGCGGTCAACCGGGCGTGCTGCGTGTGGTGCAGATGGTCTGCCTTGGTCGCCGCGAACAGGATCCGTTCGATCCGACGACCCAACAACAGCGAGCTGAGAAACCCGTTTGTACCGGGGCGGAAGGCGGTCAGGATCTCGGCCATGGCGCGACGCAGATCTTCCAATGCTTCGGGACCCGAATGGATCGCACCCAGCACATCGACCAGCACCACTTGCCGGTCGATGCGCGCAAAATGGTCGCGGAAGAAGGGTTTTACGATGCGGGACTTATAAGCTTCGAACCGGCGCTCCATCTCGCGCCACAGGCTGCGGCGGGGGATCGTTTCGGGCTTGGGAAGAGGGGCGAAGGTCAGGGCGGGGCTGCCTTCGAGGTCTCCGGGCAGCAAGAAACGGCCGGGGGTGCAATCGCTGAACCCGTCCTCGCGCGCAGTTTTCAGATAGTCTGCAAAGCTGCCTGCCAAATCCTTGGCCTGAACCTCGTCTAGTTTTTCAGTCGCATCAACGGTGCGCGCCTTGGTCAGGAAGGCCTGCGCCTGTTCGCGATCCGCGATACGTTCCCACACTTGCGCGGTCCAGTCGGCATAGGACAGGTCAAGCAGTGCCAGATCCAGCAGCCACTCGCCCGGATAATCCACGATATCCAAATGCACTGTGCGTGCAGATCGCAACCCGCCCAGCAACCCCGATGGCTGAACCCGGAAAGACAGGCGCAGTTCGGAAATGGCGCGGGTGCTGTCAGGCCAATGTGGCGCGGGGCCGGTCATGGCGGACAGATGCGTTTCATAATCAAACCGCGGCACGGTATCATCGGGTTGCGGCTGCAAGAACGCGCTTTGAATGCGCCCCTCGGCCCCTGCGACCAGACCGGGCATACGCGCGCGGTCCATCAGGTTGGCAACCAGTGACGTGATAAACACGGTCTTGCCCGCCCGCGACAATCCCGTCACGCCCAGCCGGATCACGGGTTCGAAAAGTGCTTCGCTTGTGGCGTCACCTATCGCCTCGATTTGGCGGGTGACACTGTCTGCAATATCGCCAAGCCCCACGGCTGTCTCCTTCACTGCTCAACTGGAAGATATGTGCGGCAGACGCGATACGCCAGAGGGGAGCTTTCAATACACAGTCCCCGTGGCGCGCTGGTGACTTGCCCGATCCACGCGGGCACGCTATGCGGGGCCATGCCCAGATATGCGTTGAAAGTTGACTATCACGGAGCTGGCTTTGCCGGATGGCAGCGTCAGAAGGAACACCCGTCCGTTCAGGGCGCGATCGAAGCCGCCTTGGCAAAACTGGAACCCGGAGAGCACACGATTGCGGCCGCCGGGCGCACAGACGCAGGCGTGCACGGACTGGCGCAGGTGGCCCATTGTGATCTGGTGAAGGACTGGGATCCGTTTCGCCTGTCCGAGGCATTGAATTTTCACCTAAGAACGCAACGTGTGGCGATTGTTGATTGCGCGGCGGTGGATGATGACTTCCACGCCCGCTTCTCGGCCCGCGAACGGCGCTATTTGTTTAGGCTGATCGCACGACGCGCGCCCTTGACTCATGATCGCGGGCTTGCGTGGCAGGTGAAACGCCAACTGGACGTCACGGCGATGCAGGCGGGGGCGGATCGCTTGATCGGGCGGCATGATTTCACCACCTTCCGGTCGTCCATTTGTCAGGCGGACAGCCCAGTCCGGACGCTGGACGAGCTGCGGGTAGAAGAGCATCGCCGTGAATATGAAGTGGAATACCGCTTCCACGTGCGGGCGCGCTCGTTCCTGCACAATCAGGTTCGCAGCTTCGTTGGCACATTGGAACGCGTCGGTGCTGGATCAATGACACCGGACGACATGACCCGCGCGCTTGAGGCCCGCGACCGCGCCGCCTGTGGTCCGGTCTGTCCACCCGAAGGACTGTATCTGGCGGGTGTTGGATATCCGAAAGATCCGTTCACAGGATAGGTCGGTGAATTGGCGCTGGACGTTTCGGATCCAACCTGCAACTTTCCACCTAAATTTGAATAAGCCGAGTTTTTACATGTCCTCAGATAACGTCATCTTCGAACATCGCGGCCCATTTGGGATTGTTGTCGAGTTTCGGCAGTCGGTATTATTCCTGCTCGGCCTCATCCTTTTTCTAAGCTTTGACAGCACGAACCTTGTGGGATCTCTGGCATGGCCAGCGATCCTGATTGGTTCAGTCTATCTGCACGAGATTGGCCACGCCTGGGGCTGCAAGGTGCAAGGTATTCCCATCCGCGAGGTCGTTATTCATGGCGGTGGCGGCTATTGCTTACCCGGCCGTTCCATGTCGCGGCGCGAGGACGAGCTGGTAACCGCGATGGGGCCGATTGTGAACCTTGCGCTTTGGGCGATGTCATCCTTGGCGCTGGATATGGTTCAATCCGGGGATATCGCTTATGTTTTGTATCTCGTGGCGCAGATCAATCTGTTCCTTGCGATCTTTAATCTGTTCCCGATGATGCCTCTGGACGGGGGCCGGTTATTCCAACTGATCCTCGCGCGGTTTACGCACCCCACGCTGGCCACCCGCATCGCAGGCGGTGTCGGCCTTATCGCCTGCGGACTATGGGCCGCATTCCTTATTCTGGGCATCACCAGCGGCGGATTCATCCTGCTGTTTTTCCCGCAATTTGGGGTGCATTGGCGTATGCTGCGCACGGGGTTCTAGGAACGTCAGCCTATCACCCCTCTCAGCATGCCCGCAGTGTCCACGACCGCCTGCATGGCTTGCTCAACATGATGATCGCGGGTGCGGTGGTTGGTGATCGCGGCTCGCAGGCAGGTGATGCCATTCACATCCGTGGTCGAAAAGACGGTGGCGTGGTGAAGTTGCAAATGCGTCGCGATCTGCGCATTCAGGGCGGATTGCTGGTCTGCGGGCAGATCCGGCGCAGCGGTAAAGACGCAGATGTTTGATACAACGGGTGCTGCCAAAGCCATCCCGCGCGCCTGAACCTGATCAGCCATGAAAGCTGCCTGTTTGCAGTTAAGGGTAATCGCGGCAGCGAACGCCTCTTCCCCGAACATTTCAAGCGCACACCAGACTTTGAGCGCACGATTGCCACGCGACAGGTCGATACCATAATCGCAAAACCACGGCTCACCACCCGCCAGACCTTCCGCGGCCCCTTTCAGATAGGAGGGACGCGCGGCAAAGGCGGCGCGGTGGGCCGCCTGATCTGCAATCAGAGCAAGACCGCAATCATAGCCCACATACATCCACTTATGGAAATCCAAGGCGATGCTGTCAGCACGCTCGATCCCATCGGTCAGCCCACGCCACGGGCTGTCCGCCAACCGGGTCCACGCCCCGAATGCGCCGTCCACATGCAGCCAAATCCCCTCGGCCGCAGTCAGATCGGCCAGCCCGTTCAGATCATCATAACCGCCCAAGTCGACCGAGCCGGCTGTTCCGACAATCGCCATCGGCGTCAACCCCGACGCACGATCCGCCACGATTGCCTGCTGAAGCGCGTGCAGATCTATCGTTCCGTTTTTCGCCCGCACCAATCTCAGCTGCTCATGCCCTAGCCCCAGCAGCTCGACCGCCTTACGGGTGGCATTGTGAACCCCTTCGGCCGCATAGACGGTCAGACCAGTATTGCCTCCATCCGTCCGCGCATCCGGGCAACACCGCACACGCGCGGTTTGCAACGCGATCACTGTGGCTTGCGATGTTCCGGCCACCAAAACCCCGCTGGCCCCATCGTCGAACCCCATCTTGCGGCGGGTCCAATCAATGACGGCGCGTTCCATTTCATTAATGCCGTGATGCCTGCCACCGCCATTGGTATTCATCACAGCCGCTGCAATTCCGGCCACCAGATCCGACGCCAGCCCGCTGCCCTGCACCCACCCCCAAAATTTCGGATGCGTATTTCCGCCGTGGTACGGCAGCACCTGATCCATCACCCGTGCGACGACGTCTCCTCCGGATCCAATCGCGTAACGATCTGCCAGATCAGGTGGTGGCGTTTGCCACGGATGATCCTCGGCATCGCGCATTTGATCCACGCAACGATCCAAAAGCCCATGCAGATCCCGGCGCAGGTCTTCCCAATCTTTGGGCTCTAAAGGCTGTGTTGCCATGGCGTGGCCCCCCATTCGTCGCGCCCAGCCTATCCAAATCCACCCGAATGGAAAGCGCGGTCTTCCCCCTTCCCGGTGGCTCTGACATAATGCCCAGACAAAACAAAATCCGAGCAGCGTTCAAGGCGACCGAATACATGAGCAACGACCTTCTGGCCGACCAAGGCCCCGATGACTATGACGCCTCCTCGATCGAGCATCTCGACGGGATGGAAGCCGTGCGTAAGCGCCCTGGCATGTATATCGGCGGCACTGACGAACGCGCATTGCATCACATGGCGGCCGAGATCATCGACAACTCGATGGACGAAGCGGTTGCTGGCTTTGCCAACCGGATCGAGGTCACGCTGAACGCAGATTACTCGCTCACCGTTGTGGATAATGGTCGCGGTATTCCGATTGATCCGCACCCCAAGTTTCCCGACAAATCTGCACTAGAGGTGATCTTCACCGAATTGCACGCAGGCGGGAAATTCTCGGGCAAGGCCTATCAGACATCCGGCGGTTTGCACGGGGTTGGGTCGACGGTCGTGAACGCCCTTTCTGACCGGCTGCTTGTGAAGGTCGCCAAAAACAAAGAGCTGTTCTCGCTTGAGTTCTCGCGCGGGCGACCTTTGGGAAAACTTGAAAAGATTGGCGCGGCCCCTAATCGACGCGGAACCGAAGTCACCTTCCACGTCGATGAAGAGATTTTCGGCAAGCACCGCTTTAAGCCCAAACGCCTGTTCACCATGGTGCGCTCGAAAGCCTACCTGTTCTCTGGCGTTGAGATTCGTTGGAAATCCGCAATCGAAGACGGCGAAACCCCAACCGAAGCCACCTTCCATTTCCCCGGCGGCCTGTCCGATTACCTGAAAGAAACCTTGGGCAGTGCGTCGATCTATGCCGAGCAACCCTTTGCCGGAAAAGTGACCTTTCAAGAGCGCTTTGGCGAACCGGGATATGTCGAATGGGCGATCAACTGGACACCCTCGCGCGATGGCTACATCCAGTCCTATTGTAACACCGTCCCCACGCCCGAGGGCGGCACGCACGTCACCGGATTCTGGGCTGCGATCCTGAAAGGCATCAAGGCGCATGGCGAACTTGTGGGCAACAAGAAGGCCGCGAACATCACCCGCGATGACCTGCTGACCGGCGGCTGTGCGCTGGTGTCTTGCTTCATCTCGGACCCGGCCTTTGTGGGGCAGACCAAGGACCGCCTGTCGACTGAATCCGCCAATAAGATGGTCGAACAATCGGTGCGCGATCACTTTGACAACTGGCTGGCGGCCGACACGAAATCCGCCGGCGCGATCCTTGATTTCCTTGTGCTGCGTGCCGAAGAACGCATGCGCCGCCGTCTGGAAAAGGAAACCGCCCGCAAAACGGCCACGAAAAAGCTGCGCCTGCCCGGCAAACTGACCGACTGCACCTCGAAGGACCGCGCGGGCACCGAACTGTTCATCGTCGAGGGCGATTCTGCGGGTGGCTCGGGCAAGGGTGCGCGCAACCGTAAAAATCAGGCGCTGCTACCGCTTAAGGGTAAGATCCTGAACGTGCTGGGGGCTGCCTCGAACAAGATCGGCACCAATGCCGAAATCCGCGACCTTTGCGAGGCATTGGGCGTCGGCACGGGCACCAAGTTCAATGTGGATGACCTGCGCTATGACAAGATCATCATCATGACCGATGCGGATGTCGACGGGGCGCATATCGCATCGCTTCTGATGACATTCTTCTTCACCCAGATGCGCCCGCTGATCGACGGCGGCCACCTGTATCTGGCCTGCCCGCCCCTGTTCCGCCTGACACAAGGCGCGCGCCGTGTCTATTGCCTGGACGAGGCAGAGCGTGACGCGTGGCTGGAAAAAGGTCTGGGCGGCAAAGGCAAAATCGACGTCAGCCGCTTTAAAGGTCTGGGCGAGATGGACGCAAAAGACCTGAAAGAAACCACCATGGATCCCGCGACCCGCAAACTGATCCGCGTGACAATTGACGAGGACGAACCCGGCGAAACCGCCGCCTTGGTCGAGCAACTGATGGGCAAAAAACCCGAACTTCGTTTCCAGTATATTCAGGAGAACGCGAAGTTCGTGGAGGAGTTGGATGTCTAAGTACGCTGGTGCTTTTGGCGAAAAAGACAATCGAAGTGCGCCCTGTCCCAACTGTGGGGGGCCACGAAAGGTAGATACGCGATATGAGCAACTAGACTATTGGGAAGAGGGCCATGCCGCTATCTCGGGTCATGAGGAATACTACGTTTTTCAATGCAGAGGCTGTGAGACTGTCTTTTTTGCACAGTCCAGTAGTTGTTCAGAAGACTATTTTCACGCCTACGATCCAGACACGGGCGACGAAGAGCTAATTTGGAACTACCGGAGCCAGTTCTGGCCTCAAGTTGAAGACTCCACACCGCCAAGTTGGGCGGGTTTTGAGTTGAGGCGTGCGGACGAGACACTCGCGGACTTACTTGACGGTATTTACAACTGCACGCGAAACGACATGCCAATATTCGCCGCAATAGGGTGTAGAACCGCGCTTGACCGAGTTTCGGAACTGCTAGGTGTGGATCCATCACTCGGGTTTTCCGAGAAATTGGAAGCACTGCGTAGAAATGGATACATCAGTGGCAAGCAGAAGGGTATGCTTCAGATATTAATCGATGCTGGTAGCGCAGCCGCTCATCGTGGATGGAAACCTGAGCGCCAAGAGCTCTCTACAATGATCGAAATCTTGGAAGCGCTGATTAGAGATCGTTTTGTCTTGGGCGCAGATGCAAAACGCCTTGAGGCAAGCATCCCCTCAAAGCAAAAAACTTCTTCTTAGATCAATGTTGTTGGCGCGTGCACAGCACGGGCCACGCCCGACCCTCTCCCCGGGAGGGCGTATTGCAACGGATCGCTAAACGAAACGCTGCGGATGTGGTGAGGGCCAAAGAAACTGAGACACCCACGACGCCCACCCAGGGTCGGGCGTGGCCCTCTGTTGCGTAAAACATGCCCGCGGGAGGTTGCGGTTTGGGGCTAGGCTATGCGCGGGTTACCCCTGCACAGATTCCAAATACTCCGCCAACCGGATCAACGCAGCCGGGGTCGGTGTTTGCACGCCTTTTTCGTCCACCCAGACCTCCATCTCGCTTTCCAGAAGCGCGCCGAACTCGGGCATGGGGCCGCGTTGGGTGCCTTTGGCATAGCCGTCGATGGTCGACATGACGAAACGTGTCGGGAATGCGCCGCCATGTTTGGCANTCCGAACTCGGGCATGGGGCCGCGTTGGGTGCCTTTGGCATAGCCGTCGATGGTCGACATGACGAAACGCGCTGGGAACGCGCCACCATGTTTGGCGGTCAGGTTGGTCAGGTCCGGAGCGCTGGGATAGACGCCGCCTTTGGCGTCATCACCATGGCACGACGCGCAGTTTTCGGCATAGATCTCGGCCCCGGACAAGTCCGAGACGTCCTCTGCCTTAGGCTTGGCCTGCGTGTTGAAGATGTCGTCGGGCTGGCAAGCTGCCAGTGCGATCAGAAAAAGGGGAACGGCGCGGTGCATAAGCTATCCCTGCGGGCCTCGTATAAGGTCTTGCTTTGGCGTGATTCTATCACGCCCACGCGCACGCGCAACCCGTGTCACTGCAATTTAAAATTGCTGACCTGCCCGCGCATGATGGCATCCGTATCGTCACTGTCGGCAGACAGGGCCAATGCAACCAGCGCGTCGGGCTCTGACCCGAAGGCTCGGCGGTAATCTGCGGCAAGGTCTACGCTTTCCGAATAACGGCCCGTACCCGACCCGCGAAGAACGATGGTTTTGCCACGATTGCCCAGATAGGGCGACCCCAGAACCGCGCCGCGTTGGTGATTGCCACCCCAGACATAGGCCAGCACGCGGCCTTCTGGGTGGTTCAGAAGCTTGCGCAGACTGTTTGTGCCTTTCAGGCGTTCGGCTTCGGCGTTCGGCAGGAACGCGAAGTAAAGCGCAAGATTGCGGTCATCTCCGCCCTTCCGGCGCAGATCTGTCGCAGGAACCGAGCTGTCGACGGACCAGCGCCAGCTAGCCTTGCGTGCGCCCCACTCTTGTTCGCCCAACCTGTCATAGGTGATGGACACTGCGCCATCCGCTGTGACCGCCATTGCGTCCCCAGATGGCACAAACTTAACCTTCGAAAAGATCGCAAACCAATGCGTGCGCCACGCGTTGAAATTCACGGGGCCCGCAGTTGCCATACTGGCGGACAGGATCAAGGCAAGGATCGGGGTCAGAACGCGCATCGGATTCTCCGCTGAACAAATTACACGGTCAGAATGCCGATTGGGCCGAACCGCGCAATTGGGTCTCACGCGATTGTCAGGGGTTGCGAGCGGTCAGAGGATCTCGCCACCCTCAAGGCGCAGGGTGCGATCCATGCGTGCGGCCAGCTCAAGGTTATGCGTGGCGATCAGGGCAGACAGGCCGGTGTCGCGCACAAGTTCCATCAAGGCTGCAAAGACGGTTTCTGCCGTGTCCGGGTCAAGGTTCCCAGTAGGTTCGTCCGCCAGCAAAAGCGCTGGACGGTTGGCAAGCGCCCGGCAAAAAGCCACGCGCTGCTGTTCGCCGCCAGACAGTTCTGCTGGGCGGTGGCTGGCGCGGGTATCAACGCCAACGCGGGCCATCAATTCCATCGCGTGGTCACGCGCGGCACGTTCGCCGACACCGTTCGCCAGCTGCGGCAGCACGATGTTTTCCAACGCGGTGAACTCCGGCAGCAGGTGGTGGAACTGATAGACAAAGCCCACCTCGTTGCGACGCGTTGCAGTGCGGCGCCGGTCAGACTGCGCATCCATCTTCTGCCCGTTGATCGAAACCTCGCCCGCATCCGCCATATCCAGCAGCCCGGCGATGTGCAGAAGCGTAGATTTGCCCGAGCCAGAAGGTGCAACCAGCGCAACAACCTCACCCTTGGCAATCGACAGACCTGCGCCGCGCAGCACGCGGATTTCGCCCGGTGTGCCTTCGTTATAGGTTTTCGTGATACCCGAGAGTTTAAGAACCGTGTCACTCATAGCGCAGTGCCTCCACCGGGTTCATCCGTGCGGCTTTACGCGCCGGGAATAGGGTCACAACAAATGACAAGGTCAGCGACAGGCCGACAGCAGACGCCACATCCCAGAATTCCAGCTTGGCTGGCAGGTGGTAAATGCCACGGATTGACGGATCCCACACCCCGCCGCCCGAGACGTAATTCACCAGTGAAAATACGCTGTCGATGTTCAAGGCAAACAGGCAGCCAAGGATCACGCCTGCAATCGTACCGACCACGCCCGTCAGTGATCCGCACAAGAAAAACACACGCAAGATGGACCCTTCCGTCAGACCCATCGTGCGCAAAATGCCAATATCGCGCCCCTTGTTCTTCACCAACATGATCAGGCCGGACGTGATGTTCATCGATGCAATCAGCACCAGCACGGACAGGATGATGAACATCACGTTATCCTCCATATCCAGTGCCCGCAGGAATGCGCCCGACCGATCGCGCCACGTCCAAACCCCGCTTGGATCTTCGACGGCCTCCATGATCGGAAGAAGAAGGTCATCAATCCCTTCCGGATCATCCACCATCACCTCGATCTCATCGGCCAACCCTTCGCGGTTGAAAAAGCTCTGCGCTTCAGCGATGGGCAGATAAACGCGGGTGCGGTCGATGTCCCAGCGGCCCGCAGTAAAGATATACGTCACCTCATAGGCATTCACGCGCGGGCTGGTGCCAAACGCGGTCTTCACCCCGTTGGGTGAGATGATCTTGATCTTGTCACCGATGCCGACATTCAGTTCAGCCGCCACGCCCGACCCGATCGAAATACCGCGCTCAAAATCCGCCAGATCCCCAGCCGAGCTTTCGGGTTCAGCAATACGAGGAATGGTCATGATGTCCTCTTGGGAAATCCCGAACACCTCGACCCCTGCATTATATTGCCCGCGATTGGCCATGATCTGACCCTTGATCAAAGGTGCTGCACGCACAACGCCCGGGACGGTCATGATCCGATCGGCCCAGTCTTCATAATTCTGAATGGTCCGGTCCAGCCCCCCATTGGCGGTGACCCGGCTTTGCGCAAAGACCTCGACATGGGCGTTTGCACCCAAGATCGTGTCGACAAATTCATCGCGGAAACCAGTCCGCACGGCCAGCGTGATGATCAGGGCAGCTACGGCAAGCGTAATCCCGATCAAACTGATCCAGGTCATCGTGCTGACACCACCTTCGGCACGCCGTGCACGGAGATATCGCCACGCAATCTGCCATTCGAAACGGGAAAACGGGGCTGTTCGCTTGGGCAACTGTGGCTCCTGACGGGTAAGATTTGCGCCAAACTGGGGTTTCTGCGCGGCAAGGTCAAGCACATGCCCTATATACGGCCTGAAACCGCCGCCCGACCCAAATTCCGTTAACCTGTGGAGAAACAAAAGTTTTCTGTGGACAACTTGCTGAACAGGCAAAGTTTCACTTTACAGCGAGGAATGCGAGTGACACCATATCTAGTAAGGCAAGGCGCAAAGAACGCCGAACCTTGTACAGGCATCAAGCATTTGTGGCCATTTACGGTCGCTGCCACGAACCCGCCGCGAATGCTGAAACCAAGGGGGCATATCATGGCCGCAACCGAGCAGTACATCGAAAGCGAAGATCTTCACCCGATCGACATCGTAGAAACCATCGCGGAACATCACGCATGGGAATTTGACCGCGTCGCCGAAGACCAGATAGCCATGGCGGTTGAAGGCCAGTGGCGCACCTATTCGATCACATTGGCCTGGTCGCCCTATGACGAAACCCTGCGTCTGATCTGCACCTTCGAAATGGAGCCGCCAGAAGACAGCATGCCGCGGATATATGACGCGCTGAACCGTATTAACGACCAGTGCTGGACCGGTGCTTTCACCTATTGGGAAGAACAACGCCTGATGGTCTGGCGCTATGGCCTGCCTCTGACAGGCGGACAGTTTGCAGCGCCTGAACAAATCGACCGGCTGATCGCCTCGGCCGTATCGGCTTCGGAACGGTTCTATCCAGCATTCCAGCTGGTCGCATGGACAGATCGCAGCGTCGAGGACGCCCTTCAGGTCGCCATCGCCGAAGCCTACGGCCGCGCATAATACCGTATACTCACGCGCGCCCCACGCTCGGGCGCGGTTTCAGCTTGCACCGCCCGCACTGCGCTCTAATCTCGCACGTCAAATAGACACGGGATGGGACGTCACCATGATGGATCAGGTAAAATCGCGCGGACTGGTGCTGTTGGGCTGCGGCAAGATGGGATCGGCCATGTTAGAGGGCTGGTTATCAGACGGGCTGCCAACCAGTTCAGTTTGGGTAAATGACCCCTACCCGTCAGATTGGTTGAAATCGCTGGACGGGCTGAACCTGAACACGCAGATTCCCGAAAATCCCGCCATCGTATTGATCGCCGTGAAGCCGCAAATGATGGCCAGGGCGCTTCCGTCGCTGAAAGCGCTTGGTAATGGCACGACCCTGTTTCTGTCTGTCGCGGCGGGCACTCCGATTTCAGCCTATGAAGGCATGCTCGGTGACAAGACCCCCATCATCCGCGCGATGCCCAATACGCCCGCCGCCATCGGGCGCGGAATTACCGCGATTTGCGGCAATGATCATGCACCCGACGCGCATCTGTCGCTGGCCACCGCGCTTTTGTCCGCTGTCGGACAGGTCGTCCGCTTGGAAGGTGAGCACCAAATGGATGCCGTCACTGCGGTCTCGGGATCCGGCCCCGCTTATGTCTTTCATTTGATCGAGGCGCTCGCCGCAGCGGGGGTCCGACAGGGACTGCCCGAAGCGCTGGCCCTGCAACTGGCCAAAGCCACGGTGGGCGGAGCGGGCGCATTGGCGGAAGCGGCCGACGAAGATCCCGCCCAGTTGCGCGTGAATGTCACCAGTCCGGGCGGCACCACCGCCGCTGCCCTATCTGTCCTGATGGACGAAACCACGGGTTTTCCCGATCTTCTCGCCCGCGCGGTCAAAGCCGCTGCGGACCGTTCAAAGGAGCTTGCCAATGGCTGAGATTACTTTTGACGACTTCATGAAAGTCGACATCCGCAAAGGCACCATCACCCGCGCCGAACCCTTCCCAGAAGCCCGTAAGCCGGCGATCAAACTGTGGGTCGATTTCGGGGACGAGATTGGTGAGAAGAAAAGCTCGGCCCAGATCACTGCGCATTACAGCCCCGACATGCTGGTCGGGAAAGCTGTGATTGCGGTCGTGAACTTCCCACCCCGCCAGATTGGCCCGATGCGCAGCGAGGTTCTGGTGCTGGGTCTGCATGACGCGGATGACGGCGTCGTTCTTCTTGGCCCAGATCACTCGGTCCCCAACGGCGCGCGGATGTGCTGATGAAACTGTTCATCACACGCCCGCTTCCCGATGCTGTTCTGGCCCGCGCTCGCGGTGCCTATGACACCACCGTGCGGTCGATCACAACCCCGATGACTCCCCGTGAAATGACAGCAAGCCTGCGGGACTATGACATCGTCCTGCCCACATTGGGGGACATCTACTCAGCCAGTATTTTTGATAGCGCTGGACCGATCCGCGCACGTCTGTTGGCGAATTTCGGGGTCGGGTACAACCATATCGATGTGGACGCTGCCAAGGCGCACGGACTTCTGGTTACAAACACCCCAGGCGCTGTCACCGACGCAACCGCAGACACGGCGATGACCCTGATTCTGATGACCGCCCGACGTGCGGGCGAAGGCGAGCGGATGCTGCGCAGCGGCGCATGGGAAGGCTGGCATCCCACCCAGCTTCTTGGGCAGCACGTGTCCGGTAAAACCGTTGGCATCATCGGCATGGGACGCATCGGCGAGGCCATCGCGATGCGCTGCCATTTCGGCTTTGGAATGAACGTTGTGTTCTACAACCGCTCGACCAAATCGCCAGACCTTCCCGCACAACAACTTACCAGCATCAAGGACGTCGCCCGTGCCGCTGACATTCTTGTACTGGCCCTTCCCGGCGGACCAAGCACACGCCATTTGATTGACAAAGCCACGTTCGATGCAATGCCGCCTCATGCGATCCTGATCAACATCGCCCGAGGTGAAATTGTCGACGAGGCCGCCCTGATCACCGCGCTAGAAGAAGGGCAAATCACCGGTGCCGGATTGGATGTCTATGAGTTCGAACCCGAAGTGCCGAAAGCGCTTACCGATCGCGAGGACGTAACCTTGCTGCCCCATCTGGGCACAGCCACATTGGAAGTACGCACCGATATGGGCATGCTTGCGATGGATAATATCGACGCGTTCGCGCAGGGAAAACCGCTGCCAACCTCCGTCTAGCGAGCTTGGTTTTCAAGCCAACACGCCCCTAAGCGCGGTTACAGATCGCCCATCGCTTCGCGCCAGTGCCGGCGGCAGAGCGAGACATAGGTCTCGTTCCCGCCGATCTGCACCTGATCGCCATCCGTCAGCACGCGACCCTGATCGTCTTGACGCACCACCATTGTGGCTTTCTTCCCGCAGTGGCAAATCGTGCGCACCTCGCGCATTTCATCTGCCAGCGCCAACAGCGCAGCAGATCCCGGAAACAGCTTTCCCTGAAAATCTAAGCGCAACCCATAGCACATGATCGGCACACCCAAATCATCCACCACGCGGGCCAACTGCCAGACCTGATCGCCGCTTAGGAATTGCGCCTCGTCAATAAACACGCAGGTACATGGGCCTTCTGCAAGCCGGGCCTCGATCTTCTGGAACAGATCTTCGCCCTCGGCAAACGTGTCTGCCTCGGCGCCGATACCAATTCGACTGCCAATCCGCGCATCGCCCGCTCGATTGTCGAACTGCGCGGTGATCAGATAGGTCTGCATGCCCCGTTCACGATAGTTGTGACTGGCTTGCAAAAGCAGGGTCGATTTCCCTGCGTTCATGGTCGAATAGTGAAAATAGAGCTTTGCCATGCCCTTGAATTACGCGGCCAGCCCGTCGGGTTCAACCGTTCGTTTTGCGATATTTTGCAGGTTCAGCAACAGAATTTTGCGGCACAAAAAGGAGAAAGCGAGCACGAAAACAACATACGGCCGATGGGCAAACGCCCCGGGATGGATACAACCGTCGCACTGGTTAAACACATCAAGCCTCGCTCTCTCGTGCAGCCCCCTCACCTGCACCCTACGGAATTGCAGCCGCAGGCATTTTCCTTCCGACACACCATGTATCGGGCACTCGTCAACGAAATTGGTCACTCGCAAACAGCAACAGTCACTCGTTACTCTTCAATTAGGGCATTCCCTTAGGGGGAAAATAATGGGAAAAGAGATATGAAATTCCCCACACGTATGCGGGGAAGACAAGGGGGTTTGAGTATGGCGCGCGTTGGAAGCTATCTGAAGAAACACACCGAGGCGCTGGTGAAGGATGTCGGGCTGGAAGCAGCCTGTGCGGCCACCGGAAAGTCTAAGGCCACTCTGGGCCGATATTATTCAGACAGCGAAGAACATGCGGACCGCTTCATGCCCATCGACGCGGTCGCCGCATTGGAAGAGGCTTCGCGCTATCCCCATGTGACCAGCGCATTGGCCGAGCTTCAAGGGATCACCATTTCCTATGATGCAGAACGCAAGAATTCGCCCGAGGGCGGCGTGAACAGCGATGTGATTGCGCTGTCTCAGCGGTTTGCGATGCTGATGGCGGAATACCAGCAGTCGATTGAAGACGGGATCATCACGATCAACGAAGCCAAGCGTCTGCTGCGCGAAACGCTGGCGCTTCAGCATGTACTGATCGACATGAAGCTGCATCTGGAAGAAGAGTCCGGGAACGGTCAGGTCTGATCAGCCGAACAGAACCGCCGCCCACGCAACACCGCCAGCAAGTGCAGTCAGCGCGACAAAGGCGCTGGCCGTATCTTTAGCTTCGCGCGCAAGATCGTGCTGTTCGCGGGTCACCAGATCGACGGTGCGCTCAATCGCCGTGTTGATCAGCTCTGACGCCACAACCAGCAGGCTTAGCGCCAAAAGCAACGCGGTTTCACCGCGGGTCAAATCCATCCACAACGCCGCGGAACACGAGATCACGCAGACAATGGTCCATTGCCAAAGGGACGGCTCGGTTCGCCATGCGGCGCGCCATCCGGCCCAGGACCAGATGCATCTTAGCCAGAACCGTTGCCACAAAGCTTTCAGCATGCGTCCCCCGTCAGCGTCGCGTGTTCAAGATAGTGCTCTACCGCGTCCTGCACGCGGCGGAACCGATCGCCACCCAGTTTGGTCCCCCCGAACCAGCGCGTTACGACGATAATGTGGCCAGTGACGCCCTCGCGTTCCAACATGCGCAGGATGACCATCCCCGCGCCAGCCTCGCCATCATCGCCTTTCACGCCGCCCTCGTCGGGCAGGATCGCCGCCCATGTATTATGTGTGGCTTTGGCATAGCGTTTATCACGCGTGAGGGTCTTCAGAAACGCTTTCACATCTGCGCGGCTGCCAACCGGCCCACCCGAGACCGCGTATTTCGACCCCCGATCCGTCAGGAACCCGATGAATTGCTGCATGTCTGTCTTGCCCATCTGAAGTGTATAGCCGCCCAACCTTCGCTTCGCCAGATCACTCTGGCCTTTGGCGCATAAGCGATTAGACTTGGAGTATGTTTACCATCGAACACGAATTTGACTCGACCGTCGTTACCCTTGTGGACGAAGGCGAGGTTTCCGACACCCGCCATCTGAACGAGGACGTAACCATCAACGCCTTTGCCGATTGCGTGACACTGGAACAATGGGACCCGCGCACCGATCAGGTGCACAAGATCACCCTTTCACCCGCGCAATTGCGCGACCTGACTGCCGCGCTGAACCTGCCCGAAGGGATTTATCGGTCGGAACCTAAGCGCGACTAAGCGTACGCGACACTGCATCTTTCCACCCCGCATAGCGACGCGTGCGGGTGCCGTCATCCATCTGCGGGGCAAAGCTGCGCTCTAGCGCCCAAGTGTCGGCGAACCCGGTCTGATCGGGGTAAACTCCGGCTTTCATGCCAGCCAGCCATGCAGCACCCAACGCTGTAGTTTCCAGAACCGTTGGGCGATCCACCGTCGCGCCGTTGATGTCTGCCAAGAATTGCATTGCCCAGTCTGACGCCGCCATACCCCCATCCACGCGCAACACGGTTTCACTCGCATTGCCCATATCAGCCTGCATCGCTTCAAGCAGATCGCGGGTCTGGAAACCCACAGCCTCAAGCGCTGCGCGGGCGAATTCCTTGGGCCCGGATCCTCGGGTCAGGCCGAACACCGCACCACGGCATTCTGCATCCCAGTATGGCGCACCCATGCCGGTGAAGGCGGGGACCAAAATCACCTCTTGTTCGGGATCGGCTGCATCTGCCAGCGCCGTCGTCTCGGCCGCATTGTCGATGATGCCCAGCCCATCGCGCAGCCATTGCACCGCTGCCCCGGCGATGAAGATCGAGCCTTCAAGCGCGTAGGTCGGTTTGCCATTCAGTTGATAGGCAATGGTGGTCAGCAAACGGTTTTTTGACGCCACCGGTGTATCGCCCGTGTTCAAAAGGGCAAAGCAGCCCGTGCCATAGGTGGATTTCAGCATTCCCGGCTGGAAACAGGCCTGCCCAATCGTCGCTGCCTGTTGGTCACCCGCCACGCCCAGAATGGGCACGGGCGAACCCATCAAATCCGTCACCCCGAAATCAGACGCGCAATCGCGCACTTCGGGCAGCATGTTCATCGGAATATTCAGCAGAGCACAAATATCCGCAGCCCACGCACCTTTCTTGATGTCATATAACATCGTCCGCGCGGCATTCGTCGCATCGGTTACATGCGATGCGCCATCTGTCAGGCGCCAGATCAGGAAGGTATCCACGGTACCAAAGGCCAGCTCTCCGGCTTCTGCCTTGGCGCGCGCACCGTCCACGTTGTCCAAAATCCACGCCAACTTTGTGGCCGAGAAATACGGATCCAGCAAAAGCCCCGTGCGATCCGTCACCATGCCCTCGTGCCCTGCGGCTTTCAGATCGACGCAGGTCTGTGCGGTACGGCGATCCTGCCAGACAATAGCGTTGTAAACAGGCGCGCCTGTTGCGCGGTCCCAAACCAATGTGGTTTCACGCTGGTTGGTGATACCGATCGCCGCGACCTCTTGCCCTTCGGCAGCCTCAAGGCACGTGGCGCATACCGATTCCCAGATTTCCTCGGGGTCATGCTCGACCCAGCCCGAGGCTGGAAAATGCTGGGTAAATTCCTTTTGCGCAACGCGACTTGGCCGCATATCCCCGTCAAACAAAATCGCGCGGGACGACGTTGTGCCCTGATCAATGGCAAGGGGGGCTCTCCTTCTTGGCATGGCGCACAGATGAAACTAGAAGTTATCGCTAGCACCTTGCCAATTCCAAGTCACGCATATCCCAAGGGACATTTCATGGACATTCTCGACAGCCTACGCAACATCATTGGACCGGACCATGTTTTGACCGGGTCTGATACGGCGGGGTTCGCAACAGACTGGATCGGCAAGTATGAAAACACGCCCCTTGCCGTTCTGCGACCTGCATCGGTGGACGAGGTATCTCGCATCATGGCGCTGGCCAATGACACAGGCACCCCGGTCGTGCCTGTGTCAGGCCATACCGGTCTGGCAGGCGGTGCCCATGCGCCCGAGGGCAGCGTGATGCTGTCGCTGACCCGGCTAAACAAGATCCGCCAGATCAAGCCTGACGCACGGTTGGCAATCGTCGACGGGGGCGTGGTGCTGGAAAGCCTGCATCATGCGGTGGCCGAGCATGGATTGCGCTTTCCCATGACCTTCGGCGCGCAAGGCTCGTGCATGATTGCGGGGATGCTTGCGACCAATGCGGGCGGGTCCAATGTTCTGAAATTCGGCAATACCCGCGCGTTGTGCATCGGGATCGAGGCCGTCTTGCCCGATGGCCGCGTGCTGGATCTGATGAGCGAGCTGCACAAAGACAATTCCGGCTATGACCTGCGCAACCTTCTGATTGGGTCCGAGGGCACGCTGGCTGTAATCACCGGCGCAGTGCTGAAACTTGTCCCCGCCCCCGCCGCCCGCGCCACCGCACTTTTGGCGCTGGACACTCTGACCGATGCGCTTTCGGTTCTGAACCGACTGCAAAAGGCCACGGGCGGTGCGGTTGAAGCCTTCGAATACATGCCCGCGCATTACATGTCCGCAATTCACACGCATCTTGAGGGTTTGAATCCCGTCTTTGGCACCGAACCCAACATGACCATTCTTGCCGAAATCGCCTCGACCGCGCCAAAGGATGCCCTGCCCGGCCCCGATGGCAGCCTGCCGCTGGATGCAACCTTCGAAAACATCCTGGCCGAGGCGATCGAGGCTGGGCAGATCCAAGATGCGGTCATCGCCCAGAACGACACTCAACGCAGTCAGATGTGGACCCGCCGCGAAGCCGCCGCCGAGGTCTGCCTTTCCCGTAATCCACTTGTGAACAACGATATTTCCCTACCACTGGATCAGGTCGAGCCGTTCCTGACACGTATGAAAGCCGAGTTGATCCAGCTGGACCCCGGCGCCGAAACGCTTGAGGTTGCGCATCTGGGCGATGGTAACATTCACTACAATGTCTATCCCAGCACCCCAGCACTTTGCGATCCCGTGATGGAGTTGGTCGAAGATGTGGTTCGCAATCTGGGCGGCAGCTTCTCGGCCGAGCATGGGATCGGCGTTAGCAAGCTCCAGTCAATGCAGCGGCGCAAAGATCCGGTTGCGCTGGCGGTCATGCACCAGATCAAACAGGCACTTGACCCGAAGGGGATCATGAATCCGGGGAAGGTGTTGCCTAATTGCGGGGAAGTGATTTTCAGAGCAGGTCAGCTTTGAGCCCATAGCGACAGATGCCGCGCCCGGCCTCTGTGGCAGCAATCCGCAGATGGCAGACTTTGCACAGCTGAGCAAACGGCCTAGGCTTTGGCGCGAATTGTGTCTGATAACCACCCAATGCTCACAACAATTGAGTCAGAGTACTTCCGCGAATGCGTTAATTGGTAATCAAAGAAAAATAGTCATGCGACCTACGTCGTCAATCGCCGAACACTGCACTCTGGGATTTTTGCCAGAATGCAGTAGAACAATCATACTCTGCTTCAAAGGCATGGGCCTGACTTTGGGTCAAGTCAGTTCCCATGGTTCACCACATCGGTTTTATAGTTCAAGCGCTTCGTCAGAAAATTGAATGCGTTCCACACCGGTCAAAATATCGGTCCCATCGCGACCGCCTGTTGTGTCGTGAACAGTCGTTTGATCTTGCACAGTTGTAATTTCATACTCACTGCGAGGGCCAGAAAAAACAACGACATCGTTGCCCAGACCTCCGTCAAATGCGTTGTTCCCAGCGTTTCCGGTAAAGACATTGTCGTACTGGTTTCCAACGACGCCTGAGTCATTTCCACCGGTCAAGGTGATGTCCTTTAGGAATTGCGATTTGTGGGTGTAGATTTTGTCTGGGTGGAACCTCAGCCAAAATACATCGTTGAAATCCGCGGGTAACGCTGCCGTGAATGTAATGTAAGGGGGCAGGAATTTTTCAATCATTGCATATCCAAGGGGGTCGTTCTCTTGAACGCCTTCCCGGGAGTCTGCGAGCGGATAAGCCGAGAAATGGCTCTTGCCCTCAGGAACATCTGCCGGGGTCAAGATTTTCCCCTCGTAGACCTTTGGTTTGGCCTTCCACAGGTTAAGATAATTGTCGTAAACACAAATGTAATACTCATTAGGATAGTTGTCCGGCTCTGATCTCGGCCATCCAAGGAACCCTCTTGCGGTCGCTGCATCTTCTGCCGCTTCAATCTCTTTTTGGTATTCTGGCAGCACGGGTTTTATCCCGTAATCATGTACGAAATGGAAAATTTCCTCCCATGAGGCATCCCTTGTTTTGTGCTCCAGATAATCTTTACTGCCCTCAACGGTGATTTCGTTTGCGTGTTGATTTTGAACTTTGCCACCGAAAGCATCAAACACCGCACGCATTCCTGCAGTTTCCATCGAATCCCAGTTGTTGGCAAAAATGAGCGCCGCGCCTTGATCTGCGATACTGTTGGCCACAGCAGATTTGTCGCTGCCGTACTGTAATCCGGGAACGCTGGTTAAATAGTGCTCCAGAACGTTGCGCCCCTTTACAGCCTGCGCATCCGTCCAGCCATCCTCAATCAGGATGTGAATGGGTTTACCATTCGGAGCAACGACTTTTGTGTATTTGGAAAAGACATTCGTATATATCGCGGGCGTTCCCTTGGGGAAGGGTACAACGCCGGTTTGGGTTGTTGAAATGTCGATGTCGTCGGGAAACGTCTCCAACGTGATCTCATCTTTTCCAAATATGAATACGGCGAGCACAGGGATAGCGATCGCAATCAGCGCATATTGTAATCTCATTGTCTTCAGTTCCAATTTGGTCGGTATGCAAACCAAGTGTTGCGCATAACATGATCGAACTCTTTGGGGGAGTAAAATGGCTAGCACTAATCTGAACGAATGAAGCGAAATTCTGCTTTAAAGCAAGCCGAGGTCTTGGCTGTGTGCAATGGCGCGGTCAATCCGTGCTTCCTAAAACCCTCGCTACTTGCCGATCAGTCTGACGCGTGAAACCTTTTTGTCCCCAAGGCTTGTAACCACGGGGCGCCAGAGGGCAAAATGCAACTTCCGCTTCGGGCTGTGTGCGGTCCTTGCCTTCTAACAGGCGAGTGGCCGATTTGTCCCGCAAAGCAGCCCTTAGTAACTATACTCTGCATAAATCCGGCTGAGATCCCCGTCCCATTCACCGTGATATTTTCCCAGCAGTTCACAGGCGGGCGAACGGCCTTCTTCGACACATTCTTGCAGCGCGTTCAGGAAGTGGGTTTCGTCCGGCACCATACCGCCACTGCCCACGCGGGCGCGGGCTTTCAGGCCGCCTTCGGCGATCTTCACCACATCGCGGGCCAGATCGAGCATGCGAATGCCGTTCACCTCGGCTTGCAGCCCATCGACGGATGCCGCAACACGCAAGGCTTCGCGGGTTTCGGCATCCCAGCCTTTGGCCAGATCCCATGCCGCATCAAGGCTGGTCTGGTCATACATCAACCCGACCCACAAGGCGGGCAGCGCGCACAGGCGACGCCACGGGCCACCATCTGCGCCGCGCATTTCCATATATTGCTTGATCCGCGCTTCGGGGAAGATCGTGGTCAGGTGATCTGCCCAGTCCGACAGCGTCGGCGTCTCGCCCGGCAGCGCGGGCAATTTGCCCTGCATAAAGTCGCGGAAGGACTGGCCCAGCGCGTCGATATACTGCCCGTCACGATAGACGAAATACATCGGCACATCGAGCGCATAATCCACGTAGCGCTCGAACCCCATGCCGTCTTCGAACACAAATGGCAGCATGCCAGTGCGCGCGCCATCCAGATCACGCCAGATGCGCGAGCGCCAGCTTTTGTGACCGTTGGGCTTGCCCTCGAAGAAGGGCGAATTTGCAAAAAGCGCGGTTGCCACCGGCTGCAGGGCCAACGCCACGCGGAACTTCTGCACCATGTCGGCCTCGGATGCGAAATCGAGGTTCACCTGCACAGTACAGGTCCGATACATCATCTGTTTTCCGTGTGTGCCAACCTTATCCATGTAATCGGTCATCAGCTTGTACCGCCCCTTGGGCATCACGGGCATCTGCTCGTGCGTCCATTCAGGTGCGGCGCCCAGACCGATGAAGCGCGCGCCCATCTCGTCCGCGATATCCTGAACCTCGCGCAGGTGTTCGTTCACCTCGTCACAAGTTTGGTGGATATTGTCCAAAGGTGCGCCCGACAGTTCAAACTGCCCGCCCGGTTCAAGCGAGATATTCGCGCCATCGCGTTCCAACCCGATTAGATTGCCCGCCTCGCGCACCTCGGACCAGTTATACCGATCCCGCAGCCCTTCCAGCATCTTCAGGATCGAACGATCCCCGTCATAAGGCAGCGGCTTCAGCGTGTCCTTGCAATAGCCGAACTTCTCGTGCTCGGTGCCGATCTTCCATGTCTCGCGCGGTTTACAGCCGCTTTCCAGAAACTGTGCCAACTGATCGTGATGGGTGATCGGACCACCACCGGACTGAGGAATGGACATGTTCGGCTCCTATAGAAAACGCCCTTATGGGGGCTTCAGTCGTGGGGCAACCCGCGCCCGGTGTCAATGCAGCTTAACGACCGCCTGCCCCCAGATCACGACAGTGTCAGCAGGTGGCGTGTTTACAGCGCGAATAGCGACGTCGATATCGGCACCAGACAAGGCCGTTAGGGCATCGAAAATTGCTTCTGCCCCTTCGGCGCGCGCCGGGATCACAAGCACGTTACCGGGTTGATGGAACCGCCAAACTGACAGCCCCGCACGGTCCTGTACGATTTCAATCAAACGCAGATCATCAAGCGAGGCAAAGCCGCCCCCAACCGGGGCTAGATAGGTCACTTGCCTTTCGTCGATCTGCACAACGCCAACGCCACCATGGGCGCTTCGAATGCGCGACCGGCGCAAGCCCGACAACAGCACCAGCACGCCAAGCCCTGCCAAAGCCACCCCCAGCCATTTGATCAACCCAAGCGATCCCCACGCCCACCAGAGCCCCAGAAGGATGATCCCAGCCCCGATCAGCGCCTCGCGATAGCGGGTAAGTGCGGTCAGCGCCTCGGTCCGAACAAAGCTCATGCAGCCTCCAAAATGATGGGTTCCTTCAGGATTGCCAGATGATACGCGCCGATACGTTCGAAACCGATGGCTTCGTAGGCACGGCAGGCGGGTTCACCGCTGGCAAACAGGATCGCAGTTTGAACGCCCTCGGCGCGCACCTCGTCCAGATGCAAGGCCACGGCCCGGCGGGCATACCCGTACGACCGCAGCGTTGGCGGTGTATAGACCGCCCCGATTTGCACCATATCGGGCAATCGGGAATTGAACGCGGTCATGGCGACAGGCTGGCCGTCTTGGATCAACAACCGCGTCTGGCCCGCCGAAATCGACCGTTCGGCACGTTCTTTTGCCTCGGCATCCATGCGCGAGGGCGTGCTCATCCGCAATTCGGAAATATAGTCGCGATGCCAAATCTCCAGCATCTCGCGATCCGCCTCGACCGGCGGGCGTGTATGGCTTTGGCCTACAGGCACGATCAATCCATCAAGAGGCAAGCGATACAGCGGCTCGGCATCATCTAAGGCGAAATCTTTGGCTTCGAGCTGCAAAAATGCGCGACCAAAAGCCACTTGCGGCGCATCCCCTGTGATGCCCAATATGCTTTGCCCTGCAATGCAATCGCGAAACGCCAACCAGTCCCTTTGACACGCATCGGGGGCCTGCATCATCAAAAATCCCGCATTCGACCGCCCAAACACGGCCCGAATGCCCTGCTCACTTTCACAGATCCAATATGTCGTGGCGCGAGGCGACTCGCCCCCTTCCAAGCCACATTCGATCAGGTTCGACCGCAAAAACATGCTGGTTTCCGCGTGATTTGCCAAGAAAACCTCGATTGCGACCTCGTCCCCGGGCCGGGCCCTGCGGATCATCCCCAATCCCCCAGCACTTGCTGCCACATCGTCATGGCAGCGACAGCGGCGGTGTCCGCGCGCAGGATGCGGGGACCAAGGCTGACGGGGTGAGCATTCTCCATCGCGTGCAGGCGAGCGCGTTCGCGGTCAGAAAACCCACCTTCGGGGCCGATGAAAATGGCCCAACGGTGACCACTGGCGGCTGACAGGGTTTCTGCAGCACCCACCAAGGTCTCGTCGCAGAACATGATCTGACGATCTTCCGGCCATGCATCCAACAGCTTGTCCATACGCATCAGGTCGACGACCTCGGGCACGTAGGTCCCACCGCATTGCTCGGCGGCTTCAACCGCGTGGGCTTGCAAGCGATCGCGACGGATGCGTTCAGAGTTGGTGAACTCGGTCGACATGGGCTGAATCAGGGCAGCCCCCATTTCAGCGGCTTTTTCGACGATAAAGTCTGTACGCGCCTTCTTGATCGGCGCGAAACACAGCCACAGGTCGGGCGGCATATGCAGCGGGCGGGATTGTTCAAGACATTCCAACACGCCCTTGCGCTTGCCCGCCTCGACGACACGCGCGGGAAACTCGCCCTCGCGGCCATTGAACAGGGCAACAAGATCGCCTTCGCCCAGCCGCATTACACCAAAAAGATAATGCGCCTGATCGCGGTCCAGCGAAACGGTTTGCCCCTGACCCAAGGGGTGATCTACATAGAGTCGCGTTTTTGCCTGTTTCATGAGGGAAACCTATGACCCCGAACACCGATTTGCCAGACCCTACAGGACAGGTTTCTGATGCCTATACCGGCAACTGGGTGGATCACCGTGCACCTGCATGGTCGCGCCCCTATCTGCGCCTCAGTCGGGCGGATCGCCCGATTGGGACCTGGTTGCTTTTGCTTCCCTGCTGGTGGAGTCTGCTTTTGGCAACCGCCAGCACCGGGCGCTTTGGCTGGTATGACGCATGGATCATGCTGGGCTGCGCCATTGGATCGTTCCTGATGCGCGGCGCAGGATGTACGTGGAATGACATCACGGATCGCGATATCGACAGCAAGGTCGAGCGCACGAAAAGCCGTCCAATCCCATCGGGGCAGGTGACAGTAAAACAGGCGATGGTGTGGATGGGCCTGCAGGCGCTGATCTCGTTTGGGATATTGCTGACCTTCAACTGGGCCACGATCCTGCTGGGCATCGCCGCTCTGCTGCCCGTAGCCATTTATCCGTTTGCCAAACGCTTTACGTGGTGGCCGCAGGCCTTCCTTGGCATCGCCTTCAACTGGGGCGCGCTGGTGGGCTGGGTTGCGCATACTGGTTCGCTTGGTCTTGCACCCATCGCGCTTTACGCGGCAGGGATCGCATGGACCCTGTTTTACGACACGATTTACGCCTATCAAGACACCGAGGACGACGCGCTGATCGGCGTTAAATCCACCGCCCGCCTGTTTGGCGAGAACAGCCGCACATGGTTGCGGGTGTTTCTTGTGGTGACTGTTGTGCTGGCCGCATTGGGCGTGGTTTTGGCTCTGATCCCAGGTGCAAACGCATTGACGCTGGTCGTGTCGATGGGGGGTGCGTGGTTCATGGGCTGGCACCTCGCATGGCAACTGCGCAAGCTGGACACCGACAACCCAGAAACCTGCATGAAACTGTTCCGATCAAACCGTGATGCGGGGCTAATTTTTGTGCTGTTTCTTGCCGCAAGCCAAATCGTTTGATTGCACCCTGACCCAACTCCTCATAAGAAACTTAAAACCAAAGATATAACGGACCCGACTTCGTATGCGCGCATCGCAAATCCTTCTGGTACCGGCTTCACTGATTGTCGGCGCTCTGCTCGCCCTTGTGGTGGCCATTCTTTCGGTTGATGTGATCGAAAGCAGTTCGGAAGAAACGATACAAGATGCGCTGACCCTGCGCGGGCATGAGTGGGTTGAGGTTCAGGCCGACGGCTTGCAGGTGGTTCTCTCGGGCACCGCACCAAGCGAAGCCATGCGCTTTCGCGCCCTCTCTATTGCAGGGGGCGAGGTCGATGCGGCACGGATCATCGACAATATGACTATTCCTGCGGCAGAAGCGATACAGCCACCCCGGTTTTCGATCGAAGTCCTACGCAACGATGCTGGCGTATCGATGATCGGTTTGATCCCAACAGAATCTGACCGCGACACCCTGATCAACGAAGTGGCTGGCATCGCAGGGCGTGCGCAAGTCACTGACCTGCTGGAAGTTGCCGACTATCCGATTCCCGCAAACTGGGACAGTACGTTGGATTTTGCAATCTATGCGCTGCAACAATTGCCGCGCGCGAAAATCTCGATGGATGCGGACAAAGTGGCAATCACTGCTGTGGCCGACAGCGCGGAAGAACAACAAGATTGGGCACGCCGTTTGAAGCGCAAAGCGCCACGCTCGATCCTTCTGTCCATCGATATTTCAGCACCCCGCCCGGTGATCACCCCCTTTACGCTGCGGTTCCTGATCGACGAAAACGGCCCGCGATTTGACGCCTGTTCAGCCCATGACGCCATTGGGCGCGCCAAGATCATCTCGGCCGCAACCGAGGCCGGCCTGGACGGAGTCGCAAACTGCATTATCGGGCTTGGTGTACCATCGCCCGATTGGGCTGATGCTGCGGAAATGGGCATTAACGCAGTCGCGACGCTGGGCGGCGGCTCGGTCACCTTCTCGGATGCGGATGTGACGTTGGTTGCCCAAGACACCACGCCGCAAGCCACGTTTGACCGTGTGGTGGGCGAACTGGAAAGCAACCTTCCAGACCTTTATTCCCTGCATTCGGTCCTGCCCGAACCCGTCAAAATCGACGGCACCGGGGAAGGCGAAGCAACGCCTGAATTCGTTGCGACCCTCAGCCCCGAAGGGCAGGTGCAACTGCGTGGCCGCTTGACGGATGATGCCTTGCGCAGTGCCGCGGAAAGCTTTGCACGTGCCAAATTCGGATCAGGCGCGGTCTATCCCGCTACCCGCCTTGATCCCGACCTGCCGGGCAACTGGCCGACGCGTGTTCTGGCCGGGCTCGAGGCGCTGTCGCTGGTCGCCAACGGCGTTGTGGTCGTCCAACCGGACATTGTCGACATTCGTGGTCGCACCGGAGATCCAGAAGCCAGCGGCGAAATCTCGCGCCTTTTGGGCGAAAAGCTGGGCGCGTCCGAGAACTTTCAGGTCAACGTTACCTATGAAGAAAGCCTGAACCCAACCCTGAACCTGCCCAGCCCGGAACAATGCGCGGCCGACATCAACGCCGTTCTGGCCGAGAAAAAGATCACCTTCGCGCCCGGTTCTGCGAATATCGAAGCCTCGGCGGCAGATACGGTCGACAAGATCGCCGAGATTATGCGCCAGTGTTCGGATGTTCGAATGGAAATCGCAGGCTTCACTGACAGTCAGGGCCGCGAGGAAATGAACCTGGCCCTGTCTCAGAACCGTGCCCAAGCTGTTCTGTCTGCTCTTCTATCGCGCCGCATTCTGACTTCGAACTTGTCGGCTGTTGGCTATGGCGAAGAAAGCCCGATCGCAGACAACGGAACCGAGGATGGCCGCGAAGCCAACCGCCGCATCGAGTTCCGCCTGCTTGAAGGTGTGAGCTCGGACAACACCGATGTTGACGATGCGGGCGTCGATGCCCCCGTCGAGGGTGACACAACACAGGCCGAGGCGGACGCCCCATCAGACGACAGCGCGACACCGTCCACAACAGATCCGGACGCAACAGCAGAAGAACCGGCAGCTGAAGCACCCGCTGCAGACGCGCCCCCCGAAGACGCGACAGAAAACGCATCCGCCGCCGAAGAAACACCGGAAACCGTCGTGGCGCCCACTGGCGAAGACGCTCCGGTCGCGTCAGGTGAGAACGCCCCTGCCGACAGCCCGGCTGAAGACACGCCCGCTGCTGAACAGAACGCAGATGCCGCTGAAACGCAGACCGATGACGCCACCGCTGAAACCCCGGCTGACCCAGTTACGCAAGACACCGAAGCGACGGATACGGAAACGCCGGACGCCTCGCCCCCCGAATCAAGTGAAGACCCGGCTGAACCGTCCTATAGTGGTCCCGAGATCTTTGCCCCAGACGCCAACGACATCCGCCCGGCCCCGCGCCCGGACCGCTGATTGACACCGAAGGACAGCCCCGATGAACAGAACCGAGTTTATCATCGTCACCGCCATCATTCTTTTCGTGGCCTTCGTGCTGGGTTGGTTTGCTCATTGGCTGATCCACCGTTTCGTGCAGGTGCAAGGCAGCGAAATGAGCGAGCTGGACAAGATGGCGCACGCCCTGCACGAGGCGGAAGAAACCCGCGATCAGGCGATCACCTATCTGCAATCGCGCGAGGCCGAGATGGCAAACCAGCTGCACCAGACCGAGGCCGAACTGCGCGCCGCGATGGATGGTCTTCGGGATGCCCGCCACGAAGCAGAAGAGCTGCGCGCGTATATCGAACGCACGCAACAGGCTTAAGTCTACAAGTCTTTCACCAAGCGAAGCGCGTCATAGATGGCGGCATGCGTATTGCGTGCGGTCACGGCGTCTCCGATGCGGAACAGCTGGAACCCTCCGTCGGGATTGGAGCGGATGGTCTGCGGGCGGCCCTCGATCAGTGCGTCATGATCCACTTCACCCCGGTTTGATGACAGCTCTTTCAGGTCAAAATACAGATCAGCCATCGGCATCGTGCCATAGTTCACCACCACCTGATCATAGGTCGCTTCGCGGGTGAACTCGGAATAATCCGTGCCCAAAGTAACCGTCAGGCGATTGCCATCACGCTGAATATCCTTCAGGCGCTCGGTCACGGTGAACCGCACGCCTTTGGGCTGAAGGGAGCGCATGTATGGCACAAGGTTCATCGCCATGATGTCGGGGGCAAAGACGCGATCCGGTGTCATCACCTCGACATTTGCACCCGACTCGGCAGCGATCTCGGCGGCCTGCAGCGCCGGATGATCGCCGCTTTCATCATAGATCAGTACATCTCCCGCGCATTTCACGTCACCCGCGATCACGTCCCACGCACTGACGGCCAGTTCCTGTTCGCCCGTGGTCTCGAACAGCTCGAGATTTGGCAGACCGCCAGTGGCGACGATCACAACATCTGGGTTCAGGACGGTGACGTCCGAGGCCTCGGCCCATGTGTTGAAATGGAAGGTGACATCACGCGCCGCACATTGCGCCATGCGCCAGTCGATGATGCCGATCATCTCGCGTCGACGCGGGGTCTGCGCGGTTAGACGCACCTGGCCACCGGGATCGGGTTGCGCCTCGAAGACGGTCACCTCATGACCACGCTCGGCAGCAACCCGCGCGGCTTCAAGCCCCCCCGGCCCAGCGCCCACGATCACCACCTTGCGGGGTGTGGCCGCTGAGGCGATCTCGTGCGGCATGGTCAGCTCGCGCCCAGTGGCGGCGTTATGGACACACAGCGCATCCCCCGCCTGATAGATCCGGTCCAGACAGTAGGTCGCACCGACACAGGGGCGAATATCTTCTTCGCGCCCTTCGATGATTTTCTTCACGATATGCGGATCGGCCATATGCGCGCGCGTCATGCCGACCATATCCAACTGCCCCGAGGAGACCGCGTGGCGCGCAGTTGCCACATCAGGAATGCGGGCCGCATGAAAGGTGGGCATGCCGATCTCTTTGCGAACCCGCCCCGCGAAATCCAAATGAGGAGACGCCGGCGCACCCTGAATAGGAATCATGTCCGTCATCGCGGGGTCCGTATGAATGCGCCCCCGGTTGATGTTCAGATAGTCCACATGCCCGCAGTCGCGCAGCATCCGGGCAATTTCCAGCCCCATTTCGGGATCGATTCCGCCGGTTTCGACCTCGTCCGGGGCAAAACGCACCCCTACAATGAACGCGCGACCCACGCGTGCCCGCACAGCCTCGATGATATCCATCGTCAGCTTCATCCGCCCGGCAAGGTCTCCTCCATACGGACCGTCCAACCGGTTGGTCAGAGGCGAGATGAACTGATCCAGAAGATGCCCATGGGTCATCACCTCGACCCCATCCATGCCACCTTCTTTCATCCGCTCGGCAGAGTCTGCGAAGTCCGAGATGATCCGCGAGATATCCCAGTCCTCGGCCATTTTGGGGAAGGCGCGGTGGGCAGGTTCACGGTGCGGCGTTGAACAGACCGGCGGCAACCAGTCGCCCTTGTTCCACCCCGTCCGCCGCCCCAGATGGGTCAACTGGATCATGCAGGCCGCGCCATGTTCGTGCACCGCATCGGTCAGGTTCTTGATCCACGGAACCACCTCGTCCTTATAGGCAAGGATGTTGTTGAAGACCGGCGGGCTGTCTTTCGACACCGCCGCTGATCCCGCGGTCATGGTCATCGCTACACCTGCCTTGGCCCGTTCAGCGTGATAGGCTGCATAACGCTCCTTCGGCATCCCATCCTCGGGATAGGCCGGTTCATGGCTCGTTGTCATAATCCGGTTTCTCAGTGTCAGATGCCCCAATTGATATGGCTGCAAAAGTGGATCGTTCGACATCATCCATCCTTCTCGGCTTTGGGCGTTTCGCCCACATTTTCTTGTCTCAAATATCCTGGGGGAGCGTCGCAGACGCGGGGGCGAAGCCCCACCGCCCTCAGTACCAAGCGTCTTCCATCAAGGCTTTCTTGCGTGCAACGAAGTCCTTCAGCGCCTCGTCTATCGCAGGATCCATTTCTGGTGCCTCATAGGCCGCAAGCTGCGCTTTCCAGCGTTGGTTCGCACGGGCCGCCATGTCAATCTCGCCTTGCTCGTCCCATGTCTCCCACGGTTGATTGTCGTCCAGCGCGCTGTCGTAATAGGCTGTTTTATAGTGGCGCATCGTATGCGCGGTCGAAAACAGATGCTCGCCCGGTCCCTGCTCGGCCAAGGCATCAAAGCCCAGCGTGTCCTCGTTCACGATCACCCCGCCGCAATAGGAATGCAGCGCACCACACAGATCCAGATCCAGCATAAATTTCTCGTAGGACATAGACAGAAGCCCATCGAGGAACCCGGCAGAATGCAGCAGGTAATTCGCTCCGCACTGCACCGCAGACATCATCGACATCATCGCTTGCTGCATCGCCTGCGCGTCGGGAAGTTTCGAGGTCGAGAAGTTTCCCGCGCAGCGCAATGGCAGGTTCAACCGCCGAGCCAATTGGCCGTAAACAAGACTGCCCACCGCAGGTTCCGCCGTGCCAAATGTAGGCGACCCCGACCGCAACGACATGGAGCTGAGGAAGCTGGCCAGCACAACCGGCGCGCCGGGGTGCTCTAGCTGTGCAACGGCGCAAGACACCATGCTTTCCGCCAGACATTGCGCTACGGATCCCGCCATGGTCAGGGGGGACACCGCTCCGCCCAGCAGGAACGGCAGGTGGATTGACCCCTGCCCCGCACGTGCATATTCGCGAATGCCCTGCGTTGTGATCCCGTCCAACACCAACGGGCTGGTGGTATTGAAGTTCCCCATAATGACACAGTTCTGATCGACGAAATCGGCACCAAACAACACCCGGCACATCTCGACACTGTCGGCGGCACGCTCTGGCGCAGTGACCGAGCCAAGAAACGGCCGGTCGGAATAGCGCATGTGGGCATAGACCATATCAAGATGGCGCTTGTTCACGGGAACATCCGTCGGCTCGCACACCGTCCCGCCAGAATGGTGCAACCACGGGCTGGCCTGCCCCAGCTTCACAAAGTTCTGGAAGTCCTCAAGCGTGCCATAGCGGCGCCCCTTGTCCAAATCCATCACAAACGGGCTGCCATAAGATGGCGCAAAGACCACGTTATCCCCGCCGATCTGAACAGTGTTGGCGGGGTTACGGGCGTGCTGGGTGAAGACGGGCGGAGCCGTCTGCAAGATCTCGCGGATCATGCCCGGTGCGAACTTGATGTTCCAGCGCGTATCATCCAGCGGCGTGACCGTGCCACCGGCCTTGCGGAACATCTCGACCGTTTCGGGATCGTCGCGAAATTCAATGCCGATCTCGGCCAGAATACGGTCGGCTGTGGCTTCGATCTGCACGAGCGCATCTTCGCCAAGGATGTCATAGGTGGGAATGCCGCGCTTGATATAGGGCCGCTCCAAATGCGGATTTTGGCCCGGCGATCCATCGCGCGCCTGCCGCCTTCCACGGCTGCGTCGCCGCGCTGTTGTTGGCTCGCTCATCACATCCTCCCTTGTCATGAGTCGCTTACTTGACATAAGTGACATCTGATTTGACACACGTGTCAAGTCACCTATGATGCGCGATTATGGCCAAAAACGACACGCCCCACCCCCGCGCCTCGGCCCGCCCTCGCGCTTCGGAACGTATGTGGCTTGATGCTGCACTTGAATTGCTGATCTCGTCTGGTGTGGACGGAGTGAAAATCATGCCGCTGGCCAACCGGCTTGGCCTGACCCGCACCGGGTTCTATCACCACTTTCGCGACCGCGAGGCGTTGCTCGGCGCCATGATCAAACGGTGGGAGGACAAGAACACCGGCAATCTGGTCGCGCAATGCGCCCTCTATGCCGAAACGATCGGCGAGGCGATGTTCAACCTTCAGGATTGCTGGTTCAAGAAAGACCTGTTCGACGCGCAGCTTGATCGTGCGATCCGCAACTGGGCCGACCATGATGCCGCGCTTAAACGGCGCGTTGATCACGCAGACGCCCAGCGCAAGTCCGCCATCAAGTCGATGTTCGAGCGCTTTGGCTATCCCCCCGGTGATGCCGAGGTCCGCACGATGGCGATCCTTTACACGCAGGTCGGCTATATCGCGATGGAGATCACGGAAGACCCAATCGGCCGGATCGATCGCGTTCCGTTATATGTTGAACTATTTACCGGGAAATCACCCACAAAGCGCGAGGTTAAGCGGTTTCGCTCTCGGAATGGATATTGAATCCAATTTTACTCTAGCGCCTCATTTGCAAACGTGCTTTTGGTAACCATACACGTTAAAGCCTTAGCTGGACCAAGGATGGCACCCGACCTTAAGTCGGGACATGCTGACTGCCCCGGCAAACTGGACGACCGACATGCGCCTGTTTTCGACACGACATCGGCCCGTAGATCTGGGCCCCTACCCGCTTGAACGACTGCGCCGTTGCGACGTAGCGGTCGGGCTGGATCAGGTTGCGCCCGACCCGCACTTGTCCTTTCACCGGCCCGACCGACCCGAAAGCCTTGTCAACGCAATGGCCCCTCATCAGGCGGCGCTGGACGCGATCCGGGATGGAGAGGTTAATCCAACCCGCTCGTCTATCCCTTCGGATCCCGACGAACGCTCCCGGCATTTGAAAGCGTTTGGCTATTACTCGGATGCGTCGATGGTTGGGATCACGCAGCTGGACGAAACATCCCTGCGCGAAACACCGGTCGAGAACCCCGGCATTCAAGATCTGGTCACCGCTCTTGGCACACGCGAGGTAAGGACGCTGGCGGCTGGGATCGACACCCTGATGGCCGAGTTGAAAGAGAGCCTGTCGTCCGGAATTCGCCCCGTAACAGATCACACCCACGCGATTGTCTTCCTGTATGAACACCACCGTGACCCCCGTGCCGACGAACCGGGTGCGGATTGGATCATGGACGCGCAGGACCATCGCGCTTGCCTTCTGTCCTCGGAAACGGCCATCGTCATCGCGAACTATCTGCGGCTTTTGGGGTTTGACGCAAAGGCCCATACGGGGGCTGCCAGCGATGTGTGGATGTCGCGGCTTGCTGTGCAGGCCGGGCTGGCTTGGGCGACCCCGGACGGCCTGCAAGCGCCGTGGGTTGGCGAACAGTTCGGCCTTGCCGTCGTGACCACGGATATTGCACTTACGCCCGACCGCCCCCTTGCGCCCCAGCCCGATCAGCCGAATTTGACCGGGCTTCGTTGGACACTGGGCGTGGACAGCACCAAGTCCGGTCTGAACCGTGATCCTTATGCACGTCGTGACTATGCCCAAGGACCGCTGCCGTTCGAGCGTCTGAAACGTGTCGACCAACCTACATCCTATATCGACGAAGAAAACGTCGCCCGCGTACCGAAACGATCCGACATGTTCGCCCGTGCGCAGTTCGGGGATATGGGCAAGCATTTGCACAAACATTCCTCGGGCGGGATGTATGTGCGCAAATCCGCCCCCAGTTATGCACAACGGCGCGCGCTTGGAGCCTTCACACCGTTGCAGGACGGACCCGTAGCAAATGGTGCGCGACCGACGGACGCAGAAGCCAATGCCGCCGCGCTGCGTGCCGCCAGCTATTTCCTTGGGATCGACGCGGCTGGCACCAGCCGCTGCCCGGATTGGGTCTGGTACAGCCACGACGCCACCGGGGCCGAAATCGTGCCAACCCACGACAACGCCATCTCGATGATCGTGGATCAGGGCTTTGAAACGATGGAGGGCGCATCCGGTGATGATTGGATCGCCGTCAGCCAATCCATGCGTGCCTATCTGCGGTTTTCGCTGATCGGCGGCGTCATCGCGCAGCAAATTCGCAACCTCGGCTATTCGGCCAAGGCGCATACGGTGATGGATGGAACGGTGTTGCAACCACCACTTCTGCTGCTGGCTGGGTTGGGCGAGATCAGCCGGATCGGCGAGGTCATTCTGCACCCGCTTCTGGGGCCACGTTTGAAGTCAGGGGCGGTGACGACAGACATGCCGCTGGCCCATGACAAACCAATTGATTTCGGCCTGCAGCGCTTCTGCGAAAGCTGCAACAAATGCGCACGTGAATGTCCTTCAGGCGCGATCACTGCCGGACCGAAGAAAATGTTCAACGGCTATGAGATCTGGAAATCTGACAGCCAGAAATGCACCACCTATCGTGTGACCCAGCCGGGGGGCGCGATGTGTGGGCGTTGCATGAAAACCTGCCCGTGGAATCTGGAGGGCCTTTTCGCACAGACCCCGTTCCGCTGGGCCGCTTCGAACCTTCCCGGCGCGGCACCTGTCTTGGCCAAACTGGATGATGTTGTTGGCAATGGCGGCCTGAATGAGGTCAAGAAATGGTGGTGGGATCTAGAGCTGGGGCCGGATGGCGGATACCACGCGCCCAATGCACCGGTGAACCGCCGCGACCTTCAGCGCGAGATTGACCTGAAACCCGAGGACCAGACCCTTGCGACCTATCCCGCGCCCTTGGCCCCACCGCCCGCCCCCTACCCGTTCCCAATGGATCGCGAGGCTGGAATTGCGGCTTATGAGGCGATGATCTCGGCCAAGGAATACCGCGCTCGGAAGGCACGCGGGGATCTGTCGATGGTGCATCGCTATGTGGTGCCCGATGACAGCCCGGTGTTGCAGCTGTCGCTGTCCAAGGTCGAGCAGATGACGCCGGGCGTGACGAAATACGAGCTGTCCTCGCTTGACGGATCAGAGCTTCCCGCATGGACTGCCGGGGCGCATCTGGACGTGCTGGTATCGCCCGATTTCTTGCGGCAATACTCGCTGTCCGGTGACCCCGCCGACCGAAAACGCTATCAGATCGGCGTCCTGCGCGAAGAGGATGGGCGCGGTGGTTCAGCGCTTCTGCACCGGATCTTCACCGAGGGCCGCAAGGTCTTTGTTTCGAAGCCCATCAACCATTTTGAACTGGTTGAAGACGCGCCCAAGACCTTTCTTATGGGCGGCGGTATTGGCGTCACCCCGATGATCGCCTTTGCCCATCGCCTGCATGCCATCGGCGCGGATTTCGCACTGCATTACTCAGCCAGCAGCCGGAAAGATGCAGGGTATCTGGACGATCTGGCCGCAATGCCGTGGTCGGACAACGTGCATTTGCATTTCTCGGATGAAGGCAGCCGTGCCGACTTCGATACCGTTCTAAGCCGTGCACCAAATGGAACGCATGTCTATGCCTGCGGGGCGGATCGTTATATGGATGCCGTGATGCAGGCGGCGGAACGCCAGGGCATCCCGGACGCCGCACGACATCTGGAATATTTCAGCGTGCCCGAGCAGCCGGATTATGAAAACCACCCCTTCACCCTGCACCTGAAAGACGGTCGCAAGATTGACGTTTCAGCCGATCAAACCGCCGCCGATGCGCTGAACAATGCTGGGCTGCATGTGGATGTAAAATGCTCGGACGGGATCTGTGGTGTGTGCAAATGCGACGTGTTGTCAGGCGATGTCGAGCACCGAGATTTTGTTCTCTCCAACGCCCAGCGCGAAGGCGCAATGATCCTGTGCCAAAGTCGCGCAAAAACCCCGAATGGAGAGATCACGCTGAACATGTGAACGGCGCGACTCTCACGAAATCGTTAACATTGCAGGTGATCCGCCCATCTGACACGCCCGTAATCCTTGTATCTGACAACAAGGAGAACAACATGCTTCGTCGTACTTTCATCGCCATCACCGCAGCCGCCACCTTTGCCGCACCGGCATTCGCGGATGGCCACTCTAAAGATATCGTCGACACCGCCGTCAGCGCTGGCAGCTTCACCACACTGGTCGCCGCCGTACAGGCCGCAGGCTTGGTCGACACCCTGAAGGGCGAAGGTCCCTTCACCGTCTTCGCCCCCACGGATGACGCTTTCGCAGCCCTGCCAGAGGGCACTGTCGAAACGCTTTTGATGCCAGAAAACAAAGACAGGCTGGTGTCGATCCTGACCTATCACGTCGTCCCCGGCAAAGTGATGTCTGGCGACCTGTCAGACGGCATGATGGCCGCCACCGTACAAGGCGCTGAAGTGAAAATCGGCACCATGTCGGGCGTAACGGTTCAGGGTGCCAACGTCACAACCGCAGATATCGAAACCTCGAACGGTGTGATCCATGTGATCGACAGCGTCATCCTGCCGCCAGAAAGCTAAGGCTATTACCCCCACTCACGTCAGGTCAGGGGTCGCCACAGGCGGCCCCTTTTTTGCCCGCTGGCTAATCCGCGATGGCGCGTGGCAGTGTGATCACGAAGGTGGTGCCCGTCTCATCTGTGCGTTCCAACTCTAACGTGCCACCATGCCCGCGCACCAGCTCGGCCGAGATTGCCATCCCCAGACCGGATCCGCCCTTTCGACTGGTGCCGGCAAAAGGTTGAAACAGGTGATCCCGAGATGACTTGGGCAAGCCCGGCCCGGTATCGACCACGCGGATCAGCCAGTCCGTCTCCGTTTCGCTGGCTTGCAAAGCAATCTCGCCCGGCTTGCCAGAGGCCACGATGGCCTGCCGCGCGTTACGCACAAGGTTGGATAGCACGCGGTACAGTTGCTCGGGATCGGCGCGCAGGTTCAGACCAGCGGGGATATCCTCGGCAAAGGACAGATCATGATCCCCGGCGGACAGGCGTTCGCTTTCGATAATATCGGCCGTAAGCTCGGCCAGATTGAAGCGGTTCATCGTCGGAGCAGGTTCTTCCGCCTTGCCGAAGGCCAATGTATTTTCACACAGACTGACCGCGCGGCTGATCGAGTTCATAAGCTTGGGACCCACGCGTTTCACCAAGGGATCTTCGCTGGTTTCCATCCGGTCAGCAAACAGCTGCGCCGTGGTTAAGACATTTCGCAAATCGTGACTGATCCGGGCAACCGCGCCGCCCAGTTGTGCCAGCCGTTCTTTTTGTTTCAACGCACCTGTCAGGTCAGTCTGAAGGCTGCGCAGGGTCACTTCGGCCTCGCGCAATTCGGTCACACTGGTGGCGGGGGCGATAATGCGCCGCGCGTCCTCGGGGTCTGCTGCATAGGCTTTCATATTGCCCACGACGCCCTTGATCGGGCGCACGATCAGGCTTTGCACCGCCAAGAACAGCAAAAGCGCTGTTATGACCGAGATTACGGCAGACAGAAGCAGAATATTTACGCCGTAGTCAATCATCGCAGCCCGTAGTTTCGAGGTCCACATCGTGATCTCGATCACCAACCCACCTTCGCGCACCGGGTCGCCGATGACGCGAATCACCTCGGGTGTTGGGTTAAACAGACGCATCATGGCATCACGGATCAGCACCATCGCATTTGCTTCGCGCAGGTCAAAATCTGTTGTCACCGCATCTGGCGGGGTCGAAGACAGCATCAGCTCGCGCATTTCATCACGGCGCAACACGACGTTATAGACTTCGGCGTTTTCCAGAAGCTCGGCTTCCAGCTCTGGCGCGATCATGTCATCAGCCAGCAGCGCCAGCGACGCGATCTGCGCGCGCTCCAGCCGGTCTTGCAGATAATCGGCCCGAAACCGCGCAACCGACGGCACGAAGATCAAAATCTCGGCCAGCATGACGAACAGCGTTGTCAGGATCAGAAATCGGCCGGAAAGAGTATTGAACACTTGCGCGCCCCCACCAGTTCAAACTGTCAGTTCAGTTTACGGGATGAATTTCTGAACGAACCCCACCACCCGCTTGACCTTAGGGTTATCAAAAAGTCGCGGCGAGAAATAGGCCCCCGCCGCCCGCTTGCTGATTTCCGCCATGGTCGGGTATGGCGCAACCATGGCCGCAATCTGTCCCATTTTCAAACGGTTGGCGATAGCCAGCGCCCAAAGGGTGATCATCTCACCCGCGCCGGGACCAACGATCGAGACGCCAACCGGGCGTCCTTTGACGATCATTACCTTGATCAGCCCCTTGGCCTGCTGGGTTGCGATGGCACGGTCATTCCCAGCGAAGTCGAACCGGGCAACCTCCAGCTTGTCACCGTGAGTCTTGCGCGCCTCAGCTTCGGTTAGGCCGATCTGCGCCAGTTCCGGCGCGGTATAGGTTGCCCACGGGATGTGATCTGTTCGCTGCTTGGACGGCAGGCCGAACAGCATCGAACGGATAATGACACCCGCATGGTATCCAGCGACATGGGTAAATTGCAGCCCACCCGCGACGTCTCCAATGGCATAGACCTTCTTGTTGGTGGCGCGCAGGCTGGCATCGACCTTGATGCCCGCGCGAGTAGGCTCGATCCCGGCAGCGTCAAGGTTCAGCTTGTCTGTGTTGGCTTTGCGTCCAACGGCCATCAGAAGATGCGTGCCTGTGAAGATGCGACCATCCTTGGCCTCAACCTCGACCGCGCCGGCTTTGCCACGGATTTCGGCGGCCATGGCGTCTTCTTCAATGGCGATGCCTTCGTCACGCAAAGCGGTAAGCACCTGCGCAGCCATCTCGGGATCATCCCTACCCAGCGCCTTGGCGCCTTCGATCACGGTCACCTCGCAGCCCAAACGACGATGCGCCTGCGCCATCTCCATGCCGATGGGACCACCACCGATGATCAGCAGATGATCGGGACGCTCCTTCAGCTCGAAAATCGTCTCGTTCGTTTCATAGGACACATTCTCAATGCCCGGAATGGGCGGCACGAAAGGCGACGAGCCGGTCGAGATCACAAAGCGCCGTGCCTCGATGATATAGTCGCCCGCCTGTACTTCTTTGGGCGAGATGAACTGACCGTATTCGGTGATGACACGCACACCCAACCCTTCGAACCGCTCAACCGAATCGTGGGGTTCGATGGTGGCGATGGTGGCACGCACATGCTCATGTGCCGCGTTCCATTCCATGCCTGACTTACCCGCATGCAGCAGCGCCTTTGACGGCACGCAACCATAGTTCAGGCAATCCCCGCCCATCTTATGGCCCTCAAGCAGCACCACGGATGCCCCCATCTGCACAGCCCCCGCCGCCACCGACAACCCGCCCGAGCCTGCACCGATGATGCAGACATCCGTCTTGATACGTTCAGCCATGTCAGGCGTCCTTCTTGAAAAGTTTCAGCACCATTGGAAGGGCAGCCAGCGCGGCCAGCCCCAGCATGGGCAGCAGGATGTGAGGCTCGAAAATGATGCCAAGATCCGGGGTTTCGCCGCGGGCGAAGACCTCGCCCAGACCTGCCCCCACTGAAGTATAGACCAGCCCGCCAGGGATGATGCCAAGGAAGGTCGAGATGACAAACCGGTGCAATGGCACACCGACAAGGGCGGGGATCAGGTTCGCGACAAAGAAGGGCACAGCTGGGACCAAACGGATCAGGAACAGGACCGACCACTGGTTTTCATCGATCCCATCTTTGATGTTCTTCACAGCGCCTTCACTGCCTTCCATCTTGGCGGCCAGTTTCTCGCCCAGCCCCCAGCGGGCGGCCAGAAAGATGATCGTGGCGCCGAGTGTCGCCGCCGTGACGTTGAACAGCACGCCGGGGAAGGTTGCGAACAAAAAGCCTCCGGTCAGGGTTGCAATGGTCGCGCCGGGCAGCGAAAAGCCGACGATTACGACATATGCAGCGATGAACGCCCCAACGGTCAGCAGGTAATTGGCATCCCGGAAGGTCAATAGTGCCTCGCGATTCTGTGCAAGGGTCTCGAAGCTAAGGTAATCACGCAGGGTAAACGCGCCAATCACCGCAACGCTGAGAATTGCAATCAGGGGCAAACGGCGCAGCAGCGCGTTCTGTGGGGCCTTCGACATTTGCGTGTCGGGGTCGGTCATCATCATGGGTCTTTCCGGTTAATGCAGCGTGTTCGCAAACAGGCCGCGGTGGTTGACAGCAACATGAGCGCAAACACCCGCCTTGCCCACCCACCTCACGCTTGCTTGAACAGGGGTGAAGAAATCGCGTATGGATGTAACAAAATACGCGAAAATATTTCATCAGGCATTTGACTTGCCCCTGAATGCCCCCTATAGACCGGGCTTCGAATGACACACGCTCCGAATCCACCGGGATTGGGGGCACTAACGGAGACGGGCGATGAAACGCACTTACCAACCTTCGAACCTGGTTCGCAAACGCCGCCACGGCTTTCGCTCGCGCATGGCTACTAAAGCCGGTCGCAAGATCCTGAATGCCCGCCGCGTACGTGGCCGGAAGTCGCTGAGCGCATAAGCGCTCGGGTCGCAGGCATGTCTGCGCCCAAGGCTGACAAAACGAAAACCGCCGAGGCCGATGGGTCTGCGGCGGTTTCCGTTTGCGTGGACGTTCCCAAACTGATCACCCTGACCGAGCGGCGCGACTTTCTGGCCGCCGCCCGCGCCCGCCGCGCGCCCGCGCCTGCCTTTTTGCTGCAGGCCCGCAAACGGCGTGACGGTGAAAAGGCAACGCCGGATCAAACGCGCATCGGCTTCACCTGCTCGAAAAAGGTCGGCAATGCGGTCGTGCGCAACCGCGCCAAACGCCGCCTGCGCGCCATCGCGCGCGAGGTTCTGCCCGGCTTGGGCAAGCCCGGCTGGGATTATGTGCTCATCGGTCGCGCTGAAAAGACCGTGCTGCGTGACTATATGGATTTGAAAGCGGACCTTGCCCGCGCCATAGACCAGATCCACGCCCCACGAAAGAAATCATGAGCCCCGCTGCCTTCATCCTGTCCCTACCGATCCGCGCCTACCGCCTGATCTTCAGCCCCTGGGTCGGGTGGAACTGCCGCTATCAACCCACCTGCAGTGCCTATGCGCTGGAAGCACTGCAAAAGCACGGTGCCTTTAAGGGGGGCTGGCTTGCCGCGAAGCGCATTGCGCGGTGCAATCCGTGGGGGTCATGCGGATATGATCCGGTGCCCGGGTCAAAACATGATTGTAGCACTCACGAATGATACAATCGTGTCCAAGTGGCCACAGGGAGCTGCAACTTCCACACGAAACTTGAGATTTGCTCTGATTGCGCTAAACAGGCGCCATCCGCAACGCTCAAGCAGAAGGAGGCGTTACATGACGAATATCAGCGCTCTCCGCCCATGCTATGTTGCGGCTCAATGGACCTTTCAGACCTCGTGACCTCTGCGTCGCACGCCTGACGGCTCCGTTCTGCCCACACACCGGGCCTTCCTCTAGCTGACATATGAAACCTGACCACGGCCGCTTTGCGTCCGTTGTCTTAAGGCATCTCAGCTTTCATTCAGACAAACCCAAACTTTAAGAGGACCGGTCCCGTGCCGGTATCCAACCCATGATGGACTCGAATTTTCATTCTGAACCCGTACGGCTGAACGATCTGCTGGACGAACTGATCGCAGTACATGGCGCGATGCGTGTGCTGCGGGCGCTTGCGATGCGCCTGGTGACACGGCGTGCGCGGCACTATCCGCTGGACCACGTGTCCGACCACCTGCGTCGTGACGTCGGGCTTCCGCCCGGCCACCCTCCGCCAAGCTTCCGCGATCCGCGTCTGTAATCCGCGCAAACGACCCGCCCCATATTCGGGGCGGGTCAGAAAGCGCTTGACCTAAAGTTCACTTGAGGTCCGACAACGCTATTACACCTAAGGAAAGACCGATTATGACCTACTCATTGACCCTTCCGCCACGCCGCGCCCGTGCGCGTCGTGGCGCAACGCAACTGCTTTCACTGATCACCTGGTTCAGCCAATCGCGTGTTCAACGTGCAAGCCTGTTTGCCAAACGCAGACCCGCCCATCGCACTATGGATCTGCCCACAGCAATCCAACGTGACCTTGGTCTGGCAACACGCAGCTCCACCCTTCCCTCGCAGCGCCAGCACCTGCTGTAAGCTGCGGGGCAACCCGCAGGCCGACCCTTGCCGGGCAGGGCATTTTCGCCTATGTCGCGCCCATGAAAGATCAGCTCGACGATATCCATCCGCTGTTTCACGGCGCACCCTCGACCACCGAGTTCAAGAAGCTGCGCAAGCGCATCATGCGCAATGTGCGCGAAGCCTTGGATCAATATGGAATGGTCGAACGCGGCGCCAAATGGTTGGTCTGCCTGTCGGGCGGCAAAGACAGCTATACGATGCTTGCCGCACTTTACGAGCTGCAATGGCGGGGTGTCCTGCCGGTCGAGATCTTGGCCTGTAATCTGGATCAGGGGCAGCCGGGCTTTCCGGCCACGGTATTGCCGAAGTTTCTGGAGGAAATGCAGGTGCCGCACCGGATCGAATACGAAGACACCTATTCGATCGTCATGGACAAAATTCCGCAGGGTCGCACGTTCTGCTCACTCTGCTCTCGCCTGCGCCGCGGAAACCTTTACCGCATCGCACGCGAAGAAGGCTGTTCGGCTGTGGTCTTGGGCCACCACCGTGACGACATATTGGAAACTTTCTTCATGAACCTTTTCCACGGCGGGCGGTTGGCCACGATGCCCCCCAAGCTGGTAAACGAAGAAGGCGACCTCTTTGTCTATCGCCCTCTGGCACATGTCGCCGAGGAGGATTGCGAGAGATTCGCTACGCAGATGAACTATCCGATTATTCCCTGTGACCTTTGCGGATCGCAGGATGGATTGCAGCGTCAGCAGGTGAAAAAGATCATCGACGGTTGGGAATCCAACTTCCCGGGGCGCCGCCAGATCATGTTCAAGGCGCTTATGAATACCCGGCCCAGTCACCTGCTGGACCCGCAACTCTTTGATTTTGCGGGGCTGGTTCGAGATTCATCGAAGACCGACTGAAAATAAAGTCAATTTAAAGTAGTTTTCACCAGGCCCGTTAAGACCTGGTTGACCACATGTTCCTAATTTGTCCAAAGCACCCCGGGATTCCGGGGCGTGTTTGGAGCGTAAGTCTAGGAACCCGTCATGGCTGCCAGTTTTGGTCAAAAAACTTTTAAATTCGCTGTTCGGAATGCTCTGACCAGCCCCCAACTCACGGCGTTACTGCCCGCCGCCATGCTGCTGGCGTATTGGTGGGGCGGTGAAACGGGTCTTCTGTATTCGGCCGTTATTTTTCCTGGGCTCTTTGTTCTGTGTGGCGCTTTGACCCGTACGTCTCAGAAAGATCGCTGGCCAACGGATGGCGTGACAGGATTGCCGATGCGTGGACGCCTGACCAAAATGCTGGATGCGGGCTTTCATGATCCTGAAATCAAAGAAAAAACCTGCCTTGTGATTGAAGTGGATGCATTTCCAAAACTGGCGGACCACTATGGCGTAGATGCACAAGAGCGGGTCGAGGCAGATCTGGGTGAAACCCTTCGCACGATGTTACGTGTCACCGATTTGATCTGCTCTCTGGGCCGCGGCCGTTTCGGCATCGCCATCGACCGCGCCACCCGCGCTGATCTGGAAGTCGTGTTACAAATCGCGACGCGCCTGCAATCTGCCATCATGACCCCAATCGAGCTGAATGAGACCCGGCTTCATCTTACCGCAAGCGTAGGCTTCGCCCTGCCACAGCGCGCTCCAGAAGCATCAGGGAATTCACTTTTGCAAGCCGCCGAAAGCGCCCTGCAAACCGCGCAAGCGGCGGGCCCCGGATCAATCCGCGCCTTTTCTAACGGCATGGCACCACGGGCCGCCGCATCCGAACATTCAGAAGCTGAACTCTCTGAAGCATTGGATGCAGGACAAATGGTGCCGTGGTTTCAGCCTCAGGTCTGTCTGCGCACCGGTCGACTTACCGGGATGGAGGCCTTGGTCCGCTGGAATCACCCGAAACTAGGTTGGATCGCGCCAGGGGCATTCCTGCCTGCGCTGACACAGGCCGGATTGCTGGAACGCCTTAGCGAGGTAATGTTGTTCGAATGCCTGAGCAGCATAAACGATTGGGACCAGCAGGGGCTAGACGTCCCAAAAGTGTCCGTCAATCTGTCGTCTGCCGAGCTGTCGAACCCCAAACTGTTTGAGAAAATCCGGTGGGACCTGGATCGCTTCGATGTTTCACCAGAGCGTTTGACGCTGGAAATCTTGGAAAGCGTTATCGCCCAAAGTGAAGACGATGTGATCGCCCGCAATATCAATGCATTGGCCCGCATGGGCTGCGGTATCGATTTGGATGATTTCGGGACCGGCCACGCATCCATCGCTCACATTCGGCGGTTCACGTTGAATCGAATCAAGATTGACCGCTCGTTCATCACCCATGTCGATACGGACCCAAATCAGCAAAACATGGTTTCCGCCATCCTTACCATGGCCAATCAGCTTGAGATCGGCGCGCTCGCGGAGGGTGTGGAAACGCATGGGGAATACACCAAACTGGGCGAACTTGGGTGCACTGACGTGCAAGGTTATGCGGTGGCCAAGCCCATGCCGATGGATGCAACCTGCCTTTGGATCCGCAATCATAAATCTGCATCTTCACGTATCCAGCCGGTTCCAAAGCACGCCTAAGGCGGTGAAAGGCCCGCATTTCATGGCGCAATGGGATAAACTGCTTGACCTTTCGGCCCCTGCCCTGTTGAACCACTCTGACCGAAATCTATGAGTGGTAGGCACGATGGACGACCAGAATAAGAACCTAATCCTGGCAACGGTTCTCAGCTTTATTGTCATCACCGGGTGGTTGATCATGTTCCCGCCGGTCGAACCTCCGGTGCCGACAGATCCGGCAACGGAAACATCGCAATCGGCAACGACCGCCACGCCCACCGCCTCTTCCGCCGTGACCGACGCCGCACCGGCAGACATTGCGACACAGCAAGCAGAAGCGGGCCGCGTAGATATCGATACGTCCGAGCTGTCTGGCTCGATTTCTCTTCTCGGTGGCCGCATCGATGATTTGAAACTGAAACAATACCGTGTTGAATTGTCGGAAGACAGCGACATCGTTACGCTTCTGCGCCCAGCTGGCGAACAGGAGGCCTATTATGCCCTTTATGGCTGGACCCCCGGCGGCACCACGGCAGTCGAAGACGTCCCAGGGCCGACCACAGTCTGGTCGCTGGAAAACGGCGCGACCCTGACCCCAGCTACGCCGGTCACGCTGCGTTGGGACAGCCCCGCAGGTTTGATTTTCCGCCGTACGATCTCGGTCGATGAAGATTTCATGTTCCAGATCGATCAAGCAATCGAGAATACCAGCGCTGCCACCCAGCGTATGGCACCTTACGGCGTGATTGCCCGCCACGGCGAACCGCAAGACCAGAAAGGCTTTTTCATCCTTCATGAAGGCCTGATCCGCGAAATCGATGGCGAGCTGGAAGAAAGCGATTACTCTGACATCGCTGATTTGGCCTATGACGAGCGCGAAGCCTCGTTGGCCGATGTCCAGCAGGTGGCCGAAAATGGCTGGCTGGGCTTCACCGATCATTACTGGATGACAACGCTGATTCCGGAACCCGGTCAGCCCTTCACCTCGGTCGTGCGCTATGCCGATAAGGCTGATATCTATCAGGCCCAGTTCCGCCTGCGCGCGCAAGATGTTGCACCCGATGCAACCGCAAGCGCGACAACGTATTTCTTTGCAGGCGCAAAGGAATGGGAAACCATCCGCGCCTATGAAAAAGACAAAGGTATCGACAAGTTCATCGACTCGATCGACTGGGGCTGGTTTTTCTTCCTAACCAAGCCGATCTTCGCTGTTCTGCACTGGCTGAACGCGCTGATCGGCAATATGGGCTGGGCGATCATTGGTCTTACCCTTGTTATCAAAGCGATCCTGTTCCCGCTGGCGTATAAATCCTATGTCTCGATGGCGAAGATGAAAGAGCTTCAACCAGAAATGGAGAAGATCAAGGAACGCGCTGGCGACGACCGCCAGAAGGTCCAGCAGGAAATGATGGAGCTTTACAAGAAGGAAAAGGTGAACCCGGCCTCGGGTTGCCTGCCAATCCTTCTGCAAATCCCAATCTTCTTCTCGCTCTACAAGGTGATTTTCGTCACGCTGGAACTGCGCCACGCACCGTGGATCGGTTGGATCCAAGACCTTTCCGCACCCGATCCCAGCTCGATCCTGAACCTGTTCGGCCTGCTGCCCTACGCGACGCCCTCTCCCGAGAGCTTCTTGGCGATTATCTCGCTTGGTGTGTTGCCGATCCTGCTGGGTATCTCGATGTGGCTGCAACAGAAGCTGAACCCGGCACCCACCGACGCAACGCAAGCGATGATCTTCGCCTGGATGCCATGGGTTTTCATGTTCATGCTGGGCGGTTTTGCCTCGGGCCTGGTGGTCTACTGGATCGCCAACAACACCATCACGTTCATTCAGCAATACACCATCATGCGCAGCCATGGGCACAAGCCTGATGTGCTGGGCAATGTGTTGAAAAGCTTTAAGAAACGCCCGAAAGACGCGAAATGACTGGGGTTGTCGCTGGCATTTGGCGACACCCGATCAAGTCGCATGGGCGCGAAGAGCTGCTACGCGTATCTGTGACCCAGGGGCATTGCCTGCCCCTCGATCGCAAATGGGCGGTCGCCCATGATGCGGCCAAACTGGATGATGGGAAAAGCTGGGTGCCCTGCACGAATTTTTCGCGTGGGGCCAAGGCGCCAAGTCTGATGGCGATTTCGGCTGTTTCCGACGAGCAGACGAACACGGTCACGTTGACACACCCTTCGCAGCCCGGTATCATAATCAACCCGGACCGTCCCGAAGACCACGAAAGATTTCTGGATTGGGTCATGCCCTTGTCGCCTGAAAACCGCGCACGGCCAGCACAGCTGGTGACTGTCGGGCGCGGGATGACCGATACAGAGTTCGAAAGCATTTCCTTCATCAATCTCGCCTCTCATCGTGCGGTGGAAGAAAAACTGGGCCGCGAAATCTCGCCTCTGCGCTGGCGGGGGAACGTTCTGCTGGACGGGTTTGCACCATGGGAAGAGCGCAACTGGATTGGCAAGCGCCTGCGCGTCGGCGAGGCGGAATTTGAGGTCCGCGAACACATCACGCGCTGCTTGGCAACGACCGCCAGCACGCGCACAGGTGAGCGTGACGCAGATACGCTGGGCGTGCTTAACACACATTGGGGACATCGGGATTGTGGCATCTATGCCGTGGTGACGAAGCCCGGTGTGATCGTACGCGAGGAACCAGTCGAGGTGATCGGATGACTATGCTTCCATTCCCCATGGCCGAAGAGCCGGATCAAGCATCCAAGGAAAAAGGCCGCTTGTTGTTTGCAGGGGCAACCGACTTTCTGAAAGGCGTCGTCGCGATGGACGGGCTGCCTGCGCCCGATCGGATCGAAGTATGCTTCGCTGGGCGTTCGAACGTTGGGAAATCAAGCCTGATCAATGCGCTGACAGGTCGTGTCAAACTTGCCCGCGCATCGAACACTCCCGGTCGCACGCAAGAAATCAACTTTTTCACCACCACCGGCGGCCCATATTTGGTCGACTTGCCGGGCTATGGCTATGCGAATGCTCCGGTGCAGATTGTCGCGAAGTGGCAGCGGCTTTTGAAGAACTACCTGTCCGGCCGCCAAAACCTACGCCGCGCCTTCGTTCTGGTCGATTCGCGCCATGGCGTGAAGAAGGTCGATGAAGAGATCATGGCCCTTCTGGACAAATCCGCCGTGACCTTCCAAGTGGTGATGACCAAGGCCGATAAGGTCAAAGAAAAGGACCGCGAGAAGGTGTTGGAGCAGGTCCGCAAAGCCCTGTCGAAGCACCCCGCAGCCTATCCTGAACTGGTGTTGACCTCGTCTGAAAAAGGCGACGGGATCGAGACCTTGCGGGCGATCATCGCTGGGCTAGACTGACGGCGCATGCATCCCGCAGGGCGAGGTCTTGGCGCCTCGCTCACACGTGCTGTGCTCCATTAACCTCAATTTCCGCGCCCGAGATGTACGAGCTTTCGCCCGAACAAAGGAAATAGATCGCCGAGGCGACTTCCTCGGGCTGACCAAGGCGTTGCATGGGCAGTTTCTCGACGATCTTGTCGGTGCCGGGGGACAGGATCGCAGTCTCGACTTCGCCCGGCGCAATCGCGTTCACACGCACGCCCATTGGTCCGAAATCATGTGCCATCTCGCGGGTAAGTGCCGCAAGCGCGGCCTTCGAGGTTGCATAGGCGGCACCCGCGAACGGATGCACACGAGAGCCAGCAATCGAGGTCACATTTACAACAGCGCCCTTCGCCGCGGCCAATTCCTCGCGCAGACCGCGGGCCAGAACGACAGAGGCGAAAAAGTTCACATGGAACACTTTGCCCCAATCCATCAAATCAGTGTTCAGCGTATTCAATCGTGCGCCATCCGGCCCTTTAGGTGAGATCCCCGCGTTATTCACCAGCGCATCTAGCCGCCCATTCAGGCGTTCCTGAATAACGCCAACCGCGTTGATGGTGTCAGCGGGATCGGACAGATCCAACTGCACGTGGTTGTCTTCGCCGCCGCCCCACGGACATTCTTCGGGGAACGGGTGGCGGGAACAGGTAATCACACGCCATCCTTCGCGATTGAACTTGCGGACGGTTGCATGGCCGATACCTCGGCTTGCGCCGGTCAGAAGCAGCGTTTTGCGGTCATCGTTCATGGGACACCTCTTGTTCGCGCCACAGTAGCAGGCGGGGCAGTGGCTGCAATGCCCCTTGGCAGGCCGGACGCAAGCGCGTAACACGGTCGGAACGAAGGACCAGCAAATGAAGACCCAGATTATGAACCGCGATTGGATCGCCACCGCCAGGACCCTGTCCCAAGCCCTGCCCTATCTTCAGCGCTATACCGGCGCGACAGTCGTCATCAAATTTGGCGGCAACGCCATGGGTAACGACGAAGAAATGGCCAGCTTTGCACGCGATATCGTGTTGATGCGACAGGTCGGTGTGAAACCAGTTGTTGTGCATGGCGGTGGGCCGATGATCAACGCGATGCTAGACAAACTTCAGATCGAAAGCAGCTTTGTAAACGGCAAGCGGGTAACGGACGCGGCGACAGTGGAAGTGGTCGAGATGGTCCTGTCGGGCCGTGTGAACAAGCGTATTGTACAAGCGATCAACGCCGAAGGCGGCAAGGCCGTGGGCTTGTCAGGTAAGGATGCCGGGCTTGTAACCTGCGACCAGACCGACCCAGAGCTGGGCTTTGTGGGAACGCCGTCTGACGTGGATGTCTCGGTCCTGCACGATCTGGCCGCAGCCGAGGCTATCCCGGTCATTGCGCCACTTGGCGCGGGTCGCAATGGCGAAACGTTCAACATCAACGGCGACACAATGGCCGGAGCAATTGCCGCTGCGCTGAAGGCGGATCGTCTGCTTCTGTTGACTGACGTCGAAGGCGTGAAAGGTGCGGATGGCGAGGTTTTGACCGAACTGACACCCACGCAAATCCGCGAGATGACGGCGTCAAGCGTGATCGCAGGCGGGATGATTCCAAAGACAGAAACAGCATTGGACGCCATCGAAGGTGGTGTGCGCGCTGTGGTTATTCTGGATGGCCGTGCTCCGAATGCCTGTTTGTTAGAGCTTTACACGGACCACGGGGCTGGATCGCTCATCCGCGCATAATATGAGGCAGAAATGACCTGTGAACCATCAGCAGAATCCCAGCATCTTCAAGTGCTTGGGTCGCTGCATGACGATGGGGATACAGTCGTTTTGCTGGGCCCATACGAGCCCGAATTCTGGGCGGCTTTCACGGGCAGCCCAGAATACCAAGACGGCGCCCCGGATCCGATGGATCGGTGGTCGAAACGGGTCATCGGCGCGTTAGCCCATGCTTGGGGTGGGACGGCGGTATTTCCTTCTGATGGCCCGCCTTATCCACCATTCCAAGCTTGGGCGCGGGCATCTGGTCGGGCTTGGGACAGCCCGGTGGGTATGTTGGTTCACGACACGGCAGGATTATGGATCAGCTATCGTGGCGCGGTCCGAATTCCGGGCGAGCTTCCCCTGTCCCCAAGCGGAACCATGCCTTGCGTCAGCTGCGCGGCCCCCTGCCTATCCGCCTGCCCGGTATCGGCGCTTGGCGCAGAAGGCTATGATGTACCTGTTTGCAAAGAACATCTGAACGGATTGGACAGTGCGCAATGCATGGCCACCGGATGCGCGGTTCGCCGCTCTTGCCCCGCCAGTAGGAACTATGGCAGATTGCCCGCTCAATCTGAATTTCACATGAAAGCGTTCAACCCAAGATGACCTTGACCCTGATCCTTACCCGTCACGCAAAGTCCAGTTGGAAAGATCCAACACTGGATGACCACGCGCGACCACTGAACAAACGAGGGCGCGCGTCAGCAAAGGCCATTGGACGCTGGTTGGCGGACCATGGCTATACACCAGGCGAGGTTCTGTGCTCGGATGCCGAGCGTACGCGTGAAACTTGGGCATTGATCGCGGATAAACTCGTGGGGCTTCCCGACGCCAGCTATGACGCTGGGCTGTATCTGACGTCGCATGAAGATATGCTGGCGGCGTTGCGTGGGGCTTCTGCCGCGACCGTTATGATGATCGCGCACAACCCCGGTTCAGCCACTTTGGCGCGGCGACTGGCTGCAGAACCGCATCCCCATCAGAAATTCCAACACTATCCTTCGGCCGCGACAGCCGTGATCGAATTCGACGCCGAGAACTGGGGCGATGTGGATTGGGGCACGGGCCGCGTGGTCGAGTTTGTTGTGCCACGCGAGCTGATTTGACAAGGCGGATGACTATTTGCTTGTGACGCGGAAATTCTAACCCTAATCTACGCCCAAGGCACCGCCCTTGGAATTGATAGAGTGTAAGAGGAAACGGCACCGACCGTTCTTACAATCTGTCGCCAGTACGAAAGGGCTTCCAATGGCTCATCCCCAATACACGCAACTCGTTCCTGGCCGTGTGGCCGCAATCATCCCTGTCTCGGACATAACAATCGCGTCCGCCGCCTACCGCAGCATCTTCGGGTTAAAGCAGACTTTTCAGAACGGCGATCCCGTCGGGTATATGATCTTGGAAGGTGGTGCAGCTGAGCTGCATCTTTCGCTGCAACCCGACCATAATGCGCCAAAATTCAACGTCGCCCATATGCTGGTGTCAGATGCTGCCCAAGCGCACAAAGCATGCGAAGCACAGGGTTTTCGCATTATCAAGGCCCTGAAGGATCAGGACTACGGACTGCGCAGCTTCGTGTTCGCGGATCACGATGGGAACCGCATCGACGTCGGACAAACGCTCTAGCAACGCCTCTCTGATAGCGGGGCCGTATATCTTCTCAGCTATACGGCCCCAAAGACCAAAGCCGGCTTCCCGGTTTAGCCGTCGATAGCTTCCATCATGTCCACGCGCGTAGCGTGGCGTCCGCCTTCGAACTCGGCGGCCAGAAAGGCATCGACGATGTGCAGCGCCAGATCCTGACCGACGACGCGGGCGCCGATGGACAGCATGTTGGCGTTGTTGTGCTCGCGGATCATGCGGGCCGAGAACGCTTCCGAGCAGACGCCGCAGCGCACGCCGTCAACACGGTTGGCAGACATCATGATGCCCTGCCCCGTACCGCACAGAATGATGCCCAGCGCACAATCGCCCGAGGCCACTTTGCGGGCCGCAGCTTCGCCATGTTTGGGGTAATGGGTGCTTTCGGGTGTCATCGGGCCGATATCAACTGCCTCGTACCCTTTTGCAGTGATGTGATCTGCAATGGTTTTGCGCAGCTCGATGGCGGCGTGGTCGCTTGAAAGAACGATGCGTTTTATGGCAGTCATGATGTCATTCCGTGATTAAGGTGACCGTGTTGGCCGCCTTCTAGCACCATCATAACAAAAAAGCCCCACCAAAATGGCGGGGCTTTTGAAGTTCGTGTCAGAAAGATCAAAGGATCTGGCTGAGGAACAGCTTGGTGCGTTCCGATTGCGGGTTGTTGAAGAACTCTTCCGGTTCGTTCTGTTCCACAATCTGTCCGGCATCCATGAAGATCACGCGGTTGGCGACCTCTTTCGCGAAGCCCATTTCGTGGGTCACGCACAGCATGGTCATGCCTTCCTCGGCAAGCTCCACCATGGTTTCCAGCACTTCCTTGATCATCTCGGGGTCAAGCGCCGAGGTCGGTTCGTCGAACAACATGATGCGCGGCATCATGCACAGCGAGCGGGCAATCGCCACACGTTGCTGCTGACCACCCGACAACATGCCCGGATACTTGTGGGCCTGTTCGGGGATCTTCACCTTCTCAAGGAAATGCATCGCACGCTCTTCGGCCTCTTTTTTGGGCTCTTTGCGCACCCATATGGGCGCCAGCGTGCAGTTTTCCAAAATGGTCAGGTGCGGGAAGAGGTTGAAGTGCTGAAACACCATCCCCACTTCCGAACGTACCTTGTCGACGTTTTTCAGGTCCGAGGTCAGCTCGGTCCCATCAACAATGATCTGACCTTCCTGGTGTTCTTCCAGACGGTTGATACAACGGATCAAGGTGGATTTACCCGAGCCCGACGGCCCCGCAATAACAATCCGTTCGCCCTGATAGACGGTCAGATCAATATCGCGCAGCACGTGGAACGAGCCATACCACTTGTTCATGTTGCGGATTTCAATTGCCACCTCGTCCGAGACGGCCATTTTGCTGCGATCAGCGTGGTGATCGAGAGTAATAGAAGACATGACGTCTCTCCTTTAACGGTGGTCCGTGCGAAGCCGGCGCTCCAGCCACTGCGAATATTGTGAAATGCCGTAACAGACGACGAAGAACAGAAGCGCGGCAAAGCCCAGAAGCTCCCAGTAAACGCCATTCCATTCCTGCGAGGCCAGGATCGGGCCGCGGATCATGCCGACCAGATCGAACATCGAGATCACCGAGACCAGCGTGGTGTCCTTAAACAGACCCACAGCAACGTTCACGATACCCGGAATCGAGATCTTGAGCGCTTGCGGCAGGATGATAAAGCGCATGGCCTGTGGGTAGTCCAACCCAAGGCTGTCTGCGGCTTCGTATTGTCCTTTCGGCAGCGCGGCCAGACCGCCCCGGATCACTTCGGCGATATAAGCCGACGAAAACAGGGTGATCATGATCACCACGCGCAGGAACAGGTCAACTGTTGCATCTGGCGGGAAGAAATATGCCAACATCACCGATGCCACAAACAGAAGCGTGATCAGCGGAACCCCACGAATGAATTCGATGAAGATCACACAGACGCCTTTGATCAGCGGCAAGTTGGACTGGCGGCCCAGCGCCAGGGCAATGCCCAGCGGGATCGACAGCGACACACAGGTCACACCCAGCATCAGGTTCAGCATGAAGCCGCCCAAATCGCGCGAGGCCACAGGGGTCAGCAGCGGATCATCGCTGGCTAACATATCGACCAGATACCCACCGATGAACCACAGCGAAAACGCCACGGCTACGGCAGCCAAACCGGCCGCAGCAAAGTTCGCGGCGTTAAAGCGTTCAAACACCAGATAGGCGCCTAGGATGCCCACAAACGCGGTTACAGGCACACCGATCGGACCGCCCCAAATCAGCCAGTAGGCCACGAAGGGATAGATCGCCGTGAACAGCAGAAGTTTACGCGGCAGATCGAAGAATAGCACCGGAGCTGCAGCGAATGCCAGCAACAGCAAAGCAATGTTCGGGCGCCAGTACAGATCGACAGGGTATTTGAACCCATAGATCAGCTGGTTCCACCGCTCGGTCAGGACCGAGAAACAGCCACCCACCTCGCCTTGCAGAACCTCGCGGCACTCAGACAGGCTGGACGTCGTCCAGACGCCTCCGGAGAACCACGGCAGAACGTTGGCCAGCACCAGATAGATCACATAGAAAGCTGCAATAGTCAGAAGCGAATTCGCCCAAGTCGAGAACAAGTTGGTGCGCAGCCATTTGACCATGCCCACCTCGTTTGCAGGCGGAGCCCGCTCGGGCAGCATGTCAGAGCGTACAAATGAAAGGTCGGTCATATCAACGCTCCTCCAGCTTCACGGATTTGTTGTAGAAGTTCATCCCAACCGAGATGAGCAACGAAATCGTCAGGTAGAAGGCCATCAACAGAAGCACACACTCAATGGCGCGACCGGTCTGGTTCAACGTGATGCCGCCCAAAGTTGCGGTCACATCGGCATAGCCAACAGCAATCGCAAGGGACGAGTTCTTGGTGATGTTCAGATAGTGCGAAATCAACGGCGGGATGATCACACGCAGTGCCTGAGGCAGGACGACGAGGTTCATCGTACGACGCGGACGCAAACCAAGGGCACCTGCCGCTTCGGTCTGACCTTTGCTGATCGCCTGAATACCGGCACGCACGTTTTCTGCGATGAATGCACCGGTGTAAATCGACAACGCGAACCACAGAGCGATGAGGGCACCACCGATTTTGATACCACCTTTGAAGTTAAAGCCTTTCAGCGCGGGGATCTCCCATGCCAGGCCCATAACCATAAGCAGCAAACCAACAGGAACAATCCACATGGCCAGCGTGAAGTACCAAGTGGTCGGACGTACGCCGGTTTGTTCCTGCACGCCAGTCGCCCAACGCGCCATACGGCGGGTGGCAAACAGGCTGCCTGCAAGCACGGCCAACACCAGAACCCAGTTCAGGAAGGCGCTCGCAAAGAGCGGCGCTGTGAAATACGGGCCCGGAATGTACACACCACGGTTGGTGAAGGCGAACATGTCCAACAGCATGGTTGCTTCGGGCGTGTCGCCCCGGAATGCGCGTGGTGCAGGCATCACGGCGGTCATGATCGTGAAGATGATGATGATCCAGATCAGCACCGGAATATTGCGGAAGATCTCGACATAAACGGACATGAGCTTGGAGACCAACCAGTTGTTGGACAAGCGCAAAACCCCGGCGATGACGCCGAAGATTGTCGCCGTAATGCAGGCCAGGAACGACACAAGAAGTGTGTTCAGGATCCCTACAATTGCGGCGCGTGCATGGGTCGACTGGCTGTCGTATTCGATAAGGCGCTGATTGATGTCATAGCCCGCAGAATCGCGCAGGAAGTCGAAGGAAATATTCAGGCCGGCGGTCCGCAAGTTCTGCACAAGGTTGTTTGCGAGATACCAGATTGCCAACGCCAGAAGAATGGCGGCAATGGCTTGGTATGTCAGCGAACGATAGCGCGTATCGTTGAACAACATAGAAAGCCGGAACTGGCCCTGATGAGGGTCGGTCATAGATGTCATGTGGTACATCCCCGTTGCCCTTGGCGTTTTATTTTTACGGGCGGCTTGGGCCGCAGTGCCAAGGTGCGTTCAGATGGAAAGAAAAAGGGCGTGGATGAACCACGCCCTTTTCATGAGTGTCTTAACGGAAGGGCGGAGCGTACAGCAGGCCGCCTTCGGTCCATTGAGCGTTCAGGCCACGTGCCAGAGCGATCGGGGTTTCTTCACCGATGTTCTTAGCAAACAGTTCGCCATAGTTGCCGCCCGCCATGATGGCGCGCTTGGCCCATTCTGCGTCCAGGCCCAGCATCTCGCCCAGGGTGCCTTCGGTACCCAGCAGACGGTTAACTTCCGGGTTTGCACCAGCCGATGCGCCCAGTTCGCCGATATTGGCCGAGGTTACACCCAGCTCTTCAGCTGCGATCAGAGCGTTCAGGGTCCAGCGAACAATGTCGCCCCAGTTGTTGTCGCCGTGACGGACCAGCGGGCCCAGAGGCTCTTTCGAGATGATCTCGGGCAGTAGGATGTGTGCCGAAGGATCTTCGAAGGTCGCACGCGTAGCAGCCAAGCCCGACGCGTCGGTGGTGTACACGTCACAAGCGCCAGCCAGATACTGCTGCTGAGCTTCAGCATTGGTTTCGATCGGAACCGGCTCATAGCTCATGTCGTTGGCACGGAAAAAGTCGGCCAAGTTCAGCTCGGTGGTGGTGCCGGTCTGGATACAAACAGTCGCGCCGTCCAGTTCCTTGGCCGAGCTTGCGCCCAGATCCTTGGAAACCATGAAGCCCTGACCATCATAGTAGTTGATGCCGACGAATTCGAACTTCAGGTCGACATCGCGCGAGAAGGTCCAAGTGGTGTTACGCGCCAGCATGTCGATCTCACCCGACGCAAGCGCGGTGAAACGGGTCTTACCAGTGGTCGGAACGAATTCAACTGCGTTTGCGTCGCCCAGCACGGCGGCAGCAACTGCGCGGCATACGCCAACGTCGAAACCTTTCCACTGACCGTTCGCATCCGGAGCTGCAAAGCCAACCAAACCAGTGGTTACACCACAGTTCAGTTTGCCGCGCTCTTTGACCTGATCAAGGGTCGACACGTCCTGAGCGACAGCGGCGCTTGCGGCGATGCTGGCAACAGTGAGTGCGCCAAGAAAAGCGGATTTCTTCATATTTACCTCTTCCTGATTTTGCCCATTTTTGAGGGCTTTATATGCGAACTGATGTTCGCAGTGAGTAATGCAAAAGGGTGTCCCCCCCTTCAACTGCCTCAGATTTTGAAAGGATTGATCAGATTTCGTCAAGGGGCACATCGCGAATTGCGATGCTTAACCTAGGGGAAAGCAAGATAATTAGGCCAGGACAGGCGCTGGTTGCGTTAAGTTTCGCGTGAAATCGCCGCAAAGAACCATGCTGCGCGCGCAAACTCTTCGACCTTCTTTTCAACCATTTCCTGAGCTTCTTCGTCTTTGCCCCACAATTCTTCCTGCCAAAGCTCGTCAAGACGGGACAATTCCCATGCTGCAGCTGCATCTAAATGTCCGTGAGCCACAGCAAAGGCCAAGATCAGCGATCCAGACATGGACACCAGATCGTGAAATGCCGTCAGTTGAAACGGTGAAAGCGCATGCACCAAATGCGTCAGTTTCCGAACAGAATGCGCATCCTGTTCTTCGTGCATCACCCCCGAGACCGCTTTCAGGCGCACATCAAGAGAATCGACCGCCCAGTCGAGAATCGGATCCCATTTCTCGGCCTGCCGCGCGACCAGCTCTTGCGGAGAGGTGGCGCGGTAACACAACAGATCGCTGTCGCCATAGGCCGCCAACATGTCGGCAACGGCCGCGTGCTGAACGCTGACCTTGTCGATGGCCGAATTGCACATGCGGGTTACGGGCATGGCATTTGGATTGATCGCATCTTCCTGCGCATCCCACTCGGCAGCCATCGCATCGGCAAGCGCGCGTGCTGGCACGATCAGCGCCGACTTTGCAGGCGTCTTCACAGCGCGCCCATCCAGAAGGACCTGAAATCCCCCGTCTGCTTCGCCAACCGTCGTTTCTTTCCAGAACCGTTTTGCTGCCCAACCGCTCATGCTGTTCCCCAAAGTTCGTCCAGCGCAGCGGGCAGATCCGCAAACGCATCAATCAGAATATCTGCACCGGCGGCGATCAAACGTTCGCGCGGGTGATAGCCCCACGTAACCCCAATGGTGCGAAAGCCGGCAGCTTTTCCCATATCCATATCAAAACTGGTATCGCCAATCATCACGGCCTGCGCGGCCTCGGTCCCGGTTTCCGTCAACGCCCGTTGCAGCATGGAAGGATGCGGCTTGGAGGGGTGATCGTCTGCCGTTTGGTGGGTCACGAAGAACTTGCGCAAATCATGCGCGTCATATGCATGGTCCAACCCACGCCGCGCTTTGCCGGTGGCGACGCCTAACAGAACCTCGTCCCGCGGATGCAGGGCCTCCAATGCGTCACGCGCGCCGGGATACAAGGGCGCTGCCGCCTCGCCACCCTTCTCGGCCCGCAGTTTGATGAACATATCTTTGTATTGCTGGGCCGCCTGATCGACGTCTTGGTCTGACATTTCGGGCACCAACCGTGCGATGGCATCGTGCAAAGAAAGCCCGACGATTGACAGGACCTGTTCGCGACTTGGAAGCGCCACGCCCATTTCACCGAACGCGCGGTACATGGCTTCGACGATGAAATCCTGACTGTCGATCAGCGTTCCATCGACATCGAACACAGCAAGCTTAAGGGTGGTCATTTACAGAGCCTCGAACGGGTCATCAGCGGCCAGATCAGGCGTCCAGCCAAGGGTTTCGAACGTGTCCGCCATATGGGGCGGCAGGTCTGCGGTAACGGTGATTGGCTTCTTCGTCACCGGATGCTCGAAGGTCATCGAGCGCGCATGCAGGTGCAGTTTGCGCGAAATCTCTCCGCCAATCATCGCACCCCAGCCATCACCCATATTATCCTGAGACGAACCGCCATATTTGCCATCACCAATGATGGGATGACCAATCTCGGCCATGTGCGCACGCAATTGATGAGTGCGTCCGGTGATCGGTTCCATTGCGACCCACGCCGCACGGCTGGCCACACGATAAAGCGTGGCATAAAGCGTATGCGCACGTTTGGCGTCCGGGTATTCGTTCATCGCACGTGGATGCACACAGATCATCTTTTCACCCGCACCACGTCCGCCACCTGGCGCCTTGAACAGCCCATAGCGGATTTCGCCCAAATAGGGTGTCGGCACACCGGCGACCACAGCCCAATAGATCTTGCGGGTTTCCTTGTGGCGCATCGCAGCGGTCAGCCCGGACGCGGCAGCCTGAGTACGTGCCAAAAGCAATACGCCCGAGGTGTCTTTGTCCAGACGATGCACAAGGCGAGGCTTCTCGTCGCGGTCAAACTTCAGCGCTTCGGCCAAGCCATCCACATGGCGGGTCTGTTTTGATCCGCCTTGCGTAGGCAATCCCGCAGGCTTGTTCAGGGCGATCACGTGGTCGTCCCGATAGATAACGCAAGACTGGATCAGCTTCGCATCCGCGTCTGACACCCGTGCATTAGGTTTTGTCGCAGGGCGTTCATCCTTGGTGGTCGGAAGGGGCGGCACGCGCACCTCGTCCCCCGGCCTCACACGGGTCGAGGTCTTGACCTTCTCGCCATTCACCCGGAATTCGCCCTTGCGGCAGCCTTTTTCGATCCGCCCCTGTCCCACGTGGGGAAACATGCGTTTAACCCAGCGATCCAGCCGCTGTTCGGCTTCGTCTGGGCCAAGAGTAATGTGTTGAACGCTCATACCAGCACCATCCGGGTCAGCCACAGACCCGCCATCAAAGCCACAATCGAGATCACGACGGATCCAAGGATATAGCCCATTGCCGCTAGGGGCTGGCCACGCTCAAGCAGGGTCATCGCATCAAGCGAAAAGGCTGAGAAAGTTGTGAAGCCACCCAGAAGGCCGGTCATCAGGAACGGCGCCGCTGCCTGCCCGCCCTTCTTCGCCAAGGCCACAACAATGACCCCCATCAAGAACGAGCCCACAATGTTTACCACCATGGTCCCGGCAGGAAAGCCGTGGCCCAAAAGGCGTGTAACCGTTGTGCCGGTCAGATAGCGGGCCGAGGCGCCAAGCGCGCCGCCCAAAGCAACTTGCAAAAGGGGTGTCATCATGGGGCTTGACTGAGGCCAAGCGCCTTTGTTGTCAAGCGCCCTGTCACACGTCCGGGTGGTCTTTACGCACCTCTTTCCAGCCAGTGACCATCGGTTTGACAAGATTTTCACGCTTCCAAAAGCGATAAAACAAGATCGCACCAAGATGGAGAACGACCAAAGCCAATAGCGCGTAAGACAGGCGGTAATGCAGACTTGCAGCCTCGCGCGCGGTCTCATAGCTGACCCAGCTGGCAAATGGGCCAGTGTTGATGAAGTCGTCGGCGTCAATGAACAGACCGGTTCCAACCTGTGCCAGAAGAACGCCAAGAAGCGCAAAGACTGACAGCGCCCCAATCGGATTGTGACCGGGCCAATAACTTGGGTTCCGTTTGAACATGTCCGCGACATAGCCAAGCGTTTTCTTTGGGCCGAACAGGAAATGGCCAAAGCGGGCCGGACGGGATCCAGCGAAGCCCCAGAAGATGCGGAAGACCAAAAGCCCCGCCACGCAATACCCGGCATAGAAATGCAACGTCATCACATTCGGGCCAAACTTGCCCAGAAGAAATCCGGTTATGACACAGACAACAAGTGCCCAGTGAAAAAGCCTTAGAGGTAGGTCCCATAGGCGGCGCAATTCGGTGGGTGGCTGGTCGGTCGAAGTCATGGCGTTCCTTTCTGTTGGGGGTAGATTGACATGATTGATCAGCGCTGGCGAGAGGCAGGGGGCTTTGCCCCCAGGATATTTGGAACAAGAAAAGGGGGGGTCAGCTTTGGCGTTTCGCGCGCAGCTTTGCAAAATAGTCGACGCGTTTTTTAAGCTCGCGCTCGAACCCGCGCTCGACCGGAATATAGTAGACGCCCCGCTTCATATCATCCGGGAAATAGTTCTGGCCTGAAAAGCCGTCTGGGGCGTCATGGTCGTAGGCATAGCCATCACCATAGCCCTGATCTTCCATCAACTGGGTCGGGGCGTTCAGGATGTGCTTGGGCGGTGGGGCGGATCCGGTTTTCTTGGCGGCTTTGACGGCGGCTTTATACGCCACATAATTCGCGTTCGACTTCGGGGCGAGCGCCAAATAAATCACGGCCTGAGACAAGGCAAGCTCGCCTTCTGGGCTGCCCAGACGTTCATAGGTCTCCCACGCATCCAGACAAACCCGCTGGGCTTGCGGGTCGCCAAGCCCGATATCCTCGACCGCCATGCGGGTCAATCGTCGCGCCAGAAATCGAGGGTCTTCGCCGCCATTCAGCATTCGCGTAAACCAGTAAAGCGCAGCATCTGGGTCCGAGCCACGCACGGATTTGTGCAGCGCCGAGATCAAGTTGTAGTGCTCGTCCCCTGATTTGTCATAGACAACGGCCCGCTTCATCAGGCGCGATGACAGGCCTTCGACATCAAGCTTTCCGTCAACCTTCCATGCGGTGACTTGTTCCACCAAATTCAAAAGCGCGCGGCCATCCCCATCTGCCATTTCAAGAAGCGCTTCGCGGGCTTCCCCTGTCAACGGAAGCGCGCGACTTAGGTCCTGTTCGGCGCGCTGTACAAGGCGTTCCAAATCGGCAAGGGTCAAGCGGGTCAGGACCAAAACCTGCGAACGGGACAACACAGCAGCGTTCAGTTCAAACGAAGGATTTTCCGTGGTGGCACCAACCAGAAGGATTGTCCCATCTTCCATATAGGGCAGAAATCCGTCCTGCTGTGCTTTGTTAAAGCGATGGATCTCGTCAACGAACAAAAGTGTCCCCTGCCCGTTCGCACGGCGATGCTTGGCAGCTTCAAACACTTTACGCAGCTCAGGCACGCCAGAAAAAATCGCGCTGATCTGGACGAAATGCAAATCGGTTTCGCGGGCCAAAAGGCGGGCAATGGTGGTTTTTCCAACGCCGGGCGGGCCCCAGAAGATCAAAGATCCCAAGCTGCCTGCGGCCAGCATCGTGCCCAGAGGGGCTTCAGGGCCGAGCACTTGTTCTTGGCCGATCACATCCGACAAGGATTGCGGACGCAGCCGATCCGCCAAAGGGCGCGGCGCGGCGCGGCCCTGATCCGGGCGATCTGTGGAACTGTCGAAAAGGTCAGCCATGGGCAGAACCTAAGCACGCGGCATCGCAGGGGGAAGCCCAAAAACAAAAAGCCCCGCATCAAAGCGGGGCTTTCGGAACGTGTTATGCGCAGTTCTTATGCTTCAGCGTCTGCACCAGATTCTTCAGCTTCCAGACGAGCGCGGTCGCCTGCACCCTTGGCGTCAACGTCACGATCAACGAATTCGATGATCGCCATCGGCGCCATGTCACCATAGCGGAAGCCAGCTTTCAGAACGCGAACGTAACCACCCTGACGGTCCTGATAGCGCGGACCCAGAACATCAAACAGTTTGGCGACCAGAGCTTCCTGCTTCAGACGGGCCGAAGCCTGACGACGTGCGTGCAGGTCGCCGCGCTTGGCCAGCGTGATCATCTTTTCGATGATCGGGCGCAATTCTTTGGCCTTGGGCAGGGTGGTTTTGATCTGTTCGTGTTCGATCAGCGATCCAGCCATGTTGGCGAACATGGCTTTACGGTGTTCGTGTGTGCGGTTCAGGCGGCGGTAACCACGAGCGTGACGCATTTTCTTAATCCTTCTTTGGTGCTCTTGGACGAGCGGTGCTTTGTCTGAGAACCGATGCGTGTCGGTCCCTCTCCTTGGGGCAGGATTGCCCAGATGTTCCCCGCCAGCGCGGGCATTTCGGGGGCCGCTCTACGCCGCCCCCGGAAACTTGTCAATGATCGTTGGTCGCATTCCCGAACCGCAAAACCGGTATCCACTTTTGCTGGGAATGCTCCGCGGATCAGAACTGGTCTTCGAATTTCTTCGCCAGCTCTTCGATGTTCTCAGGCGGCCATTCCTCGACATCCATGCCAAGGTGCAGACCCATGCCCGAAAGCACTTCTTTGATCTCGTTCAGCGACTTGCGGCCGAAGTTCGGAGTGCGCAGCATCTCGGCTTCGGTTTTCTGGATCAGATCGCCAATGTAAACGATGTTGTCGTTCTTCAGGCAGTTTGCCGAACGCACCGACAGCTCCAGCTCGTCCACTTTCTTCAAGAGAAGCGGGTTGAACTCAAGACCATCGTCTTCGTCCTGACGACCAGCGGCTTCCGGCTCGTCGAAGTTCACAAAGATCGACAGCTGGTCTTGCAGAATGCGCGCAGCGAAGGCCACGGCATCTTCAGGGGTAACCGAACCATCGGTTTCCAGCTTCAGCGTCAGTTTGTCATAGTCCAGAACCTGACCTTCACGGGTCGGCTGAACGTCATACGACACTTTCTTGACCGGCGAATAGATCGCATCGACCGGGATCAGGCCAATCGGCGCATCTTCCGGCTTGTTCTTATCCGACGCCACATAGCCTTTGCCAGTGTTGACGGTCAGTTCCATGAACAGGTCCGCGCCATCATCCAGGTGACAGATCACGTGATCTTTGTTCAGGATCTCGATGCCCGCCGACTCCGAAATCGCACCAGCGGTGACAACCATCGGGCCTTTGGCCGAAATCGACAGGCGCTTGGGGCCTTCGACTTCCATGTTGATCGCAACACCTTTGAGGTTCAGAACGATGTCGGTGACGTCTTCACGCACACCAGCAACCGAGCTGAACTCGTGCAGGACGTTGTCGATCTGAACCGACGTGATAGCGGCACCTTGCAGCGAGCTCATCAGCACGCGGCGCAGGGCGTTGCCCAAGGTCAGACCAAAGCCACGCTCCAGCGGTTCAGCAACAACAGTCGCTTGACGTGCGGGGTCATTGCCCGGCTTTACGTCCAGCTGTGTCGGCTTGATCAATTCTGCCCAATTCTTGTGGATCATGCGTCCCTCCATACTTGTCCTGTCCCCATGTCCAAAGGGCAGGACGCCCGAGGTTAAAATGACGGAAACCGGGCCACGCTTCGTGCGGGGCCCGGCCGTAAAATGTTCTTATACGCGGCGGCGCTTCGGCGGGCGGCAGCCATTGTGTGCGATCGGGGTCACATCACGGATCGAGGTGATGTTGAAACCGATAGCAGCCAGAGCGCGCAGAGCCGATTCACGACCCGAACCGGGGCCCTGAACTTCAACTTCCAGCGTCTTAACACCGTGTTCCTGAGCTTTCTTGCCAGCGTCTTCCGCAGCCATCTGAGCAGCATACGGCGTCGACTTACGCGAGCCTTTGAAGCCCATGGTGCCAGCCGACGACCACGAGATGGCGTTGCCTTGCACGTCCGAGATCAGGATCTTGGTGTTGTTGAACGAAGAGTTCACGTGAGCAACACCGGATGCGATGTTCTTACGCTCTTTACGCTTGGTACGAGTCTTATCGCGAGCCATTGGTCAAACCCTCCCTTATTTCTTCTTACCAGCAATGGCCTTTGCAGGACCTTTGCGAGTACGTGCGTTGGTGGATGTACGCTGACCGCGTACCGGGAGGTTGCGACGGTGACGCAGACCGCGGTAGCAGCCCAGGTCCATCAGACGCTTGATGTTCATCTGCACTTCACGGCGCAGGTCACCTTCAACGGTGTAGGTCGCGTCGATGTGCTCGCGAATTGCCAGGACTTCAGCGTCCGACAGTTCGTTCACGCGACGGGTTACGTCGATTTTTACAGCTTCGCAAATAGCAGCAGCCGAAGTATGGCCGATACCAGTAATATATGTCAGGGCGATCGGGACCCGTTTGTGGGTCGGGATGTTTACGCCAGCAATACGTGCCACGTAGTCTTTCCTTTTCGTTGCGGTTCCGTAGCTCCGGAACCTTTTTTCACAACGTAAGCCCGCCGGATCATTCCAAGCGGGCCGCGCTGAATTCTTTGGTCTGGTGAGACTTGGGGAGCGACCCCGCAGACACACCGATTCCCGTTAGGGATGGGGTGAGTTACTCGGGTTTGAACAGTTCGTCAACCCATCATGGCACCAAGCCTTTTGAACACCCCGACTTGGCACCGAAAAATCAAAGCGCCGCGACAGGGCCGCGGCGCTTAACTATTCATAAATGGCGTCTGGATCAGGCGCCCAGCACCTCGGCGATATCGCCCTGCACTTCGTTAATGGTACCCAGACCGTTGACCGATTTCAGATCGCCCTTGGCCCAGTAGTAGCCAATCAACGGCGAGGTCTTTTTGTAGTATTCCATCAGACGGATCTTCAGGCTTTCCTCGTTGTCGTCGGCACGCACAGGCTGGCCTGCTTTGCGGGCCTCCTCGGCGCGGCCGACGATGCGGCCAACCAGAACCTCGTCATCCACGCGCATTTCGATCACAGCGTCCAGCGTCTGATTGTGCTTCTCAAGAAGTGTACCCAAAGCGTCGGCCTGAGGCAGCGTGCGGGGGAAGCCGTCAAAGATGAAGCCTCCGCCAGTGTCGCCTTCCAGCTTCTCTTCGATCAGACCAATCACGATCTCGTCGGTGACAAGCTCGCCCGCGTCCATGATGGCGGCAACTTTCTTGCCCATCTCGGTGCCCGAGGCTTTCGCCTCGCGCAGCATGTCACCGGTCGACAGCTGGATCATGCCGCGTTCTTCCACCAGCTTGGCGGCTTGCGTTCCTTTGCCGGCACCCGGCGGCCCAAGAAGAATAATGTTCATCGACGTGCAGGCCCCTTCTTGCGTTTCTTACCGCGCAGTTGCGACTTCTCGATCAGGCCCTCATACTGGTGGGCCAGAAGATGCGACTGCACTTGCTGGATCGTATCCATGGTCACCGACACAACGATCAGCACCGAGGTGCCGCCGAAGTAGAACGGGATCGCCAGCTGGCTGCGCAGGATTTCCGGCATCAAGCAGACAGCGGCCAGATAAATCGAGCCAAGCGTCAACAGGCGGGTGACAACATAGTCCAGATACTCGGCGGTTTTCTTGCCGGGGCGGATGCCGGGCACGAAACCGTTCTGGTTCTTCAGATTGTCGGCAACCTCGTCCGTCTTGAACGCAACTTCCTTGGTGTAGAAGAAGGTGAAGAAGATGATCATGGCCGAGAAAAACAGCAGGTAAAGCGGTTGCCCTGGGCCAAAATAGGCCAAGATTGTCGACATGATAGGACCGGACTGGCCGGACGAGAAGGTCGAAATCGTGGTCGGCAGCAGCAGAAGCGCCGAGGCGAAGATCGCCGGGATAACACCAGCCGGGTTCACCTTGATCGGCAGATGGGACGAGCCACCGTCATACACTTTCATGCCAACTTGGCGGCGCGGGTACTGGATGTGCACCTTGCGCAGCGCGCGTTCCATGAACACGACGAAGGCAATCACGGCGACCATCATGACGATCACACCGATAATCACCGCAGGGCTGATGGCACCCGAACGGCCCGAAGCCAGGAATTGACCCAGCGCGGCAGGGATTTCGGCGACGATGCCCACGAAAATGATCAACGAGATGCCGTTGCCGATGCCGCGCGCGGTGATCTGCTCACCCAGCCACATTAGGAACATGGTGCCGCCAACCAGCGTAATCACACAGGATGCAATGAAGAACATGCCGGGGCTGGTAACAAGATCACCAGCCTGCAGAGAGTTCGCCAACGCAAAGGCCTGCCCCGTAGCCAGCAGAACGGTGCCATAGCGGGTAAATTGGTTGATCTTCTTACGGCCCTGTTCGCCTTCGTTTTTCAACTGTTTCAGCGGCTCCCACATAGAGGACATGAGCTGAATGATGATTGAGGCCGAAATGTAGGGCATGATCCCAAGGGCAAACACACCCATACGGCTTAGCGCGCCACCTGTGAACATACCAAGTACGCCAGCGATGCCGGATTGCGCTTGGTCCATGAAGTCACGCAAGGCGTTTGCGTCGATCCCCGGGACGGGAATGAACGTGCCAAGACGATAGATGATCAGAAGCCCGATCGTGAAGAAGATTCGCTGGCGAAGCTCGGTCGCCTTGCCGAAGGCGCTCCAGCTCATGTTCGACGCCATTTGTTCTGCTGCAGATGCCATAAGGCCCCCTTGGATCAAGAAAAACGCCGCCGGACCGTTCCCGGCTCCGGCGGCGCTTGAAAACGTGATTAGACATGTAAGGGGCGGGCGCGCCCCTCACAAGGCCTTATTCAGCCGCAGCCTTCGCCGCCACGGTCAATTTGCCGCCAACTTTCTCGACAGCCTCAACGGCCGATTTCGACGCACCGGTCACGGTGATGTTGGCTTTGGTGGTCAGTTCACCTTTGGCCAGAACACGCACACCGTCCAGCTTGCGACGGACCAGACCCGAAGCCACCAGAGTGTCTTCGTTGATGTCTTTGGCGTCGATTTTCTTTTCGTCGATGAATTTCTGGATCAGGCCCAGATTGATCACAGCGAACTTCTTGCGGTTCGGCTTGTTGAAGCCACGCTTGGGAAGACGCTGGTAGAGGGGCATTTGGCCGCCTTCGTAGCCATTGATGGCTACACCCGAACGCGACTTTTGACCTTTGATACCACGGCCACCGGTCTTACCAGTGCCCGAACCGGGACCACGACCAACACGTTTGCGGGGTTTTGTTGCGCCAGGATTGTCGCGCAGTTCATGCAATTTCATATCGCTTCTCCTTTGCCGGAACTGACCCCAGAAGCGATACGGGGCCAAACACGGCTTTTCTCGGTTTTGATTCTGTGACGTAAAGCCACCGGGGGCATATAGACGAGCCTTCTTAGTGACGCAAGTCTTCGCCACTATTTGCGCACGATCAGTCCGAAGGCGATGCCACCAAGTACAAGGGCTGAGGCGGTAATCTCGCGTGGGTCGACAACTTCACCCAGAAAAAGCGCTCCTGCACCCAACGCAATTACTGGTACCGAAAGTTGCACCAAGGCGCCAGCGCTTGCGGTCAGTTGCGGCAAGACACGATACCAAAGCGCGTAGCCAAGTCCGGACGTGATTGCACCCGATGTGACGGCCAGAAGGGCACCCGAAGTTGACAATACCTCTTCCCAGGCAAGTGGAAGCGTGACGATCGCGACGATAGGTGTGGCATAGATAAAATTCCACGCAGTCGCTTGAAGCGGTTCTGCTGACCGTCGCCCGATTAAAGAATAGGTGCCCCATCCAATCGCCGAGACCGCCATAAGCACCAGAGGAAGAAAAGGGAGCTGCACATCGTCGGACGGCCAGACCAGATAGGCTAGCCCCAACATGGATGCGATCATGCCGCCCCAACGCAGAGCGGGAATCGGGTTTCCAATCCGAAGCGCACCCGCGAACATCGTGACCTGCACGATGGCAAACAGCACCAGAGCCCCCAGCCCTGCATCAAGCGCGACATAGGCGAAGGAAAAACCCAGAAGATAAGTGGCCAACGCCCCAGCCGAGATCCAATCGGGTTTGGCCCGCTGGGGCAGTTTCTTCCGGCCAGACGCCAACAACACCCACAACATCACCGCTCCCGAAATCACGCGGATCAACGCAAATCCGGCCGGCCCAATGGCGCCCTCCGCCAACCCTGCCCGATTCAAAAGAGAGTTCGCCGCAAAGGCGGCCATGGTGAGAAAGGTAAGAAGAAAGAGGCGCAAGATCGGTCCGCAGTTGTTTTTTCTCCCATTAGCGGGCTTTGCCGCGAATCACATCACACAAGTTGGTGTAGCCTGCTAAGCTCGGGGAACGATTAGTTAGCTCTTGTGGTCACTCACCGTACACCCGCTCAGCTTCTATGCTTCCAATCTTTTCAAACGCATTCTCTGTATATCCTGCAGACCAACCAATTGCGCTCATCTCTACCTAGTGTAGCTCGGTCACCTCACGCGAAACCTCAGATGCCGAAATTTCGGGCTGCGCCACGATTTCTGGAGCAGCTGATGTGGCACGCAAACTTGAAGTCTCATTCTGGTTCTGAGGCCGAGATTGCCCAGCTTGGGTGATTGAGGCTATGAACTGGTGTTCGGTAGATAATTCAGCAACCGACAGGACTTCACGCGCTCTATGTTCCTTCAGGAATTCAAGTTCCGAAATGCTCAGGGCAAGGTTACCTGATGGGGTATACGCGTTCACAGGCCGCGGCCTCACAACTTTAGAATTGGAACACACGTTATGGAATTACTCACTAAGGTTTCTCGCCTGTTCTCTGGCCTAGGCCGCCGCAGGCTATCCGAAGGTATCGCGCACGGCTACCAACTTTGGCTTGAAAACCTCGGGAACGACCCCGAGGCCGTTCGCGCCTTCCTTGTCGAAGACTGGTCCATCACTGGCAACGTAGAAAAGCCAAGTGACATCCCAGAATTGCCGTGGTTGGTGCTTGAGCTGCCTGAGGGCAGTGATACCTACAGCATAATTCACATCAAGGCTGGCGAACTCGAGGCGCTCGGCGCAGTTACCTCGGTCAAGAATACTTGACCGAGGTAACTGCGATCTAAAGCCCATTGCGGCGAATCTGAGCTAAGGCGCTCCATAAAAAAGGCCGCAGCGACACGCTACGGCCATTCGGGGTTGGCGAAACCCCTCAATGGGGGTGCGGGGCTCGGGACGCAATGTCGCCCCGCACCCCCAATTTCGACGGACAGCCCTTAGTTGGACGTGTCGTCTTTATTCATGTCACCATGGCCTTCGCCGTGACCATGTCCGTGCCCACCCATCGCAGGTTTGCGGTTCAGGTCGACTGGGATCTCTACGGTCATTTCGCCGGCTTTCTCAAATACCAGCGTGACTGTCAGGGTTTCACCATCCACAAAGGGCGCGTTCAGCCCCATGAACATCACATGATCGCCGCCGCGCTTCAGCGCATGCATGCCACCGGCAGCCACGGGGAAGCCCTCTTCGACTTCCATCATTTTCATCACGCCGTCGGCGGTTTCTTTGTGGGTGTGCAGCTCCACACGTTTGGCAGCATCAGATTTCGCAGCGATCAGGCGATCATCTTCGGCACCATGGTTCATGATCTGGAAGAAGGCAGCGCCAGCTTTGGCATTCATACCCGAGGCACGCGCATAAGAATCTTTGATCATGATGTCGCCCGCAAAAGCAGGCATAGCAAGAAGGGCAGCTGCACCGGCAGCCAAAACGGTCTTCATACGGAACATAGTCTTTTCCTTAGGTCTTTGAGTTGGTCTTGAGGGAAGGGATCAGACCAGCGCCGGGGGACCTCGGGCAGACGGGGACAATTCAACCCGACCCGCCAAAGCAACAGCGCGCGAAGGGACGATGCGCGCGATCACCCGTATTTCGGGCTTATTCAGGGACGGAAGAGCGAACGAGGCTGCGAAGATGGAAGTTCCATCAGGGCAGAGGTGCACCGATTCGATGGGCTCTCCATCCGGGCCGAGTGTAATAGTCGTCATACCAGTGCCGGTGCACAGCACCATATCAAACGCACCGTTCAGATCCGGGTTTTCACCACGGGCATCCGCCAGCGCAAAGCTGGTGATGGTCAGCGCAAAGGCCACAACATGTACAAACACAGCACGGATCATGCGACCTTGCTATGCCTCTTTCTGTGGGGCGACAAGTGACAAAATGTAACAGGCGAGAGTTACGCGAAAACCGCCCACAGCCAAGGGCCGGGGCGGTTCAAAATCTGGTCGATCCAGAAAAGCGCAGGGCTTAGGCGGCTGCCTGAGCTTTCGCAACTTCTTTCTTGATCTTCAGCGCGTTGGCCGACAGTTCGTCGTTCTTGGCTTTTGCCAGGAACGCGTCCAGACCACCGCGGTGGTCAACCGAACGCAGGGCAGCAGCCGAGATGCGCAGTTTGAAGGCGCGACCCAGTGCTTCCGACTGAAGCGTCACGTCGTTCAGGTTCGGCAGAAACCGGCGGCGGGTTCTGTTTTTGGCGTGGCTGACATTGTTGCCAGTCATCGGGCCTTTTCCGGTCAGTTCGCAAACACGCGACATGGCTCTTATCCTTGCTCTCTCGGGCCAGATTGGTGAGATTTCAGCGCGCCCTCGCGCCGCTCACGTCCAGCCGGTCAATACAAACGGGCACTGCCACGGCAGCGCCCCGAATTCCGTCCGCGGTGAATAGACGCCTTCTTGGGGGACGTCAAGTGAGTCGCGGGGCAGCGGGGCAGGAAAATTCTGCCCCGCCGCAATTGTTTACTCGTCGGCCAGAAAACCGCCCGACTGGCGATCCCATAGGCCGGCATAGGTGCCCTTGGCGGCCAGCAGTTCGTCGTGGCTGCCATCCTCGATCACCCGGCCTTGATCCAACACCACAATCCGGTCCATCTGGGCGATGGTGGACAGGCGGTGTGCGATGGCGATCACAGTCTTGCCTTCCATCATTCCATAAAGGGTTTTCTGGATTGCAGCCTCGACTTCGCTGTCCAGCGCCGAGGTCGCCTCGTCCAGCACCAAAATGGGTGCGTTTTTCAGCATGACGCGGGCAATGGCGATCCGTTGGCGCTGACCACCGGACAGTTTGACACCACGCTCACCGACATGTGCGTTAAAGCCCGTGCGCCCTTGTGGATCCTCCAGCGTCTGGATGAACTCATGCGCTTCCGCCTGACGCGCGGCCGAGACCATCAGGTCCTCACTGGCATCTGGACGGCCATACAGGATATTGGCGCGCACCGAACGGTGCAACAGGCTGCTGTCCTGTGTCACCATCCCGATCTGCGCGCGCAGGCTGTCCTGCGTCACCTGTCGAATATCCTGATCATCAATCAGGATCCGGCCCCCTTCGGGATCACGGAAACGCATCAGCAGGTTCACAAGGCTGGACTTGCCCGCGCCAGACCGACCGACCAGCCCAACTTTCTCGCCCGGACGCACAGTCAAAGACACATTGTCCAGACCGCCAACGCCCTTACCATAGTGGTGCGTCAGTCCCTCAAAGCTGATCTTCCCGTCGCTCAACGCCAAAGCAGGTGCGCCCGGCGCGTCCGTCAGCTCGTGCTCGACTGCGATCGAGCGCAGGCCCTCGCGGATCACGCCCATATGCTCGAACAAGCGGATGGTGACCCACATGATCCAACCGGACATGCCGTTCAGACGAATAACCAGGGCAGATGCGGCAGCAACCTCGCCCACTGACACGACGCCCTGCGACCACAGCCAGACTGCCGTGCCAAGAACGCCTACGATCAGGAAACCATTCAGCAGGTTCAGACCAAAGCTCATCTCGGTCATCAGGCGCAGGAAGCGCTGGAACCGCAGGCGCAGCCGGCGCAAAGACGACAACGCGTAACGCTCTTCACCCTCGCCCTGCGAGAACAGCTTAACGCTTTCGATATTGGCATAGGCATCCACGATCCGTCCGGTCACCAAAGACCGCGCGTCGGACCATTTCTCGGACGCAACACCAACGCGTTTGGCGATGTAGCGCACATAAAGCACATAAAGCACCAGCCAGATCGCAAGCGGCAACGACAACCAAGGATCCACCTGCCCCAAGATCACCATCGCGCTCAGCACATAGGTGGTGGCATAGAAGATGCCTTCGAAGAACATATAGGTGCTGTCTTCCACCGCAGGCCCAAGCTGCATGACGCGGTTCGACAACCGGCCCGCAAAATCATTCTGGAAGAAACCCAGCGACTGCCCCAGCATATGCCGATGCGCCCGCCAGCGGACTTGCTCTTGCATATTGCCCGCCAGAGTCTGTTCAAGAAACAGATGGTTTACCAGAATGGCAACGGGTCTGAGGAACAGGATAAACAGCGCGGCCAGCAGCAATTCGGTGCCATTTGTGGCCCAAAAGGTCTGGGGTGTTGCCTCGGTCATCAGATCGACAACCCGCCCTGTATAAAAGATCAGGCCGGTTTCGATCAGAGCAACAATGACGCCAGAGAGCGCCATGAATGCCATCAACTTGCCGAAGCCCGCATAGTGGGATTTCAGATAGGGCCACAGCTTGGCAGGTGGGGTTGCGTTAGGGGACGAGCGAAACGGGTCGATCAGGTTTTCAAAGAAACGGAACATAGTGGCGCCTCGTGCGCAAAAGGGAATTGAAATGAGAGAAGCGGGGCTGGCGGCAGCCCTTCAGGACCGGCGTCTTTAGTCGCGGTATGGAGTCCTGAAATTTCGCATCGGCATTTCCCTTTGATGTTCTTGACGCGACGCTAGCCGAATTGTTAGCGCCGTTCAACCCCCGGTTTCGGACATCTTTTGGCAGCTCACTTCGCAAGCTTGAAGGGGCGTTGCCCCTCTGCGCAAANCGGCCCCGGACAAGTCCGAGACGTCCTCCACCTTAGGCATCGGAACCATCGCTCCAATGCCCCACCACCACCTGCCACGCGCTGGCACATGCGTATCCATCTGTGCAGGGTCGTCACGAATTTGATCCGCAAGCCGCCTTGGGCTTGCACAGGCCCCGCTGGACCGCTAAGGCCAGCATATGCGGATCATTCGTGACTATCAGTTTGTAAATCCATCTGACCGAGGTGCCACGGCAGTCATCGGCAATTTTGACGGCGTTCATCTGGGCCACCAGTATGTCATCGACATCGCCCGTCAGAAAGCGGCCGAGCTGGGTGCGCCTTTGGGTGTAATGACGTTCGAACCGCATCCGCGCGAATACTTCGCACCGAAAGCCGCTCCGTTTCGCTTGATGAACGCAGACACCCGCGCGCACCGGTTAGAGAAGCTGGGGATCCAAACGCTGTTTGAACTTAGCTTCAACGACACCCTGTCCGCGCTGACACCCGAAGAATTCGCCCGCGACGTGATCGTCGAGGGTCTGGGCCTGACCCATGTTTTCGTCGGTGCTGATTTCCATTTCGGCAAGGATCGCGCAGGCACGCCAAAGATCCTTGAAACACTCGGCAAAGAGCTGAGCTTTGGCGTCACCGTCGCCCCCCTGATGTCGGACGATGTGGGCGAGGTCAGCTCGACCGCGATCCGCACGGCCCTGACCGAAGGCCGCCCACGCGACGCCGCCCGCATGCTGGGCCACTGGCACCGCATTGACGGCGAGGTGATCCGGGGCGACCAACGTGGCCGCGATCTGGGCTATCCCACTGCCAACATGTCCATCGCGGGCCTGCATCCGCCAAAGTTTGGCGTCTATGTGGTTGAAGTCGAGATCCTGACTGGCCCGCATCAGGGCGTTTATGGTGGCGCTGCCTCGATGGGAACGCGCCCAATGTTTGGGGAAAACCTGCCCAATATCGAAAGCTTCATTTTTGACTTTAAAGGCGACATTTACGGCGAACAGCTATCCGTCGCCCTGATCGACTATCTGCGCCCGGAAGAGGTGTTCGACGGGCTGGACGCCCTGATCGCCCAGATGGACGCCGACTGCGCCCGTGCGCGTGACATTCTCTCTCAACTGCCGAGCCGCCCATGATCCGTCACATCGTTTTCTTCACTGCCAAACGCCCCGAAGACCGCGTCCGCGTCCGCGAAGGGTTAGAGCTTCTGAAAGGCATCCCCGACTGCATCCGCCTTGAGATCGCCGAGAACCGGTTCGAAGATCCGATCCCCGGCCCCTCGCCTGACGTGGTGGTCTATGGAGAGTTCGAGGACGAAGCCCAGCTGGCCGCCTATAAGGCGCATCCGATCTATCAGGAATCGATTGCCCGCGTCCGCCCCCTGCGCGAGATGCGGATCGCCGCCGATTTTCTGGCCGACTGATGGGCAAGGCCCTGCGCAAGAAGTTCTGGGAACGTCCGCTGGATCAGCTGACACCTCAGGAATGGGAAGCGCTGTGTGATGGCTGCGGAAAATGCTGCCTGAACAAGCTGGAAGATGAAGACACCGGAGACGTCGTTTTTACCCGCGTCGCATGCCGCCTTCTGGATGGCGATACGTGCCAGTGCTCGCAATATGACATCCGCCTGCAATTCGTTCCCGAATGCATCCACCTGACGCCCGAGAACATCGGCGAAACCGCCTATTTCATGCCCGCATCCTGCGCCTATCGCCTGCGCCACGAAGGCAAGCCCTTGTATGACTGGCACCCGCTAGTGTCGGGCGATCCAAACAGCGTGCATAAGGCCGGGCGCAGCGTGCAGGGCTGGACAGTACCGGAATTTGAAGTCCCCGAAGACGAATGGGAAGATCACCTGATCGAGGAGCCACATTAATGTTTTTCGCCTCTGACAACACGGGTCCTGTGCACCCGAATGTGATGGACGCTTTGGCCAAAGCCAACGAAGGTTACGCCATGCCTTATGGGGCGGATGACATCATGGCGCAGGTCACTGCCCGCATTCGCGAAATATTTGAGGCCCCCGAGGCAGCGGTGTATCTGGTGGCGACTGGCACGGCAGCGAACTCGATCTCGCTGGCGACACTGGCGCGGCCGTTCGATACGATCTTCTGTTCGCCCGAGGCACATATCCACGAGGATGAGTGCAACGCGCCCGAATTCTATACTGGCGGCGCAAAGCTGACCTTGGTGCCAGCCGAGCATGCCAAAATGTCACCCGACACGCTGCGCGGCGCCATCGCAAGCGAGGAAACCCGCGGCGTACATGGCCCCCAGCGCGGTCCGGTGTCGATTACCAACGTGACTGAACGCGGCACAGTCTATTCCGGGGCCGAGATCAAAGCGCTGTGTGACGTTGCTAAATCCTATGACTTGCCCGTCCATCTGGACGGCGCACGGTTTGCCAATGCGTTGGTGGCTTTGGGCTGCACCCCAGCCGAGATGACATGGAAATCAGGCGTGGATGTGGTCAGCTTCGGCGGCACCAAGAATGGCTGCATGGGCGTCGAGGCCGTGATCTTCTTCGACCCCAAACATGCATGGGAATTCGAACTACGCCGCAAGCGCGGTGGGCATCTGTTCTCGAAGAACCGGTATTTGGCAGCGCAGATGTTGGCCTATCTCGAAGGCGATTTGTGGTTGGATCTGGCGCGAAAGTCGAATGCGGCCAATGCGCGCTTGGTTCGTGGATTGAAGCAGATTGAAAGCGTGAGCTTTCTGCACGAACCGCAGGCCAATATTAGCTTTGCTGGATGGACCCGCGCCGGCCATCAGCGCCTGCATGACGCAGGTGCAGCCTATTACGTCTGGGACGATAACCTTGAGGGCAGCGACCCGGACGAGATCCTGACCGCACGCATGGTCTCCGACTGGTCCATGACGGACGAGAACATCGACCGGTTTGTCGCGCTGGCGCATGGGTAAGGTGGCCTAGACCTCGACCGTTTGCAGAATGTGGTCTCGAATGCTGGTGGAGACCTCTTGCGCATGGCTGATCGGCCCCATATGCCCGGCACCCGCAATCACCTGACGGCGGACGTTTGGGAACCGCGCCTGCATCTGATCGTGGACGGCACGCACCAGATCAGGCGAATGCTGTCCTTCTAGCAACAGGACCGGCAGCGTCACGTTTTCCAAGGCGCCGGGTGCCACCTGACCATGCCTATCTTCATGCGTCACGCTGCGCCCGGCAGGGATCAGATGGATGCGGTCTGCCATGTCTTGTTTCAAACGTGCAGGCAGTGCATCCCACCCTGCATCACCGCCCCATTGGCAATTGAACAGCCGGGCTGCTTCCATCCGGTCGCCAGCACGCATCGCATCCGCAAAAACGCCATTCATGTAACGGTGATTGTCGGCATAGGCCGGATGGTCCTTGGCAGCGGTGAACAGGACCGGCTCAAACAAGGTTAGGCTGCGCACCTTGTTCGGAACCATCTGCGCAACGCGCAAGGCAATCGTGCCCCCGAAACTGTGGCCAACCAGATCAACCGGCCCCTGCGCATGACGTGAAAGCAATTCCAGCGCCACCTGGGTCGCCGCGTCCTGATAATCGCCCTGCCCGTCCCAATCAGCACTGCGCCCATGGCCCGGCAGGTCATAGGCAAGAGACGTCAAATCGCGGCCCAACGCGGCCCGCACAGCGCGCCACGCGCCGGAATGCGCCAACGAGCAGTGAATAAAGAGCGCCTCGCGCGGGCCCGCACCTTGCGTGTCCCAAAAGGTCGGGCATCCACCCAGAACGTCCAACATCCTTAGCCCTGCGCCGCCAAATGTGCATCAAGCATATCAAGGCGATCCTGACCCCAGAACTTTTCGCCATCATCGCAGACATAGAAGGGCGACCCGAATACGCCCGCATTCACGGCATCGTCAGTATACTTGGCATAGGCCTCGGCCCCTAGCAAAAGACCGCTATCCGCCAGCGACGGATCAAACCCGGCCTCCGACAGGCAGGCCTTGATGACTGCATCTTCTGCGATGTCTTTCTCGTCCATCCAGATCGAGCGCATCAGCGCATCCACCAACGCACCAACATCACCTGTGCCAGCGCTTTGGGCGGCGATGATCGCGTATGAAGCGGGTGCCCCGTTGGTCGGCCAATGCGCAGGGTTAACGTTGATCGGCATATCCAGCGCCTTTGACCAGCGCTTCAGCTCTTGCATGCGATACTCCATCCGCGACGGATGACGATCTTTGGGCAACTGCCCCCCGGTACGCGTAAAAAGCTGCCCGATATCCACTGGTTTGAAAGTGACCGACCCGCCGCGCGTTTCGGCAATCTTGGCGAACCGCTTACCGCCAAGGAAAGCCCACGGCGATAGCACTGTGAAATAATAGTCAATATGGCTCATTTTTCGGCCCCCTGTTGCGCCAATGCTGTTTCCCGAAATCTATCCCGGTGTTATTGGGTGTCAACGTCACGATTCTGTCATACAGAGCAATTCTGGGGTCTGCTGCCATGCCATCCACCACCGAACCGAAACTTATCTCGGGCAATGCCAACCGCCCGCTCGCCAAAGCAGTTGCCAAGCGCATGTCGATGCATCGCGGGGCAAGTGTGGGACTGGTCGACGCCCGCGTAGAACGTTTCAACGATGGCGAGATCTTCGTCGAAGTTTATGAAAACGTTCGCGGCGAGGACATGTTTATCATTCAGCCGACGTCTAACCCTGCGAATGACAACTTGATGGAGCTTCTGATCATGGCCGACACGCTGCGTCGGTCATCGGCCCGAACCACAACCGCTGTGATCCCCTATTTTGGCTATGCGCGTCAGGATCGACGCACCAAGGCACGCACTCCGATTTCCGCCAAACTGGTCGCCAACATGATCGCTCAGTCAGGAATCGAGCGGGTTCTGACCATGGACCTGCACGCTGCACAGATCCAGGGCTTCTTCGATATCCCGGTGGACAACCTTTATGCCAGCCCGATCTTTGCGCTGGATGTAAAGCACCACTTCCAAGACTGCCTTGGCGAAGTCATGGTGATCTCGCCCGACGTCGGCGGTGTGGCCCGTGCCCGCGAGCTGGCAAAGCGCATCGGCGCCCCACTGGCAATCGTCGACAAACGCCGCGAAAAAGCTGGTGAAGTGGCCGAGATGACCGTGATCGGGAATGTTGAAGGCAAGCGCTGCATCATTGTGGACGACATTTGTGATACCGCTGGGACATTGTGCAAAGCCGCCGAAACCCTGATGGCTCAAGGTGCCAGCGAAGTGCATGCCTATATCACCCACGGTGTTATGTCCGGCCCCGCTGTCGAGCGCGTGCAGAGCTCTGTCATGAAATCGCTGGTGATCACGGATTCGATCGAGCCGACCAAGCCGGTTCTGGACGCCGAGAATATCCGTGTGGTCCCAACTGCACCCATGTTTGCGCAGGCCATTCTGAACATCTGGGGCGGTACGTCCGTGTCTTCGCTGTTCGACCACGACACATTGGAGCCTCTGTATGAAGGCATGTATTCCTGATCAGAGCAGGAAATTAGAAATACGAAAGGGCCCCACGGGGCCCTTTTTTAGTTCCATACGCGGGCTTCAAACATCCCAGATGTCATCATTCGACGCTTCGCCGATTGCCAGCCAATCCGCCCGAACGCGTGCGACGCGCGTATCCCCCCACGTGCGGAACAGAATTTCAAACCCGTTTTCGGTCACGTTCTCGGCCAGAATATCAGCGCGTTGATTGCTTTCACCGGCAATGTCCCACATCGACATCGAAACGGTGACGGTGGGCGGGGTCACGAAGGGCTCGGAGAAACGGATAGCTGTCCGTAACTTGCGTGGTCCACTACCTGTCCACATCTCTCCGTCATGTTCGAAATCCGAGAAGAGTACCTTGCTCCCTCGGTCTACGCCCAACATATGGGGTCGAATTCGCTTCATAATCTAACGTAGTCCATTAAATTCTAATCGTTCATGCCGAATAATTATGGCTAAAACAAGTTAAGGTTGCGCTTTCAAACGCAAAAAATAGGGTAGCAGTACAAGCACAATCAATCCAGACAGCAAAAATGGAGCGCCGGGAAGGTAAATTGCGCCGTCCTCGTCAGCGAACTTCTGAAAGACGCCTGTCACAACCATCGGTGCAATCACGGCGGCAATCGACCCCAAGCTGGCAATGACGCCCTGCAACAGCCCTTGTCGATCTTCCGATACCATATTGGCCATCATCGCAGTCATCGTAGGCGGTGCCATGTCGGCCAAGGCCGCCACGATGATGAACGAGAACATCACCCACACAGTTCCCGTTAGCCCGAAAACAACAAAGGCGGCGATCGAACAGATGATCGAGAAGATCAACGTGCGGTATTCACCAATCTTGGGCAGCAGGAAGCGCATGACCACCCCCTGTGTAAACGCGACGGCTATTCCATAAGATGCCAAAGAAATGCCGATCAGGGCAGTTCCCCACCCAAAGACCTCGCGCGTCCAGAACGCCCAAAGCGTTGGATAGACCATATTGGCGAACTCGAACGCAAAGATCAGGATCAAGGGAAGCATCATTCCGGGCAAGCGGAACGCATCCAAGATCGAGCCAAACGGGTTCAGATCACGCTTGGTGAAGGCGCGGCGTTTTTCCGGCGCAAGGCTTTCGGGCAGCAGAAACAGTCCAAACGCAACGTTTACGGCTGCCAGCGCAGCGGCCAGCCAGAACGGGGCCGTGATGTGAAAGCTTGCCACCAACCCGCCGATCGCAGGTCCCATGACAAAGCCGATCCCAAACGTGGCCCCAATCAAGCCGAAATTCGCAGCGCGCTCTTCGGGTTTGGAAATATCAGAAAGATAGGCCGTCGCCGTGATATAGGTCGCGCCAGCGATCCCGGCCAGAATGCGTCCGATCAACAGCCACCAGAACGTCGTCGCCAATGCCATGACCACATAGTCCACCGCCAATGTGACCAACGCCAGAAGCAGAACAGGCCGCCGTCCAAGACTGTCCGAAATTCCGCCAATCACCGGAGCGAACAGGAACTGCATCGCGGCATAGGACGCCATAAGAATCCCGCCCCAGAACGCGCCATCAGCGGTGTTGGCCGCACCGACACGCTCCATCAGGTCAGGCATGATTGGAAACACAATCCCAATACCCACCGCATCCAGAAGGATGGTGGCCAGAATGAACCAGATTGCTCCGCGTTTTTTCATATCGCGCTCCTTTGCTCACATCAGTGACGTGATGTGCGGGAAAGCGCAAATGCAAAAAGCCCCACCAGATGGCGGGGCTTCTCAAAATCATGTTCCGTGGGCTTAGCCTTTCACGGACAGACCCAGGTCACTTGCCATTGCAGCGATATCTACCGTGCGTTTGGCCAGTTCGTCCAAGTTCTCAGCGGTTGCGTTGCTTGATGCGGCAGCCGCATCAGACACGAACCCGTCAAGAATGTCCTGCGTCACTTCCGAAACAGGCAGGGCACGTTCAGCCAGAACCGAGGTGCCAGCCGCTGTCACTTCGGCGAAACCGCCCGTGACAACAAACTCGGCATTGCCTTCGGGGGACTCGACGCGAACGATACCGGGACGCAGCGTCGTGATCGTCGGTGCGTGGTTCGGCATCGCCGTCAGGTCACCGTCGGCACCCGGCAGCTGGACCGCAGTCGCCTGAAGCGAAGCAAGGCTTCGTTCGGGCGACACCAGGTCGAATTGCATCGTATCAGCCATCAGAGGCCCTCCTTCAGCGGTTCAGCTTATGCAGCGTCTGCCGCCATTTTCTCGGCTTTGGCGACCACTTCGTCGATGCCGCCAACCATATAGAAGGCGCCTTCGGGCAGGTGATCGTATTCGCCAGCCACAACAGCCTTGAACGACTTGATGGTGTCTTCCAGCGGAACCTGAACACCGTCCGAGCCAGTGAACACTTTTGCCACGTCGAAAGGCTGCGACAGGAAGCGTTCGATCTTACGAGCGCGCGCAACAGTCAGCTTATCTTCTTCCGACAGTTCGTCCATGCCAAGGATGGCGATGATGTCCTGCAACGACTTGTAGCGCTGAAGGATTTCCTGAACGTCGGTGGCAACTTTATAGTGCTCGTCACCGATGACCAGCGGATCCAGCAGACGCGAGGTCGAACCAAGCGGGTCAACCGCCGGGTAGATGCCTTTTTCCGAAATCGAACGATCCAGAACGGTCGTAGCATCAAGGTGGGCAAACGAGGTTGCAGGTGCAGGGTCGGTCAAGTCATCCGCGGGAACATACACGGCCTGAACCGAAGTAATCGAACCCGATTTGGTCGACGAAATACGTTCCTGCATGGCGCCCATGTCGGTGGCCAGGGTCGGCTGGTAGCCAACCGCCGAAGGAATACGACCCAAGAGAGCCGAAACTTCCGAACCAGCTTGGGTAAAGCGGAAGATGTTGTCGACGAAGAACAGAACGTCCGAACCGGTGTCGTCACGGAACTGTTCCGCCAGGGTTAGACCCGACAGAGCAACACGCATACGTGCGCCGGGAGGTTCGTTCATCTGGCCGTAGACCAGCGCAATTTTCGACTTCTCCAGATCGTCGGGAACGATAACGCCCGATTCAATCATCTCGTGGTACAGGTCGTTGCCTTCACGGGTACGCTCACCAACACCAGCGAACACGGACACACCCGAGTGCACTTTAGCGATGTTGTTGATCAGTTCCATGATCAGAACGGTTTTACCAACACCAGCACCGCCGAACAGACCAATCTTACCACCCTTGGTGTAGGGGGCCAAAAGGTCGATAACCTTAATGCCGGTTGTCAGGATTTCAGTCTCGGTCGACTGGTCTTCGAAAGCAGGCGCTTCGCCGTGGATCGGGCGGCTTTCTTTCGATTTAACAGGGCCTTTTTCGTCAACGGGCTCGCCGATGACGTTCAGGATGCGGCCCAGAGTTGCGTTGCCGATCGGCACCGAGATCGGCGCGCCGGTGTCAGTTACTTCCTGACCACGGACCAGACCTTCGGACGCGTCCATAGCGATACAGCGGACGGTGTTTTCACCAAGGTGCTGTGCAACTTCCAGAACGAGTTTGTTGCCATTGTTGTCGGTGTTGAGCGCGTTCAGAATTTCGGGAAGGGCATCCTCGAATTGAACGTCCACAACGGCGCCAATCACCTGGGTGATCTTACCTTTAGCGTTAGCCATTGTTGTTTCTCCGGTTCCTTAGAGCGCCTCGGCGCCCGAAATGATTTCGATAAGTTCGTTGGTGATCACGGCCTGACGCGAACGGTTGTACTGAATGGTCAGCTTGTCGATCATGTCGCCTGCGTTGCGGGTTGCGTTGTCCATTGCAGACATCCGCGCACCCTGCTCCGAGGCACCGTTTTCCAACAGCGCGGTGAAGACCTGCGTGGCCACGCCCGAAGGCAGTAGCGTTGCAAGAATGCCTTCTTCCGACGGCTCATAGTCATAGACGGTCGAGGCTTCTTCAGCACCTTCTTCAGGGGCGTCAAAGCTGGCCGGGATGACCTGCTGGGCAGTCGGGATCTGGCTGATCACGCTTTCGAACTTGTTATAGAAGATCGTCGCGACGTCGAACTCACCCTCGTTGAAACGATGGATAAGGTCGTTGGCGATGCCTTGTGCGTTGTCGTAACCAACGTTGCGCACACTCGACAGATCCACATGGTCAACCATGGTATCTTCGAAGTCGCGCTTCAGTTGCTCACGACCCTTCTTGCCAACGGTCAGCATTTTGACCGTTTTGCCCGAAGCGATCAGCTCTTCCGCTTTTGCACGCGCCATCTTGGCGATCGACGAGTTGAAGCCACCGCAAAGGCCGCGTTCGGCAGTCATGACCACAAGCATGTGGACTTGATCCGAACCCGTACCCGAAAGCAGTTTCGGAGCGCTGTCGCCCCCCGACGAAGCTGCCAACCCACCCAGAACGGCGTTAAACCGTTCTGCGTAGGGACGACCTGCTTCGGCCGCTTCCTGTGCCCGCCGCAGTTTTGCGGCGGCCACCATCTGCATGGCCTTCGTGATCTTCCGCGTCGACTTGACGCTTTCGATCCGATTTTTGAGGTCCTTAAGGTTGGGCATCTGTCTGAGCCCCCTTAAGCGAAGTCAGCGGCGAACGCGTCCAGCGCTGCTTTGACCTTGTCCTCAAGTTCACCTTTAACCTTGCGGTCGTTGTCGGTGATGTCGGCAAGCAGATCAGCGTGTTTCTGACGCAGGTGGTTCAGAAGACCAGCTTCAAAACGACCAACTTCCGATACGTCGATCTTGTCCAGGTAGCCGTTGGTACCAGCGTAGATCACGCAAACGATTTCAGCGTTGGTCAGCGGCGAATACTGCGCCTGCTTCATCAGTTCCGTCAGACGGGCACCACGGTTCAGCAACTGCTGGGTCGAGGCATCAAGGTCCGAACCGAACTGAGCAAACGCAGCCATCTCACGATACTGAGCCAGCGACAGTTTAACCGGGCCAGCAACCGACGACATTGCTTTTGTCTGAGCGCTTGAGCCAACACGCGAAACCGACAGACCGGTGTTCACAGCAGGGCGGATACCCTGGTAGAACAGTTCGGTTTCCAGGAAGATCTGACCGTCGGTGATCGAAATCACGTTGGTCGGAATAAACGCGGAAACGTCGCCACCTTGGGTTTCAATAACCGGCAGAGCGGTCAGCGAACCTGCGCCGTAGTCCTCGTTCAGCTTGGCCGAACGTTCCAGCAGGCGCGAGTGAAGATAGAAAACGTCACCCGGGTAAGCTTCACGGCCCGGCGGGCGACGCAGAAGCAGCGACATCTGACGATACGACACAGCCTGTTTCGACAGGTCATCATAGATGATCAGGGCGTGGCGGCCGTTGTCACGGAAGTGCTCGGCCATGGCGGTTGCGGCGTAAGGTGCCAGGAACTGCATCGGCGCGGGGTCCGAAGCGGTTGCAGCAACAACGATCGAGTATTCAATCGCGCCGGTTTCTTCCAGCTTTTTCACCAGCTGCGCAACAGTCGAGCGCTTCTGGCCAACAGCTACATAGACGCAGTAGAGCTTCTTGCTCTCGTCGTCGCCAGCGGCTTCGTTATACGATTTCTGGTTCAGGATCGCGTCCAGAGCAACGGCAGTTTTACCGGTCTGACGGTCGCCAATGATCAGCTCTCGCTGGCCACGGCCAATTGGGATCATCGCGTCAACCGACTTCAGGCCGGTTGCCATCGGTTCGTGAACCGATTTACGCGGGATGATGCCCGGCGCTTTAACGTCAGCAACGTTGCGCTTTTTGGTTTTGATTGGGCCTTTGCCGTCGATCGGGTTACCCAGACCGTCAACAACGCGACCAAGCAGTTCGTCACCAGCAGGAACGTCCACGATGGAGTTCGTACGCTTAACAGTGTCGCCTTCTTTAATGTCGCGGTCCGAACCGAAGATAACAACACCTACGTTGTCTGCTTCAAGGTTCAGAGCCATCCCGCGGATACCACCGGGGAATTCAACCATTTCACCTGCCTGAACATTGTCCAGACCGTGTACACGGGCGATACCGTCACCGACCGACAGAACGCGGCCAACTTCGGCCACTTCGGCATCTTGGCCGAAGTTCTTGATCTGGTCTTTCAGGATCGCAGAAATTTCTGCTGCTTGGATACCCATTATCCGACCTCTTTCATGGAATTCTGAAGTGCATCGAGCTTGGCCTTGACCGACGTGTCGATCATTTGCGAGCCCACTTTCACGACCAGGCCACCGATGAGTTCCTCATCGACTGCCAGGTTGATGTTCACATCCTTGCCGGTTGAGGCTTTCAGAGCCTTGGCAAGTTTGTCTTGCTGTGCCTTGGTCATTGCTTTGGCTGCGGTCACCTCTGCGGTGATCTCACCTTTGTCCTCGGCGATCAGGGCGCGCATGGCGTCCAGAAGCTGAGGCAGCACAAACAAACGACGTTTCTGGGCCATCAGACCCAGCGCGTTTGCGACCATTGGCGAAAGTTTCATTTTTTTGGCGACAGCTGCAATCACGCCAGCCTGTTCATCGCGGCTGTAAACCGGCGAATTGATCAGGTCGACAAGATCAGAGCTATCGGCGAGAGCAGCGTCAAGGGCGACAACGTCCGCCTCGACTGCTTTCAGTTTCTTACCCTCTTTGGCCAATTCGAAAATAGCCGTGGCATAACGTTGGGCAATGCCAGTTGAGATCGAGACTGGTTCGGACACGTCCACCCTTCCGATATGTTAAGCCCCATTGTGGTCTGCCGAACAAACCGGGGCGGCCAACAGAAGCCGCACTTTCGCGCGTACTATCTAAATCGTCGTCGCATGTAGCAGGGAATACCCCACCTCGCAACAGGCTTGAGCGGGTTTATCGCCAACATTCTGGGCGTAGGTTTCGTTAGATTTCGCCACCAATCCGCCCATACCCCTTAACCCTAGGGACAAATTGACGGTTCACGGGCGAAACTGAGGGCAACACAAACGGAATACCATCGCATACCAATTTCACATTTGGTCCTGTTTTCCAGACGTCGCCATCAATTTCCCCCAACGCGGGCGCGCATCAAAGCTTGCTGATTCTGTCCATGGTCATGGCCTTCCCCTGCCGCGAGGCACTGGGTTCGGGCACGCCAAGTCCTTCCAACACCTTCAAGGGTCGGCGCACGGCTTGCGCTAGACCTGGCCGTTTCGGTGCGGGCACTTGTTTGGTGACCTCAACCATCAAGACGCCCCCGGCTAGGATCACCGGCAATTGAAGCCCTGCCCGTTCCCAAAACGTACCGGTCTTCAGCCAGAACCGTTTTGCCGAAGGGGGTTGATACAAGGATGACAGATGGCGTTCGACTTTAAACCCATGCTCACGCAGCTGTCCTTCAAGCTGCCCCAGTGAATAGGGTCGCCCATACCCAAACGGCGTGGCATCAGATCGCGCCCACAGCCCAGCGCGGTTCGGCGCGATAAACAGGGCGCGTCCTCCGGGGCCAAGCACGCGGTAACACTCGTCCAACAATTGGCTGGGGGTCTCGGATGTCTCAAGCCCGTGCATCACGACCAAGCGATCGACCACACCGGTATCCAAGGGCCACAACGTGTCTTCCACCAAAACCGAGACATTCGGCAGGCCGGCAGGCCACGGCATAACACCCTGCGGCGCAGGCATCAGACCAACCACACGGCGGGCGGTGGGCAAGTATGGACGCAGCAAGGGCACGGCGAATCCAAAACCGGCGACCGTCTGTCCCTTGCTTTGCGCCTGCGGCCACAACTGCACCACTTTGTCCCGGATCGCCTTTTGCGCCGCGCGCCCCAACATGCTGCGGTAATAAAAATTCCTCAGATCCTGTACATCAAGATGCATGACACGACACCCTTGGGCTGTTCACGGCCGAGACTACCCGATCACTTTGAAAATGGAATGCCTGATCTTCAGGCTTTGGCGCGACGCAAGACCAGCGCCAGATTATTTGCTGGCATCTCGATCAACTCGGCACGTCGCAGTCCCGCCTCTGCGCACCAAGCCTCGACCTTCTCGAGGTCCTTATATCCAATCTGAGGATCGTGGGCCGTCAGTGAGGCGTGAAAACTCTCATCCCCTGCGCTGCGAAAAGCACCGCCGGTGCGAAACGGGCCATAGAGAAACCAATGCGCGCCGGGGGATAGATTACGCGCCACACCAGCAATCACGGCCTGCGCCGTTTGTGCATCAATCAAATGCATCAAGTTCACCGTCATGATCATCGCCATCGGCCCGGTGCGCCAAGACGGCGCGCTGGCGTCCAGATACTGCGCCATCCGCATATTCTGGATCCCCTTATCTGCGCGCCACGCGTCGATGCTGTTCAGGCGATCAGGATCAATGTCGGTGGGTTGCCAGATCACGTTGGGAAAGCTGTTGGCGTATTCGACGATATGCTCACCCGTGCCCGAGGCAAGCTCAAGCGCAACGCCCTGTGCAGGAACGAACGGCGTCATCGCTTCTAAAATGGGCGGCATATTACGCGCAGCCGAGGGCGCAGACATGCGTCCGTCTCCACGCTCATGCGCGATCGAATATGGTTTTTCTCCCGCCATTTTTATCCCTCGGGCGCATTACCAGTATTGAGGCTCTGGATAGTTTGGGCAAGACTGTTAGACCAACATGGAGGTCCAATATGCCTGAACTCGTCACTATTCCCTGCCTTTCGGATAATTATGCATTTTTACTGCATGACGCCAAGTCGGGGAAGACGGCATTGATTGATGCGCCAGAACCGGGGGCCATTCAGGCAGAGTTGGACAAACGCGGCTGGAATCTGTCCGAGATCTGGCTGACCCACCACCATTGGGATCACATTGACGGGGTTGCCGATCTGGTTGCCGCCACCGGCGCACGCGTTTTGGGGGCGGACGCGGACAAACACCGCCTTCCGCCATTGGATCAAGCCCTGATGCCCGGAACGGATTTTGACTTTGCCGGTCACCGCGTCGAGGTTCTGGACGTTCCCGGCCATACAGTTGGCCATATCGCATTCTATGTTGCCGACGCCACTGTTGCCTTTACCGGTGACAGCCTGATGGCAATGGGATGTGGGCGCCTGTTTGAAGGGCGGCCCGATCAAATGTGGGACAGCCTGCAACGCCTTATGAAATTGCCGGCAGATACAAAGATCTGCTCTGGTCACGAATATACGGCCGGCAATATCTCGTTCGCGCTGACCATCGAGTCGGAAAACGAAGCCCTGCGCGCACGCCGCGAACAGGTGGAAGCGGCCCGCGCACGGAGGGAACCAACGGTCCCCTCGTTGCTCTCGGACGAGCTGGCGACCAACCCTTTTCTGCGCGCGCACTTGTCGTCCGTTAAAGCCGCCCTACATAAAGAGACCGCATCCGACGCCGAGGTCTTTGCTGAGATCCGCGCCCGGAAAGATGATTTTTAGGTCAAATCCCGCAAAATCACGCTTGTGCGAGCAGAAATTGACCAAAAGGGTCTTGATAGCGACGCAAGGACAACCGAACCTTAATACTATGAGGCAACGGTAAAAGCAGGGGCATCGCCACCGATGACCACCGCTGAACTTACGAGGAGTGTGCAACATGCCATCTTTTTCAAAACCCCTCGAAGAGGCCATCCATCAGGCATTGGCTTTGGCAAACGACCGCAAGCACGAGCTTGCCACGCTAGAGCATCTGCTGCTGGCGCTTCTTGACGAACCGGACGCCGCGCGGGTGATGCAGGCGTGCTCGGTCGAGCTGGACGTGTTGCGCAAGGTGTTGGTCGAATTCATTGACGAAGAACTGACGACACTGATCACCGACATCGAAGGCAACGAAGCTGTGCCGACGGCAGCGTTCCAGCGCGTGATCCAGCGTGCGGCGATCCACGTCCAAAGTTCAGGGCGGACCGAAGTAACCGGGGCCAATGTACTGGTCGCGATTTTCGCTGAGCGCGAATCGAACGCAGCTTTCTTCCTGCAAGAACAAGACATGACGCGGTATGACGCGGTGAACTATATCGCCCATGGTGTCGCGAAAGAGGCTGGATTTGGCGAAGCACGCTCGGTTTCTGGTTCGCCGGATTTCGATGACGAGGATGTGCAGGATGCGCAACCGGCCGAAGAAAACGACAGCGCACTTGGCAAATACTGTGTTGATCTGAATGCGAAGGCGCAGGACGGCGACATTGATCCGCTCATCGGCCGCGAACATGAGGTCGAGCGCGCCATTCAGGTGCTCTGCCGCCGTCGCAAAAACAACCCGCTGCTGGTGGGTGATCCCGGCGTGGGCAAGACCGCCATTGCGGAAGGTCTGGCAACCAAGATCGTTGGAGGCGAAACACCCGAGATCTTGTCGGAAACCACTATTTATTCGCTCGATATGGGCGCACTTCTTGCGGGCACGCGGTATCGCGGTGATTTTGAAGAACGCCTTAAGGCCGTGATGAAAGAGCTTGAAGAACATCCTGACGCGGTATTGTTCATCGACGAAATCCATACGGTGATCGGTGCTGGTGCGACCTCTGGCGGGGCGATGGATGCTTCGAACCTGCTGAAGCCTGCGCTTCAGGGCGGCAAGCTGCGCTGCATGGGCTCGACCACCTATAAGGAATTCCGCCAGCATTTCGAAAAAGACCGTGCCCTGTCGCGTCGTTTCCAGAAGATCGACGTGAACGAGCCGACGGTTGATGATGCGGTCAAGATTCTTCAGGGTCTGAAACCCTATTTTGAAGAGCATCACGGCGTGAAATACACCGCAGATGCGATCAAGTCAGCGGTGGAGCTGTCGGATCGCTATGTCAATGATCGCAAGTTGCCCGACAAAGCCATCGACGTGATCGACGAAGCGGGTGCAGCCCAGCATTTGCTGGTCGCCTCGAAACGGCGCAAGACCCTTGGAACAAAGGAGATCGAAGCGGTTGTGGCCAAGATCGCGCGGATCCCACCGAAAAGCGTATCGAAGGACGATGCCGAAACCCTGCGCGATCTTGAGAAGTCGCTGAAACGTGTTGTGTTCGGTCAAGACACTGCAATCGACGCTCTGTCCTCGGCGATCAAGTTGGCCCGCGCTGGTCTGCGTGAGCCTGAAAAGCCCATCGGAAACTATCTGTTCGCTGGCCCTACTGGTGTTGGTAAGACCGAGGTCGCCAAGCAATTGGCCGACAATCTGGGTGTCGAGCTTCTGCGCTTTGACATGTCGGAATACATGGAGAAACACGCGGTCAGTCGTCTGATCGGCGCGCCTCCAGGCTATGTGGGATTTGATCAGGGCGGCCTTCTGACCGATGGCGTCGATCAACATCCGCATTGCGTACTGCTGCTTGACGAGATCGAGAAGGCGCACCCGGATGTCTATAACATCCTGCTTCAGGTCATGGATAATGGCGAGTTGACCGACCATAACGGGCGCACTGTCAGCTTCCGCAACGTGGTGCTGATCATGACCTCGAACGCCGGCGCATCCGAACAAGCCAAGGCCGCGATCGGCTTTGGGCGTGATCGCCGCGAGGGCGAAGACACTGCCGCGATCGAGCGTACCTTCACGCCGGAGTTCCGCAACCGTCTGGATGCCGTGATCAGCTTTGCCCCGCTGGGCAAAGAAGTGATCCTGCAAGTGGTCGAGAAATTTGTATTGCAGCTTGAGGCCCAGTTGATGGATCGCGGCGTGCATATCGAACTGACCCGCGCGGCAGCCGAGTGGATCGCCGACAAAGGCTATGATGACCGCATGGGCGCACGCCCCTTGGGTCGCGTCATCCAAGAACACATCAAGAAACCCCTCGCCGAAGAGCTGCTGTTTGGCAAGCTGGCGAAGGGTGGACTGGTACAGGTCGGCGTCAAGGCGGGCAAGCTGGACATTCGATACGAAGAGCCCAAAGCCCCACGCCTTGGCCGCCGCAAGAAGCCCCCGCTTCTGCCCGCCGACTGATGCGTGCCCTATGGGCCGTAGCATTTATGACCTGCGCCGCAACTCCGGTTGCGGCGCGTGATCCTTTGCTTCGCTTTCCAGTGGATTGCACCCTGGGACAAGACTGTTTCATCCAGAATTATGTCGACGTCGACCCCAGCAAAGGTGTCGCCGATTTTACCTGCGGTGCGCTGTCCTATGACGGGCACACGGGGACAGATATCGCGCTGATTTCGGACGCAGCGGCTGCGATGGGTGTGAACGTCACCCCGGCCGCCCCCGGTATCGTGCGACGCCTGCGTGACGGAATGCAGGATCAGTTCTTTGAATCTGCGTTCCAACATCCCGAGGGACAGGATTGCGGCAACGGGGTTTTGATTGATCACGGCGGCGGCTGGGAAAGCCAGTATTGCCATCTGCGAATGCGCAGCATCGCGGTCGAAGTTGGCCAGCGCGTCGGCCTTCAGACCGTTCTGGGGGAAATCGGCATGTCCGGCCGGACGGAGTTTCCGCATCTACATCTGTCGCTGCGCAAAGACGGGCGCACGGTCGATCCGTTCAACGCGACCTCTCTGACCTATTGTGGCGACACTGAACAGACCACTCTATGGGATACCTCGATCCCTTATCGCGCCAGCGGGTTCGTCAGCGCTGGGTTTAGCAGCGCACTTCCCGAATACGCCGCTGTGAAATGGGGGCAAGCGCATAATGAAACTCTGTCAACGCAGGCTGGCGCGCTTGTGCTTTGGGCCCAGCTCTTCGGGGCACAACAGGACGATACGCTTCGTCTGACCATAACTGGCCCACAGGGCGCATTCTTCAAGCACGAAGAGATCTTGGACGCGACGCAAGCACGCGCCATGCAGGCAGCAGGACGTAAGTTGCACGCCGAAAACACAGTTGTCGGTGACTATCGCGGCGAGGCGGCATTGTTTCGCGGCAAAGTCGAGGTCGACCGCATTTCGGCCACCACCACCCTTAAAACACCTTAACGCTCGGTCAGCTTCAGCTCGATCCGACGGTTTTCAGCGCGCGCATCTGGAGAGTCTTCCGGGTTCACTGGGCGATATTCACCGAATCCGGTCGCAGCCAACCGCTCGGGCGGGAAGCCCAAGGCATCGATCATGAATTCCACCACCGACAAGGCACGTGCTTGGCTGAGTTCCCAGTTATTGCGGAATGCGCCGCGGCCAGACAGGGGTACATTGTCCGTATGCCCGTCGACACGGATCACCCAGTCGACCTCGTCCGGGATTTCACCCGCGATCTCTGACAGCAAGGATGCAACGCGGGCAACCTGCGCCTGCCCTTCTGGCTGAAGCTCGGCACGGGCGCTGGCGAAGAGCACCTCAGACGAGAACACGAAGCGGTCACCGACGATCTGCACGCCTTCTCGGTTACCCAAAACGTCACGCAGCTTGCCAAAGAATTCCGACCGATAGGCCGACAGTTCTTTCGCCTCGGCTTGAAGCCGCTTACGCTCGGCCTCTTCCAACTCGGCGCGGCGACGTTCTTCGGCCGCGACACGGGCAAGGGCTGCGTTAAGCTCGGATCCAAGCTTTTGGATCTGAACTTGCGCGGCCTGATCACGCGCGGATCCTGCATCCAGAATAGACTGTAAGCTGCCCAGTTGGGCACGCAAGCTGGAAACCTGTTCATTCAACAGCGCGATCTGGCGCTGGCTTTCTGCGCTCTGCGCTTCTTCCTCTGCCAGGGCCAGATTGGCTGCCGCCAACAGGCGCGCCCGCTCTTCGGATTGTGTGAGTGTCTCATCGGCAACTCGTTCCGCATCAAGCCGCGCAGACAGTTCGGCCTCCAACCGATCACGCAAATCGCTCGCATCCGTGCCGCCGGCCGTCTGCTCTTCCAGTTGCAATAGAGCCGTCGCAAGACGCTGATCCAAATCCGCACCTGCGGCCTTTGCAGCCGCCAACAGCGTCAGGGTGTCTTCGGCCTGCTTGCGTTCTTCTTCCAGCGCAAGCGTCATGGCGGTCAATTCGTTATCGGCGTTTTTCAACCGCTCGCGGAGCGCTTCTGCGGCGGCAGCCTCCGCCAGCCTATCGGCCTCTTCGTTGCTGAGTGCGGTCTGACCCTCGGCCACTTTCACCTCAAGATCAGCGACCAACGCCTCCAGCGCCTCGCGCTTGGCAGCGGCAAGCCGTGCAGCTTCTGTGCCCTCGTCAATCTCATCACGCGCTTTCGCCAAAGCAAGGTTCAGCGCCTCTTGATCACTGATCAACTTCGCCTGCGCGTTTTCAAGGTCTTCGACCGTCGCGCTCAGCGCTACGCCTTCCGCCAACGCTTTGTCGCGCTCGGATAGCAGCGTTGCCACCTGCGCCTCAAAGCTCGTGATCTGAGCGGCCTGCGCTTCGGTCTGAGTCGTCAGCTGAGTGATCAGCGCCGCCTGCGCGTCTGAAATCGAGCGCGCTTCGCTTAACGTGGCGCTCAATGTACCGACTTCGCCTTCCAGCGCTTCTGTTCGGTTACGCTCAAGTCCCAGCGCATCGGCCAATTCAGATACCTGAGCGGACAGCGCGTCCAGCTCGTCCGCCTGCCCTGAAATCGTTTCACGCAGAATGAACTGTACGATCATGAAGATCGTCAGAACGAACATCAACACCAGCAAAAGCGCGGTCATAGCGTCCACAAAGCCGGGCCAGATCGACCCGCTCATGCGTTGGACTGATCGGCGGGTCAGCGCCATGGCTAGCCTTGCTCCTGACCAGAGGCGACGCGAATGGCGTGGGTCAATGTCGCAAGATCACCGCGCAGATCAGCCAGGCTTTCTTGCCGCCCTGCCTGCATTTCTTCCAGAATGCGCAAAAGCTGAACATCGATCGAACGCAGGCGCATCCGGCTTTCCGCATCGACCTGCGCCTCTTCATCTGCGGCATTGCTCTCAAGGATCTGGCGCACGGCCTCTTGGCTTTCGGCAATCTGCATCAACGCCTGTGTCTGCCCATTGTCCTGCGACAAATGAGACGTTAGCGCTTCGACATTTGTGGCCAGCACGCGCAGTCGCTCATCCATCATGGTGCGCTGCGCATCTGACTGAACGAACATGGTTTGCATGGTTTCGATCTGCTCTGCCAAAATGCCCAGATAGGCACCGGCTTCGGCGGCATCTTCGCCATCGCCCGTCGAATAGCTCAGCTTGGTGATGGTCGACAGCCATTCCTCGAGCTCGCGGTAGAAACGGTTCTGACCGTGACCAGCAAAAAGCTCCATCAAGCCCACGACCAGCGACCCGGCCAGACCCAGAAGCGAGGACGAGAATGCCGTCCCCATACCGCCTAGCTGCTTTTCCAGACCGGTCATCAAGCGGTTGAATACGTCAACTCCACCCTCTCCTTCGCTAGGGGCAAGTGAGCGGATAGTATCAACAACAGCCGGAACAGTGGTGGCCAAGCCATAAAATGTTCCAAGAAGTCCAAGGAAAATCAAAAGGTTGACGATATATCGCGTTATGTCGCGGGCTTCATCAATCCGCGTTGCAATACTGTCCAAGATCGAACGCGACGACGCCGCACCGATCTGCAACTGCGACCCGCGATTCGATCGCATCAGCGCCGCCAGAGACGCCAAAAGACGCGGTGCGCGTTCAGGGTCGTGATTGTCGCGTTTCTGTACAAACCCTTCGATCCATCCCACCGAGGCAAAGACCTGCCAGACCTGCCAGAAGCAGGCCAACAGCCCCAAGACAAACACGAACAGAATGAACCCGTTCAAAAACAGGTTCGCCATGAAGACGGGCAGCACACGCGGCAATGCCACGAAGGTACCAAAGCCAACAAGGCCCAAGGCAATGAGCATCAGAAAGATCTGACGCACAGGATGGGTGAAAGACGGCTCGATACTTTTTCTTTTGGGCGCAGATAGCGTCCCGCGATCCGGTTGATCCATGCGGGGTTAAGTCCTTGTCGCCAGTGTTATTGCGGGCAGGATAGGCAGGTTTTCAGCCGCTGCCAAGCTTTCTGTCAACAGATTTCAACTTGTCGTCAAGGCACGAACCTGCTGAGATAACCACGACAGATCCTCGTCTTCAATGCCCAGCTCGGTCAGGTGGTTTGAAGTGTTATACAGATACTCTGTATTTGGCCCCCTGCCCCCAACAGCCGCTGAGATAATCTGCGCCTGTTCGGCAAGTTCGATCTGGCAATACTGCACGTGATCGGGATCAATCACATAGGTCACAGCCTCGACCTGACGCCCGTCCGACAAATCAATCATCAGCCGCTTTTCCAGATAAGCCGAGGACACAAGCTCGCGCTCGCGCAGATCGGCCATTGTCTGGTCATGGGTGCCACGGCGTGCGCGGAAGGCCAGGCCCTGACAATGTGCTCCGTCCAGCTCGTCCAGTGCCAAAACCAATCCCGGGTGTTCTTCGGTGCCACGGTGGTGGATCGAACGCATACAGAAACTGCGGTGATAATCAGGCAGCGTGGCAACCAGTGCTTCGTCATGGTCAAAGCCGGGGTTCCACATCAAAGAGCCATAGCCAAACACCCACAGATCGCCGTTGCTCATTTCGCTCGCCCTTCCGTCATTCCCGCAGTAAACACTGCCTATAAGCATGTGTCGCGCAAAAGGGAATTAAAGATGCGTAAGCTAGTCGTGATCGCTGTGGTTCTGGCAGCGCTTTGGGCCGGGTATTGGTTCATTGGGGCAAGGGGTGTTGAAACTGCGTTCACAACCTGGATCGAGGATCGGCGCAGTGAAGGTTGGGTGTCACAGGCTGATGACATCTCGACCAAAGGGTTTCCCAGCCGTTTCGATACGATTTTCACAGGCTTGGAGCTGGCTGACCCGGACACAGGGCTTGCGTGGCGTGCGGACGAATTTCAGATCCTCGCCCTGTCCTATCAACCCAATCACGTGATTGCGGTCTGGCCCGGCAAACAGGTGATTTCGTCGCCCGTACAGAATATCAGCTTCACTGCCGACACGTTCAAAGGATCGCTGGTTTTCGATGCCAGCACTGATTTGCCGTTGGATCGCAGCTCGATCGTGATCGATAATCTGTCGATGCAATCCACCGGGGGCTGGACTGCTGGGCTAGAGTCTGGCCAGATCGCAACGCGGAAATCCTCGGTCGCGCCGAACCGCCACGACATTCATTTCGAGGCAACAGGGCTTTTACCGGCATCGTCCTTTATTCAAAGTTTTGCCGGTGGTGATCTGCTTCCGCCGGTCTTTGAGCGCGCCCTTTTGAAGGGCAGCGTAGATTTCACCAAGCCGTGGGACCGTCATGCCATCGAAGACGCCCGCCCGCAGATCACCCGGATCGAGATCAGCGAATTCGATGCCAAATGGGGCGAACTTGGGTTGAAAGCCGTGGGCACTGTTGACGTCGATCCACGCGGCATCCCCGAAGGCGAGGTCGCAATCAAGGCCAAGAACTGGCGTAAGATGATCAAGATTGCAGAAGCCTCGGGCGCAATTGCGCCGGAATTGGTCAGTTCTGTGACCCGTGCGCTTGAATTTGTGGCCGGGCTGTCAGGGAATTCCAAGTCACTGGACGTGACCCTGCGTCTGTCGGGTGGCGCTGTGTTCCTTGGGCCGATCCCCATCGGCTCGGCCCCGATTATCAAGATCCGCTAAGGGATCAGCGACAATAGGATCCGCTGCGATAGCGGGCAGTATCGAAATGGAAATGATCCTGATGATACTTGTCCGCATTGGGCCCAAGAACGGTGCCGAAGGGGCCACAAGCCGCCTTGTGCATCTTTTTCAACGCCTTGCCTTGCGCAGGATCGCGCCAGCCGCGCAGGACCGACAGCTCGGACCCGTTTTTCAGACGGATCCCAGCGATGTCAATCGCACGCCCCTTGCCGTGTTCGCTGATCTTCGCGCCGCGACGGTTGTTTCGGGTGCGGCAGGCATAATGCGCCACAACGCGCAATGATGTTGGGCCTCCGCCCATACGACCGACCGCCGGAAACACCCCATCGCGCACCCACTTGTTCAACGCCTTCGCCGTCGTGCAATCCATCACCGCAGATTGGCTTAGCTTTATGCCAGACACTTCGGTCACACGGACCGGAGACGAAATCCCGCAGCCACTGATCTTGCCGGGAATCGGGGAAATCGCCTGCCCTTTGATTTCATTCACGCCACAAATCCGGCCCCGACGCCCTGAAGTCGCAGGTTTCGGGGTCGAAGACGCGATCTTCCGGGTGAATCCCTTTGGACGCGCCATCGGTCGCAAAGAATGTGTCACAGCCAGACGGGTTGGAACGACGGACACTTCTGGCACGGTTTTAGGTGCTGTTGCAGGGCGCGCCACCGGGCGTTGTGCGGCCGGCGCAGCGGCAGGGGGTGTTTCCTGCGCTTCGGGTCTGGGTTGTGGGCGCGAACTGGCTTCGGCGGATCCGAAAAATCCAAACGCCACCACTGCCAACGCACCTAAATGCCAGACAAACCCGTCCCATCCAAATCGCATCATACTACCTTCAGTTTGACTTAGTCGTGCTTGACCGAACGTCCAAAGTCTGGCGCATCCGTGTCCTGCCCGGCCTCGATGATACCACGTCGGATTGCACGGGTTCGAGTGAAATAGTCAAACAGATGGTCGCCGTCGCCGGTACGTATGGCACGTTGTAGTGCGAACAGCTCTTCCGTGAAACGGCCCAAGATCTCTAACGTCGCGTCTTTGTTGGTCAAAAACACGTCGCGCCACATGGTCGGATCGGACGCCGCAATGCGCGTAAAGTCGCGAAAACCCGCCGCCGAATAGTTGATCACCTCGGTATCGGTTACGCGGCCAAGATCATCAGCAACACCCACCATTGTATACGCAATCAGGTGCGGAGCGTGGCTGGTGACAGCCAGAACCAGATCATGATGATCCGCGTCCATCATCTCGACATTCGCGCCCATGCTCTGCCACAAGCTGCACAACCTTTGGGTTGCCACCTCTTCAGCGCCATTCGGCACCAGGATGCACCAGCGATTGTCATAAAGCTCGGCAAACCCAGATCGCGGCCCGCTATGTTCGGTCCCGGCCAATGGGTGTCCGGGAATGAAATGAACACCCGCAGGAAGATGCGGCGCCACCGCGTCGATCACCGCACGCTTGACCGAACCCACATCCGTCACAGTCGCACCGGCCTTCAAAACCGGGCCGATTTCTTGCGCCACAGCGCCCATCGCGCCGACGGGCACGGCCAGCACAACAAGATCCGCACCTTCAGCGGCTTCGGCGGCAGTATCCACAATGCGGTCACAGAACCCAACTTCGCGCGCGATGTCACGTGTTTCAGCCGAACGCGCAGTGCCGACAATTTCGCCCACTAATCCCCCGCGCCGCATCGCATGAGCCATGGACGACGCGATTAGACCAAGGCCGATAAGGGCCACTCGTTGGTAGATCACACTCATGTGCGCCCCCCATCTTGCCTCGCCTCGTCGGCGGAAGGCACAACGCCTTTGAACCGCCCAATCATATGCGCGACACGTCGGCAAGATGCCTCGTCCCCCACGGTAATCCGCAGACAGTTCGGCAGTGCATATCCGGCCACACGCCGCACAATGATGCCTTCGCTTTGCAGAAAATCGTCACAGGCATTTGCTTCATCCGCATCGGCAAATCGGGCCAGAATGAAATTCGCGCACGACGTATCAGACGGCACGCCCAGTTCGGCCAAAGCTTCCGCCAGCCACGCACGCAGACGCGTGTTTTCACTGAGACAGCGTGCGACATGATCGCGATCACGCAAGGCTGCTTCGGCCGCATCCAATTGCGGCATCGATAGATTGAAGGGCCCGCGCACGCGGTTCAAAACGCCGATCACGTCGGTCGAGCCATAGCCCCAACCGATGCGAAGTCCGCCCAGACCGTACATTTTCGAAAATGTGCGCGTCATGACCACGTTCGGGAACTTCTCGACCAGCGAGGCGCCGCCGTCGAACCCTTCGACATATTCGGCATAGGCCCCATCAATGACCATCAGAACACCATCTGGCAGCGCGCGAGCCAGGCGCGACAGGTCGGCTCGGCTGACCATTGTGCCCGTCGGGTTGCCGGGGTTGGTCACAAACACCAGCGAGGTTCGGGGCGTCACGGCCTTCAGGATTTCATCCACATCCACGGTACGCTCGCGCTCTGACACCATGATCGGGGTCGCCCCTGCTGCCAAAGCCGAAATCTTGTACATCGAGAACCCGTGTTCGGTATAGATCACCTCGGTTCCGGGGCCGCTATAGCATTGACACAGAAAGGTAATCACCTCGTCCGAACCGACACCACAAATGATCCGCTCGGGATCCAGCCCGTGCAGATCACCGATGGCCGCCCGCAGGCTGGCATGGTCGGTGTTGGGATAACGATGCAGGGCATGACCGGCCTTTTGGAATGCCTCGACGGCAAGTGGGCTTGGCCCGAACGGATTTTCGTTCGAGCTGAGCTTGATCACATTCGATACGCCGTCAATGCTTGAGGCACCGCCGACATAGGGTTTGATCTGCATGATGCCCGGTTGGGGCACAGGTTTCGTCATGACTTGGCCTTTCGTTCACATGTCGGGTTTTAGACTCACTCCAAATTCAAGACCAGCTATGTTTGATGGGCGTTGATATTTTCGGACGGGATTGCAAAATGGTCGCATGTCACAGATCGCTTCCACCCTTTCGAATAGGTATGATACCGCCGCGCCCAAATGGCGTGATAAGATGCGTGCTCTTGGATACTATGATGGGTATCTAGGGTTCCTGTCACAATCCGGACAACGCGTCGGGTCCGAGAAGCGCGTGATCGACATCGGCTGCGGCACTGGCGCTTTGGCCGAAGCCTGGGTCGCGATCAACGGCGCACCGCAAAGTCTGACTTTGTTGGACCCGTCCCCAGTCATGTTGCAACATGCTGCCACCACCATAGGGGTGCGCGGGATCGACTGCGTTCAAATCACGGGCCTGCTTGGTGACCCCATGCCGCAAGCAGACGAGGTTCTGGCCGCACATGTCATCGAACACTGCCCCGACCCACTGAAAGCCCTGCGCGACCTGCGGGATTTGATTGCGCCCGACGGCCGCCTGCGCCTGATCGTATCCAAACCGCATTGGTGCAATGCGATTATCTGGCTGCAATGGCGCCACCGAACCTTTGCGCGCGCCGAGATTCTTGAGCTGTTCAATCAGGCCGGATTGGCAGTGGACAGCGAATACAGCTTTCCCTCGGGTCCACCATCGCGCACAACCCGAGGGTTCGTTCTGCACATAGCCTAAAAGAAAAAGGGCCGCGACTGGCGCGACCCTTTGAATTCTTGTGGTTCGGCGAAGATTAGTTCTTCGCGTAGAATTCAACCACCAGGTTGGGTTCCATCACCACCGGGTAAGGCACATCCGACAGGCCGGGGGTGCGGGTGAAGGTGGCGGTCATTTTCGAGTGGTCGGCTTCGATGTAATCAGGAACATCGCGCTCGGCCAGGCCGACAGCTTCCAGAACCAAGGCCATCTGCTTGGACTTGTCACGCACTTCGATGACGTCGCCTTCTTTAACGCGGTACGAAGGAATGTTAACCTTCTGGCCGTTCACTTTCACGTGGCCGTGGTTCACGAACTGACGTGCAGCGAAAACGGTCGGCACGAACTTGGCGCGGTAAACAACAGCGTCCAGACGGCGCTCCAGCAGGCCAATCAGGTTTTCACCGGTATCGCCTTTAACACGCTCGGCTTCGCCATAGATGCGACGGAACTGTTTCTCGGTCAGGTCGCCGTAGTAGCCTTTCAGCTTCTGCTTGGCGCGCAACTGCAGACCGAAGTCCGACAATTTGCCCTTGCGGCGCTGGCCATGCTGGCCGGGGCCGTATTCGCGACGGTTTACCGGGGATTTAGCGCGGCCCCAGATGTTTTCGCCCATACGGCGGTCAATTTTGTACTTGGCAGCAGTTCTTTTCGTCATCTGCTGATCTCCTTCTTAAGTTGTCGAAGGGCGTTGTCCTCTGGCTTGCGCCTGACAGGGATCCCCTTGCGGGGTCCACCAACACCAATGAAAACCGGCCCCTCGCGGGACCGGATTGGGGGCTTATAGCGCCACGGGTGGCAGAGTCAATGACTAGGCGACACCAATATGCGCTGAATTTCCGTGGCTTTCTTGCCGACCCAGCGCAGCGCTCGCCACCATATCATCAAGCTGCGGAAACAGTTCTTGCAGGCGGGCGCGATCTGCGGCCTTTGTGCCATCCAGATCCGCAAATACCGGATGCAGACTTTCCACCGGGACGCCGTTGGCCCAGATCACCTCGTGTCGGCCAAGCAGCACCTGATAGAATGAGATATCCGAAGCCTTACGATCCGAAGAAATCAGGCTGCCATCGACCAAATCCAAGGCGCTTGCCAGAACTTCATTCTGACCAATCAACTGACGCGCCCGTTTGCCCGACACCAGAATCTGTTGATGCGGCGAGACCAGCAGATCCGCATCCGGCTGCCCGGAACGGATCGCCCCGGCGCGCAGACGGATCGGCTTCGCACCAGGCTCGACCATGGCCTGACCCGGCGCCGCTTCACGTTGCCCGATCCAAAACACCGGTTGGCCGCCATGTTCGCGAGTAAGGATTACACTGCCTTCGCGCAGCTCCTCGACAGGGCAATCGCCTGAAGGGGTCCGCACGCGCGTTCCCTTGGCCAGCAGAGCCACTCCGGATGGCAATTCGGCCAATGGGTCCTCTTGCGACGCCATCAAATTGGCGCGTATCACACGCAACGTGGTGTCAGGGCGCGGCATTGCGCCAGCAAAGACCAACAAGGGACAACCCCCATTGGGCGGCACGACCATCGAGACACGATAGCTCTCATAGCCATCGGTGATCTCGAATCCGACATTCAACTTAGGATCTTCATCTGCCAGTAGGTCCAGACCATCTGCGCCAAGCGTGGCGGCACCCGCCAGTTGATGCACGAAAGCTGCTGCGCGGCGCCGTGAGTCAGCCTCTCCGCCAGCGTCTTGCAACAACGCCAATTCGCGCGAGCCATCTGCGCGCAGCGCTTCACCGCTCCAATGCCAATTTGATCCTGAAACAAGTGCGCCCAACGGCGCATCTTCGGTCCCGTCGACCGTGGTTTGCGCCCACCCGATAACGAATGTGCCCTCGTAGCCCGTGTTCATAACGATGTACCTGCCATTTTGTTTGTTTTTTGAAAGGCTAGCACGGGTTCGCCATCCTGATAAGGATTTTGTCAACAGACACCCCCAACCTGTCGCAGACGAGTAACAATACATGCGCGCCCTTTTCGCCAAGAGCATTCCACCACTTGCACGGCATCGGTGTAATTGGTAATAATTTCTTACCAATCCTTAGGAGCTCCCGATGCCCGTCATCACCGAAATCGAAGATCTGCGCCGCATTTACCAACGGCGCGTGCCGAAAATGTTCTATGACTACGTCGAAAGTGGCAGCTGGACCGAACAGACCTTTCGCGAAAACAGTTCAGATTTCGACAAGATCTATTTCCGCCAACGTGTCGCGGTTGACATGGACAACCGCTCGACCAAAACCAAGATGCTTGGGCAGGATGTCTCAATGCCCGTCGCGCTGGCACCGGTGGGATTGACCGGAATGCAATGCGCCGATGGCGAGATCAAGGCCGCAAAGGCCGCCGAGGCGTTCGGCGTGCCCTACACGCTGTCCACAATGTCGATCTGCTCGATCGAGGATGTGGCCGAGAACACCACAGCACCGTTCTGGTTTCAGGTCTACACCCTGAAGGATGACGATTTCATGCGCCGCCTCTTCGATCGCGCCCGCGCAGCGAAGTGCCCTGCGATTGTTGTGACCGTGGATCTGCAGGTGTTGGGTCAACGCCATAAGGATCTGAAGAATGGTCTGTCCGCGCCGCCAAAACTGGCGGTGAAATCTGTGGCCGATATGATGACGAAAGTGCAGTGGGGGCTTGGGATGCTTGGCACCAAGCGCCGCTTCTTCGGCAACATTGTCGGGCACGCAGAAGGCGTGAAAGATCCATCATCATTGCACACCTGGACCGCCGAAGCCTTTGACCCATCGTTGGACTGGGACCGCATCAAACAGTTCAAGAAGATGTGGGACGGCCCAATGATCGTCAAAGGAATCATGGAACCCGAAGACGCCATCGCCGCAGTGAATGCGGGCGCAGATGCGATCATCGTGTCGAACCACGGCGGGCGCCAACTGGACGGGGCCATCAGCTCGATCCGGGCGCTGCCTGCGATTTTGGATGCGGTGGGCGACAAGGTCGAAGTGCACTTGGACAGCGGCATCCGGTCTGGACAAGATGTGTTGAAGGCCATGGCGATGGGCGCTCACGGGACGTATATCGGCCGCGCCTATACCTATGGTCTGGGCGCGATGGGACAGGAAGGTGTCACCCGTGCACTTGAGGTGCTGCACAAAGAGCTCGACATCTCGATGGCGTTCTGCGGGCACACTGACATCACCAAAGTGAAACGCAACATTCTGCGCATCCCCAAAGGCTTCTCGGGCGATTGGGAGGATTGATCCCAGCAGAAAATCGAACTGGCCGCTGCGCATGCGGCCAGTTTTCAGAAATAACTTCGCACCAATGCACCTGAGATCAGCGCCCAGCCATCGGCCACCACGAAGAAGGCCAGCTTGAAGGGCAAGGAAACCATCGCGGGCGGCACCATCATCATGCCCATCGACATCAATATTGCGGCGACAACCAGATCGATCACCAGGAATGGCAGAAAGACCAGGAAACCGATCTGAAAGGCGCGCTCGACCTCGGACAGCAGGAACGACGGCACAAGCAAAGACAGCGGCGACGTCCCTGTCAGATCCACATTCGCGGTTTCCTCACGAAGAGTGGCGAGGTGGGTGTAAGTCTCAGGATCAATCCGGTTGGCCATGAAGATACGGAACGGATCCATCGCGGCAGAGAACGCAGGTTCAAGCTCTAACTGCCCCTCTGAAAAGGGCTGCGCACCTTTGATCCAGGCCTCCATGAACACGGGTTCCATGATGAAGTAGGTCAGGAACAAAGCTAGACTGATGATCAGCATATTCGGCGGTGATTGTTGCAAGCCAATTGCCTGCCTGAGGATCGAAAGCACAGTCACGATGAACGGAAAACAGGTGATCATGATCGCAAGACCCGGAACAAGGCTGAGCAGTGTCACCAACACAAAGATCTGGATCGTTCGGGTCGCCAGCGACCCGTCATCCCCAAGCGAGATCGAGATATCCTGCGCCAGACCTGCGGACCCCGACCCAACCAAGATCACAACGGCCAGAAAACCGCAAAGCACTGTCATTCTGTGGCGCATCGGCGCTAAAACCCCGACTTCAGGTCAACTAGCTTGGTCAAGCGAACCGCAATATGACCGTTCGGATCACCTTCGACCTCTTCCAACTCGCCCTGCGCAATCAGCCGATCGCCCACGTAAAGATCTACCGGATCCTCAATGCGTTTGTCCAAGGGCAGAACGTCATCCTGCTTCAGGTGCAATAGTTCCTTCACCGTCGGGCGCGCCACCCCGACCGAGATCGTAACCTCGATCGGAACGCGTGCGAAAGGGCTCGCATCGGTGTCCAATTCGGGTTGAGGAGTGGAGTCAGCCATGGTCAAAAGCCCTTTCATTTACATGATACAATGCGCTCACCGCCTGAGTGATGCGCTCTATAGCGGCGGACAGGTCCACACGACGCTCGTTTTCACCCGAACGCAGGTAGATTTGCCCATCTAGCAGAGTGTCTTTCTCTAAAATTTGAAACGGCACGGCACGTGCATCTGCCAGGAAGGCCTCCAATGTCGCACGACTGCCAGGTGACACCAGCACGTCTATGGGTGCGTCAGCCAGTTCCGAAGCCAGGGGCATCATTGCCTCAGCAACAATCGGGCCCAAAGACCGCTCAACCGCCGTCGGCAGCACGGCTTCAAGCATCTGCGTCAACAACGGCTCTAATGCTGTAAGAACGTGGCTACGCGCTTCTTGATAGGTAAAGCCGAGGTCCTCAAGATTGCGTGCAAATTCGGTCCGAACGCGCGTGTTGTCTTCGTCCATGGATTTCACGGCATCGTCCCAACCAGATTGATAGCCCGCCTCGTACCCTTCAAGCTTGCGCGCCTCTAACCGTGCATCAAGTTCTGAGCGGAAAAGCGTAACCTCCGGGTTGGCGTCTGCCTGTCCGGCCGAGGACAAAACATCGCCAAAATCCTCTAGAGCGTATCTCATACTCACCCTGTTGCCTCCTCATCCTCTTCCATCCAGCCGCGGAGGATTTCCACGGTTTCCGACTGGCGTTCAGAAATCAGGTCTCGTAGGCGTTGAACCGGATCCGCCTCGGGCTCGGTCAGCGCAGGAACAGTCGAAACGTCGCTGACTGCAGGGACGTCTGCGATCAAAGCTGGTGGGGCCGTCAAAGCTTCAGTCAGGCCTGCTTCTTCATCAGCTTGCGCTACATTTGGGGATCCCAATGCGGGCACAACGCCGGGCGCCGCAACGGCGGCCGCAGCCTGAGCGGTCAACATGGGGCGCAACACGAACAGGCCAAGCCCAAATGTCACGAGTGCCAAAATCACCAGCTTGATCAAAGACATGACGTCAATGGCGATGTTTGAGAACAACCCTGATGCTGGATCGCTGCCCAGGGCGACCACAGGCTCGAATTCCATAGTTTTCAGAGTAATGATGTCTCCGCGTGCTTCATTGAACCCAACAGCGCCAGCGACCAGCTCGCGCAGGTTTTCCATCTCGGCCTCGGGGCGCGGCGCCCATTCGACGGTTCCGTTCTCGGCTGTGGTACGGATACCATCAACCAAAACGGCCACTGTCAATCGCTTCACAGCCCCCGGCGTTTTCAGGATTTCACGCGTTGTTTCGGACACTTCATAGTTCACGCGCTCTCGCGTTTCCGAGTTGTTGGACGATGAAGCTCCACCACCACTGGTGCCATCCCCGTCGGGCAGGTTCGATGCAACGGTCACACCACCCGCATCGCTGTCCTTGGCCGCATTCGTACTTTCAGAGGTATCGGTCGACACGGCGACGCGGCTTTCCGGGTCAAACCTGCGCTCGCGAATCTGTTCCTGCTCGGTTGCAGTCTCTAAATTCAGCTCGACCACTGCATTCCCGAAACCGACTCGCGCCTCAAGCAAGCGCTCGACATTCTGCTTCAATCGCTCGGCCCGATCCTGTGCGGCGACGGCTCCGCCAGTCGCCGGATCCTCCCCTCCCATCAGCCCGGCGCGACTGTCGATGACAGAGACTTTCTCGGGCGCCAGACCCGGCACCGCAGACGCCACCAAAAACTTGAACGCCTTGATTTGCTGCATAGGCAGGGTGCCACTGGCCGTGGTCAGCGTGACAGACGCTGTCGGCTCACTTCGCTGCCGAAACTGACGCGAGGACGCATTCGCAATATGCACGCGCGCGTTTCGAACGGCGGGGCTGGCAACAATGGTGCGCGCAAGCTCACCCTCTTTCGCCCGCCAATAGGCCGCATCAAACATCTGAGAGGTGGTACCAAACCCGCTTAACCCGTCGAGCAGCTCATACCCCTTCCCCGAGTTTGCGGGCAGACCTTCGCTGGCCAGCGTCATGCGTAGCGCATCGCGCCGTGTCGCATCCACAAAAATCGAATCGCCCCGGATCTCGTAGGCCACATTGCGACCTTCCAGCGCCTGCACCACCTCTCCGGCTGCGCCGCTTTCCAACCCGGCATACAACAAGGTCATCTGCGTACGTGTCGCCATGCGCGATAGGCCAATAACTGCGAGGAACATGGCAAGGGTTGCGGCGATCACAATGGCCCTTTTCCTCAGGTCCATAGCCCCCCAAACCGAGATCAACTGCTGCAAGACGTAACTCCTTATCCGAGCGGGCTTCTACCCCCGTCATGTCAACCTGTTTTCCCTGATCGGCCTTAATAATTGGTTAGTGCCCATCGGTTTAAATCAACGCAGTGAAATTGGATTCGGAGTTCAAATGTCGAGCGCAGACATAGCCTTAGAGACGGACGTGGAAGAGGGTTCGGGCAAGAAGTCCAAGAAGGGTTTGTTGTTCGGACTGATCGGCGCGCTGCTTTTGGGCGGCGGCGGTTTCTATGCAACTTATGCCGGGCTGATCGGCGGACAGGCAGCGCCTGAAGCAGAAGCGGCTGAGCCAAAAACCGAAGTTCAAGAACTGCCCCCCGTCAGTTTTGTCGAGCTAGATCCGTTGGTCGTGTCACTTGGCCCAAACGCGCGCAATCGCCACTTGCGGTTCCGCGCCTCGCTTGAGATTGAACCCGACTATGAAGAAGACGTGATAAAACTGAAACCACGCGTGTTGGACGTGCTGAACGCTTATCTCCGCGCGGTGGACACGGCGATGCTTGAGGATCCACACTCTTTGGTGAAACTGCGCGCCCAAATGCTGCGCAGGATCCAGCTCGTTGCCGGAGAAGGCCGCGTGCGCAATCTTTTAATCCTCGAATTCGTACTCAACTAGGAGGAAGGATATGGACTACATCGCAGACATCATCCTTGGGCTTGGCGCTTTTGGAGCTGGGTACTATTGCCTAATTTTGTCACGTCGCCTGAAGCGGTTTAACAACTTGCAGGATGGAATGGGTAGCGCCGTAGCCGTGCTGAGCGCACAGGTCGACGATATGACGAAAACTCTCGCTCACGCGCAATCAGCCGCAGGGCAAAGCGCCGACGTGCTGACCGCGTTGACCGAACGCGCCGAAGACTCTGCTCGCAAGTTGGAACTCATGATGGCTAGTCTGCACGACCTGCCCGAGGCGCCATCGCCTCAAACCGAGATGGCACCGGAACTTACCGGGAATATGGGTGATTTCACTTCGACCCGCAGCTCAAACCCCGCTCCAAAGCATGACATCCCGGTATTCCTGCGCCATCGCGTTATGGAGGCAGCAGAATGACACAAGCTGCTATCAAGAAACGCAGCCGCATGCATCGACTGCGCACGCGCGGAATCCTTGTATTGCTTTCGGCAACCTTCACGGTTTCAGGCATGCTGCATCTAGGACCCATTACCGCAGCATTTGCAGAAGACTTGACCTCGCTTCTCTCTGGCACGTCAGTAGAACAGACTTTGGATGAGGCCGCACAAAATCCTCAAGATGTGGCCGTCGTCTTAGCAGCGCTGCAAGAACGTGAAGCAGCCCTTAATGAACGCGAGGCCAAGCTTTCGCAAAGGTTGGAAGCGTTGAATCTTGCTGAGACGCGGGTCAGCAGCAAGCTGGAAGAATTGACCAGGGCTGAAGAAACTCTCGCCGCAACAATGGCGACGGCGAAGTCTGCCGCAGCAGACGACTTAGCGCAGCTTACTACGCTTTACGAAAATATGAAGCCCAAACAAGCGATTCCCCTGTTCGAAGCCATGGAACCCGAGTTCGCTGCTGGCTTCATTGCGCAGATGAAGCCAGCAGCAGCAGCGCAAATTCTGGCTGGGTTGGATCCGCAAATTTCCTATGCGATCAGTGTGGTTCTTGCAGGTCGAAATGCGGCGGCACCAACCCGGTGATCCAATAATCAGAAATTAACCCTGTCATGCGAAGACAAGGGTGATTAAGCTTGAAATAACAAAGGTGTGTCATGATTGGCTTTGTTGGTATTGCCCTGATCTTTGTAATGGTCTTCGGTGGCTATCTTGCCGCAGGCGGCAAAATGGGGATCATCCTCAAATCACTTCCATTCGAGTTTACGATGATCGGTGGAGCCGCTGCCGGCGCATTCGTGATTTCCAACGACATGGCGTCAATCAAGCACACAATTAAAGACGTGAAGAAGGTGTTCAAAGGCCCAAAGTGGTTGCACGAGGACTATCGCGATCTGCTGTGCCTTCTGTTCGAATTGATCCGCCAAGCACGTCAGAACGCTGTGGCCTTGGAAGAACATATTGAAGCCCCGGAAGACAGCCCGATTTTCCAACGCTATCCAAAGATTCTTGAAGATAAGGAAGCGATTGAACTGATTTGCGACACCCTGCGTTCAGCATCCATGAACTATGATGATCCCCATCAAGTCGAAGAGGTGTTGGAGAAACGCATGGAGGCAAATCTTCACCATGCGCTGCATTCCAGCCACGCCCTGCAATCCATGGCCGATGGCCTTCCCGCCTTGGGCATCGTTGCGGCTGTGCTTGGTGTTATCAAAACCATGGGTTCCATTGACCAACCCCCGGAAATTTTGGGCAAGATGATCGGCGGCGCTTTGGTTGGCACCTTCCTTGGTGTGTTTCTGGCTTATGGGTTGGTGGGGCCATTCTCGGCCAAAGTAAAGGCGGTCACCGAGGAAGACGCGCATTTCTATCAGCTCATCCGCGAGGTGTTGGTTGCCAACCTTTACAATCACTCAGTTAATATCTGCATCGAAGTTGGGCGCCAGAACACCCCCGGCTCACACCGCCCCAGTTTCTCTGAACTTGAAGACGCACTGAAAGAAGTTAAGAAAGCTGCGGCATGAGGATCTGGCCTCTGCTTCTCGCTGTTGTCTGGTTCATGGCATTGCCTGCGCAGGCCCGCAACATTGCCGTCCGCTCGGGTGAGCACAAAGGCTTTACGCGATTGGTCATCTATACCAAACCTTCAGACACATACGTAGTTGAGGACACAGGCGGCGGATACCTTCTTTCCATCACGTCAGACCCCGGCGACTTCAATCTGTCACGTGCGTTCGAGTTAATCGATCGGGACCGCATCAAAGATCTGACCGTGATCGAAACAGGGACGCTGGCAATTCATCAGGGGTGTGACTGCCACATCAAAGAGTTTCGCTTGCCAACTGGGCAATTGGTTCTCGACATCGTTGATGGGCCAGATCCGAATGGATCTCATGCGCAGGCAGCACTGCAGCACATCGGGAACGGGAGGCTTGACGCATCAAAGTTGCGCGCCAGCTTGCCGCTATTCACGGCACCAATCAGTCACGAAGAACCAATCAGCGACGATAGGACGGAAACTACTGCACAGAATCACAAAGGAACACAGCTTGTTCCATCTCAAAATCACTCTGCAATCGACGGTCGGGCTCTGCTAGAACAGCTCTCGCAGGCGGCATCACAGGGATTAGTTGACGCCGATATCGAACTGCCAGAGATCAAAGAGATTGTCGCACCGCTACCCTCTGAGACAGCAATCGACACTGCTCCCCAGCTTCCGACCACCCCAGACCAGCATGTTCGCATGCAAACTGCGATTGATCAGGCCCGTTCGGATCAAAATGGTGGCCGCGAGATTGCATCAACGGAACAAGCCTGCTTACCTGACGAACAGTTCGATATTGCCAGCTGGGGCATCTATAAATCCGAAACGGATGCACCTGTGTTTGAGACATCAAACTATCTAGGCGAGTTCGACCAGCCCGACGCTGATCTTCTGGTATCTCATATTCGCCGAATGATTTACCTGACGCTTGGTTTGGAAGCATTGCAATTGATAGATAGTTACGGGGACGATTTGCCGGATGCCGGCATTCTTCGCATGATGGCTGAAGTAATAGAGAACGGAGAAGCTTCGTCGTTCACGATATGGTCTCCTCAGATTATGTGCAATACGCGCGGGGCGCTATGGTCCGCGTTAGCACAGCCAAAGCTGCCTGATCGTGTGAACATCCAAGCTGTTCTAAGAAGCTTCTCCGAGCTCCCGCCGCATCTGCGCAAATATTTAGCACCCACTTTGGCGAGAAAGTTCTTAAACGCCAGCCGCGTGGAAACCGCTATCGAAATCCGCAACATTGCGAAACGGTCAATTCGGGCGGTACCGGATGACACAACCGTATTAGATGCCGATATCAGCTTGGCACAGGGACTCTCTGATCAAGCCCACCAAGAACTGTCGGATACGATCCAGTCTAGTCTGTCAGAGACTAAGCCAGCCATTGCCGCGCTCATCCAAAGCAAACTACAAACAGGTGACGGCATTTCAGACACCGAGCTTTCCCTATTGGCATCTATCGCCTTCGAGTACAAAGGCAACGAAGAAGGTCCAGAGCTACAGCGGCTTCATATTAGGTCGCTATTTCACATGGGGCGCTTCTCGCAGGCGTTTTCATTGATGGATCTTTCCAGCAAAGGCACGCCCACTCCAAGCTTGCTTGCAGACGCAGCCCGCTATCTCGTGTCGGTTGGGTCGGACGCTGAATTTCTTACGCATGGCCTGACACGCGAAGACTGGGACACATTGCCCGCGAAGCCGAAACTTGCGATGGCTCACCGAATGAAAAGCCTTGGGTTTACAGAACAAGCCCGACGTCTCGTTCTGTCAAATGATGATGTTCCCAACAGGGCCACGCGCGAATTTCTGGCCGAAATTGCACTCGAGCAGAATAAACCGAATGTAGCGATTGGATATCTCTCCGGTTTAAACAATGAGTCCGCGAGTTCCTTGCGACGCATTGCAATGGGGCGAACAGCAGCAACGGCGGTCACGACTGTCGGTCGCACGCAAAACATGCAATACAACCTCAACCTTTCAGGGTCGGCAGTATCAAAAGAGATACAAACACTTCTGAGCACCACACCAGAGATCTCTGAGACAGATGCAGGCACCGACTTGCAAACGTATCAGAACATTCTCGACAGCAGCGGTGAAACGCGCGCGGCATTGGATGAACTGCTAAGCATAGTCCCGGCGATCACCGAACTCAGGTAACTGATCGTTAAGTGTAATCTTCTACGTTGGCAGAAATTCTGCAGCAAGAAATGCGCTTATATGACCCTGGTTGGCACACTCAAGATTCGGCTCACTAGCCTGAGCCATCACTCCGCCCCGGAAGGGCAGATCTGCCCAACGGCACCTCCAAGGGCCGGAAGCATAGGCCCGTGGGCGATGGCCGTCCGATAATGATAATGCAAAGTGCCAAAGACATTTTCCGTCCGACTATCTTATTGGCCTTGGCCTTGATGGCCATCATCGTAATGATGATCTTGCCCATGCCAGCTTGGGTATTGGACCTTGGCCTAGCCGCATCCTTCGCTCTGGCCATTTTGATGTTCACCGTCACGCTATTCATCGAGCGCCCCTTGGATTTCTCGGCCTTTCCAACGGTACTTCTGGCATCGTTGATGCTTCGCCTGTCGCTGAATGTGTCCTCCACCAAGCTGATCATCGGCAACGGACACACGGGCACATCCGCCGCCGGCAGCGTGATCGAAGGTTTCGCAAGTTTCGTGATGGGCGGCAGTATATTGCTTGGGCTTGTTGTGTTCTGTGTGCTGTTGATCGTCAATTTCATTGTGATCACCAAAGGCGCGACCCGCATGGCAGAAGTCGGCGCGCGCTTTGCGTTGGACGGCATGCCGGGCAAACAGCTGGCCATCGACAGTGACATGTCGGCGGGCGCTATCGACCACGCCGAAGCAAAGGCGCGCCGCGAACGAGAACAGGCCGAAACCACGTTCTTTGGTTCGTTGGATGGGGCCTCGAAATTCGTGAAGGGCGATGCGGTTGCAGGGCTTCTGATCACGTTTCTAAACCTTGTCATGGGATTAATCATCGGCGTGGTTATCCACGGGATGGATCTGTCATCTGCATTCCAAACCTATGCCATTCTGACTGTCGGAGATGGATTGGTTACGCAGATCCCAGCCGTCATCATCTCGATCGCATCCGCGCTTCTGCTCGCGCGGGGCGGCACCTCTGGTTCAACCGATCTGGCGATGTTTTCGCAGTTTGGCAAACACCCATCCGCCCTGGCCACGGTGGCGTTCCTGATGGCGCTGTTCGGCCTTGTCCCCGGCCTGCCATTTATCCCGTTCATCCTGGGGGCTGCAGCCCTGGGCTCCGCCGCGTGGTGGGCCGCAAAACAGCAAGAGCAAGCAGCGTCAAATGTGGCAGAGCAGTCGCAAGATGCCCCCCAAGAGCCGGCCGGGGAAAGCATTGGTGACATTCTTGATTTGGATGACATTCATGTCGAGTTCGCAACCGATCTGGTCGCGATGGTACTGGATCCTGCAACGGGTCTGGATGCCCGGATTTCCAGCATTCGCAACCATACAGCCAGCTCGTTCGGTTTGATCTTGCCTGAAATTCGACTGACGGATAACGGTGCCCTTCCTGCAGGCACCTATTCCATTAAAATTCAGGGTGTCGAGCAGGCACGCAACAGATTGGAGCCCGATAAGGCACTGATCATACTCAGCGGCGATGCGGCTTTGCTTCCTGATGGTGAGGATGTGCTGGAACCCGTCTATCAGGCCCCTGCCCGATGGATTGCGGAAAACGATCAGGAACAAGCCGCGCTGGCCGGGTGCGCCGTCGTCTCGCCAACCGAGGTACTGGCAACGCACCTTCTGGAGGTGATGAAACAGAATTTCCCACGTCTTTTGGGCCTGAAGGCACTGCGCCGGTTGCTGGACGAATTTGTGAACCTGTCTGACCCAACCCGCGCCGAAGCCAATCGGCGCCTTCTCGACGAATTGGTGCCAGATAAGGTGCCACTTGATCTTCTGCACACCGTCCTGCGCCTGCTGTTGGAAGAGCGGGTCTCGATCCGAAACTTACCTGTTATTTTGGAAAGCGTGGCAGAAGCACGGCCGGTACTGGGCACGCCCGAGGCCATCTGCGACCACGTCAGGCAGCGGCTGAATTTCCAACTTCTGGCCGAGCTAAAACGCGAGGACGGGACCATTCCCTTGGTCCAGCTGGCCCCGGAATGGGAAACCTGCTTCCAATCCCATCAATTAGATCCCGACCGCGGCGAAGTGGCACTGCCCCCAGAAGAATTCAACCGGCTGGCCAACGCCGTGGCCGATAAGATAGCGCGCGCAGGCGAAACCGGGATTTATCCTGCTGTCGTTACATCATCGCGTCGGCGCAGGTTCTTGCGAACGGTGCTATCGGCCAAAGGCATTGCCAACCCCGTTCTATCCTTCGAAGAAATCGGGACAGAAGCACGCCCATCACTTGTTGGTTTGGTGCCTGCATGAACGAACAGCTCGCTCAAATCATGACCCAGTCTCAGGCTTTCTTCCTGCTGGGCTTCGTCGTGTTTTTGCGTGTCGGCGCGGCGATGGCTTTGTTGCCTGCTTTCGGTGAAACCATGGTACCCGCGCGGGTCCGCCTGTTCATCGGGCTGGCCTTCACAATCATCGTCTCGCCTGCCGTGGCTTCCGGGGTGGACGCGTCAATCGGCACCCTGACATCACCAATTTACCTGATGAGTGAACCGATCGTCGGGCTGGGGTTCGGAATAGCCCTTCGTTTGGCGGTCGTCTCGCTGCAGATCGCGGGCAGCATCGCAGCGCAATCCACTTCGCTTGCGCAACTGATGGGGGGCAACAGTTCGGACCCGCAACCTGCCATCGGGCATGTCCTGACCATTGCGGGGCTAGCGCTTGCAGTAATGCTGGGTCTGCATGTGCGGATCGTTGAAGGATTTATTATGTCTTATCAGATCTTTCCAGTGGGAGACCTTCCAGATGCGCAGGGGTTCTCGGACTGGGGGATCTCGCATATCGCGCGGGCGTTTGGGTTTGCGTTCACCTTAGCTGCGCCCTTTGTCATCGTTTCGCTTCTGTACAATGTGGCACTTGGCGTCATCAACCGCGCCATGCCGCAATTGATGGTGGCTTTCGTCGGCGCGCCCGCCATTACGGCAGGGGGATTGATCCTTTTGGCCGTTACGACGCCGGTGCTTCTTCCCATCTGGCAGCGCGCCTTCGATGCCCTGCTTCACAATCCATTTGCGGGGTGGTGATGGCGGACGAAGACGACGACAGCAAGCAACACGAACCAACGCAGAAGAAACTGGATGATGCCCGAAAACGAGGCGAGGTTCCGCGATCTTCAGATCTGAACACGGCCATGTCTTATATGGTCCTTCTTCTGCTGGCCACGGCCCTTGGAGCATCGACGATGACGGGGATTGGCACGATACTTGCCAGTATGATCGAGCGATCGGATCAACTGGCGCATCATGCATTTCATGGGCAGGCTGGTCCGGTGCTGGCGAACGCCATGACCTCGATCGCATGGCGGCTAACCCCGTGGCTGGTGTTGCCCATGATTGCCGTATTGGGTCTGTCCATTGTAACGCGCAGCTTCGTCGTATCGCCGGAAAAGCTGATGCCGAAACTGAACCGCATCTCTCCGCTGTCCAACGCCAAAAACAAATTCGGCCGCTCGGGTCTGTTCGAGTTTTTCAAGAGCTTTGTCAAACTGTCGATCTATGGAGTCATCCTTGGCGTCTTCATCTGGGTCAACCTACCGGAAATGCTGGCCGCGCTGGCGTTGACCCCCGGTATGGTTTCGGTCCTGTTGATGGACCTTTCGATCGAGTTCTTTGCCATTGTGTTGTTGGTCGCGATGATCATCGGCGGGATCGATTATCTGTGGCAGCATCAGGAACATCTACGCAAAAACCGAATGTCACACAAAGAGCTGATGGACGAGATCAAGCAGAATGAAGGCGATCCGCATATGAAAGGCCAACGCCGCCAAAAAGCCTATGACATCGCGACAAATCAGATGATGCAGGACGTCCCAGACGCGGACGTAATTGTGGTCAACCCAACCCATTATGCTGTTGCGCTGAAATGGTCTCGCCTTCCGGGCGAAGCCCCAATCTGCGTCGCAAAAGGCGTCGACGAAGTTGCGGCCCGCATTCGCGAAATCGCATCAGAAAATGGCGTGCCCATCCATCGCGATCCACCCACCGCGCGCGCGCTTCATGCCACTGTCGAAATCGGTCGCGAGATACCGTCCGATCAATATCAGGCCGTCGCCGCAGCCATCCGATTTGCCGAGAAAATGCGTCAGCGTGCAAAGAAATCATTCAGGAGCTGACATGTCATCGCCATCGTCACAACTTTCCGACCTGACAGCGCTGATACTGGACCGCGCCATGGCCGAACTGTCCAACACGTCAGCCCGGATTGCGGGTCTGGAAAAACAGATCACGGATTTGCGCGAACGGCTGGGTGCGCTTCCAGGGTATGATGTTGAAAGCGGTCAGAATCCAGCCTTGTCCAGTGGGCACTTTGACCACTGGCAAAAGCAGGCTCAGGCTCAAGTAAAACAACTGAATGTGCAGCTTGCGCAAGCCCTCGCGGATCATGAAGAGCGTTTGGCCGAAACCAGGCAAGCCTTTGGGCGAAATTCTGCAATCAACGCGATCCAAGCGAAAATGGCGCAAGAACAACGCAACATGGTCCAGAGGCGCGTGGAACACCAATAAAACCACGCAAATGACGCATAATTCCCTTTTCAACTGGACCGATCCAGTCTATAGGCACGGCTTCACTGCGGGGCTTACACCCTTGGAGGATTCCCGCACCTAATTGAATATGGAGAAAACCAATGGCACGTGAGATTCCGAATCTTGAAGCCACGGTACGTACGGGGACAGGCAAGGGGGCCGCTCGTCAAGCTCGCCGCGAAGGCTTGGTACCGGGTATCGTTTACGGCGGTGGCGAAGAGCCGCTTGCGATCAACATCCCCTTCAACGAGCTGTTCAAAAAGCTGAAGGCCGGTCGTTTCTTGTCGACCCTGTGGAACCTGAAGATCGACGGCCAGGAAGATGTCCGCGTGATCTGCCGCAACGTACAGCGTGACGTTGTAAAAGACCTGCCGACCCACCTGGACCTGATGCGCCTGCGCCGCACCAGCCGGATCAGCCTGTTCATCCACGTCGAATTCGAGAACGAAGAAGAAGCCCCCGGCCTGAAGCGTGGTGGCGTTCTGACCATCGTGCGTCCGGAAGTTGAACTGAACGTTCTGGCTGGCGAGATCCCCGAGAAGATCGTTGTTGATCTGGCCGGCAAAGACGTCGGCGACGTGATCCACATCTCGGATGTGACCCTGCCGGAAGGTGCCAAAACCACTGTTGACCGTGACTTCGTCATCGCCAACATCTCGGCGCCCAGCTCGCTGCGTTCGTCGGATGACGGTGATGCAACCGAAGAAGCAGGCGAAGAAGAAGCCGCTGCGGCTGAAGAATAAACATCTTCCTCAAAGACTGTGTGAAACGGGGTCCTTCGGGGCCCCGTTTTTTATTGCCCGGTTGGAGCGTCCAGTCGCGTGAACACCATAACGCTGCCCCGAGTTCCCCAAGGCATTGGGCCAAATCCATTTGCGAACATGCTGCTGACCAGCTGTCTCAGAGCGTGTAGCCCATATCTATTTGGGTGAACCTCCATAATCACAATCCGCACCTCGGGTCGCCACACGCATTGAGCCAAGTCAAGTTCAGCCCCTTCGATATCCATCGAAATCACGGTCGGCATCGAGCGCGTCTGCAGCTCTCCGAATTTCAACGCCGGAACGTCGACCAGCGTCGACGCCTTCTTTTTCTTGCCCCCCTCGGCTGCAATAGACGAGGCCCAAAACCCCGGCAAAACCTCGAACTGCACGGCATCACCTTTATGGCTATCCGGCACGACCGCCCCGTGTACGACACGCAAGGCATCAAGGCCGTTTTTCTCGGCATTATCGCCGATGGCCTTATGCATGGCCGGGCTGGCTTCAACTGTTGTTACATTCTGAGCCCCAACAATGCGGGCGGCTTGAAGCGCGATATACCCTACGCCACCACCAAGATCTAAAACACGATCATCCGGTGTGATATGCCGATGCAGAGCTTTCGTTTCATTTTGCTCGTATTGACCAAGATTGATCGCCTCTTGAATATTGTCATTCATGCAGTTCCGAGGGATCTTAAGGATCAGCCCATCCAGTTTGAATTGCGGCATGCGTTTCCCCATGGGTGACCGATTACATCAAGGCATTTGCCACGCCTGATCAGGCCAAGTAGATTACCGAAAATGATAATTTCGGGTTACGGGCCCGATGTCCAGAAGGAATAACGGTAAATGAAACTGTTCGTAGGGCTTGGAAACCCGGGTGCTAAATACGCAGGAAACCGGCACAATATTGGCTTCATGGCTGTCGAGCGCATTGCAGATGACCACGGCTTTTCACCATGGCGCGGCAAGTTTCAGGGCAGTGTCAGCGAAGGCAAGCTGGGGTCCCAGAAGGTCATCCTGTTGCGACCGGAAACCTTTATGAACCTCTCGGGCCAATCCGTGGGCGAGGCGATGCGGTTTTACAAACTGACCCCGGATGATGTGGTCGTGTTCCACGACGAACTGGACCTGGCCCCTGGCAAGTGCCGCGTGAAGACCGGAGGGGGGCATGCGGGCCATAACGGCCTTCGGTCAATCCATGCCCATATTGGGGCCGACTATCAGCGAGTACGCATGGGCATTGGTCATCCCGGCAACAAGGCGGCCGTTGCCTCGTTCGTGCTACGTGACTTTGCAAAGGCGGATCAGGACTGGCTGGATGACGTGCTGCGCGGATGCTCGGACGGAGCGGCGGACCTGGCCGCAGGCGATAGCGGGAAGTTCATGAATGCCATCGGCCGGCGTGTGAACCCGCCGCGTTCTTCTGGCGGCAATGCCCCCGACGCTGCCCCGAAATCTAAGAAGAAGGAACCACCGCAACCACGTCCGCAACCTGCAGCGGCCAAGCCCGAAGACACACGCAGCCCGCTTCAGAAGCTGATGGACAAGTTCTCATGAGCTTGCGTGACGCGTTCACCTATCAGGCGGAAAGCAACCGGCAGCTGGGATCCCCGTTTACGGCGCGCGTATTGGATCTGCTTGCCCAATCCCTACGCCCCGGAACACCCCTGACAGATCGGATGTTCGACTGGCCGGGGGATCTGGGGCCAAGTGGGCAATCCCTGCCGCTGCGCTTTCTGGCAGGATTGCACGCGCTTGTTTTGACCGGGAACTGCGCCCCGCTGGTGACCGCCTATCCCGCCAATCCGACACCAAACGATGATCAGCTTTCAGCGGCGTTGAACGTAGCCTTGTCAGATCACGCAGATGTCCTGAACCAATGGCTGGACTTGCCCCCGCAAACCAATGAAGTGAGACGCGCGGCGGTGATGATTTCGATGGGGCATTGGTTGGCGGCGCAATACGACTTGCCCATGCGCGTATACGAGTTGGGGGCGAGCGCAGGATTGAACCTGATGTGGGATCGCTTCGCATTGCAGGTGGGTGACGGGCAGTTGGGGCCAGAGGATGCACCAGTATTATTGACGCCGGACTGGCGGGCAGATCTGCCCACAGGCGCATTGCCAACAGTCCTGTCGCGGCGCGGCGTTGACCTGATGCCGATGGACATCACGGACCCGGACGACCTTTTGCGCATGTCGTCATACCTGTGGGCGGACCAGCCCGAGCGGTTGGCGCGCAGTCGCGCCGCCGCCGCGATTTTTGACGCGCATGTGGATCAGGGCGATGCGGCCGAATGGCTTGAAGCGCAGTTGAAAAATGTCGCGCAGGATCATCTGACCCTGATCTATCACACGATTGCTTGGCAATATTTTCCACCCGCAACACAAGATCGCTGCTTAGCAGCCATCGAGACTGCCGCGCAGCGCGGGCCCATCGCTCATCTTTCGATGGAGGCGGATGAGCAAGACGCGCCGGGTGCAGCCATCACCCTGACCTTATGGCCCGAGGGGCGCAAGTTGACGTTTGGTCGGGTAGATTTTCATGGACGCTGGGTGGATTGGACGGCACCCTAGCTTTCGAACATCGGAGGCCACATGCGTACTGTCTTGAAATACCTTTTCCGCACCATTCTTGCCCTTTTCGTGCTTCTGATCCTTGCGGGTCTTTGGAAACGCGAACAGATCACCCGGCTTCTTGCAGTGAATTCTCTGTTCTCGGAAGAAAAGATCGTGGGCAACTTTTCCAACATGGATAGCGCATTTTTGACGCGCAGCATGTCACGTGGGGATGGGTCGGTTGCCCCATTGCCCGCGGGGGGAAACTGGTCGCCGGATGAGACAGTGAACACCTGGATCAAGGATCGCGCGGTCACTGGGTTGGTGGTGCTAAAAGACGGGCAGCTGCGCCATGAAAGCTATTACCTTGGCACCGGGCCGGATGACCGGCGGATCAGTTGGTCCATGGCGAAAAGCTATTTGTCTGCCTTGGTGGGCATCATGCTAGAGCAAGGTGCCATCGCATCTTTGGACGATCCGGTCGAAACATACGCCCCAGAACTGAGGGGCAGCGCATATGCGGGCGCAAGCGTGCGAAACGTGCTGAACATGGCGTCTGGCGTCGTGTTTAACGAGGATTATCTGGACTTCAATTCCGACATCAACCGCATGGGCCGTGTATTGGCATTGGGGCGGTCAATGGATCAATTTGCGGCTGGGCTTCAGGACAGTTTTGCGCCTGCGGGTGAGACATGGCAATATGTTTCGATCGACACGCATGTGATCGGGATGGTGGTGCGCGGCGCGACCGGGCGTAGCATTCCAGACCTTCTGCAAGAGCATGTCATCGCCCCGATGGGGCTTGAGGCGGATCCCTATTACCTGACCGACGGATATGGCGTCGCATTTGTCTTGGGCGGGCTGAACCTGACGACCCGCGACTATGCCCGGTTCGGAGAGATGTTTCGCCAAGACGGCGTGTGGAACGGACAACAAATCGTGCCTACCGATTGGATCGCAGCATCGACCCGCCCATCAGCGCCAACGGCCAACGGAAACGAACAATACGGGTACCAGTGGTGGATGGCTCCGGACGCAACCGAGGGCGAATATTACGCGCGCGGCATTTATGGACAGTATATCTATATCGACAAGGCCCGCGGCGTCGTGATCGCCCTTAACAGTGCCGATCGCGGGTTCCGTGGTGACGGCGTAAACGACAACAACATCGCAATATTCCGGCGCATCGCAGCAGAGGTCGAAGCGCGATAGCCCACGGCGCATATCGGTCTGCTCCAGAGTCCATAATCAATACGAAATAGAAAAGCTGCCGCACCCATGACAGCGCGGCAGCTTCATACAAACCTAAACTCTCGGAAAGATTTAGTCCGCGTCGCGGCCTTCAGTATCTGACATGTCAAACCCCAGATACTTGGCGACGGTGAAGATGTCCTTATCACCCCGTCCACACATATTCATGCAGATGATGTGATCCTTGGGCAGCGTCGGCGCGATCTTCGTCACGTGGGCCAGCGCGTGGCAGGGTTCCAGCGCGGGAATGATGCCCTCGGTCGAGCAGCACAGCTGGAACGCGTCCAGCGCTTCCTTGTCGGTGATCGCCACGTATTCAGCGCGCCCAATCTCGTGCAGCCAGCTGTGTTCAGGCCCGATCCCCGGATAGTCCAATCCCGCCGAGATCGAATAACCATCTAGAATCTGCCCATCGTCGTCTTGCAACAGGAAGGTGCGGTTGCCATGCAGCACGCCGGGGCGGCCGCCGGTCAGGGAGGCGCAGTGCTCCATATCGTCATTCACGCCCTTGCCGCCGGCTTCGACGCCAATGATGTTCACCGACTTATCGTCAAGGAAAGGGTAGAACAGGCCAATAGCGTTCGAACCACCGCCAATGGCCGCAATGAGCGTGTCGGGCAGACGGCCTTCGGCTTTCATCATCTGCTCTTTGGCTTCCTTGCCGATGATCGACTGGAAGTCGCGCACCATCGCCGGATAAGGGTGCGGACCCGCCGCGGTGCCGATGCAATAGAACGTGTCGGCCACATTCGTCACCCAGTCGCGCAGCGCGTCGTTCATTGCGTCTTTCAATGTGCCACGACCACTTTCAACAGCCACAACTTCGGCCCCAAGCAGACGCATACGGAAGACGTTCGGCGCCTGACGCTTCACGTCATGCGCGCCCATATAGACGATGCATTTCAGACCGAACTTCGCGCAGACGGTTGCCGTGGCAACGCCGTGCTGACCAGCACCCGTTTCCGCAATAATACGAGTCTTACCCATGCGGCGGGCCAGCAGGATCTGCCCCAGCACGTTGTTAATCTTGTGCGCGCCTGTGTGGTTCAGCTCGTCACGTTTCATATAGACCTTGGCGCCGCCAAGATGCTTGGTCAGCCCTTCGGCAAAGTAAAGCGGGCTGGGGCGACCGACGTAATGTGTCCACAGATCGTTCATCTCGGCCCAGAAACTGTCGTCGGTCTTGGCCTTCTCGTACTCGGCCTCGAGGTCAAGGATCAGCGGCATCAGGGTTTCGGACACGAAGCGCCCACCGAAATCGCCAAACCGTCCCTTTTCGTCAGGACCATTCATGAAGCTGTTAAAAAGATCGTTGGCCATGCTGCCCCCCGCTCTGCGCATTTCACACCTGCATAGATTGGGGGGGCGTGGTTTTCCAGCGGTTTTTCTGCCCAACAGGGACGAGTTGACTGTGCAATTAGGGCGTTGCGGTATGTGCGTTCGCAATGAAAGTTTTTACCAGTGCGGGATCTTTCACCCCAGGCGCGGTTTCCACGCCCGATGACACATCAACCTGCTTGGCCCCCGTCAGGCGGATGGCCTCGGCCACGTTGTCAGGGGTCAGACCGCCCGCCAGCATCCACGGGCAGGGCCAGTATTTGCGTTGTACCAACCGCCAGTCGAAAGGCACGCCATTGCCACCCGGCAGATCTGCACCTTTCGGCGCCTTAGCGTCAATCAACAGCTGATCGGCAACCCCGGCATAAAGGTCAATCTGCGCTGTATCCTCAGGGCCAGCAATGCCGATTGCTTTGATCACAGGCAAACCGAAACGCGCCTTGACCTCGGCCACGCGTTCTGGGCTTTCCGCGCCATGCAGCTGGATCATGTCCGCCGTCGTCCCGTTCACGATCTTGTCGATCTCGGCATCTTCCATGTTCACCACCAGCGCGACTTTGGCCACCCCCATGGGAACGTCCAGCATCAGCGCAGCGGCCTGGTCGACCGTTACCGAACGTGGACTTTTGGGAAAGAAGTTAAAGCCGATATACCGCGCACCTGCATCAACTGCAGCCGCAAGCTGTGCGGGGTCTTTCAGCCCACAGATCTTTACTGAAATGCTCATGCGATTTAGCTGGTCTTGTCCAGCAGGGCCAACACGTCGTCACCGGTGCGGGTTGCAGGTTCGCGCAGGGATTTCACCTCGCGGGCCAACTGGTCGCGCTCACGACGGCTTCGGGCCCCTTCCGCGCGCAGCTTGTGCTCGCGCAGCCATTCCCAAACGAACCCGATGAGAATCCCAGAGACCACGCTGCCGAAAATGATGACAAATAGGGGCAGAGTGATAGACCAGCTCCACCCAAGGAAGCCCGATAGCTCGCCAGGCAGAATATTCAACGTCACAGACCCACGGTTGGCCAGCGCCACCGTGATCAACACAACACCAAGGGCTGCCAAAAAGGCGTAACGGATGTACCGCATTTGGATCCTCTTACTTGCCGTTCAGCCGGTCCCGCAGAAGCTTTCCGGTCTTGAAAAAAGGAACGTGCTTTTCTTCAACTTCAACCGACTCGCCCGTGCGCGGGTTACGCCCGATACGAGCATCTCTTTTCTTCACAGAAAATGCGCCAAAGCCGCGCAGTTCGACCCGATCGCCACGAGCCATGGCTTCAATGATCTCTTCAAAAATGGTGTTCACAATGCGCTCAACATCACGTTGATAAAGGTGCGGATTTTCATCCGCGATCTTCTGGATCAGTTCAGACCGGATCATTCTGGTCCCCCCAAATTGGCCTATCTAATGGATTTTGCATCCTTATTCTGTCGAATATAGGAGCAAACCAAAGCTGTGGATACAAGCCTTAGGACGCAAGTTGGGGGAAATTAAACAAATTTCTGCCATTTTCTGCGTGAAAAATCCGATGCTGCAAATGCACATCGTTGCTGATCTGGAAACTCTGGCTGCTTGGCATCATCCCTGACACCATGATTCGTAGGGCTTGAAAGCGAAACGGCCCCACGCAATGCGCAGGGCCGTTCCAAAATTTTCAGGCGTGAGGACTTAGTCCTGCTTCAGAGCTGCACCCAGGATATCACCCAGCGACGCACCCGAATCCGACGAACCATACTGTTCTACGGCTTCTTTCTCTTCCGCGATTTCACGTGCTTTGATCGACAGACCCAGACGACGCGATTTCGCGTCAACATTGGTCACGCGAACGTCCAGCTTGTCAGCAACCTGGAAACGCTCGGGGCGCTGTTCAGAGCGGTCACGCGACAGGTCCGAACGACGGATGAAGGATTTCATGCCTTCATACTCGACTTCGATGCCGCCATCTTCGATTGCAGTCACTTCAACAGTGATGATCGAGCCGCGCTTCACGCCGCCAACAGCTTCCGCGAAGGGATCGCCGTCCAGGGCTTTGATCGACAGCGAGATACGCTCTTTGTCGGTGTCAACTTCCGAAACAACAGCTTTGACGATGTCGCCCTTCTTGAAGTTCTGGATAGCTTCTTCGCCACGCTCGTCCCACGAGATGTCCGACAGGTGAACCATGCCGTCGATTTCGCCGTCGAGACCAATGAACAGACCGAATTCGGTGATGTTCTTGACTTCGCCTTCGACCTCGGTGCCCTCGGGGTGAGTTTCTGCAAACACTTCCCACGGGTTGCGCATGGTCTGCTTCAGGCCCAGAGACACGCGACGCTTGGCGCCGTCGATTTCCAGAACCATGACTTCGACTTCTTGGCTTGTCGACACGATCTTGCCGGGGTGTACGTTCTTCTTGGTCCACGACATTTCGGAAACGTGTACCAGACCTTCGACACCGGGCTCCAGCTCTACGAATGCACCATAGTCGGTGATGTTGGTCACGCGGCCAGTGTGCACCGATTCCAGCGGGTACTTGGCAGCAACCAGATCCCACGGATCGTCTTGCAACTGCTTCATGCCCAGGCTGATGCGGTGGGTTTCTTTGTTGATCTTGATGACCTGAACCTTGATGGTTTCGCCGATCGTCAGGATCTCGGAAGGATGGTTCACACGGCGCCATGCCATGTCGGTGACGTGCAGCAGGCCGTCAACGCCGCCCAGATCAACGAACGCACCGTATTCGGTGATGTTCTTGACCACGCCGTCAACTGCTTGGCCTTCCGACAGATTGCCGATGACTTCGGCGCGCTGTTCGGCACGGCTTTCTTCCAGGATAGCGCGACGCGATACAACGATGTTGCCACGGCGACGGTCCATTTTCAGGATCTGGAACGGTTGCTTCAGACCCATCAGCGGGCCAGCGTCACGTACGGGGCGTACGTCAACCTGCGAGCCGGGCAGGAACGCAACAGCGCCGCCCAGATCGACGGTGAAGCCGCCTTTGACGCGCCCGAAGATCGCGCCTTCGACGCGTGCATCGTCTGCGTATGCTTTTTCCAGGCGGTCCCATGCTTCTTCACGGCGGGCCATCTCGCGCGAGATGACGGCTTCGCCGCGGGCGTTTTCAGCCGCGCGCAGGTAGACTTCCACTTCGTCGCCAACGGCGATTTCAGGGGCTTCACCCGGGTTTGCGAATTCTTTCAGATCAACGCGGCCTTCCATTTTATAGCCGACGTCGATGATGGCTTGGCCAGCTTCAACAGCGATGACTTTACCTTTGACAACCGAACCCTCGTCCGGGGTGTCCATTTCGAAGCTTTCGTTAAGGAGGGCTTCGAATTCCTCCATGGTTGCGTTAGCCATGTGGCGTTTCATTCCTTTACAGTCATTTTCACGGGCCGAGCGGTTGTCTCCGCCGGTCTTGGATTTCCCAATTTGGTCAACAGGTTAGACGCAAAACAAAGAGGGCCGAAACCTCGACCCTGCCTGTCTTTCCCTGTGTCGCGGCAATTGCACCTTGTCGACAGGGCGGGATTTACGGGGATTCTGCCTGTAAATCAAGGGCATTCCGTGCGCTACAGCGGGATACCCTTCTTCTGAAGCTGATCAATCAACTCTTGCTGCAACGCGTTGCTGTCACCACCGCCGAACTGCACACCGCCACCCGTGAATGCCGTTCCAAAGCTTTGGGCGGCAACGACCGTCTGGGTCAAAGCGGATACCAATTGCCGCGTTTCAAGCGGAGATAGCGGATGGATAAAAGTCGACCAGATCTGCCCGCCCGCAACCGCATAGCGCGCGTCCAGCACAGCGTCGAAATTGGCTTGCAGCATCCGCTGCATCAAGGCGTCATCCATCGCACCAGCGGGTCCGATCCGAACCATCGCGCGCATGCGATCAGCCGCAGGGTCGGTAATTACAATCATCGGCACCCCTCCGATGACCATCTGAAACCCGTTCCCCTGCGGCTGAAGGTCGGGGTCGATGGCCGCCAAAATCCGTCCAATCCGCTCATATGTCATGGGCGGTTCGCTTTGGACCTGCGCTGACAATTGCATGGGACTGACAATTGCAAGGCATACAGCAAGAACAAGGAAATTGGCAAAGCGCATCAGCTGACCTCCGATTGGGTCAACAATAGCCACCTCGGATGTCACATGCGATGCACAGTGTGGTGAAGAGAGTTTCAGCGCTTAGAGGCGATTTGCGCGACGGCCAGTGCCACTGCACCCTCGATCGACAAGTCAGACGTGTCGATGATCACTGCGTCTTCGGCAGGCTTCAGCGGTGCCTCTTTCCGTTCGCTGTCGCGTTTGTCACGTGCAATCACGTCCGCCAGAACTTGGTCACGGCTGACATCGTGATCTTTTGCGGACAGCTCCAGAAAGCGGCGCTCGGCGCGGACCTCTGCGCTTGCGGTGACGAACAGCTTTACATCCGCATCCGGGCAAATCACGGTGCCAATGTCGCGCCCGTCCAGCACCGCGCCGCCATCACGGGCAGCGAAATTGCGTTGGAAATCCACAAGCGCGGCGCGAACTTCAGAAATTACAGCAACCTTCGATGCCGCCTGAGCGACATCGGGCGTGCGCAGATCACCTTGCATGTCCGCGGGCGTCAAAGATTGCGCGGCCTCAACCGGATCTGCACCTTCCAAGACCTTTGCCCCAACCGCGCGGTAAAGCAGCCCTGTGTCCAGATGCGCAAAACCAAAATGCGCGGCAACAGCTTTTGACACCGTACCCTTGCCAGCTGCGGCCGGGCCGTCGATTGCAACAGTAAATGGCATGGCGTTTCCTCCTTTGGTCATTGCTGCATCGCAAATTGGAGTTGCAAAAGAAAGGCTTCATATTGACATTACTACTGTCAATATGACATTATTAATCCCATCATGACTGACTTAAAATCCCTTCTCTGGCTATCGCGCCCCCTTATGCAGCGCATCGAAGCCAGAATAGAATCCGATCTGCAAGGCACAGGGCTAACTGTACGAATGCGGGCTGTGCTGGAGGCATTGACCGAACACGGCCCACAAACCGTGCCCGATATTGCCTTCAAATTGGAAATCCAGCGCCAGTATGTTCAGCTGATGGTAAACGACACCATCAAGGTCGGCCTGGCGGAAAAACAAAAGAACCCACGTCACGCACGATCGCCGCTGATTGCCCTGACTAAATCCGGGCTCGATCAGATCACTCGCATCCTCGAAAAGGAAGGCGCGATACTGTCTGAACTGACCGATGGATTGAGCGCCGATGACATTGCGACCGCCCTGCGTGTTGCGCGCCATTGCCACAGCAGATTGGGACCTCCGTCATGATGTATATCTGGGCCGCATCGATCATCGTTATCGCTGCTTTTCTTTGGGCCTTACTCACCCTTCGCAGGATTGGCATCGTCACGCAGGGGCAACCCATTGAAATCCGCCCGGGCACCGCACTGCTGCTGATCGACCTGCAAGAAGATTTTTGGAACGGTGGGCAGTATTCCGAAGAGCAAAAAGCACATGCAGCCCTTGCAATAAGCGAGGCTGCACAGGCCGCCGAAGAGAATGGCTTTCCCGTCGTAGTGATCCGTCAGGAGTGGAGCCAACCGTCCACCAAGGCGTTTGCGAAGATCTTCATGAAGGGTCAGGGAATTGCAGGACACCCCGGCACACAGATGGCGGCGCCCTTTGCGCAGTTAGGGCAACATGAGGTCGTAAAGCGCGTTCAAGACGGATTTGAAACGGGCAGCCTCGACACGCTATTGGCGCAACTGAATATCGGACACCTGCAGATCGCCGGTCTGGACACTGCCTTTTGCGTGAACAAAACCGCGCAGGCCGCTTTGGCGCGTGGCTACAAGGTCTCGCTGATTTCAGATGGGCTTCTAGGAGCGCTTCCGAAAGCAAACGCCAAGGCGCGTGACACGCTCGAAAAATCCGGCGCGCAATTCATCTGACGAAACTACCGGATTTCAGAGATCACTCTACCCGTTCGACCGTACGATCTGAGCGCCAAGCCCCGACATCAGCGGCTCGAACACCGGGAAGCTGGTGGCGATGGGGCCGCCATCGTCCAGATTGATGGGCTTTCGCGATGCAAAGCCAAGGCAGGCAAAGCTCATCGCGATGCGGTGATCCAGAACGGTGGCAACGGTGCAACCGCCGGGAACTCCGTCGGGGCCCAGGCCCTCGACGCTCCACCAATCCTCGCCTTCATCCACGGTGACGCCAGCGGCACGCAGACCTTTGGCCATAGCGTCGATCCGGTCGCTTTCCTTCACGCGCAGCTCGTGCACGCCGGGCATGTCTGTTTTGCCAGTCGCGAAGGACGCCACCACGGACAAAATGGGATATTCGTCGATCATGGACGCGGCGCGTTCCGCCGGAACCTCGATCCCCTTCATGTTGGGCGAGTATTTTGCACGCAGGTCTGCGACCGGCTCGCCGCCCTCGACGCGTTCGTTTTCAAAGGTCAGATCCGCACCTATGTCTTGCAGGGTATAGAACAGACCCGCTCGGGTTGGGTTTAGGCCGATATTCGGCACCAACACGTCCGAGCCTGGCACGATCAGCGCGGCACAGACCGGGAAGGCAGCCGAGCTTGGATCGCGCGGGACGGTGATTGTCTGCGGCTTCAACTCGGGCTGACCGGTCAGAGTGATCTTGTGGCCTTCATCGGTGTCTTCGACCGTGATCTCGGCTCCGAAGCCTGCCAACATCCGCTCGGTGTGGTCGCGTGTGGCTTCTTTTTCGATCACGACGGTTTTGCCGGGCACGTTCAGGCCCGCCAGAAGCACAGCCGACTTCACCTGCGCCGAGGCCATGGGCGTTGTGTAGGTCACCGCAACCGGTTCACGCGCACCGACGATTGTCATCGGAATGCGGCCACCGTCACGGCCATAGCTTTGCGCGCCGAAAAGCGCGATCGGGTCGGTCACACGCCCCATCGGACGCGAGCGCAGGGACGCGTCGCCGGTAAACGTCGCTGTGATCGGAGAGGTCGCCATCGCCCCCATGATCAAACGCACGCCCGTTCCAGCATTGCCACAGTCAATCACATCCTCGGGTTCAGCAAAACCGCCGACGCCGACGCCGTTCACACGCCATTCGCCGTCGCCCAATCGTTCCACATCCGCGCCAAAAGCACGCATCGCGTCTGCCGTTCCCAGCACGTCTTCGCCTTCCAGAAGGCCGGTAATGTGGGTCTCGCCCACGGCCATCGCACCCAAGATTAGCGACCGGTGGCTGATCGACTTATCGCCGGGCACACGGGCCTCGCCTTTTAGGGGGCCGGATTTGCGGGCGGTCATGGGGATGGCGGGGCCGTGTCCGGACATGCGTGTTCTCCTATTGTCGTGCTGTTCTGATAGCGCAGACATTTTGGCGAGGCCAGCGGAAAGGGGCGTTGCCCCTCGGCCTGACGGCCTCACCCCAGGATATTTGCGACAAGAAAATGCGGGGATCAGATCCGGCGGAAGGTCAGGTAATGCGGGGTACGACCTTCGCGCAGCGCTTTTTGTTCGTAGCGGGTTGAGATCCAGTCGCTCCAAGGGGTGCGCCAGTCGTCGGCCCGTTCACCCAACCATTCGAAACCTGCACGCGGCACCTCTTCCAGGGTTTGGCGAACGTAATCCGGAATATCAGTGGCCACACGGAATTCCGCACCGGGTTTCAGAACCTTGTGGAACGGTTCCAGATATTCAGGCGTCACAAAGCGGCGGCGGTGGTGGCGTTTTTTGGGCCACGGGTCAGGGTAGAGCAGGAAGGCTTTGTCGATGCTTTCGGGCGGAAGCACATCAAACAGGTCGCGCACGTCCCCGGGATGCACAGCGACATTTTCGCATCCAGCTTTGCGGATCTTGCCCAGAAGCATGGCAACGCCGTTGATATAAGGCTCGCATCCGATGATGCCGATATCTGGATAGGTGGCGGCTTGATGTACCATATGCTCGCCGCCGCCAAAGCCGGTTTCCAACCAGACAGGTTTGTCGCCAAATAGCGCCTTCAGGTCCAGCGGAGTGCGGTCGGGGTTTTCTTCCCAATCCACCGCACCGGGACTGAGTGCTTTCAGGTCTTCATCCAGATAGGCCTGCTGGCTATCGCGCAGCCCCTTACCCTTCAGACGACCATAGAAATTGCGCCATGGCGCACCGGATTTATGCGTGCTTTCTGTCATGGGTCGCGCTTCTGACGCGTGGCGACGCATCCGTCAAGCCCATCGAGTACCCCAAGGTGTTTCAGTGCAGTGATGGGATCTGCGGTAAATCGCGAGATGTCGCGGGCATTCGTCAGCCGCAGGACGGATCGTTTGTCGACCCAATGATCCGCGAACCAGTCCATTTTAGGCTTCGAACGCTGGTCATATTTCCAGACCCAATTGAACAAGAACTCACGATCAAACCTCTCGGGGCATCCGTCGCCCATATCCGGTCGGGTTTGGCCAAAGTTGCGTAGACTGCGCAGAAAGACCCGCCACATGCGTTGGTATTTGTTGAGATGCAGATAGATGATCAGGTGCGCCCGTTCCGCCCGCATCATCATGCTTTCACTGTTGTTCCCATCAATGATCCAGTGGTCGGCAAGGGCGGCCTCGTCAAACAGGCGTTTGACCTCGACCCGTTCGCGCGCAACCCAGCCCGGCAGCCAATAAAAGCGATCGCCATGGACCACAGGTAGGTCCAGCGCGCCGCCCAACGCCTTTGCGACGGTCGATTTACCGCTGCCTGAGGCGCCAATGACCATTATGCGGGTGAGCCGTTTCATGAGGTCCACAAAACGACAACGCCCCGCCGAATTCAAGGCGGGGCGCATCAACATGTTTTCGGACGGATCAGACGGCTTTTTTCAGCGCCTCGACCAGATCGGTTTTTTCCCAGCTAAAGCCACCATCAGCCTCGGGTGCACGACCGAAGTGACCATAGGCCGCGGTGCGTTGGAAGATGGGTTTGTTCAGGCCCAGATGTTCGCGAATGCCGCGCGGCGTCAGGTCCATGACCTGCTCGACAGCACGTTCAATCCCGGCTTCATCCACTTCGCCTGTGCCGTGTGTGTCGACATAGGTCGACAAAGGTTTGGCCACGCCGATCGCATAAGACAGTTGCAATGTGCAGCGTTCGGCCATGCCAGCGGCCACGATGTTTTTCGCCAGATAGCGCGCGGCATAGGCGGCCGAACGGTCCACCTTGGTTGGATCTTTCCCCGAGAACGCACCGCCACCATGTGGGGCTGCGCCGCCATAGGTATCAACGATGATCTTACGACCTGTCAGGCCCGCATCGCCATCCGGACCGCCGATGACGAATTTGCCGGTCGGGTTCACGTGCCATTCGGTGCCGCCGTTGATCCACTCGGTAGGGACAACTTCGCGGATATAGGGTTCGACAACAGCGCGCACGTCGTCGCTGGTCATGTCAGCGTCGAGATGCTGGGTGGACAGAACGATCGAGGTCACCTCGACCGGCTTGCCATCTTCATAGCGCAGTGAAAGCTGCGATTTGGCATCCGGGCCAAGCGACGGCTCGGTTCCGTTTTTACGCACCTCGGCCAGACGCTTTAGAATAGCCTGCGAATACTGGATCGGAGCGGGCATTAGCTCGGGGGTTTCGTTCACTGCGTACCCGAACATGATCCCTTGGTCGCCTGCACCATCACGGTCCACACCCTGAGCAATATGGGCAGACTGTTCGTGCAGGAAGTTCATGACGCGGCAGGTATTCCAGTGGAACTGCTCTTGCTCGTATCCGATGTCGCGGATGCAATCGCGTGCAATCTGGCTGATCGAGCCCATCATAACTTTCAAGCGCTCTGGGTTGGACAGGCCAACTTCGCCGCCGATAACAACCATGCCACTTGTGGCAAAGGTTTCACAAGCAACACGCGCGTTCGGCTCTTCCGCCAAAAACGCATCAAGTACCGCATCCGAAATGCGGTCACACACCTTGTCAGGGTGTCCTTCGGACACACTTTCGGAGGTGAAGGTATAGTTCTGTCGTGACATGAAACATGCTCCATTTGGGTCAACCCGCCACGCCAGGAAGCCGTTGCGACGGTGGTCCGGTTTGGTATCTGGCCTTTATCCCGAAAGGTCAATGTTAAAAGCGCTTTCGGCGCAACACAGCTGTAAAAACGGCGCCAATCAGCAACAACCCAAGCGGCAAATCTCCGACCCCAGCATAAACTGTGGCAGGTCCCGCAGCCGGCAATTGCACATCAAGATATCCGGCCTGCCCAAGCACAAGCGAAGATCGAATCTGCCCTCGCACGTCAATTGCTGCACTGATTCCAGTATTTGCCACGCGGATCACAGGCAAGCCGAACTCAATCGCACGGAAACGCGCTTGGACAAGGTGCTGTTGCGGGCCGGAAAAATCACCGAACCACGCGTCATTGGTTATCTGCAAGATCCAGTCGGGACGTTCAGGCGCATTCCTGATATCACGCGGGAAAACAGCCTCGTAACAGATCAGTGGCAGAACTTTCCCTAACCTTCCCATATTCAAAACGCGCGGCCCCGGCCCCGCCGAATAGCCGTGACCAGCGCGCGCCGCAAAAGCCGAAATGCCGAGTTTCTCCAGCCAATTTCCCAATGGGACGTATTCACCAAACGGTACGAGGTGGTGTTTGTCATACGTTGCCGTGATATCGCCGCCTGAATCGATCACTGCGAGACTGTTGAAATAGCGCGGCGCCTCACCCCGCTGCACACCAAAAGCTACAGAGCTTCCCTTCGCAGCGACCGCAATCTTCGGGATAATAGGGCCTGCGTATTCCAGTAAAGCGGGTACAGATGTTTCCGGCCAGATTATCAGCTCTGGTTTTGACATCCCCTGCGTGGGAGGAGCCGCTGTAAACTCGATTTGGCGGGCTACAAAACCATAAGCATGGTCACGGTGCCATTTCAGGTGTTGCGGTGCGTTGGGCTGCACCAGTCTAAGAACCGTTGCGGTATCGGCAGGACGCGGCAGATTCTGCCGATATACTCCAAGGCCATAAGCTCCTGAAGTCAACACCATGAAAGCGATCATAGCCCGCAAGCGCATGGACAAAGCACCACGAGGTGTAAAACTTAGAGCAAGCAATGTTGCCGCTAGAAACGTCAGCGCGCCCAATCCACCCGCCCCAATATAGGCGGCCAATTGTGCGAATGGCAGATCGGCCCAAACATGGCCCGGGCTTGCCCAGGGGAAGCCCGTAAATAGCCGCGCACGGATCATCTCGGCAGCCGCCAAGGCAATTACGAGCATGGCCCAATGCAGTGAACGCGGGGCCATCCAGAATGCGATGCCTGCCGCCGCCCCCCAAAAAAGAGCAAGGCCCGAGGCCATCATGATCAGGGCAAACGGCGCCATCCATCCATAACGCGGCGCATCCACCATGAACGGCTCGACCAACCAAGACAACGAGACAGCAAAATATCCAAAGCCCCAGATCAAACTGAGACGAAAGGCCTGCCGCGCCGAGGTCGCGTTCATGATGAGGTAAATGGCCATTGCAAAGCCCACCAAGGTATAGGCGGGCATATTAAACGGGGCGTGGCCAAGCGCAGAACCGGCCCCCAGAACAGTAATAAGACAGTATTGGACCGGCAAGGTCCGAACAATTCCATTAACCATCAGATTTAGAAGGAATGCGCACGCGCAGGCGCTTGATGCGACGCGGATCTGCGTCGACGACTTCGATCTCGGCCCCACCTGGATGAGCGATCACTTCGCCGCGTGCAGGAACCTGCCCGCACAGAACGAACACCAAACCGCCCAGGGTCTCGATTTCGTCATCATCAGCTTGGTCATGCTGCAAGCGCACGCCGGTTGCAGCCTCGAATTCATCCAAGGGAGTCTTGGCCTCGAGCAGATAGCAGCCCGGTTTTTCTTCGACCCATAATGCGCCTTCTTCAAGGTCATGTTCGTCCTCGATCTCACCGATGACCTGTTCGATCAGGTCTTCGATGGTCACAAGCCCGTCGACCCCGCCATATTCATCAATGACCAGCGCCATGTGAATCCGTTCCGTCTGCATCTTCTGCAACAACACACCAATCGGCATCGAGGGTGGGACGAAAAGAAGTGGGCGGATCAGCTTACGCAGCACAAAGCGCGTGGATTTATTGCCGGGTTTGCCGTTGAACCCATGGTTCAGGGCAAGGTCTTTCAAATGCACAAGACCTATGGGGCTATCCAAAGTTCCGTCGAAGACCGGCAAACGGGACAGACCGCTTTCCCGGAACTGCTCGACCAGTTCGTCTTTCAGAATATCAACCGGGGCCGAGACAATTTCGGATTTCGGGATCATGACGTCTTCTACGCGCATCCGGCGCAGGTTCACCATACCAGGCGCCGAAACTGGGGCCGTACCACTAGCATGCGGCGCAGCATCCGAAAGCGTTACTTGTTCCAGATCGCGGGGATTGCGCGTACCGAAAATACGGCTGAAAAACCCCGGCCTGTGATGTCTTGTGTCATCCTGCAGCGCGCCCTGCGCTGCATTAGAAGATCCGTCTGCGGTGTCGCCCATTGATCCTTTTCCAGTTTCGCGCAAAAGCGCCGTCACTTTTCATATGGGTTGGAAATGTTCATCTTGCCAAGGATTTCAACCTCTAACCCCTCCATCAGACATGCATCTTTGTCATTAATGTGATCATAACCCAACAGATGCAGTACGCCATGCACCAAAAGATGGCTCACATGATGGGGAAATTCCTTACCCTGCTCACCCGCTTCACGCAGGCAAGTGTCATAGGCGATGGCGATATCCCCAAGTTCAGGGTCTTCCGGGGGGATCGGATTGCCGCCCGCATTGTCCGCTGCGCGTTCCTCGGACGGCCATGACAGCACGTTGGTTGCGCTTTGCCTGTCTCGGAAATCTCCGTTCAGCACCGCGATGCGGGCGTCGTCACACGCCAAAAGGCTGATTTCGAACGCATCACCAAAGGGCGGCGTCAGTGCAAGATAATCGATCACCGCCGATGCCGCGCCGTCGGCCAAACCGGTCAGGTCTGCAGCTTCCCAGCGGGGATCTTCGAATACGATATCAACCAACATCTCAGTCTTTGCGCGCCTGCTTGGCCGCACGCACCATCGCCTTTTGCGAGGCGTCGTCATAGGCTTCGATGATCTTCGCGACCAACGGGTGACGCACCACGTCTTTCGAGGTGAAATAGTTAAAGCTGATCTGGTCGATCCCCTTCAACAACCCCTCGGCGTCACGCAAACCACTGTCCACGCCACGCGGCAGATCGACCTGAGACCGGTCGCCCGTGATCACCATACGCGAGCCTTCACCAAGACGAGTCAGGAACATCTTCATCTGCATGGTTGTGGCGTTCTGCGCCTCGTCCAACACGACGAAAGCGTTCGCCAGCGTGCGCCCGCGCATGAAAGCCAGCGGGGCGATCTCGATCTTCTTTTCTTCGATCAACTTGGTGACCTGCTTCGAGGGCAGGAAATCGTTCAGCGCATCGTAAAGCGGCTGCATATACGGATCGACCTTGTCCTTCATGTCACCGGGCAGATAGCCCAGTTTCTCACCCGCCTCGACCGCAGGGCGCGACAGGATCATGCGATCCACATGCCCGCCCAGAAACATGTTCACGCCGACAGCCACCGCCAGATAGGTCTTACCCGTACCCGCCGGACCGATCCCGAAGGCCAGCTCGTTGTTGAACAAGCTTTGGACATAGGCCTTTTGCGCTGCCGTACGTGGTTCAATGGTCTTTTTGCGGGTCTTGATCTCGACATCGCTGCCTTTGAACATCTCCATCTGGTCGCCGTCACGCGTGCCAGTGCCGTCCTGTGTCCCGCCCATCCGGATTTCGGCATCGATGTCACCAGGCTCGACCGCCTTGCCGCTTTCAAGCCGCTCATAAAGCGATTGCAGCACCTCGCCCGCCTTTTCGCGCGCTGAACTTTCACCCATCACGACCAGCTGATTGCCGCGTCGGATTATCTGCACGCCCAAATGACTTTCGATGTGAGTAAGGTTGCGATCAAACTCGCCGCACAAATCAATAAGCAGGCGGTTGTCTGGAAATTCCAGCAGCACTTCGGAGGCTTCTTGAGCTTCGGGTGCTGCGGTCAGGTCTGCTATTCCCAAATGGGGTCTCCTGTCAGGTCTATAACCCGATGGTGCCAAGAGCAGACGGGACACGCAAGCCCCATCCGCAAAACTTCATAGGATTGTCATCAATTGTCAGCGCAACTTAGCCGATAAGTTCACCCGCCAGCGAATTCGGACCACTTCCGGTGATCCGCACGCGCTTCAGATCGCCCACGGCCGCGTCACATTCAACATGCACCGCATGCAGGTGATCGGATTTGCCGACCATCTGACCTTCAAGGCGGCCTTTCTTTTCAAACAAAACGCCTACCTCTTGGCCGACCATGCTGTTTTGAATGGCACGTTGCTGTTCGGTGATCAGCGCTTGCAGGCGATACAGGCGTTCGGAGGCGACCGCGTCATCCACCAAAGCACGTTCAGCAGCCGGGGTACCGGGGCGGGTCGAGTATTTGAAGCTGAACGCCTGACCATAGTTCACTTCACGGATCAGGTTCATCGTATCTTCGAAATCCTGATCATCCTCTTCCGGGAAGCCCACGATAAAGTCGCCCGAGATCAGGATATCCGGGCGCGCCTCGCGAATCCGCTCGATCAGACGCAAATAGCTTTCCGCCGTGTGGCTGCGGTTCATCCGCTTCAAAATCTTGTCCGAGCCTGATTGAACCGGCAGGTGCAGATAAGGCATCAGCTTTTTGCAGGTGCCATGCGCCTCGATCAGATCATCGCTCATGTCGTTGGGGTGAGAGGTGGTAAAGCGGATACGCTCCAGCCCGTCGATGCCATCTAACGCCCAGATCAGTTTCGCCAGCGACCAATCGCCATCCGGCCCTGCGCCGTGATAAGCATTCACGTTCTGCCCCAGAAGGGTGATTTCACGCACGCCGCGTTCGACCAGATCGCGGGCTTCGCGCAGGATGCGCTCGACAGGGCGGCTGACTTCGGCACCGCGGGTATAGGGCACCACGCAGAAGGCGCAGAACTTGTCGCAGCCTTCCTGAACGGTCAGAAACGCCGCCGGTGCGCGCTTGGCCTTGGTGCCGCGCAGCTTAGGAAGGTGTTCAAACTTGTCTTCTTCGGGGAAATCAGTGTCCAGCGCCTTCTCACCCTTGGCCACCTGTTCCATCATCGTCGGCAGACGGTGATAGGTCTGCGGGCCAACAACCAAATCGACCATCGGCTGACGGCGCATAATTTCCTCGCCCTCGGCCTGAGCGACACAGCCTGCGACGCCGATCTTCAGATCGGGCTTCTCGGCTTTCAGACCTTTGAAGCGGCCAAGCTCGGAATACACCTTCTCGGCCGCTTTTTCGCGAATGTGGCAGGTGTTCAGTAGGATCATATCCGCATCATCGGGCGTATCCGTCTGCTCATACCCATCCGCGCCCAGCGCTTCGGCCATGCGTTCACTGTCATAAACATTCATCTGACAGCCATAGGTGCGGATGAAGAGTTTTTTCTTGTCGGACATGACGCGTTTCCCGGGTTTTTTACAGCACAAGCTTAAGTTCCCGCCTGTTACAGCAAAGGGATCAGGCCCGCAACGCTTGCAAAACAGGTTGGTTTCATGAAATTTCTGTCGGTAATCGGCAGACCGCCGCCAACCATTGGATCACACCATGCGCTACGACAGCCTTACCCAGTTTCTTAGTTCATCCGCCAAACTGTTGTCCAAAGGACCTATCGCGCTGATTTTCGTAGAGGATTTGATCGAGGTGGAAAGCACCATACGCCACCACCAACAGGCAGGCTTTCGTGCGCTTTTGGTTTTCGCACCGGACGAACTGGATCTGCCTGACGATTTGGAAGGCAGCATTCACCGTATCACATTTAACTGTTCGGCATCTGGGGCGGTGGTGGACGCCGTCAACACCGTGATCGAGGCCGCGCCAGGCACTTGGATCTACTACGGCTTCAATGCTGAGTACCTCTTCCACCCATTCTGCGAAACCCGCACCGTGGGCGAATTACTGACCTTTCAGACCGAAGAACGGCGCGATGCGGTCCTCAGCTATGTGGTTGACCTGTATGCTGACGACCTTGAACAATTTCCCAATGCTGTCTCGCTAGAGCACGCCTGCCTGGACAAGTCGGGATACTATGCCAACGGGCGCAAAGGAACGGATGGGAACCCACTGGAACGACAGTTGGATTTCTTCGGCGGGTTGCGCTGGCGATTCGAGGAACACGTCCCGCAGAACGGCCACAAGATCGACCGCGTCTCTCTGTTCAAAGCAAAGCCCGGCCTGAAACTTCGTGCGAACCACACGTTCAATGACGAAGAATACAATACCTATTCCTGTCCGTGGCACCACAACATCACAGTCGCCGTCGCCAGCTTTCGCACAGCCAAAGCGCTGAAAACAAACGCAGGATCAAAGCACGACATACGAAGCTTCAACTGGCACAACACCACGAAATTCCAGTGGAATTCGCAGCAACTTCTGGATCTTGGCCTGATGGAACCGGGTCAGTGGTTTTGACCCCCGTTCCCATCGCGCACGCCATCCAGTAAACACCTAGCACACAACGAGCACCCGCCGCGTCATCGCCTCGGCCTCGTCCATTCATTTCCTGACATAACGAGGTTTCCATGACTGAAGTCACGCAAGGCGCGAAGGTGCGCATTCATTATACTGGCACGCTGGAAGACGGCAGCGTTTTCGACAGCTCGGAAGGCCGCGATCCGCTGGAGTTTGAAGTTGGTTCGGGTATGATCATTCCCGGTCTCGACAAAGCTTTGCCCGGTATGACAGTTGGCGAGAAGAAAAATGTCACCATTGCCCCGGAAGAGGCCTATGGCCCAAGCCATGCCGAAGCCATCTTGGAAGTTCCGCGCAGTGACATCCCCGCCGAGATCCCATTGGAAGTCGGCATCCAACTGCAAATGTCTGGCCCACAGGGTCAGCCCGTTCCTGTCACCGTCACGAACCTGACAGATGACACCGTCACGCTGGACGCCAACCACGCGCTGGCGGGCAAAACCCTGATCTTTGATTTCGAGGTTGTTGGCATCGGCTGACGCCTATGCAGAACCCGGGGGCCGCGCTTGAGCGCGCGGTCTTTAGGGGCTTTGCCCCTCGCGCCGTCGGCGCTCACCCCAGGATATTTCAAACAAGAAAAAGCGTGGAATCTAATCAACTGCGGCGCAGGCGGATCACCACGTCGACTTTGGAAATCTCAGCCCCTTCGGGCGCTTCCGGCAGTTGCGCGATCTTTAGGTCTTCATCGGGGGCGTCCATCAGCTCTTCGCTGTCTTCCCAGAAGAAATGCGGGTGGTTTGTGACGTTGGTGTCGAAATAGCTGCGTGCGCCATTCACGGTAATTTCGCGCAGAAGCCCAGCTTCGGAGAACACACGCAAAGTGTTATAGACCGTCGCCAGCGACACTTTGTCGGCACCATCGCGGGTCGCCTCATAAAGGCTTTCGGCCGTGACATGGCGGTGTTGACCATCCCCAATCAGCAGATGTGCCAAGGCCAAACGCTGCCGCGTCGGGCGCAGCCCAGCGCTGGACAACCAGTCGGCTTCGGTCTGTCGTTTTTCCTGCATCATGATCCGGCTCTTCTGACATCAAACGGATGTTTCCAAGCGAATATAGGGGCTCTGAGCGGCAAGCGCCAATAAAATCTAGCCTTTGTGGATCAGATTGCCGTGGCGCGACCTTACCTGCCCTTGCGTCGGGCTTTACGCGGGTGCTAGAGGGTGTGAGACTGAAATACACAAGATATGGGGCGAAGATGGCGGATTATCCCACAAGCTTTGGCAAGGAAGACCTTTTGAAATGCGCGGCAGGCGAGCTGTTTGGCCCCGGCAATGCGCAGCTTCCGGCCCCGCCGATGCTGATGATGGACCGCATCACCGAAATCTCGGGCGATGGCGGCGCACATGGGAAGGGCCACGTACTGGCCGAGTTCGATATCACCCCCGACCTGTGGTTCTTCGACTGCCACTTCCCCGGCAACCCAATCATGCCCGGCTGTCTGGGCTTGGATGGCCTATGGCAGCTGACCGGCTTTAACCTTGGCTGGCGCGGCTGGTTGGGGCGTGGTTACGCGCTGGGCGTGGGCGAAGTGAAGCTGACCGGCATGGTCCGACCGGATCGTAAGATGCTGACCTATAAGATCGACTTCACCAAAGCGATCCAAACCCGCCGCCTGACCATGGGCGTTGCCGACGGCATCGTCGAGGCGGACGGAGAAGTGATCTATCAGGTGAAAGACATGAAGGTCGCGCTAAGCGAAAGCTAAAGCAGCCCTGATGCCATTTCTGATCGTCCTTGTTGTACTAGCAGCCCTCTGCGTTGGGCTGCTAGTGTGGTTTCGCAGCAAACGTAAAGCCTTGAAGCAAGCCGATGTTATGAATGCGCTGCTTGAAGGCATATTCAAAGGCCGCTTCGCTGAATTCGCGCATGCGATTGATCTCCCCTATCATGAAAGCGCGTTGGAAGATGACATCATCTCGGGTGCCGAGCGCCCCGATGCTGATATGCACCAAGCGGGGCGGCTCATCATGGGCTACTTTGCCCACAATCCTGCAGAGGCCGCCCTTTTCCTGAAGTCATTCAAAGACAACGGATTTAGTCCCGAAGATGGCGTCGACGCAATCTACGACATACTTAACTATGAACACTTCCATGAAAACCCCAACTATGGGCCGTTGAGGCTCGTCTGCTATCGCGCCGTCGAAGCATTGATGACCAACAACGTGCTGCCTTGCTTCAAAAGCGTAGATCGCGCCCGCGTGTCAGAGATGGTCACCGAGATGACGCGGATGCAGGCGGCGGCACGCTGAAGTTTCCGCTCCGCTTCGTGTGCGCAAGCCTCCTTGCGTTTCACCTGCCCAATGCCCTACTAAGAATTGAACGTTTTCAAGGGAGGCCACGCATGCGTCGTGTCGTCGTTACCGGTCTGGGCATTGTCTCGGCCATCGGGAACAACAAGGACGAGGTTTTGGCCTCGCTCAAGGCTGGCAAGTCCGGCATTACCGCCAATCAGGACATGGTTGATCATGGGTTCCGCAGCCAAGTTGCGGGCATGCCGGATATCGACATTGCTGCCCATGTAGACAAACGCACGTTGCGTTTCATGGGGCCGGGCGCTGCCTATGCGCATATCGCGATGAGCCAGGCGATCGAAGACGCTGGTCTTGTCGAAGATGACGTGGTGAACCCGCGCACTGGCCTTGTGGCTGGTTCGGGTGGTCCTTCGACAAGTGCAATGTTTGCGGCCCACCAGACCGCGCTGAAATCCGGCGCGACCAAGCGCATTGGGCCGTTTGCGGTTCCAAAATGCATGGGCTCGACCATTTCGGCCAACCTTGCGACTGCGTTCAAGATCAAAGGGATCAACTATTCGATCACTTCGGCCTGTTCGACGTCGCTGCACTGCATCGGCAATGCGGCCGAGCAGATCATGATGGGCAAGCAGGACGTGATGTTCGCTGGCGGCGGCGAGGAACTGGACTGGACGCTGTCCTGCCTGTTTGATGCGATGGGTGCAATGTCGTCCAAATATAACGACACGCCCGAGAAAGCCTCGCGCGCGTTTGACGCGGATCGCGACGGGTTCGTGATCGGTGGCGGCGGTGCCATCTTGGTTCTGGAAGATCTGGAGCACGCGCAAGCACGCGGCGCAAAGATCTATGCTGAAGTCACCGGCTATGGCGCGACCTCGGACGGTCACGACATGGTGGCCCCGTCCGGCGAAGGCGGCGAGCGCGCCATGCGTCTGGCCATGGACATGCTGCCCGAAGGCCGCAAAGTGGGCTACATCAACGCCCACGGCACCTCGACCCCGGTTGGCGATGTGGGCGAAGTGGAAGCCGTGCGCCGCGTGTTCGGCGAAGGCACCACGCCCCCAATCAGCTCGACCAAATCGATGACGGGTCACAGCCAAGGCGCCACTGGCGCGCAAGAGGCCGTGTACTGCCTGCTGATGTTGGACAACGACTTTATCGCGCCGTCAATCAACGTCGAGAATCTGGACCCCGGCATCAACGAAGGCGAGGTTGCAACCGCGCTGGTGGAAAATGTCGGGCTGGACAGCGTGATGACCAACAGCTTCGGCTTTGGCGGCACCAACGGATCGATGATCCTAAGCAAGTATCAAGGGTGAGGAACTGACATGGCAGGGCTTATGCAAGGCAAACGCGGCCTCATCATGGGGGTTGCAAACCAGCGGTCCATCGCTTGGGGTATCGCACAGGCGATGGCCAACGAAGGCGCGGAGCTTGCGTTCTCGTATCAGGGCGAGGCGTTTGGCGGGCGCGTTGCCCCGCTGGCTGAATCTGTGGGGTCGGACATTCTGGTCGACATGGATGTCACGGATGACGCCGCACTGGACAAAGGCTTCGACGACCTGTGGTCCAAGTGGGACTCGATCGATTTTCTGGTCCACGCTATCGCATATTCCGACAAAAACGAGCTGACTGGCCGCTTCGTCGACACCAGCCGCGCGAATTTCAAACACTCGATGGATATCAGCTGCTACTCGCTGATCGAGGTGGCCCGCCGCGTGGCCCCCAAAATGACTGACGGCGGCACGATCCTGACGCTGACTTATGGTGGCTCGAACCGCGTCACGCCCTTCTATAACGTCATGGGTGTGGCCAAAGCAGCTTTGGAAGCATCCGTGCGCTATCTGGCAAACGATCTTGGCCCGAACGGTATCCGCGTGAACGCGATCTCGCCCGGCCCGATGAAAACGCTGGCCGGTGCGGCTATCGGAGGTGCGCGCAAGACCTTCCGCCATACGGAACAGAACGCCCCCCTGCGCCAGAACGCCACGCTGGAAGCCGTGGGCGGCACCGCTGTTTATTTGGCCTCCGATTACGGCAACTGCACAACGGGCGAGATCATCACCGTCGACAGCGGCTTCCATGTTTTGGGCATGCCTCAGCCAGACAATCTATGATCTGAATTCGCCGCGACTAAAAAGGCCCCAACTGGCGGGGCCTTTCTTATGTGGACGACTGTCAAGCCCACCCAGCAATGCTGCGAGTATAAAGCCAATCTGTCAATGGCTGCTCTGAGCCCACTTTGACCGATGCTGCAGGTTGCAAGAATGGCCGCATTGGGCAGATTGTGTTGAAAAACTCCGATTTTGGGTCTGATCAATGGATTTCTTCACCGTACAGGCTCGTCAGATTTTCGTGGCGAGGGGTTCGGCCAAATTGTCATGTCTGAATTTCGGAGTTTTTCAACACAATCGGCACGAACTAGTTCACTAGTTGGAAACCAGAGATGCGCAGTTTTTCCGCGCATCTAAAGTATTTGAACCTATCAGACCGGGATTTTTTCAATGTAATCCCGCATCGAATTGAACACTTCGTTCATTGTGCTGTCCATTTTCCCTCTCATCATCAGTCTGTCCATCAGTGCGCCGAGAAGGCCAAACTTCATCTCATATTCAAGTGTCTGGCTAACCAAAGTAGAGTCGCCCTCGGTTTCAAGGCGGGTTGTCCAACGCATGTACTTCAGGGGCCAGTTATGCTCGTACATTTCCATCGAAATGGATTTGCCGTCTTCAACCGCTGTCACTCGCTCCAGCACGGTTCCTTGAGCGCCCAGAAAACACTCTCTGGATGCACCGACGCCCGTGCGATTTTCAGATATGTATTTAGCCGTTTGGACGTGTGGGTTGTAGTCGTCGACAGTCTCCAGATCCGCGAGCGTGGCAAACACCAATTCCTGTGGTGCGTCTATTTTGATTTGATGGTGAAGCGTTGTCATTTGTCCTCCGATTTGCGACAGCCCTATCAGTAGAACGACGGCAATGACCGCGCCCACCGCAATTACTTTGATAAGTTTCATGTGCTCCGTTCCGATTTTCGACAATTAAAATTGCATACAAATGCCGACTATTGGTCCATTGTCGGCGCGGTATTTGCGAAGCTAGGCCTAGCCTTGATGTCGGCATACCACTTCGCCACTTTTGGAAAGCCCTGAAGGGATTGTCCGACCATTTCAAATAGCGCAATCGTGCTCACTAGAGACAAGTCCGCCAATGTTGGAGAACCGTCTGGTCCACTTTCTATTGGCATTGCACGTTCCAGAATTTCGAGCGCATCAGTCGACTGATGCGCAGCCGCTTCAATTTGAGCAGGATCCCCATCTTTGCTCATGGATTGAATGACCAAAGTTTGTACGGGCGGGTTCAGTTTGGTGTGGTTCCAATCGAGCCACATGTCTATTTGCGCGCGCGTGGTATTGTCCTGAGCGTAGAACCGTTCACCTCCATACTTCGATGCGAGGTATTTCATGATCGCGTGCGACTCTGGCAGTACCATCGAGTCATCTTCCAACACTGGCACACGACCAGTCGGGTTCTTTTCTAGGAACTCGGCACTCCTATGTTCGCCCGATTCCAGGGAAACATTTTCTATTTCTGGCCGCAGTTTCAGCTCGTCGCAAAGCATGCGCACACGACGGGAATGTTGCGAAAACGGGTGGCTATAAAGTTTCATTTCGTGCCTTTCTACAAGTTGTGACTTGTGATATACGATGGCGAAACGTTAAATACAAGTGAATACTTGTGGAAGAGGCGATATGAACGAGCAGGCCGCTCTGAAGGCAATTGCGGAACCCCGTCGCAGAGAGCTATTAACGCTATTAAGAGACCAAGGAACGATGTCAGTCGGCGAGATGTCAAAGCGCGTCTCTGTCACGCAGCAGGCAGTGAGTCTTCACCTCAAGATGTTGGAGGAAGCTGGTCTGGTTGAGGCGCGCAAGGAGGGGACGCGGCATTTATACGCAATTAGGATTGGCGGTTTTCAACCGGTCCAAGATTTTGTGTCTAGCTTCTGGGCGGATCAGTTAGCAGCGTTAAAAGAAAGTGCCGAGAAAGAATGAGGGATGCGTTCATTCAGCAGATCGATATTGAGGCCTCGATTGAAACGGTTTTTGATCACTTTGTAAAACCAGAATTTATGGTACGCTGGATGGGTGAGTTTGCTCGCCTTGATGCACAGGATGGTGGCCTGTTTTCGGTGGACATCGACGGTGTCCTGATCCGCGGGGAATACACCAAAATCGATCGTCCCACTTTCATTGAAATAGCCTGGGGTGAGGCTGGAAATGAATTAATGCCGCCGGGCTCCACGCAGCTTTCGATTTCGCTACAGGACAGGGGCGGCAGCACATCGCTGACGCTGACACATTCCGGGTTGCAAGATTCTGAGTTTGAGAAACATGCATATGGGTGGCCCATTTTCCTTGCTCGGCTTGACTCAGCGTCGCGAGGGCAAGACCCCGGCGCGTATCCTTGGTCGGAGACGAATTAGGCCGACCTCAAGCCAGAGATTGAAGCGAAACAACTTCACCCAAATAATACCGGCCATTCGGATCAGCGGTGTGAACGTCAGCAAAGTCCCGCACCTGAGACATTGGGCATTGGCCGCAGCAAAGCTCACGGTGCCTGTCAAAGGCACCGAGTTCGGAGGCCAAACCAAAACTGTTCACCGGCCTTGCGTAAGCCTTTTCTTATTCGTGCCTGACAGGATGATGTAAGGTCACCAAGTACCGTTTTCGGTACGCGCCGGTTGATGGGGATGCTGCCCTTTTTTACTGTCGGTTATGCCGACCGAGCCCCGCTCGCAGCATCCCCCATTGACGCGGGCCGTGCTTCCATCGCCAAGCGCCAAAGCTTGGTTGCGAGCTTACGGGCGACGGCGACAATCGCCTTCTGCCCGATCCCATGCTTCGCAAAATGTCGATTGTAGAGTTCCTTGGCTTCCGGATCGCGCCACGTCCATTGCCATGCCGCTTCAACCAGAATGCCACGCAGACGCTTCTGACCCACGGGCTTGATCCTGGCCCGGGCTGCACTGCCACCGCTCGGGCTGACCACCGGGGCCAGCCCGAGATACGAGGTTACTTCTTCCGGCCTGTTAAACCTCTCTGGCGAGAATAGCTCGGCCAAAAAGCTTGTCGCGGCAGTCTCCCCCACACCGACGATAGAGGTCAGGCGCTTATAAGGTTCGGGGTGCATCCGTTTGGTGGCAGTGCGGATCTCTGCGCGGAGCATCTTGTCTTCCGATAACAGAAACAGGTATTCGCGCACCATTGAGGCCAGCGCCATGTGATGTTGCGGCGGCACATCGAGCGCGGTCAAGTCGGCGGATGCCGCCAGCGACCACTTCTGAATGCTATCCGGTTCATCAATGCCGGACGCCAGCAAGAAACCCTTGATCTTCTGTTTGATCTTACCCCTGCTTTCTGCGATCCGTTTGCGCCGTCGCACCAAGGCGCGATAGCCCTCTTGCTCTACAGTCGGGACCGCGATGGGGCGTAGCAACCCACGGGCATAATAGGTTGCCAGCTTCACCGCATCCAAACGGTCATTCTTCGCTGCCGCTGCATATCCGCGAGAAATGCGCGAAGCTGCGATGATGGACACATCAAAACCTGCATCCGTCAAAACCCGCGACAGAGCGAAGCCGGTAGGGCCGGATTCATAAACTATGTGCTCTAAGTTAATACCCAGTTCTGTCAGTTGATGAGCCAGTGCCGCTTCACCTGACGGACAGGTGTAACTCTCTACCAACCCGTCCTCTTTGGAAAACAGCGCAACCGAATAGGTCTTCTTGTGAACATCTAGGCCAACGACGACAGGCTGATCTTCAACTGCCGCCACAAAGCGCGAAATGCGTGTTGCTTTCTTTACCATGCTGGAAACTCCTTTGTTTGGAATGTTCCGACATCGCAGCAGTCAACCGCGCCGCCGTCCAGCATGGTATTTTTTATGCGAGGTCCCACTAGACCCCATTCCGGTTCTCGGGCTTACTGCGCCTAAACACGCAGCAGGGATCGGAATATGCAAACATTCACCGCCAACGACGGCCTTGAAATTGCCTTTCAGGACGAGGGCGAAGGCCTGCCTGTTCTGGCCCTGTCCGGGCTGACGCGGAACTCGGATGACTTCAACTTCGTCGCGCCGCACCTGAAGGGTATTCGTTTGATCCGCATGGATTATCGCGGGCGTGGGCGGTCTGATTGGGGTAATCACACAACCTATACCGTGCCGCAGGAGGGACTGGATGCGCTGTCCCTGATGAGCCATCTAGGGATCGACAAAACTGCGATCCTTGGCACATCGCGTGGGGGCCTGATCGCCATGGGGCTTGCCGCGACTGTGAAGGACAAGCTTCTGGGTGTTTGTATGAACGATATTGGGCCCGAGCTTGCGCAGCACGGGCTGGACAACATCATGGGGTATCTGGGGCGCAAACCCGCCGCCAAGACCATCGAAGACGCCGCCGATGCACGTGCGAAACTCATGACCAATTTCGGCTTCAATGACGTACCAATCGAGCGCTGGGTTGAGGAATGCTACAATCTGTTCGAGCAGGACGATCAAGGCCTGACCAATCGCTATGACCCGGCCCTACGCGAGGCGGTTCAAGCTGCTGGCGCGCAACCCGCCCCGGACCTTTGGCCGTTCTTTGACGCGATGGAGGGCCTGCCGCTGGCTTTGATCCATGGTGAAAACTCGGACCTTCTAAGCGACAAGACGGTCGCCGAAATGCGCAGGCGGCGCCCCGATATGGGCTATGCAAAAGTCCCTGATCGCGGTCATGTCCCCTTTCTGGACGAACCCGAAGGCCTTGCCACACTCAACGCATGGCTAGAGAAGATGCAATGAACATCAACGAGATCCGCAACGCTGCCCGCCGCAATGCGGGCCATGTCCGACGCACACCGCTGCTGACCTCGCCCTTTCTGGACGAGATCGCAGGGCGGCAAGTGTTTGTGAAACCAGAATGCCTGCAACACACGGGCAGTTTCAAATATCGCGGGGCGCATAATGCGATTTCTCAGCTATCCGCCCAGCAACGAGAGCTGGGCGTGATTGCCTATTCGTCCGGCAACCACGCGCAGGGCATTGCGCTAGCTGCGCGCCAAAACCAGACACCAGCGACGATTGTCATGCCGTCGGACGCGCCTCAATTGAAGATCGACAACACACGCGCACTGGGTGCCAAGGTCGTATTGTACAATCGGATGACTGAAGATCGCGACCAGATCGGGGCCGACCTTTCGCGACAACACCGGCTCACCTTGATCAAACCTTTCGACAACAAAGATGTGATCGCAGGTCAAGGAACCGTGGGGCTTGAGATCGCAAATCAAGCGCGCGACGCAGGCATCCGCAACGCACAGGTTCTGGTGCCCTGTGGCGGTGGCGGATTGACTGCAGGCATCGCCATTGCCCTCGAGCATGACGCGCCGGACATGACAGTTCGCCCCGTGGAGCCCGCGGACTTCGATGACGTCACCCGATCTCTTCACGCCGAAAAGATCGAGATCAATGAGAAACGAAGTGGCTCGATTTGCGATGCAATCCTTACCCCCGCGCCCGGTGACCTGACTTTCCCAGTCATGACCCGCCTATGCGGTGCGGGCATTGTGGTAACTGACAAGGACTGCTTGCGCGCGATGGCGCTGGCTTTCACGCGTCTGAAGCTGGTCATCGAACCCGGCGGCGCAGTTGCCTTGGCCGCCGCCCTGTTTCAACCGCTAGAAATCAAAGGCGACGCGGTTATTGTAGTGGTATCAGGGGGCAATGTCGACGCGCCCCTGTTTGCCGATGCCCTGAACCGTTTTGCCTGACCCTTGTCCCTGACCGGAGACCCCGATGACCGATTTCACGATTGCCTCGTTCAACGTCAAAAACCTGATTGGCGCGGACCAGGAATATTACCAGTTCCAACGTTACACGCCCGAGGAATACGCATGGAAGCGTGATTGGATGGCCGATCAAATGATGTCGCTGGACGCCGACATTATCGGCTTTCAGGAAATCTTCGAAGAAGAGGCCCTGCTGGATGTGATTGGCGAGGCAAACGCCCGTGCACATGACCTGAACGCTGCCACCATCCCGGATGAAAGCAAGCGCTATCACCGCAAGGCGATCTTTCGCAAGCTGGCGGTGAAACCCTGGCCCAAGGATGGGCTGGCCTTTGCCGCCAACGCAGCAGACGGCGAACCCGGCCACCGCCGCCCCGGCGTCGCGGTCCTGTCGCGGTTTGGGTTCGTCGGAACGCCTGAGATCATTCAGGATCTGCCAGAGCCTTTGACCATCCCCTTCCCTGCCCTGCGTGGGGACGAAGGCGACGCAGGACACTACACCCTGTCCCGCCTGTCACGCCCGATCCTGAAGGTTCGCGTGCCCATCGGGGATCAGGTCATCACCATCTTCAACTGTCACCTGAAGTCCAAACTGGGCGAATTCGTCCGACCAGAAGGTGCCGAATTCGCGCCTGAGGTGGATTTGACCAACTACGATCCCGTGGGCCGCGCCCTTGGGGCCGCGCGATCCGCCATGCGTCGGATGGCCGAAGCGTGGGTTCTACGCAAATTGGTGGTGGACGAACTGCGCGCAGGAAACCCTGTCGCCGTCATGGGCGATTTCAACGATGGCGAACACGCCGTCAGCTCGGAAATCATCTCGGGCGAGGTGCCGTTCAAGAACTACGCATGGATGCTGCGGCACGACGCGAAGACCGACCGCGACCGCTATTCCCGCGAAGAAAGCGCGCAGATCACCGAAGATATCGAGGCGGTGCGCCTGCATTCCGCCGAGAAGCTGTTCGTCCGGAAGTCCCTGCGTGACATGGTCTATACCTCGGCCTTTGGGGGCGTGTTTGAAAGCATCGACCAGATTTTCCTCAGCCGCCATTTCCACCCGGACAACACGTCCCGCATCGCGGATATGACCTATTTCAGTGTGTTGAATGACCACATCACCGACGGTTCGCACCCCGAAGCCCCCTATAACAAGCTGGCCTCAGATCACGGGCAGATCATGGCGCATCTGACCTTACGGGACGCGTAAATGTTCATAATTCCTGCCTCACATGGCATCACGCTTCACACGGTGGAAAGCGGCCCCAAGGATGGTCCCCCCGTGGTCTTCGCACATGCGCTTGGGTCCGACCTGACCATGTGGGACACGGTGGTCGACGCCCTGCCCGATCACCTGCGCCTGATCCGCATGGACATGCGCGGGCACGGCCAAAGCCCTTGCCCCGAGGGCCCGTATCCCATGGGCGATCTGGTCGGCGATGCGGGCACAACGCTGGACGCGTTGCGGGTGAAGGGCTGCGTCTTTGTCGGGCTGTCAATCGGCGGCATCATCGCGCAAGGATTGGCAGCCGAGCGGTTGGATCTGGTGCGCGGGATGGTGATTTCGAACACTGCCGCGAAGATCGGAACGCCGTGGCAATGGGAAGATCGCATCAAAGCGGTGCGCGATGGCGGAATAGACGCCAATATTGAACGCTGGTTTTCCCGTACGACCGCGCGGGATCACCCAGAGCTTCTGGAAGACGCCCGCACCCGTATGCGTGCCACGCCGCTTCAGGGCTATCTTGGCTGCATGGAAGCCATCGCGGACACGGACCTTTACGAAAGCACAGCTGCCCTGCGTCTGCCCACGCTGGCGATTGCAGGGACCGAAGACGGCTCGACCCCCGCCGACATGGTGCGCGAAACGGCGGGTCTGATCCCAGGATCACGCTTCGAGCTAATCCGCGGCACTGGACATATGTCCCCGGTTGAAAAGCCTGCCGAATACGCCGCGCTGCTGACCGACTTTCTTCGCTCTATCGGTCACGTCTAGAAAACCCCACATCGTTTTCAGCACGGGCAGAAAACACCTATCCCGCCGCACCCTCGGACCACATCGAGGACGTCAGCCCGCGCCAATGGGCGTCCTCGGGCGTGCCGTCGATCTGAGCGGCACAGGTGGCGCAGACATCAGCCGAGGCGTCAACGGGTCCGCCGGGAACGGGGAAGGAGGAGAGAGGCGCGTCTGAGGCGCAGAGGGGGCAGGTCATGTGGGGCTCCGGGGTTGGGTGAGGGAGCTATAGGGGGGATTGGGAGGGGAGGGAAGATGGGAGTTCGGGGGGATACGACACCCAACTTCACTCCGAGTGGCCTTAGATTTTGAATCCCGAGACCCCATACTCGTACTTGTCCGCATCAGCAGGCCGCATCCATAACCACCTTAACCTCGTGACAATGTTTTTTTCATCGCAAGGATTGGGCGTATCTTTGTGCTTACAATACTCAAGAAAACGCGAGTACTCGACCGCCAGCACCTTGGGGAAGAACAAAAAGTCCCCCACCTCCCATCCAGCGATCCAAACGTCATAGAAGAACATCGGTGTCTTACCGGGTTCACCTACCCAGTCTTGCGGGATCGCTGTGAATTCCTCGTCCTCATACAGCAAACCATGTGTATAGATTGGTGGGCCTAATTTAGTGCGTGCTTCGGTATAGCTGTCTTGAGTAAAATCTGACGACCACGCTTCCGGCTCGGGGTTGAAAAGGTAGAGCGAAAAAACAATCGCCAAGCTTAGTACCAAGACCGAAAGCAATGCTTTTACCATAGATCAACTCTTTCACGCACAATCAGCTGTCAAACTCGATCAGATCTTCAATTGCCGCTCGAAGCCATGAATAGAAACCATCATAGGTTTCGCGTTCTTCGTATCCAACTGACGCGAAATCATGAATGATGTAGACAGTCTTGTTGTCTCGCCCATCCCAACACGCAGTATCGTCATTGTCCTGACGTCGGGCGAACGGGGTTAGTGTCCGGTCCGGATAACGTTGTCTTAGGCCAGTCAGAGCGTGGTTTAGCTCTTCCCCATCTAGGAAATACCACGGCTCTAGATCTGAAAATCCCAAACGTTTGAGGCGGAGATACTCTTGCGGAAACTCAATTCCTTCGAGTGGTTTAGGTGATATTGATTTGAATGCTGTCAACATAGGCTCAGTTCACCCAAATGGGGCAGATCAATCAACCCCAAATAGCACAAATGTACAGAGGACATCGCCTGACCCCGGGTGGGCAAGACGCCCTCCCATGGGGAAGGTCGGGCGTTGTCCGGCTTCCCAGCCGGACGGGGGGGGGTGGGATGGGCCGACGGGTTAGCGCTCCGGGTGGGAGGCTAGTGGGATGGAGTTGTGAGGGAGTGGGCACGCGATTTGCTGCGCAATTCGCTGCCGCCCACTGGTGCAATTTTCAATTGCACCTAATTCGCTGCCGCGCACGGAATGAAAAAGGCCGCTGACGCGGCCATTTTCATTCTTAATCATCCATCTTCAGAGCGTTAATAAACGCTTCCTGCGGGATATCCACCTTGCCGAACTGGCGCATCTTCTTCTTACCCGCTTTCTGCTTCTCCAGCAGTTTCTTCTTCCGGGTCGCATCGCCGCCGTAACACTTCGCGGTCACGTCTTTGCGCATCGCGGACAGAGTCTCACGCGCGATGACTTTGCCGCCGATGGCCGCTTGGATCGGGATTTTGAACATGTGGCGCGGGATCAGGTCTTTCAGCTTCTCGCACATGGCGCGGCCACGTTGTTGCGCGCGGTCTCGGTGCACCATGGTTGACAGCGCGTCCACCGGCTCGTCATTCACAAGGACGGACATTTTCACAAGGAAGTCCTCGCGATAGCCGAGCATCTGGTAGTCAAAGCTGGCATAGCCTTTGGTGACCGATTTCAGGCGATCATAGAAGTCGAAGACAACTTCGTTCAGCGGCAGATCATAGACCACCATCGCGCGCGAACCCGCATAGGTCAGGTCCATCTGAATGCCGCGGCGGTCCTGACACAGTTTCAGCACGTCGCCCAGATATTCGTCGGGAACAAGGATGGTCGCCTTGATGCGCGGCTCTTCCAAGTGATCGACAATCGACAGATCCGGCATATCAGCGGGGTTGTGCAGTTCGATCATCGTGCCGTCTTTTTGGTAGACGTGATAGATGACCGAGGGCGCGGTGGTAATCAGCTCGATGTTGTATTCGCGTTCGATCCGGTCGCGGATCACTTCAAGGTGCAAAAGGCCAAGGAAGCCACAGCGGAAGCCAAAGCCCAGCGCGGCCGAGGTCTCCATCTCATAGCTGAAGGACGCGTCGTTCAGGGCGAGCTTTTCGATGGAATCGCGCAAGTCTTCGAACTCGGCACTGTCGACAGGGAACAGACCACAGAACACAACAGGCTGGGCCGGCTTAAAGCCGGGCAGCGCGTCTTCGGTGCCTTTCTTTTCGTGCGTGACCGTGTCGCCAACACGGGTGTCACGCACCTGTTTGATCGAGGCGGTCAGGAAGCCGATCTCGCCGGGGCCAAGCACGTCGATGGGCTGCATCTCGGGCGTGAATACGCCCACGCGGTCGACGGGGTATACGGCATTGGTCGAGAGCATGCGGATCCGCTCGCCCTTTTTCAGCTTGCCGTCGATCACGCGGATCAGAACGATCACGCCCAGATAAGCATCGTACCAGCTGTCCACCAGCATCGCTTTCAGCGGCGCATCGGGGTCGCCCTGCGGGGCGGGCAATTCGTTGACAATGGCTTCCAGCGTCTCGCGGATGCCCTGCCCGGTTTTGGCGGACACCTGAATGGCACCGGAGGCATCGATGCCGATCACATCCTCGATCTGCTCAGCCACGCGGTCGCAGTCAGACGCGGGCAGGTCGATCTTGTTCAGAACTGGCACAATCTCGTGATCCGCGTCGATGGCCTGATAAACATTGGCCAGCGTCTGCGCTTCCACCCCTTGGGTCGAGTCCACAACCAGCAACGACCCCTCAACGGCTTTCATCGAGCGGCTGACTTCATAGGCGAAGTCAACGTGGCCGGGCGTGTCGATCAGGTTCAGGACATAGTCCTCGCCATTATCCGCCGAGTATTCGATCCGCACGGTGTTGGCCTTGATGGTAATCCCGCGCTCGCGCTCGATATCCATACTGTCGAGCATCTGCTCTTTCATGTCCCGGTCGGCAACTGTGTTCGTCTCTTGGATGAGACGATCAGCCAACGTGGATTTACCGTGGTCAATATGCGCCACGATCGAGAAATTGCGGATGTGTTTCAGGTCGGTCATGGTTCAGCGTATTAAAGGGATTTGGGGATTGGTCAAGGCAGATCGCTGCAGCCGTCGCAAACTGCTTTGTGTTGCAACAACATCTGACGAGTTAATGCAATACAGGCTGTCATTCTGACGCAGCTTGCGAAGAATGCATGGGCACAGCAAACACAATCCGCTATGCCTCACAAAAAGAGGCTCTTTATGCGCTCTCCGCTGCTCAAAATCATCATGACTTTTTACGGGATCATCGGATCAACACTGGCATCTGTGCTGGTGGTCATCGCACTGGTGAACGGGGTGTCCGGTCTATGGCCCTTGATTGGCGCAGCGACCTTTGGATTCATCGTCGGGTTACCTGTGAGCTATTTTGTCGCGCGCGTAATAATGGGCGGTTGATCCGGATCAAAGAGGCGTCGCAAAAACCGGACCACAACTCACGCATAATAGCGATTGTGTAAAAAGGAGAATGCCATGCTACGTCTAGCTTCCGTCATCTACATCCTGCTAGGGGCAACACTCGCTGGGATTTTTATCGTCGCGGCACTAACTGTCGGATTGGACACCGCTCAGCCCATCACCTATGCAGCGATTTCTGGATTTATCGTAGCCATCCCCATTTCATGGTTCGTTGCAAAACAAATCAATGGCTAGAATCCCAACGTTAGAGATCGGCGGCGGCGTAGTTCTAGTCTAAGCGCCGCCACACGCTACAGATAACGCTCCCCTTCCGATATCTAGTCGCAGTTTTCCGATCTAAGAAAATTGCAACGTATTGTTAAGCACGATATGCTCTGGTCAAAATCGGGCAAAAGACCCGGACAGGCAGATCTATGGGATAATGGAATGAGACGAGCAGTTCTTGCAGCAACTTTGATGGCTACGATGTTGCCCGGCCCGGCGGCTTATGGTGGAACGATCGAACGGGCATGTATGAAGGCGGATCGCCCCAATGCAACGCGACGCCTATGCAGTTGTATTCAGGATGTCGCCAATGCAACCTTGTCGGGCGGAGAACGCTCGAAGGTGGCAAAGTTCTTCAAAGACCCGCATAAAAGTCAGGCGACACGCCAGTCGGACCGTCGTACGGACGAGAAGTTCTGGCTGAAATATAAACAGTTCGGCGACATCGTGACCCGCCACTGCGGTTAAGACAAATGCTTGATCAAACCGCGTGACGCGGCCTGCACCAGGTCCAGTGTCTGGGTGAAATCGCGAGTGTAGTAAGGGTCGGGAACGTGGTCCATACCGATTTCAGGCGCGAAGTCGGTGAAGATTCGAGCCGGCGTCTGGGATCCAGCGGGTCGCAGACGCTCGATATTTTCAAGATTGCTGTCATCCATGCCGATGATCAGATCAAACTGGTCGAAATCACCTGCTATGAACTGGCGGGCGCGCAGGTCGGACAGGTCGAAACCGCGTTCCAGGGCGGCTTCCTTCATCGGCGCATAGGGCGCACTGCCCACATGCCAATCCGAGGTGCCTGCACTATCGGTCAAGACTGCAAGCCCTGCCTCGGCAGCAAGATCGCGGAAAATTCCCTCGGCACTTGGGGAGCGGCAGATATTGCCTAAGCAGACAAATAGTACACGTGTCATAATGAGATTCTAACAGTTGGCAGGAGGGCTGTCACCTTTTTGCGCGCAGTCAGATTGTGAAGCCGCATCCCTTACCTGCGTGCTGAGCGTAGCCGCGCGTCAACTGTCAGGAACGGGCGCGGATTCGCCTATCGCGCGGATCTGCCCTTGCGGCCATTTAAGAGCTGCTTCAAAAGCGCGCTATGTCGCGTGCCAAACCTTACTCGTTAAGCTGTCCTATTTCCCTGTCCCTTGATCTTCTGGGCAACCGTTGGGCTCTACATGTCCTGCGCGAGTTACACGCAGGCCCTTCTGGTTTTGGCATGCTGCGCGATGGGCTACCCGGGATTGCCACCAATATGCTTTCAGCCCGACTGGCCGAACTGGTTGAGGGCGGGTTAGTTTCAAAATCCGGGCGCATCTATGCGCTGACAGAACGTGGACAGGCGACACGCGGAATTTTGTTTGAGCTGGCACGGTTTGGACGAGACATTCCCACCCCCGAAAACGCCGTCCAAACAGGTTTTCCTTCGTCCCGAATTGCCATCTTGACGGGAGCGATTGAACGCGCTGCTGGCCCGCTGGACGAGCTGCGCGCCGAAATTTGGCTGGACGAAACCCCTTTTACATTGATCATCTCGCAAGGTCAGGCCGCCATGATTGCAGGTCCAATGCCTTTGGCCCCCGTCCGACTTGGCTTTTCCTGGAGAGATCTAGAGGCTGTCGCAAGGGGCGATCAACGGCTTGCCAATTTTGCGGCCCAAGGCGAAATCATCGCGCAGGATCCCTTACTAGTGGCTGCCCTGCTTGATCTTCTGCAAAAGGCGATGGATATCTACGGTGGCTTTAAATGACTCCTATCCGATCTAGTGCTCTGCGGCACATTCGCAGGTGTGATACACCACAGCGCGCTAGGGGGCTGAGCTACTCTACAATGTTTGGACACTGACGTAATCTACGACTTGTTGTCCCTAATTCCCGGTCATGTTCTCGACAGATTGCAACAGGTCTCAAAACGCTGCCCTTTCTGGTTCCGGATGTCGAATGCTCCTTACTACCTGAACGCTAGCTGACGCCTCGTCAGCTATGCCGCACCGCAAACTAGGCGAAAGGCTCCAATTGATCGCGGTTTCCTTGGGCGCGGCTCACATCGCTTTGTCCAGCTCCCGCGCGAGAAGATCAAACACGACGCGAATACGACGACTGGTTCTGAGCTCGCGATGCGTCACCAACCAGACTGGGAAGTCTAATGACGGCAAGTCAGGAAAAACCTTTTCCACACCGGGCGTCGTTTCCCCTAGAAACTCTGGCATGAACGCGATTCCATGACCAGACTTGACCAACTCCCATTGCACAACCCCGTTTTCACTTGAGAACGCAAAATTTTCTCGGCGCACGGGAATTCCTTTATCCTGTAGGGTCGAAACCAGCTGGTCACAATCGCGACCGCCAATAAAAGCATTATCGGCGAGGGAACGTGATGTACGCGGCCGTCCGACTTTGTCTAGATATTCAGCTGCCGCATATAGGTTCGCGCGCATGTCACCTACGTGTCGCGCGATCAAATCGGACTCACTGGGACGGACATGACGGATCGCGATGTCGGCCTCGCGCTGCAGAAGGTTAGAGATATCATTTGATGCCGCGATCCGAAGGTGAATGCCCGGCGCAGCCTCGCGAAGGCCACCCAGGAGAGCGGGAAGAATGGCCGCCGAAAACAGGTCGGTGGCCGAGACGGAAACTTCGCCTGTTACTTCTTGGGATTGTCCCGCGGCAACTGTCGAAATGAGTGTCGCCGTCTCCCCCATAAGCCGCACATGATCCACCAGGTCCCGGCCCGCCTCGGTAAGGACGGGGCCGCGGACGCTACGCTGGAACAACGTAACACCAAGGCTCTCTTCCAGTCCGGTGATTTGCCGGCCGATCGTCGGTTGGGTGGTCTCTAGGACGCGCGCAGCAGCACTGAACGAGCCTGTCTCTGCGGTTGCAAGAAATGCCCGAACTTGGTTCCAATCAAAGGACATCGCTTTCCAGTTCATACAAGTATGTATAGCTAAAGTACGATTTTCCGCAATTCATATCTCCGCAGCGCATAGCTTACTCTCCACACCAAGGAGAAATGCAAATGCGAAACCCCATTCCAAGCGCTTGGCGCATACCGTTACGTCTCATCGGGCTGAGCCTCTTACCTTTCATGTCCTCCGCCAGCAGATTGATCTCGATTGGCAACCAAGACGCTGCACAAGATCCGAACGTTGCGCGCTTTGATGGTTCCTGGGAGATACTAGTTGTACATATTCTTTGCGGGTCGTTATTCCTGCTCTTAGCGGCGGTCCAGTTTTCACCAGAGCTATGGGCGAGCTATCGCGCATGGCATCGCACAGCTGGTAAAGTCGCGATGGTGGCGGGCGTCATAGCTGGGGCAAGCGGCATGTGGCTCATTCTTGCCTATCCGCGGGGTGAGCTTGCCACGCTCACGCTGGACATTGTGCGTGTCGGGTTCGCCGCTGCATTAGTTGTCTCTATCATCGCGGCGGTTGCAGCCATTCGTCGAAGTGATGTGGTCAGGCATCGGGCGTGGATGATCCGCGCATTTGCACTGGCCGTCTCTGGATCAACACAAGCATTGGTGATCGGGATTTGGCTGGGGGCTATCGGCCCGCTTACGCCCCAAAGCGCAACCAGTCTCATCACGATTGGCTTTGCCATCAATATCGCATTCGCGGAGTGGTGGATTCATGCGCTCTCAACCTCGCCCCGGATATTTAACCCACAAAGGAAAACATCATGACCGCCCAAGCTTTCTGGGATCGAAAAGCCCCTAAATACGCCCAAAAACCCATCGCCGATTCCGCCGCATATGAAGACAAACTGCAACACATCACGGCGCTCCTTCGCCCGACCGATCGCGTTCTTGAGATTGGTTGCGGGACAGGCGGTACGGCAAGAAGGATCGTGCAAGTTGCAGCACAGGTCACCGCGACCGATATTTCTGCTGAGATGATCCGGATCGCACGGGCAAGGTCAAATGAATTCGCCAAAGGAAAATTGGATTTCTTCCAAGCCGAGGCATCGCAAGAAATCGAAGGGTATCCCTTTGATGCTGTTTGCGCCTTCAGCCTCCTACACCTCGTGGATAATATACCCGAAGTGTTGGAAGCGGTGTTCCGTCAGGTGAAACCCGGTGGCTACTTTATATCCAAAACGGTTTGCCTAATGGATGCCCCCCGCGGGATGCAACTGATGGTGCGCTTGCTCACGACGGCGCGGATTGCGCCAAAGGTGAACAACATAAGCCGAGTCGAATTAACCGACCATCTGACCCGCGCCGGGTTCGAAATAGATCAAATCAAGCACTTTGGTAAGAACCACACCAGCCCGTTCATCGTCGCTCACCGACCCGCCGAATGAACATTTCGATCACCATTCCTATCCGTCGCAACTGAAGGACCCATTCTGATGATAACAATCGACACAAGGACCAAACTTTCGGCTCTATGGCTATTTATTCTGCTCAACATAATCTTTCGCGACATTCACCAATACGTCCTCGCGTCGCATTTAGAGATGCTGTTGACAGGCGTTTACAACGGGATTGAGGTCACCGATGAGCTCATGTTGCTGGGCGGCTTCCTCGTCGAAGTCCCGATTTCGATGGTGCTCTTTTCGCTGCTTTTGACCCGCAAGATCGGCCGTCCCGTCACAATCCTTGCAGCGATCATCACGACGGGGACTCTGTTTGCGTCCGCGCCGACAGATATGGATGACACATTCCACCTTGTCATCGAGCTTATCGCGATGGTGGCAATTCTATGGACCGCGTGGACGTGGCCGGTGCATGACCGTGCCGCTTCGTAGGGGACCGTCGGTTCGTTGCCGACAACTCGGCCCTGTCTAATCGGATTGTCCGAGGGGGAAGTCCGCGCCTTCACCCTGACGGCTATCAACACGCCTGGGAAACCGGATCAGAAGCGAAAGCAGGCGTCGGGAAGTGGGCCGAGTTCTACAATCACAAACGCCCCCATTCCGCCAAGTATCGCACGAGCCATGGTTGGATTACGAGCTGCTCCTTTGCTGACCATTACCCCTATGATTGGAGCTTCTTTGGTCCTGAGGCAGATATCGTGGCCCGCGTTGCTGTCTACCCACTGGAAACCCCGACTGGTGCGGTCACGGCGTTGATCGGGGCTCCCTATTTTCTCATTCTCCTATTCCGTCAGGTGCGACATGGCTGATCCGACTCTATCCTTCTCTGATGTCACATTCGGATAGATTTGCCCCGTAACTGGGGGATCAGCGATGGCTGGAACCGTGCAACCCGGCCTGCTTCGCTTGAGCTGCGCAAAGGCTCCGCTCTGCAGGCCTTAGCCGCACCCTAGTCACAAGAAAGAAACAGGAACGGATTCTACATCTAAACGGCCCGGATCAAGTGCTGGGTCAGCGTCAGACACTTTCGCCCCAAAAGGCGAAAAGAAATCGGCGTGGCCAATATCCCCCGGCAGTCGAGAAGCTTAGCCTTCTTCTTCTTTCTTCAATCCCATCAGCTTGTGATGAAACGAGATGGCGTCTTCGATGTCGTCGAACATATTCAACTCGCCGTCATGTAATACGGCACCCATTGTACACATATTGCGCAATAGCCCCATCGAGTGACTCACAAAGATCGCGCTGGAATTCTTCATTCTGTCTGCAAAGATAACCTGGGATTTCTTCCTAAAGACGGCATCCCCAACGCTGGTCACTTCGTCGACAAGATATGTGTCAAAGTCGATGCCCATACTCGTTCCCATTGCAAGCCGCGCCCGCATTCCAGACGAGTAAGAGCCGAAACGTTGAAAATAATGGTGACCAAGCTCAGAAAATTCCTGAACATAGTCGACCAATGCATCACTATCGATACCATAAATACGAGCAACAAAGCGGACGTTTTGTGCGCCGGTCAGCTCTGGGTGAAAACTGCCCGCGTATCCCACGGGCCACGAAACCGTACCGTCGCTTCGGACGTTACCAGATGTCGGAAGCGCTGTTCCAGCGATCATACGCAGTAGGGTCGATTTCCCAGCGCCGTTTCGGCCAATCAGCGCTACTGATTCTCCTGTTGGAAAAACGGCAGAAATGCTGTCTGCAACCACTGTGGTTTGATTGTTCCTGCGAAAGACCTTCGTTAAATTATCAAGTGCAATCATGCTAACGGCGATCTCGGACGCTGTAGTAAATCAGAAGCATAGTTGCCCAACCCAACAGAAGAACACCAAACACGCTTGCGACCACCAGAATCCGATTTGGGACGGTGGATGTTTGTGCCATGCGTGGGGTAATGTGGGCCGCCAAATAGCGGGACTGCCTTTGGCCTTCGGCAACGGCTAGGTCGTAGTTTGCCTGGGCAGATCTGTATGTTACCTCTGCAAATTCCAGATCTGCTGCAAGCTTTTCGTACTCAGCCATCAGGTGGGCATAGTTTTCGTCACTATCCCCCTGACTGGCATCGCTGAACTTTGCACGTTCTTCCGCGATTCGCTTTTTGATTGCGTCGATCTTGCTATGTGCTTGCTCTACGCGGGGGTCGGTTTCTTGTGCGCTGACAAGAAGTGTATCCAACGTAACAAGGGCTTGCGCAAGCTGTGACTGCAGACTTGTCAGCACGCCCATTTGGCCCGCCAGATCTGCGACGGGGTCAACGATCTGTGTACGTATACGAAATGCAGTCATAGCTTGACGCACTTCCGTCAGACGCTGTTGCGACTTCAGAAGCTCGTCTCCGGCGTATCGAGTTGCATCTTGACGTGCGATGTCGGACAGGCGGTTAATTGTACGACTGCTTTCGTCAAATGCCGCATCCGCGATGATAAGGGCATCATCGGGTGTGAACGCCTGGACTCGTAACGTGATCAACTTAGTCTGATTGTCGTACAACACGTGAACCTGGCGCTGCCAATAGTCTGCCAGGTTCTCAATTGTTCCAGAGGGATCATATGCGAAGACGAAGTCCTCGGGCCATGCCGACGAGAAGCGTTCCTTCAAGTTGATCGACGCATCAAGTCGGGCGACAAGGTCTTCACTTTGCAAATAGTCATAAAGAATGTCGGTATCGGCCGCAGATGTACCCGAAACCCCAAGCTGAGCGAGCCCCCCCATGAGGGCAACATTCGACCCAGCTTCTTCCTGACGCACCGAGAAGCTTACAGTAGAGACGTACTGATCTTTTGCCCATGTCCACATGTATAGTGAAGCCAGCAGTGTTGGAAGTATGACAGCAACCAGAAATACAAGAGCCAGTACGCGATGGCGCATTGGGACCCCGCCGGGGGCTACTGCTGGTCGCACGGGCTTGTTCGCCGCAGCGTTTTGTGGCTTATTTTCACCCGCTGCTGATTTCTCGGCCTTGCCGCCGGCAGTTGGTGTATTATCCTTGGAAGGTCCAGACACTTCCTTTTTCAGGCCGTTCGCCATTGAAAGTTGCTTTCGGTTGTTCTCCTGTAATGGTAGCTGTTACAGTGCGAAAACACAAAACACTAGAGGGTCAGTTTGGAATGAGCACCTCGAAGCTACGTGATGCACAATCGCCTCTCTCCTCTGATTTCCACACTGTGCGAAAGCGTCCGCGTTTTCAAATGCTACGTACCGTTGGTGCTTTGATGTTAAGAGAGATGGCTACGACCTATGGTCGTTCCGTTGGTGGGTACCTATGGGCTGTACTCGAACCAATTGCAGGCATTGCATTCTTATCTCTAATCTTCTCCATGGTGTTAACCACCCCAGGCCTTGGAACGAACTTCCCCCTATTTTACGCAAGCGGATTTATGCCGTTCGCGATGACGCTCGGAACAATCGGCAAAATTGCGCAGTCAGTTCGATTTTCGAGACCCTTTATGGCCTATCCCTGCGTGACGTTCATGGACGCCATTATTGCACGCCTTCTCTTGGCGCTATTGACCAATTTGTTCATTTTGGCAGTTGTTCTGTTAGGCATCATGTTTATCTTCGGATTGCCTGTATGGATGGACCTTCCTTACATCGTTGCGTCTACGGTTCTGGGAATGTTCCTTGCAATGGGAATTGGTTCTCTGAACTGCTATCTGATGACATCAATCCCGGTGTATGAGCAGTTGTGGAGCATTGCGACGCGACCGATGTTTCTAATGTCTGGCGTATTTTTCACTTTTGATATTATGCCAAAGTTGGCGCAGGATATTCTTTGGTATAATCCGATAATTCACTTGGTTGGATTGATGAGAAGGGGCCTGTATCCAGTCTATCACGGGGACTATATTAGTATTCCATATATTCTTCTGGTTTCAGCGATCACCCTGTTTTTCGGTTTGTTGCTTCTAAATAGGCATTTCAAGACCCTTATGGAATCCTGATGGCATAAGGCCGGGTTCGGCTGCTTTACGCCGAAGATCTGAAGTCCGCCCTGCCCCAGATTGACCACTTCCGCCAACGAGTTAACTTCAGTTTTTGCTCTGTGTTACGACTTGATTTCGTGCGATTAGCACTTGCTCAGGCAATGTTGAAAAGCTTATCAACCAAAACGAGTTGTTACCTGTTGAGTAAGAGGAATTGGGCGGTTGAAGGCGGTTAAACTCTCGCAAGTCCGATCAAGTTAAGGGCTTTAGGTGGAAAGCACCATCAATTTTCCAAGACAATGGGGAGCGCTTCAATGTCGCGGGGATTGGTCGCATTCTTGCGGAAAGTGACTTAACCGGGGGCGCGTAAGGGGTCGGCTTGAAGAACAGCCAATGTAACTATTGATCAAGGAGTAACGGTAAATGTGTGAACTTTGTGGGAGAGAAAAATGGACGTGAATGCCGGCCTCGCTCGTAATTTCTTGGCAAAGTCGCTTCCTGACCTGTTCATGCGCCGGCGCGTGCGGCAAACGGTAGGGCAAGTTAAATCAGGCAAAAATGACTTTGTGTATGCTAACGAGCTGCGAACACTTCTGCTTGGCTACAACGTTATCAGTTTTGACTATTTTGATACGCTTGCCTCCCGAAGCATATCCTTGAATGCGCTACAAGATCTGACAGCACGGCATGGTGCGAAGGTGTTAGCGCGCCACAGCGATGATATCCCTGAACACCTTTTGAGCAACAGCCGACGTTGGTTTCAGGAGAGATTGAAGGCGTACTATGAATCTCTCGCACATGATCGATACCGAAATGAGGTGGATTTGCGTGATTTGTTCGATCGTGTGTTGCGCCCCTATCTGGCAGATGCGTCGCAACGCGCCGAAGTCGTGGACGAGTTGGTTGGGTACGAGGTTGACCTCGAAAAGCTGGTCTTAGAAACCCATGATGACTTTCGCGATTTGCTTAAATTCCTCAAAGATAATGGCAAGACCATTATTCTAACGTCAGACATGTATCTGTCGCGCGATGACCTGATTGAGATCACGACCGCGCAGGGGCTGCGCCCCTATTTTGATCATGTCTTTGTGTCGGCAACGACAGGGGTTACCAAGAATTCCGGGCTTCTCTTTAACGAAATTGACCGTGAACTTGGCTTCACCAACGAGCGACGCATTCATCTTGGGGATAATCTTACCAATGATTTCACGCGCCCTCGTGAATTCGGTTGGGATGCCAGGCGTTACTTCCAGCCAAAGCGAGAGGCACATAGACGCACACTTGAGATGGAATACCGACTGGGCGAGTGCACGGAAAAGAAGCGCTTTGATCGGTTTTTGTCCAGCTATCTCGGGAAATCGCAACCGGACGCCCAGCGGTTGATGGCTGCAAGCTTTGCAGTTTTCGTGCGCCGAGTTGTGGCGCGCGCGCAGCAAACTGGTGTGGATGCAATTTACTTTCTGACCCGCGACGGCACGATTTATGGGGAGATCGTAAAAGACTTTCTAAGCAGCTTTCATGGGCGGGGTCTTTTACAGAACGTTAAACTGAAAACCTTGGCGCTTAATCGGCGCACCGGGGTGTTGCTTGAATATCCAGGCATCATTGATCGAGGTTGGATGGAGCACAATGTTCGTTATTTTAACAACACCCCAGTCTCTTTGCGAACGATTATGCAAACTTTTGGTGTTCAAACCTCAGAGGTCGAAGGGTTGTCTGATGACGAGCAGAGATTAGTGGAATCCTGCCTTGTCACGCCACAGGTGCGTGACATGGATATGGATGAGCTTGATGCTCATCCCAATATCAGAGATGGCCTTGACCGCGCCCTGCACCATAAGCGTCAGAAAGCTATACGCTATCTTGAGCAGCAAGGGATTTTGAACCCAGATCGCTCCTTCCTTTTTGTCGATGTCGGGTATTCGGGTACGATCCTCAAAAATCTGTCGCGGTATTTTTCGGACACTGAGTTTGGACAGCATACTCCGATTGAGAATACCGGCGCGCGTCTAGAGCTCTGCATGTTCGCATCTAATCGGTTCCTTTCTGGAAATTATGGTCAATTGCACCCAAAGTGCCAAGTCAGCCCTGGTATGGTGATCAACACAGACACAAAAGAGGGGCGCGCAGCGTCAGTCAACTTTTCTTGGCTAGAGCCTTTCTGTCTGGATCGTACTTTGGGCAGCCTCAATGGGTACCAAGGGGGGGAAAAGGGCACCATGGATCCGGTTTTTGGTGAAGGTAGAGATAAGCCTGAAACGGATACAGTCAGGGCTCAGCTTCTCGCAGCTGCCCGTGACTATTACGACCTGTCCGTGAAGGCAAATCTCTCGATCGAGCGGCTTGATGCAATGATTGTCGAAAAGATGTTGCATAGCTTTGTCTGCCCTACGTCGCAGACTGTAACACTTGTACGTGAATTGCTGCATGATACGGGAAATTCTGAAACCAACCTAGAAAGCTCGGTTCAAAAAGTTCGGTGGTTCCGCGTTAGACGAGACATTTCCCGTGTGCTTTCAGAGGACAAATGGGCCCAGGGATCACTAAGGCATTCTAGGGTTGGCTGGCTTATCCCGCTGTTTAATTGGGCGATTTCGAGGGCGTATCGATGAAAGTTTTACTCTATAATTGGTGCCAGTTCGATGACGTGCACATGGCAGGCGGAGGCGTGAGCCTCTATTTGCGCAACATCATCCGTGAATTGGCAAAGCGGGACAACGTAGAAGTCTACTTCTTGTCCGCAGGGCGCTATTATTCAATGTTTGATCGGCGAACGCGTATCGAGCCCACCGAAAACGCTTTCTCAGCTCTTGGTGTCAAAAGTTTTCAGATGTTGAACTCGCCGGTGAAAGCACCTGCGCATGACGCTTTTCATTCGATTGACGTCTGGCAACAAGACCATCGCTCGGTCGAAGTTTTGCAGGGTTTCTTACATGAGCACGGGCCATTTGATGTGCTTCACTTCCACAATCTTGAAGGTATCAGTGCCAACGTGCTGTCGCTTGAAAAGGGCCAAGACGTTAAATCGTTGTTCTACACGTTCCATAACTATATGCCTGTCTGCCCTCAAATCGAGCTTCTATATCAAGGAAAAACGCTTTGTGAATCCTATTTTGACGGCAACCGATGTGTTAGCTGTATGGGGCACAACAACCAGATGAAAAATCTGATTTCGTTTCAGCGTATGTCCAACGCGCTCAGCGGTCGTGGGTTGGCTGGTACACCTGCTGGAAATTTCATATTTGGGATGTTTTCTGGTCTAAAGCAGTTGGCACGCACTGCGCGGACCTTCATCAAGGATTTGATTCATGGCTTCCGAACTAGGTTTCAGGCATGGCGTCCGAAGCGTGCAGAACCTGTGCTGGTAAGTAAGCCTATTGATTTGTCGTCTCGCGCGGCTGCGCCACGCAGTATCGCGATTGAGGCATCGAAGCAGAACGGACACCTCTATCAAAATTGGCGCGAGTCAAACGGCGCTGCGCTAAAGTACAACGTGGATGGTGTCTTCGCAGTTTCTGATTTGGCGCGCGATACCGCGGAACGTTTTTTGCCTGAGGGTACAGAGGTCATATCTCTTCCGTTACCGATGGATTTTACTACCACACTGGAAGAGCGTCGAGCGCTGCGCAAAACGCGCGAGAAATCTGAAGATGTAACACTATCCTTCGTGGGGTACGGCATCCCTTCGAAGGGGCTCCCATTCCTGGTCGAGGCTCTTGGCGGAATTGACGACCCCTATTACCGCGAGCATGTACATCTTAAAATCGTAGCGCGGCTTGGGAACACGAAAATGCTTACGCATCTGCGACCACTGTTTAAGTCGGTTACGGTTGTGTCGGGATATTCCCGGTCGCAGATCGTTCCGTTGTCCAAACAGATCGATCTAAATATCGTTCCCTCAATCTGGTGGGAAACCTTCAATCAGGTGACGGTAGAATTGGGGCTGCTGGGCGTGCCATCATTGGTATCCGATCGTGTGGGAGCCAAACAAACTCTGGCCAACCATGAAGACTTTGTATTTGAGGCGCAGAATACAAAGGATTTCTTGAGGAAACTGGATCGACTTGTGAAAGATCGTGATCTTCGAGAAAACTATGCCGAACATGGGCTTCAAATGCCATCTATCTCTGATCATATTGATCAGCTTTTGTCGTACTATACGCCAGGTGCGAGTGCTCAACGCGTCAAATCACGACAGAATAAGTCTGACTCTTCAGAAAAGCTGGAGGCCCATTGATCAAAAAAGTCCGCTCTATACGGGGCTGACACTACTCGAAAACAACCTTTGTATCGGAGTATAAGGCGGCGGTAGTATCGGCGCGAACGACATCCGTATAAGGCGGATGTAACTGAAGTAATTGGACGGCAGGCCTTCCACTGAGCTGGGCCATCCATTAGAGGGAAACCTACAGGGGTCGTGTGTGAGTGCGATCAGCTTTGGACGGAGATACATATGGAAAGCACTTACTTTATCCGCAAGTTTGAACGCGGCGAAATTTCGATTGATGAAATGGTGGCAATGGTTAGAGCATTCTCTAACGAAATGCACTCGCTCATACCCGTTCTTAAGACAGCTATGCAGTGTGGTGATGATCGAGCTGCTCACCAGCTTTGCGAAGTATACACCAATATCGGTGATACCCTCAGTGCTGAAGCCTTTTCTGTGTTTGCGGAAATAAAGGGAAAGAGTGTCCACGTCTCTCATTACATCAACGCCAATGTCGACAGAACCATGGCCCTCGTTGATGATGATCGAAAAATCCTATATATTCCAATGCCGAAATGCGGATCTTCCACGATCAAGAACTACTTCACCTTTCTGACCATCGGTGAAACCTTCGGGGAGTTCGTCCATTTTCGTCATCAGCACCTTAACAGATGGGTCACATCAAGAGATTTGCAGAGCCGGTACAAAGACTATTTCAAGTTTTCGGTTGTGCGAGATCCTATTTCTCGGGTTGTCTCTTACTTCCAGAAGAACGTTGTCGGCGGTGCGTTGCGGCGCGATTCGAAGGGACAGCAAGCTGCGCAAAACTTGGTTACCCTGCCTGGGCCAATCCACTGTGCTGGGCTGTTTCATCAATATCGTAGTATGTTTATCGATTTTCGACATCATACCGACCCAATGACGGGGTACATTGGAAAGAACTGGAAGCTGTTGGACCGTGTCTACACGATGTCCGAAATCGGAGAGGTGCGGGCTGAGCTTTCGAAGCGATATGGCACCGAGATTGACGATGTTCGAGCCATGGAGCACCAAGAATCCCCCCACAGTAAGGACGATGTGCATTCTGCATTTTCCCAACATCGTGAGTTCTATAAAGATGATTATGATCTGTTGCGTAAACTTGGCGTGAAATAGGTCTCTGGAAAGACCAGTTAGGCGGCCTGGAGTGAGAGTTTCGTGCGCGACGGTGCAGTGGCACCATTGGCGCAGTAACCAACGCAGATCTTTGTCTATAGAGCTGTAAAAAGGACCAGGTGCGGACATGGCAAACAAAACACTAGCGACAGTGGTAGTCACATACAATCGTTTGCCTAAGTTGAAGGCGACGATCGCTCGACTGCTCGAGAGCCCTAGCTCGGACCTTGCGCATGTGGTTGTGGTAAATAATGCATCAACTGATGGAACTGGTGAGTGGCTCGACGGTCTGAGCGATCCTAGGCTAACAGTCACCCACGAGCCCATAAATACTGGCGGTGCTGGTGGGTTTTGCCGAGGGATGCGCGAGGCCGTTGACCGGTTCGACCCTGACTGGATTATGGTTACTGACGACGATGGACGTCCCGATCCGGATGCGCTTGCTACCTTTCAATCGCTCGATACATCTCCGTACGATGGAATTGCCGCAGCCGTGTACTTTCCCAGTGGTGAGATTTGCGAGATGAATCGCCCGTCCCGTAATCCGTTTTGGCATCTAGGAGAGTTTGCGCATAAAGTCGTCCGAGGGCACAGATGGCTTTACCTGACGCCGGAGAGCTACGACCTTAATGCCCCTACCCCGATCGAAATGAGCTCATTTGTTGGCTTCTTTATTTCCCGTAGGGGGATCGCCATGGTGGGTTACCCAGATCCAGATCTTTTCATCTATGGTGACGATGGGATCTACACCCTTGATTTGGCAGCCAAGGGAGGACGTATGTGCTTTGAGCCGCGTATTCGGTTCGAGCACGACATGGCCACATTCGCGGGACAGCAAAGCGGTCAGTTCCGACCATTGTGGAAGTTGTACTATCATCACCGGAACCTCTTAATTCTTTACCAAAAAGCTGCGGGCTTGTTGTATTGGCCCCTTCTTCCGGTCATCCTTCTGAAATGGGTGTTGAAAATTCGGACCTATTCACAAGATCGACACCTTTTTGTGCGCCTGATGTGGAGAGCTCTATGGGATGGGTTGCGCGACCGCCGCAAAGTTGAGCATGATCAGATCTTGGGGATCATTGGGAAAACCCAGGAGCGCTGAAGTTTGTAACGAGCACCAATGGAGCCACACTTTGAATTTCAAACATTGGCCGCGATGCAAACCTGTGCCTGGCAACTTCGATCAGCCCATTATAAGCTACGCCTCATTTGCTGGACAGAACGTGGCATAATTTAAGTATATTCTATGCACCTGTGGGTCGGATTGCATTGCTTCGTTTCGCTGCCAGTTAGATCATAGCGGGTGGTTTCTCTTTGCTTACGTAAGAACGTCTGGTGGCCGCACTGGTCGATCTGGCTCGGCATATGGCCGTCACGTCATCTANCCCAGGATATTTCTGACAAGAAAAAGAGAGCGGCAGCCTTATCGCAAAGGCATTACATTTTGTGCCCTCATTGCCCCAACCGGAGGTTCTTGCTGTTTTCCACCCCCGTAACGCACTTGGAGCACACATCGGTGCTGGCGTCAGATTTTCAGATGCGCCAGCATTTCTTCGGCAGCACGGGTGGCTGAAAGGGTACCATTCGACACACGCGCGCCCAATGCGTTGATTTGGGCGCGGGCATCGGGCGTGTCCAGCACCGACAGAAGCCCAAGACGCAAGTCCTCTTCGAACCAATGAATCGCCTGGGCCGCGCGGCGCTTGTCCCAATGCCCTTCGGCACGACGCCAATCGGCAAGCTCGGTCATCGCCTTCCAAGCCTCGGGCAGCCCATCATGGGTGACAGCAGACACCATCAGCGCCTTAGGGAAGCCTTCGGGGTCATAAACCCGCTTGCGCAGAAGGCGCAAAGCACCCGCATAGTCGGCGCAGGTGCGCATTGCAGTTTCTTTCAACGGGCCATCAGCCTTGTTCACCAAGATCAGATCCGCAATTTCCATGATGCCACGTTTGACACCCTGAAGCTCGTCCCCACCCGCGGGGGCAAGCAACAACAGGAACAGATCAGCCATTTCGGCCACCATGGTTTCGGACTGGCCAACCCCCACGGTTTCGATCAGCACCACATCGAATCCGGCAGCCTCGCACAGAGTGACGGCTTCACGGGTGCGACGGGCGACGCCCCCCATCTGCGCCTGTGATGGCGAGGGTCGGATAAAGGCGTTTTTCTGGCGGCTCAGGGTTTCCATCCGGGTTTTATCCCCCAGAATTGACCCACCTGACCGCGCCGAGCTGGGATCGACGGCCAGCACGGCCACTTTCAACCCCTGTTCGATCAGGAACATTCCGAAAGCCTCGATGAAGGTGGATTTACCCACACCGGGCGTGCCAGAAAGACCAATCCGCAAAGCCTGACGCCCTTCAGGAGCAGTCGCCTCTAACAGCGCGACTGCTTGGGCACGGTGGTCGGCGCGGCCGCTCTCGACCAGCGTGATGGCACGCGCCAAGGCACGGCGCTCGCCTGCAATCACCCGTTGGGCCAGATCCTGAATGTCCATGGTGCCTCCCGCCTTATTCTCCTGTTCATGCCGCGCTGCTGCGTCCCTGTCCAGAGGCTGTGCGCATGTTAGCGTCGCAGGCCTGTCACATCTTGCAGCCATGCTGCGCAAGACCGCAGCATTCGAGGTTAAAATGCGCACGTTCATCGTTTTGATTTCCCTGCTTATCGCATCACCCGTGGCAGCGGATGAATTGAAATTCGATGTACGGGGCTGGGGGATTACCATCGGGAAAATGGTGCTGGTGGATAAAGGTGCGGATGCAATCGGGCAGTTTCGCACGACCGGGCTGGCCGGGGCTGTGGCAAAGGTGCGTTTTGATATGAAACGGTCGGGAACAACCTACCGCGCCGCGCTGCATACCGGGCGACGTGATCGGACGGATCAGGTCGACATCCCGGCACATGATCCACGGCTGGACCCTCTGTCGGCATTGATGCGCGTTCTGGCCTTAAAAGATCAGTCCGCAGGCTGCGCAATGCAGGCGGTGGTGTTCGACGGCATACGCGAATTGGTGCTGACATTGGAGCAGGCGGGGCCGCTGCGCTGTCGTGGGACATTGACCCGGCGGCGCGGGTACAGCGCCGTGGAATTGGCCGAGGCGCGAGCGTTTCCAATCTCGGTCCACTATGAAAACCGCACAGGCGGGATGGTGGCACGCAAGGCGCGCGTCGGCACGGTGCATGGTAAGGTCTCCCTGATCCTGCGCGATTGAACACTGGACCCTGTCGCGCGGGCATCGGATAAGGGCTGCATGACGGATCATCTGCCCATTCACGACGCCATTCCCGCCCTTCTGTCTGCTTTAAGCGATCAGGGGCGAGCGGTATTGATGGCGCCTCCGGGTGCAGGGAAAACGACAGTTGTGCCACTTGAGATGCTAAAGGCGGACGCATTCGATGGGCGGCTGATAATGCTGGAACCCCGCCGTTTGGCGGCACGCGGTGCAGCCGAGCGCATGGCGCAGACTTTGGGTGAGCGGGCTGGCGACATCGTCGGCTATCGCATTCGGGGCGAGGCGAAGGTGTCGAAATCGACCCGGATCGAGGTTGTGACAGAAGGCATCCTGACGCGCATGCTGCAATCGGACCCCGCGTTAGAGGGTGTGGGCGCGGTGATCTTTGATGAATTCCATGAACGTTCGCTGAATGCCGATCTTGGGCTGGCGCTGGCATGGGAGGCAATGGGCGCCCTGCGCGATGATCTGAAACTGGTTGTGATGTCGGCGACGTTGGACGCGGACCCTGTGGCACTGCTTCTGGACGATGCGCCGATTGTGCGTTCCGAAGGGCGGGCCTTTCCGGTCGAGACGCGGCATTTGGAACGCCCCTTGGCAAAGGGTGCCCGTTTACCTGAAGCCACTGCCGATCTGGTGTTGGACGCCCTGCGCGGCACCGATGGGGGCGTTCTGGTCTTCTTGCCGGGCGAAGGTGAAATTCGACGCTGTGAAAGTGCCTTGAAGGGGCGGCTTCCCAGCGATTGTCACCTACATACGCTTTTTGGCGCCATGAATTTCGCCGCCCAACGCGCTGCCATTCTACCCGCAAAGAATGGGCGTAAGATCGTGCTTGCGACATCCATCGCCGAGACCTCTCTGACCATTCAGGACATTCGCGTGGTCGTCGATGCGGGACGGGCGCGGCGCGCTCGGTTTGATGCCGGTTCAGGCATGTCCCGACTGGTGACCGAGCGCGTTTCGAAAGCCGAGGCAGAGCAGCGGCGTGGCCGTGCGGGACGTGTCGCGCCGGGCATCTGTTACCGCTTATGGACCAAGGGCGAGGAAGGCGGAATGCCGCCCTTCGCACCGGCCGAGATCGAGACCGCGGACCTTGCCCCGTTGGCGTTGGAGCTAGCCAGTTGGGGCAGCCCGGACGGCGCGGGGCTGGCGTTTCTGACCCCAGCCAATGCGGGCGTCTTGGCCGAAGCGCAGGCGCTTCTGCGCGGGCTTGGGGCATTGGATCGTACCGGACGGATCACCGATCACGGTGCAAAACTTTCGCGCCTGCCTTTGCATCCACGCCTTGGGCACATGCTTTTGACCGCTGGCCCCAACGCCGCAGAGCTCGCCGCGCTGTGGGGCGACCGCGACCCCCTGCCCCGTGGCGCCTCGATGGATCTGGCTTTGCGACTTGAGGCGATCCGCGACCCGAAGGGTTTTACCTCCATTCGGGGCATTCAGGCCAATCGAGGCGGCATCGAACGTATCCGAACCGAGGCCAAACGCCTGCGCCGGATGGCGGGCGATGCACGACCGGATCTCAGCCACGCGCAAATGGCGGCTCTGGCCTATCCCGATCGCGTAGCCTTGCGCCGCCCTGGTGACGCCCCCCGTTTTGTTATGTCAGGCGGCAAAGGGGCCGTCATGGACGAAGGTGACGCTCTTGCCGGGGCGCGTTTGCTGGTGATCACAGACACTGATGGCAACCCGCGCGAGGCACGCATACGGCAGGCAACCCAGATCGGCGAAGGCGAAGTGCGCGACATATTCGCAGACCAAATCCGCTGGATCGACAGTTGTGCGTGGTCGAAACGCGACGGGCGTGTGGTTGCGCGGCGGCAGGAATGTTTGGGTGCGGTGGTGCTAGATGACCGAAACTGGAAAGAAGCCCCGTCAGATATCGTCGCAAAGGCCATGCTGGATGGCGTGCGGGAATTGGGGTTGCGCCCCTCGGACGCCGCCAAGCGGTTCATCGCGCGCGTCGAACTTGTTCGGGCAGAAGGCAACAGCCTGCCCGCGATGACCGAGAGCGCCTTGATGGATACGCTGGACACGTGGCTGCTGCCGCATCTGTCCGGCGTGAAAACCTCTGCCGACTGGAAGAAGTTCGATATCCTCGACGCGCTGCGTGCAATGCTGGACTGGAACCAGATGTCACGACTGGACGTCGAAGCCCCCGCCCATTTCGTCACACCGTTGGGGAACAAAACCCCCATCGACTATTCCGGTGAAACACCTGAAATCAGCCTGCGCCTGCAAGAGATGTTCGGCGTTACCCGCCACCCCACGGTGGGCAAAACCCCGTTGCGAGTGACGCTTCTGTCACCGGCACGCCGTCCGGTCCAAACCACGACAGATATCCCAAACTTCTGGGCCACAAGCTATGCCGATGTGCGCAAGGATATGCGTGGGTGCTATCCGAAACATCCCTGGCCCGAAGACCCAACTGTAGCTGACCCAACGTTGCGTGCGAAACCCCGCGGAAAGTAATCCGCCTGCCTGGTGTGTACACGTGATCACGGCCCGTTTACTTGCAATTTACGCGAAAACGACTATTTAACAGTGCAATAAGAATAAACAGAGCAGAAAAACCGCAGTCACACCATGTCGTCGCTTTTGAAAAATGCCTGGGACGAAGTCCTATTCCCTATGCTGCAACGCCCCAGCCGTCCGCAGGTTGCGGCGCTGTGCTATCGTGGGCATGGGGACGACAAGGAAGTGCTTCTTGTGACGTCTCGCGGCACTGGGCGCTGGATCCTGCCGAAAGGCTGGCCGATGGATGGCAAACAAGACGCCGAGGCCGCCGCGCAGGAAGCCTGGGAAGAGGCTGGCGTAAAAGACGGTCAGTTGGACTGTGCTCCGATTGGTGAATACAGCTATGACAAGGAATTGGATGACGGTGGCTTGGCGCGTTGCTCGGCCAAGGTATTTCCGTTGCGGGTTGAGAAACTGACCAAGTCCTTCCCAGAAGCCAGCGAACGCAGCCGCAAATGGGTGTCGACAGAAGAAGCCGCGACCATGGTGAATGAAAAGGGTTTGCGAAAGCTCTTGCGCGCCTTCTGACGCCTTCAGGCCACTCTATTCTTGCTGTTCTCCCCGATCCCCTGCCCTGCGGGCTTATAACTGTTGCATTTCAGCCTCTGACCAGTTAGCGCGAGCGCTGAATTTGTAACGGCTGTGTAACAGCCGCATGACGACAGCCTGCGAGGATGGGACATGGGCAGCGATACAAACGGCAATCAGTGGAAGACACTGGACAAAGATCTGAACAAGATCACTCAGGTAGAGTACGCAGCCCAGTTGGGCGCACGCCCTCTGGTGGGCATGGGCGTCGCTTTGGCCTTCATCGTGGTTGCCGCTTTGGGCGCTGCGGTGTTCTTTGGCCAAACCCCGACATCATTGGTCGTCGTGATCGCTGCCGCATTTGGCGCCTATATGGCGCTGAACATCGGCGCAAACGATGTGGCGAACAATATGGGTCCTGCGGTGGGCGCAAATGCGCTGACCATGGGCGGGGCCATCGTGATTGCTGCGCTATTTGAAAGCGCAGGCGCGCTTTTGGCTGGCGGAGACGTTGTGTCGACCATTTCCAAGGGCATCATCGACCCGTCTGGGTTCGAACAGTCACGCACCTTTGTCTGGGCCATGATGGCGGCGCTGATCTCGTCCGCGTTGTGGGTCAACCTTGCCACGTGGGTGGGGGCTCCGGTTTCGACTACGCACTCGGTCGTGGGGGGGGTTATGGGGGCAGGCATCGCGGCTGCTGGATTTGCCGCCGTTAGCTGGCCCACCATGGGCAAAATCGCCGCAAGCTGGGTGATTTCGCCGGTACTTGGTGGCGTCGTCGCAGCCCTGTTCCTGGCCCTGATCAAGCACAAGATTGTCTATCAGGAAGACAAGATCGCTGCCGCCAAGCGCTGGGTGCCAATCCTGATCGGGATTATGGCCGCCGCGTTCGGCGCTTACCTGTCGATCAAAGGTCTGAAGAAGATCGTGAAGATTGATCTGGGCACCGCGCTTCTGATCGGTGCCGGTGTTGGGGCTGTCGCCTATGTTGTCACCGCTCCGCTTATTGCCCGTCAGGCCGAAGGGCTGGAGAACCGCACCAAATCGCTGAAGACCTTGTTTGCTCTGCCTCTGATCTTTTCGGCCGCATTGCTGTCCTTCGCCCACGGCGCAAACGACGTTGCGAATGCCGTCGGCCCGCTGGCCGCGATCGTGCATGTTGAAAGCTTCGGTGATTTCGCGGCGAAGGTCTCGATCCCCACATGGGTCATGGTGATTGGCGCGTTCGGCATCAGCTTTGGCCTGATGCTGTTCGGCCCGAAACTGATCCGCATGGTCGGCAGCCAGATCACCAAACTGAACCCGATGCGCGCTTATTGCGTCGCGCTGTCAGCGGCGATCACCGTAATCGTCGCCAGCTGGCTGGGCCTGCCCGTCAGCTCGACCCACATCGCGGTGGGGGGCGTCTTTGGCGTGGGCTTCTATCGCGAATTTCACATGGAGCGCCGACTGCGCATGTCGCGCGCGTCCCGCCCCGAAGCCAAACGCATCGCGCCTGAGGAACGCCGCCGCCGCAAACTGGTGCGCCGCTCGCACTTCATGACCATCGTGGCCGCGTGGGTGATCACCGTCCCCGCTGCGGCACTGATGTCGGCTGTGATCTTCCACATCCTGAACGCCATCGTGGCGTAAACGTTAGCACATACAAACGAACAAGGGCGCCAGCTAAGGCGCCCTTTTCTGTTGGCTCTGTTACAGCAGGGGACGTCCTACTTCCCCAAGCACCAGCGCATCACGGCTTTCTGTGCATGCAGGCGGTTCTCGGCCTCGTCAAAGATCACCGATTGCGGGCCGTCCATGACCGCGTTCGTGACTTCCTCTTCCCGGTGGGCAGGCAAGCAATGCATGAACAGCGCGTCAGGCTTGGCGTGGGCCATCAGTTCGTCATTGATCTGATAGGGCCGCAACAGATTGTGGCGACGTTCGCGCGCGGATGGCGCGTCGTGCATCGAGACCCAAGTATCGGCCACAAGCAGGTCCGCGCCTTCGACGGCCTTCACCGGGTCGCGTACGATTTCGACATTCACGCCCTTGGCGCGGGCCTCGTCCACGAATGCCATTTCCGGATCCAACGGTTCCGGCCCCGTGAAGGTCAGATCAAATCCGAACTTGCCGGCGGCGTGCAGGAAGGATGCACAGACATTGTTGCCATCACCGGCCCAAACAACCTTTTTGCCCTCGATCGATCCCCGGTGCTCTTCATAGGTCAAGATATCGGCCATGATTTGGCAGGGGTGCGAGCGGTTGGTCAGGCCATTGATCACAGGCACATCTGCATATTCGGCCATCTCAAGAAGCGTCGCTTCTTCGAAGGTCCGGATCATGATCATATCGACATAGCGCGACAGAACCTTGGCCGTATCCGCAACAGTTTCACCATGACCAAGCTGCATTTCCGAACCGGACAGAACCATCGTCTGCCCACCCATCTGACGCACGCCCACGTCAAAACTGACGCGCGTCCGGGTCGAGGGTTTTTCAAAGATCAGCGCGACCATGTGGCCGTCCAAAGGGCGCTCATCATCCAGAGCGCCACGCGGGCGACCCGCACGTGCGGCTTTGATCCGATGCGCCTCCGAGATGATGGTTTTCAGGTCGCCCGTTTCCGTGGCATTGATGTCGAGGAAATGTGTCATGCGCTCTGGCCCTCCATGGCCTTGGCAGCGGTTTCAAGGCGGGTAATCGCCTCGGATATATCTTCGTCTTCGATGGTCAGCGCGGGCAGGATGCGCAGCACGTTGTCGCCTGCAGGAACGCACAGCACATTCGCGTCATAGCATTTCGCCAGCACGTCCATGTTGGCGGCTTTGCATTTCAAACCCAGCATCAAGCCGGACCCGCGCACGCTTTCAAAAACGTCGGGATGTTCGGCGACAAGGCCTTCCAGCTTCTGACGGAATAGGCCGGCTTTGCGGCTGACTTCGGCCAGAAATTCAGGATCGGCGACAATCTCGGTCACTTTAGACCCGACGGCACAGGCCAGCGGGTTGCCGCCGTAGGTCGACCCGTGCGTGCCGGCAACCATGCCACTTGCTGCGTCCTCGGTCGCCAGAACAGCGCCCAAGGGGAAGCCGCCGCCAATGCCTTTGGCGACCATCATGATGTCAGGCGTGACGCCCGGGAACTCATGCGCGAACAGCTTGCCGGTTCGACCCATGCCGCATTGCACTTCGTCGAAGATCAGAAGCGCGCCAGCGTCGTTACAAGCGGCGCGGATGGCTTTCAGCTCATCATCAGCGACAGGGCGGATGCCGCCTTCGCCCTGTACAGGTTCGATGATCACAGCGGCCACATCGCCCTCGGCCAATTCATTGGTCAGACCATCAATATCCCCGAACGGCAGATGCGTGAAGCCGGGCAGAAGCGGACCGAAGCCAGCGGTCAGCTTTTCGCCACCCGCGGCCGCGATCCCCGCGGACGAGCGGCCATGAAACGAGCCATCAAATCCAATGATCCGCGCACGATCTTCACCTTTGTCCGACCAGTATTTTCGCGCCATTTTCACAGCCAACTCACACGCCTCGGTGCCCGAGTTGGTGAAGAACACGGTGTCGGCGAAGGTCAGATCAACCAGTTGATCCGCCAGCGTCTGCTGCTGTGGGATCTTATAGAGGTTCGACACATGCCAAAGCTTCGCGCCCTGATCAGCCAGTACCTGAACCAGCGCGGGATGTGCGTGGCCGAGCGCGTTCACGGCAATGCCTGCGCCCAGATCCAGATATCGCTCGCCCCCATCCGTGACGAGCCAGCTGCCCTGGCCACGCTCGAAAGCAAGGTCTACACGGTTATAGGTCGGCAGAAGCGACGGGATCATGGTGGTATCCTCTTCAAAAAGAAGCCTTTGGGTGCCGGATGGCGGGCTTCGAGTCAACAATTTCCAGATGGGTTTGGATGGGTTTGCGCAAACTGTGCGCAGGATCAAACGAACGGGACGTCAGGCGCGGGTGCGTCGGCGTCGGGTCTCAGCGATATGCAGGCGTTTGATCATGGGGGCGGGATAGGGGATCAGGTCCGGGCTGTCCAGTCTTTTCAAACACGTCCAAGACGCATAAGGGGAAAGGATGGAAACGCGCAACTCTCCCTTAGCTGCTGTTGGCTTCATGCTGGTGGCAACTGTGTTCATCGCAGGCACAACCCTGATGGCAAAACTGGCGGGGAAGGACCTGCTGGGCGAACCGCTGCACCCCATCCAAATCACACACGGGCGTTTCACCTTTGCGTTTCTAGCGATCGGAAGCTTCGCCCTGATCCGCAGGCTGCGCATCACACGCCCAAATGTGAAGCTGCATATTGCACGGTCCGCCGCCGGGTTTTCAGGCGTCACACTGATGTTTGCCGCCGCCACGCTGATCCCGCTGGCAGATGCGACAGCGATCAGTTTTCTAAACCCCGTATTCGCGATGCTTCTTGCCATACCCCTGTTGGGTGAGCGGGTGGGACCATGGCGCTGGATGTCCGTCGCGCTGGCGCTTTTGGGCGCGGTAATCCTAATCCGCCCTGGGGCAAGCAGCTTTGACCCGGCGGCCCTACTGGCCCTAGGGGCTGCCATGTTATTGGGGTTGGAGACGATTTTCATCAAACGCCTGACGGGGCGCGAAGCCCCACTGCAGATCCTTGTCATCAACAATGCGATCGGGCTGAGCATTGCGTCACTGGCAGTGATCGCTGTCTGGCAATCGCCAACTGCTGCGCAATGGGCGGCTTTGGCCGCGTTGGGCTTCATGATGGCACTGGCGCAGACCTGCTTCATTCAAGCGATGCGACGAGCGGATGCAAGCTTCATCGTGCCGTTCTCGTACGCAACTCTGATCTTCGCGGCCCTCTACGATTTCGGCATCTTTGACGTGCGCCCAGCACTTACCAGTGTTCTTGGCGCAGCAATCATCATCGCGGGTGGTGCAATTTTGGCATGGCGCGAAGGGCGACAACGATCCTGACGCTGCATATGCGCTTGTATCCGTCGCGCGGGTGATTAGTATAGGGGCTTGTGAATTCACGGGGTGCCTTGCGTATCAACGCCATGCCCCCAAGCAGACGGGAAAAAAGCATGTCCTGGACCGACGAGCGCGTTGAAATCCTGAAAAAGATGTGGGGCGAGGGTCAATCGGCCTCGGTCATCGCCAAAGAGCTGGGCGGTGTGACCCGCAATGCGGTGATTGGCAAAGTGCATCGTCTGGGCCTGTCGAACCGCTCTAGCGGTGGCACCAAGGCGCCAGCCGCTGATAAAGCCACAGCGAAAGCGGCCCCCAAGCCTAAGGCAGCGGCCAAGCCCAAACCGGCACCGAAGAAGGCGGCCGAGCCCGCGCCAAAGCCTGCCGATGCACCTGCGGCGGAAGCCAAGCCGGTATCGCCGGCGCGCAAAGCCATCATCCCGGCCGGCCAGCCCCTGCCCCCGCAGCCCTCGGCCAATGAAATCAGCCCCGAAGCACTGGCCAAGGTCAGCGAAGTCGAGAAAGACGCCAAGCGCCTGAACCTGATGGAACTGACCGAGAAGACGTGCAAATGGCCCGTGGGCGACCCGGCCACCGATGATTTCTGGTTCTGCGGCCTGCCCGTGCAGCAAGGCAAACCATACTGCGAGGCGCATGTGGGCGTGGCGTTCCAGCCGATGTCCTCGCGGCGTGACCGCAAACGGTAATCTGCCCGGATTTGAAAAGCGTAAAGCGCGTCCAATGTGGCGCGCTTTTTCTTTTGCTTCGCGTCTTCGACGCTGCGCGACATGATATGCCTTGCCACCTGCGGTGAGCGGGTGGCGCGCGCAGAGCTTCGCTCTGCGCGCGCCTGCCCCAACCGGACCGGACGCATTTCAAATGCGTTTGGGATGGGCGGGAGCACACCCTTTCCATAGACCGCGCCATTGGATATACGCCCGCCATGACCAATTCAGCCAATCCGCCAGATCTGCGTCCCGACCTTGCCCCGAAAGCCCGCTTCCAAGACCCGGTGCGCGAGGGCCAGCCCACTGTGGGTATGGTCAGCCTTGGTTGCCCCAAGGCGCTGGTCGACAGCGAACGCATCCTGACGCGCCTACGGGCCGAGGGCTATGCCATCAGCCCGGACTACTCTGGCGCGGATGCGGTCATTGTGAACACCTGTGGCTTTCTGGATTCCGCCAAGGCCGAAAGCCTTGAGGCGATCGGGGAAGCGCTGAACGAAAATGGCAAGGTGATCGTCACCGGCTGTCTTGGCGCAGAAGAGGACTATATCCGCGGCACACATCCCAGCGTGTTGGCCGTCACCGGCCCGCATCAATATGAGCAGGTTTTGGACGCTGTGCATGGTGCCGTGCCGCCCAGCCCGGACCCGTTCATCGACCTGCTGCCCGCGACGGGCGTCAGCCTGACCCCGCGCCACTATAGCTATCTGAAGATCTCGGAAGGCTGTAACCACAAATGCAAATTTTGCATCATCCCTGATATGCGCGGGAAGCTGGCCAGCCGTCCGGCCCATGCGGTGATCCACGAAGCCGGTAAGCTGGTGGATGCGGGCGTGAAAGAACTGCTGGTGATCTCGCAAGATACCTCGGCCTATGGCGTTGACATCAAACACGCGGAAGAACGTGGGCATCGTGCCCATATCACCGATCTGGCGCGTGACCTTGGCGCGCTGGGTGCGGGTAAAGACCTGTGGGTGCGCCTGCACTATGTCTATCCCTATCCGCATGTGCGCAACCTGATCCCGCTGATGGCAGATGAGCTGATCCTTCCCTATCTGGACATCCCCTTCCAACACGCCCACCCAGATACGCTGAAGCGCATGGCCCGCCCGGCCGCCGCGTCCAAAACACTGGACGAGATCGCCGCATGGCGCGCGGACTGCCCGGACATCACCCTGCGTTCAACCTTCATCGTCGGCTATCCCGGCGAGACCGAGGAAGAATTCCAGACGCTTCTGGACTGGATGGACGAAGCGCAACTGGATCGCGTCGGCTGCTTCCAATACGAAAACGTCGACGGCGCGCGGTCCAACGACCTGCCTGATCACGTCCCCGCTGAGGTCAAGCAGGACCGCTGGGACCGCTTCATGGAGAAGGCGCAGGCGATTTCCGAGGCCAAGCTGGCGGCAAAAGTCGGTCAGGTGATGGACGTAATCGTCGACGACATCGACGAAGACGGCATCGCCACCTGCCGCACCAAAACCGACGCGCCCGAGATTGATGGGAACCTGTTCATCGATGAAGGTACTGAGGGGCTTTCGGTCGGGGATATCGTGTCTGTCGAGGTTGACGAGGCGGGGGAGTATGATTTGTGGGGGCGGCGGGGCTAGCCTTCAGTTATTTCGCGAGCACCTTAACCATCCCGTTGCGCCAACCGCTGTACATATTCACGCCCCAGATCAGTCAGACGCCATGGGCCATCAACCTCCATCGCTTTCAACAACCGCATCGTGACTAGTCTATCTGCGGCTTGCCTCTTGATCTTATTGGCCTGAGCTTCTTCGGAAGTAAGGGCGTATGCCTTCTGATCAAAGTCACCTATGGCGAGCATATTTCGCTGAGCGGGATCCTCTATCGGAAGATGTAGCGTCCCACTCTGAGACGCTTGAATCATTAGTTGGTTTTGTTCGCTGGTTAGTAGCGGCAGTCGTGGGTTGACCTTTGCCGTCGCCCGGTCATCTTTCACCTCTTCCACAAGGTCCTCCCCACCAGCCTCCTCAGCCTCTTTCACGCGCTTCGCAGCGTCAATCTTTCGTCGCTCGCGCGCCTCTTCTTCGGCGGCCCGTTGTTCTTCCAGCTCGGTTGACCGGCGAATGTCCGCAATTTGCCGCTGATGGGCTTCTTCATCCTGCAAGTTTTTAAGCCGCGCTGTGGGCACCTTTGCCGCCCATGCCCCTGCGAATTTCAGCCACGGGCTTGCAAGCGCAAACGCGATGCCTCCGAAAATCGGCCAAAGGTACAAAGACTGCGCTGTGGTCTTCGCACTGAAATACGCCAACCGATCCAGCACTGGTGTCTCGCCAAACAGCAGGTTGAATAGCGGCTGCCAGTTGATCGCCAGAAACACGATCACAATGGACCCGATGAACGGGCTGCGAATGCGGGATTGGGCGGCGTCGAATACGTCTTTTAGGAAATCGGTCATCTCGGGTCCGGAAACTTGTTTCGGCCAAGCTAGATCAACCTATTCGCGATCAAAACACCTTTTTAGGGTGCCTTCGCCGTAAACGAACCAGCGGTTAGTCCTGCATATCTGTGAAATGCAGTCTGGGAGGATCAATCGCATCCAGCTTTGTGCGGGTTTCGCTAAACAAACGAATGGCACCGTCCAGCGCATCCGCGTCTATATCCAGCTCAGAAAGCCCTTGAAACACAACCATCTTTGCGCGGTCGAGCATCTTCTGACCTTTATCAGAGATCGCGATCTCGACCCGGCGTTCGTCATCCTCGGCGCGTTGGCGGGTTAGTGTGCCAAATCCCGCCATCTTCTTCAGAAGCGGCGAGAGCGTGTTCGCCTCGACACCTGCCCGCTGGGACAGCTCGGACACGGATTGCGGGCCCGAGTTTTCAAGCACAACAAGAATGATGTATTTGGCATAGGTCAGCCCGGTTTCCTCGAACGCACGCTGATAGAACCGACTCATACTGCGGTGCAGGCCACTGATCTCAAAGCAGAGCTGAAAATAGGTATCCTGTGCCGATATCTTCTTGGTCATGACCCAAACACATAGGGATCAATGCGCATTTTGGAAAGCATTGACTTCAAATTAATCTAATACGATTATTTCGTAATACGAATCTTTCTTATAGGACATCAAATGCCCAACCTATCTTCTAAACTCTCCCGCCGTGCGTTCGGTGGGATCGCCCTGGCCACCCCAGCTTTGCTGACTGTTGGCGCGGCATCCCCAGTCGCTGCTGAACCTTCACAGCCTGCATATCTGCCTGCCATGTTCGAAGCCCCAATGGGCAGCTATCGTATTACGGCTCTGTATGACGGGGCAATCTCGCTGGAGAAATCGCTTTTCTTTGGGCCTGATCAAGCCGAGATTGACGCGACCCTGTCAGGGCTTGGCCAAACCGGTGCATCCCTAGCAACGCCGGTGAATGCGTTCTTGCTGCAATCGGACAAACACACCATCCTGATTGATGCCGGCTTGGGTGAAATTGACTTCGGTCCGGGGGTCGGGCGCGTCTCGAGCGCGCTATCACAGCTAGGCGTTACCCCCGAAATGATCGACACCCTGATCCTGACACATGCCCACCCAGATCACTTAGGCGGGATGCTAAAGCAGAACGCAGCTGCGTTCCCAAATGCCCAACTGGTTACCAGCGCAGACGAACACACGTTCTGGAATGACGACGGCATCATGGCGCAGGCACCCGAGCAAATGCAGGGGCTGTTCACCGGCGCACGCTCGGTGTTTGAGGCCTATAAGGACCGGCTGGTCTTGGTAAATGACGGGGCTGAAGTTGCGCCGGGCGTGCGGCTTGATCTGACCCCCGGCCATACGATGGGACATTCGGTCGTGCATATTGATGGCGGCGATCAGCAAATCCTGATGGTCGCGGATTCGCTTCTGAACGCAGATCTGCAAACCGCGATGCCGGATGTCATGGCGGGCTTTGACACCGATCCCAATCTCGCCGTGCAATCGCGTCGCGCCCTGCTGGATCGTGCCGCAACAGATCAGATTTTGATTTCGGGCAGCCATCTGCATTTCCCGGGATTTGGGCGCTTCTTGGAAGCCGGCGACGGCTATCGCTATGTCGCTGCAAGCTGGCTCTAATTCTAGTCGCCCCTCGGCACAGGCTGAGGGGCGAGGTCGTCCGATCACCTGGATAATCTGAACCAAACCCGCCCTCACGCCGTAATCTTCCTTGAAGGAGGCAATCGGTATGAGGTTTATCACTCTTTTACTGGGACTCACGCTGTGGTGTGCGCCGACCTATGCTCAGGACCAAAGTATCGAGGGCGTAATCACGTCGCAGATCGACGCATTTTCGGCGCAGGACGTGAACACGGCGTTCTCATACGCCTCGCCCAGCATTCAGCAGCTTTTCGGCACAGCTGAAGCGTTTGGCGATATGGTGCAAAATGGCTATCCGATGGTACGAAATCCGGCAGAGCTTGAATATGTTGACCAGATCACGAATGGCAGCTTAACGCTGCAACGTTTGCGCATTCAGGACCAGCTTGGTCAGGATCATTGGTTCGCTTACGAAATGATCCAGATCGACGGGGATTGGCGCATTAACGGCGTCTATCGCATCGCCCCCATTGGCCTAAGTGTTTGACCGACGCCACCCTCCCCCATAGGGCGAATTTAAGACATATTCCATTATTCACTTGCTATGTTGTCCCGATAGTCTATCCGAATGGCCTGACACCACAAAAGCAGGCCCATGACAGAGTTTTCAAAGATCCCGCACCCCGAGCAAGACGCGATCACAGCACGCGATTGGGTTAGAACACTTGCTAAATACCGCGAACCAAGCACGTTGCGCAGCACGTTTGAACTGGTCATCAGCGCGGTTCCCTTCATGCTGCTTTGGGCGTTGGCGTGGTACTGCATGTCGATCAGCCCGTGGCTGAGCTTGGCCATTGCGTTGTTCAACGCGGCCTTCCTTCTCCGCCTATTTGCCATTCAGCATGACTGCGGACATGGTTCGGTCTTCAAAAACCGGACGGTCAGCGACTGGGTTGGGCGGGTAATTGGCGTTGTCACGCTAACGCCCTACGACGTCTGGAAACGCACGCACTCGATCCACCACAATTCGGCGGGAAATCTGGACAAGCGCGGGATCGGTGACATCATGACGCTGACGGTCCAGGAATACAAAGCCCTGTCACCGCTACGTCAGTTTCAATACCGGATGTATCGCAACCCGATCACTTTGTTCGGCTTTGCGCCCGGATACCTTTTCTTTCTGCAAAACCGCCTGCCAATTGGGTTGATGAATGCCGCACGGTACTGGGTAAGCGCCATGGGGACGAATGCCGCCATTGTCGTCGCTCTTCTGTTGATCTGGTATTTCGGCGGGCTGATGCCGGTACTGCTGATCTTCCTGCCGACCACTCTGCTGGCAGCCACCGCGGGTGTGTGGCTTTTCTATATCCAACACCAATTTGAAGAGACGCACTGGAATGTCGAGGAAGACTGGCAGCTGCATGATTCCGCTCTGCACGGCAGCTCGCATTACGTGATGCCTGCCATACTGCAGTGGTTCAGTGCCAATATCGGCATCCACCACGTGCATCACCTGCACAGCCGCATCCCGTTCTATCGCCTGACCGAAGTCCTGAAAGACCACGAGTATCTGGCAACAATCAACCGGATGACCATCCGCGAAAGCCTTGCCACTGTGCGCCTGCACCTGTGGGACGAGAAAAGCAAAAAGCTTATGTCATTCTCACAAGCACAGCAGCTTTACGGCTGACCAGATAGGCCCGCGCGCGCCGGATCAGGTGCCGCGCGGGATGCTGAACAGAACCCAGCCGTTGATACGGGCGACCTCGACCCCGCCTGTGTCAACCTGGAACACGCCCAGACCTTCGTAACCTTCGGGACAGCCGACCAGATCGGCGGTGTGGTCCAGATAATTAATGGTCAGCTCATTCTCGCCCAGCTTCTCGCACTCGTCCGCCGGGGTGCGATAGCCGCCCATCAAAGGCAGATCCGTGACATTTGTGGTGGGCGTATGGGTCGGTTTTCCCATATCGCACCCGGCCACAAGGCTGAACGCGACTGCGGGAATAATGACTGGGGCAAAGAGTTTCATGACTGCTCTCCTTCAATTTTGAGCAGAGCATATCACACGCATGAAAAAACGGGCGAGAATTTCGTGCGGACATGAAAAAGGGCGCAGAATTGCCGCGCCCTTCTATTGTGATTTGAGAAACGGCTTACGCGTCCTGCAGCGGCTTGACCGTGATCTCGCGTTCCACCCGCGCTTTCATGGCGCGCGCTGCCGCGTGGCTGGCGGCCAGCGTTGTGAAATACGGGATCTTGTCCATCAACGCCACGTTGCGCATTTTGCGGCTGTCATGGACAGACTGCGCACCTTCGGTGGTGTTCATTACCAATTGCACATCACCATCCTTCATGTGGTCAACGATATTGCGGCCCGGTTCATAGACCTTGTTCACTTCTTCGGTCTCGATGCCATTTTCCTTCAGGAACTTGGCCGTGCCATGGGTCGCGATAATCGAGAAGCCAAGCTCGGTCAGCATCGTCGCGGTCTCGGTCAATTGATCCGTCTTGTCGCTTTCCTTGATCGACAGGAACACCTTGCCTTCGTGCGGCAGGTGGGTGCCTGCCCCAAGCTGCGCCTTCAGGAAGGCCATGGCAAAGTCCTTGTCTGCGCCCATAACTTCACCGGTCGAGCGCATCTCGGGGCCAAGGATCGTGTCGACACCGGGGAAGCGGGCGAAGGGCAAGACAGCCTCTTTCACCGCATAGGTGTCGATGTTGGGATCAACCAGATCGAAGACATCCAGTTTCTCGCCAGCCATCACACGCGCAGCAATCGACGCGATGGGCGACAGCACAGCCTTGGCAACGAAAGGCACCGTACGCGATGCGCGGGGGTTCACTTCGATCAGATAGATCTCGCCATCTTTCACAGCGAACTGCACGTTCATCAGGCCAACCACGTTAAGGGCCAAAGCCAGCTCACGTGATTGGCGACGCAGTTCGGCGATGATATCGTCCGACAGGCTGTAAGGCGGCAATGAACACGCGCTGTCGCCCGAGTGGACGCCGGCCTCTTCAATGTGCTGCATGATGCCCGCGACATGGACGGTTTCACCGTCACACAACGCGTCTACATCAACCTCGATCGCGCCGGCCAGATAGCTGTCCAGCAAAACCGGGCTATCACCCGAGACCACCACAGCCTCGGCAATATAGCGTTCCAACTGCGCCATATCGCGCACGATCTCCATCGCGCGGCCACCCAGAACGTAGGACGGGCGAATAACCAGCGGAAAGCCGATTTCTTCTGCAATCGTAACGGCTTCCGCATCGGTCGAGGCGATGCCATTCTTCGGCTGCTTCAGACCCAGCTGGTTCACCAGCGCCTGGAACCGCTCGCGGTCTTCGGCCAGGTCGATCGCATCAGGCGTCGTGCCAAGAATCGGAATGCCCTCTGCTTCCAGTGCGTTCGCCAGTTTCAAGGGCGTCTGCCCACCAAACTGAACGATAACACCATGCAGCGTGCCGTTTTCCTGCTCTTTGGACAGGATCTCCATCACGTGTTCGAAGGTCAGCGGCTCGAAATACAGACGATCCGAAGTGTCATAGTCGGTCGACACGGTTTCGGGGTTACAGTTGACCATGATGGTCTCGTAACCCGCGTCGGTCAGCGCGAAACAGGCGTGACAGCAGCAGTAATCGAACTCGATCCCCTGCCCGATCCGGTTCGGGCCGCCGCCCAGAATGACCACTTTCTTACGGTCAGAAGGACGCGCCTCGCATTCGACCTCACCCATCATCGGGGCCTCATAGGTCGAGTACATATAGGGTGTCTGCGCTTCGAATTCGGCCGCGCAGGTGTCGATCCGTTTGAAGACCGCTTTCACGCCTGCTTTACGACGCGAATTGCGCACATCGCTTTCTTTGAAGCCTGTCAGCTTTGCCAAACGCGCGTCTGAGAAGCCTAGCATCTTGAACTTGCGCAGGCCGGCAGCGTCCGAGGGCAGACCATCGACTTTCACGGCATTTTCGGCGTCCACAATCTCGCGGATGCGATCTAGGAACCATGGATCAAACGCGGTCACGCGCTGGATCTCGTCGTTGCTTAGACCATGACGCATAACTTGCGCGATTTTCAGGATACGGTCGGGGCGCTGTTCCGAAATCGACTTGATCAGCGCAGCATGCTCAGGCGCACCGGGAATGTCGATTTCGTCAAACCCGGTCAGGCCGGTCTCCATCGAGGCCAGCGCCTTCTGCATCGATTCGTGGATAGTGCGGCCAATCGACATGACCTCGCCCACGGATTTCATCGCGGTGGTCAGCTCGGGTTTCGAACCCGGGAACTTCTCGAAGGCAAAGCGCGGGATCTTGGTGACGACATAGTCGATGGTCGGCTCGAACGAGGCGGGCGTGACCTTGGTGATGTCGTTGTCCAGCTCGTCCAGCGTATAACCGACGGCCAGCTTCGCAGCAATCTTCGCGATCGGGAACCCTGTGGCTTTCGACGCCAGCGCCGACGAGCGCGACACGCGCGGGTTCATTTCGATGACAACCATACGGCCATCAGCGGGGTTCACCGCCCACTGCACGTTCGAGCCGCCGGTTTCCACGCCAATCTCGCGCAGAACGTTGATCGAGTGTGTGCGCATCAGCTGGTATTCTTTGTCGGTCAGGGTCAGCGCAGGCGCGACGGTGATCGAGTCACCGGTGTGAACCCCCATCGGGTCCACGTTTTCGATGGAACAAACGATGATGGCATTGTCCGCAGTGTCACGCACCACTTCCATCTCGTATTCTTTCCAACCCAGCAGGCTTTCATCCACAAGGATCTGGTTCACCGGCGAGGCATCCATGCCGGTACGGCAGAAATGTTCATATTCTTCACGGTTATACGCCACACCGCCGCCGGTGCCGCCAAGAGTAAAGGCGGGGCGGATGATGGCGGGCAGGCCGATCTCGTCCAGCGTTTCCAGCGCAGTTTTCACACCTGCATCCAGATCCGCATGACCCTTTTCATTGGTCGGCGCAGTCACAATGGTTGCTCGCGGGTTTTCGATCCCCAGACGGTCCATCGCCTCGCGGAACAGCTTCCGATCCTCGGCCATTTCGATGGCGTTGCGCTTGGCGCCGATTAGCTCGACATTGAACTTGTCCAGCACACCCAGATCGTCCAGCTCCAACGCGGTGTTCAGACCGGTCTGACCGCCCATCGTGGGAAGCAGCGCGTCGGGGCGCTCTTTCTCGATGATCTTGGCAACGACGTCTGCGGTGATCGGCTCGATATAGGTGGCATCGGCCAGTCCCGGATCAGTCATGATCGTCGCTGGGTTCGAGTTCACCAGAATAACGCGATAGCCTTCCTCGCGCAGCGCCTTACACGCCTGTGCCCCGGAATAGTCGAACTCGCAGGCCTGCCCAATAATAATGGGCCCCGCGCCGATGATCATGATCGAGTTGATATCGGTTCTTTTAGGCATGACGACCCCCATCAGCAGTGTGGGCGCACGGGAATCCCAACCGTGCGCAAATTGTCGTGGGTTATAGACACCAGCGGGGTTTCTGCAAGCCCTGTTTGCGCTGAAGCCGCCATTGTCGTGGGCTCAGACGGGATTCTCTGTCATCGCGCGGCTAAGGCCAAGGAAATTACGCATTATTGGGGCTCTTTTGCGCCATTGGTGCTGCTGTGCCTTGACTTTGCCCGCTAACGCAGGTGTATCGGCCCGAGATTATAGAACCGCTCGTGGGAGCCTGACATGCACGCCTATCGCAGCCACACCTGTGCTGAACTGAACAAATCCAACGTCGGTGACACCGTCCGCCTGTCGGGCTGGGTCCATCGTGTCCGCGACCATGGCGGCATTCTATTCATCGACCTGCGCGACCATTATGGCGTGACGCAGGTTCTGTGTGACCCGGACAGCCCTGTCTTTGCCGAGATGGAGAAAGTGCGCTCGGAATGGTGTATCCGCATCGACGGCAACGTCAAAGCGCGTGACGCCGATCTGGTGAACGACAAGATCCCGACGGGTGAAGTCGAAGTCTTCGTACGTGACCTTGAGGTTCTGGGCGACGCGGGCGAGCTGCCGCTGATCGTCTTTGGCGATCAGGAATACCCGGAAGAAACCCGCCTGAAATACCGTTTCCTGGACCTGCGCCGCGAGGTGATGCAGGAAAACATGAAGCTGCGTTCGGACGTTGTGGCGTCGATGCGTAAACGCATGTGGGATGCGGATTTCCGCGAGTACCAGACGCCGATCATCACGGCCTCGTCGCCCGAAGGCGCACGTGACTTCTTGGTGCCGTCGCGTCTGCACCCGGGCAAGTTCTATGCCCTGCCGCAAGCCCCTCAGCAGTTCAAACAGCTGATGATGGTTGCTGGCTTCGACAAGTATTTCCAGATCGCACCGTGCTTCCGCGACGAAGATCCACGCGCTGACCGTTCGCCAACGGACTTCTATCAGCTGGATATGGAAATGTCCTTTGTTGAACAGCAGGACGTGTTCGATACGATTGAACCCGTTTTGAAGGGCGTGTTCGAAGAATTCGGCGGCGGCCGCAAGGTTGATCAGGACTGGCCGCAGATTTCTTACAAGGACGCGGCGCTGTGGTATGGCACCGACAAGCCAGACCTGCGCAACCCGATCAAGATGCAAGTTGTGTCGGAGCATTTCGCGGGCTCGGGCTTTGCGATTTTCGCCAAGCTTCTGGAGAACGAGGGCACTGAAGTGCGCGCCATCCCCGCCCCGAAAGGCGGCTCGCGCAAGTTCTGCGACCGGATGAACAAATTCGCCCAACAAGAAGGTCTGCCCGGTATGGGCTATATTTTCTGGCGCGAGAAAACTGCCGACGCGGTGGCACAGGAATTGGGCATCACTGTGAAGGAAGCTCAGGCCAAACTGAAATCCGGCGAAGTCGAAGGCGGCATGGAAGCCGCTGGTCCGCTGGCCAAGAACATCGGGCCCGAGCGCACCGAAGCGATCCGCCAACAGCTTGGTCTGGACGTGGGCGACGCGGCCTTCTTCTTGGGCGGCAAGCCGAAAGCGTTCGAGGCCGTCGCAGGCCGCGCCCGTGCCGTCATCGGCGACGAGCTGGGCCTGACCGACAACGACCGCTTTGCCTTTGCATGGATCGTGGACTTCCCGATCTATGAAGCCGACGAAGAAACCGGCAAGATCGACTTTGAACACAACCCGTTCTCAATGCCGCAAGGTGGGATGGACGCGCTGAATGGCGATCCGCTTGAGGTTCTGGGCTATCAGTACGATCTGGCCTGTAACGGTTACGAACTCGTGTCGGGTGCCATCCGGAACCACAAGCCGGAAATCATGTTCAAAGCCTTTGAACTGGCCGGATATGGCAAGGACGAAGTCGAGAAGCGCTTTGGTGCATTGGTCAACGCGTTCCAGTACGGCGCTCCGCCGCACGGTGGCTGTGCCGCAGGTGTCGACCGCATCGTGATGCTGCTGGCCGATCAGGACAACATCCGCGAAGTGGTAATGTTCCCGATGAACCAGCGCGCCGAAGACCTGATGATGAACGCGCCCTCTGAGCCGATGAACGAACAGCTGCGCGAACTGCATCTGCGCGTCATTCCGCAGGAATGATCAAACTCATCGCTGTAAACTGGACAGAGCTGCCCGCACTTGTTGCGGGCAGTATTGCTTTGGGGTGCTAGATTTCGTGGCCCTGTGATCAGAGATGGAAACCGGCGCTGCAACTACGGATCGCGACATCGCACCAAATAGGGCACGCTTTTTCAAGCGCACCCAAAACTCATCACAACAGAACGATTACGATAAAGGCGAGTTAACCTGCCAAGGGTTGCGTTTCGACCACCTCACCCACGGCCCCGCTCACCGGGGTATTAGGTTCGACAACTGCAAGAACGACGGCAGCGATCATCATGACCGACCCGGTAATCAAAACGGTCCAGTCGATGACAGCATTGCCAAGCTCTTCATCAGCGAATTTCTTGATCAGATCTTTCACGATACCAACCTCGCAATTGACTATTATACCCGCCCTCAATCCTAAATTGCCCCAGAAAAAGGGCGGAAATGAGGAAGGTAGTTGCCGATTTCGTGCCAAGTCGTTGCGTGATGCACCTAAAGTTGTGGTCGCTCTCTTAATCGATCCTCCAGCAAATGCGAAACATGAGCCATATCGGCGCTGGTTGCGCGCCCTGCACTGCGGGAAGCTGCAAGACGTTTTGCCGCTGCCGCAAGGGGCTGATCATGGGCAGCTAAAGCAAGCCCGCCAAGGAACTGCGCCACATAATCCTGTGTCGCGCCATCATCACCGTCGCGCAAGATCTGCGCCATGTGAGACAAATCATCCTGCAAGGCCAGCACATCCGGAGAGACAACACCACTGGTCAGCGCGCGCGTTTCAACTGGCCTATCTTGCGACGGAATTACATCCAGGATGGCGCGCTGGAAGGTGGCCAGGCTTTCGACGGGTTTCTCAAGAAACCCGTCTGCGCCGGCTGAGATCGCCACATTCCGTGTACCGGCATCCCCGCTCATCCCGAGGATCACGGGAACACGAATCGCATCACCCGACAGCTCGCCAATCAGATCCGCGCCGGATCCATCCGGCAGCCCCATGTCTATGATAACGACCGAGGGGCGATAGACCCGAAGATGACGATGCGCAGCGGCCAGATTGTCTGCCCGACGGATCCGTGCACCCGATCGAAGGCACAAAAGCCGAATGGCTTCGGAAGCAAAGCGGCTGTCCTCTACCACCAGAACGGTTATCCCGTTCAAGGGGCGATCAGGTGTCGGTGGCTGTGCCATGATGAAGGTTTCCAGATCGTCACTCATCTTCAGGCTCCTTTCCCATTCACCTTGCCGCAGAACTGCCTAACAACTGGTTAAGTCGCGAAACGCTGCGGCACTTCTGACTGTGTCACCGTGCCGCTTGCTCATGTACGAAGGCCTGTGCATAAGCATCGCAGTGATCGAATTGGGAGAGAGATGATGATCGGACGCCTGAACCACGTAGCCATCGCCGTGCCTGACCTAGAGGCCGCCGCCGCGCAATATCGCGACACGCTGGGCGCAAAGGTAAACGCCCCTCAGGACGAACCCGATCACGGCGTCACCGTCGTCTTCATCGAACTGCCAAACACAAAGATCGAGCTGCTTTATCCGCTGGGCGAGAACTCCCCCATCGCGGGCTTCTTGGAAAAGAACCCGTCAGGCGGCATTCACCATATCTGCTACGAGGTCGACGACATCATCGCCGCACGCGACAAGCTGCAAGCCTCGGGCGCGCGCGTACTGGGCACGGGCGAGCCAAAAATCGGCGCTCACGGCAAACCAGTTCTGTTCCTGCACCCAAAAGACTTCACCGGCACTTTGGTCGAACTGGAACAAGTCTGATGTCAATCACCGCCGCCATCGTCCTTTATGTGGTGATCTGGTTCTTGACCATGTTCGTGGTCCTGCCAATTCGCTTGCGCACCCAAGGCGACGAGGGCGAGATCGTGCCCGGCACACATGCCGGCGCGCCTGCCAATTTCAAACTGGGCCGTACGCTGATCATCGTGACCGTCGTCGGAACCATCGTTTGGGCGATCATCGCGGGGATCATCGTCTCGGGTTGGATCGGGATCGAGGATATCGACTGGTTTGATAGGTATGAAGACGTGCGTGGGTAAAGTAGGGACGCTGGGTGAGTGGTATGAAGGGAACACTTCGCAAACTCTATTTTACCGACGGAGGAGAAGCTGAAGCTTGAGAATAAGATGGATCAATTTGCATCACATACAGCTGCTGAGAAGGTGCACGACTTGGAAAGTTTCTTGGTTTTTTTGGAAGTCCTAATGGATGACTGGGAAGATTCGAATAAGGCGGAAAAAGTCTCTCCTTCAAGTTCTTTCAGCTCTATGAATGGGTGGGAGAATACAAGTATTGGAGCGTTTCTTGAGGCCGCAATCGCGGGAGCACGGGACAACAAGCTGGGGCAACCCGGCGGTACTTACTCGGATCACAACTCCTGGAGACAAGCAGCCGAGATCATTTTGCTGGGTAAGGTTTACGAGTGAAACTTTGGGTTAAGTGCTGAACCCAATCAACTGTCAGAGCACGCTCGTTCAGCAGACTACTTCTTTCTAGCGCCCCGCCAGCCTGTGGAACATATGCGTAAAGCTCGCCGCCCCCAAAATCGGGATCAGGAGGTTCACCAGCGGGACAGACAGCGGCACCGCCATCAGGCATCCGGCGAACCAGATCTGGGCGTTGTGGCGGCGGCGCAGCGCGTGGGCATCCGCGCGGGGCATTCGGCGCATGGCGGCCATGGTGAAATACTCGCGTCCCAGAAGATAGCCGTTCACCGCATAAAACAGGATCGGGGCGAGCGGGCCGACGAAGAAGAACAAGATCAGTGCGATCAGGTTTACCCCCACAATCACGCCGAAAAATCCAAGGCTTTCACGTATGGCAGCCAAAAGGGGTTGTTCCGGGTTAGGGGCAAGGTGGGGATAATGCTTGGCCTCGACCGCATCGGCGACCTCGTCCAAGAACAGGCCGGTGAAGGCGCCCGCGACGGGCACCATCAGGACGACCGACAGGACGATCATCAGCAGTGCGGACGCCCAAAGTGCCAAGCCATCCAGCCACGCGACCTCGCCCGCGAAGGGCAGGGTCAGCGTGTCTGGGACAAGAAAGCCGACCAGCCATGTCATCCCGATGGTCACCGCGACCAGCAAGCCGATCGTCAGGCCAAGCCCTTTCAACAGCACGTTGCGAAAACGCGGGTCGCTCAGCTGCTCTAGAGCGCGAAAAAAGTCGTTCAGCATTATGTCTCGATCCAAGTGGTTTTTGCGGTCAGGTCCGGGCGTGGGCGTTCGGGCGGGGCGATGGTCTCGGTGCCGATATGAATGATACCGGCAACACTTTCGTGACTGTCGACGCCGAAGGCAGCACGCGTGAATTCCGCATCAAAACTGGCCCAGCCGGACAACCAATTCGCCCCCCAACCAGACGCCAAAGCGGCATTCAGAAGCGCCAGGCACACCGCGCCGGCGGAATAGGTCTGTTCGATTGCTGGCACTTTCGCGCTTTCGACCGGGCTTTCCACCACGACAACAGCCAACGGGCTGCGGTCATAGGCGATCTGCTCTTTCTCGATCTGGGCCGGATCCAGCCCCAACGCCACACCACGTTCAGCGACCAACCTATGGGCGCGCATCAGGGCGGGTTTTTCCAGCACCACAAAGCGCCACGGCTCTAGCTTGCCATGATCGGGGGTGCGGGCGGCGGCGGTCAGAATGGTTTCGACGGTTTGGCGATCCGGGGCGGGCCCGGTCAGGGTTTTGGCCGGGCGGGACCGGCGGGTCAAAAGAAAATCCAGCGCGGCTTGGTTGCGGTCAGGCATGCTGTTGTCCTTGGTCAGAGCAATGTCTTGCTTGGCCGCGCGGGGCGGCTGGCTTTGGGGATATGTCGGGGCTGCACGGCCCGACGTCAAGATGTTAAGTCACTTTACATTGAAGAAATCAGACAGGTCTGCAAGCTGGCCGGAAAAGAATGCCTGCGCCTTGGCATTGGGCTGGCGGATGGTGAAGGCCTCGGCCAGCGGGTCTGGGGCGTGAATATCTGCACCGGACATCTCTTCCAGAACGGCATGACCGCAGAAGGGAACGTAGACCTCGGAATAGCCACCTTCATGCGCCATCATCACGCGACCGTCGCAAATATCGTCAGCCAGCGCCATCACCATACGCGTCATCTGCCGGAAGGTATCGGCGGTGGCCAGCATGCAAGACAGCGGGTCGATCACCGCCGCGTCATAGCCGTTCGCCACCACAATCACTTCGGGTTCATGGGCACGAATGGCGGGCAGGATGATCCGCTCCATCGCTTCCAAATAGGTCGCATGCCCCGCACCCGGCGGCAGCGGAATGTTCATATTGGCCCCCTGCCCTTTGCCATCACCGCGTATATCGGCGTCACCAGTATCCAGCGGGTAATTATGCTCTTGATGGATCGAGATGGTCAGCACATCGGGATCCTCGATGAACACGGCCTCCGTCCCGTTGCCATGGTGCACGTCCCAATCCAACACCACAAAGCGCTTGGCCAACCCCTTGGCTTTGGCGCTGCGAATGGCGATGGCAAGGTTGGCCAGAAGACAGAACCCATTCGGAAAATCCGGCAGGCAGTGATGGCCGGGCGGGCGCGATAGCGCATAAGCATTGTCGACCTCGCTCCGCAACACAGCTTCAAGCGCTGCTACGGACAAACCCGCCGACAGGGCGGCAATCTCGTACCCGCCCTGACCGAAGGGAGTACGCAGGCCCAATTCGCCTCCGCCCGCATCTGACGCCGCTTTGAAGTCGGACAGATAGCTGGCCGGATGTACACGCGCCAATGTCTCAAGATCGGCACCGCTTACACGGCGTTGAACCAGTGCTTCTGACAGCCCTGTTACATCCAGCAAATTCTTCAATCGCCGCTTGGTTTCCGGGTTTTCAGGCAACCCGCCAGTCGCCATCGGCTGAACCAACCCGCCGACGGGAAGATTACCCGCATAATTGCCCCCCGAATGCCAAAAGCACTTCTCGTCCCAGAAAAACCCAGTCTTGCGCATGCTGCCCTCCATGATTGACCGCACAGTGACCCACAGCCCTTGCGCCGTCCAGCCCTGCGCGGCACTCTGCGCGCATGAAGAAGGGCGAGTTGTCATATCTGTCGAAAGAGGGCGCGCGGATTTCCGTGCGGGTGACGCCCAAGGCGTCGCGGAACGAGGTCACTTTGCGCGACGGGAAAATCCGAATTCAGACCACAACCGCGCCGGAAAACGGCAAAGCAAACAAAGCGGTCGCGAAGCTGCTGGCCGAAGCGCTTGGCACAGCAAAATCGCGCCTTGAACTTATCCAAGGCGCGACATCGAAAGATAAGGTTTTTCAGATCAAAGCGTGATCAGTTGCCAGCGCTCGGGATCGACGAAGGAGCATAGTCGCCTCCATCGCGGTCAATTGGATCGTTCCCGAATGGATCGCCGCCAAACTGGTTCGGTCCCTGCGTGCCGGGCTGGCACATCCAATAGATCAAAACAATCCAACCAACGATGGGAACAAGGATCAGCAGCATCCACCACGCCGATTTATCGATATCGTGCAAACGGCGCGACGTGACGGCGAGGCTTGGCAGAATTGTCGCCAGCGAGAACAGGTCGCTCAGCGGTGAGAACGTAGCACTCCACCCGAAAACAGTACGGTCGACAATCCCAAGAAGGATCGATGCAACAATGAGAAACAAGGTAAACCACCAGTATTCACTTCGTATCGCACGACCTGAGAAGGTTACGTATTTCTGAAAGCAGGTTTTTACAGATGTTTGAAAATCCATCAGGATCATTCCCTATTAATCTTGGCTTTGCTTGCGCCCAATGCGTGGCTCTTCGCCGGATTTGATGCGCGCGATATTTGCCCGGTGGCGGTGGAATATCAAGGCCGCCAATGCAATCGAGATAAGAATAAGGCTGTTCCACCCCATGATCAGGGCCATCACGGGCGACACTGCCGCGGCAACCAAAGCCGCAAGCGACGACATGCGAAAGATCAGCGCGGTAACAAGCCATGTTGCGCATGCCACCAGCCCCAACGGGAATGCCAACGCCAGCATCGTACCAAGCCATGTGGCAACACCTTTGCCACCCTTGAAGCCCAGGAAAATTGGGAAGCAGTGCCCAAGGAAGGCGGCAAAACCTGCCAGTTGGGCGGCATCCTCGGCGAACAGAGCGCGGGCCAGAAGAACGGCGGCCCCGCCTTTGCCTGCATCCCCGATCACTGTCAGAAAGGCCGCCAGCTTATTGCCTGTGCGCAGAACGTTGGTCGCGCCGATGTTCCCCGATCCAATCTGGCGCAAATCACCCAGACCAAACAGACGCGCCATGACGATGCCAAAGGGGATCGAGCCCAGCAGATAGCCGGCGACGGCGACCAGCAGAAGCAGCGGGAATGATGTGACAAGTTCAGGCATTCTCACCTCCAAACACGCGCTCGCCCGCAACCCATGTGCCCAGCACCTTACCTTCCATCCGCGTGCCGTCAAACGGCGTGTTTTTGGATTTCGAGTTCAGCTTGAAACGGTCCAGCACGAAGGGGGCATCTGGATCGAACAGGACCAGATCGGCGGGCGCGCCTTCGGTCAGCTCTCCGCCCGGCAGGCCAAGGCGGCGGGCCGGGTTCAGGGACATGGCGCGCCACAGCATCGGCAGGTCCACCAGCCCTGCATGGACCAGACGCATCGCGGCAGGTAACAAGGTTTCCAGCGCCACCGCGCCCGAGGCTGCTTCCTCGAACGGCAGGCGCTTGCTTTCTTCATCCTGAGGCGTGTGCATCGACGAAATGATGTCGATCACGCCACGAGCCACAGCATCGACCATCGCCAGCCGATCCTCTTCGCTGCGCAGAGGCGGTTTCACCTTGAAGAAGGTGCGGTAATCGCCCACGTCGAATTCATTCAGGGTCAGGTGATGGATGTTCACACCTGCCGACACGTCCAGCCCGGCGGCTTTCGCGCGTTCCAACACGGGCAGAGCTTTGGCCGAGGACAAGCTGTCCGCGTGATAGGCGACGCCCGTCATCTCGACCAGCGCCAGATCACGCTCCAGCCCCATCCGTTCCGCCAGCGGGTTCACCGCAGGCAGACCGCGCAGGGATGCGAACTTGCCCGAAGTCACAGCCGCCCCTTTCGACAGCTGCGGGTCCTGCGGGTGACCGATGATCAACGCACCCAAAGAACGCGCATAGGTCATTGCGCGGGAATAGACCTTGTTGTCAGTCACCACATGATCGCAATCGGTGAACGCCACCGCGCCCGCGTCCAGCATAAAACCCATCTCGACCATCTCGCGCCCATCGCGGCCCTTGGTCAAAGCCCCCATGGAATGCACGTTTACCGGGGCCACCTGGCCCGCGCGGCGGGCGACAAAGGCCAATGTCTCGGGCGTATCGACGGCGGGCGTGGTATCCGGTCGGATGACCATTGTGGTCACGCCACCGGCCGCAGCGGCCATCCCAGCCGTGCGGAAACTTTCCTTGTGCCGCTCGCCCGGCTCGCCAATCTTCACACCGATATCGACGATACCAGGTGCCAGACATTTTCCGCCGCAATCAATGACCTCGCCAGTCTCGCTTGCGTTTACGCCTGTAATCAGACTGCCCTCGATCGTCAGACTGCCCAGCGTGTCCGTGCCGGTCTCGGGGTTGATCAGACGGGCATTGGTGAAGGTGGTGGTCATTGCGCTCCCCCTTTCATTTGGATGTCTTGAATGAGGCGATAGACCTTCTGACCATCGAACAGACGTCGAAAGCCGACTTTGACAAGTTCACGCCCTCTTCCATAGTCACGCCCTTCTTCCGCGAAGAAAATCGATGCGGGCGTACGGGGCTGGAACTCCACAATAACTTGCGGGGTAATCCGATAGCTTCGTATACTCTTGCCGATAACCGGATAGTCGGTTGCGATGAAAGCACGACGGTCAGTCAGCGTGTACCAAGTCCGGCGCCTGCGGTAGGTGTCCGTCAACAAGCAGGCCGAAACTACCAATGCCAAAAATATGAGCGTTGAAATCGTTGTCGCGTTTATCAAGCCTTGTGTCAAAAAGACTGCAAGGAAACAAACGAACAAAGCGCCCGAGATCGACCAGACAACCGGAAAATCAAGCCCGAGCGCGACGCTTTGATCTGGCCGTCCCTGCCAGATGATCCCTTCACCTTCGTCCAGATAGTCACCCCAACCGAGTGCGCGCAGCTGATCCATCATGCAGCACCCCTTGCGCGATCAATTGAAGTTTGCGTGGCTTTGGCGTCTGCCTGGTATTTCAGCATGTATTTATCACCCGAATGGGTCACCACTTGGGCGGCCGTGAAAATCACGTTCACCTTATCGACCGAGGACAGCAGGATGGTGCGTCCATCCGGTCCGATCAAGCGGCGGTTGGTCAGGTGCCACGTGAAGCCAAGCTGTTCCTTAGCAACATACAGCCCACGCACAGCAATCGCAGCAACTGATCCCACCACGCCGGTCCATGGATAGGGATTACCCATCGCCATCAACCCGCCCGAGATCACAACCGCGCCCAATGCGGCCAGCATCACGTGCTCTTTCACATAGGTCGGCAAGTTGCCCGAGAAGCTCTCGATCAGCGCCTCACCCGGTTCCAGATCAAGCGCTTGCTCAGACATAGACGCCCTCGGCCCGGTTCTCACGTTCCGCTTTCAGGTTGCGAGCCAGAAGGTCCATCGCGGCCATGCGCACGGCGACGCCCATTTCGACCTGCTCCTGAATGACCGACCGGTTGATGTCGTCGGCGATGGTGCCGTCGATCTCGACCCCGCGGTTCATCGGGCCGGGGTGCATGACGATGGCGTCATCCTTGGCATGGGCCAGTTTCTCGGCGTCCAGACCATATCGGTGATAATATTCGCGTTCCGAAGGGATAAAGCCGCCATCCATACGCTCGCGCTGAAGGCGCAGCATCATGACGACGTCGGCGTCTTTCAGACCTTCCTCCATGTCGTCATAGACCTCGACCCCGAATTGGTCAATCTGGCTGGGCATCAGGGTCGGCGGGCCGACAAGGCGCACGCGGTTCTCCATCTTGCCCAGTAGGATCAGGTTCGAACGCGCCACGCGCGAGTGCGCAATGTCGCCACAGATCGCCACGGTCAGTCGGTGCAGTCGCCCCTTTTCGCGCCGGATGGTCAGCGCATCCAGAAGCGCCTGCGTGGGATGTTCGTGCTTGCCATCGCCTGCGTTCAGAACGGCGCAATTCACCTTCTCGGCCAGCAGGTTTACCGCACCCGAATGCGGATGGCGCACAACCAGCAGATCGGGGTGCATCGCGTTCAGCGTCAGCGCCGTATCAATCAGCGTCTCGCCCTTCTTAATGGACGACGCCTGCATCGCCATGTTCATCACATCCGCACCCAGACGCTTGCCGGCGATCTCGAACGACGCCTGCGTGCGGGTGGAGTTTTCGAAGAACATGTTGATCTGCGTCAGGCCGGACAGCGCATCGGAATGCTTAACGGATGAGCGGTTCATCTCGGCATAGCTGTCGGCAAGATCGAGAACGGTTTTGATCTCTTCGGGGTGAAGCTGTTCGATCCCCAGAAGATGTCGTTGGCGGAATGTCATGCGGGCCTCCGTCCTGTGTTCCACGCGCTTATAGGGTTGGGGCGCAGGTTCGTCTATCCCTTGTGTGCAAGTGGCTGCATCGTAGCGTCATGGACGCAGGCGGCGCACGAGCCTGGGTGGGCATGAAGCGCCCTCCCATGGAGAGGGTCGGGCGCCGGCAGTCGAGTGGGTAGTTCCTATTGCCTTGAGTACGTTTACCTTCCGTTGTCGTCCCCGTAAGCTGCGCCCCATGGAATCGGCACAAGACTGGCACAGCGCAAAGGCGCTTTTGGAATGGCAGATCGAGCTGGGCGCAGTGGATGCAATTTCCGACGCCCCGGTAGATCGCTATGCGTTGGCGCCATCTGAGCCGAAACCCGCGCCCAAAGCCCAGACATCCGCACCGGTCGAACTGCCGAAACGGACCGCTCCGACCCCGCCGCCTGTTGAGCCCAAGATCGACTATGTCGCGCTGGCCAAACAGGCCGCAGCCGGGGCGCCGGATCTGGACGGGCTGAAGGCCGCAATGAAAGCCTTTGACGGATGCGAGCTGAAGAAAGGCGCGCGCAACACGGTGATCTCAGACGGCAACCCCGCCGCACGCGTGATGATCATCGGCGAAGCGCCGGGCCGGGACGAGGATATCGAAGGCCGCCCCTTTGTGGGCCGCGCCGGACAATTGCTGGACAAGATGTTCGCCGCCATTGGCATGGGGCGCGATGTGCCCCTCTCGAAGGACGCGGTCTATATCACGAATGTTATGCCGTGGCGTCCGCCGCAGAACCGCGACCCAAGTCCCGAGGAAATGGCCATGATGGTCCCCTTCCTTGAACGTCACGTGCAACTGGTCGCGCCCGAGCTGATTGTCCTGATGGGCAACACCCCCTGTCAGGCCGTCTTAGGCAAGCGCGGCATCACCCGCCTGCGTGGCCAGTGGGACAGCCAATGGGGCAAGCCGATCATGCCGATGTTCCACCCGGCCTATCTGCTGCGCAACCCCGTCGCCAAACGCGAGGCATGGGCGGATCTGCTGGAAATCCAAGCAAAACTGAACGAGGGCGCATAGCCCGTAGAAGCACAGGCCACCTCATGTCCAAAGTTCCCGCTGACAACCAACGCGAATTCATTCCCGTCCGCATCGCGGTTCTGACCGTGTCCGACAGCCGCTCGATGGACGAGGACCGCTCGGGCGATACCTTGGTGAAACGGCTGGAAGAGGCCGGACATCTGCTGGCTGACCGCAAGATCATCCGTGATGAACGCGGCGAGATTGCCGACCAACTGCGGGCGTGGTCCTTGGATCCCGAGATTGACGTTGTCATCTCGACCGGCGGCACCGGGCTGACAGGCCGCGATGTCTCGGTCGAGGCGCATCGCGATGTCTATGAAAAAGAAATCGAGGCGTTTGCGACCGTGTTCACCATCGTCTCGATGAAGAAGATCGGCACCTCGGCCGTGCAAAGCCGCGCTACGGGCGGCGTCGCCAACGGCACCTATTTCTTTGCCCTGCCCGGCAGCCCCGGCGCCTGCAAGGATGCTTGGGACGACATTCTGGTGCATCAGTTGGACTATCGTCACCACCCTTGCAATTTCGTCGAGATTTTTCCGCGTTTAGACGAACATAAGCGACGGAAATGAACCACTCATCCGTTTGATCCGTATGGATCATATGAGCTTTGCCCCTCGCGACTGTGACCACACACCGCTTGCCCCGGCCTGTGGTGCAGGTCAGGATGGCACCGGATGAGACGGAGAACGTGATGAGATTTCTGGGACGCAGCCTGATTGGGCTTTTCCTGCTGGCGGCAACAATCGGCTTGCTGGCGATGGCTGCATTGACGGTGCAATCGGCCTTTAAGGCGCGCGCAGACCGCGACAATGCGGCCCCATCGGGCCGCGAACGGGTGTTTTCGGCCAATGTTGTAACACTCGAACCCGCGACCATCACGCCCATCCTATCCTCCTTCGGGGAACTCGCCACACGCCGGGGGCTGGATATCCGCGCCCGCGCCTCGGGCACGGTGGTCGAGATGTCGGACACCTTCGTGAACGGTGGTCAAGTCGAGGAAGGCGCGCTTTTGCTGCGTATCGACCCGACGGATTACAAAGCCACACTTTCGCTTGCGGAAACGGATCTGACCCAGTCCGAGGCCGAGTTGCGCGATGCGAAGGCAGCACGTGATTTGGCGCGTGATGACTTAGAAAACGCACGCCGTCAGGCAGGTTTGCGGGACGCGGCATTGGCGCGACAAAATGATCTGGTCAGCCGTGGCGTCGGCACAGAAGCCGCCGTAGAGAACGCAGCGCTGGCTGCGGCCTCGGCCGCGCAGGTTGTGCTGGGCAAGCGACAGGCCGTGATCACTGCCGAAGCGCGCGTCGCCACCGCCGAAGCAAGCCTGTCACGCCGCGGCATCGCCCGCGACGAAGCCCAGCGCCGACTGGACGAGACCGTCATCCGAGCCGAGTTCGCGGGGACCTTGACCGACGTCACGGTGTTGCGCGGAGGGCTTGTTGCCCCAAATGAAAAACTGGGGCGTCTTGTGGACTCGGGCAAGCTTGAGGTCGGATTCCGTGTCTCAACCGCGCAATATGCCCGACTTCTGGCAGACAATGGTGCATTGGCAAATTTGCCTGTGACGATCCGGTTGGAAGCCACAGGCGTGAACCTGACTGCCACTGGGCGCATTGACCGCGAAAGTGCAGATGTGGGCGAAGGACAAACGGGGCGGATGCTGTTTGCCAATCTGGACGCCACGCCCGGATTGCGCCCGGGGGATTTCGTGACCGTGGAACTGTCCGAGCCGCCGCTGGATCAAGTGGTGCGCCTGCCCGCAACCGCGTTGGATGCGTCTGGGAATATCTTGATTTTGAGTGACGACGATCGGTTGGAAAGCGCGCAGGTCACACTGCTGCGCCGCCAAGGCGATGACGTATTGGTGCGCGCCACTGGACTGGACGGGCGCGAAGCGATCACCAAGCGCAGCCCGGTTCTGGGCGAAGGCATTCGCGTGCGCCCCGTACGCGACGGCAAGCTGGCCCCAGAAGCGAAGCCAGAAATGGTGGCACTGGACCCGGCCCGCGTCGCCGTGTTGCGCAGTTTCGTGGAAAGCAGCAAACGCATGCCCGCACGCGCACGTGACCGAATTCTGCAACAACTGGACGAAGGCGAGCTGCCTGCCGACACACTTGCACGTCTTGAGAAACGTATGGGAAGCGGCTCATGACCCCAGCCCCCAGCATCCTGTCCTATTTCACACGCCATGCCACAGTCGCCAACTTATTGTTGGTGATCCTGATGGCGCTTGGCATCGCCAGCTATCCGCAAATGCGGGCACAGTTCTTTCCCGATGTCATTGTTGAAAACGTTACCGTCACGACCAGTTGGCAAGGTGCAGGGGCGGAAGATGTCGATACCGCCATCGTGCAGGTGATGGAGCCCTCGCTTCTGGCTGTGGACGGCGTCGCCAGCGTCAGTTCCCGCGCCTTTGAAGGCCGCGCGCGGATCGTGATGGAGTTCGAACCGGGTTGGGACGTCAATCAAGCTGCCGATGACATTCAGGTCGCAGTGGACGAAATCACCGATCTGCCAGAAGACGCCGACACGCCCCAAGTCAGGCGCGGCGCGTGGCGCGACAGCGTAACCGACGTTGTAATTTCTGGCCCCGTCGCCATCGAGCAGCTGGGCCGCTTTGCCGACGAAATGGTGATCCGCCTGTTCGAACGCGGCGTGACACGTACCTCGATCCGAGGCTTCGCCGCCCCGCGCACGGTGGTCGAGGTCACATCCCTGTCGCTCATCGAAAACGATGTAACCATGGCCCAAATCGCCGAGGTGATCGCAGGCGAAGTCAGTGCCAACCCCGCTGGCAATGTTTCGTCCGGCGCGGCACGGGTGCGTACGGGTGACCCAAAACGCACGCCTGATGACATCGCCGATCTGGTCTTGCGGGCCAATTCGGATGGATCGAACCTGACCATTGGGGACGTCGCAACCGTCCGCGTAGAGGGCGTTGACCGCAACCGCTCGTACTTTGTGGGCGACGATCCGGCGATGGCGCTGAACGTCTCACGCTCGGCGCAGGGTGATGCGATCGAGCTGCAATCCATCGTGGAGGAGATCCGCGCCGAGATGCTGGAAACCCTGCCAGAAGGAGTCGAGATCGAACTGATGCGTACACGGTCGGCCCTGATCTCAGCCCGTTTGGACATGTTGATGGAAAACGGATTGCAGGGTTTGGCTCTGGTCGTTCTGCTGCTGTTTCTGTTCCTGAACGCGCGCACGGCCTTTTGGGTAGCTGCCGGGATCCCGGTCGCCATGACGGCTGCCATTTTCCTGATGTATATGGCCGGGATCACAATCAACATGATCTCGCTCTTCGCGCTAATCATCACATTGGGGATCCTGGTGGATGACGCGATCGTGGTCGGCGAGCACGCAGATTTCCGGGCGCGACGGCTGGGCGAAGAACCACACATCGCGGCCGAGAACGCGGCCAAACGGATGTTTCCCCCGGTCTTTTCAGCCACATTGACCACGGTCATTGCCTTTTTTGGGCTGACGTCGATTGGCGGGCGATTTGGCGATCTGATCACCGACATTCCGTTCACGGTCATCGTGGTGCTGACGGCATCTTTGATCGAATGCTTTCTGATCCTGCCCCACCACATGGCGCATGCGCTGACACACACGGCAAAGGAACATTGGTATGATTGGCCCTCGCGCCAAGTCAACAAAGGGTTCCGCTGGCTGCGTGACACAGGGTTTCGCCCCTTTATGATGTTGGTGATCAAGGCTCGCTATCCAGTGATCGCAGCAACCATTCTGATCTTGGCCAGCCAAGCGTCGATCTTTATTCGCGGCGACCTGACCTTCCGCTTTTTCAGCCCGCCTGAACGGTCGTCGATCACCGCGAACTTCGCCATGGCCGAGGGCGCCACCCGCGCTGATACCCGTGCCATGTTGGACAGCGTTCAGCGTGCCGTCGATGCAACTGCAGCCCAGTTCGAGGCCGAGCACGGCGACAGCCCAGTGGCACATGCGCTGGCCCAGATCGGTGGCAATGCGGGGCGGGGCCTGTCAGGTGTGGACAACAAAGATGCCGATTTGCTCGGGTCCATCGTGATCGAGCTCATCGACGCCGATCTGCGCCCCTATTCTACGTTTGAAGTCGTGTCCGCCCTGCAAGAAGAAATCGTAAATCACCCCCTGCTCGAGGTCCTATCTTTCCGGGGCGGGCGCTTTGGTCCGGGTGGGGACAGCTTGGATGTCGATTTGTTTGGCGCGTCGTCCGAAACGCTGAAGGTTGCGGCAGAGGATTTGAAAACCCAGCTGGTCCGGTATCCCGAAGTCTCGGCGCTTGAGGATAGCCTAAGCTATGACAAAGAAGAGCTGATTTTGGATCTGACTGCACAAGGCAAGGCGTTGGGGTTCACCATTAACGACCTAAGCCGCGTGTTGCGAAATCGCCTTAACGGGGTTGAAGCCGCGACTTATCCCGACGGCACCCGATCAGCCGAAATTCGGATCGAACTGCCCGATGGTGAACGTTCGGCTGATTTTCTGGAACGGATGCAACTGCGCACCCAGACGGGGGCATATGTCAGCTTGGCCGATCTGGTGTCGGTCCAGACGCGCACGGGCTTTGCCACGGTCCAACGCGAAAACGGTATTCGGATGGTCAATGTCTCGGGCGAGGTCAGCGAAGACAACCCGGCCCGCGCCGAAGAAATCCAGCGCACCATCGAAACCGAAATCCTGCCAACCCTGGCCGAGACCCATTCAATCGAATACCGCATTGGTGGGCTAGCGGAACAGCAACGCGATTTTCTGTCAGATGCCCGTACAGGTCTGATCCTTGTGCTTTTGGGGATTTTCTTGACGCTGGCCTGGATCTTTTCAAGCTGGACACGCCCCTTGGTCGTCATGTCCATCATCCCCTTCGGGCTGGTCGGCGCGATTTACGGCCATGTACAATGGGACGTTCCCTTGTCCATGTTCTCGGTCGTGGGGCTGATCGGGATGACGGGGATTATCATCAATGATTCCATCGTACTGGTGACAACCATCGACGAGTACGCAAAGGAACGCGGGATCATTCCAGCCATCGTTGACGGGGCGGCAGACCGTCTGCGTGCAGTTCTATTGACCACTTTGACAACAGTTCTGGGGCTGATGCCGTTGCTGTATGAACAATCCCGGCAAGCACAGTTTCTGAAGCCCACCGTGATCACGCTGATCTATGGTCTGGCGTTCGGAATGGTACTGGTGCTGCTCATCGTGCCATCGCTGATCGCCATCCAAAACGACATCGGTAAAATGTTTGCCACCTTGCGCCGAATGTGGAACGGGCGAGCACGCCCAGCAGCCAAGCCTGCGGTTCGCGTGACCGGGCTGGCCGCAGGCGCAATGCTGTTGGCCTTTGTGGGATCTGTCATGCTTTGGGGCGCAACCAATGGCGCCATTCTGCGTGCCATCATGATCTGTGGAGCGATTGCCGTAATTGGCATGGGTATGGCGGTCGCAAGTCAACGACGGGCGGGATGATTGATCCTTTGTCAGATACTCTATCTTTAAACACCAAGACCAACCTGCCGGGCGACGCGAGACCCCAATCAGAAGGCACGTCATCAAGCTTAGAATATGGATGGAAGTATCTTAGTTAGGCAGCGACGGAAAGCCCACGTAACAGACATTAAGCCTTAATCAAACGTCCCGGTCACACGGCCCAGTACCATGAACGCGCGCGCTGTGCGGGTTTCCGCCATGGCCGAAAGATCCGCATCTGACGCATTCTTTTCAAACTGCGCATAGGTCTGATCGAACCGGCGCATGAAATGGTGGGACGCATCGCGGAAAACCGGGTCTTTCCGCATCCGGCCCGCGGTCAAAGCCAAGGACGAACGATCCCGCACCGCCCCCAACGAAGCAATCTCTTTTCCACGTTCACCAGCCGCGAACTTGCGCCAGATTTCTGGCAGCGTGCTGTCCGGACGCAGATCGTCCATATAAATCCCATCCTGTGACATCAGCGTTAGAATATCCTGCGAGGCTTGCACCAACCCGGCCACCTGACGATCCTCGAGCGCGCGTCGCAAAGCACGGAAGCCTTCGGCATCCTGCGCATGTTCGGGAAAATGCATCGCACGTATGAAATCCTCGATCGACAGAGGGGGAATCATATCCTCGGCTCGCGTTCCAAGCGCCAACGTGGTCTGATCCTCCAACTCTTTCGACGCCTCGTCAGCACCCATTGCAGGTGCAATCGGCGCGGGATGCGGGTTGGCTAGGCTGGGCATGCCAGGGCGGATTGACACAAACGTCGCCAGCGCGGTTTCTGTCCGTCGCGACACTTTGGCGATTTCTTCCAGCTTCTGTTCGACCTTTGAGGCCTGAGCGGCTGGACCACCGACACCCTGCTGTTGTTTCAGATAGACGGTGCGCATGCCGTCAATCGCTGCTTTCAAGCGCGTACTTTCCTCGCGCATGATCCGAGCCGAGCGCATCGCGGCAACCGCCAGCCAGATCATCGCAACCGGCATGGCAATCGCCACGACTGTCATCACAAATCGAAGCGGATCAAACCCGCCTTCCGTCGTGCCCGTGCCCATCACCATAAAGAACATGGCACACGCAGCTAACCAGACGAAAGATAAGGCAAGACCGATGGCCTCGGCCACGCTCAAAGGCGGCACCTCAGCTACTACATCCTGAGGAGTTGCCCCCTTTGACGCGGTCTTGACGTCCTTGATCTGGGGCCGCTCTGCCACGATCAGATCCAGTCGATGCTCAGAATTTCATAGGCCTTTTCGCCACCCGGCGTGCGCACTTCAACGCTGTCGCCCTCTTCCTTGCCAATCAAAGCACGGGCCAGGGGGGACTTGATGTTCAGCTTGCCGTTCTCGATGTCGGCTTCAGGCTCGCCCACAATCTGATAGGTCTTCTCTTCGTCCGTATCTTCGTCAACGATGGTCACGGTGGCCGAAAACTTGACCGCACCAGACATGTTGGCAGGATCAATCACCTCGGCCAGCGACAAGATACCTTCCAGCTCTTTGATCCGTCCTTCAATAAATCCCTGCTTTTCACGCGCCGAGTGGTATTCCGCGTTTTCTTTCAGGTCGCCAAGCTCGCGCGCACTGGCGATCGCCTCGATAATCTCGGGACGCTCAACTGTCTTGAGCTGCTTCAACTCGTCATTCAGCGCGGTATGGCCCGCGCGGGTCAAAGGTATTTTATCCATCAAACCTGTTCATCTTATCGTCGCCCGGCGCCAAGGCACCAAAACGTGTTTTCATTACGGCTCGGTCAATTCGAGAATCTAGCAATCCGCCAAGATTTGCAACGTCATTGTTCGCAGGCCGATCAGATGTCAAATGACGCCGAATGCGTGCGACCCAAGTGAGTCGGCACAAATATCATCAAGCATTGTTAATTTTGTCGGAAACACACCTTTGTAACGTCGTGTCCTGATTGACCCGCCTTGTACGTCAAGCTAACGATCTTGCGAAACGGATCGACCGGGGAAAAGAATATGAGCGACATCGAACGCGAAAGCATGGAATACGATGTGGTCATCGTGGGCGCAGGCCCCGCTGGCCTTTCGGCAGCCATTCGTCTGAAACAGCAGGACCCTGACCTAGAGGTTGTGGTGCTGGAAAAAGGGTCGGAAGTCGGCGCGCATATCCTGTCGGGTGCAGTGCTGGACACCTGCGGGTTGGATAAACTTATCCCCGACTGGAAGGAAAAAGGCGCACCGATCAAGACGGAAGTGAAGAAAGACAACTTCCTTGTGCTTGGACCAGCAGGCCACATCCGCGTGCCGAACTGGCCGATGCCGCCGCTGATGAACAACCATGGCAACTATATCGTCTCGATGGCGAATGTTTGCCGCTGGATGGCCGAGCAGGCCGAAGAGCTGGGCGTTGAAATCTTCCCAGGCATGGCGGCCTCCGAGCTGGTTTATGGTGAGAACGGCGAAGTGAAGGGCGTTGTTGCCGGTGTCTTTGGTCTGGAAGAAGACGGATCCTATGGCCCCAATACCGAGCCGGGCATGGAACTGCACGGCAAATACGTCTTCATCTCGGAAGGTGTGCGTGGATCGCTGGCGAAAGAGATCATCGCGAAATACGACCTGCAGGCCGGGCGCGACGTTCAGAAATTCGGCGTCGGCATGAAAGAGATCTGGGAGATCGACCCCGCCAAGCACCGCGAAGGCACCGTGACCCACACGATGGGCTGGCCGCTGGGCAGCAATGCGGGTGGCGGCTCGTTCATCTATCACTTGGAAAACAACCAAGTGTATGTCGGCTTCGTGGTTCACCTGAACTATAAGAACCCGCATTTGCACCCCTACATGGAATTCCAGCGCTTCAAGCACCACCCCGAGATTGCGAAGCTTCTGGAAGGCGGCAAACGCGTGGCTTACGGCGCACGTGCGATCACCGAGGGCGGCTATCAGTCGATGCCGAAAGCATCTTTCCCCGGCGGCGCATTGTTGGGCTGCTCGGTCGGTCTGGTGAACGTGCCGCGCATCAAGGGCAACCACAACGCCATGCTGTCAGGCATCGCGGCGGCTGATGCGGCTGTGAAAGCCATCAAAGCGGGTCGCGCCAGCGACGAACTGAGCGACTATGAAGAAGAGCTGCGCACCGGCGAGATCGCGAAAGACCTGAAAAAGGTTCGCAACGTGAAGCCGCTGTGGTCGAAGTTTGGCCTGACCGCATCCCTGATGCTGGGTGGCATCGACATGTGGGTTCAGTCGATCTTCAAATTCTCGCCTTTTGGCACTGTAAAACACGGCAAGACCGATGCGGAAGCCACCGGTAAAGCCGCGGATTATCCGGAAATCGAGTACCCGAAACCCGATGGCAAGCTGAGCTTTGACCGCCTGACGAACGTCTCGTTCGCGGCGACAAACCATGAAGAAAGCCAGCCCTGCCACCTGAAGTTGACGAACCCAGATCTGCCGATCTCGGTCAATCTTCCGCAATTCGCCGAGCCCGCACAGCGATATTGTCCGGCAGGTGTGTATGAAGTGGTTGAAGAAGACGGCAAAGACGCGCGCTTTGTTGTGAACTTCCAGAACTGTGTGCACTGCAAAACCTGCGATATTAAGGATCCAAGCCAGAACATCACCTGGACAGTTCCGCAGGGTGGCGACGGACCCAACTATCCGAACATGTAATCGTGCGGAATTAAAAACATGACAAAAGAGGGGTGGCCATGTGCCGCCCCTCATTGTTTTCAATTGGAAGGCACATTAGGTTCCTTTGCAACTGAACCTGCTGCGACTTAAGGAATTCATGCCCTTGTTCCGCCTGACCCCATCGACCCTGCGCCGTCTTGCCCTTCCTGCCCTTCTTGCTGCCCAATGCGCTGTCGGCACTGCCACTTACGCGGACAACGCGGCCGGAGCCTATCTTGCCGTACGCCACGCCGATCTGACACGCAACTTTCCGGAAGTCGTCGAATACGGTGTCCGTGCAATTGCCGAAGATCCCGAGAATCTGGATGTTCTTGAAGGCTTGATCGTCGCCCAAATTGCGTTGGGAAAACTGGATGACGCGTTGCCATACGCGCGCCGGCTGGCATCTGCCAGCGAAGACAATCAGATCGCGGCGTTGGTTCTGCTGGGCGATGCGCTTGCCACTGATGATTGGGACACCGCTTCGGGGCTTGTGGGGACACGCGTTTCCATCGCGCCCGTCATCGACCAAATGATTCAGGCCTGGATCCGGATCGGCCAAGGGAAGATGTCAGATGCACTGGCCATCTTCGATGGGCTGGGCGAAGACAGCGCAAGCCTTGGTTTCACGCTGTATCAAAAAGCGCTTACACTGGCCTATGTCGGGGACTTTGAAGGTGCAGCGCGCATCCTTGGAGGCGAGCAAGGCACACTGAACCTGAACCGGTCGGGTTTGTTTGCCCACGCGCAATCCCTAAGCCAAAGCGATCAGCAGGACAAAGCGATTGAGCTGATGACGTCGGCACAAACCGGCATGACCGACCCCGAGGTTGCCCAGATCATTGCGGATCTTGAAGCGGGAAAAACACTGGAATTTGACATCATCCGGTCCCCGCAGGACGGGATTGCCGAGCTGCTGTTCGCTGTGGCGGAATCGCTGGGTTCCGAAGGCGATCAAACCGGGATCCTTCTGTACAATCGCCTTGCCGAACATCTTGCCCCAACCCATGCGGGCGTCTTGATCCTGACAGCTCAGATCCTTGAGGGTATGAGACATCATGATCTGGCGATCGAGACATATGGGAAAGTACCGCAAGACAGCTTCGCCTATCAACATGCCGCCCTTGGCCGCACCGATGTGTTGCGCCGGGCAGAACGGTTTGACGAAGCCACGGGCGAGCTGCGCACTTTGGCGGACGCCTTTCCAGATACGCTTCGTTTCCGGGTTGCTTTGGGCGACACGCTGATGCTGCAAGATCGCTATGACGAAGCCCGGGACGCCTATGATCTGGCCATCGGACAGTTCGAAGTTGACCTGTCCGCACAGTGGCCAACCTACTTCCAGCGGGCCATTGCGGCCCACAAACTGGACGATTGGACCGCTGCCGAGGCGGACTTCCGCAAGGCATTGGAACTCAGCCCAGAGCAACCCACAGTCTTGAATTATCTGGGATATTCCTTGGTCGAGCGACGCGAGAAAATGGACGAAGCGCTGGACATGATCGAACGCGCCGTCGCCGCCCGACCAGATCGCGGCTATATCGTCGACAGTCTGGGGTGGGTGCTTTACCGCTTGGGCCGCTATGACGAAGCCGTCGTGCAAATGGAGCGCGCGGTCGAGCTGGAGCCAGTGGAACCCATTCTGAACGACCATCTGGGCGACACCTATTGGGCCGTGGGCCGCAAGCGCGAAGCCGAATTCCAATGGAGCCGCGCCCTGAGCTTCATCACAGATGATACAGACCTGACCGAGCTTGACCCTGATCGCATTCGTCGCAAGCTCGAAGTCGGTCTGGACGTGGTGCTGGAAGAAGAAGGGGCCGCCCCCCTGAACGCCACAGAATGAGCATCACAAAGGTTTTCGCCCCGGCCAAGGTGAACCTGACCCTGCATGTCACAGGGCAGCGGCGTGATGGCTATCACCTGCTGGACAGCCTTGTGGTCTTCGCCGATGTAGGCGACCGGATCACCGTAATGCCTGCGGATCAGAACCGCCTTGAGGTGATCGGCCCACGTGCCAAGGGCGTACCAACGGATGGCACCAATCTTGTCGCCCGTGCAGCGAATCTGTTTGGCGTACCTGTCCATATCGTCCTGTCGAAACACTTGCCTGCTGCAGCGGGGATCGGGGGCGGAAGCTCGGACGCAGCGGCGACTATTCTGGCGCTGTCGGACATGGTGGGCGACACCCGTCTGCCCGAAGGCGTGGCCGATCTGGGGGCGGATGTGCGCGTCTGCCTGATGCGACAAGCGGCCCGGATGCGTGGAATTGGCGAAGACGTCGCCCCCTGCCCCGGCCTGCCGCCGCTTTATGCCGTCTTGGCGAATCCCGGTGTGGATGTGCCCACTCCAGAGGTCTTCCAAGCGCTTGAAAACAAACAAAACCAACCTTTGCCCAAACGCATTCCGCAGGGCATGAAGACTGGACCCTTCATCGACTGGTTGGCCACTCAACGCAATGATCTGGAAGCGCCCGCGATTGCGCGATCTCCGGTGATACAGGAAGTTTTGAAGACACTATCCGACCTTCCCGGCGTGCGGCTGGCGCGAATGTCAGGGTCAGGTGCCACTTGTTTTGCCTTGTTCGAAACCGAGGACGCAGCGCAAGCGGGCGCAACGGCTCTGACGCAAAGCCAACCTGATTGGTGGGTGGAAGCAGCCAAGCTGTCTTAAGGTTTTGGTGGCTCACTTCGTGAGCCTGAAAGGGGCGTTGCCCCTCGCCCTTACGGGCTCACCCCAGGATATTTGAACCAAGAAAAACGCTTAGTTCAGGCGCGCGACCACATAATCCGCGATGTCGTGCAGCATATGACGAATTGGCGCGTCGGGCAGAATGGTTAGTGCTGCTTTTGCCTTGTCTGCCCAAGCGATGGCCTCGGCCCGGGTGTCTTCCAGCGCACCGTGTTTCGTCAACAGCACCAAAGCGTGCTCCAAATCGCCATCTTCCTGGCGGCCCTTTTCGATTGTACGTTTCCAGAAGGCACGCTCGTTGTCATCAGCTTTGGCCACGGCCTTGATCAGCGGAAGGGTCAGTTTGCGTTCGCGGAAGTCGTCACCGATGTTCTTACCTGTGGCATCGCCGCCCCAGTAATCCAGCAGATCATCCACGATCTGGAACGAGATCCCCAGCGCGTCGCCGTAGTCGAACAGCGCCCTTACCTGTTCATCAGGTGCACCTGCGATGACACCACCAACTTCGGTCGCGGCTGAGAACAACGCAGCCGTCTTGCCCCGAACAACTTGGCGATAGACCTCTTCATCCGTCGACAAATCCTGCGCGGCGGTCAGCTGCAGAACTTCGCCTTCAGCAATCGTAGCCGAGGCATTGGACAGGATGCGCAATACATCAATCGATCCGGTATCGGTCATCAGCTGGAATGACCGCGAGAAGAGGTAGTCACCCACCAGCACGCTGGACTTGTTGTCCCACAGAAGGTTCGCCGTCGGGCGGCCACGTCGTTGGGCGCTTTCATCCACCACGTCATCATGCAGAAGGGTCGCGGTGTGAATGAATTCGACCGTTGCAGCCAAATGGATGTGATAGGGGCCGTCATAGCCACACAAGCGCGCGGCAGCCAAGGTCAGCATCGGGCGCAAACGCTTGCCACCGGCATCAACCAAATGCGCGGTCACTTCAGGAATACGGGGGGCGTGTTTTGACGCCATCCGCTCGCGAATCAGGGTGTTCACCGAATCGAGATCGTCGGCCAAATGCTGGCCCAAACGTTCATGCGGTTTATGTGCAGCTTCGATCAGCATATTCACCTTCCCGTCAACCGGCTCGACATCAGGGCGGGGATGCCCTTATGTCCAAAAGCATGAAAGAGCTTCTAAGAACCACGGATCCAACCATGATCCCTTTCGTCTCTGCCCTTCTTGCAGGCGAGGATATAGCTTGCTTTGCGATGGACGTCCATATGAGCGCGCTTGAAGGATCCCTTGGCATTTTGCCGCGCCGCTTGATGGTGCGCGATCAGGATTTGTTCATCGCACGTGCAATTCTACGCGATCATGACATCGCGTTTGAAAGCTAGGGACGTGTGATGAGCGGGAATGATCAGACACAGGATGATTTTCTGGGTGGGCAGCTGGTGCTGACCCAGCCAAGTAAGGGCTATCGTGCTGGCGTAGATCCTGTGTTTCTTGCCAGTGCTGTTCAGGCCCACGCCGGGCAATCGGTGCTAGAGCTGGGCTGCGGTGTCGGGGCCGCGTCGCTGTGTCTGGGGCGCCGGGTGCCCAAGCTGTCACTGCATGCGATCGAACGGCAGGCGGATCACGCGGAACTTGCGCGCAAGAATGCGGAAGCAAACGGAATTTTGCTGAATGTGCATGTCGGCAATTTGGCACGGATGCCCGAGGCATTGCGGGCGCAAAACTTTCACCATGTGATCATGAACCCACCGTATTTTGACCGTGCGCGAGGTAGTATGTCGCCTGATGATGCCCGCGAGCAAGCCATGGGGGAAGAGACCCCGCTGGCGGTTTGGATGGATCAGGCGACGCGTCGTCTGACCCCCAAAGGCACGTTGACGATGATCAATGCGGTCGAGCGTCTTCCTGACATTCTGTCAGCCATCGACGACCGGCTGGGATCGTTGGTGGTCCAGCCACTGGCGCCACGCCGTGGACGCGCAGCAAAGTTGCTTTTGCTGCAAGCACGCAAGGGCGGGCGCGCCGCCTTTCGGCTGGCGCCGCCTATCGTGCTGCATGAGGGCGCAGTGCATACTTCGGATCGCGAACATTACACGCCCGAGATACAGGCGATCCTGCGTGACGGGGCCACGCTACGTTGGGGATAGGCTTGTTCGGTTAAGTGTACCGCAACCACGTCAGCGATTCCCCGCGACGTTTTGCAACGATTTCGTGACAAGACGAAAAAATTGTGGTGCACTTGTCATGTTCTATCAACCAATAGGAGGATCCCCATGAGCATGAGTTCGCATCTTGAAGAGCTGCGCAGGAAACACGAGGTCCTCTCGGATAAAGTCGAAGAAATCCAGCGCGCGCCCGGCACCAGCGATGCCGAGATTACCGAACTGAAAAAGCAAAAACTCCAGCTCAAGGAAGAGATTGAACGCCTGGCTACGGCCTGACGCCTTCAAGGCATGGGTCAGGTCTGTTTTGACGAACTGGCACTGGCCCGTGCTGCCATCAATGCCCCAACTGTAATCAGCACTCCTGCGATCAACAGGGATGAATGAGGCTGAGCAACACCCGCCAAGATCAAAACCAGCGTAGACAGAAGCGGCGCGCCATAGCTTGCGACGCCAAGAAGCTGGATATCACCGCGCTTCACCCCGACATCCCAGACATAGAAGGCCAGCCCGACCGGGCCAAGCCCCAGCCCCGCAACGGATGCCCATCCCAGTGTGCTGCTAGGCCAGACTGTGTCTTCCCACAGCAAATGCGCCCCTGTCGACAGGACGGCAGTGGCTAGACAGAACACGACAACCGACGCCGTGGGCGTGTTCCCCAACCGCCGCGACAAAACTGAATATCCGGACCATGTGAGCGCACAGAGGAAGGCAAGCACGAAGCCGGGCAGTGCGGCTGTGTCAAACCCCGAAGCCCCGCCCAGCACGATCAACGCAGCCCCCGCAAAGGACACCAATGCACCGATTACATGCATTGGACGCAGGCTTTCGCCCGGCAGCAGCCCCGAAAACAGAACGATGAACAGGGGCCATAGATACGCGATCAAACCAGCCTCGGCTGCGGGCGCCATGCGCAAGGCAGAAAAATACAGCGCGTGATAGCCAAACAGGCCCAATGTTCCGAATGCATAAACACGCCAACTGACGGTGCGAAGAACGCCCAGACCTTCCGTCGCAGCAATCCAGATCACGCCCAGCGTTCCGCCCACCAGAAAACTCATGGCGGTCAGTTGGAAGGGCGGCACAGGCGCCGTTCCGACTGTGAACAGCGCCAACAGCGACCACAGCAATACTGCGATGAACCCAACTAAAGTGGCTGTTTTGCGTGTCATGGCGAATCCTCGGGCGTCGCAAATTCCAAACCCGCCGAGACTTGCGCCGTTTTCTTAATCTCGGCAAGCACCCAATCGCGAAACGCAACGATGGCTGGGCGGTTCTCTTGCCCCAACCGGCACAGAAAACGGAAGCGCGCCTTGGTGGTCAGGGCCAATTTATATGGTGCGACCAGCCGACCCTCGGCCAAGTATTTCACCACGAATGCCCGACGGCCAAGCACGACGCCGACGCCTGACATCGCCGCATCCAGCGCGTGATCGGGTTGCGAGAACACAGATGCGATTCGCGGCGCCCCATCGACCCGGGCGACACGAAACCAAGCGGACCAGTCGCATCGCGGTTTTAGAAAGTCGTCAGATGTGTTGTGGATCAATGGCGCATCGATCAATTCAGCAGGCGTCGGATATTTCTCGGCCAGGGATGGTAGCATCACAGGGGTCAACCATTCGTCCGCCAGCGGCATGGAATACAGCCCATCGTCGGGCCCATAGCCAAACCGGATCGCAACATCGACTTCGTCCCGGTTCAAATCGACGAACTTCAAACCTGCCGCAAAGCGCAATTCGATCTCGGGATGGTCTTGTGCAAACGCATACAACCGAGGTGCCAACCATTTCGAGGTAAAGGCCGGGCCAGCCGTCACAGTCAACGTGTTGCTGTTCAGGCTACGCCGCGCGTTCCGCCATGCGCCTGCCAGCATTTCGAACCCATCAGCCGCACCGGGGGCCAACAGGCGGCCTGCTTCGGTCAGCTCGACAGCGCGGTTCAGCCGCAAGAAAAGCGGAGCACCAAAATGTTCTTCCAGAGATTTGATCTGAAACGACAAAGCCGCAGGCGTCACGTTCAGCTCGGCGGCGGCTTTCTGAAACGACATGTGGCGTGCGGCGGCATCAAAGGCACGAAGGGCAGTCAATGGGGGAAGACGGTCACTCATTTCAGTTAAGTATCATTTATCTGAAACCTTGAAAAGTCTCGTTTGTCGTCAAAAATTCAAGACCCCATATTCTTTCCAAGAAAATATGGCTTAAGAGGATCATGATCATGTTGGAAACTGCAACCACCCAGCCAACGCTGCGAATTGCCTTTGACCGCGCGCATGCCGAACGTTCGCAGGCATTTCGGGCAGTGGGGCGCTGGATCGGCGGCATTTTCGCGCAGCCGCGGTCTTTCCTGAAGGCAAAAGGGGCTGACCAAACTGACCAGCCCCTTCGTTGTGATTGTCCAGCGTGATTAGACGAAGAACTGCGCGCCGTTGGCCGAGATGGTCGAGCCATTGATGAATCCAGCATCATCCGATGCCAGGAAGGTCACACAGCGTGCGATTTCTTCAGGTTCGCCCAGACGACCCGCCGGAATACCCGCAACGATCGAGTCACGCACTTTCTCTGGGATCGCCATAACCATTTCGGTCGCGATATAGCCGGGGCAGATGGCGTTGGCAGTGATGCCAGCGCGTGCGCCTTCCTGCGCCAGCGACTTGACGATACCCAGATCGCCAGCCTTGGTTGCAGCATAATTCACCTGAGCAAACTGCCCCTTCTGACCGTTGATCGAGCTGATCACGATGATGCGGCCGAACTTGCGCTCGCGCATGCCGGGCCAGATCGGGTGCACTGTGTTGAACACGCCGGTCAGGTTGGTATCGATGACTTCCTGCCACTGTTCAGGGGTCATTTTGTGGAATGGAGCATCGCGGGTGATGCCTGCGTTGGCCACCACCACGTCAACCGGGCCAAGATCCGCTTCGACCTGCGCGATGCCGGCTTGGCTTTCCTCATAGCTGCCGACGTTCCACTTATAGGTCTTGATGCCGGTTTCGGCGGTGAAGGCAGCGGCTTTCTCCTCGTTGCCAGCATATGTGGCAGCAACCTCATAGCCTTCCGCTTTCAGCGCTTTTGAAATTGATGCGCCAATTCCGCGCGAACCTCCGGTGACAAGTGCAACTCGGGCCATGTTTTCCTCCATCTCGAATCTTGGGTCTGAAACTCTGTTACATTTTCAATTTAACTTGCGCAATATTATTGCGCAAACAATTTGCCGCATTGCAGAGTTTATGATGCAGCTGCGACAAGAACGCGACAAATTGATTAACAAAAAAGGCGCCCGAAGGCGCCCTTTTATCATATATCCGGCCCTTATGGACGCTCGAGGCACATGGCCACGCCCATGCCGCCGCCGATACACAAGGTCGCTAAACCCTTCTTGGCCTCACGCCGCTTCATCTCGAACAGAAGCGTGTTCAGGATACGACAGCCCGAGGCGCCGATCGGGTGGCCAATCGCAATAGCACCGCCGTTCACGTTCACCACATCCGGGTTCCAATCCATGTCTTTATTCACTGCGCACGCCTGTGCGGCGAAGGCTTCGTTGGCTTCAACCAGATCAAGATCCTGCGCTTTCCAGCCCGCTTTATCCAGCGCCTTACCCGACGCGTGGATCGGACCAACACCCATGATCGACGGATCCAAACCAGCAGTGGCGTAGGACGCGATGCGCGCCAATGGCTCCAGCCCACGCTTTTCGGCTTCGTCAGCTGACATCAGCAGCACAGCCGCCGCGCCGTCGTTGATGCCCGATGCGTTTGCCGCGGTGACCGAACCGTCTTTGGTGAAGGCCGGGCGCAGTTTCTGCATGGCCTCCATGGTGGCGCCGTGACGAATGTATTCGTCTTGGTCCACGACGATCTCGCCCTTCCGGGTTTTCACGGTAAAGGGCACGATCTCGTCGGCAAATTTTCCAGCTTTCTGAGCAGCTTCTGCCTTGTTTTGCGACGCAACGGCAAACTCATCCTGCATTTCGCGGGTGATCTGCCACTGCTCGGCCACGTTCTCAGCGGTTTGACCCATATGGTAGCCGTTGAACGCGTCCCACAGGCCGTCTCTAATCATACAGTCGATAAACTTCATGTCGCCCATTTTGTGCCCCGCGCGCAGATGCGCCACATGGGGGCTGAGGGTCATATTCTCCTGCCCGCCAGCCGCAACAATGGCCGCGTCACCCAGCTGAACATGCTGTGCGCCCAGCGCGACGGTGCGCAGACCAGAACCACAAACTTGGTTGATACCCCAAGCCGATGCTTCCTTGGCGTAACCGGCATTGATGTGCGCCTGACGTGCCGGGTTTTGACCCTGACCAGCCTGAAGCACCTGACCCAAGATGGTTTCGCTGACCTCGGACGGGTCGATCCCAGCGCGAGCGACGATTTCAGCCAAAACAGCGGCACCCAGATCATGGGCCGGGGTGTTTGCAAACGACCCCGAGAAACTGCCGACTGCGGTCCGAGCAGCCGATACGATTACGACATTGGTCATGATGCTTCCTTTTCCTTCAGACTGACGATCTGCGATATGCCGTGTTTTCAGAAACATCTTTCACACGCGCCATCTCGCAAGATCATTGCTGGCCGCATCCTGTGCTGCATTGCAGAGAAAATCAAGCGGCGAGACCGCCCAGCGCCGGCAACGGCCCCTAGGCCGCGTTGCGCCAGTATGGGTCCAAGGTTGGGACGCCGAAGTAATACCCTTGCATGCAGTCCACCCCAATCTGGGTCAGAAAGGCCGCATCCTCGGCCGTTTCGACGCTTTCGGCGACCGTGAACATATCAAAGTGCCGCGCAACCGAAATAAGGGCTTGGGTCAGGATCTGGTTGTCCGGATCACCGTGGATCCCGCGGATGAATTCGCCATCAATTTTGATGATGTCGAAATAGAAATCCTTGAGGTATTTGAACGAGGTATATCCAGCCCCGAAGTCATCCAGCGCGAAGCTGATTCCATGACCCTGCATCTCGGCCATAAAGACCTGCACCAGTTCAGGCATGGTGATCGCCGTGCGCTCTGTAATCTCAAGGATCAGGCGTTCGCCAATATGCGGGTCGTCTTCAAGGCCGCGCTCTAGCACCGTCTTCCATCCCGGATATCCAATGGATCGCGCCGACATATTGATGGACAAGCGCAGGTTGGGTTCCGCTCTCAACGCCTCCAACCCTTTCTCCAACGCCAGTGCGTCCAGCTGGCGACCCATTTCCTGATCCTCAACGGAATCAATGAAGTCTTTTGCGGGAATCACGCGGCCATTTCGATCCAGCACACGGATCAGCCCTTCGAAGAACGCGCGCCGATCGGGCTGAGTGGTTTGAACCACAGGCTGAAAGGCTAATCGAACCCGCTTCTTTCGTAGGGCTTCGCGCACAAGACTGATCGCGTCTTTGTCACGCATACCAATTGCCGTGCTCAGCGGATCACCAACCGGACCGCTTGTTGGATCTTGCATCTGCGTGTCCGAAGATGTTTTGTTTCGAAAGTTAAACATTGTGTCGCCTCTGCTGCCCCACGACCAAAGGTGGCAATTCAATGCTAACGGGCGGTAAATCCGCCAAGTTGTCTAAAATTGTAACGGATGCCCTTTGATGACTACGCCAATCCCCACCGCCCCCGATCTTCCGCGCTGCGACTGGTGCGGGTCCGAGCCGATTTATCAGAAATATCATGATCTTGAGTGGGGCGTCCCCGAATGGGACGGGCGCGCATTGTGGGAAAAGTTGATCCTTGACGGATTTCAGGCGGGACTAAGCTGGATCACGATCCTTAAAAAGAGAGACAATTTTCGTGCCGCATTCGAGGGGTTCGACCCAGAACGCATCGCCACGTGGGGCGAGCCTCAGGTCAACCGCCTGCTGCAAGACAAAGGTATCATTCGCCATCGCGGCAAGATCGAAGCGACAATCACCAATGCACAGGCCTATCTGGATCTGGGCGGAGCGGATGCGTTTCGCGACATGATGTGGGCCTATGTGGACAGCAAACCGCTGAACGGGCGCTATAAAACACAAAGCGAAGTGCCAACATCCTCGCCCTTATCCACGCAGATTTCGAAGGATCTGAAAAAAGCGGGGTTCAAGTTTTGCGGACCAACCATCGTCTATGCCTGGATGGAGGCTTGCGGTCTATTCAACAACCATCTGGTCAGCTGCCACCGGCACGATCAGGTCTAGTTCAGCGCCGCCAAAAGCTGCCTACTGGGCACGCCGGTTACGGGCATCCCGCGCGACTTCTCATAGGCGCGGATTGCGGCGCGGCCCTTCTCTCCGATCACACCGTCTGGGCGTCCAGCCTGAAATCCCAATTCATTCAAACGCTTTTGAAGCGCCTGCCGCTCTTTAGCGCTCATCCCCCATGGCTTCTTGGGATAGCTCGCTTGGATTGCACGCCCCCCGGCCAGGCGATCAGACAGATGGCCGACACCGATCACATAGCTATCTGCATAGTTATATGTCTTCAAAACGTGGAAGTTCTGGAAAATCATGAACACCGGACCTGTCGGGCCAGCAGGCAGGATCAACGCACCGCTACCCGCCCCCTTCACGGCACGTCCTGCCACATCGGTGACCCCCATCTTACCCCAGTCGCGCAAACGACGTGGGTAAACCCGGCCGGTCAGGGCCAGATCAAACCCTTTGGGCAGTTGCACCTCGATCGCCCAAGGTTGACCATTCGCCCACCCTTTGGCCCGCAGATATGCGGCGGTTGACGCCAGCGCATCCGTAGGATCATCCGACCAGATGTCGCGTGCTCCGTCGCGGTTGAAATCTTCGGCATGAGCCAGATACGAACTGGGCATGAACTGCGTATGCCCCATTGCGCCGGCATATGATCCTTTCATTCGGGACGGCGACACGTCGCCCGAAGTTAGGATCTGCAGGGCGGCCATCAGCTCGGTCTCGAACAGATCGCGGCGGCGGCCTTCATAGGCAAGCGTGGCAAGTGTCGACAGAACCGAAGCCGATCCGCGTACAGCGCCAAAACTGCTTTCCATCCCCCAGATCGCCACGATGACCTCTTTCGGGACGCCGTATTTCTGTTCGATTTTCTTTAGCAGCGTCGGATAGCGCGACAGCATCCGCTGGCCGCCTTTGATCCGTTGGGGCGACGCCGCAGACCCTATATAGTCTTGCAAACTACGCGCGGTTTCTGCTGGGCGGCGGTCTGACTTGATGACCGAGGGCAAGTACTCTGCCCGCCGCAATGCTTTCAAAGCCGCATCACCAACACCTGCCGTCCGTGCCTTGGACGAAAACCCCGACAGCCAGCCTGAAAAACCGCTGTCGGCCATCACACGCCCCGGCATAACGGCCACAACAGCTAGTGTGGCCAGCGCGGTGCGGCGGCTTAGTAATACAGAGTTTTGGGGCATCAGAGATCCTGTTGGCAACGCGGTGCTCTTTAACACTAGAAGGCTCGTGCGTCTTCTCAAAGTTAATCTGGCCAGATCGGCAAATCCACGCCACGCGCAACTGGGTCAGAGCAATTGCACCTACCCGCCTTGCCGCGTATAGCATTCCCCAGAAGAAATATGTCCTGAAAGGCAGATCATGAGCGACGACACGAAATCCGCGAATGAAATGTGGGGCGGCCGGTTCTCGGCGGGTCCCGATGCGATCATGGAGGCGATCAACGCCTCGATCGGCTATGACCAGCGCATGGCGCGACAGGACATCGAAGGCTCGCGCGCGCATGCTGCCATGTTGGCCGCAACGGGCGTAATCACCGAAGATGACGCCAAGGTCATCCGCGAAGGTCTGCTGACCGTGCTGGCCGAAATCGAAGCTGGAAACTTTGCCTTCTCGACCGCGCTGGAAGACATCCACATGAATGTCGAAGCGCGTTTGAAAGAGATCGTCGGCGAACCAGCGGGCCGTCTGCACACCGCACGCTCGCGTAACGATCAGGTGGCCACCGATTTCCGCCTGTGGGTCCGCGACCAGATGGACGCCGCGATCGATGGTCTTGAAGCGTTGATCCGCGCGCTGCTGGGGCAGGCCGAAGCAGGCGCTGATTGGGTCATGCCCGGCTTCACACATCTGCAAACCGCACAGCCCGTCACCTGGGGCCACCACATGATGGCCTATGTCGAGATGTTCGGCCGCGACATGTCCCGTTTCCGCGACGCCCGCGCCCGGATGAACGAAAGCCCGCTTGGATCGGCCGCGTTGGCTGGCACGTCTTTCCCGATCGACCGCCACATGACGGCCGAGGCGTTGGGCTTTGACCGCCCGACCGCAAACTCGTTGGACGCCGTAGCTGACCGTGACTTCGCGCTGGAATTCCTGTCATCTGCAACCATCTGCGCCATGCACCTGTCGCGCTTCGCGGAAGAGCTGGTGATCTGGTCCTCAGCCCAGTTCCGCTTTGTGCGCATGTCGGACAAATGGTCGACCGGATCATCCATCATGCCGCAAAAGCGCAACCCGGACGCAGCCGAGCTGATCCGCGCCAAAATTGGCCGTATCATGGGCGCGAATATCGGTCTGATGACCGTTATGAAGGGACTTCCGCTGACCTATTCCAAGGACATGCAGGAAGACAAAGAACAAGTCTTTGACGCCGCTGACAACCTGATGCTGGCGCTGGCGGCGATGACCGGGATGGTTTCTGACATGACCGCCAACACCGAAAGCCTCGAAGCCGCGGCCTCATCCGGTTTTTCGACTGCAACCGATCTGGCCGACTGGTGCGTGCGCGCCCTGAACATGCCGTTTCGCGACGCCCACCACGTGACCGGATCTCTGGTCGCGATGGCCGAAGATCGCGGCTGCGACCTGCCCGACCTGTCGCTGGAAGACATGCAGACCATCAACGCGCAAATCACCGAAGACGTCTTTGGCGTTCTGGGCGTCCGCAACTCGGTCGCATCGCGCACCAGCTATGGCGGCACCGCGCCCAGCGAAGTGCGCAAACAGATCGCCCGCTGGAAAGAAACTCTGAGGAACGAGGTACCGGCATGATCCGCGCACTTCTGATCACTGCGCTTCTGGGGCTTGCCGCCTGCGGTGCGGATGGCGAACCCATCCGCCCGGGCAGCCCGGAAGATACAGCTCAGGCTGAAGGCTGAGCCGCCAGTTCAGCAAAGAAATCGGCAAGGCGCCGCTGCCCATGCGGTGGCGCCACCATGTCCGAAGAAGCCGCCGCCAAGAAAAGCTCGAACGGTCCCCAAATATGGCGCGGCGCGAACGGTTTTACGACGCGTAAGACCACACGCAAAATCCATGCAGGGATATAGGTGATCTTCGGCGTCGTTCGAAGCGTCGCGAAAGCCAGCTTTGCAACATCGTCCATCGACAAGATCTCGGGTCCGCCAACCTCGATATCCACCTCTCCGGCCTCAACGGCGTCAGCAATTGCCTTGGCCAGATCGGCACCGTGGATCGGATTGATCTTCAACGCGCCGTCTCCGACCATCCAGACACGGCCGGACCGAGCCATATTAAACACTTCGGCGATATCCACAAAATAGCCACCAGGCCGCACCACGAGAGAGGCAATCGACGATGCTTGCAATGCGGTAACGAAGCGCGACTTAGCCTGCACCAGTTCAGACCGCGCATCTGTGCGCGTCAAGACATGGACATATGCAAATTTCTGAACATTGGCGACTTCTGCAGCCCGCAATAGGTTCAAATTCGCTTGATAATCGACATCGTCATAGCTCAACTTATCGGTCTGCCGCGTCAGCCCCAGTGACGACACGACCAGTTCCACCCCATCAAACACGCCATAAAGCGTTTCGGGCTTCGTCGCTTCACCATAAATCACGCGAACGCCATCGGGAAAATCCGCCTTTGACGCCGGACGCACCAATGCGGACACGTGATAGCCGCGCGCAAGAAATGCCTTAACCAAGTAGCGCCCCAAATATCCGGTCGCGCCCGCAATCATGACATGTGCCATGAGATTCTCCTTTAATGACTTTCGGGTCATTATTAAGAGATTGCTTTTCTGACCGTCAAGTCATTAAAAGAAAATCAGGAGGTTCCATGCCCAAGATTGTTGATAAAGACGCCATGCGGGAACGAATTCTGGACGCCGCAGAAAACGCATTCCACCGTGATGGAATCACGCAGGTCCGAATGGTTGATATCGCAGCCGAACTCAGCGTCGCGAAGGGCACGATCTATCTGTATTTCCCATCGCGGGCGGAACTGATCGCAGCGCTTGTGACGCGGTTCTTCAAATCCGCCGAGAACCCATTGGCCGCCGCCCCGCCCGCACCATCGCTTGAGGCGTTTCAAAAGATGATCTTGCAGATGGTCACCGCATCCTCGCCCGATGAATCCACTCTGCTCAGGTTTTTCTCGATCTTTGGGGCCGAATTGAAAAACCCGGATATCAGCACGCCATTGGCCGCGTATTTCGACATGTTGGCCGAAGCGCTTGGGGCAGAGCTTTCCCGGCTTGCCCCCAACATGCCCGACCCGACGCAAACCGCACGCGCATTGGTGTCTGTCATCGACGGACTGATGCTGCATCGTGGGCTTTTTGGGCATAATGCCGACATCGACACAACAAAACGTCTGATAACAGCCATCTTGTCATCGCCATGACGATTGAAAGCGCCTGCCAGTTCGGCTAGGGCAGGTTGAAGCGCAGACAGACGAGGCCCAAGATGGACCATTTCCTTTACCGCGACGGCGTGTTGCACGCCGAGGACGTGTCAATTCAGCAGATCGCTGCCGACGTCGGAACGCCCTTCTATGTCTATTCGGCCGCCACGTTGCAACGTCACATCGGACTGTTCAACGAAGCGTTGGACTGGGCCGATCATCTGGTCTGCTTTGCCGTGAAGTCGAACTCGAACCTCGCCGTTCTAAAACTGATCGGAGAGATGGGCGCAGGTATGGACGTCGTGTCAGGCGGTGAATATCGTCGTGCGATTGCTGCTGGTGTGCCGGGCGAGCGTATCGTCTTTTCCGGCGTTGGCAAAACGCGCGAGGAAATGCAGCTTGCCCTGACAAACGGCATCCGCCAGTTCAATCTGGAAAGCGAGCCAGAAATGCGCGTGCTGTCTAAGGTCGCGACCGAGCTGGGCGTGATAGCCCCTGTGACTGTGCGCGTGAACCCCGATGTAGACGCGAAAACCCACGCCAAGATCTCGACCGGGAAATCGGAAAACAAGTTCGGCATCCCCATTGCGCGTGCGCGTGAGGTCTATGCGGAGATCGCCCGCCTGCCCGGTTTGAAAGCTGTTGGGATCGACGTACATATCGGCAGCCAACTGACCGAGCTGGAACCGTTCCGCGAGGCCTATGAAAAGGTCGCTGAACTGACTGAAGCACTGCGCGAAGATGGCCATGACATCACGCGACTTGATCTGGGCGGTGGCTTGGGCATTCCCTATGAACGCTCAAACGACGCGCCGCCTCTGCCGATCGAATACGGGCAGATGGTGAAGGAAACCGTGGGCCACCTTGGCTGCGAGATCGAGATCGAGCCGGGCCGTCTGGTATCGGGCAATGCCGGGATCATGGTCACCTCGGTCATCTATGTGAAAGAAGGCGAAGGCCAGGATTTCCTGATCGTCGACGCGGCCATGAATGACCTTGTGCGCCCCGCAATGTACGAGGCTCATCACGATATCATCCCGGTGGTGGAAAACGCGCCCGGTGAAGACAAGTCGCGCTATGACATTGTCGGTCCGATCTGCGAAACTGGCGACACCTTCGCCAAGGGTCGCGATCTGGACGCGCTGGCGCCTGATGACCTGATCGCCTTCCGCTCGGCTGGTGCTTATGGCGCGGTGATGGCGTCCGAGTACAACTCGCGCCCGCTGATCCCGGAAGTTCTGGTGATGGGCGATCAATATGCCGTCATTCGTGCACGTCCCACCTATGAAGAGATGCTGGGACGCGATACCATTCCAGAATGGTTGTGATGTTCCCACGGGTCCGGTGACCCGCCCCGTTCTTCCCCCCAAGGCGCAAAAGCGTCTGCGTTGGCCCTTGGCTTTGACAAGGGGCGGGATGATTGTGGAACGCCTGTGGCAGGCAGCTTGGCCTTTGGCAACCGTCGCGCTGGCCGCGATTGCGCTGGCGGGGTTCGGCGGGATGCAGGGCTGGGTTTCGATCATATTGATGGGACTGGCTGCGCTGATCTGCCTTGTTCTGGCGGCGCGTCGTTTTATTTGGCCCACAGCCGATCAAACGGTCCGGCGCCTTGATAACAGCCTGAAGGGTCACCCCATTGCCACCTTGCGCGATGAACAGGCCACTGGCGTGGATGATGCGGCCTCGGCCCGGTTATGGCAGGCGCACCAATCTCGGATGCTTGGGCAGATCGAAAATGTCCAAGCCATATCCCCGGATCTGCGTGTGGCCGCAAAGGATCCGTTGGCGCTGCGCCTGATCGCCGCGACGGGTGCTGGCATGGCAATCATATTTGGCCCGTGGACGTCCGCGCCAACCTCTGGGGCGGAAACCACCGCAACGATTTCGGCAAGTTGGGAGGGTTGGATAGAGCCCCCCTCCTATACCGGAAAGCCCAGCCTTTATTTGGACGATCAATCTGACGGCACGCTGCACATCCCCACGGGCAGCCGCCTGACCTTGCGTCGCTATGGCGACCCTCTGGCGCTGGCGTTCCAAGGCACCGCTTTGGACACTGCGGCAAGCGCAGTCACCAGCCTGACCCAACAGATCACGCGCGACGGTACGTTGATCATCGACGGCCCCGTACCGCGCCGATGGTCCCTGACGGCCATGCCCGACTCCCCACCAGAGATCCGTCCGGTAGGCCCCTTGACCCGGCAGTTGAGCGGCGATTTCACACTGAACTTCGAGGCTGAGGATGATTATGGCATCACCGGGGGCGAGGTGATTATCAGCCTGGCTTTGGACGAGGTGACCCGCGACCACGGGCTGAGCATTGACCCTGAACCACGCACCGGCGTTTCGGTGGATCTGCCGCTTCCCTATCGCGGTTTGCGTACGCAGATCGACGGCACGTTGCAGGAAAACTTGATCGAGCATCCTTTTGCAGGCTTGCCGGTCACCCTGACGTTTCAAGCACATGATGGGGCTGATCAGACGGGCGAAAGCCAGCCCTATGCGATGATCCTGCCCACCCGTCGTTTTCTGAACCCGGTTGCCAAGGCGCTGATCGAACAGCGTCGCGATCTTTTGTGGAATCGCGCGAATGCGCGCCGCGCCTCTCAGGTGCTGCGTGCAACGCTAACCTATCCCGAAGATCTGCACCTGCCCGAGGGGCTTTATCTGCAACTGCGCAGCGTGATTCGCCGGCTCGAGGCCGGGATTGCCTTTACAGATGTTGCACAAGGTGTGCCCAACGATCTGCGCGATGAGGTGGCACAGGTCCTGTGGGATGTCGCGGTTCAGCTGGACGACGGACAACTGGGCGACGCCCGCGCCCGCATGGAGGAAGCCCTGAAGCGGCTAGAGCAAGCCATGCGTGACGGGGCATCGGCCGAAGAACTGGCCGAGCTGATGGAGGACTATCGCGACGCCATGCGCGACTATGTAAACCAGTTGGCCCAACAAGCGCCGGATCAAGACCCGAACGCCCCCCAGCCCGATAACGCGATAGAGCTGAGCCAGGCCGACCTTGACGCCATGATGGACCGTATCGAAGAGCTGATGCGCGAAGGCCGCGCCGATGAAGCAATGCAGTTGCTTCAGCAGATGCAGGAAATGATGGAAAACATGCAAGTCGCACAGGGTGGCGAGGGGCAAGGCCAAGGCGACGGGGCCCGCGAGGACCTGCGCGAAACCATGCGCCAGCAACAAGGCCTGTCCGATCAGGCATTCCGCGATTTGCAAGAACAGGGCCAAGGGTCCCAAGCAGGCGAAAACCAAGACAACGAAGGGCGCGATGGCGGTCAGGGGCGCGGACAAAGCCACGATGGCGCAGGCGGAGAGCAAGGACAGAACGGTGACGGCGGCGGTCAGGAAGGCCCGGAAAGCCAAGGTGGTGGCGACCCCGGTAACAGCCTTGCTGATCAGCAACGCGCATTGCAACAACAGCTAGATTCGCAACGCCGCAGCCTGCCCGGCGCGGGTGATCCGGCTGGACGCGCAGCCCGAAATACTCTGGACAAGGCTGGCCGCGCCATGGGACGCGCGGCCGATGCATTGGAACAAGGTGACATCCCCGAAGCGTTGGATCAACAGGCCGATGCGATGGAGGCCTTGCGCGAAGGGTTGCGCCAGTTTGATCAGGCTATGGCCAATCAGCAGGCAGAGCAGGACGGGCAACAAGGTGGCAATCCCGGCGAAAGCGACAGCGCGTCCAGTCAGGATCCGCTGGGTCGCAGCCCCACCGGGCAAGGGGGCGCCAATCAGACTGACAATCCTTTGGGGGATACGGAAGAAACCTATCGCCGTGCGCAAGAACTGATGCAGGAATTGCGCAAACGCTCGGGCGACACAGATCGCCCCGAGCTGGAACGCGACTATCTGAAGCGCCTGCTGGATCGGTTCTAGACGCTGGATTGTGTTCACATTATGTTCTCTTTGCATTCAGCAGGAGCATACAGATGACAAAGATCGCCATTCTATTGATCGACGGGTTTGCAGATTGGGAATACGGGCTGGTCGGCGGCACCGCTGGCCCCTTTTACGCGCTGGATCTGCGTTATTTCACGCCAAAACACGGGCAAGTCAGATCTCAGGGCGGATTGATCGCTATGGTCGAGGATGGCTTGCAGACCCTCGCGGACTGGCAACCTGATGTGATCGCCGTGATCGGAAGCGCAAAGTGGGAGCAAGACGCACCAGATATTGCCGCCCTGCTGCAACAGGAACACGCTCGCGGCGCTCATATCGCGGGCATCTGCGGGGGGACTTTGGCGCTGGCACGTGCCGGGCTGCTGAACGCGGCTGCGCATACGTCAAATGCTGCGGGCTATTTGTCAGAACATGCCGTCGGTTATTCCGGAGCATCGCACTATGTCGACAGCCCGGCGGCCGTATCGGACAATCGCATCACCACCGCACCGGGCACTGCACCTGTCACCTTTGCCATCGAGATGTTCAAAGCAGCGTCTGTCCCGGAAGAGGCCATCCAGCATTTTCAGACAATGCTAACAGCCGAGCACGGCCAGTAGGGGAAGCCTGCGCTACATCCGCTTGCGTGCGGACAAGGCGGCAGAAATCGTGCCTTCGTCCAGATAGTCCAACTCGCCCCCAATTGGGACGCCTTGGGCCAAGGATGACACCAGACAGCGACCTTCCAGCTCGTCCGCGATATAATGCGCGGTGGTCTGGCCGTCGACAGTGGCGTTTAGGGCCAAGATGACCTCGCTGATATTGTCGTCTACGACCCGCTGAACCAGACGCGGGATGCCCAGATCCTCGGGCCCGACGGCATCCAGCGCGGACAGGGTTCCACCCAGCACGTGATAGCGGCCTTTGAACAGACCCGCGCGTTCCATCGCCCACAGGTCCGCCACGTCCTCGACCACGCAGATCTCGCCCGTGCCGCGCTTTTCTGACATACAGATGTCGCAACGATCCGACGTCGAAACATTGCCACACGTCACGCATTCGCGCGCGGTTTCCGCCACGGCCTGCATTGCATCCGCCAAAGGCGTCAGCACCAGCGCACGCTTGCGGATCAGATACAGCACCGCCCGACGGGCCGAACGCGGACCAAGCCCCGGCAGTTTCGCCATCAGCTCGATCAGGTTCTCGATATCGCGCGGTGCTTCTGACATTCTTTAGAACGGAAGGTTCATGTCTTTGGGCAGGCCCAGCTCTTCCGTCAGACGCGACATTTCGCTTTCCGAACGCTGTGCGGCTTTGGCTTGCGCATCTTTGATCGCGGCAAGGATCAGATCCTCGGCCACTTCCTTTTCATCGGGGTTAAAGATGGTGGGGTCGATGTCCAGGCCGGTCAGAACACCCTTGGCCGTAGCGGTCGCCTTCACCAGACCAGCGCCGCTTTCACCGACCACGGTCATGGTCTCTAAGCTTTCCTGAAGCTCGGCCATCTTGGTCTGCATTTCCTGCGCTTTTTTCATCATCCCGGCCATATCGCCAAGACCACCCAAACCCTTGAACATGTGATGCTCCTACTGTTTCAACTTGGGAATTAGATACGGATGGCAGCCACATGATACAAGGTCTGGCTTAGTCTTCCTCGAAGGGATCCCATTCGTCTTCAACCTCGGCCAGACCTTCTTCGGCAGCTTCCTGCACCATATCTTCGGCAGACCTGATTTCCGTGATCCGTGCCTTGGGGAAGGCCGCAACCACGGCTTGCACCAACGGATGCGCACGGGCCTCTTCTTCCAGCGCCAGCTTCTCGCCGTCGCGGGTTTCTGTGATGGTCGCGGCCTCGCAGCCATTTACCAACGTCACGCCCCAACGCACGCCGGTCCAGCCATGCAGACGTTGCGCAAGTCGCGCCGCCAGATCCTGCGGAGCATCGTCAGACGGTGTGAATTCAATCCGCCCGGGCTGATAGGATGCCAGTCGCACCCCGCCCTCGACCTCGACCAGCAGCTTCACGTCGCGATTGATGCGGATCAGTTCGACCACATCTTCGAACCGCGCATACCGCGCAAGCGAGTGTTCGGCGTCCGCCGCCACGGCCAAAGCAGTCGCTCCGCCAGATGACCCCGAAGGCATGGATTGCGTCGACATGGCGGGTGCGCCCATCGTCGACCCACCGCCAGCGGGCATCCCGCCTCCACCACCCGGTCCCGAGGGACCCGCAGGTGGTGTCGGTGTATCCTTCAACTTGCGCACCAGTTCCTCGGGCGAAGGCAAATCCGCCACGTGGGTCAGGCGAATAACCGCCATCTCAGCCGCCATCATCGCATTGGGTGCGCGGCCAACTTCCTCGATCGACGACAAAAGCATCTGCCACATCCGGGCAAGAACCCGCATCGGCAAGGCCTGCGCCATTCGCTGTCCGCGGGTGCGTTCGTCAGGCGACACGGTCGGATCCTCGACCGCTTCCGGCGTGATCTTGATGACACTCACCCAGTGCGAAACCTCGGCCAAATCGCGCAGGACCGCCATCGGGTCCGCCCCATCGGCATATTGCGCGCCCAACTCGGTCAACGCGCCAGCGGCGTCGCCGTTCAGGATCATGTCGAACAGGTCCAAAACCCGGCCACGGTCCGCCAAACCCAGCATTGCCCGCACTTGATCGGCAGTGGTTTCACCCGCGCCGTGGGAAATCGCCTGATCCAGCAAAGACTGCGCATCACGGGCCGAGCCTTCCGCCGCCCGCGTGATCAAGGCCAACGCATCATCGGCAATCGCGGCGCCCTCGGCATCGGCAATCCGGCGCAGCATGGCCAACATATCTTCGGGCTCAATCCGGCGCAAATCAAAGCGCTGACACCGTGACAGAACGGTCACAGGAACTTTACGGATTTCAGTCGTCGCGAAGATGAATTTCACGTGCGCGGGGGGTTCTTCCAGCGTCTTCAACAGCGCGTTGAACGCACTGGTCGACAGCATGTGAACCTCATCGATGATGTAGATCTTGTAGCGCGCCGAGGCCGCCCGGTAATGCACGCTTTCAATGATTTCTCGGATGTCGCCAACGCCAGTTCGGGATGCGGCGTCCATCTCCATCACGTCAACGTGCCGCCCTTCGGCAATCGCCACGCAATGCTCACACTCGCCACACGGCTCGACCGTAGGGCCACCCTGCCCATCCGCACCGATACAGTTCATCCCCTTGGCGATAATCCGCGCCGTCGTCGTCTTGCCGACCCCGCGAATACCCGTCATCACAAAAGCTTGCGCGATACGGTCCGCCTCGAACGCGTTTTTCAACGTGCGGACCATGGCCTCTTGCCCAACGAGATCGGCGAAGGTTTCGGGGCGGTATTTACGCGCCAGAACCTGATAGGCGGGGGCGTCGGATTGCGTGTCGGTCATGGATTGCCTTCGGGCCGGATTCGTATCCGGGCTAGACTATGCGGCCAAAGCCGCCCCGTCCACCGAAAGCCAATTGGCGATTGGTATTCCGCATGCTACGCCAATCCCATGGAACCACTTTTCCCGATCGCAAGTCTGCAGGCAGGCAACGGCACGCTAGGCATCTGCCCTCTACCCGGCCGCAGCGGAGATTACCGCGAAGACGTGCAGACGTTGATCCAGTGGGCGCCTGACATGGTCCTTAGCATGACCACCGCGCGTGAAATGGGCAGCTTTGGCGCCTCTGATCTGGGCGAAGACCTGGAACGCGAAAATATCATTTGGCACCACCTGCCGATCCAAGATTTCGGCGCGCCCACGGCCAAGATCATCACAAACTGGCAGGCGATTTCACCCAAAGCTCACGACATCCTCGCTGGCGGCGGCAAGGTACTGGCCCACTGCAAAGGTGGTTGCGGACGGTCCGGCATGATGCTGTTGCGCATGCTGGCCGAGATTGGTGAAGATCCGACCACGGCATTGGCACGCCTGCGCAATGCCCGCCCCTGCGCGGTTGAAACAGACGCGCAATTCCAGTGGGCCAGCGGCCCCTAACCCTTTTTCTTGTGACAAATATCCTGGGGAAGAGGGAAAGCACCCGCTTTCCCTCTGGGGCAACGCCCCTCAGGCTCGCGAAGCGAGCTACCGACCCTTGCGGTGCTTTGCGCCCTTTACGACACCTTTCACCATCTTCGAGAACTTCTTTTCCCGCGACCGCGACTGCGCCACAGTTTCCGAGTTCTTCTTCTCGCCCTTGCGCAGCTTCAACCAGCGGTCCAGACGTTCCAGATCCAGATCCCCTGCCGCGATGGCGGCCTGCACAGCGCAGCCCGGCTCGCTTTCATGGGCGCAGTCGGAAAACCGACACTTCGCTTCCAGTTCGGCCAGGTCGTCAAACACGTTGTCGATCCCTTCGCGCGTATCGATCAAACGCAACGCGCGCATGCCCGGCATATCGATGATCCAGCCGCCCTTCAACATCGGCCGCATGGACCGCGCGGTGGTCACGTGACGCCCTCTGGCGTCATCCTCGCGGATCGCTCCGGTCGCTGCATCCCCGCCAGTCAGCGCGTTTGTCAGGGTGGTTTTCCCAACACCGGACGAGCCAATAAAGGCAGCGGTTTGCGGTGATTTGCACCATGCCGCGACCTCGGCCGCGCTTTCAGGGTCACGTGCGTTCACCGTCAGGATCGTCAGCATCGGATCCAACACCTGCGCCTCGCGCTCATATTCGCGCGGGTCTTCGCACATGTCTGCTTTGGTCAGCACAAGAACCGGATAGCACCCGGCCTCGTGCGCGAGCGCCAAAAAACGTTCCAGCCGCGCGATGTTGAAGTCATCATTGCACGAAGTCACGATGAACAACGTATCCACATTCGCCGCAATCAGCTGCACATGCGCATCAGTCCCCGCGCCACGTCGCTGAAGCAACGACCGGCGTTCAAGGATATGCTGAATGCGCATTTCCGGGTCCGCCAGAACCCAGTCCCCCACGGCAAGCTCACCCGCCGAGAACTTCGGCGTGGTCAGAACCACGGGTCCATCTGCGCCAAGCGCATTCATCTGCGCGCGGTGGATTTCGGTCAGTCGGTAAGGGGTCAGCGCGCCCGGGTGTTCGGCGCGCGCCTGTTCGAAGGATGCGGACCATCCAAGGTCCATAAGTGTCAATGTCATTGATCTGCCTGATTTAGCACAAAGGATCACCCGTCGCGCAGGCGCGGCGTTGGGTGCATGGGTTCAGGCAGGGCCGGATCACTCCGACGGGCGACAACCTGCCTGAAAGGCGGTGACGACACTCATAAAATCCCTCCGTTCAGTTGCGTGGCGGATGTAAGGGATCGCCGCGCGGGCTTGGATCCGACATCGGAAACGGTGTTTCGCGCGTCGGAGACGTTTTACCCCTCTCGGCGAAACAAGTTTCGCCTGCCGGGGGTTCAAATCCTGTGGATTTGAACCTTGGTGAGAGGCTGAACACGACCCAGACGGGGCTCGTTGTGGCTGCTTCCTTCCGGACCTGACCAGATTGGCGAGGCGCCTACCCGCGCCAACCTCTCGCCCCTCATATATGAGGCTGCGTACGGGGATGCAAGCCTCAGAGCGGTAACTCGTAGCAGGTAAATCCACGCGAGTCGCGGCACTGGAGCACGTCCACATCCAACCATGGATAGTCAGGCAGCACATAGCGACCTTCCGGAGACGATCTGAACCAGACTGACGCATCCTTGATCGGCTGGAACCGCCACAACGGAGATGTATCGAAATCCACCCGGTGTTGATTGGCAACATAGTCCGCTAGCAGGTCGCGGATTTCGATCGGTGCCACCGGAATAATGTCGTTTTGATCGGGGATTGGATAATTTCCGCCACCTAGAACACGATAGTCGGTCGTCGCCATAAGAAAGCAATCGTCATCATAGACAGGTCGGCCGTTATGTCGAAGTGCACATACGCGGCTTGCGTCGCGAAACTGTATCTCACCCGCCGGGGAGAACCGTGCGGGTTGGGTCAGGTCGACCTCATAGGTCAGACCCAACACGCATTCGTGAATGTAGCCAGGCACGCCATCATCCTTCAACTGAACGGCTTTCTGGCCCGGCAAGACTTGATTGAAGATACTACATGACCGCTCCAGCCAGTTACGCAAAAACGCGCCCGTCACGCGCATCAGCGCGAAACTATTGGGGAACATATAGAGGTCCGATAAGGATCGCTGGGTCAGTGGCCCGGCGGGAAGCGCAGTGTAGTAGTCAGGGCCGCCGAAACCACCGGATTTGAATGCCGCACTGGCGGCCAGTATTGGAAGATCTTCCAGGCCGAGCGCCTCTTGGCACATACGTGCGTGATCCAGCATGGCATGTTGCACTATCTGCGTGGCACTATCTGCGCCAACCAAATTGAAATAGTTATTCAAGGGCTGGATCGCCTCTCCAACCCGCTCTTTCATCGCCTCGCGTGTGCGATCGTGAAGGTCTGCGAACAGACTTTCGAGCGCATCTGTCGCCGGGACCTCATCTTTCCGCCTTGGACTGACGGCCCGTAGGTTGCCAAATCCATGAGACACGGACCACTGACCCTCGCTCCGGTCTACGGCCAAATCGATCACACCCAAATGCGACCCCCAAAAGCCTGGCATCACCGTAGGAATACCGTTCAGAAGCCCTCCTTTCCGGGCACATGACGCTGGATAGATCTGATGTGTATGGCCGCCGATCAAAGCATCAATACCCGCAACCTGAGACAGGGGCTTCAGAACATTTTCCATATCAGGAGAGTGCGCTTCGTCACCCATACCGCTATGGGCCAATGCAACAATCACATCTGCGCCTTCTTCACGCATCTGCGGCACGTAGCGATGCGCCGCCTCGAGAATATCCGAGGTACGAATCTGCGCCTGATGCAGCGAGTTCGGAGGCAAGAAGCCAATCACGCCAATGGTTAACTCGTGCCGCTCGCCACAGTCATCCTGAACCTGACGGCGTAACAAAACATAAGGTTGAACCCCGGCCCGTTCTGCAGTGTCCGGCAAATCAGCATTTGCCGTCAAAACCGGAAAACCTGCTGGTTCGATGGCCCGAAACAATGTGTCGCGACCCTGATCAAAATCATGATTGCCAAGATTCATGGCATCATAATTCAAATGGTTCATGGCATGGATCATCGGATGCGTCCCCTCATTCGCATCCGATGATCCACCTTCGCCAAGCGCCGACCCGAACAGGCAATCTCCGTTATCCAGCAGAATGACGTTCGATGCCTCTTTGCGCGCGGCATCAATCAGATCAGCCGTCCGAGATAGTCCCCAACCGTCGACTGAACGATCAGTGTGGTAGTCATAGGGCAAGATATTCATGTGCAGATCTGTCGTAGCCAAGATCCGCAAATTCACGCGCACACATGGCCCCAATGTGCGCTCTTGAAGGAAGTGTCTCATCCCCTACCATCTTCTTTTCCCCGTAGCCGACCGCAGGTTTCACCCGTTTTCAGCTACAAATTCCCAACTAAACTCTACCTACTGTTGCATGATGTCATTTTAATGGCCCGATAACGGCAAGCTCCTGAAAAAAATGCGTTCTGGACAGCTCCACGGCCTCTGTTAGCGTGTGCAGCGCCAAACCAAAGCAGGATCAGCCAATGAAAATCGCCGAACAGGTCACCTTTGCCGCCGGCTCGTTGAATCGAGATGCAGAAAGCCGTGGGAATACCGAAACGCAGGCGGTATTGACAAAAAACGCAAAGCTTTTGCCGCTGTGGCAGGGAAAGATCCTGATGCAGCCCGCTGCGGACGGCTGGGATTTGAGTTATTTGTCCCAAGACACGCTGCCCGCCGACTTTGCGACGGCGTCTCAGGTATATCTGGGACTGCAAGACGGCACCCCGCTGTTTGCCCTGGATGTGTCCGAATGGGAGCCTCAGGACAATCTGCCCGACACAGCACAATTCTTAGACAATAGCATTCAGTGCCATCCCGACCTGCCTGAGGATAGGGGCTTTTTCGAGCTACGCGCCACCATGGCTGGACTGACCCCGAATGAAGCCGAGGTGGCAGCAACGGCACGCTCTATTCTGGAATGGCACCGCATTCATGGCTTTTGCGCCAATTGCGGCGCTAGAACCCACGTGTCCATGGCGGGGTGGCAGCGAGATTGCGATGCCTGCGGGCGGTCGCATTTTCCACGCACAGATCCAGTCGTGATCATGCTGATCACCCATGGCAACTCGGTTCTTGTTGGGCGTGGGGTTGGCTGGCCCGACGACATGTATTCATTGCTTGCTGGGTTCGTCGAACCCGGCGAAACCATCGAAACCGCCACGCGGCGCGAAGTGCTTGAGGAGGTTGGCGTCACCGTTGGCCCAGTCGGATATCTTGCCTCACAGCCCTGGCCATATCCCTCATCCCTGATGATTGGCACCTGGGGGCACGCCACGTCCACCGAAATCAAACTGGACCCGACCGAGCTGTCAGATGCCCTTTGGATCACGCGCGAAGATATGCTGGATATCTTCTCTGGTCGCAATCCTAAGATCAAACCCGCCCGAAAAGGCGCAATTGCACATTTTCTGATGCAGAACTGGCTTGCAGATCGGCTGGACTAACAGCATTTTCATGGACAGGCTTAAGAACAGGAGCGGTCGATGAAGATCAAGACTCACGAGGACATTGAAGCAACCATCGACCAAGTATTCGAGGCCGTCACAGATTTCGAGGGTTTCGTACTGGCTGCACTACGCCGCGGGGCCGAGGTTGCGCGCACAGATACAATGGTGCAGCCGGGTCCAGGCATGGGGTGGCAAGCCAAATTTTCGTATCGTGGGCGTCAGCGGGTCGCTGATATCAAGCTTGAAGAGTTCGACCGTCCAAACCATCTGCAAGTATGGTCCAAGATTGCTGGCCTAACCGCCGAAGTGAATGTCACTTTGGTGGCGCTGTCGCGCACCCGAACACGCTTGGAGATCAGCATCGACATGCGCCCCAAAACCATTCCTGCGCGCTTGCTTTTACAATCGCTCAAGCTGGCGCGTTCAACAATGATGAAGCGCTTCAAAAAGCGAATTGCTGACTACGCATCGTTGATCGAGGCGCGCTATCGCACCTAATCTAGGCTGCAAAGACCAATTAGTCGCGGGCAGGATCGCGGGGATAGACCCCCAAAATTTCCAGTGTCGAAGTGAAGTATGCCAACTCCTCAAGCGCCAATTGCACGCCCCGGTCATCTGGATGGCCTTCAATGTCTGCATAAAAGCGCGTCGCATTGAACGAGCCATCCACCATATAGCTTTCCAGCTTGGTCATGTTCACACCGTTGGTGGCAAAGCCGCCCATCGCTTTATACAACGCGGCGGGAATGTTGCGGACTTCGAATACGAAAGTGGTGATCATACCGTGTTCACCACGGCGTTCCAAATTCGGTTCGCGCCCCATAATGACAAACCGCGTGGTGTTGTGGCCGTGATCTTCGACATCCTCGGCCAACAGATCCAAGCCATAGATTTCCGCCGCCAAAGCCGAGGCCAGAACGCCTTCGCCCGGGGTTTTGGTTTTCGCCAATTTGGCCGCCGCCCCCGCACTATCCGCAGCCGAGATGCCGCGAATTCCGTGTAATTTCAGAAAACTCGCAGACTGAGGCAGCAACACCGGATGCGCACGCACGATATTGATGTCCTCAAGCTTGCCCCCTGCCAGCCCCATCAGACTGATGCGGACCCGCACAAAGGCTTCGTCAAGGATATGCAGCCCGCTTTCCGGAAGCAGGCGGTGAATGTCAGCAACGCGTCCATAGGTCGTATTTTCAATGGGCAGCATGGCCTGATCCGCCTTGCCCGACCGTACCGCGGCGATGACCTCGTCAAAGGATTCGCAGGGCATGGCTTCCATATATGGACGTGCTGCCTGACATGCCTCATGGGAATAGGCGCCGGGCTCTCCTTGAAAGGCGATTCTGCTGGTCATTTTGCGGACCCTCACTGTGGGTTAGCGTTAAAGGACGATTAGTCGCGCGTCATATCGCTTGAAAACACACAAGGGAAGCGGCTAGAAGGCTTCTGACTTTGGATGAGACGGATCGCGACATGTTCGACACAATGACCTTTACGAAAGCGAGCGCGGCTGTGATTGGCACGCTCTTGGTATTCCTGCTGGGCAACTGGGCCGGCAGCGCGCTGTATAACACCAGCGGCGGCGGGCATGGCGCTGGCCATGGCGATGAAGCACACGCAGCCGCCACAGGCTATGTCATCGCGACTGCAGATGATGGCCACGCAGAAGAAGAAGCTGAGGAAGCCGTTCCTTTCGCTGACATGGTTGCCGCAGCCGACGTCGCCAAGGGCGAAAAGGTTTGGGGCAAGTGCAAGGCCTGCCACAAGCTGGAAGACGGCGCCAATGGCACCGGCCCGCACCTGTACGGTCTGGTTGATCGCCCAATCGCCAGCGTTGGTGGCTTTGGCTACTCGGATGTTCTGGCTGGCATGAGCGCTGACGCCTGGACCATCGATGCCCTGAATGAATGGCTGGCCAACCCGAAAGCTTTTGCACCGGGCAACAAGATGACATTCTCGGGCCTGAAGAAAGACAAAGATCGCGCCAACTTAGTTGCGTATCTGGCCACCATCGGCGGCTAAGCGCGCTTCTGGTAAGAAATTCAAAGGCCGTCCGATACCGGGCGGCCTTTTTTTGTTGCGCCATTTCAGGCGGCGCACGGCCAATTAACACGCTGTTCACCAATTCGCGCCTTGAATGTTACCGGGCAGCCCTTTTTACTCGGTTCAACGAAGTCCGCTGATCAACGGAGGTGACGCCATGCGCAACGCACAAACAAAGACCCTTACCCGACCCGACAATCGCATCCTGACGCTTGGGCTTGGGCTGGCAACCGGGGCTGTGCTTGCGTTGACACCTTTTGCGGCCAAAGCGGACACCACGATCAGCCACGGCTATTCAAATTTCGGCGAACTGAAATACGGACCCGATTTCACGCATCTGGATTACGTGAACCCAGACGCGCCAAAGGGTGGCGAAATCTCGATCTGGGCACAGGGCGCGTTTGACAGCTTTAACCAATTCACGCGCAAGGGTCGGACCGCAGCGAACGCCACCATTGGGTATGAGCGCATATTGGTGAGCACGGCAGACGATCCCTATGGCATGTACTGCTTCCTCTGCACCACGATGGAATATCCGGACGATTTGTCCTGGGTCATCTTCAATCTGCGCGACGACGTGACCTTCTGGGACGGCACCAAGATGACGGCCGAGGACATTGCCTTTACGCACAACCTGTTTGTCGAACAAGGCATCGCGGAATACCGCGCCATCATCAAAGATGTAGTTGCCGGGGTCGAAGTATCAGGCCCTCGGCAAGTCAAATTCACCTTTACCGAGGATTCGCCCAAACGCGACCGCATCGGCTTTGCCGGGTCTGGCCTGGCATTGTCGAAAAAGTGGTTCGAAGAAACGGGCACCAAGCTGGATGATCGCTCGGACGCGCCATTCATGGCGACGGGGGCCTATAAGCTGGGCAGTTTCGACTATGGCCGCCATGTAACGTACGAACGCGACCCCAACTATTGGGGGGCGGACCATCCGATGTCGGTCGGGCAGAACAATTTTGACCAGATTACGTCGGTGTATTTCGCCGATACAACAGCCGCGATGGAAGGCTTCAAGGCGGGTGCCTATACGTTCCGCACTGAAAGCTCGTCTCAAAACTGGGCAGAAGACTACGACTTCCCGAATATTCGCAACGGCTATGTTATTAAGACCGAGCTGCCGGATGGGTCAGTCGGCACCGCGCAAAGCTTCATCTTCAACCTCGACAAGCAAGTCTGGCAAGATCCCAAGGTTCGCGAAGCCTTTGGTCTTATGTTCAATTTCGAATGGTCAAACGAAGCGTTGTTCCGCGGCCTCTACAGCCGCGTAGACAGCTTTTGGCCGGGAATTGATTTAGGTGCCTCAGGCGCGCCCGGCGACGAAGAGATTGCGATCCTGAAACCACTCGTCGAACAGGGCTTGTTGCCTGAAAGCATTCTTTCAGACAATGCCGTCTTGCCGCCAGTTCACGATGCCAAGGAAAACAAGCCCTCGCGTAAGTTCTATCGGCAAGCAAACAAGCTTCTGGATGAGGCAGGGTGGGAGATCGGATCAAGTGGCTTCCTTGAGAAGGATGGCCAACGGATGAAGGCTACTTTCTTGGCCTATAGCCCATCGTTTGACCGCGTGATTAACCCTCTGGTCGAAAACCTGAAGCGGCTTGGGGTAGATGCCAAGCTGGAGCGGGTGGATATTCCACAATATGTCGAGCGCACGCGCTCGGGTGATTTCGACCTTGTGACTCATTCCATCGGCATGGGGTTCGAACCCGGCACGGGTCTGGAGCAATGGTTCCATTCGAAAACCGCCAAAGACAGCTCGCGCAATCTGATGCGCTTGCGCGATCCTGCGGTGGACGCTCTTCTGCCCGTCGTGGCGCAGTCTGAAACCCTGGACGAGCTGCGGACGTCGACAAACGCGCTGGACCGCGTCTTGCGCCATATCGGCTTCACCATTCCGCAATGGTATAAAAACAAGCACACCGTGGCCTATTATGACATTTTCGCCCACCCGGAAGAACTGCCGCCATTGGCGCTGGGAGAAATGTCATGGTGGTGGTACGACGCAGATAAAGCCGCCAAGCTGAAAGCGGCAGGCGTGCTGAAATAAAGCGCGCTGATAAAAACGAGCAACACATCAAGGACCACATATGGGCGCCTATATTCTGCGAAGACTGCTTTTGATCATCCCGACCCTGTTCGGGATCATGGTGATCAATTTCACGCTCACGCAATTCGTGCCCGGTGGCCCGATCGAACAGATCATCGCCCAAATGGAGGGCGGTGGGGATGTGTTTGAAAGCATCTCGGGCGGCGGCGACGCCGGGATCGAGGCGGCCAGCAGCGGCGATGAAAGCTATCTTGGTGCGCGCGGCCTGCCCGAAGAATTCATTGCCGAGCTGGAAAAAGAGTTCGGCTTCGACAAGCCCCCGCTTGAGCGCTTCTTCACGATGATCTGGAACTATATGCGACTGGATTTCGGCGAAAGTTACTTCCGATCCATCGGCGTCTTCGAATTGGTGGCCGAAAAGATGCCCGTGTCGATCACACTGGGCCTGTGGTCAACGGTGATCGCATACATGATCTCGATCCCGCTGGGCATTCAGAAAGCGGTGCGCGATGGGTCGCGATTTGACACATGGACATCGGGCATGATCATCGTGGCCTATGCCATTCCGGGCTTCCTGTTCGCAATCCTTCTGCTGGTTTTGTTTGCTGGCGGGTCCTATCTGCAATGGTTCCCATTGCGCGGCCTGACATCCGATAACTGGGAGGATCTGTCGCTGTGGGGCAAGGTCGTCGACTATTTCTGGCACATCACCTTGCCGGTTTTGGCCACAACGATTGCCAGCTTCGCAACGCTCACTTTGCTGACCAAGAACAGCTTTCTAGATGAGATCAAGAAACAGTATGTTGTCACCGCCCGCGCCAAGGGGCTGGCCGAAAACAAAGTTCTGTACGGCCATGTCTTCCGCAACGCGATGCTGATCATCATTGCGGGCTTCCCTTCGGTCTTTCTGGGCGTGTTCTTCGGCGGATCGGTTATCATCGAAACGCTTTTCTCGCTCGATGGGCTTGGCCGCCTGGGATACGAGGCCGCACTGGCCCGTGACTATCCGGTAATCTTTGGAACGCTCTTCGTCTTCGGCCTGTTGGGGCTGCTGGTCGGCATCCTGTCGGACCTCATGTATGTCTTTGTCGACCCCCGCATCGACTTCGAAGGGCGCGAGGTCTGATCATGGCGCTTTCCCCCCTGAACCAACGCCGCTGGCGCAACTTCCGCCGCAATGGTCGTGCGTTTTGGTCACTGATCATTTTTGCGATCCTCTTTGGCCTCTCGTTGATCGCCGAGCTTCTGGCAAACGAAAAACCGATCTTGGTGAAATATGACGGTGGCTTCTACACGCCCGTCTTCAAGTTCTACCCTGAAACCGCGTTCGGCGGCGATTTCAGGACCGAACCCAATTATAACGACATCGAAGTGCAATGTCTGATCGCATCCGGCGGATCCGAGGCGTGTTGGGACGATCCCGACGGCGTCATTGCCGAGGCCAAAACCGGCACAGTCAATGGCGCGCCTGTCAATACAGGTTGGATGATCTGGCCACCTATTCGCTATAGCTATACATCAATCGTCGATACCGGCGGGGCGGTGCCATCCCCGCCCAGCAAGGACAACTTGCTGGGAACAGATGATACGTCGCGCGATGTGTTGGCCCGCGTGATCTATGGCTTCCGACTGTCGGTCTTCTTCACCATTGTCGTAACGGCCCTTACGTCGATCATCGGGATAACTGCCGGCGCGATTCAGGGTTATTTCGGTGGGTGGATCGATCTGATCTTCCAGCGAATCCTCGAGATATGGGCCTCGACCCCGTCGCTTTACGTGATCATCATCCTCTTCGCGATCCTTGGACGAAGTTTCTGGCTGCTGGTCTTTGTCACCGTGCTGTTTGGATGGCCCGCGCTGGTCGGCGTGGTTCGCGCCGAGTTCCTGCGCGCCCGCAATTTTGAATACGTCCGCGCCGCCCGCGCGCTTGGCGTCTCGAACCGCGTGATCATGTTCCGCCATGTGCTGCCCAACGCGATGGTCGCCACCCTGACCATGCTGCCCTTCATCATCACAGGCACGATATCGACCCTTGCAACGCTGGACTTCCTTGGCTTCGGCCTGCCGTCATCTGCCCCATCTCTGGGCGAACTGACGCGGCAAGCGAAGCAGAACCTGCAAGCCCCGTGGCTAGCCTTCACGGCCTTCATGACCTTCTCGATCCTTCTGTCGCTGCTTGTCTTCATTTTCGAGGGCGTGCGGGACGCGTTTGACCCAAGAAAGACCTTCCAATGAGCCTTCTGACCGTCAACAACCTAAGCGTCTCGTTCCGACAGGACGGGCAAAGCCACCCGGCCGTGCGCGGGATCAGCTTTAACGTGGAAAAGGGCGAAACCGTTGCGTTGGTTGGCGAAAGTGGGTCGGGGAAATCCGTGTCTGCCCTGTCGACCGTATCGCTTCTACCCGACAGCGCCGAGGTCACCGGCTCCATCACCTATGACGGGCGCGAGATGATCGACGCATCCAAGTCCGACCTACGTGACGTGCGCGGCAATGACATCAGCTTTATCTTTCAAGAGCCGATGACCTCGCTGAACCCGCTGCATACAATCGAAAAGCAGATGGCGGAGTCGATCCAACTGCATCAGGGCCTGACCGGAGACGCCGTGCGCGCCCGCATTCTGGAACTGCTGGACAAGGTTGGCATCCGCGATGCCGAGACGCGGTTGATCAATTACCCTCACCAGCTTTCTGGCGGGCAGCGTCAGCGTGTGATGATCGCCATGGCGCTGGCCAATGGGCCGGAGCTTTTGATCGCGGACGAACCCACGACGGCTCTGGATGTCACCATTCAGGCGCAGATCCTCGACCTGCTGGCGGATCTGAAGGAAAGCGAGGGGATGAGTCTTCTGTTCATCACCCACGACCTTGGCATCGTGCGCAAGATCGCGGACCGCGTCTGCGTCATGAAAGACGGGCAGATTGTCGAGACCGGCCCGACCGCGGAAGTCTTCGAAAACCCCCAGCACGACTATACCAAAATGCTTCTGGGCGCCGAGGCACATGGCCGCCCCGATCCCGTCCCCGCCGACGCGCCTGAAATCGCGTCCGCCAAAGACCTGCGCATCTGGTTCCCCATTCAGCGCGGCCTGATGCGTCGCACAGTCGGGCACATCAAAGCGGTGAATGCCGCGTCGTTCAACGTGCGTGCTGGTGAAACCATTGGCATTGTGGGTGAAAGCGGATCCGGCAAGACGACGCTGGCGCTGGCCGTGATGCGGCTGATCAGCTCGGACGGACCGATTGTCTTTATGGGCGATGGCATTCAGGGGTTGAAGTCGCGTCAATTACAGCCCCTGCGTCGCGATATGCAGATCGTGTTCCAAGACCCCTATGGCTCGCTTTCCCCGCGTATGACCGCCGAGGAAATCATCGCCGAAGGTCTGTCAGTCCACGGGCTTGAACCGGGTCGCAACCGACGCGACATGGTCGCCGAAATCATGGAAGAGGTCGGGCTGGATCCCAACACAATGCACCGTTATCCGCACGAGTTTTCAGGCGGCCAACGTCAACGCATCGCGATTGCCCGCGCGATGATCCTGCGCCCCAAGCTGGTGGTTCTGGACGAACCAACCTCGGCCCTTGATATGACGGTACAGGTTCAGATCGTCGAACTTCTGCGCAATCTGCAAAAGAAACACGGACTGGCGTATCTGTTCATCTCGCACGACCTGCGGGTCGTCCGTGCGCTTAGCCATAAGGTTCTGGTGATGCGGGCAGGCGATGTGGTTGAAAGCGGTGACGCGGATCAGGTGTTTGATGCGCCCGCGACGGACTATACCCGCGCATTGATGGCCGCGGCCTTCGATATGAAGGCCAGCGACGCCGTCTCTCAGTAAACGTAGGGATCAGGACGGGCCAAGAACCTTACAGCGCGTATTGCGTGCGTTCAGGCGACGGCATGCCAGATCGGCTTGCTCTTGTGTCAAGCTGACGAAGTTTGCGTGCCACCCATCCGAACGCTTGACGACCTTACGCAGGGCCTCGTCCAGCGTATCAATCTCGCGCAGGGCGGTTTTCAGCAGGCGACGCTCCGCATGATACCGGGTGCCCAGAACACCCACGTTGATGGCGTAGTGCCGCCCACCCGACGTGGACATACGGGTCACGATCTCGGGCGCAGCCGTGGCGGGATCGTCCGCAGGATCAAGCGACGCCAGGATGATTGTTGCCGGGCGCGGCGGAGGCGATGCCATGGCGGCCGTCGTCACAGCGGCTTCGCCGCCAAAAGGCTGCGCGGGTGCAGGCGCAGGGACCGGCGTGGTTTCGATTGCGGGGGCCAAGGCAACTGCCTCGGCCTCGGGTGCTGTTGGCGTTTCCTCGGACACAGCGGCAGCGACAGCGTCTTTGATGCTGTCGGTCAGGCTGGCCAGCTGAGTGTCGACCACTGGTTCTTCTGCTGCAACTGGGCGCGGGGCAGGACGCGGGCTGCGCTTGACCGCTGTGATCAAGCGGATGGTTTTACCGGCAGCGCCGGGTTCAATGGGCTCAGCAGGGCTGACACCGCCCACATTCCCTGCATAAAGCGGAGGCGTAGGCTTGCGAACCGAGGCGCGGCTGGGTGCACGGCGAAAGCCAAGGTCCATCAGCTCGGCCACTTTTGCGTTACGCGACGCGGTGGATCGCCCGCCAAACACGGTGGTGATAATCCGTTCCTGTCCGCGTTCAGCAGACGCCACAAGGTTAAACCCGGCAGCGTTGGTAAACCCAGTTTTGATCCCGTCCGCACCTTTATAACTGTTCAGGAAACGTCGGTTGGTGTTGTTCACGGATTTGATGCCTGCATGGGTCGAGCGGCGCGAAAACAGGTTATAGTATTCCGGGTGATCATAAAAAAGGTGCCGCCCCAGCGTCGTCATATCGCGCGCGGTGGACAGGTGACCACTTTCAGTCAAGCCATGAGCATTCTTGAAATGGGTACGCGTCATGCCCAACGCCTTAGCCGTGCGGTTCATACGACGTGCGAATGCAGCTTCGGAGCCTGAGATGGCGATACCGATGGCCGTGGCCGCATCATTTGCGGATTTCACAGCAGCAGCGCGGATCAGATAGCGCATCTTGATCTTCTGCCCCTTGCGCAGACCCAATTTGGACGGAGGCTCGGCCGAGGCCTTGCCCGTGATGGTCACAACTGTATCGGCCGAAATCTCGCCATGTTTAATGGCCTCGAAAGCGACATAAAGCGTCATCATTTTTGTCAGGGAAGCCGGGTGCAACCGCGTGTCCGCGTTGCGGGCATGCAACACCTTGCCGGTACGTGCATCAATTACCATTGCTGCATAGGGTGCTGCCTGCGCACGCGCAGGGGCAAGCACTGTCAAACAGCCAATAACTGCAAGAAATAGCCCGAAATGGGCCAACTGCTTCAAACGCGTCATCACGACGGTTACCTTTTCTGCCTCAATCGCCGGATCTTTTTTCGCCCAGCTGATTTGTTTTTTTCAGGCTAGCACGCGGAGTGCGTTTCGGAAACAGCTTATTTTCAAAGGCTTGCTGCGTGTCCTACAGGTCACGGCAAGACACGCGGCGCAAGATGTAGACCGGAACATGCGCAAGGCTACAAAATCTGGCCAGCGCCGACGTGCAAAAGCACCAGAGCACGCCTAAGCAAACTTGCGCCGAGGCTACGTTCGAAAACCAATTGTTGAGACTTTCGCCTTCATTTTGTATGAGCTTTGCCGGGTGCATTGCCCCGCGCCCCTTTTCAGCACGGGGACGAACCCTATATTGATTGACTCGGATGCCTTTGATTGCAACCCACGGAGCGATGTCGACATGACAACATCCCCCTTCATCCTGTCCTCGGGTGGACCCGACGATGACGGCGAAGCTGGCGTTGCGGTTGCAACCAAGCCCAAGACCAAGCGCCCACCGATGTACAAGGTATTGCTGCTGAACGACGATTTCACGCCGATGGAATTCGTCGTCATGGTGCTAGAGCGTTTCTTCGGCTTGAACCACTCTCAAGCATTCGAGTTGATGCTGACCGTACACAAAAAGGGATTGGCCGTTGCCGGTGTCTTTTCCTACGAGATCGCAGAGACCAAAGTTACTCAGGTGATGCAGCTGGCGCGTGAACATCAGCACCCGCTGCAATGCACCATGGAAAAGGAATGACCGCCGCGCGCGGGGTCTGACATGCTTCAAACACGATTGTCTATTGCCCTTGATGACGGGCTTATTTCGCTTCCTGATGATGGCGCCCTTCTGGTGATCGGTCCGACACCGGATCAAGATATCTTTGCGCTGCCAAAAGATCGCGTGACGATCTACAGCCACTTCCACCCAGATGTGCAATTCTGGTCCGCACGCGGATATGACGTCATCAGCGACGTGCCGGACGCGGGCTTTGCTGCAGCGCTGGTCTGTGCGCCCCGGTCAAAAGCGTTGGCGCAGGCGTGGCTTTACGCCGCCGACCGCGCAACAGGCGGCAAGTTGGTTATTCTGGATGGACAGAAGACTGACGGGATGGACAGTCATCTGAAGGCGCTCAAAAAGCGCGCGAACCTTTTGGGAAATCTGTCGAAGGCACATGGAAAGATCGTCTGGCTTCAGGGGCTGGACGCCCCCGATTGGGTGGACCAAGACATCACTCTGCCCGACGGTTTCGTCACCCGCCCCGGCGTCTTCTCGGCCGAGAAGATCGACAAAGGGTCCGAGGTGCTGGCAGCCGTCATGCCCGACGCCATCAACGGCCGCGTCGCCGATCTGGGCGCCGGTTGGGGATATCTGTCGCGCCATATCCTGTCGCGCGAAGGTGTCGAAGCTCTGGATCTGATCGAGGCCGACAAGGTGGCGCTGGATTGTGCCCGCCGAAACTTCGACGATCCTCGTGTGCGGTTCCTTTGGGACGACGCGACCGCATTTACACCCGATCAACCCTATGACGTGGTGATCTCGAACCCGCCATTTCACACCAGCCGCGCAGGACGCCCGGAACTGGGGCAGGCATTCATCCAGTCGGCGGCACGCATTCTGAAACCTTCGGGCCGCTTCGTCATGGTCGCAAATCGCCACCTGCCCTATGAAGAGACGCTGGCCAAGCATTTCCGCGTGGTCGAGGATCTGGGCGGCACGCCGGGCTTCAAGCTGCTGGCAGGGCTGAAACCTCATCGCGTGGCGCGGTAACTTCCGCTAGTCTGGCGCGGGGAATCGCCCAAAGACAGGAGAGGCTATGTCCTTCAACATCGCAGGCAAAACCGCCATCATCACCGGGGCTGCCAACGGCATTGGCCTGTCCATTGCCCGACATTTTGCCGATCACGGTGCCAATGTGGTTTGCGCCGATATGGACGAGGCCGGTCTTTTGGATCAATGGGGTCCGAACCCTGATGAAGACGGTGAAGAGGCGGGAAACACGCGCATATTCGCCGGCGACCTGCGCGAAAAGCTGACGATTGCCAACCTGCTTTCGGCCACAATCGACGCATTTGAACGGGTAGACATCTTGGTCAACGCCTCGCGTCAGGTCGCGCTGGCCGATCCGCTGGACGCAGATGACAAATCAATCACCACGCTGCTAAATCAGAACCTCATGACCAGCCTGCGACTTGGCCAATTGGTGGCCAAACGCATGATCTTGCAAGGCGAAGAACTGCAGGACGACGACAAAGACACACCACTTGGCACGATCATCAATCTTTCGTCAATCGCTTCGACGCGCACGCTGCCTGGCCTGATGGGGTATTCCATCGCCTCTGCTGCCGTGGATCAGATGACCCGCTCTTTGGCTGTGGCGCTCGCGCCCCATCGAATCCGCGTGAACGCCGTATCCTTCGCATCATTGATGAGCGCAAGCCTACAAAACACGATCCGCGAGAACCCAGAATCCCTTGAGGAAATACTCGAGGGAACGCCTTTGGGACGGATCGCCCCTGCCTCGGAAATTACCGAGGCCGTGCAGTTTTTGGCCTCGGAAGGATCAAGCTTCATGACTGGCCACATCATGCAGGTTGACGGCGGGCGCAGCCTGCTGGACGCCGTTGGCAATCCTTCACACTGACGGCGTGCCCCCCGCGCGACATCCTGCCTTTTGCCAAACCCGTGCAGCTTTGATAGCTGAGCGCAAAGCAATCCTCATTGACACCGGAGCCTCCAATGACCGACCAGATGACAGATCAAAAAGCCCGTGCCAGCCAATGGTTCCACGAGCTTCGCGACCAGATCGTTGCCACCTTTGAGGCACTGGAAGACAGCCAATCCGAGGGGCCATTTGCAGATCAGCCTGCCGGAAAGTTCGACGTCACAAAAACCACCCGCCAATCAGATGACGGATCGGACGCAGGCGGTGGGCTGATGAGCGTCATGCGGGGCGGGCGTGTGTTTGAAAAAGTGGGCGTGAATATCTCGACTGTTTACGGCACTCTGGGAAAAGCTGCCCAACAGGCGATGGCCGCGCGCGGTGTTCCCGGGATCGAGGATGATCCGCGCTTCTGGGCCTCGGGCATTTCATTGGTTGCGCATATGCAGAACCCACATTGCCCTGCGGTACACATGAATACCCGCATGTTCTGGACACCCGGTGCGTGGTGGTTCGGGGGCGGGTCTGACCTGAACCCCTGCATCGAATATGACGAGGACACGGCGCATTTCCACAATGTTCAGAAAGAGCATCTGGATCCCCATGACCCCACGCTTTATGGCAAGCTAAAGGAATGGGCGGACGAGTATTTCTATGTCCCCCACCGTGGCCGCGCCCGAGGGGTTGGCGGGATTTTCATGGATGACCGCAACACTGGTGATTGGGAGGCTGACTTTGCCCTGACCCAAGACATCGGCCGCGCCTTCCTGCCTGCCTTTGTTCCGGTAACCGAAAAGCGCCGCAACACACCGTGGGATGAGAGCGACAAAGACACCCAGCTGGTGCATCGTGGGCTCTATGCCGAATACAACCTTGTCTATGACCGCGGCACCAAGTTTGGTCTGGCCACGGGCCATGACGCCGATGCCGTTTTGATGAGTCTGCCGCCGATGGCAAAGTGGGTATAAGGCGGTCGATGGCTCGCTAACGCGAGCCTGAGGGGCGCTGCCCCTCGCCCTGACGGGCTCACCCCGGGATATTTCAAACAAGAAAAGCAAGACTTGGCTTTGGCTTGCCTTGGGCCACGTGTCGGGGCAAGCTGAGGGAAAACCGGAAAGGCGAGGGCGTGACCAGCTTTAAACTTGATGATTTCCTACCGTACCAGATTGCTGTTCTGTCCAGCCGTGTCAGCGCAGAATTTTCCAAGCATTATCGCGAGGCCTATGGGATCTCGGTGTCAGAGTGGCGGGTCGTTGCCCATCTAAGCCAGGCCGACAGCGTTAGCGTGCGCGAGATCCACAAGCGGGTGGACATGGACAAGCCGAAAGTTAGCCGGGCGGCGTCCCGGCTTGAGGCGGCGGGCTATATCACCAAGACCATCAACCCTAGCGACCGGCGTCTGGTCGAGCTAAGCCTGACCGACAAGGGGCGCGCGATGATCGACGCATTAGCCCCGATCGCGGCTGACTATGAGACGCATCTCACCACGTTGCTGGAAGAACAGGACGAGAGTTTTCGCGAGACTTTAGTGTTACTTCTGAAGAAGCTCGACCCCGGCAATACCAACGATGAGTGATCTCTTCCGTTCCTGACGGAGCGTTACAGAAGACAGGCTTTCTGCTTTGCGGCACAGTGGCGCCAACGCAAAACAGGAGATCCTGATATGTCCGATATTGTCATTCTTGATGGTGTACGCACCGCAATAGGTGGGTTCGGCGGCTGCCTTGCCCAGACCCCGCCCAGCACACTTGGTGCAACTGTCACCCGCGAGGCCATGGCCCGTGCCGGTGTTTCCCCGGAACAGATCGGGCACGTGGTCTTTGGGCATGTGATCAACACCGAGCCGCGCGACATGTATCTGTCGCGTGTCGCTGCGATCGAAGCTGGTATTCCCGACGCAACCCCTGCGATGAACGTGAACCGCCTGTGCGGCTCCGGGCTTCAAGCCATCGTGTCAGCGACGCAGAACTTGATGCTGGGCGATGCTGATTTCGCCGTGGCTGGTGGAGCTGAGAACATGAGCCGGTCACCCTATATTTTGCCACAAGCGCGGTGGGGACAGAAGATGGGTGACACAGGTGCGCAGGATATGATGCTGGGGGCGCTGAACTGCCCCTTTGGCACTGGACACATGGGCATTACAGCGGAAAACGTCGCGTCTGAGAACAGCGTGACCCGCGAAGATCAGGACGCGTTCGCACTGGAAAGCCAGCGCCGCGCCGCCGCCGCGATCGAGGCTGGGTATTTCGACAGCCAGATCGTGCCCATCGACGTAAAAAAGCGCCACGAGGCGGTCGCCTTCGCCCGCGACGAGCACCCCAAGCCAACCACGGCCGAAGCCTTGGCTGGCCTGCGCCCGGCGTTCCAGAAAGACGGCAGCGTGACGGCGGGCAACGCATCCGGCATCAATGATGGCGCAGCGGCGCTGGTTCTGGCCCGCGCGGACGCAGCCCAGGCCGCAGGCCTGAAACCCAAGGCGCGCGTCATCGGCTATGGCCATGCAGGTGTACGGCCCGAAGTCATGGGCATAGGCCCGGTGCCTGCGGTCGAGAACCTGTTGGCGAAAACCGGTCTGTCTGTTGGTGATTTCGACGTGATCGAATCGAACGAAGCCTTCGCGTCCCAAGCCATTGCCGTGAATAATGGCCTGGGTCTGGATACGGCTAAGGTGAACCCGAACGGTGGCGCGATTGCGCTGGGCCATCCTGTTGGGGCCACCGGCGCGATTATCACCGTGAAGGCGCTGTATGAACTGGAGCGTATCGGCGGCTCGAAAGCGCTGATCACCATGTGCATCGGCGGCGGTCAAGGGATCGCACTGGCCATCGAGCGCCTGTAAGCACTCAGAAAAAGAGAGGCTCGGTCGCAATGCCGGGTCTTTTTCTATTTCCAGTCAAAGAAGTCGTCGTCAACGCGTGACAGCAGTTGTTGTGCCAGCTCACGGCCCAGTTTCTTTCCGTCAGCGATCTGCCCTGAAATTTCACCTGCTTCGCTTTCCGACCCATCTGTGCGCAAGATTTCCCCGCGCAATGTCAGCGTATCGCCTTCAAGTGTGGCAAGCGCCGCAATTGGTGTTTCGCATGATCCATCAAGTGCGCCAAGAAAAGACCGCTCTGCCGCCAGCCGTTGGCCGGTTTCGGCATCATGAATTGCATCCAGCATATCCTTTGCACGTGCATCGTCGGCACGTCGCTCGATCCCAATCGCGCCCTGAGCAACTGCGTTCAGCATCACGTCGGTCGGAATTGCAGTCTTAGGAACGCCTTCGATCGCCAATCGGTTCAACCCGGCCATTGCAAGGAACGTCGCCTCGGCAACGCCCTCTTCAAGCTTTCTCAGACGGGTTTGAACATTTCCACGAAACTCGACGATATCAAGATCAGGCCGCGTGTTTAACAGCTGGGCTTTACGGCGCAGCGACGACGTACCAACGACCGCCCCCTCCGGAAGATCAGCGATAGAGCGATAGTTGATCGATACGAATGCATCGCGCGTATCCTCGCGCGGCAGGTAACACTCCAGCAACAGCCCCTCGGGCTGTTCAACCGGCATATCCTTCATTGAATGCACCGCGATATCGATACGCCCGTCCAACATCGCCTCTTCAATCTCTTTGGTGAAAAGGCCTTTGTTGCCGATTTCCTTCAAGGCCCGGTCTGCGTCGATCATCGCGCGGTCATCGCCCGTGGTATGGATCACTACAATCTCGAATGCCGCTTCGGGCAGGTCGAAGGCGTCCATCAGGCGGCGGCGCGTTTCATGGGCCTGCGCCAGCGCCAAAGGGCTGCCGCGTGTGCCAATATTCAGGGGCGCGTCGGGGGTCGGAAGTGCATATGTCATAGGGTGGGTTTACGCAGGAAGGCAGGCGCTGTCCATGCCTGCGACACCCCCGGCGCTTGACATCCTGTCGCGGCTGAGTGACCACGCAATGGACAAAAATCGAAAGGCCGCCCCATGACCCAGCAAAAGACCATTCTGCGCGCACTTGCAGGCGAGACCCTTCCGACACCTCCGATCTGGATGATGCGTCAGGCAGGGCGCTATTTGCCCGAGTATCGCGCCACGCGGGCCGAAGCCGGGGATTTTCTGAAGCTTTGCTATAACCCAGAGCTGGCGGCCGAGGTCACATTGCAGCCCATTCGCCGCTATGGCTTTGATGCGGCGATCTTGTTTGCTGACATCCTGCTTCTGCCGCAAGCCCTCGGTGCCGATCTGTGGTTCGTGACCGGGGAAGGCCCGCGCTTGTCCACGATCACCGAACAGTCCGACTTCGACAAGCTGTCAGGTAAAGAAGACATCCACGAGACACTGAACCCGATTTACGAAACCGTCCGCATTCTGCGTCGCGAACTACCGGAAGAGACCACTCTGATCGGGTTCGCGGGCATGCCGTGGACCGTAGCGACCTATATGATTGCGGGCCAAGGCACCAAGGATCAGGGACCGGCGCATGCGTTGAAAGCCGAGAACCGTCCACTGTTTGAAGCCGTAATGGATCGCCTGACCGAGGGCACCATCGAATACCTGTCCAAGCAGATCGAGGCTGGTGCCGAGGTCGTAAAGCTGTTTGACAGCTGGGCCGGGTCTCTGAAGGGCGAAGACTTCCAAAAATACGCGGTGGAGCCTGCGCGGGTGATCACATCCGAACTGAAGAAGCGTCACCCTGGAATTCCGGTCATCGGCTTCCCCCGTGAAGCGGGTGAAGGCTATATCGGGTTTGCGAAACAGACCGGCGTGGATTGCGTCGCGCTGGACAACTCGGTCAGCGCGGAATGGGCGGCGGCCAATGTACAAGTGGATGGCTGTGTTCAGGGCAATTTGAAATCCAGCCACATGGTCACCGGCGGTCAGGCTTTGGTTGATGAGGCCCGCGCCATTGTCGACGCGTTCAAGAACGGCCCGCATATTTTCAACCTCGGCCACGGCATCACCCCGGACGCGGATCCTGAGAATGTGCAGCTGATGATCGACACGGTTCGCAGCTGCGGGTAAGGGGCGTTGCCCCTCGCCCTGACGGGCTCACCCCAGGATAATTTCGACAAGAAAATGCGGGCTTGTCAAATCGAGTGTCCGCGTGTCTTCTGCGCAGGTTGAGATTGGGAGGTCCACATGCGGGCAGGCATCATCACGTTGATTGCGGCTTATGTTCTAAGCCAGTTTTACCGCGCTTTTCTGGCGGTGATGACACCTGCGTTGAAGCTGGACCTTGGCGCAACGCCCGAGGATCTGGCACGTGCTTCTGGCGCATGGTTTCTTGTCTTTGCGTTGATGCAAATTCCGGTCGGTTGGGCTTTGGACAATATCGGGCCACGCAAAGTCGCGGCAGGCTTATTGGCAGTCGGAGGCGCTGGCGGGGCTGCTTTATTCGCCATGGCGTCAAGCCCTGACCATATCCTATACGCGATGGTCCTGATCGGGATTGGTTGTTCCCCTGTTTTGATGGCCAGCTATTTCATCTTCGCCCGCATGTATTCACCAAAGGTCTTTGGAACGTTGGCCGGCATGGTCATCGGCATTGGATCGCTGGGCAATATCGCGGGCGCTTTGCCCATGGCACTGGCGGTCGAGCAATTCGGCTGGCGCACATGCCTATGGGCCTTGGCTGCGGTCACGCTGGTTGTTGCCGCATTGATTATGATCGCGGTGGACAACCCGCCAAAGGCCACTGCGGAAGATGGGGCGCAGAAGGGCTCGGTTCTGGACCTTCTGAAGATGCCAGCACTTTGGGCGATCTTCCCAATTATGTTCGTGAACTACACCGCCGCCGCTGGCCTTCGAGGCAGCTGGGCGGGGCCTTATTTGCGCGACGTCTATGGGCTGGACACAACGGGCATTGGTTGGGCCACGATGGCCATCGCCCTGGCGATGGTGATTGGCAGCTTCGCCTATGGTCCCTTGGACCGCGTCTTTGGGACACGGAAATGGGTGATCTTCTTTGGCAACCTGATCGCCGTTGGATTGGTCTTCCTGCTTTGGGCAGCGCCTGACGCGGGCGTCTGGCGCGTATCGCTGACCATGGCCGCCATTGGCCTGTTTGCCGCGAGTTTCCCTTTGATCATGGCACACGCGCGCAGCTTTTATCCGCCCCACTTGGTGGGCCGGGGGGTCACGCTTTTGAACATGTTCGGGATCGGTGGTGTGGGCATATTCCAGTATGCCTCGGCCAGTGTTTTCAAATCCGCACAAGGTCCGGATGTGGCGGTCACGGCCCCATATCAGGCCGTGTTCCTGTTTTTCGCAGTGCCGGGGTTGATCGGCTGTCTGCTTTATCTGCTCAGTCAGGACCGAACGGATTAAGCCGACTTTTTAGGACGACGGCGACGACGTTTTCCTGCGCCTGGATTGCCGGAAGGCTTCGGCCCCTGCCCTGAAGCGCCGCGCGGTTTGCGGCCTCCGCCAGCTCCGCCTCCGCCACCACGACGACCGCCTCCGCCACCGCCGCCACCTTGACCACGCTGAGGGCGTTTTTCCTCGGCCGGGCGTTTGCCGCCCAGCACCGGGATCTCGATCTTCATGACTTTCTCGATGTCGCGCAACAGGCCCAGTTCGACGCCCGACACGAAGGAAATCGCATCCCCATCCGCGCCCGCACGTGCAGTGCGGCCAATGCGGTGGACATAGTTGTCGGCGACCTCGGGCAGGTCGAAATTGTAAACATGGCTGACGCCGGGAATGTCGATCCCGCGTGCAGCCACATCGGTGGCAACCAGAATACGCGCTTCACCCGCGCGGAAGGCAGCAAGAGCGCGATCACGCTGGCCTTGGCTTTTGTTTCCATGGATGGACACCGCCGCGAACCCCTTGGTGACCAAGTGCTTCATCAGCTTCTCGGCCCCGTGTTTGGTGCGCGAGAAGACCAGCGACAGTGCCTCTTCATCATGGCCAAGCAGATCGATCAATCTGGTGATCTTGGCGTTGCGGTCGGGGCAGTAATACAGACCCTGCGTGACCTTGTCGGCCGCCTTGCCCGGAGGCGACACCTGCACCCGCGCAGGGTTCGTCAGATAGGCCTTCGACAGCTCAGCCATCAGTTTCGGCATGGTCGCGGAAAACAGCATGGTCTGGCGTGGCTCGCCCAGCGCAGGCGCGATTTTGCGCAGCGCATGGATAAAGCCCATGTCGAGCATCTGGTCCGCCTCGTCCAGCACAAGGAAAGTCGCCGTATCCAAACGGATCGAGCCGCGATCCATCAGGTCAATCAAACGCCCCGGCGTGGCGACCAGAATGTCGATCCCATTCGCCAGCATGCTGACCTGCTTGTTGATCGACACGCCGCCCACGACAGTACGCACTTTCAAATGGGTGCCCTGCACATACAGGCGCAGGTTGTCGGCGATTTGGTTCACCAGTTCGCGGGTCGGGGCAAGCACAAGCGCTTTCACGGATTTGGGTTGCCGTTTGTCGTGGTTGCTTAGAAGCTGGTGGATCAGCGGCAGGCCAAAGGCCGCCGTCTTGCCTGTTCCGGTTTGGGCCAGCCCCATCACGTCACGGCCTTCCAAAACCAGCGGAATTGCCTGAATTTGAATTGGGGTCGGGGTCTCATAGCCTGCTTCCGTCACGGCTGCGACCAGTTTCGGGTCGAGCCCGAGATCTGCAAATTTTGTCATCATCGTCTTTCTGGTGCACGCAAGGGTGCACCGCTGTCACGCGGGTGGGGCATATTCGCCCATCGCTTAGGTTTGCAGCAAATGCTCGCGAATGGGCCGAATGCCCATGCGCCGAACTTGCCGCCAGAACCCCGCGTGATTTGGGAACTTGTGGATAGGTCTGCCTGCCTCGCATCTGGGGCGGGTTGCTCACGCGTCAACCGACAGATTGCAGCGCGTATCACAGCGAATTACACACAAGTCAACGACAAATCATGGCGAATTGGCGGGAAAGGCCTTTTCTGCAAGGCCGAATTGCTCTAAGGAACCCTCCGTCTTTGGGTGGTTCAAAGACAGACCAATTATAGGAGGCCGTAATGGGCTATAAAGTCGCCGTCGTAGGCGCCACGGGCAACGTGGGCCGCGAAATGCTGAACATCCTGGCGGAACGCCAGTTTCCCGTAGATGAACTTGCAGCGCTTGCATCGCGCCGTTCGCTCGGTACTGAAGTCAGCTTTGGTGACAAGACCCTGACCACCCAGGATCTGGACACCTTTGACTTCACCGGCTGGGACATGGCGCTGTTTGCCGTGGGTTCGGAAGCAACCAAAGAATACGCGCCGAAAGCGGCTGCGGCGGGTTGTGTGGTGATCGATAACTCGTCGCTGTACCGCTACGACCCCGACATCCCGCTGATCGTGCCCGAGGTGAACCCTCAGGCGATCCACAATTACGCGAAGAAGAACATCATCGCGAACCCCAACTGCTCGACCGCGCAGATGGTTGTGGCGCTGAAGCCTCTGCATGACCGCGCCAAGATCAAGCGCGTTGTCGTGTCGACCTACCAGTCGGTTTCGGGCTCGGGCAAAGACGCGATTGACGAACTGTGGAACCAGACCAAGGGCATGTATGTCCCCGGTCAGGAAGTCGAACCGAAGGTTTACCCCAAGCAGATCGCCTTCAACGTGATCCCGCATATCGACGTCTTCATGGACTCGGGCGACACGAAAGAAGAATGGAAGATGATCGCCGAGACGAAAAAGATCGTCGACCCGTCGATCAAAGTCACCGCCACCTGTGTGCGCGTGCCGGTCTTCGTTGGCCACTCGGAATCGATCAACATCGAAACGGAAGAGTTCCTGGACGAAGACGAAGCCCGCGACATCCTGCGTACTGCCCCCGGCATTCTGGTCGTGGATAAGCGCGAGAACGGTGGCTATGTCACCCCGGTCGAATGTGTTGGCGACTTCGCCACCTTCATCAGCCGCATCCGTCAGGACGTGACCGTCGAGAACGGCCTAAACATGTGGTGTGTTTCAGACAACCTGCGCAAGGGCGCAGCGCTCAACGCCGTCCAGATCGCCGAACTGCTTGGCCGTGAGGTCCTGAAAAAGGGCTGATTGGCCCGCCGAAAAGTTTCAAAGAAAGCCCTGCCAACTGGTAGGGCTTTTTCGAATTATCAATGTCTTCTCTGAAGCCCAAAGTGCTTGATGCTGCAATTGTCACAAATGCCAGCTATTAATGCAGGACGTCAATCCTGAAGAGACAAAATGCCCCGTCTGAACTTTGAGTCCTACGTCATCTGCACATCGCCTCGCAGCGGAAGTACACTGCTTTGCAAACTGCTTGCAGCCACAAGAGTTACCGGAAATCCGGGATCACTCTTTCACAAGCCTTCAATTGACGCTTGGCTCAAATATTACAAACTCGAAGCGACGGCGTTCCCTTCACGAAAGGCGACCCTTGACGCGATCTTCGACGCGGCTAAAGCGCGTGGCAGAGGTGAGACAGACGTTTTTGGACTAAGGCTTCAGCGAGGGAGTTTTGCGTTCTTCATGGATCAGTTGGATTTCCTATATCCGGACGCTCAAACCGACGTAGAACGTGTCGAGGCAGCCTTCGGACGAACGCTGTTCATCCACCTGACGCGGGAAGACAAACTCGACCAAGCTATCTCGTGTATTCGTGCAGAGCAGACCGGCCTTTGGCACCTCGGTGCCGATGGAACGGAGCTCGAAAGACAAGAAGTTAGACGGGAAGACCGCTACGATGCAGACGCAATCCGTACCCAGTTGTCCGAGTTTGCCGAGTTCGACAAAGAATGGCGTTCTTGGTTCGATGAGCAATCAATTAAACCACTCGAAGTCTCTTACGATTTGCTCGCGCAAGCGCCGCAAAGGGTGTTGGCGGATGTACTTATTGCGCTTGGCGCAGATGCTTCCATTGCGAACGATGTTCCGACCCCAACGGCCAAACTGGCGGACGAGACCAACCGAGATTGGCGCACCCGGTTTGAGTTGGAAATTACGTAGCCGACAAATAGAGCAGACCCTCGAATTACATGGAGCTGCGGCCGCTTTATCCCGCAGAACAGCCATTCATGGGATTCGAGAGCGCCTGTGAATGTCGTCTCCAAAAGCGCAGCATAGAAATTGGAGTGTTTCAGACAACCTGCGTAAGGGTGCTGCCCTGAACGCCGTCCAGATCGCCGAGCTGCTGGGCCGTGAGGTTCTGAAAAGGGCTACCCCCCCTGACAATTCAATAGGAAAAGCCCCGCCGACTGGTGGGGCTTTTTCATTTGGGCCATTGGCAACGGGAATTGTGTCTGAAACACTCCTCCTTACAGCGATCACGCTGTGATACCGGACTGAACCCAAAGGCCTTTTCATGCGCTTCACATTGCCCCTTCTGCTGCTCACCGCAGGCCCCGTATTCGCTGACACCTTCCACACCGCCCCGCGCGCTGTGTCTGCCACGCTGTACGCAAACGTGGCCGAGGTCACGCATCAGATCGCACTGTCGCTGCCTGCTGGCACGCATGAAGTGCTATTTCCGTTTGAATTTGGTCGCTATAATCAAGAGCCACGGTTAACCACTCTGACTGAGGGCGTTAATATCGTTCACGCCAAACGCCTGCTTGGTGGATTGGAACATCCAGAACAACATCTGACCCCGGAACAGCAGGCTGCGCTGGAAAGCGTCGAGACTGCGCAGGAAGCCGTTCAAGCGCACGCTGACAAAATTTCCGAAATCAAGGCAGACATGCAGGCCGTTGCGACTCGGCTCGACTTCTTGTCGTCGGTCACAGCCGGGGATCTGGACATGACACCTTCAGATATCGCGAACGTATCGAACACGCTGCAAAGAGAAGTGGCCTCGGCTCGGGACGCCTACGGAAAGCTTAACGTTATTTTGCGGACCGCCACTGAGGAGCAAACAGATCTGTCGCGTGCACTTGAAGCAGCAGAAACTAAGCTTCATCGCCTTTTACCACCGGAAGAGAGACAAGATCTTTGGGCACTTCAAGTGTCGGCCAGCCAGCCAACAGAAGCGATTTTTCAGATGAAAGAGCTGCAAGGAGACGCATCTTGGAGCCCCACCTACGACATTCATGTTTCCTCGGATGCAATGGATCGAATTGAATTGGTCCGAAAGGTCAAGATCCAGAGTTCGTCTGGTATTAGCTGGCGCGGCGTGGATGTGACGCTTTCAACCAACGCGCCAACAGGTCAAATTTCACCGCGTGATGTCGACGGTTCCATTGCAAGTGTTGTCGAAGACATCCTAGTTATGCAGAAGGCGGGTGCACGCCACGAAGATCAGATGTCCTTTGGGTCATCAGTTATGGAAGCACCCGCCGTCGAAGAAGAAATCATAATTCCCAGCTTCCATGATGCTGTTAATAAAGGCGGTGGCGTTGTCTATACCTATGGCACGCCAATTGACCTTGGGCCGGATGATGAGCTGCATTTGGAAATGGATCGAATCGCCCTAAGCGGTGACACACAGATCCACGCCTCTCCTCGCGAAGACGCAACGGCGTTTTGGGTTTCGAAAATCCAGAACACAATTGGCGAGCCCATTTTGGAAGGGGATGCCAACATCTATCGCGATGGCGTTCTGGTCGGGACAACGTATGTGGGTGAGGTGGTTGAGGGTGACCTGCTTGACCTGCCACTTGGCCCCGTCAAACACATTCGCCTAACCTATGCCGAAAAGGACGACCAAGTTGGCGCCCGCGGATTTATCAAATCGGCCACCTCGCGGACCCATCAAGCGCTGGTACGGGTCGAAAACCTGAGCGGCGAGGCCGAGGATGTGCGGGTCTTCTTCCCGACGACCTATTCGGAACAGGAAGAACTGAACGTGACAGTCACGGCCACGCCTCAGCCCAGTGAAATGGATTTCGAAGACCAGCGCGGTGTTACGGTGTGGGATCTGAATGTGCCTGCAAAGGGACAGTCCGAGATCAGCATCAAAACCACGCTGCGCTGGCCCGAGGGCAAGTCCTTGTCGTGGGCTCCGTAAACCTTAGGGGTCGTGGCGCGCTTTCAGTGCCGCGACCATTCCCCGCCCGCGGCGAAGGGCGGTGCCACCTGTGCCAAGGGTGATGATCCATAGGGCGAGGGTCAGCGTGGGTACGCCTGCGATCACCGGCACGACAATCGCCAGCACGGCGGCGACAGTTGCCAAAGCCATCCGATGTTGTTTCGCCATCGGGCCACCAAAGTCAGGCTCCAGCCCTTGGGCCGCCCCCGCCTCGCGCGTATAGGCGGTCAGGACGGCCATTGTTGCTGCAGCCCAGCCCAGCGCCGGTTGCCCTGCGCCCAGCCCCATGCCGACAAGAATCAAGATATCTGCATAGCGGTCGGGGGCTTCGTTCCAGAAGGGGCCGTCTGCTTCGGCCTTGCCGCCTTCAACAGCGACCATGCCGTCAAAAAGGTTACATAAAAGCCGCCCCTGCACGCCCAGCGCGGCAAGGATCAGCCACACGACCCCGGTTCCACCCGACAGCCAGAATGCAGCCCCGGCGATCACCGCAAACAGCACCGAGGCTTTGCTGATCTGATTGGGCGTCACATTCTTTGTGACCAACCAGCTTGCGGCGCGTTTGGCCCAACTGCGGTCACGGCTGGCGATGGGACGTCGTTGCATGGGAACCTCTTAGACGGACCAGAAATAGCGGGTCAGGTGGAAGAATATCGGGGCCGAGAAGACAACGCTGTCCAGCCGGTCAATGAAGCCGCCATGCCCGGCGATCAGATGCCCCCAATCCTTAACGCCCTTGTCGCGCTTGATGGCGGACATAACCAGCCCTCCGAAAAAGCCCATCAAGGTGATGACCAGTGCCATGCCCGCGGCCTCAAGCGGGGTGAACGGCGTCAGCCACCACAGCCCTGCCCCGACCAGACAAGCCGAGGCGACACCGCCCACAAAGCCTTCCCACGTCTTTGACGGAGACAGGCGGGGCGCGATCTTGCGCTTGCCCATCAGCTTACCCCAGACGTATTGCAGCACATCGGACAGCTGCACCACCACCACAAGGAAGGCGACCAAAAGGACATTCTTGCCTTCGTATCCGGGGATGTTCAGCGACAACAGCGCGGGGACGTGGCTGGCGGCAAAGACACAAATCATCAGCCCCCATTGGGTTTCCGCCACGCGGGACAGATACCCGTCGGTGTCGCCCCGCAAGGCCGCAATGATGGGCAAAAACAAGAAGGCATAGACCGGGATAAAGATCGAATACATCCCGTACCAGTCATCCCAGATGAGCAGGTACTGCACCGGCAGAATGACAAAGAAGCTGATCACCAGCGCCCAGTGATCGGCGCGGCGTTTGGCCGTCAGCGTCAGAAATTCGCGCAGGCCCGCGAAGCTGAGCAGTGCAAACAAGATCACCACACCCGCCTTGCCGCCAAGCATTGCCAGCGCCAACAGCGCAACCATCCCCCACCACGCATTGATCCGCGCGATCAGGTTTTCGATCACATCATTGTCCGCGCCCATTTTGCGTTTCAGAAGTTGGGCAATGGCAGTGGCCACAATCAAAATGGACAGCACCGCCAGCATCAGGGTCGAAAACTCGGATGGAGCGCTCATGTCGCCGCCTCCTCTGCTAGTTCAGCCAAGGCGGATTGGGCACGTGTCAGGAATGTGGCTTTGTTTTCGCCTTTTTGAATGGTCAAAGGCGTTCCAAACGTGACCGAGCATAGAAGCGGCACCGGGATGACCTCGCCCTTCGGCATGACCGAGGTCAGGTTGTCGATCCATGTGGGCACCAGCTCGACCTCGGGGCGGGCCTCGGCCAGATGGAACAGGCCAGGTTTGAACGGCAACAGCGGGTCGTCGGTCAAATTGCGCGTGCCTTCAGGAAACAGGATCAGGCTGGCACCGCCATCCAATGCCTCAACCATCTGTGCGATGGGATCTTCGGTGCGCGTGTCCGGATTTCGGTCAATCAGGACCGCGTTAAACACGTCGCGCCCGATGAAGGTTTTTAGCTTCGAGGTCAGCCAGTAATCCGACCCTGCCACCGGCCGCGTCTTCGCACGTAAAACCGGAGGCAGCACTGTCCAAATCAGAACGAAATCGCCGTTCGAACCGTGATTGGCAAAATAGACGCGCTGGCGATTGACCGGGTCAGCCCCAAACCAGATCCCGCGCACGGCAGTGACCAGACGCGCGAACAGCACGATGGCGCTGGCGGCAAACTGAGCTGCGATTGACCTTAGCATATCCACATTTGCACCAATCAGACCGGGGCGAATTTCCCGGTTTCCGCGTCGTAGAATTCCAACCCGCCAGCACCAATATCGGTCCAGAGACCGTGCAAGGACAGCTGTTCTGCTTCTACAGCATCACGCACGAACGGGAAAGTCATCAGGTTTTCCAGCGACACCAACACGCCCTCTTTTTCAAGCTCATCATCAGCAATCTCAGCGTCGTTTCCACCAAGTCGTTCATAGCCTGGCTTCAGAATGTCGATCCAGCGCCCCACGAACGAAGTATTCTCGGCCAATTCCAGCGCGTTGCCCAAGCACTTTTCGTGGAACCCCTTAACGCCGCCGCATTTCGAATGCCCCAGCACGATCAGGTGCGACACTTTCAATGCAGTCACCGCGTATTCGACCGCAGCCGATGTCCCGTGATAGTCGCCATCCGGCTCGCACGGGGGGACGAGGTTTGCAATGTTACGATGCAAGAATATTTCGCCCTGATCCGCCCCGAACATCTGCGTCACGTGAACGCGGCTGTCACAGCACGAAATGATCATGGCACGGGGGCGCTGACCTTCGTCTGCAAGCCGACGATACCAAGATTTGTTGTCGGAAAACGTGGTTGCGTTCCAGCCGTGATAGCGCTGTGCAAGATATGTGGGAAGGGGGCGGACATTTTTCATGGACGTCTCCTGTCAGAGTTCACGAAGTAATACGCTGAGATTGCGAGAAATTCGAGAGAAATTTGCAATATCCATATACGAAATCTTGAGGCTCGACCGTCATGCTGCCCCCGAGGGACATATGAAAACCGGGGTGCTGCCATGACCGACATTACAAGTTTGACCTATACTGAAGACGTTCAATTGGACCGGGACCAGCTGCATGCGCTCTATGTCCGATTTGGACCAGTTCAAGCAGATCGGAACCTGAACCAATCGTTGGAAGATCTGGCGATTTGGCTGGCTCGGCTGCAAAAGGCACGGAAATCCGGTCGGTATGACGAAATCCGGCAGGGGGCTGGTGATCTGAAACGCATCGCGCAACGTCTGGGCATGACCACGCTGGCACGGGTGGCCCGCGATGTGGCCGAACAAAGTGTGCGGCAAGATCCCGCAGCCCTGCCAGCGACACTTGCGCGTTTGGGGCGCGTGGGGGAACACAGTTTGATTGCGGTTTGGGATCTTCAGGACATGTCGCTGTAGGGTGGGCAGATCAGGGATTGCTCCCACGCTCGGGCACGTTACTCTGCATGCCAAACGGCACAGATATTGACCGAGGCCCAGATGACCCTGACTTTCGCCCCACAGACCGATTCAGCCACGCCACTTTACCTATTGGAAAACGGGGGCGATGCACTGTCGGATTTGCCGCCAGCCGCGCGGGACTGGGCGGACATAAATGGGTTTACCGCTGGATTGGGGCAAAGCCTTGTTGTTCCCGCGCCAGATGGCGGGATCGCCATGGCGTTGGTCGGGCTGGGCAACAAGGCCGCGCGCAAACGCAAGCGGTTCGGCGCTGCCGCCGCACGGGCAAAACTGCCCGAAGGTGTCTATCATCTGGCCAGTCAGCAAACAGACGCGCTTGCGCAGGAATTTGCGTTGGGTTGGCTTCTGGCGGGGTATCGATTTGATCGCTATGCCGAGCAACCCGCACCAAAGGCACAGCTTGTCGCCCCAAGCGGCTTAGATGCCACACGTATCGAAGCGATCGCCGCTGGCGAAGCCGCCACACGCGACCTGATTAACACCCCAGCAGAAGATATGGGGCCGGATGAGCTGGAACTTGCCACTCGAAAACTGGCCGAGGCACATGGGGCCGAGATCGCGACCATTTTGGGTAAGGCGTTGCTTGATCAGAATTTCCCCATGGTCCACACGGTCGGTCGCGCGGCCACCCGCGCGCCCCGTCTGATCGATCTGCGCTGGGGCAGCGAAGGCCCATCTTTGACCCTGATTGGTAAAGGTGTGTGTTTTGATACGGGCGGGTTGAACCTGAAACCCGGCGCCTCGATGGGATTGATGAAGAAAGATATGGGGGGTGCGGCTACCGTTCTGGGGCTGGCACAGATGATCATGTCGCTTGGCTTGAAACTGCGGCTGCGCGTCCTGATCCCAGCGGTTGAAAACGCCGTCGCGGGCAACGCGTTTCGACCGGGCGACATCCTGACCTCGCGCAAGGGGCTAACGGTCGAGATCAACAATACCGATGCCGAAGGGCGTCTTGTTCTGGCCGACGCATTGGCGCTGGCGGATGAGGATAAACCGGACCTGATCGTGTCGATGGCGACGCTTACAGGGGCCGCGCGCGTGGCGGTTGGGCCAGACCTGTCCCCCTTCTATGCAACCAATACCGAAGATGCGGATGCGCTGCGCAAAGGAGCCGCATCCAGCGCCGACCCGGTGTGGGAGCTGCCCTTCTGGGACCCATACGAGGCGATGATCGAACCCGGCATTGCGGATCTGGACAACGCCCCCAAAGGCGGGTTTGCGGGGTCAATCACCGCGGCTTTGTTCCTGCGCCGTTTCGTCACCGATACCCCGCGCTATATGCATTTTGACATCTATGGCTGGAATCCAACCGCAGCACCCGGCCGCCCGAAAGGTGGTGTCGGCATGGGCGCGCGTGCCCTGTTGGATGCCCTGCCCGAAATGTTGGAGTTGTGATCATGGACCGTCGATTGACCCCCGCCAATGACCAAGTCGCGCATTCAAGTCTGCGCGGCAGGGTCCAATCCCTGCGCTTTACTGATGGCGTGCTAAAACAAGTCGTCGGTGACAGTTTTCTCCTGGATGCCCCAAGCGGCAACCGCGACCGTCAGGTCCTGTCTGGCGACCAGTTCAACATTCTGGACGGCGACGATCACATGGTTTTCGGCCAGTCGCTGAAAGACGGCTATGTCGGTTATCTTGAGGCGTGGAGTCTGGGCGACCCTCAGACCCTGACCCATCGCGTAACCCATCGCACCACGCATATGTACCGCGAACCGAACTTCAAAACGCCCCACAGTCACGTGTTTCATATGAACAGCCGCGTGAAAGTGGTGGGCACACAGGGCAAATGGGCCGAGGTCAAAATCCCAAAAACTCCTATGTCCGCCCCAAAGCACGGCTATATCCCGGTGTCGCATTTGTGTGCGATCGACGATTATGCGTCAGACCCCGTCGCGATTGCAGAACAATTTCTGGATACCCCCTATGTCTGGGCGGGAAACTCGGGCTTCGGCATCGATTGCTCTGGCCTTGTGCAAGCCGCACTGCTGGCCTGCGGGATCGACTGCCCGGCAGATAGCGACCTGCAAGAGGCTGCATTGGGACAGGACATCCCAGACGGCACACCGCTTCAACGCGGCGATCTTGTGTTCTGGAAAGGTCACGTGGCTTTGGTGGTGGATGACACACGGATTATTCACGCCAACGCGCACGATATGTCAGTGGTGTACGAAAACACGGCAGCAGCCATTGCGCGGATCGAGGCGCAGGGTGATGGCCCGGTCACCTCTCGCAAGCGGTTATAGGATCTACTCGACCGCGCGGATCAGTTTTCGCTCAAGCACGCGCAACACGGTGCGCAGGTCATTTCCGCGCTTCAGAATGCGCCCATCCATACCGATCACGGAATATTGCCCCTGCTTGCCGCGCAGTTTGGGGCGTTTTTCGATGCGATAGATTGGGTGTTCCGCCGTGCGCCGAAAGATCGAGAAGATGGCGACGTCGCTTAGGAAGCTCATCCCGTAATCACGCCACTCTCCTGCCGCGACCATTTGGCCGTAAAGCCCCATGATGGCGCCAAGTTCAAGGCGGTTGAAGGCGACCTGCTCGGCCGGTTTACCTGCCCCTTGAAAGGGCGTCGTTGTCTGCCAGTTCATAAAATCAGAGTGGACTGTCATGGTAAACAAATCAATACCTGCCCTGATTTCGCCCAGAAATGACCGGCTTGTTTCCTTTGAGCGACCGTTTTAGCGCCCTCTTCCGGGAAAATAGTTAACACGTAGCGAGCGAGAGCTCTTCCGGCGTCGCATGAACAGCCCCCACCCAGTATGCGGCGTCGGAGCTACCAATCCCCCACATATTTCTGCGCCTAAATGCAACGCGTCGATACGTGTTGCGGCATTGCGTCCTATGGAAACCCAAAACACATTATTGACCAAGCGGTCGGTTTTGTGCATCCTGCCATGAAGGGATCTTTGGGGGAGGCCAAATGACACCGCAGGAAATCGCAGAAAAAAGCGCCGACGCGATGTGGGCAGATGATCCGGCCAGTCAGGAACTGGGCATGCGGATCGAAAGCGTTGCGCCCGGCTGCGCGGTTCTGTCGATGGAAATCCGCCGCGACATGGTGAACGGGCACGGGTCCTGCCATGGGGGCTTTTCCTATACACTGGCAGACAGCGCCTTTGCCTTCGCCTGCAACAGTTACAACGATCGCGTGGTCGGGCAGCACTGTTCGGTCACCTATATCAGCCCCGGAAATCTGGGCGAACGCTTGACAGCCACCGCAACCGAGGTCAGCCGCGCCGGCCGCTCGGGCATCTATGATGTGACCGTAACCGGCGAAGACGGACGCACTGTGGTTCTGTTTCGCGGACATTCGCGGCAGGTCAGCGGCACACATTTTGACGAACAAGACGGATAAAAGTACTGGGGCACACGCCCCTGTCGGAGGAGAGACATGAAAGATCTGACACCCCGCAAGGAAGACCTTGAACCGATCGAAATCGCATCGCGCGATGAAATCGCCGCCACGCAGCTGGAGCGTATGAAGTGGTCGTTGAAACACGCCTATGACAACGTACCATTCTATCGCAAAAGCTTTGACGATGCAGGTGTACACCCCGACGATCTGAAGACGTTGGCGGATCTGGCCAAGTTCCCTTTCACCGTCAAACAAGATCTGCGTGACAACTATCCGTTCGGTCTGTTTGCCGTCCCGCGCGAGCAAATCTCGCGCATCCATGCCAGCTCGGGCACGACCGGTCAGCCGACCGTTGTGGGCTATACCAAGAATGACCTGACAATGTGGTCGAGTGTTGTGGCCCGCTGCATGCGTGCCTCGGGTTTGCGTCCGGGTGACGTGCTGCACAACGCCTATGGCTATGGCCTGTTTACGGGCGGTCTGGGCGTGCATGGTGGTGCGGAAGCTGCTGGCCTGACCGTGGTTCCGGTCTCGGGTGGTATGACCCAGCGCCAGGTGCGTTTGATCGAGGATTTCCGTGCCGATGGCATCACTGTGACCCCATCTTATGCTCTGTCCATTCTGGACGAATACGCCAAGCAGGGTATGGATCCGCGCAAAAGCCCGCTGAAAGTCGGGATCTTTGGGGCCGAGCCGTGGACCAACAACATGCGCCGCGAAATAGAAGAGGCGTTCGACATGCACGCGGTCGACATCTACGGCCTGTCGGAAGTGATTGGACCGGGCGTGGCAAATGAATGTGTGGAAACCAAGGACGGCCTGCACATTTGGGAAGACCACTTCTATCCCGAGATCATCAATCCCGAGACCGGCGAGGTCTGTGAGGACGGAGAACTGGGTGAACTGGTCTTCACGTCCTTGACCAAAGAAGGCTTCCCGATCATCCGCTATCGCACCCGCGACCTTACGCGTCTGCTTCCGGGCACCGCGCGGTCCATGCGCCGGATGGAGAAGATCACCGGCCGTTCGGACGACATGATCATCCTGCGCGGCGTGAACGTCTTCCCGACCCAGATCGAAGAACAGCTGATGGATGTGCCCGCGCTGAGCCCTCACTTCCAGATCGAGCTGGTGCGTCCGGGTCGTATGGACGAAATGCATGTGCATGTGGAAATGGCCGAAGGCCAGTCGCAGGAAGGTGCCGAAGCCGCCGCCCGCGCCCTGTCTGGAAAAATCAAGTCCAATGTGGGCGTCAGCGCCAAAGTGCACGTTGCCGATGGCGGCAAGGTTGCACGAAGCGAGGGTAAGGCTGTAAGGGTCGTCGATAACCGTCCGAAGGAGTAACCCATGCCACGTGGGATCGCCCGTGATCATGAAGAAAAACGCGCTGCCATCCGAAAAGGGGCAGCAGCCTATTTTGCTGAACACGGGTTTGACCGCGCCTCGATGACGGCGGCGGCCAAGCATTGTGGGGTCTCGAAGGCGCTGATCTATCACTATTATGACAGCAAAGAGGCCCTGCTTTACGACATTCTGGATCACCACCTGTCCAAGCTGGTGGCCGAGGTCGAAGCAGCGCCCGAAACCGACGGATTGCGTGGTTTGGTGCGCGCCATTCTGGTGGCCTATAAGGGTGCGGATGCCGAGCATAAATTGCAGCTGGACAGCCTGACTGTGCTGGAACCCGCCCAACAAGCGCCGCTTGTTGATCTTCAGCGCCGCCTGATCGATATGATGGGCGCCGCCTTGAAAGCTGAAGCCCCAGAGCGCTTTGAAAATGGTGCAAACTTACGGGCTGTCACAATGTCGGTCTTCGGCATCCTGAACTGGTACTATATGTGGAACCGTCCCGGCAAAGGGCTGAACCGCGAAGACTATGCCGACTTGGTGACCGATCTGGTGGTGGGCGGCATTCACAATCTGTGACCTAAGGCGCGCCCAGATCACACTGCGCGGCATGACCTGAAAACGCATTGGTCGGCGGATTTCCCGCCAATCACGATCCTGTCAGTTCTCTTTCCGTTAGATTGAGCTAAGTTGGGATCAGCGATTCCAGCCCCAGAGAGGATGCCAGATGAAAGTTATCAAACCCTTTGCTATCGCCGCTATTGCCCTGTCGACCTCGGTCGCGGGGGCTATTGCACATGCAGACGCCACAAATCCCGCCGTCATCAAACGGATGGAAGCCATGAAGGCCATTGGGGGATCCATGAAAACGCTTGCAGGGATGGCCAAAGGTGAAATGGCCTTTGATGCGGCAAAGGCCAACGCGGCTGTCGCTACTATCTCTGAGCAAGGCATGATGGTCCCTGCCCTGTTCGAAGCAAACGAAACTGACCCAGAAACCGAAGCCCTGCCCGCGATTTGGGAAAACTGGGACGATTTCGTCAAGAAATCAGATGACATGGTCATGGCCGCAAAAGGCGTTCCCGAGATTGCCGACCAAGGCGCAATTGGTGCGGCCCTGGGCCAGATTGGTGGCACCTGCAAAGCCTGCCATGACGATTACCGCAAGAAGTAACACGTGCACTGATCAAGGGCGTACCCGGCAGGGCGCGCCTTTTTTCTTGGATCAACCGCACCAGACGCGGTCGATCACCTTGTTCTCATCAATGCTGATATTAAGTCGGTTAGGCTGATAATCCATCGTATAGGCCATGTCTGGCTGCATAACGCGGCGGTTCTCTGGCAGGTCAAGGCCGGTCAGAATCTCGGCGGTCTGCCCCACCAGATACGCAAGCTGGCTGGCTCCGCACAGATCATCAGCGGCATCCGCCCCATCGGCCATACATCCGGCCAACCCTGTCAGTGTCGCAATCATAAAAAGCTGTTTCATAAGCTTATTTTCTCGCCAATGTCGCCCTGAGACAAGCCAAGGTCGCTGCGTTGTTGAAAAACACGCGGGTTTCCCCCACCCTTAGGACAACACACGAACAGGAGGATCGCCATGCGCACCCGTGCCGCCGTAGCCCTTGAAGCCGGCAAACCGCTCGAGATTATGGAAGTGAACCTTGAAGGCCCGAAAGCGGGCGAGGTTCTGGTAGAAATCAAGGCCACCGGCATTTGCCACACCGACGAATTCACCCTGTCCGGCGCGGATCCCGAAGGCATGTTTCCCGCCATTCTGGGCCACGAAGGTGCAGGCGTCGTGGTCGAGGTTGGCCCCGGTGTCACCTCGTTGGAAGTAGGCGATCACGTGATCCCTCTTTACACCCCCGAATGTCGCGAGTGTGACTACTGTCTGAACCCGAAGACAAACCTGTGCCAGTCAATTCGCTCGACCCAAGGCCAAGGTTTGATGCCCGACGGGACCAGCCGTTTCTCGATGCTGGATGGCACGCCGATCCTACACTATATGGGCTGCTCAACCTTCGCCAATCACACGGTTCTGCCTGAAATCGCGCTGGCGAAAGTGCGCAAGGACGCTCCGTTTGAAAAGATCTGTTATATCGGCTGCGGCGTAACCACCGGCATCGGCGCTGTGATCAACACCGCCAAGGCCGAGATCGGCAACCGCTCGATCGTGTTTGGTCTGGGCGGCATTGGCCTGAACGTCATCCAAGGCCTGCGCATGGCAGGTGCGGATCAGATCGTGGGCGTGGACCTGAACCCGTCGAAGGTCGAGATGGCCAAACGCTTTGGCATGACCGACTTCGTAAACCCGACCGAGGTCAAGGGCGATCTGGTCGGCCATCTGGTTGAACTGACGGGCGGCGGCGCGGATTACACATTCGATGCAACCGGCAACGTGGACGTGATGCGCACCGCTTTGGAATCGGCCCATAAGGGCTGGGGCGAAAGCATCATCATCGGCGTGGCGCCCGCGGGTGCCGAGATCTCGACCCGCCCCTTCCAACTGGTCACCGGCCGCGTCTGGCGTGGTACGGCTTTCGGCGGCGCACGTGGACGCACCGACGTCCCTCAGATCGTCGACTGGTACATGGACGGCAAAATCGAGATCGACCCCATGATCACCCACACGATGGGTCTGGACGACATCAACAAAGGCTTTGATTTGATGCACAAAGGCGAGAGCATTCGGAGTGTTGTCGTTTATTGATTAAACTGCATCAAAGGTGCTCATCAAACAAGGGGGCTTCGGCCCCCTTATCTATTCGCGCCAAGCTCCTTTGTGTACTTTCGAGCATATATTCTGACATAAGTTTTACACACGTTCATCTCATCCTCCGTTAACCCCAACCATTCCAAGGAGGCCTGCAAACTTTCTTCGCTGACCCCCACCGGTTCTTCATCATTGCGTGCATAGTGCATCAATGAAACTGCTATCAGTCTAAGATACATCCAACTAACTGCGGCACTCCAATGCGAGCTGTAGGTTCGCGATCTGCCTTCAGCTGTCGCGCGAATGGTCTCCCACCGAGATGCAAGTACCTGATAGTGGCCAAGCAAATATGATACGCGGGCAGCTATATTGGCAGCATCGTGGAACTCAATGATCTCCATAAAGTTCGCTCTTACGATCTCTTGCAAACTTGGCGAGTGAACATCTGTCATCTTTTTCCCAACCCCTCCACGTTCTCCGTGGATTCGACCAACCCTCATCGCCTCCTCTGCCATTCGCTGACACATCTCCGAAAACTCTGCTAAATGTAGTGCGAACACCGCCTTCGCCGCCATCAGCTTCCGCCGCCGCGCTTCCTCATCCCGTCCTTGCTGCGCCTCAATATTGGCGAGAATTCCAGCCACTGCCACGACCGCGGTCAACAATGTTATTGGCATTGCCAAACTCAGCACTGAAATCGGATGTCCTTCATGTGAAAAATAGGTCTCGGTGAATAGGATCATAGCCAATACCAGCTCGACCCCGATGAATATGCCAAGCGGCAGATTCAGAAGATTTTGCTTCAGCAAACTCTGATAGTCGTTCTTCACTTCATCTCTCCTTGGTGAATCACGCTCACCCCCTCTATCAAAGGTTGTTTCGCATGACAAAACGATCTTGCCTTCCCGCTTCAAACCCCTAAATTAGAATCATTCTAACTCAGAGGCTTTCCATGCTGTCCGCTACCCTCCATCGCCGCCGCTTCTCGGATCTGTCTGAACAGGAAATCCTCGCACTGGCCATCTCGAACGAGGAAGACGATGCGCGGATTTATCGGCAGTATGCGGAACATCTGCGCGAGGAATTTCCATCATCTGCGAAAGTGTTTGATGGCATGGCCGAAGAAGAAGACGAGCACCGCCGGATACTGATCGAAGCTCACAAAGCGCGGTTTGGCGATGTGATCCCGTTGATCCGGCGCGAACATGTGGCCGGGTTCTATGCCCGCCGCCCCATTTGGCTGGTCGAAAATCTGGGGCTGGAAACCATCCGTGCCGAAGCGCGCGAGATGGAACGCCAGGCCGAGCAATTCTATCGTAAAGCAGCCGACCGCACTGCGGACGCCAACACCCGAAAGCTGTTGGGTGACTTGGCAGCAGCCGAGGCCGACCACGCCCATGTCGCAGGCGACTTGGAAGCGCAGCATCTGGACGACAACGCGCGCGAAACCGAAGACGAGGCCGCCCACCGGCAGTTTATCCTGACATGGGTACAGCCGGGGCTGGCGGGGCTCATGGACGGCTCGGTCTCAACCCTCGCGCCGATTTTCGCGACGGCCTTTGCCACGCAAGACACGCACACGACATTTCTGGTGGGTCTGGCCGCCAGTGTTGGTGCGGGGATTTCGATGGGGTTCACCGAAGCCGCATCCGATGACGGCGAACTGTCGGGGCGCGGCAGCCCCGTGAAGCGTGGCTTTGCCTCGGGCATCATGACGACACTGGGCGGATTGGGGCATGCCATGCCCTATCTGATCACCGATTTCTGGACCGCCACGACCATCGCAATCATCGTCGTTTTCGTCGAACTGTGGGCCATCGTCTGGATCCAGAACCGCTTTATGCAGACCCCGTTCATGCGGGCGACATTGCAAGTCGTCGTGGGCGGGGCACTGGTTTTTGCGGCAGGTGCTATTATTGGCGGCGGCTAGGCTGGTCCGATGTTTCATCGCGACTGGCGATAGCTGAAACCCCATACCAATCGCAGGATGCCCCAGCGAGGAGGCGATCATGTGTGACGCTAATGGAACCGCCGTGGGAACGGTGCTCTTGGAAAACGACCGGATGCGCGTCACGGAATGGCGGTTTGCCAAGATGGGCGACAACACCGGCTGGCACCGGCATACCCACGACTATCTTGTCATCCCAAGGTTTGACGGCGTGCTTCATATCGATCTTCCCGACGGAACGCGGGCCGAGGCGACACTTCGCAACGGCATCCCTTATGAGCGCAAGGCCGGTGTGGAACATGACGTCATCAGCGGAAATGACTTCGAATGCGCCTTTATCGAGGTCGAGTTACTTGAGGATCCCCGGCCTGCCTAAGCGCCGCATGGTCAACTGAAATCCCCCATGCTAGGGCTTGGCGCATGATCGACGTGCTTTTGCAGACCCTTCCATTTTTCGCCTTGATCGGGCTGGGCTTTGGCGCCGCTGCGCGCGGCTTTTTCCCGCCCGAAGCCACGGCCTATTTGACCCGCTTCGTGTTCTATTTCGCCCTGTCGGCCATGTTGTTTCGGTTCTCGGCCAATCTGTCGCTGTCCGAGGTGATCAGCTGGCCTTTCATCTGGGCCTATGCACTTGGCGGATTGGGGATCTATATCCTTGCAACCATCGTCGCCCTTCTCCGCAAACGCGGTGCACAGGAGGCCGCCGTCGAAGCGCAATGCGCGGTGATCGGAAACACCGGATTTCTGGGCGTCCCGATGCTGGCGCTTCTGTTGGGAGAGACCGCAATCCCCGCTGTCATGCTGGTGCTTGCGGTCGATCTGTTCCTGTTCAGCAGTTTGATCGTGATCATCATCACCGGCACTCGCGACGGACGTGTCAGCCCCGCGGTGTTGGGAACAGTTGGCAAGGGGCTGATCTCTAACCCGATGATCGTTTCGATGGCGCTGGGGTTTACGTGGTCGTCCACCGGGTGGGGCTTGGCCGAACCGGTGCAGCGTTTTCTGGACCTTCTGGCAGGGGCGTCGACCCCGGGGGCACTTTTCGCCATCGGGGCATCGCTTGCCGCGAAATCGGCAGAGCGTTTGACCGTCGCGGGCTGGCTTAGCTTTGCCAAACTCATCCTGCATCCGCTGGCTGTGGGCGTTCTGGCCTTCCTGGTTTTCGACGTTGACCCCTTCATGGCAGGCGTCATGGTGGCCGCGGCGGGTCTGCCGGTCGCGGGCAATGTCTATATTCTGGCACAGCATTATGGCGTTGCACCGCAGCGCGTATCGTCAGCGATCCTCTTGTCGACGCTTGCCTCTGTTTTGACCGTGTCCGCCATTATCGCTTGGGTGACATCATGATCCTTTTGACCGGCGCCTATCGCCTGTTTTTCCCTGCCGCCGCCCTGTTCGCAGGGCTGTCCATTCCCCTTTGGCTTCTGGCACGAATGGGGATCGATACGGCAACCGCTGATCCCTATTTGTGGCACCAGCACGAAATGCTGTGGGGATACTTGCCCGCCGCGATTGCCGGATTTTTGTTTACCGCGCTTCCCAATTGGACGGGCCGCCCTGCCCTGTCTTCGGCTGCGCTGCTGGCTCTTTTCACGCTTTGGTTTTCTGGGCGCGGCGCAATGTTCGCGGCATCTGACGCGTTGGGCGCACAACTTCTGACTGCCTGCTTCCTGCCGGTGATTGCTGCGCTGGCCCTGCGCGAGATCTTGGCAGCCGGCAATACGCGCAATGTCGTGGTCGCTGTTATGATTTCGATCCTTTGGGTGGCGCAGATGGTATTCCTGTGGTGGGACGCACAACTGGGCGTGACACTGGGTTTTGCCATCTCGCTTCTGCTGATGACGTTGATCGGGGGCCGCGTTACGCCTGCCTTCAGCCGAAACTGGTTGAAAAAACGCGGGGTAAGCCGAATACCGGCCGGGTTTGGCGTGGTCGATAAGGCAACCATCGGCCTGACCATCTTGGCGGTTGTAAGCTGGGTCATCACCGATACCAGTACCCTGACCGGGATCACTGCTGGCCTAGCCGCTTTGGCCCAGGCCCTGCGTCTGACCCGGTGGTGTGGACTATCTGTTTGGAAAGAGCCGCTGTTATTTGCGCAACACGCTGCCTATGCGTGGCTTGCGGTGGGGCTTGCACTTCTGGCGATCGCCAGCCTTGGTGACAAGGCCAGCGTCGGGCAGGCCTTTCACGCGCTGGGGGCCGGGGCGATCGGCAGCATGACCGCCATCGTCATGCTGCGCGCGCTTTTGGGCCATTCCGGTCTTCCGATCGAGGCGACTCGCGCCGATACCCTTCTTCTTTCCGCTTTGCATATCGGCGCCGGCCTGCGCGTCTCTGCGGATTGGATGGCGGATCCGACATTTCTGTATCATGCTGGTGGCATTCTGTGGGCGGGGGGCATGATCGCGCTTGCTCTGCGTGCATTCCCTATTGCCATAGCACCCCGGCTTTAATTAGGTCGGGATACCATCTGTCGAAAGGAACGCGCCATGGACATGATTTCGGAAAACGCCTGTTTTGGCGGTACGCAGGGGGTGTACAAACATACCTCTGATGTAACCGGTACAGACATGACTTTTGGTCTGTTTCAACCTGCCGAAGCTGATGACGGCCCGGTTCCGGTATTGTGGTTCCTGTCAGGGCTGACCTGCACCCATGAAAACGCGATGACCAAAGCGGGCGCACAAGCATGGGCAGCCGAACAAGGTATCGCGCTGATATTCCCGGATACCAGCCCGCGCGGGCCGGGGGTAGCGGATGACGACGCCTATGATCTGGGACAAGGGGCGGGTTTCTATGTGAACGCGACGCAAGACCCGTGGGCACCGCATTTCCAGATGTGGGACTATATCACCGAAGACCTGCCCGAGCTCGTCTTCAGCAAATTCCCACTGGACGCCGAACGCCAGGGCATTACTGGCCATTCCATGGGCGGACATGGCGCGCTGACTATCGCGATGTCTCTGCCTGACCGCTTCCGGTCCGCCTCGGCCTTCTCGCCGATTTGCAACCCGACGGGATCGGATTGGGGTAAGAAGCAGCTGGGCGCATATCTGGGTGACGACACGACCAAATGGGTCGCGCATGATGCCAGCCTGCTGATGAAGAATGTAGGGTTTGACGGTCCAATGCTGATCGACACAGGCACCAAGGACCAGTTCATTGACCTGCTGAGACCCGAAACGCTGGCCGCCGCCATCGCGACCCGCCGGCAAGAGGCCACGTTCCGCATGCAGCCAGGCTATGACCACAGTTATTTCTTCGTCTCGTCCTTCATGGAAGACCACGTCAGCTTCCATGCCGAGGCTTTGTGGGCGTAATCTGATGGCGCTATACATCGACGCAGACGCCTGCCCGGTAAAGGCCGAGGCTGAGGCCGTCACGACCCGCTATAAGACCCAGATGTTTCTGGTCTCGAACGGTGGGTTGCGTCCGTCGCAAAACCCGCTGGTTGAAATGATCTATGTCCCCGACGGGCCGGACGTGGCCGATATGTGGATCGCGGATCGTGCTGGCCCCGGCGACGTCGTGGTGACCGGGGATATCCCACTTGCGGCGAAATGCGTTGAAGCGGGGGCCGAGGTGCTGCGCCATAACGGCGAGCGCTTCACCCAAGCCAATGTCCGCGAACAGCTTGCGATGCGGGATCTGATGACCGATCTACGCGCCGCTGACCCGTTTCGCCAAGGCGGGGGCAAGGCGTTCTCCAAAGCCGACCGTGCCCGTTTCCGCCAAGCACTGGACACCGCGCTTCGCCGGTCCAAACCGTCAGATTGACCTAGACGTAAGCGTCTGTTCTTCGCGTTCTTTCCCCTTAAGTACAGATCACGCCCATGGTTCAGTCGGCGCAAGACAGGACAGGGGCGTTGCCCCGTAGTGGAAAAGGGACGCGAAATGGAATCTCTTCTTATCAATCTAGTTTCGGGCGCAGTTGGCGGTAACGTCGCTGGCGGTCTTCTGAAAAACCTAAACCAAGGCACTTTGATCAACTCGATCGCAGGCATTGTCGGCGGTGGGCTTGGCGGCTCGATCCTGTCGATGCTGGGGGCTGGTGGCGTTGCTGACGCGGCCGGTGCCGGTGGCTTGGACATCGCATCCATCTTGGGCCAAGTGGCCTCGGGTGGTGTTGGCGGAGGCGTGTTGCTTGCTGTGGTAGGCGTTGTGCGCAACATGCTGGCGAAATAAGCACCAAAGTTATTTTAGCGAGTGGTGGGGAGGCTTCGGCCTCCCCTTTTTTCATGCGCTGATGGTCGCAATCCCTTGCCTATCTGGCCATCCGGGACTAGGCAGTCATAGACACTGACCGGAGGGCAAGCCATGCCGCATAGCGACCCAAAAACGCTGGTATCGACCGATTGGCTGGCGAAACATCTGAAAGACCCGGATCTGCGCATCCTTGATGCCAGTTGGTACATGCCGGACATGGGACGGGATGCGAAGGCGGAATATGACGCCGCGCATATTCCCGGCGCACGTCATTTCGACATTGACGAAATTGCCGACCTGCGCTCGGACCTGCCGCATATGATGCCCCCCGTAGAAAAATTCATGTCCCGCGTGCGCGCTATGGGCGTGGGCGACGGCCACCAGATCGTGGTCTACGACGGCATGGGCCTGTTTTCCGCCGCCCGTGTCTGGTGGATGTTCCGCCTGATGGGGCACAAGGACATTGCCGTGCTGGATGGCGGCCTGCCCAAATGGCAAGCCGAGGGTCATCCCGTCGAGGATCTCCCCCCGGTCATTCGTGACCGTCACATGACCGTCAGCCGTCAGGCGCATATGATCAAGGACGTAACGCAGGTGGCTGCGGCCTCGAAGCTTGGCGATTACGAAATCATCGACGCCCGCGGCGCTGAACGTTTCCGCGGTGAGGTGCCGGAACCCCGCGAGGGCCTGCGTGCCGGTCATATCCCGAACTCGAAAAACGTGCCTTTTGCGACGCTTCTGAACGCGGACGGCACGATGAAACCCCCCGAAGACATGCGCGCCATTTTTGGGGCAGCGAATGTCAACATGGACAAACCCGCCATCCTCAGCTGCGGCTCGGGCGTGACAGCCGCCATCCTCGCCTTGGCGCTGGAGCGTATGGGCCATGACCGCCACGCGGTCTATGACGGCAGCTGGTCCGAATGGGGCATGTATTCCGACCTGAAAGTCGAAACCGGAGAGTAGACGATGTTCACCAACCTGAAAGCCCAGCCCAAAGACAAGATCATGGCGCTGATGCAGCAGTACCGCGAAGACCCGCGCGAAGGCAAAATTGACCTCGGCGTTGGCGTGTACAAGAACGCGCAGGGCGTCACCCCCGTGATGCGCGCCGTGAAAGCGGCCGAAAAGGTTCTGTGGGACGTCGAAAGCACCAAAGCCTATACCGGTCTGGCCGGCGATCCCGCCTATGGCAACGCGCTGACGAAGCTGGTTCTGGGTGACGTTGTCCCGTCCGAACGCCTGTCGTTGGCGGCCCAACCCGGCGGCACTGGCGCGATCCACCAAGCGGTGGAACTGATCAAGATGGCCTCGCCCGATGCCACGATCTGGCTGTCCGCGCCGACTTGGCCGAACCACCCGTCGATCATCAAGCACCTTGGCATGAACATGGCCGAGTACCGGTACTTCGACAATGAAAGCCGTGCGGTTGACTTCGACGGGATGATGGAAGACCTGAAGGGCATCAAGGCGGGCGACGCAGTGCTGCTGCACGGCTGCTGCCACAACCCGACCGGCGCGAACCTGACCCTGCCTCAGTGGAAAGAGGTCACCGCGTTGATCGTCGAAAAAGGCGCAACGCCCCTGATCGACATTGCCTATCAGGGCTTTGGCGACGGTCTGGAAGAGGATGCCGCTGGCGTGCGCCTGATCGCGCAAGCTGTGCCGGAAGCAATGATCGCGGCCAGCTGCTCGAAAAACTTCGGCATCTATCGTGAGCGTACCGGTCTGCTGACCTGCATCTCGGACAACGCCGAGCAGGCCGGGATCACCCAGCAGAACCTGACCCACCTGAACCGTCAGAACTTCAGCTTCCCGCCCGATCACGGCGCCCGTCTGGTGACGATGATCCTTGAGGATGAGGGGCTTAAGGCCGACTGGATGGCCGAGCTGGAAGAGGTTCGCACCGGCATGCTGGGCCTGCGCGAAAAATTGGCTGGCGAGTTGCGCGCCCGCACCGGGTCCGACCGCTTCGGCTTCATCGCCGACCACCGCGGCATGTTCTCGCGCCTCGGCGCCACGCCCGAACAGGTCGAAGCCCTGCGCGTTGATCACGGCATCTACATGGTCGGAGACTCGCGCATGAACATCGCGGGTTTGAACGAAGAGACCGTGCCGATCTTGGCAGAAGCGATTGCGAAGGTTGGGGTTTAGGCCCCAACCACTTCATGGAATAGCTTCTCTGGAATCCAGTCTAGTTGCACAGCTCTGAACAACATTTCGGTGACGTGAGACCCTGTGTGCCTTCCTAGGCTTGCGGCCTTGGCGGCCTTGATGTAGATTCCTCACACTATCACAATAAGTTACGCCTGTTTCGAGGCGAAAATAAATGGATGACATACTCGTCGCAAAACTTGAGGCGGCAATAGATGACACAATCGTGACCTTAGGAGTGGGCGGTTTCGTCAGGACGCGTGGCATAGCACAAGCATTCGAAGAAATCGACGCGACTACATTCGCGAACGTCATGTACGCAACAGATCAAATGCTGGATGATTTTGAAGGCCATGAAGCGGTCAACCCGGCAAACATTCGTCCAACAATCGCTAAATACAACTTTGACAAGGGTCGAGTTTTCAGAGGAGTTGAAGAGATTTTTCGGAAGCATTTTGGTGTAGGTGTCGTCAGGTTAAGATGATTAAGTTACCTTTATATTCGATTGGCTTAAAGATGACCGGCAATACTAACCCGAATTAGTCAGGACAAGAAAAGGGAGCCTTCCAGCCCCCTTTTCCACCCTGTTGGCCTTGGCATTTGCGCGGCCAGCGTGTGCCGGGGGTTAGTCCCCCGGCTTTTATGTCTTACCCGTTGGTGAATTCCGGGTAGGCTTCCATGCCCAGCTCGGCGGTGTCCAGACCGTTCACCTCTTCCTCTTCGCTGACACGCAGACCCATGGTGGCCTTGATGATCGCGAAGAAGATGAAGCTTACGACGAAGACGAAGATGCCGATTGCCAGGAAGCCCATGATCTGGGTGCCAAAGCTGGCGTCGGTGTTGGTCCATGCGACGATGAACGTACCCCAGAAGCCTGCTACCAGGTGAACCGGGATGGCGCCAACCACGTCGTCGATCTTCAGCTTGTCCAGCAGCGGAACTACGAAGACTACGATTGCGCCGCCGATGCCGCCGATGATCAGCGCTTGGAACAGCGAGGGTGCCAGAGGCTCGGCAGTGATCGATACCAGACCAGCCAGCGCGCCGTTCAAGGTCATCGTCAGGTCGACCTTTTTGAACATCACCTGCGTCATGATCATCGCAACGACAGCACCTGCGGCAGCAGCCATATTGGTGTTGGCGAAGATACGTGCCACGTCCGAGACGTCCGAGATGGTGCCCATGGCCAGCTGCGAGCCGCCATTGAAGCCGAACCAACCCAGCCACAGGATAAACGTACCCAAGGTTGCCAGCGGCAGGTTCGAACCCGGCATGGGAACGGTACGGCCGTCCTTATACTTGCCGATACGCGGACCAAGGATCAGGACACCCGCCAGTGCAGCGAAGCCACCCGCAGCGTGTACCAAGGTCGACCCGGCAAAGTCCGAGAAGCCAGCCTCCGACAGCCAGCCGCCGCCCCACTGCCAGCTTGCTTCGATCGGATAGATGAAGCCGGTCAGGACAACCACGAAGGCCAGGAAGGGCCACAGTTTGATGCGTTCAGCCAGCGTGCCCGACACGATCGAGGCCGTGGTGGCGCAGAACATCAGCTGGAAGAAAAAGTCCGATGCACCCGAGGCATAGCCGACGTCCACCGCATCAGCAGCAACGCCAACCGGATCAAGCGAGGTCACGGCGAAGAACGGACCCAGCCAGCCTTCGATCAGCCAGTCGCCGGGATACATGATGCCGTAACCGGCCAGCCAATACATGATCGCCGCGATGGAAAAGAGCGCGATGTTTTTGGTCAGCTGCATGGTCACGTTTTTGGACCGCACCAGCCCGGCTTCCAGCATGGCGAAACCAGCCGCCATCCAGAACACCAGAACACCCCCCAGAAGGAACAGGACCGAGGTCAGGATGAAACCGGTATGCGCAGCAGCTTCGCCTTCCGCGAAGGCCAGTCCCGGCAGTGCGGCCAAAAGGGCCGTCGAAATCAGAAGTTTGCGTGTCATCATCTGTCCTTTCACGCTTATACGGCGTCAGTGCCAGTTTCGCCGGTGCGCACGCGCATGGCGTCCGACACGTCGAGAGTGAAGATCTTGCCGTCACCGATTTTGCCGGTGTGCGCGGCCTTCGAGATGGTCTCGACAACCTCGGCGGCCAGATCATCATTCACGACGATCTCAAGCTTGATTTTCGGCAGAAAGTTCACGGCGTATTCAGCGCCGCGATAGATCTCGGTGTGACCCGACTGGGCCCCGAACCCCTTGATTTCAGAAACCATCATGCCGGTGACACCCACAGTCGTCAGGGCCTCGCGTACGTCTTCCAGCTTGAACGGTTTGATCGCTGCAATGATCAGTTTCACGTTCTTTCCTTTCCCTTTTCGGCACGGCGTGTTCACCATGCGCTTGCAGCAAGACAGCCGCCGCGATGCAGAAAATGCACGCGAGCGGGTAGAAATTGGGCAGGGAAGCTGACTTGAAAACCGGACACGCCCGGAATTTGACGCAGTTGCCTAGGGCGGTGATTAAATTTCAAGCAGCGCGAAAAGTCGCGCGGTGGCGGGGTTCGGGCTACACTTGTTTCGAACGAATCGCTAAAGCGTTTGAGAAGAAGATTAAGACAGGTATTGTTTAAACCCGCCCGCAATGCTGGTGTGTTCCGGGCGTTTCGGCTTTACTCTGTCCCAAAATAAAACCGAAACGCTGTATGTCACAAAGACAAGCACCGAGCAGACCCGGACGAGTATCATGAGCCAATCTGGCCGAAAGCGCCCCGCACTGGTGGCAGACAAGCGTTACCCGACAAAAAAGGCAGCGCCCAAGAAGCCTGCGCGAAGCAGCACGACCACCAAGCGCAAAGCCGCGCCCAAGCGACGCCGCACGGGCGGTGGGGGCGGGCCGAAGAAACCGCGTTCGATTTTGATGTGGCCTTTCGTGTTCATCAGCTGGGTTTTGCGGATGTTCTGGCGCCTGATGTGGAAAGGCGCTGTGGTAACAGCTCTGATTATCGGCGGAGCGGTATTTTACTTTGCCTCCACAATGCCCGAGCTGAACGCGATGCTGGATGGCCGCGCCAAGGGGTCGGTCACCATTTTGGATCGCTATGGCGAAGTTTATGCTTGGCGCGGGGACCAGCGCGGACGCACGATCACCACGGAAACGGTCAGCCCCCACCTGAAGAACGCAGTTGTCGCGACCGAGGACAAACGCTTCTATCGCCACTTCGGCCTCAGCCCGCGCGGCATTGCCAGCGCTGTGAAGATCAACATGAGCGAGGGGCGTGGACCGCTGTCTGGTCACGGTGGTTCAACCCTGACACAGCAGGTGGCCAAGCTGCTGTGCCTTGGTGTTCCGTATGATGCCGACGTCTGGAAGACAGAAGCCGCATACGAGGCGGACTGTCGTCAGGGGTCTTTGTGGCGCAAGATGAAAGAAGCCGTCTATGCGATGGCATTGGAAACCAAGTTCACCAAGGACGAGATCCTGACCATCTATATGAACCGCGCCTATTTGGGTGCGGGATCGTTCGGATTTGATGCGGCCTCGCAACGCTACTTCGCGATCCCCGCGTCCGAGCTGAACCCAGCGCAGGCCGCGATGCTGTCGGGCATGCTGACCGCGCCGTCGCGCTTTGCGCCGACCAACAACCTGAAGCGCTCGCAGGATCGGGCAGCGACTGTGCTGCGCCTGATGAACGAACAGGATTACCTGTCGAACAAAGACACGGCTTACTATCAGCAGAACCCCGCCGTGCTATCGAAAGCCGCGAAGGCGCAGGCAGGTGGGTATTTTGCAGACTGGATCATGGGCGATCTGCCCGCCTTCCTGACCCGCAAAACCACGGAAGACGTGATCATCAAAACCACGCTGGACCCGCGTATTCAGAAAGCGGCGGAAAATGCGATGGCCAAGATCTTTGCTGAAAAAGTCTCGGCCGGATCGAAGGCGCAAGCCGCGATCGTCGTGATGAGTGCAGATGGCGCTGTGCGCGGGCTGGTCGGTGGACGCGAAACCCGCGTGACGGGCGCATTCAACCGCGCGACGCAAGCCAAACGTCAGACCGGGTCGGCCTTCAAACCCTTTGTATACGCCGCCGCGCTGGATATGGGGTATCAGTGGGATGACTATGTGGTGGACGAACCGTATTGCCTGAACATCCCCGGATCAGGTGAGTGGTGCCCCAAGAACTACTCAAAGAAATTCTATGGTCCGGTCAGCTTCACCGAAGCGTTGGCCAAATCGCTGAACATCCCTGCCGTAAAAGTGTCCGAGGAAGTTGGGCGTGAAGCTGTCCGCTCGGTCGCGTCGATGTTTGGCATCGAAAGTGATCTGGCCGCAGGCCCGGCGCTGGCACTTGGGGCGTCCGACGGCACGCTTTTGGAAACCACAGGCGCCTATGCGGGTATTCTGAACGGCGGGTCGTCGGTGACGCCCTATGGCCTGACCGAGCTGCGCCTTGTTGGTGACCGGGATCCGTTGATGACCCAGACCGGTGGTATTGGCGAGCGCGTGATCTCGCGCGAGGCAGCTGCACAGCTGACATATATGATGAGCCGCGTTGTCGAAGCGGGCACCGGCACACGTGCCCGGATTGAGGGGCTAGAGATTGCGGGCAAGACCGGAACGACGACCTCGGCCCGAGACGCGTGGTTCATTGCCTTCACGGCGGATTACGTCATGGGCATCTGGATGGGCTATGACGACAACACGCCGCTGAAAGGTGTGACCGGCGGCGGCCTGCCGGCCGAAATGTGGCGCGAGGCGATGGTAAACATCCAATCACAACTGGTGCCGACACCCCTGCCGATGATCCGTCCGAACTTCGTTCCGCAGTTCGACGGGCGCACCATGAACTCGGGCGGCCCGCAAGATTTCGGCGTGCCGCAGAACCAAGGTGGCGGCCAATCCGTGGGGAACGCGGTCGAAGATGCGTTTATCGGCGTGCTGCGCTCGATCTTTGGGCAGGGCAACTGACTAGGTCAAAGGCATCTAGATCACACAACGAAAAAGCCCCGGCACAAGGACCGGGGCTTTTCTAATTCTAGGTGGGCGTTTCTCAGCCTTTTTGCAGATCCGCGATCAGGCGGTTCAGGTCACCTTTGCGACGGTCCAGCATAGCGCCAATTTCCTTGCGCTCGGACTTCACGATCGAGATGCCTTCAACCTGCATATCAATGAACTTGCCGTTCTTGGACGACACGATGAACACAACATCAAACGGCGAGTGACCCTTCAGCGTCGTTTTCGTCAAAACCTCAAAGCGGCTTTTCACCTGCTTTGTGCTGACAACATCGATACGTCCACCTTGGAATTCGCGGAAGCGGCTGCCATAGCGTCGGGCGATATAGCCACGGAACGCTTTCACGAAGGCACTTTTCTGCCCCGAGCTGGCCGAGCGGCCATCCGGCCCCAAAGCCGACAGGGCGATAAAGTTTACGTCGGCGTATTTCGCGAAAACGCCTTCGAATTTCTTGATCATCGCGGATTCAGATCCGCCCGAATTGATGATCGAATTAATGTCGGCGACAACTTTGTTGATCAGGCTTTCGGCCTGCCCGGCAGAGATTGCAGCCAGCGCGCGCCCTGGCATTGCAGCCAAAACACCCAGCCCCGCCAAACCGCCCACAAAGGCACGGCGTGTCATCGAGATTTCGTTACCCATCATACGCATCATAAAGATCCTCAAGCTCATCATCTTCGACTTCAATACCCAGCTCGTAACGGCGCGAGTCCAGATAGTAGAGTTTCATCAGGTCATAGCCATCTTCGCTCTCATAGAACTCGTCAATCGTGTCGCTGAACTGATAGCGATCACCGAACTTAGACAGCACCCAAGCGGCTTTTGGAAGGTGTTTTACTTCCGTCGGCAAAGCCAAGCTTAGTGGGTTCAAAACGAAGTCCACCAAGATCCCGAACCCATCACGCTCGGTCGATGGGCCGAAGAAAGGCAGAACCACATAGTCCCCTTCCGGCGCACCCCAGACATGCAGGGTCTCGCCGAAGTCGCTGTCACGCTCTTCCAGACCAACACCCGTGGCAACGTCGAAAATGCCAAGCAAACCCAACGTAGAATTGAAGGCAAACCGGACGGTGTTATGCACCGCATCCTCGATGTTGCCCTGAAGCAGGTTGTTCGCGACAACCCCCGGCAAGGAAGCATTGTCCGAGAAAGACGACACCGAATCGCGCACCGGTTGAGGCAAAATGGTGCCATAGGTGTTCGACGCGGGCGACACCAGCGCACGATCCAGTTTAACATTCGCACGGTGTGTCCAGCGGTTCTGATCTTCGTGCGGGTCGGAATATCCTGACGGCGCAGGCGCAGATGCACAGGCGCTAAGACCCATCAGTGCCAGACCGGCCAGCACGACCGTTGCTTTGAAATTTGTTTTCGTCACGTGAACAATCGCTAATTTTGGTGTTTTTGCCTATTCAAGCCACACATAGTAGATGCAGACACGATGCACAGATGTTAAGGCTTCTGCAGCAATTGAATGTGACTATTTAGAGACAGTTGCAAGCAGAAACTTGCCCATTCCATGATCCTGTGGAGCTTAGTACACCTGCGCCCAAAGAACGAGCAGAGTTGATGAAACAAATCCAACTAATTCAGGGGCTGGAAGAGCTTCGCACACAACGCCGAAAACTGCGCAGTTTGATGTGGAGCGTCGGCCTGTTCTCAGTCTTTGTAAACCTTCTAATGCTGACCGCACCGATCTATATGCTCCAGCTCTATGACCGGGTTCTGGGTAGCCGGTCCGAAGCGACCTTGATTGCTTTAACGCTGCTGATGGCATTTCTATTTTTGATCATGGGCGTGCTTGACTATTCCCGCACGCGCATTCTCGCCCGTGCTGGGGCTCAGTTTCAGGCATCTCTTGACCAGCGGGTCTTCTCCGCCGTGATGCGCCAAGCGGATAACAGAGGCAGCACCGCTGGCCTAAAAGATCTGGAAGCCGTCCAAAAACTTCTTTCCAGCCCTGTCATCACCGCAGCGTTTGACATCCCTTGGACTCCGTTCTTTCTATTCGCAATCAGCGTTTTTCACCCATGGCTGGGTATCTTGGCAGTCTCGGGTGGCGGCTGTTTGATTGCCATCACAGTATTGAACCAAATGTTCTCCAAAGGCCCGCTGACCCAAGCCACCATTGCATCGCACCGAGCCGAGCAGATGGCAGAACAAATGCGCGTGGAATCCGAGATGGTGCGTGCACTTGGCATGTCCAGCGGCGCGTATAAACGCTGGTATCAGTCGCGTGAACAGTCATTGTTTGAAAACCTGCGCGCCTCGGACCGGTTGGGACAGTTTTCGGCGATGTCGAAGACGTTCCGGCAGTTTCTGCAATCCGCGATGCTGGGACTTGGTGCCTATCTGGCTTTGAAGGGCGAGATTTCACCAGGGGCTATGATTGCTGGTTCAATCCTTCTCGGCCGCGCATTAGCGCCCGTGGATACAGCTGTAAACCAATGGCAAGTCGTGCAGCGCGCGCGCTCTGGTTGGCAGGCTCTGGCCGAGCTTTTGGCCGATACGCCCCCAGAACAGGAACGCACCGCCCTGCCTCGTCCCGAAGCCAATCTGCGGGTCGAAAACCTGACCGTGATTCCGCGAGGCGCACATCGTGCGGTCCTGCGACAGGTGAACTTCGACATGAAACCGGGCGAGGCCTTGGGAGTGATCGGACCATCAGGTGCGGGAAAATCGACACTTGCACGGGTTCTGACTGGTGTCGTCACGCCAGATGGCGGCGTGGTTCGCCTAGGCGGCGCATCACTGGACAACTATTCACCAGAAGCATTGGGACGCTATGTCGGCTATCTACCGCAACGGGTCCAGTTATTCGAAGGCACGATAGCCGAAAACATTGCGGGTCTTGATCTGCAACCTGATTCAGAAGCCGTCGTCGCGGCCGCGCAAATGGCGGGTGCACACGAACTAATCTTATCGCTGCCGGATGGCTATGACACGCCGATCTCCCCCGGAGGCGCGACCCTTTCCGGCGGGCAGATGCAACGAGTCGGGCTGGCGCGCGCGCTCTATGGCGAACCGGTTCTACTGGTGCTGGACGAACCGAATTCGAACCTCGACAACGAGGGCACGCAAGCTTTGAACCGCGCAATCCGCGCGGTGAAAGCACGCGGTGGGGCTATCATGATCATGGCCCACCGCCCGGCAGCCATTCAAGAATGCGAGTTGTTGTTGATCATTGATGGCGGCACGGCGCGCGGCTTTGGCCCGCGTGACGATGTGCTAAAAGCGCATGTCCAGAACGCACAGCAAATTCAGTCAACGCAGACCAACGGGGGAACGCAATGATGCAGGGCACACATATGCATGAATTGCCAAGCTTCTCGGCGCGCCGCCCACTGATTTTGGGATTCGTCACACTGCTGTTCCTTGTCGGAGGTTTTGGCACATGGTCCGTCGCCAGCAAATTGTCTGGCGCCATCGTTGCAGACGGCCAAGTGCAAATCGAACAAAACCGCAAAGTGGTCCAGCATCTTGACGGCGGCATTGTTACCGAGATCCTGATTGATGAAGGCGATACGGTACAGGCTGGCGACGTGCTGATCCGCCTGGACGCGGGCCGCCTTGCCTCGCAGCTGACAATCACTGAAGGGCAGTACTTTGAACTTCTGGCACGTCAGGCGCGCTACGAGGCCGAGCGCGACGCGGAAGATGTGCTCTCCTTCGAGGAAGAACTGTTGGAAGCCGCCAAAAGAAACCCCGAGATAGACAGCCTGATGCAGGGCCAAATCCGTCTTTTCAACTCGCGGATGGATGGGCTGTCGACACAGCTGGAACAGCTCGACAAGCGCAAGACACAGATATCACGCCAATTGGACGGGCTGGATGCCCAGTCCGTTGCGCTCAGCGAACAATTGAACCTGATCCGGGAAGAGCTGGAAAACCAGCAATCCCTGCTGGATAAAGGCCTTTCGCAAGCATCACGTGTTTTGGGGTTGAAGCGGGAAGAGGCAGGTATTCTGGGTCGGCTGGGCGAGCTTTCAGCAAGCCATGCTGAGGCCGAACTGCGGATCACCGAATCCGAATTGCAAAGCATTTCCTTGAAAACCGATCTGCGCGAGACTGCGATCTCGGAGCTGCGGGATGCCCGTGCCAAGACGCGCGATCTGGCCGAACAACGGCGCAGCACGCTGGAACAGTTGGGGCGGCTAGAGATCCGGGCACCAGTGACCGGCGTCATCCATGGGCTTCAGGTTTTTTCTGAACGTGCTGTCGTTCAACCTGCCCAGCCGGTGCTGTTCGTTGTTCCTCAGGACCGCAATCTTGTGATTATGACACGGGTCGACCCGCTTAATATCGACCAGATCTTTGTTGGACAGCCCGTCTATCTGCAATTTCCGGCTTTCAACAGCCGCGAAACCCCCGATCTTCTGGGCCGCGTGACGCGTGTCTCGGCGGATTCCTTTGTCGACGACGTTACGGGCCAACCTTACTACCAAGCCGAAGTTCAACTGGATGACGGCCAGATCAAACGGCTGCCGGAAGGGGCTGTTCTGATTCCCGGCATGCCTGTTTCCGCCTTTATCCGCACCGCAGACCGCAGCCCAATGCACTATTTGCTCGAACCTCTGTGGGATTATTTCAAGAAAGCGTTCCGCGAAACGTGATCCAACACGACGGGGAAAATTACACGGGTGTCGGTTTCGCTCTTCCCCTGATCCCAGACGCGGGCTAGCGTCCGGGAAACGCCTGCGTGTCAGGCCCGTCTAACGAAAGGATCGCAAGATGAGCGCATTTGAAACCCGCCTTGCTGAATTGGGCGTCACCCTGCCCAACGCGCCTGCCCCTGCTGCAAACTATGTTCCCTATGTTCAGGTCGGCGACCTTGTACATGTTTCGGGTCAAATCTCGACACAGGATGGAGCGTTTCTGACCGGCAAGCTGGGTGACGACATGAGCGCTGATGAAGGGGCCGCCGCCGCACGCAGCTGCGCCATTGCGCTTTTGGCTCAGGTAAAAGCTGCCTGTGGTGGCGATCTGGATCGCCTTCAGCGCGTTGTGAAACTGGTTGGATTCGTGAATTCGACTGCAGATTTCGGCGAGCAGTCAATCGTGATCAACGGCGCGTCTGACTTCATGGTCGAAGCCTTGGGGGATGCCGGCCGCCACGCACGTTCAGCGGTCTCTGCTGCCAGCCTGCCCTTTGGCGTGGCGGTTGAAATCGAAGGCATCTTCCAGATCAAATGACACGGACACCTGTTTCCCTGCCGCAAAGCTTCTTTGATCGGCCCATCGCCCACCGCGCCCTGCATGATATTTCGGCCGGGCGTCCGGAAAACTCGCGCGCGGCCATGCGCGCCGCGGTCGAGGCCGGATATGGGATCGAGATCGACCTGCAAATGTCGAAAGACGGGCAGGCTATGGTTTTTCATGATTACGAGTTGTCCCGCCTGACCAGCGACACCGGTCCAGTGCGTGGACGCAACGCGGTCGAGCTGGAGGGGATCGGACTGTCCGGCGGGGAAGAAGGCATTCCAAGCTTCGCCGAGGTATTAGACATCGTCGCAGGCCGCGTGCCGCTGCTGGTCGAGCTGAAAGACCAGCACGGCGCCATGGGCCCACATGATGGGGTGATGGAGAAAGCCGCCGCGGCAGCACTTGAAGGCTATACTGGCGACATCGCCGTCATGTCCTTCAATCCCCATTCGGTCGCGGAATTTGGCAAGCACAACACGACCCTGCCCCTTGGCCTGACAACAGAGGCGTACCTGCAAGAACACAACCCGCTTTTGCCCGCCGCCACGCGCCAGTATCTGCGGGATATCCCGGATTTTGACCGTGTGGGGGCAAGCTTCATCAGCCATGACGTACGTGATCTGGGCAACCCAGCGGTGACCCGGTTGAAAGAACGCGACGTGCCGGTTCTGTGTTGGACGGTACGGTCCTCCGAGATTGAAGCCGAGGCCCGCAAGATTGCCGACAACGTGACGTTCGAAGGCTATCTGGCTTGACCCAACCGTCCCTCTGCCCCCCAATAGGACCGTGAGCGAAACTCAGGTCGACATTCGAACCCACCAAAGCCTCGACACCATCCATGCCGAGGACTGGGATCGCTGCGCGTGCCCTGAACGCGCGGATGGCGGTCGAGCAATCGATCCCTTCACGACACATGCGTTTTTGTCTGCGCTGGAAATGTCGGGATCCGTCGGTGAAGGCACGGGCTGGCACCCTCAGCACCTGACGGTCCACGCGGAGGGACAAATGATTGCCGCGATGCCACTTTACGTGAAGACCCACAGTCAGGGAGAATATGTATTCGATCACGGCTGGGCCGAGGCCTATGAACGGGCGGGGGGACGGTATTATCCGAAACTGCAATCCTCTGTGCCATTTTCGCCCGTCACCGGACGACGTTTTCTGACACGACCCGAGTATACGCAGATCGGACAGGCCGCGCTGGTGCAGGGCATGGTCCAGATCGCGGCGGACAATCAGGTCAGCTCGGCCCATGTGACCTTTTGTGCGGATGACGAGGCCGAGGCGGGAAAAGCCATGGGGCTGATGACGCGTGAAGGGCTGCAATATCATTGGCAGAACGATGGCTATGCAGATTTCGACGGTTTTCTGGGCGCGCTGAGTTCCCGCAAGCGCAAGCAAATCCGCAAGGAACGCCGCATTGCGCAAGATTTTGGCGGCGATATCCTGACCCTAACGGGCGACCAGATCCAACCTCAGCATTGGGACGCCTTCTGGCAATTCTATCAGGACACGGGCGCGCGCAAATGGGGCAGCCCCTATCTGACCCGTGCCTTCTTTGATCAGCTCCATGACACAATGGCAGACGATCTGCTTCTGGTTCTGGCGGAACGGGGCGGCCACCCCATCGCAGGCGCGCTGAACGTGATCGGGCGCGACACGCTGTTTGGCCGCTATTGGGGCTGCGTCGAAGACCACCCCTTTCTACATTTCGAGCTGTGCTATTACCAAGCCATCGACTTTGCCATTCAAAACGGAATGACGCGCGTCGAAGCGGGCGCACAGGGCGAACATAAACTGGCGCGCGGCTATCTGCCCGTCACCACTCATTCGCTGCATTGGATCAACGACCCCAGCTTTCGCGAGGCCGTTGACCAGTTTCTTCAATCAGAACGCCGGGCCGTGGCGCAGGATATCGACATCCTGACATCCTATGGCCCGTTCAAATCCGTGGACGTGTCGGAACACGACTAGGACGTTAGCCCTTGATGGCGTCCAACATGGCTTCGCCGGCCGAGGTTTCACATACACCCGGATTCTCTTCGGCGTGCAGGATCTTTACCTCGCCATCCACAACATAGGCGCTATAGCGCTGCGAACGGTCGACCAGACCGACGGGCGGCGCGGTGAAATCCATGCCCACGGCTTTGGTGAACTCGGCCTGAGAATCAGCAAGGAACAAAACCCCTGCATCGCCTGCACCAGTGCTGTCAGACCACGCCCCCATCACAAAGGGATCATTGACAGAAACGCAGATCACATCATCCACACCTGCGTCATTCAGTGCGGCTTTGGTGCGGATATAGCTGGGTACATGGGCAGTGGTGCAGGTGCCGGTATACGCCCCCGGCAATGCAAACAGCACCACGTTGCGCCCATCCAACAGCGACGCCAAACTGACAGCTTCAGGCCCATCCGCGCCCATCCGCAACAGGTTTGCATCAGGCAGTTTATCTCCGACATTCAGTGTCATTCGCGCAGTCCTTTTGTGTGATTCGTCGTGACAAGCGTCGCGCGCTTTCGTAACGATGTCATCCAACATTCTTGTGTGGTGCCGGGGCTAATCGTTGCCAAAGCAACTAATTTCAGCCTATCGTCGCCTGACAGAAACGCGGAGAACATCATGAGCCATATTGTCGTGATCGGGGCCGGTCAGGCCGGGGCATCTTTGGTCGCTAAACTACGCAACGCCGGGTTTGACGGCGACGTCACATTGATTGGGGCTGAAAGCGCACCACCCTATCAACGCCCGCCCCTGTCCAAGGCGTATCTGCTGGGCGATATGGAGCTTGAGCGTCTCTATCTGCGACCCGAAAACTTCTATGCGGATCAGAACATTACCTTGCGCCTGAATACACGTGTCGATGCGATTGATGCGCAAGCGAAAGAGGTTGTGATCGGGGACCGGCGCATTGCTTATGACCAGCTGGCAATCACCACCGGATCCGCCCCGCGTTACCTGCCCGCCGCGATCGGCGGCGATCTGGACGGGGTGCATGTGGTGCGTACTTTGGCCGATGTCGACGGCATGGCGCCTGAGTTCTCTGAAGGCCGCAGCGTCTTGATCATCGGTGGCGGCTATATCGGGCTTGAAGCAGCAGCCGTTGCCGCCAAGAAAGGCCTGAAGGTTACGCTGGTTGAAATGGCCGACCGTATCCTGCAACGGGTCGCCGCGCCCGAGACTTCGGATTATTTCCGCACTTTGCATGACGCGCACGGCGTCGATATCCGCGAGGGCGTCGGGCTGGAGCGTTTGACCGGTGCGGGTCGTGTGACGGGGGCCACCCTGTCGGATGGCACCGAACTGGATATCGATTTCGCCATCGTCGGTGTGGGCATTGCACCGGACAGCGCGCTCGCGGAAGGTGCTGGGCTGGATCTGGATAACGGCATCAAGACCGACGCGCAGGGCCGCACATCGGACCCGTCGATTTGGGCCGCAGGCGATTGCGCATCCTTCCCCTATCGCGGCACCCGCATCCGACTGGAAAGCGCGCCCAACGCCATTGATCAGGCCGAAATCGTCGCCCGCAATATACTGGGCGAAGGCGTCGATTACATCGCAAAACCGTGGTTCTGGTCAGATCAGTACGATGTGAAACTGCAAATCGCAGGCCTGAATACAGGCTATGACAACATCGTCACACGCCCCGGCGACAAAGAGGGCAGCACCAGCTTCTGGTATTATCAGGGCGACACGCTGCTGGCCGTGGACGCGATGAACGACCCGCGGGCCTATATGGTCGGAAAACGCTTGGTTGAAGGCGGGAAGTCGCCGGACAAAGCCGCCGTGGCGGACACAAGCGTCGAGTTGAAAGCTCTTCTGGCATGAGGATCATCGCAGGTCGTTTTCGCGGACTGGCGCTGGCCAGTGTCGGCAAAGGGGATGCGGGCGCACATCTGCGCCCCACCACCGACCGCGTGCGCGAAAGCCTGTTTTCCATGCTGACCGGAGGCCGGTTTGGCGACCCTATCGAAGATGCCCGCGTGCTGGACCTGTTTGCCGGTACCGGCGCACTGGGGCTTGAGGCTCTGTCGCGTGGGGCAAAGCATGTGACCTTGGTCGATGACGGGCGCAAAGCGCTGTCGCTGATCCGCGAAAACGTGCAGAAATGCCGCTGCGCGGACGAAGCCACAATCCTGAAACGCGACGCCACCCGCCTGCCTGACGGCACCCCGCATGACCTGATCTTTCTGGACCCGCCTTACGGCAAAGGACTGGGCGAGAAAGCCTTGGCCTCGGCGCTGCAATCCGGCTGGATCGCCAAGGGCGCGCTGATCGTGTGGGAAGACAACATCCCCGTGATCCCGCCCGCCGGTGTCACCCAACTGGACAGCCGCCGCTATGGCGACACGGTGATCACGATTTGTGAGTATTCAACGCATGAACGGTAAAGCTCGGTTCACATATGGTGATGTCGTAACAATTGCCGGCGATCCTCACAACAAGCCTGCACTTCTAAAACAAGAGTCTATCTGTGGTATCAGCAGTATCGCCTCAGAAGAGGGATCCCTGAAATTTTGCGCGCCACTTGGCTCCACCGTCTATCTTGTCGAGTTTTCTAACGGAAGCACAGTAGAGGTTCCAGAAAGCGCCATTAGACTTTCTCCATAAGCGCGATCAATCCACAACGAGACGATAGACATACACGTTGTTCAGATAGCGCTGATCATCAATACTAAAATATGTCTCGCCAACCTGCTTGAAACCCTGTGACAGATAGAAGGCGATTGCCGGATCATTTTCAGCGTTCGTGGCCAGCCACACCGCATCGACACCTTGTGCCCGGCACTTCTGAAACGCAGCTTCCAACAAGTGCTTCCCTATGCCTTTTCCGTGATGTCTGGGCTGGATGTACAATGTCGAAATCTCTGTGGCCGCGGACCCGCCGACAGGGTCTGCGCTGCCAAATGAAACGCGTATGAAGCCATCAATTCCATCCTCATTTTCAGAAACAAGCATGAACTGGTTGGGATCACGTATCAGTGCCTCGGTCTTCGCAACTGTGAACTCGGACAATGCGTAATCGGCAAAGAACGGGCGAACTCCGCGCTTCAGATAGGTTCCGATCCAAACTTCGATCGAAATCGCGGCGATGCTGGGCGCGTCTGAGGGGATTGCGTCGCGTAAGGTCATGCCCGTTCGTCGCCCGTTTTGGCATACAGGTCAACGCGTATTCACCAATGGAAAAGCCGCCCCGATGGGGCGGCTTTCTGTTCAGCCACAGTAAACTTACTTGGCGCGGGTCACGTCCACAGCCGCACGGGCGTCTTTCACCATTGCCTCGCCGTCCAGACCTTTGGCGGTCATATCGGCGATCCATTCGGCAATGACCTCGTCCCCCAATGCGCGGATCTTGGCGGTCTCTTCCTCGGACAGCTCAGAGATCGCGTTACCATCCGCGGCCATTTTCTCGCGCCCGGTAATGTCGCCGGTATCATGCGCGCGACCTGCCCAAGCCGAAGCATAGAAGCCCGAATTCGCGTCGATCACAGCCTTCAGGTCATCTGGCAGGCCTTCGTACACATCCTTGTTCATCGCCCAGATGAAATAGAGGTTATACAGCGATTTCTCGCCCGCAACGTCCGTGTGGCTGTCGGTCAACTCGTTCAGCTTCAGGGACGGCGACATCTCCCACGTGATGACGCCGCCATCGACAACGCCTTTCGACAGGGCCTCGGGGAAGGCCGGAACCGGCATACCCACCGGAGTCGCACCCAGTTTGTCCAGAAGACGGGTTGCAGTGCGCGAGGGTCCGCGCAGTTTCAGGCCTTGTAAATCGTCAACCAACGCAATTGGCCCACCTTTCTTATGCACGATCCCGCGACCATGCATGTGGGCGGCGATGACTTTGACATCGGCGAAATCATCCATCAGATATTTCTGCGTATAAACCCATGCGGCTTTCGACGCTTCCTCGGCCGATTTTGTCACCATGAAGGGCAGTTCCATGGCTTCGGCTTCCGGGAAGCGACCGGGTTGATAGCCCGGAATAACCCAGCCGCCGTCAATCGCGCCGTCGCGGATCAAGTCGTACTGGCTGGTTGCTTTGCCGCCCAGCTGCATGGCGGGATACAGCTCGACCTTGATACGCCCGTTCGAGTCCTTCTCGATCTTCTCGGCCCAAGGGGCCATGAAATGGGTCGGGTTCGCCGACAGGGGCGACACGAAATGCTGGAAGCGCAGCGTGACTTCTTGCGCGGCGGCGGTGCTGGCCGAGATCGCTAAAACCGCAGCGGCGGTCAGCGATGTGATGATGGATTTCGGGGTGAAAGTGCGGAAGTGTTTCATAAGACACCCTCCGTTATTTCTTGCAGTCAGCCGCGCATGTATGTCGCGGTAGTCGAACCACCTCTTGCGGCCCGACAAGGCATATCTAGGTGGCACATCGGCCCTGCGCAACGAGAAAACGGCAACAATATTGACCTATGGAACACCCTCCCTCACGCCATGTTGATTTCACGGAATATTTTCCTGAGAATGGGGAAGAATCGCAAAAACTTCCCCTAGGTAATCTTGCGCCACAGGGTGGTTTTCTGTTGCAGCGGATCAACCTTCGGCCCCCCAATTTTAGACGGGCAACCTTCTAAATTGACTATCGTAATCCACGTATACTAGATGCCAGCAACCGAACACAATGATGGTCTGAAATCATGTTGAAAGCTCTTCACACGCGTTTGACGGCAAATGCGCCTGCGCCCATTCGGATCTTGGTTAACATTCTGTTCCTTCCGTACTTCATTTTTCGATTTTTCAAGATCGTTAACTCGTTCATCGAAGAGGAAAGTGGCGTCCATCTTTTGGACGAAGACACATTGTGCGCGCAGCTGCGTATAGATTTCGTAGAAGACGATCCGATCTCAGTAAAATTGGAAAAGCTGTCCGCCAACGCCATAGCCCTTGTCGATGCGAAAGACTGGGATGGGCTGGAAGCATTCCTTGCGCAGCCAGAGCTGCAACAACCGCACACGATCGGCGTGACATATATGAACAACATCGCCAGCGATGTGTGGGAACATGTGTCAGAGCCCTATCTGATCCTGAGCCGCGAACATCCAGCGGCAGAACATGCCGTCCCGGATAATATCCTCGCCCCGCTCATCGCCGCGACCAACGACGGGCAGAACCCGCAGATTTGCTTTCTTGTGGTGGATCTTCTGGTCTTTCTGGGGTGGGGGAAGTGGGGCGGTGCGTTCGCGAAAAGCACCGATTATGATCCCGAGATTGCACAGGGTGACATCTGCAAGCTTGCCCAGAGCCTGTTGCTGGAACTGCCTGAAAGCACACACGATACCGCTCAGTTCCGTCGTGCCGAATTCCTGACACGCGCGGGCGTGGCATCAACGGCGGAAACGATGACAGCCTATGCCAAATGGCAAAGCGTCGCGCCGGAAAGCCTTGAAGCCTATCGCATGCTGGCCTTGGCGCTGCTGCCGCAAACCACTGGGGACGCGGAATTGTACGTCGATATGTCCGAGGATGTATTCGAGCGGTCGAAGGCGAAAACAAAGGCCGCCGGTTATGCCGTCTATGCACTGACCGCAGCCATGTCAGATGAAGACGACAGATATCGCGGCTTCGATATCGCACGCTTGGTTGACGGGATCGGCGACCTGATCGACATGAGCCAAGACCGCGACGTGGCCGTCAATCTGCTTTGCGGCATGCTGTATTTCCTGTCGATGGAGGAAGGCGATATCTGGGGCGACGAGCCAGACCATCAGCGCCATGTCCACCACGAGCTGCGCGAACTGTTTGAAAAGCTAGTGCGGACCGAGCTTCGCGTGGCCTATCCCACATGGTGGGACAACGACGCCCGGACATTGATTTACGCACTGGCCGAGGTTTACGAGGCCGAGATCACGGCCGGAGAAACCATTCAGTTCGGGCACTAAAGCATTTCGGCCTGCCCCGAAATCAGGTCAGGCCGAAACGCATAGGTTCAACCAGTTCCCGTTAGCCCCAGGTCGGGTGGTACTTCCCAGCAGGCGATAGGGTGAAAATCTCGCACCCATCCGCTGTCACACCGACTGAGTGTTCGAACTGCGCCGACAGCGACTTATCGCGGGTGATCGCGGTCCAATCATCGGACAGGATCTTGGTTTCCGGGCGGCCCAGATTGATCATCGGTTCGATGGTGAAAAACATACCTTCTTCCAGCACAGCACCGGTTCCGGGGCGGCCATAGTGCAGCACATTAGGCGGTGAGTGAAAGACACGGCCCAGACCGTGGCCGCAGAAATCGCGGACAACAGACATGCGCTGCGCCTCGGCATATTTCTGGATCGCGTGGCCGATGTCGCCGAACGTGTTGCCCGGCTTGACGGCGGCGATGCCCTCCATCAGCGCGTCATGCGTGACTTGGATCAGACGCTCGGCAAATGTCTTGATTTTTCCGACCTTAAACATGCGGCTGGTGTCGCCATACCAACCATCAACAATCACAGTGACGTCGATGTTCAGGATATCACCCTCGACCAGTTCGTCATGTTTGCGGCCGGTCTTGTCATTCTTCATCTTCGGCGTTTTCGAGCCGGGGATGCCGTGGCAAACCACGTGGTTCAGCGAAATACAGGATGCGTGTTTATAGCCTTTGTAACCAATCGTGGCCGACACGGCGCCCGCCTCGTCCACCATCGCTTCGATCGCGGCGTCGAGTTCGGCGGTGGTCACACCGGGGGCGATCATCGGGGCCACCCGGTCCAAAATTTCAGCCGCCAGCTTGCCTGCTGCATGCATTCCGGCGAAATCCGCCGGGTCGTACAGGCGAATGCCTTCCTTGGTTACGCGCATCTTGTCGTCCATGCTGGTTTCCTTCCGTTCGCCCTTAGATAGGGTGTTCAAGCCAAAGACACCAGAGGGCCGGCGACATCAACACCCGATGGGGTGATATGGGTGCCCAGAACGATCACCTCGACCCCGGCGGCGCGGGCGACATCAAAGGCCTGCCCATACGCGGGATCAATGTCCCGCGCCAGATCGAACCGGTCGCAATCGGTGCGCTGCACCAGATACAGCATCACGGCACGATGGCCTTCGCCCACCATCTTCGCCAACTCGCCCAGATGCTTGGTGCCGCGGGTGGTCACGCTGTCAGGAAACTCGGCCAGTCCGGGTTGGCGCGACAGGGTGACGGACTTCACCTCGACATAGGTCAGGCCATCACCTTCCAACAGGAAATCAATGCGGCTTTTCTCGCCGTATTTCACCTCGGCGCGGACGGTGTGATAGTCGCCCAGACCGGGCACTGCACGTGCTTCAAGCGCGGCCTTCAGCGCCCGGTTCGGAACCGAAGTGTCCACGCCCGTAAAGTTTCCATCCGCATGCTCGACCAACCGCCAGCCGAATTTCAGCTTCTTCTTGGGATCATCATTGGGTTCCAGCCAGATTTTCGACCCCGGTTCTGCCAGCCCCATCATGGATCCGGGGTTGGCACAATGCGCGGTGATTTCGCGACCATCTGTCAGCAGGCAATCGGCAAGAAAGCGTTTATAACGACGCACAAGCGTGGCGGGTACAAGAGGGCTGGGAAATTCCATATCTCAGGCCTATACCGGAAACAGGAAAGGAACAAGCGATGCCCAACCCCTCTGCCGCAATGCTGGTGATCGGAGACGAGATTCTATCGGGTCGGACGCGGGATGCGAATATGCATCACCTTGCAGGCCGCCTGACCGAACACGGGATTGATTTGAAAGAGGTGCGTGTGGTGTCGGATGACGCCGACGCCATCGTGGCTGCCGTGAAGGCCCTTTCTGCTGGATATGACCACGTCTTTACCTCGGGCGGGATCGGTCCGACCCATGATGACATCACCGCCGATTGCATCGCGCGGGCCTTTGATGATCACATCGACATTCGGAAAGACGCCGCTGATCTGCTGGCTGCGCATTATGCGGCCTCGGGGCGTGAATTCAACGCAGCCCGCCAACGCATGGCGCGCATCCCGGATCGCGCGACGCTGATCGACAATCCTGTCTCAGTCGCGCCCGGTTTCACGCTGGAAAATGTACATGTGATGGCCGGGGTTCCGTCCGTCTTCACCGCCATGGTCGAAAGCGTCCTGCCCAGCCTGATCGGAGGTGCACCCTTGGTGTCGCGCACGGTGCGGATCAATCGCGGAGAAGGCGACATTGCCGGTCCATTGGGACAGCTGGCCCAACGTTATGCTACACTCAGCTTTGGGTCCTATCCGTTTGTCGAAAACGGTGCATACGGCGCCAACATCGTTATTCGCGGCACGGATGTGACCCAACTGGACAACGCCACCCGTGCGCTTCAAGACCTGTTCAAGGAGGCCTCATGACAACGCCCCATCTTCCCACCGCCGAGCAATTGATCGAGGTCTGCGAAGCCACCTGGCCACCGGCCGAAACCAATCACGTGGGCGCATGGGTCGTACGCAACGGCGCAGGCGGCGGCAAACGCGTGTCGGCTGCCACGGAAAACTGGCCGACGACCGAAGCTGACCTGCCCACCGCCGAGAAAGCGATGCGCGATATTGGGATGGATCCGTTATTCCAGATCCGTGCAGGCGACGAGCATCTGGACGATATGTTGGAACAACATGGTTATGACATCATCGACCCGGTGAATATCTGGGTCATTCCGGTTTCAGAACTAACCGACGAACCACTTCCACCCGTTTCGGCCTTCGCAATTTGGCCAATGCTTTCAATCATGACCGAGCTTTGGGACGAAGGTGGCATCAGCGAACACCGCCGCGCGGTGATGGAGCGTGCGGACTGCCCCAAAACCGCCCTTCTGGCACGCACCGATGATACGCCTGCTGGCGTGGGCTTTGTCGGCATACATAACGGCATCGCCATGGCGCATGCCCTGCATGTGGATCCCAAGCTGCGCCGCATGGGCACCGGACAAAACCTGCTGAAGCAAGCCGCCAAATGGGCAGAAGAACAGGGCGCCGAGTATTTGTCTTTGATCGTCACCCAAGGCAACCACGCCGCCAACCCGCTTTACGCCAATCTTGGCATGCATCTGGTCGGACACTACCATTACCGCGTGAAACGCTAAGAAGGACACAGCATGGTGCGTAAAACGAACGAGGTCACCGAACTTGACCTGCCGATGGTCGAACCGCTTCCCGAAGACATTCAGAAATATTTCGACATCTGTGACGAGAAGTTGGGCTTGGTCCCGAATGTGCTGAAGGCCTATGCCTTTGATATGGCCAAACTGCGCCCCTTCATGGACATGTATAACGAGATCATGCTGGACGACAGTGGCCTGTCCAAGCTGGAACGCGAAATGATCGCGGTCGTCGTCAGCTCGATCAATCGGTGTTGGTATTGCCAAGTCGCCCATGGCGCGGCTGTGCGTCAGTTGTCGGGCAATCCATTGCTGGGCGAGGCGATGGTGATGAACTGGCGTATGGCCGATCTGGACGCGCGTCAGACGGCGATGCTGACATTCTCTGAGAAGATCACCAAAGCGTCCTCGGAAACCTCGGAAGCTGACCGCCAAGCGCTGCGCGACGTCGGGTTCTCGGATCGGGATATCTGGGATATTGCGGCAACTGTTGGCTTTTTCTCGATGTCCAACCGCATGGCATCTGCCGTTGGCATGAAGCCGAACGACGAATACCACGCTCAAAGCCGATGATTCTGTCCCGACACTTTCTGGCCCTTGCTTCACTGATCGCCTTGCTGCCTGTTGGGGCACAGGCGCTGAGCCTGCCTGCCGGATCTGAACTTCAGTCCGAAACTTCCGAGAATGAGCAAGTTGAAATCGCCACCAGTCGTTTTGACGGCGGCACTGTGCCCGCGATCATGGCTGTTGGGCATGTGAACCGGCAGGCTTGGCGCGTACCTGGGCAATCCGATCACAGCTATCAGATCCTGACCTCGCTGCGCGAACAATTGGTGCAGGACGGCTACCAGATCCTCTATCAATGTCAGGCCGTGTCCTGTGGCGGTTTCGATTTCCGTTTTCAGATTGGGCACTTCCAAGCGCCCGACATGTACATCGATCTGGGCGACTACCACTTTCTTAGCATTCGAAAAGGCAGTAGTTTCGCTCAGATTCTGATCAGCCAAAGCACCCATGACACATTCTTCGAACTGACTTTTGTCACGCCATTGCAAGACGACGCGCCAGTTCTGTCGGTCACGCAAACCACTCCAGTTTCGGCGGGGCACCCCACTGACCCTATGGGTGTTCAGCTGACATCCGTAGGGCGCGCGGTTCTGTCTGGCCTGACCTTCGCCACTGGATCATCAGACCTTGCTGACGGCGAAGTCCCTGCTCTGGCCGAGCTTGCCGCATTCCTGGCCAATGCCCCAGATCAGAGGATCGTTTTGGTTGGACATACCGACGCCGAAGGCAGTCTCGAGGGGAACGCAACCCTGTCTCGCCAGCGCGCCACATCTGTCATGAACCGACTAATCAATCGCTATGGCGTAGATGCCAACCAACTGACCGCGAATGGAGTTGGGTATCTGGCACCGCTGGCGGGCAATGCCACCCCTGAAGGTCGCAACCTGAACCGGCGTGTCGAAGCAGTATTACTTAACACCGAATAGACACTGCGAGCTACAGATACAGCAAAAGCGGCGGGACCAGCCCGCCGCGAAACTCGTCACGCTCACAACTTTGTTCCTACCAGGTGTCGGGACCTTTATGCGCAAAGGCCTGTACCAGAAAATCAATAAATGCCCGCACTTTGGGCTGCGTGAATCGACCCGGTGGATAGACCGCATAGATCCCCTGCACATCGGCGGGCAGGTCTGGAATGGCGTCCTCGACCAATCCCTTCTCCATCGCGTCGGCGTAGAGGAAGCTTGGCAAATATGCGATACCTAAGCCAGAGATCGCGGCATTCAGCAGCGACTGACCGTCATTTACGCTAAGCCACCCTGCCGAACGCACCTGCCGCATCTCGCCAGACGGGGCGGGAATCTTCCAGACGTTGCCAGAACTCTGGCTGGAATAATGCAACAGCTTGTGATTGTTCAGATCGTCAATTCGCGTCGGGCGCCCGTAACGCTGAAAATACGCGGGGCTACCCACCATGCGGCGCGTGGTTTCTGCAATCTTGCGCGCCCGCAGCGAACTGTCTTCCAGCTCGCCCACGCGGATCGCCATATCAAAACCTTCCGAGATCAACTCGACATAGCGGTTGGCCAATTCCATGGTCACATTGACGTCAGGAAAATCCCTTAGGAACTCACCCAGAACCGGGCTTAAGTGGTTCACGCCAAAGTCTGTCGCCACCGAGATCCTGAGCATCCCCGCTGGCGCCGATTGCATCGACGTCACCAACGCATCCGCTTCGCCCGCATCATTCAATACCCGTCGGGCGCGGTCGTAATAGGCCAGACCAATTTCGGTCGGGCTGACACGCCGTGTTGTTCTGTTTAATAGGCGCGCACCCAACCGCGCCTCGAGACTTGAAACATGCTTTGACACCGCAGATTTCGAAATCCCCATTTTCTTGGCCGCATCGGTGAACCCCCCTTGGTCCACCACAGTCGCGAAAGCCTCCATTTCGGTCAATCGATCCATAAGTTACTCTCTGTGAATTTCCCCAGCAACTTTTGTATCGCGGCCAATTAGGGCAAGACTGTGAAGCCCAGCCGACATTAACTGGGTAAATCAATTTATGTCCTCAAATTGGAAACAAGAGGTTGTATTGACACCTCAAACGCTAACAATTCCTGCGAGAGCGCTAACACTTGCAGACGATGCACGCGGGCTAAGCCAAGAAAAACACGGCCGTCTGGAAGGCTTGTCTACCTTACGTTAGGGAAGCACAACCCTTGCGTTATTTATTGAAAAACAACGCTCTTTCCAGAAAGGATTAACGTTTGTGCCAATTATGTGGCGACGATCAGGCCATCGCGAGTATGCGCAGGCGAATTCGAAAACCGCATACATACAATAGGTTGACAAAGGAGCGGGCCCTGAAGCATCGCGATTACCGTGCTGTGCAGCCCGCCCCCTCCAATCAGTCAACCCGCATCAAAAAGATGCCGCCAAACGGGAGCCTTGATCAATCGCGCGCTTCGCATCCAGCTCGGCTGCGACATCCGCGCCCCCGATGATATGCACGGCAATACCCTTTTCTACCAACTGGTCGAAAAGGGTACGCTCGGGCACCTGTCCTGCGCACAAGATCACATTATCAACGTCAATCACGCGCGGGTTCTCGCGTGCTTCGCCCGAACTGACCATCAGCCCTTCATCCGAGATGCTTTCATAGTTCACACCACCCTGCATCTCGACGCCTTTCATTTTCAGCGTCGCGCGATGGATCCAGCCTGTCGTCTTGCCCAGTCCCTTGCCCAGCGCCTGCGCCTTGCGTTGCAACATAACGACCTGTCGCGCGGGCGCTTCAGGTTTCGGGCCTTCTGGCGCCAAACCGCCCCGCGCGGCGGCGGGATCCGTAACGCCCCACTCGGAAAGCCACTCTTCCAGATTTTCGGTTGGGCTGTCGCCCGCCTGCGTCAGGAATTCGGCGACGTCGAAGCCGATGCCGCCCGCGCCAATGATGGCAACCTTGTCGCCCACCCGCGCGCCGTCGCGCAGCACGTCGATATAAGACAGCACATTCTGCCCGTCCTGCCCGTCGATCTGCGGATCACGCGGGACGACACCGGTGGCGATCACCACCTCGTCGAAACCGATCAGGTCGTCGGCCTGAACCTCGCGGCCCAACTGCACATCAATGTCCGAGGCCTGCACCATCCGGTCATACCAGTCGACCAAGCCGACAAACTCTTCCTTGCCCGGAATTTTCTTGGCCATGTTCAACTGTCCACCCACCTGATCAGCACGGTCAAACAACGTCACCTTATGGCCGCGTTCGTCCGCCACCAGAGCGGTCGCCAACCCGGCAGGCCCAGCGCCCACGATGGCGATGGATTTCGGCGTATCGGTCAGGTCATAGCGCAATTCGGTCTCGTAACAGGCGCGTGGGTTCACCAGACAGGTCGAGATCTTGCCGCCGAACGTGTGGTCCAGACAGGCCTGATTACAAGCGATACAGGGCGCGATATCGCCCGCGCGATCTTCGGCGGCCTTCACGACGAAATCTGGATCCGCTAAGAATGGACGCGCCATCGACACCATGTCGGCAGCACCCCCGGCCAGAACATCCTCACCCACATCCGGCGTGTTGATCCGGTTCGACGTGATCACCGGGATCGCGACATGCCCCATCAGTTTCTTCGTCACCCAAGCAAACGCCGCACGCGGCACAGACGTCGCGATGGTCGGGATACGCGCTTCATGCCAGCCGATACCTGTGTTGATAATGGTCGCACCGGCCGCTTCGATTTCTTTCGCAAGCTGCAACACCTCGTCGAAGCTTGACCCATTGGGCACAAGGTCGATCATCGACAGACGATAGATCACGATAAAGTCCGGCCCTACGGCAGCACGTACCGCTTTCACGACCTCGATCGGAAGGCGCATCCGGTTCTCATAGGATCCGCCCCAGCGATCCTCGCGTTTGTTGGTATGGGTCACAAGGAACTGGTTCAGGAAGTAGCCTTCAGAGCCCATGACCTCGACCCCGTCATACCCGGCTTCCTTGGCGCGGGCAGCGGCGGTTGCGAAGTCAGCGATCTGCTTCTGGATACCATCCTCGTCCAGCTCTTTCGGTGGGAAGGGCGAGATCGGGGATTTCACCGGACTGGCCGACACACAGTTCGGACCATAAGCATAGCGCCCCGCATGCAGGATCTGCATGGCGATCTTGCCGCCCTCAGCATGCACGCGATCCGTGACCGTCTTGTGGTTCCCGATGTCTTGGTCGGAAAACAACCCGGCTGCTCCTGGGAACACACCACCTTCTTCATTCGGAGACATACCGCCCGTCACGATCAGAGCCGCCCCGCCGCGGGCACGCGCGGCATAGAACTCGGCCACGCGGTTCCAATCGCCACGCTCCTCAAGTCCGGTGTGCATAGACCCCATCAGCACGCGATTTTTCAACGTGGTGAAACCAAGATCCAACGGGGCAAGAAGATGTGGGTAGCGGGTCATAGCGGTCCTCGGGCTGCCTATTTCCCAGAAGTATTGACGCGCACGTAAAGCCCTGTCACCCGAAACGCTGCGTAATCTAGAGCGTTCGATCTTCCCAATTAGCCAATACGTGACACGAATGTCCGGCGAATACCGAAGGCATGTCAGGGTATTCGTGTTTCAGATCTAGGATCGAACGCTCATGCGCCGATCACAACCGCCAATTCGTCGATCCGATCAGACGAAAACACCTGCACACCGGCCTGTATCAACGCCGCCGTCACAACACCCATTCCGACCCGCCGAACCCCATCGTGATGTCCGCTGTATATAACGTCAGTACCGCAAGAGGGGCTCGCTTCGGTCAGAAGGGCATATGTGCACCGGTGCTTTTGTGCTTTGGCCACTGCGATCTTGGCCCCCATCAGAAAAGCGCCCGTGACATCACCGCCATGCAGATCCAGTATGCGCCCCTGCCCTGACAGAACCGACGCACCATCATGGCCCGGTTCGATTTCAGCAGGCAGGCGCGGAACTGGCAAACCGCCCAGAAGCTCAGGGCAAATCGGATGCAACCAGCCTTTCCGGTCCCAATCAGCAAGCCGATCATCTGGCAATGTCTTCGCGGCCCCGTCATAGCGCACCTTCTGCCCAAGCAAACATGCACTAACGAGGATCGAGGTCATTTGCCCCCGCCATCCCGCAGGTGACGCCGAAAAGATCTTTTCAGAAGATCAAGCTCGGCGCGCAGAAGATCCATCTCGGCGCGAATGTCCGAGGCGAGCGGCTGACCGGCGACGATCACGAAACTGTCCAGCGTATCGCCAGACGACTTGTCACAAATCAGGAAGGTTTGAACCCCATCACATAAAAGACCCGATGGGATTTGAATGCGCACGCTGAACTGACCGGGCTGGTCCGCAATCTCGGCCACATCGACCTCGGACAGGGCCTGATCTTGATATGTGACCTCAAGTTCGGGCGCCGTGGTGCCCGAGGTGGTCAGCGTACCCTCCCAAACACCGGCGTGTATGCGGGCTTTCTGAAGTGACATATCCGTCATGATGGCTCCTAACCGGCGTGCGCCTTAGATTTCTGCGCGGGGATAGCGGCACAAAGTCAGGTCACGAAGCGTCACCCGATTCATTTCAGGATTACTGAACACCAAATCCACCCACATTTTCTGAACGCGTTTTTCGTTCATGTTGGAATAGGCCAGATCGAACTCGAACTTGGTCTCTCCGTTCTCAAGCATTTGGTGCTGATTCAGTTGATCATTATTCGGACCGTACTGAATATTCAGGCGCGCAAACGCGTCTATGGGCCGCTCGACCTCGGACGTGACAGCGACACGCACGATGTGATTACGACTTAGGTCAACGGCGGCCTCGGGTGGCATGTCCACCACCATGGACAGAAAAGACCCCTGAAAACCATAGACCTCAAGCGCTACTCCGAAAGGGGCAAGATCAGCCTCGCGGGTGTTACGCACCTGGCGCATTGTGATTTCGGACAGGGGGCAGTCGTGAAACAACTTCACTTCGTCGCCAAATGAACTTCCATTTCGAACGCCAGCCATCCCAGACGGAGCAGCCGAACCACGCCATGCCCGCGGGCGATAGGCCCAATCTGCGTGCAGCGGTTTCTGAAGTGTGTTCGACCCCAAAAGGGGCAGCGCAAGCCTGCTGTCTGCTGTGAACAACACCTGATCCAACTGTTGGCGCAGCTCGCGCGCGCGGACCCGCATGGTGCGCAATGTCAATCTGTCGATCGCATTCGCATCGCGCGCAACACGTGACCAACGACGCAACGCCCTGCGATCCGTCAATCGATCTGAAAGCGAGGTAATCCAGCTTTTCATGTCTGTATTTCTGCCCGTACTGGTGGTGATCAGGTGTCAGGTTGGCTGCAACTAAACCAGATAATAGCTGCTAGCGCAATTTGCCAAAGATCGCGGCCAAAACCCCGCCGCCTTTGGAACTGCCCGGGTTAGAGGCCTTGATTGCAGCAACGAATTTATTCAACTGCCCCAACCCATTGCGCCGGTCGACCTTCGTCTTGGTAAAACCGGTCACACTTGCCACGACCAGTTTGTCATCAATGGGCAGAAACGCGCGCCACGTGGTGTCAGACAAGGATTCTGGCCGGTTGTCGGATCCGTCGCGCGTCAAGACCTTTACGACGCCCGACGATGTTTTCAGATCCAAAACCTCGACGGTACTGGCATCGCCTGAACGACTTAGCGCCGCACGCCCTGCGTTGCTTTCCAGAAAGGCGCGCGCTTGGGCCATCACTGCTTCGGGATCCTCGGCAGCGGCTTCTGCTGCAATTGGCAAAGGCGACACGCTGGCCACAAGAAATGCCGGGGCCTTGGGGCTGGGATCGGCCGCGTTTCGGGTCAATGCTGCGCAAGCTCCAAACGGGACAAACGCACCCGATGCCTGATCACGCAATGAACTGACATCGACGCAATAACCTTTGGGTGCGGCAACAGTCACAGCGCCAGACATGACCGTGCGCGATTGCACCAACTTGCCCGACGCAGTCGGCGCTTGCTTGGAAAACAACGGGCTGTTGCGCACGTCTTCGGTCTTTGCTCCGCCGAAGCACGCTGCCAATGAAAAAGTCAGCGCAGCCACTGACATCTGGCGTGCAGCTTTTCTAAATAACGCCGGCTTGCCTACACTCAGCACCAGTTCTCCCAACCCTACATTACCGGGAACGTTGCCCGATCTTTTTTGTCGTTGGCCACCGGATAGCAAGTCAGCATGCATCAAGGCAAGTCACGGAAAACAAGATTGTTCTTCCGCGTAATCCGCGACACAGTGTCGTTGATTGCCAGTTTATTCGGTCAGGAGCTCCATCGTGCCATCGTTCCCTCAACAGTCCTTTTGGTCGCCCGCGCAGCCCAGCTGCCAGATTTGGCGATCAATTCTGGGCTTCGTCCTGATCCACATAGTGTTTCTGGGCGCAACATTCGGCATCTTCACGGCGGGTGCTTGGCTGACCGGTCAGCATCCCGCGATAATTCTTAATGCAGTCACTCCAGTACATCTGGGCATCTTCTTTTTGACCTTTCTAGGCTATCACCTTGGGCTTTGGCTGGTCGTGCGGTTTCTGCACAAACGCAGCTTCGCGACCCTATTTGGGCCACAGAAGCGGGTGTTCTGGCGCCAGTTTCGCATTGGCATTCTGATCGCCTTGGCTGTGTCATTTGCGGCCATGATCTTGCAAATGCTCGAACCGCTGTTCGTTGTTCCGCAAGACCAAACCCAGCTTGAACGCAATCTGCCGCCTTCGGAATGGCTTGTGGTGCTTATCCCAGCGCTGATCCTGATCTTCATCCAGATTTTTGCCGAGGAGTTGGTTTTCCGCGGCTATATACTGCAACAATTGCGCGCCCGGTTTCGGTCCATCTGGATCTGGGCCATCCTGCCCTCGGTCGCCTTTGGCCTTCTTCACGCAGACCCGGCGACATGGGGAAACAACGCATATTTCTATGTGCTCCACACCAGCGTCGTCGGCATCGTTCTTAGCGTTGTGACCGTGCGCACTGGCAATATCGGCGCGGCGGCAGGACTTCACTTTGGCAACAACATGTCGATGGTGCTAGTGGGCAATGCGGGAAATATGGATGGATTTTCCCTTTTCGTCGCCGAGGTGGATCTGATGGGATCGGCCACAACAGCGTCGATGGTGCTGCAAACCACGATGGTTCTGCTGGCCTTTGCGATCTGGTGGCGCGTGTCCCAACGTAACCGCCCAATTGCAAATGCCGTCGAGGCAGACTAACTAAGGCCAAACGCAACAAGGAAGTCTGGCGATGAACTGGATCTCGAACTACGTCCGCCCCCGCATCAACTCGCTTTTCTCGCGCCGCGAGGTGCCGGAAAATCTTTGGACCAAATGTGGTGAATGCGGAACCATGCTGTTCCACCGCGAATTCTCCGAGAACCAGAACGTCTGCACCAATTGTGGACATCACATGGCGATCACGCCGCGTGACCGTTTTACACACCTATTTGACGGCGGCGTCTTTACCGAGGTGGACGTCCCCGCCCCAATCGACGATCCGCTGGTCTTCAAGGACCAGAAAAAATACCCCGAGCGCATGAAGTCCGCCCGCAAAGGCACAGGCGAACGCGAGGCGATGCTGGTGGCCGAAGGCGAGATGGGCCGCACACCAATCGTTGCCGCCGCACAGGATTTTAGCTTCATGGGTGGCTCCATGGGTATGTATGTGGGCAATGCGATTATCGCTGCAGCAGAACGTGCGGTTGCTTTGAAGCGCCCGCTGGTTCTGTTTTCCGCCGCAGGTGGCGCGCGCATGCAGGAAGGCATCTTGTCTCTGATGCAAATGCCGCGCACGACTGTTGCCGTGCAGATGCTGAAAGAAGCAAACCTGCCTTATATCGTTGTGCTGACACACCCAACCACGGGCGGCGTGACTGCATCCTATGCGATGCTGGGTGATGTGCATATCGCCGAACCCAATGCCCTGATCTGTTTCGCTGGCCCCCGCGTTATTGAACAGACCATCCGCGAAAAACTGCCCGAAGGCTTCCAGCGTGCCGAATACCTGCTGGATCACGGGATGCTAGACCGCGTGACCAAACGCGAGGACATGAAGGACGAGCTGGTCACCATTATTCGCATGCTGACAAACCAGCCGCCTGCCGTGAAAGGTGACCTACCCAAACCCGAGCCTGAAGCCGAAGCGCCAGCAGAGCCTGAAACGGCAGAAAGCGCGCCCGCTGACGCAGACAAGGCTGACAAAGCGTGAGCGCCCAAGGTTCGGACGTCATCCTTGACCGGATGATGTCGCTGCACCCGAAAATCATCGACCTGACGCTTGATCGTGTTTGGCGGCTTTTAAAGGCCGTGGACAATCCTCAGGACAAACTGCCTGGGGCGATTCACTTGGCAGGCACGAACGGCAAAGGCTCGACCCAAGCGATGATCCGCGCGGGGCTTGAGGGCGCGGGCAAGGCGGTGCATGCCTATACCTCGCCACATCTGGCACGTTTTCACGAACGCATCCGCTTGGCGGGCGATCTGATAAGCGAAGAAGCCCTGACCGAAGTTCTGGACCGCTGCTATGCCGCCAATGGCGGAGAGAACATTACCTATTTCGAGATCACGACCGTTGCAGGCCTGATGGCTTTTGCCGAAACGCCCGCGGATTACACCCTGCTGGAAACCGGGCTGGGCGGACGGCTGGACGCCACCAACGTGGTCGATAAACCCGCGTTGACCGTGATCACGCCGATCTCGATCGACCACACGCAGTTTCTGGGCGAAACCCTGCCTGAAATCGCGGGCGAAAAAGCCGGCATTCTGAAGCGCGGCGTGCCCTGCGTGGTTGGCCCACAGAAAGACGAAGCGCTTGATGTGATCGAGGCACGCGCGGCCAAGCTGGGCTGCCCCTTATTCGTGCATGGCCAGCACTGGCATTTCTGGGAAGAGCGCGGACGCCTGATCTTCCAAGACGAAAACGGCTTGCTGGATCTGCCCCTGCCCGCCCTGATCGGCCCGCACCAGATCGAAAATGCAGGTGCTGCGATTGCTGCCCTGCGCGCACTGGGCTTTGACGAAGCCGCCTGCGAAGCCGCCATGCGCGACGTCACGTGGCCCGCACGGATGCAACGCCTGCGCACAGGTCCGCTGATTGATGCCGCCGGAGATGCCGAGCTGTGGCTTGATGGCGGTCACAACCCGGCAGCGGGTGAAATGCTGGCGACTGTGTTGGCCGACCTGCCCAAACGTCCGACCCACCTGATCTGCGGAATGCTGAACACCAAGGATATTGCAGGCTATCTGCGTCCGCTTGCGGGCGTGGCCGACAGCCTGACCGCCGTGTCGATCCCGGACGAGCCCAATACACTGCCAGCTGACACCACAGCGGACGAAGCTTCGAAGGTCGGCATGACGTCCTCGGTGGCCGCGTCGGTCAAGGACGCCATCCACGCAGTCACCCAGCAGGACCCACAGTCGCGCATCCTGATTTGCGGATCGCTGTATCTTGCGGGCGCCATCCTACGCGAAAACGGGTGAAACGGCGCAATATTCGGTCGTGATCACAAAATTAAATTTGCGTAACCACGTCCGATCGCTTCAAGAACACAATTCAAGCCACGGAAAAGAATCACTTTTTTATCCGATTCGCGAATCGGCAGCGATTCGATGTAAAATGTTGACCTATTAAGGGGTTAGCGCCTATAAATAGGGTATTCTATAGGCAAAGTCCGCACTAAGCGGACGGCTTATCGAGCAGTACTTTATGCCGGGGTGGCTAAGTGATTCGAAATGCGCTGGGGATAAAAGCGTATACGTGATCACAAATCACGACGACGACCCTATGCCAGACCCTTGGCCGACGACGGGGTGCGCAAGCACCCTTCATCCGAGTTAGGCAGGCAGGTGCAAACCTGAGGGGTCGCAGGTGCGCGGCCCCTCGTCCACGCCGCGTCAGACCTCTTCCCCCCAGTCCTTATCCTGCATCTCGCGCAAGCGGCTGGCTGTGCGCTCGAACTCAAACGATCCTTCACCTTCGACATACAGCATCTCGGGGATGGCTGCCGCAGATGCGATCAACCGAACCTTTGCCTCGTACAGCGCGTCGATAAGCGTGACAAAGCGCTTGGCTTCGTTGAAATTTTGCCGGCTAAGACGCGGGATATCCTCGAGCACCAGCAACTTCACAGCGTTGGCGACGGTCAGATAGTCACCGGGCCCCAGCATCGCGCCGCAAAGGTCATGAAACCGCGCACGTGCGGCCCCATTTCGATAGGCGGGCAAAACAACTTCGCGCCCTTTTACGCTCAGCACCAAAGGCTCGCTGCTTCCACCCGTCAAATCTTTCCAAAGCGCATCAATCGCCTGCCGCGCGTCCGCATTCGCGGGGCTGAAATAGACCTGCTCGCCCGACAGACGGTCCTGACGATAGTCATTCGGGCTAACCAGCTCGTGCACCACCATCTGACCTTTCAGAAGCGAAATAAACGGCAGGAAAAGCTGCCGATTCAGCCCGTCTTTATACAGATCATCTGGGTGACGGTTCGACGTGGTAACCACCACGACGCCCGCATCGAACAGCTTCTCGAACAGACGCCCAACGATCATCGCGTCGGTGATGTCAGTGATCTGCATTTCATCGAAGGCGAACAGCTTGATATCCGCAGCAATCTTCGCCGCAACCGGAGCCAGAGGGTCATCCACACCCGTCCTGCGCGCCTCGGCCATGCCCTCGTGCACCTCTTGCATGAAGGCGTGGAAATGCACGCGGCGGGCGGGGGTATTTTCCAGACTGTCGACAAACAGGTCCATCAACATGGATTTGCCGCGCCCAACGCCCCCCCACAGGTACAGCCCCTGCGGCACCTCTTCGGGCTTGGAATGAAACAGCCCCCCCAGAATACCGCGCTTGCGCTTGGGCGCCGTATCCAGATGCGCACGGATATCTTCCAACGCAGGCAGGCAGGCCTCTTGCGCGGGGTCGCGGGTGATCTCGCCGGATTGGGCAAGAGCGTCATAGGTTTGGATCAGATTTCCCATGCCTGACAGATAAAGCCCCGCGACACATAAGAAAAGGTTACGTCGCGCATCACAAAGCACGAATTGACGCACTGCGGCAATTGCCAGACATTGATCCAATGGAACACACGCGCGCACCCCTTATTACGCCGGTCCTTGTGGCAGGCTGCTTCATCATCCTGATCAGCTTTGCGATCCGGGCCAGTTTTGGCGTCTTTCAGATCCCTATCGCGACCGAATTCAACTGGCCACGGGCCGAATTTTCGCTGGCGATTGCGATCCAAAACCTTGCGTGGGGCATCGGGCAACCCATTTTTGGCGCCATTGCCGAGAAGATCGGAGACCGCAAAGCCATCATCATGGGTGCAATTATCTATGCTGTTGGATTGGTCGCCAGCTCGACCGCCGTAACACCAGAAGCACATCAAATGCTTGAGGTTCTGGTGGGCTTCGGCATCGCGGGCACCGGGTTTGGCGTTATTCTGGCCGTTGTCGGCCGTGCCGCCAGTGACGAGAATCGTTCGATGGCCTTGGCAATCGCCACTGCTGCCGGATCCGCCGGTCAGGTGTTTGGTGCGCCGCTGGCCGAATACCTGCTGACCTTCATGACATGGCAAAGCGTCTTCATCGCTTTCGCCGCCGCCATTCTGGCAACGCTGGCATTGCTCCCGTTGATGAAAACCGAAAGCCTCGTCAGCAAATCCGAACTGGAAGAAAGCATGGGGCAGATCCTGATCAAGGCGCTGAAGGACCCCAGTTATACTTTGATCTTTCTGGGCTTCTTTTCCTGTGGCTATCAGCTGGCGTTCATCACCGCACATTTCCCAGCCTTCGTGACCGAGATGTGCGGGGCGATTGATCCGTCGGGAACGTTGGCTGCGGTGGGCGTTTCAACCACATCCGCTCTGGGTGCGATCTCGATTTCCCTGATTGGTCTCGCCAATATCGGCGGGACGTTGCTGGCAGGGTATCTGGGTAAGACCTATTCGAAAAAGTACCTTCTGGCGGCGATCTATACCGGGCGTACAATCGTGGCGACCTTGTTCATCCTAATGCCGATCACGCCGACCTCGGTCATCATCTTCTCAATCGCGATGGGGTCGCTCTGGCTGGCAACAGTCCCGCTGACATCAGGCCTTGTCGCGCATATCTATGGCCTGCGCTATATGGGAACGCTGTACGGAATCGTCTTCTTCTCGCACCAGTTGGGCAGCTTCCTTGGCGTTTGGTTAGGTGGTCGGATGTATGACGCGTTTGGCGACTATACACTGGTCTGGTGGATCGGTGTTGGCGTCGGTGCGTTCTCGGCCATCGTGCATTTGCCTGTGAAAGAGCAACCCTTGGCAGCACGCGCAGCATAGCAACGGTGGCTCACTTCGTGAGCCTGAGGGGCGCTGCCCCTCGCCCCTGCCGGGGCTCACCCCGGGATATTTGAACAAGAAAAAGACGCGATATCAGGATCTGATCGCTTTTCTTGTTTCAAATATCCTCGCCGAAGGCTTGAAATCCGCCGCGCAGAATGCGCGGCCACCCCCAAGCCTGTTGACCATCAGGTCATAAGGGCGCGGGAGCAGTTCAGACGGGCAGTGCCGTAGTCTTAAACACCGTGCGCAGGGCAAAGCTGGATTGCATTCCCTGAACGCCTGGAAGGCGTGCAAGGTACTGGCGGTGAATCCGGGCAAAGTCTTCAGTGTCTTGTGCAACGACTTTCAGAAGATAGTCTGCCGTGCCCGCCATCAGGTGACATTCCAGCACGTCCGGCACACGCGCGACCTCGCGCTCGAAGGCTTCCAGAACTTCGTCTGCCTGACCGGACAGCGTGATTTCGACAAACACAGTGGTCGGGCAGTTCAACTTTCGCGCATCCAGAAGGGCCACATAGTTCTTGATGAAGCCCTCAGCCTCAAGCCTTTGCACTCGGCGATGGCACGCGGATGGGGACAGATTCACCTTCTCGGACAGCTCAGCGTTTGAAATACGGCCAGTGCGTTGCAATGCCCGTAATATGCGGCGATCTACACTATCAAGTTCCAATTATGATCACATTCCTTGCGCTATTTGCGCCATTTGCGCGGATTCCTTCGAAGAACCATACCCGCTGCGCCACATCTTTTCAAAGCAATTGCATCCCAGCCCCCCCAAGATCGAAAGATGAGAGCCTAATGTCTCAGCACCAGGGAGAAGGAGGACACCCCCATGCTGATCGGATGCCCAAAAGAGATCAAGCCACAAGAATTCCGCGTCGGATTGACGCCCGCCGCCGCAGGCGAGGCCATCGGACGTGGCCATTCTGTCATCGTTGAAACCAGTGCCGGGATGGGTGCTGGGTTCTCGGATGACGATTACCGTGCCGTTGGCGCGACTGTTCTGGACACGGCGGAAGAGATCTTCGCCAAAGCCGACATGATCGTAAAAGTGAAAGAGCCGCAAGCCGGAGAGCGCAAGATGCTGCGTGAAGGGCAGCTTCTGTTCACGTATCTGCACCTTGCCCCGGACCCCGATCAGACCCATGACCTGCTGGCGTCGGGCTGCACTGCAATTGCGTATGAAACCGTCACCGACAGCAATGGTGGCTTGCCTCTGCTGGCCCCTATGTCGGAAGTTGCAGGGCGTTTGGCCCCTCAGGTCGGATCATGGACCCTGCAGAAGGCCAATGGCGGTCGGGGCGTCTTGATGGGCGGTGTGCCCGGTGTAGGCCCGGCCAAGGTCGTTGTGATCGGCGGCGGTGTCGTCGGCACCCACGCCGCCAAGGTCGCTGCTGGCATGGGCGCAGATGTGACCGTTCTGGATCGTTCGCTGCCGCGTCTTCGCTATTTGGATGACGTCTATGGTGGCACCTTCAAGAACCAGTACTCGACCGCCGCAGCAACTGCCGAGCTGGTCCAGCAGGCCGACATGGTGATTGGCGCCGTTCTGATCCCGGGTGCAGCTGCCCCCAAACTGATCAGCCGCGCACAGCTGCCGACCATGAAGCCGGGCGCCGTGCTTGTGGACGTCGCCATCGACCAAGGTGGCTGCTTCGAGACCTCGAAAGCCACCACCCATGCCGACCCGATCTATGAAGTCGACAACGTGATGCATTACTGCGTGGCCAACATGCCGGGCGCGGTTGCGCGCACGTCGACCATCGCACTGGGGAATGCCACCCTGCCCTTCATGCTGTCACTGGCCGACAAAGGTTGGAAGCAGGCCTGCGAGGATGATCCGCATTTGTTGAACGGCCTGAACGTACACGCAGGCAAGCTGACCTATTACGCGGTCGGCGAAGCCCTTGGCCTTGACGTTCTGTCGCCAGCATTGGCGCTGAAGGCCTGATCCTCCCTTTCAGGTCTTTTGAAAGCCCCGCCTTCTGGTGGGGCTTTTTCTTTGACAGGGCGCAGGTCAAGACGTCACGGTCGGGACATGGAAAAGCCGCCCAAAAAAATCACCGATCCTGAAGTTCAGGCCGCATTTGACGCATTCGAACCATCCGCACGGCGCGGACTGCTTGCCCTTCGGCGCATGATATTCGAGGTTGCGCGTGAAGATGCCGCCATCGGCCCGCTGGAAGAGACATTGAAGTGGGGACAGCCCGCATATCTGACCAGCCACTCCAAATCCGGCACGACCGTGCGTCTGGGCATCCCCAAATCGGGCGGCATTGCGATTTATACGCATTGCCAAACAAGCGTGATGTCAGATGTCCGCGCGTTGTTTCCCAAGTCGCTGAAATTCGATGGAAATCGCGCAGTCATATTCGAAGATCCTGCAGATATCCCGCATGACGCCGTTGCATTGTTGATCCGGCGCGCGCTGACCTATCACCTAACCTAGGCCAGAACGAAAGAAGCCCCGCCAGCAGGCAGGGCTTTCTTCAAGATTGAGATGGTAGCGTGGGGCGGACTTGAACCGCCGACCCCAGCATTATGAGTGCTGTGCTCTAACCAGCTGAGCTACCACGCCATCTCATATCGGAGGTTCGAATATTCCGGCACGTGCCCAGTGTCAAACGAAAAACGCGGAAAATCCGGAAACGGGGCAAGAAAATCCAAACAAAAAGGGCGCCGCAAATCGCAGCGCCCTTGCGCGGTCCTTGAGGGACGAATTTACTTCTTCAGGGCGTCCCGAATCTCGGTCAGCAGGTCCAACTCGCTCGGGCCGGCCGGTGCTTCTTCTGCGGCTTCTTCTTCCTTGGCGGCAGCGTCTTTGGCTTTGTTGACATAGCGCACCAGCATGAACACCACCCAAGCGATGATCAGGAAGTTGATGATGGCCATGATGAACGAGCCATAGGCGAAGACCGCAGCGCCGCCTTCACGTGCAGCTTCCAACGAAGCGCCGGCAGCAACATCGCCGGAAAGCACAGCGTACATGTTAGTGAAGTCGATACCACCCATGAACAACCCGATGATCGGGTTAATCAGGTCGGCCACCAGCGAGCTGACAATCGCGGTGAACGCGGCACCAATGATGATACCAACGGCCATGTCCATGACATTGCCCTTGGCGATGAAATCTTTGAATTCTTTAAGCATACTGTCCCCGTATGTTTCGTGATCGTGCACCATGCATGACCCTGTTCGCATTGGGCCCAATATACACGGAAACCGCGAGTATTGTTGGGGAAAAATTTGGCTGCCGTCACCGCATATTGACGTGCTGGTCAGTCCGGCAGGGCGCCGGTCAGTACGTATTTAAGGATCTCGACCACCTGTGCTGGCTCGCGTGCCACGGCCAGTGCTGCGGCATCCACTTCTTTCAGCGCATGATCATGCTCGGGCAGCTGTAGAATGATCAGCGACTTGCCCTTCGCGGCAGCAAAGCCCGCGTCGAAGGCGGCATTCCACTGGCGGTATTTCTCGCCAAAGCGCACGACGACAATGTCGGCCTCCTCGATCCCCTTGCGGGTGCGGATGGCGTTGATCATCGCGCCTTTGTGGTCGTGCCAGTACTTGTTGGGCTCGTCGCCCAGAATAGCAACGCCGCAGTCGTCCGAGGCATCGTGATCCGTCACAGGGGCGCTGAAAGCCACATCCAACCCTTTCGCGCCGTCGATGATCTGCTTGCGCCAATCGGTGTGGATTTCGCCAGAAAGATAAACGTTCAGGGTCATAGGAGTTCCTTTCGCCCCAAACGTTAGGCACGCGACCGCACGGGTGGGCGTGGAACACGCCCGCCATGGGGCGGGCGGGCGTGTGCCGGACCGCAAAGCGCCCCGGCGAAGAGTTTATCCGCGCAGGCTGCCGCCTGTCGCTTTCTCGACCTTCTGAACGATCTTCTGGCTGACAGCCTCGATATCCTTATCGGTCAGGGTCGCATCGCGCGGTTGCAGGCGCACGGTGATAGCAAGGGACTTCTTACCCTCGCCCAGCGAGCCACCGATGAATTCGTCAAAGACGTTCACATCGGTGATCAGCGCCTTGTCGGCACCGGCCGCAGCGTTCACCAGATTGATCGCTTCCACATTGGCGTCCACCACGAAGGCAAAGTCGCGTTCAACCGGCTGCAGGTCAGATGCGCCCAGCGCCGTACGGCCCGTGCCTTTGGCTTTCGGGAACGGCACTTTCGCCAAATGCACGGCGAAGGCCACAACGGGGCCTTTCACGTCCATCTCGGCAATCGTTTTCGGGTGCAGCTCGCCAAATGCGCCAAGGATGTTCTTCGGACCCAGTCCCAGCTTAGCCGAGCGTCCCGGATGCCACCACGCGTTCATGTCACGCACGAAGGTCAGCTTGGCAGGTGCGCCGATGGCCGCGAGCACAGCTTCGACATCCGCCTTAGCGTCATAGGTGTCCACGGGGCGACGTGCACCGAAGCGATCACGCGGGCCGGTGTGGCCGACCAGAATGCCGGTGACCATCTGCTCGTACTCATCCGGCTCACCGCCGCTGAACGCTGGGCCAACCTCGAACAGTGCCAGATCCATGAACCCGCGTGCCTGATTGCGGGCGGCGGCTTGCAGAAGACCGGGCAGAAGCGAGGGGCGCATGTGGCTCATCTCGGACGAAATCGGGTTCGCCAAGGCCACGTTGTCACCACCAGTGCCGAAGCGTTTCGCACTCGCCTGATCAATGAAGCTGTAGGTTACACATTCGTTGTAGCCCAGAGCCGCCACGGTGCGCCGTGCAATGCCTTCACGCTTTTGCATTGGCGACAGGATCGCCTTTGGCACGCCCACATGGGTGCGCGGCAGCGGCTTGCCAACCAGCTTGGTCAGGGATGCGACGCGGGCCACTTCCTCGACCAGATCTGCCGACCCCAGCACGTCAGGACGCCAAGACGGCACATGGGCCATATCACCGTCGATGGTGAAGCCCAGCGCGGTCAGCGTTTTGCGCTGCTCGTCCGCAGGGATGTCCATACCGACCAGCGACTGAACACGGTCGGTGTCCAGCTTATAGGCACGCGAAACATCCGGCACGTCGCCAGCGACCACAACGTCTGATGCCTCGCCCCCGCAGAGATCAAGGATCATCTGGGTCGCAGCCTCGATCGCGGGCGCGTTGTATTCCGGGTCAATGCCTCGTTCGTTGCGATAGCGCGCGTCCGAGTTGACCTTCAACACACGGCCCGTTTTCGCGACACGGATCGCATCCCAGACAGCGGCTTCAAGGAAGACGTTGGTGGTCTCGTCGGTGCAGCCGGTGGGCAGACCGCCCATGATGCCTGCAATGCTTTCTACGCCTTCATCATCCGAAATGATGATCATGCCAGCGTCGAACGTGTATTCTTTCTCGTCCAGACCAACCAAGGTCTCGCCACCCTTCGCACGATGTACGCGCAGGTCGCCTTTGACCTTGTCGGCGTCAAACACGTGCAGCGGACGGTTCATGTCGTAGGTGAAGAAGTTGGTGACATCGACCAAGGCCGAGATCGGGCGCAGGCCCACGGCCTTCAAACGCGCCTGCAACCACGCGGGGCTGGGTCCGTTCTTCACGCCCTTGATCAAACGCCCCATGAACAAGGGGTTCGCGTCCAGCGTATCCTCGTCAATGGTCACGTTGATCGGGCTGGGGCCGTTGCCCTCAACCTTGTGTTCTTTCAAGGGCTTCAGCGTGCCCAGACCACGGGCGGCCAAGTCGCGCGCAATGCCGCGCACGCCCAGCGCATCCGGGCGGTTCGGCGTGATGGCGATCTCGATCACCGGGTCGACTTTCTCGGGGTCATTGGCGGCGAGCCAATCGACGAACTTGTCGCCCACTTCGCCCGAAGGCAGCTCGATAATGCCGTCATGCTCGTCCGACAGCTCCAGCTCGCGCTCAGAGGCCATCATGCCGTGGCTTTCCACGCCGCGGATTTTACCGACAGACAGGGTCACGTCGATGCCGGGCACATAGTCGCCGGGTTTGGCCAGCACCACAGTGATCCCCTCGCGGGCATTCGGCGCACCGCAAACGATCTGCTTTTCGCCCTCGTTCGTCTCGACCGTGCACACGCGAAGACGGTCAGCGTCGGGGTGTTTCTCGGCCGATTTGACCTTGGCGATGGTGAAGGCGCCCAGACGGTCCATGGGGTTGAAGATCTCTTCAACCTCGAGCCCCAGATCGGTGCAGGCCTCGGCGATGTCTTCCACGGAGGCCGTGGTGTCGAGGTGGTCTTTCAGCCAGGAGATGGTGAATTTCATTTGAACCTCTTAATTCCAGTCGGGGATAGCATGAACTGCTGACTCATCGTCATGCGCAGCGCATCCCGGATTCATTTTTTTAGCTAACACATCTAAGGCGGTTTCATCTGTAGCCAGCGATCCCGCGTCCCAATCGGCGTCGGTTTCTCCCGCGACCCGGATCGTTCCTTCGGCCACGGCCGCACAAAGCGTTTTAAATAGCGCGTTAATGTTTGTCGACCAACGCAACAGCGGATCGCTATTCACAAAACGCACATAAACACTCTCAAACGTCGGCGATTCTGGTCTACAATTTACCCAGAAACCGTTTGAATCCTCGCCAGCAAACTTGATCATACCAGCTGGCCAAAACTGATCAGCGAACTCCTGATCCTCCATTGGGTTTTCGCGACGCAACTGTTCAGCCAAACGAAAGTCCTCGAGTGATTCCTGTACAGAAACTGGTGCAAACAGATATCCGGCAAACGCTGCATTGTGGTAGGTTAACCCTTGCTGGATACCTCCGACACGTTGCCAAAATGCACGCAAAGATGATGGGATACTTAATCCTGTCTCTTGCGCCAACACTTGAATCTCACTCTCACTCGCAGGTGGCAGCAAGCACTCGAGCACCGGCGCGTTGATTGCGGCCAAACTTTCTAAGTATCTGTGGAGCCAATCCGTTGAGCTCACCTACTCAACCCCCCACGCATGGTCGGCACGTCAAGTGAGCTGAACCCATAGTGGCGCAGCCAGCGCAGGTCGCTGTCGAAGAACGCGCGCAGGTCGGGGATGCCGTATTTCAGCATGGCCAGACGGTCGATGCCGAGGCCAAAGGCAAAGCCTTGCCATTCGTCGGGGTTCACACCCGCCGCCGACAGCACTTTCGGATGCACCATGCCGGAGCCAAGGATTTCCATCCAATCGTCGCCCTCGCCCAGTTTCAGCGTGCCGCCTTCCCACGAGCAGCGAATGTCGACTTCTGCCGACGGCTCGGTGAAGGGGAAGTGCGAGGCGCGGAAGCGCAGTTCGATCTCGTCGATTTCAAAGAACGCGCGGCAGAATTCTTCCAGCGTCCATTTCAGGTTCGCCATCGAGATGTCTTTGTCGATCGCCAGCCCCTCGACCTGATGGAACATCGGGGTGTGGGTCTGGTCGTAGTCCGAGCGATAGACGCGACCCGGTGCGATCACGCGGATCGGCGCGCCGGTCTTCTCCATCGCGCGGATTTGCACCGGCGAAGTATGGGTGCGCAGCACGTGTGGCGGGCGGTTATCACCTTCATCACGGTGCATATAGAACGTGTCGAACTCCTGCCGCGCAGGGTGGTGCGGCGGGATGTTCAGGGCGTCGAAGTTGTACCAGTCACTTTCGATCTGCGGACCCTCCGCGACCGAGAAGCCCATATCGCCGAAGATGGCCGATATTTCCTCGGTCACTTGGCTGATCGGGTGGATCGTGCCACGGCGCTGCGGGCGCCCCGGCAAAGTGACGTCCAGCCATTCGGTGCGCAGACGTTCATCAAGCGCCGCATCGGCCAGCGCGGATTTCTTGGCGGAAATGGCCGAGTTAATCTCGTCCTTCAGGGCGTTCAGCTTCGGCCCGGCCACCTGCCGTTCCTCGGGCGTCATCTTGCCCAGCTCGCGCATTTTCAGGGCCACTTCACCCTTCTTCCCGACCGCCTGCACACGGATATCTTCCAGCGCAGCCTCGTCAGCCGCACCACCGATTGCGTCCAGATATTTTGTTCTGAGCTCGTCCATCTCGGTCCCTTTGCTTCGCACCGTTTCCAGCTAGCGAATAGAGTGCAAAATGGCAAGGTTGCTGCGCGGATTACGGGCCGTTCAGGGCGTCCATGCGTTTTTCCAGAAACGCGGCTTCCTCGGGCGCTTGGGACAGGGCGATGGCGGCGCGATAGTTTTGGGTGGCGTCGTCCAACCGCCCGAGACGCGCCAGAAGGTCGGCGCGGCAGGCATGGAAGGGTTGATAGGATTGCAGACGGCCCTCGCCTTCGATCCGCGTCAGCAGATCCAGCCCAGCCTGCGGGCCGTCTGCATAGGACAGAGCGACCGCCTGATTGACGCGCAGAACCGGGTTGGGTTGCGCCCGATACAGAAGGTCATACAGGGCGACGATCTGCGGCCAATCGGTGTCTGCGAAGCTGGGTGCCTCGGCATGTACGGCGCTAATGGCTGCTTGCAGCGCATAGGGGCCAGCGGCCCCCGCGCCCAGCGCGGATTTGGTCAGGGCGATCCCTTCGCGGATCCGCGCCTGATCCCACCGGGCGCGGTTCTGGGCATCAAGCGGGACAAAGCTGCCATCCGCGCCCCGGCGCGTCAGGCGACGACTGTCGGACAGAAGCATAAGCGCCAACAGGCCGCGCGTCTCGGCATGATCCGGCAATAGGCCGGTCAGGATACGGCCCAACCGAATAGCCTCTTGCACCAGTTCCTCGCGCATCATCTGGCCCGAGGACGCGTGGCAGCCCTCGGTGAAAATCAGATAGATCACACGCAGCACAGCATCGGTGCGGGTGTGCAAGTCTTCAGGCTCGGGCAGTTTGAAGGCAATCCCCGCCCCGGCCAGTTTTTTCTTCGCCCGTGTCAGGCGCGCGGCCATCGCGGCACGTTTGTCCAGAAAGGCACGCGCGATTTCATCCGTGGTCAGCCCGCCCAAGGCACGCAGGGTCAGCGCCACCTGCGACTTTTCCTCAAGCGCGGGGTGGCAGCAGGTGAACATCAGTTCCAGACGGTGATCGGGAATGACCATGTCGCGATCCTCGGGATCTGCGCGGTGCTGTTCCAGCCACAGCGCCAGTTCACCAGATTTACGATCAGCGGTTTCGCCGCGCCGGATCCGATCCAGCGCCTTGCGCCGCGCCACCGTGATCAGCCACGCATCGGGGTTGATGGGAATGCCCTTCTTCGGCCAGACCTCAAGCGCGGATACCACCGCGTCCTGCAAGCTGTCCTCGGCCAGCGCATAGTTGCCAGTCGAGGACACAAGCGCAGACAGGATGCGCCCCCAGTCTTCGCGGATCAATCGCGCGATCTGCGCAGATACGTCGACCGGGGACAGCATCTAGGATCAGTCGAAGACCATTACGGGACGCACTTCCACGCGCCCATATTTGGCATCCGGGATCTTGGCTGCATATTTCAGCGCCTCGTCCAGGTCCTTGCAGTCGAGAATATAATAGCCACCCAACTGCTCTTTCGTTTCGGCAAAGGGGCCGTCCATCAGCTCGGTCTTGCCGTCACGCACAGATACAGTGGTGGCGGTCGCAATGGGCTGCAACGCCTCGCCGCCAACCATCACGCCCGCATCCTGAACTTCCTGCGTGTAGTCCGCATAGGCCTGCATATATGGACCAAATTCGTCCGTGCCGGGCTGCGGGCCATTGTCCTCGGCGTTATAAATCAAACAGATAAATTGCATCTTTCTTCCTTTCGTCTGTTGGGAAAGGTCTTAGCCTTTCTGTGTACCAGACGTTTGACGATTGGCAAAATCGACATGGGGACCGAAAATTCGGGATTGTCCACTTTTGAGCCCTACTGAGGCTTTCATGAGTGTCGATACACCAAATCATCTGGGTCCTGTTTTTCAGCCGTTTCGTCAAGCGCAGCCCCTAGCCTTTCTGCTAGCCCCTGCGAACGCTGGTTTCTTGGGTCGATGTAGCTCACAAGAGTTTGCAGTTCACGCACTTCAAATGCCCAACGCCGCATCTCAATCGCGGCTTCGAACGCATACCCCTTACCTTCTGCAAAATCGAAAACCTGCCAACCCAGCTCTGGTTCCGGGCAACGTGGCCCATAGTTAATCTCGACTCTTCCAACACACTGATTTGTAGAAATAACCTCAATCGAAAGACTTCCAAAACCAAACATTTTCCATTGTGCAATCCCCTGACAGAAATCGCCCCATGCATGCACCGTTGAAAATGGACCACCCATATACACAGATCGTTCCGATTTCATCAGTTCCCAAAAGTCAGGCCAGTCTTCGAAGGTTGGAGCGCGCAATAATAGACGTTCAGTTTTCAATGTGGGAATGACAGTCATAATTCATGCCTTCCTTACTTAGAACAAAGCTAACAGTGTTGGATGTATTCTTGCATGTGTAGCTAAACTTTGAAGGTCTACAAAGTCCGCACAGCTGACATCCACCACCAAAAACAAAAAAGCCGCGAAGGTTCCCCCTCGCGGCTTTTGATTTCTTCGCTGTGATTGGCTTAGGCAGCCAGTGCAGCCTGTGCTTTTTCAACGATGGCACCAAATGCTTCGGGCTCGTGAACGGCCAGATCGGCCAGAACCTTACGGTCCACTTCAACGCCAGCCAGGTTCAGGCCGTTGATGAAACGCGAGTATGTCAGGCTTTCGTCATGCGAACGGACAGCAGCGTTGATACGCTGAAATAGCATCCACTCTAAGAGCACACGCGTCTGTAATACGTGAACACAAACGTGTCTGGGAGCGTGCCATCCAGCTTGCCCCCGTCTTCCAGATAGGGAATTGTCTCTATCATCCTTTGATAACACCTTGCGAATTCAGGCATAGAAGCCATTTCCGCCCCAGACAGAAACCACGCGGCGGAAATATCCACGCCGTGAGCTGGGCCAATAATAATCCGGTCCGGTGCTCGTGACAGAACATAGGCGCCATCCCCCTTTGTATGTCCAGGCCAGTGTTGTTGCTGTGTCAGAATGGGTACATTCTTCCTTTTCGCAATGATTGGATCATTCAGACCGAGCATATCGATAAATGTACGGCCCTGACCTGCGATAAATGGGGTAGACCCTGCAGTGTTCAGCGCAACTGTGATACCTGCGGGCCACGTGCGGTCTATATGCCGGCCCACGATTTCGCCGTACTGGGCCGCCCGGTCCCTCACACTGGATGGGCCAATGATCGCAACGATCAACGCTGCAAGCGCCGAGCTCCCAACAACAATATGTCTTGTCTGAACCCCAATGTCAGAGACTGATGCAAGAAGCAGCAAAGCACATGGTGCGATAATTGGAACGAACATCCGCGCCCATGGCATGTGATCTCCGCCCGCCCAGCAGATGTACAACAACTGTAGAAACACTGCGATGCCCAACAACTTCGTCGCCACGCTTAGTTGTGCGCTTCTCGACACTATGCCCGTGATGAGAAACGCTATCCCCACCGTCGGCACCATAATCAACCCCAAGGCAATATAGTCAGCGCCGCTTGAAAGCTTGTCCAGCAAAGGCAAATCAGCCTTCGCATAGAACGTTAGCGGAAATAGTTCGCCATAGACCTGCCAGCGTATTCCCATCTGGACAAAGGAGACGGCAGCGGGAACCCCGACCACGATCGCAGCAGCCAGAAAACGTGCCCGCCACGCTGAGGAATTGATCATCAGCAACCCTAGCCCAGATCCCGCGATGAATACCGACGTATCCAAACGCGTCAGGATTGCCAGTGAATAGGCAACTGCAGCGGCAACCAACAGCCAAGGGCGTGGTTTACGAAGATAGCACAACAAAGCCGTCAATCCAGCAGCAAGCAAGGCAGCGGCAACCACCGCCTCGAGCCCCCCCAGCACCCATACGGAAACGGGTGTCGAACCTGCCACGGTCAATACAGTCAACCCCCGTGGGAGCCAGTTGTCCCGCCCAGGCAATACAGCCCGCGCCGACATTCCCGTCGCAACAAGCAGCACTAGAACTGCAATGACATTCACTAGTTGCGCTGCTTCGATGGCATCGATCCCCAGCCGCAAGAAACCACCAGTCAACACCACATGCAGCAAGCTTGTATAACCTTCCACCCATTCCCCGCGGTTCCACTGAATTAGCCCGGTCTCTGCAAAGTTCCGTGCATAGCGCAACGTGATGTAAGCATCATCGTGGAAAAATTCCTGATGCTTGACGAGCAACGCCGCCAACACACCGATCGCAACGAAGAGCACAAGAATGTCGACCGAGAACCGTTTCAATGTAGATTTCACCTTAAAGCATCCAGAATGAAGGCAACCTACTGGAAAAAAGAACCTTCGCAATGCCAAGTTGAAAACGGCCGACCGGGTAAGACAGAAAATCGGACCTTGGGTGGCGACACCACACATGAAAAAACCGCGAAGGTTCCCCCTCGCGGCTTTTGATTTCTTCGCTGTGATTGGCTTAGGCAGCCAGTGCAGCCTGTGCTTTTTCAACGATGGCACCGAATGCTTCCGGCTCGTGTACGGCCAGATCAGCCAGAACCTTACGGTCCACTTCAACACCAGCCAGGTTCAGGCCGTTGATGAAGCGCGAGTATGTCAGGTTTTCGTCATGCGAACGGACAGCAGCGTTGATACGCTGGATCCACAGCGCACGGAACTGACGCTTGCGGTTCTTACGGTCGCGAGTTGCATATTGGTTCGCCTTGTCGACGGCCTGACGCGCTACCTTAAAGGTATTCTTGCGGCGACCGTAATAGCCTTTGGCGGCCTTGACGACTTTTTTGTGACGGGCGTGGGTTGTGGTTCCACCTTTAACGCGGGACATATCAGTATCTCCTCTTAGCGGTCGTAGGGCATGTAGCCCTTGACGATCTTAGCGTCGGGGGCGGACAGAGCGGACGTACCGCGTGCGTTGCGGATGAATTTCTTCGTCCGTTTAATCATTCCGTGCTGTTTACCAGCCTGGGCTCCGATGACCTTGCCGGTCGCGGAAACCTTAAAGCGCTTCTTGGCGCTCGATTTCGTCTTCATCTTGGGCATTTTCGTCTCCAAACAAAGGTTACGTTGATGCACGGCGGGCATGCCACATTAGCCCGCGCGCACATGAAGTTGGCCGTATAGGGGCAGATTGCCCGACTCGCAAGGGCTTTTTGCCGGTATCGATCAAAGGTCAGGCTTGGAAATACGCCATCCAGCGATTGACAAAAGCATCCACCACCTGCGGAATGGTGCCCAAGCTATATCTATCCGGCTTTGCGCTGACCGCCAAAGCTACCAATCCGCCACCCATTAGAAACATTATCGCCGGTATGCGTGGCGCATCTCCACGCCGAAGCGCACCCATAATTGTGGGTACTGACAACACAATAACGAAAAGCCCCACTACAAAAAAGTTATCATAAACCACGATCTCGCCCCTTCCCCAAAGAACCAATCTGATGTCTTATTCAAACATCATAGCCCAATTTGGGAAAGGTGCGTAGATCAAGTTTATCAGGTTGCGTAGATCAAACTCTCGTCACACGGCGCGACGCGCAGAATGTTGGTCGTGCCGGGCACGTTGAACGGCACACCTGCGGTCACAACGATTTGATCCGTCTCCTCCGCGAAACCTGAACTTCTGGCCGCCCGAGCAGCGGATACGACAGCTGCTTTAAAGCGTTCGACGACCGACGCGGTTACGAAACAGTTCGTACCCCAAGACAGACAAAGCCGGCGCGCCGTGCCTCGCAAAGGTGTCAAGGCGATGATCGGCACGCGGGGGCGCTCGCGTGCGGTCAACAGCGCGGTGGTCCCAGATTGCGTGAAGCAGCAGATCGCTTTGATGTCCGTGGTTTCTGCGATTTCACGCGCGGCGGCAACAATGGCGTCATTGACCCCACTGCGACTTGCGACACGCGACGCTTCCAGCTGCTCGCGATAGGTCTCGTCATTCTCGACCTCGATGGCGACCGCATTCATGGTGGCCACGGCCTCGACCGGGTATTGACCAGCGGCACTTTCCGCCGACAGCATAACCGCGTCAGCGCCGTCATAGATCGCGTTTGCCACGTCCGAAACCTCGGCACGTGTGGGCATCGGGCTTTCGATCATGCTTTCCAGCATCTGGGTAGCGACAATCACAGGCTTGCCCGCGCGACGGCACGAATGCACCAGACGTTTCTGGATCGGCGGCACGGCATGCACGGGCAGTTCGACCCCCAGATCGCCACGTGCAACCATGATGCCGTCGGACGCTTCCAAGATGGCGTCAAACGCATTCACGGCGGCAGGCTTTTCAATTTTCGACAAAACGGCGGCACGGCCGTGCGCCAACTCGCGCGCTTCTTCCACGTCCTCTGGACGCTGCACAAAACTGAGCGCCAGCCAGTCAACGCCCAGCTGACAGGCAAATTCCAAATCTGCGCGATCTTTGTCGGACAAGGCGGCCAGCGGCAGCACAACATCCGGCACATTTACCCCTTTGCGATCCGAGATCGTCCCGCCAACTTCAACGATACAATCGGCAAAGTCTGCACCACATTCACGCACCTTCAAACGCAACTTCCCGTCGTTGACCAACAAAGTGGACCCGACCTCAAGCGCGGCAAAAATTTCGGGGTGGGGCAAACAAACACGATGACCTTCACCCGGCGTGTCATCCAGATCAAAGCGGAAATCCTGACCTTCTTCAATGTCAGCGGCGCCCGCCGCGAAAACACCGCAACGCAGCTTCGGCCCCTGAAGGTCTGCCAAGATCGCGATGGGACGATCCAGATCTTTTTCCACCTGCCGCACCATTGCGTGGCGCGCGCGTTGTTCATCATGGGTGCCGTGGGACATATTCATGCGGAACACGTCGGCTCCAGCTTCAAAAAGCGCACGAATTGTATCGTAGTCATTTGAAGATGGGCCCAGTGTTGCAACGATCTTGACATTACGATGGCGTCTCACGGCGCACCTCTCTTTCATTTCTTACGCGGGGTCAGGGGACCTATGCCGCAAAATGTTAGCGCTGACAACTGGCACTTGGCTTTGACCTCGCTTAAAGGGGATATGAAACAGAAAAACAACGCCAAGATGACATACCTTCCATTTCACGTTCACGGCCCAGATCGGCCTTCGCGCTGGCTGATCACCTGTGATCATGCCGCAAATACCGTGCCCTCCTGCGTCGGTGGGGGGGATCTGGGCATCGCGCCCGAGGATATGAACCGCCACATCGCGTATGACATTGGCGCCGCTGGGGTCAGCATCCATCTGGCCGAACTTCTGGACGCACCCGCGATCCTATCTAATTTCTCGCGCCTTGTGATCGACCCCAACCGGGGCGAAGACGACCCGACGCTTCTGATGAAACTTTATGACGGTACAGTGATCCCTGCAAACCGCCATGCGGACGCCGCCGAGAAAGCCCGCCGATTGGATGCCTTCCACCGCCCCTATCACAATGCGCTGGCGGATCTGGCGGCACGTCAAGACAATACCGTGATCGTGGCGATGCACTCCTATACGCCCAAGCTGAATGGCCGGGCACCGCGCCCGTGGCACATTGCAGTCTTGCACGAGCGCGACAGCCGCCTTGCAACGCCCTTGATCAAACGGTTAGAGCAAGAGCCCGATCTATGCGTCGGCGAGAATGAACCATATGGCGGCCATTTGGACGGAGATTCCATCGACCGCCACGCGGTTGTACAAAAACGTCCCAACGTGCTGATCGAGATCCGAAATGACCTGATCGAAACTCAGGACCAGCAACGCGCCTGGGCCAAGCGCTTGGCACCGATCTTAACTGAAGTTTTGGCCCAAAACGGCCTGTAACACGCAACGACCGGGCGGCTTTGACGCATATGGATCTTCTTGTCCATACCGCCCTCGGACCCCATATATATAGCAGGCTTCAATGAAAGGAGACCTGCCATGACACTTGAACAACTGACGACGTTTTTCGGCTGGATGTCAGTCTTGAACATCACCTTTCTGTTGCTGGCAACCATTGGCCTGTCGCTGCTGCGCCCTGTGGCCGTTCGGCTTCACACAGTGTTCTTTTCGCTGAACGAGGACGCGCTGAACCGCGCCTATTTCAACTACCTCGCCAACCTGAAGATCCTGACGCTGGTCCTCTGTGTGGCCCCGTGGCTGGCACTGAAACTGATGTAAGCCAAACGCGCCCGGTTGACCTTACCGGGCGCAACCGTTCCAATACCGCGACCCACAAACCTATCGGAGCCCATCATGGACGACCAGACCCGTATCGAGATCGAAGCCGCCGCCTTTCGCCGCCTGCAAAAGCACCTGATGGAAGACCGCACCGACGCACAGAATATCGACCTGATGAATCTGGCTGGCTTTTGTCGCAACTGCCTCGCCCGCTGGTATCAGGAAGCGGCCAATGAACGTGGCATCGAGATGACGAAAGACGAAGGCCGCGAGGCGTTCTATGGCATGACCATGGCCGAGTGGAAGGCGAACTATCAGACCGACACCAGCCCAGAGAAACAGGCGAAGTTTGCGGTGGCATTTAAAGAAAACGTTACAGACAAAGAATAGACATACAGCGACAGCAACATGTGCTGCAGGTTTCCTCTTTTCTCATTCACCAACAGGTTCCGACATGGCTGATATTATCGATCACGGACAGGGACCTGTGTTGGTCTTCCTGCACGGCGCAGGCGTTGACAACCGGCTCTGGGATCCACAGCTTCTTGTCTTCGAGAAGACGCACCGTGTGATTGCCCTTAACCTTCCCGGTCACGGCACCGTTCCTGCGGTTGGCAGCGTCGAAGACATGGCAGATTGGGTGCATCGCCAACTCACCGATCTTGGCATAAATCGATATTGCGTTATTGGGCTGTCTCTTGGCGGCATGGTCGCCCTAGAGCTTGCCTCTCGGCATCCGGACCACGTTTCACACCTTGTGATGATCGAGTCCGTCCCCAACGCAATCGACTCGCGGATCGCCCGGCCATTTGCGCACGTCATGTTGATGCTGCTAAGACTTATCCCCGTTAAACTTCTGGCCAAGCTGCCCGGACGTTCTATGGGTGCCGAGACTGATGACGCCGCCAAATACGTTCAGGGCGCGATCGGGCGTATGAGCACCAGCAATATCTATGCAGTTATGCGCGCGGCGCTCGCCTATGACGGTCGCCCGCATCTGCCGCATATATCTATGCCTGCGACCATTATGGTAGGCGAGAAAAACAAGGCGACCCATGCACGCGCCGAAGACGCATCACGCACAATCAAAGCCGCCAATTTCCGGGTAATCCCCGGTGCCGGCCACATCGCCAACCGCGATGCCGTCGAATTCACGAATAATGCGTTGAGGGCAGCTTTAGGCGACAGCTAGCTGCATTGAGGAAGCACCCCATAACGTGCTGAGATGCCCGGCCTGACTTTAGGTCCGGATATGCTGACCTTCCACAATCAACCCTGTCGTGACAACCTACGCTAGACACAATCAACCAAGGGGCAAGAAATGCGACCATCAGACCAACTTGCCGAGTTCACACGCAAGGCAATATCAGCTGGAAAATCGCGCGAAGATATCCGCGACGCACTCAGCCAAGCGGGCTGGGCACCGAACGAAGTAGCTGGAGCTTTGGACGCTTGGGCAGATATCGATTTCCCAACGCCGGTCCCGCGTCCACGCCCATATGTCTCTGCCAAGGAAGCCTTTTTCTATGGTATCATGTTCGCGGCACTTGCGATGACGGCATGGCATCTGGTGGACTTGGCCCATCGGCTGATCAATCATTGGGTCGATGACCCGCTGAGTGACTATACAAGCCGATATGATTTGGAATGGGCACGCTGGTCGATCGCAGCTTTGATCGTCTTTGCACCGACCTTCCTTATGATGAACCGCGCGGCCGCGAAATCCGCAAAACTGGACCCCGGCAAGCGCCGGTCGGGCGTACGAAAGTGGTTTATCTATGTAACCCTTTTCTTCTCTGCACTCGCCCTTCTTGGGGACTTGACCGCAACAATCTATGCCCTTTTGAATGGGGACCTAACGCTACGCTTCGCACTGAAAGCTCTGTCAGTGGCCGTAGTTGCGGGAACAATATTCATCTATTTCAGATCTGAAATTCGCGAGGTTGACGATGCAGCGTGATGTCATCGCCCCAACGCTGATTGGTGTGCTGGCCGTTGCGGCCATTGCTGCCGGCCTGATGTTTACTGGCGGACCAAACACCGCGCGGGCAGAAAAGCGCGATGACGCAAGACATCGGGACATACGTGATCTATCTCGGCTGGTATCTTGCATCAAATCGCATGATGATGCGCTGCCGGATACCCTTAAGTCCGATGAACGCTGCAAGGCTGCACCCCTGGTTGACCAAACCAACAGGCAGCCGTACCGATACAATGTGATATCGGAAAACAGTTTCGATCTATGTGCCGATTTCGAATTGCCCGAGCGTTTCCAGAGCTATAGTCGCTATACCAGACCATCTGGCCAATGGCAGAAAGAATCGGAGTGTTTTCGGTTTACGTTGAAATAATCCCGAAGCGTAAAGGGCAGCATCCGCGTTCCGGGCTTCTTCGACAGTAAAAGCGCGCCTCGATCTCCATCTGGGCTTCTTCAGCGAAGCGCAGAATGGCGGCACGGGTGATGCCCTGCAGGAGTCGTTGAGCAGGCCAGGCTTAAGGATTTTGCCGTCTTTGACGCTGTATACGTTGTTCGACGCGCCCTCGGCCGCGAAACCATCTGACCACTCATGCGTCATCCGCATAGACGCCTGACCGGACACGTCCGGGGCACCCATGAGCGCCCGCACCTGGCTCAAGTCATTCTTCTGGTTTCAAGAACCGCAAGGGTCGCATGTTAACTCCGATTAGCGTCCAACTCTGATCAGGACTGTTTCCAAACCGGGATTGGGAAGCGGATAGCTTAGCTCTCCGTTCGAGCGATGATCCAATGACAATCCGATCCGCTCGCCCGTGTTGCGATAGATTCCTGCCTCGATCCCCGAGCGGAACTCAATAGGATAACCAAGATGCGGACCGCTCTCGGAGCGCATCCACCAGCCTGGCATGAAACTGAATTCGGCGTATCCAGGACCGCTTGGCATCCTAAACTCATTCACAGCACCCGCGCCGATCCAAACATCGCCAAGGCTGTCCACAGAAATCCCCACCACTGGACGGAAGGGGCCGAAGCTGACTGGAAGGTCGTGACGGTAATAGGCTTCGCCGCCGATCGAATCTGCGTCGAAGATCAGACTACCAACCGACAGGGTATGGCGCGCTATCTCCACAGCGGGCTTAACACAACCACGACCGCAGTGATTGACCCACATATCAATCAACGCGGTCAGCAGAAATAAAATGGCCAGAGTACCGTCCATAAAACCCTCATTTATTGCCAAAGACTTAGCGGAGTCCACAGGCCGAGTCACCTACGAGATCACCACCAATCATTTTGTAACAGTTTTTTTGCCGATTGCGCTTGAGCTTCCCGAAAGCCGGAGCTATACACGCCTCACCGCTGGCGCGGGATGGAGCAGCCCGGTAGCTCGTCAGGCTCATAACCTGAAGGTCGTAGGTTCAAATCCTACTCCCGCAACCAACGCCTCGCACCCATCAGGGTGAAAGTTCAACAAGTCCTCGCTCAGCGAGGACTTGTTGCGTTTTGAGGCTGTCGACAGAGTACCTGCCAGATCGTCAAACAAATCAACAATCGAACCGTCCCTGTCTTCTGACGAGGTGATTACAATCGCTTCGATCATCGAGCGAATAAGCTCAGATGCTTCCCTTTGGACCTGTCGCGCTTTTCAGCTTTCTTGGGCCCTCAAACAGGTGGGCCCAAGCGTTAAGCGCAATGACGATTCGCTCAGCTTTGATCCGGCCATCGCGGTAAATGACGTCGACACCAGCATGGCGACGCTTGAAAGTGGTAACGGGTGTGTTCTCGTATATCTCGGCGCCCGCAAATTCAGCCAGTCTTTTCAATGCGCGCACATGTTTGGTCGGGTCTAGGACACCAACGTCTGGCTCAAAGAATGCCGCCTGAGGCCTTGGACTATTAACCCGTGCTTGAACCTCTGGTGCATTTAGCCATTCGCTATTGTTTGGCGAGAATTCGTTCAGGAGCTCAAAGGTTTTTCTGAGGCGCGCGACTTGTGGCGGGGTGTAGGCGATCCTCAGTCCGCCTTTGTGCTCGTAATCATTGTCTAGTTCATGCTCCTTGCTGAGGTTGCGCACATAGTCGACGGCTTTCTTCATATAGAGTTGGGCCTCGCTCGCGCGCTCTTTCCCCCGCATGAGCTTCACTAAGCCTGGCTCAAAACCAAACTGAGAGGCATTGAACCCGCCGTTTCGACCCGACGCGCCAAAACCAACATACTGCGCCTCGAGAACAACGACACGCGCACTGGGATTGTCGTACTTTATTTCTCTTGCAACGGTAAGACCGGTAAACCCTCCGCCGACTATGACAACATCAGCTGTGTGATCTCCTGTGAGAGGTACATTTAGGGTGTAGCATCCATAATTGTCTTCCCAGAAGGAATAGCTTGTGTTCATCATCGGAGTTCCGATCGCGGTTACTTAGTGTTCGAGGCAGGTGGTGCCGGTTCAGAAACGGTGCGAAGAATTCACCTGCGACTAAGGTCAAAACCCTTCAGCGTAGGTGGGAACCCAGTCTGTCAGGCAGGCATGTGTTTGGGTGCGCCAGTCTTTAAAAACGCGGATTTGTAGACCAGCAGACCGTCGGCCCAATGCAGAACATCGGTACCTTCTAATTTGGCAACGGGTCCTGTTGGTCCAGAGATGATAAGCAGCCAATGTGTGACAACCTTGCCAACGGCTTCCTCGACCACAGCATCTTTGACAACGAAGTGCAGACCACCCATCGACATGATCTCATGCGTCGCATTGAGAATGCTGTCCCGACCAACATGGTTTGTACCATTTGAGTTATAGAAAACCGCGTTCTCGGCGAACAAGGATGCAACGGCCTGTGGATCATTTGCGCTATAGGCCTCTGCCAAAGCGCCCGTTAGAGCCAGACACTCTGCCTTATCTGTTTGGACTTGTGTCATGGGTTTTCCTCCATCTTGTCAGGAATTTTGGTGATGCGTAGCAACGTCGCCCGCGCAACAGGCCAGAATATCTGCTTCTCGGTTGGCCTTTCTTAAAATAATGTCCATTCGGGTCCGAATGTCTCAACGATCATAAGAAGGCCTATCGCGAACCAGACCAAATTGATGGCACGGCACAACATCGGGAAGTTTTTGCTTGTAAGATCCTCAAGGAGGTACGCTTTCCCGGTCAATGTACCTTGGGCCGCCCAAGCCGCAAACAGCACTCCCCACAACCAAGTCTGGCTCAGCACCGCAACAACAATGCATGCCAAGGCCACTATTGTTCGAATGCGGGTTTGCCTATCAGCCGCGCCGTTTCTCATTTCGGTTTGCATTTGTAGGGCCCTCCTCACCCAGCCGCTGTTTCCACCGACCTTTGGCTCAGATCATCTGACTAAGACGCCAGTAGGATCTGGCAGGTCGATGCGTAGCCCAGACCACGCTTCATCGCTGGGAACATACGAACGCTGGCTGCGATCAGGTTCATGTCGTTCAT